>NZ_JBSDZT010000002.1:5000-3665000 GCF_054300775.1 Lentzea chajnantorensis | reverse complement strand
TTGCGGGAGACCGGGCGGAGTCCGGACGGTGTCGTCATCGAGGTGGGCGAGCCGTACTCGCGAGCGAACCGCGTGCGGCTGGCGCGCGGGTTGCAGACGTTGCGGGACCACGGTTTCCGCATCGCGCTGGACTGCGTGGGCGAGGGTGACGTCCCGCTGGGGCTGTTGACGAGCTCGGCGCCGGACTACATCAAGCTCGACCGTGAGATCGTGCGCACCCTTCCGGACGATGCGGCGCGTTGTTCGCTCGTGCGGTCGTTGGTGCACCTCGGTGAGTACACCGGTGGTCAGGTCGTGGCGGAGGGTATCGAGACCGAGGAACAGCTCGCGGTCGTGCGCAAGCTCGGTGTGGCGCACGCACAAGGGCATTTCCTTGCTCCCCCTCAGCGCCGACCGGTGGTCAACGCGCGCATTGCGCCCGAGGCCGTGACGCAGACCGGGGAGATCCGGCGCAGCAGTGGTCCGCGGGTGACCGACTTCCTGCACCCGGCCACGACGTTGCCGGAGAGCGCGACCTCGGAGGAGGTGCGCGAGGTGCTGGCAACGCAGCCGACGGTCACCGGTGTGGTGCTGGTCGACGTCGAGGGCCGGCCGCGGTGGTCGGTGGACCGCAACCGGTTCCTGCTGGCGGTGACCGGTCCGTACGGGCACGCGCTGCACGCGAAGCGGGAGGCGGCTCGGCTGGCGGACAGGCCGCACGTCATCGGTACTGATGCGTCGGCGCTCGACCTGCTGGACGTGGTGGCGCATGCCAACCGTGAGCGCACGAACGACGACCTGATCGTGGTCGACCACAACGAAAGGTGCATGGGCGTGGTGCGGGTCGCGGACGTGGTCCGCGGTGTCGCCGAGCTCAAGGTGGAGCAGGCGGCCGCGCTGAGCCCGCTGACCCGGCTGCCGGGCAGCGACGCGATCGCGCGGGAGGTCGACCGGCGGATCGGGGGCGGGGAGATCTTCGCGGTGTCGTGGCTGGACGTCGACGGTTTCAAGCTGGTCAACGACACGGTCGGGTTCGCGGCGGGGGACGACCTGATCCGCGAGATCGGGCACGACCTGGCGGACCTCGCGACGACGTTCCCCGGTGTGCAGGTGGGGCACGTGGGCGGCGACGACTTCCTCATCATGGCCGGTCTCGACGAAACGGTGCCGTTGTCCGCCCGTTTGCTGGACAAGGCGTACACGGCAGAAGGACGACACGTCACCGTCTCTCTTGCGACCCTTATCTGTGCCGCGGGGTCAGTGGGGTCGTATCGCGAGGTGTCGCGGTTGCTGGCACCGGTCAAGGAGCACGCGAAGTCGCTCGCCGGGTCGAGCTGGGTCATGGGCCGGCCGGGTACCGAACGGCGCGATGTGCTGCGTGGTGTCGGGCAACGCGCGGTGAGTTGACAAGTACAACCGAACGCCTCCTGTGCGACGACCTGATCACTCATAGCATCGAGGTCGCTACTCAGCGCATCGGAGGTTCGTCGTGCAGGTCGGCAGCGGAACGCAATCTGTACCAGCGCAGCGCACGGCCGTGGACGGTCTCCTCACCGTTGGGGTGGAAGAGGAGTTCGTGCTCGTCGAGGCGTCGACGGGGCATCTGGCCAACCGCGCCGCCGAGGTGCTGGCCGGTGCCGACCGCTACGAGGTGGACCTCCAGCCGGAGATCGCGCAGTACCAGGTCGAGTCGGCCACGGGCATCTGCACGGACATGGCCGTGCTGCGCGAGGAGCTGGCCGTGGCGCGCCGTGCGTTGATGGAGCGGGCCGCGCGCCACGACGCCCGGCTGGCCGCGACCGGGACGCCGGTGCTGGGGCTGACGATGCCGACGCCGTTGACGAACGCCCCGCGCTACCACCGGATGGCGCAGGAGATGGGCGCGCTGACCAACGACCTCGCGATCTGCGGCCTGCACGTGCACGTCGGGCTGCCCGACGACGAGTCGAAGGTGTCCGTGAGCAACCACCTGCGGCCGTGGCTGCCGACGTTGCTGGCGCTGGGCGCGAACTCGCCGTACTGGCTGGACGACGACACCGGTTACGCGAGCTGGCGGTACGTGGTGTGGAACCGGTGGCCCACCTCGGGTGCGCCGCCGCACTTCGAGTCGGCGGCGCAGTACTTCGCGGCACGGGAGGACATCGTCGCGAGCGGGGCGGCGCTGGACGCGGGGATGCTCTACTGGGACGTGCGGCTGTCGGCCCGGCACCCGACGCTGGAGCTGCGGGTGAGCGACGTGGCGCCGACGGTCGAGGAGGCCGTGCTGATGGCGGCCCTGGTGCGCGGGATCGCCGCGACCGCGCTGACGTCGGGTGCGGCGCCGGCGCCGGTTCCGCCGCACCTGTTGAGGGTGGCGTTGTGGCGTGCGGCCAGGGACGGGCTGGAGGGGTTCGGGATCGACCCCGTGACGGGGGCGCTGACGCCGGCGGCCACGCTCGTGGCGTCGCTGGTGCGCTGGGTGCGCCCGGCGCTGGAGCTCACGGGCGACTACGAGCTGGTGAGCGACGGCATCGACCGGGTGCTGCTCGACGGGACGGGTGCGGTGCGGCAGCGGCGGGCGTTCGCGCGGAGGGGGCGGCTCGACGACGTGGTGGGGTTCCTCGTGGACCAGACCGCGCCGGCCTGACCCTCAGACCGATGGCGGGATCTTGGCCAGCAACGGGATCACGGCCAGCACGACGGTCGACGCGGCTGCCGCGGACTCGCCGTGGTCCGGCCTGTCGCGGGCCGCGAGCAGGAACGCCGAGCACGCGACGACCCCGGCGACCGCCCAGGACCAGCCGAAGCGGAACCACAGGCCGGCGCCGGTCATCAGCAGGCCACCCGCGGTCAGCTGGAGGGCGGCGCCGACCGCGGACCGGGTGCGCACGGTCGTGTCACGCGGCTGGTCGTCGGCCGGCCACCGCAGCGCACGGCCGGTCGCGAGCGCGGTGGCGCCGGAGAACACGAGCCACACGGCGGGGTCGGCCTGTCCCCCGGCGGCGGAGTAGGCGGTGACGGCGGGCAGCAGGACCGTGGCCGTCGCCAGCGCCACCGGACCAGCGAACCCGTGGCGTGGCAACCGGGTCCGGGCCAGGTGGAGCAGCAGGGCCAGTGCGACGCCGGCGGCGACCCGCCACGACACGGCGGTCGCCAGTGCCAGTGCGACGACCATCTCGGCGACCACCAGGGCACGGACCTGGCCGGCCCCCACCTCGCGCACCGCGACCGGTTGCGTGCGGGAGGAGTCGAGCAGGGTGCCGGAGAGGGTCGCCGTGAAGTTCGCGAGGACCGCGACCACGACACCGAGGTCCGGCCCGGTCGCGTAGCAGGCACCCCAGGCGGCGCAGCACGCGGCGAGGACCCCGGACGGGGTGTCGAGGCGGTGCAGGTGCGTCAACGCCGTCACGTGGCCACCATCGGGTCAGCGGCGCCGTCGCGGCACCCCGGGAGCGCAACACTAGGCCGTTCGGAGCACGGGCGCCGGGTGCGGGTGAGCGGCCCGCCGGGTATCCGGCGGGCCGCTCGGGGTGGGTTGGTCGTCCCGCCAGGACTTGAACCTGGGACCTACCGCGTATCAGACGGACGCTCTCACCGGACTGAGCTACGGGACGGGTGGAAGACGTGGGTGTCGAACCCACCGGGGCGATCGTGCAAGGATCACCTGCGCGCCGGCGCGTCCCCCGTTGTTCGGTTGTCGTGCGGTTGTTCTTCCGGGCAGCACCGGCGGAAGGAGTCGAACCCCCGGGAAACGGGTTTGGAATCCGTTCCGCTTCCGAAGCTCGCCGGCGGGAATTAGCGAAAAGAAAACCGCCCATGGTTTCCCGTGGGCGGCTCCGAGGTCATGACCTGGTGTGTCAGGTCATGGCGTGGAGCCCCACGCCAGCGCCAGGAGACCCCCGGCGATCGCAGCGAGAATCCGCCACCCCGCGAGCTCGAAGCTGGCAATCATGTCTTCCTCCGGTTGATCTCTTGTTCGTTGTCGGGACCAAGTTAAGCGACGGTGGTGAAGCCGTGCAACGCATTTGTTGAACCAACGGAAAACGGCGCGCACCGGGTGGGTGCGCGCCGTTCCACTGCTGGTGAGGTCAGACGGTGAAGCCCAGCGCGCGCAGCTGTTCGCGGCCGTCGTCGGTGATCTTCTCCGGGCCCCACGGCGGCATCCACACCCAGTTGATGCGGAAGTCCGACACGAGGCCGCCGCCGGTGAGGGCGGCGCGGGTCTGGTCCTCGATGACGTCGGTCAGCGGGCAGGCCGCGGACGTGAGCGTCATGTCGATGGTGGCCACGTTCTTGTCGTCGACGTGGATGTCGTAGACGAGACCGAGGTCGACGACGTTGATGCCGAGCTCCGGGTCGACGACGTCGCGCATGGCCTCTTCCACGTCGTCGAGGGCGGCGACGTCAGCCTTGGGCTCGAAGACCGGCATGCCTTCGGCTCCCCGGACCACTTCTTCGGTGCTCATGCTGCTCCCTGGCTTCGTGCGACTGCGTCCTTGAACGCCATCCAGCCCAGCAGCGCGCACTTCACGCGCGCCGGGTACTTCGCGACGCCGGCGAAGGCGATGCCGTCCTCCAGGACGTCCTCGTCGGGCTCGACCTGGCCGCGGCCCTGCATCAGCTCGACGAACGCGTCCATCTTCCCGAACGCCTCGCTCACCGGCTTGCCCACGACGAGGTCGGTCAGCACCGACGTCGAGGCCTGGCTGATCGAGCAGCCCTGGCCGTCGTAGGACACGTCCTTCACCACGTCGTCCACGACGTGCACGCGCAACGTCACCTCGTCGCCGCAGGTCGGGTTGACCTGGAACGACTCGGCGTCGTAGGGGTCGCGCAGGCCGCGGCCGTGCGGGTTCTTGTAGTGGTCCAGGATGATCTCCTGGTACATCTGCTGGAGCTGCATCTCAGGCCACCCCGAAGAACTTCTGCGCCTCGCGGACGCCGTCGACGAGCGCGTCGACCTCGTCCAGCGTGTTGTACAGGTAGAACGTCGCCCGCACCGAGGACTGCGCGTTCAGGCAGCGGTGCAGCGGCCACGCGCAGTGGTGCCCGACGCGCACGGCGATGCCCAGGCTGTCGAGCACCTGGCCGGCGTCGTGCGGGTGGACGCCCTCGATCTCGAACGGCACGGCACCGCCGCGGTTGACCGCGTCGCGCGGGCCGATTAGGCGGACGCCCTTGACGGCCGACAGGCCTTCCAGCGCCGCCACGGTCAGCAGGTGCTCGTGCGCGTGGACGCGTTCCACGCCCACGACGCTCAGGTAGTCGACGGCGGCACCCAGACCGACGGCCTGGGACGTCATCGGCGAGCCCGCCTCGAAGCGCTGCGGCGGCGGGGCGAACGTCGAGCCCTCCATCTTCACCAGCTCGATCATCGAGCCGCCGGTGATGAAGGGGGGCAGTGCCTCCAGCAGCTCACGGCGTCCGTAGAGGACACCGATGCCGGACGGGCCGAGCATCTTGTGGCCGGAGAACGACGCGAAGTCGACGCCGAGCTCGTGGAAGTTCACCGGTCCGTGCGGCACGGACTGGCACGCGTCCAGCACGGTCAGCGCGCCGGCCTTCCGCGCGGCCGCGACGAGCACGTCGACCGGGTTGATCACGCCGGTGACGTTGGACTGGTGCGTGAACGCCACGACCTTCGCCCTGGGCGTGATCACGCTGTCCACGTCGGACAGGTCGAGCCTGCCGTCCGCGTCGAGTCCGAACCACTTGAGCGTGGCGCCGGTCCGGGCAGCGAGCTGCTGCCACGGGACGAGGTTCGCGTGGTGCTCCATCTCGGTCACGACGATCTCGTCGCCGGGGCCGATGCGGAACCGCGCGGCCTCGGGACCCGAGGTCACGGCGTTGCCCATCGCGTACGCCACGAGGTTGAAGCCCTCGGTGGCGTTCTTGGTGAACACCAGCTCGCCGAAGTCGGCGCCGACGAAGTCCGCGATGCGCTGACGCGCACCCTCGTACTCATCGGTCGCTTCCTCGGCCAGCTGGTGCGCGCCCCTGTGCACGGCGGCGTTGTGCCGCTCCAGGAACGCGCGTTCCGCGTCCAGAACCTGCGTCGGGCGTTGCGAGGTGGCGCCGGAGTCCAGGTAGACCAGGCGCTTCCCGTCACGAACGGTGCGAGACAGGATCGGGAAGTCCGCCCTGAGGGCGGTGACGTCCAGTGGTGCTGCGGTGGTGGTCACAGCGCCTCCTCTCAACCGCTACAACGTCAGGAAAGGGCTGCTGCTTCCGTCTTCCCGGTGTACTTCACGTAACCCTCGGACTCGAGGACGTCGGCCAGCTCGCGGCCACCGGACTCGACGATGCGGCCGTTCGCGAAGACGTGCACGAAGTCGGGCTGGATGTACTTGAGGATCCGGGTGTAGTGCGTGATCAGCATGACGCCGACCTCACCGGAGGCCTTGTACCGGTTGACGCCCTCGGACACGACGCGCAGCGCGTCGACGTCGAGGCCGGAGTCGGTCTCGTCGAGGATCGCGACCTTCGGCTGGAGCAGGCCCAGCTGCAGGATCTCGTGGCGCTTCTTCTCACCGCCGGAGAAGCCCTCGTTCACCGAGCGCTCGGCGAACGCCGGGTCGATGTCGAGGTCGGCCATCGCGCCCTTGACCTCCTTGACCCAGTGGCGGAGGTTCGGGGCCTCGCCGCGGACGGCGGTGGCGGCGGTGCGCAGGAAGTTCGACATCGAGACGCCGGGGACCTCGACCGGGTACTGCATGGCGAGGAAGAGGCCCGCGCGGGCGCGCTCGTCGACGGACATCTCCAGGACGTCCTCACCGTCGAGCGTGACGGTGCCCGAGGTGATCGTGTACTTCGGGTGCCCGGCGATCGCGTAGGACAGCGTGGACTTGCCGGAGCCGTTGGGGCCCATGATGGCGTGCGTCTCGCCGGCCTTGATCGTCAGGTCGACGCCCTTGAGGATCTCCTTGGGAGCGTCCTCGCTGACGACCGAGACGTGCAGGTCCTTGATCTCAAGGGTGGCCATGACTTGCCGTTCTCCTGGTGGTGTAGCTAGAAGTCAGTTCGTGGTGGCGGTGACGTCGACGAAGACGTCGCCGTCACGGATGTCGACGGCGTAGACGTCGACCGGTTCGCTGGCGGGCGGTGACGAGGGCTTGCCGGTCTGCAGGTCGAAGCACGACCCGTGCAGCCAGCACTCGATCCCCTTGCGGGAGACCTCGCCCTCGCTCAGCGACACCGCGGCGTGCGAGCACAGGTCCGCGAGGGCGTGCACCCGCTCGCCCTCGCGCACCAGGACGACGTCGACGTCGTCCACGGTGGCGGCGAAGGGCTTGCGGTCGTCCAGGTCGGACAGTGCACACACCTTGATCACGCCCCGACCGCCTCGAGCTCTGCCTCGATGGCGGCCTCGAGGCGCTCGCGCACCTCGGGGACCGAGATCTTCGCGATCAGCTCCTGGAAGAAGCCGCGCACGACGAGCCGCCGCGCCTGGTGCTCCGGGATGCCGCGCGCCTGCAGGTAGAACAGCTGCTCGTCGTCGAACCGGCCGGTGGCGCTGGCGTGGCCCGCACCCTCGATCTCACCGGTCTCGATCTCCAGGTTCGGCACCGAGTCGGCGCGTGCGCCGTCGGTGAGCACCAGGTTGCGGTTGAGCTCGTAGGTCTCGGTGCCCTCGGCCGCCGCGCGGATCAGCACGTCGCCGATCCACACGGTGTGCGCGCCCTCGCCCTGCAGCGCGCCCTTGTAGACGACGTTGCTGCGGCAGTTGGGCTGCGAGTGGTCGATGAACGGGCGGTGCTCCTGGTGCTGGCCCGCGTCGGCGAAGTACAGACCGGCCAGGTCCGCGTCGCCGCCCTTGCCCGCGTACTGCACGACCGGCGTGATGCGGACGGCGTCGCCGCCCAGCGTCACCACGGTGTGCTTGATCGACGCGTCGCGGCCGAGCTTCACGTGGTGCTGCGAGACGTGCACCGCGTCGTCGGCCCAGTCGTGGATCGCGATCACCTGGAGGTGCGCGCCGTCCGCGACGAGGAGCTCGACGTTCTCGGCGTACGCGCCGGAACCCCGGTAGTCGAGGACGACGGTGCCCTCGGCGAACTGCGACGCCTTGACCAGCAGGTGGCCGTAGGCGACCTGGCCTTCGCCGGCACCGGTGACGGTGACGGTCGTGGGCTCGGACTTCGCGTCGCCGGGCAGCGTCACGACGGTGGCGTTCTCGAAGGACGTGTACGCCTGGGCCGCGATGCGGTCACCGGGGACACCGGCCCCGCCGAGGCGGTCGTCGTCACGACCGACCGTCTCGACGGTGACACCGGCGGCGGCGTTCACCTCGACGGCAGCGGAACCCGTTGCCGCAGCGCCGGAGTGCAGACCGGCAAGACGCTTGAGAGGCGTGAAGCGCCAGATCTCCTCACGGCCGCCCGGGACCTCGAACGCGTCCACGTCGTAGGACGTGAAGTGCTCCGCGCGCGAGGCGACCGGGACGACAGCGCCGTGGGAGTGAGGTTGAGTCGACAGGGCGGCCATGTCAGCCGACGGCCCCTTCCATCTGCAGTTCGATCAGGCGGTTCAGTTCGAGGGCGTACTCCATGGGCAGCTCGCGCGCGATGGGCTCGACGAACCCGCGCACGATCATGGCCATGGCCTCGTCCTCGTTGAGGCCGCGCGACATCAGGTAGAACAGCTGGTCCTCGGAGACCTTCGAGACCGTGGCCTCGTGGCCCATCGCGACGTCGTCCTCGCGGACGTCGACGTACGGGTAGGTGTCCGAGCGGCTGATGGTGTCGACCAGCAGCGCGTCGCACTTCACCGTGGACTTCGAGTGGTGCGCCCGCTTGTTGACCTGGACCAGGCCGCGGTAGGACGTGCGGCCACCGCCGCGCGCCACCGACTTCGACACGATGGTCGAGGAGGTGTGCGGGGCCATGTGGACCATCTTGGCGCCGGCGTCCTGGTGCTGGCCCTCGCCCGCGAACGCGATCGAGAGGACCTCGCCCTTGGCGTGCTCGCCCATCAGGAAGACGGCCGGGTACTTCATGGTCACCTTGGAGCCGATGTTGCCGTCGACCCACTCCATGGTCGCGCCCTCTTCGGCCTTGGCGCGCTTGGTGACCAGGTTGTAGACGTTGTTCGACCAGTTCTGGATCGTCGTGTAGCGGCAGCGGCCGCCCTTCTTCACGATGATCTCGACGACGGCCGAGTGCAGCGAGTCCGAGGAGTAGATCGGCGCCGTGCAGCCCTCGACGTAGTGCACGTACGCACCCTCGTCGACGATGATCAGCGTGCGCTCGAACTGGCCCATGTTCTCGGTGTTGATCCGGAAGTAGGCCTGCAGCGGGATGTCCACGTGGACACCCTTCGGCACGTAGATGAACGAGCCGCCGGACCACGTCGCGGCGTTGAGCGCCGAGAACTTGTTGTCACCCGCGGGGATGACGGAGCCGAAGTACTCCTTGAAGAGCTTCCGGCTGCTCCTTGAGGGCGGTGTCGGTGTCGAGGAAGAGGACACCCTGCTGCTCCAGGTCCTCGCGGATCTGGTGGTACACGACCTCGGACTCGTACTGGGCCGCGACGCCGGCGACGAGGCGCTGCTTCTCGGCCTCGGGGATGCCCAGGCGGTCGTAGGTGTTCTTGATCTCCTCGGGCAGGTCCTCCCAGGAGGTGGCCTGCTTCTCCGTGGACCGCACGAAGTACTTGATCGAGTCGAAGTCGATCCCAGAGAGGTCAGCGCCCCAGTTCGGCATCGGCTTGAGGTCGAAGAGCTTGAGCGCCTTCAACCGGTACTCGAGCATCCACTCGGGCTCGTCCTTCTTGGCCGAGATGTCGCGGACGACGTCCTCGCTGAGGCCTCGGCGGGCGCTCGCGCCGGCAACGTCCGAGTCGGCCCAGCCGAACTCGTAGTTGCCGAGAGACGCGATGGTCTCTTCCTGCGTGAGCGGAGACTGCACCGTGGTGGGCGTGCGCTGCTCGGCAGCGGCAGTCATGCGGGCTCCCCTCCATCATCTGGGATCCGTGAAATGTTCGGGATGTGCGTCGTGCACACGGCGTGGCCGCGGGCGATCGTCGCGAGGCGCTGCACGTGGGTTCCGAGGAGGTTCGCGAACGTCTCCGTCTCGGTCTCGCACAGCTGGGGGAACTCGGCAGCCACGTGGGCGACCGGGCAGTGGTGCTGGCACAACTGCTCACCCGCCCCCGCGGTGCGGGTCGCCGCAGCGTAACCCTCCCTGGTCAACGCGGCAGCGAGGGCCTTCGCCCGTTCGGCGGGTGTGGCCTGCGCCACGATCGCCGTCCGGTGCCGGTCCACGAGCGCGTCGACCCGACTTTGCGCGAACGCCCTGACCGCCTCTTCGCCACCCGTTTGGGCGAGGAACCGGATCGCGGCGACCGCGAGGTCGTCGTAGGCGTGGCCGAACCGGGCGCGCCCGGTGTCGGTCAGCAGGAAGAGCTTCGCCGGACGGCCCCGGCCCCGCTGGGTCTGGCGGGGGGCGTCCCTCGTCGTCGCCTCGCCGTCCGCGAGCAGTGCGTCGATGTGACGGCGCACGGCCGTGGGGCTGATGCCCAGTTCCTCGGCAACAGCGGCCGCGGTGACCGGACCCTGCTCCAGCAGGAGCCTGGCGACAGCGCGCCGAGTCTTGCCGTCGTGCTGCGACACGGCGTCAAGGTGGGTCTCGGCGTTTTTCACAACACCAGTGTTGCGTATTTCGCCGGAGGTCGCAAAGATCGCGGTCACAGGGTGACCTGACTCACGGCTGAGCGGGGCTGGATACGCTGCTGGCATGCCCACTTCCGGCGGAGCCGTGACTCCGGAGAGCGACCTCTTGAACGGTCGAGAGCGTCGTCAGCTGGACATCGTCCGCCGTTGGGGGACCATCGGCGCGCTGCTGCTCACCGTCGGGTCCCTGGGCGGTGGCGCCGCCCCCATCTACTCGCCGCTGTACGGCGTGCCCGTCCTCGGGCTCTTCTCGAGGATGCCCTCGGTCGCGATGGGGGTCGTCTGGACCGGCATCTTCATGATCGTGTCGGCGTGGCTCGCGCTGGGCCGGTTCGTGCGGCCGGGGCGGGTGCGGATCGTGTCGCGCAGCCAGATGGACCGCACGCTGCTGATGTGGACCGTGCCGCTGGTGTTCTGCGTGCCGATGTTCTCCCGCGACGTGTACTCCTACCTGGCGCAGAGCGAGATCGCGGCCCGCGGCCTGGACCCGTACGAGCTCGGCCCGGCCTCGGCGCTGGGCGTGGACCACGTGCTGACCCGCGGTGTGCCGAACATCTGGCGGGAGACCCCGGCGCCGTACGGGCCGCTGTTCCTCGCGGTCGGCCGGCTGCTGGCGATGGTCACCGGCGACCACGTCGTGTCGGGCGTGTTCGTGCACCGGCTGCTCGTGCTGTGCGGCCTGGTGATGATCGTGTGGGCGCTGCCGCGGCTGGCCGCCCGCTTCGGCGTGTCGCCGGTCGGGGCGCTGTGGCTGGGCGCGCTGAACCCGCTGGTGCTGTTCCACATCGTCATCGGCGTGCACAACGACGGCCTGGCACTGGGCATGATGCTGGTCGGCATCGAGTTCGCGCTGCGCGGTCTGGAACCGCTGCGGTGGTGGTGGATCACGTTCGGCGCGGCCACGATCGTGTGCGCGGCCATGGTGAAGATCCCCGCGATGGCCGCCCTTGGTTTCGTGGGCGTGCTGGTGGCGCGCAAGCTCGGCGGCAGCTTCAAACACCTGCTGGTGGTGGCCGCGGTCATGGCCGCGATAGCCGGCGTGGGGGTGGTCGCGATCTGCCTCGGCACCGGCTTCGGGTTCGGGTGGATCGAGACGCTGAACGTCGCCTCGGTCGTGAAGTCGTGGATGTCACCGCCGACCGCGCTCGGCTTCATGGGCGGCGGCCTGGGCATCCTGCTGAGCCTCGGCAACCACACCGACTCGATGATCGCGCTCGCCCGCCTGCTCAGCCAGGGCATCTCGATCGTGATCACCGTGGTGCTGCTGTGGCGGACGTTCAAGGGCCGGCTGAAGGCGATGAACGCCCTGGGAGCGGCCCTGGGAGCGATCCTGGTGCTCGGGCCGGTGCTGCAACCCTGGTACGTGCTGTGGGCGGTGCTGCCGATGGCGACGGCCGTGATCGGGCCGCGGTTCCGCGGGTTCGCGATGGTGACGAGCGCGGTGATCGCGGTGATCCTGCCGCCGACCGGGTCGGCGTTCGACGGGCGGGCGTACACGGTGCCGCAGGCGGTGGCGGGGGCGGTGATCACGTTCGCGGTTTGTGTGTTGATCGCGCGGAAGCGGGTTGGGCCGTTTTTGAAGTCCGATGCGGTGTGAGGTGGGGGTGCGGCTAGCTCGGGGGTGAGGGCGGCGCGGGTGTGAGGGCGGCGCGGGTGTGAGGGCGGCGCGGGTGTGAGGGCGGCGCGGGTGTGAGGGCGGCGCGGGCGGGCGTGCGAGCGGGTTTGCGGGCGGCGGACCAGTGCGGCTCAACGGCGGGCCTGACCGGGGGCCGGAGCCTGACCAGCCGGGGCGCGGCAAGGGGGTGTTTCCGGACATCCACAAGACGCAGCCGGGCGTGGATCCGGACACGATTCACCCGTCCGGGTGGCGCCGTGGACTGTCGGCTGCGGCGAAAGCAGCAGTAACCACACAACTCCAGCGGACGACTACCCGGCAGAGGGGAAGATCGAAGCTGGAGGGGGTGGTGCGGCATGTCCGAGGAGACCGCACGAGCCGAACAGACCGAGCAAGCCGCGCAGCCAACGCAAGCCGCGTCAGCCGGAAAGCCGGAACAGCCCGAACAACCGAAAAAGCCGGAGCAGCCGGAAAAGCCCGCCCACGCCGGACAGCCCATGTCCCGCGAGGAGGTCCGCTTCGCCGTCGTCCTCAACGGCGGCGTCAGCCTCGCCGTCTGGATGGGCGGCACGGTGCTCGAACTGGACCGGCTGACCAGGCCGGGGTCGGTCTACCAGCCGCTGCTCGACCTGGTGGGGTGCACGGCCAGGGCCGATGTCATCGCCGGCACGTCCGCCGGGGGGATCAACGGGGCCGCGCTCGCGTTGTCGCAGGTCAACAAGAACGCGGACCTGAGCAGGCTGCGGGACCTGTGGGCGGAGCAGGGGCGGATGGAGCAGCTGCTCAGGACGCCGTTCAAGGGGGCGCCGGCGTCGCTGTTGCAGGGGGACGAGTTCTTCCTGCCGAGGTTGCAGGAGGCGTTGGCGCGGCTCACCAGCGACTTCGAGCCCACCGCGCCGGACGAGCGGCCGATCGACCTGCGGATCACGACCACGCTGCTCGGGGGTGTGCCGACCACGAGCTACGACGACCTCGGGCAGCCGTTGACGCAGTCGGTGCACCAGGGCAGCTTCTCGTTCCGGCGTGATCCCTACTCGTGGGTCAGCGAGGTCACCAGGGACGACTTCGCGGCCGGGGGGATCGACGAGCGGGTGCTGCAGTTGGCGTTGGCCGCGCGCAGCAGTGCGAGTTTTCCGTTCGCGTTCGAGCCGAGCTTCATCCCCGTCGGCGGGCAGCCCTCGCCGGGCCGGCCGGACATGGCGGACGTGGCGAGCTGGGCGAACGGCGGGGACCGGAGCCGGTTCGCCGTGGACGGCGGGGTGCTGGTCAACACGCCGACCAGGGAGGCGCTGGAGGCGATCGACCGGATGCCGGCGGACGGGCCGGTGCGGCGGGTGATGTTGCTGGTGTTCCCGCACGCCGAGCCGCTCGGGTCGGAGCCGCGGGCGGACGTGGCAGGGGCGGGGCCGACGACGGTGGCGGCCGGGGCGCGGTTGCTGAGCGCCATGTCGAGCCAGGCGAACCGGACCTACGTCGAGAAGATCGAGGAGCACAACCGGCGCGCGGCGGGCAGCAGGGGCGGGCGGATGGCGTTGCTCGAACGGTTGCACGCCGGGGGGCAGGACGTGGTCGGCGAGGTGTACTCGCTGGCGGACAAGCTGTTCGGGCACTACGAGGACGTGGAGATCCGGCTCGCGGCACGGCAGGTGGCCGCGCAGCAGTTCGCGTTGCCCAAGGGGAACCCGGCGAACTGGTCGTTCGAACGGGCGCGGCGGGCCGCGGAGAACGCGCAGCGGGCGTGGAAGAGGAAGCACGGTGTGCTGCCGTACGTGCCGGGGGTGCGGTTGCCGAGCACGGTGTGCCGCGCGGACCTGGGCTGGGAGTGGGGCATCACGATGGCCGAGCGGCTCGGGGCCTCGGCGCTCGACCTGCTCAAGCGGCTCGTGTGGGTGGCGCCGGACGGGCAGGCGGAGCGGATCGCGCGGGCCCGCGGGGAGCTGCACCAGGTGAGGGCGGAGCTGCGGCGGCTGCGCGAGGAGCTGTTCGCCTGGCAGCCGTCGGACTCGCTGGGCGAGGAGTACTGGACCGGGCGGCTGGCGAGCTACCACGAGCTGATGGTCGACGGGCACCTCGGGCTGGAGGTCAAGGCGCAGGTCGCCGAGATCGGGCGGGTCGTCGGGGCGGCGCAGGAGGTCGTGCGCGACCTCGACGAGCACCGGCTCAAGCTGGGTGGGCTGAGCGCGTGGCACGCGTTGCTCGGCACGGCGGCCACCGCGCAGGAGGCGGGGCTGTCGGAGGCGGAGCGGTGGCTGAGCCGGTTGCTGGCGCTGGAGGTCGCGGGCACGTGCCTGTCCGACGACGCGTCGACGGGGCTGGACACGCCGGTCGAGCTGGTGCAGGTGTCGCTGCAGACGCGCAACGCGTTCGCGCAGCAGTCGCTCACCGCCGACGACAAGGCGGGCGGGGCGTCGCTGTCGCGGTTCTCCGGGTTCCTCAAGAGGTCCTGGCGGGTCAACGACTGGATCTGGGGGCGGCTCGACGGTGCCACGATGCTGTGCCGGGTGCTGTTCGACCCGCGCCGGCTGCGGCGGATGGACCTCCTCGGCCGTCCCGAGGGTGACACCCGCACCGCCGCGCAACGTGCGGAAGCGGTGGTGCAGAACGTGATCGGGCACATGTTCGGTCCCGAGCTGCCGGTGCGGGTCGCAGCGTGCGCGAACGAGGCCGCGAAGGAGCTGCAGGGCATCTACGAGGCGGAGGGTGAGCTGTCGCCGTCGTCGCTGAAGCTCGCCGAGCTGGCCGCGTGGGGCCTGCACTGGCGGATCATCTGCGAGGAGCTGCCCCGGCTGCGGGCGGCGATCATCGCCGACCGCGGAGACGGGGCGGACGCGCGGTCGCGTGGCGAGCTGTTCCTGGAGGAGCACGCGGACCTGTTGCGGCGCCTGGAGTTCCCGCAGGAGCACACGGTCACCCTGGGCATGGCGGCGCTGACGGCGTTCGACCGCGCGGGCATCGGCCGCGAGCCGCTCACCCAGGAGGCGGCGTCGGACCAGATGATCCGCACGGCGGCGACCGCGGCGGCGGTGGCGGTCACGGTGGCCGACTCGGAACGCGCCGGACTCAGGGCGGTGCGGCCGGTCACCAGGGTCATGCGCGGCGGCGCGCTGTTGCCGTACTGGACGATCACCGGGCTGACCAGGGGCGGGAACCTCGCGCAGTTCCTCGGTCTGCTCGGGCTCGCGGTCGGCGGGGCGCTGGTCGTGATGGCGTTGTTCGGGTTGCTGCCGTCGTGGGCGGCCGGGCCCGGCGCGGCGGTCGGTGCCGCGTCGCTGCTGGCCGCGTTCGGGTACGCCGCGCTGCGGTCCGGCACGCTGCTGCACGGGCTGGTGCTGCTGTCGCCGGTGATCCCACTGGCGGCGGTCGCGGTCGACCGGGTGCCGGACGACCGCTCGCAGCTCACCACCGGCACGGTCACCGTCGGCGGTGTGGTCGTGGTGGTGGCGGCGCTGCTGTTGCTGGGGTCGCTGCCGGCGCCGATCCGCACCCCGCTGGCGGTGCTCGCCGACTTCCGGCCGCTGGAGGTGCTGCGGCGGCGCTGGAAGCAGGCCGCCGTCGTGGCCGTGGCGGCCGGGCTGGTGTGGTCGGTGTGGCAGTTCGAGCTGCACACCCGGCCGTGGCTGGTGATCCCGACGTCCGTCCTGTGTGGAGCGTTCGGGGTGTGGATGGCGCTGTCGGGCGGCAAGTCGTTGCAGCGGTGGCGCCGGGTGGAGGGCGTGTGGGGCACCGAACGCGCCGAACCGCCCGCCGCGGCGACCGCGGGCTGGGCGGTCGTCTACGGCATCGCCTACCTCGCGGCCGCGGACGTGCTGCTGCTGGTGCGGCCGGGCGGCTGGGGCTGGCGGGCGGTGATCGGCACGGCGCTGGTGTTCGGGCTGACGCTGCTGCTGATCACGTCCTGGTACGTGCCGAGGGCGGAACGGCGGCGCATCCGCGAGCAGCTGGTCACCGAGGCGATCCCGGCGATCTACCCCGGCGGCTGCGACGTCGCGGCGGTGCTGCGGGAGCGGCTGGAGGGCCACGCCTCGCTGTACCGGTTCCTGATCGACGGGGAGGGTGAGCACCCCGCAGGGCTCACCCTCTCCCGCACCGGGCAGGTCGTCGCGCAGCGGATCGAGCGGAAGCTCAGGCCGCCAGCGCGATGACCGGCGCAGGGCGGCCCATCGCCCGTGCGTAGAGACCTTCGAACCGCTCCAGGGTCGCCGCCAGCGCGTGGTGCGAGATGATCTCGCTGCTGGCGGCGCCCATGCGGGCCCGCGTGGGCGCGTCGTGCACGAGCGCGTGCAGGCGCTGGGCCAGTGCGGTCACGTCACCGGGTTCGAACAGCCAGCCGTTGCGGCCGGGATGCACGAGGTGCGGCAGCGCCATGGCGTTCGCGGCGATCACCGGCTTGCCCGCGGCCATCGCCTCCATGGTGGCGAGGCTCTGCAGCTCGGCGACACCGGGCATCACGAACAGGTCGGCGCGGGCGTAGGCGTCGAGCAGCTCGTCCTCGGACACGAACCCGTGGAACCGCACCCGGTCGGTGATGCCGAGGTCGCGGGCCAGCAGCTCCCACTCCGCGCGGCACGTGCCGTCGCCGACGACCTCACCGAGCGTGCCGGGCACGCGTGCGAGGGCGCGCAGGAACTCGTCGACGCGCTTCTCCTCGTCGAGCCGGCCGACGAACAACGCGGTGGGCCGGTCGTTGCGGGTGACCTCGCGCTGGTAGCGGGCGATGTCGATGCCGCACGACACGGGCATGGCGCGTTCGGGGAACCCGCTGTCGTGCAGCAGCTGCACGGCGCGCGGTGTCGGTGCGGTGACGATGTCGGCACGGCCGAAGACCCGTGCGAGGTCGCGGTAGGCCCATCTGCGGGACAGGCCCTGCAGGAACGCCGGCACGTGCGCGTGGCTGAACAGGTTCTCCGGCATGAAGTGGTTGGTGGCGAGGGTCGGGATGCCCCGCGCGGCGGCGGAGCCGAGGACGTACCGGCCGACCACGAAGTGCGCCTGGACGTGCACGACGTCCGGCTTGAGCGCCTGGACGAGCACGTCGGCCTCCTCCTTCGCCTGCCACGGCAGGCAGAAGCGGAAGTCCGGGTAGAACGGCAGCCGGTGCGAACGCAGGCGGTGCACGGTCACGCCCTCGATCTCGGTGGCCTTGGGCGAGTCGGGTGCGATGACGTGGACGTCGTGCCCGCGGGAGGCGAGACCGACGGCGAGGCGCTGGGCGAACCGCGCGGCTCCGTTGACGTCCGGCGGGAACGTGTCGGCGGCGATGACGACGCGCAGCGCGCTGGAGGTGTTCACGGGAAGCTCCGTTCGAAGAGGGACACGAGGGTGACGGGCGAGGGCGAAAACACCACTGGCTGCGGCGAGCGCGCAGGCGAGCAGCAGGGCACCGATCCACGCGGACAGGTGCGCGGCTTCGCCGAGGAGGAAGGCGCCGATGCCCACGGCGACCAGCGGGTCCACCACGGTCAGGCAGGCGACGGCGAGATGAGGGGGTCCTCCCGCGTAGGCGTGCTGGACGAGCCAGCCGCCGACCGCGAGCGAAAGGGCGATGCCGAGCACGGACGCCACGTGCGAAAGGCCGAAACCGCCCTGCTGCACCGACTGGGAGACGGCGCGCATGAGCACTGACACGTAGCCGTAGGCGACACCACCGGCTGATGCGAACGCCACGGCGCGAACGCGCGCGTTCGTCGTGAGCGCGGCTGTCACACCGGGGATGGCGATCAGGCCGAGGCACACCAGTCCGGCCGTGAGCTCGGCGTCGGGCACGACCTCGGTGGCGGTCGCGCTGCCGGACGCGAGGAACACGAACGCGCCCACGCCCACCGTGGTGAGCAGGATCGCGGGCAGCTCGCTCAGCCGCCGGTCCAGCAGCGCGGTCAGGCCGATCGCGACCACGCCGATCGGCTGCACGACCGTGAGCGGCGCCATGCCGAGCGCCGCCGCGTGCACCCCGGCACCGGCGACGAGCAGGGCGAGCCCGCCCAGCCAGCGGGGTTGCCGCAGCACGCTCGCGCGGGCACCGGTCTCGGCGACCGCGTCGTGCTGCAGGCGTGCCGCGAGGGCGAAGCACACGGCGCCGAGCACGGCGAGGGTGATGGCGAGCAGGGTCATGTCGTCCGCCTGAGCTGGGTGGCCGCGATTGCGAAGAGAAGTCCGTAAAGGGCGGCGAACAAAACGCGTTCGGTGAGCCCGCGCGCCTCGAAACCGGCGAAGGAAACGTGGCTGACCATGAATGCCGCACTCGACACCGTGGCCGTTATTGCGATACCGAGCAGAGCCGGAAATTTGCGCGCGATGAGCAGTCCGGCGACCGGCAACGCGGCGAACATGACGGCGCCGGCGTAGCGGTGGACGTAGCCCGACAGCGACGTCGGTGCCCCCGTCGGATCGGTCGGGAAGATCGTCGAGACGGTCAGACCGGCCGACCAGACACCGATCAGCCACTGCGCTGACCTGCCCGCACCCCGCAGGCTGATGGCCAGCAACGCCGACACGGCCGCGAGGCTGAGGGACGTCGCCGCCAGCCATTCGGTGCCGTTGCGGACGAACACGTAGTCGCTGACGACGTCGCTGACCGGGTCGAGCTGCCCCGCCGACACCACGTGCAGGTAAAAAATCGGAACCAGTGAGAACACCAGTCCCCCGAGCACCAGTCCCCGTCTTCTGTCCCCCACCTCGATCACGTGAAAAGTCTCTTGTGACGGCGGTGATCAACCAATGGGGAACTCCCCCGAGCGGACCCTGAGGTGTCCCTGACTTCCCGGGGTAGGGCCAGCCCCACCCTTTCCCGTCCGCCTTCGTCAAGGGCGCCCCGCGAACGTTTGCGCCACCCCTGCGGAGGTCACGCGGGGGCCCCGCGTTCCCCTCAGCGGCACGCGGGGCCCCCGCGTGCACGTGTGCGGAGTGCACGCGGGGAGCTTTCGTGCGCTCCTGGTGCACGCGGGCGCCCCGCGTGCACCAGGAGCGGGGGCGACCGAATAGGGTGGGCGCTCGTGAGCCCGAATCCCCAGCCTGCGGTGGAAGTGTCGGGGCTGGTCAAGAGGTACGGCTCGAAGACCGCCGTCGACGGCCTGGACCTCGTGCAGCCGACCGGCACCGTTCTCGCCCTGCTCGGGCCCAACGGCGCCGGCAAGACGACGACCGTCGAGGTCTGCGAGGGCTTCCGTTCCGCGGACGGCGGGTCCGTGCGCGTTCTCGGGCTGGAGCCCGGCAGTGAGGCGCTGCGCCCGCGCATCGGCGTGATGCCGCAGGGCGGCGGCGGTTACCCCGGCATCCGCGCCGAGGAGATGCTGAACCTCGTGGCGGCCTGCGCGGCGCACCCGCTCGACCCCCGGTGGCTGATCGAGGTGCTCGGACTGTCCGGCGCGGTGAAGACCCCCTACAAGAGGCTGTCGGGCGGCCAGCAGCAACGGCTGTCGCTCGCGTGCGCGTTGATCGGGCGCCCCGAGCTGGTGTTCCTCGACGAACCGACCGCAGGCATGGACCCGCAGGCCCGCCGTCTGGTGTGGGACCTCGTGGGGGCCCTCCGCGACGACGGCGTGTCCGTGCTGCTGACGACGCACCTCATGGACGAGGCCGAGGCGTTGGCCGACCAGGTCGTCATCATCGACCAGGGCCGTGTCGTCGCGCAGGGCACGCCCGCCGAGCTGACCGCGAACCGGGCCGACGACCAGCGGCTGCGGTTCCGCGCACGGCCCGGCCTCGACACGTCGCTGCTGACGGCCGCACTGCCCGAGGGCCTGAAGGTGCGCGAGGCCACCCGCGGCGGCTACGTCGTCGAAGGCCTGATCGACCCGCAGGTCGTGTCCACGGTCACGTCGTGGTGCGCCCAGCAGGGCGTGCTGGCCGAGGAGCTGACCGTGGCCAGGCGCAGCCTCGAAGACGTGTTCCTGGAGCTGACCGGCAGGGAGCTGCGCTCATGACCACCTTCGCTCCCGGCACCTTCACGCCCAAGCCCGGCCGCGGCTCGCTCGGCCGCATGCTGTTCGCGCACGCCCGCACCGAGGCGATGCTGACGTTGCGCAACGGCGAGCAGATCCTGCTCACGGTGCTCATCCCGCTGGCGCTGCTCGTCGCCCTCAGCCTGATGTCGGTCATCCCGATGCCCGAGCCGCGCGTCGGGTCGGCCACCGCCCGGATCTTCGCGCTGGCGATCATCTCGTCGGCGTTCACCGGCCAGGCCATCGCGCTCGGCTTCGACCGCCGCTACGGCGTGCTGAAGCGGCTGTCGGCCTCCGCACTGCCCCGCTGGCTGCTCGTCGCCGGACGGGTCTGCGGCGCGCTCGTCGTGGTGGCGCTGCAGATCGCGCTGCTCGCCGTGACGGCGCTGTTCCTCGGCTGGGACGTGCAGCCCGCCGGGCTGCCGTGGCTGGTGCTGATGGTCGTCCTGGGCACGCTGACGTTCGGCGCGCTGGGCGTCCTGCTCGGCGGGTCGCTGCGCGCGGAGGTCGTGCTGGCGCTCGCGAACATCATCTGGTTCGTGCTGCTGATGGCCGGCGGCGTCGCGCTGTCGGTGCCGGTCGGGTTCGTGCACCTGCTGCCGTCCGCCGCGCTCGCCGAGGCGCTCGAAGCCGCTGTGGTGCACGGCACGGCACCGGGTGCGGGCCCCGTCGCGGTGCTCGTGGCCTGGGGCGTTGCCGCCGGGGCACTGGCGACCCGGACGACGCGGCTCACCTGACCCGGCATACCATCGGTCCGTGTCTCGATTGACCGCTTTCATCGTTCCGTTGCAACGCGCCCTCGCGATCGCCGCCATCATCGCGCAGGGCGGCATCGCGGTCACCGGGTCGATCGTGCGCGTCACCGGCTCCGGGCTCGGCTGCCCGACGTGGCCGGAGTGCGTGCCCGGCAGCATCGTCCCGGTCGAGCACCCCGACGTCGCCGCCCTGCACCAGTGGGTCGAGTTCGGCAACCGCACCCTGTTCGGCGTCATCGGCATCATCACGGGCCTGTGCCTGGTCGCCGCGGTGCTGAACAAGCCGCGCCGCCGCCGCGTGATCGTGCTCGCCGCGGTCCAGGTCGGTGGCGTGCTCGCCCAGGCCGTGATCGGCGGCCTGACCGTCCGGCTCGGACTGGTGTGGTGGAGCGTCTCCGTCCACTTCATGGTCTCGATGGTGCTGGTGTGGTTCGCCGTGCTGCTCCTGCGGTCGCTGAGCGAGGGCGACGGACCCGCCCGCTGGCTGGTCCCCGCCGGCGCGCGCGGGCTGCAGGTCGTGATGGCCGTCGTGATGTACCTGCTGCTGATCGCGGGCACCTTCGTCACCGCCGCCGGCCCGCACGCGGGCGACTCGAAGACGCCGCGCCTGGACGTGCCGGTGCCGACGCTCGCGCAGATCCACGCCGACCTGCTGTTCCTGTTCCTGGGCATGCTGATCGCGATGGGCTTCTTCGTCCGCAACCGCTCCTACTGGGTCCTGGTGGGCGTCGTGCTCGCCCAGGGTGCGCTGGGCATGGTCCAGTACTGGACCGGGGTGCCCGAGGTGCTCGTGTCGATCCACGTCCTGGGCGCCGGTGCCGTCGTCGTCGCCACGGCGATGCTGTGGACGTCCTCACGTGAACGCACCGTCGAGGTCGAGGTGCCCGCGGCCACCGGTCAGGCGCTCAGCAAGGCCTGAGCCTCGGTCTGCCCGTTGTGCCTCGCCCAGTGGGCGGGGGTCGCCTCGAAGTTCGCGTCGGTGGCGGTCCGGTCGGCGCCCGCGCCGAGCAGGACCCGGATGACGCCGAGGTGCCCGCGTTCGGCCGCCAGGTGCAGCGCGGTGACGCCCTCGCCGTGCATCGGACCGCCGAAACCGGTGCGCTGGTCCGGGTTCGCGCCCAGGTCGAGCAACGTGCGGGTGGCGTTCTCCAGACCGCACCACGCCGCCCACGCCAGCGCCGTGCCGCGGTAGACGTCCGCGTCGACGCGGGCACCGCGCTGGAGCAGCTCGCCGAACACCTCGGTGCGGTCGTTGCGCGCCGCCCACGCGAGCGCCTCGTCCAGCACCTCCTGCGGGTCGGCCGTCGGCCACCAGCGCGGGAAACCGCTGTGCGGCCGGTAGTAGCCGCGGCCCGCCTCGGGTTCCACCGCCAGGTCCAGGTCGCCCAGTCCGGCGGCGGTGCGCAGGTTCGGCGGGTGGACCCCGTGCCGTGCCAGCAGTTCCGCGGTCTCCCGGTGGCCCCAGAACAACGCGACCGTCAACGGGGTGCCGCCCGCCCCGCGCGCTTCGAGGTCGGTGCGGGCGCCCGCGGCGAGCAGCACCTCGGCCAGGTGCGGCTGGTTCGCGTACGCCGCCTGGTGCAACGCGGTCCAGCCGTGGACGTTGCGGTGGTTCACGTCGGCGCCGTCGTCGAGCAGCACCCGCACGAGGCGTTCGTCGTGTTTGGCGGTGGCCATGCCGAGCAGGTCGTTCCCGTTGGTGCCGCTGGCCTTCACCAGCCACGGGTCACGCGCGAGCAGCGCCGCCAGCTCGGCCGGGTGCTGCAGCTCGACCGCCTGGTAGGCGCGGGCGAACGGGCGCGGGTTGCGGATGTGCGCCTTGAGCGTCTTCCAGTCCTCGCACCCGTGTGCCTGCGCGAGCACGATGTGCGCGCCCTCGTCCGTCAGCGGCACACCGTCGAAGACCTCCAGCGCACCCGGCACGCCGTCCCACGCGGAGGCGAGCAGTCCGCGCGCCCGTTCCTCGTAGTACTCGATGTCGTCGCGGAACGGGTGCCACATGCACCCAAGCTACTTGGGCGACGCGGGCCTGCGCTCCCACAGGGCCGGGATTTCCGCTGAGAGCCAACCGTAGAGGTGGTCGACGGTCTTCAGCCGCATCGCCCGCTCCGGATCGCCGCTGAGCAGCCGCATGCCGTCGTCGGTCAGCGTCTGCACGCTCGCGATGGCGTGGAGCTTGCGCTGCACGAAGTCCGACCAGGCCTTCTCGTTGATCCGGTACTCCGCGGCCTGCCGGCCCCGCCGGGTCCGCTTGGTCACGAGCCCCGAGTTGACCAGGAACTTGAGGTTCGTGCTGATCGAGCCGCTGCTCGCCTCCAGCTCCTGCGACAGCTCGGCGGCGGTGCGCTCCACGGGCTGGCAGACCAGCAGGTAGCCGAGGATGCGCCCGCCGATCAGCGGGATGCCCTCCTCGGCGAAGTGGGCCGCGAACCGCTCGATCCAGGCGGACAGGCGGGTTTCCCTGCCGACGCTCATCGATGTTCCCCTTCGGTCGACACTGAAATCATCGTAGCGATCTTGTCAACGACCTGGGGGTGGTGGTGCGGTTCAGGCGTACAGGGTGGGGTTGCCCCAGGCGAGCTCGGGCAGGTGGTTCGACCGCCCGCCGGCGATGTTCGCGCCGGCCAGCAGCGGGTGCACCGTCGTGCCCGGCCGGTAGGCGACCAGCCGCAGCCGCAGCGCGTCGGTGACGTCGAGGCTCAGCAGGCGCGGCCCGCCCTGTCCCGCCGAGCGCTGCTCGCGCGGCACCCCGTCGACGACCACCTCGAACACACCGGTCTGGCCCGCGTCCACGGCGTCGTCGAGGACGCCGACCGTGGCCTCGAAGCGGCGGAACCGGCGGCCCAGGTTGAACTCGACCTGCCCCTTCGGCTCGTGGCAGAAGCCCGAGCAGCGGTAGACGACGCTCTCGCCGTAGTGCCGGCCGTTGAGGTTCGCGCCGCCCAGCACCACGTCCGGCGAACGGCTGGCCACCGGCAACGACGTGAGGCGGGTGGTGTCGGCCGGCGGAGGGGGCGGAACGCTGCCGTCGGAGCCCGCGAACGGCCGCACGGCGTCGAGGATCTGCATCAGGTCGTAGTCGGCGGACCGGTGGTGCAGGCGCAGGTACTGGTGCCCTGCGATCGCCGCGATCGTCGGCGGCAGGTCCGCGGCCGACGGCATCGCCGTGTCCCCCACCAGGACCGGTACGACCCGCGCGCCCGCCCGCAGCGCCAGCTCGATCTCGAAGCGCACCCAGTCGCCCGGCGCGGCGATCCGCGGCACGCCCCCGTCGGCGACGGTGAGCCAGCGCGGGCCGATCACCGCCAGCAGCACCGCGCACGAGGAGGCCGCGCGGACGAGCTCCGGGTCGAACGGGACACCCGGCTCGATGCTCGCGCTGGAGCGGAACACCCGGTCGCGGCCGAGCACCCGGCTGAGCTTCCGGTCGATCAGGACGGCGCTGACCTGGCCGTCACCACCGCGGAAGTTGATGAAGACGACACCCATGGACCATTGTGGACACAGGTGGGCCCCGCGAACTGGACATCCGCTGGACACTTCAAGGTCAATGCGCGGCGGGGTGCTCCGTTCGGCGGTGCCGCGTGCTTTTCTCGTCGCATGGCCGGTGTGTTCGTCAACTACCGCGTGAAGGACAACCCCTACGGCGCGGCGTCGATCACGCAGGTGCTGCGCGACCACTTCGGCGCCGACCTGGTCTTCCGCGACGCCGTGTCGATGGAGCCGGGCACCCACTACCCCAGCGAGATCCGCAGGGCGTTGCACGAGGCCGACGTCCTGGTCGCCGTCGTCGGGCCGCACTGGCTCGTGCCCGACCCCGGCACCGGTCGCCCGCGCCTCGAGTCACCGGGCGACTGGGTGCACGACGAGATCGCCCACGCGCTGGCGAACGGCATCCCGATCGTGCCCGTCCTGCTGGAGGACGCGCCGCGACCGAAGCACGGGGACCTCCCGGCGGGCATCCGCGGGTTCGCGAGCATCCAGGCGCAGGCGCTCAGCCACCGGCGGTTCCACCAGGACATGGCCGAGCTCGTGGCGAGGCTGGTCGGCCTGGTCCCGTCGCTCGTGGTGCCGAGCCTGTTCGCCCAGCCGCCGCAGCCGTTCGAGCCCGGGGCCGCTCCCAGCACCCTGTTGCTGCCCGAGCGCGCCGTGGTGCCGTTCCACGGCCGGGACCGCGAGCTGGCCGACCTGGTCGCGTGGGCGCACGCCTCCGCTCCCAACGCGGCCAGGCTGGTCGTCGGCCCGGCCGGCTGCGGCCGGACCCGGCTCGCGGTCGAGCTGTGCCGGCGGATGACGGCCGACGGGTGGCTCGCCGGTCTGCTCGCCGGGCAGGCGCCCGCCGCTCAGATCCGGCGCACCAGCGCGGTCGACCGGCCGCTGCTCGCCGTCGTGGACGACGCCGAGCAGCGCTCCGAGCAGCTGGTGGCGCTGGCGGAGGCGGTCGCGGCGCGGTCGGCGGTGCACGACGCCCCGACCCGCCTGCTGCTGCTCGGCCGGTCCGACGGCAGCTGGCTGACCGCGCTGCGGGAGCACCGCGACGACCGGGTGGCCGCGTTGTTCCGCACCGCGGGCCGGTCCGGCACGGTGACGTTGCAGCCCTGCCCGCCCGGTCTGTCGATCACCACCGCCGTGACCGCGTTCGCCGGTGTCCTCGGCGTGGAGCCGGTCGCCGTCGCCGCCCCGCCGGGAACGGTCCTGGACCTCCAGGCCCGCGCGCTCACCGCCGTGCTCGGCGAGACCGGCCCCGACCCCCTCGCGGCGCTGCATCGCCACGACGTCGCGCTGCGCGCCGGTTCCCCCTCGCTCGCGATCATCGGGACCCTGGCGACGCTGTGCGCCCCGGCGTCGGCGGAGGAGGCCGAGGCGCTGGTCGTCCGCCTGCCCGACTTCCTCGGCCAGGCCCCGGACGCCGTGCGCACGCAGGTGGCGGCGTGGTCGCGCCTGCACCCCGGCCCCTACCCGCTCACCGCGCTGCGCCCGGACGCGCTCGGCGAGCACCTCGTCGCCGCGACCCTGGCCGAGCACCCGGCACTGGTCACGACCGTGGCCGTGGCGTTCCCGGACGAGTGGCTGACCACGGCGCTCACCGTCCTCGGCCGGGCGCTGCCGCGGCACCCCGGGCTGCTGGACGCGGTCACGGCGCTGTTCCACGCCGCACCGCGCCGGCTCGAACCGCTGGTGAGCGTCGCGCTCACCCGGCTCGACGAGCCGGAGCCGTTCGCCCGCGCCATCGCGAACGAGATGGGCAAGCTCGACTGGTCGATGCAGGACGTCATGTCGTTGCTGCAGAACGTGTCCACCGGCGGCACCGCGCACGACCCGTTGCGCGGCGCCGCGATGGAGGCGCTGCTCAAGGCGTGGAACGGGTTCACCGACCAGATTCGGTCGCACAGCGGAACGCCCGTCGCGCCACCGCCGGAACCGCTCGGCCGCATCCTCACCGGCCTCACGAAGCTCGCGGAGGACTTCGCGGTGTCGTTCGTCGACCCGGGGTCCGGCCGCGCCCCGCGGGGTCCGGACGGCAAACCGCTCCTGCCGCCGCAGGTGATGGGGGTGCTGCGCGACCTCTACACAGCACAGCAGCGGGAGAAGGGGGACCAGCAGGATGGATGACGACGTTCTCGCCAGCTCCGCCGTACACGCCTTGTCGCAGTACGTCATCCGCAAGAACGAGGTGGGCCCGGCCGCGTACGACGCGCGGCTGGAGGGCCTGCTCGGGCACCTGGAGGCGAAGCTGTCCGGCCCGTACCCGCAGGAGATCCTGGCGCGCTTCCTCGCGAACCCGGCCGACCCGGTCGAGGTGGAGACGCTGCGCCTGCACCTGGCGCGCGAGCTGCGCCAGGACCCCGGCTTCGGCCGCCGGCTCTACGCAGACCTGGGAGGCAGGGTCGTGACGGCACCGAAGCGCGGGCGGTGGAAGATCGCGGCGGGTGCGGCGGCGGCGGTCGTGCTGCTGCTGCTCGGGTTCATCGCCGCGAAGGCGTTCTCGTCCGGTCAGCCCGCCCCGCCGACGGCACTGCCGGCCACGACGACCCCAGCGGTGACCACCACGACCGCGACGACGAGCACCACCACGGCCAGGCCGTCCTCGTCGAACGCGCTGCCGACCGGGTCGCTGCCGGCCTCGGCGGTGCCCGGTGACGGCAGCTCGCTGTCCGCGGACGCGCCGGTGTGGCTCGTCGAGCTGCCGGTGCCGGGCAACAGCTGGTCCTTCACCCGCGGCGACCACGACGTGCAGCTGACGCAGCACCAGAACTCCGCGTTCACGAGCCTCGACTCGTGCTACACGACCAGCAGCGACCAGCAGGTCAGGCTGAAGAACTTCACGCGGCTGGAGGTCGCGGCGGTCGGCACCGACGCGACGTCCGACCCGCAGCTGGTGGTGAAGTTCCAGGTGTTCGTCAACAGCGACCTGGTCAAGCCGGTCGCCGAGGTCGTGGTCAACCCCGGTGAGGCGAAGCCGCTCAAGGCCGACCTGCCGCCGAACGTGTTCGCGCTGACCCTGAGGTCGTCCGTCGCCACGGTCGACAAGGCGCAGTGCCGCTCCGGCAAGGCCGTGTGGGGCTCGCCGTACGTGGTGGCCGCCGGCGCCGCCTGAGCCCGCCTTCCGGCCGGTGAAACGCCACGCGGGGGCCTTCGCACGTGTCGTGCGAAGGCCCCCGCGTGGTTCGTCAGCAGACGGGCGCGAGCGGCGTCGTCTCGTCCGGGCCGGGACGGCGGCGCCACCGGTCCAGCTTCGCGTGCTCGGCCAGCGAGATCAGCGTCTCGCGCACCGAGACGCGCAGGCGCGGGTCGCAGTCCACCACCGGCACCTGGGGCGCGATGCCCATGCCGCGGATGACGGCCTGCACGTCCGAGCGGACGGACACGTGCACGTTGTTCAACGCGATCACGTACGGGATCTTGTGGTCCTCGAAGTAGCGCATGGCGTCGACCGAGTCGGCCGGGCGCATCACGTCGAAGAGCACGACCGCGCCGACGGCACCGCGCACCACGTCGGACCAGCCCGCGCGCGGGTTCTGCCACTGCGGGGCCACGAACAGGTGCAGCGCCAGCCCGGGGTCGAGCCACACCTTGCCGAACTGGATGCGCACCAGCTCCGTGACCAGGCCCCGCTCCGGCGGCAGCGCGGTCATCGTCAGCAGGTCGTGTTCGAGGATCGACCGGATGAAGGTGCTCTTGCCGACGCCGAAGCCACCGGCGACCACAACCTTGGCCGAAGTCAGCTCCCGACCGGGAGGCCCAGGGGGCCCGAGGTCGGGAAATCTAGAGCCGACGTAGTCCACTCAGCACTCTCTCCATCAACCCGAGGTCCGGCGTGTCACCGCCCGCGGAAACAGTCTGGTGCACGTCCACCAGACCTCGTTCCGCCAGGTCGCCGAGCAACACCTTCGCGACTCCCAGCGGGAGCCGCATCAGTGCGGCCACCTCCGCGACGGATCGCGGTGAGCGGCACAGCTCGACGACGTGTTGGTGCTCAGCCTGCAAGATACCCGCAGACTGCCGGCTCTGATCATTCGCGGAGACGAGTGTCTCGATCTCGAGGTGCACGGCGGACCGGGTGCGCCCGCCCGTCCAGGCGTACGCGCGCACGATCGAGGCGTCCTGCGGCTCCACCGCGGGCACCTCGAAGGCGGGCTGTTCCTCCTGTGGCGCAAGGGGAACAGCGGCGCCGGACGCGGGGGCCTCCCGCTCGGGCCCGTCGGAGGCCGAGCGCGACCGCCGCCGCGACGAGTTCAGCGTGAACCCGTTCATCAGGTCGGCGAAGGTCTGCTCCGCGGGCGTCTCCGCCCGCCTGCGCCGCCGGGGCGCGTCAGCGGCCGAACTCATGATCACCTCACGCTGTGCAGCTGAGCTCGCAGTTCGGGGGTGAGGATCTGGCCCACCTGGTCGACGACCACGGTCATCTCGTAGGCGACCTGGCCGACGTCGCTGTCGGGCGCGGCGAGCACCGCCAGACAGGACCCGTCTCGAATGGACATGAGGAGCATGATCCCGTAGTCCATCTCGATCACGGTGCGCAACACTCCGCCGCCCTCGAAACAGCGGGAGGCGCTCATCGTCAGCGCCGTCACGCCCGACGCGATCGCGGCCAGCTGCTCCCCGCGGTCCGGCGGCAGACCTGACGACTTCGTCAGGAGCAGCCCGTCCACCGAGATGACGATCGCGTGCGCGACACCGGGCACGCGGTCGGTGAAGTTCGTGATCAGCCAACCGAACTGGTCCACCTGCCGCGACTGAGGCGTGCTCATGCCTTCTCCTGCCCGTTCCACTGGCCGTTCCCGTTGCCCTTGTCCCCCAGCGGGGCCTGGCGAAGGCCTGTCTGGTAGCTGGCCAGGAAGCCCCGCGCGCGTTCCGGATCGCGCTTGGGCCCACCGGCCGGCCGCACCCCGTTCTCGGGACGTTCCACGAGGTCGGGGAGCAGGTTCTTACGCGGCGCGCGTTTCGGCAACCCGGCATTCGTCTCCCCCGCGTCGGCCGCGGGGTCGCCCGGCTGCTCCCACACCGTGCCGGGGGCCTTCTTGCCGAACCACGAACCCGTCACGGACGGTGACGAAGCCGGGCCGGGTACCTGCGGGGAGCTGTCGTCGCCGGCCGGGCCGCCGCTCCCGGCGAACCACGAGGACGTCGTCTCGGCCGGCGGGACCGCCGGGCGGGCGCCGGTGCCGTGCCCGTTCGAGCCGCCGTTGCCGTTGTGGGCGCCGTTGGAGGTGCCGTTGGCGGTCGGCCGGCTCGGCAGCGGCGTCTCGTCGATCGCCGCGCCGCGGAACGAGGTCCACTCCGGTGACTGGCGCTGCTCCTCGATCGCGGGGGCGACCGGGGCCGGGGCCAGGTTCGGCGTCTTCACGACCACGTGCGGTGGCTTCTGGGCCTGCTTGGGGACCTGCTTGGGCTGGGGCAGCGCGGCGTGGCGCGGTGCGGCGGGGACCTCGGCCTCCTGGTGGGAGCGCACGAGCTCGGCGGGCACGAGCACGAACGCCCGCAGCCCCTCCCCGCCCTCTCCCGCCGAACGCAGGCGCACGGTGATGCCGTGCCGTCCGGCGAGGCGGCCGACGACGAAGAGACCCATCTGGCGGGAGACCGGCACGTCCTCCTCGGTGCCGGAGGACAACCGGTCGTTGGCCTCGGCCAGCTCGGCGGGGCCCATGCCGATGCCCTGGTCGGCGACCTCGATGAGGACCGCTCCCTGCTGGTCGAGCCGGGAGCCGATGACGACCTGGGTGCTGGGCGCGGAGAACGCGGTGGCGTTGTCCAGCAGCTCGGCCACGAGCCGGACGAGGTCGCTCGCCGCGTAGCCGACGATCTCGACCGACGGCGTCGACTTCACGACGACGCGCTGGTAGTGCTCGATCTCCGACGCGGCGGCGCGCAGCACGTCGGCCAGCGCGACGGGCTGGTGGAAGCGGCGTGCGACGTCGGTGCCGGAGAGGACCATCAGGTTCTCGTTGTTGCGGCGCATGCGCGTCGCGAGGTGGTCGAGCTTGAACAGGTTCGCGAGCTGCTCGGGGTTCTCCTCGTGGCGCTCCAGCTCCTCCATGAGCTTGAGCTGGCGTTCGACGAGGCCCTGCGAGCGGCGCGACAGGTTGACGAAGATGTTCTTCATGCCCGACCGCATCGACGACTGCTCGACGGCGGAGCGGATGGCCTGCTCGTGCACCGCGTCGAACGCGCGGGCGAGCTGGCCGAACTCCTCGCTGGTGTGCACGGGCACCGGTTCGATCGTGGTGTCCGGCTGGCGGTCGGCGCGGATCGCGGCGACGACCTGGGGCAGGTGGTGGTGCGCCACGTCGAGCGCGGAGTGCCGCAGCTCCGACAGCGAGCGCAGCAGGTAGCGGCCGATGACGAAGCCGAGCGTCACGGCGACGAGCAGCATCGCCAGCAGGACCACCGCGGCGGCACCGGCCTTGTCGGACGTGTCGTCCTGCAGCGCGGCCGACGAGCTCGCGCAGCTCGTCCTGCAGGCCGCGGGTGACCTGCTCCATGAGCCGCGCGGTGGTGCCGGAGGCCTTGTTCCACTCGTCGACGGCGATGCCGAGCGTCGAGGCGGGGTCGGGCCGGGGCTGACCGGGCCTGACCGGGATCGGGGTGCCGTCGGGCTGGGTGAGCGCGCGCTCGACGAGCTTGCCGCGGGCGGCGACCTCGGCGCCGGTGACGGTCTGGTCGTAGTCGCGGCGCTGGCCGCCGGTGGCGACGGCCTGGAAGTCGCCGAGGCGGTCCTGCAGGCGGATGTCGGACTGCTCCAGCGAGCGGACCTCGGTGCCGAGCAGCTTGCCGCGGCCGATGCCCGCGAGCACGATCGCGTGCTGCTGCGAGACCTGTTCCTGCGCGATGACCATGTTGTGCAGGCCGATGGCGGTGCCGGAGATGGCCTGGTCGCCGAACTGGCTGATCAGCGCCTGCTCGAAGTCCAGCAACGACTTCACGACACCGGTGTAGCCGGCCGTGGCCTCCGCCGAGTCGCCGTTGCCGGTGGTCACCTTCTCGCGGAAGGTCTTGAGCTGACCGATCTGGTCGCCCATCTCCGTGAAGCGGCTGCGGGCGACGTCGCTCAGGCCGGCGGTGCGCTCGACGCGGCGGCGCACGGTCGCGGCGGCGTTGTCCGTGGCGCTGATCTGGTTCTGGTAGGCGCCCACGCCGGAGCCGCTCGTGGCGCTCTGCGCGGCGAGCGTGCGTTCCTGCTGGACGCTGGAGATCAGCGGCGCGAGGTCGGCCCTCAGCTTGACCAGTCCCTGCATCCGCACGTACGAGTTCGACCGGTCGACGTACCCGTTGATCTGCAGTGCGCCCGCACCGACGGCCACGGCCACGGGGACCAGCAGCACGACGCCGAGCTTGACCGGCAGCCTCCAGTTGCGCCAGTCGCTGATCTTTCTCCACTCGACATTCACGAAATGATCCCCACGGCGCGCTCGAAGTGCCCCACTATCGGCTACCTCCTGGCCGGTGAATCCCCACGAGTTGAGTCACCCGGGGGTTCGATATCGAGATCCGCCGCATCGGGTGTGTGCGGATAGTAGGCCAGAGAGCGTGCGGCTACAACGACCTCAGGCGTGCACGATTGATCACCGGCTGTCACGAGCAACCTCTTGGGGTGGTGTTGCACGCGCAAGGGATTGACTCGCCGCCACGCGTGGTTACGCTGGCGCCCTCCACCTCCGGCACGGCAGCGGCGTCCGCGCACGCGCCCGCCGGGTACTCCCCGTAACGAAACGAGCGGTTGATGACGAAGGCGCTGCCCTCCGTGTCACGCCCGGCGACGCCCGGTTTCGCGACCTTTGACGACTCCCGTCACTCATTGCTCATAGACGGTGACGGTGAGCCGGATTTCAGTGCCATCCAAACGAGTGAGGATTTCCTCGTCCTGAAGCGCCGGGTGACACGTTTCATTCTTCCCGCAACCGGTTTGTTCCTCACGTGGTACGTCACGTTCGTGTTGCTTTCGGCTTACGCCGCCGATTTCATGCGCACTCCGCTGTTCGGAACGGTGAACGTCGGCCTGACGCTCGGATTCCTCCAGATCGTCACGACCGTCGTCATCACAATGGCGTACGCGCGCTACTCCAAGAAGCGGCTCGACCCCCAGGTCGACCGGGTCCGTGCGCTCGCCGGCGCTGATGAGGAGCTCGCGTGACCGGGGCGAACACCGCGATCAACCTGTCCGTCTTCGGCATCTTCGTCCTGCTCACGCTCTACGTCGTCTACCGGGCGTCGACCAGGAACGTGAGCGCGTCGGACTACTACGCCGCGGGCAGCAGCTTCACCGGGACGCAGAACGGCATCGCACTGTCGGGTGACTTCCTGTCCGCCGCGTCGTTCCTGGGCATCTCCGGTGCCATCGCCGTCAACGGCTACGACGGGTTCCTGTACTCGATCGGGTGGGTCGTCGCCTGGCTGATCGGCCTGATGCTGATCGCCGAGCGCCTGCGCAACACCGGCCGCTACACCATGGGCGACGTCATGGCGTTCCGGATGCGCCAGCGCCCGGTGCGCGCCGCGGCCGCCAACTCGACGCTGGTCATCTCGATCTTCTACATGATCGCCCAGATGGCGGGCGCCGGCGGTCTCATGGCGCTGCTGCTCGACGTGCACAGCAAGGTCGGCCAGGCCGTCATCATCGCCGTCGTGGGCATCGTCATGGTGCTGTACGTGCTGGTCGGCGGCATGAAGGGCACCACGTGGGTGCAGATCATCAAGGCCGTCCTGCTCCTGCTGACCGTGTCGCTGCTGACCATCTTCCTGATCGGCAAGTTCGGCTTCGACCTGTCCTCGATGCTCGACCGCGCCACCCAGCGGTCGCCGCGCGGTGAGGCCGTGCTGTCGCCGGGCGTGAAGTACGGCGCCACCGACCTGTCCAAGATCGACTTCCTGTCGCTGGCGCTGGCCCTCGTGCTCGGCACGGCGGCACTCCCCCACGTGCTGATGCGCTTCTACACGGTGCCCAACGCGCGCGAGGCGCGTCGTTCGGTCGTGTGGGCGACGTGGATGATGGCGATCTTCTACTCGTGCACCCTGGTCATCGGCTTCGGCGCGATGGCGCTGGTGGGCTCGGACAAGATCACCAGCGCTCCCGGCGGCGAGAACTCGGCGGCCCCGCTGCTGGCGTTCCAGATCGGCGGGGCGGTGCTGCTCGGCGTCGTGTGCGCGGTGGCGTTCGCGACGATCCTCGCGGTGGTCGCCGGTCTGACGCTGACCGCGTCGGCCTCCTTCGCGCACGACGTGTACGCCAACGTGATCAAGCGCGGTGAGGCCGACCCGCGCGACGAGGTCAGGGTCGCCCGCTACACCGCGGTCGGCGTCGGCGTGCTCGCGATCGCCGGTGGCATCGCGGCGAACGGCCAGAACGTCGCCTTCCTGGTCGCGCTCGCGTTCGCGCTGGCGGCCTCGGCGAACCTGCCGACGCTGCTCTACTCCATGTTCTGGAAGCGGTTCAACACCCGCGGCACGCTGTGGAGCATGTACGGCGGCCTCACGTCGTGCGTGCTGCTCATCGTGTTCTCCCCCGCCATCTCCGGTTCGCCGTCGTCGGTGTTCCCCGACGTCGACTTCGCCTTCTTCCCGCTCAGCAACCCCGGCATCGTGTCGATCCCGCTGTCGTTCCTGGCCGGGTACCTGGGCACGGTGTTCGGCGGCGAGCCGGCCGACCGGGAGAAGCAGGCGGAGATGGAGGTCCGCGGGCTGACCGGGATCGGGTCAGACCTCCGCTAGCAGGGAGCCGAGCGCCTCGTTGAAGACCTCGGGGCGTTCGAGGTTGGGCATGTGCGCGGCCCCGTGCACGACGACGAGGGTCGAGCCGGGGACGCGTTCGTGCATGTACTCCGCGTCGCGCACCGGCGTGTACTCGTCGTCGCTGCCGACCACCACCAGGGTCGGCACCTCGATGGTGCCCAGCAGGTCGGTGTAGTCGGGGCGTTCGGCCCTGCCGCGCAACGCCGCCGCGGCACCCTCCGGCGGCGCGTCGTGCATCATCCGGCTGACGTGGGCGGCGACCTCGGGCAGCGCCTCGGCGTTGTGCGGCGCCACCATCTTCGTGAGCACCTCGCCGGCGTAGCCGGACATGCCCTCGCGCAGCAGCCGGTCGGCCATGGCGTTGCGGTGGACCTTGCCCTCCGGCGTCTCGGCCTGGGCGAAGGTGTCCGCGAGCACGAGACCGCGGATGCGCTCGCCGAACAGCCGCTGGCACTCCAGGACGACCTGGCCGCCCATGGACAGGCCGCCGAGCACGAACCGGTCGACGCCGAGGTGGTCGAGCAGGCCCGCGACGTCCTGGGCGAACGCCGACAGCGGCGTGACACCGGGCACGACGGTCGTCTCGCCGTAGCCGCGCAGGTCGGCCGCGACCACCCGCCAGCCCCGCCGGCCGAAGTGCTCGACCTGCGGGCGCCACATCGTGCGGTCGAACGGGTGGCCGTGCACCAGGACGAGCACGTGGTCGCTCACGCCCTCGTCGTCGTAGCCGATCGTGATGCCGTTGACGTCCGCCTTCACCGAATCCCCCCGAGGTGGTGTGGAACGACTACCGGGTGGCCGCCGCCCTGATCGCCGCGCTCATCCGGGCAGCCGCCTCCTCACCGGTGTACCGGAACCCGAGCGTCGGCTCGGTCAGCTCCAGCTCCAGCAGCAGCGGTGCCCCGTCCGCGTCCTCGACGACGTCGACGCGGGCGTACAGCAGCTCCTCGCGCGGCACCGCGAGCAGGTCCGCGGTCGCGTCCAGCACCGCGTCACCGAGTGCGCGCTGCGTCGCCGACGGTTCGACGCCCGCCAGCTTCTCCTCCAGGTACAGGCCGTTGTCGGACCCGGCACCGCCCCTGGCGAGCATCGGTCCCTTGTGGAACGAGTGCGAGTACTCGCCGGCGAAGTACACCAGCGCCGTCTCCCCGTTGGCGTCCACACTGGACTGGTAGGGCTGCACGAGCGCCGTCTTCCCCAGCGAGCGCAGGTGTGCCAGCGCCAGGTCGTGGTCGGTGAACCGGCCCGCGCCGCGCGAGCCCGCGCCGACCGCCGGCTTCACCACGAACTCGCCGGACGGCCACTCGGGCGTCTCATCGGGCCGCACGACGAACGTCGGCACCACCGGCACCCCGCGGCCGGCCAGCTCGACCAGGTAGGACTTGTCGGTGTTCCAGCGGACCACCGCGGCCGGGTTCGCGAGCACCGGCACCGTGTCGCACCACGCCAGGAACTCGTCGAACCGCTCGGGGTAGTCCCACGGCGCCCGCAGCACCGCGAGGTCGGCGTCGACCGGACCGCCCCACACCTGCCACGTGACGTCCACGCCGTCGCGGGCCAGCGCGTCGAACAGCGCGTCGTCGTCACCGTCGCCCTTGGGCAGCTCCGCGCAGGAGACCAGGACGACCCTCACGACTGCATCTTGGCCATCTTGCGGCGGTGCTCGGCACCGATCTTGGTCGCGGCGGTGGTCTCGCGGTCCCACTCGGCGGGCTCGACGCCGGGGGCGGCCTCGACGGCGGCGGTCGCGGACTCCACGTCCTCGGTCATCACGTCGCCCATGGCACCGTCCGCACCGACGAGCACGATCCGGGCACCGGCCCGGCCGATCGGCTCGACGACCGCGCGAACGGCCTGGTCCGGCTTGCCGTGGGCCTTCACGAACTCGGCGATGCGCTTCTGCGCGGTTTGATCAGACACGTCCCACACTCTAAAACCAGCAGGTAACTTCGGACGGGTGACCACCGACACGCTCACGTCCTACCTCGCCTGGTACTTCGACCAGCACCCCGCGCACGCGGCGCAGGTCGGTTCCCTCCCGCACTACGCGACGTTCGGCGACTTCTCCTCCTCTGCCTTCGAGAACCGGGCGAGGGAGAACGCGGCGTGGCTCGCGAAGCTGGAGGCGGAGCCGGCGTCGGTGGACCGCGACCTCGTGCTGTCGGTGCTGCGCGGTGAGCTGGCCGCGGAGACGTGGCCCGCGTGGCGGCGCGACCCGCACGCGTACACGGGCATGTTGTTCTTCGGGCTGCTCGCACCGTTCCTGCACCGCCTGCTGCCCGAGGCGGAGCTCGTCACCGCCATCGCCGCGAAGCTGCGGGAGGTGCCGTCGGTGCTGGCGGCGGCCCAGCACAACCTCGACCCGGCGCTCGCGGCGCCGCTGGTCGTGCGGCGCGCCCTCGGCCAGGTGCGGACCGGGCGGTCGTTCGTCCTCGACACGCTGCCGCTGGAGGTGTCCGCACCGGAGCTGCGCGCAGAGCTCGTGGAGGCCGCGCTGCCCGCCGCGGAGGCGTTCGACCGGTTCGCGGTGTTCCTGGAGGACCTGGCCCTGCGCGCCACCGGCGACTGGCGGATGGGCGAGAAGCTGTACTCGACCCTCTTGCAGGACAAGGAGATGCTCGGGTACGGGGCGCCGGAGCTGCACCGCCGCGGGCAGGACGCGTACGCGGGGCTGGAGGCCGAGCTGGTCGAGCTCGCGGGCACACCGGACTGGCGCGCGGTGATGAGCTCGCTGCAGGACGACCACCCGCCGACGCTGGCGGCGATGCGCGCGGAGTACGAGGCCGAGACGGCGCGGGCGCGGGCGGCGCTGGTCGAGCACCGGCTGGTGACGCTGCCGGAGGGCGAGGAGTGCCGGGTCGTGCCGTCGCCGCCGTTCCACCGCGCGGTGATGGCCGTGGCGAGCTACGTCGGCCCGCCGCCGATGACCGCGGGCCGGCTCGGGCACTTCTTCGTGCCGTTCACCCCGGACGGCGCCTCCGACGTCGACGTCACCCAGCGGCTGCGCACCAACGCCCGTTCGCAGCTCCCGACGATCTCCGTGCACGAGGCCTACCCCGGCCACCACTGGCACGCGTCGTGGGTCGCGGCGCAGGGGGACGCGCACCCGCTGCGCTGGGTGTTCCGGACGCCGTACTTCTCCGAGGGCTGGGCGCTGTACGCGGAGAAGCTGCTGCGCTCGGTCGGCCACTACACGACACCGGGCGCGGTGATGGGCCACGTCGAGGCGCGGCTGTTCCGCGCGGCGCGGATGGTCGTCGACACGGCGTTGCACTGCGGCGACATGACCCCGGACGAGGCCGAGTCGTTCATGGTGGAGCGCACGGCGCTGACGCCCGGCACGGCGGCGGGTGAGGTGCGCCGGTACTGCTCGTGGCCGACGCAGGCACCGTCCTACCTGACCGGTGCGCTGGAGATCGACCTGATCCGCGAGGACTACCTGGCCGCGGGGCTGGGGTCGCTGCGCGACTTCCACGACCGCATCGCCGGGTCGGGTGCCCTGCCGCTGGGGCTCGCGCGGCGCGTGGCGCTCGGCGAGGAGTAGCGGCCACGGGGTGGACCGCCCCGTGCTCCCGCGTGGTGGGACCGGGAACATCGGGTGGCGGGCCGCAGTTGTCCGGGGTGAGCCGATCTAGGAGGACAGATGCCCAAGGCAGTGGTGGTGCGCGCGGCCGGTGGTCCGGAGGTGCTGGAGCACGCGGACGTGGACGCGCGCACACCCGGTGACGGCGAGCTGCTGGTGCGGGTGAGCGCCGCGGGCGTGAACTACATCGACACCTACCAGCGCAGCGGGCTCTACCCCGTGCCGCTGCCGACCGCACTGGGCCTGGAGGGCGCGGGCGAGGTCGTCGAGTCCCGCTCGTCGGACTTCGCGGTGGGCGACCGGGTGGCGTGGATGTCGGTGCTGGGCAGCTACGCGACCGAGGTCGTGGTGCCGGCCGCGGCCGCCGTGAAGGTGCCCGACGGGATGGACGTGGAGCTCGCGGCCGCCGCGCTGCTGCAGGGCATCACCGCGCACTACCTCGTGCACTCGACGTACCGGGTGAAGGCCGGTGACCGGGTGCTCGTGCACGCGGCGGCCGGGGGTGTCGGCCTGCTGCTGACCCAGTGGGCCAAGTCGTACGGCGCGCACGTGATCGGCACCGTGTCGACCGACGAGAAGGAGGCGCTGGCCCGCGAGGCCGGCGCGGACGAGGTGCTGCGCTACGGGGACTTCGCCGCGCAGATCGACAAGGTCGACGTGGTCTACGACGGCGTCGGCGCGGACACGTTCGACCAGTCACTGGCCTCGCTCAAGCCGCGGGGCCTGCTGGCCCTGTTCGGCGCGTCGTCCGGCCCGGTGCCGCCGGTGGACCCGCAGCGGCTCAACGCCGCCGGCTCGGTGTTCCTGACCCGGCCGTCGACCGGCGCGTACCTGCTGGACCGCGCCGAGTTCGAGTGGCGCGCGGCGGACCTGTTCTCGGCGATCTCCTCGGGCACGCTGTCGGTGCGCGTCGGTGGCCGCTACCGGCTGGCCGAGGCCGCGCAGGCGCACACGGACCTGCAGTCGCGCCGCACGACCGGCAAGCTGCTGCTCCTGCCCTGACCCTGACCGAGGTGCACGCGGGGACCTTACGTGCACTTGCGGCGCACGCGGGGAGCTTCCGTGCACTTGTGGCGCACGCGGGGACCTTCCGTGCACTTGTGGTGCACGGAAGGTCCCCGCGTGCGGTCAACGGCTACTGCGCGGCGGTGACCTTCACGCCGTCGATCACGAAGACGAGCGTCTCGTTCGGCTTGATGCCGCCGCCACCCTGCCCGTAGCCCTTGGCGGGCGGCACGACCAGCAGCCGGCGCCCCTTCTCCTTCAGGCCGACGATGCCCTCGTTCCAGCCGTCGATGACCTGCGCCTGCCCGACGTTCTCCACGTCGAACGGCTCGCCGCGCTCGAACGAGCTGTCCAGCACCTTCTTGTCGCTGAACGTCGTGAGCTGGTAGTTCACCGACGCCGTCGTACCCGGCTTCACCTCGGCACCGGTGCCGGTCACGAGGTCCTTGACGATCAGCTCGCCGGTGGGCTTGCAGGCCGGGATCTCGACCTTCGGCGCCTTGCCGAAGTCCCCGGTGACCTTGAAGTCCTCCGCCTTGCAGGGGGCGGAGGCGTCGGCGGCGGGCTTCTCCTCGGTGCCGCACGCCGCGAGTGCGGTGGTGGCCAGGGCGAGAGAAGCGATGAGCAGGACGGTGCGCATGACCGGGCAGCTTATGGGCGGCGGTGTGAGCGGGGTGTAGCAGGCCGGTCGCGGGACGCCGCCACCCCGATTCCACCTGACTCGGAATTACATGCCGAGCGGGTGAAAGGAGTCCGCCACTTGGAGCGGGTCCAATCCGGGCGAACACAGGCCACGGGTGCGTTCGGGTGGGTGGGTCACCCTCATCCGACACGAGGGCGGAACTTCGCGACGCCGCGTCACCGGAGCGCACGGGTGCGAACGAGCGGGTGCGCCGGAAGATGACTATTCCGGCCGGGAATATCGCACGATCAGCAGCTTCCTTATCTTTTGACCGACGCGTACAGTAACTCCGCGCACTTGATCGGACACTGAGAGCATTCGTCCGATCGGGTAGCGACCATTGAGGTGATCCAGGAGGTGGGACTTGTGTCCGCGGAGGCCGGAGGCATCCGCAGCAACCTGATCCAGGAGTTGTTCTGGACCCGGACCGGGTTGCTACTCCTCGTACTCGTCGTCACGTCCGGGGTGTCGCTCGCCATTTCCAGTCAAATGGACGTGGGGACGGCGCGGAACTTCTTGACGTCGGTCGGCACCGGAACGCTCATTTCCGCGGTCGTGAGCTTCACGCAGACGCTGATCACGTCCAGGGCGGCGCACACGGCGCTGCTCACACCCGTGGTCGAGGAAAGCCGCAAAGCGCTGAAGGAGCTCAGCGAGGAGTACCGGGCGCTCGACCGGGAGTTCTTCCCCAGCCACGTGTTCGAGCCGACGGCCACGCCGGACCCGGTGTTCAACCAGCTCATGATGCAGGACCTGGAGCGGACGCGGCTGTACTGCTTCCGCGGGTTCGCGGGGCGGTACGCGGCGGGCCGGGTGCTGCTGTCGCAGTCGGAGTGCGAGCTCAGGGCGGTGCTGGCGGACCCGCGCGACGACAACGCCCTCAGCGGGCGGGCGCGGTACCTGTTGCGCAACGAGGGCGCCGACGGCGACTACGAGGAGATCCAGCGCCGGCTCAAGGAACAGATCAGAATCGGTCTCGTCGGGCTGTACGCGGCCAGGAGCAGGTGCAGCAGAATCGACGTCACCATCGTTTCCGATCCACCGCTCGACCGGCTCGAACTGTTCGACGACAGCGCCTGGCTCACGTTGTACAGCAACACGGCCGGAGTGCTCAGGCCATATCCGCGGACGCTGCGGTTCACGGAGAGTTCGTTCCTGTACGCAATGGAACGCGCGGAGTTCCTGCGGATCAGCAACTCCAGGGCCGGATACCACTTCGTCATCACGCCGGGCACCTCCCGCGCCGACTTCCTGGCGTTGTTCGAGAAGATCACCGGAACACCCCTCGGCGACGACGGGTTCACCGAGCTCGAAGAGAAGTTCCACGCATTTCGCCGCGAATTCTCCGCTTCCGCTCAGTTGAGGAGCTGATCGATCTTGCTAGCCGAGTTCACCGGGGTGTCCGCGCTCGACGAGCTCACCGCTCGGGTCAAGCGCGCCGACCCTCCCGTGGTCGAGCACTGGGCCGAGGTCGGCGGGTGGTTCCGCGAGTGGGCGGCACGGCCGGAGCTGCGCAAGGAGCTGCGCGCGCACATCGACGGGCTCACACCGCAGCAGGCGACGTGGGTGATCGCGCACTCGCGGGAGACGACGACGCACTTCGCGTGGTGCCTGCGTGACGAGCCGGGTGAGCCGTTCACGTTCTGGCTGCACGAGTACAAACCGCTCGCCGACTGGCGCACGGGCTACGCGGACTCGGTGCACAACCACCGCTACCACTTCTGCACGACCATCCTCAGCGGCGCCTACCTGCACGAACGCTTCGACGCACGGCTGGGCGTCGGCGGACGTTCGATCATCAGCACCGAGCTGACCAAGCGCACGCAGTGCGCCGCGGGCACCACGGGCACGCTGCTCGCGCACGAGTTCCACCGGATCCCCCGCGCGGCGGACGGCACGATGACGTTCCTCGTCAAGTCACGGGCCGTCACGCCGTGGAGCCTCAGCTACGACCCGGACACCGGCGTCAGCCACCGGCACGTGCCGGTCGAGGAGCGGCTGGAGGATCTGACGAACAACCTCTGAAGCCTCTGCGGCCGGGTTCGGCGCGCGCCTACCATCAGCCCACCTGCCAGGAGGGCTGATGATGCGTACGCGCACGATGATTCCGAGATCTGTCATAGCGGACGTGGAGCAACGGGTGCGGCGGCTGTGCGAGGACCTGGCCGCCAAGCTGCAGTTCCACGGCTGGCACCACGTGAGCTTCGTCCGCGACAAGGCCGTGCACTTCGCCGGCCGCAACGGCGCCGCCGCCGACGTCGTCGAGGTGGCCGCGCTGGTGCACGACCTCAACTACATGGTCCGGCGCAACTCGCTGCCGACCGACGGCGCGGCGCTGCGCCGCAAGACGCTGTTCGTCGCGGGGGTGTGCGTCGGCAACATCGACTGGATCGAGCGGATCGTGGTCGAGGCGGAGATGCGGACCCGCCACCGCGACATCTCACCGGAGGCGCAGGCGCTGTCCGACGCGGACACCCTGTTCAAGGCGCTGCCGGTCACACCGGTCGTCCTCGCGCACAAATACCTGCAGGAGAACGGCATCACGCTGCGGGAGCTCGCGCACAAGATCGTCGGCGAGCAGGTGGGCAAGGCCGACGAGGGCTACTACTTCTACGACGAGGAGGCCGCCGCGACCTACACCCGGTGGGCCGAGGCGAACCTGTCGCTGTGGCGGTGCATCGTGGAGTCGCTCGACGACCCGTGCGTCGAGGACCTGCTCGCGAAGGTGGCTTCGTGACCTCAGCCGCCGGCCCGCAGCCGCAGGTCGGCTGACGCGTTCAGGGCGTGGGCGAGGCCCAGCACGTTGCCCCGGCCGAGCATCTCCCACCGGGTCAGCCGCAGCGCCTCGCCCGCGCCGAACCCGGCCGCGAGCCGGGCCAGCACCATGCCGGTCACCCACCCGGCCATGTCCTGCGGCACCGCCACCGCGGGGCTGATGACGCCGGACGCGCCGTGCCGGACGAGCGGCCGGACCAGCGCGCTCAGCGGGGAGGTGGCCACCACCAAGGGCTTGCGGGTGGGCCAGTGCGGCTGCGGCCACACACCGTCGTGGCTCCACCGTTCGACCTCCTCCGCGTCGAGGGACCCCTCGCGGAAGTGCAGGTGCACGACGTCCGCCGACTCATCGGCCAGCGCGTGCCCCAGCTCCGACGGGCTGACGTACGCCGACGACACGGCCTCCGGCGGAAGCATCGACATCAACTCGGCGGCGTGCCGTTCGGTCAGCGCCCGGTCCATCCCGGGGTCGACCGCCATCATCACCTCGAACGGCCGCGGGGTCTGCGACACCTGCCGCACGAGCGGTCCGACCGGCTGTTCCAGCACAGTGGACAGGCCCCAGAAACCGAAGGGGCACAGCACGTTCCCGCTGTGGTCGGACACCGGGCAGTGCGCGGGCACCTCACCGCCGGGCCCGAACGGGCCGAACCGCCCCACCGACGCGCACAGCCGATAGGGCCCATCGGCGAACGGCAGGTCGTAGACCAGCGACCACGGCACCGGCGACTCGGTCACCTCGGCCACCAGCACCCCGGCCGGGCGACCGGAGGCACGCGCCGACCGCCGGAGCAGCTCCGGCAACGCGGACCCGGCGAACAGCCGCGCGTACAACGCCGCACCGTCGCGCGCCAACGCCGCCAGGTCCGCGCAGTACGCCGGGAAGTCCTTGCCGTACCAGGGGTCCAGCCCCGCCACGGGCAGCGCCGGGTGCCCGCAGCCGGCCAGGCCGACCCACGAGGGCGCCCCGTCACCGGCCGCGACCAGCGCCCGCTCCCCCACCACCAGGATCGACGCCACCCGTGACGCCAGCGGTGCCACGTCGGCGAACGTCCGCGACAGCCGGTACCGCGGCACCGCACGCCACTCACCACCACCGACCGGCAGCACGACCTGCTGGACGTGCACCGGCACCGCACCGCGGTAGAGGACCAGCTCCCCGATCCACCGCGCCGCGGCGTACGGCGTGGTCACCGGGAAGCTCACCCACGGGCCCGCCCCGTCGGCGGGCAGCACGAACGTCTCGGTCCGCACCGCGCGCCCGGACATGGCGAGCACCGCCCGCAGCTCCAGGTCACCGGGCAACGGCGTGGCGTGCGCCCCGACGTGCACCCACACCTCGTAGTCGGCACCCGGCCGCAACGCTCCCGCGACGCCCTCGGTCGCACCGGGCAGCGCGACCACGACGGTGACCGCGCGGTAGTCGGGCACGGGCGGCTGCGGCAGCGGGACGAACCCGGCCCGCCCCCGCCGTTCCAGCTCGCGGAACTGCCACAGGACGTCCTCGACCCGCACCTCGCCCGCCCGCACCGGCGCGGCCAGCACCACGTGCGGCGTGCTCCAGCCCAGGACCACGGTCGCCGCATCCACTCCGGACACCCATGCGTGCACGGCGGTGAACAGCACGACCGGCCGCCCGAGCCCGCGCAGCGCGGCGACGACCGGCGCCGAGTCCCACGTCCGGGTGTCGTGCAGCGCGACCACGTCGCCGGGCACGTCCGAGATCGGAGGCAGGCCGTCGACCGAGGCGAAGTGCCGGAGGTCGAGCACCGCGAACCGCAGCGTCCGCAGGCGGGTCCGCACGGCGGCCGAGCCGGCCCGGCCGACCGCCAGCCCCCGGCTGACCTGCGCCCACCCGCCCGGATCGGTCACGACGAACAGCGACACCCGGTCCGCGAGCGCGGCGACGTGCTCCAGCGGCGAGCCTTCGCCGCCGGAGACGGTGAACTCGACGGGCGCCACAGCCGTACGCCTGGAGGTGCAGCTAGAACGGCCAGCCCAGCACCGGCAACCCGACCACGGCGTCCACGGCGAGCCCGCAGAACACCAGCATCAGGTAGAGGTTCGACATGTGGAAGAACTTCATGGTGTTCGTGGAACCACCGCGGCGCACGACGTTGTGCAGCTTGTGGGCGAACACGGCGAACCACACGCCCGACAGCGCCGCCACGGCGACGTAGATCCACGAGGTGACCGGGGCGAGTGCGAGCGTGCAGACCACGGTGATCCAGCTGTAGATGACGATCTGCCGCGTCACCTGCGCGGCTGTGGCCACCACCGGCAGCATCGGCACGCCTGCCCTGGCGTAGTCGTCCTTGAACTTCATCGCGAGGGCCCAGGTGTGCGGCGGGGTCCAGAAGAAGATGACGCCGAACATCACGAGGGCGGGCCACTCGACCGTGCCCGTCACCGCGCTCCAGCCGATGATCACCGGCATGCAGCCCGCCATGCCGCCCCAGATGATGTTCTGGGAGGTGCGGCGCTTGAGCACGAGCGTGTAAACGAAGATGTAGAAGAGGATCGTCGCCACCGCGAACGCGGCCGACATGAGGTTGACGAAGATCCACAGGAACGCGAACGAGACGACCCCGAGCACGATGCCGAAGATCAGGGCGTTGCGCGGCGGGATGGCGTTGTGCGCGAGGGGCCGGCCCGCGGTCCGCTTCATGACCGAGTCGATGTCGGCGTCCACGAAGCAGTTGAGGGCGTTTGCCGACCCCGCGGCGAGGGTACCGCCGGTGAGGGTGCAGGCGATCAGCCACAGCGGTGGCAGACCGTGCTGGGCCAGCAGCATCGCGGGGATCGTGGTGATCAGCAGGAGCTCGATGACCCGCGGCTTGGTGAGCGCCACGTAGGCGCCGACAACCTGGCGAGGCGACCTGCCCGGGGCCTCGGCAACGAGACTGTCGGCACTCATCGCGGGAACGCTCCTCATGTCGCGAGTGGGGGGAAATCCAGCAACTGATGGTAACCGCGCGCAGGATTCACAGCCCGTTCGGGTGCTGGTGTGCCTGGGCACACACCGGCCCGGGACCTTTCAGAGCACCTTCGGCAAGTGTCAGGACTAGGCTGGCCGCAGGACGAGGGACACACGCGGGTCAGGCCTTTCGGGATCGATCCACCAAGGTCGTCTGCAGACAGGTCGGGGCCCGCCCAACCGACAGAGTGGAGCTGTAAGTCCGTGAGCGTCACCGACGACATCACCCGGCTCACCAAGGCCGATCTGCCTGATGACTGGACGGAGCTCGACAAGCGCGCCGTCGACACCGCTCGGGTGCTCGCGGCGGACGCCGTGCAGAACGTCGGCAACGGTCATCCCGGCACCGCGATGAGCCTCGCGCCCCTCGCTTACACGCTGTTCCAGCGGGTGCTGCGGCACGACCCCGCCGACCCGGACTGGATCGGCCGCGACCGGTTCGTGCTGTCCGCGGGCCACTCCAGCCTGACGCTGTACGTCCAGCTGTTCCTGTCGGGCTACGGCCTGGAGCTCGACGACCTCAAGCACCTGCGCAAGTGGGGCTCGAAGACGCCGGGCCACCCCGAGCACGGCCACACCCGCGGTGTCGAGATCACGACCGGCCCGCTGGGCTCCGGTCTGGCCGCCGCCGTCGGCATGGCCATGGCCGCTCGCCGCGAGCGTGGTCTCTTCGACCCGTCGGCCGCGCCGGGCGAGAGCCCGTTCGACCACCACGTCTACGTGATCGCCTCCGACGGTGACATCGAGGAGGGCGTCACCTCCGAGGCCTCGTCGCTCGCGGGCACGCAGCAGCTGGGCAACCTGGTCGTCTTCTACGACGACAACAAGATCTCCATCGAGGACGACACGACGATCGCCCTGTCCGAGGACACCGCGAAGCGCTACGAGGCCTACGGCTGGCACGTCCAGGTCGTGGAGTCCGGCGAGAACGTCAAGGGCATCCTCGAGGCCGTCGAGAAGGCCAAGGCCGTCACCGACAAGCCGTCGTTCATCCTGCTGCGCACGATCATCGGCTACCCGGCGCCGAACAAGCAGAACACCGGTGCCGCGCACGGTGCCGCGCTGGGCGTCGACGAGGTCAAGGCCACGAAGGAGATCCTCGGGTTCGACCCCGAGCAGACCTTCGAGGTCGCCGACGAGGTGCTCGCGCACGCCCGCGAGGTCGTCAAGCGCGGCGAGCACGCCAAGGCCGAGTGGCAGAAGTCCTTCGACGCGTGGGCCTCGGCCAACGCCGAGAACAAGGCGCTGCTCGACCGGCTCGTCGCCCGCGAGCTGCCGCAGGGCTGGGACGCCGACCTGCCCTCCTACGAGCCGGGCGGCAAGGAGATCTCGACCCGCAAGGCCTCCGGTGAGGCGATCAACGGGCTGGCGAAGCACCTGCCCGAGCTGTGGGGCGGTTCCGCCGACCTCGCCGAGTCGAACCTGACCACGATCAAGGACGCCAAGTCCTTCGGCCCGGCCTCGATCTCGACCGGGATGTGGAGCGCCGACCCGTACGGCCGCGTGCTGCACTTCGGTGTCCGCGAGAACGCCATGGGCATGATCCTCAACGGCATCGCGCTGCACGGCCCGACGCGCCCGTTCGGTGGCACGTTCCTCGTGTTCTCCGACTACATGCGCCCCGCGGTGCGCCTGGCCGCGATCATGCAGGCCGCCGTCACCTACGTCTGGACGCACGACTCCATCGGCCTGGGCGAGGACGGCCCGACGCACCAGCCGATCGAGCACCTCGCGGCCCTGCGCGCGATCCCGGACTTCGCTGTCGTGCGCCCCGGCGACGCCAACGAGACCGCGTACGCGTGGAAGGCCGTCGTCGAGCAGCTCGGCCCGGTGGGCCTCGCGCTGAGCCGGCAGAACCTCCCGATCCTCGAAGGCACCTCCGCGGAGGGCGTCAAGCGCGGCGGTTACGTGCTCCTCGGTGACGACAACCCGGAGATCGTGATCATCGGCACCGGCTCCGAACTGCAGGTCGCCCTGGAGGCCGGAAAGGTCCTGCAGGGCGAGGGCGTCGCGGTGCGCGTGGTCTCCATGCCGTCCGTCGAGTGGTTCGAGGAGCAGGACGCCGAGTACCGCGAGTCGGTCCTGCCGAAGGCGGTCAAGGCGCGCGTCGCGGTGGAAGCCGGTATCGCGCAGCCGTGGTACCGCTACGTCGGCGACGCCGGCGAGATCGTCTCGATCGAGCACTTCGGTGCCTCGGCCGACTACCAGGTCCTGTTCAAGGAGTTCGGCTTCACGACGGAAGACGTCGTCGCCGCCGCCCGCCGTTCCCTTGACAACGTGAGGGGTAACAAGTGAGCAAGCCGCATCTCGACGCACTGTCCGGCGCCGGTGTCTCCATCTGGCTGGACGACCTGTCCCGCGAGCGCCTGACCAGCGGCAACCTGGACGAGCTGATCCGCGACTGGAACGTCGTCGGTGTCACGACGAACCCGACGATCTTCGCGGGCGCCCTGTCGAAGGGCGAGTCCTACGACGAGCAGGTCCGCGAGCTCGCGAACCGGGGCGCCGACACCGAGGCGACCATCCGCGAGGTCACGACGACCGACGTGCGCAACGCGTGCGACAAGTTCCGCGACGTCTACAACAGCACGAACGGTGTGGACGGCCGCGTCTCCATCGAGGTCGACCCGCGCCTGGCGTTCGAGACGGACAAGACCGTCGCCGAGGCGCAGGACCTGTGGAAGACCGTGGACCGGCCGAACCTGCTGGTGAAGATCCCGGCCACCGAGGCGGGCATCCCCGCGATCACGAAGGTGATCGCCGAGGGCATCTCCGTCAACGTCACGCTGATCTTCTCGGTCGAGCGGTACGAGAAGGTCATGGAGGCCTACATCGCGGGCCTGGAGCAGGCCAAGGCGAACGGCCACGACCTGCGCTCGATCCACTCGGTCGCGTCGTTCTTCGTGTCCCGGGTGGACACCGAGATCGACAAGCGGCTGAAGGCGATCGGCACGGACGAGGCCACCGCGCTGCTGGGCAAGGCCGCGCTGGCCAACGCGTGGATCGCCTACGGCGCGTTCGAGCAGACCTTCCAGGGCGAGCGCTGGGAGGCCCTCAAGGCGGACGGCGCGAACGCGCAGCGCCCGCTGTGGGCCTCGACCGGTGTGAAGGACCCGAGCTACTCCCCCACCCTCTACGTCGACCAGCTCGTCGTGAACGACGTCGTGAACACGATGCCGGAGAAGACGCTGCAGGCCGTCGCCGACGCGGGCGAGATCACCGGTGACACGGTCACCGGGCGCGCCGCGGAGGGCCAGGAGGTGTTCGACCGGCTCAGCGCCGTCGGCATCGACCTCCAGGACGTGTTCGTCGCGCTGGAGACCGAGGGCGTCGAGAAGTTCGAGAAGTCCTGGGAAGAGTTGCTCGAGACGGTGACGAACCAACTGGCGAAGCTGAAGGGCTGATCATCAAGTGACCTCCGTCGACATCGTGAGGTCACCGAACGCCGACCAGGTCAGCACGATCGCTGCTGACCTGGTCGCGGATTCGGTGCCGAGCAAGCTGACCGCGCAGGACCCGACCCTGTGGGGGCCGGAAGCCGAGTCCGAGGCGGGCATCCGCCTCTCCTGGACCACGCTGCACGAGTCGTCCCGTGCGCTGCTCCCCGACCTCGTGGCCCTGCGCTCCGCACTGCACGCCGAAGGCGTCGACCGCGTCGTGCTCGCCGGGATGGGCGGCTCGTCGCTGGCCCCCGAGGTGATCACGCGCACCGCGGGCGTCCCGCTGGTCGTGCTGGACACCACCGATCCCGCCCAGGTCGCCGACGCGCTCGCCGGTGACCTCGAGCGCACGGTGATCGTGGTGTCGTCCAAGTCCGGTGGCACCGTCGAGACCGACAGCCACCGGCGGATCTTCGAGAAGGCCTTCGCGGACGCGGGCATCGACGCCGCGTCGCGCATCGTGGTGGTCACCGACCCCGGCTCGCCGCTGCAGAAGGCGTCCGAGGAGGCGGGCTACCGCAAGGTGTTCCTGGCCGACCCGCACGTGGGTGGCCGCTACTCCGCACTGACCGCGTTCGGCCTGGTGCCGTCCTACCTCGCGGGCGCCGACGTCGAGTCCCTGCTCGACGACGCCGCCGCCGAGGCCAAGGTCCTCTCCCAGGACTCGGTCGACAACCCCGCGGTGCGGCTGGCCGCGATCTTCGGTGCCGCGCACGCCAACGGCGCGGAGAAGGTCGTGTTCGCCGACACCGGCTCGGGCATCAAGGGCTTCGGCGACTGGGCCGAGCAGCTGATCGCCGAGTCCACCGGCAAGAACGGCACCGGCCTGCTGCCCGTCGTCGTCGAGGGCCCCGGCGCCCCCGGCTTCGTCGACGCCCGCTCCGACGCCACCACCGTCGCGATCGGACCGGCCACCGGGTCGGCGCACGTGGCCGTGGAGGGCCCGCTCGGCGCGCAGTTCCTGCTGTGGGAGTACGCGACCGCGCTCGTCGGCCGGGTGCTCGGCATCAACCCGTTCGACCAGCCCGACGTCGAGGCCGCGAAGAAGGCCGCGCGGGCGCTGCTCGACGCGCCGGCGGTCTCGGCCACCGCTCCGTCCTTCGTGGACGGTCCGGTCGAGGGCCACGGCACCGACTGGGCCCCGCGGGAGGTCCACACCGTCGCCGAGGCGCTCGCCGCCCTGGTCGAGGTGGCGCCCGAGCACGGCTACATCTCCGTTCAGGCGTACCTGGACAGGATCGACGACGCGTCCTTCGAGCTGCTCCGCGCGGAGATCGCGAAGAGGACGCACCTGCAGACCACGTTCGGCTGGGGTCCGCGGTTCCTGCACTCGACCGGCCAGTACCACAAGGGCGGTCACCAGAACGGCGTGTTCATCCAGATCACCGGCGAGTCCGGTGACGACCTGGAGGTGCCCGGCCGTCCCTACACGCTGGCGCAGCTGCAGCTCGCGCAGGCGGCCGGTGACGGTCAGGTCCTCGTCGAACACGGCCGCCCGGTGCTGCGGCTGCACCTGCAGGACCGCATCGCAGGTCTGGCCCAGCTCGTCGAGGCAGTCCAGGAGGACGGTTCGTGACCACATCCGCCGCCAAGTGGCGCAACCCGCTGCGGGACGCGCGCGACAAGCGCATGCCGCGCATCGCGGGGCCGAGCGCGCTGGTCATCTTCGGTGTCACCGGTGACCTGTCGCGCAAGAAGCTCATGCCCGCGATCTACGACCTCGCGAACCGGGGTCTGCTGCCGCCGGGCTTCGGTCTTGTCGGCTTCGCCCGCCGAGACTGGGCCGACCAGGACTTCATGAAGGTCGTCCACGACGCGGTGAAGGAGCACGCGCGCACGCCGTTCAACGAGGCCGTGTGGCAGCAGCTCGCCGAGGGCATCCGGTTCGTGCAGGGCACGTTCGACGACAACGAGGCGTTCGACAACCTGGCCTCCTGCCTCGCGGCGCTCGACACCGAGCGCGGCACGGGCGGCAACCACGCGTTCTACCTGTCGATCCCGCCGGGCGCGTTCCCGACGGTGATCAACCAGCTCAAGCGCGCGGGTCTGGCGCAGGCGCAGAACGACCAGTGGCGCCGCGTCGTCATCGAGAAGCCGTTCGGCCACGACCTGGCCTCGGCCAAGGAGCTCAACCGCACGGTCAACGAGGTCTTCCCCGAGGAGTCGGTGTTCCGCATCGACCACTACCTCGGCAAGGAGACCGTGCAGAACATCCTGGCGCTGCGGTTCGCGAACCAGCTGTACGAACCCATCTGGAACTCGAACTACGTCGACCACGTGCAGATCACCATGGCCGAGGACATCGGTCTCGGTGGCCGCGCCGGGTACTACGACGGCATCGGCGCCACGCGTGACGTCATCCAGAACCACCTGCTGCAGCTGCTCGCGCTGATCGCGATGGAGGAGCCCGTCTCCTTCAAGCCGTCGGACCTGCGGGCGGAGAAGGTGAAGATCCTCTCGGCGACGCGTCCGGCGGAGCCGTTCGAGGAGACCACCGCACGCGGCCAGTACACCGGTGGCTGGCAGGGCGGCCAGAAGGTCCCCGGTCTGCTGGAGGAGGGCGGTTTCTCGCCCGAGTCGAAGACCGAGACGTTCGGTGCGATCACCTGCGAGGTCAACACCCGCCGGTGGGCCGGGGTGCCGTTCTACCTGCGCACCGGCAAGCGCCTGGGCCGCCGCGTCACCGAGGTGGCCGTCGTGTTCAAGCGGGCGCCGCACCTGCCGTTCGACGACACCGCGACCGAGGAGCTCGGCCAGAACGCGCTCGTCGTGCGGGTGCAGCCGGACGAGGGCGTGACCATCCGGTTCGGCTCGAAGGTGCCGGGCAACACGATGGAGGTCCGCGACGTCACGATGGACTTCGGCTACGGCCACTCGTTCACCGAGTCGTCGCCGGAGGCCTACGAGCGGCTGCTGCTCGACGTGCTGCTCGGCGAGCCGTCGCTGTTCCCGAAGAACGACGAGGTCGAGCTCTCCTGGGAGATCCTCGACCCGATCCTCGAGTTCTGGGCCCGCAAGGACGAACCGGCTCTCGAGAAGTACAAGGCCGGCACCTGGGGACCGCCGTCGGCGGACGCGATGACCGCCAGGACCGGAAGGCACTGGAGGCGTCCGTGATCATCGACCTTCCCTCGACCACCACCTCGCAGATCAACTCCCGGCTCGTCCGGCTGCGCGACGAGGGCGGTGCGACGACGCTGGGCCGCGTGCTGACCCTGGTCATCGTGACCGAGGACGGCCAGCGCACCGACGCCGCGATCGACGCGGCGAACGACGCCTCGCGCGAGCACCCCTGTCGCGTGATCGTCGTGGCGCGCGGTGCCCGGCAGGCGGCTCCCCGGCTGGACGCCCAGATCCGCGTCGGCGGTGACGCGGGCGCGTCCGAGGTCGTGGTGCTGCGCCTGTACGGCGAGCTGGCCAAGGAGGGCGCGTCCTGCGTGATGCCGCTGCTGCTGCCGGACACCCCGGTCGTGGCGTGGTGGCCGTTCGACGCGCCGATCTCGCCGTCGAAGGACCCGATCGGCCAGCTCGCGCAGCGGCGCATCACCGACGCCGCCGCCGAGAAGAACCCGATCAAGGCCCTGGAGACCCGGCGGGCGCACTACGCGCCGGGCGACACGGACCTGGCGTGGACGCGGCTCACGTTGTGGCGCGCCATGCTCGCCTCGTCGCTCGACCTGCCGCCGTACGAGAAGGTCGTCGACGCCGAGGTGACCGGTGAGGCCGACTCGCCGTCCACCGACCTGCTGGCCGCGTGGCTGACCGACCGGCTGAAGGTGCCCGCGAAGCGCTTCAAGGCGACCTCGGGCGAGGGCATCGTCCAGGTCACGCTGAACCGGGCGTCCGGTCACGTCGACCTGCACCGCCCGGACGGCAAGGTGGGCACGCTGACCCAGCCCGGCCAGCCGTCGCGGCGGGTGGCGCTGCAGCGGCGTTCGGTGCGCGACTGCCTGGCGGAGGAGCTGCGCAGGCTCGACCCGGACGAGGTCTACGCGGCGGCGCTGAAGTCGCTGTCGAAGATCTCCCGGGGTCGCACGCCGGCGGCGAAGCCCGAGTCGGCCGCGGCCGCGGCGGCGGCCGGTGAACCGGAGGCCGCAGCGGACCTGCCCGCGCCCAACGGCAAGGCGGCCGCGAAGAAGCCCAAGGCGAAGGCGGGTTCGTGAGCAGTCCGCAAGTAGTGGTCCACCGCGACGGCGACCTCCTGGCCGCCGCCGCGGCGGCTCGCCTGGTGACCCGCGTGGTCGACGCTCAGGCCGCCCGCGGCTCCGCGTCGGTCGTGCTCACCGGCGGCCGCACCGGCACCGCGGTCCTGGAGCACCTCAACCGCAACGGCGCCCGTGACGCCGTGGACTGGTCCCGCGTGGACCTGTTCTGGGGCGACGAGCGCTTCCTGCCGTCCGGTCACCCGGAGCGCAACGAGACGCAGGCCCGCGCGGCCCTGCTCGACCACGTGCCGGTCGACCCGGCGCGCGTGCACGTCATGGCGCCCTCCGACGGCGAGTTCGGCGACGACCCGGAGGCCGCCGCCGAGGCGTACGCGGCGGTGCTGGCCTCGCTGGCCCGCCCGGAGGACCACGGCGACGTGCCGTCGTTCGACGTCTGCATGCTGGGTGTCGGCGAGGAGGGCCACGTGGCGTCGGTCTTCCCCGCTTCCCCTGCGGTGTACGAGGAGGAGCGGTCGGTCGTGGCCGTCCGCAACTGCCCCAAGCCGCCGCCGACCCGCGTGTCGCTGACGCTGGGGGCCGTGCGGAACTCGCAGGAGGTCTGGCTGATGACCACCGGGGAGGCCAAGGCCGCCGCGGTCGCGATGAGCCTGACCGGTGCGGGCGAGGTGCAGCTGCCGGCCGCCGGTGCCACCGGACGCCGCCGCACGCTGTGGCTGCTGGACACGGCGGCGGCCTCGAAGGTGCCCGCCTTGTTCACACCCCCGCTGGCATGACGAGGGCCCCCGGTTCGCACCGGGGGCCTTTTTCGTCGGGGGAACACGGTCGTACAGCGCGTGGGGCAGATCAGGCCGCCAGACCGTGAACTCCGTGCAGTACGGCCAAATCCACCGAAGAGTTCCCCCTCGCAACAGTCCGGGCATTCCCCCGGCTGCGCGTATCATTTCGAATCGCGTTGAGGCAGCGGGGGTTTTGTGGCGAACGGCAGTGCGGAGCGGCGGCCCACCATCGGGATGATCACCGCTGGCCCGCTGATCGAGCTCGCGGGCGAGCAGTGGCGCGGTGTCAGCGAGGGTGCGCAGCGGCTCGGGTGCGACCTGGTGTGCTTCGTGGGCACCGAGCTCGGCCACCCGGACCCGCACAAGCGCCAGGCCAACTCCGTGTACGAGCTCGTGTCACCGGACCGGGTCGACGCGCTCGTCGTGTGGACCACGCGCGTGGGGCAGCTCATCGGCTCCGAGGGCATGCAGGAGTTCGTGAAGCGGTACGCGCCGACGCCGATCGTGAGTGTGGAGACCTCCCTCGCGCAGTGGCCGGCCATCTTGATGGACAACCGCAAAGGCATGGAACAGGCCGTCGACCACCTCATCGAGGTGCACGGCCGCAGGCGCATCGCGTTCGTGCGCGGGCCGCGGTCGCACGCCGGGGCGCAGGAGCGGTACCAGGGGTACGCGGACTCGTTGCGCAAGCACGGGATTCCGCTCGACCCGCGGCTGGTGACGGTGCCCGGTTCGTTCGTCTGGGAGCCGAGCACCGCTGCGGACGCGGTGCGCGCCGTGCTCGCGTCGGTGGACCGGCCGCCGGACGCGGTCGCCGCCGCCAACGACGACTACGCGATCGGTGTCGTGTCCGCGCTGGAGGCCCTGGGGTTCCGCATCCCGGAGGACATCGCGGTCGTCGGCTACGACAACCACACCAACGTCCGCACCCACGACCTCGGGTACGCCACGACGTCCGGTTCCGGTCACCAGGTCCGGGTGCACCGCAAGGTCGACATCGACGCGGCGATGCCCGCGTTCACCACGGTCCGCGCCCCCTTCCACCAGATGGGGGTCCGGGCGGCGGAGCTGGCGCTGGCGCTGGCGCGCAAGCGGCCCACGCCGCCGGTGCAGACGATGCGCACCGAGCTGGTGGTGCGCCGGTCGTGCGGCTGCCTGCCCACCGGGCTGGGCGAGCACGCGCCCGCGCACGGCCGGCTGAACCTCGCCGAGTCGGCGAGCGCGCACACCGTGGCCGGGCACCTGCGGTCCTCGCTCGGCCCGTCGGCGGAGGCGCTGCCGGAGGGCTGGGCCGAACAGCTCGTCGTCGAGCTGATGGCCGCCGGACGCGGGGAGGTCGAGGGGGCGGAGTTCCTCAAGCTGCTCGCCGAGTACATCCGGGCGAGCGCGCGCGCCGGGTGTTCGCCGGAGAGCTGGTGGGCGCCGCTGTTCGACCTCTACCGGTTCGTCACCGCACGGGTCACCGACGCCGCCGTGTTCCAGGAGCTGTGGTTGCGCGTGCAGCTGCTGGTGGGCGACGCGTTCCGCACAGACGCGAAGTTCGCGTACCTGTCGCACGAGCGCCACGACCAGACGGTGCGCGAAGCCGGGCAACGGCTCATCGCGTCGAGGACGGTCAGCGAGCTCACCGACGCGCTGGTCGAGGAGCTGCCGCGGCTGGGCATCCCCGGTTGCCACGTCATGGCGTACGAGGCGCCCGGCATCGCCCGTGTGCTCGTCCGCTACGAGCGGGGCGCGGTGCGGACCGCTCCGGCCAGGCCGTTCCCCGCCATCGCGCTGACGCCGTACCCGTTCCGCCGCGATGAGCCGTTCAGCGCGCTGGTCGCCCCGCTCCACGCCGACGACGAGCAGCTCGGGTACGTGATCTTCGAGGAGGGCCCGGAGCAGGGCTGGATCTACGAGGCCGTGCAGCAGCAGCTCAGCAGCGCCCTGCGCGGCATCCGGCTGATGCAGGAGCTGAAGGACGCGCGCGCCCGGCTCGAGGAACGCGTCGGCGAGACCGAGGCGCAGCTGCGGCACGCGCAGAAGATGGAGGCCATCGGCCGGTTGACCGGTGGCATCGCGCACGACTTCAACAACATCCTGACCGTGGTGAACGGCAACAGCGAGATGCTGTTGCGGCGCACCCTGCCTGACGACCCGCGGCGCGCGGCGATCGAGGACATCCGCCACGCCGGTGAGCGGGCGGCGAACCTGACCCGGCAGCTGCTCGCGTTCACCCGCCAGCAGGTGCTGCACCCCGAGTCGCTCGACCTCAGGGAGAACCTCACGAAGGTCGGCTCGATGCTGCGCACGCTCGTGGGCGAGGGGATCGAGCTGGAGCTCGACCTGCCCGGCGGCGTCTCGCGGGTGTGGGCGGACGCGGGCCAGATCGAGCAGATCCTGTTCAACCTCGCGGTGAACTCGCGCGACGCGATGCCCCAGGGCGGCACGCTGACCGTGCAGATCGGCGACGCCACGCTCGGGCCCGGTGACACCGGCCGGATCGTGGGCGTGCGGCCGGGCGCGTACGTGGTGATGCGGGTGCGCGACACCGGTGCGGGCATGGACAAGTCCGTGCTGGCGCAGGTGTTCGAGCCGTACTTCACGACGAAACCGGTCGGCAAGGGCACCGGGCTGGGACTGTCCACGGTGTTCGGCATCGTGCAGCAGAGCGGCGGCCAGATCGAGGTCATCAGCGCCCCCGGCAAAGGCACGACCATCGAGGTGTACCTACCGGTGCCGCACGAGAGAGAGGGCACGCCCACGGCGCCGTTCACGCGTCGTGTCACCACCCAGCTGGGCGCGGGCACGGTGCTGCTGGTGGAGGACGACGCCCAGGTGCGGGCCATGACCCGCCGTTCGCTGGAGGCCGCCGGGTACGTGGTGGTCGAAGCGGGTGACGGCCAGGAGGCGCTGCAGCTCGCGACCGAGCACCGCAGCACGATCGACCTGGTGCTCACCGACGTCGTCATGCCGAAGATGGGCGGACCGGAGCTCGTGGCGCTGCTGCGGTCGGCGGGGGCGGCGCCGGCCGTGATCTACATGTCCGGCTACACCACCGACGAGCCGATGACCTCCGAGGTGCTGATCAGCAAGCCGTACGTGGAGTCGGAGCTGCTGGAGGCGGTCCGCCAGATCCTCGATCAGGACGTCTGAGCGCGCTGGGCGACCGCGAGCCGCACGGTCTCGTCGAGCGCTTCGATCCGGAATGGTTTCTGCAGGTAGCCCGCCACGGCGTGGCCCGCGAACCGGTGTTCCAGGACCGTGCGGTCGTGGCCGCTGGTCAGCACGACGGGCACGGACAGCCCCTCGCGCTCCAGCTCGGCCAGCACCTCGCCGCCGGACAGGCCGGGCATGCTGTGGTCGAGCAGCATCGCGCTGATCTCCGCGTGGCGCGCGCGCAGGACCGCGATCGCCTCCGCGCCGTCCGCCGCCTGCAGGACGCGGTAGCCCAGCTCCTCGAGCAGGCTGACGGTGTACCTCCGCACGGGGTCCTCGTCCTCGACCACGAGCACCAGACCGGCTTGCTGCATGCGCGTCATTATGCCGGAAACCATTCGTGTCCTCAGCACCAGGTGCGCGACTATCACCGAGAATTGTCCACCTGCTGCCCCACCGGTGTGACCACGGCCGTTCGGGCTACATCGTCGGATGTGTTTCTGCGCTAGCCTCCGTGCACCGCTGCCGCTCCACGCTGAGAAAGAGGCTCCAGGAAAGGCGACCTCCATGCGCAAAGCGACGGCAGCAGCCTGTCTGGCCGTGCTGTTCACATTGTCGTCCACGCCCGCGCAAGCCGCTGTGACTCCTGCGGAGCGGGTGACGATCGACGTGGTCACGATCAACGGGTCCGGGTGCGAACAGGGCACCGCGGACGTGGTCGTGGCGCCGGACAACACGTCGTTCTGGGTGCTCTACAGCGACTACCTGGCCCAGGCGGGCAAGGGCGCGGGCGCCACCGACTTCAGGAAGAACTGCCAGCTCAACCTGCAGATCAACATTCCGCAGGGCTTCACCTACGGCATCGCGGAAGCCACCTACGGCGGTTTCGCGCACCTCGAACGGGGCGCGACGGGCCACCAGTGGGTGAACTACTACTTCCAGGGCCAGCCGGCCGGCACCGTGAAGAAGCACTCGTTCACCGGGCCGGTCGACGACAACTGGCGGGTCACCCACCGCACCGAGTTCGCGGACATCGTCTACGCGCCGTGCGGTGAGAAGCGCAATCTCAACGTCAACAGCTCGTTGCGCGTCGACAAAGGTTCCGCCGACCCGAATGCGAACAGTTTCATGACGATGGACTACTCGCGGGGCGAGGTGCGCACGTTGTTCCAGTTCTCGTGGAAGCGCTGCGACTGAACCTGACGATTTTCTGACAATTCGCCGCCGGTCCGCCTCGCGAGCTGCGCCGGAAAGGTGTCCCGTGCTCAACGCGGTTGCCGCCGCCACGTCGGTTCTCGTGGAAGCGCTGCCCGCGGGCGGCTGACCTCCCCCGGAGCTACCGCACACGCCCCGTGCGTGTGCGGTAGCACATTAGTGGGGACAGCGGCGTACCGATCCGCGAGCGGGGCCGTCCTTAACTCGTGACGGAGCAGGTCGGGGTGAAGGGGCAGCCATGCCAACCGCCGCATACGCGCAGTACGGTGAGGATCGCACCGCTCACAGGGGAGGTCGGATCCTGACCACGACGCTGCTTCCGGCCCGGCGGTCGACGGCGACCGGGGCCGGGTCGCTCTGGCCGCTGACCGGTGGCGTCCGGCAGGTCGCGGCCGACCTGGGGCTCGTGCTCGTCGGGGTGCTCGACGTGTGGCTCGGCATGTCGTGGCTGGCCGACGAGCACCCGCCGGCCTACTCGCTGTGGCTGTCCTGGATCGCGGCCGCGGTGCTGCTGCTGCGCCGCCGGTTCCCGTTCGTGGTGGCGCTGCTGACCATCCCCGGTTTCTTCTTCGGCTGGGCGCAGATGGCCGCGATGATCGCCCTGTACGCGGTCGCGCGCCGGTACGTGTGGGGCTGGCAGACGCTGGCCGCGGGCGTGCTGGTGTGGCTCAGCCGCTCGGCGCTGTGGCCGCCGGAGGACTTCCTCAAGTTCCCCTGGTACGCCCACCTGCACTCGGCGATCCGCGGCGTGATGATCGCGGGCCTGCCGATCGCGCTGGCCCTGCTCGCCCACGCCCGCCAGCAGCTCGCCGACCGCATCGCCGAGCTCGCCGAGTCCCGTGAACGCGAACGGGTCCTGAACGCGCACGCCGTCCGTGCCGACGAACGCGCGCGCTTGGCCCGTGAGATGCACGACGTCGTGTCGCACCAGGTCAGCTTGATCGCCATGCAGGCGGGCGCGCTGCGGATGGCCGTGGCGAACGCCGAGCACAAGCAGGTGGCCGCGACGATCCGCACGTTGTCGACCAGGACCCTGGACGAGCTGCGCCAGCTCGTGTCCGTGCTGCGCACCGCCGACGGCGACGACGTGACCCAGCCCGGTGTCGGTGAGCTGCCCGAGCTCGCCGCCGACGCCGGTTTCGAGGTGGAGCTGCAGGTCAACGGGCCGGTGAACGATGTGGCGGCCCCGGTGTCCGGCGCGGTCTACCGGACCGTGCAGGAGGCGCTGACCAACGTCCGCAAGCACGCACCCGGTGCCACGGCGCAGGTGGTGGTGGACGCGGGCGACGAGGCCGTGCGCGTGGAGGTGCGCAACGCGGCGTCACCCGAGCCCGGCCAGTCGCTGCCCAGCGGCGGTCACGGCCTGGTCGGCCTGCGGGAGCGCGCCACGCTGCTCGGCGGCGAGTTCTCCGCGGGCCCCACCGAGGAGGGCGGCTACCTCGTGACGGCGTCGTTCCCGACCCAGCGCACCGCCGCCGACAACTAGCCGTTTGATGTTGAGGTGGTAGTACTTGCAGACGCCTTGAGAGGCAGGCGCGGGAGATCGCGGAACTGTTCGAGTGCGGTCAGCGCTTGGAGGCCAGCGCCGCGGAGAGGCCGGCTGCCGCGCCCAGCACGCCGCAGGTGATCGCGATCGGCAGCACCGGTTCCCTGTCCAGCAGCACCGACACGAGCAGCCACACCGCGAGCCCCAGGCCGAACCCGAGGGGCACCGACGCGACCACCGCGCCCACCCCGGTCTGCCGGCGCCGCAACGCCCGCAGGTTCGACTCCAGGTACGCCAGCGTGAACAGCAGCAGCAGCGCGGACCCCGTGCCCATGATGCTCAGCCACGGCGTCTGGTTCGACACGAGCAGGAACTCGCGCCCGTCCACCGCCGCCGTGACCGCGCCGCCGACGACCCACCGCGCCGCACCGGGCAGCTCGAACCCCTCCTGTCCACTCACCACGTCCGCGAGCGGGAGACCCGCCAGCGACACCGTCAGCCGCTGCCCCTCGACCGCCACCGGCTCGGACAGGTTCGCCGGGTACGACGGCAGGTCCCGCCCGGACACCGCGAACGGCACCGCCACCAGCGCGATCAACGCAGCCGCGGCCACCAGCCACAGCCACCACGGACGGGCCGCCGGCGTGATCACCTGCGCGGCGGGCACCAGGGTGCCGCTGCCGCTCAGCCGGGCGGCGGGCACCGGGTCGGTGAGCGTGGCGCGGACCGGCTGCTGGGTGATCGAGATCGTGTCGCGCGGCTGGGTGGGCCGCGCGGACGGCCGTGCGGCGGACACCTGTGGCGCCAGGTGCACGGGCATGCCGAGGCGCATCAGCCAGTCCGGGCCGAACAGGTGGCCCGCCGCACCGGCGAGGTCCACGGCGAACGTCTCCGCGTTGCGGTAGCGGGCCGACGGGTCGCGGGCCAGGCTGCGCATGACCACGCCGGCCAGTGGACCGGGAACGTTCGTCAACGGCCGCGGGTCCTGGTGGACCCGCTTCTGGATCATGGCGAGCGCTCCGCCGCCGCGCTCGAACGGCAGGTCGCCGCTCAGCAGCTCGTACAGCACCGTGCCCGTGGCGTAGACGTCCGCGGCGGGTGTGAGCGCGTTGCCCAGCGCCTGCTCCGGCGCGATGTAGGCGGGTGTGCCGAGCACCGCGCCGGCGTGCGTGACGAGCGTGGCGCCCTCGGACACCACCTGCGAGATGCCGAAGTCTGCGACCTTGACCAGGCCGTTCGAGGTGAACAGCAGGTTCTTCGGCTTCACGTCGAGGTGCAGCACCCCGGCCTCGTGCGCGGCGTGCAGCCCGGAGAGCGCCGCCAGCACGATGCCGCAGGACTGCTGCGCGGTGAGACCGGCGGAGGCGAACCGGGACCAGACCGTGCCGCCGTCGAGGCGTTCCATGACGAGCAGGTGCTCGCCGTGCTGCCGGACGTAGTCGTACACGGGCACGATGTGCGGGTGGTCGAGCCGGGCGAGCAGCCGTGCCTCGTGCTCGAACCGCTCGCTCATCCGCGGGTCCTCCGCGACCGCGGCCGGCAACCGCTTGATCGCCACGGGACGGCCGAGCTGCCGGTGCACGCCGCCGTACACGACGCCCATCCCGCCCTCGCCGATCTGCTCGCCGACGGCGTACTGCGGGAGCGCGGCGACCACACTGGACAACGTCACCGGGCAGTCCTCACGGTCTCGGGATCCTCACGGTATCCACTTCGGACAGTTGCTGTTGCTGTTGCTGTTCGCCCGGATGCGGCGTCACGTAGCCGAGGAGCAGTGCCACCGCGGCCGCGCCGACGACGAACGGGATCTCGGCGGAGGGTGACGGTGCCACGAGGCGCAGCACCGACAGCGTGAACACCGCGATCAGCCCGGTCCCGATGCCGGCCGGCAGGAACCGCATCGCCCGCTGCCACCGGTTCGCGGGCAGCCGCCGCCGCGCCAGCGCGATCAGCGCGCCCAGCCACGACAACGCCGTCAGCGCCAGCACGCCCAGCCCGAACGCGCCGTAGACCGACCACAGCGAGCCCCGGATGTCACCGGTGGCGTCGATCGAGGCGAGCACCTCGCGCTGCGGGCCGATCGCCTCCACCGACACCGGCAGCAACCCGATGGCCTGCGCCCCCAGGTCAGCGGGCTCCAGCGGGAACGACCGCGTCTCGGTCTCCCCCGCCGGCACGTCGAACGGAACCGTTGTGTCGTAGGCGAAGAAGGTCAGCGCCAGCACGGACCCGCTGATCCGCACCGTCTTCACGTGCTGCACCGTGTCCGTGTCGTTGCGGACCGTGACCGAGACCCTGGCGGTGCGGTCCGGGTCGAGCACCATGACCGTCGCGCCCACCGGGGTGCTGTCCACTGTGGCTTCGAGCGTCACCGACCCGCCCTGTGCGGACGCGGTTGACGGCAGCAGCATAATTCCGCACCACAGCAGTAAACCTGCACCGGTCGTACGACGTCTCACTAGCGCACCTTCGGTTCTGATCCGGGGAGAGGGAATGCGGTCTTCAGTCTTACTCGCGGCCTTGACGGCCGGTGTTACGGTGCTGGTCGCCACACCGGCAGCCGCCCAGCAGCAGCTGACCGTGTCCGCGAACCCCGGCACCGGACCCGCGGGGTCGAGCGCGACCTTCACCTGGACGGGCTTCTACAGGTGCAAGGGCACGATGCGCATCAACTGGCCGGGCGGAAGCGTACTGGCCACCGCGCCGTGGGTGGCTAACGGTTCGGTCACCGCGACCATCCCGGCCGGCGCCAAGGCCGGTCAGTACGTCTTCACCGCGACCGACGAGTGCAACCGGATGGCCCGCAACACCTTCGTCGTCACCCCGCGGCCGGCCACGACGACGACGCAGCCGCCGGTCACCATCCCCCCGGTGACGAACCCGCCGGCCACCGACCCGCCCGTCACACGCCCGCCGGTCACCACGACCACCACGACCACTCCCCCGGTCACGACGACCACCACCACGACGACGACCACCACACCGTCGTCGTCGGGCACGTCGTCGTCCACCGACCCGTTCGGCTCCTCCGGTGACGGCGTCCTGGTGCTGGACAAGGAGAACATCCAGCCCGGTGAGGACCTGACCGCGACCGGCACCGGCTGTCCGAAGGGCGCCGGCGTGACGCTGAAGTCGCTCGGCCAGGACGTCGGCAAGGCCACCGCCGACGACAACGGCGGCTTCACCGCGCCGGTGCGGTTCACGAACATCGAACCCGGCCGGCACAAGGTGCGCGCCGAGTGCGGCATCACGCTCGTCGGCAACGTCGACGTGACGCTGTCCAGCTCGTCCGGTGGGAGCAGCAGCACGCTCGTGGTGCTGGTGTTCTTCCTGTTGGTCGGTGCCGCGATGCTGCGCCGCCAGTTCTCCGGCCTGCGGCGGTGACCCTCCGGCACCCCCAGGTAGTGCCTGAACACGCGAAAGGCCCCCTCTCCGCAGATGAGGGGGCCTTTCGCGTTGATCGGGAACTCCGTGAGCCCTACGGCTCCTCGCGCTGACGGCGCAGCTTGGCGAGAGCCTCTTCGAGGATCGCCTCACCGTCCGCGTCGGAGCGCCGCTCCTTCACGTACGCGAGGTGCGTCTTGTACGGCTCGTTGCGCGGAGGCGCGGGTGGCGTCTGCTCGTCACGACCTGCCGGCAGGCCGCAGCGCGGGCAGTCCCAGTTCTCCGGAATCTCCGCGTCGACCGCGAAAGACGGCCGGGACTCGTGACCGTTCGCGCACCAGTACGACACCCGACGGCGGGGCGCGGACTCGCCGCGCTCCGACTCACCCATCGGTCCTGCGCCGACGCGGGTACCGCGAATCGCGTTACCACCGGACATCGACCGTTACACCCCCACCAAGTGGTTACCCCAAGCCCCGGAGGGCTTCTGCCGCTGAACGGTTGATCAGCTGCCCGCGCCGGGCAGCTTGATCAGCAGTCCGATGCCCACGATCGCGATGATCCAGACCGCGCCGACGAACAGCGTCAGGCGGTCGAGGTTCTTCTCGACAACGGAGGAACCGGACAGACTCGACTGCATACCGCCGCCGAACAGCGAAGAAAGGCCGCCACCACGGCCGCGGTGCAGAAGCACGAGCAGCACCAGCAGCACGCTGGAGACGATCAACAGGATCTGCAGGAACAGGATCATTTCTTCCTCGCTGTCAGGCAGCCGACGCCATAGAGTACCTGTTCGACTGCCGAACGTGTGCAACCAGTGGGATTAAGGGTTTGTCCAGATCAACCTAGGGTAGAGGCCCGCCGGCAGCCAGAGCGCAGAGCTTGGTGAACTCGTCGGCCTGGAGGCTCGCGCCGCCGACAAGGGCGCCGTCAACGTCCTTCTGCCCGATGCAGCTCACCGATGTTGGACGACTTCACCGAGCCGCCGTAGAGCACGCGGACGACCGCGGCGGTCTCCTCGCCGTAGGACTCCGCCACGAACGAGCGGACCAGCGAGCACACCTCCTGCGCGTCGGCCGAGGACGCGGTCTTGCCGGTGCCGATCGCCCAGACCGGTTCGTAGGCGAACACGATCTTCGCGACCTGCTCGGCGGTGAAGCCCTTGAGACCGGCCTCCAGCTGCCGGCGGACGAGCTCCAGGTGGCCCTTCGCCTCGCGGACGTCGAGCTTCTCGCCGAAGCAGAAGATCGGCGTGACCTCGTGCTTGAGGGCGGCGGCGATCTTGGCGTTGACCAGTGCGTCGGTCTCGCCGTGGTACTCGCGGCGCTCGGAGTGCCCGACCACGACGTAGTGGCAGCCGAGCTTCTTGAGCATCAGGCCCGACACCTCGCCGGTGTAGGCGCCGGAGTCGTGCTGCGAGATGTCCTGCGCGCCGTACTTGAGCAGCAGCTTGTCGCCGTCGACCAGCGTCTGGATGCTGCGGATGTCGACGAACGGCGGGAGGACGGCCACCTCGACCTTGGCGAAGTACTTCTCCGGCAGGGCGAAGGCGATCTTCTGCACGAGGCCGATCGCTTCGAGGTGGTTCAGGTTCATCTTCCAGTTGCCCGCGATGAGCGGGGTGCGCGCTGCCACCTCAGTCCTCCAAGACGCTGATGCCGGGGAGTTCCTTGCCTTCGAGGAACTCCAGGGACGCACCACCACCGGTGGAGATGTGCGAGAACCCGTCCTCGGGCAGACCCAGTGCGCGGACGGCCGCCGCGGAGTCGCCACCGCCGACGACGGTGAACGCTCCGGAGGCCACGAGCGCCTCGGCCACGGCACGGGTGCCGCCGGCGTAGGTCTCGATCTCGAAGACGCCCATCGGGCCGTTCCAGAACACGGTCTTGGCGTCGGCGAGCTTCGACGCGAACAGCTCGCGCGACTTCGGGCCGATGTCGAGGCCCATCCGGTCGGCGGGGATCGAGTCGGTGCCGACGACGTCGTGCTCGGTGCTGCCGAACTCGGCGGTGACCAGCACGTCGACCGGCAGCACGAGCTCGACGCCGCGCTTCTCGGCCTCGGCGAGGAAGCCCTTGACCTGGTCGAGCTGGTCTTCCTGCAGCAGCGACGTGCCGACCTCGTGGCCCTGGGCCTTGAGGAACGTGTACGCCATGCCGCCGCCGATGAGCAGCCGGTCGACCTTGCTCAGCAGGTTCGCGATGACGCCGAGCTTGTCGGAGACCTTCGCGCCGCCGAGGACCACGACGTACGGGCGCTCCAGGTCGTCGGTGAGCTTCTTGAGCACACCCAGCTCGGCCTCGACGAGACCGCCGACGTAGGCGGGGAGCTTCTGCGCGACGTCGTAGACCGAGGCCTGCTTGCGGTGCACGACGCCGAAGCCGTCGGACACGAACGCGTCGGCGAACGCGGCGAGCTCGTCGGCCAGTGCCGCGCGCTCCGCGTCGTCCTTCGAGGTCTCGCGGGCGTCGAAGCGGACGTTCTCCAGCATCACGACGCCACCGTCGGTCAGCGCGCCGACCGCGGCGGTCGCGGACGGGCCGACCAGGTCCTCCGCGAGCACCACCTCGGTGCCGAGCAGCTCACCGAGGCGAGCGGCGGCCGGTGCCAGGGAGAACTTGGGGTCCGGCTCGCCCTTGGGGCGGCCGAGGTGGGCGGTGACGACCACGCGGGCACCGGCATCAACCAGTGCCTTGATCGTCGGCACCGACGCGCGGACGCGGCCGTCGTCGGTGATCTTGTCGCCGTCGAGGGGGACGTTCAGGTCGGCGCGCACGAGCACGCGCCGACCTGCGACACCCTCCGCGAGCAGGTCGCTGAGAGTCTTCACTGACTGTCCGTTCCCGCTGCTCAGATCTTGGAGGCGACGAGCTTGACCAGGTCCGCGAGGCGGTTGGAGTAGCCCCACTCGTTGTCGTACCAGCCGACGACCTTGACCTGGTTGCCGATGACCTTGGTCAGCGGCGCGTCGTAGATGCACGAGTGCGGGTCGGTGACGATGTCGGCCGACACGATCGGGTCCGTCGAGTACTTGAGGATGCCGGCCAGGGGGCCCTCGGCGGCGGCCTTGTACGCGGCGTTGACCTCGTCGACGGTGACCTCGCGCTTGAGCGTGACGGTCAGGTCGGTGGCCGAGCCGGTGGGGATCGGCACGCGCAGCGCGTAGCCGTCGAGCTTGCCCTGCAGCTCCGGCAGCACCAGGCCGATGGCCTTCGCGGCACCCGTGGAGGTCGGCACGATGTTCAGCGCGGCGGCGCGGGCGCGGCGCAGGTCCTTGTGCGGCGCGTCCTGCAGGTTCTGGTCCTGCGTGTACGCGTGGATCGTGGTCATCAGGCCCTGCTCGATGCCGAAGCTGTCGTTGAGGACCTTGGCGAGCGGCGCGAGGCAGTTCGTGGTGCAGGACGCGTTCGAGATGATCGTCTGCGACCCGTCGAGCTTCTCCTCGTTCGCGCCGATGACGACCGTCAGGTCCTCGTTCTTGGCCGGCGCGGAGATGATGACCTTCTTGGCGCCACCCTCGTCGACGTGCGAGCGGGCCTTGGTGGCGTCGGTGAAGAAGCCGGTCGACTCGACCACGACGTCGACGCCGAGGTCCTTCCAGGGCAGCTTGCCCGGCTCGCGCTCGGCGAGGGCCTTGATGACCTTGCCGTCGACGGAGATGCCCTCGTCGGTGACCTGCACGTCGGCGTCCAGGCGACCGAGGATGCTGTCGTACTTCAGCAGGTGGGCCATGGTGGCGACGTCACCGAGGTCGTTGAACGCGACGATCTCGATGTCGTGGCCGCCGGCACGCACCGCGCGGAAGAAGTTTCGGCCGATGCGACCGAACCCGTTGACACCTACACGAACCGTCACGACGGACTCCTTGCGTTCAGCTGGCTAGGAACAAGCCCACCCTATCTGCCGAACTGCGTCGCTGGTCACAGGGATAGTGAGTATCTCTGGATCGAGCCAGAAAAACAGGCTCTGACTAGGCCGTTCGGCCCACGGTCAGACCTCGGCCTCCAGCATCTCCGCCGTGACCGCCGACTCGGTGTCGGGCAGGCCCAGGTCCTTCGCGCGCTTGTCGGCCATCGCCAGCAGACGCCTTATGCGCCCGGCGACGGCGTCCTTCGTCATCTGCGGCTCGGACAGCTGGCCGAGCTCCTCCAGCGACGCCTGCCGGTGCGCCAGCCGGAGCTGGCCCGCGGCGGCGAGGTGGTCGGGGGCCTCCGGGCCGAGGATCTCCAGCGCGCGGGCGACCCGTGCGGCCGCGGCGACCGCGGCGCGGGCCGAACGGCGCAGGTTGGCGTCGTCGAAGTTCGCCAGCCGGTTGGCGGTGGCGCGGACCTCACGGCGCATGCGGCGTTCCTCCCAGGCCAGCACGCTGTCGTGGGCGCCGAGGCGGGTGAGCATGGCGCCGATGGCGTCGCCGTCGCGGATGACCACGCGTTCGGCGCCGCGGACCTCGCGCTGCTTGGAGGCGATGCCCATCCGGCGGGCCGCGCCGACCAGGGCCAGCGCCGCCTCCGGGCCGGGGCAGGTGATCTCCAGGGAGGAGCTGCGGCCGGGTTCGGTCAGCGAGCCGTGCGCCAGGAACGCGCCGCGCCACGCCGCCTCTGCGTCGCACACGCCACCGGACACCACGGGGGCCGGCAGGCCGCGCACGGGCCGGCCGCGCGGGTCGAGCAGACCGGTCTGGCGGGCGAGGCCCTCGCCGTCCTTGACCACGCGGACGACGTAGCGGGTGCCCTTGCGCAGGCCGTTCGACTGGATCGTGAACACCTCGGCGTGGTGGCCGTAGAGCGCCTGGATCTCCTTGAGGAGCCTGCGGGCCGCGGAGCCGAGGTCGAGCTCGGCCTCGACGACCACCCGGCCGGACACGATGTGCAGGCCACCGGCGAACCGCAGCAGGGACGAGACCTCCGCGCGGCGGCAACAGGTCTTGGATACCGCGAGCCTGCTCAGCTCGTCCTTGACCGCCGACGTCATCGCCACGGGTCTGTCCCTCCCACTCCGGTCTCCTCGACCACTTGCCTCAGGCAGCCTGCCAGTGCCTCCGGATCGTGCCGGTCGGCGGCGTCCGGTGCGGCGATCCTGGCCAGGTGCGTTCGCGCACCCAGTGCCGAGGCGGCTCGCGTCAACCGGTCCGGCGTCGGGACCGAGTCGACGTCGGCGATGACCGCGTCCACCTTCAGCTCGGGTGCGTGCTCGCAGACTACGTCCAGATGCCGCTCCGGTGAGAAACCGGCGGTTTCGCCCGGTTGGGGGACGAGGTTGAGCACGAGGACCTTCTTGGCACGCGTCCGCACCAGCGCGTCGTGCAGCTCGGGGACCAGCAGGTGCGGCAACACGCTGGTGAACCACGATCCCGGGCCGAGTAGCACGAGATCGGCGGCAAGTACAGCCTCCACCGCCTGGGGGCAGCCGGCAGGTCGCCCGTTCGGGGCAGTCAGCCGGATGCGCCGCACCAGTCCGGGCGTGGTGGCGATGGCGACCTGCCCGCGAATCCGGCGCACGTCGGTCTCGTCCTCGTCGAGCCCGGTGACGTCGGCCTCGATGTCGAGCGGGTCGTTCGACATGGGCAGCACCCGCCCCCGCACGCCCAGCAGCCGCCCGGCCACGTCGAGCACCGCCACCGGGTCGCCGAGCTGTTCGAGCAGCCCGGCGAGCACCAGGTTGCCGATCGCGTGACCGGCCAGCGCACCCGTGCCACCGAAGCGGTGCTTGAAGAGCGAGGTCCACAGCACGCTGTGCTCGTCCTCCCCCGCCAGCGCCGCCAGCGCCTTGCGCAGGTCACCGGGGGGCAGCAGGTCGGACAGCTCACGCCGCAACCGCCCCGACGAGCCCCCGTCGTCCGCGACGGTCACCACGGCCGTCACGTCCCCGGTCACCCGCCGCAACGCCGACAGCGTCGCGTGCAGCCCGCGCCCGCCGCCCAGAGCAACTGCCTTCAACTCCGTCACTCGCGTCCCAGATCCCTGTGCACAACCTTGACCGCCATGCCGTCCTCACTCGCGAGCCGCGCCGACAGCTCCTCGGACAGGGCGACACTGCGGTGCTTGCCACCCGTGCACCCGATCGCGAGCGTCAGGTACCGCTTGCCCTCACGCCGGTATCCGGCGCCGACCAGCCTGAGCAACTCGTGGTACCGGTCCAGAAATTCCTCGGCCCCCTCCTGCGACAGCACGTAGTTGCGCACCTCGCCGTCCAGTCCCGTCTGCTCGCGCAGCTCCGGAATCCAGAAGGGGTTCGGCAGGAACCGCACGTCCATGACGAGGTCGGCGTCCATCGGCAGCCCGTACTTGTAGCCGAAGCTCAGCACCGTGACCCGCGTCCTGGTGGCGGCCTCCGTGCCGAACGTGTCCTCGATCTTGGCCCGCAGCTGGTGGACGCTGAGCGCTGACGTGTCGAGCACCAGGTCGGCCTCCTGCTTGAGCGGCGTGAGCAGGACCCGCTCCGCCTCGATGCCGTCCTGCAACCGCCCGTCCCCCTGCATCGGGTGACCGCGCCGCACCGCCTCGAACCGCCGGATCAGCACGGCGTCGGTGGCTTCGAGGAAGAGGACGCGGGGCTTGTACCCGCGCGCGTCCAGGTCCTTGATGATCGACGCGAGGTCCTCGGTGAACGCACGGCTGCGCACGTCCATGACGACGGCGACCCTGGTGATCGCCCCTCGCGCCTGCGCGCCGAGCTCGACCATCGTGGCGATGAGCTCCGGGGGCAGGTTGTCCACGACGAACCAGCCGAGGTCCTCCAGGCACTTGGCCGCGGTGCTGCGACCCGCACCGGACAGCCCGGTCACCACGGCGACTTCGATGCCGGACTTCTCCGCGTTCACGACTACGACTCCGTTACCTGTTCATGAGCGGGAGCGTCAGCTTCCGCTTCTCGGTGGGCTGTGCTGTGGGCGGTTCTGGGGTTCGGGCAGTTCTGGGGTTCGGGCAGTTCTGGGGTTCGGGCAGTTCTGGGCGGTTCTGGGGTTGGTGGGCAGCTCTGCGGTTGGGGCAGTTCTGCCGGTTGTGGGCAGCTTTGCGGTTCGGGCAGTTCTGCCGGTTCTGGACAGGTCTGCCAGTTCGGCGCGCCTTCCGTTCTTCCAGCGCGCCGGGTGCAGTCTCCACTGCGAGGCCCTCCGCGCGCGGCAGGTTCGGGCCACGGTGACGCACGCGTCACGGTGAGGGTGCGCGCTTGGCCCACTTGGTTGGGCGCTTCGGGGCTGGTTGTGCTCCCGACTGCGGTGGCCGTCACTCGGACAGGTGAAGCTTGTCCGGATCTGCGCCTGGCGCCGTCTTTCAGATGTCTCAACACCATGGTCGTCTTCGCCGCGCCGAGAAGGAAGGGGGCGGGGGCGGAGTGGTGGGCCGCCGGGCGGGAGCAGTGGCAGTTGGGCGGGAGCAACGGTGGCTGAGCCAGACCGGTGGCTGAGCCGGAGCGGTGGCTGAGCCAGAGCGGTGGCTGAGCCGGAGCGGTGGCTGAGCCAGAGCGGTGGCTGAGCCGGAACGGCGGGCGGGTGCGTGGCGACCGGACGTACGTGGCGGGCCGGTGTGCATGGCAGGTGGGTGTGCATGGCTGGCCGGGCATGCGTGGCAGGCGGGCGTGCGTGGCCAGCCGAGTGTGCGTGACGGGCGGGTGTGTGGCGAGCATCGGGGTCAGCCTGCGATGGGGTGGCTCGACTGGAAGGTCAGGCGGGCGTCCGCGGTGGAGGCGATGCGGTCGAGTTCGTCGTCGAGGGCGAGGAAGACGTCCCAGGGCTCGCGGGCGCTGGCCGTGGCGAGGTGGGTGGTCACCAGTTGTTCGAGGTCTTCGACGCGTTTGGCCTTCCAGGCCTTGTCGGCGAGGCTCACCAGGTGGTCCTCGAAGGTCGTGCCGGGGGCGGTCCAGGAACCGTGGGTGCCGGCGAAGCGGGCCAGGTGGCCCGGCACGCCGTGGCGGAGGAGGAGGGCGTGGCCCGCCGGCTCGTGGGAGGAGCCCGGGGCGGAGAGTTCTGCGGGGTGTTCGACCTTGCCGATGTCGTGGGTGGCGGCGCCGAACAGGACCGCCTCGCGGTCGAACGGCACTTCGGGGTGGTGCTGGGCGACCCAGTCGGACAGTTGGCGGGCCACGTCGTGCACCGCGCGCAGGTGGGCGATCAACCGGGGTGGAGCCTGCAGGGTGATCAGGAGGTCGGCGGCCTGGGCGGGCAACGGGGAGAGCCAGTCGGCTTCGGTCAGGGCGCGGGTCATCGCTGCGGTGAGTGGCGGGGGCGAGGGTGTCGGCAGTCGCGGTGAGGGCGTGGGCGACGGAGACGGGACACGTGACTCGGCCGGGGTACGCGGCGCGGTTGGGGCGGACGACGCGGCCAGGGTGTGCGGACCGGTCAAGGTGCGCGATGTGGCTGGGGCTGGCGATGCGGCTGGAGTGCACGGCACGGCTGGGGCAGCCGACACGGCCGAGGTGCGCGATGTGGCTGGGGCCGGCGACGCGGCCGGGGCGGGCGACGCGGCCGGGATGCGCGGCACGACCGAGGCGCGCGACGCGGCTGGGGTGCGCGGCGCTCCTGGGGTGGACGGCACGACCGGCGTGGATGGCTCCGCGTCGGCGGATGGCTGGGCCGCGGCGGGTGCAGCAGCCGGATCAGGCGGCTGAACTGGTGCGGGTGGCTGCCCCGGAACCGGAGTGCCCGGCGGAGCCGAAGCGGCTGGCGGAACCGGAGCGTCCGGCGGAGTCGGGGTGTGTGAGCAAGCCGCCGGTGTGGGTGGCTGGGGTGGGTCGGTGGGAGCGGGGGTCATGGGGCTGGGTCGGGGTGGGGCGCCGGGGTGGAAGGGGCGGACAGGGCCACGACCACGGCCTCGGCGGTGCGGCGGCCGAAGCCGGGGAGGTCGCTGATTTCGTCCACTGTGGCCTGTTTGAGTTTGCGGACCGAGCCGAAGTGGCGGAGCAGGGCGGCTTTGCGGGTTTCGCCGAGGCCGGGGACGTTGTCGAGCTCGGAGGCGATCATGCGCTTGGAGCGCTTTTGGCGGTGGTAGGCGATGGCGAAGCGGTGGGCCTCGTCGCGGATGCGTTGCAGGAGGTAGAGGGCGTCGCTGGTGCGCGGGAGGATCACCGGGTCGGGTTCGCCGGGGACCCAGACCTCCTCCAGGCGTTTGGCGAGGCCGACCACGGCCACGTCGGTGATGCCGAGCTCGGCGAGGACGTCGGCGGCCGCGGCGGCTTGGGGGGCGGCGCCGTCGACGACCAGGAGGTTGGGCGGGTAGGCGAACTTGCGGGGTTTGCCGGTGTCCGGGTCGATGCCGGGGTTGGGGCCGCCGGAGGCGGTTTCGCGGAGCATGGCCTGGAAGCGGCGGCGGACGACCTCGGCGATGGAGGCGACGTCGCCCTCGGTGGCGGCTTCGCGCAGGGCGAAGCGGCGGTACTCGGACTTGCGGGCCAGGCCGTCCTCGAACACCACCAGCGACGCGACCACGTCGGTGCCCTGGACGTGGCTGATGTCGATGCACTCGATGCGCAGCGGCGCGGTGTCGAGGGCCAGGGCGTCCTGCAGCTCCTGCAACGCGGCCGAGCGCGCGGTGAGGTCGCCGGCGCGGCGGAGCTTGTGCTGGGCGAACGCCTCGGAGGCGTTGCGCGCCACGGTTTCCAGCAGTGCGCGTTTGTCGCCGCGTTGCGGGACGCGCAGGGCGACGCGGGAGCCGCGCTGTTCGGAGAGCAGGTCCTCCAGGGCGGGGGCGTCGTCGGGCAGCACCGGCACGAGGACCTCGCGCGGTGTGCTTTCCGTGTTGTCGCCGTAGAACTGCATGATGAACTGGTCGACGATGGCGCCGTCGTCGACGGCCTCGACCTTGTCGAGCACCCAGCCGCGCTGGCCGCGGACCCGGCCGCCGCGCACGTGGAACACCTGGACGGAGACCTCGAGCTCGTCCTGGGCGAACGCCATCACGTCGGCGTCCGTGCCGTCGCCGAGGACCACGGCCTGCTTCTCCATCGCGCGGCGGAGTGCTCCCAGGTCGTCGCGCAGCCGGGCCGCGCGCTCGAACTCCAGCTCCTCCGACGCCTGCAGCATCTCGCGTTCGAGGCGGCGGACCATGTGGTCGGTCTTGCCGGCCAGGAAGTCGCAGAAGTCGTCGACGATGTCGCGGTGCTCGTCCGCGGACACCTTGCCCACGCACGGCGCGGAGCACTTGTCGATGTACCCGAGCAGGCACGGGCGGCCGATCTGGTTGTGGCGCTTGAACACACCGGCCGAGCAGGTGCGCGCGGGGAACACGCGCAGCAGCAGGTCCAGCGTCTCGCGGATCGCCCACGCGTGGGCGAACGGGCCGAAGTAGCGCACGCCCTTCTTGCGCGGGCCGCGGTAGACGTGCAGCCGCGGGTAGTCCTCGAACAGCGTGACGGCCAGCACCGGGTACGACTTGTCGTCGCGGTACCGGACGTTGAACCGGGGATCGTACTCCTTGATCCAATTGTACTCCAGCTGCAGCGCCTCGACCTCGGTGGTCACGACGGTCCACTCGACCGACGCGGCCGTGGTCACCATCTGCCGCGTGCGCGGGTGCAGCCCGGACAGGTCCGCGAAGTAGGAGTTCAGCCTGCTGCGCAAGCTCTTCGCCTTGCCGACGTACACGACCCGGCCACCGGCGTCGCGGAACCTGTAGACGCCGGGGGCCTCGGGGATCGAGCCCGGAGAAGGGCGGTACGTCGAAGGATCTGCCACGTGACCCAGCCTAACGACGGGGTCTGACAAAAGTGGAAAGGGTCAGGCCAGGACCACCTGGTCGCCGTCGACGCGGACCTGCACGGCGCGCAGGCCGGATGTGGCGGGACCCTTCTTGACCTTGCCGTCCGCGGCGGCGAACTGGCTGCCGTGGGAGGGGCAGGTGATGGTGCCGGCGGACGGTTCCGCGACCATCGAGCCCTGGTGCGGGCAGGTGGCGTCGTAGGCCTTGACCTCGGTGGCCGAGATGCGGGCGACGACGATCTTCTTGCCGCCGGGTGCGTCCACGACGGCGCCGCCGCCCTCGGGCACGTCGGCCAGCGCGACCAGCGCACCTCCCGCCGCACCGGTCGAGCCGGTGGAGCCGGTGGAGCCGGTGGAACCGGTGTTGCCGCTCCCCTGCTGGGTCGGTGCGGTGCCGGACGACGTGCCGGGTGAGCTGCAGGCCACGAGGCCGCTGGGCACGGCGAGGGCAACCGCGATTCCGCACAGGGCAGCCCGCCTGCTGACTGGGCTTTCGGTGGTCACGACCGATCCTCCGTGGTGGGTGGTGTTCGGGGTCACACCACAGCAGTACGCGATCCGGGCGGCGGGAGTTCAGCGACGGGCCGGATGCACAGCAATTCCACAGGTCTCAGGCGAGCAGCAGGTCATCACCGGACAGGGTGATGGCGACCTCGGTCAGGCCGGACGTCGCGGGTCCTCTGCGGACGGCGCCGGTGGCCGGGTCGAAGGTGCTCCCGTGCAGCGGGCAGGTGATCACGCCGGCGGCGGGCGGGTTCACCAGGGAGCCCACGTGGGGGCACGAGGGGTTGAACGCCCGGTACTCACCCGGCCGGGGCTGCACGACGAGGAGCTGGGCGTTGCCGGGCATGTCCACCAGCACGCCGCTGCCCTCGGGCACGGACGACGCGGGGGCGACCCGGTCCCCCGCACGGGCGGTTCCGACACCGCCCGTCTTGCGCGGCGCAGGCTCGCCACACGCACTCAAAGCCGCGACGAGCCCGCACAACAACACTGAACGACGGTCCACGGGTGCCGATTATCGGCGCTGGTCCTCCGCGACGGCCGTCCGGGCCAGGGCGAGCACTGCGGTGAACGGCGGGAACCAGTGCCGCGAGTGCGACGGCGGGTTCGCCCACCGCAGGGAGCCGTACCTGGTCATCGTGGGTGGCAGCGCGATCCGGTGGGGCGAGCGCACGAACTGGACCTCGGCCGGGGCCTTGAGGTGCGTCGGGAGCAACGCGACCAGCTCGGCGAGGAAGATCCAGTGCTCGCGGGGGCCGGGGATGACGGTGACCGGTCCGGCGAGCATGCGCGACTTCAGGTCGGCCAGCACGCGCGACCCGATGCGGGCCGGCATGGCGAGCGCGGTGGTGGCGGGCCCGAGGGGCAGGAACACGCCCTGTTCGGTGACCTGCACCTGCCAGCCGAGCAACCGGTAGCCGGCGACGGCCTCCCCGATCGCCCGGTCGTGTGCCCTGTTCTGTGGGACACCGGCTTTGCCGGTCTCCGCGGTCGTGAGGCTCATCGGCGGTCGTCCTCCCCTTCGGGTGGGTCAGGCACTCGGTCACGGGGATCGACCCGCGACCCGACGATGTGCAGGGTGCTTCGCACTTCGCGTCAGCACCACTCGCCCGGTGCATGGGCTTCATGCAGCGGACGCATGAAGCTCATCCGCCGGGCGGGGGTACCGGGGGTGCGACACGCGTACCCATTACGTCTTATGCATGAGATGGATGGACTGACGATCACGGCTCCGTACACTTGGTAATCGCTCAGTGACGGGAGCGATGCCGATGGATGCCGCGAGACCCAAGTCCAGGCGCGCCTGCCCGTGTGGGGCGTTCATCGCCGCCGACAACACCGACCGGTTGTGCCACCGGTGCCGCCGCAACGCCCGTTCCGGCGTGCACGGCCCTCCCGCGGTCCCCGACGACTTCTGGGACCACCCCTCGGTCGCGGCCGCCTGCACCGACCGCGACATGGGCGCGTTGATCTCCGCGTACCGCCACCACCCGCACCACCTCAGCCGGGTGTCCCAGGACCGCATGGCGGCGTGGCTCGGCATCAGCCAGGCCCAGCTCTCGCGCTACGAGTCGGGTGAGAACCCGATCGACCGCCTCGACCGGTTGCGCCACTTCGCGCTGGTGCTCGGCGTGCCGGGCGAGCGGCTGTGGTTCGACCGGGTCGTCATCCCAGCTCAGGTGGGTTCCCCCGGTTCGGGCCCACCGGATGTGCTCGCCGCCCCGTGGGAGGCGACGAGCATTGCCCGTTCGGTCGAGGAGACGGCGAGGAGCGACTTGGCGATCAGCAGACGAGCGGCGCTCACGGGAGCGGCCGCGGTGACGGTGGGGTCCGCACTGGTCGAGCCGTTGCAGCGCTGGCTGCACCCGTTGCAGAACCTGTCGCGGTGGTCGTCGCACTCGGCGATCAGCGAGGAGGAGCTGGCGGCGTTGCAGCAGGTCGCGGACGGCCTGCGCGGCTGGGGCGGCCGCGGTGGTTTCGGGCTGGCGCGCAAGGCCGTGCTGGGTCAGCTCGACGAGCTGGCCGAACGGCTCCAGCGCGCCCCCGCGGGCCCGTTGACGGAACGGGCGTTCTTCATCGGCGCCGAGCTGTCGAAGGTGGCCGCGAGCATGTCGTTCGACGCGGGCCTGCACAACGCGGCCCAGCGCTACTACGTGCTCGCCATCCGGATGGCGAAGGCCGGTCAGAACGACGGTTTCGCCGCGTTGTGCCTGGCCGCGATGGCCCGGCAGATGTTCGACCTGGGCCGCCCGGAGGACGGTCTGGAGCTCGTGCAGCTCGGCCAGTACGGCACCCGCCGCACCGGCACGCCGACGTTGAAGGCCCTGTTGCTCACGCGCGAGGCCTGGGCCTACGCGCAGCTGGGCAAGGTCCGCGAGTTCCACCAGGCCGTCGGCATGGCGCAGGACAGCTTCGCGCAGCGCGACTCGTCGCACGAGCCGGACTACCTGCACAGCTTCGACGAGGCCGAGCTGGAGGGCGTCATCGGCGCCCGCTGCCGCGACCTCGCGATGCATGACCCCTCTCAGGCCGTGTACGCCGAGCAGCACATTCGGCGTGCGTTGGAGCTGAGGGACCCCTCGAAGGTGCGCAACCGCGCTTTCGACGTGATCGGACTGGCGCGCACCAAGATGGTCGCGGGAGACCCGGAGGCGGCGTGCGGGTTGATCAACGAGGTCCTGCCGACGGCGGCGAAGCTCTCCTCGGGCCGGGTGCTGCGCAAGCTGGAGGACTTCGCGAAGGAGGCGGCACGGCACCGCCACATCCCCGCCGTGCAGGACACGCGCGACGCGATCAGGGCGATTCGGACCGCCTGATGCGCGTCGGTGTCACTGGTCACAGCAACCTGGTCCCCGAGTGCGTCCCGGCCGTCCGCGCCGCGCTGTCGGCGGTCTTAGCCGGCTTGGGCCGGCCGCTGGTCGGCGTCACGTGCCTCGCGCCGGGCGCCGACCAGGTGTTCGCGCGCGCGGTGCTGGACCTGGGCGGGCAGGTGGAGGTGGTGCTCCCGGCGCTCGACTACCGCGACCGGCTCAAACCGCACCAGGTCGCCGAGTACGACGAGCTGCGGTCGGCCGCGACGGTCGTCAGCGTGCTGCCGCACATGACGTCGGGCCGGCTTGCCTACGTCGCCGCGAACGAACGCGTGCTGGCCTCGGTCGAGCTGCTCGTGGCGGTGTGGGACGGGGTGCCGGCGCAGGGCAGGGGCGGCACGGCGGACGTGGTCGAGCAGGCACGGGCGTCCGGGGTGCCAATCGAGGTCGTGTGGCCGCCGGAGGCGCGCAGGAAGTCGTGAGCACGGGGGTGGGCCGTGCCCGGGGTTGCGCTACGCCACCTGAGCGAAGTTCGTCGGCAACCGGACCAACTCGTCGCGCAGCCCTACCCACACCCCGCCCCCGTTGATCACGCTTCCGGGACATGGCAGCCGATCCGTTCGCCCGCTTGGCCGACCGCCAGCACTCCCTGCGAACAGCACTGCGCGCACTCCAGGCGACCCACCCCGGCAGCCCCGAGCTCCCCGCCCTGCTCGCCGACACCGACCGGGAGGTCCAGGCCGTCGTGCAGGCGCGCAGGGACGTCGAGTCGGCGCGGCTCACCGTCCCGAACCGGGTCGTCGCGGCCGTCACGGCGGTCGCGGCGCTGACCGTGGTCATCGGGTGGTTCGACCCCTGGTCGCTGGTGTCGGTCGTCCTCGCGCTGGCGGTCGCGGCCGCGGTGCTCGTGGACCCCACCGGCACGCGGCTGTGGGAGCCGCGGGCCCGCACCGCCGCCATCTCCGCCGCGCTCGCGGGGGTGCTGCTCACCCCGGTCCTGCGCGGGTGGGCGGCACTGGCCGTGGTCGCGGGTGGCGTGTGGTGGGCGTGGAGGACGCTGCGGTGAACATCGACCCGGTCAAGGCGCTCGGCGACAAGGTCGAACGGCTCAGGAAGGACCTCGGCACCCTCACCGCGCGCCTCGACGACGTCGAGACCGCGGGAGCGCAGCAGCAGCTCAGCGCCACCAACCAGATCAGGGACAACAACCGCAGACTCACCGGGACCAACGACCGGGTGAGCGAGCTCGCCGAGAGCGTCCACCGGCTCGAACGCCTGCTCGTCGCGCTCAACCGCAAGGTGCGGGCGGGGGTGGCGGAAAGGGCCGACTTCGACGACTGGCCCGGCATCGACCAGACGCTCGTCGACACGATCCTCGCGGGGCAGGACGCCTACGCGCGCAAGACGTTCACGCCGCAGGAGGCGCAGGACACGCGCAAGCTGATCGCGCGGTACGACGCCCGGCTCGCCGAGGCGATCGACGCCGCCGAGGGGCTCACGAACCTCCCGGCGAACGCGGAGTCGTTGTGGCGCGCCAAGTACGCGCGGTGGCAGGCGTTCGGGAAGCTCGGGCGGCGGCCGCCGGCACCGGACGACGAGGCGCACGCCGGGGACGCCGCCGCACGGTCGCAGGGCAACGAGGCGGTCGCCGAGGCACGCCGGCAGATCCGCGAGCGCATCGAGGACGCGGTCGCGCGCGACCTGCTGTTCCCGGCGTGGTTCGAGAACGCGCTGGGACCCGCCGCACCACCGGGGTGTGCGGACGACTGGCTCTGCACGGCAACGGACGTGGTGCTGTACCGGCTGTTGCACGGCGTCGACAGCCCGGCGGACGCGCTCGGCCCGGCACCCCGGGAACAGGGGCACCGCAGGACCTTGCACGACCGGCTGGTCGGCGAGTGCGCGGAGTACCGCAGGGCGTGAGCACAGGACCGGACAGGGCGCCTCTGTCCGGTCACGCGCTCATGCGGTCAGGCGGATCAGGCCAGTTCGAGGCTGAACCGCTGCTGCGCGTCGTCCACCACCAGCACCTTCACCTGCACGGTCGAACCGACCTCGGCCTGCTGACCGTGCAGCAGCCCGTGTGCCCCGGCGGGGTGCTCGACGAACGAGCCGAACGGGACGGTCGAGACGACCTTCCCGGAGAAGACATCACCAACGTTGGGAAGCATTGCGCATCACCTCCTCTCCCGTGCGCAGTTCCCCTTGAGAACGGAGGAAGCGCGGGGGTGGAGGGGCCCTGATCAAGTCAGGGCCGGGCAACCGTTCCGCTCACGGCACAGGGCCGACCCGGCAGTCATACCGGGAAGACTAGCCACTTCCCGCGGTTGTCCGCAATGGAACTTAGACTTCCGCCCATGCTGGAGACGTCCGCACGGCTGCTGAAGCTGCTCTCGTTGCTGCAGGTGCGGCGCGACTGGACGGGCCCGGAGCTCGCCGGCCGGCTCAGCGTCGACGTGCGCACGATCCGCCGCGACGTCGACAAGCTGCGCAGCCTCGGCTATCCCGTCACGTCGCTTCCCGGCGCCACGGGCGGGTACCGGCTGGGGGCGGGTGCCGAGCTGCCGCCGCTGCTGCTGGACGACGACGAGGCGGTGGCCGTCGCCGTAGGACTCAGGACCGCGGCGAACGGCACGGTCGCGGGCATCGAGGAGACGTCGGTGCGCGCGCTCACCAAGCTGGAGCAGGTCCTGCCGAGCCGGTTGCGCAGGCGCGTCCAGGCGTTGCAGGCCCACACCACTCCCCTGGTCGCGGGCGGGCCGGTGGTCGACGCGGAGACGCTCACGGTCATCGCCGCCGCCTGCCGGGACCACCAGCAGCTGCGGTTCACCTACGCCGCCACGCACGGCGAGCCCGCGAAACGGCTCGTCGAGCCGCAGGGGCTCGTGCACACCGGCCGCCGCTGGTACCTGGTCGCGTGGGATGTGTCCAAAGAGGACTGGCGGACGTTCAGGGTCGACCGGATCACCGAGCAGCCGGCGCTCGCGGCCCGGTTCGCGCCGCGTGAACCGCCTGCCCCCGAGCTCGGCGAGTTCGTGTCGCGCCAGGTCGCGTCGAGCGTCTACACCTACCAGGCCGTGCTCACGGTCCACGCACCCGTGCGGGCGGTCGCCGAACGTTCGACGCCCACCTCGGTGTCGCTGGAGGCGATCGACGACGACACGTGCCTCGTGCGCACCGGCGCCGAGTCGCTCGACCGGATGGTGTTCTTCCTGCTGTACCTGGGTTTCGACTTCGAGGTGCACGAACCGCCGGAGCTCAGGGACCACATCGGCACGCTCATCGACCGCATGCGCACCGCGATCGGGGTCCGGGGATGACGGCCACGACCGACTTCGCCACCGCGGTGGACCCGTACCGCCGCGAGCTGCTCGCGCACTGCTACCGGATGCTCGGCTCGCTGCACGACGCCGAGGACCTGGTGCAGGAGACGTACCTGCGGGCGTGGAAGTCCTACGACCGGTTCGAGGGCCGGTCGTCGGTGCGCACCTGGCTGTACCGGATCGCCACGAACGCCTGCCTCACCGCGCTGGAGAGCCGCGCCCGCCGGCCGTTGCCGTCCGGGCTCGGCACCCGCGGCGCCACGCAGGACGACCCGCTCACCCAGGACCACGAGGTGCCGTGGCTGGAGCCGTTCCCGACCGACCCGGCGGCGATCGTCGCGGAACGGGAGAGCACGCGGCTCGCGTTCGTCGCGGCGCTGCAGCACGTGTCACCACGGCAACGCGCGGTGCTGATCCTGCGCGACGTCCTGCGGCTCAGCGCCGCAGAGACCGCCGACCGGCTGGACATGACCGTCGCCGCGGTCAACAGCGCCCTGCAACGCGCCCACGACCGGCTCAAGGACCTCAGCGAGGACCAGGTCACCGAACCGGGCGGGGCGCGGGAGCTGCTCGACCGGTGGGTCGAGGCGTTCGTGGCCAAGGACATCCCGGCGATCGTCGCGCTGTTCAGCGAGGACGTCGTGTGGGAGATGCCGCCGTACCCGCAGTGGTACCGCGGCCCGGACATGATCGCGTGGCACCTCGTGCACCAGTGCCCGGCCGTCCCCGGCAGGGCGCGCATGATCGCGACGGAGGCGAACGGCCAGCCCGCCTACGGCCTGTACCTGGAGGGCGAGGACGGCGGGTACCGGCCGTTCAACCTCCAGGTGCTGGAGGTCGGGCACGACCGGATCACGCGCGTCTCGTCGTTCTTCGACCTCAGCCTGTTCCCGCGGTTCGGGCTGCCTTCGACCGCATGAGGTCCGAGCAGGAAGCCGCGACGGGACGAGGTCGTGGCGCGGACCGCGGGTGCGCTTGACCGACCTCAGGAGAACACCGGGCGAAACCGGGCCCTCCGCCGATCGGACCACTCGCTAGCATCGCGACCCATGGGCTGGGGGATTGTGGTCGCAGGAGCGGTCGTCGCGGTGGGCGGGCTGTTACAGGGGTTGATCGGGTTCGGGCTGGCGCTCGTGGCGGTGCCGTTGATCGCGCTGCTGGACCCGGCGCTGCTGCCGGTGCCGGTGCTGATGGTCGCCGCCGCACACGCGTCGATGTCGCTCGCCCGCGAGTTCGGCCACGTCGACTGGCGCGGTGTGGGCTGGGCGATGCTCGGCCGGCTGCCCGGCACGGTCGTGGGCGTGCTGGTCGTCGACGCGCTCGACCCGAAGGGGTTCGGGCTGGTCGTCGGCGGGTCGGTGCTGGCGTGCGTGCTGCTGTCCACCACGACCTGGCGGCCGGCGCCGAGGCCGGGGTCGCTCGTCACGGCCGGGTTCGCGAGCGGGTCGTTCGGCACGGCCACGTCGGTGGGCGGGCCGATGGTGGCTCTGCTCTACCAGAACCAGGCGGGTCCGCAGGTCAGGGCGACGCTCGCGGCGTTCTTCGTGCTCGGCTCCGGCGCCTCGGTCCTCGCGCTGGCCGGCGCCGGGCAGGTCACCGCCCACCAGTTCCGGGCAGGGGTCGCGCTCATCCCGTTCCTCGTCGCCGGCTTCCTGCTGTCCGGGCCGCTGCGCGAGCGGGTCGACGCGGGTGGGATCCGCACGCCGATGCTCCTCGTCGCCGGGCTGAGCTCGGTCGTGCTGATCGTGCGGAGCGTGCTGTCGTGATCTGGTTCGCGGCCGCGACGGCGGTCTTCCTCTACTTCGCCCGGCCCGCGTGGGTGACGTTCGTCCTCGCCGGGCTCGCGACGATCGCGGTGCAGCCCTTCGGCCCCGGCTGGATCGGCGCGACCTCCGGGGCGCTGGCCCCCGACCTGGCCTCGCCGCGGCTGGTGATCGCCGCCGGGCTCGTCGCGTGGGCGGTCCGGCACCGCAGCTGGCGGATGGGCGCCGCGGCCGTCGTTTTCGGCGCGCTCGTGCTCTGCACCGACCGGGCGTTCATCCCGGTCCTGCTGCTCTTCACCGCCGCCGCGCTCGCCGCGGCCCCGCGCAGGCCGCTGCACTCCGGCGGGATCGTGGTCCTCGCGGTCGCGCTCGGGCTGACCTTCCTCGGTGTCCTCCCCGCCCGCCCGGTGGTCGAGGCCATGCCGGAGGTGGTCTGGATCGCGTTCGGGGTGGCCCTGCTGCTCGTCGCCGTGGCGCCGAGACCCGCCTGGGTGGCGCTCTCGATCGCCGGGTTCGGCTCGCTGGCGGCGTACACGGTGACGCTCAGCCCGATGTTCCTCACCAACCCGTGCACCCTGCCCGGAGCCGTGTGCGGCAGTGCGCCCGGCTGGTACTCCTCTGACGAACGCCCGGCACAGGTCGTCGTGTCCAGCGGAGCCACCGGGATCGGCAGCCTGGGCCGCGACGACATGCTGACCTACACGCCCGTGTGGTTCGTCGTGGCCGCGGTGCTCGTCTGGGCGATCAGGCGCCGCAGCTGGCGGGTCGCCGTCGCGGGCGTGGCGTTCGGCGCCGTGCTGCAGGCCGCTCCCGAACACGCGGCCATCCCGGTGTTCGCCGCCGCGGCCGCGGCACTCGGGCCGCGCCGGGACCCGTTCTACCTGGCGGGCATCGGGGTGCTGGCGCTCGCGCTGGCCGACCGGCAGGAACCGTGGACGCTGGCCGTCACGATCATCGCCATCACGGCCGGCCTCGCGCTCGGCTTCTGGTCCTGCGCGCGGAAGAACGGCGCCGACGGGGCCATCGCCGTGGTCGCGCTGGCGGTGGCCCCGGTGACGCCGTTCCTCACCGCGGGAGTGCTGCTCGCAACGCCTTTGCTCAGAAGGGCTGCGTGTTGGGCTGGTACACCGAACCGTTCACCGGCGCCGTGAGGTCGACCAGGTACCTGGTCACCGCCGCGTCGGCACCCGCGGAGTCGCCCAGGATGCAGTGGCCGAACGCGTCGACGCTGATCAGCCGCGCGTTGCCGAGCTGCTGGGACATGCGGCGGGCGAACTCGTACTGCGTGGCCGGGTCGTAGTAGTTGCCGACCACGACGACCGGGTTCTTGGTCTTGCGGTGCCACGGGCCGATCCAGCGGTCCGGGTTGCGCGCCGGCCACGTCGGGCAGGTCAGCGCGTCCGAAGCGGCCTGGTAGCGGCCGAACGTGGGCGACTCCTTCTCCCACTTGGCCGCGGTGGACGCCCAGGTGCGGGTCGTCCTGGCGAACGGCTTGTCGATGCAGTTGACCGCGTAGTACGAGTCGTCGCTCGTGTACGGGGTCTCCGGCAGGCCGCGCACGTCGGCCAGGCCACCGTTGTTGTTCAGCGCGGGAACGTCCACAACGGACTGGACGCTCATCGTCTGCGCGGTGGCCGTCGCCGCGGCCGGGTTCTGCGCCGCGTGGATCGACTGCAGCCACGTGGCGAGCGCCTTGAACGTGGCCGGGTTGTACAGGTTGCTCGCGGTGCGGCCGACGACGTCCGTCAGCGTCACCTGCGTGCCGTCCGGCAGCGTCGTCGGGCCCTTGCGCAGGGTCTCGCGGATGCCGTCGAACTTCTTGCGGGCGTCACCGGCGAACGCGCACTTGGCGGTGCCCTCGGCGTCGCAGCGCTTGAGGAACGCGTCGAGCGCGATCTCGAAGCCCTTGGCGCGCTGGCGGTCGTACTCGGCGCCGTTGGTCAGGCGCAGCTTCGGGTCGACGTTGCCGTCGAGCACGAGCGCACGCGACCGCTCCGGGAAGATGTTCGCGTAGGTGGCGCCGAGCAGCGTGCCGTAGGAGAAGCCGACGTAGGTCAGCTGCCGGTCGCCGACCGACTCGCGCAGCACGTCGAGGTCGCGGGCGACGGCCTCGGTCGACATGTGGTTGAGCAGCGGACCGGCGTTGATCCCGCAGTAGTCCGTGTAGGCCTTCGACTGGCGGATCGAGCTTCTCGATCTCCGCCTTGGTCGTCGGCAGGGCGAACCAGCCCTCGTTGACCGCGTCGGCCTCCTCCTGGGTGCGGAAGCAGCGCAGCGGGGCGCTGCGGCCGACACCGCGCGGGTCGAAGCCGATGAGGTCGAACTTCTCGAGGACCTCCTGGCTGAAGAAGCTCGCGCCGAACGCGCCGTAGATCAGACCGGCGCCACCGGGGCCGCCGGGGTTGATGAACAGCGAGCCGATCTTCTTCGCCGGGTCGGTCGCCGGCCGCTTCATCATGATGATGCCCGTCTTGTCACCGCGCGGACGCGAGTGGTCGACGGGAACTTCCTGGATGGCACAGCTGACCCTGGTGCGTTCGGCAGCAGGGATCGAGGCGAGCACATCCGCCGCGCACGGCCCCCAAGCGGCGGGTCTGACTGCTGCGGCGCCGGGCTGGGCGGAGGCGGTGCTCGCGCCCAGACCGGAGGCGATGGTGCCGAGCGCGAGCGCCGAAGCGAGCGCCGCGCGGCCGGCACGGGTGGCAAGGGAAGACGTCACCGGTGCAGCCCATCACTGCGGGCGCACCGTTTGTACCCGCCTATCGGAGGGTTGTCGGCTCAGATCGCCCGCGCCAGCGAGACGGCGAAGCGGTCCCGCGAGTCGGTCCACCACCGGTGCAGGGTGAACCCGGCGTCCTCCAGCTCCGCGCGCACCCCGTCCCGCCGGAACTTCGCCGACACCTCGGTGCGCAGCTCCTCGCCCTCGCGGAACTCCACCGCCAGGCCGAGACCGGCGAGCGTGACCGTCATGGCGCGCGTGGCGCGCAGCCGCATCTCGATCCATTCCTGCTCGCTGTTCCACAACGCCACGTGCTCGAACGCCGCGACGTCGAAGTCGCCGCCGAGCTCGCGGTTGAGGACGTTCAGGACGTTGCGGTTGAACGCGGCCGTCACGCCCTGCGCGTCGTCGTAGGCGCGCACCAGCGTCTCGCGGTCCTTCACCAGGTCCGTGCCGAGCAGCAGCCACTCCCCCGGCCGCAGCACGTCGCGGACGGTGTGCAGGAACTTCTCCCGCTCCTCGGGGATGAGGTTGCCGATCGTGCCGCCCAGGAACGCGACCAGGCGCGGTGACACGCCCGGCAGCAGGCCCAGGTGCTGGGTGAAGTCGCCGACCACACCGTGCACCCGCAGGCCGGGGTAGTCGGCGATGATCGCGTGGGCGGCCTCGGTGAGCGCGGACACCGAGACGTCCTGCGGCACGAACTCGGTCAGCGTGCCGTGGTCGCGCAGGGCGCTGAGCAGCAGCCGCGTCTTCTCCGACGAGCCGGAGCCCAGCTCGACCAGCGAGTGCGCGCCGGTGGTCGCCGCGATCTCACCGGCCCGCGCGGCGAGCACCTCCCGTTCCGCTCGCGTCGGGTAGTACTCGGGCAGGCGGGTGATGTCCTCGAACAACGCGCTGCCGGTCGCGTCGTAGAAGTACTTCGGCGACACCCACTTCGGGTCCGCGGTCAGCCCGGCGCGCACGTCGGCGCGCAGGGCGTGCACGGCGTCGTCCGGTTTGAGGTGAACGTCCAGCACCGGCTCGGTCATGCGGGTCGAACCTCCACAGTGGATGGATCGGCGAGGACGACGTGGTGGTCGGGGATCTCCCGCCACGCCGCGTCGGCGTCGAGCGGTTCGGAGGCGAGCGTGACGCTCACGCCGTCGTGGCGGACCCACAGCGAGTGGGTCCAGGTGGTGCCGACGACGACCGAACCGTCGGTCATCAGGAAGTTGAGGCGTGACCCCGGGGCCACGGCCTCGACCTCGTCGCTGAGTTCAACAAGGACGTCGGCGGGGTTCTTCCCCGCGGCCAGCGCCCGTGCGGCGAGCGCCCACAGCAGTGCCGAGTCGGTGGGCGCGTCGAGGGTGAGCAGGTCGGTCACCGGTAGCGTCCTCGCGAGGTCCTCGACGCTGTGCGGCCAGCCCGTGACGCGCCCGTTGTGGCTGAACAGCCACGTGCCGTCGGTGAACGGCGCGCACGCCGCGTCCGCCACCGGCATGCCGGTCGTGGCGTTGCGGACCGCGGCGAGGACCGCGGTGGACTCGGTGCCGCTGAGGGCGCGCAGGTTCGCGTCGCTCCACAGCGTGCCGGCACGGCGGTAGCGCACCGGGCCGGGGAACCAGCCGACGCCGTAGCCGTCGACGTTGACCGAGCCCCCGCCGCGCATGTCCCCCGGTGCGTACGACTGGTGCTCCAACGAGTGCGGTGCGTCGTACAGCAGGCCGGACAAGGGCACGGCGGGGCCCAGGTACGCCAGGTGGCGGCACATCGCCTAGGCGTCCCTGGCGCAGCGGAAGCCTGCGAAGATCTGCCGCCGGACCGGGTAGTCCCAGTTGCGGAACGTCGCACGGACCGCGGAGGAGTCGGTGCCGAACGAACCGCCGCGCAGCACCTTGTAGTCGGGTCCGAAGAAGACCTCCGAGTACTCGGGGTACGGGAAGACCTCGAAGCCCGGGTAGCCGTGGAAGTCCGTCGAGGTCCACTCCCAGACGTCACCGATCAGCTGGTGCACGCCGTGCGCGGAGACCCCGTCCGGGTACGCGCCGGCCGGTGCGGGGCGCAGGTGTCGCTGGCCGAGGTTCGCGTGCCGTTCGTCCGGTGCCGCGTCACCCCACGGGTACCGGCGGCTGGTGCCGGTCGCCGGGTCGTGCCGTGCGGCCTTCTCCCACTCGGCCTCGGTCGGCAGCCGCTTGCCCGCCCACGTCGCGTAGGCCTGGGCCTCGTGGAAGCACACGTGCACAACGGGTTCGTCCGGCACGATCGGCTCGGTGACACCGAACGCGGTGCGGCTGAAGCTCGTGCCCTCGCGGTGCCAGAACCGGGGTGCGGTGAGCTTGGCGCGCGTGCGGTGCACCCATCCCTCGTCCGTCCACAGCCGACGGTCGGAGTACCCGCCGGCGAGGACGAACTCGGCGTACTCGCCGTTGGTGACCGGGGTGGTGTCGATGAAGAACGGGTCGACGTGGACGGTGTGCGCGGGGCGTTCGTTGTCCAGGGCCCACGGTTCGTCCGAGGTGCCCATCTCGAACGGTCCGCCCGGGATGAACGCCTCCGTCGCGGCGACGAGGTTCCCCTTCGGCGGAGGGGGCGCGTGCAGCACCGGTTCGCCGGTGCGCAGCTGGTGGGTGGCGAGCATCGTCTCGTCGTGCTGCTGCTCGTGCTGCACGATCATGCCGAACGCGAAGGCGTTCTCGACGAGCCTGCGGCCCTCCAGCGGGACCTCCTCCAGCACGTCGAACACCTTGCCGCGCACGTCACCGACGTACCGGCGGGCCTCGGCGGGGTTGAGCAGCGGCAGCTCCGGCCGCACGCTGCGCCCGTACTTGAACGCGTCGTAGTACTCGTCGATGTCGCTGCGCACCGGTTCACGCCCGCCGACGTCGCGGACGAGCCAGAGCTCCTCCTGGTTGCCGATGTGCGCGAGGTCCCAGACCAGCGGCGACATGAGCTTGGAGTGCTGCCGCACGAGGTCGTGCTCGTCGACGGCATCGGTCAGGGCGGTGGAACGCGCGCGAGAACGCAACAGTTCCTCCGCCACCCGCTCGCGGAGTTCTTCGGTCACAGCTTCCCCTCCAGCTCCCGGCTGATGGTGCTGATCTGCTCGTCGGAGAGACCGGTGCGGGGCAACGCCTCGATGCCGAGGGCGACGACGTCCTTCGCCGCCCGCGCGATGCGGTCGTCCGCCATCCCGTGCCGTGCGGCGACGAGCCACCGCCCGGCCGCCCGTTCCGTCGCCGCCAGCACACCGTCCACAACGGACTGGTCGCTGAACAGCGCGACGAGCAGCGCACTCGGCGCGATCCAGCCGCCCGGCGGCGGCGTGTCCAGGTACCGGATCTCGATGTACCCGCGCGGCCGCACCGGCGGGAACATCAACGACATGTGGTAGTCGAGGTCGTCGCTGGTGGGGCTGCGGTCGAGCGCCCCGTCGATCCAGTCGGCGAACGTGAGCCTCCTGGGCGGGACCCAGTTCGGACCCGGTCCCCTGACGACGATCACGGGCGTGTCGACCACCCGCCGCGCGTAGGCCGCGGCCGGATCGGCGCACACGGCACTCGGCCTGGTGCGCACGGGATCCGTGCCGTACAACGTCCGCATCCGCGCGGAGGCCCAGTCCTGCCGCTGCCCGCCGAGCCCCGGTGAGTTCGCGAACAACGCGACCATCACCGGCCCGAGCTGGTGCACGGCGGCCCACCTGGCCCGCAGGTCCTGCTGTTCGCCGAAGTCGAGGCACACCTGCAGCCCGGCGGTGCTGCACATCATGGAGATGCCGTCGTGGCCGAGGCGGCCGAACTCGTGCTCCATCGCGGCGTAGCGCGGCACCCGCAGCACCCGGCTCGGCGTCCGGTGCGCGTCGGCACCCCTGTCGCCGAGGACGAGGCCCTGGTCCGCGAGCAACGCGGTGAGCTGCTCGACGTCCGTTTCGACGGTGGTGAAGAGCGTGGGGAGGGAGGTGCAGGGAGGTGTGGAGATCTCGACCTGCCCGCCCGGTTCGACGGTCAGCGGCGTGCCGCTGGGAAGCGGCCTCTGCGGGCTGTCCGGAACGAGGGTCGGCGGCGCGTGGTCTCCGAGCGCCGCGGCCAACCTTCGCTGGTCCAGGGGTAACGCGGGGTCTTCTGCGTGGTGGACGGTGAACTCCAGTTCCACGCCGAACAACCTCGGAGGCCCGTGCTTGAAGCAGACCGAGGCGACGTAAGCCTCGGCCTCGGCGCGGTCAGCGAACCTGACCGGCGCCGGTTGGTCACGCAGCGCAGTCGTCACTACACACTCCCCGTGATCGGATAAGCGCATTCGACGCTACACGCGGGCATTGCGGCTCGCACGCTCTCGCGGACGTGCAAATCCTTACAGATCAACGACGTGGCGTGCGCACACGCGTGTGCCCAGGGGGTTTGCGTGGCGGATGTGTCGAGTTGCCCGCTTCGTTCACGTTCACGCCCCGCGCCTCCCCCGCTGCTTCTACTGGCGGTGGAGTCAGCCAGATGTCGACCTCCACCGTGCGCAGGCGGCCGTAGACCTGCTGGTCGACGAGGTGGCGGTGCCGTCCGCGGTCTGCCGAGGTCAGCCGGACCGTTCCCGGTCCCGGTTCTCCGCGAGCGCCGCGATGAGGTCGGTGGTCGTGCGGCTGAGCAGGAGGTCGACCACGTGGACGCCGGTCGAGACGCGCCGCCGCCACCCGAGGCGCTCGGCGAGCGCCGACAGCTTGACGAACTCGTGCGTCTCCATGGCGCAGGAGGATATTGGCGCTCACGCCGCCACCGGGACAGGCCAGGCCGGAGATCCACTCGAAAGGATCACACGGATGGAGCTGTCCAATCCGTACGTACGGATTGGATTTCCGGTCCCCGTCCTGGGACCATCTACCGGTGCCCAGGGTCAGCCAGGACCACCTAGACGCCCGCCGTCGCCAGATCCTCGACGGTGCGCGTGCTTGCTTTGCGCGCCACGGCTACGAGGGTGCCACGGTACGCCGTCTCGAAGAGGCCACGGGACTGTCCCGCGGTGCGATCTTCCACCACTTCCGGGACAAGGAGTCGCTCTTCCTCGCCCTCGCGGAGGACGACGCGCTGCGGATGGCCGACGTCGTGGCCGAGCAGGGCCTGGTCCAGGTCATGCGCGACCTGCTCGACGAGCCGGAGAAGCGCGACGAGGGCCACGCGGCGGACTGGCTGGGCACGCGCCTGGAGGTCTCCCGGCGGCTGCGCACCGACCCCGACTTCCGCGCGCGGTGGGCCGAGCGGTCCGAGCAGTTGACGGCCGCGACCCGGCAGCGCCTGCTCCGGCAGCGGGAGGCCGGCAACCTGCGCGACGACGTCGACGTGACGGTGCTGACGAGCTTCCTGGAGCTGGTGCTGGAGGGCCTGGTGTCGCACCTGGCGATGGGGCTGCCGGCCGACGACATGGAGCCGGTGCTCGACCTCGTCGAAGAAACCGTGCGCCGCCACCGCCGCAGCTCTTGAAGGTTTTTCACGTAAACCCCACTGTGGACGCATGCCGTCCTCGCTGAAGACCACCGTCCAGTTCTTCGCGCTCCGCTCTCTCGTGCGCGGCTATGCGCTGATCGGTGACCCGTACGCCGGTGTCATGGCATCACCGCCGGACCGCGACCCGTACTCGATGTACGAGAAGGTGCGCGCCAAGGGCGACATGGTGCGCAGCAAGATGGGCGCCTACGTCACGCCGTCGCGCGCGTTGTGCGACTCGGTGCTGCGTGACCCGCGGTTCGTCACGGCGACGTTCGACGAGGCGTCGATGATCCCGATCACGCTGGTCAAGGACGGCCACAAGGTCGTGAACCCGGTGCAGGACTCGTTCCTGATGAAGAACCCGCCGGACCACACCCGGCTGCGCAGGCTGGTGCAGCCGTTCTTCACCCCTCGTGCGCTGAAGGACCGCACCGCGTCGATCCAGAAGATCGTCACGGACCACCTCGACCGGCTGGACGACCGGTTCGACGTGGTGGCGGAGTTCGCGTCCCAGGTGCCGATCCAGGTGATCGCGGACCTGCTGGGCGTGCCGGACGACGACAGGGCGCTGTTCGCCTGCTGGGGTTCGTCGCTGGCCGAGACGCTCGACGGCGTCTGGTCGCACAAGCAGCTCAGGGACCTGCACGCCACGATCGTCGAGTACAACGACTTCATCGACGGGCTGATGGACGAGCGGCGGCGCAACCCGCAGGACGACATCGTCAGCCACCTCGTGACCCAGCACGCGGACCTCAGCCGCGAGGACCTGGTCGCCACCACCGGGTTGCTGCTGTTCGCCGGGTTCGAGACGACGGTCAACCTGATCGGCAACGGCGTGCTGAAGGCGTTCGAGAACCCGCACACGGTCGCGCCGCTCGCGCAGAGCCCGGAGTACGCGGAGGGGTTCGTCGAGGAGGTGCTGCGGCTCGACCCGCCGGTGCAGTACACGATCCGCTGGCCGAAGGAACGCCTTGAGCTGGCCGGCGTCTCCCTGCCGAAGGGCATGCCGGTGATGCTGCTGCTCGCGGCGGCCAACCGTGACCCGCGAGTGTTCTCCGACCCGCTCACGTTCGACCCGACGCGGTCCAACGCGCGCGAGCACCTCGCGTTCTCCGCGGGCATCCACTACTGCATCGGCGCGGGCCTGTCGCGCATCGAGGGCGCGGTCGCGTTGCACGAGCTCTTCAAGCGCTTCCCGAACCTCGCACAGGACGGCCCGATGGCGCGGCGCAGGTCGAAGCTCATCCGCGGCGCGTTGCGACTTCCGGTTCGCGCGAACGAGCCCAAACGATCACTGGCGGTGAAGCAGACCTGACGTGGGGCGAAATTCGCGGGCGCACGTGCCCTACTTCACCTGTCCGGAGCAATGTTCGTGCCCCAATGACACATCTCCGTAGTGCATGCTTGAAGGCGAGAGGGAGACCCGCCGCACCGCCGCCGCGACGGGCCTCCCTCTCGCCTTGTGCGCCTCACTCGACGCCCGACATCAGCTTCCTGATGGCAGGGGCCGCCACGCCCAGCGCGATGCCGAAGACCACGGCCGCACCGCCCAGCGTGAGGAAGTACGCCGACGGGCTCGTCGTGTAGAACTTCACGAGCTGCGCGGCCACACCGGTGCCGGCCGAGGTCGCGAGGAACCACAGGCTCATCGTCTGCGAGGCGAACGCGCGCGGCGCCAGCTTCGTCGTCACCGACAGGCCCACCGGCGACAGCATCAGCTCACCGGCGGTCATGATCAGGAACATCAGCACCAGCCACAGCGGCGTCACCTTGCCGTCGGCCGCCGAGTTGCTCGCGAAGTACATGAGCACGAACGACAGGCCGACGAGCACGAGCGCACCGGCGAACTTGCGGGGCGTGGACGGCGCCCGCTTGCCGAGCTTCACCCACAGCAGCGCGAACAGCGGCGCCAAGGCGATGATCATGATCGGGTTGATCGACTGGAACCACGCGACCGGGAACTCCCAGCCGAACACGTGGTTGTCGACGCGGGAGTCGGCGAACTCGGCGATGACCGAGGCGCTCTGCTCGAAGATCAGCCAGAACATGGCGGCGGCGACGAACAGCGGGATGTAGGCGACGACCCGCGGCTTCTCCTCCGGCAGCGTCTTCGGGCTGCGCAGCATGACGGTGAAGTACGCGATCGGCAGGACGATCGACATGATGCTGATCATCAGGATGACGCCCTCGACGTCACCGAGGAGGTAGGAGACCACGCCGAGCGCGGCGATGGCGACGGCGACACCGGCGATGAGGCCGTAGACGCGGCCCTTCTCCTGGTGCGGCAGCGGGTTCGGCGCCACGGCCGCGGACCCGCGCAGGTGCTTGCGGCCCAGGCGGTACTGGACGAGGCCCAGCGCCATGCCGACCGCGGCGACGGCGAACCCGGCGTGGAAGCCGATGCCGTCCGCGAGCGCGCCGGTGATCAGCGGCGACACGAAGCCACCGATGTTGATCGCCATGTAGAAGATCGTGAAGCCGGCGTCGCGGCGGGTGTCGGTCTTGTCGTACAGGCCGCCGACGACCGTCGAGATGTTCGGCTTGAGCAGGCCGGTGCCGAACACGATGAAGATCAGGCCGACGTACACGCCGGTGATGCCGATCGGCAGCGCCAGTGCGATGTGGCCGCACATGATCAGGACGCCGCCGTAGAAGGTGGCGCGCTGGCCACCCCACACGCGGTCGGCGAGCCAGCCGCCGGCGACGCCGGACATGTAGACCGCGGTGCCGTAGATGGCCACGACGGACAACGCCAGCGCCTTGTCGACGCCGAGACCGCCCTCGGACACGGCCGTCCACAGGTAGAGGCCGAGGATGGCCTTCATCCCGTAGAACGAGAACCGCTCCCACAGTTCGGTGAAGAAGAGCGTGGACAGGCCTCGGGGGTGGCCGAAGAAGCCCGTGTCCTGCTTGCCGGGGATGCTGGCGCTAGGGGCGCTCACGTCATCGTCCTCTCGTGTCAACGATGTCACGGCGGATCCGGTGCACATTACGCCGAACGCTCGTACTGTTTGCAATCGGGGTTGCGTCCAAGTGGCCCAACTCTCAGGCCGTCGTGCGGGGTCGGGCGGTGTTTGATGCACTGCTGGGGTGGACTTGATCCAGGCGCACGGCCTCGCAATGACGGAGTTCGACCGTCGGGTGCGGGAAATCGCCCCCGACCAGTGGGAGCTGGGTACCCCCTGCCGGGAGTGGTCGGTCAGAGATCTGGTGGGCCATCTGGTCCACGAGCAGCTCTGGGCGCCGGAGCTGCTGGCGGGCTGCACCACCGAGCAGGTCGGTGACCGGTTCGACCACGACAACCTCGGCGACGACCCGCTGGTGTCCTGGGTGGTGGCCGCGGCGGCGGCGCGCGAGGCGTGGCTGGAGCCCGACGCGCTGTCGCGGCCGGTGCACGTGTCGAGCGGGCTGCTGGACGCCGCCGAGTACTGCTGGCAGATGACGACGGACCTCGCGGTGCACGCGTGGGACCTGGCGCGCTCGATCGGCGCCGACGAGCGCATAGACCCGGACCTGGCCGCGACGGTGCTCGCGTACGTGGAGCGCAACGCCGACGAGTGGAGTGCGACGCCGATGTTCGACTCGGCCGTCCCGGTCGCTCGGGACGCGGACGACCAGACCCGCCTGATCGGACTGCTGGGACGCAAGCCGTAGCCCTTCCGGTGTGCAAGCGCCCCGCCCCGCATCCCCCTCGCCTCCTGCGAGGCGGGGCGCTCATCCCCCACTGCGCGGCCGGTGACCCCCGGTTCCGGCCGCACCGCAAGTTCTACCGCCCGCGGCGTTGTCCGGTGTCGGCGCACGACCACCGGACAACGACCTCCGGACAACCCGCTGCCACGACGCGACGCGCCCCCTGGCACCGGATGTGCCAGGGGGCGCGGGGTGCCGGACGGATCAGCCGACGTGTGATCGACGTCCGCACCGGTGTGTGGTCGTGGGTGGACCGCCCAGGACTCTGCCAGCCGCCCGTGACCGGCACCTGAACCTCAGATGACCTTCCGCTCCAACGTGACGAGTGTGATGCCCAGCCCGTCGACGCGCTCGCTGATCTTCACGAACCCGGCGCTCTCGTACAGCCGGATGTTCTCCTCGCTGCGGGCACCGGTGAACAGCCACAGGACGTCGACCCCGCTCGGCGCGGCACCGGCGGCCGCGTCGAGGAGCTTCCTGCCGATCCCCCTGCCCTGCTGGTCGGGCGCCACGAACAGGCGGGCGACCTCCATGCGGTCCCCGTCGACGTTGCCGCGCACGCTGCCGACGAGCCGGTGCCCGTCGAACGCGCCGAGCGCGGGCTGCCCGGAGGAGATGTGGTCCCGCACCTGCGCGAGCGTCTCCACCAGCGGCGGCAGGTCCCACGCGCCGTACCGGCGAGCCTCGACCAGGTAGGCGGCCCGCTGCACGGTCATGACCTCACCCGCCCGGTCGGCGTCGAGTGCCCTGATCCGGATGCTCACGGCCCGTTGACCCCCGGCGTCCAGCTCTCCGGCACACCGCTCTCGGTGAGGACGAGCTGGTGGTCGCCGAACCCGGCGGGCGCGTCGGGCTGCCACGGCCAGTGGCCCTGCGGTGTCGGCACGATGATCTGCACGGCGGCGAACTCGGAGCCGTCGTAGAGCAGGTAGGCGCTGCCGAGGAACTCCGGGTAGAAGCCCTTGTAGACGCGTTCGAACGTGATCGGCACGCCGGTGAAGAAGTCGAAGTACAGCTGCCCCGGCACGAACCGCTCCCCTGCGCTCGCCCGCTTGACGTACGCGTTGACGAGCGTCTCGCCCATGCCCTGGTCGAGTCCGATCACGACCGCCTCGGCCACCCCGAACCGCCGCCACGCGCCGACCGAGAAGACGTAGCCCGCTCCCTCGGCGTCCGGTGGCACGACGATGGTGGCGTGACCGTGCCGGTCGGCCAGGGAGAGCAGCCGGGCACGCAACTCGATGTCCTCGTCGGAAAGCACGAAACCCACCCTACGCACACGGAACGGGCGGGTGAGCCGTCCGGCCCACCCGCCCGCCCACCGCCGGAAGAGGTCAGCCGACCTCGGCCATGACCTCGTCGGACACGTCGAAGTTCGCGAAGACGTTCTGCACGTCGTCGCAGTCCTCCAGCGCGTCGATCAGCTTGAAGATCTTCTTGGCGCCCTCCGCCTCGAGCGCGACGGACACCGACGGCAGGAAGCTCGACTCGGCCGACTCGTAGTCGATGCCCGCGTCCTGCAGCGCCTTGCGCACCGGGATCAGGTCGCCGGCCTCGGAGACGACCTCGAAGGCCTCCCCCAGGTCGTTGACCTCCTCGGCACCCGCTTCGAGCACCGCCATCATCACGTCGTCCTCGGTCGTGCCCGCCTTCGGCACGATGACGACGCCCTTGCGGCTGAACATGTACGACACCGAACCGGGGTCGGCCATCGAACCGCCGTTGCGGGTCATGGCCGTGCGGACCTCGGTGGCGGCGCGGTTGCGGTTGTCGGTGAGGCACTCGATGAGCACCGCGACACCGTTGGGCCCGTAGCCCTCGTACATGATGGTCTGCCAGTCGGCGCCGCCGGCCTCCTCGCCGCCGCCGCGCTTGCGGGCCCGTTCGATGTTGTCCAGCGGCACCGAGTTCTTGCGGGCCTTCTGGATCGCGTCGAAGAGCGTCGGGTTGCCGTCGGGGTCGCCACCACCGGTGCGGGCGGCCACCTCGATGTTCTTGATCAGCCGCGCGAACAGCTTGCCGCGCTTGGCGTCAATAGCGGCCTTCTTGTGCTTGGTGGTCGCCCACTTGGAGTGGCCGCTCATTTCTCCTCCGTCGAACTTCGGACCATGTCAACGAACAGTCGGTGAACGCGCTCGTCCCCCGTGAGCTCCGGGTGGAACGCCGTGGCCAGCACGTTGCCCTGCCTGACCGCGACGATCCTACCGGCGGCGTCACCCGCCTCAGCCGTGACGGGCACCGTAGCGAGCACCTCGACGCCGCTGTGCACCGCCTCCACCCAAGGTGCCCGGATGAACACGGCGTGAACCGTCTCGCCCTCCAGGTCCAGGTCGGTCTCGAACGAGTCGGCCTGCCGGCCGAAGGCGTTGCGCCGGACCGTGACGTCCAGGCCGCCGAGCTGGTGCTGGTCCTCGCGGCCGTCCAGGACGGTGTTGGCGAGCAGGATCATGCCCGCGCACGACCCGTACGCGGGGAAGCCCGCCTTGATCTTGGCCCGCAGCGGCTCCAGCAGCTCGAAGTTGTCGAGCAGCTTGCTCATGGTCGTCGACTCGCCACCGGGGAGCACGATCCCGTCCAGCTCGTCCAGCTCCTCTGCGCGCCGCACGGGCCGTGCGGTGACATCGCACTTCGCGAGCGACACGAGGTGTTCCTGGACGTCACCCTGGAGGGCGAGCACGCCGATGACGGGAGGGGCAGCAACCATGCCTGCCAGCTTATTCGAGGTGGTCAGCGCACACCTCGCCGGTCCGCCGCCCGCGTGGGGCAGGATCGGCGCATGACCGGTTCGCACCTCACCGCCGTCGTCGAGGACTGGGTCAGGGGCTGGGCGCTGTCCCGCGGCACCCCTGCGCCCGTCGAGGAGCCCGACGGCTACCGCATCGACGTCGGGCTGCCGGGGCACCGGGTGCGCTACGTCCTGCCGGACCCGGCCGCGGCCGGACCGCGTGCCGCCGGGTTGTCCGAGCCCGGCACGTGGCTGAAGGTCTGCGGTGCGCGCGACCAGGTCGAGCTCGGCCCGGCGTGGGTGGTCGGCGCGCCGGAGCACCTGATGAGCGTCGAGCTGGGGACGCGGCCGCCCGTGACCCCGCCGGCCCCCTACACCGTGGAGGTGCGCGGCACCGGTGACGTGGCCGAGGCCGTGGTGCGCGCCGGGAGCGAGGTCGCGGCGAAGGGCCGGGTCGCGGTGCACGGGCGCGCCGCCGTGGTCGACGTGGTGGAGACCGGCCCCGCGCACCGCAGGCGTGGCCTGGGCAGCGTGGTGATGTCGGAGCTGACCCGCACCGCCGTGACCCGGGGTGCGACCCGCGCCGTCCTCGTCGCCTCCGAAGCCGGTCGCGCCCTCTACCTGACCCTCGGCTGGACCGCCGTCTCCCCCATCACAGCGGCCCACCTGCCCGTTCCCTGAAGGCACGCGGGGACCTTTCGTACCCCCTGAGGGTACGAAAGGTCCCCGCGTGCCCTGAGCCGAGCAGGAGCTGAGCCGAGGAGGGTCAGTCGACGGGCACGGGCTCCTGCTGCGCCTGCCGCGACTTCACGAACCGCCAGCCGAGGAACAGCACCAGCGCCAGGACGGGAATGGACCAGAACGCGATCCGCTCCGCGTGCCCGGACGAGAACGCCATCTGCCCGACGACGAGCGCGAGGAACCCGAGCGTCAGCCACGACGTGTACGGCGCGCCGGGCATCCGGTAGGAGGGCCGTTCGACCTCACCCCGCAGCGCCTTCTGCCGCAGCTTCATCTGGCAGACGATCAGCGTGGCCCACGTGGACACCACACCGAGCGAGGCGACGGCGATCGCGATGTCGAACGCGTCCTTCGGGACGGTGTAGTTGAGCACCACGCCGAACAGGTAGGCGGCGCCGGTGAACAGGATGCCGCCGTAGGGCACGTGCCGGGAGTTCATCTTGCCGGTGAACGCCGGTGCCTCGCCCTTCTGCGCCAGCGACCGCAGGATGCGGCCGGTGGAGTAGAGGCCGGAGTTGCACGAGGACAGCGCGGCGGTGAGCACCACGGCGTTCATGATGTCGCCGACCGCGGGGATGCCCAGCGCCGAGAACACGGTCACGAACGGCGACTCGGTGCCGGTGTAGTGGTCCCACGGCAGCAGCATCGTCAGCAGCAGCACGGAACCGACGTAGAAGATGGCGATGCGGTAGACCACGCCGTTGATGGCGCGCGGCATGATCTTCTCGGGGTTCTTGGTCTCGCCGGCCGCGATGCCGACCAGCTCGATGGCCGAGTAGGCGAAGATCACGGCCTGCAGGGTCATCAGCGCGACGCCGAACCCAGCGGGGAACAGGCCGCCGTGGCCCAGGGTGTTGGAGACCGAGGCGGTTGTGCCGCCGATGTCCGCGGCGCTGATCACCAGGGCGATGCCGGTGACCAGGAAGACGAGGATCGCCGTCACCTTGATGACGCTGAACCAGAACTCCAGCTCACCGAACAGCTTCACCGACAGCATGTTGATCGCGACGAGGACGACCAGCGCCACCAGCGCGGTGATCCACTGCGGCATGTCCGGGAACCACTTGTGCATGTAGATCGCGACGGCGGTGATCTCGGCGATGCCGGTCATCGCCCAGTTGACCCAGTACATCCAGCCGGAGGTGAAGCCCGCCCACGGGCCGATGAACTCGCGGGCGTACTCCACGAAGCTGCCGGCCACCGGGCGGTGCAGGACGAGCTCGCCCAGCGCGCGCATGACGAAGAACGCCGCGAGGCCGCACACCGCGTAGGACAGGATCAGCGACGGCCCCGCCGCGGCGAGGCGTCCGCCCGCGCCCAGGAAGAGGCCGACGCCGATCGCGCCACCGATTGCGATCATCTGCACCTGGCGCTTGGTCAGCGCCTTGGTGTAGCCGTCCGCATCAGTTTCCACAGAACTCACGAGGAGGTTCCTTCCGAAAACGGAAAATGCCCGCGTCGGAACCTCCCGCGCCCCGACGCGCTGATGCGTCCGGACCTTAGTGAGTGGCGGTCATCACCAAGAAATCAGTTGGGGAAGGCTTAACGTAAGCGACGTCACACAACGCCGCGTCGAGGTCTTCCCAAATGTCCTCGACGTGTTCGAGTCCCACGGAAATGCGCAGCAAATTGTCCGGAACGCCAGAAGCACGCAGTTCTTCTCCCGGAACGAGCCGGTGCGTCAATGCCGAGGGGTGCTCGATCAGGGTGTCGACCGATCCCAGCGAGACGGCGGGCGTGACCAGCTTCAGCCGCCGCACCACCTCGACCGGGTCGCCGTGCACGCCGAACGCGATCATCGCGCCGGTCCCGCGCATCTGCGCCGTCCTGCCGGGGTAGCGCACGAACTCCACCGCGTCGTGCTCGGCCAGCCGTGCGGCGAGGACGGCCGCCGACCGCGACGCCGCCTCGACCCGCAGCGGCAGCGTGGCGAGCCCGCGGTGCAGCAGGTAGCCGCCCAGCGGGTGCAGCACGGCGCCGGTGATGATCCTGACCTGCCGCAACGCCGCCGCGCGCTCCTCGGAGCAGGCCACGACGCCGCCGAGCACGTCACCGTGCCCGCCCAGGTACTTGGTGCCGGAGTGCAGCACGTACGACGCCCCGTGCAGCGCCGGGTTCTGCAGGACCGGCGTGGCGAAGGTGTTGTCGACCATGACCGGGACGGCGCCGGCCTGCCGCACGACGTGCTCGATGTCGACGAGGTCGAGGTTGGGGTTGGCCGGCGTCTCGACAACGACGAGGCCGGTGTCCGGCCGGATCGCAGACGCCACCAGGCCCGCCTCCACGTACGTCGTGGTGACGCCCAGCAGACCCGACGACAGCAGGTGGTCGGTGCCGCCGTAGAGCGGCCGCACAGCCACGACGTGCGGTTTTCCCGCCATCACGCAGGCGGCCTGGACGACGGCGGTCACCGCGGCCATGCCACTGCCGAAGGCCACGGCGGCCTCGGTGTGCTCCAGAGCGGCCAGCGCCTGTTCGAACCGCGCCACGGTCGGGTTGTGCAACCGGGCGTACACCGGTGACGCGGCGTGCGCCGCGCCGGTGGCCCACTCCCCCAGCGCCGCCCCGCCGAGCGCCTGGTCGGGCACGGGGTAGGTGGTGGACAGGTCGATGGGAGGAGCGTGCACGCCCAGCTCGGCGAGGTCGTCGCGGCCGCCGTGCACTGCGATGGTCTCCATGCGCGTCATGGCCGGAATGGTGGAGACTTCCTCGGCACTGCGGGCACGGAACCGCACCCGTTTCGACAGAAGGGCGATTCGCCGTGCTGGATTCGATCGACGAGGCCATCGTGCGGGAGCTGCGGAAGGACGCGCGGCTGCAGAACAAGGACCTGGCCGAACGCGTGAACGTCGCGCAGTCCACGGCCGTGGTCCGGCACCGGGCGCTGCGGGAGCGCGGCGTGATCACCGGCTACCACGCCGAGGTCGACCCGAGCGCGGTCGGGCAGCACGTCCAGGCGATGCTCGCGGTGAAGATCCGGCCGCACACGAAGGAGATCGTCGACCCGTTCATGGCGTACGTGCTGGGCCTGCCGGAAACGCTCGCGCTCTCCCACGTGACGGGTCCGGAGGATTTCCTGGTGCACGTCGCGGTGTCCGACGTCGCTCATCTGCAACGGCTCGTGCTCGACAAGTTCACCAGTCGGCGAGAGGTGACCGAAGTGCACACGAACCTGCTTTTCTCGCACATCAGAAAGCATTAGGCCACGCCGAGCCACCGCAGTCCCGCGGTGGTCGCGGCGGCCAGGACGATTACTGCGACAAAAGGCAGTTTCCGCCACGCCGCGAGACCGCCGACCGCCACTCCGGCGGCGAGCGCCCAGCCGCCGAACTGCTTTCCGCTCGTCAGCGCCGAGATCGCCACCAAGGCGACCAGCAGCACGGTGGCGGAGGCGGACATCAGCTCGCGGACCCGCTCCGGCAGCGTCACTCGGTCGCGCAGCACCGGCCCGGCGAAGCGGATGGCGAAGGTGCCGGCGGCCAGGATCAGGATCGCGGTGACGGGCACGGCTCCTCCTTCGTCGGTGTCTTCTTCTTCGGGGCGCGGAACGCGAAGAGCCCTGCCAGCGCGAGCAGCACGGGCACACCGGCGGGCAGGAACGGCGTCGTCGCCAGCGCGATGACGGCGCCGGCGAGTGCCGCGTTGCGCGTCGCCGCGTCCTTCAGGGCCGGGAGCGTGAGGGCGAGCAGCGCCGCCGGGAAGGCCGCGTCCAGGCCGAACGCCGCCGTGTCCCCGATCGCCTGCCCCACGAGCGCGCCGATGAGCACGCCGGTGTTCCAGCTGAAGAACAACGCCACGCCGCACGCCCAGTAGGCAGCCCGTGCGCGTGCGGGGTCCTTCTGCGCCATGGCGAACGCGGTGGACTCGTCGATCAGCAGGTGGCTGCCGACGACGCGGGCGAGCGGGCTCTTGCCGAGCACGTCCCCGACCGCGAGGCCGAATGGCAGGTGCCGAGCGTTCAGCACGAGACCGGCCAGCACCGCGGCGGCGGGGCTGCCGCCGGCGGCGACCACGCCCACCGCCATGAACTGCGAGCCACCCGCGAAGACCAGCAGCGACATCAGCACCGGCACCCACCACGCCAGGCCGGAGCCCACCGAGATCGCACCGAAGCTGGCGCCGGTCACCGCGGCGCCGAGGGCCACCGCGGTCACGTCGCGCAGGAGGACTGCATCCAGAGTTCGCCAAATCGAACGGACCACCCGATAAGATGAACACCCGGGATCGGTGTTCGTCAAGACGAACGGATGGACTTCTGTGTCGAACGCACCACTCGACCTCATCGCGGCCAACCTCCGGCGGGAGCGCGACCGCAGCGGCATGTCCCTGAGCGAGCTGGCCAAGAAGGCGGGCATCGCGAAGTCGACGCTGTCGCAGCTGGAGTCCGGCGCCGGCAACCCCAGCGTGGAGACCCTGTGGGCGCTCGGCGTCGCGCTGGGCGTGCCGTTCAGCCAGCTCGTCGAACCCGGCGTCCCCCGCGTCCAGGTGATCCGCGCGGGCCAAGGGCCGGTCATCCACTCCGAGCGCGCGCACTACTCCGCGACGCTGCTCGCCGCCTGCCGCCCCGGCACCAAGCACGACCTCTACTGGCTGGCGCTCGAACCGGGCGGCGCCCGCGAGTCGGAGCCGCACGTGCCGGGCAGCGTCGAGCACATGATCGTGGCGACCGGCCGCTGCCTCGCGGGCCTCGCCAGCGACCCGGTCGAAGCTCGGGCCGGGCGACTACATCGTGTACCCGGGAGACCTGCCGCACATCTGCAAGGCGCTGGAGCCGGGCACGACGGCCGTGATGGTGATGGAGCACACCGCGTAGCCCGGCAGCGCCGTGGCGGCGCGGTCCGCGAACTACACTCCGCCCCGGAAACCGTCTGGGGGGACACATGTCTGATCCGTTCGCGAGCTTCTCGCCCGAGGAACCCGACCTGGCGCCGGAGCGGCGTTCGGCCAGGATCGCCCGCGCCGCACTGGTCGCCGGTGCCGCGCTCGTCGTCGTGCTGGGCGTCGCCTTCTACTACGTGGCAACGAAACCGACACCCGAGACCCAAGCCGCGCCGACGAGCACGACGCCGTGGACGCCGCCGCAGGACGTGAACGAGCCGCGCCTCGGCGACTGTGCGCGGGTGGCGGGCGGCATGCTCGACTCGACCTACACGCCGGTCGACTGCGCGGCGGGCGCCCACAACTACGTGGTCGGCAGCCTGCAGCGCCAGGGCGAGGACTGCGGTGCGGCGAGCGGCTCGAAGAAGGACAACTACGCGCGGTACCGCTACAGCGGCCGGCTGGGCGTGTGCCTCGTGCCGGTGTTCGCCGACGGCCGGTGCTACGAGTTCTTCACGCTCAAGACCGACCTGGCGGCGGTCGAGTGCACCGGGGTGGGCTTGCGGGTGAGGGTGCTGGCGAACACCGCCGACGGGGCCGCGTGCGGGACGGACGTCCGGCAGGCGCTGGTCTACCCGGAGACCAGGACGACCTACTGCTTCTCCCGGCCCACTTAACCATATAGCAGACAGGGGCCCTTGCCACAAGCCCCCGTTCATCCCTCAAACTCATCGCGCTAAGCCACAACCAGGCGCTTGGGGAACACGTGTCAAACCAGGGGTACGAAGCAGAACTGCAGTCCGAGCGCGCCTACGTTGCTGATCTGTACGCACGGCTGGATGCCGACCGTGCGCGCGTGAAGGGGGCGTTCACCAGCGCGTTGCGCGGCACCGGCGGCACGGTCATGGAGCGCGACCAGGAGGTGCGCGCCCGGCACAAGGAGATGAAGCGGCTGGAGGTGGCCGACGACGGCCTGTGCTTCGGGCGGCTCGACAGCCTCGACGGCGAGGTGTCCTACATCGGCCGCATCGGCATCTTCGACGAGGAGCGCGACTTCGAGCCGGTGCTGCTGGACTGGCGGGCGCCGTCCGCGCGGCCGTTCTACACGGCCACGGGCGCGAACTCCGAGGGCATGCGGCGGCGGCGCCAGTTCCACACGAACCGGCGCGCGCTGGTCGGCTTCACCGACGAGGTCTTCGGCCGGCCCGACGCCGGCGAGCGCGGGGACGCGGCACTGCTGGCGGCGGTCAACGCGCCGCGCGGCGAGGGCATGCGCGACATCGTGGCGACGATCCAGGCCGAGCAGGACGCGATCATCCGGCTCGAGCACCCCGGTGTGCTGGTGATCGAGGGCGGGCCCGGCACCGGCAAGACGGTCGTGGCGCTGCACCGCGTCGCGTACCTGCTCTACACGCAGCGGGAGCGGATGGAACGCCACGGCGTGCTCGTCGTGGGCCCGAACCCGGCGTTCCTCACCCACATCGGGCGGGTGCTGCCGTCGCTGGGCGAGTCCGACGTGGTGTTCATGACCACCGGCGACTTCGTGCCCGGCCTGAAGGTCACCGCGGAGGACCCGGCGGACGCCGCGCGGCTCAAGGGGTCGCTGAAGATGCTCGACGTGCTCGCGGCCGCGATCGCCGGCCGCCAGCGCCTGCCGGAGGAGCCGATCCCCGTCGGCCTGAAGGACGTCACCGTCCACATCAACGCCGAGACCGCCGAGTGGGCCCGCCAGGAGGCCCGCGACACCGGGCTGCCGCACAACGAGGCGCGCGCGACGTTCGTGGAGATCGTCACCTACGTGCTGACCGAGCGCGCGATCGCCCGCATCGGCAAGGGCTGGCTGTCGCGCGAGGACAAGCAGGGCTGGGAGGACATGCGGTCCGGCCTGCTGAAGGACCTGGCGGAGGACGACCGGTTCCTGGCCGCGGTGGACGAGCTGTGGCCGGTGCTGACGCCGCAGTCCCTGCTTTCGTCGCTGCTGTCCTCACCCGACCTGCTGGCCGCGGCCGGCGGTGACCCGGCGCTGCTGCGCGCCGACGGTACCGCGTGGACGGTCTCGGACGTGCCGCTGCTCGACGAGCTGCACGACCTGCTGGGCCGCGACAAGATCACCGAGATGACCCGCGAGCGGGCGGCGCTGGAGGAGCGCAAGGCCGAGACCGCCTACGCCGAGGCCGTGCTGGACAGCATGACCAACCGCCAGGACCACATGGACGACGAGGACCACCTCTTCGCCACCGACCTGCTGCGGGCGGAGGACCTGGCCGTCCGGTTCGTGGAGCACGACACCCGCACCCTCGCCGAACGCGCCACCGCCGACCGCGACTGGACCTACCGCCACGTCGTCGTCGACGAGGCGCAGGAACTGTCCGAGATGGACTGGCGGGTGCTGATGCGGCGCTGCCCCGGCCGGTCGTTCACCGTCGTCGGCGACCTGGCCCAGCGCCGCACCGCCGCCGGTGCCGTGACGTGGGGCGACATGCTCGACCCGTACGTGAAGGACCGCTGGGTCTACCGCTCGCTGACGGTCAACTACCGCACCCCGGCCGAGATCATGGCCGTCGCCGCCCGCGTGCTCGCCGAGTTCGCACCCGACGTGCAGGCCCCGGAGTCGGTGCGCGCCAACGGTGTCCAGCCGTGGGCCCGCCAGGTGAGCACCGCGGAGCTGCCGGCGGCGATCGAGGAGTTCGTCGCGGCGGAGGCGGCCCTGGAAGGCACGAGCGTCGTGATCGGCCCGCCCGGCGTGCCCGGCACGGTGCCCGCCGCGGAGACGAAGGGCCTGGAGTTCGACTCGGTGCTCGTGGTGGAGCCGGAGCGGATCCTCGCGGACGGCCCGCGCGGGGCGGCGGAGCTGTACGTGGCGCTGACCCGTGCCACGCAACGGCTCGGCGTGCTGCACCACGGCCCGTTGCCGGAGGCGTTGCAGCTCGTTGCGGCCGGTGGGCTGACGGACGCGAGGAGGGGCCGCACCCGGAGTGGGTGCGGCCCCTCGGCGTTCCTCGCGGGACCGGTTACCAGCCGCGCTCGGCCAGGCGGTGCGGCTCCGGGACGTCCTCGACGTTGATGCCGACCATGGCCTCGCCCAGGCCGCGCGAGACCTTCGCGATGACGTCGGGGTCGTCGTGGAAGGTGGTGGCCTTCACGATGGCCTCGGCGCGCTGGGCCGGGTTGCCGGACTTGAAGATGCCGGAGCCGACGAACACGCCCTCGGCGCCGAGCTGCATCATCATCGCGGCGTCGGCCGGGGTCGCGATGCCGCCGGCGGTGAACAGCACCACGGGCAGCTTGCCGTTCTGCGCGACCTCCTTCACGAGCTCGTACGGCGCCTGGAAGCTCCTTGGCGGCCACGTACAGCTCGTCCTCCGGCAGGTTCTGCAGGCGGCGGATCTCCTGGCGGATCTTGCGCATGTGCGTGGTGGCGTTCGAGACGTCGCCCGTGCCGGCCTCGCCCTTGGAGCGGATCATCGCCGCGCCCTCGGTGATGCGGCGCAGCGCCTCGCCCAGGTTCGTCGCACCGCACACGAAGGGGACGGTGAACGCCCACTTGTCGATGTGGTTGGCGTAGTCGGCCGGCGTGAGCACCTCGGACTCGTCGATGTAGTCGACACCGAGCGACGCGAGCACCTGCGCCTCGACGAAGTGGCCGATGCGGGCCTTGGCCATCACCGGGATCGAGACGGCGTTGATGATGCCGTCGATCAGGTCGGGGTCGCTCATCCTGGCCACGCCGCCCTGCGCGCGGATGTCCGCGGGCACGCGTTCGAGCGCCATGACGGCGACGGCGCCGGCGTCCTCCGCGATCTTCGCCTGGGTGGCGTCGACCACGTCCATGATGACGCCGCCCTTGAGCATCTCGGCCATGCCGCGCTTGACGCGGGCAGTGCCCGTGACCTGGTCAGTGCTCACCCTGGGGACCCTTTCACGAGGGGAAGTCGTTCCCCAGAGGCTACGTCCGACGTGGCCCCCTGACCCAAGCCACTGGAGCCACGAAACAGAAGGCCACTTTCCGGCCAACCGCAGGTGGTGACGCTGCTCACTCCACCGCCGCTGTGAACTGTGTTCGCGCACCGGGCGGCACCCGGTCGGGTTTCCGGGCTTGTGACCACCGGTGAACGGGTGTGAGATCGGACACTACGACTTGACGGAGGTCGCCATGGGAAGCAAGGGCTCCGACAACACCACCTCGGCAGGCGCGGTCGCTGTGGACGACCCGGCCAAGGTCCGCAACGTCGTGCTCGTCGGCCCGTCCGGCTCTGGCAAGACGACGCTCACCGAGGCCCTGCTCGCCGCCACCGGCGTGGTCAGCCGCGCGGGATCGGTCACGGAGGGGACGACGGTCTGCGACCACGACCCGGCGGCGGTGCGGCAACAGCGGTCGGTCGGCCTCGCGGTGGCACCGGTCCGGCACGGGGACATCAAGATCAACCTGATCGACACCCCCGGCTACGTCGACTTCGTGGGGAAGCTCAGGGCAGGACTGCGGGCCGCGGACGCGGCCCTTTTCGTCGTCAACGCCTTCGAGGGCGTGGACGCGGCAACGGTGGCGTTGTGGGAAGAGTGCGCGTTGGTGGGCATGCCGCGTGCGGTCGTCGTCACGCGCACGGACCACCATCGCGCCGATCTCACCACCGAGGTGCTCGCGTGCCAGGCGGCGTTCGGCGCGGGCGTGGTGCCGTTGTACGTGCAGGAGGGCGACCGGCTCGTCGGCCTCCTGACCCAGGGCGGCGACTACCCGGAGGAACGGGCCGCGCTGATCGAGGGGATCATCGCCGAGAGCGAGGACGAGACCCTCATGGACCGGTACCTGGCCGGGGAGGACATCGACCAGGACACGCTGATCGCCGACCTGGAGACCGCCGTCTCGCGCGGGTCGTTCCACCCCGTGATGCCCGTGTGCGCCGCGACCGGCCTGGGCCTGACCGAGCTGCTCGACGGCATCGCGCGGGCGTTCCCGTCACCGCTGGAGCACGCGGTGCCCGACGTGACCTCCGTCGACGGCATCCCGCAGCCCCGCATGGCCGCCGACCCGGACGGGCCACTCGTCGCCGAGGTGGTCCGCACCGCCGTGGACTCCTACGTCGGCCGCGTGTCGCTGGTCCGCGTCTTCTCGGGCACGCTGCGGCCCGAACGGCCGGTGCACGTCTCCGGGCACGGCATGGCCGACCGCGGGCACGAGGACCACGACACCGACGAACGCGTCGCGCACATCTACTCGCCGCTGGGGTCGAACCTGCGCGAGGTGCCGTACTGCGTGGCGGGTGACATGTGCGCGTTGACCAAGCTGACCACCGCCGAGACCGGCGACACCGTGTCCGCGCCCGAGCAGCCGCTGCTCATGGCGCCGTGGGACATGCCGGAACCGTTGCTGCCCGTTGCCGTCGTGCCGCGCACCCGCAGCGACGAGGACAACCTGGCGCGCAACCTCAACCGCCTCGTCGCCGGCGACCCCACGCTGCGGCTGGACCGCAACGCCGAGACGCACCAGCTGGTGCTGTGGTGCATGGGCGAGGCGCACGCGGACGTCGTGCTGGCACGGCTGCGGGCGGGCGGCGCGGAGATCGACACCGAGCCGGTGCGCGTGCCGCTGCGGGAGACCTTCGCGGGACCGGCGAAGGGCCACGGCCGGCACGTCAAGCAGTCCGGGGGGCACGGCCAGTACGCGGTGTGCGACATCGTCGTCGAGCCGCTGCCGCGCGGCTCCGGCTTCGAGTTCGTCGACAAGATCATCGGCGGCGCGGTCCCCCACCAGTTCATCCCCTCCGTCGAGAAGGGGGTGCGCGCGCAGCTGGAGAAGGGCCTGCACGACGGCACGCCGGTGGTGGACGTCCGGGTGACCCTCGTCGACGGCAAGGCGCACTCGGTCGACTCGTCGGACGCGGCGTTCCAGACCGCCGGCGCGCTGGCGTTGAAGGAGGCCGCCGCCACCGGGCGCACGCAGCTGCTCGAACCGATGGACGAGCTCGCGATCCGCTTGCCCGACGAACACCTCGGCACGGTGCTGGGCGACCTGTCCGGGCGGCGCGGGCGGGTGCTCGGCACCGAGGCGGGCGAGGGCGGCCGCACGGTGATCCGCGCGGAGGTGCCGTCGAGCGAGCTGCTGCGCTACGCCGTCGAGCTGCGCGCGCTGACCTCGGGCACCGGCACGTTCACCCGCCGGTTCTCCCGCTACGACCCGGTCCCCGAGGCACTGGCGGCGCGCACGAGCCGGTAGGCCCGGTCGATCCGCGTGTCCGACGCGCAGGTCGGGAGCGCGGCCGAGGCGGGCCGTCTGCACGAGACCCGCCTCCGCCGACGCCGCCGCGTCCCGCGGCTTCCCGCCGGGCTAGGTGTTCTGCGGGAACCCGAGGTTGACCCCGCCGTGCGACGGGTCCAGCCAGCGCGAGGTGACCACCTTGGAGCGGGTGAAGAAGTGCACGCCGTGCGGTCCGTAGGCGTGCGCGTCCCCGAACAGCGACTCCTTCCAGCCGCCGAAGGAGTAGTAGGCGACCGGCACGGGGATCGGCACGTTCACGCCGACCATGCCGACCTCCACCTCGTTCTGGAACCGGCGCGCGGCGCCACCGTCGTTGGTGAAGATGGCGGTGCCGTTGCCGTACCGGTTGGCGTTCACCAGCTCCAGCGCCTCCTCGTAGGTCGAGGTGCGCACGACGGACAGCACCGGGCCGAAGATCTCGTCGGTGTAGACCGACATGTCCGTGCCGACGTGGTCGAACAGGGTCGGGCCGAGCCAGAAACCGCTCGCGTCGCCGTCGATCGGGTGGTCGCGGCCGTCGACCGCGAGCACCGCGCCCGCCTCGACCCCGGCGTCCAGGTAGGACGTCACCTTGTCCCGGTGGGCGCCGGTGACCAGCGGTCCCATCTCGCACGACGGCCCGGAGCCGACCTGGACGTCGGCGATCCTGGACTTGATCTTCTCGACCAGCTCGTCGCCGACCGGGCCGACCGCCACGACCACCGAGACGGCCATGCAGCGCTCCCCCGCCGAGCCGAAGCCCGCCGAGACCGCGGCGTCGGCGGCCAGGTCGAGGTCGGCGTCGGGCAGCACCACCATGTGGTTCTTGGCCCCGCCCAGCGCCTGCACCCGCTTGCCGTGCGCGGTGCCGGTCTCGTAGACGTACTTCGCGATCGGCGTGGAGCCGACGAACGAGATCGCCCTGACCACCGGGTGCTCCAGCAGCCGATCAACGGCCACCTTGTCGCCGTGCACGACGTTCAGCACGCCGTCGGGCAAGCCCGCCTCGGCGAACAGCTCGGCGATGAACACCGAGGCACTCGGGTCCTTTTCGGACGGTTTGAGCACCACCGTGTTGCCGCAAGCGATTGCGGTGGGCACGAACCACAGCGGCACCATCGCGGGGAAGTTGAACGGCGAGATCACGCCGACCACGCCCACCGGCTGCTGGATCGAGTAGACGTCGACCTTCGTGGAGGCGTTCTCGCTGAAACCGCCCCGCAGCAACGTGGGGATGCCGCACGCGTACTCGACGGACTCCAGGGCGCGCTGCACCTCGCCGCCCGCGTCGGACACCACCTTGCCGTGCTCGGAGCTGACGAGCACGGCCAGCTCGCCCTTGCGCGCGTTGAGCAGCTCGCGGAACTTGAACATCACCGTCGAACGCTGCGCCAGCGACGCGTTGCGCCACTGCGCAAACGCTTTCGCGGCCGTGTCGACCGCTGCGTCCACTTCGGACACCGACGCGAACGCGACCTGGTTCGCCACCTTGCCGGTGGCCGGGTCGTAGACGTCACCGGTGCGCTCCGGCGTCTCGGCCCAGCTCTTGCCGCCGATCCAGTGCCTGATCATCCCGGGCCCGGTCATGCGCGCGCCACCGCCTGCGCGAGGATGCCCAGCGCCTCGTCCAGCTCGTCCTCGGTGAGGGTCATCGGCGGGGCGAGGCGGATGACGTTGCCGTAGAGGCCGCCCTTGCCGACGAGCAGGCCCAGCGCCCTGGTCTCGTTCAGCACGGTCGTGGCCGCACCGGGGTTGGGCTCGCCCTCGGGACCGACCAGCTCGACGCCGACCATCAGGCCCTTGCCGCGCACGTCGCCGATCACCGGGTGCCGCTCCGCGAGCTCGCGCAGGCCGCCGATCAGCCGGGAGCCGAGCTTGGCCGCGTTGGCCTGCAGGTCGTGGTCGAGCAGGTAGTTCAGCGTCGCCAGCGCGCCGGCGGTGGAGACCGGGTTGCCGCCGAAGGTGGAGATCGAGTTGGCGGTGATGGTGTCCATCAGGTCGCCGCGGGCGACCACGCCGCCGATCGCGAGGCCGTTGCCGAGACCCTTGGCGAACGTCATCGCGTCCGGCACGACGTCGTGCGCCTGGATGCCCCAGAAGTGCTCGCCGGTGCGGCCCCAGCCGGTCTGCACCTCGTCGGAGACGAAGAGGATCCCGTACTCGTCCAGCACGTCCTTGAACGCGCGGAACAGGCCGTCGGGCGGGGAGGTGAACCCGCCGACGCCCTGGATCGGCTCGGCGATCATGCACGCGACGTCACCGGACGTGGTGGTCTCGATGACCTCGCGCAGGTCGTCGACGCAGGCCTTGACGTAGTCGGCGTCGGACAGCGACCTGAACGGGCTGCGGTAGCGGTAGCCGCCGTGCACCCAGCTGACCTTGATCGGCGACAGCGCGGAGGCCGACCAGCCGCGGTTGCCGGTGATCGCGGTCGTGGCGAACGCGCGGCCGTGGTAGCTGTTGCGCAGCGCCAGGACCTGCTCGCTGCGGCGGGCCTGCGTGGCGAGCATGAGCGCCGTCTCGTTGGCCTCGGTGCCGGAGTTCGTGAAGAACACCTTGGCGTCCGGGATGCCGCTCAGCTCCGCGACCTTCTCCGCCAGCTCGACCTGCGACCTGATCAGGTAGAGCGTGGAGCTGTGCAGCACGCCGGTGTCGAGCTGTGAGCGGATCGCGTCGCTGATCTCGGCCACGTCGTAGCCGATGGCGTTGGTCAGGATGCCCGCGAAGAAGTCGAGGTAGGTCGTGCCCTCGCTGTCGGTCACCCGCCGCCCGTCGGCGCTCGCGATCTCGATGGGCTCGTCGTAGTAGAGGGCCAGCCACTTCGGCATCACCGCGCGGTGTCGTACCAGCAGCTCCTTGTGGGCCATCACGTCCTCCAGGGGTCTCCACCTGCTCGCGAGTCTGCTGGGGTGACGGGTCCGCCGCCATGCACAACCTGTACCCGGATCGGCTGGTTGGCATTACGTTGTGTCCATGTACCCGACGGTCGCCGAAGTCGTCGCCCTCCCGGTGATCCGGCAGGGAAAGCCGCGCCTGGTGGCCGGGTCGGCGGGGTTGTCGCGGCGGGTCCGCTGGGTGCACGTGGCGGAGATCGCGGACATCGCGCCGTTGCTGCGCGGCGGTGAGCTGGTGCTGACGACCGGTGTGATGCTGCCCGACTCGGGCCTCGCCCGCTACGTCGGGGAGCTGGCGGCGGTGGGGTGCGCGGGCCTGGTCGTGGAGCTGGGGCGGCGGTGGCGCGACGACGTGCCCGCCGCCCTGGTCACGGCGGCGGAGCAGCACGGGTTGCCGCTGGTCACCCTCGCCGCCGAGACGCGGTACGTGGCCGTGACGGAGGCGGTGGTGGCGTTGATCGTGGACGCCCAGCTGGCCGAGCTGCGGGCCGCGGAGCAGGTGCACGAGACGTTCACGGCGCTGACGGTCGCGGGTGCCGAGCCGTCCGAGGTGCTGCGCGAGGTGGCGCGCACGTCGGGGCTCGCGGTCGTGCTGGAGACGCTCGGCCACGACGTGCTGGCCTACGACGCGGCCGGGCACGACCCGGTGCTGCTGCTGGATGACTGGGCGGCGCGCTCGCGGGCGGTGGCGGTGGCCGAGCGGACGGCCTACCACGAGGCCTCCGGCTGGCTCGTGACGATCGTCGGCGCGCGCGGCGCGGACTGGGGCCGGCTGGTGCTGGTGTCGCCGGAACCGCCCCCGCACCGGCACGTCGTGGTGGCCGAGCGGGCGGCGTCCGCGCTGGCCGTGCACCGCCTGGTGGCACGCGACCGGGAGTCGCTGGAACGCCAGACGCACCGGACGTTGCTGGCGCAGCTGCTGGGCCAGTCCCCCGCCGCACCCGACCTGGGCGCGCGGGCGGCGGCGCTGGGGGTGCCGCTGGAACGCCGGCAGCTGATCGGCGTGGCGGTCCGGCCGGTGTCCGGCGGGCACGGGCAAACGCTTGCGACGCAGGAGGTCCTGCGCGACCTCGCCGAGGCCACGGCGCTGGCGGGGCGGCGGGTGACGGTCGCGGCACTGGTCGGCGTCGTGGACGACACGTCCGTGCGGGCCCTGCTGTCGGTGCCCGTGACCGTCGGGGTGGAAGGTGTGCTGCGCAAGGTCGCACGCGAGGTCCACCGGACGGCGGCGGGCGCGGTGGTGATCGCCGTGGGCACGACCGTGTCGTCCACAACGGACGTTCGCCGCTCGCTGGGCGAGGCAGCACACGTGGCCGGTGCGGCGTTGCGGGCGCCGGGAACCCAGCTGTACCACCGGCTGGACGACGTGCGGTTGCGCGGTCTGCTGCACCTGCTGCGCGAGGACGAACGGGTGCGCGCGTTCGCGGACCGCGAGCTGGGCCCGTTGCTCGCCCGCGACGCGGCGCAGGGCTCACGTTTGGTGGAGCTGCTGCGGTGCCTGTGCGAGAACGGCGGCAACAAGTCGGCGGCCGCCGCGGCGGCCCACCTCTCCCGCACCGCCTACTACCAGCAGCTGGCCCGGATCGAACAGGTGCTCGGGGTCTCGCTGGAGGACCCGGAGTCGGTGCTGTCGCTCCACGTGGCGCTGCTGGTGCACGAAACGGGCCCGTGACGACTCCGGCACGGGCCCGTCCGCTTCGGGCGCTGCTCAGCCGTTGATCGTCGGCAGGATGCCGGACAGCACGGTGTTGGTGGGCAGGTCCGACAGCTGCGGGGTCTGCAGGCCGCCGAACTGCGAACCGGCGAGCAGCGTCTCCGCGCTCGGGGTGCCGGGCAGCGAACCCAGCTCGGGCGCGACCGGGTTCGCGGCGCTGCGCTCCCGCGGAAGGGCCAGCGTCGCCGTCTTCTCGCCCACCGGCGCGCTCACGGTCGGCAGCTTGACGGCCTTGTCCACCTCGAGGATGTCGACGTGCCGCTTGGCGTCGGAGATCAGCTGGTCCGCGCCGACGTCGGGCACACCACCGTCGAGCACGGGGGCCTCGGCCGCGTTGGCCGTACCCGCGAGCAGCGGGGCCGCACCGGCGGCGAGGAGGGCGGCGGCACGGAGGAGTCCGGAACGAGACACAGTTTTCCTCAATCTGGGTTTGGGGACCGATCTTCGATTTCATCGGCTGTTCCGGTTCGGATGTTTAGGCGCTCGATCGTGTGATCCGGGGGTTGAACCTCACCCCACGGGAGGTCCTACCGTCGTCATGTGACCCGCTGGAGCATCGGTGACCTGGCCAGAGCAAGTGGCCTGACCGTCCGCACCCTTCACCACTACGACGAGATCGCCCTGGTCGTCGCCTCGGAGCGCACGCCGTCCGGTCACCGTCGGTACACACCCGCCGACGTCCGCCGCCTCTATCAGGTGAGATCACTGCGCCAGCTCGGTCTTTCCCTGGAGGAGGTGCGGTCCGCACTGTCCTCTTCGGACTCCCTGCGCCCGCTCTTCGAGGCGCAGCTGGCGGCCCTGACGACCCGAGCGCGGCAGGTGGAGGCGCTGCGCTCGCGGATCGCCGGCCTGCTCACCGAGGACTCACCGGAGTCCCTTCTGTCCACTTTGGAGCTGATGTCCGTGTACGAGAGCTACTTCACCGCAGACCAGCTGTCGGACCTGCGTTCCCGTGCCGCCGAGATGGGCGGCGAGGCCGTGGAGGCGCTGAAGGCCTCGTGGCTCGACCTGGTCTCCCGGCTGCGCGGCCACCTGGCCGACGGCACCCCCGCGACCGACCCCCGCGTGGTCGAGCTGTCCCGGCAGTGGGACGCGCTGGGCGCGCGGTTCACCGGCGACGACCCGGCGGTCAAGGCGGCGGCGCAGCGGTCGTGGGCGGAGAACCGGGCGGCGACCAGCGCGCAGCTCGGGTGGCCCGCGGACGACGGGCTGCTCGACTACCTGGCACAGGCCCGCGCGGCACGCTGAGCAGGTTGCCAGCTGTTGCGCCTTCGCCACCCCGAGCTCCTGCTCCTGGCTCTGCTGGCGTCTGCAAGGAGGGGGGCGGACAAGGCTTCCGGCCAGGTGCTCAGTCCGTTCCGCCTCCCCTGCGATCACGTCCCGTGCTCCGGCGAGGGGGCGCGAGTGACCCGGCCGTACGCCGACGCCGGTAGAAAGGTGCCATGTCCGCTGATGACGACGCCCGCCGCTTGGCCGCCGCCAACCCCACCGGGTGGTTCGAGGACCTGTACGCGGAAGCCGATGCCGGCACGGCCGCCGTCCCCTGGGACAAGAACACCCCGCAACCACACCTGGTCGAGTGGGCCGACGGCGTCGACGGCACCGGCCGCACCGCGCTGGTCGTGGGCTGCGGCTACGGCCGCGACTCCGAGTACCTGGCCACACTCGGCTTCGACGTGACCGCGTTCGACATCTCCCCCAGCGCCATCGCCGCGACCCGCGCGCGGTTCCCGCAGACGAAGGTCTCCTACGAGGTGGCCGACCTGCTCGCCCCGCCGGCCGCGTGGCACCGCGCGTTCGACCTGGTGGTGGAGAACATGACCGTGCAGGCGCTGCCGGTGGCGCTGCACGCTCAGGCCACCGGACGCGTCGCCTCGCTCGTGGGGTCGACGCTGCTGGTGCTGGCCGTAGCGCGGGACGAGGGCCCGGAGCCGGACGGCCCGCCGTGGCCGTTGACGCCGGCCGAGGTCGAGGCGTTCGCGACGGACGGGTTGAGTGCGCGGTCGATCCGGCGCGCGGACGGGCGGTGGGTGGCCGAGTTCGCGCGCTGACCTCGTTCGGGGTCGGATGGCACAATGCCGGGATGAACGAACTGCACGGCAACAACCATGGTCAGGCCGTGCAGGCCACCCAGATCGGCACCGTGAACATCGACGCCGTGCACGCGGCCGCCCCGATGACCGCACTCGCCGGCCTGCCCCCGTCCACCGCTGCCTTCGTCGGCCGCTCCGACGAGTTGGCGGTGCTGGCCGCGACCCGGTTCGTCGTCGTGTCCGGGCTCGCGGGAACCGGCAAGACCGAGCTGGTGCTGCGGCACGCCGAGTGCCAGGAGTTCCCCGGCGGGCGGCTGTTCTGGAACTTCCACGGCTACGACAGGTCTCGGCGCACGACGGCGTCCCACGCCCTCGACTCGTTCCTGCGGTCGCTGGGCGTCGCCGACATCCCGCCCGCCGAGGCGGACAAAGCCGCTCTCTTCCGCTCCCTGGTCGCCGCGCGTGACCGCATGCTGATCGTCCTCGACAACGTGCACACCGCCGCTCAGGTCCGGCCGCTCATCGTCGCGGAACACCAGGTCGTCGTGACGAGCCGCCATCGGCTCACCAGCCTGGACGGAGCGGTCCCGCTCGACCTCGGCGTGCTCGACGCCCCGGCCGCGGCAGAGCTCGTCGGTGACCGCGAGCTGGCCACGTTGTGCGGACGCCTCCCGCTCGCCTTGTCGATCATGCGGGCGCTCAAGGCGAGCGATCCGGACAACGACTGGGCCGCTGACTTCCGCTCGGCGCGACTGGGTTGCTCGTCGACGACGACAGGGACGTCCGGGCCGCGTTCGACCTGTCGTACCAGATGCTTTCACAGCAGCACCAACGGTTCTTCGGCCTGCTCGCCCTGCACCCCGGCGACGAGGTGACCGTCGAAGGAGCCGCCGCGCTCGCCGAGGTCGACCTGATGACGGCGAAGCGCATGCTGCGCGACCTGCGCAACGCGAGTCTCGTGGACCAGCAGAACCGGTTCCACGACCTCATCCGGGACTACGCGCTGCACAGCATCGAAGCCGATCCGGTCGACCTGCGCACCGAAGCCGAAGACCGGCTGGTCCGCCACTTCGGCGAGCGCGCACTCGCCGCTCTGGCCGACGCAGGTCCCGGCAACGTGGAGTGGCTGGAAGCGCATGTGGGGGCACTGATCGCGACAGCGGCCATGGCTCGCCGGTCCGGTCGTCAGGCGGAGTCCCTCGTGCTGGCCTGGGCGCTGGCGGACTTCGCCCGCATCCGATCGGAGTCGCTAGTCTCCCCCGACTCCACAACAACCGGATGGGAAGCAGCTGTTCAGCGTGCGCGAGAGCGGATCGAGGATGCGAAAATCGCTGACCATGCGGCCGATTTCACCGGCAATGAACACGCTTTTGTGAGCTTCCTTATCAATTTCAGCAAAAAGGAGTTCTTCGAGAAATGCGAGAAAATTCGCGACCTCGCGACTGCGGACCGCAACTCAAAGATCGCCAGTTCAGCTTCTCTCATGCTGGCTTTTACGTGGTCGACATTGGGCTGCCCTGACAAGGCTGTCCACCACCTTCAGGACGCGCTTCAGCACCAGGATAGCGTTGAGTCCAACCGCATGCTCATCGCAGGAACTCATCACAGCCTCGCTTCGACACTTCATCGTTTAAATCGCAGCAACGAAGCGGTCTATCACGCACAGAAGGCTCTAGTGATCTTTGAGGACCTCAAAGACACCAAGAAGCAAGATCGACTCCGGAGCATGATCCATGAAATGGAGGAGACGGGCTGCCGCTAAGTGGCCTTGAACTGGCACCTTATGGCCCGTTGCAGGCGCTTAGCGTGAGTCATGCTCGCTCGTCGGTTCACGGCCCGCCTTCTCGACTGGCTCCTCGTGCTGGTCGTGACCTGGCCGCTGGTGCACGAACCGGTGGCCGTGGTGGCCGTCGCCGCTGTCTACGACGCCGCCCTGCTGCACCTCAACACCCTCGGCAAGGCCCTGACCGGCCTGCGCGTCGTCGGTCCCGCCACGGGCTTCCGGAACAAGAGGGTGCTGGCCCGCGCGCTGATCACGACGGCGTTGCCGGGTGCGGGGGTCGCGCTCGTCCTGACCGGCCTCGGGTGGCGCGAGCCGGCGTTCATGGCGGGGCTGGGGTGGCAGCAGCCGTGGGTCGTGGCCGGTGAGCACCTCGGCACCGGGCAGGCGGGGTGGCTGGGGCCGCTGGTGCTGGTCAGCGGGGTGACGCTGCTCGCGTTGTCTGCGGTGGAGAGCCTGGACCTGCGGGGCACGCGGACGTGGCACGACCGGAAGGCGGGCACGGCCGTCGTGCGGGTCAGGGCAGTGCACTCCCACCGAGGCGGTCGCCGATGAACCGCAGCGCCTCCGGCAGCACCCGCCGCCAGTAGTGCACGTCGTGCGCGCCGTGCTCGAACGACCCCACCTGCGCCCGCGCCTTGCGCGCCAGGTCCGCGGCCGCGTCGTGGAACGGGTCCTCCTGCCCGCACCAGATGCCGACGGGCGAGTCGATCGACGTGGCGCGCAGCAGCGGCTCGTTCGCCTCCCACGCCTCGCGTGAGGCGAAGCCGTGGATGCGTTCGGCGTCCTGCCAGGTGGGGAAGACGGCCGGGCTGATCGCCGCCACCGCGCGCAACGGCTGCCTGGTCGCGATGCCGAGCACGCCGAAGCCGCCCATCGAGATGCCCAGCGCGGCGTCGAACGGCACCGGTGGCGTCAGGCCGACCCAGTAGTCGTCGGCGCCGTTGAGGACGGCGAGGCGCAGGCGGAGACCGGAGGCGGCGAGGAACTCGGGCAGGCCCACCTGCTCCCACCACCGCACGCTGCCGCCACGGCCGTGCAGCACGAGCACCACCGGACCGTCACCGCCGCCCATCCACGCACCCCACGGCGCCGGCGTCACGGAGACCGGCGCCACCTCGGGCACCACGCCGTCGGGGCCGGTCCAGCCCAGCAGGCGGCGGCCGCGCGGGGTCAGGGCACCGGCCACTCCGGCGGCTCCGAGCGCGCCGGCTCCCCCGAGCAGCAGCGCGCGGCGCGAGATCCCCATGGGACGAGTCTTCCACGCAACGCACACAATGTGCGCCGATCATGCGAAGCGTGGACACTCTGACACTGCCACGCATACAGCGGTGGACCCAGGATTCCGGGATGGAACCGACCGCGTTCGCGTTGTTTCAGCAGCGTAACAGGGGGTTGAACGATGGCAGTTGAGGCCTCATCGCCCCAGGTCACACCCGATGGCCGCGTCGAGCTCAGCGATGTGCGTCCCATCCAGGACAGCAGGTTCTACAACCCCGAGCTCGCGCCCGTGCCGGTCGAGCAGCGGACGTGGTCGACGTACAACTTCTTCGCGCTGTGGATGGGCATGGCGCACAACATCCCCAGCTACACGCTTGCCGCGAGCCTGATCGCGCTGGGGATGGACTGGGTGCAGGCGTTCCTCACGATCACGCTCGGCAACCTGGTCGTGCTGGTCCCGATGCTGCTGAACAGCCACGCGGGCACGAAGTACGGCATCCCGTTCCCGGTGTTCGCGCGGGCCTTCTACGGCATCCGCGGCGCGAACCTGGTGGCGTTGCTGCGGGCGTTCATCGCGTGCGCGTGGTTCGGCATCCAGACGTGGGTGGGCGGCAAGGCGCTGCACGTCATCATCGGCCGACTGGCCGGCGAGGGGTGGACAGGAGCGTCCGAAGTGGGCGGTCAGCCGTGGACGCTGTGGTTGTGCTTCCTCGGTTTCTGGGTCGTGCAGATGCTGGTGATCTGGCGCGGCATGGAGGCGATCCGGCGGTTCGAGAACTGGACGGCGCCGCTGGTGAGCGTCGGCTTCCTGGTCCTGCTGGGGTACGTGCTGGTCAAGGCGGGCGGGTTCGGGCCGATCCTGCAGACCGGCAGCAAGCTCGGCTGGGGACCGGACTTCTGGAAGGTGTTCTTCCCCGCGCTGATGGGCATGATCGCGTTCTGGTCGACGCTCAGCCTCAACATGCCGGACTTCACCCGGTTCGGCGGCAGCCAGCGCAAGCAGGTGACCGGGCAGGTCCTCGGGCTGCCGACCACGATGTCGTTCATCGCGATCGTCGCGATCCTCACGACGTCGGGCGCGCAGGCGCTCTACGGCGAGGCGATCTGGGACCCGGCGGACCTCGCGTCCCGGTTCGACAGCACGCCGCTCGTGCTGGTCGCACTGATCTCGCTGGTGCTCGCGACGATCTCGGCGAACCTCGCGGCGAACGTGGTCAGCCCCTCCTACGACTTCTCGAACGCGTTCCCGCGGCGCATCACGTTCGCGGTCGGCGGCCTGATCACCGGTGTGGTCGGCATCCTGATCCAGCCGTGGCGGCTGATCTCCGACCCGAGCATCTACATCTTCGCGTGGCTCGGGTTCTACGGCGGCCTGCTGGCGAGCGTGGCCGGCGTGTTCGTGGCCGGGTACTGGGTGATCAAGAAGACCCGGTTGCACCTGGAGGACCTCTACCTCGACGGGCGCGGCGCGTACTGGTTCAACGGCGGCTGGAACTGGCGGGCCGTGGTGGCGACGCTGGCCGGCGGCGTGCTCGCGGTCGGCGGCGCCCACGGCGGGCCGTTCCCCGCGGACGGGCTCATCCCGTTCCTCAAGCCGCTCTACGACTACAACTGGGTCGTCGGCTTCGCCGCCGGCTTCCTGGTTTTCCTCGCACTCAAGGACACCAAGGCGAAGGAGACGACCAGGTGAGCAACGTCATCCGGGCGGCGCTCGTCCAGCAGAAGTGGACGGGCGACAAGGAGTCGATGATCGCGAACGCGGTCGAGCACATCCGCACCGCCGCATCGCAGGGCGCACAGGTCCTGTGTCTCCAGGAGCTCTTCTACGGCCCGTACTTCTGCCAGGTGCAGGACGCGGACTTCTACTCCTACACCGAGGAGATCCCGGACGGCCCCACGACGGAGCTGATGAAGGAGGTCGCCGCGCAGAACAACATCGTGCTGATCGTGCCGATGTACGAGGTGGAGCAGCCGGGCGTGTACTACAACACCGCCGCGGTGATCGACGCCGACGGCACCTACCTCGGAAAGTACCGCAAGAACCACATCCCGCAGGTCAAGGGCTTCTGGGAGAAGTTCTACTTCAAGCCGGGCAACCTCGGGTACCCGGTGTTCGACACCGTCGTGGGCCGCATCGGCGTCTACATCTGCTACGAGCGCCACTTCCCCGAGGGCTGGCGCGCGCTCGGCCTCGCTGGCGCGAAGATCGTGTTCAACCCGTCGGCGACGTCGCGGTCGCTGTCGGAGTACCTGTGGAGGCTGGAGCAGCCCGCCGCGGCCGTGGCGAACGAGTACTTCGTCGGCGCCATCAACCGGGTCGGCGTGGAACCGCTGGGCGACAACGAGTTCTACGGCCAGACGTACTTCGTCTCGCCGCGCGGGCAGCTCGTCGGCGAGGCCGCTTCGGACACCGAGGAGGAGCTCGTGGTGCGCGACCTCGACCTCGACCTGCTCACCGAGGTCCGCGACACGTGGGCGTTCTACCGCGACCGCCGCCCGGACACCTACGAGGGCCTGGTGACGCCGTGAGCGTCCTGGTCAAGAACGGCCTGGTGATCAACGCGACCGGTTCGCACGCCGCGGACGTGCTGATCGACGGCGAGCACATCGCCGCCCTCGTGACGCCCGGTTTCCCCGTCCAGGCGGACGAGGTGGTCGACGCGGCCGGGAAGTACGTGATCCCCGGCGGCATCGACGTGCACACGCACATGGAGATGCCGTTCGGCGGCACGCAGTCCGCCGACACGTTCGAGACCGGCACGACCGCGGCGGCGTGGGGCGGCACCACCACGATCGTCGACTTCGCCGTGCAGCCCAAGGGTTCCTCGTTGCTGTCCACACTGGACAGGTGGCATGCCAAGGCCGACGGCAACTGCGCGGTCGACTACGGCTTCCACATGATCATCTCTGACGTGAACGACCAGTCGCTCAAGGAGGTGGAGTCCTGCATCGCTCAGGGCGTGAACAGCTTCAAGATGTTCATGGCCTACCCCGGTGTCTTCTACGCCACCGACGGCGAGATCCTGCGCGCCATGCAGAAGGCCCGCGAGACCGGTGCCACGATCATGATGCACGCGGAGAACGGCATCGCGATCGACCAGCTCGTCGCGCAGGCGCTGGCGAACGGCCTGGGCGACCCGGTGCAGCACGGCCTGACCCGCCCGCCGGAGCTGGAGGGCGAGGCCACGTCCCGCGCCATCCAGCTGGCCCGCGTCACCGGTGCTCCGTTGTACGTCGTGCACCTGTCGGCAGCGCAGGCGCTGGACGCCGTCACGGCCGCGCGGGACACCGGCCAGAACGTGTTCGCGGAGACGTGCCCGCAGTACCTGTACCTGTCGCTGGAGGACATGGCCCGGCCCGGTTTCGAAGGTGCGAAGTACGTGGCGTCGCCGCCGTTGCGCCCCAAGGAGCACCAGTCGTCGCTGTGGCGGGGCCTGCGGACGAACGACCTGTCCGTCGTGAGCACCGACCACTGCCCGTTCTGCTTCAAGGACCAGAAGCAGCTGGGCGTCGGCGACTTCTCCAAGATCCCCAACGGCATGCCCGGCGTCGAGCACCGCGTCGACCTGCTGCACCAGGGCGTGGTGAAGGGCGAGATCACCCGCGAGCGCTGGGTGGAGATCGTGTCGACGACGCCGGCGCGCATGTTCGGCATGTACCCGCGCAAGGGCGTGATCGCACCGGGAGCCGACGCGGACGTGGTGGTCTACGACCCGTCGGCCACGCAGACGATCTCCGCGGAGACCCACCACATGGCCGTGGACTACTCGGCCTACGAGGGCTTCGAGGTCACCGGCCGCGTGGACACGGTGTTCTCCCGCGGCCGCAAGGTGGTTTCGGACGGCGCCTACCGCGGTTCGACGGGCCACGGCCGCTTCGTGTCGCGTGACCTCAACCAGTACCTCGTCTGAGAGGAGTCCGTCGTGGACTTCGGTGTAGTGCTGCAGACCGACCCGCCGGCACGGGACGTGGTGGAGGGCCTCCGCGCGGCCGAGGACTGCGGTTTCCGCTACGGCTGGACGTTCGACTCCTGCGTGCTGTGGCAGGAGCCGTTCGTCATCTACTCGCAGGTCCTGGCCGCCACCCGCGACCTCGTCGTCGGCCCGATGGTCACCAACCCGTCCACCCGCGACTGGTCGGTGACGGCGTCGTTGTTCGCGACCTTGAACGACATGTTCGGCAACCGCACGGTCTGCGGCATCGGCCGCGGCGACTCGGCCCGCCGCGTGATCGGCCAGAAGCCCTCCTCGCTGGCCACCCTGGGCTCCGCGATGCACGTGATCAAGGAACTGGCCGAGGGCCGTTCCGTGGAACACCACGGCACGGCGGTGCAGATCCCGTGGGTGCGCAACGGAAAGCTCGAAGTGTGGATGGCCGCCTACGGTCCGCGCGCGCTGAAGATGGTCGGTGAGCAGGCCGACGGGTTCATCCTGCAGACCGCGGACCCGGACATCGCCCGCTGGACGATCGGCTCGGTGCGCGAGGCGGCCGTCGCGGCGGGCAGGGACTCGTCCGCCATCACGATGTGCGTGGCGGCCCCCGCGTACGTCGGGACGGACCTGGCGCACCAGCGGGACCAGCTGCGGTGGTTCGGCGGGATGGTCGGCAACCACGTCGCGGACCTCGTCGCGCGGTACGGGGACTCGGGCGCGGTGCCGAAGGCGCTCACCGACTACATCAAGGACCGCGAGGGCTACGACTACTCCCACCACGGCAAGGCGGGCAACCGGTCCACGGACTTCGTGCCGGACGCGATCGTGGACCGGTTCTGCCTCGTGGGACCGGAGTCGGCGCACGTGGAACGGTTGCAGGAGCTGAAGGAGATCGGGGTCGACAACTTCGCGCTGTACCTGATGCACGACGAGAAGGACAAGACGCGCGACGCCTACGGGTCGTCGGTGATCCCAGCGGTGTGAGCTGACCTGCGGCGATCCAGAACTGTCAGACCCCGCCGCTACCGTTGCCCCCATGACCACAACGCTGGAAGTCGTGTACTGCGAGGGCTGGGACCCCGACCGGAGGGAGGTCTCGGGCCGGTTGCCGGTGGCGGTCGCACGGGAGCGCGACCGCGCCGGTGAGCAGTACGCGTTCTGCTTGGTGGAGCCGGAAACGGGCCGTGTCACCGTGGTGGCCGAGATCGCGTGGGGCGTCCACTTCGCACGGTGGTGGTTCCTCGACCCGCAGGGCAGACGCCGGCGGATGCACGAGTACCGGGTGCTCGACGGGCGGCTGTTCCTGCTGCGTGGTCGCGAGTGGACCTACTGGGACGACGAGCAGCCCGAGTTCGACGACGGCTGCGGGTTCGCCCAGGTCACCTACTCCCCCGACGGCGACGTGAAGCGGGTGGAGCGCCCGAACGGCAAGCGCGGCGGTTCGCGGAGCGACTGGCAGCAGGAGGACGTCAGCGGGTGCTACGGGGAGGTGCCCGCGTTCTCCGACTGGGCCGGGCTGTCCTCGGCCGATGACGTGGAGCTGGAGCTGGTGCCGGTGGACGTCGCGGAGCAGGAGCCGGCCGATCCGCCGTGGCAGCCCTCGGCACCGCTGCGTCCGCTGGGGATCGACGGCGCGTTCCGGGCGGGGACGCGCTGGACGCTGCCGCGCAGGGACGAGACCGTGGTGGTCGAGCTGGTGGCCGGTGGCACGGTTCGGATGCCGAGCGGCCAGGTGGTCGCGGCGGACCCCTCGTACCTCGGCACGAGCCAGCCGTTCTCGACCGCGGTCGCGCCGGGCGACTACCCGGTCGAGCTGTCGGTGGTGCGGTTCGCGGACCAGCCGGACCACACCCGTGTCGCGGCGGCCAGGCTGGTGGTGTCCCCGGCGCCGGTCGTGTCGTGGGAGCCGGCGCTCAAGGAGGGCCAGGACGTGGTGGTGCTCGGCGAGGGCGAGTTCTACGGCTTCGGCGTCGACGGCGGCGTGGGCTGTTTCACGGACGCCGCGGCGTGCACCGCGCTGGCCGAGCTGATCGAGGAGTCGCAGGAGGCCGAGGACCTGCTGATGACCCCGATGGGCCCGAAGACGGCGGTGCTGACCGAGCCGACGTCGGGCGCCACACTGGTCGCCTACCACTCGGGCTGGGGCGACGGCACGTACCCGGTGTGGATCGGCCGGTCGGCGGACGGCGAGGTGGCGTGCTTCGTGGCGGACATGCTCGTCCTGCGGCAGGCCACGGAGGCCTTACCCGACGCTGTCGGCGCGGAGCGCTAGGCCGCCAGCGGGCCCGCGCGGGTCTGGCGGTCCCGCTCGCTTGCGGCGACGCGACGGGGTTCTTGCCCGACACCGTTGCCGCGGAGCGCCAGACTCTTGGCGGATAGTGCGGACCTGGTGTTCCGCTCGCCCACCGCGAGCGCGGGCAGCATCCGCCAGCTGTGCCGGGCAAACGGCCGTCTGTGGCGGCCACGCTCGTCCCGCGCTGGGCCACGAAGGCCTTGTTCGACGCCACCGCCGCGGATCGCCAGGTGCCGTTGCCGCCCAGCCCCAGGCACAGCCGAGCCGTCAGCGGATCGTGTGGGTTTGGTGTTCCGCTCGCCCGCCGCGGCGCGCGGAACAGCTCCGCCCGACGGACCGGGCAGACGCCCTCCGCAGCAGCGACGCTCGTCCTGCGTTGGGCTGCGGAGGCATTGGCCGACGCCGCCGCCCAGCGCCTGGCACGGCCAAGCGGTCAGCGGATCGTGCGGGTCTGGCCGTCCCACTCGCCCGCCGCGAGCGCGGGCAGCAGCTCCGCCAGCTGCACCGGGTAGACGGTGTCCTCGGTGGCGGCCAGCTCCTCCGCGGTCCACCAGCGGAACGCGGAGATGCTGGTCTCCTCGACGTCGTTGAACCCGGACAGGTCCACGGTGAACTCGGGAACGGAGGTGTAGAAGAACCACTCCTCGGCGTCGAACGTCTGCCCGGCGAAGCTGAACACCGCGCGCCGCCGCCACACCGGCCCGACCAGGTCGTCGGCGGCGAGCCGCAGGCCGGTCTCCTCGAACGCCTCGCGCAGTGCCGTGTCGCGCAGCTCCTCGTCCTTCTCGACGCCACCGCCGACCGTGAACCAGAAGAGCTCCTGGGGCCGGGCGGGGTCGAAGCCCTGGAAGAGCAGCACGCGGCCGGCGGGGTCGGTGAGCACGATGCGGGCGGACGGGCGCGGCGTCAGCATCACCGCGTCGGAGGGCGCGGTGGGTTCGGCGATCTCGAAGTAGGACGGCTGCGGTGCGGTGCCGGCCAGACGCAGCCAGCGGACGATGCGCCGGCGGCGCTGCAGCAGCGTGTCGCGGACGGCGTCGTTGTGGACCCGGCGGGCGAGCACGACGCGTTCCTCGGCGTCAGCCAGTTCAGCGAGCGCGGCAGGAGGGAGGGACGAACGGTCGAGCGCACCCAGGAGTCCGGACAGCTCGTTCTCGGCCATCTCGCGGTCGGCACGTGAGGCGGCCTCGGCACGGGAGGCCGCGGCGGACAGCGAGGGGTCGAGCAGAGCACGCGTCACGACGGCGCGGCGGGCCAAGGCGGCGTCGAGGGCGGCCCAGGCGGCATCGGTGCGGACGTGGAGGCGGTCGAGGCGGTTGGCGATCGCCAGGATCCAGGCGGCCAGCACCAGTGCGATGACGATGGCGACGACGACGGTGGTCATGGGGCGCTCACCTGGGTGGTGGGGTCCGCGACCGCGCGGCCGGTGCCGTCGCGGCGGAGGCTCGGCGCAGCGGTCGGGAGCGCAGCCATCGCACCCGCTGTGCGACGGCAGAGGTGGGGGCTCGGCGCAGCGGTCGAAAGCGCGGCCAACGCAGCCGCGGTGCGACGGCAGAGGCGGTGGCCGCGAGCGGGACGGCGGCCGTGTGCACCGGCGGACGCGGCACCCGCCACGGCCGGAGCGACGGACGCCACCCGAGCCGTGGCAGCCGGAACAGCGGCAGCCCGAGCCGCGGCGGCCGGAACCGCGACCACGCGGGCACCCGGCACCGCGAGCGGGCAGCGGTCGGCGCGGGTCATGCCTCGGCCACCCGACGCGGGTCGGCGGCGATGGCGGTCTCGTACACGCGCAGGACCTGGCTGGCGACCACGGACCAGTCGAAGGTCTGCACGCGGTCGGAGGCGGCGGCCACGTACTCGGCGCGCAGCGCGGTGTCGCGCAGGACGGAGCGGAGGGCGTCGGCCAGGGCCGCGGCGTCGCCGACCGGGAACAGCGCGCCGGCCTTGCCGTCGTCGAGGACTCGGCGGAAGGCGTCGAGGTCGGAGGCGACGACCGCGGTGCCCGCCGACATGGCTTCGGTGAGGATGATGCCGAAGGACTCGCCGCCGGTGTTCGGGGCGACGTAGACGTCGATGCTGCGCAGCATGCGGGCCTTGTCCTCGTCGCTGACCTGGCCGAGCAGGTCGACGCGGGCGGCGAGGGGGCCGGTGAGCTCGTGTTCGCCGCGGCCGACGACGAGCAGGCGGAGGTCGGGGAACTCGTCGGCGATCAGGCCGAAGGCCTCCCAGAGGATCGGCATGCCCTTGCGGGGCTCGTCGTAGCGGCCGACGAAGCCGATGGTGCCGCCGGGGCGCGGGTAGCCGTCCAAAGTGGAGGCGGAGGCGAAGAAGTCGACGTCGACGCCGTTCGGGATCTCCACGGCGTCGCCGCCGAGGTGTTCGACCTGGACGCGGCGGGCCAGTGCGGAGACGGCGATGCGGGCGGTGACCTTCTCCAGGAACGGCTGCAGCACGCCCTGGAACGCGGCCAGCATCTTCGAGCGCGGCGTGGAGGTGTGGAAGGTGGCGACGATCGGACCGTCGGCGACCACCAGTGCCAGGAACGACAGGGACGGGGCCGTCGGCTCGTGCAGGTGCAGCACGTCGAAGGAGTGCTCGTCGATCCAGCGGCGCACGCGCGCGTAGGACACCGGGCCGAACGACAGGCGTGCGACGGAGCCGTTGTAGGGGATGCCGACGGCGCGGCCCGCGGAGGTGACGAACGGGGGCAGCGACTGGTCGTCGTCGGCGGGGGCGAGGACGTTCACCTCGTGGCCCAGGCCGATCAGGGCGCGGGCCAGGTCGACGACGTGGGCCTGCACTCCGCCGGGCACGTCCAACGAGTACGGGCAGACGATTCCGATCTTCACCGGGGCACGACCTCCACCTGGGCGGGATCCCGTGGTCTCACCGGACGTGCCGGCGGGCCAGCGCGGCGCGGCGGCTCTCCGGCAGGTCCGCGAGCCAGAGCTTCTGGAGCATGTGCCAGTCGGTGGGGTGCGCGGCGATGTCGGCGGCGAAGACGTCCGCGAGGGCCTGGGTGGCGGCGGGGACGGTGCTCACCTTGATCGGCGGGTGGATGCGGAACTGCCAGCCGTCCTCGGTGTTCCAGCAGCCGACCGGCAGCAGGGCGGCGCCGGTGGTGGCGGCCAGGTGCGCGGGGCCCGCGGGCATCAGGGTCTGCTCGCCGAAGAACGTCACGGGCACGCCGGAAGAGGTCAGGTCGCGGTCGCCGAGCAGGCACACGACCTTGTTGGCGCGCAGGCGTTCGGTCAGCACGGCCGTGGGCGGACGGTCGCCGCCGGTCAACGGCAGCACCTCGAAGCCCAGGGTCTCGCGGTACTCCACGAACCGGCGGTACAGCGACTCGGGCTTCAGCCGCTCGGCGACGGTGGTGAACGTGCCGGAGTGGGCGACGAGCCAGACACCGGCCATGTCCCAGTTCCCGCTGTGCGGCAACGCCACCACGGCGCCGGTGCCTTCACGCAGTGCCGCGTCCAGGTTTTCCGTGCCGGAGATCAGCTGGTCGCACTTCTGGACCACCGCGCGGTGGTCCATCGTCGGCAGGCGGAACGCCTCGCGCCAGTAGCGCGCGTACGACCGCAGCGACTCCCGCACGAGCTGGTCGAGCTCCTCGTCGCCCGCCCGCGGGACGACCCGGCTCAGGTTCTTGCGCAGCTGCTGGACGCTCGCACCGCCCCTGCGGGCCGCGTGGTCGGCGCCCGCCTGGAACAGGCCGCGCGCCCACGGCTCCGGCAGCAGCCGGATCAGCTGCCAGCCGGCGGTGTACCCGAGCGTCGCGAGGTTCACGCTGCCTCCCGCGCCGACCTCGACACGGCGAGGACGCGCTGCACCACCGTCGCGACCGTCATGACCGCGAGCAGCCACAACGCCACGTCCAGCAGGTGTGGCACGCCCAGGCCCTGCACACCGGCGCCGACGAGGGCCACGATGAACCGCTCCGCCCGCTCGGCGATGCCGCCGTCGGCGGAGAGCCCGGTGGCCTCCGCCCGCGCCTTCACGTACGAGATGACCTGCGCGGCGACCAGGCAGACGAACCCGGCGGCCGCCGTCCAGCGGGCGCCGGAGTCGAGCGCGTACCAGGTGAGCGCCGCGAACAGGGCGCCGTCGGCGATGCGGTCGCAGGTGGCGTCGAGGACCGCGCCGAACTTCGTCGGGCCGGCCGCGCGGGCCATCGCGCCGTCGATCAGGTCGAGCAGCACGAAGAACGCGACCAGCGCGCTGCCGAGGAACAGCTGCCCGCGGGGGATGAACCACAGCGCGCTCGCGACGGCGCCCACGGTGCCGACGACGGTGACGACGTTGGGCGTGAGGCCACGCGCCAGCAGCCACGCCCCGATCGGATCGGTGACGCGCGAGACGGACGCGCGAGCGAAGATGTTCAGCATGGCGGTTCGCAGCCTAGCTGGACTGCTGAAACGTGCCTCCCGCGGGTGAGCGGGCGCCGGCCGCAGCGGCTGCCGCGGCCCCTCGGCCGCTACGTGAACCTGCGGTGGTCCTCCGCGATCTTCTTCAGCAACCCCTGCAGCTCCTCTCCCCGCACCGCCGTCCGCTCCAGCCGGCCGAACAGCGCGAGGTACTCGCGCACGTCCAGCGGGTCGGTGATGGTGGCGTTGCCGGTCAGCACGCTGACCGTGACGACGCGCTCGTCGTAGATGTGGAAACCGTGCAGCGCCACCACGTTCGTGTCCGCCGACCAGGGCACGACGCCGAGCCGGACGTTGGGCCGGCGCTGGATCGCGGCCAGGTGCTCGACCTGCTCCGCCATCAGCTCCGACGACCCCATCCGCCAGCGCAGCGCGCTCTCGGTGAGCACGAACACGAACTGCTTCGCCAGGTCGTCCATCCGGGACCGCCGCACCCGCAGCGCCGCGACGGCCGCCTCCTGTTCGGACGGCGGCATCGTCGCCAGCACGGTGCGCAGGTAGGCCTCGGACTGCAGCAGCGACGGCACGAGGTTCAGCTGGAAGAACCTCGACGTCGCCGCGCGGGCCTCGACCCGGCTGATCGTCTGCTGGTGGCGGTGCGCACCCCGGTGCAGCACGACGCGGCGGGTCTCCGCCTCCGCGTGCAGCGACCGGGCGAGTTCGACCAGTTCGACCCGCGTCTCCCTCGTCGCGGCGAGCTCCGCGACGAGGCGCTCCACGTCGGTGACGGACGGGAGCAGCATGCCGTTCTCTATCTTCGACAGCTTGGACTGGCTCATCCCGGTGGCACGGGCGGTGGCCGTGCCGGTCATCTTCGCCTCGGTGCGCAACCGGCGTAGTTCACGCGAAAGCCGTTCTCTCGCTAATCGCGAACGCTCAGGTGCGGTCATGTTCGCACCGTAACCATTCGGACACGCTGAGACGATCGGCCATAGGCGGGGACTTGACTTCCAGTTGACACCTCCAGGTGGGTGATCTCACCTACCTGGAATCGCTATGCGCTGGCCGAATGTCTCGATCACCCGACTAAATGCACCCGAAAGTTGCAACGCAACCTATTCCGCACCGCATGGAAACTCCGCCGATTGTCCTACCAGGACAACGGGGGTGCTTTTTGTCACTTTTTTGTCCAAGAAATGGTACGGGTTTCAAGCACGCGCGGCCGCGCGCTCATACCGGCTTTCGCCAGCGCAATACCGCGCGCACACCCAGTCCGATGCCGCCGAACACGAGGGCGAACGCGATGAGCCCGAGCCCCGGCGCGTCGTCGGCCTGGGCGTACAGGAGGGCGCTCACGCCGAGCGCGATGAGCAGGACACAGCCCAGCAGGGACAGCAGCAGTCGAGGCATAGATCGACTATCACTCGTCAGCTATCGAAAGTCAATAGATAGCGAGTGGTAGTCGATCTGTGCCCGCAGCGTCAGTCGAGCGCCCGCCAGCCGTCGGCCAGCAGCTGCCTGGTCTCCCCCAGCAGCTGCGGCAGCACCTTCGTGTGCCCGATGACCGGCATGAAGTTCGCGTCCCCGCCCCACCGCGGCACCACGTGCTGGTGCAGGTGCGCGGCGATCCCGGCACCGGCGACGACGCCCTGGTTCATGCCGATGTTGAACCCGTGCGGCGCGGCCACCCGGCGCACCACGCGCATCGCCTTCTGCGTGAACGCGGCGAACTCGGCGGTTTCGGAAACCGTCAGGTCCGCGTAGTCAGGCACGTGCCGATACGGCAGCACCATCAGGTGCCCCGGGTTGTACGGGTAGAGGTTCAGCACCGCGAACACTTCCGACCCGCGGGCGATGATCAGGCCCGATTCGTCGTCCAGTTCGACCACTCGGCAAAACGGACAACCGGCCGGTTCATCGCCGACCGCTTTGCCCTCGCCCTTCACATAGGACAGGCGGTGCGGTGTCCACAACCGCTGCAATGCGTCGTGGACACCGACACCCTCCTGACCGGAAAGTTCCGGCTGCTCGAACTCGGACGTCACGAGAGCAGTTCCGCCGTCGGCGAGGCGTTCTCGCGGCGACCGACCCACTCGACGATCTGCTCGACGGCGCGCTCCACCGGGACACCGTTGATCTGCGTGCCGTCGCGGAACCGGAACGACACCGCGTTCGCCTCCACGTCCTTGGCGCCGGCCAGGAGCATGAACGGCACCTTCTGCAGGGTGTGGTTGCGGATCTTCTTCTGCATCCGGTCGTCCGAGGCGTCGACCTCGACCCGGATGCCCTGGCGCTTGAGGACGTCGCGCACCGCGAACAGGTGGTCGGCGTTCTCGGAGGTCACCGGGATGCCCACGACCTGCACCGGCGCGAGCCACGCCGGGAACGCGCCCGCGTAGTGCTCGGTCATCACGCCGAAGAACCGCTCCACCGACCCGAACAGCGCGCGGTGGATCATGACCGGGCGCACGCGCGAGCCGTCGGGCCCGGTGTACTCCAGCTCGAACCGCTCCGGCAGGTTGAAGTCGAGCTGGATGGTCGACATCTGCCAGGTGCGGCCGAGGGCGTCGCGGCACTGCACGGAGATCTTCGGGCCGTAGAACGCGGCGCCACCGGGGTCGGGCACCAGCTCCAGGCCGGACTCCCGCGCCACCGACGCGAGCGTCTCGGTCGCCTCGTCCCAGATCTCGTCGTCACCCACGTACTTCTCCGGGTTCTTGGTCGAGAGTTCCAGGTAGAAGTCGTCGAGGCCGTAGTCGCGCAGCAGGCCGAGCACGAACTCCAGCAGCGAGGCCAGCTCGTCGCGGACCTGGTCGCGGGTGCAGAAGATGTGCGCGTCGTCCTGCGTCATGCCGCGCACGCGGGTGAGGCCGTGCACCACGCCGGACTTCTCGTACCGGTACACGCCGCCGAACTCGAACATGCGCAGCGGCAGCTCGCGGTACGACCGCCCGCGCGACTTGAAGATCAGGTCGTGGAACGGGCAGTTCATCGGCTTGAGGTAGTAGTCCTGGCCCGGCTTGCGGACGGTGCCGTCCTCGTTCAGCTCGGCGTCGAGGTGCATCGCCGGGTACATGCCGTCCTTGTACCAGTCGAGGTGGCCGGAGACCTCGAACAGGTTGCCCTTGGTGATGTGGGGCGAGTAGACGAACTCGTAGCCCTCTTCGGTGTGCCGCTGGCGGGAGTAGTCCTCCATGGCCTTGCGGATGATGCCGCCCTTGGGGTGGAACACCGCGAGGCCGGAGCCGATCTCGTCGGGGAACGAGAACAGGTCCAGCTCCACGCCGAGCTTGCGGTGGTCGCGGCGCTCGGCCTCGGCCAGGCGCTCCAGGTGGGCGTCCTGCGCTTCCTGCGACTCCCACGCGGTGCCGTAGATGCGCTGCAGCTGCGGGTTGTTCTCGTTGCCGCGCCAGTACGCGGCGGCCACGCGGGTGAGCTTGAACGCCGGGATGTGCTTGGTGGTCGGCACGTGCGGGCCGCGGCACAGGTCACCCCAGACCTGCTCGCCGGAGCGCGGGTCGAGGTTGTCGTAGATCGTCAGCTCGCCGCCGCCGACCTCCATGACCTCGCTGGTGTCGACGTCGCTCTTGAGGTCGACCAGCTCCAGCTTGAACGGCTCGGACGCCAGCTCGGCCTTCGCGGCGTCGACCGACTCGACGACGCGCCGGGAGAACCGCTGCGAGGACTTGATGATCTGCTTCATGCGCTTCTCGAGCGCCTGCAGGTCCTCGGGGGTGAAGGGCTTCTCGACCTGGAAGTCGTAGTAGAAGCCGTCCTTCACCGGCGGGCCGATGCCGAGCTTGGCCTCGGGGAACTGCTGCTGCACCGCCTGCGCCAGCACGTGCGCGGCGGAGTGGCGGAGGACGCTGCGGCCGTCCTCGGTGTCGGCGGCGACCGCCTCGACCTCGACGTCGACCTGCGGGGTCCACGACAGGTCGCGCAGGTGGCCCTCCGCGTCCTTCACGACGACGATCGCGTCGGCGCCCTTGCCGGGCAGACCGGCCTCGCGCACGGCCGTGCCCGCCGTCGTCCCAGCCGGAACCACCACGCGCGGCGGGTTCTGGGCGACTGCTGGGCGCGACTCGGACACGATGACTCCTCGGTGTGACTCTCGGGCTGGAACTTTGTGTTCAGCAGGTCAGATGTTATCGGTGCTCAAAACCGACATGACGATCGCGTCGTGGAAGACGCCGTCCCAGAGCAGCACGTCGCGCAGCCGGCCCTCCTCGCGGAAGCCGCACTTGCGGTAGACGTGCAGCGCCCGCTCGTTGAACTCGTACACCTCCAGGTCCACCCGGTGGAGGTTGCGCTCGGTGAACGCGTGGTGCAGGACGTGCTTGACCGCCGCCGTGCCGTAGCCCTTGCCGAACCCGTCCTGCAGCGCGATCCGCAGCCCGGACTTGCGGTTGACGTCGTCGATCGGGCTGAGCACGACCTCGCCCAGGTACCTGCCGTCCACGGTGATGGCGCGGGTGTAGCGGTTGGGGTCGGCCAGCGTGCGCTCGATGTAGGCCTCGTAGTCCTCCAGGGTGAACGTGCCGTGCGTGCCGGTGAACCGGTTGACCTCGTCGGCGTGCGGCCCGCCGTCGGCCATGGCCTGGGCGAACTCCCTGCGGAGGGGTACGAGTTCCATGCCTTCGATTGAAGCCGGTCGACGCAACCGGTTTGTCATACGCACGCTCGTCTGAGTGGTTTTCCGGATGCGTTCCAGCGGCCGGGGCGGGCACGCTGTGGGCCCGTCCGCCGATGTGAGGAGCGCTGACATGCACGATCCCGTGGTCGAATGCCCCGTCCGCCGCACGGCGTCCAACCGGGACGAGCTGCGCCTGCTCTACGCCGACCTGCGCGACCACTACGCCCGCCGCGACGCCCGGGACGGCACCCGCACCACGCTGCACTTCCTGTGGTCGGGTGTGCTGGACGCCGAGCTGTTCGGCGCCACCTACGCCGACCAGCGCCACGTCTTCGCGGCCTCCCGGCCGATCATGAACTCGCGGCTTCAGGAAACGAACAGGCAGCTGTCAGGCTGTGCTCAGTCGAGCGGCGCATCGTTGGTGCCATGAGCGAGCAGGGACAGGCGCCTCCCCCACCGGAGCCGCCGCGCAACGAACCACCGGAGGACCGGCCCGCCGCGGACCAGCCGACGACGCCCCACCGGCCACCGCCTCAGCCGGACCCGGCCGCGGCCACACCGGCCGCTGCCCCGCCTCCCCCGGCGCCGCCGGTCACGCGGTCCCGGTTGAGGGGGTTCGCGCGCCACCGGGCCACCCAGCTGGTCGCCGTGGGCCTGCTGGGCCTGGTGCTGGGCGGCGGCATCGTCGGCGCGGTGACCGCCAACCGCTTCGACGACCGCGGCGGACCGGGTCACCACCGCGTGCACGACCGCGGCGAACGCGGGCCGGACCGCTTCGACCAGCGCGGCCCGCTCGACCAGCGGGGCGACCGCTTCGAGCGGTGACACCGGCCGAGCGCGCGACTCGCGCACCGAGTCCCCGACCGCGGGTCGCGCGCTCACCCGGGGCCGGGAACGCACGCCGCCGGCTACTGGGCCTGCGGTCCCAGCCGGATCGCCAGCAGCTGGCGCCGCACCACCTTGCCGGTCGCGTTGCGCGGCAGCTTCGGCACGACCACGACCTCGCGCGGGACCTTGTGCCGCGCGAGCCGGGTGCGCACGAACTCGCGCAGCTCCCGCACGTCGATCCGCGTGCCGGCCACCGGCACCACGAACGCGCGCAACCGTTGCCCGTACTCGGGGTCCGGCACGCCGAGCACCGCGGCGTCGCGCACCCGGTAGTGCGTCATGAGCAGGTTCTCCACCTCGACCGGGTACACGTTCTCGCCGCCGGAGACGATCATGTCGTCCTCGCGGCCGTCGAAGTGGAGCCGGCCGTTGGGGTCGAAGTGCCCGAGGTCGCCGGTCGCGACGAGCCCGTCGATGGACTCCTTCTGCGTGCCGTCGGTGTACAGGTCGACGGTCAGCGAGCCGCGCACGTAGATGCGGCCGGTCACGAACGAGCGGGTGATCCGCTGCCCGGACTCGTCGTAGATCCGCACGAGGCAGTTGTGCGGTGGCATGCCGACGCTGGACGGCGCGGCGGCCAGGTCCTCGGGGGTCGCGACGGTGGCGACGGCGACTTCCGTTGAGCCGTAGAGGTTGTAGAGCACCGGGCCGAGCACGGCCATGGTGCGCTGGACGAGCTCGGGCGCGATGGGCGAGCCCGAGGAGAACACCACCCTCAGGTGGCCCAGGTCGAACGAGTCGATCACCGAGCGGTCCAGCTCCATGATCCGCTGCAGCATCGTCGGGACCAGCACCAGCGTGGTGCAGCGCTGGCCCTGCACCGACCACAGCGTCTTGCGCGGGTCGAACCGGCGGTGCAGCACCGCGCGCGAGCCGAGCGACATCGCGAGCGTCAGGTGCGAGTAGCCGACGGAGTGGAAGATGGGGGCGGCGATGAACGTCGACTCGTTCGCCCTCATCGGGATGCGGTCGAGGAAGTCCGACGCCGTGAGCACCGACTTGATCTCCCGCGCGGTGCCCTTGGGGACGCCGGTGGTACCGGAGGTCAGCTGGATCACCACACCGGGCTCGCGCGGCGGGTCGAGCTCACCGCGCGGTGCCTTGGCGACCAGCTGGTCGAGCGTCGGCGTGCGCCGGTCGAGCCCGTCGCGCGACCAGGCGAGCCAGCGCGGGACCGACGGCGGCAGCTGGTGGAACAGCGGGGTGAACTCCTCGTCGTGGATGACGACGGACGCGCGTTCGCGCTGCAGGAGGTCCAGCACGACCGGCGCGCCGAAGCCGGTGTTGACGAGCAGCACCCGGACGCCGAGCTTCGCGCACGCCAGCAGGGACTCGACCATGCCGCGGTGGTTGCGGCACATCAGCGCGACGACGTGGGTGTGCTGCACGCCGAGCGACCGCAGGCCCTGCGCGATCGCGGTGGACCGCCGGTCGAGCTGCCGGTACGTGACGGACCCGCGGTCGTCGACCAGCGCGATGCCGTCCGGGTTCAGCCGCACCGCACGGCGCAGCGCCGTGACGTTCGGGCCCCAGACCGCCACCTCGCGCAACGCCTGCACGGACATCTTGACGTTCGTGAGGTTGACCATGCCCGCTTCGGACAAGACGCGGAGTGAGTGCACCCGGCCCACGGCGTCGCGGAACACCTTGCGCAACCCTGGCATCAACAGCTCCTCGCGCTGCAAGTCCCCCGAGGTGTTCGGACGGTAACTGTCGGCAAGCCGGACGCCAAGTGTTGTTCCGCGCGGAATGAGCATGACAACACGACAACCGAACCTGCAAACGTTTTCATGTTAGCGGAGTGGCCGGACCGGCGCGCTGTGAGCGCCCCAAGAGGCGGTCTGGGCGGTCAGACCAGGAAGCCCCGCAGCAGTGACGCCGTCCCGTCGAGGTGCTCGGCCATCTCCCTGCGCGCCGCGGCCGGGTCACCGTCCAAAATGGAAGCGATGATGCGCTCGTGCTGGGCGTTGGAGTGGGCGAGGTTCGGTTCGAGCAGCGGGATGGTGTCGAGCAGCTCGTTGACCCGCATCCGCGAGTCCGCGACCGCCGCGGTGAGCGAGGCCGACCCGGTGGCCTCCGCGATGGCCAGGTGCAGCCGCGAGTCCTTGCGCCGGTACTCGGCCAGCGCCGCCGTGGACGCCTCCGCCAGCCTGCTCCGCAGACCGCGGCGTTCGGCGGGGCCCAGCGACCGGCCGGCCGCCGCCTCCGCCGCACCGGTCTCCAGGACCTTGCGCAGCGTCAGCGCGTCGTGCAGGTCGCCGAGCTCCTTGCCGGGCGCGGACTCCGGGACCTCCTCGGTCACGAACGTGCCGCCGTAGCGGCCGCGGCGCGACTCGACGTAGTTGTTCTCCTGCAGCGACCTGATGGCCTCGCGCACGGTCACCCGGCTCACGCCGAGCCGGGTGGCGAGCTCCCGTTCGGACGGCAGCCGCTCGCCCGGCGCGACGACGCCGAGCCGGATGGACTGCATGAGCCGTTCGACGGTCTCCTCGAAGGCGTTGCCCGCCCGCACCGGGCGGAACAACGCCTCCTGCGCCTGCTCCATCTGCTGTGACGTCTCCCTTAGAGGGGGGTCACGTAGGCGCCGGCGATGCCGCCGTCCACGAGGAAGTTCGACGCGGTCATGAACGAGGAGTCGTCGGAGGCCAGGAACGCGACCGCCGCGGCGATCTCCTCGGGTTCGGCGAACCGGCCGAGCGGCACGTGGACGAGCCGGCGCGCGGCCCGTTCCGGGTCCTTCGCGAACAGCTCCCGCAGCAGGGGCGTGTTGACCGGGCCGGGAGAGAGCGCGTTCACGCGGATGCCCTCGCGTGCGAACTGCACGCCCAGCTCACGCGACATCGCGAGCACGCCGCCCTTCGACGCCGTGTAGGAGATCTGCGACGTCGCCGCGCCCATCGTCGCCACGAACGACGCCGTGTTGATGATGGAGCCCTTGCCGTTGGCCTGCATGTGCGGGATGGCGTACTTGCAGCACAGGTAGACCGACGTGAGGTTCACCTTCTGCACGCGTTCCCACGCCTCAAGTCCCGTCGTGAGGATCGAGTCGTCGTCGGGCGGCGAGATCCCGGCGTTGTTGAACGCGATGTCCAGCTTGCCGTACGTGTCCACTGTGGTCTGGAAGAGCGCCTTGACCTGCTCCTCGTCGGTCACGTCGACCTGGACGAACAGCCCGCCCACCTCGTCGGCCGCTGCCTTGCCGGTCGCCGGGTCGAGGTCGGCGACGACGACCTCCGCGCCCTCGCTCGCGAACCTGCGCGCGGTCGCGAGACCGATGCCGCTGCCGCCACCCGTCACGACGGCCACGCGGCCCTCGAGTCGCTGCACCATGTGTTGTTCTCCTGTCAGACGTGCCGGAAGTCAGGTGGCGATGAAGACGTTCTTGACCTCGGTGAAGGCGTCGAGCGCGTCGGGTCCGAGCTCACGGCCGAGCCCGGACTGCTTCACCCCGCCGAACGGCGTCCAGTAGCGGACGGACGAGTGCGAGTTCACCGACAGGGTGCCGGCCTCCACGGCCCGCGACACCCGGATCGCGCGGCCGACGTCTTTCGTCCAGATCGAACCGGACAGGCCGTACTCGGAGTCGTTCGCGATCCGGACCGCGTCCTCCTCGTCGGTGAACGGCAGGACGACGACGACCGGCCCGAAGATCTCCTCGGTGACCGTGCGGTGGCCGTAACCCGGTGTGAGGACCGTCGGCGGGAACCAGAAACCGGGACCGGCCGGGGCTTCGCCGCGGAACGCGACATGCGTGTCATCGGGCACGTAGGACGCCACCTTGCCGAGGTGCGCCGCGGAGATCAGCGGCCCCATCTCGGTCGCCTCGTCGCCCGGTGCGCCGACCTTCACGCCCTTGACCGCGGGCTCCAGCAGTTCCATGAACCGGTCGTAGGCGCTCGCCTGCACCAGAATCCGGGACCGGGCGCAGCAGTCCTGCCCGGCGTTGTCGAACACCCCGTACGGCGCGGTCGCGGCCGCCTTCTCCAGGTCGGAGTCCGCGAAGACGATGTTGGCCGACTTGCCGCCGAGCTCCAGCGTCACCCGCTTCACCTGGTCCGCGCAGCCGGCCATGATCTGCTTGCCCACCTGCGTGGAGCCGGTGAACACGACCTTGCGCACCAACGGGTGCGTGACGAACCGGGTGCCGACGACGCTGCCCTTGCCCGGCAGCACCTGGAAGACGCCCTCGGGCAGGCCCGCCTCCAGCGCGAGCTCGCCGAGCCGGATCGCGGTGAGCGGCGTGACCTCCGCCGGCTTGAGCACCACCGTGTTCCCCGCGGCGAGCGCGGGTGCGAAGCCCCAGCCGGCGATGGGCATCGGGAAGTTCCACGGCACGATCACGCCGACGACGCCGAGCGGTTCGTGGAACGTCACGTCCAGCCCGCCGGCGACCGGGATCTGCTTGCCGAACAACCGCTCCGGTGCCGCGGAGTAGTACTGCAGCACGTCGCGGACGTTGCCGGCCTCCCAGCGGGCGTTGCCGATGGTGTGCCCGGAGTTCTCGACCTCCAGCCGCGCCAGCTCCTCGACGTGCGCGTCGACGACCTCGGCGAACCGGCGCAGCAACCGCGCGCGGTCACCGGGGGCGACGGCGCGCCAGCCCTGGAACGCCTTGTGCGCCCGGCCGATCGCCGCGTCCGTGTCGCCGAGGGTGGTGTGCGGCACGGACCGCACGACCTCCTCGGTGGCCGGGTTGATGACGTCAAAGGTCACAGCGTTGCGCTCCTTGCCACGTCCACGAGTGCTTCGAACAGCCTCAGGTCCTCGATGTCCTGCTCCGGGTGCGACTGCACGCCGACGACGAACCGCGCGCCCTCCAGCTCCACGGCCTCGACCGTCCCGTCCGGGGCCAGCGCCGTGACCCGCAGGCCGTCGGCGACCCGGTCCAGCGCCTGGTGGTGGTGGCACTGCACGGTGGTCCGGTCGCCGAGGACCCGGTGCAGCGCGGTGCCCGGTTCGACCGCGACGTCGGTGTGCTCGAACACGCCGGGCGCCGGGTTGTGGCCCTCGACGTGCTGGTGCAGCGTGCCGCCGAGCGCCACGTTGAGCACCTGCATGCCGCGGCACACGCCCAGCACCGGCAGGTCGAGCTTCAGCGCCGCCTCGACCAGCGCGAACTCGGCCTCGTCGCGGTCGCGGCGCGGTGGCCCGGTACGCGGGTCCGGTTCGGCACCGTAGGTGGCGGGGTCGACGTCGGCGCCGCCGGCGATCACCAGCGCGTCGAGGAACGCGACGCTCTGGGCGGTCCACGTGCCGACCGGCGGCAGCATCACCGGGTTGGCACCGGCCGCGACCACGCAGTCGAGGTAGCCGCGGTGGAGCACGGCGGCCTCCACGTCCCAGTGGCCGAACCGGGTGCGCTCCAGGTAGGTGCTGATGCCGACGAGGGGCTCAGAGGCGCTCAAAACCGCGCACCTTCTCCCAGTCGGTGACCGCCGCGTCGAACGCCTTCAGCTCCACCTTCGCGGCGTTGAGGTAGTGGTCGACCACCTCGGCGCCGAACGCGTCGCGGGCGAGCTCGCTGGCCGCCAGCAGGTCCGCCGCCTCGCGCAGGGTCGTCGGCACGGTCGGCCGGTCGGAGACGTAGGCGTTGCCGACGAACTCGTCCTCCAGCGGGAGCTTCCGCTCCACACCGCGCAGGCCCGCCGCGATCAACGCCGCCACCGCGAGGTAGGGGTTCACGTCACCGCCGGGCACGCGGTTCTCGAACCGCAGCGACTGGCCGTGGCCGACGACCCGCAACGCGCACGTGCGGTTGTCCCGGCCCCACGCCACCGCGGTCGGCGCGAACGAGCCCTCGACGTACCGCTTGTAGGAGTTGACGTTCGGGGCGAGGAAGTAGGTGAGCTCGCGCAGCGCGGCCAGCTGGCCCGCGAGGAAGTGCCGCATCAGCTCCGACATGCCGTGACCCTGCGCGAAGACCGGGTCGCCGTCCCGGGAGCGCAACGACAGGTGGATGTGGCACGAGTTGCCCTCGCGCTCGTTGTACTTCGCCATGAACGTGAGCGACTTGCCCTGCTGCGCGGCGATCTCTTTGGCGCCGTTCTTGTAGATGGCGTGCTGGTCGCACGTGCGCAGCGCCGTGGTGTAGCGGAAGGCGATCTCGTGCTGGCCGGGGTTGCACTCGCCCTTGGCGGACTCGACGACCATGCCCGCGCCCGTCATGCCGTTGCGGATGGCGCGCAGCAACGGTTCCACGCGCGCGGTGCCCAGCAACGAGTAGTCGACGTTGTACTGGTTGGAGGGCGTGAGGTTGCGGTAGCCGGAGTTCCAGGCCTGCTCGTAGGTGTCGTCGAAGACGATGAACTCCAGCTCGGTGCCGACGTGGGCCTCCAGGCCGAGCTCGGAGAGCCGGTCGAGCTGCCTGCGCAGGACCTGCCGCGGCGAGGCGACGACCGGGTCGCCGTTCTCCCACACCACGTCGCACATGATCAGCGCGGTGCCCTCCTGCCACGGCACCCGGCGCAGGGTGTCCACGTCCGGCTTCATCACGAAGTCGCCGTACCCGTGCTCCCAGCTCGACATCGCGAAGCCGCTGGCCGGGTTCATCTCGACGTCGACCGCCATGAGGTAGTTGCAGCCCTCCGCGGAGTGCCCGAGGACCTCGTCGAGGAAGTACCGCGCCGCGCACCGCTTGCCCTGCAGGCGCCCCTGCATGTCCACGATCGCGACGAGGACGGTGTCGATCTCCCCGGCGTCCACGGCCGCGCGCAACTCCTCGACGGTCAGCATTCCGCGTTCCTCCAAAGGTATGCATGCGAGCCATTGGCGGCATCATCTTGACACCGCCGGGTGATGAGCGCCACCCTCAACCACTGCTTAAAGGACTAATGGGAGTCCATATGGCCAAGCATGTCGAGTACGAGAAGGTGAGCAGCGACTACCTGGAGCACCGGCAGCTGAAGCGAGGGGCGGCGGGCTGGGTCCTGCTCGCCGGGCTGGGTGTCTCGTACGTGATCTCCGGTGACTTCGCCGGGTGGAACTTCGGCCTCGCGCAGGGCGGCTGGGGCGGGTTGCTCGTCGCCACCGTCCTGATGGCCACGATGTACACGTGCATGGTGTTCGGCCTGGCCGAGCTCGCCTCCGCACTCCCCGTCGCCGGTGCGGGCTACGGCTTCGCACGGCGCGCGCTCGGCCCGTTGGGCGGCTACGCAACGGGTATCGCGATCCTCATCGAGTACGCCATGGCGCCCGCGGCGATCTCGGTGTTCATCGGCGACTACATCAAGGCGCTCGGCCTGCTCGACGCGACGTGGCCGGTGTACCTGGCGTGCTACGTGGTCTTCGTGGGCATCCACCTGTACGGCGTGGGCGAGGCGCTGCGGCTGATGTTCGTCATCACCGGTGTCGCCGTGGTCGCGCTGGTGGCGTTCGTGGCGGGCATGATCCCGAAGTTCGACTCCGCGAAGCTGTTCGACATCGGCGACGGCTCGTTCCTGCCGATGGGCGTCACGGGGGCGTGGGGCGCGATCGTGTTCGCGATCTGGTTCTTCCTGGCGGTGGAAGGGGTTCCGCTCGCCGCGGAGGAGGCCCGCGACCCCAAGCGCGACATGCCGCGCGGCATCATCGCCGCGATGATCGCGCTGCTGGTGTTCGCGGCGGCGATCCTGCTGGTCGCACCGGGCGGTGCGGGCGCGAACGCGCTGAAGGAGTCGGGCAACCCGTTGCCGGAGGCGGTGCGCGCGGCCTACGGCGGGGACACCTTCCTGGCACAGCTCGTGAACTACGTCGGCCTCGCCGGTCTGGTGGCGTCGTTCTTCTCGATCATCTACGCCTACTCGCGGCAGCTGTTCGCGTTGTCGCGCGCCGGGTACCTGCCGCGCTGGCTGTCGAAGACCGGCAAGCGCAAGACGCCGTACCTCGCGTTGATCGTGCCGGGCACCATCGGTTTCGTCCTGGCCACCACGATGAAGACGGTCGACCCGGTGAACGGCGGCGCGCGGATCATCAACATCGCGGTGTTCGGCGCGGCGCTGTCGTACGTGCTGATGATGGTGTCGCACATCGTCCTGCGGAAGACGGCACCGGACCTGCCGCGGCCCTACCGGACCCCCGGTGGCACCGCGACCACCGGTGTGGCGCTGGTGCTGGCGGTCGCGGCGGTCATCGCGACGTTCTTCGTGGACGAGGTCGCGGCGGGCGTCACCGCGGGCATCGTGCTGATCGCGGTGGCGTACTTCTGGTTCTACAGCCGGCACCACCTCGTGGCGAACGCGCCGGAGGAGGAGTTCGCCGCCATCGCCAAGGCGGAGGCGGAGCTGGATTAGGGCCTGGGCCGGCCGCCGCGCGGTTTCGTGCGGCGGTCAGCCCTGCAGGTAGCGCACGATCGCGAGCACCCGCCTGCTGTAGGCGGCGCTGTCGGTGAGGCCGAGCTTCTCGAAGATCGCGTTGATGTGCTTCTCCACGGCGCTGCGCGAGATGCTGAGCGCTTGGCCGATGCCGGGGTTGCTGTGCCCCTGCGCCATCTTCTCCAGCACGTCGCGTTCTCGCGCGGTCAGTCCGGCCAGCGGGTCGGCGTGCGCGCTGCGGGTGATCAGCGCGCGGACCACGTCCGGGTCGAACGCCTCGCCGCCGGCGGCCACCCGTTCCAGCGCGCCGAGGAACTCGCCGACGTCCATCACCCGGTCCTTGAGCAGGTACCCGACGCGGCCACCCCCGGTGGTGATCAGCTCGGTCGCGTAGCGCTTCTCGACGTACTGCGACAGCACCAGGACGGCGACCTCCGGCCAGCGCCGGCGGATCTCCAGCGCGGCCCGCAGCCCCTCGTCGGTGTGGCCGGGCGGCATCCGCACGTCGGTGAGCACCAGGTCGGGCCGGTGTTCCTCGGTCCGCTCCAGCAACGCGGTGGCGTCACCGACGGCGGCCACCACCTCGTGCCCCTCCTCGGCCAGCAGGCGGACCAGGCCCTCGCGCAGCAGCGTCGAGTCCTCGGCGATCACGACGCGCACGGCAGCTCCGCGGTGATCACGGTCGGGCCACCGGGTGGACTGTCCACTGTGAACACGCCGTCCACCGCGGCCACCCGCCGCGCCAGTCCGGACAGCCCACTGCCCGCCGGGTCGGCGCCACCCGCGCCGTCGTCCTCGATCCGCACGACGACCATGCTGCCCCGCCTGCTCACCGACAGGTCGATCCGGGTGGCGCCGGCGTGCTTGCCGACGTTGGTGACGGCCTCGGAGGCGACGAAGTACGCGGGCACCTCGACGGTGCCGGGAGGGCGTTCGGTGAGCGCGTAGCGCAGGCGCACCGGAACGCCGGCGCGTTCGGCCAGTGACTCCAGTGCCGCGTGCAGCCCGCCGCTGTCCAACCCGGCCGGGTACACCCGCCAGCTCACCTCGCGCAGCTCCAGCAGCACCCGTCCGGCCTCCTCGCGGGCCTGCTCCAGCAGGTCCGGCGCCTGGTCGGCACGGCGGCTCGCCCTGCCCAGCAGCACGCCCAGCGCGACCACCCGCTGCTGCACGCCGTCGTGCAGGTCGCGTTCGATCCGCCGGCGCTCCTCGGTGATCGCCTCGACCACCTCCGCGCGGCTCACGGTCAGCTCGGAGACCCTGCGCCGCAACACCTCCTGCGCGGTCGGGCCGAGGAAGTGGCGCGCCAGCCCGAGGTCGAGGCGCTCCACACCGAGCAGCGCCTGCACCGTCATGAACACCAGCAGCGTGCCGAACAGCACGAACGTGATCGGGTCGTACCAGCTCATCCGGCTCGGGCTGCCCGTGCCGAAGACCATCTGCCACACCATGACCGCGGCCGTGCCGGCACCGAGGACGATCAGCAGCAGCACGCCCGCGCCGAGCCCGCCGACGAGCCAGCGCACACCCAGGTACCGCAACGCCCGCCGGCCGGTGAAGTCCCCCGCGCTGCCCTGCCCGTGGAAGCGCTCGATCCGCCGGCCCTCGAACTCGGCGAGCACCCTGGCCGTCGTGAACACCGCTGGTCGCGCGGACCTCACCCCCAGCAGGGCCGCGGCGCAGACCACGAAGGCGAGCTCGGCGAACGCGGACGCTCCCCCGACCGCCAGCCCGGCCGTCCGGCGCGCGGCACGGCGCAGCAGCCCACCGCGGTCGAACAGCACCCCGGCAGCGTAGCCGTCACCGGGCACGCGCCGACCGCCGTTCCCGCAGGCGGATGACCACGAACCACCCGGCGGCCAGCACGACCGCCGCGAGCACGGCCTTCTGGAACACCCCGGCGTACTCGTCGACCAGGTACCAGTTCGCGCCGAGCAGGTACCCCGCGCCCACGAACACCGTGTTCCAGATCAGGCTGCCCAGCGTGGTCAGCAGCAGGAACTTCGCGAAGCCCATCCGCTCCACTCCCGCGGGCAGCGAGATGAAACTGCGGAACAACGGCACCATGCGCCCGAAGAAAACCGCTTTCGCGCCGTGTTCGGCGAACCACTTCTCGGTCCGGTCGAAATCGGAGACCTGCACGAGCGGGATCTTCGCGACGAGGGTGCGGGTGCGTTCGCGGCCGAGCAGCATTCCGGCGAGGTACACGACGACCGCGCCCACGACGGAGCCGACCGTGGTCCAGAAGAGCGCCTCCCCCAGGCTGAACACGCCCCTGGCCGCGGAGAAACCCGCCAGTGGCAGGACGATCTCGCTCGGGATGGGCGGGAAGAGGTTGTCCAAGCCGACCACCACGGCAGCGCCCACGCCGCCGAGCGACTCCATCAGGCCCACGGCCCACCCGGCGAGTCCGCCGACCGGTTCGTGGGCGGTGGGCGCGACAACTGAGAACATCGAACTCCCCCAATTCCTTTTCGATGAGCTCGATCTTTTCAACTCCTTTTTCCGGTCACCATGAGGAAGACCGTTCGTTTTGTGGTGCTCGTCCGCAGCTGCGGAACTGCGGAGGACCACACCCCCGTCCGGACCAGCACCACCTCGTTTCGAGCCGGTCGTGGCAGGATCGGGCCCGTGAGTGACATTCAACGTGTGGGAGTCGTCGGTTCCGGCCTCATGGGCTCCGGGATCGCCGAGGTGAGCGCTCGTGCGGGGCTCGACGTCATCGTCGTCGAGGTCAACGCGGGTGCGGCCGAGGCAGCGCAGGGGCGGATCGCCTCGTCGCTGGCCAGGGGCGTGAAGTCGGGCAAGCTGACCGAGGACGACCGGGCGGCCGCGCTGGGGCGGATCCGGTTCACCACGGACATCGGCGACTTCGCCGACCGGCAGTTCGTGGTCGAGGCGGTCGCGGAGAACGAGCAGGTCAAGACCGAGGTCTTCGCCGCGCTCGACAAGGTCGTGACGGACGAGGACGCGATCTTCGCCTCCAACACGTCATCGATCCCGATCATGAAGCTCGGCATGGCCACCAACCGGCCGGAGCACGTCATCGGCGTGCACTTCTTCAACCCGGTGCCGGTGCTGAAGCTCGTCGAGATCGTGCCGTCGCTGCTGACCGGCGCCGCCACGCAGGAGCGCGCCGAGGCGTTCGTGCGCGGCACCCTGCACAAGGAGGTCATCCGCTCGCAGGACCGCGCCGGCTTCGTGGTCAACGCGCTGCTGATCCCCTACCTGCTCTCCTCGATCCGCATGCTGGAGTCCGGGTTCGCCTCGGCCGACGACATCGACAACGGCATGGTGCTCGGCTGCGCCCACCCGATGGGGCCGCTGCGGCTGACCGACCTGATCGGCCTCGACACCACGAAGGCCATCGCCGAGTCGATGTACGAGGAGTTCAAGGAGCCGCTGTACTCGCCGCCGCCGCTGCTGCTGCGCATGGTGGACGCGGGTCTGCTGGGCAAGAAGTCCGGCCGCGGGTTCCACAACTACGCCCGGTAGAACGCACGCGGGGACCTTTCGTACTCTCAGAGGGTACGAAAGGTCCCCGCGTGCGTTCGCAGGCAGGGGGCGGGGTGCCGGTGTTGCGGAGGCCGGGCCGGGCTTGGCGTCTTCCGCGCTGACGAGCTGACCCTCAGGCCGGCGCCAGGCGGTTCATCGAGTGCTGGATCAGGCCGACCAGCACCGCCTTCGACGACTCGCGGTCGCGGGCGTCGCACAGCAGCACCGGGATCGCGTCGTCGAGGTCGAGGGCGTGGCGCACCTCGTCCACGGTGTAGAGCTGCCCGCCGTCGAAGCAGTTGACCGCCACGATGAACGGGATGCCGCGGTGCTCGAAGAAGTCGATGGACGGGAACGACGAGTCGAGCCGGCGGGTGTCGACCAGCACGACGGCGCCGATCGCCCCGTGGGCCAGCTCGTCCCACATGAACCAGAACCTGTTCTGGCCGGGCGTCCCGAACAGGTAGAGCACCACGCTCGCGTTGATCGTGATGCGGCCGAAGTCGAGCGCCACCGTCGTGGTGTTCTTGCCCTCGATGCCGGCCAGGTCGTCGACGTGCACACCGGCCTCGGTGAGCAGCTCCTCGGTCTTCAGCGGCGGGATCTCGGAGACCGACGAGACCATGGTGGTCTTGCCGGTGCCGAAACCGCCCGCGATGACGATCTTGACCGAGGTCGGCACGGTCAGCTGGTCGTCAGATCCCACGAACACCATCCAGTACGGCCTGCAGGAGATCCCGGTCGGGAACTCGCGGTGCGGAGTTCTGCACGATCACGTCGCCGCGCTCGATGAGGTCCGAGAGCAGCACCTTGACCACGACGAGCGGGACGTCGAGGTAGGCGGCCACCTCGGCGACCGACAGCGGGCGCACGCACAACGACATGATCTCGCGATGCTCGACCGTCAGCGACGTCTGGTCGGACGCAAACGAGGACGTGCGGACCTGCGTCACGAGGTGCAGGTCCGGCGCGTTCGGCCGGGTGCGGCCGCGCACCATGGCGTAGGGCCGCACCAGCGGCCCCGCGGCCTCGTCGTACCACCAGTCCTCGCGGGAGGACATCAGCGGGACTCTCGTGCCGAGGGCACGGGCGCCGTTTCTGCGCGGGGGGCCGACGAGAGGTACGTGCCCACCCGTTTCACCAGCATGTTCATCTCGTAGGCGATCATGCCCATGTCCGCGTCCTCCTCGCCGAGCAGCGCGAGGCACGCACCGTGCCCCGCCGCCGTGACGAACAGGTAGGCGTGCTCCATCTCGACGATGGTCTGCCGCACCGCGCCACCGCCGAAGTGGCGCCCGGTGCCGCGGGCGAGCGACTGGAACGCCGACGCCATCGCCGACAGGTGCTCCGAGTCGTCGCGGGAGAGCCCGGCCGAACGGCCGAGCAGGAGTCCGTCGGCGGACAGCACCACCGCGTGCCGCGCGCCGACCACCCGCTGGATCAGGTCCTCCAGCAGCCAGTTGAGCTCACCGTGCTGGCTGGTCTTGTCCTTCATGACGAGGGGGCTCCTTCTGATCTCCAGTCGTCGGTCAGCCGGGCGTCACGGGTGCCGCGCTGGAACGCGGCGAGCCCGTCACGGGTCCGCTCGGCCGACCTTTCGCCGGTCACCGGCTCAGCATGCGGCACCTCGCCCGGTTGCACGAGCTGCGGCGCCAGGTTCTGCCGCTTCTTCCTGCGGGGAAGCGCAGGCTTCCCGTCCGGGGCCGGTTCCGGGGTACCCGGTTGCGGCGCCGTCTGTTCCGGCGCCACCGGACCACCCGCTTCGGGAACGGACGGGACGGGCCGCGGGTTCACGAGCGCCTCCGCCACCTCGTCCGGCGCCGCCGCGCTCACCGTCCTCTGCGGCAGCCTGACCGGGAAGCTCGGGTGTTCCTCGGCGTGGCCGTGGTGCTGGTCGTGGAACGACCGCACCGGCATCTGCGTGGTCTCGCTGATGTCGCCCGCGGTGTTGTGCGGCGCCACCAGCTGCGGCGGCAGCACGCACAGCGCGACCGTGCCGCCGTAGGGCGAGTCGCGCAGCTCCACCTTGATGCCGCGGCGGGCGGCGAGCCGGGCGACGACGAAGAGGCCCAGCCGCGACTCGCCGCGGAACGCCATGGTCTCGAAGTCCGGCGGGTTGGAGAGCTTCGCGTTGGCCTGCAGGCGTTCTTCCCGCGTCATGCCGAGCCCGTGGTCCTCGATCTCGATCACGATGCCGTGCGGCGCGGCGTTCGAGTGGACGACGACCTCGGAGCGCGGCGAGGAGAACGCCGTGGCGTTGTCGACGAGCTCGGCGAGCAGGTGGATGGTGTCGGCGACGGCCACGCCCACGAGCGCGCGGTCGGGCACCGGGTTGACCTTGACCCGGACGTACTGCTCGGTCTCGGCGACGGCGGCGCGCAGGACGTCGCTCAGCCGCACCGGCTTGCGCCACTGCCTGCCGGGCTGCTCACCGGCGAGGATGATCAGGTTCTCGGCGTTGCGGCGGGCGCGGGTGGCGAGGTGGTCGAGCTGGAACAGCGAGTCGAGCTGGTCCGGGTTCTCCTCCTCGCGCTCCAGCTTGTCGAGGATCTTGAGCTGGCGGTGCACGAGCCCCTGGTTGCGGTGCGCGATGTCGAGGAACACCCGGTTCACGCCCTCGCGGGCCTGCGTCTCCTTCACCGCGGCCGCGACCGCCGTGTACTGGGCGGTGTTGAACGCGTCAGCGACCTGGCCGATCTCGTCGTTGCCGTAGTCCAGCGGCGGCATGTCGCGGTGGACGTCGACCTGCTCGCCCCCGCGCAGGCGGGCCACGATGTGCGGCAGCCGTTCCTGCGCGAGCCGCAGCGTGTCCTCCCGCAGCGAGGCGAGCCGCGTGACCAGCGCCCGGCTCACCAGCCGGTGGGAGATGCGCAGCGCGAGCACGATGCCGACGACGACCGCGAGCAACGCGACCAGGCTGCCGACGAGCACGGCGGTCAACCGGTTGCCGGCCTTCTCCAGCCCCAGGTTCGTCGCGTCCTCCGCCTGCCGGACGGCGATGGCGACGAGCCGCTCGTGCACCGGACCGGCAGCGGCCCGCCACTGCTGGTCGCTGACGGCGGTGTCGCCGTTGATGATGCGGCCCTCGAGGTCGGCCAGCGCGCGGTACTCGGAGCTGGTGCGCAGCGCGTCGTACTGCAGGCGGGGCTGCTCCAGCGCGAACGGGATCGTGGCGTCGACACCGGAGTGGTAGGCGCCGACCAGGCGGGCGAACTCCACGCGCTCCGCGGGGGTGAACGACCGGTTGAGCAGGCCGCGGGAGCCGACGGTGGCGGCGCGGGACATCCAGTCGGCGGACTGGAAGATCGTGACGGCCTGCACGGTGGACTGGCCGGCCTCGGCGTCGGGCACCTGCCGCGCCTGCCGGGAGAACAGCGCGACGCCCGCGTCGACGAGACCGTTGTAGTAGTCGTAGACCTCCTGCGGGTTGCCGGTGCCCGACTCGACCCGCGAGCGGTGCTGCCCGAGCTCGTCCAGCGCGGTGGTGAGCGCGGTGACCCGGTCGATGACGTCCTGCGGCGCGCCGTCGGTCAGGTCCGCGAACGCCGCTTTCATCCTGGTGACGGACTCGTCGGTCTCGGCCTGCTGCTGCCGCAGCGCGCTCGCGTCGGTGCCGCCGGCCTTGCTGAGCAGCACGAGGCTCAGCCGGCGTTCCTGCTGGAGACCGACGAACGCCTGCACGGACGGGATCGTCACGTCCTTCACCTCGGCCGCGGCGGAGCGCATGTGGAAACCGTCGAAAACGGTGTACGACGAGAAGACCGCCCACATGACCAGCAGGACGACGCTGGGAACGACGACCACTCCGGCCAACCGCGACCTAATGGTCCGGTAGTCGGTCGGTGCGTAGCCGCTCTTCTCGTTCACAGCGCTCTTCGTCTCCATGTGTCCCACGGCTAGCGCTGCGGGTTATCCACGTCACTCCTTCGGCTGCAAAATGGTAACAAGAAAAGATCTTCGTCACCGAATGGCAGCGATCACCTGCTGTACGCGGTCAGCAGGCTACCCAGTCAGGTGACTGCCGCAACACCCAGTCCGGGGGTTCTTGCCCTGCGAGAACCCCCGGACGGCCTAGTTCTACGGGCGGGTCACGGAGACCACGTCGTAGGTGGTCTCCGGCGTGGGCGGGGTCGTGAACCGGGCGTTCGGCAGGTACAGGCGCTTTCCGAACGCGGCCACCGTGGTCGGCACGTCGAACCGCGCGTCAGTTCGTTCCGCGGCCAGCGTCGCGCCATCACGGCTGAGCGTGTAGCGCGCGACTTTGTTCAAGCGGTTTTGCACCACGTACAACTGACGTCCCTCACGCAACAGACCGTCACCATTGGTGAGTGTTTGACCGTTCAAATCGATGCCGGTGGTCTTACCGGTGCGCGGGTCGACGCGGAACAGCATTCCGGTGTTGCTCTGGACGACGATCAGGCCGCCGTCGAGTCCGGTCACGATGCCGTTCAGGTTCGTCGCGCCGGGGGTGACGACGAGGTCACCGGTGAGGTCGAGCGTCGAGTGCGGCGTGAGGCTCAGCGGCACCTGGTACAGCACCGCCTTGCGCGAGTCGGTGAACCACGCCGACTTGTCCGTGAGTATGACGTCGTTGACGAACGTGTCCGCGGTGGCGAACTGGAACTTCGCCAGCAGCGCACCCGTGCGCGTGTCATAGACCCGTGCGTCGCCACCGGCACCGCCCGCGACCCACAGCCGTTTGCGCTCGTCGACCTTCATGCCGAGCGAGGGCGTGCCGGGTCCCTTGGCCAGCACCGCGCCCTTGCCGGTCCGCAGGTCGGCCGCGTAGATGGAGCCGTCGGCCCGCGAACCGAAGTAGGCGGTGGTCCCGGCGATCGCGATGCCCTCGGGCTGCCACCCGGCGGGCAGGGAGAACTCCGCCGGGAACCGCCCGTGCTGCCCGGACGCGTCTGCGGTGGCCGGCGCGGCAGCGGTGAGCGTGACGCCCAGAACCGCCGCGAACAGGACACCGAATCTGCGGTACATGCCGCCTCCTGGAGTCGGGGTGGGGTGCGTCCCGATCCTGTCGCAGGTCAGCAGCTGATCCGGACTTTTCTCAGCAACCCGACATCAACGCTGGTGGGGCGTGCTTCACAGCTCCGCCGCCGCCTCCGCGATCAGCTCCAGCGACTCGCCCTCCCCCAGCGCGAGGTCGCTCACCGCCCCGAACCGCCGCGCACACCCCTCGGTCTGCACGGGGTCCTCGACGTACGTCCCCTGGACGAACGTCTCGAAGTACGCCACGTCGTTGTGCTGGCGGTGCGCGAAGCTGAGCAACGTGAACGGCGTGCCCATCGCCGGGTGTGCGCCCGCGCTGTGCGGCACGATCCGCAGCGACACCCCGTCCAGCTCGCTCAGCTCCATCAGGTGCAGCAGCTGCGCCTTCATCACCCGCGGGCCGCCGACCACGGGCCGCAGCACCGGTTCGGCGAGGACCGCCTGCACCCGCAACGGGTCGCGGCCACCGACGCGGCTCGTCCACGCCTCCCGCGCCGCCGCCTGGTGCTCGGCGCGCGGCGGGTCGTGGTGCAGCACGGCCCTCGCGTAGTCGGCGAGCTGGAACAGGGGTGGGACGAGGTCCGTCGTGAACGTCCGCAACACCGTTGCCTCGAACACAAGATTCGCGAAGTCGGCGGCCGGGTCGAACAACGGCGCATTGTCGAGCGCGCGCACCTGTTCCGCATACTGCGCCTGTCGCACCACGGCCTGCCATTCCTCGGACGGCAGTTGGTACACGTATCCGAGCGCCATGATGTCGAGCACCGCGGAGGGCTGCACGGCGTTCTCCATCATCGACAGCTTGGCGCTGCTGAAGCCCACCCGCTGCCCGGCCTCGGTCAGGCTGAGCTGCCGCTCGTCCCGCCACCCTGCCAGGCGCCGGCCGATGGCGCGTTCGAGGGTCGTGGCCCGGAAATCCTTCGGCATGCCGCGAAGGATAAGACCGAATCGGATTCCCGAATGGGCCACCCGCTGTGGACAACCGTTAAATGGCCGACCTGTTCCTTCACTGATGAGCAATGCCGTTAGATCGCGCGGAAAGACATTTAACTCGCATGGCGTTTTGCGCGCGCATGGGCACGCACGAGGTCATGGAAGCGGAACGCGTCGTCGCCCACTTCGGTCAGCAATGCCTTCTCGACGAGGTCGTCCAGCGCGTCCTCGACGTCGCACTCGGACTCGCCGGCGATCGCCGCTGCCTCGGGCACGTCGAAGTGGGCGCCGGGGTGCCACGCGCACAGCCGGTACAGGCGGGCCTGCCGTTCCGGGAGCTCCACGTAGGACAGGTCGAGCAGGGGCGGGAGGCTGCCGTCCTCGTCGGTCAGCGGGTCGAGCTCGACCACGGGCGCGTCGAGGTCCAGCGGTGCGCGGCTCGTCACGAGGACCGTGCCGCGGGCGGGCAGGAACGGCCGCACCTGCTCGGCGCTGCTCGCGTTGTCCAGCAGCAGGGTGATCCTCTGCCGCAGCACGATCGACCGGAACGCCGCCGCGCGGTCGGCGCGGTCGACGTGGGTGAGCCGCAGTGCGCGCAGCAGGCGGCCGAGCCGGACCTCGACCGGTTCGCGCACGGTCAGGTCGACGTGCAGCTGGTCGCCGCTGCCGCGGTCGCGCAGCCACTTCAGGGCCAGCGCGGTCTTGCCCACGCCGGCAGGGCCGCTGATGACCGTCACCCCGTTGGGCCGCAACTGTTCGAGTTCTCCCGCGCGCCCGACGAAGTGCTTCGGCGGCGCCGGTGGCCGCAACTGCGCCGGAATGCCGTGCGAACCGCGGGAACGAACCTCGCCGGCAGCGTTCCTACCAGCCACAACGTCACTCATCACCGGTAACCTCCCCGAGTAGGTGAAGCTACGGTCTTTCGCACCGCTTACATCAGACGGCCATCGAGTGATCGCACGCGAGCGCGGCGCCGGAGGCGGAGGTCGCGGTCTTGACCTGGCGGCCGTTGATGATGATCTTGCAGGTCAGCTCGCCCCGCACGCCCTCCAGCCGCACCACGAACCGGCCCTTGCGCGCTCCCCTGCGCTGCCACGGCACGTCCGGGTTCTTGAGGGTCCGCTCGTCCTCGCCGGGGAACATGTACGTGAGCTGGTCGGCGGTTCCCGTCCCCTCCACGACCAGCCGGGCGTCGGTGGCCGCCGAGCAGCCGCTCATCAGCACCAGCACGGCGACCACGACGATCCTCATGTCCGGGAACGGTAGGAAACGCGGGTGTCCGGCGGCATCAGCCTGAAGGCTCGACCGGGATCAGCCGTCAGACTGACAACGCGACACGGGTTCTAGTGCGTTTGCAGTGCCAGGAACAGGTCTACGCGGGACTCGAACTCGGTCAGGTCGACGCCGAGCAGCTCCTCCACCCGGCCCACCCGGTACCGCAGCGTGTTGACGTGCACGTGCAGCTTCTGCGCCGCCGTCGTCCACGAACCGCCGCAGCCGAGGAACACCCGCAGCGTCCCGGCCAGGTCGGACCCGTGCTCGGCGTCGTAGTCGAGCACCGGGCCGAGGAGCCTGCGCCGCAACGAGGACCGCAGTTCCTCGGGCACCCCGGCGAGCAGCAGCTGGTGCAGGGCGATCTCCTCGCCCGCCACCACGCACGTGCGGCCGCCGCGCCGTTCGCCGAGCCGGCGGGCGTGGGTCGCCTCCTCGGCCGCGCCGCGCAGGCCTCGTGCGGTGACCGGGGAGCTGATGCCGACGAGCACGCGGGACGAGCCGAGGCCGGGTTCCACGACCCTCAGCGCCTCGCGCACCTCGGCGGGCACCGAGTCATCGGCTTTCGCGACGGCGTAGACGGTGTCGCCGACCGGGGTGACGAGCGCCTGCGGCAGCGCCTCCTCCAGCACGGCGGCGGCGAGGTCGGCGCGCTGGTCCCCGGTGACCGCGCACAGGACGCGCAGCGGGGTGTTCTCCAGACCGGCGGCGGCAAGGCGGGAGTCGAGGTCGGGTGCGCCGGTGAGCACGGCGGTCAGCAGCGGTGCCGCGGTGCGGTTCTCGATCCGGCGGCCCTGGGCCTGGCGCAGGCGTTCGAGTGCGACGAGCGAGGCGAGCTCGGCGGCGGCCTCCGGCTGCGGTTCGCCGGCGACGACGAGGATCCAGCTGGTGAGCCGGGTGCCGCCGCGTTCGGAGACGGGCACGAGCGTGGTACCCCTGACCGCCTTCGGCAACCGGTCGGCCTGCAGGAACTCCTTCACCAGTGCCACCCGGTCCGGCAGCTCGCCGCCCGCGACGACCCGGCCGGTCGTGGACAGCACCCAGCAGCGGGCGCGGAGCTCGTGGCTGCCCGCGGCCAGCAGCGCGGGCAGCCCGGCGCCCTCCGCGACGACGTTCAGCAGGCGCCGGTGGCGGCTCAGGCCGACGAGCTCCGTCGACACGCGTTCGGTGATCGTCGCGAACGACAGGTCGACGGGGACCTCCAGCAACGGCACGCGGTGGCGTTCGCAGGCGGTCACGAGGTCGGCGGGCAGCTGCCTGTCCTCGGTCTCGCTGGCGGCGAGGCCGGCGACGTCCGCGGCGGCCAGTGAGCGGACGAACGTCTCGGAGTCGCGCGGGCCGTGGTGCCACAGCAGCCCGGACAGCACCAGCTCACCGCCGGAGAGGTACCGGCTGGGGTCGGGCAGCTCCGTTCCGTACACGCGGGTGACCGCGCGGTCGAGCTGGTCCGCACCGGTCCGCAGGCTCAGCCGCAGTTCCGTCATGCCGAGCAACGTCCGCAGCAGCAACATGGGGTGTCACTCTCGTCCATCCGGGTTTGTAGGAAAGCACAAATTCGTTACCTCCAGGAGTCCTCGGATTCATGTGCCACGCCGTAGCTGCCTGTACCACTGAGTCTGTGTACTGGCTCACAACCGGAGGGGAGGGCGAGTGACGATCTCCACGCACGTGCTGGACGCGGCCCGCGGAAGGCCGTTCGCCGGCATCGCCGTGTCGCTGCAGCGCCGAGACGGGACCGAGGTGGCCGCCGCCGAGACGAACGCGGACGGCCGGGTCACCGGGTGGGGTGACGGCCTGGAGGCCGGGGTGTACCGGCTGGTGTTCGACACGGCGCAGGCCGCGCCGTTCTTCCCCGAGGTCGTGCTCACGTTCGACTACTCCGACCCGGCGCAGCACTACCACGTGCCGCTGCTCCTCTCGCCGTTCGCCTACTCCACCTACCGAGGTAGCTGACGATGGACTTCCTCCGACCGGCCACGCTCGCCGAAGCGCTGGAACTGAAGGCCGCGCGCCCCGACGCCGTGCCGATCGCCGGTGGCACGGACGTGATGGTGGAACTGAACTTCGACCACCGCAGACCGGCCGCGCTGCTCGACCTGACGCGCGTCGAGGAGCTGCGCACGGTCACCGAGGCGCGGATCGGCTCCGGGGTGCCGTACGCGCGGATCATCGACGAGCTCGGGACCACGCACCCCGGGCTCGCGATGGCGTCGCGGACCGTCGGTTCGCCGCAGATCCGCAACCGCGGCACGGTCGGCGGCAACCTGGGCGCCGCCTCGCCCGCCGGGGACACGCACCCGGTGCTGCTGGCGTCGGACGCGGTGGTCGAAGTGGCCTCCGCGCGCGGCACGCGGATGATCCCGGCCGCCGAGTTCTACCTGGGGGTCAAGCGGAACGCGCTGGAGCCGGACGAGCTGATCGTGGCCGTGCACCTGGCACCCGCGCAGGGGCCGCAGCAGTTCTCCAAGGTCGGCACGCGCAACGCCATGGTGATCGCGGTGTGCTCGTTCGCGATCTCGCTGTTCCCGGCGGAGAACCGGGCCGGCGCCGCGGTCGGGTCGGCGGCGCCGACACCGCGGCGGGCGCACGAGGCGGAGGAGTTCCTGGCCGCCGAGCTGGACTTCTCCTCTCCGGCGCCACTGCTGGACTCGGTGAAGCGGCGGTTCGGGGAGCTGGTGGCGACGGCGGCCGCGCCGATCGACGACGTGCGCGGGTCGGCGGAGTACCGCAGGCACGCGCTGGCCGTGCTGGCACGCAGGACGCTGGGCTGGGTGTGGCAGGAACTCTTGGACGGGGAACAGGCATGCGCGTGAACCTGACGGTCAACGGCGAGCAGCGCCAGGCCGACGACGTGTGGGAGGGCGAGTCGCTGCTGTTCCTGCTGCGCGAGCGCCTCGGGCTGCCCGGCTCGAAGAACGCCTGCGAGCAGGGTGAGTGCGGTTCGTGCACGGTGTACCTGGACGGCGCGCCGGTGTGCGCGTGCCTGGTCGCGGCCGGACAGGCGCAGGACCGGGAGGTGCGCACGGTCGAGGGCCTCGCCGACGGTGACCGGCTCGACCCGGTGCAGGAGGCGTTCGTCGAGGCGGGCGCGGTGCAGTGCGGGTTCTGCACGCCCGGTCTCGTGGTCCAGGCGCACGACCTGCTCGACCGGGTGCCGAACCCGTCCGACCCGGAGATCCGGGAGGCGCTGGCCGGGAACCTGTGCCGCTGCACGGGGTACGAGAAGATCCTGGACGCCGTGCGGCTCGCGGCGGCCCGCCGATGATCGTCCTGGACCGCTGCGCGGTGTCCACTGTGGACGAGGCCGGGACCGAGCACGCGTCCGGGCACGTCGTCGTCGAGAACGGGCGGATCAAGGCCGTCGGCTCCGGTCCCGCACCGCGGCCGGCTGAGCCGCACACGTACGTAGACGCGTCGTCGTGCCTGGTCACACCGGGTCTGATCAACACCCACCACCACCTGTACCAGTGGGCGACGCGGGGCCTCGCGACCGACGCGACGCTGTTCGAGTGGCTGACCGCGCTCTACCCGGTGTGGCGCGGGCTGGACGACACCGTGACGCACGCGGCGGCGTCGGCCGGGCTCGCGAAGCTGGCGCTGACCGGCTGCACGCTCGCCGCCGACCACCACTACGTCTTCCCCTCCGGTGGCGGGGACGTGTTCGACGCGCTGGTGTCGGCGGGGCGGCGGATCGGCATCCGGCTGGAGGCGGTCCGCGGGTCGATGGACCGGGGCGAGTCCTCCGGTGGCCTGCCGCCGGACAACCTGGTCGAGGAGACCGAGGCCGCGTTGGCCGCCACGGAACGCGCGATCGGCGCCTACCACTCGACCGCGGACGACGCGCTGGTCCGCGTGGCCGTGGGGCCGTGCTCGCCGTTCTCGGTGTCCAAGGAGCTGATGACCGGGGCGGCCGAGATGGCGCGACGGCACGGCGTCCGGCTGCACACGCACCTCGCCGAGACGCTGGACGAGGAAGAGCAGTGCCTGGCGGAGAACGGCTGCACGCCGACCGAGTACGCCGAGCAGCTCGGCTGGCTGGGACCGGACGTGTGGCTCGCGCACACCGTGCACCTCAACGCCGACGCGGTGAAGCGGCTGGGCGCGACCTCGACGGGGTCGGCGCACTGCCCGACGTCCAACGGCCGGCTGGGCACCGGCATCGCGCCGGTGCGGGACCTGCTCGACGCGGGTGCGCCGGTCGGTCTCGGGGTCGACGGCGCGGCGTCCAACGAGGACGGTGGCCTGGTCGTCGAGCTGCGGTCGGCGCTCTACCAGGCACGGCAGCGCGGCGGGCCGGGTGCGCTCGACGCCCGCAAGGCGTTGTGGATGGGCACGATGGGCGGCGCGCAGGTGCTCGGCAGGGCCGGCGCGCTGGGTTCGATCGAACCGGGCAAGGTGGCGGACCTCGCGGTGTGGGACCTGTCCGGACTGGACCACGCGGGCATCGCGGACCCGGTGGCGGCACTGGTGCTGGGCCCGCCGCCGCCGGTGAAACTGCTGGTCGTGGGCGGAGAGGTCGTGGTGCGGGACGGGGTCCTGCTCACGGCGTCGACCGACGAGCTGGCGCGGGACCTCTCCGCGGCCGGCACCAAGCTCCAGGAGGCAGCGCGATGACCCTCACCCCCACCGAGCTCACCTCCGCGGTCTCGGGTGGCATCGGCACGTCACCGCAACGCCCGGACGGCAACCTCAAGGTGCGCGGCGAGTTCGCGTACGCGTCGGACCTGTGGCACGAGGACATGATCTGGGGCGCGACCCTGCGCTCACCGCACCCGTACGCCCGCATCACGTCGGTGGACCTCACCGAGGCCTTGAAGGTGCCGGGCGTGTACGCGGTGCTCACGCACTCGGACGTGCCGGGCCGCAACCTGTACGGGCTGGAGCACAAGGACCAGCCGGTGCTGGCCGTGGACGTCGTGCGCTACCAGGGTGAACCGGTCGCGCTGGTCGGCGCGGACCACCCGGAGACCGCGCTGCGGGCGATGAAGAAGATCGTCGTCACCTACGACGTGCTGGAACCCGTGGTGGACATGGAGACCGCGGTCGACGACACCCCGCTGCACCCCGGCGGGAACCTCGTGCGGCACGTGCCGATCCGGCGCGGCGCGCAGGACGTCACCGCGGACGTCGTGGTCACCGGTCGGTACGAGGTCGGCATGCAGGACCAGGCGTTCCTCGGGCCGGAGTCCGGGCTCGCGGTGCCGGCGGCCGACGGCTCGGTCGACCTGTACATCGCGACGCAGTGGCTGCACGTCGACCGCGCGCAGATCGCGTCCGCGCTGGGACTGCCCGAGGAACAGGTGCGGCTGACGCTGTCCGGCGTCGGTGGCGCGTTCGGTGGCCGCGAGGACCTGTCGATGCAGGTGCACGCGTGCCTGCTCGCGTTGCACACCGGCAAGCCGGTCAAGATGGTCTACAACCGCGAGGAGTCGTTCTACGGGCACGTGCACCGGCACCCGGCCGTGCTGTACTACGAGCACGGCGCCGACCGCACCGGCAAGCTGGTCTACGTCCGCACGAAGATGTACCTCGACGGCGGCGCGTACGCCTCCTCGACCCCCGCTGTCGTGGCCAACGCGGCGACGCTGGGCGTCGGTCCGTACGAGGTCGACAACGTGACGGTCGACGCGTACGGCGTCTACACGAACAACCCGCCCTGCGGTGCGATGCGCGGGTTCGGTGCCGTGCAGGCGGGTTTCGCCTACGAGTCCCAGATGGACAAACTGGCAGAGGCGCTGGGGATGTCGCCGGTCGACATCCGCGTGCGCAACGCGATGACCGAGGGTTCGGTGATGCCGACCGGGCAGGTCGTCGACTCGGCGGCACCGGTCGCGCAGCTGCTGAAGCTGGTGCAGGACAAGCCGTTGCCGGCCGGGAGGTCGGCCGACATCCGCGAGCTGCCCGGCGGTGTCTCGAACACCACGCACGGCGAGGGCGTCGTGCGCGGCGTCGGTTACGCCGTCGGCATCAAGAACATCTGCTTCTCCGAGGGCTACGACGACTACTCGACCGCGCGGGTGCGCGTCTCGATGGTGAACGGTTCGCTGGTCGCCGCCGTGCACACCGCGGCGTGCGAGGTCGGCCAGGGCCTGGTGACGATCATGCAGCAGATCGTGCGGACCGAGCTCGGCATCGAGACCGTGACCGTGCTGCCGATGGACACCACGATCGGCAACGGCGGTTCCACGTCCGCGTCCCGCCAGACGTACGTGACCGGGGGCGCGGTCCGTGCCGCGTGCCTGGCCGTGCGCGACAGGCTCGGCGACCGCGCGGACATCGGCGACGAGGTCATCGACGAGACGGTCGAGTGGCGGCACCGCGCCACCGAACCGCTCGACCCCGAGACCGGCCAGGGCAACGCGCACGTGCAGTACGGGTTCGCCGCCCACCGCGCCGTCGTGGACGTGGACGTCGAGCTCGGACTCGTGCGCGTGGTGGCACTGGACTGCGCCCAGGACGTCGGCAAGGCGCTCAACCCGCAGGCCGTCGTCGGGCAGATCCAGGGCGGGTCCGCGCAGGGCCTCGGCCTCGCCGTGATGGAGGAGATCCAGACCTCCGGCGGCAAGGTGCGCAACCCGTCGTTCACCGACTACCTCATCCCGACCGTGCTCGACATGCCCCCGATGAGCATTGACGTGCTCGAACTGGCCGACCCCCACGCCCCGTACGGCATCCGGGGAGTCGGCGAACCGCCCACCATCTCGTCGACCCCGGCGATCGTGGCGGCGATCCGCGCGGCGACCGGCCTGGCGCTCACCCGCGTCCCGGTCCGCCCGGAACACCTCACCGGTACCTGAGTTCCTGGAGTTCGTTGCTGTGAACGCACATCTGCTCGCCACCATCGACCTGGCCACCCGCAACGTGGCCGCCGGCGGTGGCCCGTTCGGCGCGATGATCGTCCGCGCCGGCCAGGTCGTCGCCACCGGCGTCAACCAGGTCACGCCCACGCTCGACCCCACCGCCCACGCCGAGGTCGTCGCGATCCGCGCGGCCTGCCGGGTGCTCGGCGACTTCAAGCTCACCGGCTGCACGCTGATCTCGTCGTGCGAACCGTGCCCGCTGTGCCTGTCCGCTGCTCTGTGGGCCCGCGTGGACCGCGTCGTGTACGCCGCAGACCGGGACGACGCCGCCGCGGCCGGGTTCGACGACCGCGAGTTCTACGAGCTGTTCAGCAGGTCCCGCGACGAGTGGGACCTGCCGGTGCACCAGATCTCCACGGGCGAGGACACCGCCCCGTTCACCGCCTGGACGTCACTCGCGACCCGAATCGACTACTGAGCTCGACCACCAGGGCCACAAGCCTGCTATTCGCTGACCGGAGCTTGCATCGCTCAATTGCGTTCCGGCGCTGGAACGCGCCCACCGGCATGGGAAAGGCCGTCATGACCCAGTTACGGACGCGGCAGTCGTCCGCCTTCGACCAGTTCTTCCGCATCACCGAACGCGGCAGCACGGTCAGTCGCGAGGTCCGCGGTGGCATCACGACGTTCGTCGCGATGTCGTACATCGTCCTGCTCAACCCGCTGATCCTCGGTGCCTCCGCCGACATCACCGGCGCCAAGCTCACCACCGCCGAGATCACCACGGCCACCGCGCTCGCCGCCGGTGTGATGACCGTCCTAATGGGACTGGTCGGCAACGCACCGCTGGCGATCGCGGCCGGCCTCGGCGTGAACGGCGTGGTGGCGTTCCAGATGGCACCGGCCATGACGTGGGCGCAGGCCTTCGGGCTGGTGGTGCTGGAGGGCGTGTGCATCGTGGTCATGGCGGCCTCCGGTGTCCGCGAGCGGATCATCAACGCGATCCCGGAACCGTTGAAGATCGCGATCACCGTGGGCATCGGGCTCTACATCGCGCTGGTGGGACTGGTGTCCGCGGGGTTCGTGACCCGCACGCCGGACGCCGCCGGCTCGACCGTGCCCGTGCGGATGGGCGTCGACGGCCACCTCAGCGGCTGGCCGATCGCGATCTTCTGCCTCGGGCTGCTGCTGATGATCGTGCTGATGGCCCGCGGGGTGCCCGGCGCGGTGCTGATCAGCATCGTGGTGGCGACGGTCGTGGCGGTCGTCGTGAACTCCGCGTTCACCGTGCCGAACTGGGGACTCGTGACACCGAGGCTGCCCTCGTCGGTCGTCGGGCACCCGGACTTCGGGCTGTTCGGCCGGATCGACCTGTTCGGCGGGTTCGTGTCGGCGGGCGTGATCGCGGCGACGATCTTCCTGTTCACGCTGGTGCTGTCCGGTTTCTTCGACGCCATGGGCACCATCACGTCGGTGGCGGACGAGGCGGGCCTCACCCGTGACGGCCGCGTGGAGGGGATGGGCAGGATCCTCGTGGTCGACGGCGCCGGCGCGATCGCCGGTGGTGTCACGGGATCGGCACCGAACACGGTATTCCTGGAGTCGGCGGCGGGCGTCGGCGAAGGCGCCAGGACCGGCCTGGCCTCGGTGGTCACCGGCGGGCTGTTCCTGGTGGCACTGCTGTTCACGCCGCTGGCGACCGTGGTGCCCGCCCAGGCCGCGGCACCGGCGCTGGTGGTGATCGGCGGGCTGATGATGACCCAGATCCGCCGCATCCCCTGGCAGGAGGCGGACTTCACCATCCCGGTGTTCCTGACCGTCGCGGTCATCCCGTTCACCTACTCGATCACCAACGGCATCGGCGCCGGCCTCGTGTCCTACGTGGTGCTGCGCATCTGCAAGGGCCGCTGGCCGGGCTGGCTGATGACCGGTCTCGCGCTGATGTTCGCCGTGTACTTCGGCGTGGACGTGATCACCGGCAAGTGACGCTCGGGCGGCCGGGCGACCGTGTGGGGAGGTTCGATGCGTGAGCTCGCTTCGACTTTGCTGTCGTGGGACCGGTTCGCGGTCGCCTCGGTGGTGGCCGTGCGGGGCAGCGCGCCCCGTCCGGTCGGCGCCGCGCTGGCCGTCGGCCCGTCCGGCGAGGTCGCCGGCAGCGTGTCCGGCGGCTGCGTGGAGGCCGAGGTCTACGAGCTGGCGTGCGAGGTGCTGAGGACGTCCGTTCCCGCGTTCGCCACGTTCGGGTACTCCGACGACACGGCGTTCGCGGCCGGTCTGACGTGCGGCGGCTCGCTGGACGTCCTGGTGCAGCGCGACAACCCGTCGTTGCGGGCAGCGCTCCAGGCCTCGGTGGACGCCCTGCCGGTGTCGGTGCGGTTCTCGTTCGAGGACCGCGTGTTCACCGAGACCTGGCTGCCGCCGCCCCGGCTGCTGGTGTTCGGCGCCATCGACCACGCCGCCGCCGTGGCCGAGATCGGCCGGTTCCTCGGTTTCCACGTCACCGTGTGCGACGCCCGCCCCGTCTTCGCGACCCCCGAGCGCTTCCCCGCGGCGCACGAGGTCGTCGTCGACTGGCCGCACCGCTACCTCGCCTCGACCCGCACCGACGCGACCACCGCTGTGGTCGTGCTGACCCACGACCCGAAGTTCGACGTCCCGGTGCTGACCGAGGCCCTGTCCCGCCCGCTCGCGTTCGTCGGCGCGCTGGGTTCCCGTCGCACGCACCTGGAACGCCTCGACCGCCTGCGCGAGGCCGGTGTTCCCGCCGCGGCGCTGGCCCGACTGCGGTCCCCGGTCGGTCTCGACCTGGGCGGCCGCACCCCGGCCGAGACCGCGGTGTCCATCGCGGCCGAGCTGGTGGCCCTGCGCCACGGCGGCACCGGCGCGCCCCTGTCCGACCTGACCACCCCCATCCACGAGGAGCGAGATGGCGCTGATCTTCCTCAACGGCGGCGGCATGCGGGGCGGCCCGCTGCACTCCCAGCTGCAGGGCACGCCGATGGTGTGCCGAGCCCGCAGTGCCCCGAGGTACCGGTACTTCTCGGTGCGGGGGACGTTCCCCGCCATGCACGAGTCGGGCACGGCGGCGGTGGTCGGTGAGCTCTACGACCTGCCGCTGAAGGTCCTGCGCGACCACCTCGTCCCCGCGGAACCGCCGGAGCTGGAGATCGGCGTCATCGAGCTGGAGGACGGCAGCGCCGCCCTGGCCACCGTGCTGCGCGACGCGGTCGTCGACCCGTTGCTCCGATCGGGTGACATCGAGGACATCTCGTATCTCGGCGACTGGCGGGCCTTCTTACACGTCGAGGGGTGAGGGAGTGGCAAGGGGGAGTTGCCGCAGGCGGCGGGACCACCGACGGTGGTTCCGCCGCGGGGGGACGGCGACGCCGCTGCTCGACCGGGTCTGACCACCACCCAGACCCGGCACCACCGCTCGACCTTCTTCCGACCGCACCCGCGACGGCTCCGCCGCGTCAGCGCCCGCGGCTGCTCAGCAGCCCTCGTTCGTACGCCACGGCGACAGCGGCCGCGCGGTCCGACACCCCCAGCTTCGCGTAGACGTGCAGCAGGTGCGTCTTCACCGTCGCCTCGGAGATGAACAGCGCCGCCGCCACCGCCCGGTTCGTCGACCCGCGCGCGACCAGGCCCAGCACGTCGAGCTCCCGCGCCGACAACGCCTCCGACGCCGGCTCCCGCACCTGCCCCAGCAACCGCGTCGCCACCGCCGGCGACAGCACCGCCTCCCCCGCCGACGCCGCCACGACCGCCCGGTGCAGCTCGTCGCGCGGGGTGTCCTTGAGCAGGTAGCCGGTGGCGCCGGCCTTGATGGCGGGCAGCACGTCGCGGTCGGTGTCGTAGGTGGTGAGCACCAGGATGCGGCAGGGGTGGCCGCGGAGGCGTTCGATGGCGGACAGCCCGTCGGAACCGGGCATCCGCAGGTCCATCAGCACCACGTCGGGCGAGAGCGCGCGCACCACGGCGACGGCCTCGTCCCCCGACGCGGCCTCGCCGACCACCTCGAACGACGGCGAGGCCAGCATGCCGCGCAACCCGTCGCGGACGACGGGGTGGTCGTCGACGATGACGAGGCGGATCACGCGGGCACCCGCGCCGAGATCGCGGTACCGGCACCCGGTTCCGACTCCACGTCGAGGTCGCCCGACAGCCGCGACACCCGGTGCCGCATCGCCGTCAGGCCGAACCCCGCGGAGGGCTCCGCGAGGTCGAAGCCGATGCCGTCGTCGCGCACGTCCAGGGTCACCACGTCCTCCATGTACGACAGGGTCAGGCCGACGCGCGAGGCCGAGGCGTGCTTCGCGACGTTGGCGAGGGCTTCCTGGGCGGTGCGCAGCAGGGCGACCTCCACCTCGGGGTGCATGGCGCGGGCGGAACCGGTGCAGGTCACCGCCACCGGGACGCCGTGCAGGACCGACCAGCCGGACGCGACCTCGCCCAGCGCCTCCGGCAGGGCGGCCTCCTCCAGCGCGGGCGGGCGCAGGGCGTGGACGGAGCGGCGGGCCTCGTCGAGGCCGGAGCGCGCCAGCGACACCGCCGTCGTGACGCGGTGTTCCCAGTCCGCGGGGGTGGCCGCGGACAGCTGCGTGACGATCCCGGCCAGGTCCTGGGCCAGGGTGTCGTGGATCTCGCCGGCCATGCGCTGGCGTTCGTCCTGCACGCCGGCCTCGTGCGCCTGCACCAGCAGCTGGGCCTGCAGCCCGGAGTTCTCGTCGAGGAGCACCTTGCGCAGCCGGGCCTGCTCGGTCGTCACGTGGCCGACGAACGTGAACACGGACGCCACCACCACGAACACGAGCAGCAGCAACCAGAACGCCGGCCGCGCCTCCGGTGGCGGGTAGCCGCCGAACAACGACAGGGTCGCCAGCACGGCCGTGCCCGCCGTCGCGAGGAACATCCAGCGCGGGCGCAGCAGCTCGCTCGCGAAGACGTACACCGCGTACGACACGGCGCCGAACCAGTGCTCGCGCATGCCGAGGACCGCGTAGAAGACGACCATGCCCGCCACGAACACGGCCATCAGCTCGGTCCGGCCGCGCCACTGCGGGTGCAGCGTGAACCACCACAGCATCCATGCGTACCCGAACGCCACGACGCCGTACGTGAACCAGCGCTCCGCCACCGGCTGCTCGGTGAAGATCGCGTACAGCGCGGTCGTCACGGTCAGCACGAAGTACGGGATCACGTGTGCGACGGAAGCGAGCCTGTGCTCCCACCTGTCCAGCGCGGCCTGGTCCACGAGCTACTCCCAGCGGAACGTCGTGGCCGCGACGCTACCCGCCACGAGGCCCACGAGCCCCATGATCGCCAAATGCCCCCACCCCGGCGCGGTGCCGAGCCACGCCTGGTGCAACGCCTCCACACCGGGCGGTGTGAAGGAACCGATCGCCTGCACGACCGGGGGCAGCATGAACCGCGGCAGGTACACGCCGCCGAAGAACATCAGCAGCATGAACACCGCCGTCGCCCAGCCACCGGCCGCACGCGCGTTCGGGGCCAGTGCGGCGATCACCAGTCCCAGCGCGAACGTGCCCGCGCCACCCAGCACCACCGCCGCCGCCAGGCCCACCGGGTGGTGCGGCAGGTCCACGCCGAACACCAGGTACCCCACCACGATGGTGAGCAGCACCGACAGGATCGCGGCGCAGGAGTTCACGACCAGCTGTCCCACCAGCAACCGCGCCGGGTGCATCGGCGTCGTGGACAGCCGCCGCAGCACGCCTTTCTCCCGATAGGTCGCCACGACCGTGGGCACGCGCTGCAACCCGATGAACGCCAACGTGAACACGACCAACGACGACATGTACGCGTCGATGAACCGCATCCCGTCGAACTCGGGCGCGGGCGTCCGCAACGCCGGAACCGCCCCCAGCACGAGCAGCAGTAGCGACGGGAACACCACCGCGAACAACGAGTTCAGCCGGTCCCGCAGGAACAACCGCGCCTCGACCTCAACGATCCGCATCATCACGACCCCCGGTCAGCTCCACGTACGCGTCGTCCAGCGACACCTGGTCCACCCGCAGCCGCCGCGCCACGAGCTGGTTGCGCGCCAGCCACGACGTCACGGCCGCCAGCACGTTCTCGCCGCCGGTGACCACCACCTGCTCCCCCGCCAGGTCCACCCCGGCCACGTCCGGCAACGCCAGCAGCGCCGGCACGTCCACCGGCGCCGAGGGCACGAACCGCACCCGCGTCGAACCGTCCACGCGCGACACGAGACCGGCCGGGGTGTCCAGTGCGGCAACGCATCCGTCGCGGATCACGGCCACGCGGTCGCACAACCGCTCGGCTTCCTCCATGAAGTGCGTGACGAGCAGGACCGTCACGCCGGCGGCGCGCACGTCCTCGATCACCGACCACGTGTCCCGCCGTGCCTGCGGGTCGAGCCCGGTGGTCAGCTCGTCGAGGATCGCCACCCGCGGCCCGCCGACGAGCGCCAGCGCGATCGACAGCCGCTGCTTCAGCCCGCCGGAGAGCCGCCCGTACTCCGCGGTCAGGTGCTCGGTCAGCCCCAGCCGCTCCGACCAGTCGACCGGCTTCGGGTAGAACGACGAGAACAGCCGCAGCGCCTCCCCGACCCTGATCCGCTCGGGCAGCTCGGAGGCCTGCAGCTGCACCCCGATCGCCGCACGCGAGTGCGCCGGTGGCCGCCCCAGCACGGTCACGCTCCCCCGGTCCGGTGTCCGCAGCCCGGCCACGCACTCGACCGTCGTCGTCTTGCCCGCGCCGTTCGGCCCGAGCACGCCGAAGATCTCCCCCTCGGCCACCGAGAACGACACCGAGTCCACCGCGACCTTCGGCCCGTACCTCTTCCCGATGTCGCGCACTTCGATGATCGCCATGCCACCACGATGGGGCAGCGTGCGCCGGGGATCATCGAACGACGGGCGGCACCGGCATCAACCGATCGGTCGATGCGCTACTCGGTCTCCACGAAGGCGGTGCGCACCGCGGCCGCCAGGCGCGCGACGGGGTCCGGCACCGGTCCCGGCAGCCGGGCGAGCAGCACCCGGCGCTGTTCGGCGGGCCCACCGCGCACGGGCAGGACCCGCACCCCGGCGGGCGCGACCTGGACCAGCGACGCGGGCACCGTCGTGATGCCGAGGCCCGCCGCGACCAGCTGCAGCTTCGCCAGCCAGTCGCGGGCGGTGTGCGCGACGACGGGCCGTTCGGGCAGCCCCGGCCACACGCCCATCACCGACGGGTCACCGGGCCCGGAGATCCAGCGCTGTCCGTGCAGGTCGGCCACGTCGATGAAGTCGTTGCGCGCCAACGGGTGCGTGGTCGGGACGGCGACCCGCAGGCTGCGTTCGACGAGGGTGTCGACGGCCAGCGCGGGGATCTCGTCGTCCGGGGCCCGGAACGGCGGCGCCGAGGCGATCAGCGCGACGTCGAGGGTGCCCGCCCGCACCGCGCGCACCAGCGCGGGCGTGCTGCCCTCCCGCGTCACCACCGTGATCGACGGGTGGGTGCGCGCCAGCGCCGTCAGCGCCCGCGGGAGCAGCCACGCCCCGGCCGTCGCGAACCAGCCGAGCCGCACCGTGCTCTCGCCGGAGGCCGGCAGGCCCTCCAGCTCGCGCGCACCCGCGTCGACCTGGTCCAGGGCGGCAGCGGCCCGGCGCAGCACGACCCGGCCGGCCGCGGTGAGCCGCACGCCGTCGTGCCGCCGTTCCAGCAGCACGGCACCGGCCGCCCGCTCCAGGGTCGCGATCTGCCGGGACACCGCGGACTGCGTGTACCCCAGCGCGGTGGCCGCCGCCGTCAGCGTGCCGCGTTCGGCCACCTCGCGGAACACCCTCAGCGCGGTCAGCGACGCATTGGCCAAAGACATGATTTTTACGCATACCCCGTCTGCTGAACTTTCGCTACCGGCATGGCTGGGCCGAGCCTAGCGTCGAGGGCGTGATCGAAACGGAGTTCGGGTTCAGCACCACCGCCGCCGAGGTCGTCGACGGGATCGACCTCACCGGCAAGCGCGTCGTCGTGACCGGCGCGTCGTCCGGCATCGGCGTCGAGACCGCCCGCGCACTGGCCGGAGCGGGCGCCGAGGTGACCCTCGCGGTGCGCAACGTCGCCGCCGGGGAGCGGGTCGCCAGGGAGGTCGGCGCGGCCGGGGTCGCCCGCCTCGACCTGACCGACCTGGTGTCCGTCGAGGAGTTCGCGCGGAGCTGGAGCGGACCGCTGCACGTCCTGGTCAACAACGCCGGTGTCATGGCGAGCCCCGAGCGGCACACCGAGCAGGGCTGGGAGTGGCAGTTCGCCACCAACCACCTCGGGCACTTCGCCCTGGCCACCGGTCTGCACGGCGCGCTGCGGGCCGCCGGGGCGCCCGCGTCGTCTCCCTCACCTCGCGCGGCCACATGCTCTCGCCCGTGGTGTTCGACGACGTCCACTACGCGTTCCGCCCCTACGAACCGTGGGGCGCCTACGGCCAGAGCAAGACCGCCAACGTCCTGTTCGCGGTCGAGGCGACGCGCCGGTGGGCGGCCGACGGCATCACCGCGAACGCCGTCATGCCCGGTGCCGTCCTCACCGGCCTGCAACGCCACATCGGTCAGAGCGAGGTCGACCCGGCCATCGTCAAGACGGTCGAGCAGGGCGCGGCGACCTCGGTCTTCGTGGCCACCTCACCGTTGCTGGAGGGCATCGGCGGCCGTTACTTCGACGACTGCGCCGAGACGCGCGTCGCCGACCACCGCGACGAGACGCCACCGATGCGCGGGGTCGCCCGCTTCGCACTCGACCCGGACGCCGCCGCCCGGCTGTGGACGTACTCCGAGACCCTGCTGGCGAAGGCATGATCGCCCTCGTCACCGGTGCCACCCAGGGCCTCGGCCGCGCGCTCGCCGAAGGCCTGGCGCGGCGGCTGACCCCGCGGGACACCGTCTACCTGACCGGCCGCGACGCCACGCGGGTCGCCGACGCCGTCGCGGCCGTCCCCGCGGGTGGGGCCGAGGTCCGCGGCGAGGTGCTCGACGTGGCGGGCCCGATCGACCGGTTCGCGGCACGCGTCCAGGAGCGCCACGGCGGCATCGACGTCGTCTTCGGCAACGCCGTCATGCGCATCGGCCCCGACGACGACCCGCGCGCGATCATCGACGAGTACACGCAGGTCAACAACTTCGGCACCACGAGGTTGCTGAACGCCTTCGCGCCGATGCTCAACGACGGCGGCCGGCTGCTCGTGGTCGCCAGCTCGCTCGGCACCCTCCACCACCTGGCACCCGTGCTGCACGGGCGGTTCGCCGACCCGTCCACAGTGGACGAGGTCGACGCGCAGATCGCCCGGTGGCGCGACGACGTGAAGGCGAGCCGTCCCGGCGCGTGGCCCGCGTTCGTCAACATCCCGTCGAAGATCGGCCAGGTCGCCGCCGTCCGGGCGCTGGCCGCCCTGCGCCGGGACACCGATGCGGCGCGCGGGGTCCTGGTCGCCGCGGTCTGCCCCGGGATGATCAACACGCCGACGTCCGCGCTGTGGTGGGACGTCAGCGCCGCACCCACCCCGGACCGGGCCGCCGGACCGCTGCTCGACCTGGCGCTGGGTCCGGTCGAGCCGGCGCATTACGGGGAGCTGGTGCGGTACGGCGAGGTCGTGCCGTTCAGCTGAGCGGCTGGTGCAACCCGTGCACCGCCTGGTCGAGCAACGTCTGGATGACGGCCTCGTTGTGCTCGGTCCGCCCCGGCGTGATCATGCGCGACGAGGCCTCGACCATGGCGTGCACCAGCATCGCCCGCAGCTGCGCGCGCTGCACCCCCGCGGTCTTGAACACCGACACGAGCGGCGCCAGCAGTCGTTCGTGCTCGGCCCTGATCTGCTCGCGCGAGGCGTCCGGCAGCGCGTGCGCGGACAACGCGACGACCGCGCCGTGGCTGCCGTCTGTGATGATCGCGAGCTCGGTCCGCACGTACGCCTCGATCTTGGCGGGCACGCTGTCCGCGCTGTTGACCGCGTCGTCCAGCTTGTCCGCCCACTCGGGCAGCGCGTCGGACACGATCGCGGCGACCAGCTCCTCGCGTGAGCGGAAGTACTCGTAGAGGCTCGGCCGGGACAGGCCCACCCGCCTGGCCAGCGACGCGAGCGTCAGCGCCTCGGCGCCCTCGGACGCCACGATGTCGCGCCCCGCGTCCAGCAGGGCGCGCAACCGGTTGGCGCGGTGCTCGGCAACGGTGTCGGCGCTGATCCTCGGCACCCGTGGATCGTATCGCGCTTGCTTTCCCGACGGGGTGTTGGAATAGTTCCCGACAGAGCGTCGGGATCAGGGAGGCCAGCATGTTCATCGCGACCAACCGGATGTTCGTCAACCCGGACATGTCCGAGGAGTTCGAGCGCTACTTCCGCGGCACCATGCGCACCCACCGGCCCGGAGTCCCCGGCCTGCTGCGCAGCACGCTGCTCAAGCCGGTGCGCGACGACCAGCCGTACGTGTCGGTCAACGAGTTCGAGTCCGAGGACGCCTTCCACGCCTGGATCGCCTCCGACGCGTTCCGCGAGGCGCACAAGGGCCACCGCACGATCGCACGCCTCGTGACGGGCAACGAGCCCGAGCGGTTCACGCACGCGGAGGACCTGGTGCTGCCGCGGCAGCGCACCGAGGCGTCCTGACCGGGCAGCGAGCCCTGCACCGTCTCACAGGGTGGACAGCAGGGCCCTCATCCGGTTGATCTCGTCGGACTGCGTGGCCACCACGTCGTCCGCCATCTCCTCGACCTGGACGTTGTGGCCGGCCGCGCGCACGTCGGTGGCCATCTTGATCGCACCCTCGTGGTGCTTGATCATCAACTCCAGGAACATCCGGTCGAAGTCCTTGCCGCGTGCGGCCCCCAGCGCGGTCAACTGGTCCTGCGTGGCCATGCCGGGCATCGACCCGTGGTCGCCGTGCGAGCCGACGATGTTGTTGGTGCGCTGCCACTGCTTCATGGCACCGATCTCGGGTTCCTGGCTGTACCGGATGCGGTCGGCCAGGCCCTTCACCGTCGCGTTCTCCGCGCGGTCGGGCGCGAACCTGGTCATCGCCAGCGCCTGCTCGTGGTGCACGATCATCATCGACACGTACTCGCGGTCCGCGTCGTTGGGCGGCGGCACGACGGCGGCCGTCGCCTCCGACGCCGCGATGGTCGGCGCCGACCCGCCGGGGGTGTCCGGCGCGATGACCGGTGCCTGCTCCGGCTCCGACGTACAGCCTGCCAGCAGGGCGAATGCCGCCACGATCGCCACGAGCCCAGAACGCATGCACCGGACAATACAGTCCGCGGCGGCGGGCGTTGCCCGGCTTTTCGCGAGGGGGACGAACACCCCCACAACCCTCCGAAAGACGCTGGCCTTTAGCAAGGCGAAGGGTCATACTCCCCCTCACCAACCTGTGATGAGGGGGTAAAGCAGTGACTTCACGCGCAACGGCCCGGCGGCGCAGAGCGCCGTTGGCGGTTCTGGGGGCGCTCGCGCTGACGCTGTCGACGATGACCGCGCCCGCGTACGCCGAGCCCGACCTGCCCGCTGACGGCAGGGGCCTGACCGAGGCTCAACTCGAAGCGCAGGCGGAAGCGGTCGACGGCCTCCCCGGTGTCGACGAGATCTCCCGCAGCCGCAACATGGTCCCGGTCGCCCACCTGGACAAGCAGGCTCCGCTCGACTCGACGCAGACCGACATCGCGTTCCAGGACAACTACGCGTTCGTCGGCAACTACAACGGCTTCGTCATCTACGACATCCGCAACCCGAAGAAGCCGACGATCAAGTCGCAGGTGCTGTGCCCCGGCTCGCAGAACGACATCTCGGTGTACGGGAACCTGCTGTTCCTGTCGACTGACTCGTCGCGCAGCGACAACTCCTGCTCCAGCGTCGCCCAGTCGGCGACGATCAAGGAGTCGTGGGAGGGCATCAAGGTCTTCGACATCAGCGACAAGAGCGCCCCGCGCTACGTCGCCGCCGTCGAGACCGCGTGCGGCTCGCACACCCACACGATGGTGCCGGGCAAGAACAAGAAGGACGTGTACCTCTACGTCTCGTCCTACTCGCCGAACGCGACGTTCCCCGACTGCCAGCCGCCGCACGACCTCATCTCGATCGTCAAGGTCCCGGTGAAGAACCCGGCCGCGGCCGCGCTGCTCAAGGCCCAGGTCGTGTTCCCGGACGGCGCCAACCCCGGCGTCCCCGGCACCATCGAGGACGGCTACACCTCGGCCACCACCGGTTGCCACGACATCACCGTCTACCCGCAGCTCGACCTCGCGGCCGGCGCGTGCATGGGTGACGGCGTGCTGTGGGACATCTCCGACCGGGAGAAGCTGGTCGAGATCAACCGGGTCCAGGACGACGCGCACTTCGCGTTCTGGCACTCCGCCACGTTCAACAACAGCGGCACCAAGGTCGTCTTCACCGACGAGCTCGGTGGCGGTGGCGCCGCGACGTGCAACGAGAAGATCGGCCCGAACCGCGGTGCCAACGGCATCTACGACATCGTGGGCAAGGGCAAGAACCGCAAGCTGGTCTTCAAGTCCTACTACAAGATCCCGCGCATGCAGGGCGACACCGAGAACTGCGTCGCGCACAACGGGTCGCTGATCCCGGTGCCCGGCAAGGACATCATGGTGCAGTCCTGGTACCAGGGCGGCATCTCGGTGTGGGACTTCACCGACTCGACCAAGCCGCGTGAGATCGGCTTCTTCGAGCGCGGCCCGATGCCGAACGGCGCGGGCGGCGGTACGTGGTCCACGTACTGGTACAACGGCTACATCTACTCTTCGGAGATGGGCCGCGGCTTCGACGTCATCGACATGCGCGACCCGCGCACGTTCGTGGCGAAGCTGTTCCGCACGGACGAGCTGAACGTGCAGACCCAGGGCAACTTCTACCGCGGGTAGGGGTTCCCACCCAGATCAGCGCGGCTGCCGGCGTTCGGCAGCCGCGCTGATCGCTGTCAGGACCAGGGTGACGGTGACGCCGCCGAGCACCGCCCACACCGGTGAGCCGGCGTCCAGCGCCCACGCGGCCACCACGGCGGTCAGGCCGTAGCCCGCACCGGTCACCGCGTACATCATCGAGAACCCGGCCGCGTGCGCGCCGACCGGCAGCCGTTCGCGCAACGCGAGGCTCCGCGTCACGAGCACACCGGACTGGAACAACCCCGCCGCGAGCAGCGCGCCCGCGATGCCGGGCAGGTTCGGGAACAACGCCACCGCGCCCACGCAGGTCGCCGTGACGACGAGCAGCACCAGCCCCTGCGTGCGCAGCGATCCCGGCCACGGCCGCAACCCGTAGAGCACCGCGCCCAGCGCACTGCACGCCGCGAACCCGGTCAGCAGCGGGCCGGTCCAGCCGATGCCGATCCCCCGGTGCTCCAGCAACGCCGGCAGCACCAGCTCCGCGATCGCCAGCTGCGCCAGCGCCGCCGCGCTCACCAGGTAGATCGGCCACGCCGACGCCACCACGCGCACCTTCGCCGTGCCCGACCGGGACGTCACGTGCCCGCGCGGCAGGATGAACACCAGCCACGCCGCGACGACGATCAGGCTGACCGACACCACCACCGGCGCACGGCGGTCGACGCCCAGCGCCAGTGCCGTCACCAGTGCGGGCGCCACCGCCCACACCACCTGCGTGATCATGGCGTCGAAGCCCATCGCCTTGGGCACCAGCGCGTCCGGCACCAGCCCGAGCAGCATCGCGCGCAGCCCGCCCGGTGTCGTCGACGGCCCGGCGCCCGCGATGAACGCCGCGACCACCATGACGGTCACGTTGCCGGTCAGGGCGAGCGTCGTGAACGCGCCCGCGCCCACGAGCAGCCCGGCGCTGAGCTGCCCGCGCATCCGCGACGGGTCGAGCAGCAGGCCGAGCACCCCGGCGCCGAGGACCTCGCCGAGCACGTAGACGGCGGTCAGCGACGCCGCGAGGACGTAGCCGCCGGGCAGGTTCCTGGTCAGGAACACCATCATCAGCGGCGTCATCGACATCGGCAGCTTCGCCGCGACCGTGACGACGGCCGTGGTGAGCACGTCGCGGTTGGCGAGGTCGCGGTAGCCCGCGGCGGAGATCGTCACCGCGCGCCGCCCTGGCTGAGCGCCGCCCGCTCCGGCAGGCCCGGCACGTCGGGGGCATCGGCGCAGTCGGCGGCGGTGACGACTGCACGGGGTTCGCGGACACCGGTCATGGTGACGATCATTTCACCACCCGCGACCGCGGGAGCGGTGCCCGCCGAAAGTCCGGCGCCTCAGCCCCGCAGGGCGAAGAAGTGAATCCGCGAGCCCGGCCGGAAACCGATCCGCGGGTACACCGGCGCACCGGCCTCGGTCGCGTGCAGGGTCGCGCGGGTGATCCCCGTGGCACGGGCGCCCTCGTACAACGCCTTCCTGGTCACGGCCTCGCCGTAGCCCCGGCGCTGCCACCCGGGAAGGGTCGCGACGAGCACGACGAACAGCCGTCCCTCGACCTCCACGCACGCCGCGCACGCCACCGCGACGCCGTCGTTCAGCGCCAGGTAGGCGTGGACGTCGTTCTTCCACAGCGCGGAGCCCGCGAGCCCGTCGCGGCCGTCCTCGGGTGCGAACCCGTAGGCCGCGGAGTTGATGTCCGCGTAGGTCAGCAGCTGGTCGTCGGTCCGCACGCGGGCGAACGTCAGCTCGGGGTGCACCGGCTCGGGGATGGACGGCAGGTCCGCGGCCATGCCCGTTCCGGGGAAGGCGTGCTCCAGGCCCGCCCGCTGCGCCGCGGGGAGCAGGGCGGCGCGTGCGCCGTCGTCGAGCAGGTCCTCGAAGAGCCACAGGAAACCCGGCCGCTGCTTCGACCGCATGACCTCCGCTGCCGTGTGCAGCCGCTGGTCGAGCAGCCCGGCGGCCAGCCCCGGCTCGGTGAGCGTGACGGCGTTCCAGAACGGGAACCGGCTGTCGGCCCAGCGGACGGCGACACCGGGCAGGTCCCGCACGTCGGCCGCGGGGTCGCGGTCGAGCACCACGGGCCGCCAGCCCGCGGTCAGCTGCCGCACCGACTCGATCGAGTCCGCGAGATCAGTCATCGGAACCGGCCACCACCCTCGTCGCCACCACCAGCACCAGCGCGATCCCCGCCGTCACGTGGATCGGCGCCGGCCCGAACGTCGCCGCCAGCACCGCCACCGCACCGGCCGGCAGCAGGTACTTGCGGAGGCCGTCCTGACCGGGACAGTCCTGCACGTACCAGACGCACAGCAGGAAGATCGCGAGCGGCACCGTGGTGAACGCCGCCACCGTCGTGCCCGGTGCGTGCGAGACGTGCAGATCGTAGTCGACGCTCGCGGCGAGACCGGCACCGAGCGCGGCGACCGAGCCGAGGACGAACAGGTGCGCGTACCCCCACAGGAACGCCCTGCGCAGGTCGAGCAGACGGGTCGGCGCCTCGAAGTACAGCCACCACACCGAGAACACGATGACCAGCGACGCCGCGGCCAGCGAGATCAGGTTGACGCCGCTGTCGAAGCCCTTCTGGAACGCGAGGGTCGCCGCCAGGATCGACTCGCCGAGCACGATCAGCGTGAACAGGCCGTGCCGCTCGGCGATGTGGTGCGGGTGCCAGGTCGTGGCCGACGCGCGTTCCGCCCAGGCCGGCACCACCAGCTCGCCGAGCATGAACAGCACCCACAGCGGGATCTGCAGGGCGGGCGGCGCGACGAGCACCCACAGCACCCAGAGCACCTGCATGAAGGTGATCCCGGCCGCGTACCGGAGGGTGCAGGCGCGGTGCTCCGGGTTGTCCCGCGACGCGCGCAGCCAGTGCGCGACCATCGCGAGGCGGATCACGACGTAGCCGCCGACGACGACCCGGTAGTCCTGGTGCTCGAAGACGGCCGGGATGCCCGAGGCGACCACGAGCACGCCAGCGATCTGGACCATCGTGATGATCCGGTAGAGCGTGTCGTCGTTGTCGAACGCGCTCGCGAACCAGGTGAAGTTGAGCCACGGCAGCCACAGCGCGAAGAACGCCATGCAGAACGCCACGACACCGGCACCGACGTGGTTCTCGGAGACGGCGTGGTGCAACGAGGCGGCGGCCTGGGCGACCGCCACCACGAAGCTCAGGTCGAACAACAGCTCCAACGGCGTCGCGACCCGGTGGGCCTCCGCCGTGTCGCGCGCGAGGAGCTTCCTGATCATCCGGGCACCACCATGATCCTCGACTCGGTGAGGTCCAGTGCGACCCGTGTGCCCGGCTGGTACGCGGAGGCGGTGTTGGAGGGCTGGTCGACGCGCAGCACCTGCTCACCGACCCTCACCGAGATCCGCGTGACCGGCCCGAGGAACGACTGGGTCAGCACGTCGCCCACGATCTTGCCACCGGTGTCGCCGGTCTGCTCGGACACCCCGATGTCCTCCGGGCGCACGATGACGCGCACGTCGCTGCCGGACGGCTGGTCGTGCGGCACGGGCACGGTGACGCCGTTGATCACGACGGTCTGGCCCTGCGCCTTGGCCTCCACCGAGTTCGTGACGCCGACGAACTGCGCCACGAACGCCGACGCGGGCTCGCGGTACACGACCGACGGCGTGTCGAGCTGCTCCAGCCGGCCGTGCGACATGACGCCGACGCGGTCGGAGACGGCGAGCGCCTCCTCCTGGTCGTGCGTGACGAACAGCGTCGTCATGCCGAGCTCGGTCTGGATGCGCCGGATCTCGTCACGCAGGTTCACGCGGACCTTGGCGTCCAGCGCGGACAACGGCTCGTCCAGCAGCAGCACGCGCGGCTGGATCGCGAGTGCCCGAGCCAGTGCGACCCGCTGCTGCTGACCGCCCGACATCTGGTGCGGGTAGCGGCCGCCGAGGTGCGACAGGCCGACCAGCTCCAGCAGCTCACCGGTCCGCTTGGTGTCGCCCTTGCGCAGCTTCAGCCCGAACGCGACGTTCTGCGCGGCGGTCATGTTCGGGAAGAGGCTGTAGGCCTGGAAGACCATGCCCATGTCCCGCTTGTTGGCCGGGACCTTCGTGACGTCCTTGCCGCCCACGATGACCGTGCCGGAGTCGGCGGTCTCGAAACCCGCGACGATGCGCAGTGCCGTCGTCTTGCCGCAGCCCGACGGTCCGAGCAGCGAGACCAGCTCGCCCTCGGCCAGGTCGAGGTCGAGACCGGCCAGCGCCGTGTTGCCGCCGAAGGACTTCCGCAGCCCCTTCAGTTCCAGATGACCCATCTTCACTCCTCGACCACGGTCTGACGGCGCCGCTGGCCGACGTAGGAAAGTGCGAACAGAAGGACGAACGCGAAGACCAGGCACAGCAATGACACCGCGATGGACACGCCCGCGTTGCGCTTGCCGAGCAGGTTGACCTGCACCTGCAGCGTGTCGAAGTTCAGCAGCGACGCGATCGTGAACTCGCCGAGCACCAACGCGACGCTCAGCAGCGACGCGCCGATGAGCGCGACGCGGATGTTCGGCACGACGACCTTCCACAGCACCGTGAGCCACGACGCGCCCAGGCTGCGCGCGGCCTCCGACAGCGTCTTGAGGTCGATGGCGCTCAGACCGGCGTCGATCGCCCGGTAGGCGAACGGCAGCACCAGGACGGTGTACGCGAACGTGAGCGTCAGCGCCGAGTCGCCGAGGAAGTAGTTCACCCATGCGTACAGCGGCGCCATGCCGACCACGAGCACGATCGCGGGGATCGCGAGCGGCAGCAGGCAGAGGAACTCCACGAGCCGTTGCAGCTGCGGCAGCCGCAGCCGGATCCACGCCATCGTCGGCACCAGCAGCACGAGCATCAGCACCGCGGACGTGACCGACAGCAGCAGCGAGTTGCCCAGCGCCGCCATCAGGCCCTCGTCCTCGACGATCGACGTCCAGGAGCCGAGGCTGCGGGTGCCGCCGGCACCGCGCGTGGAGAACTCCGCCATCGCGATCAGCGGCAGGACGAAGTAGACGCCCAGGACCAGCAGGACGACCGTGCGCAGGACGCGCTGCCTGACTAGCGAACCCACTTGGCCACCCTCCGCTGCAACAGCACGTTGACGCCCATGGCGATGCTGACCACGACGACCATGCCCAGGCCGAGGGCCTTGCCGAGGTTCTCCTGGCCGAGCACGACCTCGCCGGTGAGGAACCCGCGGATCTGCAGCGGCACGATCGGGCTGCCCTGCGACACGAGCGCGGCGGCCGTGGCATAGGCGCTGAAGGCGTTGGCGAACAACAACAACAGCGCGCCGAGGAACGGCGGGGTGAGGATCGGCCCGCCGACGTGCCGCCAGAACGTCCAGGTGGTGCCGCCGAGGCTCGCGTTGGCCTCCCGCCACTGCGGGCGCAGGCCCTCCAGGGCGGGCAGGAACACGATCACCATCAGCGGGATCTGGAAGAACGTGTAGACGAGCGTCAGACCGGGCAGCTCGAACAGCCACGCGCTGCCGGCGAACAGGTCGACGCCGGCGCTGTCGCGCAGGAACTTCGTGACCAGGCCCTCGAAGCCGATCGTCGCGAGGAACGCGAACGCCAGCGGCACGCCACCGAACTGGGCGAGCACACCGGACCCGGCCACGACGGTCCTGCGCAGCATCCCGTCGGGGTTGCCGACGGCGACCGCCCACGTGAGCAGGGCGCCGAAGATCGCGCCGATGACCGCGGTGAGCGCGGACAGCTCGATGCTGAGCACGAACGCGTCGAAGACGACACCGGTGAACAGGGTGGAGAGGTTGCCGAGCGTGAACGCGCCGTCCGAGCCCTGGAAGGCGCCGACCAGCACGAGCACCGTGGGGTAGACGAGGAACGTGCCGACGAACGCGAGGAACGGCACCACGACGAGCCAGGCGGCCGCAGACGGCCGACCGGCGGCCCCACCCTTCTGCCGGGTGGAACCGCCGGGCGTCGCCGCTACGGGAGCGACGGAGGTCATCCGATGGCCTGGGCCCAGGTCGCGGTCAGGACGGCCTTGGCCTTGTCGGCCTGCTCCTGCGTCTGGAACACCTGCTTGCCGTCGGTCTTCGGCAGCTTGTCCTTCGCCGCCTTGTCCGCCTTGTCCCCCATCTTGTCGAGGCGCACCGGCCGGGCCAGGCCCTGCAGGTACAGGTTCTGCCCCTCGTCGGAGTAGAGGAACTCCTGCCACAGGCGCGCGGCCGCGGGGTGCGGCGCGTCCTTGCTGATCGCCTGGTTGTAGTAGCCGCCGATCTGCGCCTCGGCCGGCACGACGACCTTCCAGTCGAGCTTGCCCTTGAGCTTGTCGGTCTGGGCGGCGTTGGTGTAGTCCCAGTCGATGACGACGGGCGTCTGACCGGACTCGATCGTGGCGGGCGACGGGTCGACCGGCTGGAAGTTCCCGGCCGCCTTGAGCTGCTTGAAGAACTCGACACCGGGCGCGATGTCGTCGGCGGACCCGCCGTTGCCCAGCGCGGCCATCACGACACCGGCGAACGCGGCACCGGCCTGCGTCGGGTTGCCGTTGAGCGCGACCTTGCCCTTGTACTCGGGCTTGAGCAGGTCCTTCACGCTCGTCGGCGCCGGCACCTTCGCGGCGTCGTAGCCGATCGACATGAAGCCGCCGTAGTCGCCGTAGTAGGCGCCGTCCGCGTCCTTGAGCTCGGCGGGGATGTCGTCCCAGGTGCTGACCTTGTAGGGCGCGAACAGGTCCTTGTTGGCCAGCGCCACGTTCAGCCCGAGGTCGAACACGTCGGGCGCCCGGTCGGTGCCCTTGAGCTGCTTGGCGGCGTTGATCTCCTCCTGGCTGGAGGCGTCCGGCTGGTCCGACTTGACCTCGATGCCGTACTTCGCCTTGAACGCCTCGATGACCTTGCCGTAGTTCGCCCAGTCCGGGGGCAGCGCGATGACGTTGAGCTTGCCCTCCTTCTTGGCCGCCTCGACCAGCTTGTCCATGCCGCCGAGCTCACTCGCCGACTTCGCGGTTCCGGCAGCACCGGCCGGCGTCTCCTTGGCGGGCGGGGCGCCACAGGCAGCCACCGCCAGCACCACCGCGCCGACGCCGATCAACTTCGTCGTGACGTTCCGTCGCTTCAGCACGAGCGGAGGATTCGCGCGGGATGCTTTCGTTGTCAAGCCAGCCGCGCCGGTTGAGACCTTCTCGACTCCTGCGGTGAATTCTCGGAGGCGCGCGGGTGCCGTACCGGGAAACCGGTCCGGCACCGTCGCTTGTAGACGAACCCGGGCCCTGCCCGGCCGGCCGGCCGCCGACGACCCCGGGAGGGCCGTCTCAACTGGAGCCGCAGGCGGAACGGCGAGGTGGGCGGACGTCACCCGATCTCCAGCCCCAGCGGCGTCGGCACGTGCCGCACGGTGTTGCGGTGCCGGTGGCTCGTGATCAGCCCGGCGTCGCGCAGCACCCCGGCGTGCTCGCTGGCCCGTCCCGGCGAGATCCCCAGCGCCGCCGCGATCTGGCTGGTCGTGCTCGACGGGTTGCGCGTGATCGTCCGCAGCACCGCGGTCCGCGTCCGGCCGAGCAGCGGGGTCAGTGCCGGCGTCCGCTCGCTGGCCTCGATCAACGGCATCGGCACGCGCGCCGGGTAGACGACCACCCGCGGTTGTCCGGGCATGGCGCTGCCCAGCAGGGTCGAGCCGAGCCGGAACGCCGTCGGCAGGAGCACCACCCCCTCCCCGCCCAGGTCGATCGCCAGCTCCCGCGCGTGCGGGACCTCCAGCACGTCACCGTGCCACCGCGCCGCCGGAAAGACGCTCTCCAGCGCCGCGCCGAGTCCGGCGGTCATCAGCACCTCCCTGCGGTGCGCCACGTCCGTGTGCCACGCCGCCCGCACCCGCTGGTGGTCGAGCACCGGCCGGGCGCTGCGCAACGCCCGTTCCAGCACGGCCTGCGCCGAGCGGTCGCCCGAGGCCAGGCCGCGCGTCCACGCCGAGCCGGGGCGGCCCACCGCGGCCAGCGACTCGCGCACGTACGCCGGTGGCGAGGCCAGCACCCGGTCGACGGCGGTGTCGAAGTCGTGGTCGAGCGCCCACAGGTACTCGACGGCGCCCGCGTCGGACACGAGCTCCAGCAGCGGCAGCGCCTCCCGCGGCAGCGCCCTCCGGGTCCGGGCGACCCACGGCCCCAGCAGGCCGCGGCCGTTCCCGCACAGCGCACCGGCCGCCAGCGACAGCTCCACCAGCGGCGCCGGCGCGGGCAGGAACCGCGTGCGCAGCAGGTCCTCGGCCGTGAACCGGATCCTCAGCACGCGCGCGAGTGCAGCACACACCACCGGGCGTTGTCCTGTGCTTTTCCGACTTTCCGCCCTGCCGGAAGGTCCGTGCCGTGCCGCGGCGAGCACGCCAACCTCGGTGATGTCCGCAAGAACACCCAAGGGGAGAAACCGAATTGCGCAGGATCACCTTGTTGCTCGCCACCGTCGTCGCGCTCTGCACCGGGTTCGCGACCTCGGCCTCGGCCGGCACGATCTTCTTCCAGCTCAAGGTCCAGCACACGCTGAAGTGCCTGCAGGTCAGCGGCGGCACCACCGCCGTGCAGTCGACGTGCGGGGGCTTCCAGCAGCAGAACCAGATCTTCGTGCTGGACCCGCTGCCCAACGGCAACCACCGGATCAGGAACGTCTCCACGAACAGGTGCCTCGACATCCGCGGCGCCAACCCGGCCACCGGCGCCGACGTCATCGAGTTCACCTGCACCGCCGGGGCGAAGCACCAGGAGTGGGGGTTCGGCTTCGACGGGGCCGGCCACTACGAGGTCGTGTCGGCGCTCAACCAGAAGTGCCTCGACGTCGACACGTTCGGCGGTGGCACGAACAACGGGGCCCGCGTGCAGATGTGGGACTGCCTGGACAACCCCGCGCTCAACCAGCGCTGGAACCTCCAGTCGATCTGACCCGGCGGGCCGGGGACCGTTTCCCGGACGGGAGACGGCCCCCGGCCCGGCCGGGCCGCTACTGCCGCATCAGGCCGACCGCGTCCCGGGCGTGGAACACGGCCGGTGAGCCGGCCGGGGCCTCCTGGTACGAGCCGCGCCGTTCCCACCGCACGCCGTAGATCAGGCCCGGCAGGAGCCGCCGGAACCGCAGGTGCACCTCGCCCGCGGCGTCCACCGGGAACGGCTGCCCTGCCGGGTCGCGGCGGTAGGCGCCGTCGAAGCGCTGTACCTGCGGCTTGTGGTCGGGGCCGAAGCGCACCCGCAGGTCGAACTGCTCGCACGGGCGTTCCGGCACGTGCAGCAGCTCGGGCAGCAACGACTCGCGGTCGAGCGGGTAGCGCAGCGCGAACTCGAAGGTCTCGCCGCGCGGCAACGGCTCGGCGGGCACCACCGTGAACCCGGGCCGGGCGTGGGTGACGACGCCGTGGTCCTGCAGCGTGCCGCCGTAGAGGAGCCGGGTGTCGCGGCGCGGCACCGCGAACAGCGCGGTGAACTCGACCTCGTCGACGTGCTCGGCGTCGATCACGAGCCGGTGCCGTTCGACGACCTCGGGCCTGCCGTGGTCGAGGACCACCGACACGTTCAGCTCCGCGAGGTGCCAGCCCCCGGTCTCGCGGCGCGTGGTCGTGGCGGCGAGCTCGGCCAGCTGCTCGACGGCCTCGTCGACGCGGCGGCGCACGGTGCGCGCGTCGCGGTCGACCTCGGCGGCCACCCAGACGACCCGGTCCTGGTACAGCGGCAGGCGGGTCTCCGGGGTCAGCGCGAACGCCGCGCGCGCGGCGAGCTGCAGGTCGTCCGGCAGCTGCTCGACCAGCTCGGTCAGCCGCGTGATCAGCTTCTGCCGCGCGGCCAGCGGCCCGTCCGAGCGGGTGATGCCGCACGCGGCACGCAGCGTCGGCCCGATCTTCTCGTCGATCCCTCCCGCGTGCACACCACGCCCCTTGCGCACCCTCTTCAGCTCGCGGACCAGGTTCTTGTGCGTCGTCACCGTTCGCCCTCCCCTTCGTGTGCGGCGCAGCGTGCGACGGGGGCGTGGACGGGAAGTGGACACACCGTGGATTGATCAGTGGTGTTCTGGACGCAGCACCGACGCGGCGAGCGCGATGCCCAGCCGGACGCCGTCGCGGGCGAGGAAGACGCGTGAGACGCCGATGCGGTCCAGTGCGGGCACGTCGACGGCGCCGACCCCGAAGACGATCATCTCGGGGCCGTTGTCCGAGGTGGTGAGGCCGGATAGCGGTGTCTCCCAGACCGCGTCGGTGGCCCGTCCGTCCGAGATGAAGAACAGCACGGGACGCCGGACTCGGATCTGTTGCGCTTTCAGCACCGTCACGTCACGGTCGATGGTGGTGCGCATGAGGGTGAACGTCGCGCCGAAGTCCGTTCCGGATTCCTGGCGGGGGCGAATGATCTCCACGCCCTCCAGCGCGGGTCTCAGCGGCTGCACGACGCACGGGCTCCGCGCGAACGCCACCACGCACACGCGGACCTGCGTGAGGCCCAGGCCCTCCGCGTGCACGGCACCGCGGAACTCGCGCAGCCCGGCGTTGACCTCGTCGAGGTGGTCGGTCATCGAGAACGACACGTCGCAGACCACGTAACACGGCAGCACTTCGGACACCATGCGTCTCCCCCAAGTCACTTCACGTGACCCCAGCTTTCCGCTCCCGTGTAGACCAAAAGTGGAAAGAATGCTGATTCGCGACACACCAAAGGGCCCTTGTGCGACATCCATGCCAGAAGTGAAGCTGGCTCGAAGGAGGCGGAGTGGAATTCCGGATGCTGGGTCCGCTGGAGGCGTGGCAGGACGGCGCGCCGGTACCACTGGGGGACCTCCAGCAGCGCTACGTCCTCGTGGTCCTGCTCCTCAACGCGAACAGGCCGATGACGCCGGAGCGGATCACCGAGATCGTCTGGCCGGACCAGCCCGAGCGCAAGAACCTGGTCCGCGGGTACGTGAACAAGCTGCGCAAGGCGTTCGCCGAGGCCGGTGCCTACGACGTCGTGATCGAGACGACGCCCACCGGGTACGTGCTGCGCGTCGCCGAGGAGAAGATCGACACCGTCCGGTTCGACCGGCTGCGCGACCAGGCCGCGCGGGCGGTGCACGACAACGACGGGCGCCGTGCCGTCGACCTGCTGCGGGAGGCCGTGGCGCTGTGGCGCGGCCGGTTCATCGAGGACATCGACATCGACCGGGTCGGTGGCGCCGACGTCGTCTTCTCCGACGAGGGCCACCACGACGCGATCGGTGACCTGGCCGAGCAGGAGCTGGTGATCGGCGACCACCGCTCGGCGCGCGACCGGATGCGCCGCGCCGTGCGTTCCCGCCCTGACCACCAGAAGTACGCCGAGCTGCTGATGCGCGCGCTGATCGCGGGCGGCGACCAGGTCGGTGCGGTCAAGGTGTTCGAGGCGGCCGGTGAGGCGCTGGCGCAGGCCGGGTTCGAACCGGGTCCGCTGCTGCGCAACCTCGCCGAACGGGCCCGCCGCGGCGAACCGGTGAGCTCGCTGCCCTCCCGTCCCGGCCGGTTCACCGGGCGCGCGGCGGAGCTGGCCGCGGTCGAACGGGCCGCGGCGGGAACGGGCGAGCGGCGCGCGGTGTGGGTCAGCGGCGCTCCCGGCGTCGGCAAGACGGGACTGGCGGTCGAGGCCGCGCACCGGCTCAAGCGCCGGTTCCCCGACGGTCAGCTGCAGGTGCGCCTGAACGGGTTCACGCCCGGTGTGGCCCCGACGTCGGTCTCCGACGCGCTGACCCAGCTGCTGACCGAGCTGGGCGTGCCACCCGAGCAGATCCCGGACACCGTGAACCGCAAGGCCACCCTCTACCAGACGCGTCTCTACGGCACGAAGACGTTGGTGGTGCTCGACAACGCTGTCTCGGCCGAGCAGGTGCGGCCGCTGCTGCCCGAGGCCGAGGGCTGCTTCGCGATCGTGACGAGCCGGCAGATGGGCGAGCCGGACATCAGCGCCCACGTCCGGCTGTCCCCGTTGCCGCCGGACGACGCCTTTTCCCTGTTCACCGCGCTCATCGACCCGTTCCGCGTGCAGGGCCGCTCCGCCGACGTGGCGGGGCTGGTCAAGCGCTGCGGCTACCTGCCGATGCCGATCAACGTGGCCGCGGCGCTGTTCCGCAGGCACGACCGGTGGTCGCTCGACCACCTCCTGGGCCTGATCGACGAGAGCGGCCCGTGGCAGGAGGACGGCACCGCGGCGGTCCGCGCGTCGTTCCGCCAGCTCGACGCCGCCCAGCAGGAGGCGTTCCGGCTCTTCGGGCAGCTGCCGGGACCGGACGTCGACCTGAGGGGTGCGGCCGCGCTGCTGGGCCGCGACATCGCTGTCACCCGCGAGCTGCTCGACGACCTGCACGAGGTGTGCCTGCTGGAGGAGGTCGCGCCCGACCGCTACCAGATGCTCGACGTGCTGAAGGAGTACGCCTCCGCCGACCCGCCCGCGACGGGACCGGAGGCGTTGCTGCGGCTGCTCGACTTCTACGTCGTCACGCTCGCGTCGGCGGTGGGCACCGCGTACCCGTTCGACCAGGCCGGCCGGCCGTCGGTGGACCGCACGAGCCCGTACGCGCTGGAGTTCGGGAGCGAGGAGACCGCGCTGGCGTGGGTGACCACCGAGCGCGACAACCTGGTGGCCGCCGTGCACCACGCGAGCCGCACCGGGCTGGCGGGGCACGCGTGGCGGGTCGCCGTGCTGGTGTGGCGGCGGTTCGCGTCGGCCAACCGGTTCCACGACTGGATCGAGGCCACGGAGCTGGCGCGGGAGGCGGTGGGCACCGACCGGTACGGCCGGGCCCACGTGCTGCTGCGGCTCGCCTCCACGCACGACCGGCTGGGCCACCACGCGCAGGCGCTGGAGCTGGCCACGAAGGCGCTGCCGCTGTGGACCGAGCTGCCCGACGTGCGGGGCGAGGCCGCGACGCTCGCCACGATGGCGATCTGCACCATGCAGCTCGGCGACCACGAGAAGGCGACCGGGCAGTTAGAGACCGCGTTGCGCAAGTACGAGCAGTGCGACGACCTGCGCGGCCAGGCGCACATGCTGAGCCACCTCGGTTACCTCGACGAGCAGCACGGCGAGTTCGAGACGGCGTTGCGCCGGCACGAGGCCGCCGTCCGCATCCAGCGCTCGATCGGCAACCGGCGCGGTCTCGCCCACGCGTTGAACAACCTCGGCGCGAGCCGCCAGCACCTCGGCGGGCTCGACGACGCGATCCCCGAGCACGTCGAGGCCTACGAGATCGCCTCCGAGCTCGGCGACTCGGTGCTGGCCGCCTACGCGTTGACGAACATCGCCGACGCGCACCGGCTCGCGGGCCGCCTCACCGAGGCGGTGCGCCACCACGAGCTCGCCACGTCCCACGCGTCCGAGGTCGTCGACGCGGACCTGCGGGCCCGCCTGTTCCGCGACCGCGGCCTCGTGGCACTGGACGGCCGCGACCACCTGGCGGCGCTGCGGCTCTTCCAGTCCTCACTGGACGTCGCCGACGCCACCGGCAACCCGACGCACCGCTCGCACGCGGAGGCCGGCATCGCCCGCGCCCTGCACGCGCTGGGCCGGCACCGGGAGGCCGCGGCGCACTGGGACGTGGCGGAGGAGGTGTACGCGGCGCTCGACCAGCCGGAGGTGCGGGAGGTGCGGGCCCAGCGCGCGGACATGACGTGCGCCTGCGGTCAGCGGTGAACCAGCCGCTTGAGATCGGGGTACACCGCGCGCACGGCATCGTGGTTGTGCCAGCGCCCCAGCGTCCGCGCGAGCTGCCGCAGGTCGGTCCTGATCGTCGCCGAGTCCACGGCCTCGGCGTCGGTCAGCGTCGCGGCCAGCGTGCGGCAGCCCTCGTCCACCTCGCCCGCCAACGCGTGGGCGAGCGACCGCCGGGCCCCGAACCGCGCCCTGGACCGCCGTGACTGCGCCGGGATCAGCTCGATCTGCCGGTCCAGCAGCTCCGCGGCCTCGGCGTTGCGCCCCAGGTCCACCAACGACCAGCCGCGCGCCAGCTCCAGCGGGTCCGGCACGCTCGACCCGAGCACCGGGTACGGCCGGTCGTCGCGTGGTGCGTCCTGCATCAGCTCGGCCGCGCGTTCGAACGCGCTTTCGGCCGCATAACGGTCTCCCGCCAACGCGTGGCCTTGTGCCTCACGGCGTGCGGCCAGCGCGAGTGTGCGCGCTCCGGCCCGTCCGATCCACTGCGCCTGCTGGGCGAGGTTGATCGTGGTGGCCGCCTCCTGCCGGTAGAGCGCGAGCCCCGCCTCCCGCACGAACGCGTAGCAGGCGATCTCCGGGTCACCGGCCGCGCGGGACAGCTCGGAGGCGTGCCGCGTCCACCACAGCGCGTTCTGCTCGTCGCCCGCCTCCTGGCTCATCCAGCCGGTGTACTCGGCGATCCGCGCGGCCAGCCGCTGCAACGCGACGCTGCCGTCCCTGCGCGCGGTGGCGTCGACCTTGTACTGCAGCTCCTTCAACGGTTCCAGGAGCATCGTCGGACTCGTCCGCAGCCCGAGGCCCTGCAGGTGCTCGAACCGGTCGCGGATCCGCACCGCGAGGTCGGGCCCCTGCCCGGTGCCGGTGAGCGCCCCGACGCCGAGCATCGTGCCCGCCACCAGCAGCTGGCGCCGCGTCGGCTGCGGCCGGGTGGCGGCGGCGACCAGCTCCCCGCCGGTGCCGAGCGCGCTGTCGCACAGCCGGGCGAACGCGGTGTTCGGCGGTTTCAGCCCATTCTCGATCTTGCTGAGATATCCCTTGCTGTAGTGCACCAGCTTTGCCAGCTGCCCCATCGACAATCCTGCGGCGAGACGTCGTTCCCGCAACAGCTCACCAAAGTTCTCCGCCACGACTGCCTCCCGCTCAGACGTTCCCCGAGTACAACACCCCGACGAGTTCAGCGCAATGCCCCGGCCTTCCACCGAATAACGGCGGTCGACCGGGGCGAATTGCTCTCAGCTCAGTCGTGCCACGGGTTCCCACCGCCGTTGGGCGCGTCCGTGGTTGTCGTGGTGGGCGGCGGCGGGGTGCCGTCGGCGGTGGCCGCGGGCCCGGAAACGGCGGCGGCGAAGCTGAGCGCGGTCACCAGGGCGGCGACGGTCACACCGAAAGTGGACAGGGTTTTGGACATGACGAATCCTCCGAAGGAAATCGCAGTTTGATTTCTGGATTTCGCCCGTTCGATTTCGGGCTACTTCGAGAATCCATCACCGAAAAGCGCGCAACCAGATGTTTCCCGTTGCCCGGCACAGCGGGCAACGGCCTCCACACCTGTTCCACTTCTCATCCACCAGGACAGCAGAAAGGCGGTGCCCCGGTTCAGGGCACCGCCTCGTTCACCACAGTCCGCGCTCTACCTCCGCGCGCGCTCGACCACGTCCTCCAGCCGCAACGGGCTCGGCGGGTGGTGGCTCAGGCACAGCGGCGCGCGCATCCGCCGGAACCCGAACGTGTCCCCGGTGACGTAGAACCGCCCGCGTTCCAGCCGCGAGATGTCCGCGACCGTGCTGCCCTTCGCGCGCGCCATCTCCGTCGCCGCCGCGATCTGCGCCGGGCTGTTGAGCCGGCCGAAGAACTGCGTGGTCGCGTTGCCGGTCACCTGGTTGTGCACGCCTTTCGGCGCCTGCGTGGCGAGCAGCAGCCCCAGCCCGTACTTGCGCGCCTGCGAGGCCAGCAGGATCGTGCTCTGCGTGCTCGCCGTCCACGCCCCGGACGGCGCGATGGTCTGCGCCTCGTCCATCACCAGCAACCCGCCCAGCGGCCGGTCGGCCGCCGGGTTGCGCTTGATCCAGGCGAACACCTCCAGCTGCAGCTGGCTGATGAACCCCTGCCGCTGCTCCTCCGACGGCAACCCGACGAAGCTGATCACCGACACCCGCGCGCGCCTGCCGTCCGACGGCGTGAGCAGCACCCCGGGGTCGGTCGGCTCGCCCTGCCCGCCGAGCAGCGGGTCGTTCACCATCGCGGCCCTGAGCGTCTCCGCCAGCTCCACCGCCGTCGCCGGCGCCGAGTTGAGCTTGCTCACCCCGTCCGGCAGCTCGGCCAGCACCTCGACGAACCCGTTGAGGTCACGCCGGTCCCTGCGCGCGTAGTACGTCAGCGCCTCTCTGAGCACTGCACGCCCACGCACCGCGAACCGCGACTCGCTGGCCACCCGCGCGTGCGGCACCAACCGCGCCACCGCCGCTTCGACGGCGGCGCCGAACTCGTCGGGATCTCCCCGCACCTCCGCGAAGTCCGGCAACGGGTGGAAGCTCAGCGGCCGCCCGCCCGCACGCCCCGGCGTCCACACCACGACCTCGGTGTGCGCCAGGTACTCCGCCGCGCGCTCCGCGTCCCCTGGCCGCCACTCCCCCGGCGGCTCCGGCCACGCGTCCCCCAGCCGCGCCAGGTCGTTGTTGGGGTCCAGCACGATCGCCGACACCCCGCGCAACGCGCACTCCTCGACGATCCGCCGCAGCAGCACCGTCTTCCCGCTGCCGGACCCGGCGAACACGATGGCGTGCTTGCGCAACGACTCCAGCTCGATGCGGATCTCCCCGTCCATGCCGAGCACGATCTCCCCCGGCGCCGCCTCCGGCACCGGCGGTGGCCGGGTCTCCTGGTGCGAGGCCGCCGTCCGCTCCTGCGCGGGCAGGACCGAACGCAGGAACGTGGCACCGCTGGCCGGTTTGCGCGCCACCAGCCACGACAGCAGCTGGTGGGTCTGCACCGCGCAGATCTCCTTGAGGGCGCTGAACGTCCGCAGGTCGTCGTCGCTGATGTCGACGCACCGGCCACCCGCCCGCTCCAGCGCGGCGACCTCCTGCCGGGTCTTCGCACCGGTCCAGCCCTTGGCGCCGTTGCGGATGATGACCAGGTGCCGGCCCTGCCCGCCGTGCGTGCCCTCGGCGGCGGCACGGGCGTCGCGCAGCTTGCGCAACACCCGGTTGCCGTGGCTGCTCGCGATGAACACCAGCCCCCAGCGCTCCTGGGTGTCCAGCTCCTCGTTGACCGTGAGGCGCAGCCCGGCGTGCAGGCGCCCGTCCTCGGACTGCGGCTCCGGGTGCCACTTCAGGTCGTCGTTGCCCACCTCGGTGATCCACGACTTCAGCCCGGCCAGCAGCAGCGGCGGGACGACCTCGTCCTCGTTGTGCGGCCGGATGTCCCCGGCGACGACCCCGGACTGCTCCCGCAGCCGCGCGAACCGCGCGTCGAACTCGGCCAGGTGGTCCTGCTCCCGCACGGCGGGCTCCGGCGCCTCGGCCGGCTGTGCCTCGTCGAACGACGTCAGCTCCCTGATCTCGCCGTACAGGCAGGCCTCCGCGTGCGCGTGCACCCGCTTGAGCAGCTGCCGCGGCGTCCGGTTGGCCCACGTCGCGGCGTCGAACGCGCTCGGCGCCACCGGCCACGTCGGGTGCGGCGGCGTGATCCCGTTGCGCTGGTAGATCACGCCGAGCCACTTCTCCAGCAACCGCCTGCCCAGCACGGGGTCCGCGATGGCGGCGAGGATCGGGGTTCTGGTGAACCGGTCCTCGACGGTGCTGGTCGCGATCGACTTCAGCATCGTCCACGTGTCGGGCAGGCAGGCCACCACCGTGAGCGTGCGCCTCGTGGTCTCACGGAGCTGCATCAGACCGTCGGAGATGTCACTGATCTCCTGGCGGAGCTCGGGGTTCGTGACGATGTCCCCGACCGCGTCGCGGCCCTTGTTCACCAGCGTGTCCAGCTGGTCGACCGCGATCACGCACGGCCCGGTCATCGCGAGGACGCGGGACACGTCGCGGACCAGCTCCCGCGACGGCTTCGGCTCGGCGGGCAGCCCCCACCGCCTGCGTTCCTCGCCCGTGTCGTCGCCGCCCTTGAGGTAGGACCGCGCGATCTCGGCGTGCTCGGACGCGTACAGCACCAGCGCCCTGATCGTGTCACCGCACTCCACCGCGATCCGGCTGTCCACAGTGCGCAGTCCGCTCAGGAACGCCCGCAGGTGCTCCGGTGTCAGGTCCGCCTGCCCCACCACGGCCCTGGCGACGTCCTCGGACACGTCGGCGCCCATGCACAGCTGCCGCAGCAGCACGGTGAGCTGCAGCTCGCCCTCGTCGTCGGCCCTGCGGAACTCGCTGCGCAGCGCGTCGGCGATGTCGTCCCAGAACGCCTTCCCCGACGTCACCTCGACGAGGAAGAAGTAGCCGCCCTCCTGCTGGACCATGCGGCGCACGGACCCCAGCAGGTGCGTCTTGCCCACGCCCTTCTCGCCCTGCAGCACCAGCCCGCCGATGCTCGGCCCGACGCTGGCCCGCGCGTCCGCGATGCCGGCGCGCAGGCGGTGCTCCGCCCGCGTGTGCAGGCCGTCGACGTGGAACGGCGAGGTGTGCCACACGTCGTCGGGTGTCTCGGCGGAGTTGAACCGCACGACCGCCAGCGCCTCGCGCAGGTGCTCGGTCATGATTCCTCGATCGCCACGAGGTGCTTGTCCTCGCCGCCGATCCGGATGGCCGCCGCGTGGTCCTCGTCGGTCAGCACCTTGCGGTTCGCGCTCGCCACCAGGTGCGTGGAGCCGTCCTTGACCATCTTCAACAACGTCTGGTCGACCTCCTCGCGTTCCGCGCCGTCGAGCCGCGGCCGCAGCTTCGCGAGCCGCACCCAGTCCTGGTAGCCGTCACCGAGCTCCAGGTACACCTGCTTGATCAGGTCCTCGAGGTCTCTCGAGCGAATCGCTTCAGCGAGCAGCCCCTTCTGCCGCAGGAACGGCACGAACCGCCGCACCATCTCCAGAAGCGCCCTCGCCTGCGGTCCCATCCGTGCCGGCATCTCGCTCTCCGTCAGGTCGGTGATGCACCACTCAATGCCCTCATCCGTGATCCGGTGCGTGTAGGGCGTGACATCCGTCGACGACTCGATCAACTTGTCCCGGTTCAACGCCTCCCGGTCGGCACGACCGAACTTGATCTTGCGCTGGACGGTGAACTCGGTGTTCGCCATCTCGCGGTTCTCCAGCAGCAGCACCATCAACACCGCTTTGGCACTGGACGCGTACTTCTCCGGCATCACGCCGCCTTTCAGTCGGTGAACGCGTTGACTCGTCGCTCGATCCGGGCGAGCAGAGCGCGCACCTCGGCGCGCAGCTGCCCAGGAACCACCACGGCGGTCCCTTTGAGGTGCGATTTGGTCAGCAGGGCCAGATCCGCCGTCAGGACCCGCACCGCGTCCATGTCGCCGTCGTCGAGCGCGACAGCGATCCCCTGCACGGTCTCCCTGACCAACGCCAGCCTTGCGGAGGACGGCAACTGCTCCGGCACCTCCCGCAACGCCACTTCCGCAGCCCGCAACGCCTCCTGGTCCGGCTCGGCCTCCGTGGCCGGAACCGCCTTGAGCAGGTCGTGCAGCTCCCTGGCCACCCGCACGGGCCGCACGTCCGGGTCGAACTCCCCGAGCTGCAGGTTTCGCAGGAAACCCGGCAGCAGATCGCGTGACGTGTGCGGGCTGACCAGGCAGAACAGCCGCCGCTCCGTTCCGTCGGGTCCCAGCGCCCGCCGCGCGAACCGTTCCGCCTCGGTCTGCTGCCACCGGCTCAGCCGACCGTCGACCAGCAGGCACAGGTGCTCGGCGGGATCGTTCGCCTGGTCGAGGATGCCGGGGTCACCCGACAGCGAGTGCTCCGCGCGCACCCCCAGCAGGCGCAGCTCGGTGATCAGCTCGGTCGAGGTCTGCCACAGCGACCGCGGGCTGGACACCAGCAGGTCCAGGTCGAACTGGCGGCGCCGGGAACGCGCGGCGGCCACGTAGGCGTCGCGGTTGTCCGCCAGCAGGTCAGTCCGGTCGAACTCCTGCGCGACCACCGCGGCGACCGTCTCCAGCGCGAACGAGATCTGGTCCGAGGACGGCGGCTGCTCCGCCACGACGGGCAGCTGCTCGCCGAAGCTCCAGTACGAGATGTAGGGCACGGTGAGGTGCCGCATCATCTGCTCCGGCGTCACGCCCTTGATCAGCCAGTTGCCGAACAGCGGCGCGACGACCCCGGCGCACTTCTTCTGCCAGTCTTCTGCCCGCTCGTACTCGACCCGGTTGTCCAGCCTGGACAGCACCGGCAGCACCTGGTGCCGGGGCCGGTCGTAGGGCAGCCGGTCCCTCGCCCTGTCGGCGAGGCGGACGATGTCCACCACCTCGTTGAGGTTCTGGTCGTTGGCGGTGAACACGACGACCAGGCGGTCGGGCAGCTGGGCCGTGCAGATGCTCGCGATGTCGGACACACCGGTGCGGCTGTCGATCAGCACGAAGTCGTACTTGGCGGTCCACTCCTCGCGGTAGGCCTCGAGGTGCGCCGCGAACCCGCGCTCGTACAGGTCCTCCCAGTCGATCGACTGCATCCGGCGCGAGTACGAGCCGTCCAGCCGGCGGTCCTCGGTCCGCCCCGCGGCGATCAGGTCGAGCACCCCGCCGTCCACCGCGACCCGCACCTCGTGCGCGCCGGGCGTCCTCACCCCGGCCAGGAACTCGTGTGCGATGTCGACCACACCGCTGCGCGGTTTCTCCGGCAGGTGCGGGTCGAAGTAGAGGTGCAGTCCGGGGGCTTCCAGGTCCCAGTCCACGGCGAGCACGCGATAACCCCACCGAGCGAGCAACACCGCCGTGTTGGCCAGGGTGAAGCTGCGTCCGACGCCGCCTTTGTAGGAGTAGAACGTGATCACGGTCCCGGTCATCACTCGAACCTCGGCAACGGCGGAGGAGGGATGAGCACCGGCTCCGGGTGCTCGACGATCGGCCAGTCCGGACTCCAGTCCGGCACCTGCTGCGCCAGTTCCACGAGATCGCGGGCGAGCTCCCTCACCCGGCGACAGAAGTAGATGTACTCCACCGTGTCCTGATAAACGGGTTCGGTGTAGGAGTACTCCTTGAAGTCCTGCCAGGAGCGCATGCGTTCTTTGACCGCGAATTTGTGCGAGTCCGAGTAGAGAATCGGGTAGACCAGCCCCTGCGGGAAGTCGGCGGAGGCCAGTCCGAGCACGGCCTCGCGCGCCCGCATGCTCTCCAGCTCGGCCATGCACCAGTGGGACTCGAAGTAGTGCGGCGTCATGAGCTGGATCATGATCTTGCTGCGGTGCAGCGAGTTCACCAGGTGGTGCGACCAGTCCACCGCCCGCGGCATCACCCGGTCCATGTAGACCTTGGGCGCCGGCGCACACTCGTCAGCGAGGTACTCGACGAGCTTGTTGTAGAAGTGGTTGAGCAACCATTTCTGCACGCTGCCCGTTCGGCTGTAGCTGATGAAGAAGTCATATTTGTAGCCGGACACAGCGGCCAACGATAGATGCCGATATCCGGCAAAAAAAGACAAAAAAGAGGCCGGTTTCGGCCGTTCTGTCCATAAAGTGGACATAAACCGGGCAGTCCGCAACCAGCAAGAAGCCCCCGGTCCTGGTGGACCGGGGGCTTCTCGTGCGAAGTGGACGATACTGGGATTGAACCAGTGACCCCTACCGTGTCAAGGTAGTGCTCTCCCGCTGAGCTAATCGTCCGAGCGGATGACGAGACTCGAACTCGCGACCCTCACCTTGGCAAGGTGATGCGCTACCAACTGCGCTACATCCGCGTGCCCCTCAGGATTCCCTTGTGGGGTTTCCCTCGGTGCGGGAGGAACTTTATCCGACGCTCCCCGGAAGTTCCAAATCGGCTGATCTTGAGCCTGCCGGCGCCTCCGGAAGGCCCCCGGAGCGCGATGCAGAGGCCGTGGAACGAGAACGGGGCGAGGTGCGTTGTGCACCTCGCCCCGCTGTCGATCCGATGGACGATACTGGGATTGAACCAGTGACCCCTACCGTGTCAAGGTAGTGCTCTCCCGCTGAGCTAATCGTCCGAGGCGGAGACGGGAATCGAACCCGTGTACAGGGCTTTGCAGGCCCTTGCCTAAGCCACTCGGCCACTCCGCCAGGAGCATGAGTCCTCGATGGACACCCATCGTGAACCCACAGAGCGGATGACGAGACTCGAACTCGCGACCCTCACCTTGGCAAGGTGATGCGCTACCAACTGCGCTACATCCGCGTACATCACTGACTTCGTGATGTTGGACAAACCTTATACGAGGGGTGCAACCCACTTTCACCGGGGGTACCCGCACCGCCTCCGCGGGCCCCCTACCTCGGGTTTTCAGCTCAGGTCGTTCGAGATCAGGTGCGTGAGCGCCTCGTCGACGTTGACCCACAGGTGCTCGTTGCCGGGCACGACGACGTCGTAGGTCCGGTCGAGGAAGTCCGCGAGCTCCTGGGCCGACGCCTCGAACATGGCGTGCCCGGACGGCGAGCTGAGCTCGATCACGACGACCTCGGGGTCGTCGGCGGCGGGGCGGATCCGGACGTCACCGTCACCGGCGTCCGCGATCAGGCCGTCCGCGAGCAGGTCGCGGGCGAACACCCACTCGACCCAGCCCGCGCGACCCGTGCGGAACGCGGCCACGACCGCGTACGGGTCCTTTGTGTCATATCGCAGCTCCACCTGGACCGGGACCGCCGGGGTCCTGGGCGCCAGCAGGTCGAAGACCGCTGTCGAGCGGAGCGTCACGTGGTCGTTGCGCATCGTCGTTACCCTCTTCTCCCTTCCCGGTCAATGAAACGACCGAGCACCTCAGTTGTGACGTGCATGTGGCGAGGAACGCTCGCCGTCCGGCCGCAGATCACCCCTTCGGGTCAGCTTTGCTGCACTCGGCGACCATTCGTGCGCGTTCCGTGCCTTCCTCGTCGTCAGCCCACGTTCAGCGACCCCCATCTTGCTGGGTCTAACCTGAACCCGGTACCGGCTGTTGCGCGAATGTTGGACGTGAGGACATCTCTGGTGGCTGACTCGCCCGGCCCGACCGCTGCGCCACGTAGCGACCGGCCGACCGACTTCGAGCTCGTGCAGAGGCTCGCGCAGGGCGACCGGCCGGCGTTCGGCGAGCTGTACGACAGGTACGGCACGCCCGCGTACTCGCTGGCCAGGCGCATCTGCGTGGACGCGGAGCTCGCCGAGGACGTCGTCCAGGAGGCCTTCCTCGCGCTGTGGCGGCACCCCGCCAGGTTCGACCCCGCGCGGGGCGGTTTCGGGACCTGGTTGATGACCCTGGTGCACCACCGAGCGGTGGATGCCGTCCGTAAGGAAAACACCCAGCGCCGTCGAACTGTTCCCTTGACCGAGGACGTGTCACCTCCGACGGACGGTTCCGACCACGAAGCGTTGGTGAGCGTGGTGGGCGCCGAGGTCCGGGCGGCGCTGCGCACGTTGCCCGAGGAGCAGCGCCAGGTCATCACGCTCGCCTACCTCGGTGGCTACACGCAGTGCGAGGTGGCGAAACTGACCGGCGTCCCGCTGGGAACTGTGAAATCGCGCACGTTCGCGGCGATAAGACGCCTGAGAGGCACGTTGGGGAACCTGTGGGCCGGCGAGACCGGCGAGACGACGGGAGTGAACCGGTGAACGGCGAGCTGTGCGCTCACGAGGAACTCGCCGTCGGCTGGGCGATGCACTCCCTGGAGCCCGACGAGGAGGCGGTGGCCCGCGACCACCTGCCGACCTGCTCCACCTGCCGGGCCACCGTCCGTTCGACGGAGGAGGTCCTCGCGGGCATCGGCGGCGCGGTCCGCCAGGAACAGCCCCCGGCCCACCTGCGCGCGCGACTGCTGGAGCAGATCGAGCACACCCCGCAGGAGCCCCCGGCCGCACCCCACCCACACCAAGCGGCCCCGACCCCGCTGCGCCCGCAACCGCGCCGCCGCACCGGCCGGCTCCTGCTGGCCGCGGCCGCCGCAGTCGCAGTCCTCGCGGCAGGCGGCTTCCTCGGCGTGCGCGTGACCCAGCTCTCCGACGAGGTCGCCGCCTCGAAGGCCCGCACCGACGACCTGAACAAGGCCCTGGTCCTGGCCGCCGACCCGACCACGAACCGCGCCCTGCTGCGCACCGGCTCCGGCACCGACGCGGCCGTGGTCCTCTCCGGCCCGACCACCGCGGCCGTCATGCCGATGAACCTGAAGCCGAACGACTCGGGCCATGTTTACGTGGTGTGGGGTGCGAGCACGAAGGCGCCGGTACCGTTGGCCGTGTTCGACGTACGCGCCGGCTCGACCGACCCGCAGCTCCTCTCGTGGTCGGCCGACGCCCACAAGCACACGACCTTCGCGGTATCACTGGAACCCGGCCGCCAGGCCCCTCCGAGCCCCTCGGAAGTGCTGGCACTCGGCCAGGTTGCGTCCGCCTGAGTCCCAACAGGATGATCGACACATGACCAAGCCCGACGCGAAGCCCACCGAGCACAAGGGCTGGCGCAACTGGTTCCACCGCAACCCGGCGCTGAACCTCGCCTACCGCATCGGCGTCGGCGTGATCGGCGGCGTCGTGCTGGTCGCGGGCGTCATCATGATCCCGTACCCCGGCCCCGGCTGGCTGGTGGTCTTCGCGGGCCTCGCCATCCTCGCGACCGAGTTCGAGTGGGCCGGCCGCGTCCTGAAGTTCGCCAAGCGCTACTACGACCGCTGGGTGGAGTGGCTGAAGCGCCAGCCGGCGTGGGTCCGCGGCCTCGTGATGGCCGGCGTCTGCGCCATCGTCCTGGCCACCTGCTACTTCCTCAACGTGTTTGCGCTGGTAGGAGGCTGGTTCGGCCTCGACTGGGCCTGGTTGCAGAGCCCGATTTTTGGTTCTCGTTGATGATGTTGTAAGCTATGGCCACACCGCGAGAGCGGGACAGCAAGACAACAGAACACGGGCGTTTAGCTCAGCGGGAGAGCGCTTCGTTCACACCGAAGAGGTCACTGGTTCGATCCCAGTATCGCCCACATCAGCCAGAGAGCCTCTGACCTGCAAAGGTCAGAGGCTCTCTAGGTTTTTCGCGCACGCCGAACAGCCCGGAAACCGGCCTTCGGTAGCCGAAACGGTAGCCAATCGTGGTTTCAGAGGGTCATTCGTCCCCCACTTCGAGCATCGGCAGGAATAGACCACCGATGGCCTCCGCGGCGTCCGCATCGAGGTCGGGGATGTCCTCGGTGTAGGTGTCGAGGGTGAATGCCACCTTGGCGTGCCCGAGCCGACTGCTCACGATCTTCGGATGCGTCCCGGACCGCAGCGCGATCGTGGCGTAGGTGTGCCGCACGTCGTGCAGCCGGATCCGCGGCAGGCCGGCCGGCGCGGTCCACGATGCGGTTGAAGTGCTCGGTGATCGTGTCCGGATAGATCGGCCGGCCGTCCTCCCAGCAGAACATCAGCCCGTGGTCCTGGTAGCTGCTACCCCACAGCCGCTTCTCCTCCTCGATCATCGCGACGTGCGCCCGGACCGCTGCCACGGTGAACGCGTCCAGCGCCATCGAGCGACGGCTCTTCTGGCTCTTGCCGCTACCCGCCTGGACCTTGCCACCCGCCACCACGCGCGTCGCGTTCATCCGGACCCGTGCCTCCTCGGGAGCGAACCTGTCCAGCGGCAGCCCACACAGCTCGGAGCGGCGCATGCCGGTAGCGGCCTCCAGCACCCACATCGCGAACAGCCGCTCCTGCCGGGCCTCCTCCAAGAACCGCCGCAGCTGCTCGGGAGTCCAGGTCTTGTGCGGCTGGCGGGGCACCGACGGTGCTTTGACGCCGATGACCGGGTTCCTGCCGATGTACTGCCAGACGACCGCGGTCGTCATAGCCGAACTCAGCATGATGTGCACACTCTGCACCGTCTTGGGAGACAGGCCGGCGACCGGCTCGGTCGGCACCCGGCCAACCTCGTACCGCTTGAACGCCCTGCGCGCTGCTGCGTACGAGACACCAATCTTATCGGCGACCTCACGAGGCCGGATCTCGCGCTTGCTCAGTTGGGCGTCCTGCCAGAGCTGGAACATCTCCCAGTTTGTGTCCCGCTTGCGCCGTCCCTCCGTCAACAGGTGCTGGTAGAGCGCCACGATCACCGACGGAGCAATCTCCTGCATCGCCCGCTTTCCGATCCACGGCAGCACGTACGCCTTGGCCAGCGCCTCGTAGTTCGCCGCGGTCGTCGGCTCCGTTGTCGTGCGCGCGTACGGAATCCACCGCTCGAAGAAGTCGGAGACCTTCGCCCTGGACGGCTTGACGTAGGTCTCGGCCTTGATCGCGTTGCGGGCCTCCTCCATCGCCTCCCACGCATCGTCCTCGGTCTCGAAGCCACCCTTGGTGATCCGCTGCCGATCACCCGTGAGCGGGTGCTTCTCCCCATCGAACGCGTAGGACCACTTGTTGCCCCGCTTGTACACCGAGCCGCTCACTCTGCGGCGGTTCGACTTCTTGGTCACGCAGCATCGGCCTCGGGAGCGAGCTGCTCGTCGGACGCGAGGAACTCGTCCAGTCGCGCGCGAACGACGTACACGCGGCGGCCGAACCGCTTCACGCCCGGCAGCTGGCCGGCGTCGGCGTAGACAGCGGGGAAAGCCGAGCCATGCACTCGCAGGACTCGCCCAGCGTCTTCGGGTCGGATGAGGTCCGCCAGACTTAAGCTCTGCCACATGGGAGCTGACTCCGACCGCTTCGCAACGCCCCGGATGGCTGCCGGGGCGTTGTTCGTTGACGATCAGGACCGCGTGCTGTTGGTGCACAAGACCTACAACAACGGGTGGGACATCCCCGGCGGGTACGTAGACACCGGCGAATCGCCAGCTGCCGCGTGTCGGCGCGAGCTCGCGGAAGAACTCGGACTTGCCCGCGAGCCGCGACGCCTCATCGCGGTCGACTGGGCGCCGAATGATGCCGAAGGCGACAAGGTGCTGTGGCTGTTCGACTGCGGAGACTTGGGAGAAGACGAGCAGCGGATCGTTCTGGACTCAACGGAACTTGACCGGTGGAAATGGGTAGCCAATGACCTGATCGCAGACTATGTGATCCCCCGATTGTCCCGACGACTTCAGCAGGCACTTGCTGCACGCCGTGAAGGCCGTGTCGCATACCTCGAGCACGGGCAGCTTGAGCCACCTACCTAGACATTGCGGATTTCGCAGAAGCACCCGATACTTGAGAAAGGTGTGCATCTATGCAACAGCGGCACTACAAGCGGCTAGAGGGCTTTCAAGACTGGCTGTCAGGCTATGAGGTGAACGATAGCGCCGTCACGGATGCACAGGCGGAATATGAACAAGCAGAAAAAGGGATCGAACAAAATCGACTCGATGAAGCAAACGAGCGTATGGCTCGCCAAGCCGCAGCAGAGTCTGTCGCCATAGAAGGCTTCTACTCGCTGGAACGAGGCGAAAGTCGATCTGTCGCCGCCTCCGAGAGCGGATGGCAAGAGATTCTCACAAGAGATTCCGATATAGGCTTGGCACTCTTCGAATCACACCTCAATGGCCTTCATTATTCGATAGAACACCTGAATTCCGGCGAACCCGTAACCGAGGCTTTCATCCGTGAACTACACCAAGTTGTATGCAGCTCGCAGGAAACCTATTCCGTTTATACGATAGGACCAGACGGTCAACCTAGATCATTCCAAAAAACTCTTGAAAAGGGCGTTTACAAAACGCACCCAAACAATGTCACAAGGGGAGACGGATCCATATTCTGGTACGCACCGGTTGAGGATGTCTCGTCCGAGATGCAGGCGTTCGTATCCGAGCTGCAAAGCGACCATTTCACAGCTGCACATCCTCTGGCGAAGATCGCATACTCTCATTATGGACTTACCTACATTCACCCTTTCAGCGACGGCAATGGACGGGTGGCTCGCGCGCTTGCGTCGCTTTTTAGCCTATATACTTATCGCGTGCCACTAGTGGTTTACTCCGACAGAAAACAAAACTATTATCAAGCACTAGAGATGACTACACGCGGAAACATTAGTGAGTTGATTTCCCATGTGACCGATCGCACAATTGCAACCCTCGAAGCAGCTGCACAAGAACTCCGCTCAATAAGCCAAAAATCAACGAGCGACAGCATTGACGAACTTGTCGAAATAATCTCGCTCCATCAGAATGTAAGTGTTCAAGACATCAGAGCAGTAGGCGCTGACCTCGCAACCGAGCTGTCTGCACGCATCATCAACGAGGCGACACGCAGATCCGCCTCCGGCAAGGGTGCTTTTACGATCCAGGCTTCCACAGAAGCCCCCACAATAGGTGATAGATCCCATCCAGCTAGAAATAGATCAACCAAAGACTACGGCCATTATATGGAAAATTATCCAGTTGCACCTTCTGTCACTCTAAGCGTTTCAATAGAAAGCCCCGCCAAGGTTGGGACGAACTTCGCCGTGCAGGTCACTACCGCTGGACCTGAAACACGGTTTTGCTTCCGCATCAGTTTGTTGGATAGAGCTAAGAACGGCCCTATGAGTGGAGGCAGAGCAACCGAGGACATCTACCTCACATACGAGGACTGTTTTCCCAGCATCTCAGCAAGCGCAAGTGATCGCATCGATCTTTTTGTTGACTCTATGATTCGACGCGCCACTCTGACAGCGAAGTCCAAACTAGAGGACATGCTTAGACAAGCAGGACGCCTTAACTCCTAATTTGACTTCAACCATGAGTCAGAAATCGAGGGCGCGATGCGGCTCCTGAAGCGCATACGGAACGCAATGCGAACGCACGATGGAGACGCATTGCCCTTTCCGCTTGTTGCGAGCGGAATAATACTCAGTTTGATCTCCTTTACTGGCGGTTTGATCCTCGCACCAGGAGACCTTGCGTCTAATATCGCCGCAAATTTGAGTATTCTTGGACCAGGTCTAGCGATAACCAACATTGTCTTGAGATCTTGACAACACAGGAACGTTTCGCGCCAAATTAGGCAACCGACTGCACTGCTGGCCAGGATTTTTCGATCGCTATGCAACGCCGCTCGCAATATCGCCACAAAATTTGGAGTTTCAGAAGATGAGATCGCGCTATTCTCCCTGCCGCAATCAGCAAGTTACGACGACCTGATCTTAAAGCTTGAGTGGATGGCAAGGATTCTCGAACGGGAGCCGGTGGCGAATCAGCAAGTTAGCCACAAGGTCGGATTTGTCAAGATTACAGACAACCTTCTAGAGTTCCCAGATGCGGACATAATCGAAAAGATTCTGATACAGATAAACAGTGCAACTCCAATCCCAAATAGCTTGCTTCTTGGCAGCATCCTCCGTAATACATGTGACACAACACTGTTCGAAGTGGCCTACATCATCGAGTCTCCGATAGATAGGAAGACATCCGGAATATCTGAGACAGTAAGCGGACTCGAAGGACTAAATAGAGGGGGGCTCGACGGCTCGGATGGGGCTGATCTTGCGCGTTGCACTGCAGGTTTGATCTAGCAGAAACTTGTGTTCGGAATGCCGCACGATGGAACTTCGTGCTAGGCGCCTTGCGGTCGCACAACAGCCAAGGACAGCAACGACCCGGTAGTTGATGCCGCATAAGGAAGGCATTATGCACTCTGACCTCGACGAGATGCCTGCCGAGAGTTCACACGGAGGCCGATCCTGTGATCCGGACTAGAATTTCGTGATCAATGAGTTGCCGTACGGCACGATGGGTTCGCTGGGGAAAGGGACCGACCTTGGGTGCTAGGACAGCAAAACAGTGGACAGCGGCAGGCGCGGCGCGCGCCGCGCGTGATGCGCGGATCGCGACAGCTCAGTTTCTCCGCGAGGCGCCGATCGCAAGAGCATGGCAAGCCTCGAAGATGGTGGGAGCGTTCCAGCTCCACACTGCGCATCTCGCCACCCAGACCGACGAACGCACGGCGCGGCGTGCGGCGGCCGAGCTCTTGTTTACTGGTCTCGGATACCCAGAGACGTGGCGGCCCAACGACTTCATGGAGGCCGCCGAACGGGTGCTTGCCGACCAGGCCAAGGCCTTGGCGGAGGCGGATCTCTACATCCTGAGCCCCAACATGTGCGACGTAGTGGTCGCCGCGGCCCAGTCACTCACTTTCGAGGACTTGAGCCTGGTGAGTGCGGATGACCTGCCGAGCCTGTCTGGACTTCTGGTCCTGCCTCAGCCGCTGATGGTCAAGGCAGTCAACGGCAACCTTGGTGACGACCGGGCGTATCAATGGCAATCGCCAATTGAGCAGCGCAGGCCTTCTCCAGCCGGTCGCTACGCGGACACCTCTACCGTGCGGTTGTCGCTGTACCACGACAGCCATGGTCCGGTGCGCCCTGACTCCTTCCTTGATTTCGAGAACCTTGCTCGGAGCCAAGGCACGCCGCTGCCTCCGCTGCTGCTGGACGCCATGCGGTGCATTCCGTTCGGTGTGGCGACGACCGACGAGCAGCTACAGAACCTCGCCAAGTTCGGCGTTACAGCCCGGGCAGAGGGCCAGAGAGCTCGCAGTGGGAACCGCGAGCTTGGCTTCGAGGAAGAGCGAGTCGTCGGCGAGTACACGCCCGGCAGCGAGATAGACGATCCGGATGACAGCTTCACCGCGCGGTTCCTCTACGCCTTCTGGAGGCTGTGCCAACAGCAGATCGCGATCACGACGCCCGCTGAGACCCGGCACGCCGCGCGGGTTACTGCGGAGAAGGCCGGCGTCTCACCAGATGTGCGAGTCGTCCAGCTACGCCCATCACCTGACAGGCCGTCAGAGGAGACAGCGGGCACCAGCGGCCGACAGTGGCAACACCGTTGGGTAGTACGGATGCACAAAGTTCGCCAGTGGTACCCATCCGAGCAACGTCACAAGGTCATCTACAGAGGGCCTTACATCAAGGGGCCTGACGGCAAGCCGTTACTCGGAGGCGATGTCGTTCGCGGCCTGACCCGCTAGCTCGTCACCGAGATCAGACCAATCGCCGTGAGCACTCACCAGTCATAACACCAACGCTGTACCCGAACCGGTAGCCGAGACCATGTGCGCATCCGCGTCATTGCCGTTACTTCCTGAGACACACGGAGCCGTGTGCGCAGCTCAGAGCGCCTCGCCTGAGACAGGCACGGCTACCGGCGACTCGCTCGGTGCCGTTCACACCGAAGAGGTCACTGGTTCGATCCCAGTATCGCCCACAGCGTGTTTTACCTAGTCAAACGGCCTGCCGATGATCTTCATCGGCAGGCCGTTTGCGTTGTGTTGGGAGCAAATTGGGAGCACGGGCTCCTGAACACACTTGCGTTCAGTTCTCAATGCAGCTGCAACTGCGCCAGCATCCGGCTGACTGACCATGGCCTCCGTCACATGCGGACACCGGTCATGGACCTTCTTGCGCTTGTACCTCAGGCGCTCGAGCCGTAGCACGTGCGACACATCGTCCTCGATGAGCCGCGTCTCCTGCGTGTGACGCAGATCGTGAAGTGCATGTCCTCCTTGATTGGCGCCCAACCTCGCTCGTCGTTGCCCGCGAGCGCCGGCAGCCAGACCCGCTGCCAGAAGTTCGACCGCCGCCGCAACGCGCCCCGCGCGCGGGAAACACGAACTGCGAGTCAGGGTTGCGATCGTGATGCGCCATCAACTTGCGAACGGGAACGGCGGCAGGTGGAAATCGCGGGCGCTAGCCGGAGTCTTAGGCGGGCCAAGCTCCAGCTTCTGTCCCCCAACCTCATGTAGTGCGCCGAACTCCGGATCGAGCACGATGCATGGGTTCGAGTCCAGATGCGTCCTGATCCACTGCAGGCCAGCCAGCTCGCCCCACCGCAGACCGGTGTAGGCGGCGGTGATCATCAGCAAGCCGTCGTCGGGAGGCATCCTGCGCGCGCGATCGTGTCCACCTCGTCGGCGCTGGCGTGGGGCCGCTCCGGCGAGTCAGCGAAGGCGATCCGCAACTTGCGGCACGGGTTCGATCCGATCAGTTCCTCGTCAACCGCCTCCCCGATGATCTGAGAGAACAGCACCAGCACGTCCTCCGCGCTCTTGTCCGCAAGCGTCGACCGCGGTGTCTTGTTCACCTACTTCCACCCTGATCCACTGAATCTCCCCAGCCCCGTGCCGGACCAGAAGGGCAGGATCAGATTGTGCGAATGCGATTCGCGAAGGTGCCGTCCGTGTTCTTCGGAAACTTCACGCAGCAGCCGCTGGGACCGTGCACGATCCGCATTCCAGTCGCGAAGCCTGGTCCCTCCAGCCCCGTCTCGGCGTCGCTGTAGATCCAACTCGACGCGGACTGCGCGTTGTAGAACCGGTCGACGAACATGTTGAGGCCGGTGCCCTGGTCGTCAGTTCGCGATAGGACAGCACGACGTTGAGCGTGTCGAGGTTGACCAGCAGTTCCAGCCGGTCGCTGATCTGTGCCGCTCCATCGGGTACCACGGCAGCACACCGAGGTTTGTGGTTCAGGCAGGTCGTCTGGTCATCGAGACCTCAACCGACGCCCGCCACGTCGATCCGGCGCCACTCACTGGCGTGCGGTTCACCTCAGCCGACGCTTCACCGGCTCCGCGGCGGCGGGAGCCTCGAGACCCCCGCGCGCAACCAGAGCCGCGATCACAGTACCGCTGAACGGACGCCATACTTGATCACGCAATCACGGACCGAGCCAGAAGTCGAGAGTCAAATCGGCTCGCCTGCCACTCCGCTGAACCCAACCAGCCCACACCTCTTTGCCATGTCCAGAATCTCAGAGAGATAGTCGAGCTGGGGAACCGAAAGAGTCAACAGCACATATTTTTTCACATCTTCCGGATTCTCTTCAAGATCAAACCTTGACGGCTCCAGCACATCAATCAAGTCTGGCCACCTCGCGAGCAATTCCTCGCGGAACTGTGCCACGGCAAGGCTTTCGATCAAATCGTCGACGTCACCTTCGGCGAGGTTGTCGAAAATCTCCTCAGGCTCCCCGTAAACTTTTTTCCAAAATCCGAAGTCGCTGCTCATCAGAACCTCCTGCATCAGGGATTACAAATTGGACAGTCCGTACTGCGACGAAGCACCGATGTCCCAAACCCATAGGTTTCAGCCAGCCATTGATCTTTCCTCTGCTGACCTTTGGTGTAGTTCGATTTATTCACCTTGACCTCATATAGATGAAGGTTGCCATCCGAGTTCCTGACCGCGATATCCACTTGACGTTTACCGTAAGGAGTCCAGAACTCGAATCCATTCCCGTAACTTTCACTGTAGATATCAGACTTCTCGTAGAAGTTTTCAAACGTCTCCGTCATCGCGCTAGAGCCGTGCACGTACTCGCGGTGATCGAGCACATCAGCCGCCGGATCAGGGGTCTCGGCGCCACCGCGAATTCGACCGCCTCCTCGATCATTCGGGCCGCCAAGGAACCTCGTCATGGAACTCGACGACGCGGCACAGCACGGTTCCTGATCCGTGGCCGGGACAAGAAGTTCTCGGCGCTGTTCGATGCCGTCCTCGCCAACGCGGGCATCCAGGTTGTCCTCAGCGGCATCGGAATCCCACGGATGAACGCGATCATGGAACGCTGGATCAGCAACTGCCGTTGCGAATCCTCGACCACACACCCTCATATGAAACCAACGCCCTGCCGCAACCCATCACCGACCAAGCAGCGGTACTCACCTCGACATCTGCCGACGACAACGATTGGGCGGCGTCTTCAACGAGTACTACCACGCAGCCTGACTGTACGGACGACGTTCTTGGCAGGCACAACGTTCCCGTCCGACAGCATGTGGGCCAAGAAGTGACGCCCCCGGATCGACGACGCTGACCTCTAATGTCCGCCCATGCCGCCGAGCGTGGGCTGACCACAGCTAAGACAGCGCCGATGGACGTTGGGAGCACGGAGTGGGAGTAGATTGGGAGCAACTACCCGCGTTGAACATACCGGAACAGTCCTCAATGGACCTGAACGGAACCGCGCCGACCTGCAGGAGTCCTGTTTTCGCAGGTCAGCGCAGCCTCAGTGCCATAGTTCACGCAGAAGGAGTCCTCGGGTCGACCTGAACTGCGCTCAACTATGCCAAACCGCAGGTCAACGGCTCTGAACGGACGTGTACGGCGATCACGTCAACAGGTGAGCGCTTAGTAATTCCGGGAGCAGGGAGACACGACCGGATCTGGTAGCTCCGAACGCACGCTCATGCCGATGAGCGCGTGGGTACTGAGGTTCCTCGTGCGCGAAGTCGCTGAACGCCTGCGGATTGGTAGTTTCCTCACATGGCCGCCAAGTCGTCTTCTTCACCACCGCGCCCCATCGAGGTCGGCGATGTTGTCGCCGCTTACTCCGACGCACTCGGCGAGTGGACTGCTGCGCAGATCACCGGCATCGACGAGGACTGGAAGAAGGCGGATGTGCTGGACCTGGACTGGTCAGGCCCAGAACCGACGTCGCTACTCGACCTTGGCGACATCACGCCCTTGCGCCTCACCCATCACAGCTGGAACGGCAAGCGGTCCCACTGCCACTTCAACTGGGTCCTTCCGCGCAGCCACACAGTGATCGGCAACATGCCGCCGCTGGAAACGCAAGGCTCCAACAGCTACAGCTCCGCGTGGCAGCTCGGGCTGCAACTCGCCATGCAGCGGTCCTGGGACGACGGCAACCACGACTCCTGGCGGGACCCGCGCGTGCGAGAGTTCAGCGTGGATGAGTTCCTCCATGAAACGGGCGACCGGCCCGGCCCGGACAGGGAGGTCTACGGGTTGACGATCGCCGGCGTGGACACCCTCGACTGCTCCCGCCTCGTCGCTGCCTATCCGGGGCTGAAACGGCTGACACTTCGAGGAAAGCTCGGCACGCTCACCAATGCCGACAGCCTGAACCAGCTCACCTCACTCCAGCGGCTGACCATCCAAGACCTCTTCGGCATGACCAGCACGGACCGGCTCACACCGGATCGCGTTCCACAACTTGAGACGCTGGTCCTGTCCAGCGTGCCTGCCGAATACGCGACCGCCATGCGTGCGACCTGGCGCAAGGAGATCCCCCACGGAACCGACCTGGAAGTCCACGCGGCACGTAAGCCGGAGTGGGTCGCGGAGAACCGGGACAACCCCCTCCGAAACTGGGATGGGCGCGAGCACATCAGCACCGCTCGCTTCAAGGAAGCCGTCGCGCAGTACAAGGTCACGCGACGTGCGGTGCTGGCCGAACTCCGCGCCCCCGAGACGGCCGATCAGGCATCGACGCTGTTCTCCCTCGGGCGCGAGTACGGCGATGCCTTCAACCACATGGACCGCCGGAACCCATTCATCGAAACAGAGGAACGCGAGGAACTCTTCGACGCGCTGGCCGGCATCGTGAAGCCCGCCGAGGAGGAACTCGGTCACGACCTCGTCTGGGCGCGTGAACGCCTCATCGAAGGCCTCGAGTCCACACGGGACTGGTAGACCGAAGATCCACACGCGGCATCCGCTCATGCCGCCGAGCGCGCGCGCCGGCTACAGACGAGGTAGAGGCCGATGGGCCCTGGGACCACGGAGTGGGAGCAGATTGGGAGCAGCTCCGCGCGTTGAACATGCCAGAACGGTCCTCAATGGACCTGAACGAAACCGCGCTGACCTGCAGGAGTCGCGTTTCCGCAGGTCAGCGTGCTCTTGGTACTATAGTTCACACCGAAGAGGTCACTGGTTCGATCTCAGTATCGCCCACAGCATGTTTCACCTGGTCAAACGGCCTGTCGATGATCTTCATCGGCGGGCCGTTTGCGTTGCGTAGGAGCAAATTGGGAGCAGAGGTCCTCCCTCAACTCGCGAGATCTAGGCGAAGTCTTGTCACCAAGATCCACAAAACCGCAGGTCAGCGAATCGACGCTCATCAGACTGCTGGTGACCTCTTCGCTGCCACATAAGTGTTCACCATGCCTCGTCTTTGTCCTCAGAGGCAACGCTTACGGCTTCACCCTCCGACTCACTCGGTTGCCACCTCGCCGACCGACTCGGAATCGAACTCCGCCGAGTAGGCAGCGGCTGACCCTCGCCAAGCCAGGCGAAGCACTGCTCTCAGAGTGGATGGCCGAGCACGCACGCGTAGCGTTCATGCTCGACGACGAACCATGGCTTCTCGAGGACAAACTCATCCGCACAACGATGCTTCCCCTCAATGTTGCCGACAACTCCTACCTCCCGACGGTCCGAGCCCTCCGCGCGAAACACCGACTCAAGGCCCGCGAACTACCGATCGTGCGACGGCGTGCCCACGCAGCTCCGCCTCAGCTTGAACTGTCACGGATTTGAGACCGCTTCCGTTCTTGAGGAAGATGGTCGTCGCTCATGTCGGAGCGTTGCCCGCCCGAGGTTCGTGAGAAGGCCGTGCGCCTGGCCCTTGAGCGTCTGGATGAGTTCGATTCCGGTCTCCAAGCCGTGCTAGCTCGATGATGACGGATCTCCTTCTACCCGAAGGGGATCCGCGCTGGCGACAGACCTGCCCTTTCCGATCTCGCGCCTGGCGAGTTTCGGGGCGAGACTGGCCTTGCTGGCGTCAGGAGTGCTGAGAAGACGTTCGCGCGTCGAAGTGCTGCCGTTCTCGAGGGTGCGGTGTACATCGACGCGGGTGTGCTCGGCAGGAACGGGTTGAAGGCTCGGATCGACGAGGTGGTGCTGCGGCACGAGGTCGGGGCACTGCGCCGGGCCAACCCCCGACCGCGACTGCGCTGGGCCGACCGTGCGGTGCTCGCCGCGCTTGTGCGGCGCCTGCCTCAGCAGTTGCGCGGACACCGGTTGGTGACACCAGGCACGATCCTGCGATGGCACCGACGCCTGGTCGCGAAGAAGTGGACCTACCCGAACCGGACCGGACGCACCCGCCGGCGATCATCTGCGGTGCTAATGTACTTTCGTTTGGGTCTGAAGAAGCCATTTAGGGGTGGGTGGTGGATGAGCGACCTCAGGCTGTTCCGGATAACCGCTGGTCGCGCGGACGAACTGGCCAGTGGCTCGGTCGCGCTGGAGCGCCATCTGCGGCGAACAATCGAGTGTTGCCGGCGACTTCACTCGTTACGACGAACACGCCGTGCGCCAGAACAATCACAACATCGAGCGCGTTCGGTATCGCGATTCCGGCGGACCTGACCGAAGCCGAGCAGTACTTGCGAATGAGCTACGACGCGAGCTGAGCCAGAGGCGCACAGGGAGCAAAGCGTGAGCGGAGCCGACGTCAGTCGAGCCGAGATCATCAACTACTGGCACACGATCGAGATGTTCAGCCCTCCCGATGTTCCTGCGGTGAGAGAGGAACACCGGGTCTACCAGGTGGCACCAGGACAACCACTGCCCTGGGAGCCCACCCACCGGCTGCAGAAGGTCCAGCTCGAGGAGCACCTCACCTGGCGGTACCGGGTCTACTGCGGGGTCTTCTCACTCGAGGACATGAACACCGTGCTGGAGCGCGTGTTCCCGCCGGACCAGGACAGCTATGACGAACGACCCGCAGGGCACAGCGCGTTGACGGCGTTCGTCCTCGACGTCGAAGGGCGGCCGCTGCTCGACAGCAACATCCTGTCGACCTGTGCCTGGGCGACAGGTCGGGCGGTCGATCCTGGACCTCGGCGACGTGACTGGCTTGACGGGTTCGACGAGGACGAGGCCGAGGCCGACGAGCTGTTTCGGAAGCTCGTGGCTGCCGCCAAGGATGATTCGCGTGTGCGCGCGCTCGCCGAACAGGGAATCTCCGTAGGCAGGCCGCTCGCTGCCGCAGATCTGACGGGTTACCAGAAGACGTTGTGCGCGAAGCTCGGTCTGCCGGGCGACTTCGACTGTTCCGAGATCCGGATCAAATGCGAGCTCGTGAGTCACACGAACGCATACCGGGAGGACGACCAGGATTTTCTGAACAGCTTCATCGCCGCGGATCTTCGCCAAGTGTCGGCCGATGTCCGAGCAGGTAGCTGTGGCACGGCTCTTCGGCAGTACCTCAGCGGAGACAGGGAGATCGACACAGCGGCGAGGATCGACGTGCGGGAGGAGTTGGGCCAGGTGTTGGACGTTGTCCGGCCGGACGCCGTGCCGCTCGGGCGTTGGCCCAGCAACGTCGAACATCCACTCGCGCTGAGCCAGCAGCTGGCCGTCAACAACGTGCTGAGCAGGCTCAGCGCGTCAGCGGGCATCTTCGGCGTGAATGGGCCGCCTGGGACCGGCAAGACCACCATGCTGCGGGATCTGATCGCGGCGATTGTGGTCGAACGTGCGTGTCGGCTCGCCGAACTGTCGAGGCCGGCGGCTGCGTTCCGAGGTAAGCGTCAGTGGAAGGTGGGCGACTACACGCGCACCGTGCACCTGTGGCGAGAGGACCTCACCGGGTTCGAGATCGTGGTCGCTTCGAAGAACAACGGCGCGGTCGAGAACGTGACCAACGAGATTCCCGCTGTCGGCGCGATCGACGACGCGTGGCGCGACGAGGTCGACTACTTCCCGGAGATCGCAACCGCTCTGCTCAACGTCGACCAGCTCGACGCCGACCGGAAGACCTGGAAGCAAGCTTGGGGCATGGTCGCCGCGCGGCTTGGCAACAAGACCAACCGCGGTAAGTTCGCGACCGCGTTCTGGTACGGGATCAAGCCCAAGCCGAAGAAGAAGCAGCAAAAGGATGTCGCCGAGCCGCCGCCGATCCCGGGCATGAACGACCTGCTCAAAGCCGTGATCGCGGAAGGTCCCGACCAGTCGTGGACGGATGCGGTCCGTGACTTCCGCAGTGCGTTGGCGGCGACCCAACAGATCCAGGCCGATCGTGGTGCAGTCGACGGAACTTTCCTGCGCCTGAAAGAAGCGCGTGACCGTGGTCAAACTGGTAGGGGTGCGTTCGAGCGGGCCGGTCGGCAACTGGAGCAGGTGAACGCCGCGCTCAGCGAGGCTCGGCAGAACATCTCAGCGTGGCAAGCGGAACAGCACAAGCGAAGTAGTGCGCGGCAACAACATCTCAGCCATCGACCGAACCTGGTGCAGTCGCTGTTCGGTTGGGGACGACCCATGCGTAACTGGCAACAAGTCGACGACGGCCTTGCCGCGCAGTTCGCGGAGGCACTTGCGATGAACGCCCAGTGGGGGCACCGGCTCCAGCAACTCGAGCGCGACACCATTGCGGCACAGCATGAGCTTGACCATCACGGTCGGGTTGTGCGAGAGGCTGACCAGGAAGTGGGGCGACTGGAGGCTTCGCTGCGCGCCGCCGAAACGTCCCTTGGTGACTTCTTTCCGGGTGACACATGGTGGACCGACGATGAACGACGTGAATTGAAGGCACCTTGGACCGACAGCACGTGGAACGACGCGCGAACCCGCCTGTTCTTCGCGGCTTTACGGCTGCACAAGGCGTTCCTCCAGAATGCCGCGCACGAGATGCGGCAAAGCCTGCAGGCCGCCATGGACGTCGTACAGGGCGCCGCACCCAGGGACCTGCCGGAGGCAACGATCCGAGCGGCCTGGCAGACCCTCTTCTTCCTGGTTCCGGTGGTGTCCACGACGTTCGCGTCAGTCAGCCGGGTGTTTCCCCGGTTGGGTCCTGAGTCGCTGGGGTGGCTCTTCATCGACGAGGCGGGACAGGCCACCCCGCAAGACGCTGTCGGTGCGATCTGGCGCAGCAGGAGAGTGGTCGTCGTCGGCGATCCACTTCAGCTCGAGCCGATCGTCTCACTGCCCTTCCGCGTTCAGCAGGCGATCCGGGGCGACCACGGCGTTGACGAGAAGTGGTTGCCCGCACGGACATCCGCGCAGCAGTTGGCGGATCAGCTGACGCCGCTCGGCACCCATCTGCCCACCGACGACGGGCCGATCTGGGTCGGGTCTCCGCTGCGTGTGCACAGGCGGTGCGACGAGCCGATGTTCGGCATCGTCAACCAGATCGCATACGACGGAATGATGATCAAGGGCGGCCATCGCAGCAAGGACCTCATGCTTCCGTCGGGTGACCAGCCGCTGCCGGAGAGCAAGTGGTTGCACATCTCAAGCGAGGAAAGCAGCGGCCATTGGAAGCCGGCCGAGGGCAAGAAGCTCGGTGACATGCTCGCCTACCTCGCCAAGTCCGGGTTCGACATGTCCGAGGTGATGGTGATCGGACCGTTTCGAGACGTCGCAAGGGAGATCGGCAAACACCGGCGGCAGTATCCAGGACTGGTCGCTGGAACCGTCCACACAGCTCAGGGCAAGGAAGCGGACATCGTCATCCTGGTCCTGGGCGGAGATCCGCGCAGGCCGGGCGCGAAGAAGTGGGCGGCGAGCAAACCCAACCTCGTCAACGTCGCGGTCAGCCGTGCGAAGCGCAGGCTCTACGTCATCGGTGATCGGACGGAGTGGTCGAAGCAACGGCACTTCGACGTGCTCGCGCAGGGCCTTCCCTGCCGTGAGTGATCAGCGCGTCAGCGTTTTGCACAGAGAAACGCAGCTGGGGCAACGTCCTGTGCGGTTTGCCGACTCAGCTGATCATTGCGGCTGTACAGCAGCGTAGAACTGTTTTGCCAGTTCGCGCACAGGTCCGTGGCACTGCTCGTTGTTTCCGGCGGTGGGTGTCTTGCGATTGCTGCTGTCCACCCTCACCACGGCGTTCTCATCGAGAATCTCCAGGGTGCAGCCGTTGATGTCGTCACTCTTCCAGCGGGCATCCGAGCCGAGGTTCACGCTGCCGTCCTTCTCGCGTGCCTGCCCGCGGTCGAGGAACTCCTTCTTGGCGCGTCGCCGCTCTCGGAGGCCTGGTATCGGCGGTCCCGCGCGGCGAGGGCGGTTTCACACGCAGGCGATCGGATGACCGTTAGATCTTAGACGTACGCGGACGCGTTGACCGGTCTCGCTCACAGGCGGCATTCGCAACGACATCCCTCAACCGATGCCGTTGGTCGTCCGGATCCCAAACGCGGCGTCACCCCGGTGTTTGCCGCAGGGGCGGCAAACACCGGGTCAGGAGTTCTTGGGCCACTCCAGTGAGCCGGCTGCTTCGATCTCGAACCCTGAGTCGCGAAGCGAACTTTCGAGCCACCCCGGTCCCGGAACGCGTTGTCCTGAAAGGCTTTCATTTTCTCGGTCGGTCATTCGGCCCAACGAACAGCCGCCGCCAGGACGGTTTCGCCGCCACAACGGGCTCCGGCCGTTTCAAGACCACAGGGAGCGGCAAAGGTCTGGACCACCAGCTGACCGAGATCCGGTCGGCGCGCCGACGGACTGGAGTGACGGATGAGCGAGGCGAAGCTGCCCCCGCTGTCGATGGACGAGCTGGCCGCCGAGTGTGGCACGGCGTTGCCGGACAAGGAGGTGTACTCGCTGCTCGACCTGAACGTCGACCTGGACCTCGCCCTCGACCTCGCGGCGCCGATCGGCTTGGCCGTCGCGGGCAACGCCAACATCGCGGCACCGATCGACGCCGCCGTGGGCGCGAACGTGCTGTCTGACGAGTCCACCGCTCAGGCCATGGCCGACCAGGGCGTCGCGATCCAGCAGGGCATCACCGGCGAGGCGGTGGCCAACTCCGACCAGGACAGCGCCATTGGCCAGGGCACGTCCCCGGCCCCCGCCCCGCAGCCGCCGGCCGGCGGGGCGCAGGTCCCGACGCCCACGGATCTGGTCGGCGCGCTGGACGGCGGTCTGCTCAACGTGGACGTCGACCTCGCCGCCGACCTCGACCTGGCCGCCCCGATCAACGGCGCGGTGGCGCTCAACGCCAACGTGGCCGCCCCGATCGACGCCGCCGTGTCCGCCAACCTCGGCTCCGCGGGCTCGGAGGCGACCGCCGTCGCGCAGCAGCAGGCGATCATCCAGCAGACCATCGACGGCACCGCCGAGGCGAATGCCGCGCAGAGGTCCGACATCGACCAGTGAGCGACCTGATGAACGCCTCACCACACCCGGCCGGCGGGGACGTGCTCACCACGGCCCCGCCGCGCCGGGCGCGCGACGTCGAACTGATCGGCGAGATGCGCGGCTCCGGCTACCGCCGCCCACCGGCCCTGGTCCGCCGCGCCGACGGCCAAGTCCTCCAGCTCACCCCGCTGCTGTACCGGGTCCTCGAAGCCGTGGACGGGCGTGCTGACCACGCCGGGATCGCCGCCGCCGTCGGGCCGGCCATCGGCCGCTCGGTCACCGCGGAAGACGTGCGCACCCTGCTGGAGACCAGGCTGCGCCCGCTCGGGGTGCTCGAACTCCCCGACGGCTCTCAACCCGTGCACCGCAAGGCCGAACCGCTGCTCGGCCTGCGTCTGCGCCGGGTGATCAGCGAGCCCCGCGTCACCCGGCGGGTCACCGCGCCGTTCGCGCGGTTGTTCCACCCGCTGATCGTGGCCTTGGTGCTGGTGGCGTTCGCGGCGGTGTCGTTCTGGGTGCTGTTCGTCAAGGGCCTGGCCGGTGCCACGCACCAGGCGTTCTACCAACCCGCCTTGCTGCTGCTCGTGTTCGGGGTGACAGTGCTCTCGGCGGGCTTCCACGAGTTCGGGCACGCCGCCGCCGCGAGGTACGGCGGCGCGACACCCGGCGCGATGGGCTTCGGCCTTTACCTGCTGTGGCCCGCCTTCTACACCGACGTCACCGACAGCTACCGGCTCGGCCGGGCCGGCCGGCTGCGCACCGACCTGGGTGGGCTGTACTTCAACGCGCTCGTCGCGGTCGCCGTCCACGGCGTCTGGTGGCTGACCGGCTGGGATGCGCTGCTGCTGGTGATCGCCACGCAGATCCTCCAGATGGTGCGCCAACTCGCGCCCATGGTGCGCTACGACGGATACCACGTGCTCGCCGACCTGACCGGTGTCCCCGACCTGTTCCACCACATCAAGCCCACGCTGCTGGGCCTGTTGCCACACCGCTGGGGCAGGCCGGAGTCGAAGGTCCTCAAGCCGTGGGCGCGCGCGGTCGTGACGACGTGGGTGCTCGTCGTCGTGCCGATCCTGCTGACGAGCACGGCCCTGCTGGTGCTGGCGTTCCCGCGAGTGGTGGGGACGGCGTGGCACAGCGCCGGTGAGCAGTGGCGATCGGCGCACGCGGCGCTGGGCGAGGGAGACCTCGCGCTGGTGCTGGTGCGGGTGCTAGGGGTGGTCGCCATCGTGCTGCCCGTGCTCGGCGTCTGCCTGCTGCTGGCCCGGCTCGCGGGTCGTCTGGTCACCCGTAACTGGCGCTCCACTGAGGGCAGGCCTGGCCGGCGCGCGCTCGTGGTGCTGTGCGGGATCGCTGTGGTCGCGGGCCTGGCGTGGGCGTGGTGGCCGCAACCCGACCGGTACCGGCCGATCCGGTCCGACGAGCGCGGCACCGTGACCGACGTCGTGCCCGTCGCCGCGTCGGGCCCGGCTCCCGTCCAACCGGCGCGACCGGTGTCCGCCCAGACTGTGTGGCCTGCTGGCAAACCATTGCCCAGCAGGGACAAGCCGGTCCTGGCGATGGTCCTGGAACCGGTCTCGCCGGGTGCCCCGACGTGGGTCTTCCCGTTCGACCGGCCGAAACCTCCGGGGCCGGGCGACAACCAGGTCCTGGTCGTCAACACGACCGACGGCGCGGTCCGCTACAAGGTGTCCTTCGCCCTGGTGTGGGCGACCGATGGCGTGGTGGACAACAGGAACGAGGCGTACGCGCTGGCCTCGTGCCGGGGCTGCACGACGGTGGCGGTCGCTTTCCAGGTGGTCCTCGTGGTGGGCCAGGCGAACGTGGTGGTGCCGCAGAACATCGCCGTCGCCGTCAACCACTCGTGCGTCGAGTGCGTGACGTACGCGCTGGCCTCGCAACTGGTCGTCAGCCTTCCCGAAGATCTGAGCCCTCAGGCGAAAGCCCGGCTCGAAGCGGTGTGGGCCGAACTGTCCCGACTGGCTGCGGACGTGCCGAGCCTGACCGCGCAACAAATTCAGCAGGCCTTGGAGGGCGCCAAGTCCCGCATCCTCGACGTGCTCCGGCAGGAAGGCGTTCCCCTGCCCAGCACCGCGCCGACTACCACCCCACCGCTCAACACCACGTCGGCGGAAAGTTCCCGTCCGGCCACCTCGTCCGACGTGCCCACGACGACCGCGCCACCGAGCACCACTGCGACGACCGCGACGACCGCGCCATCGTCGTCCCCGGAGCCGACGACCACGGTCACGTCACCTCCCAGCGCAGTCCCCTCCACCTGATCCCGACCGCGCGGAACACGTGCAACCAGTTCACCATCAGCGCTCAGGGCGATGACGTCGACGAACTGCCACCGGATGAGGAGGCACTCGGGAAGCCTGCAGCAGCCGTTTGACACACACGGCACGATCACCAGGACCGACCTCGGACAACCCCAGGGAGCGCCGGTGAGGTTCACCAGGTTGACGCCGTGCTGCTGTGCGCGGTGCTGACCGCGGGCTGTCAGTCGTTGTGGAACGGAGGGACGAACGTGCGCACCACCGCCGCCGCCAGCAAGTCCGGCACCGGCGAACTGCGAACCGACCTCGAGCCGCTCACCAAGCGGTTCGCGGCACTGGGCTCCCCGGAGCAGGCCCGCTGGATGTCGGGCACCCTCGGCTCCGACCGCGCACCCGGCCCGTCGACCTACTGGATCGACGCCGTGATCACGCTGCCGGAGAGCAAGATCGACGAGCTGAGGTCCGCGTACAGCCCCGAGCCTGCCGGCAAGGCGCCGGACGTCGTCGATGGCCTGCGCGGTGAGCTGCCCAGCGGCAGCTTCCTCACCAGTGATCGGCTCGACCAGGCTTTCACCGCCGACAAGTGGTTCGCCAAGGCCTACCTCGTGCCGGACGACCGTGCGCTCGTGCTTGTCGCCACCGGGACCTGATGCCTACCGCAGGAGCTGGTAGCGACCATTGGTGGCGACGGCCTTCATCCTGTCGACCTGCATCTTCTTGTCATTGCTGTGCAGCAGGTGGTCTCCAGTCCCGCCACTTCGCGTTCTCAATATCTGGTTTCTCTTCGATGAAAGCTTCCTCAGGAATGTCCTATCAAGCAGAAAATCCAGAAGTCAGTATCCCGCTTCCTCCAGTCGCAAGATCAAGTCCCTCCCAAGGACACTCATTCGAAGAATCGAGTGCCGATGTTCCCCGTTGACAAGCACGTCACGTTCACCGTGCTTGCGCTGGATCCACAGGGCCACAAGAGATACGTAGGCCAAGGCATCACCTGGAATCACCTGGTTACGGGAACAGCAATCGAGCACGATCTTCCCGCCGGCAACCCAGGATGAGGTGACGACCGCAGGAAACGGATCAATGTCCCCCACAGGAGGTGGAAGCAAGATAGGCTGAAGCTGGTCGCCAGCCAACTCAAACGTCCACCTCCATCTCCACCAGCCGATCACCAGCGACGGGGTCGGCAATACTGAATCACTGATATCGAACCCGCCATAGGAACCAGAGCCTGTCATTGCAACGCTTCCGTTCTATTCAGGGGTAATCAGCCCGTTCCGCTCGGCATATCGATTGACAACCCGGAAGGATTGCGGGTGAAATACTGCCCGACAGGGAATGTCCGTACGTCTCAGTAGGCGCTTTCGAACCATACATGTTGTCCAGCAATGCTGCTTCATTCAAACCATTGTCCATGATGCTCTGGCCTGATCGGAGGTCAGATCTGGTCGGGGAATGTTGATCGTCGTGGGCGCGGATCGCGCCGCTGCCCCCTGGTGATGTCGGATCCCGCACCGCAGGCGCGCTGGACTGTTGCCGGCGGTGACCGACGGCCGCCTCGAACTGGCTCGAAGCGCCATCTGGGCACCGAAGGACACGGCATCCCACTGATGCCGTTGATCGGCAAACGCGGCCGGGCCCGGTTCCGGCCCGATGCGGGGCATATCGAGCACGGTTGTGACCACGACAAGTACCGCGCCCTTGTGCGACAAGGGCATCATCCTGGTGAGACCCGCTCGCAGCCGAAGCCTGCGCACCGCCGTGGCGAAGTGATCTGCCACGGCGGATTCCCAAGCAGGACGACCGATCACTAGCGGTCGGCACGGACGTGACCCGAGTGGCTGATCAACGAAGAGCGGGACCCCGCCGCGGTCTTGCGGGACCCGGCCGGCCGGACCGCGACGGTCAGAAGAGCGCGGAGTGCTTGCTCCTGGACGACAGCGGGTTGTGCCGCGGCTTGCTGCGCGCCATCGGCACCATCGCGTGGCACTCGGTGGTGCGCGGGGGGCTGTCGCGGTGGTCGAAGGTGCGCAGGGTGTCGGCGGTGCGGCGGAGGTCTTCTGCGCAGCTCGCGAGGATCTGGGCCACGGCGCTGCGGCCGTGCGGCGGGATTCCGGGTGCCAGGTCGCGCCAGTCCTCGATGCGGCGCAGCTGGGTGTGCAGCTGTTGCAGGATCTGCCTGCCGACCTCGTTGAGCCGGAACGACGGGTCGTTGCAGAGCACGTCCAGCACCGACAGGTGGTTCGTCAGGCCCGAGGTGGCCGCTGTCAGGCGCTCGCGTTCGGGTATCGGGTCACGGCCTTCGGCGAGCCTTTGCCGGACGTCGCGAGCCGTTCCCACGGAGATGCCCGACTGGCGGGCGATTTCGCGCAACGACGCGGTCGGGTGGTCGCGGATCACCTGGGCCGCGGCGGTCCGGCCGGAGGCCGTGGTCATGGGGCGGGCTCGGCCGTCACGGCCGGTGCGCACGTCCATGGTCCGGGGGACGGTCTCGCGGCGCAGGGCGGCCACGCTCTTGGCGCCCAGGCCGGCGGCGAGTGCGATGGCGCGGTCGGAGAGGTCGGGGTGCGTGTTCAGGATGCGTATCACGGCGCGTTTGCGGTCGTCCCTGGTCAACGGGAGACCGTGGGTGACGTTGAGCTTGACGGCGTGCAGGAACGCGTCGCGCTCGCCGCCGTCGAACCACTGCACGGCGATGGTGCGCTGGCCGCGGGCACGGGCCGCCTCCACGCGGTGCGCTCCGTCGATGACGCGCATGGTCGGGCGGTGCACCAGGATCGGAGGCAGGTCCGTGTCGCACTCGACCAGGATCCGGACGTGTTCCGGATCTGTCCTGGATCTGGGCGAGTCGCCGGGCAGCACTGTGTCGATGTCTACTTCGGACGTTGATGCCTGTTGGTGCGACGCCGCTTTTCCTGACATGAAGAACTCCGGTGTGGTGGATCGCCGACCCCGTGCCGCGGGTCTGGGCGACAAAAGTGATGGAAGCCGCTCAGGCTCGTTGTGGTCACGCGCAGCACAGCCCCAGTCAGCCCCCAGCTGTCCAGCTCGTTTCTTCTTAACAAACCAGGTTTCCAGCTGGTTATCCACCTCGTCGCCCGATCGGACCAGCACGTCGAACAGTGCCCCCACCTGCGAAGCGGCAGTTTTCCCACGCTCGTGGGAGCGCTCACATACAGCGCAAGCTGCAAGATCATGGAATAACTCTGAGCACACCGCGGTTCTGTCAAAGTTTATTTCCGCTAAGCATCAGCCATGCGACTCGTGCACGTTGACCGTGCGTGATCAGAACCGCCGGTGGGACTCCCATAACACTCGTTCCGGAACAAATCAACACGACGTTGAACAAGATTGCCGGGAACCGGGCCGGGAACACGCGAGTCCCCCGGTGGGGTCTCCACCGGGGGTACCTGGACCTCGCGTCAGACCTCGTACTCGACGCCCACGCCGCCGAAGTGCAGCCGGCCTTGGATGACGACCTTCTCCCCCGCGCTGTCGAAGCCGGTGATCAGGCCCGCCTCCATCAGGCGCGTGACCAGCTGAGCGCTGATCTCCTGCTTGCCGATCGCGCCGAGCTTCTTCACGAGCGCCCGGTAGCCGAAGTTCTCCTCGGCGAGCTCCTGGAACACCTGCCGTTCCGCCTCGCCCATCACGTACTGGGTGAGGTCCTCGTCGGCGTCGTTGGCCAGCACGTGCACCGGCTCCAGCCGCATGCTCAGCGGTTCGACCTTGTAGTGCGGCTTCAGCAGCACCTTGCTGCCGGTCCAGACGAGCTTGCTGATGCTGTTGAGCCGCTGGGTCAGGCCACTGATCCAGCGGACCCTGGCGGCGTCCAGCTCGGCTTCGGAGAACTCGTCCGAGAGCTCCTGGCGCTGGTGCTTGCCGATGTGGATCATCGTCGCGGCGCGGTCGTGGAAGTCCGCCACCGCCGCGCTCTCGTCACCGTCGGACAGCCGGTCGAACCACTGCCGGCGCACCAGCCGGTCGTCGTCGGACTCGGTGATGCGGCGCTGCCGCCAGAACTCCGACTCGGGCTCGGTGAGCGAGGCGAAGGTGTAGAACGACGCGAGGAACTGGTGGTAGCCCTCGTAGGCGTCCCGGTACGAGCGGTTGTACCAGGCGTGCACGGCCTCGGACTCGGCCGGGTTCGCGGTCATCCGGTCGATCGCCGCGGCGGCGCTGACCGCCGACTGCGAGGCCAGGTGGACGCCCTGGGAGAACAGCGGGTCCGTGAAGCAGGCCGCGTCACCGCAGAGGAAGTAGCGGCCGGCCGAGAAGTGGTCAGCGTCGTAGGACCAGTCCTGCACGATCCGCACCTCGTCGACCATCTCGGCGTCGCCGAGGATCTCCATGGCGCGCTTGGCCTTCGGCAGGGTGGCGCGGTAGAACGCCTCCGCGCCCATCTCCCTCACCTCGGCCGCACGCGAGCGGTCCACCACCAGGCCGACGCTGTAGAGGCCCCCCTTCATCGGGATCATCCACACCCAGCCGTCCTCGAACGTGATCGAGTACGTGGTGCCCGCGAGGTCGCCGGTGAACGGGTCGGGCAGCTTGAAGTACGACCAGACCGCGAAGTTCCGGTAGAACTCGTCGTAGCGGCGCACGCTGAGCTTGCGGCTGAGCGGGCCGCCGGAGCCCCCGGCGTCGATCACGTAGTCCGCCGTCACGTCCCACCGCTCGTCGGCGCGCCGCAGCGACAACGTCACGGAGTCGGCCGCGGACACGTCGACACCGGTGACGGTCGTGGCCTCGTGCACGGGGATGCCCCGCGACCTGGCCTCGTCCATCAGCATCTGGTCGAACTCCTCGCGCTTCACCTGCACCGCGTGGTCGAACACCCACGGGTTGATCTTCGGCGCGGCGAAGGAGAAGGTCCAGGGCGCCTGGTCCTGTCCCCACAGGAAGGTCGCCGACGGCTTCTTGACGAAACCGGCGGCGTCGATCCGGTCCTGCAGCCCCAGCCGGTTGAGGATCGACATGGTCCCCGGCAGCAACGACTCACCGATGCGGTACCTCGGGAACGTCTCCCGTTCGAAGACCTCCACGTCGTGCCCGAGCTTGTGCAGCGTCAACGCGGCAACGCAGCCCGCGGGCCCGCCGCCGACGACAGCTACTTTCGACCGTGCCATTCCGCTCCCCCTAAGGGTTTTCGTGGTGTCATCAGGCGGATGGTCCGCCTGAAGGTCAGTCCTGGTCGCTGTGCGGGCGCAGCCGCACCTTCTTGAGCCGGTCGGACATGCCGATGTCGTCGATCACCGTCACCTTGGACGGGATCTTGAACGGTTCGACCCGGCCGGTCAGGAACTCCCGCACGTGGGCCCTGGCCTCCGCCCTGGTCAGGCTGCCCACCGGTTTGACGTCGACGCACACCGCCTGGCCGGTGATGGCGTTCGGCCTGCCGTAGACCACGCAGTCCTCGACGAGCGGGCTGGTCAGCAGCACCGACTCCAGCTCGAGCGGGAGCAGCTTCTCGCCGCCGACGTTGATGACCTCGGTGGCGCGGCCCTTGACCCGCAGGTAGCCGTCGCCGTTCTCCTCGACCAGGTCACCGGTGCGGAACCAGCCGTCCTCGGTCACCGCGTCGGCCGGGTGGTTGAGGTAGCCGAGGAACTGCGTGCTGCTCTTGAGCTGCAGCTCGCCGTCGACCACGCGGTAGCGGGTGCTGTCGTCCGCGATCTTGAAGTAGGTGCTGCTGGACGACTCGCTCGTGGTCGCGGCGATGCCGGTCTCGCTGGTGCCGAAGGTCTGCACCAGCCGCACGCCGGGGAACGCCGCGCCGACGCGGGCGAGCAGCTCGGCCGACATCGGCTCGGTGCCGTAGGTGATCAGCCGGAGGCTGCTGACGTCGTGCCGTTCGAGGTGGCCGCCGACCATGATCAGGTTCAGGAACGTCGGGCTGGCCGGCAGCACGCGGATGCGGTGCTGCTCGATCAGCCCGCAGATCTCGTCGGGCGTGCGCTTGGCGGGCAGGACCGCCGCGCCGCCCACCAGCATGGTGCTCAGCAACGAGTTGATGCCGCCGATGTGGTCGAACATCAGCACCATCAGGATGTTGAGCGAGACGGAACCGCGGGGGCGTTTGGCGAGCTTCTGCTCCACCAGCGCGTCGAGGTCGTGCAGGATCGCCTTCGGGGTGCCGGTGCTGCCGCTGCTCAGCAGCACCAGTCCGGCGGCGCCCCTCCCGGCCAGCTCGCTGAAGGCGGGCGACGGCGCACCCGCGGCGGACATCGGCACGACCTCGACCGCGTCGGCGGTGCGGAGGGTGAAGCGGGGCGCGCACGTCTCCCGCACGGTGTCCGCGGTGACCGGTGTGCTGCCGACCATCGGGACGACGGTGTTGCGGTCGAGGTAGAGCGCGAACAGCGCCGCGACCGCGTTGGGGGAGAAATCCCCTTCCAGGACAACGGCGTCGTGCGCGCGGGCGCCCGCCTCGGCGAGCAGGCGGCGGATCTCGCCGATCCGGTCCAGCAGGGCGGCGTAGCTGTGCGGGACACCGTCCACCCACAACGCGGTGCGCTCGCCGAAACCGGCCATTCGCTCCAGAAATGCTTCCCGCACGTCAGTTCACTCCTCCCAGGAAGATCGTTTCGCCGGTCACGAACGCGGACTGGGAACCGATCAGGAACTCCACCGGCCCGCACAGGTCGGCGGTGGTGCACATCCGCTTGATCGCCTGCCTGCCGACGAGTCCGTCGATGCGCTCGCGCGGCACGGTGCGCGTGAGCGTGGTGCTCACCGGCGGCACGCCGAGGCCGTTGACCCGCACACCGTGCTCTGCCAGTTCCTTGCTCATCACCCGCACGAGCTGTTCGACAGCGGCTTTGCTCGCCGAGTAGGCGAGCTGCCCGTCGATGGCCCACGGCACCGCGACCGTGGACAACGCGACGATCGAGGTGCTGGGCTGCTCCGAGCGGCGCAGCAGCTTCACGGCCTCGCGGCAGCAGCTCAGCACCGCGAAGAAGTTCAGGTCGAACAACCGGCGCGTGGTCTGCTCCGGCGTCAGCATGAAGTGGTTCATGACCGACGTGCCGGCGTTGTTGATCAGGGCGTCGAGGTGGCCGTGGGTGCGCCGCAGCTCGCGGAAGAGCGCCTTGACCGCGGTGGTGTCGGTCAGGTCGACCTGGTGGTGGTCGTAGCGCTCGTGCTCGATGCCGCCCGGTTTGCGGCTGCACCCCACGACCTCGTGGCCGGCCGCCAGCAGGTGCTCGGCCAGCGCCTTGCCGATGCCGGTCCGGGTACCGGTGATCATGACCTTCACGGTTCGGTCCGCCTCACCGCGGTGCCGCGACCAGCCGCAGTTCCTCCTCGGCGAAGCCGACGAGCCGCCGGACGCTGCTGAACGGGCTGACCCGTTGCGACACCGCCTTCTCGGAGGCGAGTGCCACCTCCACGTCGAACTCGTCCTCGAGCTTCTCCTCGACGAGCGCGAGAAAACCGACCAGGTGCATGGACTCGAACACCCCTGAGTCACCGCCGTAGAGCCGCAGGTCGAGCACATTGTCGGTCGGTATCTTTTCCTCCCGCGTTTCGTTCAGCTCCTCGATTGCGGAAACAATGATCTGCAGGATGCGATCGTCCACCGTGCTCTCCTCTTACCGGTTCTCCAGGCGCGTCGAATTGCGCCGGATTCACGATCTCGTCTGGAGGCCCTCCGCCGCACGGGCTGTCCCGATTGGGGGGCCGGCCGCCGGATGGGTGCGGCACCGCGTCGGGTGCCTGCCGGTTTCGGACGCTAGCAGCGGATATCGGCCTTCGGAAGCGACTCCGGCGACTTTTGCGGAGGTTGAACGCACCACCGGTGTGCGAGTGCGGCACTGCCGCAGTCGCACGTGTCCGCGCGGCGCTCAACACCACTTGTCACCGTTCGGGGCGCTCGACAAACTCGGCGGCAGGAAATCCACTGCGATATTCGACAGCGAGAGAGGTGTGCCATGGGCAGTCAGGCCGATCCCGATGCCGAAGGCGGAGGGCTGACCGAAATCGCCGGTCTGCCCGCGTTCGACCGGACTGATTCCGCTGAAAGCGCGGTGATTTCCAGGTTGGTTGGAAATTGGCACCGGCGCGCGGCGGTGAAGCGCGCGGAACCGGACGTCCACGCGTTGTTCGACCCCGACCGCCCGGACTTCCGGGTGGACATGGTGCCGTTCAGCGCCCACCCGGTGTGGGAGCGGTGGTCCGACGCGCAACGGTCGCGCATGACCAGCTGGGGCTGGATCGCCTACAACCGCAACACGGTCCTCATCGAGCAGGGCATCGCGAACCCGGGCTTCCAGCTCGTCGCGTCCGGTGAGTACCCCGGCGCCGGCGGCCAGGAGCTCGAGCTCGCCATCGCGCAGGCGATGGTCGACGAGCAGTACCACACGCTCATGCACATGAACGGCAGTGCGACCACCCGCCGGATGCGCCGCTACGAGTTCTCCGACCGCGTTCTGCCGGACTCGCTGATCACCACCATCCACGACGAGCACGTGGACCGCTGCGCGGAACGCTGGGAGCGCAGCCTCACCACGCTCGCGTTCGCGACCGTCGCGGAGATCTCCATCAACGCCTACCTGGACCTGCTCGCGAACGACGAGGACATCCAGGTCGTCAACTCCACCACCGTGCGCCTGCACAACCGGGACGAGTACTGCCACGCCTCGATCTCCGGGGAGATCCTCAAGCAGGTCCACGACGTCCTGCCCGCGCACCAGAAGCGGTTCGTGCTGGACAAGGTGGTCGCGGGCCTCGCCGCGTTCGTGGCCCCCGACTTCACCACCTGGGAGACCATCGCGGACTTCGAGGGGCTGCCCGGCTGGGAGAAGGCCGCCGCCGAGATCCGCGAGGAGCAGGGCGGCACGCACCTGGTGCAGGACCACTCCGGTGTGCACGCGCTGCTGTCCGAGATGGACGTCCTGGACCAGGTGGAGTTCGCGTGGGGCACGACCGCGGCGAAGCGGGGCTGACCGCGGTGGCCACGACACCGGTCCTGCGCGAGGACGCGGTCGCCGTCCGCGACCTGTTCAGCTTCCTGCGCGACCTCGGCCTCGACTGCGACGTCAACCCGTGCGCGGCCGCGTTGGGCGTGCTCGCCACCGACCCGCGCGACACGGAGGACTTCCTGCGGGAGCTGGGTGTCACCGCCGCGCTGGGCAACCTCATCGGCGTTCCCGAGCACGAGGTCAAAGCCACCTGCGTCGTCCACGACACCCGCGTGACGGGCAGCCCGGACGACCTGGCCGAGGTGACCACCGCCTACCACAACACCCGGCCGCTGGGCCTGGACGAAGCCGTCCACGTCGCCTTCTGGCCCCACGACGACGGCCGGCACCTGGTGTTCGCGAAGTTCAACCACATGGTCGTCGACCTCGCCGACGTCGTGGTGTTGCTCGGACAGCTGCGCGCACACCTGCGCGGTGAGCCGGTGAAGCGGCCGGGGTCGCGCTACCGGGACCACTCGGGAATGCTCGCCCGCTTCGCCGCGCTGCCGGCCGCCGACCCGGAGGTGGTGCAGCGGGAGCTCGGAGCGCTGCCGACACCCGGCAGGCCCGGTGTGCCCACGATCTCCGGCAGCTCCGAGCGCTGGCTGCCCCTGCGCCCCGGCCTCTCGTTCGACGACCTGCTGGCCGCGGTGACCGCCACCGTGCTGCGGGTGGTCGGCGGAGGACTCGTGCTGCAGTACCCGTTCTCCCGCTGGGACTTCGCCCGCAGGGGCGGCTACTTCGTGGAGATCCGGCCGCTGGTCGTGCACCGGGAACGCGCAGGCGAGTACACGCCGGAGCACTTCGCCGCCACCAGGGCGCGGCTGGAGGGGCTGGGCCGTTACACGATGTCCGACCTGACCGCGTTCGCCACCGCGTTCAGCCGGGGCCGGATGCCGCGGATCGTCGTCTCGGACACCACCTTCATGCGTCCAGAGCCGCGCGACTGGGACTGGGTGCGGGTGCGCAGCGACCGCGTCTTCGAGGACCTGAAGTTCCTCGCCGACCGCTCCTTCCCCGGACCGCCGCTGATGAAGCTGCAGTACAAGAGCCGGTTCATCGGCGAGGACACCGTCGCGGTCGTCCTCTCCGAACTCGAACAGCGAATTGGAGCCCTCCGTGCGACTGCCTGACCTGCTGAGCGGTGCGTTCGCGCGCCACGCCGACCGGGTGGCGTTGCGCTGTGCCGGTCGCGAGTGGACCTACTCGGAGCTGGACCGGATCACCGGCGCACTGGCCGCGCGGATCGGCCGCGAGTGCCCGCCCGGCCGCCGGGTGCTGGTGGTGGGCGAGCACTCCGCCGAGTCCGTGCTGTGGGCGCTCGCGGCACTGCGCAGCCACGCCGTGCACACCCCGGCCAACCCCGCGCTGCCCACGGCGAGGTTCGTGGAGTCGGCGCGCGTCGCCGACCCCGGTCTCGCCGTCTGCTTCGACGACGACTCGCTGGCGAAAGCCGCCGCGGCGGGCGTGCCCGCCCTCGACACCCGCACCGTGCCGCTCACCGCCTCGGCGGCCGGCGTGCCGGACGCCGGTGACCGCGCGGTCGCCTACTCGATCTTCACCTCCGGTTCGACCGGCACGCCCAAGCTCGTCGACGTGGGGCACGGCGGCCTGCTGAACCTCTGCCGGTCGCTGACCCGCCTGCTGGACATCGGTCCCGGGCAGGAGGTCGTGCAGTTCGCCTCGCTGTCCTTCGACGCTTCGATCACCGAGATCGTCGTGCCGCTGCACGCGGGTGCGACCGTCGTCGTGCCCGCCCGCGGCGTGCAGTCGTGGCTCGGCGCGCTGTCGCAGCACCTGGCGGAGCACGGCGGTGACCTGATCATGGTGCCGCCGTCGGTGTACGCCCGGCTCGGCGAACGGGCTCAGCGCAACGTCCGCAAGGTGCAGTTCGCGGGTGAGGCGCTGGGCAAGGCGGAGTTCGACACGGCCGCGCGCCACAGCCGCGTGTTCAACGCCTACGGCCCGACCGAGGGAACCGTGTGCTTCTCGGTCGCCGAGCTGACCGAGTTCGCCACTACGATCGGCACGCCCATCGACGGGTTCTCCGCACTGGTGCGCGACCTCGACACCGGCCGGTTGACCGAGTCGGGCATCGGCGAGCTCGTGATCGTCGGTGACGGGGTGGCGCTGGGCTACGTGGGCGGGGACCCGCGCGAGCGGGAGAGGTTCGGCGAGGTGCGCGGCAGCCGCGCCTACCGGACCGGCGACCGGGTCGCGCTGGACCGGGGTGGCCTGACCTACATGGGCCGCGTCGACGAACAGGTCAAACGGCTGGGGCACCGGGTCAACCTGGCGCACGTGGAGTTCGCGCTGAGCGCGCACCTCGGCGTGCAGGTCGCCATGGTGCAGCTGGACGACGAGCTCGTGCTCGCCACGACGGAGGCGCCGGACGGCGAGGACGCGCTGATGGTCCGGCTGCGGCAGCTGCTCCCGGCCTGGGAGGTGCCGGACCGGGTCGCCGTCGTTCCCGAGTTCCCGTTGGCGACCAGCGGGAAGCTGGACAAGAACGCGCTGGGTGAGCTGCTGGCCGAACCCACGACCGCGCCCGGCGGCGCCCGCGGTGAGGAACTGGGCCAGGTGCTCGACGTGGTCGCCGCGGTGCTGGGCCAGGAGGTCGGCGCGGACGTGTCGATCTTCGACGCGGGCGGCAGCTCGCTCGCGATGATGCGCATCCAGGTCAAGCTGGCCGAGCTGTTCGGCCAGCAGGCGGTGGAGGCGGCGTTCGAGGCCATGGAGTACGACTTCGTGGCCGCGGACTTCCTGCGGCACGTGCGCGGCGAGGAGGTCGTGCGCGACCTCTCCCCGGCGGAGCTGGCCTTCCGGCAGGCGGAGACCGAGCTCGCGGCCCTGCGCGCGGAGCTGCCCGAGCTGCGGCGCGGCGCGCCCACCGGTCCGGGCCCGGTGCTGCTGACCGGTGCGTCCGGGTTCATCGGCGGGCACGTGCTGGAACGGTTGCTCGACGACGGTCACCGCGTGCTGGTGGTCAGCACCAGCAGCGCGCAGCGGCTCAAGGCGGGCCACGCCGCCAGGTTCGGCCGGTCGGAGGCCGGGCTCGGTGCCGTGGAGGTCATCGGCTACCCGGAGCTGGAACGCCACCTGGCGCAGGGCACCGGGCCGGCGGTCGAGGCGGTCGTGCACTGCGGTTACGACGTCAACCACCTGCTGCCGCTGGACCGGCACATGTCCGGCAGCGTGCGCACCACCGCTCTCGTCGTGCGCGCCGCCGCCGCGTGGGGCGCTCAGTCGTTCGCGTTCCTCTCGGCGGCGTCCGCGGGAGAGCGGTTCGGCACCTTGTCCGCCCAGGCGCTCACGGCGGTGGGCGAGCCGTACTCGCGTTCCAAGCTCATCTGCGAGTCCTATGTGGACGCGCTGGCCGCCGTCGGGTGCGCGGGCGCCAGCTATCGGGCAGGTCTGGTCTACGGCCACGGCGAGACGGACAGGGCGTTCCTGCGGGACGACTGGTTCTCGTCCCTGCTCGACCTCTCGGTCCGCCTGCGCGCCCTGCCCCGGCTCGACGGGTACGTGCCCGTCTGCGACGTCGGTCTGCTGGTCGACGCGCTGCTGGCCGGCGTGCAGGGCGCACCTGCGCGCTCCCAGGTCGTCGTGCACCGCACCTACGGCCTGGCGGACCTGCTGGCGGTCACCGGGCTGACCGAGTCCGACGTCGTCGACGTCGGCGGCTGGTTCGACCTGGCCAGGGCCGGCGGAGCGGCAGACCCGAGGGTGCTCGCCGCGACGCAGTCGGCACTGGGAGGACGGGGCTGGCGGGAGGCACGCCACGAGACCGACCGCGACGTGCTCGCGGACCTGCTGGCCCTGCTGCCGGGCACGTCCGTCGTGAGCGCCTGACCCCCGACGCACGAACGGAGCCCCGAAATGCGCTACTACCTGCGTGACGACGTCGCGGTCGAACCGGTGGTCGCCGGCTGGTACGGCTGGTCGTACCTGCTGCCGCCGCAGACGCTGGCCCGCTTCCTCCGCAACAGGTTCACCCCGATCATGGAGTCCTATTCGGACTCCCCCGAGGTGCACGCCGCCGCGGTGCGCCAGCCCCGCATGCACGGCGGCCCGTGGGTCCACGCCCACGAGCACTACGACACCATCGTCAGCTGGTGGCGTGACACGGCACCACGACGGGCGAAGCTGGACGAGCTGTTCGAGGCGATCCGGCAGCTGGAGGACGAGATCCTGCCCCGCTACACCGGCCAGTGCCTCGACCCGGTCTACCGGGAGCTGCCCCCGGCGCTGGCCGGCCGGGTCGAGGTGTTCTACGGCCGGGACAACCACAGCCCGGACTACCGGTTCATCGAACCGCTGATGTACGCCTCGGAGTACTACGACAAGAGCCTGCAGCAGGTGCGGTTCTCCTTCGTCACCGAGGACGCCAGGGAGTTCGCGCTCACCACGCCGATGCTGGAGTACACCCCGCAGCAGCTGCTGGTCGACGTGCCGCTGGACTCGCCGCTGCTCGACCAGGTGTTCCGCGGCGGCCTCGACGACGCGGGCCTGCACGAGCTCACCGTGAACCTCGGCCTCTCCGGGGAGCGGGCCCAGCGCTTCGCCGGGTACTTCACCCTCGCGCAGGTGCCGGAACCACGGGACGAGCGGTCCCTGCCGGACGTGCTCGACTACGCGGGCCACGCCTGCGTGTTCATCCGCCACGAGGGCGGCACGTTCCTCATCGACCCGGTGCTGAGCCACACCGGGTACGAGGGTGAGACCGAGGGCAGGTTCACCTACGCCGACCTGCCCGACCGCATCGACCACGTGCTGATCACGCACAACCACCAGGACCACATGCTGTTCGAGACGCTGCTGCGCATCCGCCACCGCGTCGGCACGGTGCTGGTCCCCCGCTCCACCAACGCGAGCCTGGTGGACCCCGGGCTCGCCGGAATCCTGCGCAGGCTCGGGTTCACCGACGTGGTCGAGGTCGACGACCTGGAGGCCCGCCCGTGCGGCACCGCGACCGCGATCGCGTTGCCGTTCCTGGGCGAGCACGGGGACCTGCGCATCCGCAGCAAGACCGGCTGGTTGCTGCGGCTGGGCGACCGGCAGGTGCTCTTCGCCGCCGACTCGACCAACGTCTCCCCCGCCACCTACGCCGAGGTCGTCGCGCTCGTCGGCCGGGTGGACACGGTGTTCATCGGCATGGAGAGCATCGGTGCGGCCGCCAGCTGGATCTACGGCCCGCTGTACCCGAAGCCGTTGTCGCGGCGCGAGGACCAGAGCCGCAGGCTCAACGGTTCGGACTTCGAGCAGGCCAAGTCCATCGTGGACGCACTCGGTCCGAGCGAGGTCTACGTCTACGCCATGGGACTCGAACCGTGGCTCGGCACCGTCATGGCGATCGAGTACGACGAGGAGCACCCCGCCATCGTCGACAGCGATCTGCTGGTCAAGTACGTGGTCAACCAGGGCAACGCCGCCGAGCGCCTGCACATGCGCAGGACCCTGACCCGGTAGCGCGTTCCCGCCCGAGACAAGGCGCAGCGCATGCGAACTCTTCTGATCGACAACTACGACTCGTTCACCTACAACCTCTTCCAGTACATCGGTGAGGTCGCCGGCCGCCCGCCCGTGGTGGTCCGCAACGACGCGGAGTGGTCCGACATCGACCTCTCCGAGTTCGACGCCATCGTGGTCTCCCCCGGTCCCGGTCGTCCCGGACGGCTGAAGGACTTCGGCATCAGCGCCCGCGCGGTGCTCGACAGCGACCTGCCGGTGCTCGGGGTGTGCCTGGGGCACCAGGGCATCGCGGAGCTGTTCGGCGCCACGGTCGCACTGGCGCCGGAACCGATGCACGGCCGCGTGTCCCAGGTCCGGCACACCGGCGAGGACCTCTTCGCCGGTCTGCCCTCGCCGTTCACCGCCGTGCGCTACCACTCCCTGGCCGTCACCGACCTGCCCGCCGAGCTCGACGCGACGGCGTGGACGGACGACGGGGTGATCATGGGGCTGCGGCACCGGCACCGGCCGCTGTGGGGGGTGCAGTTCCACCCCGAGTCCATCGGGAGCGAGTACGGCAGGGAGGTCCTGGCCAACTTCCGCAGGCTGGCCCTCGCCCACGAGCGGGCCGCCCACGAGGTCCTGGTGCGCCGCGTCGACGTGGCGCCGGACGGCGAGTCGGTGCGGGAGGCCTGCTTCGCCGGCGCGCGGTCGACGTTCTGGCTGGACAGCAGCGAGGTGATCGACGGGCTGTCCCGGTTCTCGTTCCTCGGTGACGACAGCGGTCCGCTGGCCGAGCACATCACCTACCGGGTCGCCGACCAGACCGTCACGGTGCGGGACGCGCACGGCCGCACGACCCGCGTCCGGCAACCGTTCTTCGACTACCTCCAGGAACAGCTGCACCGCAGGAGGGTGCCCGCTCCACCGGGACTGCCGTTCGAGTTCAACCTCGGCTACGTCGGCTACCTGGGCTACGAGCTGAAGGCCGAGACGATCGGGGAACCGGCCCACGTCTCGGCGCATCCGGACGCGGCACTGCTGTTCGCCGACCGCGCGGTGGTGCTCGACCACGCGGAGGGGTGCTGCTACCTGCTGGCACTCGCCGCGCCGGGTGCCACGGCGTGGCTCGACGACACCGAGGCGAGGGTGCTGGCGATCAAGCCGGCGACGGCCCGCGGGCGTGCGATCGCGCTGGCGGCACGGGACTGGGACTCCTTCGGCAAGGTCGCGATGCCGCGCCACGACAAGGACGCCTACCACGACCGCATCGAGGACTGCCTCGCCGAGATCCGGGCCGGGGAGTCGTACGAGATCTGCCTGACCAACATGATCACCGTGCCGTCCCGCGCACGGCCGGACCGGCTGTACTCGGCGCTGCGGGAGATCAGCCCGGTGCCCTACGGGGCGTTGCTGGAGTTCCCGGAGCTGGCGGTGCTCAGCGCCTCCCCTGAGCGGTTCCTGACCGTGGGCGCGGACGGCGGCGTCGAGTCGAAGCCGATCAAGGGCACCCGGCCGCGCGGTGGCTCCCCCGCGGAGGACGCCGCGCTGCGCGCCGACCTGCTCAGCCGGGAGAAGGACCGCGCGGAGAACCTGATGATCGTCGACCTGGTCCGCAACGACCTCAACGCGGTTTGCGCTGTCGGGTCGGTGCACGTGCCGCTGCTGTTCGACGTGGAGACCTACGCCCCGGTGCACCAGCTGGTGTCGACCGTCCGCGGCACGCTGCGGCCCGGTGCGACCGCGGTGGAGTGCGTGCGGGCGGCGTTCCCCGGCGGCTCGATGACCGGTGCGCCGAAGAAGCGCACCATGGAGATCATCGACCGGCTGGAGGACGGTCCGCGCGGCGTGTACTCCGGCGCGCTCGGCTGGTTCTCGCTCAGCGGAGCGGCCAACCTCAGCATCGTCATCCGCACCATGGTGCTCACGCCCGGGGTGGCGGAGTTCGGGGTGGGCGGCGCCATCGTGGCCCTGTCCGACCACGAGGAGGAGTTCACCGAGACCGTGGTCAAGGCGGGCGCGCTGCTCGCCGCGCTCGACCGGGCGGCGGGTGCCGCGCATTCGGCCGGCACGGTCGCGGGTGAGGTCGCGTGACGGCGCTGCGGCACGCGGTGGTGGCCGGGGGCGGAGGTGCGGTCGGCGCGCTGTTCGCCGCCCTTCTGAGGGACAGCGGCGTGACCGTCACCGCGGTGGACCTCGGCCCCGGCGACGGCGACGTCCTCCAGGGCGACATCACCGCACCGGACGCGGTGGTCGCCGCCGCCGTCGCCGCCGCGGACCTGGTGGTGCTCGCGGTGCCGGAGCCGGTGGCGCTGCGGGCGGTGAAACCGCTGGCCGGGCTGCTCGGACCGGGCGCGGTGCTCGCCGACACCCTGTCGGTGAAGTCGCGGCTGAGCGCCCGCCTCACCGACCTGCCCGGCGAGGTGCAGGTGGTGGGCCTCAACCCCATGTTCGCCCCCGACCTGGGCATGGCGGGCCGGCCGGTGGCCGCCGTGGTGGCACGCGGCGGACCGGGTGTCGACGCACTGCTCGACCTCGTGCGCCGGTGGGGCGGGCGGGTGGTGCGCTGCACGTCCGGCGAGCACGACGCCACGGCGGCCGCCACCCAGGCGCTGACCCACGCGACGGTGCTGTCCTTCGGGCTGGCGCTGGCCAGGCTGGGGGTGCCGGCGGATCGGCTGGCCGCCACGGCACCGCCACCGCACCTGACCCTGCTGGCCCTGCTCGCCCGCATCACGAGCGGCCGGCCCGAGGTCTACCTGGACGTCCAGGAGGCCAACCCGCACGCGGCGGGTGCCCGGCAGGCGCTCGCGGACGGCCTGCGCGCGTTCGCCGCCGCCGTGGAGGAGGGCGAGGCCGGTGTCGCGGCCGCCTTCGGTGAGATCCGTGCCCTGCTCGGCGACAGGTGCGCCGAGCACGAGCGGCGCGCGCACGACGTGTTCACGACCATGCACTGCCACGCTGAGGAGCTTCGATGACCGAACACGACGGCCTTGCGCAGTTGCGCGAGGAGCTGGACCGCCTGGACGCGGAGCTGCTCGACATCGTCCGCGGCCGGCTGGACTGCGGCCTGCGCATCGCGGCGTACAAGTCGGCCAACGAGGTCCCGATGATGCAGCCCCACCGGGTGCGGCTGGTGAAGGAACGCGCGGCCCGGTACGCCGCGGAGCACGGGATCGACCCCGGTTTCCTGGTGCGGCTCTACGAGCTGCTCATCCAGGAGATGTGCCGGGTCGAGGACGTCGCGATCGCCGCGGCCGCCGGGAGCGGCAGGTGACCGCCGCCGACCGGCTGGTCCCGGTCCTCGACTCCCCGGCCGCGCTCGTGCGGGCGGAGATGGCCGCACGCACCGCACGGCAGCAACCCGTCTGGCCGGACCAGGACGCCGTGGACGGGGTTGAAGCCGAGCTGGCCGGACTGCCCGGTCTCACGACCGAGGACGAGGTGGTCGACCTCGCCCTCGGCATGGCCCTGGTCGCCGAGGGCGCCGCGCTCGTGCTGCAGGGCGGTGACTGCGCGGAGCGGTTCCACGAGGCCGTGCCCGAACTGGTGCGGCGCAAGGTCGACCACCTGCAGGGGCTCGCCGCGATGATGCGGGCGGGCAGCGGGCTCGCGGGCGTGGCGGTGGGCAGGCTGGCGGGGCAGTACGGCAAACCCCGGTCCTCACCGTTCGAACCCGACCCGTTCGAGACCGGGCTGATGGCCAGCTACTGCGGTGACGCCGTGAACGACCCGGAACCGGACCCGTTGCTGCGGGTACCCGACCCGCGCCGGCTGCGCACCGCCTACGACTGCTCGCAGGTCGTGCTGCGCGAGGTGCGGCGGGCCTGGTGGGGAAAGCCGTTGGAGGAACGCGTCTACACCGCGCACGAGATGCTGCTGATGCCCTACGAGCGGCCATTGGTGCGTGACGGCGTACGTGGTGCGTACAGCGCGGGTACGCACTTCGGCTGGATCGGCGAGCGCACGAGGGAGATCGGGGGCGCCCACCTGGCGCTCGCGGCAGGGGTGCGGAACCCGCTGGGGGTCAAGATCGGTCCCACCGCGACACCGGACGACGTCGTGGCGCTGACCCGGCACCTCAACCCGGACGGTGTTCCCGGCCGGTTGAGCCTGATCCTGCGCTACGGAGCGGAGCAGGTCGACGAGCTGCTGCCCGCCGTGGTCGCGGCGGTCGCCAGGAGGGGCACGCCGGTGGTGTGGCTGTGCGATCCCATGCACGGCAACGGGCTCAAGCTGCGCGGGGTCAAGACCCGGCTGATGGCGGCGATGCGGGCAGAGGTGACGTCGTTCGTGCGGGTCGTCACCGGGTACGGACTCCGCCCCGCCGGGTTGCACCTCGAACTGACGCCGGACCCGGTGACCGAGTGCGTGTCCGGAACGGACGACGAACCGTCCTTCCCGGACTACCGGTCGACCTGCGACCCGCGGCTCAACCCGGAGCAGTCGGTGGCGCTGATCGCCCACTTCCTCGACCGGCTGGCCTGGACCGGGTGAACGCTCAGGGGGTCACCCGCGGGCGACCCCCTGAGCCGGGGATCACACCGCCTGCACCTCGGCGCGCTGCCCGGCGCCGGCCCTGGTGCGCGCGGCCAGCAGCCCGGCACCGCCGACCAGCAGGGCCGCGACCACCAGTGCGGCGCTGACCAGCAGCGGAGAGCGGAAGCCCGCGCCCGCGCTGATGGCCGCACCTCCCAGCACGGGTCCCACCGCGGCGCCCACGTTGAGCGCCGCGGTGGCGAAACCACCGGCGAGGGTCGGAGCGCCGGCGGCGGAGTAGAGGGCCTGGGAGATCAGCGTCGAGCCGACCGCGAACGAGAGCGTGCCCTGGATGAACATGAACACGAGCGCCACGACCGGGTTGCCCGCCGTGGCCGCGAACACGAGCCAGCCTGCGAGCAGCGCGACGGCGCCGACCGACAGCAGGCCCGTCGGGTTGCTGTCGGCGAACTTGCCGCCGAGCGTGACACCGGCGAACGAGCCGAGGCCGAACAACAGCAACGCGAGCGGCACCCAGCTCGGCGACATGCCCGCGACGTCGGTGACGACCGGGGCGAGGTACGTGAACGAGCAGAAGGTCGCGCCGTTCACGAGAGCGCCCAGCACCAGCACGATGATCAGGCGTGGCGTGCGCAGCGCACGCAGCTCGTGCAGTGCGCTCGGGGCGTTGGGATCGGGCGCGGTGCCCGGAACCGACCGCAGGATGGCGAACACCGGCGGCACGGACAGCACCGCGACCGCCCAGAACGCGGAACGCCAGCCCCACAGCTCACCCATGTACGCGCCCGCGGGCACGCCCGCGATGCACGCGATGGTCACGCCGCTGACCAGGACCGCGGTCGCCTTGCCCTTGGTCTTGTCGTCGACCATCGAGGCCGCGGCGGCGATGCCCACGGCGAGGAAGCCGGCGTTGGCGAGGGCGGCGACGACCCTGGTGACGAGCAGGACCGAGAAGCTGTCGGTGAGTGCGCCGACGACGTGCATCAGCAGGAAGACGACGAGGAACGCCAGCAACGAGGTGCGGCGCGGCCAGCGCAGGCTCAGCATCGCCACCACGGGCGCGCCGACGATCATGCCGACGGCGAAGGCGGAGATCAGCGAACCCGAGGCGGGGATCGACACGCCCAGCTCGACGGCGATGTCGGGCACGAGCCCGGACAGCATGAACTCGGACATCCCCATGGCGAAGACCGCCAAAGCGAGGACGTACACGGCAAGAGGCATTTCAGAACTCCTGGAACCGCAAGAGAAGAGGTGTCAGCCGGCGGTGCGCGGTGCGCGCACGGCAGCGCCCCGGAACGAATCCGGGGTGTGGGTGATCTCGATGCGGTGGCTGGGACCGGAAAGCCCGGACAAGGGCGAGGTCCACGTGCGTCAGCGCCGGAAGAGCGCGACAGCGACGAACGCCACCGGAGAGGTCCGGTGGCTACCTACTGGAAGCCTCTGGGCTGGACACGCCGGTCAACATACCAACGCCGTTCCCGCGTTGTCCAACCGCTTCCACCCGAACGACCGACGACCGATCCCGGAGTGACTCCCCCATGACCCCACTGAACACGCTCCTGTTCCTGTTCGCGCTGGCGGTGGTCCTGGTGGCCGCCCAGCTGCTGGGCGCGCTGGCCAAGCGGCTCGGGCAGCCCGCCGTGGTCGGCGAGATCGTCGCGGGTGTGCTGCTCGGCCCGACGCTGTTCAGCGGCGCCGTTCCCGCCGCGCTCTTCCCCGCGGACGTCCGGCCCGGCCTGACCGCGCTGGCCAGCGTCGGCGTCGCGGTGTTCATGTTCGTCATCGGGCTGGAGCTCGACCAGAAGCTGTTGCGCGGCAAGGGTGGTGCCGCCACCGGCGTGGCCGTGGGGGCCATCGCGCTGCCGTTCGGCCTGGGATGCCTGCTGGCACTGCACCTGGCCGGCGACCACGAGCACCGGGGACCGCCCCTGGCGTTCGTCCTCTTCTTCGGCGCGGCGATGTCCATCACCGCGTTCCCGGTGCTGGCGCGCATCCTGGTGGAGCGCGGCCTGCACCGCACGAACGTGGGAGGGCTGGCCATCGCGGCCGCGGCGATCGGTGACGTGGTGGCGTGGTGCCTGCTGGCCGCGACGCTGACCTTCGCCGCGGGCCGGAGCGCCTGGCAGACCGTGCTCGTCGTGCCGTACGTCCTGGTCATGCTGTTCGTCGTGCGTCCGGTGCTGGCACGGCTGGCGGCCGCGCACCAGCGCACCGGCCGGGCCCTGCCCGCGGGTGCGCTCGCCGGTGTCGTGGTGTTCGCGGTGGTGTCCGGCGGGGTGACCGAGTGGCTGGGGCTGCACTTCATCTTCGGGGCGTTCTTCGCGGGCGCGGTCGTCCCGCGTGCCGGAACGGAAAGGCTGCGCGAGGAGGTCATCGGCCGGGTGGACCCGCTGGGCTCGGTGCTGCTGCCGGTGTACTTCGCGGTGGCGGGCCTGGGGGTCGACCTGTCCACAGTGGACCTGAATGGCGCCGGTGAGCTAGCGCTGATCCTGCTGGTCGCGATCGCCGGCAAGTTCTTCGGCGCCTATCTCGGCGCCCGCGCGTGCGGCCAGGACGTCCGGCACGCCCGCACGCTCGCCGTCCTGATGAACACCCGCGGCCTCACCGAGCTGATCATCCTGGGCGTCGGCCTGGAGACCGGGCTGCTGGACGCCTCGCTGTACTCGCTGATGGTCGTCATGGCGGTGGTGACCACGGCGATGACCGGCCCGCTGCTGAGCCTGGTCCACCCGCGCACGCGCGTCAGCCCTCCGGACCGCTTCCTGCCGGCGACGAAGTCCTGACCCACCAGGAGAACTCACCGTGACCAGTTCCTTTTCCCTCTTGGACTCCCCGCTCCCACCCCTGGCCGTCGGCACGATGTACTTCGGCACCCGCGTGCCCGCCGCACAAGCGCATGTTCTGCTGGACCACGCGATCGAGCTCGGCGCATCCTTTGTGGACACGGCGAACAACTACGCGTTCTGGCACCCCGGCGCCACCGGCGACGAGTCGGAGAACTGCATCGGCGACTGGCTGGTGAGCCGACGGCGCAGGGACCGCGTCACGCTGGCCACGAAGGCCGGTGCCCGTCCGTCCCACCCCGGCGGCGACCTGTCCACCGCGCTCGGGCTGAGCGCACCGGCGGTCACGGCGCAGGTCGAGGCGAGCCTGCGGCGGCTGCGCACCGACCACGTCGACCTCGTGTACGCCCATGTCGACGACCGCTCGGTCGCACTGGAGGAGACGGTCGGGGCACTGCAGGACCTGGTCGCGCGGGGTCTCACCCGGGCCATCGCCTGCAGCAACACGTCCGCCGCCCGCCTGTCGGCGGCACTGGCACTACCGGGACCGCGCTACGCGGCGGTGCAGAACCGCTTCACCTACCTCCAGCCCGATCCCGGCCACGACCCGGCCCCGCACGTGCTGCTGGACGACGAGGTGCTCGCGGCCGCGAGCGCGGGCCGCGTCCTCCCCGTGGCGCACTCCGTACTGCTCGGCGGCGCGTACACCCGCCAGGACCGCCCCCTCCCGGCCCCCTACCTCCGGCCGGGCACCGCGGCCGCGTTGTCCGTGCTGGACGACGTCGCGGCGGAGCACGACCTCGACGCCGGGCAGGCGGTGCTCGCCTGGATGGTTCGCCGTCCGGCCGCCGTCCTGCCGATCGTCGGCTGTTCCACGCCCGCTCAGCTGGAATCGGCGTGGCGAGCGGTGCACACGCCGTTGTCCGACCGCGCGGTCGAGGCCCTGGAGGCCGGCCGGTCGTCGTGACCAGGGCGGTGGAGGCGGCCGGTCCTGTACTCCTTCTGCGACCGGAGGCGTCAGGACGGCGGCTCGATGCGGCCGGGAGGGCGCGGTAAATTGGGAGCGCTCCCAGAACGTGTCCTCCACACCCTGCTCGAGGAGCCGAACCATGTCGCGACGGCGTTGTCGCCGGTCCACCCTGCTGGCCGGCCTGCTCATCCTGGCCTCGTCCGCGTTCCCGTCACCCTCGTCGCCGGCGGCCGGCACCGCCGCAGCCGAGACGTACCGCACCCGCGCGGTGCCACTCACCCAGTTGACCGTGGTGTCCGAACGGGTGGCGTCCGGTCTGCGGCGTCCGATCGCGATCACCGGGCTGCCGGACGGGCGGATGCTGATCGCCGAGAAGGACGGCACCGTCCGCGCCTACCACCCGGACACCGGCCTGGCGGCCGAGCCGGTGCTCGACCTGACCGCCCGCATCGACACGTCGGACAACGAGCGCGGCCTCCTGGGCATCACTCCCGCGCCGGACTTCGCGCGGACCGGGATTCTCTACGTGGCCTACACGAGCCTGCCGGCCGGCGCGCTCACCCTGGCCCGCGTGCCCCTCGGCGCCCCGGACCGGTTGCAGGTGCTGCTCACCCAGGCGCACGCCGAGTACGGCAACCACAACGGCGGACAGGTCGCCTTCGGCCGCGACGGGTACCTCTACTGGTCGACGGGCGACGGCGGCCACGCCGACGACCCGTTCAAGTCCGGTCAGGACCTCGGCACCCTCCTCGGCAAGATCGTGCGGATCGACGTCAACCGCACCTGCGGGGCGCAGCCCTACTGCGTGCCTCGCAACAACCCGTTCGTCGGCGTGCGCGGCGCGCGGCCGGAGATCTGGCTCTACGGGCTGCGCAACCCGTGGCGGTTCTCCGTCGACCCCGTGGACGGCTCGCTGTGGATCGGTGACGTCGGCCAGGGCCTGGTGGAGGAGGTCAACCACATCCGCCCGTGGCAGGGCGGGGCGAACCTCGGCTGGTCCTGCCGGGAAGGCACCCCGGTGTTCGACCAGGGGCAGTGCAAGCCGGGCGTCCGGTACACCGACCCGGTCTTCGAGTACGACCACTACAACGACAACTGCTCGGTGACCGGCGGCGTGGTGTACCGGGGTTCGCGGACCCCGCAGGCACGGGGGACCTACGTGGCGAGCGACTACTGCTCGACCCGCGTGTTCGCCGTGCGCCCCAGGTCCGACGGCGGCTACGACACCGCCACGATCGGCAACTTCCCCACCCAGCCGAGCGCGATCGGCACCGACGTGCACGGTGAGCTGTACGTGCTCAGCGACCTGCCGGGAGGGCTCAGCCGGGTCCGGTTCGAACTGGTCCAGCCGGATCAGCGCTGAAGCCCCGGCGTGGGTTGAGCACGCCGGGACGGTCCTGACGGACGCCCTGCCCGTTCGGATCCGGTCGGCCCGCTGACCCCCGTCGCGACCAGGGCCGGGGTCGCGGCGAGGGTCAGCAGGCCGAGCGCGGGGTACGCCCAGCCGAGCGCGGCCAGCGGCCAGGGCCGCGGGACCTCCCAGATCGACGGCTGCTGGTCGATCAGGAACGTGATGACGTCCGAGCCGGTCACGACGACCCACGCCCCGGCGAGCCACCAGGCCGCGCGGCCGGTGACGCCGTGCACGAGCCACAGCACCACCGGGATCGCCCACAGCCAGTGGTGGCTCCACGAGATCGGCGAGACCAGCAGGCCGAACAGCTGCACGGCGAGCACCGCGGCCAAGGTGTCCGACGCGCGCACGGCCGAGCGCAGCGCGAGACCGGTCAGCACCGCGGACGCGGCCACCGCGAGCAGCCACGGCCAGGACATCCCGACGTCGTGGCCGAGCGAGCGGGACAGGGCGCCGCGCAGCGACTGGTTGATCGCGGACCCCACCGGACCCACGCGGTCGGCCGCGCCGAGCAGCTCGAACCAGTAGCGCCACGAGTCCGCCGCGGACACGGCGAACCCGGCGGCCACGGTCAGCGCGAAGCCCGCGAACGACCAGGCCGCGGCCGCCCACCGGCGGGTGACCAGGAAGTACAGCCCGGAGATCGCGGGCGTCAGCTTGAGCCCGGCGCCGATCCCGACGCCCAGGCCGGCCACCGAGCTCTGCGCGGCGATCATCGCCGCGAACACGAAGGCCACCAGCACGAGGTTGATCTGCCCGAAGTCGAGGGTCTTGCGCACCGGCTCACACCACAGTGCGAGCCCCGTCCACAGCAGCGCGCGCCGCGGGTCGTGGGTGGTCTTCGCGGACAGCAGGCGCAGTGTCGTGCGCACGATCCACCACAGGCACAGCAGCGACAGCAGCTGCCAGACGACCCGTGCCGCGAGCCACGGCAGTGCCGACAGCGGCAGGAACACCACCGCCCCGAACGGCGGGTAGGTGAACGGCAGCGGGAAGTCCGCCGTGAACGGCATGGTGAGCGCGTACAGCCGGTCGGTCAGCACGTTCGGCGCGAGGCTCCAGTACACCCTGAGGTCGATCATCCCCCAGCTCGCGGGGAACGTCAGCCGCCAGGCGTAGCCCGCCAGCGACAGCCCGAGCACCAGCGGCGCGAACCGCAGCACCCGGGCCTCGACGACGCGGAACCGTTCACTCACCCGTACCTCCCACGACACAGCAGCCGGCCGCCGCGGTGACAGCCGGGCGCGGGTCCATGGTGTCGTGGGGCCCGCCTGTAGCACGAACCGGTGGTTTACCTGCGGTGGGAGAACCGCGTGACGTTTCACGGCCGAAGGTGTCCTAGGGAGTGACACGGACGAACAGGTGGGAGCAGCCATGAGCGTCGAGGCCGCCGCCGCACTCGACGATGCCACGCTGGTGGCGCGGTCCCGGGACGGCGACATGCGCGCCTACGAGCTGCTGGTGCGCCGCTACCAGGGGCAGATGTACCGGCTGGCGTTGCGGGTGGTGGGCAGCGCGGGTGATGCGGAGGACGTGGTGCAGGACGTGTTCCTCACCGCGTGGCGCAGGCTCGGGCAGCTCAAGGACGACGGCGCGTTCGTCGGCTGGCTCTACCGCACGGCCACCAACAGGTGTTTGAACGTGCTGCGGCAGCGCAGGCCGGTGGCCGACGTGGAACTCGACGAGCAGCCGTCGGCGGCGCCGCGGGAGCGGCCCGACCGGGCGGTGGAGGTGAGCGCGCAGATGGACGCGTTGGCCGTGGCGTTGCGCGGGCTGACTCCGGAACAGCGCGCGTGCTGGGTGCTGCGGGAGGTGCACGGGCGGTCGTACGACGAGATCGCCGAGGCCATCGGCACCACGCAGCAGGCGGTGCGCGGAAGGCTCGCGCGTGCGCGGGCACAACTGGCGGAGGTGATGGCGCCGTGGAGGTGACGGCGGACTACGCCCTGCCGTGCGGGCGGGACGTGGAGCAGGTCTGGGAGGCGATCGAGGTCGCCGACGAGCACACGCGCCGCTGCCCGCACTGCTCGGCGGTGCGGGAGAGCCTGCTGGTGCTGCGGGCGGCGACGGAGGAGATGGCGCGCGATCGCGTCGAGCCACCGTCCGACCTGGTCAGCAGGGTGATGTCGGCGGTGCGGGCGGACGCGCGGCGCGGTGAGGTGCTGCCGTTGCCGAGCGCGGGGGCCGACCCGGCGCGGATCAGCACCCAGGCCATCGCGGCGGTGCTGCGGTTCGCGGCGGACGGCGTCGACGGCGTGCGCGCCCGCGGGTGCCGCGTCCGCGAGGCGGTGGAGTCGAGCGAGTCCGACCCGGTGATCGAGGTGGAGCTCGGCATCGCGATCGTGGCCGGGCACACCTCCGCGCAGACGTTCGACGTGGTGCGGGAACGGGTGATCGCGGCGGCCACGGCGCGCATCGGCGTGCGGCTCGCGCGGCTGGACCTCGTCGTGTCCGACGTGCTCGAAGGGTGAGCGGGGTGCTCGAAGTTCTCGAAACGGTCGTGGCGGCACCGGTGGTGGCCGCGGTGGCGGTGCACGCGGCCGAACGCGTGCCGGGGGTGCGGGTGCAGCCGGGGGTGGCGGGGCTCGTCGGCTCCGTCGTCCGCAGTGCCCGCCAGCAGGTGAAGGGGCTCACCCCGGCGCCGGTCGAAGGCATCCGGGTGCGGTACGCGGACGCGGCGGTGCTGCTGGAGGTGGACGTGGTGATCTCGGGTGAGGACCAGGCCGCCGCGGTGGCGCGGGCGGTGCAGCGGTCGGTGCGCGCGGCGGTGCCGCGGCTCACCGGTGTCGAGGTCGCCTCAGTCCTGGTGACGGTGGTGGACGTCGCGTGCTGATCGCGGAGGAACTGCTCAAGGCGCTGCGCGAGGTCGACGGGCTGCGGCCGTCGACGCCGGTGCTGTCGGTGCGCGTGCCGTGGGACGTCGACGGGCTCGCGGTGGACGTGGCCGACGACCTGGTGTGCGTGCGGGTCGTGGCGACGCGGCTGCCGCTGCCCGCGCTGCTGGCCGAGGCGGGGGTCGTGCTGCGCGCGGTTCTCACCGGCACGCGGTGGGAGTCGGCGCGGCTGCGCCTCGTTGTGACCGATGTGGACGGAGACGCGCTCGCACCGGGTGGCCCCGATCACCCGATCAGGCCGTGACGATGTCCGGATGACGTTGTCGTACAAGGTGTCGACGGTGCTTCGGAGGAAGGAATGACGATGACCACGCAGACCTCGGAGAAGAACAGCACGGCGCTCGCCCCGGCCGGTAAGCTCTCCAGTGACCGGGGCTCGACCACCATCTCGGAAGTGGTGGTGCAGAAGGTCGCGGGCCTCGCGGCGCGGGAGATCAAGGGCGTGCACGCGCTCGGCGGCGGTGCCACGCGGGCGTTGAGCGCGCTGCGCGAGCGGATCCCGGGTGCCACGGCCAGCGCCGGCCAGGGCGTGTCCGTCGAGGTCGGCGAGCGGCAGGCCGCCGTGGACCTGGAGCTCGTCGTCGACTACGGCGTGCCGATCGCGGACCTCGCGAAGTCGGTGCGCGGCAACGTGATCGCCGCGATCGAGCAGATCACCGGCCTCGACGTGGTCGAGGTCAACATCAACGTCAACGACGTGCACATGCCGGCCGAGGACGACGGCACGGAGCCCGAGACCGGCACCGGCCGGGTCCAGTGAGCCAGGCCCGCCGCCTCTCCGTCGGGGGCGGGGCGGCGGGTTTCCCTTCGTGGCAAAGGAGAATGGCAGTGAGCACGACCGCACTGGGACTGCTGACGGGGCTGGCTCTGGGCCTCGCGGCGGCGTTCGGCGGCTTCAGCGCCTTCCTGCTCGTGCTGGTGTTCGGCGCGCTCGGCCTGGTCGCCGGCCGCGTGGCCGAGGGCAAGCTCGACCTGGCGCAGCTGCTCGGCAGGGACAGGGACTGAGCCGATGACGACCACGCTCGCCGCGCCGCAGCGCGGCCTCACGACGGTGGCCGAGCGCGCGGTCGGCCGGATCGCGACCCGTGCCGCGCACGAGGTGACCGGTGTCGCCGGTGCCACCGCCAGCGCGCACGTGACCGGTGGGGTGGCCGCGCTCGACGTGCGGCTCGACCTGCACTACCCCGCACCGGTGCCGGCGACGACCGCTGCCGTCCGCGCGCACCTGGCCGAACGGGTCGGGCTGCTCACCGGTCTGGCGGTGTCCGTCGTGGACGTGTCGGTGGCGGTGCTGCGGACGGCGGCCGAGGTGAGCGGGAGGGTGCGATGACCCGCCGGTCACGCCGGTCGCTGCCGGCGGTCCTGGTCGCGCTGGTGCTGCTCGCCGCGTGCGTGCTGGTCGCCGTGTGCGCGGTCCAGCTCGCGCTGGGCGAACCGCCGCTCGTGTCCTACCCGGCCGTGGCCGAGTACCTGAACGGGACGCGGTGGGACGCGCGGGAGGTGCTGGTCGCGGCTGCCGTGGCGGCCGTGGCCGGGTTGCTGCTGGTGCTGGCGGCGGTCGTGCCGGGACGGTCGCGGACGGCGCCGCTGGACGAGCGCACGTCGGTGTCGCGCCGGGGTCTGCGCAACGCGGTGCGGGCCGCCGCGCGGGTGGACGGCGTCGAGTCGGCGGCCGTCACGGTGGGGCGCAGCCGGGTGAAGGCCTCCGTGCACACCCGGCGCACCAACACCGAGGGCCTCGCCGACGTCGTGCGCGAGTCGGTGCGGCGCCGGCTGGCGGAGATCGAGCTCGCCCGCACACCGCGGGTCGTGGTGCGGGTCAAGGCTTCCAGGGGTGCGTCGTGAACCGTGTGCTGCTCTTCCTGTGCGGCCTGGTGCTGCTGGCCGCGGGCGGTGCCGCGGGTGCCGCGCACTTCGGCCGCTTCCCCGGCCTGTCCGCGCAGGCGCCGCTGGTGCCGGGCACGCAGCTGCCGCCGCCGTGGGTGCTCGTGGTGGTCGCCGCGGTGGCCGTCGTCCTCGGGTTGCTGTGCGCGCGGTGGCTGGTGGCGCAGGTGCCCCGCACGCCGGCGACGACGTGGCGCTGGTCCGGTGACGACGGGTCGACGCGGATGTCGACCGGGGTCGCGGTGGCGCCGCTGGCCGAGGAGATCAGCGGCTACCCCGGTGTGCGCAAGGTGGAGGCCGCGTTGACCGGTCCGCACACCGCGCCCCGGCTCGCCCTGGTGGTGCGCGCGCACGCCGACGCGGACCTGCGGGAGATCCGGCGCCGCATCGACTCCGAGGGCGTGCCGCGGCTGCGGGAGGCGCTGGAGTCGCCCGGTCTCACCGCGACCGTCGAGTTCCGCCTGGCCGGCTCGTCCGCCGCGGCGGCGCGGGTGTCCTGATCAGACCTGGTCGGCCAGCCGTTCGACGTCCGTGGTCTTCCCGGCGACGATGAGCACGTCGCCGGGCTGGACCACGGTCTCGGCGGTGGCGTAGGTGAAGCCCTCCCCTGCCCGTTTGACGCCGATGACGGTGACGTCGTACTTGGCCCGCAGCTTGCTCCTGCCCAGCGCCTGGCCGACCACGTCCTGCGGCGGCCGCAGCTTGACCATGGCGTAGTCGTCCTCGAACTCGATGAAGTCGAGCATCCGCCCGGTGACCATGTGCGCCACCCGCTCCCCCATCTCGTGCTCGGGCAGCACGACGTGGTGGACGCCGATGCGTTCGAGGATGCGGCGGTGCTCGTGGCTGATCGCCTTCGCCCAGATCGTGGGGATGCCGAAGTCCACGAGGACGGCAGCGGTGAGGATGCTGGTTTCGAGGTTCGTGCCGATGCCCACGACCGCGCGCCCGAACTCGTCAACCCCGAGCTGCCTCATGACCTCGGCGTCGGTGCTGTCGGCGACGACGGCGTGGGTGAGGTTGTCGGCGTGCCGCTGGATCAGCGCGGCGTCCGAGTCGACCGCCATGACCTCGACGCCCTGCGAGACGAGCTCGAGCGCGAGCGAGCTGCCGAACCGCCCCAGCCCGATCACGACGACGCGGGATGTCCTATCCGACAATGGGTCGCTCCTCGGGTAGCTCGTAGCGCCGCCGGCGTTCGCGCAACGCGAGCGCCGACACCAGTGTGATCGACCCGACCCGCCCGGCGAACATCAGCACGATGATCACCAGCTGCGCCACGGGCGGCAGCTCGGCCGTGATCCCGGTCGACATGCCCACCCCGCCGAACGCCGACGACGTCTCGAACAGCACGTCGTCGAGCCGGAACGAGGTGGTGGCGAGCAGGACCAGCGTCGCCGTGATCACGACGCCCACGCCCAGCAGCGCGACCGTGACGGCCTGGCGCTGGACCTCCGCGCTGATCCTGCGGCCCATGACGTGCACGCTCGGCTCGGCCCGCACCTCGGCCAGCAGCACGAACGCGAGCAGGGCGAACGTGGTGACCTTGATGCCGCCCGTCGTGCCCGCGCTGCCGCCGCCGATGAACATCAGCACGTCGTGCACCAGCATCGTGGCCGGCTGCAGCTGGGCGATGTCGATGGTGTTGAACCCCGCGGTGCCCGGCATGGCGCCGTGGAACAGGCCGATGAGCAGCTTGTCGGCGACGCCGTAGGGCCCGAGCGTGCCGGCCCTGCTCCACTCGACGAGCAGGACCACCGCCGTACCGGCCGCGATCAGTCCGAGGTAGACGGGAACGGTGATCTTGGTGTGCAGCGACCACCGGCGCCGCCGCCGGCCGCGCAGGACCTCGAACAGCACCGGGAACCCGAGCCCGCCGGTGACGGCGACCACCACGATCGTGAGGCAGATCCACGGGTCCGTCGCGAACCGCACGAGGTTGTCCGGGTAGAGCGCGAGCCCGACGCTGTTGAACGCCGACACCGAGTGGAACGCGCCCTCGTACGCGGCCCGCTGCGGCGACATGCCGTAGCCGAGCCAGAACCGCAGGCCGAGCACGACCGCGCCGATCGCCTCGACCACCAGGCTGATCGTGATCACACCCGCGATGACCCGGCGGACGTGGCCGAGGTTGAGCGTGTTCGTCTCGGTCTTCACCGTGAGCTGCATGTGCAGCCCCAGCCGGTGCGACACGAGCAACGCCAGCACCGAGGCCATGGTCATGATGCCGAAGCCGCCGACCTGGCACAGCACCAGCAGCGTGACCTCGCCGAACGTGGACCAGTGCGACTCCGTGTCGACCACGGCCAGGCCCGTGCCGGTGATGCCGGAGACCGCGGTGAACAGGGCGGTCAGCGGCGAGGTCGTGCGACCGGGCTCGGCGGCGACGGGGAGCAGGAACAGGACCGTCCCGACGGCGGTGGCGGCCAGGAAGGCGAGGACGACGAGGCGGGCGGGGTGCCGCCAGCCGGACATGACCGGGCCGGAGATCACCGGGTCAGCCTAGGCGGTGTCCCGGGGGTGCGGATCACGAGCGTCCCGGGTGGGTCAGCCGTGCGCGTTCACGACGGGACCGAAGTGCTGCGCAGCGGGTTCGGGCAGTCGACGTACCGGCTCGCCGCCCCTTCCGCACGGGTCCACCGCAGCAGCAGGTTCGCCTTCGCCGGCACGACCGGGCTCTCCAGCAGCGACACCAGCTGCGGTGGTGACCCGTGGGCGTCGGCGCAGGCGGCGAACACCGCGCGGGCCTCGGACCAGAGGTCGGCCCCGGGGTGGCGCGCGTGCACCGCCCCGGCGATCTCCACCAGGTGGTTGACGATCAGGCAGTACTGCAGCCGTTCCCACCCCTTCGCCTCGGACACGCCGCGGGCGCCGAGCACGTCACCGTCCACTGCGGACAGCAGCGCGGAGTGCGACGGCAGCAGGCGCATGCCCTCGTGGTCGCGGTAGAACGCCTGCACGGGCACACCGGTCGCGTCCACGCCCACCAGCACGTTCTGCATGTGGCTCTCCATCACCACGCCGTGCGCGAAGAACGCGTGCAGCACCGGGGGCACGACTGCCGCGACGTACGCGCGGAACCAGGCGGCAGGGTCGGTCAGCGCGTCGAGCGGGTTGCCGGGGAAGCCCTCGGCGAGGCCCGCTGCCAGCAGCGGGGTGACGCCGGGGCGGGTGTGGCGGCGGATGCCGTCGCGGACGACCACGGCCAGGCCCTCGAAGTGCGCCGGGGACGTGCGGTAGCCGTGGTCCAGCAGGAAGGCCGTGCCGGGGTGGGTGGCGGCGATGTCGGCGAACACCGGTTTCAGCACGTCGGCCAGGGGTGGGATCCAGTGCAGGTCGTAGGTCCAGAGGCGGCGGACGTCGTTGGTGATCTGGATGTCGAGGCTGAACTTGTAGAACAGGTCGGCCGCCGGGTCGTAGACCGTGCGGACGGAGGAGGTCGGCCAGACCGGTGGGCCGTCGGCCCCCGCGGGCAGGCCCAGCAGGGAGAGCTGCAGGGGGTGGGCCGGGAGGGTGCCGGGTGGCAGGTCCACCTCGCCCGCGTCCACGAAGTCGCCGGTCAGCACGGACAACCGGAACTCCGCGTGGGTCTCCGGTGCGTACGGCAGCCAGGCGGCGGCGGGGAGGGTGCCGCGGCTCTTCGGGGCCGGGTGGTAGCGGTGGCCGGCGACGAGGGCCTGTTCGGAGCGCTGGTAGAGGTCCGAGGGCGGGGTGCCGCGGGCGGCGAGGATCGCGGCGATCGCGGAGTGGGAGGCGGCGATCTCGTCGAGGAAGCCGACGGGGGCGCTGCCGAGCTCCTTCACGACCAGGGCGGCCAGCTCGTGCCAGGTGACGGGGTGCCAGGTACCGGAGTGGAAGCTCGGGGGACGACGGCCAGCGGCCGGTCCGCGCGCGGAGCACGGCGCCGGTGTGCGGGAGGCGGAGGACGAGGTGGTCCGCGGTGGTGGTCACCTCGGCGACCTCGCGGCGCAGGCAGTTCAGCAACGCGGTCGCGGTGATGCCGTCGGGGTCGGAGTTCGCTTCCACCTGTGTTCCCTCTGGCGATGTGTCAGGATCACGTCATTCTCACGCAGACGCAGGTCGAGGCGGAATTCGCCGCCGCTCTGGACGGTGAGCGGGCCGAGCGGTTCCTCACCGGGCTGCCGGGTGCGCGGGAGGCGGTGCTCGCCCGGCTCCTGCGGGCGGTCGCGGTCGAGCCGGTGCCGCCGGTCGAGCGGCTCACCGGGCACCCCGCCGACGTCGTGCGGCAGTGGCCGGGCAGTGAGCGGCTCGCCGGGGAGGTCGCGCACAGCGTGGCGGGGCTGGCGTTGGCGCGGACGGCGAAACCGCTGGCCACGCCGTTCCTGCGGCGGTCGCTGGAGGAGCACGAGCAGAGCGTCGTGGACGGGCACCCGCTGCACCCGTGCTGCCGCAACCGGACCGGGTTCACCGCCGCGGACCACCTCGCGTACGGGCCAGAGCACCGGCCCGTCGTGGCGTTGCGGCTGCACCCGGCCGAGGACCACGTGGTGTTCGGGGACTGGCCGGACGAGCTGCGGGACGGCCGGGCGGTCCTGCTGCCGGTGCACCCGTGGCAGGCCGGACGTAAGGAAGTTCACTCGATCGGAACGCTCGACGCGCACCCGTTGATGGCCCTGCGGACGTTGTCGGCGGGCGACTGGCACGTGAAGACGACGCTGAGCGCGCAGCTCACCTCGGCCGTGCGGGACATCTCGGCGGGCTCGATCGTCACCGCGACCGAGGTGTCGGAGTTCCTGGAGCGCACGGTCGAGGGCATCGAACTGCAGCGCAACCGGGCCGCCGCGGCGGTGCTGGTGGACGGGCAACCCGACCGCGAGCTCGGCGTCATCCTGCGGGACCGGCCGGTGGTGCACGGGGATGAGACGCTGCTGCCGCTTGCCGCGCTCACGGCCCGCCCGGTCGACGGCGGACAGCCGCCGATCCGCGGGCTCGGCGACCCGGTCGAGTGGCTCGCGGAGTTCGCCGCGCTGGCGGTGCCGCCGCTCATGACGTTGCTGGCCAGGGGTGTGGCGCTGGAGGCGCACGAGCAGAACCTGCTGGTCGGGCTCGTGGACGGGCGACCGCGGCGGCTGGTCTACCGCGACCTCGCGGACATCCGGGTCAGCCCCAGGCCGGAGCTGCCGCACCGGCTGCACGCCGACCGGGAGGCGCTGCGCGCCAAGACGTTCGCCACGTTCTTCGCCACCGCGCTGACCGGGCTCGTCGGTGCGCTGGAGGCGCCGGCGGACGAGCTCTGGCGGGTCGTCGCGGACGCCGTCCCGGACACGCCGGACCGGCACGCGTTGCTGCACGACCCGATTCCCGCGAAACCGCTCACGCTGATGCGGCTCGACCCGGCGACGAAGGAGTGGGCGCACCTGCCCAACCCGTTCAGGCGCTGACGAGCAGCGTCTCCCGGTGTTGCCACGCGAGCGCCAGCAGCGCCGCACCCGCCGCCTGCGTCGGTTCGTCGTGGACGAACCGCTCGACGTTCTCGGCGGTGAAGCCGAGACCGGCCAGCACGCGGCCCTCGTCGTTGTGCGCCACCAGGTCCCCGAACAGCTCGTCGAACAGCGCCGCGTCGAACACCGCGACCGTGAGCACGTCCGTCGCGAACGTCAACGGGTCCACGCCCGTTCCGAGGTACCAGACGCGCGCCTCGGCCAGCCGCCGCGCGAACGGCCAGCCGTCGTAGTCGACCGGGCCCGCGTACTCCTCGGGGGCGCCGAGCAGCTCCTCGGCGAACTCGCGGACCATGCAGCGCCACAACGAGAAGTCGTTCACCGGGTCGGTGGCGGCCTGGAACACCCCGACCGGCAGCACCTGGTACAGCCCGCCCGCGTGTCCGACCTTGCGCGGGTCCCGCCAGTGCAGGAAGAACGTCGCCGCGCCGGTGGCCCGGTCGTGCCGGATGGTCAGCGTGCTGATCGCGACGTTCACCGGCCGCCGGGACGGGTCGCACGGGTCGCCGACCGCGGCGCGCAACGGCATCGCGTCGGCGTGCCCGAGCTCGCGCGCCGCGTACTCGTGCGCGCACGCCTCGCCCACGTCGATGCCGTCGAAGTACGACCCGATGCCGAACGTGAGGTGCCGGCCGGTGAAGCCGAGCAGCCGGTAGGTCGGCCGGTTCTCGAACACCGCGGGCGCCGCCAGTGCCGCCATCGCCTCGGAGTAGCTGCGGAAGCCCTCCGGCAGCCCGCCGGCCGTGAGCCGGAACTCGTTGGCCTGCTTGAGCTCCAGCGTGAGATCGTGCAGCGGCACCGGTTGCGCCGGCGTCCAGTGGGCGGCGGTGAGCAGCGGGGTCCCGGCCACCTTCGGCACGTCCGGGTACTCCGCGGCGGCCTTGACCGCGAAAGCGTGCCGGTGTTCGAGCAGGTGGGCGCGGACCGCGAGCCACTGTGCAGGCATGGGCGTGATGGTGTCACGGACGGGGTGGTTCGGTGGAACGGTTGACAGGCGGAGGGATCAACGACGTCTATCGCGTCGGTCAGACGGTGCGCCGCCCGGTCGGTCCGTGGTCGCCGCGCGTGCACGGGCTGCTGCGGCACCTGCGTGAGCGCGGTTTCACCGGCGCGCCGGACTTCCACGGCATCGACGAGGAGGGCCGCGAGGTCCTCACGTTCTTCCCGGGCGAGGTCTGCAACTACCCGCTCTCCCCCGCCGCGCGGTCGGAGGAGGCACTCGTCAGCGCCGCACGGCTGCTGCGGTCCTACCACGACGCCACGGCCGGCTACGACCACCGCACCGGCTGGATGATGCCCGTGCGAGAGCCTGCGGAAGTGGTCTGCCACGGCGACTTCGCGCCCTACAACTGCGTGCTGGACGGCACCACGGCGGTCGCGCTGATCGACTTCGACACCGCGCACCCGGCGCCGCGGCTGTGGGACGTGGCGTACGCGGTGTACCGGTGGGCGCCGCTCACCCACCCGGACAACCACGACGGGTTCGGCACCGCTGCGCGGCAGGCGGCCAGGGCGGCGAGGTTCTGCGACGCCTACGGGCTGGCGGACCGCTCGGGGCTGGTGGCCGCGGTCGCCGAACGGCTCACCGCGCTCGTCGAGCTCATGCACGCGCGGGCGGACGCGGGTGACCGGGCGTTCGCGCGCCACATCGCCGACGGTCACGACCGGTTGTACCTGCGCGACGCCGAGTACGTGCGTACGACGATGCCGGGCATGATCACGGGATGACCGTGTCGACGTCCTGGGACCGCATCGAGGACTGGTGCCGCGCCAACGGTGTCGCGCACGTGCTGAGGCCGCCCGCGACCGCCGCCGCCATCGCGGCCGCCGAGGAGGAGGTCGGGCACCGGTTCCCCGCGGACCTGGTGGAGTCGTGGCTGCGGCACGACGGCACGTCCATGCGGCCGGCGAGCTTCCTGGTGCCGCGGCGGTGGACACCGCTGCCGCTGGACTGGGCGGTCGAGGACTGGCGGCGGCGGACCGGTGAGCTTCGCCCGGCGCCAGGCCGACGAGATCGACGACTTCTCCGATGAGGACGACGAGGACTGGTCCGAGGTCGAGGAGGGCGAGGAGGACCTGTTCTGGGGGTGGAACCCGGCGTGGCTGCCGATCGCGCTCGACGACACGGGCTGCGCCCTCGTCGTGGAGCTGCGGCCGGGTGACCGGTGCGGTGCGGTCGGGCAGCTGGACCCGCAGTCGATCCCGGCGTTCGAGGGCGTCAACACGTACCCGTCGACTGCGGCGCTGCTGGAGCACACCGCGGCCGCGTTGCCCGGCGCGAGGGTCGAGAACGGCGGGATCTTCTGGCACTAGCCACTCGGGCGGCCCGGGACCGATCGGTCCTTTGTGGAGCGAGCCCTACTCGACCGCGCAGGTGCTGCCGTTGAGCGTGAACGCGGCCGGTTCCGGGTTGGCGCCGTGGACGCTGCCGTTGAAACCGAACGACACCGTGCCGCCGGGTGCGATCGCGGCGGTGTAGTCCTCGTTCATCGCGCGAATGGAACCGGTGCCGCGCAACAGCTTCGCCCGCCACATCTGGGTCACGGCCTGGCCGTTGCCGAACGTCCAGCCCACCGTCCAGCCGTTGACCGGGGACGTGCCGGTGTTGCGCAGCGTCACGTCGGCGGTGAACCCACCCTGCCACTCCGCTGTGACCACGTAGCCGACCGAGCACGGCGGGCGCGGTGGTGTCGTGGTGCGGACGGGAGCCGGCGTGGTCGTCACCGGTGTGGGTGCCACCGCCTTGGTCGACCAGGGTGCGTCCATCCCGTCGCACGGCGGACCCCACAGGCCGCGATCCGCCTGTGCCGCCGCCATTTCCGCGTCGGTGTACCTGCCGCCGTCCGCGTCCTGGGCGCGCAGCACGCCCTCGCGCACCGCGAGCAGCGCGTAGTCGGTGCCGTCCTCCAAGGTCAGGCTGGCCTCGCCCGGCGTGATGCTCTTGACCAGCACCGGGCGGGCCAGCAGCGTGGTGCGCGCGAACGCCAGCGCCCGCGGCGCCCAGCACCCGGCGGGCGGTGCCAGCAGGGCGATGCGGAGCCGGGTGCCGTCGGCCAGCTCGACCGTGACCGGGTCCGGCACCGCGCGCACGAGCTGCGGGACGTCCTCCGGCAGCGGCACGTCGGTGACCGGCGCCGGCGACGTCGGCGCGGGGCGGCTGGGGTTCGGCGGCGGGGTCGGCTCGGCGCTGCAGGCAGTCAGCAGCAGCACCGCGAGCAGGACGGCCGGCAGGGGTCTTCTCATCGGGAGGTGGCGGTCCGGTGCTGGTCGGGGAACGGGGTGCGGAGCGGGTGCGCGCCTCATCTTCGCGAGGCGGGGCAACGCCGTCCAGCAACGAACCGATCACGGAACGCCGATCGCGAGCGGCCGGTGTTCGCGTTCACATTCATCTTTCGCCGCAGGGACGCGCGAGCCCCGCCGAGCAGTGTCACGCCGAGATGATCAATCGTTCAACTACTTGTGAGCGATCACATGGAATGCCATGCTGTCGCCCGGTTCGCAGACCGCGCCCGCGTCGGGGAAAGGCCTCTCATGGCACCACAGCACGCCACCGTCCACGAACTGCTGGGACTCCGGGTGAACGGGGTGAACCTGAAGATCGCCACCACCCACCGCACCGGCCGGCTCGCCCCGGTGGTGTTCCTGCACGGGTTCGGTGGCACCAAAGAGGACTACGCGGACGTGGTGCTGCGCCCGGCGTTCCACGACCGGCCGGTCCTCGCCTTCGACGCACCCGGTTGCGGCGCCTCGGAATGCGCCGACCTCGCCGCCGTCGACCTGCCGTTCCTCGCCGACACCACCCGTGCGGTCGCGGACCGGCTGGGTCTGGGCCGGTTCCACCTCGTCGGTCACTCGATGGGCGGCGTGGCCGGTCTGCTGTTCGCCCACCGCCAGCCCGGCCGGGTGCTGAGCTTCGTCAACATGCACGGCAACCTGACGCCGCAGGACTGCTTCCTCAGCCGGCCGGCGACCACCGGGCACCGCGGCGACTTCCTCGCCGCGTTCGCCGACGACGTCCGCCGCACGCCGCACTACGCCGGCGCCCTGTACGCCGCGAGCCTGCCGCACAAGGTCCGCCGCGCCGCCGCGCACGGCCTCCTCTCGTCCATGGTGGAGCTGTCCGACCGGGGTGAGCTGCTGACGCGGTTCCTGTCGCTGCCGTGCCCGAAGATGTTCCTGTACGGCGAGGAGCACGCGGCGCTGCCGTACCTGCCGAAGCTCGACGCGAACGGCGTGCAGCTCGCCGAGATCCCGCACAGCGGCCACCTGCCCGTGTACTCCAACCCGGTCGCGATGTGGCGGCACATCGCCGAGTTCCACCAGCGCGTGGAATCGGGACGGGACGTCCGTTCGCACGCCTAGGCAGGAACCGTCGTGCGGGGGCGTTGTGCGCCACGGCTGCTCCCGTCGGGCGAACGAATTGCCGAACCCGCCCCGGACAGGTCCATCGGCGTGCTATGCACATCGGATGGGGGGAGTCGAGTTCCGGCTGCTCGGGACCGTGACGGCCGGGAGAGGGGACCAGGTCGTCGAGCTCGGGCACGGCCGAAGGCGGTGTGTGCTGGCCGCGTTGCTCGTGGACGCGAACCAGGTGGTGTCGGCGGACCAGCTGCTGGACCGGGCGTGGGGTGACGCCGTGCCGCGGCAGGGGCGCGACACGTTGTACGCCTACCTGTCCCGGCTGCGGCGGGCGTGCCGCGGGCTGGAGGTGGAGATCACCCGGCGCTGCGGCGGGTACGTGCTCGCCGTGGACCCGGAGAACGTCGACCTGCACCGGTTCCACCGGTTGCTGGCGCGGGGGCGGGCCGAGCCGGACCCGGCCGCCCGGCTGGCGGCGTTCGACCGGGCGCTGGGGTTGTGGCGGGGTGCGGCGTTCGCGGGGCTGAGCACGCCGTGGCTCGACGACGTGCGGGAAGGCCTGGCAGCGCACCGGTTCTGCGCCGAGCTGGACCGGGTCGACCTGCGGCTGGAGCTGGGACTGCACGGCGAGCTGGTGACCGGGCTGGCCGCGGCGGTGCGCGAGCACCCGTTGGACGAGCGGCTGACCGGGCAGTTCATGCTGGCGCTGTACCGGTCGGGGCGGCAGGCGGAGGCGCTCGCGGCCTACCAGGGGCTGCGCGACCGGCTGGCCGAGGCGCTCGGTGTCGACCCGGGGCCCGAGGTGCGGCGGCTGCACACGGCGTTGCTGCGGCAGGCGCCCGAGGTGGCGGCACCGGTGGAAGTGGCGGCACGGGCCCAAGCGGTGGCACCGGCCGGAGAGGCGGCACCAGCCGAGGCTGTGGCACCGGACCAAGCGACGGCACCGGCCACGACCGCAGCGTCAGCCGACACGGCGGCACCCGCCGAAGCTGTGGCACCGCCCCGAACGACACCCGCCGAGGCGCGGCCACCGGCGCAGGTGCCCTGCGGTGTCCCGCACTTCGTCGGGCGTGCGGAGGCGTTGCGGGAGCTCGGTCCCGGGCTGTCGGTGGTCGTGGGCACCGGCGGTGTGGGGAAGTCCGCGCTCGTCGTGCACTGGGCGCACCGGCACGGCGGCGACTTCCCCGACGGGCAGCTGTACGTGGACCTGCACGGCTACGGCACCGCGGAGCCGATGGCCCCGTCCACCGCGCTGGAGGGGTTTCTGCGGGCGCTCGGGGTGGAGCGGATCCCGCCCGGCGTGGACGAGCGGGCCGCGCTGTACCGGTCGGCGCTGGCCGGGCGGCGGATGGTGGTGCTGCTGGACAACGCGCGGTCGGCCGAGCAGGTGCGGCCGCTGCTGCCGGGGCGGCCCGGTTGCGCGGTGCTCGTGACCAGCAGGGACGACCTCGCGGGACTGGTGGCCCGCGACGGCGCGCGCCGGATCACGGTGGGGCGGCTCGGTGCGGCCGAGTCGCTGGAGCTGTTGCGGCGGGTGCTCGGGGCGGAGCGGGTGGCCGCGGAGCTGCCGGCGGCGACCGAGCTGGTGCGGCGGTGTGCGGGGCTGCCGCTGGCGTTGCGGGTGGCGGCGGAACGGGCGGCCGGGCTGGCGGACCTGGTGGCGGAGCTGGCGGACCCCGGTGCGCTGGACGTGCCCGGCGACCCGGCCTCCGCGGTGCGCAGCGTGTTCTCGTGGTCCTACCGGGCGTTGCCGGAGCCTGCGGCGCGGCTGTTCCGGCTGCTCGGGTGGCACCCCGGCCCCGACCACGGTGCCGCAGCGGCCGCCGCGCTGGCCGGGGTGGACCTGCCCGCCGCGCACCGGTTGCTGGACGTGCTCAGGACCGCGCACCTGGTCGAGCAGACCGCGCCGGACCGGTTCGCGATGCACGACCTGCTGCGGCTCTACGCCCGGCAGCTCGGCGCGGACCCGGCGGCGGTGCGGCGGCTGGCCGGCTGGTACCTGGGCACCGCCCGTGCCGCCGCCGAGCTGGTGCACCCGGCGGTGCCGCACCTGCCGTGGCCGCCGGTGCGCTCGCCGTTCACCGGCCGCGCCGAGGCGCTGGCGTGGCTGGACACCGAGCGGCACAACCTCCTCGCGCTGGTCCGCACCGGGAGCGGGCCGCTGGTGTGGGAGCTCGCGGACGCGCTGCACGGCTACTTCTCCGTGCGGGAGCACCACGACGACCTGCTCGACACGGCGACCGCGGGGCTGCGGGCGTCCGTTGTGGACGGTGACCTGCGCGCACAGGCCGTGCTGCACCTCGTGGTCGCGACGGCCCGGCTCGGACTGGGCGAGCGCGCGCTCGCCGAGGAGCACTTCGAGCAGGCCCGCCGGCTCGGTGAACGGACCGGCTGGGACGAGGTGCGGGCCACCGCGCTCGGTCACCTCGGCACCCTGCACCGCCACCGCGGCCGGTTGCGCGCCGCCGCCATCTGCCACGCGAGCGCACTGGCCGTGGTCCGCTCGCTCGGCGCGGAGGCGCGCGAGGCCGGGGTGCTCTGCGACCTCGGCGAGGTCTACTACGAGATGGGTCACCTGCGTCTCGCCGAACGCCACTGCCAGCGCGCGGTGGACCTGCACCGCGCGCACGGCTCGCGGATCGGCGAGGCCACCGGGCTCTGCCTGCTCGCCCGGATCGCCTTCGAGCTGGGCGACCTCCCCCGTTCACTCCGGCTCTGCACCACCGTGCTGCGCCTGGACCTCGGCGCACGCGGCCTGGAGGCGGCGGCACTCGCGCAGCTCGCGCTCGCCGACTGCGCTCTGGGTGCGCACGACCGGGCGGAGGTGCACGCGGAGCAGGCGCTCGACCTGGCCCGCGAGACCGGCTGCCTGGCCGCGGAGGCCGACGCCCACAACGCGCTGGGGCTCGTCGACCGCCGGTGGAACCGGTTCGCCCAGGCCGCCGAACGCCACCGCCACGCACTCGACCTCGCGCGCGCCGACGGTCGCCGGCGCGGCGAGGTCGAGTCCCTGGTCGAGCTGAGCGCCGCGGTGGTGGCGCTCGGCTGTCCCGACCCCGGTCTCGCCGCGCAGGCGGTCGCGCTGGCGGCCGAGGCCGGTTTCCGGGTCCTGCACGGGCGCGCGCTCACGGCACTGGCCCAGGCCTGGTCCGCGTGCGGCGCCGTCGACGCGGCGGTGGCCAGCGGCGAGGAGGCCCTGGGGATCCACCTCGGCACCGGCCACCGCCTCGGTCACGCCGCCACCGCGGCGTTGCTGGCCCGGCTCACCCGCGGCTGACCGGGGTCAGCACGCCTCCAGGCTGCCGCGCGACCCGTTGGGGTTCAGGTCGAGCAGCGAGTCGCTGACCCAGCCCTGCACCCCGGTCGTGGTGTCCCGCAGGTACGTCCACGTGGTGTAGGTGATGCCGTTCCTGGTCACCGCGTCGCCGACGGCGTAGCAGTGGTAGTCGACGTTGTGGGAGAGCTGGCCCTGGCCGTCGGACGTGCACGAGGTGTGCGGGCCGCGGCGGATGTTGACGTTGCTGCCGTCGAACAGCTGGCCGGAGCGCGCGTCCTTGTTGCTGTGCGCGTGCCCGGAGCAGGCCATGATGCCGACGCCGGACTGGTCGGTGTCCGCCGCGCCCGTGGTGACCGGCAGCGGCTTCTCGTCAGCGGCGTTCGCCGTCCCCACCAGCGCGAACGACGTCGTGGCCGCGAACAGCGCGACCGCGGCGACTGAAGTGATCTTCACGTTCGTCCCCCCTCAGGGTCGAAGGTTGCTTGCGCCGCACAGCCTGCTCGGCGGGCCGTGCCCAAAACCTTGCGCAAAACCTTGACCCCGGTTCAGCCCGACTGGTCCGTTCGGCCGATCAGCGACGACCGTTGATCGGAGCCGAACGACCTGTCGGCGCAGCCGCCGTCCCCACTTCATGATCACCCGGCAAGAGTTTGACGGGTGGCCAAGACCTACAGTTACGCCGACGCCGTCCGGCTCCTCGGCACGAAGGAGAGCGCGCTCGTCGACGCGCTCGACCGGCTGGTGGGCCTGGCCCTGCTGAGCGGGGTCGCGGGCGGGGTGACCGAGCTGCTGGGCTGGTTCGACGCGAAGACCGACTTCGTCCGGTTGAGCAGGGAACTGCTGGTCAAGGCGGGTGCGCGGCGCTCGGGCCTGAGCCGGCACAGCCAGACGGAACGGCTGCACGCCGCCCACACCGTGATCGTCGTGGTGGCGTTGTTCGAAGCGTTCGAGCAGGTCGAGCTGCCGTTCCGGTTCGCGGAGCTGGGCCTGCACAAGGACGAGCAGCACACGCTCGTCGGGCTCAGCAGCGTCTTCGACGGCGACGGCGTGCTCCCGAGCGCGAGCCGGCCGTTCGCCCAGAACCTGCGGACGATCGAGGACCAGTACCGGCGCGCGTGCCGCGACCTGCTGAAGCTGCTGGAGGGCACGGCGGTCTGGGCGCGGCTGACGGGTGAGCAGCGCGTCCGGGTCACCCGGCTGCTGTCCGATCTGCACCTGACCGCACTGCAGCGGTACCAGGAGCTGGTCCGCAAGCTCGGCGCCGAGTACCCGGAGCTGGCGTTCTGGTTGCACGCCGACCACGACGCGCACGTCTCCGCCGGCCTCGCCCGGCTGGAGGAGGCGCTGGTCCGCACCAGGGTCGGTGCCGCGCCCGACGACCGCCGCACGGCGCTGGCCGCCCGCTACCGGGCGGTGCTGGACCGGCCGATCATCGACCCCGGCCAGGTGCCGACCGGTCTGGAGATCCCGCTGACCCGCACCGCCTACATCGACCCCGACTACCAGGTCGTCGCCATGACCGAGGACGCCCACCCGGCCGAGTCCGGCTGGTGGCGCGACCAGCCGCCGCGCTCCGACCTCTACCGGTACCTGGTCGGCCACCTGACCTCGCCGAAGGCCGTGACCCACCCGCTGGTGGTGCTGGGCGACCCCGGTTCTGGCAAGTCGCTGCTGACGAAGGTGCTCGCCGCGCGGCTGCCCGCCGCGGACTTCCTGACCGTGCGGGTGGAGCTGCGGGCCACGGCGGCGGAGGCGGACCTGCGCCGGCAGATCGACCAGGGCCTGGGCCTCGCGCTGCACGAGGACGTGAGCTTCACGGCCATGGCGCGCGCGGCCGGTGACGCGCTGCCCGTGGTGCTGCTCGACGGGTTCGACGAGCTGCTGCAGGCGACCGGCGTGACGCAGACCGACTTCCTGGACCGGGTGCAGACCTTCCAGCGGGACTGCGCCGACGCGGGACAGCCGGTCGCGTTCGTCGTGACCAGCCGGATCAGCGTCGCGGGCGGCATGCGGATCCCGCTCGACACCGACGTGCTGCGGCTGGTCCCGTTCAGCGACGCCAACGTCGAGGCGTGGCTGGAGGTGTGGAACGGCTCCAACGCCGGCTACTTCGCCGCGAACGGGCTGGTCCCGTTGCCCGCCAAGGCCGTGCTCGACCACCACGACCTCGCCGAGCAGCCGCTCCTGCTGCTGATGCTCGCGTTGTACGACGCCGTCGGCAACGCGCTGCAGCGGCACCGGGACAGCCTCGGCAAGGTCGACCTGTACGAGGAGCTGCTGCGCCGCTTCGCCCGCCGCGAGGTGGACAAGGGCCACGACACCGCCGCCCCCGACGAGGACCCGGTGGAGGTGGAGCTGGAGAAGCTGTCCGTGGTGGCGTTCGCGATGTTCCAGCGCGGCACCAAGTGGGTGGCGGGCAACGCGATCGACGAGGACATGACGGCGTTGCTGCACCCCGGTGTGCCGCAGCCCAGGCACGGCATCCGCCGGCCGCTGAGCGAGGGCGACCGGGTGGTCGGGCGGTTCTTCTTCGTGCAGTGCGCAATGGCGATCCGCGACGAGCACCGCCTGCACACCTACGAGTTCCTGCACGCGACGTTCGGCGAGTTCCTGGTCGCGCGGTTCACCTGGACGGTGCTGAACGACCTGCGCGAGCGCGAGTCGGCCGGGCGGCGGATCACCGGTGCCCAGCCCGACGACAGCATGCTGTGGGCGCTGCTGTCGTTCGCGCCGCTGACCTCCAGCAACCCGGTGATCGAGTTCCTGGTGGAGATGGCCGGTGCCGCCCGCTACCGCGAGGAGCTGAAAGCACTGGTGCAGCGGCTGTTCTCGCTCTCGCGGATGCGCAGGCCGCGGTCGCTGGAGTCCTACCTGCCGGTGCCGCGGCAGGAACCGGCGCGGTACGCCATCTACAGCCTGAACCTGGTGCTGCTGCACGTCGTGCTCGCGCGGGTGTGCGGGTCGCGCGAGCTCGGCGTGCGGAACTGGTCGAAGCTCGCGGGGCTGTGGAAGGCGGAGCTGACCGACGCGGAGTGGCGCACCCTGATCGAGTCGGTCTACGTGCGGTGGGACGACCCGCTGCACGTGACGCTGGCGATCGGCACGGCGCTGCCGACCTCGGTCGAGCTGGACGGCCTGGCGCGGCGGGTGTCGCTGCGCGAGGCGGCGCTCGACGCCCGGTTCACCGGCGACCCGGCGGCCAACGAGTTCAAGCACGCCTTCGAGGCGCTGCCGGACGTGCGGTTCGACGTCGACTACGCGCGGGCGCTGGTGCAGCTGGCCGCCTCACCGGTGGCGCCGGGCGAGCGGGCGTGGCACTACCTGTGCTGGGCCGACCGCTTCCCCGACCTGGTGCTCGACTGCCTGCGCCGCGACCTCACCGTGAGCGCGGAGACGCTGGGCAGGCTCGCCAAGACCGGGTTGAGCGCGAGCAGCGGGTTCGTGGCGCAGCTGTGGGACCGGGTCGGCCGCGGCGGGCCCGACGACGAGCTGCTGGGGGTGTTCGACGAGGTGCGGTCCGCGGTGACGCCGGGCAGCTACGAGGTGCCGATGCTGGACGCGCTGCTGCGGCTGCACGAGGGCGGGCGGGAGGACTGCGCGCCGCGGCTGCGCGAGCTGTTCGGCTCGGTGGACTTCGCGGCGGTCGGGCAGGTGCGGCCGGACCTGGTGTACCGGGCGGGCACGGTCGCGAACGAGCTGGGCCTGTTCGGCTGAGCGGGCACGCCACGACGACCGGGCCGCCTCGTCGTCCGGCCCGGTCCGGGTGCGGGGTGCTCAGGCCCGCCAGCGCCGGGAGGCGTGGACCACGTCGCCGACCGCGCGGGCGAGACTGCCGTCGGCGTCGACGTGGGGCTCGTACCCGGCCTGCGGAAGCGGCCTGGCCGGCTCCCTCGGGACCTCGTACGGGTCGCTGTCCTCCCACCGCAGCCTGCGCGCCGTCTTCACGAACGCGACCGCCGCGGCCAGCAGCAGCACGCCGGTCGCGACCGGCCACAGGACCTTCTCCGCGAGGGCGATGGCGAACTGGACCTGGGCCACCACCACGAACACGACGGTCAGCCCGATCACGGACCACGGGGCCGAATGTCCCTCGTGTCTGCGCTTGGCGGCACCGGTTGCCCCCATTGGCGTCACCTCCACCGATGTCGACTCGAACATCGGCGATTGATCGCACGGAGTTACAGCGCCCAGCGTACTCCCCGGGTCGTTTGGTTGCGCACAGTCATCACCCGCGGTGCCGCTCACCAGGCACGGACGGCTGGGCCGGTGCGCGCGTGAATCACCCGCTGGTGTGATCATCGGCGTATGACCGCACAGCACTGCGGCGACCCCGCCGCGTTCGCCGCGGACGTCCTCGACGAGGGTCCGCCCGAGCCCGAGCACGACCCCGGTGTCGCCTCCCGCCGCCCCACCAAGACCGGTGCCGGCGGTGCGCTGGTCCGCGACTCCACCGGACGCGTGCTGTTCGTGGTGCCCACCTACAAGTCCGTGCTGGACATCCCGGGTGGCATGACCGAGGACGACGAGTCGCCGAAGGCCGCCGCGCGCAGGGAGGTCCGCGAGGAGCTCGGCGTCGACCTCCCGCTCGGGCGGCTGCTCGTCGTGGACTGGACACCGCGCAACGGCGTGTGGCGCGACTGCCACCAGTTCGTCTTCGACGGCGGGGTGCTCGACGGTGCCGTCGCGCACGACCCCGAGCTGGAGTCCGTGGTGTACCTGGGACTCGACGAGGCCAGGCCGCGGATCTACCCCTCTTTGCACCGGCGGCTGACCCTCGCCCTCGCCGCGCTGGAAAGCGGTTCCACGCGGTACGCCGAGTTCGGCAGGGAGGTCTGAGGTGCGGATCGTCTCGCTGCTGCCCGCCGCGACCGACATCGTCGCCGAGCTGGGCCTCGCCGGACACCTCGTCGGGCGCACCCACGAGTGCGACTGGCCGCCGTCGGTCGCGGACGTCCCGGTGGTCACGAGCACCGCGGTCGACCAGGACGCGGTGAGCAGCCGGGAGATCTCCGCGACCGTGCACCGCGGTTCGTCGGTCTTCGGCCTGGACGTGGAGCTGCTGCACGACCTCAGGCCCGACGTCGTCCTCACCCAGGACCTGTGCGACGTGTGCGCGGTCTCCTACGAGAGCGTGTCCGCGGCCGTGCGGCTGATGGACGCCGGCCCGGTGGTGCTGAGCCTCGAACCCTCTACCCTGGACGAGGTCCTCGGTTGCCTGAAGACCGTCGGCGACGTGCTCGGGGTGGACAGTGCCGAGCGGATCGACCGCCTGCGCGTCCGGATCGACCACGTCGAACGGCTGACCGCGGGCCTGTCCCGCCCGCGCGTGGCCGCGATCGAGTGGCTGGACCCGGTGTGGCCCGCCGGGCACTGGGTGCCGGAGCAGATCACCAAGGCAGGCGGTGTCCCGCTGCTCGCCGCTCCCGGTGAGCACACGGGGCCGACCACCTGGGAGGCCGTGCACGCGGCGCGGCCGGACGTCGTGCTGCTCGTCCCGTGCGGCTTCCCGATCGGGCGAACGCTGGCCGAGCTGCCCGACCAGGTGTTCCCCGAGACGTGGGTGCTGGACGGTCCCTCGTACTTCAACCGCCCCGGCCCGCGGGTCGTGCGCGGCATCGAGGTGCTGGCGCGGGTGCTGCACGGCGTCGGCCCGGCCCTGGAGCCCGGTGAGGCGACCAGGGCCTGTGTCGAGGTCCATGTTCGCGACAGCCGGGCCTGAGGCGGCCCCTGGGGGCACGGGCCCTAGGCTCGCCCCGTGGACCTGAGCGCATTCCCCCGCGTGGCACTGGGCAGCTGGCCGACCCCGCTGGAGGACGCCCCGCGCCTGACCGCCGCGCTGGGCGGCCCGCAGGTCCTGCTCAAGCGCGACGACGTCAACGGCCTGGGCGCCGGCGGCAACAAGCTCCGCAAGCTCGAGTTCCTCCTCGGCGCGGCCCTGGAGCAGGGCGCGGACACCGTCATCACGTTCGGCGCGCTGCAGACCAACCACGGCCGCCAGACCGCCGCGGCCTGCGCCAAGCTCGGCCTGCGGTGCGAGCTCGTGCTCACCGCCAAGGTCCCGATGACCGGCCCCGCCTACGAGCGGTCCGGCAACGTCGTCCTCGACCACATGTTCGGCGCGAACGTCCACATCTGCGCCACGGCCGAGGAGACCGCCGAGACCTACGACCGCGTCAACCACCCCGGCGCCGTCACCCTCCCCGTCGGCGGCTCGAACGCCCTCGGCACCCTCGGCTACGTCGCCGCCGCCACCGAGCTCGTCACCCAGCTGACCGCCCGCGGCATCGACGACGCCTGCGTCGTCGTCCCCCAGGGCTCCGGCGCCACCGCCGCGGGCATCGCGCTGGGCACCGAACTGCTCGGCTGGCCCGGCACCGTCCACGCCGCCAGCGTGTCCCACAGCGCGGCCGACGCCACCTCCGAGCTCCACCAGCTCGCCACCGGCGCCGCCGCCCTGCTCGGCCACCCCGCCCCGCGGCTCGGCCACGTCACCGTCACCGACGACACGATCGGCCCCGGCTACGGCGTGCCGACCGACGAGGTGTGGGCCGCGCTGAAGCTGTTCGCGTCCACCGAAGGTGTGGTCCTGGACCCGGTGTACACGGGCAAGGCCGCGGTGGCGTTCGAGTGCCTCGTCCCGACGCTCGCGAAGCCCGTCGTGTTCCTCCACACGGGTGGTCTGCCCGGTTTCTACGGCTACGCCCCGGAAGCCGTCGCCCAGTTCTGACCGGCGCTGCGCATAAACGTGTCCTATCGGTGCGTTTCGCGTGCGTTCTTGACATCACGACCGGCCGGATGTTGACCATTTTTTGTCCATGACTCCCGGCTGGACGACCAGGCATAATCGCGACCATGCGTGACCGCGTTTCACTGCCTTCAATTTTTCACCCGCTCGGCGCAGTCACATTCAACCCACGTGCACTGGAATAGGCTGACCTGCTGTTATTTCGCCGACCACCACCGGTGAAAGTGCGGTAACGAGGCAGTGGGCCGGTCCGATCGAAATACCGCGACCTGTCCGTCCACCATTCCACCAGCATCAGTGGGTGAATTGACTCATGCGTCTCTCAGTGCTCGCCTGCACAACGGCCGCGGCGTTGCTGTTGCCGTTGACGGCGGGCGCGGCAAGGCACCAGCAACAACAACCGGAACCCGTGATCACCCCCGCGCACATCGTGGTGCTGGTCGACGAGTCGAGCAGCATCAGCGCGCAGGACGTGGAAAGGGAACGCGAAGCCGCCGCGCTCATCGCGCTCGGCGAGGTCGCACCGTCCAGCTCCATCGCCGTCGTCGGCTTCGGCAGCGACAACGGTGCCCAGTCCCCCGTCGACGTGGTGTGCCCGCCGAGCACCGTCGCCACCGCCCAGGACCGCCAGCGGCTCAGCGACTGCGTGCGGAACCTGCGCAGCCGGGCCGCGGGCCAGGGCGACGGCACCGACCACGCGGCGGCGCTGCAGCAGGCCCTCAACTACCTGCGGGGTGACGAGGAGGGCCCGAAGCTGATCTTCATCCTCACCGACGGCGAGCTGAACGTGAGCGACAGCCCCCGGTACGGCACGGACAACGTCGGCAACCAGCGCAACCTGGAGGCCTCCCGGCAGATCGGCGAGTCGCTCAAGGAGGCGGCCGCCAGGAAGGTCCAGGTCTGGCCGCTCGGCTTCGGCAAGGTCGACCGCGCGCAGCTCGACCGGTTCGCGGCGGAGTCCTTCCAGGGCAGGTGCGGGGCCAGGTCGCCGACGCCGTCGGCCACCGTCGTCACCAGCAGCGCGGACGTCGCCCAGGCGTTGCTCAAGGCCTTCCAGGCAGCGCGGTGCGTCGGTGCGAGCGAGATCCAGCGCACCCCGCTCAGCAGCGGCGGCACCGCGGAGGCCAAGGTCACCATCCCGGTGATCGCGACCGACGGGTCGATCCTGGTGACCAAGCACGACTCCCGCGTCTCGGTGTCCTACGTGGACCCGCAGAACCGGACCGTGCCGAAGTCGGGTGAGCAGGACGGGTCCACGTTCCAGGTGAGCGGCGAGAACGGCGTCGTGGAGGCGCTGCGGATCGTGAACCCGCTGCCGGGACCGTGGACCGTGAAGATCACCTCCGCTCCGGGGGTGCCCGCGCTCGACGTCAGCACCGTCGTCATGTACCAGGGTGCGGTGCGGTCGAGCATGACCGTGAACCCGCCGTCGCCGCGGCCCGGCGAGGAGGTCACGGTCGCGCTGAGCCTGCAGACCAGGAACCGCTCGATCACCGACCCGGCCGCGCTCGCGGACCTCTCGTTCACCGCCGACGTGACGGGCGACGGCTTCACGACGCCGATCGTGCTCAACGACGACGCGCAGAACGGGGACAGCCGCGGCCAGGACGGCATCTACACCGGCAGGACCACGATCCCCGAGCAGGCGAAGGGGTCGGTGAAGTTCAGCGGCACGGTGGCCGGCATCGGCGTCAGCAGCGACACCAGGACCGTCGAGGCGGCGATCGTCAGCGGTCCCCCGGTCTTCACCGCCACCGGCACGTTCGGCAACTCGGACCGGAAGGTCGCGCCCGGCGGGTCGATGAAGGGGTCCGTCACCATCACCAACAACTCCGGTCGTGCGCGCAAGGCCAGAATCCTGGTGGCGGACCCCGCTCCCGGCACGCTCGCGACCATCCCCGGCGAGCAGACCGTCGTGGAGCTGCCGCCGTCGGGCACCAGCACGTTCGAGTTCGACCTGACCTTCGCGGCCGACACCGTCGAGGGCGCCAACGCGGTGACGCTGCGGGTGGTCGACGACGAGCAGCCCGCGTCCGTGATCTACGAGTGGCAGCTGACCGCGACCGTCGCGACGCCGCCGCCGTTGACGGAGATCGCGATCGCCGTCGGGGTCGCCGCGGTCGCGACGACGGCACTGGTGCTGTTCATCATGTGGCGCCGCCGCAGGGACGTCCGCGGACTCGTCGTCCACCTCTTCGAGGGACACCGGTCGCGCGGTGACCTCGCGGCACCGGAGCAGCCGTCGGCGCGGTTCCGCTTCCACCTCGGGGAGGCCGGCGCGGGGGTGCCGCAGCTCGCCCACTCCGCGGGCGGTGACGACAGCTACGTGCTGCACCGCAGCGGAGGGCGGCTGACGCTGCACACGCCGTACGGGGAGACCAGGCGGTTCACCGTCGGCGACCGCGTCGACGTGAGCCCCGCGCTCTCCCTCCAGGTGCTCGACGAGCACGCGTCCGCCGACTTCCCCGGTGACCAGCAGGACCCGTACGCGACCACCCAGCCCGCCGACGACCGGTCCGCCGGCGGCAACCACCACCTGCTCTAGCAGCGGGCAGCGGAAGGACCACGATGCAGATCTACCAGCCCATGATGTACGTCGGACTGGGTGGCACCGGCTGTCGCGTCGGGGCCGAGCTCGAGCGCAGGCTCCGCGAGGAGCTCTGCGGCCCGGACGGCACGGAGCTGCAGCACCGCATGCAGGGCAAGAACTTCCTGCCCTACCAGCTGCCGTCGTGCCTGCAGTTCGTCTACGCCGACCTGTCGGAGGACGAGTTCGGGGCACTGGAACGCCGGGTGGTGCCCGATCCCGAGTACCTGCCGGCCGCGGAACGCACGATGCACCTCGTCCGGGAGCTCGTGCCGCACCACGACACCTACCCCGAGGTCGCGCGCAGCCTGCGCCTGGCCGCCCCGAAGCTCGTCGACACCTGGCTGCCGCCCCCGCTGGGCGAGCCGCGGATCGGCCCGCTGGCGCGGGGCGCGGGGCAGCTGCCGACAGTGGGCAGGGCGGCGTTGTTCGAGACGTTCCGCGGTGGCACGTCGGCGGCGCAGGCACCGTTGCGCAAGGCGGTCGGTGCGATCAACAACTCGCTCGGCGAGCTCGCCCTGCTCGGTGGTGGCAAGAGGTCGTTGTCGTGTGACGTCTTCGTGGCGTTCTCGGTCGCGGGCGGCACCGGCAGCGGTATCTTCTTCGACTTCCTGCACCTCATCGGCGACGTCTTCGCGCACCAGGACTACCGCGCCCGCATCTTCCCGCTGGTGCTCATGCCGTCCGCGTTCGACGAGGGCCTCGGCGGCGGACGGGCCGCGCGGTTGAACGCGGGCCGCTCGCTGCTCGACCTCTTCCGGCTCGTCGACGACCAGAACGCCCAGGTCGCCGGCACCGAGCTGGACAGCTCCGGCATCAGCGGCACGCTGTCGGTGCGGTACCCGGACCGCGAGGAGATCCGGCTGCGGGCCTCGACCGTGCAGACCGCGTTCCTGTTCGGCAAGGGCGCCGGGGTGCAGCGCGACGACCTGCACCGCTCCATCGTGTCGCTGGTGCTGTCCCTGATCGGCACCGACCTCGGCACCGACGGCGACGGCGGCCGCCAGGCCATCGCGCAGACGTACATGTCGTTCGCGGACAGCTTCATCAACAGCGCCGTCGAGCGGGAGGTGCCCGCACCGACCGGCATCGGCAACCGGGGTGTGTCGACGAGCTCGGTGGCGTCGATGACCGTGCCGGTCGACGACATCGCGGACATCATCAGCGCCCGGCTGCTCGCCGCGGCCGTGAACGAGCTCGACGAGCCGGGCTCCGGCCAGGCGGAGAACAACTCGTCCTTCATCGAGCGGTTCTTCACCGAGTCCAACCTGGACCCGTTGCGGCTGCGGGCACCCGTGCCGATCAACGAGGTCTCCGCGGTGTCCGGCGCCGAGGCGATCACCCGCGCGCTGGCCACCCGCGCGAGGACGATGGAGTCCGGCCTGCGCACGCTCGACCAGCAGCTGTCCCGGCAGATCCCGGACCTGGTGCAGACCTTCGACGCAGGCCGCGCGGTGAAGTCGTTGCTGGGCGAGATCGACCTGTTCCGGTTGCGCCGGGTGCTGAACGGCCACGACGGCCTCTCGGACGAGGCCAGCGCACTCGGCTTCGCGCGAATCCTGGAGCTGCGCCGCGGCGAACCGCTGGCACCGCCGGGGATGACGCTGAACCCGCCCGCCTCCGCTGACATCAAGGGCAGGTTCCTGCGCAAGCTGCAGTTCTCCGACCCGCCGGTGCGCGCCGCACTCGCCCGGCAGGACGAGTGGTACGCGTGGCGGGCCCGCCGGGTCTGGCACGCCGCGTGGAACGACCAGGCCGTGCGCTGGGACCTCAAGCTCAAGGCCGTGCAGCAGCAGGTCCTGTCGCTGGTCAACGCCTTCGAGGACCACGCACGGCAGAGCGAGCGCCGCTTCACCGCCCGTGCCCGCGAGCTCTACCAGCAGCGCGTGGGCGTCACGTACCTGCTGCCGCGCCAGGGTGACCTGGAGCCCTTCTACCAGGCCGTCGTGCGCCGGTTCGTCGACTTCTACGTGCACCAGGGCGGGAAGCTGCACCCGACGGCGACCCCCGGCGACCTCGTCACCGAGATCCTCGGGGAGGAGGGCTGGAAGCACGCCTACGACATGGTGCTCGACGGCCGGGGGCCGACCCTGGCGGTGGCGCACGTCAAGGACCGCGTGAAGCAGGCGGTGAAGCGCCTGTTCTCCTACCGCGACGGCCAGCACCGCGCCCTGCTGCCCGCGCTGCAGGACCTCCTGGCCGCGGCGGCGGGCAAGCCCGGCGTGGCGGTCGGCGACGACGAGCTGGCGCAGTTCAGGGAGAAGCTCGCCGGTCTGGTGCCCGGCGGGTTCGCGCCCAGCGGCACCGGCCGCATGCGCATCCTGTTCAGCTACCCCGCCGGCACCAAGGACTTCGAGCTGGAGAAGTACCTGCAGCAGGAGGTCACGCTCCCGCGCACCGGCGCCGTGGTCGAGTTCCGCCCGATCGCCGCCGAGTCGATCACCGTCGTGCTGTTCCGCAGCTCCATGGGCCTCACCGAGGTGCCCGAGGTCCGCGAGGTCCTCAAGCACTGGTCCGACGCCCTGAAGAACGAGGAGCAGCAGGACTTCCTGCGCTGGCGCCAACGCCTCGGCTTCGACTTCGGCTACCTGGCCACGATCCCCGAGCACCGCGAACGCATCCTGCACCACCTGCTGTGCGCGGCCTGGAACGACCAGATCGCCGTCGAGGGCGACGAGGACTCCCCCACCGCGATCCTGGTGCGGCTCGGCGAGGGCGCGCAGGCCACGATGAAGCTGCCGCTCGAACCGTTCGGCCGCATGTCCAGCTGGGCCAGCGTGCTGTCGGCCTACGAGGCGTGGGTGCTGACCGACGACGAGCAGATCCGCCGCGACTTCTGCGCCAAGCTGATCGCCTCGACGCCGAACGGGGTGGACAGCAGGCCGTCGAAACCCTCGAACCTCTACGACCGCATCGTCGGCATGGCGGCCGGCGAGCTCGACATGGTCGACGAGGAGCTGCGGCAGCGGTCCGGCGAGAGCGGCATCCGCCGGCTGCACGCTCTGCGCGAGTTCTGGGAGGACACCCTCTCCAGCGCCCTGCGGCTGCCGTTCCGCGGCGTCAACAACCCGTTGCAGGACAACCTGCAGGACCTGCGCGAGTGGGTCGCCCGCGACCCGGAGTGGCTGCGCCCGTGAACCCCGATCCCGTGATGACGCTCGACCTCCGCACGCCGGAGGGCCGGTCCTACGCGACCAACCTGCGTCGCCGCAACGCCGGTGAGCTCGGCCCGTCCAGCCGCGTCCTCGTCGTCGACACCACCGACGCGCTGGGCACGCACCCGGAGTGGTACGAGCGCCTGGCCCGGCTGCCGCAGGTCACCGGTGTCGTGCTGGTCGCGGTCGGTCCCCTCGACCACGGCGACGGCCCGGTGCTGCGCATGCCGTCCGCGCTCACCGGGGTCGGCGTGACGCTGTGGGTGAACGACGCTCCGGGGGTGCCGTGGGAGGGCGGGTCGCAGCCTCCCGGCGCCGGCCGCGGTGAGTCCACCGTGGACGACCTGCTCGCCGCGCTGCGGTTCCCCGGGGTGTTCGACCGCGTGCTGCAGGAGGTGCGCAGGATGCCGCACCAGAGCGCGAACCCCGGTGTCGCGGTGGACTACGCGGCGGTCGAGCCCGGACTGACGCGGGCGTTGAAGCTGCGGGCGTTGCGGCAGCTCGTCGCGACCGGGGTGGCGGCGCGGCTGCACGACCGCGAGTCCGCGGAGCTCGCGTCCGTGGTGCGCGGGGCGACCGATGGCGAGACCGTGCCGGTGCTGCCGGGATCACCGCTGCACGAGGCGATGACGGCGGCTCGGGACCGGGTGGCCGCGGCGTCGCGGGCGGTGGACGCGTTGCGCGGCCTCGGTGGGCTGCTCGGCACCGGCAGGACCCACCGGGTGGTGCTCAGCCGCCTCGCCGACGCCGGCGAGGCGGTGGCCAGGTACCACGGGCTGACGCGCCGGGTGCTGGAGGACGTGGACTCCAGCCTCGCCGAGGGCTACCCGCCGCCGACGGAGCTGGTGGCGCAGGGCCTGCCGTCACCGGCGCCGGTGAACTCGGTCGAGCTCGCGGACTCGCTGCGCAAGGCGGTCACCACCGAGCTCGCCGGTGGCAGGACGTTGCCCGGTCTCGCCGACCAGGCCCGCGGGCTGGGCAACCAGCTCGGCGCCACGCGCAGTCTCGCGGTCACCGGCGAGGTCGTGGACGCCGACGCCGCGACGTGGATGCGCGGGCTCACCGCACCGCCGCCGTTCAGGCCGTGGCCCACGCCGATGGCGCACCTGCTCCCGGTGGTGTTCGTGACGTGCCTGCTGGCCTCCTGGCTGCCGGGGATGAGCTGGTGGCCCGCCGCGGGGCTCGCGGTGCTGTGGCTGTTCCTGGTGGCGCTGCTGTTCGCCCGCGCGCCCGGCTCGCCCGCGGCGGGACCGCAGCTCGCCGTCACCGCGCTCGTCGCCGCGGTCAGCGGTACCGCCGGGGTGTTCCTCCGCGCGGTGCCGTCCCCCGGCGCCGCCGCCGGTGCCGCTGTCGCGGCGGGACTCGGCGTCTCGGCGGTCGTCGCCGTGGTGCTGGGCTGGAACCGGGCGGTGGACGCGTGGACGGCCGCGGTGCCGGTGCGCAGGGCGGCCGCGCTCACCCGGCAGCTGACCGAGCAGGTGACGAGGACGATCGAGGACCGGTGGCTGCCCGCCGACCGCAACCGCCGGCTCGCGGACGCGCTGCTGGTGGTCGCGGGCGGGCTGGACGCGGTGTCCGGGGTGTTCTCCGACGTGATCCGCGACCGGCGCGAGGAGGGCGGCCAGGTCCTGAGTGGGGACAGCTCGGCGGGGCTGGCCGACGTGCTGCACCACGACCTGGTCGCCATCGCGCTGGAGGTGCTGCGGCCGTCGTTCGAGGAGATCGCCTCGCAGATGCCGCTGTCCGGCGACTCGCACCGCGCCTTCCTGCGGGCGCAGGACCTGATGTCCGGCTACAACGACCACCTCGACCACGCCGGGCTGCGCGAGCTGCCGCCGTTCGTGACCGACGAGGGACCGCGCCGCCGGCTCGCCGCGACGCTGTGGCGCAGCTCCGACGCCAGCAGGCGCGTTCTCCTGCTCACCGAACGCAGCCGGATGACCCAGCTCTGCGCGGCCGAGGACATCCGGCTGCTGCAGGCCGACGGCGCGGTGGTGCTGCACTTCGCCTCCGCGGACATGGACCTGCCTCCCGCCGACACCGGCGAGGTGGTCCGCACCAGGGGCGACGCGGTCGGGGCGCTGCGGCTGACCCCGATCCTCGCCAGGTACGTCGAGTCCAGGGTGCACGCGGTGACCGAGCACGCCGAACCTCCGCACGAGCAGGGAGAGCCGCGATGACCTTCGCCGGCACCAACTTCGACACTCTGACCGGCCGCGACCCGGCAGGCCGCCCCGCCTCGTGGCTGGTGCGGGTGCTGGAACCGGAACCCGCGGGCGACTCGGCCCTGGCGACCCACCGGGTGAAGACCCACGACGGCACCACGTTGCTGCGCCGCTCGCTCCCGCTCACCGGTAACCCGCTGGACGCGTCGATCGCGGAAATGCTGCTGGACAACGAGATCAGGGCGCTGGTCCGGTTGCACGCGCGCTACCCCAGACCGGTGCCGGAGCTGCCGAGGATCGTCGGGTACGACTTCGACTCGAGCACCCCGTTCGTCCTGCTGGAACCGCACGTCGGCAAGTGCCTCGACGGCAGCCCGCGCACGCTGCTGATCGACGAGCGGCGCCGGTTCATGGTCGGCGTGTTCCGGGCGTTGGCCCACCTCGCCGCGGTCGACCTGGTGCACGGTTCGGTCGGGCTCGCGTCGCTGTGCTGGGACGGCGCCACCGCCCAGCTGGTGAACCTGGAGCACGCGGTGAACCCCGGCGAGCCGACCCGTTCCGGCCTGTCGCGCAACGGTTCCGTCGCGCACACCGGCGACGACGTCCGCGCGGCCGGCCGGATGGTGTACGAGCTCGTCACCGGCAAACGGGTCGAGCTGGGTGCGGTGCCCGACCTCACCGCGCAGCCGGAGCAGCTGGCCACCCTGCTGCGCGGGGTGTTCGCGGCACGCCCCGCCGACCGGCCGACGGCGCTGGAGGTGCTGGAGCGGCTCAACGACCGCGACCCGCTCCTCCCGCCCACGGACACGACGGCGCTGATGCGGGCGGGCTACGACCGGTTCGACACCCTGCGGCCGGTCAAGGCGACGGGTCCCCGGCAGCCACAGCCACCGCCGCCACCACCGGTCAGGCGGTTCGCGCCCCGCCCGGAGCGCAAGCCGGTCCCGCTGCTCCCGTTGGCGCTGCTGGTGTTCCTCGCGGTCGCGGTGGTCGTGGCGCTGGTGGTCACCCGATGACGACGCCTCCCGAGTCCACCCGCGTGCAGTGCCCGATCTGCCTGGAGCTGTTCTCCTGGCGCGACGACGAGCTGTACCGGCGGGTCGTCGACAGCAGTGGCGCGCGCTGGGTGCGCGCGGACCTCTCGCACATCAACAACCCCGTGAAGAAGCAGGACCGCCGGGCGCGCTGCTACGTGCGGTGCCCCAACAGCAGCAAGGAGAACAAGGAGCACTACCTGCCCGTCTCCTACCGCGACCACGGCACGCCGGTGGTCATCGGGCTGGTCGGGCGCAGCCGGTCGGGCAAGACGCACCTGCTGGCCAGCATGATCCACGAGGCGTTGCGCGGCGACCTGCGCCACCACGGCCTCGTCTTCGAACCGGCCGACGAGCTGCGGCACTCGGCGTTCCAGCGCGAGATCGACCAGCTGATGCTCGGCAACAAGCTGGAGGCCACCGAGTTCCTCAACGAGGACGTCACCACGTACCTGTTGCTGCGCAGCAACAATGGACCGACCAGGCCGCTGGTGTTCTTCGACGTGGCCGGTGAGGACTTCGTCACGTCCGGGCCGCAGGGGCTGGGCGGCCAGTTCGTGCTGGGCGCCACGGCGTTGATGTTCGTCGACCACCCGGCCGGCGCGGTGCCGGCGTTGCACGGCGCGGGCCGGGTCAGCACGAACCCGGCGTTCTCCGGTGCGCTGGAACGGATCGGGCGGCGCGAGGACGCGCGCGACCTGCCCGTCGCCGTGGTGCTGACCAAGGCGGACGAGCTGCGCTACGAGGCTCCGATCGATCACTGGATCCGCCGCGACGACCTGCGCGAACCGCTGGACGCGGCCCAGTTCCGCGCCGAGAGCAGGGACGTCTACGCGTTCCTGGACCGGCACGAGGCCAGGCCGATGCTCGACGTGTTCGAGCGGTTCCACCGCAGCACGTTGCACGTCGTGTCGGCGACCGGCGCCGAAGCCGACGACAACAACACGTTCCCCCGCGGCGTCCGGCCGGCCAGGGTGCTGCGGCCGCTGCTCGCGCTGCTCGCGATGGCGGGGCTGGTCGCGCACCCGCAAGCGGCGGAGGTGGGCAGGTGAGCGACCTCGACCAACTCGTCTTCGCACCGGACGAGCGCAAGGGCATGAGCCTGTACTCCGCGTCGTTCCCGGTGCGGGACAACGACAGCTGGCAGGACTGGGACGGCAAGCTGATGCTCTACGCGCGGTTGCTGAGCGAGCCGGGCGGCAAACCACCGCCGCGCGCGTCGTTCACGCACGTCGCGTTCGCGGACGGCACCGCGGCGCTGGTCCGCCGTTCCGGTCAGCCCGGTGACGTGGGGCGCAACGTGGCGCACGCGGTGATCGGGGACCGCGCCGCGATCAACGACCTGCTGCCGCGCCTGGTCGGGTGGGACCGCTGGCTGGACCACAGGCCGGTCAGCCTCCAGCTGCCGAAGCCGGACCCGGCCGACTTCCCGGGCCCCCGGCCGTTCGAGCTGGACGATCCCGTGCTGGTGCCGATCGCGACCGCGGTGCTGGCCAGGCCGGACAGCTCCTTCAGCGTGATCGGCGTGCCGGAGGAGCTGCGGCTGCCGGTGGTCTGGCGGCTGCGGTCGCTGTGGCCCGAGCAGGAGTGGACGTTCTCGACCTACGAGAAGAGCGACGAGGACAAGCCGAACCTGCCCAGGGTCGTGTTCCTCGCCGAGCGGCCGACCGCGCTGGTCGAACCGCAGGAGGGACGGGTGCGCATCGACGTCAACGACGACGTGCGGTCCGGCGACCACACCACGAAGCAGGCGCGGGCGATGCTCAACGGCCAGCAGGTGCCGGCGACCACCACGGCGGTCGCGGCGGTGCCGGACGAGCCGGTGACCGAGGTGGTGGAGGTGGTGGAGATGACTGACCGGCACGAGGCGCCCGCACCGGCCCGGCCGCTCCAGCCGGCCGGACCCACCGCACCGGTCCGGCCGCTCCAACCGGCCGGGCCCACCGCGCCGGCCGAGGTGACCGGCCTGCCGAGGACCGGACCGCGCAGACCCGCGGTCGCGGTGGTGGACGGCGACGCCCTGGCCGGGATTCTGCACAGCGACGACCCGTTGCACCGGCGGCTGGAACGGCTGACCAGGCTGCTCGACGCGCTCGACGCCTCGGCGGTGGACCACCAGGTGCTCGCCTGGGTCGAGGACGTGGCGGTGCCGCGCACGCTCGTCGCGTTCATCGTCGACTACCTGGAGTCCCGCGGTGTCACCGGGTTCGACCGGGCTCTCGCCCGGCGCTGGCGGGCCGAGCAGGGCATCCACCACCTGCCGCCGGAACCGGTGGGACCGCCGCCGGCCAGACCGCCGGTGGACGCGAGGCTCGTCGAGCGGGCGTGGTCCGAGCAGGAGGCGTGGTCGCGCAAAGCCGGGCAGCACAAGAGGTACGTGGTCGCGCTCCGGCTGATCGTGCTGGGCTGCCTGCTGTCCGGTGCGGTCGGTGCGGTCGGTGCCGCCCAGCTCACCACCGGGCCGCGCTGGGCAGCGGCACTCGTCGCGGGTGCCACCGCCGCGGTCGTGGCGATCGGCACCTGGATGCGCAAGCAGCTGGAACCCGAGGAGCGCAAGCAGTGGACGTACGCGCGCCGGCGTTCCGAGTCGTTGAAGTCCGAGGTGTGCCGCTACCTCGCGGGCGCGGACCCGTACCGGCGCGCTGACGCGGACCAGCGGCTGAGGCGGCACGTCGACGAGCTCCTGCCGATCGCCACCGCGGCGACCGCTGCCAAGTCGCCCGGGATCACCGGCATCACGACCTACACCCGGTTGCGGGTGCAGGACCAGATCGCCCACCACGTCTCGAAGGCGGACCGGTACGAGACCTCCCTGAAGCGGGCCCGGCTCGCCGAGTTCGGCTTCGGCGTCGCCGCCACGGTGCTGGCGGCGGTCGGCGCGGTCGTCGGCGGGCACGTCGTGGTGTGGATCGGTGTGTTCACCACGATCGCGGGTGCCATCACCGCGCACATCACGCTCACCGGCTACGAGCACCTCGTCGTGCGGTACCGGCGCACCGCGGCCGACCTGCACCGCCTGCTCACCGCGCTGGCCGACCAGCCGGACGAGGCGGCGCAGGACCTGTTCGTCGCGGAGTGCGAGCGGGTGCTGGCCCAGCAGAACGACGACTGGGTGGCGCAGCTCACCCCGTCCGCGGCCGGAAAGGACCAGCGATGACCGACCTGCGGTGGGACGTCTTCATCAGCCACAGCACCTCGCCCGCTCCCGAGGGGGTCGCGGCGCGGCTGCTGGAGGAGCTGCTGGAGTGGGACGCGCTGCCGGCCTGGCGGGTGCGCGCCGACCGGGAGTTCCTCCACCTCGGCGACCGGTGGCAGGAGCGGATCCGGGAGGTGGTCAACGAGAGCAACGTCGGCGTCGTGCTGCTCGACGAGAACGCCTTGCGCAGCAAGTGGGTCAGGCGCGAGACGCGGCAGATGATCGACCGCGGCCGGGACTTCCGGGTCATCCCGGTCCTGATCGGCCTCACCCGCGCCGACGTCGAGGAGGCCGGGTGCGAGGAGTTCACCGAACTGGTGCGGGACCGGCACAACATCGTGGTCCGCGACGACGGCCAGGTCGTGCTCGACGAGCTGGGGACGTTGCTGGGCACGGAGGTGATGGCCGCGCTCACCCCGGAGGAGATGTCCTGGGTGCAGCGCATCGCCTACTACCTGCCCGAGGACGAACGGATGCTCGCGAACGCGTTGCGCAGGTTCGACCCCGTGCGAGACCTCCCGCCGCTGCTGCCGCGGGAGAGGCTCGCCTACCGCATCCTCGAGTCGCGGCTGCACAAGGTCGTCAAGGCGTTGTTCGTCTTCCTCAAGCACGACCTGGTGAAGCGGCTGCGCCCGGAGTCGAGGGCGATGCTGGCCGAGCTGATCGAACCGAGCTGGATCGAGTCGTCGCTCGCCCGCCGCATCCCGCCCCACACGCCGTCGCAGGTGTGCGTGCTGAGCACCGGCAACCCGGTCCCGAAGGCGCAGCGGCCCGGCGTGTGCGTCGACACCGGCGTGCACCTGGTCCGGCGGGCCACCTGCTGGGACGAGGAGAACGTCGAGGTCCGGCCGTGCGGGGACGTTCCGGTCGGCGACCCGAGCGAGATCCCGCTGCACCTGGGCGACCAGTACCAGTGGGAGGAGGACGTGAAGAACTACATCGTGCTGGAGGCCGGTCGCAACCTCCGGTCCAGGTTGGACACCGCGCGAGCGGTGCGGGACCTGTGGCCCGACGTGGTGGTGGTGCTCGTCGTCGATCCGGGCACCGACCCCGTCGGTGAGAAGTTCGACCAGCACCTCGGTCCTTACGGCACCGTCGTGATCGAACACCGCGAAGAGCTCGAAGCGAACAAGGCCATGGACAAGATCCGCGAGGTCCTGAGGATCGAGAAGGCGGGCCGATGAGCACCGGAACGGACACGACGCAGGTCGAGACGGACGGCAAGAGGTACGTCCGGCCGCCGGGGCTGGACCTCGCGGTGCGGGTGGCGACCGCGACGAGCAGGCCGCTGCTGCTCTTCGGCGCGCCGGGGTCGGGCAAGTCCAGCCTGGCCAAGAACATCGCCTACCGGGACGACCTGCGCTACTACGAGCACGTGGTCACCGCGCGCACCTCGGCCAGGGATCTGCTGTGGTCGTTCGACAGCGTCCGCCGGCTCGGCGACGCGCAGCTCAAGGTGCGGGACTGGCGGGACGACGACTACGTCACGCCGGGCGTGCTGTGGTGGGCGTTCGACCGGGCGAGCGCCCTGACGTTCAAGCGGGCCAAGGAACCGCACCCGTCCTGGAACACCGGCGAGCGCAGGCGGCCGGGCGCGGTCGTGCTCATCGACGAGATCGACAAGGCCGACCCGGACGTGCCGAACAGCCTGCTGGTGCCGTTGGCCGACCGGTTGTTCACGGTGACCGACCTCAGCGAGGCCAGGGAGGTGCGGGAGGTGGCGGACCCGCGGTGCCTGATCGTCATCACGTCGAACCAGGAACGCGAGCTGCCCCCGGCGTTCGTGCGGCGGTGCGTCGTCCACGAGCTGGAACCGCACGACGAGCCGACGTTGCGCAAGATCGCCGAGAGCCACGTGGGCAGGGACCGCAGGTACCCGCTGGACCACCTCATCCGGAAGCTCCAGGACGCCCGCAAGCAGGCGCGCGCCGACCAGCGCAGGCAGCCGAGCACCGCCGAGTTCATCGACGCCATCCGGGCCTGCCTGGGCGAGGGCATCGAGTCGACGACGCACCTCGACCTGGACCCCATCCTGAAGATGATCTTCGAGAAGGACGCGGGCACCGGTGCCGCGCCGGGGTGGTCGCCGTGACGGCGGCGGCCTGGCTGGGCGATCTCGTCAGGGCGGTCGCCGCCGAGACGCCGCCGGGCCGGGAGCCCGATCCCGCGCTGGTGCGGCAGATCGAGCGCCTGCTGGGGATCGAGCACGGCACACCGCCGGTCGTCGAGGACGCTGCCCCGCCGCCACCGGAACCGCAGCCCCTGCCGCCGCCGGAGGAGCACGTGCGAACGCGGATGCCGGAGGCGGAGGAGACCGGCAGGCGGTTCGGCGACTTCGAGCAGCCGCCGTCGTACCGGACGGAGCAGGACCCCATGGTGGGCCTGAAGGTCTCGTGGGACGACGAGGGCGAGCCGGACCGCCCGTGGCTGCCGGTGCCGGACCTGCCCGTGCTGAGCCCGGAGCAGCTGCTGCGCCGGCCACCGCACGAACCGCTGCTGCGCCGCGCCTCGACCTCCGCGGTGGTGCAGGCCCTGTTCTCCCGCCGGATGCCGGACACCGAGGTCGACGTGCCCGCCCTGGTCGAGCAGCTGGCGTCGGCGCGGGCGGTGAGCGAGCTGCCCCGCCTCGCCCACCCGACCTTGCGCTTCGGCGCCCACGTGCTGATGGACCGCTCGGAGGGCATGTCGTTGTTCTGGCGCGACCAGCAGGCGCTGGTCGGCGTGGTCAACAGCGTCATCGGCGCCTCCCTCACCGAGGTCAGCGTGCTGTCCGGCTCACCGCGCCGGATGCAGCGCGGCCACCGCCACCCCGCTCCCGACCGCGCGGTGCTGGTGCTCGCGGGCTTCGGCATCCGTCGCGGGCGGGCCGAGCAGGAGGTCTGGGAGCCCTACGTGCGCTGGCTGCGGCGCCGGCGCTGCCGGGTGGTCGCGCTCGTGCCGTTCCCGCGCGACCGGTGGCCGGGGTGGCTGACCTCGCTGATGCCGGTCGTGAGCTGGGACCGGGTCACCACCGTCGGGGCGGTGCGGGCGGCGCTGGGGCGGACGTCGTGATCCGCGAGCGCCTCCGCGAGGAGCTGGACCGCCCGAGCGTCGCCCCGGACGTGCAGCTCGCCGTCGCGCTGAGCACCGCCACCCGGATCGAGGCCGAGCTGGTCAGGGCGGTCCGCCTCGGCGTGCTGCCCCACCTCGACGTGGGTGCCGAGTCCGACTTCTGGTTCAGCGACTGGGTCGGGGCACGCCAGCCGCAGGTCGTGGCGTTGCGCTCGGACCTGCTCGACCTCCTGCGCGACCGCCTCGCCCGCTACGACGAGGCGGCGCTGGAGACGTTGCGCGCCATCATGTTGCGCAGCCACCGCAACCTCTCCCCCGCGCTGGCGCTGGAGGAGGACGTCACCTGGCACGCGTGCACCGGCGGCGAGGAGGGGTTCACCGTCGCGTGCGCGCTGCTGCGACGCGCGTCGAAGGCGATGGTGGTGCAGGGCCGCGACGGCGTGGCCGGCTGGGTGGCTGACGCGGTGCACCGGCTGCCGCGGGAGGTGTTGCGCAGCACCGACGGCTGGCACGCCGTGCTGAACGCGCGCAGGACGCGGTCCGAGGACATCACCGCGGAGCCGGAGCACGTCGACGCACGGGTGATCGAGGAGATCCTCATCCCGGTGGCGCACGGGCAGGACGACTCGACCATGCGCCGGTGCGTCGGGGTGCGCTGGGACGACGGCGCGCTCGTGCTGGGCGAGGGCGTGGACGGCGGGGTCACCATCCGGCTGCCGCACCACGTGCCGCCCCTCGTGGAGCTGGTCGAGTACGGCAACAGCGAGGGCGACTGGCACCTCATCGGGCAGTCACCGCCGTTCCGGCCGGTGAGACCGGGCCCGGTCCGGCTGCGCACGCTGGACGGCCGGGTCTTCGACATCCCCGAGGCCGTCGGCGACCGGGTGCAGGCCTCGCCCGTGCTCGTGCAGGTCGAGGGCGCCCAGGGCGAGCCGGCGCGGTTCTGGCTGCAGCCGGTGCGGTTCGAGACCGGCGAACGGGCGCGGGCGGGCCAGCCGGTGGCGTTGCTGACGAGGGTGCTCGACACCATCCCGGCCGACCCCGGCGCGTTGTCGAAGCTGCACGGCTGGTTGGCGCAGGAGGAGGTCTGCGCGGTCAGGTTGCTGCACGGCTGGACCGAGGAGCAGCGGATCCGGCTGGCCACCCAGATCGCGGCGGCGGGCGAACGAGAGGGCTGGCACGTGTTCCGCGGACGGCAGGACCCGGCGGCGGCGCAGTGGCTGCGGTCGGACAAGCCGCAGCCGGGGCCGAAGGGCGTCCTGCTCGTGGTGGACCGCGCGGACTCGTGGCACCCGCAGCACCTGCGGGGCATGCTCGCGGCGCTGCTGGACGGGTCGGCGCGGACCAGGGTGCTGCTGCTGTCGCTCGACGCCGGGTCGTGGTGGAACGCGGTCGCACGGGCGTTCCCGGCCGCCGACGTGCACTGGGCGGCACAGCGGCTCGACGCCGACCCGCCGCGGGAACGCACTGAGCTGTACCGGCGGGCGATCGACGTGATGGCGGACGCGATGTCGGCGGACCTCGACCCGGCCCGCGACCCGCGCGGTCCGTGGACGTCGCAGGACGACGTCGAGCTCGTCGCGGTGGCGGCGGCGCTGGACGCGCTGACCAGGCAGACCAGGAGGGGCTACGCGGGCGCGGCGAAGCTGGTGCTGCGGCACGAGCACGTCTTCCGCACCCGGCGGGCACCCGAGCACGACGGGCAGCTGGCCGCGCTGGTGTTCCTCGCGACCCTGCTGCGGCCGTTGCACGTGGGCGCGGCCCGCGACCTGTGCCTGCACTTCGAGCTGATCGACGCCGAGCACGACTGGCGGCCGCTGCTCGCCGCGTACGAGCGGCTCTACCCGCTCGACCAGGAGGCGCTCGACCCGCTCGGCCCGTGCCAGCTCGCCGACGACCTGCTCGCGGGCGTCCTGGTGGACCAGGACGCCGATCTCGGCGTCGACCCGGCCTGGGCGGTGCGGCTGCTCGATGCGATCGCGACGGCCACGTTCCCGGAAGACCCCGGCGTCGAACCGCACTCGATGGCCGCGCTCGCCCACGCGTCGGCGCGGTTCCGCCAGCTCGCCACCGGCTTCCTCAACCCGATCGTCCACTCCCGGCCGGAGCTGCTGGTCCGCGCGGGCGCGGCGGCGATCATGACGGCGCTGGCGAACGCCGACACCGAGCTGCTGGAGCGCATCCACGGCGCTCTGCCACCACCGGACGAGCGCGAGGTGCACCTCGACCCGGCCGTGGTGCGGCTGGAGCTGGCGCTGGTCGACCACCTGCGGTCGGAGGGTGCGCCGAGTCCGGAGCGCGACGCGCCGCTGGACCTGCGGCTGGCGCGCAGCCAGGCTCGTGCCGGTCTGCTGGAGGCGGCCCTCACGACAGCGGCGAAGGCCGCCGACGGGTACCGCAGGCTCGTGGTGCGGGAACCCCGCGTGCACACCACCGGCCTGTGCGAGTCGCTGGTCCTGCAGAGCGGGCTGCTGGGCGAGCTGAACCAGTCCGAGCAGGCGCTGGCGGTCGCCGAGGAGGCCGAGTCGCGGCTGCGGACGCTCCAGGTCAAGCGCCGGGACGAGCCAGGCTCCACCCTCGCCTCCGCGCTCGCGAACCTGGGCAGGCAACGCGCGCGCAGCGGCAACACCGGGCACGCCCTGCGCGACGTGCGGGAGGCCGTGACCATCCTGCGCGACCTGGCCGAGGTGCGGCGCGCCGAGTACGAGCCGGAGCTCTGCGAGGTGCTGGTCAACCTCGCCGAACGCGCGGGCGAGGCCGGGGAGCCGGAGCTCGCGCTGTCCGCGGTGGAGGAGGCGGTGGCACTGGCCGCCCGGCTCCACGCCGCCAACAAGTGGGCCCACCTCCACCGCTACGCCGCAGCACTGGCTGGGCGGTGGCGGTGGACCGGGTCGGCGAGCGACCTGGACGAGGCGGTGTCGTTGTACCGGCAGGCGGCGCAGGCATCACCCGAACGGTTCGACCTGGCGCTCGCCGGCGTGCTCGTCGACCGGTCCCGCACCACCGGCGACCTGTCCGCGCTGGAGGAGGCGATAGGCCTCTACCAGCGGCACAAGCGGGCAGAGGACGAGCTGGCCGCGGCGGTTGCGCTGCGTGACCAGTGGGAGGGCGGGTCGGTGTGATCGCTACCCTGGAGCCGTGACCGACCTGGCCGACGACCTCAGCCTGCTGCGCGACCTCGAACGCAGGTTGCTCGTCTACAAGTTCGCGATCGAAGAGCTCATGACCAAGCTGAGGATCCTCAGCGAGGAGTTCGACTCCGTGCACCGGCACGACCCGATCGAGCACATCACGAACCGGGTCAAGAAGCCGGAGGGCATCCTGGAGAAGCTGCGGCGCAAGGGGGTGCCGTTCGACCCCGACCGGATCGGCGACCACCTCGACGACATCGCCGGGGTGCGGGTGGTCTGCCCGTTCGTCTCGGACGTGTACCGGGTGTCGGCGATGCTGGCGCGCCAGCACGACGTGGACGTGCTGCTCACCAAGGACTACATCGCGGTGCCCAAGCCGAACGGGTACCGCAGCCTGCACCTCATCGTGCGGATCCCGGTGTTCCTGTCGGACCGGGTGGAGCACGTGAAGGTCGAGGTGCAGCTGCGGACCATCGCCATGGACTTCTGGGCCACGCTGGAGCACAAGCTGTTCTACAAGTACGACGACCGGCCGCCGGCGGACTTCGTCGACGAGCTCATGTCGTCGGCGTTGATCGCCGCGCAGCTGGACGAGCGGATGGAGTCACTGCACCGCCGCATCCACCAGGACGACCGCTAGCTGCCGGGCCGCTTCGCCGCGCAGGACGCCGTAGTGGTCGGCGTCGATGCGGTGCGTGGTGGCGTCGGTCAGGCTCGCCCACATGTCGAGCTGGCTGTCGAGCAGGTCCGCGGCGACGACCACGGCTCGGGTCTGCTGCGGTCCGCGGGCCCGGTAGGCGGCCGAGGCCTGGGCGTGGCGCAGGAAGACCTCCCAGCGCTCGTCCAGGACGTGCGCCGGCACGTGGTGGCCCGCCTGGGCCAGGCGCGCGGAGATCACCAGGGTGTCGGTGAACTCGCCCTCGACGCCGAACGATGCCATGAGGTTGCGGCCGAACATCTGGAACCACTCGCGTTCGATGCCCTCGGGGTAGTTCTGGTTGATCGGCGGGGTCGAGTCGATCACGGCCACCAGCGGCGGCTGCGGGTCGCGGGCCGTCATCTCGAACACGATCTGGCCGCCCATCGACCAGCCGGCCAGCACGTCCGGGCGCAGGCCGGCGAGGTCGAGGTCGGTGCGGTAGGCGCGGGCCATCATCGGCAGGGTGGGCAGTGGTTCGACCTCCTGCGAGACGGTGACGCGCCAGTCGTCGGGCAGCGCGGCCACGAGGTCGCGGTAGTCCTGGACGCCGCCGCCCGCGCCGTGCACGAGGTGCAGGTGCGTGCCGGGGCCGTCCTGGAGGGTCACCAGGGTGCTCGGCGCGGCCTGTTCGCCGGTGCTCTGCAGCTGGGCGACGAGCCTGCGCGGGGTGGGGTCGACGAGCCAGTCGGCGATGTCGACGGAGGCGTCGAGCCGGTCGCGCACGGCCGCGAGGAGCCGCACGACGTGCAGGGAGTGGCCGCCGGAGGCGAAGAAGTCGGCGTCGGGACCGGTGGGCGGTTCCTCCACGAGCGCGGCCCACTCCTCCGCGATCACCTCCCACTCGGTTCCGGCGGGCAGTGCCTGGTGTTCGACGACCTCGGTCTCGACGTGGCCGGTGACCGCGCGGGTCCGGATCGGCAGCTCACCGACGGTCAGCGCGGGGTCGGCGGACAGCACGGTGTCGAGGTCGTCGAGCAGCCGCAGCACGGTGTCGCGGTCGTAGCGGCCGGTGTTGTACTCCACCTCGGCGCGGTGGCCGCCGTCGACCTCGGCGAACGACATGGACATGTCGGCGCGGGCCGCGCGGTTGGGGCTCGCGAGCCAGGTGAGGCCGACGTCGCCGAGCTTCAGGTCGAAGCCGATCTGGCCGAGGTAGCTGACGAGCAGCGGGGACGCGTCGGTCAGCGACGCCTGCGTGGCCGCCGGCAGCGCGGCGAACACGGCCGGGTAGGGCACGTGCTGGTGCGCGAACATCTGCCACAGGCCGTCACGGGCCCGCGTGATGACCTGCGCGACGGTGTCGGTGTCCTGGATGGACGCCCGCACGACGCACAGGTTCGCCGTGTAGCCCACGAGTGCCTGGTCGCGGACGCTCATCCGGTTCGCGGCGACGACACCGACGCTGATGTCGGCACCGGCGGTGCGGGCGAGCACGGCCTCCAGCGCGGCCAGCATGATCGCGAACGGCGTGGCGAACGACGCCTTGGCGAGTGCCGCGAGGCCGGCGCTCGCCTGCGCGCTCAGCGTGTGCCGGATGACGACACCGGGTGCGCCGACGCCGAAGCGGCCGGCGTGGTCGGCGGCGACCGTGGTGGCGGTCGCACCGTCCAGTGCGGACCGCCAGTGGTCGAGCGACTTGTCCCACTTGCCGCTCGCGCGGGCCTCGTGCTGCTCGGCGGCGTAGACCGTGAACGGCACGGGCTCGTCGTCGAACTCGCCGCCCTCGTAGGCGACCGACAGCTCGGCCACGAGCAGCTGGATCGCCCAGCCGTCCAGCACGACGTGGTGGACGGTGAGCAGCAGCTCGTGCCGGTCGCCGATGCGGACGTACGTCAAGCGCGCCAGCGGGGCGTCGGCGAGGTCGATCGGCTGTTCCTGGACCTCCTCGGCGATGAGGCGGGCCAGCTCCTCGTCGCCGTGGTCGACCTCGACGACGTGCAGGCGGGCCGTGCGGGTGTCGTGCACGGTCAGCGTGATGTGGTCACCGGTGCGCTGGACGGCGGTGCGCAGCGCCTCGTGCCGGTCGGTGAGGCGTTGCCACGCGGACCGCAGGCGGTCGACGTCGAGCGGGCGGTCGCACAGCAGCCGCCAGGTGAGGTTGTAGAGGGACTTGTTGCGGGCCCGCTGGTGGATCCACCAGACGGACTCCTGCATCGCGGTCGCGGGACTAACGAACACCCTGTGCCTCCAGGAACTCGGCGAGGAGGCGCTTGCGGTCGACCTTGTCGATGTCGGTCAGCGGGATGTCCGCGCGGTGGTGGAACGCGCGGGGCCGCATGTACACCGGCAGGGTGTCGGTGAGGCTGATCAGCTCGTCCTCGCCGACCTCGGCGCCCGTGTGGAACGCGTGCAGGTCGATCTCGCCGTCCGCCGCGGTGACGGCCAGCACGACCGCCTCGACGACGCCGGGGTGGCGGCGCAGCACGGACTCGATCTCGCCGAGCTCGACCCGGTTGCCGCGCACCTTCACCTGGTGGTCGATCCGTCCCATGTGGACGAGCTCGCCGCTCTCCAGCCGGACCCGGTCACCGGTGCGGTACCAGAGGTCGTCGGACACCGGGCTCGTCCCGTCGTAGAGGGTGCCGCGGGTCTCGCCCTCCTTCCACGCCACGAACCGGCCGATGTTCTCGCTCTCGGTGAGGTAGCCGGGGAACCGCTGCGAGCCGCGCACGCACAGCTCGCCGTCGTCCTCCTGCGGCTCGAACTCGTCGTTGAACAGCACGTAGTCGAGGTGGTCGAACACGGTGCCGATGGGCGCGGAGCCGTTGGAGGTGACGATCCGGTCCTCCGGGTTCGCCGGCACCTCGTAGGCGGTGACGATGCAGGCGGCCTCGCTGGGGCCGTAGCAGTTGATCACCGCGGTGTTCGGCGCGGCCTGGGTCCAGGCCTCGATCTGCTCCACGGTCAGGGGTTCGCCGCCGAACGAGCTGAGCCGCAGCGTCGGCATGCTGTTGGGGGCGAGTGCGCGCAGGCGCTTGGCGAACGAGATCAGCGACGGCACGGACATCCAGTGGGTGAGCCGCTTGCCGCTGATGAACTTCACCGGCGTGAGCACGTCACCGCGTTCGGCCACGACCAGGGTCGCGCCGGAGCCCCACGCGCCGAACATCGACAGGATCGAGCCGTCGAAGCACATCTCGAACGTCTGCGCGACGCGGCAGTCCGGGCTGAGCTTGTAGCGCTTCATGACCTCGGCCAGGAACCAGCTGACGTTGGTGTGCGTGACCGGGACGCCCTTGGGCTTGCCGGTGGCACCGCTGGTGTAGACGACGTAGGAGCCCTCGTCGAGGTCGGGGCGGATGATGTCCGGGATGGCGATCTCGTTGTCCGGCAACAGGAACTTGCGCCAGCGGTCGCCGGTCATGTCGAACAGCGGCACCCGCGCGTTGGCCCGGTACTCCTCCAGGCCCTCTCCGGAGCTGTCGTCGATCATGGTGAAGTCGACGGCGGCGTCCTCGGTGATGCCGAGGTTGCGGACCGCGGGCGCGGCGGGGTTGAGCGCGACCGCCGTGGCACCGAGCCGCAGCCCGGCCAGGTAGGCGATGTAGCCGATGAGGCTGCGCGAGGTCATCAACCCGACCCGCTTCGGCGCGTGGCCGAGGTTCTCCAGCATGGCGGCGCTGACCCGTTCGACGGCCTCCTGCAGCTCGGCGTAGGTCAGGGTGGCGCTGGACATCTCGATCGCGACGTTGTCCGGGTACTCCTGCGCCGACGCGTGGAACCAGTCGTAGAGCGAGCGGGTGGTCAGCACGGTTGCCTCCGGGACGAGATCGGTTTCGAGCTCAAGCAGGTGACGCAGGGTGTTGTGCACGAGCGACGCGCGCGGGCGGCCCCTGCGTGCGGAGTCGACGGCGAAGCGCAGCGCCTTGGGCAGGCCCTCCCAGGCCGTGCCCGCGTCGGTGTGGCCGAGCAGCCGGTGCCGGAACGCCCGGTGCTGCGCCGCGGTCCACAGGTCGTCGAGGTTGCGTTCGGTGATGCGGTCGGCGAGGAACGGCAGGACCTCCTCGTCCGTGCGCAGCCACTCGCCGTCGAGGTGGGGCGTGACACCGGGTCCTCGTTCTCTTCTGAGCCAGAGCTGACCGTCGGGTTGGTGCAGCGGGAACCCGAACACGTGCTCGTTCCTGAGCCTCTGCTCGGGCGTCCAGTCGTCCGGGTGCATGGCCTTGAGCAGCTGCTCGGTGGTGAGCCAGCCGGCGAACGGGTGCTGCTCGCCGTCCGCGAGCAGGCCCGCGAACCCGTCGCGCACGTACCAGCGGTTCTGCCGGCGGCGTTCGACGAGCACCCAGTGCGGCGCCGGGGTCTTGCTCGGCGACCACGGCAGTTTGGCGTTGTCGGTGACCACCAGGCAGCGCCCGTGCTCTTCGAGCTCGTCGGTGATGCCCCTGACCGGGTCGCCGGTGGCGTAGGCGAGCTGGGTGCCGTCCGGCAGCCGGTTCAGCGGGTACCGGTGGTGCGAGAACGCCAGCTCGTCCAGGTCCGTGCGCACCGCCAGCCGCACGGACTCGGCGAAGGTCGCCTCGGTGCCCGCGAACTCACCGGCGAGGTAGGCGACCAGGTTCGTCGTGTAACAGCTCAGCCCGGTGATCACGGTGCCTCCAGGAACGCCACGCTCACCGGTACCGCGCTGGTGCGCAGCCGGTTCCACCGCACGCCGCGCCACGTCCCGCTGGCCTGCCCGCGGGCCACCGGGATCGACCACGGCCGGCCCGACAAGCCCTCGCCGGTCGCCTTCACACACGCCTCCTGCACGGTCCACACCCAGGCGAACTCCAAGTCCCGCTCCCCCTCCGGCAACTCCGCCAGCTCCGCCACCCCGCACCGCCGCAACAACCCGTCCGAGGCGGGTACCGGCAGCTGCACGTCCACGCCGACCCCGAGTCCCCTGCCCCGCCGGCACGCGGCGGCGACGTACCCGCCGTCGTGCGCCAGGCTGACGGCCAGGTCGGGGTGGTCCGGCAGGTACGGCTGCCCGCTCTCGCGCGCCGCGATCTCCCCCTCGCCCAGCTCGGCGACCAGGCTGCGCAGCAGGCCCCTGGCGGCGGCGAACTCACGGGCGCGCACGGCGGGGAGGTGGGCCGCGGCCTGAACGTCCACGGCGTGCGGCGTGACGTCGCCGACGGCGGCGACCGCGACCCTCACCGGACCTCCAGCAGGTCGTCCGCGTGGTCCGCCACGCCCGCCAGCATCGCCCCCACGGCACCGCCGGCGATCCCGAACATCGCCACCGCCGCCCGCAGCTCCGCGATCCCGCCGTGGGTGAACGCGTCCGCGCCCAGCAGCTGCGTGCACTCCCGCAGCACGACGTCCAGCCCGTCCGCGACGGCCACCTTCAACGCCATCGCCGAGGCCATGTCCGGCGCTGCCGCCGACACCGCCGCCATCCGCCACGTCTCCACGACGCACCGCGCGAAGCGTTCGCGCACCGCCGCGTTGTCCCACAGCACGCCCTCCCCCAGCGCCCGCGAGCCCAGCCGGGCCCGCACGTCCCGCAGCACCCGCCGGCACAGCGCCACCGCCCACAGGGCGCCCGCGCGGCGTTCGGCGGCGACCTGCACCGCGAACGACGCCAGGCCGCGTCCGGGTGGCCCGACCAGGGCGGAGCGGTCCAGGACCACCTCGTCCAACGTGATCGCGCCGATGCCCGCACCGTCGAACAGCGACGTCGGCTCCGGTGTCACCCGCACGCCCGGCGCGTCCAGGGGCACCAGCACCCAGCAGAAGCTCGTGAAGTGCCGCACCGGCTTGTGCCGGGCCAGCACCAGCGCGTGCGAGGCGTGGCAGGCGTTCGTGATCCACCGCTTGACGCCCGACACCGCGACCGACGAGTCCGACAGCTTCGCCGTCGTGCCCATCGACATCAGGTCCGACCCCGCGCCCACGTCGTCGGTCGCGGCCAGCGCCACCACCGCGTCACCGGCCTCCACCGCGCCGGCCAGCGGATGTCCGTTGTCCCGCAGCAGCGGCAGGACCGTGGCGAGCTGGACGCAGCAGGCCAGCACCACCCCGACCGGGTGGCGTCCGTCCAATGCGGACACGTCGGCCGTGCTCGTGTCCAGCTCCAGCCACGCATCACGCAAGGCGCACCTGCCGATCGAGCAACGCCAGCGCGCCGTTCGCCAGCAGCAGGCGGTCGTTCGAGTAGTTCAACGACGCCGAGCGCAGGTCGCGGAAGACCCGTTCCAGGTCGGAGGACCGCATGTACCCGTGCCGGAGCCCGACCAGCTCGACCATCTCGTCGACCGCGGCGAAGCACTCGACCGCTGCCCGCACCTTCAACGTGTTCACCAGCATCTGCCCGGCGCCGACCGAGAAGTCGGCGTCGAGGGTGTGCTGCAGCAACGCGTGCACCACGTCCAGCCGCTCGCGAATCCGCGCCACGCGCGTCAGCAGCAGCTCCGACGACGGGTCGAACTGCCGCGACGACCCGCGCACCAGTCCGAGAACGCGGGAGAACGCGCCCGACGCCGCACCCAGCCACGCCGCCGCCCAGCCGAGGTGCGCCAGCGGCCCGAAGGTCGCCGCCACCACGTCGCGGAACCCACCGGGTGCGCCCACGACCTGGGAGGCGGGAACGACACCGGCGAGCCGCATCGGCACGCTGTGGGTGGCGCGCATGCCCAGCGGGTCCCAGCCGCCGCGCACCTCGACCACGTCGAGCTGCGAGCGGTCCGCGTACACCAGCGACACCTGCGTCGGCGTCGTCGCGTCCGGTGCCAGCACGGTCACCAGGAACGCGTCCGCGTGCACGCCGCCGGTCACGATCGGCGCGTCCCGGTCGATCCGCAGAGCGCCGTCCACCCAGTCCACAGTGGACTCCGACGACAGCAGGTGTCCACCCTTGCCCTTCTCGGTGGTCACCGAGGCCAGGTACACCCGGCCGGACCGGATCCGGTCCACCAGCGCGGGCGCGTGCCGCACCAGCGCGAACGCCTGCTGGCAGTGCATCGCGTAGATCATCGCGACGGACATGTCCTCGCGCCCGAGCCGCAGCGTCACGTCCACGACGTCGCGCACCGACCCCACGACCGGCAGCGCCAGCAACCCGCTGTCGCGCAACGCCTCCAGCGCCTCCACCGGGAACGCCGCATCGGCGTCGCAGCGGCCGGCGTGCTCGGCGGTGACCGCGAGGACCTTCTCCAGCGCCGGGATCACGACGCGACCCGCAACGAGTCGACCGCCGCCCACAGGCTGCCCGCGGTCGCGAACGTCGCGTCGGTCAGCAGCTCGTCGGGCAGCGACACCCGGTAGTTGTTCTCGATCGCGAACAGCAGCTCGATGGCGCGCATCGAGTCCAGTCCGAGATCGCGCAACGACGACTCGGGCGTGATGGTGCCCGCACCCGCGTACTTCAGGAACGGCCGCAGCACGGCCGGGAACTCAGCGTCCATTACAAACCCCTCTCTCGTCTGATCTCCAGCCGCGACTCGTCGACGACCACACCACCGTCCACGACCACCTCGTCGGCCAGCGGATGTCCGAGGAACGCCACCAGCGAGGCGTAAAGCCCGTACGCACCGACGTTGGGAACGCTCACCACGTCACCGGGTGACACCGGCGCGACCTCGGCGGCGCGCGCCCACGTGTCGACCGGTGTGCACAGCGGGCCGGCGACGATCGTGTCCGGCACCGGAGACCGCGCCGGGTCGTCCTGGGCCGTCTGCACGTCCGGCACGATCGGCGGCAGCCTGCGCAGCCCCGACATGCCGCCGAGGTGGTTCACCCCGGACTCCAGCACGAGCACCGGCCGGTCCTGCGAGTACTTCACGTCGAGGACGCGCGTGCGCAGGGTCCCGCAGGTCGCCGTCAGGTACCGGCCCGACTCGAACGCCACCACCGGCGCACCGGTCCGCCAGCCGGGGAACGTCTCGTCCAGCAGGTCGGCGAGGCCGTCCGCCAGGCCGGGGAAGACCGGCAGTTCCCCCGACCTGGCGAACGGTGCCCCGAACCCGCCGCCGAGGTCGAGGACCTCGACCGCGAGCCCGGTCTCGTCGGCGAGCCGGCGGGCCGTGCGCGCCGCCTGCCGGAACTGGTTCAGCAACGCGTCCTCGTCGCTGATGTTCGTGCCCATGTACAGGTGGAAGCCGGCGACCGAGACGTGCTCGCGCGAGCCGAACGCCGCCGGGTCGCGCAGCACCCAGGTCAGGTCGGCGCCGAACTGCGAGGGCACCCCGGTCATCGTCAGGCCGTGGCCGGGCACCGGCTGCTCGTCGTTGATCCGGACGATCGCCCGCACCGGCACGCCCAGCGCGTTCAGCTGGTCGAGGCCGAACGGCGAGTCGACGGAGAAGTGCGTGACGCCCTCCTTCACCGCCTCCCGCAGGTCCTCGTCCCGCTTGCCGGGACCCGTGTACAGCAGCTGCTCGCCGGTGAACCCGGCCTCCAGCGCCACGTGCAGCTCGCCCGGCGAGCACACCTCGGCCAGGCAGCCCTGCTCCCGCAACGCCCGCACCACCAGCGGGTGCGGGTTGGCCTTGAGCGAGTAGTAGATCTCGCTCGGTTCCGGCAGCGACGAGCGCAGCAGCGCGTGACAGCGCCGCACCTCGTCCAGGTCGTAGACGTACTCAGCCACGCGTCCCCCTGAGCACTAGGCCGTGAGCCCCGCCCACCCCCGCTGCTGCCAAGGGCGTCTGCAAGTACCACCAACACATGATCGAATCGCCCTCAACTACCACCGACATGCTCGCCGCCCTTCGGACCAGGCCTGCGCCCGCGGGCGGCCGGAAGCACTGTCGGCAGTGGAAAAGTGCTTGTTGATGTTGAGTTGGTGGTACTTGCAGATGCCGGCAGAAGCAGGGGGTGGAAGGGAGACGGGAGAACCTGGTCAGGCATGTTGGAGCCTCTTCCGGTCGACCTTCCCGTTGGGGGTCAGCGGAATCTCGGTCACGACCACGCACGCCCGCGGCGCCTTCGCGTCCTCGATCTGCTCGCGCAGCAACGCCAGCACCTGCTCGGAGGTGAGTGCGGTGACGGCGAACAACGTCGCCCCGTGCTGCCCGCTGGCCGGGGGCAGCACCGCCGCCGCCTCGACGCCGGGGACGCGGTGGGCCGCGGCCTCGACCTCGGTGACGCTGACCCGCGAGCCGTGCTCCTTGTAGATGTCGTCACGCCGGCCCACGAAGTACAGGTAGCCGTCCGCGTCCATGCGCCCGTAGTCGCCGGTGCGCAGCTTGGGGAACAGGCCCTCGTCGCGCGGGAACCGCTGGGCGGTCAGCTCGGGACGCCGCCAGTAGCCGCTCATGACGTTCGGGCCGCGCACGACGATCTCGCCGACTTCACCGACCGGCACCGGTGTGCCGTCCGGGTCGACGACCAGGATCTCGGTGCCCGGCAACGCCTTCCCGCACGCTCCCGGCCGGCGCAGGTCCTCGTCCTTCGGCATGATCGCGGCGCGTTTGCACTCGGTGAGCCCGAACATCAGCTGCACCTGCAGGCCGAGGACCAGGTGGCGCAGCTCGGCGATCACCTCGGGCTGCATGGCCGCACCGGTGTTCGTCAGCAGCCGCAACGCCGGCGGCTGCGTCCCCGGCCGCGCGAGCATCCGCGCGAGCCCGGCCGCCATCGCCGGCACCGCAGGCAGCACGGTCGCACCGCACGCCCGCAGGTGCCGCACCAGCTGCGGGCCGGCGTCCGCTGCGCTGCCCAGCTGCAGCCGCGCGCCCGCCAGCGTGCTCAGGAACACCTGGTAGAGCCCGTAGTCGAAGGCCAGCGGCAACGCGCAGAACACGGTGTCGTTCGGCAGGTACTCCAGCTGCGACTGGATGGCCTGCGCGGCGAACACGACCTGCGCGTGCGTGGACACGACGGCCTTCGGCATGCCGGTGCTGCCCGAGGTGTAGACCAGGCACACCGGGTCGACCGCGATCGGGCCGGGCACGGGCTCCTCGTCCCCGCCCTCCACCGCCCTGCGGACCTCGTCGAGGTCGCGCAGCACGAGCACCGGTTCGCAGTCGGCGACCACGTGGGCGATCGCGACCTCGGGCGACTGCGGGTTGAGCACGCTGAACACGGCACCCGCCCGCGCGCACCCGTAGAGCAGGGCGGGCACCAGCAGGTCGACCGGGACGACGACGACCACCCGGTCACCGCGCCGGACGCCCTGGCGGTGCAGCCAGGTCGCGATCCGGCGGCTGGCCCGGCTCAGCTCGCGGTAGGTGAGCGTCGCGTCGCCGTGACCGACGGCCAGCGAGTCCGGCCGGGACCGGGCCGCGCGGTCGAGGAACTCGTGCAGCAACGTCATCTCGCGCTCCCCGCAGCAGCCGACCCGGTGAACAGCACGCACAGGGAGTCCAGGTCGCGCAGGCTCTCCGGCGTGAGCGCCTCGGCGGCCACCTCGACGCCGAGCCGCGCCTCGACCCGTTCGATCACGTCCACGAGCCGGAACGAGCTGAACCCGGGGAACTCGCGCAACGGTGTCCGGCCGCTGTGCACCCGGTTGCCGAGCACGTCGCTCAGCTCGGCCGCCACGACGGACCGCACGCGCGTCAGCTCCTCGTCGCGCGCCAGCAACCGGGTGAGCTCGGTCGCCACGCTCGGCACCAGCGCACCGCCGCGCAGCACCCGCCGCATCGCCACGTAGCTGTGCGCCGCCAGGACGTTCCACTCGCGGACGTGCTCCTCGAACGCCGCCGAGTCGAGCCACACGGCGTGCAGCCCGCGGGAGCGCGCCAGCAGCCAGATGTCGAGCACCATCTGCTCGACGTCGGCGCACGTGGCCTCGACGTCGACCGTGCTCACGAACGGGGAGATCGCCTGCTGCGCGGGCAGTTCGCCGAACGCGAGCTCGACCACGGTGGCCCTGGGCAGCTCGTCCCACGACACCCGCCACACGCCCGGCCGGGCGTTTCCCCACTGCGTGCCGTTGTGGTACCCGTCCACGACCTCGCAGGCGTCGCCGTCGTCGCGGAACAGGAAGCTGTGCTCCATGTGCTGGTGGCCGGCGTACGGCACCCAGCTCAGGTCGAACGCGTCGGCCACCGCGTACTGCAGCTCGTCGGTGGCCCGGTCGCGCAGCACCGCGTCGTCGTGCCGCTTCACCACCTGCAACCCGAGCAGGCGGGAGGCCTCGTCGAGCCGGCGGTCCAGTGTGGACTCACCGGTCAGCTCGGCACCCAGCGCCACGTGGCTGCCGGGACCGTGCCGGAGGTCGGCGAGGATCGCCAGGTTGACCTGGAGGCAGTCCATCAGCTCGGCGCGCAGGCCGCTGAAGTCGCTCGGCACGTCAGATCCTCCTCAGTCCGGCCACGGCTGCGCGCAGCGCCTCTTCGTCGGCCGGTGCGTCCTCCGGCAGGCCGGCGAGCAGCCGGTCGTAGGCCGAGAGGTCGAGCAGGCCGTGCCCGCTGACGCACACCAGCACGCCCTTGCCCGGCTGCGCGGCGGCGGTGATCGCCGCGGCGAGCGCGTGCCCGGACTCCGGTGCCGGCAGCACCAGCTCGGTCATCGCGAACGCCCGTGCCGCCTCCAGCGCCGTCCGCTGCCCCACCGCGACCGCGTCCACCTGACCGTGGTGCCGCATCGCCGAGATCACCTTGGCCGCGCCGTGGAACCGCAGCCCCGCCGAGTGCGACGGCGGGATCGAGTAGGAGGAGCCGATCGTGTACATCGCCTCGACCGGCCCGGTGCCGGTGGCGTCGGTGTGGTCGTAGGCGTAGACCCCGCGGGTCAGCTTCGGCGTGGCCGACGACTCGACCGCGAGCAGCCGTTCACCGGTGCCGCGGGCGAAGAACGGCAGCGCGATGCCGCCGAAGTTCGAGCCCGCTCCCACCGAGCCGACCACCACGCCGACCTCGTCGTCCAGCTGCTCGACCGCCTCCAGTCCGATCACGGTCTGGTGCAGGATCGAGTAGGTCTCGCCGGAGCCGATGCAGAACGCCCGCTTGGGGTCGGCCGCCGCGTACTCGACCGCCTCCCCGATCGCGAGCGACAGGCTGTTCGCCTGCTGCCCCGACTGGCCCACCGACGTCAGCGTGCTCGGCGAGGCGTGCACCTCGGCGCCGAAGAGCCGCATCAGGCTGCCCCGGTAGGGCTTGTCCCGCAACGACCCGCCGACCATGAACACCGTGCAGGTCATCCCGAACGCCGCGCACGCCGCCGCCAGCGCCGTCCCCCACTGCCCGGCACCCGTGCCGGTGACCAGCTCGCGGAACCCCGCGCGGTGGTAGTAGTGGGCCTGCGCCAGCGCGGTGTTCAGCTTGTGGCTGCCCGAGATGTTGCCGCCCTCGTACTTCACGTAGATCGGCGCGCGGGCGCCGACCTCCTCCTCGAACCGCCGGGCCCGCCACAGCGGCGACGGCCGGTAGGTCCGGTAGCGCTCCAGCACCGGTTCCGGGATCTCCCAGTACTCCTTGGCCGACACCGACTGGCGCACCAGCTCCAGCGGCAGGCCCGCCGTGACGGCGCCGGACGAGGTTTCCGGCGTCAGGTCCGGCGGCAGGTCGTGGCCCAGGTGCGGCAGAACGCTCCGCCAGTGCGTGATCATTCCGCCACCGCCGCGCTGACGACGTCCACGATGTCCGCCACCGTCGTGAACTTGCGGCCGGCGAACAGGTCGTCCGGCAGCGTCACGTCCAGCTCGTCCTCCAGCTTGACCAGCATGCCGAGGAACCCCAGCGAGTTGATCCGCAGCAGCGACCCGTTCAACGGCTCGTCGTCGGCCAGCTCCGCGGGGTCGAGCGCCAGCCGCGACTCGCGGATGACGAGCTTCTTCACGACGTGCCCGATCTCAGCCGCCCTGATCTCAGCCACGGAGCGCCCCTTCCCCCTCGATCACCCAGCTGTGGGTCAGCAACGCCGACAGGCCCACCGGTCCGCGCACGTGCAGCCGGCCGGTGCTGATCGACAGCTCCGGTCCGAGCGCCATGGTCGGGCCGTCGTGCAGCCGCAGCGACCCGTTCACCACCAGTGCCGCCGCGTCCACGGTGTTCAGGAACCGCGTCACCACCTCGCGGTCGGAGGCGACGATGCCCTCCGTGTGCGCGGACCCGTACCGGCGGATGTGCGCGACCGCGTCGTCCACGGAGGACACCCGGTGCAGCGCGATCGTGCGGTCCAGGAACTCGCGGCCGTGGTCGTGCGGGTCCAGCTCCAGCTTCAACGCCCAGCCGTCGCGCGCCGCCTCGAACGCCTCGATCAACGCGGGCGCGATGTCCTCGTGCGCCAGCACCATTTCGAGGGTGTTGCACGCCGTCGGCTCCGGCAGCTTGCTGTCCAGCGCGATCGACACCGCCAGGTCGACGTCCGCACTGGCGTCCACGTAGAGGTGGTTCACGCCACCACCGGAGGCGATCACCGGGATCGTCGACGCGGACAGGCAGTAGTCGATCAGCGAGGGGCTGCCGCGCGGGATCAGCACGTCGATGGCGTCGTGCCGCTTCAGCAGCTCCCGCACCACGCGCCGGTCGTGGTCGGTGATGACCTGGACGACGCCCTCCGGCAGCCCGGCCCGTGCCGCCGCCTCGGCCGCGATCCGGCCCAGCTCGGCGTTGGTGAGCGCCATCTCCTTGCCACCGCGCAGGATCACGGCGTTGCCGACCGCGACGGGCAGCAGCGCGCCCTCGATCGTGACCGTCGGCCGCGCCTCGTAGATCATCAGGACCACGCCGAGCGGTTTGGCGATCCGGTTGCCGACCCGGCCGGTCACGCGCGGCAGCTCGGCGCGCACGTCCTCGGTGAGCCGCACCAGCACGTCGAGGTGGCGCTGCGCCAGCGTGAGCCGGTCCAGCAGCTCCCCGGACAGCCCCGAGCTTCTCGACGTCCTGCGCGTTCGCGGCGAGCACCCGCGTCCAGTCCTTCGTCAGGCCGGCGGCGAGCTCCGAGCAGTACTCGGCGTACCGGTCGTCGCCGGGGGGCGGGGCGGCCGCTCTGGCCTGCGCCGCACGCGTCACCACATCCACTGGCCACCATCCACGATCAGCTTCTGCCCGGTCACGTAGGTGCCGTTGACGAGGAACTCGAGCCCGTCGGCGACGTCCTCGACGGTGCCCATCCGGCCGACGGGGATCTCGGAGATCACCTGGGCCCGCGCGACCGGGTCGTCCAGCCGGAACCGGGTGACCAGCTCGTCGGTCTCGGTCATGCCGGGGATCAGGCAGTTCACCCTGATCTTCGGCGCGAGCTCCAGCGCCAGGCACTTGGTCAGGTGCAGCAGGCCGGCCTTGGCGGCGCAGTAGTTCGCGCCGTTGGCCCGCGCCCGCATGCCGGTCGTGGCACCGACGTTGATCACGGTGCCGTCGTCCATCATCGGGACGAACGCCCGCGTCAGGTAGAAGGCACCGGACAGGTTGGTGTCGACGACGGTCTTCCAGTCCTGCACGGACATCTCCAGGAACGGCCGGTCGATGTTGACCCCGGCGTTGTTCACCAGCACCGAGATCGGCCCGATCTTGTCGGCGACGACGGCGACCGCGTCCGGGTCGGCCACGTCCACCTGGTAGGTCCGCAGTCCCGACGCCTCGGCGGCCGCGGCGTCCGAGCGGTACAGCGCGACGACCTCGAAGCCGAGCTTGGTCAGGCGCCGGCTCAGCGCCAGCCCGATCCCGCGGGTTCCCCCGCTCACCACAGCGAGCCTCATGCCCGCACCCCCAGGAAAGCGTCGAGTCGTTCCGTGAGCTCCGGCAGGTGTGCCGGGTCGAAGACGGAGTAGTGCGAGGCGGCGAGCGTGCCGCCGACCAGGTCGGGTGCCAGCTCGCGCCAGCGCGCCGCCGCAGCCTCCCGGTCGCGGAAGTCGTCGTCCCGGCACATCAGCACCAGCACGCGACCCGCGTGGGTGCCGGTGCCGTGGTACTCCGCGAGGGCGGCGACCTGCGTGTCGAACGTGGCCCGCACGCGGTCGGCCGTGTCCGGGTCCGGTCGCGGGCCGAGCATGCCGACGATGAACTCGCGCAGCTCCGCGTCGTCCTCCGCGGTGGACACGCGGGGCAGCGGTGAGCTGTCGACCACCACGAGGTCCGGTGCGCCCGCGAGCCGCTGGCACAGCTCCCAGCCGACCGTGCCGCCGAGCGACCAGCCGAACACCAGGGCGGGGTCCACCCCGGCCTCGGCGAGCGCCTTGTCCGCCGACTCGGCCATCTCCGCGATCGTGTGCTCGGGTTCCTCGCCGGGGACGAGGCCGGCCGCGCGGACGGCGTGCACGTTGTGGGTCTCGCCGAGGTGGGTGGCCAGGCGCAGGTACGGGTTGAGCCCGCCGCCGGCGCCGGGCAGCAGCACCGCGGACGGCCGGTCGCCGCGGCGCACGAGGGTGATCAGCCGGCCGAGCATCAGCCCGCCTTCCCGGCGCGGACCAGGCCGGCCAGCGTCGCGACGGTCGGCGAGCCGAAGAAGTCGATCATCGGCACGGGGACGCCGTAGCGCTCCTGCACCTCGGCGAGGACGGTGAAGATCGTGAGCGAGTGGGCGCCGTACTCCAGCACCGGCCGGTCGCGCACGATCGGCTCGACGTTCAGCACCCCCGACCAGATCCCGGCCAGCTCACGCTCCAGCTCGTCCTCGTACTCGACGGTCTCCGGCTCCTCCGGTGCCACGAGCAGCTCGTCGCTGCGGGCCACCAGCGCGTCCCTGTCGGTCTTGCCGGTCGGCGTCGTCGGCACGGTGTCCAGCTCGAACACCCACACCGGCACCATGTACGACGGCAGCGACCGCGACATCTCCGCCTTGATCGCGTCGGCGTCCAGCTGCCCGGAGGGCACGACGAACAGCACCAGCTCGCGGTCCACGCCGTCGCCGCGCACGACCGCGACGGCCTGGTGCACCGAGGGGCACCGGTTCGCGACGGTCTCGATCTCGCCCAGCTCGATCCGGTAGCCGCGGATCTTGACCTGGTCGTCGGCGCGGCCGAGGAACGTGAGCACGTCGTCGTCATCGCGCACGACCAGGTCACCGGTGCTGTACATGGTGCCGCCGCCGGCGAACCGGTCCGGCACGAACCGCTGGGCCGTGATCTCCGGGTCGTTGACGTACCCGGTGGCCGGGCACAGCCCGCCCAGGTACAGCTCGCCGACCACCCCGGGCGGTGCGAGGTGCCCGGTCGAGTCCACGACGTAGGCCTCGACACCGGGGTACGGCAGGCCGATCGGCACGTGCGCGGCCCACTCGTGGCTGCGGTACGACAGCCGGTGCGAGGTCACGGCGTGCGTCTCCGTGGGTCCGTACAGGTTCACGAGGACGCAGTGCTGGTGGCGTTCGAAGAACGTCCGCACCTCGTCGTCGACCATCAGCTGCTCGCCGGAGACGCACAGGTAGCGCAGGTGCGGCAGGACGACGCCGCGGGCGTTCGCCAGCTGCACCAGCGGCCGCAGCGCCGCGACCGGCAGGTACACGTGCGTGACCTCGGTCGAGGCGATCCGGCTCAGCACCGCCGGGAACATCCGGCGGTCGGCGGGCTCGCGGGAGACGATGGTGCCGCCCGCGACCAGCGTCGGGACGATCTCCTGGAACGACACGTCGAACCCGAGCGGCGCGTACTGCAGGAACCGGGTGTCGGCGTCCATGTGCAGCGCGGCGAGCTGCCACGAGGTCAGGTTCGCGAGCGGGCCGTGGCCCATCTCGACGCCCTTGGGCTTGCCGGTCGAGCCGGAGGTGTACATGACGTACACCGGGTGCTCGGTGCTCGCGACCAGCTCGGCGTCCGGTCCGTCCAGTGTGGACACCTCGGCGTCACGGCCGAGGACGAACGCGCAGCCCGCCTTCTCGATCATGTACGCGAGCCGTTCGTCGGGCAGCGTCGGGTCGAGCGGCAGGTAGGCGGCGCCGCGGCGCAGGATCGCGAGGATGGCGATCGTGGTGTCGGCGAGGTCCTGGTTGACGAGACCGACCACGTCACCGGGGCCGATCCCCCTGGCGGCCAGGCCGTTCGCGACCCGGCGGGCCGCGGCGACCAGCTCGCGGTAGGAGAACGCGCGGTCCGGCGTCTCGATCGCGACGGCGTCCGGCCGGTCGGCGGCGACGTCCTCGATGATCGACGCGAACGAGCCGTCCGGGATCGGGCGGTGCCAGCCGTCGGTGCGCGGCACCGGCCAGTCGGTGAACAGGTCGGCCAGCGCGACCGACGAGTCCGCGAGCGCCCGCCGCATCGCCGAGCGCAGCGACGTGAGCAGACCGTCGGCGGTGGCCGGCGAGATCAGCTCGCGGTCGTACTCCAGCTCGAACTGCCAGCGCCCGTCGACCGGGGTGGCGCCCAGCCACAGGTCGAACTTCGCGTTGCCGTTGCCCAGCTCGTGCACCCGCAGCACCGAGCCCCGCGACTCGGAGAACGTGTCCTGCATGGCGAGCATCGCGGAGAACAGCGGGTTGCGGTTGCTGGAGCGCTCCGGGCGGGCGTGCGCGACCAGCTGGTTGAACGTGATGTCCACATTGGACCGGCAGTGGTCGACCGCCCCCTTGACCACCTTGCCGAGGTGCTCGTCGACCGTGCGCGACCACTCGGCCTCGACGGTGACCGGCAGGGTGTTGACGAAGAACCCGCACAGGTCGAACGCGCCGATCGTGCGCCGGGCCATGAACGGGCTGCCGACCAGGACGCTGCCGACGTTGCCGTGCCGCGCGAGCACCAGCCCGTACATGCCGCTGAACACCACGAACGGCGTCACGTCGAGCCGGCGGCACAGGTCGGTGAGCGCCCTGCCCTCCGCCTCGGACATGGTCCAGCTGATCCGCGCGCCGGTGAACGAGGTGTAGGACGGGCGGCCCGGCCGCGGCGAGAGCACCAGCGGCGGCACCTCGCGCAGCTGCGCCGCCCACTCCTGCGCCCGCTCCGCCACGCGCTCCGGGCTCGCGCTGCGGGTCTGCGCCTCGAGCTCCTTGCGGAACGCGGTCTCCCGCGCCTCCCGCTTGGCCGCGAGCTCCTCCCGCGACAGCGGCTGGGCCAGCGCGGCCTCCAGGTCGCGCACGAACGGCCCGAGCGAGATGCCGTCGAGGATGATGTGGTGGTCCGCCAGCAGGATCGCGGCCGCGCTGCCGTCGGACGCGCGGACGAGCGCGAACCGGTAGGCGGGGCCGCGCGCGAGGTCGAACGTCGGGCGCCCGATCCGTTCCGCGACCTCCGCGACCGCCTGCTCGAACTCCCACGGCTGCACGGTCACCCGCTCCATCGGCACCACCACCGGCGGCGGCGTGAGGGAGGCGTGCATCTGCGGCAGCGCGGCGAACACCTCGCGCATCGCCGGCTGGATCGTCACCAGCGTCAGCAGCGCCCGCGACACCGCCTCGTCGCTCAGCGCCGGGTCGACGTCCAGGCGGACGAGCTGGTTGTACAGCACGGAGTCCGCCGGCGCGCCCGCGTCGACGACCAGCAGTCCCTTCTGGGACTCCGTCATGGGCAGCCCATAAGGAGTTGTCACTGCGCCGCTCCCTCCAAGTCGCGCAACCAGCCCTTCAGGTCCCCCACCGTGCGGAGGTCGACGAGCCGTGCGGCGTCGATCTCCGCGTCGTCGTCCGTCGCGACCTCGACCGCGAGCCGCAGCAGCGCGAGCGACTCGAGGCCCGCCTCCAGCAGCGGGGTCGAGTCGTCGAAGTCGGTCGACGCGTACCGGGCAATCACCGAATCCAGGTCGGACATGAGCGCAAGCTTCAGCGTCGCCGATGTTTTCTCGATGTTCGCCGGATGGAATGTCGCTGTACGGGCTGGACAGGCCTTCGACGTCGGGTAATAGTGAGTCACCCTGGAATGGAGAGGTAGCTCGTGCGCGCTCGCTGGACCGGTCACCACCTGCGAAAACACCGGTTCACAAGCCCCGGCATCACGTTTTCCGAGCTGCCCATTCACAAACCAAATGGCCCTACGGACGGGGAACTGCCGTGAATTCACCCGACGAGCTGCGTCCTGCCACGGCGCGCCGCAACGAATGGTTGCTGGTGGCCTTCACCGGCACCACGAACATCGCCGACGCGGTGACGAGGGTCGCCCTGCCGCTGCTCACCGTCGGCATCACGACCTCGCCGATCGTGGTGACCGCGGTGGCCTCGCTGATGACGTTGCCGTGGCTGCTGACCTCGTTGCACATCGGCGTCTTCGTCGACCGCATGGACCGCCGCACGCTCATGATGGCCGCGGAGATCGCCCGCACGCTGTCGGTCGCGGCGATCCTGCTCGCGTACTTCTTCCAGATGGTCAACCTGCCGTTGATCTACCTGGTCGCGCTGGTGCTCGGTCTCGCCGACGTGCTCGCGGGCGTGTCCGGCGCGGCGATCCTGCCCAACGCCATCCCCAAGAAGCGCTGGCAGAAGGTCAGTGAGCGGATCACCGGCCTGGAGTACCTCGCGAACGGCTTCCTGGGCACGCCGATCGGCGGTTTCCTGACGGCGGCGGGCTTCGCGGTGGCGTTCGGCGTCTCCGGGATCGTCTACGCCCTCGGCGCCCTGCTGCTGATCTCGCTGGTCGGCAAGTTCAAGGTGGAGCCGACGACCGAGCGCAAGTCGGTGAACGCGGAGATCAAGGACGGCCTGGGTTTCCTGTTCGGCAACAGGTTGCTGCGCACGATGTCGATGATGATCACCGTGATGGCGGCCTGCTGGGGTGCCTGGCTCGCGTTGATCCCGGTGTACGCGGTCGGCGGGCCGCTCGGGTTGTCCGCCGAGCAGTACGGTCTGCTGCTCACCTGGCTCGGCGCCGGTGGTGTGGTCGGGTCGCTGCTGGTCGGGTGGATCAACAAGCTGCTGGGCCGGCGCTGGTCGATGTTCGTCGACATCATCGGCTCGTTCGCGCTCGTGGCCGCGCCCGCGTTCCTCCCGGCCGAGCCGGGCAGCGCGTACGTGATCGGCGCGGCGGCGTTCGTCGCGGGTGCCGGTGGTGTCATGTGGACGGCGAACTCGCGCGTGATCACGCAGACGTTCGTGCCCGCCGAGATGATGGGCCGCTACAGCGCCGCCGCGCGCATGATCGCCTGGGGTGCCTCGCCGATCGCGGCGTTCCTGTCCGGTGTGATCGCGCAGTTCGCCGGCTACCGCTGGGCGTTCGGCATCTTCGCCGCGCTGTGCCTCGCGATCGTCGTCCCGTTCTTCCTGGTCGTCACGCCGGAGGCCGTGGCCGCGGTGGACCAGCCGGACGAGGACGAGGACGAGGCGGACGGCGTGGACAAGAAGGACAAGCCGGAGGAGGCGAAGGCGTGACCCTCTGGCAGCGCTTCGCCACGACGGCCCAGCACCACCCCGACGCGGTGGCGCTGGTCGCCGGTTCGTCGTGGACCTACGCCGGCCTGCACGACCTGGTGCTGCGCACGGCGGCGCAGGTCGTGCGGGACGCGGGCGGTGTGCCCGCGGCGGTCGGGGTCACGGCCACCCGGACCGTCGACGCCTACGTCGGCTACCTCGCGGCACTGCGGCTCGGTGCCGGTGTCGTGCCGATCAGCCCGGACTGGCCCGCCGCACGGGTGGCGGCCATCTGCTCCGCCGCCTCGGTGACCCACGTCGTGTCGGAGGTGGGCACCGGGAAGCCCTGGGAGGAGCCGTACTACGGCGACGCGGACGACGTGGCCTACACGTTGTTCACGTCCGGCTCGACGGGCTCTCCCAAGGGCGTGCCGATCCGGCACCGGAACGTGCTGGAGTACCTGGACTTCAACGTGGCCCGGTACGGCGTCACGCCGGACTCGCGGCTGTCGCAGACCTTCGAGCTGACCTTCGACCCGTCCGTCTTCGACATGTTCGTCGCGTGGTCGGCGGGCGCGTCCGTCGTCGTCGCGCGGCCGGACGACAAGATGGCGCCGGTGCGGTTCGTGAACGACAACGAGATCACGCACTGGTTCTCGGTGCCGTCGGTGATCTCGCTGGCCCGGCGGCTGCGCCAGCTCCGGCCGAACGCCATGCCGTCGCTGCGCTGGAGCCTCTTCGCCGGCGAGCAGCTGACGCTCGACGCGGCACGGGTGTGGGCCACTGCGGCACCCGCCTCGACGATCGAGAACCTCTACGGCCCGACCGAGCTGACCGTCACCTGCACCGGCTACCGGCTGCCCGAGGTGTGGCCGGTGACCTCCAACGGGACCGTGCCGATCGGCGAGGTCTACCCGCACCTGTCCTACGAGGTCACCGAGGACGAGGAGCTCTGCGTCGGTGGTTCGCAGTGCTTCTCCGGCTACCTCGACCCCGAGCAGAACGTCGGCCGGTTCCTCGGCGGCCGCTACCGCACCGGCGACCGGGTGCGGTGGGAGAACGGCGTGCTGGTGCACCACGGCCGGCTCGACGACCAGGTGAAGGTGCACGGCTACCGGGTCGAGCTCGGGGAGGTCGAGTCGGTGCTGCGGCGCCACCCGCTGGTGCAGGACGTGGTGGTGCTGGCAGTCGGCGAGCTGCACGCCGTCTACACCGGCACCGCCTCCCCCGCCGAGCTGGAGACCCTGGTCGCCACCGAGCTGCCCGCCTACATGGTGCCGCGCACCTTCTCCCCGGTCTCCGGCTTCCCGTTGAACGGCAACGGGAAGATCGACCGCCGCAGGCTCGCCGCCGACCTCGGGGAGGTGACGGGTGCGGTTCCGGATCCTCGGCGCGGTTGAGGTCTTCGACGGCTCGTCGTGGCGCGCCATCGGGTCGGCGAAGCAACGCGCACTGCTCGCGTCGTTGTTGCTCAACGCCAACCAGGTGGTGCCGGCCGAGCGGCTGATCTCCGACCTGTGGCCGGACGGCCCGCCCGCGTCCGCCTCCGGGCTGCTGGCCGGGTACGTGTGGCGGCTGCGGCACGCGCTGCGCGACGACGGCGTGCTGCTGACCCGCGCACCCGGCTACCAGCTGGCCGTGCCGTCCGGCGCGATGGACGTGCACTACTACGAAACCCTGGTGGCACAGGGACGTGCGGCCTCCGACCTGGAGGAGGCGGTGTCGGCGTTCACCCGCGCGCTGGCGGTGTTCCGCGACGTGCCGTACGCGGACGTGCCGCTGACGCCGTCGGTGCTGGCCGAGCGGGCCCGACTGGAGGAGTCGCAGCTGTCGGTGGTCGAGGCGCGGATCGGCGCCGAGATCAAGCTCGACCGGCACGAGGCGCTGCTGCCGGAGCTGAAGCTGCTCGTGTCGCAGTTCCCGCTGCGGGAACGGCTGCACGCCCACCTGATGCTCGTGCTCTACAAGTGCGGGCACCAGGCCGACGCGCTCGGCACCTACCGCGACCTGCGCCGGCTGCTCGTGAACGAGCTGGGCATCGAACCGTCGAAACCGTTGCGGGACCTGCAGCAGCGCATCCTCCAGGAGGACCCGTCGCTGCTGGGCCCCGCACCCGTGCGGGCCCGGCCGCGCACCCCGCCGCCGCGCGGGCTGCTCATCGGGCGGTCGCGCGAGATCGCCGCGGTGGCCGGGTTGCTGGCTGCGGGACAGGTGTGCGCGGTGCACGGCCCGGTCGGCGTGGGCAAGACGGCGCTGGCCGCGCACGCCGCGTTCTCCGTCGCCGCTCACTTCCCGGTGGGGGTGCTGCACTTCTCGGCCGCGGAGGCGCTGCACTCGTTGCCGCCGGGCGTGCTGGCGGTGCTCGACGACGTGCCGGACGTGGGCGTGGTCCCGGCCGGCGTGGGGGTGCTGGTGACGTCGCGGGGACCGGTGCGTGGCGTGCCCGGCCGTGCACATGTCCACTTGGGACGGTTGTCCGGCGCGGCGTCGGCGGAGCTGCTGCGGGCGCACGTCGGCGACCGCGAGGGACCCGCCGCCGAGATCGCCCGGCTGTGCGAACGGCTGCCGCTCGCGCTGCGGCTGGCCGGTGACCGCCTCGCGACCCGGCCGGACTGGTCGCTGGCCGACTTCGCCGCGCGGCTCGCCGACCCCCGGCGGCGGCTGGACCTGCTGTCGTGGCAGGACACCAGCGTGCGCGACCGGCTGGCGGGCGCGTGGGACGGCCTGGCCACGGCTGAGCGCTCGGCGCTGCGGCTGCTGGGCGCGCTGGACCTGCCGGTGGTCGCGGCCGACACGATCGGCGCGCTGATCGGGCGGTCGGAGACCGAGGCGTCGCTCATCGCCGAGCGGCTGATCGACGCCGGGCTCCTGGAGAGCGTGACGATCGACCGCTACCGGGTGCCGGACCTGGTCCGGCTGTTCGCCCGGGAACGGCAGGAGGGAGACGCGTCGGCGGCGATCTCCCGGGTCGTCGAGCACTACGTGGCACTGGTCGACCAGCGGCGGTCCACCGCGGACCGGCGGGCCTGGTACCGCGGCGAGCTGGCGACGTTGCGGTCACTCGGCCTGCACGACCGCTCCGACCGGCTGCACCGGGCCGTGGCGCACCTCCTCGGCGGCCAGCAGACTTAGGCACGTGAAGAGCGTGTGGCCGTTGTGCGCGGCCGGTTTCGTGACGGCGTTCGGCGCCCACGGCGTCGCGTCCGGACTGGGTTTCCTGGAGCCGGACCTGCTCACCCTGGGTCTGCTGCTCGCGCTCTACGACGGCGCCGAGGTGGTGCTGAAACCCGTCTTCGGCTCGCTGGCCGACCGCGTCGGCCCGCGCCCGGTCCTGCTCGGCGGCCTGCTGGCGTTCGCCCTCGCCTCCGCGTCGTTCGTGCTCGTCGACAGCATCGCCGTGGCCCGCTTCGGCCAGGGCGTGGCCGCCGCCGCGTTCTCCCCCGCCGCCAGTGCGCTGGTGGCCAGGCTGACCCCGGACACCGCGCGCGGCCGGGCGTTCGGCCGCTACGGCGCGTGGAAGGGCATCGGCTACACCGCCGGTCCACTGCTCGGCGGCGTGCTGATCCACTTCGGCGGCTTCGACGTGCTGTTCCTGACGATGGCCGGGCTGGCGGTGGCCGTCGCGCTGTGGTCGCTCACCGTCCCGCGGCTGGAACCGTTGCCGCGCACCGGGCAGACCGTGCTCGACCTGGTGCGGCGCCTGTCCCGCCGCGACTTCCTGCGCCCCACCGCGGCACTCGCCGCCGCCACCGCCGCGCTGGCCACCGGCGTCGGCTTCCTCCCGGTCGCCGCGGCGGCCCACGGCCCGGTCGTCACCGGTGCCGCAGTCTCGGTGCTGGCGCTCACGGCGGCCGTCGTGCAGCCCCGCGCCGGCCGGGCGTACGACGCGGGCCGCATCACGAGCCCGCGCCCCGCGTTGCTGGCCGTCGCACTCGGTTTCGTCGCGGCCGCACTGGTTCCGGGCTTGCCGGGAGCGTTCACGGCCGCCGTCCTGATCGGCGCGGGCACGGGCGTCGTGACACCGCTGGCGTTCGCGGCGCTGGCCAGGTCCACTCCGGAGGAACGCCTCGGCCAGACGATGGGCAGCGCCGAGGTGGGCCGCGAGCTCGGCGACGCGGGCGGCCCGCTCCTGGTGGGCGGGCTCGCCGCGGTCGCCTCGCTGCCGGTGGGCCTGCTCGCGCTGGCCGCCGTGATCACCGTCACGGCTTGGAGATCTCCAGCTGCAGCTCGGTGACCCAGCCCGCCGGGTCGCCCGCGCCGTAGTCGAGGTACACCTCGCGGGCGAACCCGAGCTGCCGGTAGCCGTTGGCCTCGATCCACGTCGCCACGGTCTGGTAGGTGACGTCGACGTCGTCCATCGGTCCGCGGTGCACGACGGTCGCCGCCTGCGGCAGCGCCGGCAGGTCCACGACCTCGAAGTCGTAGGCGTCCGACGGCTCGACCGACACGGTGACACCGGCCCGCACCAGCACGGAGTCCCCCTCGGCAGGCTCGTAGGTCGCGATCCCGTAGCCGGTGATCCGCACCCCGGCGCGTTCCACCCGTGACAGCAGCTCCGGGTACAGCGGCTGGATGACCGGGCCGATGTCCTCGGGCCCGTAGGAGGCGGCGGTGGCGCTCAGCCTGGCCACTCGCGCGGACGGGACGGGTTTCACGACGACGTCGTCGGTGGGCATGGCGCCCTCTCTCTCGATGGCGCGGAGACGTGCCTCGACCCGCCGCAGCCGCGACTCGTCCGCGACGATCCGCTGGCGCAGCTCGGCCCGCCGCAGGGACAGCATCCCGTGCAGCTGCTCGACGGACAGCTGGTCGTCGAGCACGACGCGGACCTGTTCCAGGGTCAGGCCGAGGTCCTTCAGCGCGACCAGGCGGTTGAGGCGGTGCAGCTGGGCGACGGTGTAGAAGCGGTAGCCGGAGCCGGGGTCGACGTGAGCCGGCGGGAGCAGCCCCACCGCGTCGTAATGGCGCAGCATCCGCACCGACACCCTCCCCAGCCGGGCGAAGTCTCCGATGGTGAACACGACTGCTCCTGTGTAGGGGCTGACACGGTGTCAGGGTCAAGAAATGATGGTTTGAACAGCGCGCCGGGTGCGCACCCCGGGGTGTTGACGAGAGGTGGCACATGACGTTCGCACATCCGGCGTTGTTCTACTCCGACGAGGAGTCCTACATCGACGGCATCGTCCCGTTCGTCGTGGAGGGGCTCGCGAACGCCGAACCGGTGGTCGTCGCCGTGCCGGACCGCCACCTCGCGCTGCTCAGGGAGGCGCTCAGCGGGTTCGCGCACCTCGTCACCTTCCTCGACATGGCGGACGCCGGGCGCAACCCCGGCCGGATCATCCCGGAGCTCCGCGCGTTCGCCGACCGGCACCGCGGGCCGCTGCGGATCATCGCCGAACCGGTGTGGGAGGGCCGCAGCGACGTCGAGTACCCGGCGTGCGCGCTGCACGAGGCGCTGGTCAACTACGCGTTCAGCGACCGCGACCTGAGCATCCTGTGCCCGTACGACACCACCGGGCTCAGCCACGACGTCCTCGCCGACGCCGAGAAGACCCACCCGGTCGTGATCGACGCCGGCGGTCACCGCCCCAGTGACCACTTCCACCCCGCGCGGGTCGTCGTCGCAGCGCACACGATGCCGCTGCCCATCCCGGAGGACGCCGCCGGCACGAGCGTCGGCGCCGGGGCGATGGCGGCGGTGCGGGCGTTCGCGCGCGAGCAGGCCACGAAGCTCGGTCTCGCGCCCGACCGCGTCCACGACTTCGCACTCGCGGTCACGGAGCTCGCGACCAACAGCGTCCGGCACGGCGGCGGCGAGAGCACCGTCCGGGTCTGGACCGAAAGCGAGAGCATTGTTTGCCAAGTCAACGACAACGGTCACATCACCGATGTTCTGGCCGGACGCACACCCGTTCACGCAAACGATCCAGGCGGTCGCGGTCTGTTGCTGGTGAACCGTTTGGCCGACCTCGTGCGCACCCAAACGACGTCGTCGGGCACCGCAATCCAGGTCAGATTCGACCTGGGGCACAAAAAGGCAACGTGATCGACATACATTTGGCCGATCTCGTTATAGCTTGGGCACGTGCACGACGAGGAAGCGACGGAAATCGGTTACACCGGGGCACGTTTCGGGTCTCCGGCGACTCGCGCACGCCTGCGCGCCGATGGAAGAGATGACGCGAGCGGTCTGGAGACGCAGCAGCTACCCCGTCAGCACCCGACGCGCCGGCGACCGCCGGAACCGCCTCCGGAGTGGCTGATGCAGGAAGAAGAACAGCAGGTGTCGGCGCGGGACAGCGCGCTGGTCCGCCCGTACGCCCGCACCGGTGGCCGCACCGCGGCCCGCCACGACCTCCGGTTGGAGACGCTGCTCTCGACCGACGAGGAACGCCTGTACCGGGCCAGCGCCGAACAGTCCCAGATGATGAGACTGTGCCTGCAACCGCGGTCGGTCGCGGAGATCTCCGCGCTCATGAAGATCCCGCTCGGTGTCACGCGGGTGCTGCTGAGCGACCTGATCACGCTGGACCTCGTCGCCGTGCACGAACCCGGCGACAAGCCGAACATGGCGCTGCTCGAACGGGTTCTGTCGGGTCTGCGGCGCCTCTGACCCACCTCCGGCCGGCGCGCGGAATCGTGCCGGGGCGCCGATAATGGTGCTGTGGCGACCCCCAGCGGCGAGACCGACCCGACCCCGCAGCCGACCCCGCAGCCGACCTCCGCGTCGACTGCGCCGTCTGCCGCGCCGACGACCCCGATCACGACCCCGCCCGCGACCACGCCGGGGGACACGACCGGGACCGTCGCCCAGAAGAGGAAGCCGCGGCCGACCAGGATCAGCGGCACCTGGGTGGCCGTGCTGGTCGCGCTCGTCGTGCTGATCTTCCTGCTGGTGTTCATCCTGCAGAACGGCGGCAACACGACCATCTACTTCCTGGGGGGCCAGAGCACGCTGCCGCTGGGCGTCGCGCTGCTGTTCGCCGCGATCGGCGGCGGGCTGCTCGTCGCGGTCGTGGGCGCGGCCCGGATCATGCAGCTGCGCCGCCAGGCCAAGCGCGCCCAGGTCGTCCCTAGTCCTCGTCCCGGGACCTCAGCACCAGCTCGACGCGAGAGCTGATCCCCAGCTTCCGGAAGATCTTGCGCAGGTGGAAGTTCACCGTGTGCGGTGACATGAACAGCTGCGTCGAGATCTGCCGGTTCGTCCTGCCCTTCGCCACCAGGTTCGCGATCGCCCGTTCGGTGTCGTCCAAGCTGGACCATCCGGACGAGGGCCGCACCGGTGCCGCACGGCGGCGCCGGCCGAGTTTGCGCAGCCGCCCCAGCACCCTGGCGCCGTCGCGGGACGCGCCGATCTCGCGGTAGAGGCCGAGCGCGGTCTCCAGCGCCTTCACCGACGCGGCGCGGTCGGGTGTCGCGGCCAGCACCGCGCCGAGGTCCTCGGCCGCGTTGGCGCGCGCCCACGGGTCGCGGTGCTGTTCGGAGGCCAGCCGCAGCAGCGCGGTGTCGCCGTCGAGCAGGCCTCGGACGTGCAGGGCGGTCGCGGCCACCGCGCGGAAGCCGGGGTTCTCCTCCGCGAGCTGTTCCACCCGGTCGACCACGGCCTTGGCGAGCCCGTCGTCGCCCGCCTCGGCGGCCCGGCGCACGAACCACCCGGCGGCGCGGGGTTCCTCGGCGAAGAGCCCCGACTCGACCAGGTCCGGGTACCGGCCGCGCAGCAGCCCCAGCGCCGGTTCGAGGCCGCGGTGCACGTAGGTGACGAGCACGTCGGCCCACTGGTAGAAGCCGTGGGAGAAGACGATCCCGTCGACCTGGCCGGTGCCGCGGTACCGCTCGACGTGCTCGACCGCCGCGGGCAGGTCGCCGGTGTGCAGGGCGACCAGCGCGAGCACCACCAGCGCGGGCGCCAGCAGGACGGTGTGCCCGGTGTCCTCGGCGGCGGCGAGCGCGGTGCGGGCCTCGGCGGCGGCCTCCTCGATCCGCCCTGCCTGCAACAGGACGCGCGCGTGCACGACGGCGGTCAGCAGCTCTCTGGTGACGACGGAGGACGGCCCGCCGCGGACCCGGCGGAGCAGGCCTTCGGCCTCGCCGAACTCGCGCAGCCCGGCGTGCAGGGTCGCGAGCAGCAGCTGCGGGTAGGCGCACAGGTCGTGGGAAGACACCGCCCGCGCGCCCGCACGGGCCAGTTCCAGTGCGGTGCCAGGACGTCCGCTGTCACGCGCGAGCGCCGCGAGCACGGCGAGGGCCGTGGCGAGCACGTCGTCCGGCGCACCCCGGCGGGAGCGCACGACCGCGTCCGCCACCTCCCGGGCGCGGTGCCGGTCGTGCCCGAGCAACGCCATCAGCCGGGTGATCTCCACCCAGGGCACGAGCTCCGCGGGCAGGTCGGTCTCGGTGAGCAGCACGTCGGCGAGCTCCGCGGACTCGGCGCACCGCGCGCCGAGCAACGTCGTGACCGCCACGCAGTGCCGCAGCTTCGCCGCGCTGGGCGAGGGCACCTGGCCCGCGACCGAGTCCTCGGCGAGCGCGTGGGCCGCCGTCAGCCGGCCCGCGGCGACCAGGGCCCGCACGGCGGTCACCGTGCGGTTCGGCAGCGACGGCGAGGTCTGGTCGGTGAGCTCCAGCGCCCGCACGGCGAGCTCGGCCGAGGCGTCAGGTGCCTGCCACAGCACGGCTTTCGCCGCCGTGACCAGACCGTCGATCGACCGCACGTCACCGCGCCGGGCGCCGTGCAGCAGGTGCCGGGCGGCCGTGGCCGCGGCGTCCCCGCGCCCCAGCAGCATCTCCCCCGCCTCGCGGTGCAGCGCGCGCCGGACGGGTGCGGGCACGGAGTCCGCGACGAGCCGCCAGACCAGCTCGTGGCGGAACGCGAGCCGGTCCTCGGCCGCGGTGACGAGGCCGGCGCCGATCACCTCGTCCAGCGCGGGCACCAGGACCGCGGTGCTGGAGGCGAGCAGCTCGGCGACGTCACCGGGTTCGAACCGCGGCCCGAACACCGACGCGACCTGCAGCAGGTGCCGCGCTCCGCCGCTCAGGGCCGTGATGCGCTCGCGCAGCAACGCTTCCGTGCGGCGCGGCGACCCGTCGGTGCGCAGCGCGGCCCGTTCCCCTGTGACCACGAGCTGGTCGTCGTCGCGCAGTGCGGTCACGAGGCGGATCAGGGCGGCGGGGTTGCCCTGGGCGGTGGCGGCGAGCGCACACAGGTCGTGGTCGGGAACGCCGCCGGCGAGATCGGCGACGAGCTGGGCGGCGACGTCGTCGGGCAACGGCCGCAGCTCGACGTGCGCGGCGGTGCGGGCGAGGGCGGCGAACAGGCGGTCGGCGCCCTCACCGCAGCGCCGGGCGAGCAGCCAGACCACCTGCTGCTGCACGGAGTTCGGCAGCAGCGCGCGCAGTGCGGCGAGGGTGCCGGGCTCGGCGAGGTGCAGGTCGTCGAGCACGACCAGCGTGGGACCGCCGGGTTCGCGTTCGGCCAGGCGGGCCAGCAGGAACGGCTGGTCCAGCTCGTCGCGCGCGGTCACGACGGTGAAGCCGCGGCGTTCGGCGGTGCGGGCGGTCTCGGTCAGCAGCCGGGTCTTGCCGGTGCCCGCCGCGCCGTCGACGAGGACCACACCGGTGCCCTCGGCCAGCACGCCGTCGAGCAGCGCCCGTTCTCCTTCGCGGCCGCGGAACAGCCCGTTCCGATTCCCCGACACCCGATTTCCTTTCACCCCGCGGCTGCGGAGAAACGCTGCCCTACCACAGCGACCCCGGCCGTGACCAGCCCTGATCGTTCCGAACCGGCCCGCGGGGATGAGCGGTCACGCACTCTTCCGGCCGCCGCTACCCATTCGAGTAGCTGCCTGGAGGATCATACGTGCCGCCACCGTGCTGAGACGCCTGCCGACGCGGCTACCTTTACCTGGGCAAGTGGCGCGCTTTCTCCTAGCATCATTTCTGCTGATCGTTTCACCCCCGGATTGCGAGAGATCGTGGAAAACCCGCCGAAAGCGTGGTGCGCCGGAATCAGCGACCGGGTGGCGCCGGGCACGACGACGGTCGTGGAAGGCGCTCCGGGTACGGGCAAGACGGCGGTGCTGGACGACGTCGCCACGCGCTGGGAAGGCTCCGGCGGACGCGTCGTGCGGGCGCGCGGAAGTGCTCTGGAAATCGATTTACCATTCGGCTTGGTGGCCCAGTTGTTCGATTTGGTGGATCCGGCGGTGGTGCCTTCGGAGGCAGTCCCGGCCCTCCGGTCGACGGCCTCCGGTGCCGGCTTCGCGGTGCTGCGAGCGCTTTACCGGCTCGCGGTTGAGTTAGCCGGTTCGTCCGGTTTGCTGGTTCTCGTGGACGACGCGCAGTGGGCGGACGCGGAGTCGCTGCGGTGGCTCGCGTACCTGTCCCTGCGGGTGCGGCAGCTGCCGGTGGCGGTGGTTCTCGCGGTCGGTTCCGGTGAACGGGCGGACGACCCGTCGTTCGCGGAGATCGCGGCGACGTGCCACCGGGTGGTGCTGGCGGACCTGACGCCGGACGAGGTCACCGGGCTGGTCACCGCGGCACTGGGTCCGGCCGATCCGGCGTTCACCGCCGCCTGCCGCACCGCGACCGGCGGGAACCCGCTGCTGACCGTGCGGCTGCTGAGGGCGCTGGCGCGGGACGGGGTGCCGCCCTCGGCCGCGGCGGCCAGGCAGGTTGATCACCTGGCCGCGGAGGTGGCCCGCGAGGTCGTGGTGGCGCGGGTGCGGCGGCGCCCGGCGGCGGTCGTGACGGCGGCGCACTGCCTGGCGGTGCTCGGGCCGGCACCGCACCCCGGCGTGCTGGCGGAGCTGACCGGGCTGGGTCCCGGCGAGCTGGCCGAGGCGGTGCGCACGGCCGAACTGCTCGGCGCGACCGGTCCGGCGGTGCTCGCGGACGTGCCGGCGGCGGCGCTGTCGGCGTTGCACCTGCGGGCGGCGGAGTCGTTGCGGGCCCACGGTGCCGCGGACCGCGAGGTGGCGGCGCACCTGCTCCAGACGGCACCGGGGCTGCCGCCGTGGGCGGGCGGGGTGCTGGACCGGGCGGCGCGGGAGGCGGTGGGCGGTGGCGACCAGCCCGGTGCGGCCCGGTTGCTGTGGCGGGCGTTGCGCGAGCCGGTCGCGAACCCCGCGCGGGCGTTGCGGATGCTGGGGATGGCGGAGCTGGTCGGGAACCTGCCGGGTGCGACGGCACGGCTGCGCGAGGCGCACGAGTCCGATGTGGACGACGTGGAGTCCGCCGTGGCGCTGTCCTACGCGTTGCACGCCGACGGGAAACCGGCGGAGCTGGTGGAGGTGCTGCGCTCCCCCGACGCCTTCGCGCACCTGGTGGTGCACGGGCTGGTGTGGCGGGAGGCGGTGCCGCCGTCGGTGCCGCTCGACACCCCGGCGGGGGTGCTGCACCACGTGATGGCCGGGTCGATCAGCGCGGCCGAGGCCGTGCGGCGGCTGTCCACCGACGGCGCGATGCCGGCGTTGACGTCCGCGATGGTGCTGAACCTGGCCGACCGGCTCGACCCGGCGCTGGACGTGCTCGACGCCGTGGACCGCGCGGAGGCACCGGCGTTGCGCGCGCTGGTGTCGGTGATGAGGGCGAACGTCCAGCGGCGCAAGGGAGATCTCACGTCCGCCCGCGCCGACCTCACCGCGGCCGCCGGCCACCTGCGGCAGGACCCGCGCTGGCACGCGGTGACGGCGTGGCACGCGGCGTTGCTCGCGGACATCCTGCTGGAGGAAGGACGTCCGGACGAGGCGCTGGTGTTGATCGAGCAGACGACGACGGACGAGCTCCGGCGGCTGTGGACCTACGGCGGGATGCTGACCGTGCGCGGCCGGGCGTTGATCGTGCGCGGTGAGGACCACGAGGCGCTGGAGGCGTTCCTGGCCGCCGCACGGCACTGCGCCCAGTGGCCGTACCGCAACCCGGCCGCGCTGGCGTGGCGTTCCGGTGCGGCGGTGGCGTGCGCGGCGCTGGGCGACGGCGAGCGGGCCCGGCAGTTCGCGCTGGAGGAGGTCGAGCTGGCCGGGGACTGGGGTGCGCCCAGGGCGTTGGGCATGGCGTTGCGCGCACTGGGCCGGGTCACCGCGGGAGCCGCCGGACGCGCGCACCTGGAGGACGCCGTGCGGGTGCTGCGCGGCTCCCCCGCCCGGCTCGAACTGGGCCGCGCGCTGGTGGACCTCGGCGTGGTGGCGCGCCGGCAGGGCGACACGGCGGCGGCGCGCGTGTGCCTGCGCGAGGCGGTGGACCTGGCGCAGAAGTGCGGGTCCACGGCAATGGCGGCACGGGCGCACTCCGAGCTGGTCGCGACGAGCGCGGGACCGCGGCGGCTGCGGCAGACCGGGCCGACCGCGCTGACACCGGTGGAGCACCAGGTGGCGGTGCTGGCGGCGCGGGGCCGGTGCGACGAGGAGATCGCCGGTGCCCTGCTGCTGTCCGCCGACGCGGTGGAGGGCGTGCTCACCGCCGTCTACCGCAAGCTCGGCGTGCCCGGCCGGTTGCAGCTGCCGGAGGCGCTCGACGCGGGGTGAGCGGCATCCCCCGTACGCGAGTGGTCCGGACCCGTTCGGCCGATGGTTCACGCTGGACCGTTCGGCCCATGGTCCTTGCTCATGGCGAGCGACCTGCAAAGACGCAAGGTGTCCGTGGTGTTCGGCGCGTTGGACGCCAACACCGACGGGTACCTCGACGAGAGCGACTTCCGCGCGCTCACCGCGCGCTGGGTGTCGTTGCGCGGCGGCGACGAGGAGCTGCTGTCCGAGGTGATGATGGGCTGGTGGGCCACCCTCACGTCGGCGGCGGGCACCGACCGGGTGAGCATGGACGACGTGCTGTCCATCGTGGACGTGCTGCCGCGGAGCCCGGAGGCGGTCACCGGCACGGCGCACGCGATGTTCGGTGCCGTGGACGCCAACGGGGACGACTACGTGTCGCCGGAGGAGTTCCAGACGATGATCTCCGCGTGGCTCGGTCATGACGGTGCCACCGACTTCGCGGCCCTCGACTCCGACGGCGACGGCAGGCTGTCGCGCGACGAGTTCGCCCAGCTGTGGCTGGAGTTCTGGTCCGGCGACGACCCCTCCGCCGCCGGCACCCGCGTCTTCGGCCCTCTCTGACTCCCCCTGCTGCTCCGGCAGGCAGGGGCACGGGCCGGGGCGATCATGGTCGGCGGTGGCGGTCGCGGTGGACGCGACGGTCGTGCGCTGCCTGCTGGTGCCCGCGGCGATGGGGGTGCTGGGCGACCTCAACCGGTGGGCGCCGGGCGCACGACGGCGAGGCGACCGGACCCGCCCTCCCACGAGCCCGTGACCACGCCGACCACGTCACCGTCGGCGGGGCGCGGCAGCACCAGGCGGTCGAGCTCGACCACGACCGGACCCCCCACCGCGCGCCGCAGCTCGCCGCGGGCCTCGGCGGCCAGGCTGCGGCTGCCCGGCTCCGAGGTGCCGCCGGTGGTGACGAGGTCGAGCACGGCGGCGTGCCAGACGGGGTCGGTGACGGCGTCGTAGATCCACCGCGGGCCCAGGACGCTGTGCTCGGCGGTCGTGAGGAGCGCGCCACCGTCGAGCGGCGCCGGCCGGTAGGTCAGCGGGACCTGGTAGACCGACTCACCCGCCCGCAGCAGGTGCGTCTCCACGCCGACCTCGCCCGCGGGGTCGGAGAACCGGAAGTACCCGACCGGCCGCAACGGCCCCTCGCCCGCGTACCAGTCCTGCCGCGCCACCCAGGCGGGCACGAAGTCGCGGAACGGCGGTGTCAGCGCGGCCCCGGCGTGGATGTTCCCCATGTCCCGCAGGTTACGCGTGCACCAGCGTGAAGAACTCCTGCCGGGACGCGGGGTCCTGCCGCAACGCGCCCTGCAACGCCGAGGTCACCGTGCGGGACCCGCTGACCCGCACCCCGCGCAACGCCATGCACATGTGCTCGGCCTCGATCACCACGCCGACGCCCTTGGGCCGCAGGTGTTCCTGCAGCCAGTCGGCGACCTGCTTGGTCAGCCGCTCCTGCACCTGGAGGTCGCGGGCGAACATCTCCACGACCCGCGCGAGCTTCGACAGCCCCAGGATGCGCTCCCCCGGCAGGTACCCGACGTGCGCGATGCCGTGGAACGGCAGCATGTGGTGCTCGCACAACGACTGCACCGGGATGCCGCGGGCCAGCACCAGCTCGTCGTAGCCCTCGTCGTTGGGGAACGTGGTCAGGTTGAACGTCCGGGGCGTCAGCAGCTCCTCGTACGCCTCGGCGACCCGGCGCGGCGTGTCGGCCAGGTGTTCGGAGTACGGGTCCTTGCCCAGCGCCTTGAGCAGGTCCGTGACCGCCTTCTGCGCGCCCTCGACGTCCATGCCGCCACGGTAGTTCGGCTGGCCGAATTTAGTCAATGGGAGTAGTTTTTAGAAATGGCCGACCCCGTCGCCGCCGTCGCGGCCCTGGACGAACCGAACCGGCGCAGGCTGTACGACCTCGTGGCCCGCCGGACCGCGCCGATCAGCAAGGACGAGGCCGCGCAAGCCACCGGACTGCCCCGCACGACCGCCGGGTTCCACCTCGACAAGCTGGTCGAGATGGGCCTCCTCACAGTCGTGCACCAGCGCCGGACCGGACGCGGCGGACCGGGCGCGGGCCGTCCGGCGAAGCTCTACCGCCGTGCCGAGGAGCAGATCGCGGTGTCGCTGCCGGACCGGCGGTACGAGGCCGCGAGCCACCTGCTGACCGACGCGCTCCTCGAAGCCGAGACCACCGGTGAGCCCCCGCGCGAGGTCCTGCGCCGCCGCGCGCACGAGTGGGGCACGGCCCTCGCGGCCGCCGCGCGGGGCGACCTCGTGCAGGCGCTGGAGGACTTCGGGTTCGAGCCGCGGGCCGGGGACGGCTCGGTCCTGCTGGGCAACTGCCCGTTCCACAGCCTCGCGCAACGCCACACCGAGCTGGTCTGCGGCCTCAACCTCCGCCTGCTCACCGGCCTGGCCGACGGCATCGGGGCGGGCTACCGCGCCCGCCTCGACCCGTCACCGGACCACTGCTGCGTGCGCCTCGATCAGGCGCCGTCCTCCAGGTCGCCCTCGGTCTCCAGGTAGGCCGCCCGCAGCGCGTCCAGGGTGGCCTCCTCCGGGTGCTCCCACATCTTGCGCTCGGCGGCCTCCAGCAACCGTTCCGCGATGCCGTGCAACGCCCACGGGTTCGAGGTCTGCAGGAACTTCCGCGTCTCCGGGTCGAGCACGTAGGTCTCGGTCAGCTTCTCGTACATCCAGTCGGCGACCACGCCGGTCGTGGCGTCGTAGCCGAACAGGTACTCGACCGTGGCCTGCAGCTCGAACGCGCCCTTGTACCCGTGCTGGCGCATCGCGTTGACCCAGCGCGGGTTCACCACGCGGGCCCGGAAGATCCGCGACGTTTCCTCGGTGAGCGTGCGGGTCCGCACCGCCTCCGGGCGCGTGCTGTCCCCGACGTACGCGGCGGGCGCCTTGCCGGTCAGCGCCTTCACCATCGTGACCATGCCGCCGTGGTACTGGAAGTAGTCGTCCGAGTCGGCGATGTCGTGCTCGCGGGTGTCGATGTTCTTGGCCGCCACCGCGATCCGCCGGTACGCCGACTCCATGTCCGCGCGCGCGGCGATGCCGTCGACACCGCGACCGTAGGCGTAGCCACCCCAGACCGCGTACACCTCGGCGATGTCCTGCGAGTCGCGCCAGTTGCGGCTGTCGATCAACGGCAGCACGCCGGCGCCGTACGCACCGGGCTTCGAGCCGAAGATCCGCAGCGTCGCCCGGCGGTGGTCGCCGTGCTCCGCCAGGTCCTGCACCGCGTGCGCCCGCACGAAGTTCTGCTCCGCCGGTTCGTCCAGCGCCGCGACCAGCTGCACCGCGTCGTCCAGGAGGGACACGACGTGCGGGAAGGCGTCGCGGAAGAACCCGGAGATCCGCACGGTGACGTCGATGCGCGGCCGGCCGAGCTCGTCGAGCGGGACGACCTCCAGACCGGTCACGCGGCGGGACTGGTCGTCCCACACCGGTCGCACGCCCAGCAGCGCGAACACCTCGGCGATGTCGTCACCGGCGGTGCGCATCGCGGACGTGCCCCACACCGACAGACCCACGGACGGCGGCCATTCACCGTCGTTGTCGGCCCGGTAGCGCTCCACCAGCGAGTCCGCCATCGCCTGGCCGGTCTCCCACGCGAGCCGCGACGGGATGGCCTTCGGGTCGACCGAGTAGAAGTTGCGGCCGGTCGGCAGCACGTTCACCAGACCGCGCAACGGGGAACCGGACGGACCGGCCGGGACGTAGCCGCCGTCGAGCGCGTGCAGGACGTGCGTCATCTCGTCGGTCGTGCGGGCGAGCCGCGGCACCACCTCGACGGCCGCGAACTCCAGGATCTTCTGCACGTCGGTGTTCTCGTGCAGCGTCTTCGCCACGGTGGCGTCCCAGCCCGCGTCCTCCATCGCCTGGACGAGCACGCGGGCCTGTTCCTCAACGGTGTCAACGTCTTCACGCGCCGTGCCGACGAGTCCGAGCGCCTCGCGCAGACCGGGCAGCGCCGCGACCTGACCGCCCCACATCTGCCGCGCCTGGAGCATCGCGAGCACCAGGTTGACGCGGGTCTCCCCCGCCGGCGCTTGGCCGAGGACGTGCAGGCCGTCGCGGATCTGGACGTCCTTGACCTCGCACAGCCAGCCGTCGACGTGCAGGATGAACTCGTCGAACTCCGCGTCGTGCGGCCGGTCGTCGAGCCCCAGGTCGTGGTCGAGCTTCGCGGCCTTGATCAACGTCCAGATCTGCGCGCGGATCGCCGGCACCTTGGCCGGGTCCATCGCGGAGATGTTCCCGTACTCGTCCAGCAACTGCTCCAGCCGCGCGATGTCGCCGTAGCTGTCCGCGCGGGCCATCGGCGGCACGAGGTGGTCGACCAGCGTGGCGTGTGCGCGCCGCTTGGCCTGCGTGCCCTCACCGGGGTCGTTGACGAGGAACGGGTAGATCAGCGGCAGGTCGCCGAGCGCCGCGTCCGTGCCGCAGGACGCCGACATGCCGACGGTCTTGCCCGGCAGCCACTCCAGGTTGCCGTGCTTGCCCACGTGCACCACGGCGTCGGCGCGGAAGCTCGACTCGATCCAGTGGTAGGCACCGAGGTAGTGGTGCGAGGGCGGCAGGTCCGGGTCGTGGTAGATCGCGATCGGGTTCTCGCCGAACCCGCGCGGCGGCTGGACCATGACGGTGACGTTGCCGGACCGCAGGGCCGCGAGGACGATCTCGCCGTCGCGGTCCTTGCTGCGGTCCACGAACAGCTCACCGGGCGCCTCACCCCAGTGCTCCCGCATCGACTCGCGGAACTCCTCCGGCAGCGTCTCGTGGAACCGCCGGTAGTCGGCGGCCGCGATGCGCACCGGGTTGCTCTCGAACTGCTCCTGCGTCAGCCAGTCCACGTCCTGCCCGCCCGCGGCGATCAGCGCGTGGATCAGCTTGTCGCCGTCGAGCTCGTCGACGCCCGGCAGGTCGTCGCCGATGTCGTAACCGTGCTCCCGCATGGCCTTCAGCAACCGGACCGTGGAGGCGGGCGTGTCGAGGCCGACCGCGTTGCCGATGCGGGAGTGCTTGGTCGGGTACGCCGACAGCATCACGACGACCCTGCGCTCGCCGACCGGGATGTGCCGCAACCGCGCGTGCCTGGTCGCGATGCCCGCGACGCGCAGCGCCCGTTCCGGGTCGGCGACGTAGACGGTGAGACCGTCGGAGTCGATCTCCTTGAACGAGAACGGGACCGTGATGATCCGGCCGTCGAACTCGGGGATCGCCACCTGGGTCGCGGTGTCGAGTGGCGACAGACCGTCGTCGTTGGAGTCCCACTGCTCACGGCTGGAGGTGAGGCACAGGCCCTGCAGGATCGGCACGTCCAGCGCCGCCAGCGCACCCACGTCCCACGCGTCGTCGTCACCGCCCGCGCTCGCGTTCGCCGGGTTCGTGCCGCCGGCCGCGAGGACCGTCACGACCAGCGCGTCGGCCTGCCGGAGCGTGTCGAGCAGCTCGGGTTCGGCGGTGCGCAGCGACGAGCAGAACACCGGCAGCGGCCTGCCGCCCTTGGCCTCGATCGCGTCGCACAGCGCGTGCACGAACGCCGTGTTCCCCGCCACGTGGTGCGCGCGGTAGTAGAGCACCGCGACCGTCGGGCCCTCCACCGCGGCCGGCTCGCGTTCCAGCACCCCCCACGTGGGGGTGGCGGCGGGCGCGGCGAACCCGTGGCCGGTCAGCAGGATCGTGTCCTCGAGGAACTTGTGCAGCTCGGCGAGGTTCCCGGGGCCGCCCTGCGCGAGGTACAGGTGCGCCTCCGCGCACACGCCGCCCGGCACCGTCGACAGCTCCATGAGCGCCGCGTCGGGCTGCATCTCACCGCCGAGGACGACCACGGGCAGCGGCTGCGCGAGCAGCCAGTCGAGGCCCTCCTCCCACATCCGGCGGCCGCCGAGGATGCGCACGACGACCAGGTCCACGCCCTCGACCAGCGCGGGAAGGTCGTCGGTGGTCGTGCGCGAAGGGTTGCCGAGCCGGTACTCGGCGCCACTCGCACGCGCCGACAGCAGGTCGGTGTCGGAGGTCGACAGCAGCAGGATCACGCGGGCTCCATCCCTCGTGGGGTCCTCGCCCCAGGTCACGGGTCGCGACGAAGCGGAGTTCCTGACTCCCGGCGAGTTCGCTGGTCACAGTGGCGGGACCGCGCCGGATTCGCACCGGCTTCCTCCTGCGCTTCGTCGTTCGGGCTCACCCTAACCGGCGGGTTACAGTCCGACCTATGCGTACTCACCCGGATGCCTGCCCCGGCGCCGTCGAGCTGCACCAGGCGGCCGATGGCGGGTTGGCCCGCATCCGGGTCCCCGGCGGCACCCTCTCCGCAGCTCAGTGGGATGCCGTGCGCACCGCCGCGGCCGAACTGGGGTCGGGCGTGCTGGAGCTGACCTCGCGGGCGAACCTCCAGATCAGGGGCCTCACGTCGGGGGTCGAGCTGGGTGCCCGCCTGCGTGCGTGCGGCCTGCTGCCGTCGGACACCCACGAACGCATCCGCAACATCATCGCCGCGCCCCTGGACGACAACCAGGCGCTGGTCGACGCGCTGGACACCGCCCTGTGCTCCGACCCGTCACTCGCCGCCCTACCAGGGCGTTTCCTGGTGACGGTGGGTGCTTCGGTGAGCGGTCTGGGCGGCGACATCGGCCTGGTGGACGACGCGCTCCTGCTCGCCGGTACCGATACAGGTGTCCGGGTCGACGACCCCGTGGACGCCGTCGTCACCGCCGCCCGGCTGTTCCAGGAGCTGCGCGGCACGGCCTGGCGCCTGTCCGAAGTGGACGGCGGTGTGCGCAAGATCACCGCCCACCTCGGCACTTCCGCCGCACCGCGCGTCACCCCGGCTGTGACTCCTGTCGCACCTTCACCTGTGACACCAGGCGTTCCACTGGGCCGGCTCGACGCCGGTCAGCTGCCGGGCACGGCCCTGCGCCTGACCCCGTGGCGCTCCCTCGTCGTGCCGCCGGGCACCGACACGTCCGGCCTGATCACCGACCCCGCCTCGCCGTGGCACGGGGTGAGCGCGTGCACCGGCAAGCCGGGGTGCGCGAAGTCGTTGTCGGACGTCCGCGCCGACGCCCGCGCGTGGCTCGGCACGCCCCACTCGCGGCCGGTGCACTGGTCGGGTTGCTCACGCCGATGTGGTCGTCCGGCCGGTGATGTGATCGAGTTCGTCGCGACCGGCGACGGCTACGAGGAGATCAGGTGACGGAGTACATCAGGGACGGCGCGGAGATCTACCGGCAGTCCTTCGCCACCATCCGCGCGGAGGCGGACCTCACCGCCTTCCCCGCCGACGTCGCCCAGGTCGTGGTCCGCATGATCCACGCCTGCGGCATGACGGACCTGCCGCGGGACGTCGGGTTCTCCCCGCACGTCGTCCGCGACGCCCGCGCGGCGTTGCGCGCCGGCGCCCCGATCCTGTGCGACGCCAACATGGTCGCGTCCGGCGTGACCCGCCGTCGCCTCCCCGCGGACAACGAGGTCCTCTGCTACCTGCAGGACCCCCGTACCCCCGCACTGGCGACCGAGATCGGCAACACGCGCAGCGCGGCGGCACTCGAACTGCTCGCCGACCGCTTCGACGGCGCGGTGATCGCCATCGGCAACGCCCCCACCGCCCTCTTCCACCTCCTGGACCTGATCGCGGCCGGAGCCCCGCGACCGGCGGCCGTGCTCGGCATCCCGGTCGGGTTCATCGGCGCCGCGGAGTCCAAAGACGCCCTGGCCGCAACGGATCTCGAACACCTCGTGGTCCGCGGCCGGCGCGGCGGCAGTGCCATGACGGCGGCCGCCATCAACGCGATCGCTAGTGAGGACGATTGACCTGCCCCAGCCACGAGGCGGGGGCTCCGCCGGGTTCACACCCGACAGTTCCTGTTTCTTCACCCCGGAAGGGGAGGTTTCGACAGCTGCTTCCCCGGCTTGTGCCGGGGAAGACTGACGCCGTCTCCACAGGCTGCAACCGCCAGCCCGGCGGCCAGTATGTTCTTTGCGGCGTTCACGTCCCGATCGTGAACAGCACCACACCGGCAGATCCACTGCCGAACATCAAGCGGAAGAACTTCGCGTCGAAGACCACACGCCGAGCAGGTCTTGCTCGACGGGAACCAACGATCAATCACAACCACTTCACGGCCATACCACGCTGCCTTGTACTCCAGCATGAACCGCAGCTGTGCCCACGACGCGTCGGAAATCGCTTTGGCCAACCGCCCACTGCGGAGCATGTGGGCGACACCCAAGTCCTCGATCACGATCGTTTGGTTCTCACGAACGAGCCGAGTGGTGAGTTTGTGCAGGAGGTCCCGCCTCCGGTCGGCGGTGCGGGCGTGCACTCGTGCGACTACTTGTCGTGCCTTCTCCCGGTTGGCGGATCCGATCTGCTTCCTGGACAAGCTCCGTTGTGCCTTGGCGAGCCTGAACCGATCCCTCCGTTCGAGCCTCGGGTTGCTGACCTTCTCTCCTGTCGACAACGTCACCAACGCCGTCAAACCCACATCGACTCCCACGACACCTGCTTCGGGTGGCAAGTGATCGATGTCGGCTTGCACCAGAATCGACACGAACCACCGACCAGCGGGGTCCCTCGAGACGGTGATGGTCGAAGGCCGCGCACCTTCTGGCAGTGGGCGCGACCACACGACGGCCAGCGGTTCGGTCATCTTCGCCAGCGTCAGCTCACCATCGCGCCACCGGAACGCCGAGCGGGTGTACTCGGCCGAGGCGCGCGATCGCTTGCGCGACTTGAAACGCGGATGTCGTGCGCGTTTTGCGAAGAAGTTGCCGAACGCGGTCTGCAGATGCCGCAACGCCTGCTGCAGTGGGACGCAAGAAACTTCGTTGAGGAAGGCCAGCTCCTCAGTCTGCTTCCACTCGGTGAGCATGGCAGAGGTGTCGATGTAACTGATGCGCCGTTGCTCGTCACGCCAAGCCGCAGAGCGGACGTCCAAGGCCTTGTTGTAAACCAGACGTGCACATCCGAACGTGCGCGACAGCTCAGCCGCCTGCGCTTCAGTCGGATAGAAGCGGTAGCGGAACGCACGCCGCACCAGCGCTCGACCCACAACTCATATTGTTGCAAACAACTTCTTCGAACCAGATCCGCGGGTGGGAACACCACGCTCAGAAGGGCGCGCAGGCGAACCCGACCCCTCTCGTCTGCGCTGATTGGAGTTCAATGACGGGCAAGCTCTACGGCGTCGGTGTGGGTCCCGGTGACCCCGAACTCGTGACGGTCAAGGCCGCACGGCTCATCCGGGAAGCCGACGTCATCGCCTACCACAGCGCCCGGCACGGTCGCAGCAACGCCAAGAGCATCGCGGCACCGTACTTCCGCGACGGTCAGATCATGGAGCAGCTCGTCTACCCGGTCACCACCGAGGACACCGACGACTACCAGGGCGAGATCGACGCGTTCTACGAGGAGGCCGCCGCCACGCTGGCCGCGCACCTCGACGCCGGCCGCACGGTGGTCGTCCTCGCGGCGGGAGACCCGTTCTTCTACGGCTCCTACATGCACATGCACAAGCGGCTCGCCCACCGCTACGAGGCGGAGGTCGTCCCCGGCGTCACGTCCGTCAGCGGTGCCTCCGCGGTACTGGGCACCCCGCTCGTCGAACGGGACGAGGTGCTCACGATCCTGCCCGGCACGCTGCCGCCGGCCGAGCTGGCCGCGCGGATCGCGGACACCGACTGCGCCGCGATCCTCAAGCTGGGCCGCACCTTCGGCAACGTCCGGCAGGCGCTGGAGGAGGCCGGGCGGCTCGACGGCGCCTGGTACGTGGAGCGGGCGACCACCGGGCGGGAGCGCACGGCGAAGCTCGCCGACGTCGACCCCGGGTCGGTGCCGTACTTCTCGCTTGCGTTGCTGCCCAGCAACTCCCGGCCGGCGCGGCCGGGTGGTGAGGTCGTGGTCGTCGGTCTCGGCCCAGGCCACCACTCCTGGCTCACCCCGGAGGCGAAGCGGGCGCTGGAGTCCGCCGACGACCTCGTCGGCTACACCACCTACCTGAACCGGGTGCCCGACCGCCCCGGCCAGACGAAGCACGCCTCGCACAACCAGGTCGAGTCCGAGCGCGCCGCCTTCGCACTCGACCTGGCCCGCCGCGGGTCGCGCGTCGCGGTCGTCTCGTCGGGTGACCCCGGTGTGTTCGCGATGGCCACCGCGGTCCTCGAAGTGGCCGCAGAACACCCGGACGTCCCGGTGCGGGTGCTCCCCGGTGTCACGGCCGCGAACGCCGTCGCCGCGAAGGCCGGTGCGCCGCTGGGGCACGACTACGCGGTGATCTCGTTGAGCGACCGCCTCAAGCCGTGGGACGTCATCGCCGAACGCCTGGAGGCCACCGCCAAGGCGGACCTGGTGATCGCGATCTACAACCCCGCCTCGAAGGCCCGCACGCACCAGGTGGCGGAGATGCGCGACCTGCTGCTCAAGCACCGTTCGCCGGACACGCCGCTGGTCGTCGGCCGGGACGTCGGCGGTCCGGAGGAGGAGATCCGCGTCCTCACCCTCGGCGCGCTCGACCCGGCCACGATCGACATGCGCTGCCTGCTGGTCGTCGGCTCGTCGCAGACCGTCGTGACCGAGCAGGGGGTCGTGTTCACGCCCCGGCGGTACCCAACCAGCTGACGGCCTCGTCCACGGTGGCCACCGCCTCCACGGGTGGGAGCGGTGGCCGCCGCACGACGACGACGGGGAGGCCGAGCCGTTCCGCGGCGTCCAGCTTCGCCGACGTCATCGCGCCGCCGCTGTCCTTCGTCACGAGCACGTCGATCCGGTGCTCGCGCATCAGCGCCAGCTCGCCTTCGACGGTGAACGGCCCGCGCGACAGCAGCACCTCGATCCGTTGGGGCATCGGCGGTTCCGGCGGTTCGACCATGCGCGCGAGGAACCACTGCGGGCACCCGGCGAACTCGGCGAGGTCCTGCCGCCCGGTCGTGAGGAACACCCGCTCGCCGGGCAGGGCTGCCGCCGCGTCCGCGACGCTGTCCACCCGGGTCCACCCCGGACGGGGCGTGAACCCGGGCCGCCGCAGGACCAGCAGCGGCACCCCGACCCGTTGGCAGGCCTCAAAAGCGTTCGCGGTGATCCGCGCCGCGAACGGGTGGGTGGCGTCGACCACGGCGTGGATGTCGTTGTCCCGCAACCACTGCGCGAGCCCGTCCACCCCACCGAACCCGCCGACCCGCACCTGTCCGGCCGGGAGCCGCGGCTCGCGCACCCGTCCGGCCAGGGAGGACACCGCGGTGACCCGGGACGCCAGCGCGCGGGCCTCGCCGGTGCCGCCGAGGATGAGGATCATCGAACGCGGGTCGCCGAGTACAGGTGGCTGTCCGGGAACTGCGTCGCCCCCAGCACCTTCCCCACGATGATCACCGCGGTCCGCTTGATGCCCGCCGCGGCGACCTGGGCGGCGATGTCGTCGAGGGTGCCCCGCAACACGACCTCGTCCGCGCGCGAGGCGTACGCGACGACCGCGACCGGGCAGTCCGCGCCGTAGTTGGGCACCAGCTCCGCGACCACGTCCGCGATCCGCTGCACGGCCAGGTGCAGCACGAGCGTCGCGTTCGACCGCCCCAGCGTGTCCAGGTCCTCGCCCTCCGGCATCGGCGTGGCCCGCTGCGACGTCCGCGTGAGGATGACGGTCTGCCCGACGCCCGGAACGGTCAGCTCGCGCTGCAACGACGCCGCCGCGGCCGCGAACGCCGGCACCCCCGGCGTCACGTCGTAGCCGATGCCCAGCGCGTCCAGCCGCCGCATCTGCTCGGCCATCGCGCTGAACACCGCCGGGTCGCCGGAGTGCAGCCGCGCCACGTCCAGTCCGGCCTCGTCGGCCGCCACCAGCTCAGCGATGATCTCGTCGAGCGTCAGGTTCGCCGTGTCGACCAGCCGTGCGCCGTCCGGGCAGAACTCCAGCAGGTCCACCGGAACGAGCGCACCGGCGTACAGGCACACCGGCGAGGAGGCGATCAGGTCGCGGCCCCGCACGGTGATCAGGTCGGCGGCACCGGGTCCGGCGCCGATGAAGTGCACGGTCACTTGGTCACGCTCCACGTCGTCACCGGCATGTGCGGCCGCCAGCCGGTGAACCCGCCGACGGCGGACCCGCGGTTGACCGCGATCCGCACCAGGTCCCCGCCGAGCCGCGCGTACCACTGCGCCACAACGGCTTCCGACTCCAGCGTCACCGCGTTGACCACCAGCCGCCCACCGGAACCCAGTGCGTCCCAGCAGAACTGCACCACGCCGGGCACCGTCAGCCCGCCGCCGATGAAGATCGCGTCGGGCTTCTCCAGCCCCTCCAACGCCTCCGGCGACCGCCCGACGAGCACCTGCACACCCGGCACGCCCAGCGCGGCGGCGTTGCGCACGATCCGTTCGGCCCGCACCGCGTCCTGCTCGACGGCGATGGCCCTGCACGTCGGGTGCGTGCGCGCCCACTCGATCGCGATGGACCCCGACCCCGCGCCGACGTCCCACAACAGCTGCCCCGGCAACGGCGCCAGCTGCGCCACCGACACCGCCCGCACCTCGCGCTTGGTGAGCTGGCCGTCGGTCTCGTAGGCGTCGTCGGGCAGTCCCGGCACCCGCGAGTACCCCGGTCCGCTGAACTCGACGGCGATCACCGACAGCGGGTCCGCGAGCTGCCCCGACCACGGGTAGACCCGCTCGTGCGGCCCGCCCAGCTGCTCCAGCACCGTGATCGGTCCCGCCAGTGCCGCCACGGCCTCGGCGTCCCCGCCGAGCACCAGCACCCGCCGCCCGGCCGTGAGCGCGGGTCGCAGCAGGTCGACCGACCGCCCCACCAGCGAGACGACCTCGACCTCGTTCAACGCCCACCCGAGCCGCGCGCACGCGAGCGACACCGACGACGGGTGCGGGATGACGGTGACGCGCGGTCCCAGCATGCGCACGAGCGTCGTGCCGATGCCGTGGAACATGGGGTCGCCGGAGGCGAGCACGCACACGTCCCGGTACTTCTCGAACAACGCGGGCAGCGCCGGCACCAGCGGCGAGGGCCACGCGACCCGCTCGAACTCGCCCGGCACCAGGTCGAGCTGCCGCTGCGAGCCCATCAGCACCTTCGACCGCGACACGGCGGCCTGCGCGGCGGGTGAGAGCCCGTCCCACCCGTCGGCGCCGATGCCGACGACGAGGACGTCAGACTGATCCGGAGACACGCTGCACCTGAATCTCGATCACGACCCGTGTGGGGTTGACCCGCGGCTGACGATAACGCTGCGCGTACAGCTCCTCCGCTTGCGCGACGGACTCGGCGTCCTCGCGGACGGTGGCCGGCCCCTCCAGCGCAGACCACCGGCGTCCGTCCACCTGGCACACCGTCGCGTACCCGGCCCCGCGCACGTGCCGGACCTTCCACGACGCGCCGTCCGTGATCACCCGCGCGACACCGTTCACCCGGTCGAGCGTCACTCCCACGGGCACCACGTGCGGCGTGCCGTTCGCACGCACGGTGGACAGCGTGCACAGGTGCCGTTCCGTCCAGAACTCGGTGAACTCGGGGCCGCGCTCGATCGACATGGCACGCATCATCCCCGCGCGGGGCCCGCTGACGAAATCGAGGGAGAGCACCGTCACGCGAAGTCAGGTCATCGGTTCGAGCTCCGGAGCGTCGCGACGAGCTGCCGCGCCCGCGGTTCGTCGAACTCCGCCAAGACCGCGAGCGCTTCCTGTTCGGTGGCGGCTGCCTGCTCCGGCTGTTCGGACTCCCTGAGCGCGCGGGTCAGGTTGGTGAGTGCGCACGCGAGCATCCAGCGGTCGCCGGTGTCCCGGAATGCGGTCACGGCGGTCCGGTGGAACTTCTCCGCCTCGTCCGGCCTGCCCAGTTCCCGATAGGCCTCACCGGTGCCGTCGAGCGCCTCTGCTTCCCGGTTGCGGTCACCGAGCTGCCGCTGCGCCACCGCGGACCGCTGGTAGGAGACCAGGGAGTCGGCCACCTCTCCCCTGGCACGCTGGATTCGGCCCAACTCGGTCAGCCAGTACGCCTCCCAGGCGACGTGGTGGTCCTGTTCGGCGATGGCGAGCGCTCGCCCGATCGACTCCGCCGCCGCGTCGAGCTCGCCGTTCTCCCGCTGGGCCGCGGCCAGCAGGAACCACGCGTTCCCCTCGTAGGCACGGTCGCCGAGGTCCCGGTAGGTCTGCACGGAACGGCCGAGGGCGTCGACCGCGGCCGGGAGCTCCGCGAGGTCGTAGCTGGCACCGCCCAGGTTGGTCATCGCCAGTGCCTGCCAGCGGCGGTCACCGAGCTCTTGAGCGATCTCCAGGCACTGCCGGAAGCGCTCGATGGCAGGAGTGAGCCTTCGGCGGCGCCACTCGAGCAGTCCGAGGGCGTTGACCGACACCATCTCCCCGTAGCGGTCGCCGCTCTCCGCGCGGAGGGCCAGTGCCCGCGAATGACATTCCTCGGCGCGCTCCAGCTGCTGCGACTGGAGGTAGGCCTTGCCGAGGCTGTCGAGCACCTCGCCCTGGGCTGCCAGGTCGCCGATCCGCTCCGCGGCCGCCAGCCCGGCGGAGCTGGTCTCAATCCAGTCCTCGAACGGGTTGCGGCTGACGTAGATGCTGCGCAACAGCACCGGCAGCCGCCACGCGACGTCGTCCCGGCCGGCCGAGACGGCGGTGCGGACGGCGGCGACGAGGTTCGCCCGCTCACGCTCGTACCAGTCGAACGCCTCGCCCCGGTCCGAAAAGGACATAGGAGTCGTGTTCGCGGGCAAGGGTGTCAGGACGACGCGCCGGTCGAGTGGTGCGATGACCGCTGTCGCGTTCGACAACGTGTGGAGGTACCAGCTCAGTCCCCGGTCCACGGCGTCCCTTCTGGCAGCGGCATCTTCATGGTGGAACGCCTGTTGTGCCGCGTAGATGCGCAACAGGTCGTGGAACTGGAACCGGTTCGGCGCGTGCTGTTCCAGCATGTGCGCGCCGATCAGCACGTCGAGCAACTTCCTGGTCTCGGACAGACCGAGGCCGCCGAGCGCGGCCGCCGCGGTGACGCCGAACTCCGCTCCGGGGTGGAGTCCGAGCAGCCGGAACAACCGGGCAGCATCCGCGTGCAAAGCCCGGTAGGACCAGGCGAAGACGGTCCGCACGGCATCCGACTCGTCGTCCTGGTCGGCAGTCAGCGCGTCCCACAACGCCGACTCGTCACGCAGATCGTCGATCAGTTCGTTCAGCATCATCAGCGGACGGCTCGACGCGCGTTCCGCGGCGATGCGCAACGCCAGGGGCAGCCGCGCGCACAGTCTCGCCAGCTCGACCAGGTCGGTCGTGTCGTCGTCGCGCCGGTAGCCGCTGGTGACCGTGCGCAGCAACCGAACCGCCTCCTCCTCGGAGAGCATGTCGAGCACGAGCCGCCGGGCACCGTCGCGGGCCACCAGCCCGGAGAAGCGGTTGCGGCTGGTGATCAGGACCAGGCACGTGGAGCTGCCGGGCAGCAGCGGCCGCACCTGGCCGGGACTCGCCGCGTTGTCCAGGACGACCAGCACGCGCCGGTCGGCGAGCAGCGAGCGGAACAACGCCGACCGGTCCTCCAGGGCGACCGGAATCGTTGTGGCCGGCACGCCGAGCCCCCGCAGGAACCGTTCCAGCGCCTGCTCGGCCGTCACCGGCGCGCCGGGGTCGTAGCCGCGGAGGTTGACGTAGAGCTGGCCGTCCGGGAACCGGTGCCGGACGCTGTGCGCCCAGTGCAGTGCGAGCGACGTCTTGCCGACACCGGCCGTGCCGGTGATCAGGTAGACGGCGACCGGTTCCTCGTCGGCCTGCTCCAGCACCTCGTCGAGCCGGGCGAGCTCGTGCAGTCGATTCACGAACCCGCTCGTGCCACCGGGCAGCTGGTTCGGCCGCGGCAACGGCCGTTCGTGGTCGCGCGGACCGTGGAAGTGGATGCCGCCTTCGACATCCCTCGCCTGCACCACGTCGGCGGCGGACCCGGAGACCGAGGAGCTCGGCTGAAGCCGGTCGTCCGGCTCCATCACCGGCTCCGCAGCGGTGGCCCCAACGACTCGACCTCACGTGCGAAGTACGTGCTGATCGGTTCCGCCTTCTCGTACAGCCGTGTGATGAACTCGCGACAACGGAGCACCGGAGAGGCACCCGTGTAGAGCACTGCGCCCCGCAGACGCCCGTTCTCCTCATAAAGGATCTCGTACATCACGTCGTCGCCCAAGGTGATCAGCTCGGGCAGCAGGCTCTTTTCCTCGAAGCGCGCGACCTCCTGCTGGAGCAGGATCCGAGTAGGGCCGCCGAGCTGATCCCTGACGCGGAGCAGGTGCAGTTCCCACCTCAGGTAGTCCGTCAGCGGATGCTCCACTATTCGCACTCGGGAGGTGACGAACCCCGCGTTCTCGATCTTCGCGTAATGCGCACGCAGAGCCGGCCTGCGTTCGTCCAGGAGCGCGAGGGACCGGTGCCAGTCGCCCTCGTGGAACGCCTCCCAGCTGTCGTCCCCCGGCTCCTCGAAGTGCTGCAGCCGTTCGAGCTTCCAGAAGCCGGACCGGCCGCTGTTCCAGAAGCGCCGGTCGAAGTCGTCGAGGTATGCGTCTCCGAGCAGCAGCTCGCCTTCCGCACCACCGAACAGGTCATGCATCGGGGATGTCCGCCTTCGCCGCGATCACCATTCCCCGCGGCAGCACGACGAGCCGCTCGTCCGCGCCGACGCTGACGCCGTCCGGCAGGCGCCCCGCGTACTCCGGGGTGAGGTCGCGGCCGATGACCGCGACGTCGCCGTTGTCGAGCTCCCAGATGTCAGGGCACTTGGACTCACCACCGCTGGCGGCTTCGTCGGACTCACCGCCGCTGCCCGGTTCCTGCGGTGCGATTCCCCAGCGCCGGGAAAAGTCAGCCGACGGATTCGGTTGCCATATGTTTGTGGACATAACAAGAATGTCCTTTCTCCCCAAACGTAAGAGAATCAAGGTTAGCACCGAAAACATCGGAACCACGACGCCGTTCTTCCACCGATCGTATGAACCTCAATAGCGAACGGCCCGTCACCAAGGTGACGGGCCGTTTGCATGATCGAGCGCCTACGGGTAGTTGACGACGTTCACCGGCACGGTTCCCGGCGGCGTCACCCCTCCCGTCTCGTTGACCACGTGTGTGATGGTCCCCTTGTAGTTGAGCGACACGGTCAGCAGGTTGTGCAGCCGCACCCCGGACCGGTTGGGCACCTCGAACGCGTGGTGGGCCCGCACCGACGGGTTGACGTTGAAGAAGCAGTAGCTGCCGAGCCCCCACGCCTCGTGCGTGGTCACGTTGTCCGCGACCTTGTAGGCCGCGTAGCCGGCCAGGCCGTTCGGCGAGTTCCACACCGCCTGGTTCGGCACGTCGTAGGGCATCTCGTTCTGGAAGAAGATCGTCCGCCCGTTGTTGCCATTCCAGATGACCTGGTACTTCTGGTAGTGCTCGACGAACAGGCCGGTGGCCAGCACGTTGTTGCCGTTGACGACGACACCGGTGTCGCCGATGGCCTCGTTCCACCCGTAGGTGCCGGCGTTGCCGTGGTCGGCGCGCCAGACCCAGGTGTGGTCGATGATCGTGTCGTTGCTGTTGACGACGAGGCTGTTCGTGGCCTTGCCGGCGATGGCGCCGCCGACGCGGAAGAACACGTCCTGCAACGTGATCGGGTTCGCCGAGTGCGAGGCCGACGAGCCGGGTGTGCCGACGGTCAGCAGCGACTGCGACAGGGTCGTGCCGGCGTCGAACAGGACGCCCTTGATCCGCACGCCGTCGACGTCGGCGACCTGCATGGCCGTGACGCCGTTCTGCGGCACGATCGTCGCGTACCCGATGCCGAGCACGACGGTGTTCGGCCGGGTGATCTGCAGCGTCTGGTTGACGTTGTAGATGCCGGGCGTGAAGAACAGGTTGCAGCCCTGGGCCAGCGCCGCGTTGATCGTCGAGGCGGTGTCACCGGACTTGACGACGTAGAACTGGCTCATCGGCAACGACGAACCGGGCGTGCCGCCGTTGATCCACGACGCACCGGAGGCGTTGGTGCGCAACGAGGGCAGGAACACCCGGTAGGCACCGTTCTCGAAGTACAGGTACGGCACGTCGCGCGAGACCGGCGTGGTCGCGAGGGTCGTCGACGGCGGGTTCGGGAACGTGGTCGCCGGAGCGCCGGGCGTCCCGGAGAACACCATGTTCCACACGCCGCCGTTCCAGCTGCCGTAGTTGGAGTCGCGGGTGTACCACTGCTGCTGCGACACCGACGCCGTCTGCCCGGACACGCGCGTGTCGGCGGTGTAGCCACCGGACGCGAAGCCGTAGGAGGCCGGGTAGAGCGCCAGGTTGCCGCGGATGTCCATGCGGCGGAACGGCGCGGCTTGTGCGACGGCCCAGCGGTTGGTGCCGTTGCTGGGGTTCACGGCCATGTTCTCGGCCGAGCGCCAGAAGTTCTGCAGCGCCACGCCCTGGTCGGACTCGTTGAACGCGTCCACGGTGATGTCGCCGTTGATGACCACGTCACCGGGGTTGCGGCCCAGACCCGCGACGGACGTGTAGTAGCCGACGTCGTCGTGGATGTTGTACGTGCCCGGCTTGAACAGGTGCGCGACCCGCCGCGGCGCCATCTGCGCCGTCAGCGTGTCTTTTTGCATGTTGAAGTCCGCGTCCAGCTGCGTCTGGATGCTCGCCGCCGACATGCTCGGGTCGAAGATCCGGGTGTTCGGCCCGAAGTTCGGCGTGTTGGACTGCACGCAACCCTGCTGCGTGCCGATGGTGTAGGTGGCGCTGCCCACGGACGAGTTCGCGAGCCCGGACTTGATGCCGATCGCGTTGATGGTCCTGGAGCTCGGCACCGAGATCGGCCCGCTGTAGACCGGGGAGGACGCCGTCGGCGTCGAACCGTCCACTGTGTACCGGATGGTCGCGCCGGAGGTGGCGGTGGAGATCGTCACCGTCTGCCCGGACGTGTAGGCGCCGCCCGGCGGGCTGAACGCGGGAGTGGCGACCGGTGCCTGCGTGCTGCCGTGCGTGTAGGTGAAGTGCGGCGTGTCGTACTGGGGGCCGCTCTTCTCGTAGGTGAACCAGTACTCGACCACCGTGCCCGCCGACAGCGACCCGACGGACTTCTGCCACGTCCCGCCGTTGTTGGTCATCCGGAAGTTCTGCTGGGGCGTGTTGGTGATCAGGTAGTGGACGTCCACGTACAGAGCGGGCGTCGTCGGCGTGAAGTTGATCCTCGCCTCGGACGTGCTGACGGACGTCACGTTCTGCGTGTAGTCCGCCGCCGCCGAAGCGGTGTCGGACGCGGCTAATGAAGCCAGCACAACGGCAACGGCAGCGAAGCCGGCCTGCAATCTCGTCTTTGAGAGCGCTCTCACACCTGATGACGGTAAACGGCGCGGGTCCGCGGGACAAGCGCCGTTTCCACCCGAACGGGTCCGTACCTTGAAACGACTTCAAGCAATAGCGTCGGAGGCCATGACCTACTCCACCGCGTACAGCCGTGACCTCGGCGACGAGCTGCGCCTCATCCGGGAGACGAGCACGTCGCTGCACGGCCGCGCCATGGCGAACCGGCTCGGCTGGGACCCGAGCAAGGTCTCCACCATCGAACACGGGAAGGCGCACGCGAGCGCGGGCGACATCATCCAGTACCTGACGGTGTGCGGCAAGGACCTGGAGTACATCGAGGCTTTTCAGGCCCGGTACCGGCACGCCTTCGACCCGTACTTCGCCCAGATGCCGGAGAACCTGCGCACGCTCATGATGGCCGAGTCGCTGGCCACGAAGATCACCTGGGTGGAGACCAGCACCGCCCCTGGTCTCGTCCAGACAGCCGAGTACGCCGATGCGCTGTACCGCAAAGCGGGGCTGGTTGCCCTGGAGAAGATCGCGGCGTGCGTGCAGTGCCGCATCGACCGGCAAACGATCCTGCGGCGCGCCAGACGACCGGAGATCCGGATCTACGTGCTCGAACGCGCTCTGCAAACCTACGTCGGCGACGACAAAATCATGGAGGAGCAGTACCTCCGCATGCTCTTCAACACGCACATCGTGCGGATCATCCCTGAGGACGCGGTCATCCTGACGGCGGGTTGCGCTCTGCTGGAGTTCGAGAAGGCGCCGCCGGTTGCGTACACCGACAGTGAACTGGCACAGGTTTTCGCTCAGGACGATGCTGCGATCGAGGTTGCAGTAGCTCTGTTCAAGCGACTGGAGACGTTCGCCTTGGATCAGGAACAATCGAAGCGCAAGCTGATGGAGTACATCAGCCGACTTCGAGGGGATTCCAATGGCGCGGGAACGGACCTGGCGTAAGAGCAGCTACAGCACAGGAGGCGAGGCCAGCGCCTGTGTCGACGTGTCGCTGGCCCACAACGCGCAGGTGCGGGACTCGAAGAACGTGAGCGGCGACGTGCTCACGTTCTCGACCCCCGCCTGGCAGTCGCTGCTCACGCACCTCGGTTCGCGCTGAGATGGAGCACCCTCATGACGCAGGGACGGACCTGGCGCAAGAGCAGCTACAGCACCGGCGGTGACAGCAGCGCCTGTGTCGACGTGTCGCTCGACCACAACGCGCTGGTGCGGGACTCGAAGAACGTGAGCGGCGACGTGCTCACGTTCTCGACTTCCGCCTGGCGGTCGCTGGTCGCACACGTCGGCTCGCGCTGAGATGGAGCACCCTCGGAGAACAGAGCCGTGGTGGAGCTGGAAGCCTGGTACGAGGAGGACCAGGACGACGCCGTGATCGTCCGCACCCCGGCCGAGCTGGACGCCGTGCTGGACGCCGTCGCCGGTCGGGACGGCCGCGTGCTCGTCGACCTGTACGTGGCCGAGAACCCCGGCCGCGCGAACTTCAACGTCGGGCTGCACGGCCAGGCCGGTCGGGGCGCGCTGTACTACGCCGGTGGCGGGCAGAAGTGGTTCAGCACGGAAACGCCCGGAACCGACTGGGGTTCCGCCGAACCGGTCCTGTACTACCTGATGAGCTCGGACACCGAGTACCCGGCCGACTCCGAGATCCCGCTGGACGTCGTGCGCCGGGCCGCCCACGAGTTCATGACCACCGGCGGCGAGCGCCCGGTCGCGCCCGCCTGGAGGGCCGCTCCGGACTGGTGGTGAGCGGCCCGCCGGCAGCCCTCACGTGCCCCGGTTCGCGTTGAGGTAGTTGTAGATCGTGTAGCGGGTCACCGCGAGCACGCTCGCCAGGTGGTCGACCGAGTCGCGGATCAGGAAGAACCCCGCCTCGTCCAGCACCCGCACGACCTGCGACTTGTGCACCTTCTTCATCAGCTCGACCGGCACCCCGACGTCGGCGATCGCCTTCTCGACGAGCACCCGTTGGAGTGTGTCCACGTCCTGCGGGAACGACTCGACGGGCCCGGACGCCTCGTGCGCGGCGAGCTTGTTGACGCACAGGCAGCCCACCGCCACCCCGGCCGCGTCGCGCACGAAGGTCGTCGACGACCAGATCGCGCGGCCGTCCGGCGCGTAGGTCTCGTAGCCGGGCATGTCGGTCGTCGTGCCGCGGCGGACCAGGCCGAGCAGCAGGTCCGTCATCGGGCCGCCCACCTGGCGGCCGGTGAGCGAGCCGGCGATCGCGATGATCGAGTTCGGCAGCCGGGACAGGTCGTGCACCACGACCTCGGTGTCCGGGCCCAGTGCCGTGGCGAGGCTGTCGACCGTCGGCACCAGCGCCGACAGCGCCGCCGGCATGGTCGAGACCGACGGACCGGACAGCGACCGCAGCGCCGACCGGACGCGTTCGAGGGTGCCGCGGGTGGTCGTGGCGTGCGGGGACAGGCGGACGTGCTCCGGGCGGACGGTGGCGGTGACGCCGAACGACTTCAGCGCCTCCCCCACGACCGGCGCGGCCTCGGCCGTCGTGAACGCCAGGATGCCGGCGCGGCGGTCGCGGGCGGAGACGACCTCGCCGCCGCACGACAGCACGATCTCCTCCAGTTCGGCGACGACCTCGGCGACGGCGGTGTCGAGCGCGCCCACGCCCGCCAGCTCGACGAGCTCCAGCGCCTCGGCGAACGCACCGGACACGACCGGGGAGAGGTTGGTGACGTTCCACGCCGCCGCGTCGGGGGCCGCAGCGTGCACGGCGTTGTCGAACAGGCCCGCGTCCACCGCGCCCGTCCACCCGGACAGCACGGGCTGGAGCCGTTCCAGCGCGCGGTCCGACAGCACCACGAAACCGGTGCTCCACCCGGCCCGCAGCCACTTCTGGCCGCCGACCACGAGCACGTCGGCCACCTCCCACGGTTCGTCGACCACGCCGAAGCCCTGGATGCCGTCCACGATCAGCAGGCGGTCGCCGACGGCCTCGCGCAACGCCGCCAGGTCCGCCCGGTAGCCGGTGCGGAAGTCCACGGCGGACACCGACAGCGCGGACACCTCGGGCGTCAGCGCGTCGACGACCGAGGACGCCGTCACCGCGCCGTCGAGCACCACCGACGACAGGCCCGCGCGCACCCACGGGTAGGTGTTCGACGGGAACTCCGCCGCCGAGTACATGACGGTGCCGGTCAGGCCGAACGCGGCCTGGAAGAGGCCGGTCGACGTGTTCGGCACGAGCGCCACGTGGTCGGTGTCGGTGCGGCACAGCCGCGCGGCGGCGGCCTTGACGCGTTGCTCCTCGCGCATCAGCGTGTCCACCGTGGCGGGACCGGCGAGCGACGCCTGCTCCATCAGCCGGGTCGTGGCCGCCACCACCGGGATCGACGGGGGGCCGAAGCGGGCGAAGTCGAGGTACCCCTCCGGTTCGCGGAACTGGGCGAGGTACGAGGAGTTGGTCACCTAGAGCACCTTTGCGAGGAACTGCCGCGTGCGCGGCTGCTGCGGGTTGTCGAGCACGTCGGCCGGGGTGCCGGACTCGACGACCGCGCCGTCGACGAGGAACACCACGCGGTCGGCGACCGAGCGGGCGAAGCCGATCTCGTGGGTGACCACGATCATCGTCATGCCGTCGCGGGCGAGACCGGTCATCACGTCGAGCACCTCCCCGACGAGCTCGGGGTCCAGCGCCGACGTGGGCTCGTCGAACAACATCAGCTTGGGTTTCATCGCCAGCGCGCGGGCGATCGCAACACGCTGCTGCTGGCCGCCGGACAGCTGCGCCGGGTAGGCGCCGGCCTTCTCCGCGAGCCCGACCCGTTCCAGCAGGTCGCGCGCCTCGGCGACGGCGGTGGCCCGGTTGACGCCGAGCACGTGCACCGGGCCCTCGAAGACGTTCTCCAGCGCCGTGCGGTGCGGGAACAGGTTGAACCGCTGGAACACCATGCCCACGTCACGGCGCTGCCGGGCGACGTCGCGCTCCTTCAGCTCGTACAGCTTGCCGCCGGCCGCGCGGAACCCGACCGGCACGCCGTCGACCCAGATGCGGCCCGCGTCGATGGTCTCCAGGTGGTTCACGCAGCGCAGGAACGTCGACTTGCCGGCACCGGACGGCCCGAGCAGGCACACGACCTCACCCCGCTCGACCTCCAGGTCGATGCCCTTGAGCACCTCGGTGTGACCGAACGACTTGCGGACATCGACCGCCTCAACGAGGGCCATACGCACGCTCCAGGTAGTGCTGCCCGACCGACGCCAGCGACACCATCACCAGGTACCAGGCCGCGGCGGCGAACAGGGTCTCCATGATCTCCAGGTTGCGCGAGGCGATGTTGTTCGCGGCGTGGATGAGCTCCAGGAACGCGATCACCGACGCCATCGACGTGCCCTTGATCATGTTGATGAAGTTGTTGCCGGTCGGTGGGATGATCACGCGCATGGCCTGCGGCAGGACCACCCGCCGCAACGTCGTGGCCGGGGTCATGCCGATCGACTTGGCCGCCTCGGTCTGACCGGGGTCCACGCTGGACAGACCTGCGCGGACGATCTCGGCCATGTAGGCGCTCTCGTTCAGCCCCAGCCCCAGTAACGCCGCCACGAACGCGGTCATCACCACGTTCGTCGGCACGCTGAACACCATCGGGATGCTGATGTTCTGGAAGACGAGCGCGAGGTTGAACCAGATGAGGATCTGCAGCAGCACCGGCAGGCCGCGGAACAGCCAGATGTAGCCGATGGCGAACCACCGTGCGACCGGGTTGGCGCTCAGCCGCATCAGCGCGACCACCACACCGAGCACGATCGCACCACCCTGCGCGGCGATGGCCAGCACGATGGTGTTGACCAGGCCTTCGAGCATGACGGGGTGCGTGAAGAACCCCGGGACGTGCTCCCACTGGATCTGCGCCTCCGCCATCGCCCAGCCCAGGCCGGCGATGATGATGACGATGATCCCCGCGCTGACCCACCGCCACGGGTGGCTCAGCGGGACGACGACGAGCTCATGATCCTGCTTCTGATCGGACATCCGATCGACATCACTTGCCATTGATCGCAGCCTTGCCGATCGCACCCTGCTTGATGTCCCAGTTGCCGAGGATCTTGGCGTAGGTGCCGTCGTCGATCAGTGCCTGCAACGCGCCCTTGACCGCCTCGCTGAGCTTGGCGTTCTGCTTGTTCACGCCGATGCCGTACGGGCCGCCGTTGATCGGGGCGAGCTCGACGACCTCGAAGAACGCGCCGTCACCCGCGGTCTTGGCGACGTACACGGCGGTCGGCAGGTCGTTGAGGATCGCGGCGACGCGGCCGGTGCGCAGCTGGTTCTGGTTGCCGGTGTCGCTGTCGGTGACGCTGACCTGCACCTCGGGCTTGCCCGCGGCGACGCAGCGCTGGCTCTGCTCCTTGGCGAACGTCTCCTGCGAGCTGCCGAGGTTCACCGCCACCCCCTTGCCGCAGAGGTCGTCGGGCCCCTTGACGCCCTGCGGGTTGCCCTTCTGCACCATGATCGTGATGCCGGAGGTGAAGTAGTCGACGAAGTCGATCTTCTGCTGACGTTCGGCGGTGTCGTTCATCGCCGCCATCGTCACGTCGACCCGGCCGGTCTCCAGGCTCGTGATCAGCGAGCTGAACGCCATGTCGCTGTGCTCGGCCTTGAGCCCGATCTTGGCGGCGATCGCGGTGATCAGGTCGACCTCGGACCCCTGCGGGGTCTTGCCGTCCTCCTTGTAGAAGTTGTTCGGCGGGTTCTGGATGTTCGACCCGACCCGCAGCTTGCCGGTCTGCGCGATGGCCGGGGGCACGAGCGCGGCGAGCGCGTCGTCCTTCTGGACGCTCGACAGGTCCGAGGACGGCGGGGTGGTCGTCTGCGCGTTGTCAGACGTGCCGCCACACGCGGTGAGCGTGGCGACGAGCAGCGTGGTCACGAGCAGGCGCGGCTTCATGGCCGGGAACCTACAACGCTCCGTTGAAGACGTCCACAAAAGTTGAAATCCACGCCTGTCCCAGTGCACGCGGGGAGCTTTCGTACTCGTAGAGGGCACGCGGGGTCCCCGCGTGCCCGGAGGGGCGGGAATTTTGGGGGCGGTTGGGGCGTTGGGAGGGGCGAGCCAACTACGAGGAGGAACAGATGGCGACGGTCGAGCTGACCACGGAGAACTTCGACGAGGTGGTCGGCGGTTCCGGCATCGTCCTGGTCGACTTCTGGGCCGAGTGGTGCGGGCCGTGCCGTGCGTTCGCGCCGACGTACGAGGCGGCGTCGGAGAAGCACGAGGACCTGGTGTTCGGCAAGGTCGACACGGAGGCGCAGCAGGAGCTCGCGGCCACGTTCGGCATCCGGTCGATCCCCACGTTGATGATCGTGCGCGAGGGTGTCGTGCTGTTCGCCCAGCCGGGTGCGCTGCCGGGCAACGCGCTGGACGACCTGATCGAGCAGGCCCGCGGTGTGGACATGGAAGAGGTCCACGCGAAGGTCAAGCAGGCGCAGGAACAGGGCTGACCTCCCGCGAAACACCCATGTCGGTGATTCGCGAGGGGCTACTCCGGGTAGCCGAGTCGCATGAACACCGACACGTCGACCGCACAGCTGGTCAACCAGCTGTCCGAGCAGGTGAGCAGGCTCGCACGCGATGAGATTCGCCTCGCGGTCGCCGAGCTCAAGGACAAGGGCAAGCACGCCGGTGTCGGCGCCGGGTTGTTCGGCGCGGCCGGCGTGTTCGCGTGGTGGGGCGGGCTGAGCGTCGTCGCCGGCCTGGTCCTCGCCCTCTCCCTCGTGCTGCCTGGGTGGGCGGCTGCCCTCATCGTCGCCGCCGGGCTCCTCCTGATCGCCGGTGTCCTGGCGCTGGTGGGGCGCTCGCAGGTCAAGCAGGCCGCTCCGCCCGTGCCGCGGCAGGCGGTGGAGAACGTCCAGCGCGACATCGCGACGATCAAGGAGAGTGCGCACCGATGACCGATCCCAGGGAGCAGTTGCAGCGGGACGTCGAACGCACCCGCCGTGAGCTCGGCGAGACCGTGGAGGCGTTGGCGCACAAGGTCGACGTGCCGGGTCGTGTGAAGGAGCAGGCGCACGAGACGGTCGTGCGGATGACCGCGGCGACCGACCAGGCCGTGGCGTCGCTGCCCGAACCGGTGGCGCAGCAGGTGCAGAAGGCGCGTCAGCACCCGCTGGCGATCGGAGCGGTGCTGATGGCACTCGTGCTCCTCATCTGGAAGCTGTCCAGGAGGAACGGATGAAGCTGCTGTACCGCCCACTCGGAATGCTGCTCGGTGCGCTGGGCGGCATGGCCGCCACGGCGATCTTCGGGCAGATCTGGAAGGTCGTCGCCGGCGACAAGGAAGCGCCCAGCGCGACCATGAAGGACCGCCGCTGGCGCGAGGTCCTGCTCGCCGCCGCACTGCAGGGAGCGATCTTCGGCCTGGTCAAGGCCGCGATCGACCGCGGTGGCGCCGTCGGCTTCCAGAAGGCCACGGGCAAGTGGCCCGGCGACGAGGAAGACTGACCACCGCACCACCACGGCACGACACGAGCCGGTCCGCGCCCACCCGCGGACCGGCTCGTCGTGGTCCTGCGGGCGTTTGAACCCTCAACTACTCTGGTCGGCATGCCACAGCCAGAGGGTGCCGAGCTGGACGCGATCAGGGCCAAGCGCGACGAGCTGCGCGAACGCTACGTGAAGCCGTTGGCCGACCGCGGCGGCTCACCGACGCAGGGCGTCCACCACATCGCGCTGATCTGCCGCGACGTCGAGGAGACGATCCGGTTCTACCAGGAGTTCCTCGGCTTCCCGCTGGTGGAGCTCGTGGAGAACCGCGACTACCGCGGCTCCAGCCACTTCTTCTTCGACCTCGGCAGCAAGAACCTGCTGGGGTTCTTCGACTTCCCCGGTCACGACCACCCGCCGTTCTCCGAGACGATCGGCGCCGTGCAGCACCTGGCGCTGTCCATCTCGCCGGAGCGGTTCGACGCGATCAAGGCCAAGCTCGACGAGGACGGGGTCGAGTACCTGGGGCCGGATCGGGGCGTCGAGGACAGCCTGTACATCCGCGACCCCAACGGTGTAGGGATTGAGTTCTACCGGGAAGAGCTGGGCAAGTTCGAAGGCTCGACGCTCGTCAACTGAAGGAGTCGCAGAGTGGCGCAAGAGGTCAAGGGCATCGTCGCCAGGGGCAAGGGACAACCCGTCGAGCTGACCTCGGTGCTGGTGCCCGACCCCGGACCCGGTGAGGCCGTGGTGAAGGTGCAGGCGTGCGGCGTCTGCCACACCGACCTGCACTACCGCGAGGGCGGCATCAACGACGAGTTCCCGTTCCTGCTCGGGCACGAGGCGGCCGGTGTCGTCGAGTCCGTGGGCGAGGGCGTCGCCGACCTCGAACCCGGCGACTTCGTGGTGCTCAACTGGCGCGCGGTCTGCGGCACGTGCCGTGCCTGCAAGCGCGGCAAGCCGTGGTACTGCTTCTCGACGTTCAACGCGACGCAGCCGATGACGCTGACCGACGGCACGAAGCTGTCGCCCGCGCTGGGCATCGGCGCGTTCGCCGAGAAGACGCTGGTCCACTCGGGACAGTGCACGAAGGTCGACCCGTCCGCGCGGGCCGCGGCCGTGGGCCTGCTGGGCTGCGGTGTCATGGCCGGTGTGGGCGCGGCGGTGAACACCGGTGGTGTCACGCGCGGCGACTCGGTGGCCGTGATCGGCTGCGGTGGTGTCGGTGACGGCGCGATCGCCGGTGCGCGCCTCGCGGGTGCGGCGAAGATCATCGCCGTGGACACGGACCCGCGGAAGCTGGAGTGGGCCAAGGGTTTCGGTGCCACGCACACGGTCAACGCCCGCGAGGTCGACGACGTGGTGACGGCGATCCAGGACCTGACCGGCTCGTTCGGCGCGGACGTGGTGATCGACGCGGTCGGCCGCCCGGAGACGTGGAAGCAGGCGTTCTACGCCCGCGACCTCGCCGGGACGGTCGTGCTGGTCGGCGTCCCGACGCCGGACATGACGCTGGAGATGCCGCTGATCGACTTCTTCTCGCGCGGCGGGTCGCTCAAGTCCTCCTGGTACGGCGACTGCCTGCCCTCGCGGGACTTCCCGCTGCTGGTCGACCTCTACCAGCAGGGCCGGTTCGACCTGGACGCGTTCGTCACCGAGGAGATCGCGCTGGACGGCGTCGAGGGCGCGTTCGAGAAGATGCACCACGGCGACGTGCTGCGATCGGTCGTGGTGTTCTGATGGCGCTGCGGGTGGACCACACCGTCACGTCCGGCACGTTCTCGCTGGACGGCGAGACGTTCGACGTCGACAACAACGTCTGGGTGATCGGCGACGACAGGGAGTGCGTCGTCATCGACGCACCGCACGACGTGGACGCGATCCTGGCGGTCGTCGGCAGCCGCCGGGTCAAGGCGATCCTGCTGACCCACGCCCACGACGACCACGTGCGGGTCGCTCCCGACCTCGCGCACGCCACGGGTGCTCCCCTGGCGCTGCACCAGGCCGACCGGGTCGTGTGGGAGCTGACCCACACGGGCGTCACCCCGCACGAGGCGTTGCAGGACGGCCAGGTGCTCACGGTGGCCGGCGAGGAGATCCACGTGCTGCACACGCCGGGCCACTCGCCCGGCGCGGTGTGCTTCTACGTGCCGTCGCTGGGCGCGGTGTTCACCGGTGACACGCTGTTCCAGGGCGGTCCGGGCGCGACCGGCCGGTCGTTCTCCGACCGGCCGACGATCGAGCGGTCGATCCGGGAGAAGCTCTTCGAGCTGCCCGGCGGCACCGTGGTGCACACCGGCCACGGCGAGGACACCACGATCGACGCCGAACGCTTCTGACCCCTGCCGGCCACGTCAGAACCGCGGGGGCCGCTTCTCCAGGAACGCCGACACGCCCTCCGCGTAGTCGGCGCTGGAGGCGGCCTCCGCGTACAGCGCCCGCACGAAGTCGTCCTCGTGGCCACCGTCGGTGATCGAGTTGACGATCTTCTTCGCCCCGCGCACGCTCACCTGCGCACGCCCGGCGATCTGTGCCGCCAGTTCCCCGACGCGCGCGCCGAGGTCCGCGACGACCTCGTTGACCAGCCCGATCCGCAACGCGGTCGCTGCGTCGATCAGGTCGGCGGAGAACAGGATCTGCTTCGCCCACGCCGGGCCGACCACGTCGACGAGCTGCTTGGTGGACGTGAAGTTGTAGACGATGCCCAGTTTCGCCGGGGTGATCCCGAACCGCGCGCCGGCCGCCGCCACCCGGAGGTCGCAGGCGAGGGCGATCTCGCAGCCGCCGCCCACGCAGAACCCGGACACCGCCGCGATGGTGGGCTTGTCGAGCTGCACGATGGCGCGCTCGCCGTTGTGCACAGCTTCCCCGTAGCGCGCGGCACCCTCCGCGCCCCGGCGCAGGGTGGAGAACTCCGCGATGTCCGCGCCGGCCGAGAAGTGCTCGCCACCCCTGATGACCAGCACGCGGACGCTGTCGTCGGCGGACACGCGGGCCATCAGGCCGGGCAGTGCGGACCACATCTCGTAGCTCATCGCGTTGCGCTTGGCCGGCCGGTCGATCGTCAGCGTGGCGACCGGACCCGCCGTTGACAGCTGAAGGAATTCACTCACTTGCCGCACGATACAGCGCGCATTCGGCGCACATCCCGGCTCTTGTTCGGGTAGGAACGCGGTCACGCCGTTGTGACGTCCGTTGCCGAACAAGGGAGGAACGCGTGACCGCGGCCGGCATCGGCGCTGCCACCCTGCGCACCTTCGCGACGCGGTTGCGCGGCAGCGCTCCCGTCTCCGCGCGCATCCTCTCCGAGCTGGCGAGCGAGCTCGACCGGGGCGGCCCGGTGGCCGACCTGCTCTGCTCGCACAGCGCGGTGCACAGCCCGCTGTTCGGCATCCAGGCGCTGGCCGGGGTGCGGCTGCTGATGCTGTCGGGGCGGGCGCCGGAGCTGAGCGAGCGGTTCGCCGGCGCGCACGCGGCGGCGATGGCGGGCGCGTCGGACTCGGCGTCGCTGCTGGCGTGGCTGGCGGCGCGGCGGGCGATCGTGGAGAACCCCGGCGAGATCCTCGCGGCGCTCGACCGGACCGTGCAGCAGCACCAGCCCAAGACCGCCGGGTTCCTGTTGCGGGGCCTCACGATGATCGGCGCGCCCAAGGTCCGGTTGCTGGAACTGGGCGCGTGCGCGGGGCTGAACCTGATCCTGGACCGCTACCGCTGGTTCGGCCTCGACTGGGAGTGGGGCGACCGGGACTCGCCCGTCCGGCTGGCCGCCGCGGGACCGCGGCCACCGGAGCTCCGGATCGTCGCGCGGGCGGGCTGCGACCTGCAGCCGCGCGACCCGGCCGACCCGCGGCACGCGATGATCCTGCACTCGTTCATCCCGCCGGAGCACGACGCGCTGCGCTGGGACCTCGACGACGCCATCGAGCTCGCCGCGCAGGTCGGGGTGCGGGTCGCGCGGTCACCGGCCGGGCGGTGGCTGCGGGAGAACCTCGTGGCGCCGGACGAGAGCGACACCTGCACGGTGATCTGGCACAGCTCGTTCTGGCCGTACCTGACCGAGGACGAGCGGCTGGAGATCGAGACGACGCTGACCGCGGCGGCGGGGTCGATGCCGCTGGCGCGCGTGGCGTACGAGGCGGCCGACTTCCGGTCGACGCCGCGGTTGACGGTGACGATCTACAGCTGAACAGTCCGTGAACGGTCAATCGCGCACCGTGGTGCCCGTGGCTTCATCACCTCTAGTTTGCGGTGGGTGAAAACTTTTTTCGCGACCGCTGTTCTGCTCACGACGACCCTCATCGCCGCGCCGGCGCAGGCGGCCGTCTCCGACTACGACCTCGCCCTGCACTGGGCGCCGGTGCACCACCAGGACACGGACTCGTCGGACCACGACGCGGACTATCTGTCCACAGTGGACTTCGACGGCGACTGGGACGGGCTGAACAACTGGGAGAACCAGACCCAGCTGAGCCGCCTCACCGGTGCCGCCTACTACTCGGTCGTGGAGACGGAGACCCACTGGTTCCTCGTCTACTCGTTCTTCCACCCGCGCGACTGGGACGACAAGCCGGACCCGTTCGGCCTCACGACGCACGAGAACGACCTGGAGGGCGCGCTGTTCGTGGTCCGCAAGGACGCCTCCTACGGCACGCTCGAAGCCGCGGTCACGGTGGCGCACAGCGACTTCTACTCCTACGTGCCGGCCGGGTCGCCGTACCGCAGCGGTTCGGAGACGGTCGACGGCACGCTGCTGCTCTCCGGCGGGCGGCCGGCCACGCGCCAGGAGGCCAAGGGCCACGGCCTGTACCGCTGGGACGGCAACGACTTCCCCGGCGGCGACGGAGTCGTCTACCACCCCGCCGCGACCGGTGAGGTGCCCTCCGGTGGCAACGACCGGGACGTGAAGTACCGGCTGGTGGACACGTTCGCCGCGAACGGGATGTGGGCGCGCCGCAACAACTCCGAGACGTACGCGTCGTTCGGCACGTTCCGCGGCGACAACGGCAAGGACAACGCGGCGAACGCGCCCTGGGGCTGGGACGACCAGAACGACGGCGCGTTCTACCGCGGCTACCTGGCCACGCACCCGGCGGAGCTGGTGAACTCGTACTTCTCCGGCAAGGGCACGTTCAGCCTCACGTACGTGCGCAACGCCTACCGCGGCTGAGCCAGCAGGTGCCGGTCCACCGCTGGAGGGTGACCGCGATCGACAGCTGCCGCTTGCCGGCGTCTGCAAGGAGGGGAAGGAGGCGGACAAGAACTTCTGGCCGGCAGGGCGGCGGTCAGTCCTGGGCGGTGGGGCGCACGACGATCTCGTTGACGTCCACGTCGGGCGGCTGCTCCAGGGCGAACGCGACGGCGCGGGCGATGGCGTCGGGCGGGATCGCGATCTCGTCGCGCATCGCCGCGATGCCCGCCCGCACACCGGGGTTGGCCGACGCCTCCGCGAAGGCGGTGTGCACGAAACCGGGGAACACGGTCGTGACCCGCACCCGCGGGCCGGCCTCCTGGCGCAGCCCCTCGCAGATCGCCTGCACGGCCACCTTGGCGCCCGCGTAGACCGCCATCGCAGGCACGACGCGGAACGCCGCGGTGGAGGCGGTGGTGACGAAGTGCCCGGACCCCTGCTCGCGGAACACCGGCAGCGCGGCGGCGATGCCGTGCAGCACGCCCTTGACGTTGACGTCGACCATCTCGTCCCACTCGTCGACGCGCAGGTCGTCGAGCGGCGAGATCGGGCCCGCACCGGCGTTGCCGACGAGCACGTCGAGCCGGCCGAACCGGTCGCGGGCCAGCGCCACCAGCGCGTGCAGGTCCGCGCGCCGGGTCACGTCGGTGGCCGTGTGCACGGCGGTGCCGCCCGCCTGCTCGATCCTCGCCACCAGGTCCGCCAGGCGGTCCGTGCGGCGGGCGCCGAGCACGAGCCGTGCTCCGCGGCGTGCGAGCAGCAGCGCGGTCGCCTCGCCGATCCCGCTGCTCGCACCGGTGATCGCCACGACCTTGTCCTCGATTGACATGGCACCAGCCTGCGGCGGCTTCACCCTGGTATCCAGAGCCGGTTTATGCTGGAACCGGAGGTACCAGCATGGGACGGACGGCTGACCAGCGGCGTGCAGCTCGGCGCGTTCCTGCGCAGCCGGAGGGAACGCCTGTCCCCCGCCGAGGCCGGGCTGCCGAACACGTCCCGCCGCAGGACACCGGGGTTGCGCAGGGAGGAGCTCGCCGTCCTCGCCGGGATCAGCGCCACCTGGTACACGTACCTGGAGCAGGGGCGCGACGTGCGGGCGTCCGGCCAGGTGCTCACCGCGCTCGCCGCGGCGCTCGGGCTCGACCGGCCCGAAGAGGACCACCTGTTCCTGCTCGCCGGGCACGCGACCACGCGGGTGCCGGAAGCGGAGGCCGTGACCGCGGAGGTGGCGGCCGTGCCGCACCTGCTGGGCCCGCACCCGGCGTACGTGATCGGCGCGACCTACGACGTGCTCAGCCACAACGCGGCGGCGACCGAGCTGTTCGTGAACCTCAAGGCGGACAAGCCGAACTTCGCCCGGTGGACGTTCACCGACCCGCTGGCCCGCGAGGTCGTCCTCGACTGGGAGCAGGAGGCGCGCGGCCTGCTCGCCCGGCTGCGCACCCTCGCGGGCCGCCACCCCGCCGACGAGCGGTTCACGCGGCTGGTCGCCGAGCTGCACGAGGCGAGCCCGGAGGTGCGCTCGTGGTGGCCGCACCACGAGGTGCAGGACCAGGGCAGCGGCCGGAAACGCTTGCGCCACCCCGATCTCGGGCCCCTCGACTACGCCTACACCGCGTTCCACCTCGCCGGGCAGCCCGACCGGACGCTGGTGATCTACGCCGACGCCCGGCCCTGCTGAGGGTCAGGCCGCCCGCGGGTACATGCGCGCCATGCCCGGCGGCGCGGTGAAGGGCGCCCACGTGCCCTCCGCCTGGGCCAGCCGGTCGGCCACCACCCACAGCACGCTCGCGTTGAAGCCGTACCCGAGGTGCGACGAGGACACCTGGACGTTCTCCCGCCGCGGGCCCGGTTCCTCCACACAGGACTCCCAGGACACGATCCCGTCGGTCTTGGAGTAGACCGACGTGGCCGGCACCGGGATCGGCGGGCGGGTCGACTCCGGCGGCGGGAACTCGTCCTTCGGGATGTGCAGGCGGGAGAACAGCGCGAACGCGGGCATCGCCCGTGACTGCACGGGATCGCTCATGTTGTACGGCGAGCCGAGGGTGACCACCTGGCGCACCCGGTGCGGGTGGTCACGGGCCATCTCGCGCGCGAAGATCCCGCCGAGCGACCAGCCCACGATCGACACCGGGCCGCCGTGGGCGTCGGAGACCTTCTTGACCAGCGCGTGCATGCCGTCGACCGCGTGGCGGGTCGGGCCGATGTTGGTGCCCAGGCCCCAGCGGTGCGCCTCGTAGCCCAGGCCGGAGAGGAACCGGCGCAGCATCACCGTGGACGGGTCCGCGGCGCCGAGACCGGGGAACACGAGGACGGGGTGGCCGTCACCGGAGGGCGCACCGCGCAGCATCGACCGGGTCGCGACGAACTCGCCGACGTCCAGGGCGCAGCGGGTGGGTTCGGTGAGGTACCAGAAGAGGCCGGGAGCGCTGCCTCTCACGAGGTGCAGGGGCGAAGCGGCAGCTTCGTCGAAGACGTCGTCCGAAGGTATGGCGGACATACGGGCCTCCCCACACGTCGACAACCCCGAGCCGGCGCCCCGAGCGGCTCCGCCCGGTGTGTCCATGATGTTTCGTGATCGATCTTTTTGCCAGCACTTTCGAGTCTCGATTCGCCACGCGGAGGTGACGCGTCGGCAACCTCACCGCTGTGCAGTGCCTCTCACCTGCATGGACGTCGATTGAGACGGAGTGCTCCTCTACTGTTCCCCGAGTGGACCGGATGAGCTCGCTCGACGCAGGCTTCTACTTCATCGAGGACGAGAACGTGCCGATGCACGTCGGTTCCGTCCTGGTCTTCGACGGCCCGGTGCCGTCCTACGGCGACGTCATCCGCCTCTTCCTGGCGCGCATGGACCAGGTGCCGCGCTACCGGCAGAAGGTGAAGGCGCTGCCGTTCCACGTCGGCCGCCCGGTCTGGGTCGACGACGACCACTTCAACGTGCTCTACCACGTGCGGCACACCGCGGTGCCGTCGCCGGGCGGCGAGGACCAGCTGCGCAACCTCGCGGGCCGGATCTTCGCGCAGAGGCTCGACGGCACGAAGCCGCTGTGGGAGGCGTGGCTCGTCGAGGGCCTGGAGGGCGGTCGCTGGGCGATCATCTCCAAGGTCCACCACTGCATGATCGACGGGGTGTCCGGTTCGGACATGCTGCAGCTCATCCTGGACTTCCGGAAGGAGGGCGAGCTGCCGGAGCCGGAGGAGTGGACGCCGCGGCAGCAGCCCTCGACCCTCGACCTCGTCGTCGACGGTGTGCGCGACGCCGTGGTGACCCCGGTGCAGCACCTCGCCGCACTGCCCGCGCTCGCGCGGAACCTGCGGTCGTTCAGCGAGATCGTCGACTTCGGCAAGTCCGTTCTCGGTTCTCTTCCCGGTACCGCGCGCCGCCTGCTGACGAGCGCGGCCACGTCGCTCAACGGCCCGATCGGCCCGCACCGCCGCTGGGTGTGGGCGCGGGCGGACCTGGCCGAGATCAAGCAGATCCGCCGTGCCGCCGGCGGCACGGTCAACGACGTCATCCTCACCGCGGTCACGCGCGGTTTCCGCGACCTGCTGGAGAAGCGCGGCGAGCTGACCGACGGCATGGTCGTGCGCACGATGGTGCCGGTGTCGATGCGCAGGGCCGACCAGCACAACGAGCTCAACAACCGCGTCAGCGCCGTGCTGGTGAACCTCCCCGTCGGCGAGGCGGACCCGGTGCGGCGGCTCGCGTCGATCCGCGCGCAGATGGACGACCTGAAGAGCTCCCGCCAGGCCGCGGGCGCCGACGTGCTCACGAACCTGAGCAACTTCGCCGCGCCCACGCTGATGGCGCTCGGCTCGCGCACCGCCATGCGGTTCCCCCAGCAGGTCCTGCAGACCGTCACGACCAACGTGCCGGGCCCGCGGATCCCGCTCTACCTGCTCGGCCGCCCGCTGGTGGAGATGTTCCCGTACGTGCCGGTGGCCTCGACGATCCGGATCACCGTCGGCATCTTCTCCTACCTGGACAGGTTCACGTTCGGCATCAACGCCGACTTCGACGGCGTGCCGGACGTGCAGCTGCTGGCCGACGGCATCCGCGCCGGGTTCGACGAGCTGGTGGCGCTGGCCGCCGAACGGGAAGACCAGCGCTGAGGTCAGCTACCGAGCCGGTTGGCCGCCATCCAGTCCAGGACCCGCTCGGCCACGACGTCGGGGATCTCCATCTGCGGCACGTGACCGACGCCCTCGAACTCGTCGTAGCGCCAGTGCGGGCGGCGGCGCGCCACGTACCGGGCCGCCGCGACGTTGACGAGCCGGTCCCGGTCGCCGCTCATCAGGAACACCGGCACCCGGATCTTGTCCATGGCCGCGAAGTACGCGCCGCGCTTCGACGTCGTGACCACGACGCTGCGCGCGGCCGCGAGGAACGCCGCGTCGAGGCCCTCGACCTTCGCGCGTTCGCCGATGAGGTGCTCGCTGGCGAGCTTCAGCTCCTCCGGGATGGTCGTGGGGTCCGCGCACACGAGCTCCAGCACGCGGTCGACCTGCCGGCGCGGTGACACCGCCCTGGAGCGGGCCATGAACCGCTCGCCCAGACCGGGGACCGAGTACAGGAAGAACGTGCTGAGCATCGTCGGGTCGGGGCGGGTGCCGAACACCATCGGCAGCGCGGGGTCGACCAGCACGAGCCCGGTGATCAGGTCGGGGTCCTGCGCGGTGTGCAGCAGGGAGATCAGGCCGCCCATGGAGTTGCCGACGAGCACGGCCGGTTCCTTGACGACGTGCCGCAGGAACCGGCCGAGCAGCCGCGCGTTGGCTTGAACGGTGGTCCCGCGGCCCTCCGGGTGCGTCAGGCCGTGTCCGGCGAGGTCGACGGCCACGACGCGGGCCTTCTCGGCGAGCAGCGGCGCGAGCAGCACCCAGTTGAGGTGCGAGCCGCCGAGCCCGTGCACGAGGACGATCCGCGGACCGTCCTCCGGTCCGCCGAAGTCGACCCAGTGCACGGGTCCGTCGAGGTCTGCGTACCGGCTGGTGCCGCCGAACTGGGCCACTGTCGTCATACCAACCAGTATGTCGCTTGGCGCTACCGACCGGTAGCGCCCGTCGGCGGCATCACTTCCACGGTCGCGCGGGCTGACACTTGCGGCCGTCCTGCTCCGCTTCCTCGACCGGCCGGAAGTCGGGGATCGCCTCGTTCGTGCCCGGCACGACCCAGCACTTGCCCTCGCCGTCGCTGTCCGGGTCGAGCGGCTTCCCCGCCGCGTCGTAAGCCTGCACCACCAGGAAGTCGCCAGGGCGACCGCCGCCGCTCCAGGTGGACGGGTGCAGGCGGCGCAGCACGAAGGTGCCGTTGGCGATCTTGACCTCGCCGGTCGCGCCCTCGGAGTCGCGCCACGTCATGCGCGCGACGGACGAACCGACGCGGCCCGCGCGGAAGCGGTAGCCGGGCGCACCGGCCAGCGCGGGGCTGAACGGGTGCGTGTCACCGCCGGGCTGCGCCCCGCCGACGTGGGTGGAGTAGTCCCCGGCCAGCCAGTCGACGTGGAGGGCGTTGGGCCCGCTCGCGCCGTACTCCTCGCCACCGCGGCCGATCTCGCACCACACGGCGGCCTTGGCGGTGTAGAGCAGCGCCCACCGGCCTCCCTCGTCCTGGCCGTAGTTGTCCAGCCGCAGCGGCTCGGTCACCTTCGCGTCCCGCGCGCAACCCTGTTCGATCCGGGTGACCTGATCCGGTCGCAGGCCGAAGGTGTCGCGCGGCGCCGGTTCCGGTGCCGGCGAGTCGGTGACGTGCACGGCCGGCTGCGGCGGTTGGGTCTTCGGGTCCAGCAGCACGACGCTCGTGACCACGGCGGCCACCGCGGCCGCCCCGGCGAGGACCGGCACCAGCAGCCGCCGGCGCGGGCGGCCGGAGACCGCCTGTTCGAGATCGGCCCTGATCCGCGCCTGGCGGCCGGGCGGCAGGTCGCGGTCGGGTGGCAGCACGTTCGTCATCGGTCCTCCCCTGCGGTCACGAGTTCGCTCTGCTTGAGCCGGGACCTGGCCTTGCTGACCCGAGCCCGCACGCTGCCCTCGGTGATGCCCAGCACGGCGGCGGCGTCGGCGTAGGACACACCGGACCACACGCACAGCGCGAGCGCCTCCCGTTCGTTGCGCGGCAGCTTCTCGACGGCCTTGAGCAGCTCGGCCATCCGCCGCTGGTCGTCGACCCGGCCGGCGACCCGGTCGGCGTGGTCGGGCACGTGGCCGGGGTCGTGGGCCCGCCGCGCGAGCCGCAGCCGGCGCGCCAGCGACCGCCGCTCGTTGCGGGCCACGTTGGTCGCGACGGTGAGCAGCCACGGCAGCGCGGACTCGCGTTCCAGCCGCACCTGGTCGCGTTTGCGCCAGGCCAGCAGGAACGTCGCCTGCAGCTGGTCCTCGGCGGCCGCCCACGACGCGGTCAACCGGAAGCAGTGGTTGTAGACCGCTCTGGCGTGCCGGTCGAACAGCACCCCGAAGGCGTGCGCACTGCCCCCGGCGGCCTGCGCCCACAGCGCCCGGTCGTCAGGGTCTTCGGTCGTCATGCCCACTCGTGTCCGCAGGGTCCGCAGGTGTTGGCAGGAAAACTTCTGGATGATGTCGAGAACGGCCGGCCGGCTCCGTCCCCGTTGCGACCGACGTACTCGAAGGAGATCCTGATGGCCAAGTACCTGCTGCTCAAGCACTACCGCGGCGCGCCGGCGGCGGTGAACGACGTCCCGATGGCGCAGTGGACGCCCGAGGAGGTCACCGCGCACGTCCGGTACATGGGCGACTTCGCCGACCGCCTCCGCGAGACCGGCGAGTTCGTCGACGAGAACGCCCTGTCCCCCGAGGGCACCTGGGTCCGCTACGACGGCGAGGGCCGCCCGCCGGTCACCGACGGCCCGTTCGCCGAGACGAAGGACCTCATCGCCGGCTGGATGGTCATCGACGTGGACAGCCACGCCCGCGCCGTCGAACTGGCCGGCGAGCTCTCGGCCGCCCCCGGCGCCGGCGGCAGGCCGATCCACGAGTGGCTGGAGTTGCGCCCGTTCTACGGCGTGACGCCGACGATCACGGAGTAGCGGCCGTGGACTTCTCCCAGCTCCGAAGCCTCACGCCGGGAGTGCTCGGCGTCCTCGTCCGCCGCGGAGCCGACTTCGCGGCGGCCGAGGACGCCGTCCAGGACGCCCTGGTCGAGGCTCTGCGCTCGTGGCCGGCGGACCCGCCGCGCGACCCCAGGGCCTGGCTGGTGACGGTGGCGTGGCGCCGCTTCCTGGACACCGCCCGCGCCGAGTCGTCCCGCCGCCGCCGCGAGGACGCGGTGTTCGACGAGCCCCCACCCGGCGACGTGCCCACCGCGGACGACACGCTGCGCCTTTACTTCCTGTGCGCCCACCCGTCGCTGTCCCCGTCCTCGGCCGTGGCGCTGACCCTGCGCGCCGTCGGCGGCCTGACCACCCGCCAGATCGCCACCGCCTACCTCGTCCCCGAGGCGACGATGGCGCAGCGCATCAGCCGCGCGAAGAAGACGATCGCCGCGGCCCGCCTGGACCGCCCCGGCGACGTGGCAACGGTCCTGCGCGTCCTCTACCTGGTGTTCAACGAGGGCTACTCCGGCGACGTCGACCTGGCCGCCGAGGCCATCCGCCTGACCCGGCAGCTGCACACCGCCTTCGACCACCCCGAGGTCGCGGGCCTGCTGGCCCTGATGCTGCTCCACCACGCCCGCCGCGCCTCCCGCACCGGCCCCGACGGTCTCATCCCCCTCGCCGCCCAGGACCGCTCGCTGTGGGACGTGGCCCTGATCGCGGAGGGCGTGGAGGTCCTGCAGGCGGCGCTGGCCCGCGACCGCCTCGGCGAGTTCCAGGCCCAGGCGGCCATCGCGGCCCTGCACGCCGACGCGCGGACCGCGGCGGAGACCGACTGGGTGCAGATCGTGGAGTGGTACGACGAGCTGGCCGCCCTCACGCCGAACCCGGTCGTGCTGTTGAACCGCGCGGTGGCCGTCGGGGAGGCGGACGGGGCACCCGCTGGACTGGCCGCGTTGTCCTCTGTGGACCCCTCGTTGCCGCGGTATGCGGCTGTTTCCGCGTACCTGCGGGAGAAGGCCGGGGACCTGGACGAGGCGGCGCGGTTGTACGCGGAGGCGGCGGAGGCGGCGTCGAACCTGGCCGAGCGGCACCACCTGACCAGGGAGGCCGCTCGGGTGAACGCGCTGCGCAGGGACGTCAGGCGTGCGACGGGTGCCCGTACAGCCCGATCCCGCCGAACTCCAACGACGTGAGGAACGCGGCCGAGGCCACGTAGGACGCCTCCACCAGCTCCGCGGTGTGCGAGAAGTCCAGCGGTGTCACGGCCTGCACGGGCGGACCGGGCAGGTACAGCACCGGCACCTGCTGCGAGGCCAGCTCCACCTCCAGCACGGCCTGGTTGCGCATGCCCAGCGTGGCCCAGAACAGCAGGGTCTCGGCGAGGGTCTCCGGCACGGTCGGCAGGTGGCCGGGGAACGCGCAGTCCAGCACCACCAGGGACTGCGCGCCCATCGCGAGCGCCTGGCGGATGGGGACGTTGGCCAGCACGCCGCCGTCGTAGAGGACGCGGTCGGCGATCCTCACCGGCGGGTAGACGCCGGGGATCGCGGCGCTCGCGAGGATCGCGGGGACGAGGTCGCCGGAGGTGATGTTGACGGCCTCGCCGGTCACGCAGTCCACCGACACCGCGCCGAAGGGGAGGGAGAGGCCCTCGAACGTCGTGGTGCCGTCGAGACCACCGGCGAGCACGCCGGCCAGGCCGGTGTTCGGGAAGAGGTAGGTCTTGTTGGCGCGCAACGACCTCAGCTGGGCGAGGGGGCCGCCGGGGAACACCCGCTGGCGGGTCATGCCCTGCCAGAGCGCGAAGAGGCGTTCCGCGGCCCGGTCGGGGTCCAGTGCGAGCAGGGAGCCGTTCACCGAGCCCACCGACGTGCCGACGACCAGGTCCGGGCGCACCCCGTGCTCGCGCAGCGCGCGGAGCATGCCGACCTGGGCCGCGCCCAGGCTCCCGCCACCGCCGAGCACGAAGCCCACTGGTCCTGGCAGTTCGATCGTCACGACGAAAATCCTAGGGCGGAACTCTGGTTTCGGCCGACACTGAAGCTACGAAGAAAGCCACAGCAACGGGATCGCCACCTCGTCGCGCGTCCGCGAGCCGTGGAACCCGTTCAACGCCGAGAACCGCCGTTCGGCCTGGCCGCGCACCAGCACCGCGTCACCGGTCATGGCCACCACGACGTCGCCGATGCGGTCCGCGGCGATCGGCGCGACCGGGCCGAACCAGCCGGCGGCCACGGCCTCGGCGCGGGTCAGCACCTCCGCGCGGGAGCCGAGGAACGACCGCCACACCGACACGACCTCATCGACGGGGCCGGACACGTGCAGGCTGCGCGCCCGCGGTTCGCCCGTGATCAGCCGGACGCCCTCCCACAGCAGGGGTTCGGTGTCGAAGTCGATCCGCTCCCCCGCCGTGATCATGCCGTGGTCCGCGGTCACCACGAGCACCGACCCGGCCGGCAGGCGGTCGGCGATCCGGGCGGCCAGCGCGTCCACGAACTCCAGCTGCAGCAGCCACTGCTCGGAACCGGGCCCGTGAACGTGCCCGATCGTGTCGAGGTCCGCGTGGTAGGCGTAGCAGAACGCGCGGTCCGCGGTGAGCGCCGCGGCCGCCCCGAGGGCCAGGTCGCCGAAGCCCGCCGCGCCGACGAGCCAGGAGCCGCGCAGCACCGCGCGGGTCAGGCCGCTGCCGCGCTGGACCATCGGCGCCACCGTGCTGACCGCGACACCGGCGGCTGCCGCGCGTTCGAACGTCGTGGGGTGCGGCTGCACGACCTCGGGCACGAGGGTCTTGCGCAGGTCGTGGTGGTGGTCGTCGTGCCGGGTCCACGACAGCGCGTTGAGCACCTCGCCGCCGGTCTCGAAGGTGTAGCCGACGATGCCGTGCTCGCCGGACAGCAGGCCGGTGCCGATCGAGGCGAGGCTGGTGGCGGTCGAGGACGGGAAGCCCGCGTCGATCTCGCGACCGGCCAGCGAGCTGAGGAACGGCGCGTGCTCGGCGTGGGCGCGCAGCAGGTGGTGGCCCAGCCCGTCGACGAGCAGCAGGCAGACCCTGCGGGAGGCGGGCAGGTCGAGCGTGTTGTCGCAGCCGGGCACGTCCAGCCCGGCCAGCAGCGAGGGAACGACCTCGGCGATGCTCATCGGGCCACCGTGCCACGCCGAATCCGGCGAAGGGCACAATGACCCGCTGTGACAACGCTCATCCACCAGAAGATCGCTGACGAGCTCGGTGTGGCCTCGGGCCAGGTCAGCTCTGCTGTCGAACTGCTCGACGGTGGCGCGACCGTCCCGTTCGTCGCCCGCTACCGCAAGGAGGCGACCGGCGGTCTCGACGACGCGCAGCTGCGCACGCTCGAGGAGCGGCTCGGCTACCTGCGCGAGCTGGAGGAGCGCCGTGCGGCGGTTCTCACCTCGATCCGCGAGCAGGGCAAGCTCGACGAGGCGCTCGAAGCGCAGATCCTCGCCGCGGACTCCAAGGCCCGGCTCGAGGACCTCTACCTGCCGTACAAGCCGAAGCGGCGCACCAAGGCCCAGATCGCGAGGGAGGCGGGCCTCGAACCGCTGGCCGACGCGCTCCTCGGCGACCCGAACCTGAACCCGCAGGAAGAAGCGGCCGGGTACGTCGACGCGGAGAAGGAGGTCGCCGACGCGGCGGCCGCTCTGCAGGGCGCGCGGGCCATCCTGGTCGAACGGTTCGGCGAGGACGGCGACCTGATCGGCGAGCTGCGCGAGCAGATGTGGACACGCGGCCGGGTCGTGGCGAAGGTCCGCGAGGGCAAGGAGACCGAGGGCGCGAAGTTCGCGGACTACTTCGCGTTCGACGAGCCGTTCACCAAGCTGCCGTCGCACCGCATCCTCGCGCTGTTCCGCGGTGAGAAGGAGGAGGTCCTCGACCTCGTCCTCGAACCGGAGGAGCCGGTCGAGAGCGGTCCGTCGTCGTTCGAGGTGCGCATCGCCGCCCGGTTCGGCATCGACGACCGGGGCCGTCCCGGCGACAAGTGGCTCACCGACACGGTGCGCTGGGCGTGGCGGACGCGGATCCTCGTGCACCTGGGCATCGACCTGCGCGGCCGCCTGCGGGCGTTCGCGGAGGACGAGGCCGTGAAGGTGTTCGCGTCGAACCTGCGCGACCTGCTGCTCGCCGCTCCCGCCGGCACCCGCGCCACCATGGGCCTCGACCCCGGCTACCGCACCGGTGTGAAGGTCGCGGTCGTCGACGCCACCGGCAAGGTCGTGGCGCACGGCGTGATCCAGCCGCACGTGCCCGCGAACCGCTGGGACGAGTCGATCGCGAAGCTCGCGGCCATGGCCAAGGCGCACGACGTCGACCTGATCGCGATCGGCAACGGCACGGCCTCGCGCGAGACGGACAAGCTGGCCGCCGACCTGATCAAGCGCCACCCCGAGCTGAAGCTCACCAAGGTCGTCGTGTCCGAGGCGGGCGCGTCGGTGTACTCGGCGTCGGCGTACGCGTCGTCGGAGCTGCCCGGCCTGGACGTGTCGATCCGCGGCGCGGTGTCGATCGCGCGGCGCCTGCAGGACCCGCTGGCCGAGCTGGTGAAGATCGACCCGAAGTCGATCGGTGTCGGCCAGTACCAGCACGACCTGTCGGAGTCGAAGCTGTCGCGATCGCTGGACGCGGTGGTCGAGGACTGCGTGAACGCGGTCGGCGTGGACCTCAACACCGCGTCGGTGCCGCTGCTGACCCGCGTCTCCGGCATCACCGCCGGTCTCGCGGAGAACATCGTGCTGCACCGCGACCAGAACGGTCCGTTCAAGACCCGCACGGCGCTGAAGAACGTGACGCGCCTGGGCCCGAAGGCGTTCGAGCAGTGCGCGGGCTTCCTCAAGATCCGCGGCGGTGACGAGCCGCTCGACGCCTCCTCCGTGCACCCCGAGGCCTACCCGGTGGTGCGCAAGATGCAGCAGCAGGCGGGCACCGAGCTGATCGGCAACACCGCGGTGCTCACGAAGCTGCGGCCGGAGACGTTCGTCGACGACAAGTTCGGCCTGCCGACGGTCACGGACATCCTGCGGGAGCTGGAGAAGCCGGGCCGCGACCCGCGTCCGGCGTTCAAGACCGCGACCTTCGCCGACGGCGTCGAGAAGATCGCCGACCTGAAGCCGGGCATGGTGCTGGAGGGTGTTGTCACGAACGTGGCCGCGTTCGGCGCGTTCGTCGACATCGGTGTGCACCAGGACGGTCTCGTGCACATCTCCGCGCTGTCCAACACCTACGTCAAGGACCCGCGCGACGTCGTGAAGTCCGGTGACGTGGTGCGGGTGAAGGTGCTGGAGGTCGACGAGGCGCGCAAGCGGATCGGGCTGACGCTGCGGCTGACCGACGAGCCGGGCAAGCCGGCGCCGAAGCAGCACGGCGGAGGCGGTGGCGGCGGTGGCCGTGACCGTCGCCCGCAGCGCGGTGGCGGTGGCGGCGGCGGCAACGACCGTCGCAGCTCCCCGCCGCCGGCCAGCGGCTCGATGGCGGACGCGCTCCGCAAGGCCGGCTTCGGCAAGTAGCCCGGCCCGGCATGTGGAAGGGGCGTCTGCAAGTACCACCGACTTCAGGTCGGCAGTACTTGCAGACGTCCCAACAAGCAGGGGTGGGTACCGGGGTTACTTGGCCCTGGTGCCCTTTGCCTTCACCAGCTCCGACTCGAACAGGTCCTCCACGGTCGTCAGACCGCCGGGCGCCGACGCGTCCACCTTCGTGATGTACGACTGGGTCGCCGAGGGCCGTCCCACCAGCGAGTAGTGCAACGGGCTCGTCAGCCCCTTGGTGTCCAGGCCGTTGGTGTCGTGGAACGCCTTGAGCAGCCCGTCACGGGTGAGGTCACCGTTCGCGCACGCCTTCTCGACCACCGCGAGGAACACCATCGCGACGGTGTAGCCGTGGTCGACGTAGATCGCGGGCTCGTCGTTGGGAAAGCGCCGGGTGAACGCGGCCGCGACCTCGCGCGGGCCCTGGGCGGTGCCGGTGAACGGCGCCACGGACGTCACGACCGACACCTGCTTCTGCACGGCGGCCGCGACGGGCGACTTGAGGATCGCCGGGTCGAAGCCGACGACGTTGACCATGAACGGCACGTCCCACTTCAGCGCGGCGGCCACGCCCACGGCGGCGGCGGTCTGGGCGGGGGTGGTGCTCAGGACGACGGCCTTGGCGCCCGCGGCCTTCAGCGCGGCGACCTGGGTGCTCAGGTCGGCGGTGGTCTCGGTGATCGCCTGCTTGGCGACCGGCATGCTCCACTGCCTGCCGGCGAACTCGCTGCCTTCCACCGCGTTGTCGCCGTAGCTGCCCTGCACGTACACGTGGCCGATGGTGTCGCCGTCCTTGATGACACCGCGGCGCTTGTAGTGGTCGAGGCCGTTGATCACGTCGAGGTCGTAGGTGGTGCCGACGATCATCATGTGCGGGTTGCCGAGCAGCTGCGCCGACCACGAGGCCGGCGCGGTCAGGGTGCGGGTCTGCATGATGTCCGGCTCGATGGCCGCGGTCATCGGGGTGCCCGCGAGCTCCAGCAGGCCGAGGACCTGCGGTTCGAGCTCGAAGTAGCTGTCGAGCGCCTTCTGCACGTCGTAGGCGTGGTCCCGCTGCTTGAGCTCGATGCGGCGCCCGCAGATCCCGCCGCGCTGGTTCACCTGGTCCAGGTAGAGCTCGTAGCCCTTGATCCTGGTCAGCGCGGACGCTTTGAACGGCCCCGTCATGTCCGACAGGATGCCGAGCGAGATCGTGTCGTCCGTGACTCCCGGCCCGGTCTTGACCTGGGCTTTCTCGTCGCTCGAAGCGCCACAGCCGGCCGCGAGGACGGCGAGCGCGACGGCGGTGGGCAGTGCGCGGCGGAAGGGCATGCAGGAGTCCTTGTCAGGGGCCAGAACGTACTGAGCGGTAGCTCAGTATTGGTTTCGTTGTCTCATATCGCTTCTCTAAGTGGTACGGAACACAGATGCGCAGGGTTCAGGTGACTGCCGTCCGACCACGCGCTGTGCTAGACCTTCGGCCCCGAACGAAATGAGACGCGCTTCACCGGCGGAGTTGCGGGTACCCGTCCCTCATGGCTGACGACGTGATCACGCAGAGCGGGGACCTCGGAACGCTGGTCGCGCAGGCGCCCGCCGGGGACGAGAACGCGATGGTCTGGCCGGGCGGCGAACCGGTCGTGCAGTCGCGGACCGAGGACGACTGGCGGGAACGGCACCTGCGCAAGGCCTACGAGATGGAGCAGCTCGAACAGCTGGCGCGCACGGTGCGCGCGGCCGAGGCGACCCGGTCCCGGCCCCGCGTCGCGGTGTTCAGGTGAGGGTCGTCGTCACCGGCGGTTCCGGCAACGTCGGCACGGCGCTGCGCCGCCACCTCGACTTCGAGGACGTGGGCGTCGACGTGCGGACGCTTTCGGCGTTGCGCGACGCCATCAGCGGCGCGGACGTCGTCGTGCACCTCGCGTGGGCGGTGAAGCCCACGCACAAGGAGACCAACGTCGACGGCACGGAACACGTGCTCGCCGCGTGCGTCAAGGAGAACGTCAAGCACCTCGTCTGCGCGTCGTCAGTCGCCGCGTACGCACCGGCACCGCGCTGGGGCCGGGTCGACGAGTCGTGGACGCTGACCGGAATCCCGGGCAGCACCTACAGCGCCCACAAGGTCAAGCTCGAAGAGATGGTCCGGCGCTATCCGTTGCCGTGCACGGTCATCAGGCCGTGTGGCATCGGGCAGGCGTCGGCGGCGCAGCAGTTGCGACGGTGGCTGCTGGGCCCTTTGGTGTCACCGAAGTTGCTGCCATTGCTGCCGTTGCCGTTGTAGGACGGCCTGCGGTTGCAGCTCGTGCACTCCGACGACGTGGCGCGCGCGATCGTCGAGATCATCGAGCAGCAGGCGCACGGCGCGTTCAACCTCGCCGCCGAACCGGTGCTGACCGCGCCGATGATCGCCGACCTGGTCGGGCCGGGCCGGGTGCCGCTGCCCTACCCGGTGGTGGAACGGCTGGCGGGCGCGACGGCACGGCTGGGGTTGCAGCCGCTGACGCCGGAGTGGGTCCGGATGGCGGACCGGGCTCCGCTCGTGCGCTGCACCCGCGCGCAGGAGGATCTGGGATGGTGGCCACAACACGATGCGCGCGACGTGCTGCGCGAGGTGGTCACGGCAATGGGGAGGCGTGCGTGAACGAGGTCGACGCGGTCGTCATCGGCTCCGGACCGAACGGGCTGGTCGCCGCGGCACTGCTGGCGGACGCGGGCTGGGACGTGCTGGTGCTGGAACAGCGCGGCACCCTCGGTGGTGCCGTCACGTCGGCCGAGACCACGGCGCCGGGCTTCACCAACGACGTCTACAGCGCGTTCTACCCGCTCGGGCTGGGCTCGCCGGTCATCGCCGCGCTGGACCTGGACGTGCGGTGGGAGCACGCACCGGCCGTCCTCGCGCACGTGCTGCCCGACGACCGGGTCGCGCTGCTGTCGCGGGACGTCGAGACGACGGCGAAGTCGGTGGGCTCGTTCGCCCACGGCGACGCCGACGCGTGGCAGGCGGCCTACGAGCAGTGGCGCAAGGTGCGCGGCCCTGTGATCGAGTCGCTGCTGCGCCCGTTCCCCCCGGTGCGAGGGGGTGCGTCGCTGCTGCGCACCGCCGGGATCGGTGACGCGCTGCGACTCGTGCGGATGCTCACGCTGCCGGTGCGGCGGCTGGGCGAGGAGCTGTTCGAGGGCGAGGGCGCGCGGGTGTTGCTGGCGGGCAACGCCATGCACACCGACCTCGGCCCGGACCAGGCCGGTGGCGCAGGCTTCGGCTGGCTGCTCGCCATGCTCGGGCAGGAGGTCGGCAACCCGGTGCCCCGCGGCGGCGCGGGTGAGCTGAGCGCGGCGCTCGTGCGGAGGTTCGGCGGGCGCATCGAGACCAATGCGCGAGTGACCGAGGTGCTGCACGCGCGCGGTGTGGCCGTGGGTGTGCGTCTCGAAGACGGAACGGCCGTGCGCGCGCGGAAAGCCGTTCTCGCCGACGTTCCCGCACCGCGGCTGTACCTGGACCTGATCGGCGCGGACGCGTTGCCCGGCCGGCTCGCCGAGGACCTGAAGAGGTTCCAGTGGGACGGCGACACGATCAAGATCGACTGGGCGTTGTCCGGCCCGATCCCGTGGACCAACCAGGAGGCCGCGCAGGCCGGGACCGTCCACATCGGAGGCGACGTCAACGGCCTGGCCGGCTTCGCGCACGAGCTCGCGTGCGGCAAGGTGCCGCGCACCCCGTTCTCGATCATCGGCCAGATGACGACGACCGACCCGACCCGCTCCCCCGCGGGCACCGAGGCGGCGTGGGCGTACACCCACGTCCCGCTGGGCGGCACCTGGACACCGGACCGGCTGAAGCGCCGCGCCGACCGCGTCGAGCAGGTCATCGAGGAACGCGCACCCGGCTTCCGCGACCGCATCATCGCGCGGTCGGTGCTGGGCCCGCAGGACATCGGCACCGTCAACGGCGGCACGGCGGCCATCCACCAGCAGCTGGTGTTCCGGCCGGTGCCGGGCCTGGGCCGCGCGGACACCCCGTTCGACCGCCTCTACCTGACGGGCTCGTCGGCGTGGCCGGGCGGCGGCGTGCACGGCGCGGCCGGGGCGAACGCGGCACGGGCGGCGCTGGCGCGGCACGGTGCGGCGGGTGAGCTGTACCGGATGCTGGTGCAGGGACTGCACAGGGCGATCTACTGACGGGCCGACCTGGTGGTCCGGGCTTCCGGGTGACTCGCGTTTCCAGGTGCCTCGGCGCTACGCCTGGACCACCAGGCTTTGCCGGTGTTCGGTCGCCTCCGGTTCGAGCACGTACTCCAGCATCTGCCCGGAATGCTTTTTGAGCAGTTCACGCACTTCCTCCGGAGTGGCGTGGAAGAACTCCCGGCGCATGTTCACGCGGTTGACCCTGCGATCGGTCAACTCCTGGTGCAGTCCTGCCAGTTCAGCGCGCATGCGGTCGACCTCTTGCCGGACCTGCGCGTACGACTGGTACCGACGTCATCGCGAGGCTCCGTCGGCTTGTTGGACCTACTGTGCGAACTCACCCGAACGGACGATCTACTGACGGGCCGACCTGCGGGCCCGTGAGGCCCGCAGGTACCCCATCACCAGCTCCTCCAGGTCGGGCACGTCCGCCTCCCACCCGTCCGGCGCGCTGTCGCCGCGCACCAGCGCGGTGGTCAGGCGCGGTGTCCGCGACGAGTCGACGACACCGGCGGCGGGCAGGTCGAGGCCGGCGGGACCGACGAGGACCCGGTGCCCGGCCAGCACCTCCTCGATGTCGCCCGCGAGCTGCATCCGGCCCTCGTCGAGCAGCAGCAGGTGGTCGCACACGTCGCGGAGGTCGCCGAGCAGGTGCGACGACAGGATCACCGTCGTGCCGCGTTCGGCGACCTCGGTCATGACGATGCGCACGGTCTCGTCGCGTGCCAACGGGTCGAGGTCGGACAACGGTTCGTCGAGCAGCAGCACCTTCGGCAGCCTGCCGAGTGCCATGGCGATCGCGACCTGCGTGCGCGCGCCGGCGGACAACGTGCCCACGCGCGCGTCCTTGTCCACGCCCGCCAGCAGGTCCAGCACCTCGAACGCGCGGTCCGCCGACCAGCGGTCGTTCATCGCCGCGCCCGCGCGCATCATCTCGTGCACGGTGAACCGGTCGTAGAGGGGGCGGCGCTGGGTCAGCAGCGACACGTCGGGGTGCATCCGGCCGCGCACCTCGGTGCCATGGACGCGCACGGTGCCGTGAGTGGGCTTGGTGAGCCCGGCGAGCAGCGACAGCAACGTGCTCTTGCCCGCGCCGTTCGGTCCCACCAGCCCGGTGACGCTGCCCTCCGGCACGGTGAACGTGCAGCCGTCGAGCGCCTTCGTGCGGCCGAAGTGCTTCGCCACGCCCTCGGCGCACACCGCAGCTGAGTTCATCCCGCTCTCCCAAGTAGAACGTCCTGAGTGGACACTAGAAGCGCGTCGAACGCACGTCCGTGTAGAGCGCGTCGACCTCGTCGCCGGACAGGCCCTCGCCCACCGCGCGGTCCATCCACAGCTCCAGGTCCTGCCGCAGCGGCGCACCGGCCTTCGCCGCGTCGGTGGCGAGCGAGGCCGTGACGAAGGTGCCCATCCCCCTGCGGCCCTCGACGAGGCCCTCGTGCTCAAGCTCGCGGTACGCCTTCAGCACGGTGTTGGGGTTCACCCTGGTGGCCTCCACCACCTCCCGTGCCGTCGGCAGCTTGTCACCGGGGCCCAGCACCCCCATGCGCATGGCCTGCTTGACCTGTGCGGCGATCTGGAGATAGGTGGACACCCCGGAGTGCCGATCGATGCGAAACTCGATCACGCCGCTCAGCATAGGTGCCACCCGGACCCCTGATCGCCTTCCGTCACACCTGCCTGCGCACGGCCCACACCGAACCGAGCAGGAACACCGCCGCGAAGCCGGCGAAGACCGACGCCTCCAGCAGGTGCAGCGTCGTCAGCCGGTCGACCGGGATGACGTCGGCGTACCGCTGCGCGAGGCCGTTGCCGCGGTAGCAGGCGAGCAGGTCCACCTGCGCGTCCGGGTCGGGTGAGGCGCAGTTCATCTTCGGTGCCGGGTCCGCCACGACCGCGCCGGAGGCGTCGAGGAAGCCGGAGTCGACGTACAGCGGGTGCTGGTCGCCCTGCAGGTCGGAGAACGGTGCCGTCGGGTCGTCCGACACGACCCTGGTCGGCGTGAGCATGGACTTGCGCAGCCCGCCGAGCACGAACCGCGCCACGACGAACACGCCGAGCGTCAGCGTCATCGCCACGAGCGTCCGGCGGGACAGCGCGCCCGCCACCATGCCGAGCGTGAACGCGAAGAGCGTGTACGCGACGGGCGAGACGCCGTCGCTGTCGAAGGTGGTGAAGAAGAAGTCCCCGGTCGACAGCGGTCCCAGCTGCCCGGCCGCGTCCAGCCAGCTGTGCACCACGACCTGGAACACCCCCACGAGGACGAGTGCGGGCGGTGCCGCCACGAGGAACTTGGTCACCACCCAGCGGGTGCGGCTGACCGACTGCGTGAACGCGAGCGCGTGCGTGCCCTGCTCGAACTCGCGGGCGAACAACGGCGCACCGGCGAACATCCCGACCAGCGCGGGCAGCGCCATCACCGCCCCCTGCGCGAGGTGCATGCGGTCGTACCAGGTGCTCTGGAACTCGTTGACCGCCGTGCCGGGACAGCCGCTGGGACCTCTGCCCACGCAGTCCAGCAGAGAGCGGGCGGTGAGGTCCGCGACCATCACCGAGCGCAGCAGCAGCACCGCGAGGACCCCCACGACCAGCGCGGCGGCGAACGTGACGAACACGGGCCGCTGCTGGCGCCACACGACCCAGGTCATGCCGCCACCTCCTCGCGCATGTAGGCGAGCGCCAACCGGCTCAGCCGTTCCAGCCCCGGCCGTCCGGCGTGGGCGCGCAGCAGCTCGTCGACGTCACCGGCGAGCCGCACCCGCCCGCCGGTCAGCAGCACGAGGTGGTCGCACACGTCCTCCAGCTCCGCCAGCACGTGCGACGACAGCACGACGGTGATCCCCTGCCGGCGGCACTCGTGCACGAGCGTCGCCAGCACCGCCTCGCGCGCCAGCGGGTCGAGGTCGGCGAGCGGTTCGTCGAGCACCAGCAGTCGCGGCCGCTTGCCCAGCGCGAGCGCCAGCGCCACCCGCGTGCGCTGCCCGCCCGACAGGGTGCCGATCTTCGCCGCGAACGGCACCTGCGCGTTCTCGACCAGCTCCTCGGCGTAGCCCTGGTCCCACGCGGGGTTGGCGGTGCGGCCGTAGCGCAGCGTCTCGGTCACCGTGAACTGCGGGTACAGCGGCTTGGCCTGGGTCAGGAACGCGACGGCCGGGTGCATGCCGCGGCCGGTGGGCACGTCGCCGAAGACGGCGATCCGGCCCTCCGTCGGCCGCAGCAGCCCGGTGAGCAGGCCCATCAGCGTGCTCTTGCCCGCGCCGTTCGGTCCGACGAGCGCGACGACGCGCCCGGCGGGGACGGTGAGCGTGCAGTCCCGCAACGCCCAGCCCCTCGGGTACTTCTTCCCCAGTTGCTCCGCCACGACCGGCGGGTGCTGACCTTCTCGCATGCCGCCACGCTAGCACCCTTTACCTAGGTAACTAGTGAAAGGGTGTTGAAAGGGTCAGCTCTTGCCCTTCGCGAGCGCCCCGAGCCGTTGCAGGGTCTCCCGGTTGCGCGGGGTCAGCAGCGCGTCCTGCGCGAACGACGGCATGAGCGCCGACGGCCCGCGCACGACCTTCTCCGCCATCCGCACCTCCGTCACCGTCTCCGAGCGCGCCACCAGCGTGAACGTGATGCGGGCCGCACCGGCGGGCCACAGCCGCGCGTCCAGCTCCAGCAGGCGCTTCGGTTCGCAGGTGACGACCTCGGTGGTGTCCTCGATGGTCAGCGGCCACGGCCCGACGCTGTGGTGGATGCGCGTACCGGGCGACGGCCAGCCGCTGTCGACGTCGCGGATGTGCGACGCGCCGACCACCCAGGCCGCGTACGACCAGCCGTCGGCGAGCAACGCCCACACCGTGTCGATGGGAGCCTCAATGTCCAGTGATACCTCAGCCACGCAGGAGAGGTACCCCGTAATCAGGAAGCGATGCGCCGCGTGGCGGTTCTTGCGACCGAGCACGCGGCCACCTCAGGCTCACCCCGTCGGGCGAGAGGCGGCGACGGACGCCACGAACCGCACGAACCCCTCCGGGTCCTCGCAGGCCGCCGGCTGCTGCAGCACCACGCTCGACGCGCCCGCCTCGGCCATCGACGCCACCAGCTCGCTCACGTGCCCGCGGTCGCGCGAGCCGGTCTCCACGTAGACGACCACCGGGTGCTCGCGGGAGGACCGGACCGACCGCACCCGCTCCAGGTCCGCCGACGAGTCGAGGATGGTGCCGTCGCCGATCTGCGCGGCCAGCTCCAGGGTCTTCGGCCCGAGGCCGCCGACGTACACCGGCACCGGTGCGGCGGGCGGCCAGTCCAGCGCCACGTCCGTCAGCGACACGTACCGGCCGGACGTGGTGACCCGCTCGCCCGCCAGCAACGCCCGCAGCGCACCGGTGTACTCGCGCAGCAACGTCAGCGGCGACGACACCCGCGCGCCGACCTGGCCCATCCAGTCCTGCACGCCGTGCCCGACGCCGATCGTGACGCGGCCGGGGAACATCCGCTCCAGCGTCGCGGTCTCCATCGCGGTCAGCGCGACGTTGCGCAGCGGCACCGGCAGCAGCCCCACGCCGACCTTCAGCCGTTCCGTCCACGCCAGCGCGGCGGAGGCGGCGGCGATCCCGCTCTCCAGGAAGCAGTCCTCCCACAGCCACAGCGAGTCCAACCCGGACTCCTCCGCGGCGAGGACGACGGGTCGCAGGCGTTCGGGCGGCAGCTGGGGCCGGTAGACGGCGCCGAGTGTGATCACCCGACAACTACTACCGGCCCCGCGGCCCGATCGGCAACAACGGCGCGGGTCAGCACCCGCCGCAGTTGTAGTACGTCACGTCCCAGTGGTTCGACTCGAGGTAGTAGACGTTGCCCGAGCTCGACTGCCACTTGTTGCCGCCGATGGACGAGAACCGGGACTTGATGTAGTTGGTGACGCAGCTCGACAGCGAGTAGTCGAGCTTGTAGCCGTTCCAGTGCGAGTAGGTGCCCGACGCGTGCCCGGTCTCGGTGCCGCCGGTGATGTTCAGCGCGCAGCCCGTCGCGCTCTTGAACGTCTTGGCTCCCGCGATGGTCGTCTGGTTCACCTGCTCGAACGACGTGCAGTTCGACCTGTTCCGGTCGCTGCAGCCGCCGCTGGAGGACCAGGTGATGCCGGCCGCGCTCAGCTGTGCGGTCGCCTGCGAGTGCGTGTACTTGGCCGGGGCCGCCGATGCGACGGACGCGCCCATCACCAGGGCCGCGAGCATCGCGGCCACAGCGGCGATCGTGCGTGCGAACATGCTGTCTCTCCTTCAGCCCTATGGTGGCGCGAAAGCTAGGCAGGGGCGGTAAAGGAAGGCCTAACGCGGTGTTCGGCCGTTCTTTGGCCGTTTTTTGGCGGTGCGGGGTCGAATCGGGTCGTCACCACCGAGCAGGACCGGAGCACCGGCCATGGGAACGAGGAGTACCGGACGGACTGCTCCGGCTTCGTGTCGTCGCCGTGGAGATCAGCTGATCGCGAGGAACCCCAGCGGCGGCCGCTGCGCCGGCCACCGCGCGCGCCACTGGAGCACCTCCCCCGACTCACGGGTGCCCAGTCGCGCGAACAGGGTCGCGGCCTCGCGCCAGCAGCGGTCCGCGCCCACCGCGTCCCCCAGGCGGGCGTGGGCCGCGCCGAGGTCCCGCAACGTCCTCGCGCGCCACAGCCGCAGACCCATGTCGGTCCACGCGGTGAGCGCCTCGGTCAGCACCAGCCGCGCACCGGCGTGGTCGCCGCGGGCGAGCCGCCACTCCCCCAGCGTGCGGCGGACCAGCGCCTCGCCGAACCGGTCGCCGACGTCGCGGCAGCCGTCCAGCGCGGTGCCCAGCAGCTCCCGCGCCGGGTCGAAGTCGCCCTTGCGCAGCAGCACCTTCGCCCACGCCTGGGCGGTGTAGCAGCCGAGCAGCTCGTCACCGGTGCCCGCGACCATCTCGTGGGCGCGCACGACGTGCTCCTCGGCGAGGTCCAGCTCGCCGCGCGCCCGGTGCACCAGTCCGATGCCGCGGGCCGCGAGTGCCTCCCCTCGGCGGCTGTTGGCCTTGCGGTAGGCGGCTTCCGCCTCGTGCAGCGTGTCGAGCGCCTGCTCGTCGTCGCCCAGTTCCCGGTGCACCGAGCCGATTCCGTACAACGCGTGCGCGACGCCCTCGGTGTCGTTGCCCGCCAGCAGCTCCCGTGCGCGGCCGAGGGCTTCGAGCGCGCACGGGTACTCGCCGAGGTCGCGGCACACCATGCCGATGCCGTTCATCGCGACGGCTTCACCGTGCTGGTCGTTCAGGCCCACGAACAACGTCTGCGCCGTGCCGAACCACGAGCGCGCCTCGACCAGGTTGTCCCGCTTGTAGTGCATCTGCCCGAGGCTGCACCTCAGGACCGCTTCCAGCCGCACGTCACCGGCGCGCCACACCGCCTCCAGTGCGGCCGTGTGTGTTCGTTCCCAGGCCTCGTAGCGGTTGCGCAGCCCGAACCACGCGAACACCAGCACCTCGGCCAGCTGCGAGGCGGTGGTGGCGAGCCCCAGCTCCGCCGCGCGTTCCACCAGCCGGGTCAGCACGGACTCCTCGCGTGCGAACCAGGCGTCCTTGTCCGCGGGCCGCGCCACCGCGGTGACCACGCCCAGCGAGTCCTGCATGCGGGGAACGGCGAGGAAGAGCTGCTCGGTCAGACCGTCCACGGTGGACAGTGCGGCGATCACGGCCCTGCGCACCAGGTCCTCGCGCTCCCGCTGCGGGTCCTCTGCCTCGGCGAGCTCCCTGGCGTGCAGCCGCACCAGCTCGTGCATGCGGTAGCGGGCGTTGCCGGTGACGTCGAGCAGCCGGGCGTCGACGAGCTGGTCGAGCACGTCCTCGTCGAGCAGGTGCACCCACAGGTAGCTCGGCACCTCCGGCAGCCCGAGGAACCCGACCACCCGGTACGCGCGGCGCACGTCCTCGCCCAGCGACCGGTAGGTGAGCTCCAGGCTCGACCGCACGGCCAGGTCGTCGGCCACGAGCTCGTCGAGCCTGCTGCGTTCATCGGCCAGCCGCCGCACGAGCTTCGACACGGGCCAGTGCGCGCGCCCGGCCAGACGCGCGCCGGTGATGCGCACGGCCAGCGGCAGGTACCCGCACAGCCGCGCGACCTCGGTGGCCTGCTCCGGTTCGGCGGCGACCCGGTCGTCGCCGAGGATGCGCGCCAGCAGCGTGACCGCCTCGTCGTCGCCCAGCACGTCGAGCGGGACCCGGTGCACGCCCTCCAGCCCGCAGAGCCGGCTGCGGCTGGTGATCAGGGTGAGGCAGCCGGGGCTGCCCGGCAGCAGCGGCCGGACCTGCGACACGCTCGTGACGCCGTCCAGAACGATCACGACCCGCCGCCCGCCGACCTGGGCCCGCCACAGCGCCGCGCGTTCCTCCGGGCTCTCCGGGACCCGCTCGCTGGGCACGTCCATCGCCCGCAGCAACGCGTCCAGCGCCCCCGACGGCGAGTGCAGGTCCACGAACAGCTGCCCGTCCGGGTACCGCTCGGCCAGCCGGTGCGCCGCGTGGACGGCGAGCGCCGTCTTGCCCACGCCCGCCGGCCCCTCGATCCACCACACGCCGCCGTCGCCACCGAGCAGCCGGTCCAGCTCCGCGGCCCGCCCGGTGAAGTCCCCGGCGTCGCGCGGCAGGTAGTTGCGGCGCGTGTCCCGCGCGCCCTCCAGCACGTCCCGGTACAGCTGCTGCAGCTGCTCCCCCGGCTCGACGCCCAGCTCGTCCACGAGCACCCGGCGCGTCTCGCGGAACACCCGCATCGCGTCCGCCCGCCGCCCACCCCGCGCGAGCGCGGTCATGAGCTGCCCGCGCAACCGTTCCGCCAGCGGGTACTCGGCCACGAACACGCCCAGCGCGTCGATCAGCCCGGCGTGCCGCCCCAGCGCCAGCTCGGCGTCCGCCCACGCCTCGGCCGCCGCGAGCCGCTGCACGTCGAGGGTCTGCGCGAACACGACCGGCGTGCCGCGCCACAGCTCCAGCGCCCTGGCGAGCAGCTCGGCCTTGACCCTGAGCTCCGCGGTCTCCTGCGCGCTCGCGACGAGCCGGCGGAAGGCGTGCAGGTCGACGTGCCCCGGTTCGGCGGCCAGCACGTACCCGGCGGCCCGGTGCTCCACCGGCAACCCGGCCCTGCGCAGGCTGGAGATGTGCACCTGCAGCGACTTGCGGGCCTGCGGCGGCGGGTCCTCACCCCAGATGAGGTCGATCAGCCGGTCGACGGGCACGACCTTCCCGCACTCGACCGCCAGCACGGCCAGGATCTGCGCGGGCTTGGGTGGCACCGGCGGCTCGACCGGCCCGAGAATCCTGACTTCCACTGCGCCCCCACCAGTGTTGAAGATTCACCGAGTTCTGCGCGTCAAGGTCAAATTCTGACGCCACGTTCGAGCACCCGGTTCCACCTGCTGGCGAAGGCCACTCGAATGGACGCAGAAGTCGATGCAACCAGACCACGGTTGTCCCCGTCCACGCCACTGCGAGTGGTTCCGAATATGAACTGCCGTTCCGGCGCTACACGCTCGCTTTCAGCCGGGCGAACTCCTCGGCGAGGGCGGGCAGCTGCCAGTGCGCGTTCAACCCGCTCGGATTGGGCAGCAACCACACCCGCGCACCGCCCACGGTCTCGTCCTGCGGCCCGACCTGCGCCTTCTTCCGCCCGAACGCACTGCGGTACACGGTCACACCGAGCACCGCGAGAACCTTCGGTGAATAGGTGCGAACCTTTTCGGTCAGCACGACCGCACCGGCTTTCATCTCGTCAATTGTTAATTCATCGGCTTTGGCCGACGGGCGTGCGACGACGTTCGTGATGCCGAGCCCGAGTTCGAGCAGCCCCTCCTGCTCGGTCGGCGCGAACAGCCGCGGCGTGAACCCGGACAAATGCAACGCGGGCCAGAACCGGTTTCCCGGCCGGGCGAAGTGGTGCCCGGTCGCCTCCGAGACCAGGCCGGGGTTGATGCCGCAGAAGAGGACGTCGAGGCCGGGCTTGAGCACGTCACCGATCACGCTGACCAGCCTACGAGCACTACCGTGGCCGGCATGGCCCGGCTCCCGTTGCTCTTCCTCGACGTCGACGGCCCGCTGCTCCCGTTCGCCGGCACCAGGCACACCGGCCCGGCCCACGAGAACCCGCTGCTCGCCCGCCTCGACCCGATGCACGGCCCCTGGCTCGCCGCGCTGCCGTGCGAGCTCGTCTGGGCCACGACCTGGATGGACGACGCCAACGACCTCCTCGCGCCCCTCCTGGGCCTGCCTGAACTGCCCGTCGCGACCTGGCAGGAGGACCAGGAGACCGAGGACCGCGACTTCCGCGACGGCCTGCACTGGAAGACCCGCGGCCTGGTCGCGCTGGCAGGCACCCGGCCGTTCGCCTGGGTCGACGACGAGATCACCGGGAAGGACCGCCTCTGGGTCGCCGAGCACCACGAGCGAGCCCTCCTGCACCGCGTCGACCCGCGCCACGGCCTGACCGATGCCGACTACCTGGCCCTCGACGCCTGGTCGCGCGCCGCGGCCTGACCGCTGCCCCCAGCGGCGAGCCCTGGTCAGGTCGTCGCCGGCACGCGCGGCCGTGGCGTCCACATCGTGTACCCGGCCCGCAGCGCGTCCTCGGCGGAGTGGAAGACCACGTCGCCCTTCATCCGCTTGTAGTAGGGCGACTCGGGCGTGTGGAACATCATCGTGCGCGAGTTCGCCTTGATCGCGGGCGCCGGCGGCACCGGGTCCTCCATGATCGAGAGGCGGGTCTCCGGCTGCGCGGCCGCACGAGAGCGCATGGTCAGCCAGGTGAGCAGCACGCCCGCGAGGAAGGCGCCCGCGCACAGCAGGAACATCTGGAGGAAGAACCCGAACAACGCGAAGGCTCCTAGCCCGTAGTCGTGAAGTCCTCGTCGACCCGCAGGCCGGGGGCCGCGGCGCGCAGGGCGTCGCTGAGCGCGCCCGCACGCGTGTGGTCGGGTACGCGTGCCGAGGCGACGAGGTGTCCGGTGTGGACGACGGCGGTGAAGTCGGTGACGTCCGCGCCGAGCACCGCGCGCAGCACCGAGGCGACCTCGTCCGCGGCGACCGGCAGCCGCACGGTCGTGGACGGGGTGATCAGGTCGGTGACGCGGTGCTTCTCGGCGACCGAGCGCACGGCGTCGGCCACCTCCTGGCGTTCGGCCGGGGTGGCGGCGCCGGCCAGCACGACCTCGGCCGAGCGCACGGCGAGCACGAGCTGGCCGGGCACGGCCGCGGGGGCCTGCCCGGCGTGCACCGCGACGCCCACGGAGGCGAGCAGCAGCGGCACGGCGATGGCGCCGATGGCGACGCGCTGCGGCAACTGCACGCGTCTGGCCTATCCCATCCGGCCGTCCGGTTGCCACCGCCTGCGGTGAAAGGCCCAGGACCGCGCCGGAGAATTCACCCGGTCGTGGAAATCACGACGGGGTGGCCGCCGGCCACGAGCCGCCAGTCGGTGCGGGTGAAGTCGGCGGGGTCGAGCACGCCCGCGGCCTTCACCCAGTCGATCAGCAGCTGCCGGATCTCCTGCCGCCGGTCGAGCAGCACCGGGGCGGTCGCGATGTGCGGGAAGTCGCCGCCGCCCGCCTGCCGGTAGTTGTTCACCGCGACCGCGAACTCCTCGTCACCGGCCACCGGCACCCCGCCGTAGGACAGGTTCGTGATGCGCGAACCGGCCGGTCGGGCGATGTCGACGTCGTAGGTCAGCGGGGCGTCCAGGCCGTGGGCGATGTCGAAGTTGTAGTCGGGCACGTCGGCCGACACCTCCTCGGGCGTGAACGGCCCCGCGGCGGTGACCTGGCGGAAGTAGCGCGCCGACTCCTCCAGGAAGTCGCGCAGCTGCGCGCCGGTCAGCCGCACGCCCACGAGCGTGTTGTCGAAGATGTACAGCCCGGCGACGTCGCGGATGGACACCTCGCCGGCCGGGATCGCCGCGCCGCGGTTGAACGGCGCGCACAGCGACAGCACCGGCAGCGACGTGGACTTCTTGAGCTCCAGCGCCTGCACGTGGTTGATGAACCGCAGTGCGGGCGTGTCCTCGAACCGCGACCGCGCCGCCGACATCGCGGCACGGCAGGTGCCGATCCGCCCGTTGACGTGGTGCACGACCTTCTCGTGGTCGTGCCGCAGCAGCCGCACGATCCGCGGGTCCTCCGGCACCGCCGCCGACACCAGCACGGAGGACCGCGACCCGGTCAGGTGCCAGCCGCCGTCGTGCTCCAGGTCGAACTCCAGCACCGACAACCGCTTGCCCCAGTACAGCGGCTCGGTCAGCAGCACCCGCCGCCCGGTCACCCTGTTCCTCACGAACCGCTGCGGGATCTCGACGTGCGCGTGTCCCACCAGGATCGCGTCGATGCCCGGCACGGTCTCCGCGACCAGCTCCGCGCAGTTCTCCGGGAACGGCACCTGGTCGCCCAGCGACGACGACAGGTCCGCGCCCGAGTGCGCCACCAGCACCACCAGGTCGGACTGGCGCCGCACCTCCGGCACCCAGCGCAGCGCCTGCTCCACCAGCCCCGGGAACGTCAGCACGCCCTCGACGTGCACCTTGTCCCACACCGCGATGCCGGGGTTGGTGAGCCCGAGGACGCCCACCCGCAACGGCGGGCCACCGGTGCGCCACACCGTCTTCACCACGTACGGCGGGAAGGCGGGCAGCCCGGTCGCGACGTCGACCGCGTTCGCCCCGAGCAGCGGGAAGTCCAGCTGCCGTTCGAACATCCGCAGCACGTCGAGGCCGTAGTTGAACTCGTGGTTGCCCAGCACCGCTGCCGTGTAGCCGATGGCGTTCATCGCGGCCGCCATCGGGTGCACGTGCGTGCGGGTGATCGGCTCGACCTTGGCGTAGTAGTAGGCCAGCGGCGTGCCCTGGATCGTGTCGCCCGCGTCCAACAACAACGTGCGGTGCCGGCCCACCTCGGCGCGCACGCCGGCCACCAGCGTCGAGATCTTCGCGAGCCCGACGTCGTCGTGCGCGAAGTCGTCGTACTCCCGGTCGCGGTAGTAGTCCCAGTTGAAGAGGTTGCCGTGCAGATCGGTCGTCCCCATCACCGTCAGCGTGAACGTGCGCAGGACGCTCACCTCCGGGCGGTCGTCGGGTCCCCCGACCGAACATAGCTGCTCACAATTGACGTAACTGCTGATCGCCCGAACGGTGGACGGTCTCACAGGCGGTACACAGGATGACCGGTCACGATGGGAGCCATGCGCGCGATGGAAGCCGAACTCCGCCGGCCGGACGGGCAGCCCGTGCGGGTGCTCGTGGTGGACGACGAGTCCACACTGGCCGAGCTGATGACGATGGCGCTGCGCATGGAGAAGTGGGACGTGCGCACGGCGCTCGACGGCACGACGGCGGTCCGCACGGCACGGGAGTTCCAGCCGGACGCGGTGGTGCTGGACGTGATGCTGCCCGACTTCGACGGGTACGAGGTGCTGCGGCGGATGCGGGCCGAGCAGCCGGCCCTGCCGGTGCTGTTCCTGACCGCGCGGGACGCCGTGGAAGACCGCATCACGGGGCTCACGGCCGGTGGCGACGACTACGTGACGAAGCCGTTCTCCCTCGAAGAGGTCGTGCTTCGGTTGCGTGCACTCATGCGGCGCACCGGTGTCACGGAGGAGGACGCGGGCGCACGGCTCGTTGTCGGCGATCTGGTGTTGAACGAGGACACGCGCGAGGTGACGCGGGCGGGTGAGCACATCTCGTTGACGGCGACCGAGTTCGAGCTGTTGCGGTACCTGATGAGCAACCCGCGGCGGGTGCTCAGCAAGGCGCAGATCCTCGACCGGGTGTGGAGCTACGACTTCGGCGGCCAGGCGAACATCGTCGAGCTGTACATCTCCTACCTGCGCAAGAAGATCGACGCCGGACGGGCGCCGATGATCCACACCGTGCGGGGCGCGGGCTATGTCCTCAAGCCCGCGGCGTAGCGACGGCCGCCCGCGCGCGCCGTGGCCGAAGACGCTGCGGGGCAAGCTGATCGCCGGCCAGGTCGCGGTGCTGCTGGCGCTGTCGGTCGGCACGGGCGCGGTCGCGGTGCCGGCACTGCACGGGTTCCTCACGCACGACCTCGACCGCCAGGTCCGGGAGATGGTGCAACCGGCGGTCGGCCAGCGGGCCCGGGGCATCAACGCGCGCGTCACCGAAGGCGGCGTGGAGGGCACGATCGAGCTGCCCGGCACGCGCACGCTGCCCATGACGGACCACGAGCGGCGGCAGCTGACCGGACTGGGTCCCGGCGACCACACCGTGGACATGGGCGACAAGGGCACGTTCCGCGTCAACGTCGGACCGGCGCAGATCAAGGGCCTGCCGTCGGGTCCGGTGGACGACGTCGTGTGGCGGATGGTGTGGCTGCTGGTGGCGTTGACGGCGGCCGGGGTGGCCGCGGCGGCGCTGGCCGGCCAGCGGATCGTCCGGCGCGCGCTCGTGCCGCTGGACCGGGTCGCCGCCACCGCGGCCCGTGTCGCCGAGCTGCCGCTGCACTCCGGTGAGGTCGCGCTCGCCGAACGCGTGCCGGAGACCGACCCGGACACCGAGGTCGGCAAGGTCGGGCTCGCGTTCAACCGGATGCTCGGCCACGTCGGTGCCGCGCTGAAAGCCCGCCACGACAGCGAGACGCGCGTGCGCAGGTTCGTCGCGGACGCTTCGCACGAGCTGCGCACGCCGCTGGCCGCGATCCGCGGGTACGCCGAGCTGACCCGGCGCTCCGGCGAGGAGCTCAGCCCGCGGGTCGCGCACGCGATGAGCCGGGTGGAGTCCGAGGCGGTGCGGATGACGTCGCTGGTGGAGGACATGCTGCTGCTGGCCCGCCTCGACGACGGCCGGCCGCTGGAACGCGCGGAGGTCGACCTCACCCGGCTCGTGCTGGACGTGGTCGGTGACGCCCGCATCTCCTCCGCGGACCACAGCTGGAAGATCGCCGTGCCCGACGAACCGGTGACGGTCATCGGCGACGTGCAGCGGTTGCACCAGGTGCTCGGCAACCTGTTGTCCAACGCGCGCACGCACACCCCGCCCGGCACGACGGTCACGACCGGCCTGTCCGTCCACAACGGACAGGTGGAGCTGACCGTCACCGACGACGGGCCGGGCATCCCCGAGGGGCTGGAGGTGTTCGAGCGGTTCGCGCGCGGCGACAGCTCCCGGTCACGCGCCGCCGGCAGCACGGGGCTGGGGCTGTCCATCGTGGCTGCCGTCGTCGGCGCCCATGACGGCGAGGTGTCCGTGCAGAGCGTCCCAGGGCAGACCACGTTCACCGTCTCGCTGCGCGGCTGAGGTCTCGTTCCACAGCAGCGGCAGCAGGTCGGCGCCGCGCCGGAACACCCACGGGACGCCCTTGAGCAGCAGCCACGCCACGTGGTGCCAGACGGTCAGCTCGCGCCCGCCGGAGCAGTCGAGGCTGATCTCACCGAACGCGTGACCGCACGCGCGCAGCTCGTGCGCGAAGGCCTTCGCGAGCATGCGGTGCCCCAGCTCGGAGGGGTGCAGCCGGTCGACCGCCCAGGTGCCCGGCTCGTACGCGCCGGGCAGCGCGTGCAGGTCGACGCAGCGGACGCCGTGCCGGGCGACGACGACGTCGACGACCCGGTTGAGCTCGTCGATGCGGCCGCGCAGCACCCGCCGCAGCCGGCCGGGCAGCGTGAACACGCGGCCCTGGTCGTGGAACCGCACGGTCACCACGGAACAGCCGGCGGCGGTCAGCTCGCGGCAGACGTGGTCGAGGTCGGAGTGCGCCTGCCGGGCGGAGAAGTCCGAGCGCAGCGTGTCGTTGACGCCGGCGATGACGACGGCGGCCTTCGGCGCGAGCCGCAGCGCCTGCGGCAGCTGCAGGTGCCGCACGTCCGCGATCCGCGCACCGGAGACGGCGAGGTTGCGGTAGCCGTTGTGCTCGTAGGCCGCCGACAGCAGGGGGCCGAAGCCGCGCCAGCCGCCGGGTACGAGGTCGCCGATCCCGACCGCTGTCGAGTCACCGAGAAGCACCAGCACGTGCCCCAGGATCGACCGGCCCGGTGAGCCCGGGATGACCGTGCGGGAACCGTTCAGCGAAATGCCGGGTAAAGCGGGAGTTCGAGCACCTCGGACCCGTAGCGCTCGGCCAGCGCCCCGATGACGGCGTCGGCGTGCGAGGCGACGGTCTGCTCGCCGAGGACCAGCGCGTCGGCCCGCAGCCGCACCCACCGGCCCGCCAGCACGACGCTGCGCGGCGGGGCGTTCACGACGCTCGGCATGGGCTTGGACAGCGCACGCCACGTCGCGAGCCACACCCACAGCAGCTGGGCCTGCAGCAGCCGGGGTAAGAGCACCGCGTCGTCATCCATCTCCGGCCACACCGAGCCCACCTCGGCCCGCCAGGCGGCGACCATGGCCTCGGACATGCCCGGCGGCAGCCCCCACCCGCACCAGCAGGACGGGAACGGCACCCGCAGGCTGGCCGCGTCGAAGACGATGTCGCGGACGCAGCCGCCCTCGAAGTCGACGAACCGCACGCCGCGCGAGGTGACCAGGTGGTTGTCCGGGCACGACGTGGACGGGCTGAACGCCCTGCGCCGCGACGTGCTGAACGCCTTCGCCGCCGCGACCGCGAACTCGACGGCGTGCGCGGAGGTTTCCACGGCCAGCTCGGTCTCCAGCAGCCCCGGTAACCCGGCGATCGCCGCGTGCACGTCGACCGCGATCGGGTCCTGGCAGCACTGCGCACCGGCCCGGCGCATCAACGCGTCGAAGTCCGCGTCCCTGCCCGCCGTCGTGGCGTGCAGCCGCCCCATGGCGTGCGCCCAGGACAACAGGCCGCGTTCGGCGACCCGCGCGTCCTTGCCGTGCAGCTTCTCGGACAGCCGCGGCGCTCGACCCAGGTCCTCCAGGACGACCAGCCGGGACGTGCCGTCGTGGGCGAACAGCTCCGGTGTGGCGCGCTCCTCCGCGGGCAGCGCGGTGAGCAGCTGGTGGCTGACGGCCTCGTGCGCCCACGGGTCGCGGTCACCGGCGGCGGGCGGGTAGCGCTTCACCACCAGCGTGCGCGGCATCGAGAACGGCGAGGAGGCCACTCTGACCCGGATGACGACGGAACGGCCGGTCCCCCCGAGTGCCTCGGGGTCCGCAAGGCGCACCTGTGCGCCCAGGCGCCTGGTCAGTACCCGCTCGGCGGCCTCGACGGCTTCGACGATCTCCGGTGAAGTCGTGTCGGGAGGGCCCGCGGTGATCTCCACGCTCATCCCCTCCGACCCTACTCCCCATGCCCGTGCGCCCGGCTGACGCCGATCAGGCCCCGTTGCGGTCACCACCACCGGTTCACCGCGGTCCCCACGTTCCCACAACACCCCTCCGAGCCCTGGACGTGTGCAAACACCTTCCGTTGCCCGGTACGGGCAGATCAACCCGATCGTTCGAGCCGGTCGCGTCAATACCGATCAAGTAGCCGCTCGTTCAGGCGATCCGGTCCCATGTTGTGGGAAACGCGCGTGATCGTCCGGGAGGTTGCCCTCCCGGACGATCTTCCTGCGGAATCGATCCCGCTCAGCTCTTCTGGTCGGGCTTCGCGTCCACGCCGGCTTCCTTGCGCTGCTGCGCGGTGATCGGCGCCGGAGCCGCGGTCAGCGGGTCGAAACCGCCGCCGGACTTCGGGAACGCGATGACCTCGCGGATCGAGTCGACGCCCGCGAGCAGCATGCAGAGGCGGTCCCAGCCGAGCGCGATGCCGCCGTGGGGCGGGGCGCCGTACTTGAACGCGTCGAGCAGGAAGCCGAACTTCTCCTGCGCCTCCTCGGCACCGATGCCCATCACGTTGAACGCGCGCTGCTGCACGTCGGCGCGGTGGATACGGATCGAGCCGCCACCGAGCTCGTTGCCGTTGAGGATCACGTCGTAGGCGTAGGCCAGCGCGTTGCCCGGGTCGGTCTCGAAGTTGTCGATCCACTCCGGGGTCGGCGAGGTGAACGCGTGGTGCAGGGCGGTCCACTTGCCGCCGCCGACCGCGACGTCGCCGGCCTCCAGCTTGTCGACGGCCTCGAACATCGGGAAGTCGACGACCCAGGCGAACGCCCAGGCGTTCTCGTCGATCAGGCCGACGCGGGTGGCGATCTCGACACGCGCGGCACCGAGCAGGGCGCGGGCGTCGCGGGCCTCACCGGCGGCGAAGAAGATGCAGTCGCCGGGGTTGGCGCCCACGGCCTTGGCCAGGCCGTCGCGCTCGGTGTCGGTCAGGTTCTTCGCGACCGGCCCTCCCAGCGTGCCGTCCTCGCCGACCAGCACGTACGCGAGCCCCTTGTGGCCGCGCTGCTTGGCGAACTCCTGCCAGCCGTCGAGCGTGCGGCGCGGCTGCGAGGCACCGCCGGGCATGACCACGGCACCCACGTACGGCGCCTGGAACACTCGGAACGTCGTGTCCTTGAAGTACTCGGTGAGCTCGGTCAGCTCCAGCTCGAAGCGCAGGTCGGGCTTGTCCGAGCCGTACTTCGCCATGGCCTCGGCGTAGGAGATCCGGCGGAACGGCAGCGGCAGCTCGACGTCCTTGGTCTCCTTCCAGATCGCGGCCAGCAGCTTCTCGGTGAGCGTGATGACGTCGTCCTGCTCGACGAAGCTCATCTCGATGTCGAGCTGGGTGAACTCCGGCTGCCGGTCGGCGCGGAAGTCCTCGTCCCGGTAGCAGCGGGCGATCTGGTAGTAGCGCTCCAGGCCGCCGACCATGAGCAGCTGCTTGAACAGCTGCGGCGACTGCGGCAGCGCGTACCAGCTGCCCGGCCGCAGCCGCGCGGGCACCAGGAAGTCGCGCGCGCCCTCGGGCGTGCTGCGGGTCAGGGTCGGCGTCTCGACCTCGACGAACTTCTCGCCGTGCAGCACCTCGCGGGCGATGCGGCTGACCTCGCTGCGCAGCCGGATGGACTTGGCCGGGGTGGACCGGCGCAGGTCGAGGTAGCGGTGCTTGAGGCGGGCCTCCTCGCCCGGCTCCACGTCGCTCTCGACCTGGAACGGCAGCGGCGCGGCCTCGTTGAGGACCTCGAGGTCGCTCACGTAGACCTCGATGGCACCGGTGGGCAGCTCGGGGTTCTCGCTGCCGTCGGGCCGCTTGCTCACGTCGCCGGTGACCTTGATGACGTACTCGCTGCGCAGCCGGTGCGCGCGCTCGGCCATCTCGCCCTCGCGGAACACGACCTGGGCGACCCCGCTGGCGTCGCGGAGGTCGATGAAGATGACACCGCCGTGGTCCCGCCGGCGAGCGACCCACCCGGTGAGGGTGACGGACTGCCCGGCGTGCTCGGCCCGGAGTGATCCGGCCTCGTGCGTGCGCAACACGGTGGTGGCTCCTTGTAGACGAAGTCAGCTTTTCCGTCAAGGCTAGCTGGCCGCACCGACAGATTTTCACGCAGGTCGTGCGCCTGCGCCCGTCCACCCACGGCGCTGATCTTCGCCGGCCGCGTTCCGGCCGCGCCCGCCCTGCTGCACGCGCTGACGCCGTCGCTCCACGGGCATCAGCAGCAGGGGGTGAGCGGGTGACTCGGCCGCGGCCGGGAAAAACCCTCCTGTGCAGCCGAAAAGGGCCGCGACCTGTGTCGCGGCCCTTCCCTCACAGCTCAGTTCACGCGGCCCGGCTCACCGGCCGGACCCGGTTCACGCGCTCGGCGCGAGGTACAGCAGGCGGTTCGGCGAGCCCGAACCCGGGTTGGTCACCTTGGACGGCGTCGACTGCGCGACCAGGTACGAGGCGACCTGGGCGGGCGTGGCCGACGGGTTGGTGGACAGGTACCTGGCAGCGGCGCCCGCGACGTGCGGGGTGGCCATCGAGGTGCCCGAGATGGTGTTGGTGGCGCTGTCGGAGGTGTTCCAGGCCGAGGTGATGGCCGAGCCCGGCGCGAAGATGTCGAGCAGCGAACCGTAGTTCGAGTACGACGCGCGGGCGTCGTTGCGCTCGGTGGCGCCGACGGTGATCGCCTCGCTCACGCGGGCCGGGGAGAAGCCGGACGCGTTGGCGTTGGAGTTGCCGGCCGCGACCGCGAAGGTCACGCCCTTGGCGATGGCGTTGCGCGTGGCGGCGTCGAGGGTGGCGTTGGCACCGCCACCGAGCGACATGTTCGCCACGGCGGGCTTGACGGCGTTGGCGCCGACCCAGTCGATGCCCGCGGCGACACCGGCGAGGGTGCCGGAGCCGTTGTTGTCGAGCACGCGGACGGCGACGATCCTCGCGTTCTTCGCGACGCCGTACTGCGAGCCCGCGATGGTGCCGGCGACGTGCGTGCCGTGGCCGTTGCCGTCTTGCGCGACGTTGTCGTTCTCGACGAAGTCACGGCCGTTCGAGGCGCGGCCGCCGAAGGTGGAGTGGCTGATGCGCACGCCGGTGTCGATGACGTACGCGGTGACGCCCGATCCGGTCGAGGTGTAGCTGTAGGACGAGTCCAGCGGCAGGTTGCGCTGGTCGATGCGGTCCAAGCCCCACGACGGCGGGTTCGTCTGCGTCGCCTGCGTGTGGATGACCTGGTCGGCCTCGACGAACTCGACCGTCGGGTCGGCGGCCAGGCGCTTGGCCTGCTTCTCGGTCAGCTTCACGTTGAAGCCGCCGAAGCTCGTGTAGTCGCGCTCGACCTTGGCACCGAACCGCGACGCCAGCGCGTGCGAGTTGCCCTTGCCCTCCTTGAACTTCACGATGAAGCTGCCCGCGATCTTCTCGGGGGCGTTGAGGGAGAGGACCTCGCCCTCGGCGGCGGAGGCGTTGGGAACCATGAGGACCGACATGGCGAGCGTCGCCGCGCCGGCACCGGCCAGGAACCGGATCTTTCGCGTCATGATGTGCATTCCGTTCTTTGCAGGGGAACGAAGCGCTTTCGACGCTAGGGAGAGATCCGGTCCCTGCCAAGGGTGTCCTATGGATTAAGACGGCCTTGTGCCGCCCAACAATTCACGCTTCACAGCGTCGGCGGCCAGTAAAGGATACGAGTGACGGGTGGCGTTCCCGGGGTGCCCGTGGTAACCAGCGCGCTCTCCACCTGCGCGGGCGTCGCCGCGCGGTTGAGCTCCAGGTACCGCGCCGCCACACCGGCCGCGTGCGGTGCCGCCATCGACGAGCCGGAGAGGGTGTTCGTCGCCGTGTCACTGGAGTTCCACGCCGACGGGACGCTCACACCCGCCGCCCAGATGTCGACGAGCGGACCGTAGTTCGACGAGGAGGACCTGGTGTCGTTCTGCGTCAGCGCGCCCACGCAGATCGCCTGGGACACGCGCTGCGGCGAGGAGTTGGCCGGGTCGGTGTTGCTGCCGCCGGCCGCGACCGTGAACGAGACACCGGACGCGATCGCACGCCGCACCGCGTCGTCGAGCGCCGTGGAAGCGCTCCCGCCCAACGACATGTTCGCCACCGCCGGCTTCACGGCGTTGCGGGTCACCCAGTCCACGCCCGCGATCACACCGGAGATCGTGCCGGAGCCCGACCCGTTGAGCACCCGCACGCCCCACACGGTGGCGCGCTTGGCCACGCCGTGCTTCGTGCCCGCGGCGATGCCGGCGACGTGCGTGCCGTGACCGTTGTCGTCCTGGGCGACCGCGTCGTTGTCCACGGTGTCCCAGCCGTTGCGCGCCCGTCCGCCGAAGTCGGTGTGCGTCACCCGCAGGCCGGTGTCGATCACGTAGATGTTCACGCCCGCACCGGTGCTGGTGTACTCGTAGCGCTGGTCGAGCGGCAGGGCCCGCTGGTCGATGCGGTCCAGGCCCCACGGCGGGTTGAGCTGGACGCTGTTGGCGTGCACCAGTCCGTCGCGCTCCACGTGGGACACGTTCGGGTCGGCCTGCACCGCGCGCAGCTGGCGCGCGGTCAGCCGGGCGCTGTACCCGGTGAAGACGCTGGTGTACCGGTGCTGCACCTCGCCCGCGAACGAGGACACGGCGCCGTCCTTCAGCACCACGATGTAGGAGGAGGTGGCCGCGGCCGCCGGGACGACCACGACCGAGGCGGTGAGTGCGGCGACTGCCAGCAGGGCTCTCACAGTCGGTTTTCCTTTCGGAGCAGGGATTCTCTTCTGGGCGGAGAACGGGGAACGGGGAACGGCTCGGGAACGGGCCGGGGCAGCACGTGCCGGACCGGCACTCAGCTGGTCGTCGTGTCCGTCGCAGGGGTGTGCGGAACCCGCCCGGGACCATTGGCGGCGAAATAGGCCCGAGATCTGAACTTGCCGAGTTTCCATCGGCCGCAAAACCGCCGATCGGCTGTACCGCGCGCCCTTTGCTGCCGATAACCTCTCGTGCTTGACTCCGGGAACGGAGGGGTGATGCTCACGATCTACCCACCGCGCGAGGAGCTCGCCGACCTGTTGGTGACGGGTCCGTTCGCGGACGCGCTGAGGGTCGCGATCCAGGTGCGGGGACTCAGCCTCGAACGCTTGCAGCACCGGTTGCGGGTGCGCGGCGCGCCGATCAGCGTGACGGCGCTGAGCTACTGGCAGTCGGGGCGCCGCCGGCCGGAGCGACCGGAGTCGCTGAGGGCGCTGGCGCACCTGGAGGACGTGCTGGGGCTGCCCAGGACAGCGCTCTCACGGCTGCTGGGCCCGCCCCGGCCGCGGGGTCGTTCGCGCAGGCGGGAGGTGTCGCCGCGGGCGGCGTGGGACGGGTCGGGGCTGGTGCTGACCGCGCAGCAGGACCGGGTCGACGTCGCGCCGTGCGGCGGGGTGCGCGGGGTGCGGTCCCGGCAGGTCATGCAGGCGACGAAGGCCGGCGTGGACCGGTGGGTGCTGTGCCAGGAGACGGGTTCGGCGCAGCCGGCGCTGACGGCGATCCGGTCGTGCCGGGTCGGGCGGACCGCGCGGGAACGCACGAGCGGTGTGCTCGTCGCGGAGCTGTTGTTCCCCGAACCGCTGTGCGCCGACGAGTCCATCGCGATCGAGTACGAATTGGTCTATCCACGTCCGACGGCCGAGCACACGCATTTCCGGCGGTTCGCCGAACGGGTGCACGACTACGTGCTGGAGATCAAATTCCCGGTCGGCGCGACACCTGCCGTGTGCGAACAGTTCGCGTCGGGTCCGGCGGGCGTGGAACTGTCCGGCGGCGTGCGCCCGGCCCCGGTGGACGCCTGGGGCTACGCGCACGCCGCCGCGCTCGACTTCGGGCCCGGTCTCTACGGGATGCGCTGGACCGCGCCGGTGACGGCCGAGGAGAACGCCGCGGGGTCGTCGGCGAACGGGAAGTGACCGGCGCCGGGCTGCACGACCAGCTCGGCGTTGGGGAACAGGTCCGCGTACGCGCGCGCGCACTTCGGTGGCAGTGCGACGTCGTACTCGCCGGCGATGAGGAGCGTTGGCACGTCGAGGGTTGCGAGCGCCTTGCGGGTCTGCTCGGGGTCGAGGGCGCCCTCGGCGTAGAACTGCGCGGCACCCTCGTCGTTGCTCGGGTGGGCGTCGAGCGCACGTGCCTCGTCGTCCCAGCGGCCGTAGTGGAACGGCGCGATCTTCGCGAAGTTCTCGGCCGTCGGCCGGCCGGCCCAGATGTCCTCGAACGCGGCGAACGCCTCGGCGAACCAGGGTTCCGCGCTGCGCTGCTCGGCGACCTCGCGGCGGTCGGCGTCGGTGACGTCGAGCCCGACGACCCGCGGGCTGGGTGCGACGAGGACGAGCTGCTTGACGTGCCTCGGGTAGCGCTGCGCGTAGAGGACCGCGAGGGTGCCGCCCGCGGAGTGGCCGAGCAGGCGGAGCCGGTCGAGGCCGAGGTGGCGGCGCAGCGCCTCCACGTCGTCGACCTGGCGGTCGGCGCGGTAGGTCTGCGGGGGCGCGGCCTGCGAGTCGCCGGTGCCGCGCAGGTCGAGGACGAGCGTGTTCGGCAGCCCGCCGAGGTCGCCGAGGTAGGAGGAGTGCTGCATCGGCCCACCCGGCAGGCAGACCAGCGGGTCGGTGCCGCCTGCCGGGTGGTACGCGAGCGTGATGCCGTCTGAAGTCGTGAAGGTCCCCATGACGGCGCAGTCTGTCAGTAGGAGCGCGGGAGCTTGAGCGAGTTCTGCGCGACGAAGTTGAGGATCATCTCCCGCGACACCGGCGCGATCCGCGAGAGCCGTGACATGCCGAGCATCGACGCGAGGCCGAACTCGGCGGTCAGGCCGTTGCCGCCGTGGGTCTGGATCGCCTGGTCCACCGCTGCCGCCACGGCCTCGCCCGCCGCGTACTTGGCCATGTTCGCGGCCTCACCGGCCTCCCGGTCGTGGCCGCTGTCGTAGAGCGCGGCGGCCTTCTGGGTCATGAGCCGGGCCAGCTCGATCTCGATGTGGATCTTCGCGAGCGGGTGGGAGAGGCCCTGGTGCGCGCCGATCGGCGTCTCCCACACCTGGCGCTGGCGGGCGTAGGTGACGGCTTTGCGCATGGCGAGCCGGGCCGAGCCGGTGGCCATGCTCGCGCCCATGATCCGTTCGGGGTTGAGTCCGGCGAAGACCTGGAGCAGGCCCTGGTCCGGTGCGCCGACGACGGCGTCCGCGGGCAGCCGGACGTCGTCGAAGAAGAGGGTGAACTGCTTCTCCGGTGACAGCAGGTCCATCTCGATCTCGTGGTGGGTGAAGCCCTCCGCGGTCACCGGCACCACCACGAGCACCGGTCCGGTGGCCTGGATGGAGACCACGAGGACGGCGTCGACCTCGTCGATGCCGGAGATGTAGGTCTTGCTGCCGTTGAGGACCCACTCGTCGCCGTCGCGGCGGACGTTCGTCTTCAGCTTGTGCGCGTTCGACCCGGCGTCGGGTTCGGTGATGGCGAACGCCATCTTGAGCGTGCCGTCGGCGAAACCGGGCAGCCACTTGGCCTTCTGCTCATCGGTGCCGAACCGGGCGATCACCGTGGCGCAGATCGCCGGCGAGACCACCATGAGCAGCAACGGGCACCCGGCGGCGGCCAGCTCCTCGCACACCGCGGCGAGGTCGCCGATGCCACCGCCACCGCCGCCGTACTCCTCGGGCACGGCCACGCCGAGGTAGCCGAGCTTGCCTGCCTCCTGCCACAGCTCGGTGGTCTTCTCCCCCGCGCGGGCCTTGGCGACGAAGTACTCGGTGCCGTACTTGCCACCCAGCTCGGCGACCGCCCTGCGCAGCGCGGTCCGCTCCTGCGACTCGACGAAGCTCACTGTTCCTCCACTACGGCCAGGACGTCTCCGGCGTTGACCTGCTGCGCCCGTTCGACGAGGAGTTCGGTGACGGTGCCCGCGGTGCCGGCGAGCACCCGGTGTTCCATCTTCATGGCTTCCAGCACCAGGAGCTCCTGCCCCGCGGTCACGTGGTCGCCCTGGCGCACCGACACCCGGACGACCGTGCCGGGCATCGGCGCGACCGTCGCACCGGGGGCCACCCCGGTCTCGGGTTCGAGGAAGCGCGGCACGACCCGCAGCGACACCGACCCGCGCGGCGAGTCGACCTCGACGGTGTCGCCGTACCGGGCGACGTGGAACGGGACGCGCACGCCGTCGAGGTCGAGGGTGACGGTGTCCGCGGTGGCCTGCGCCGGGTCGTACTCGACCTCGATCTGCTCGTCGCCGAAGAGGAACCTCGCCTTCGGCTGCTGCGAGCGAACGTTGCGCCAGCCCAGCGGCAGCGCGCCGATCCGGCGGGTGGCCGCGCCCGCCAGTGCCGCCGCGAGCGCGAACGGGTGCGGGTCGACGGTTCTGGTGAGGTCGTGCTCGGTGAGGAACCCGGTGTGCGTGTCGCCGTCGAGGAACGCGTCGTGCCGCAGGACGTTCACGAGCAGCGCGCGGTTCGTGACCAGGCCGTGGACCTGCGCGTTCTCCAGCGCCGCCGCGAGCTTGCGGGCGGCGGCCGCGCGGGTCGGTGCGTGCGCGATCACCTTGGCCAGCATGGGGTCGTAGTGCACGGAGACGACCGACCCGTCCTCGACGCCGCTGTCGAGCCGGACGTCGCCGGGCACGGTGAAGCGGTGCAGCGTGCCGCTGGCGGGGCGCCAGTCGTGCGCGGGGTCCTCGGCGTAGAGGCGGACCTCGATGGCGTGCCCCCGCGGCGGTGGTGCCTGCTCGGGCAGCCGGGCGCCCTCGGCGATGCGCAGCTGCCACTCGACCAGGTCGACGCCGTGCACCAGCTCGGTGACGGGGTGCTCGACCTGCAACCGGGTGTTGACCTCCAGGAAGTGGAAGTCGGTGCCCTTCAGCATGAACTCGACGGTGCCCGCGCCGACGTAGCCGATCGACTCGGCGGCGGCCACGGCGGCGGCGAACAGGCGTTCGCGGACGTCGTCGCCGACCGCGGGGCTCGGGGACTCCTCGACGATCTTCTGGTGGCGGCGCTGGATGGAGCACTCGCGTTCGCCGAGCGCCCACACGGTGCCGTGGGTGTCGGCGAGGACCTGCACCTCGACGTGGCGCGCGTGTTCGAGCAGCGGCTCGCAGAACACGGTGGGGTCGCCGAACGCCGACTCGGCCTCGCGGCGCGCACTGGCGAGCGCGTCCGCGAACTCCGCTTTCCCGCGCACGACCCGCATGCCGCGCCCGCCGCCACCGGCCGAGGCCTTGATGAGCACCGGGAACTCGGTGACGGTGTCCGGGTCGAGCTCGGGCAGCGTGGGCACGCCCGCGGCCGCCATGCGCTTCTTCGCGGCTACCTTCGAGCCCATGGCCTCGATGGCGTCCGGTGCCGGGCCCACCCAGGTGAGGCCGGCCCGCTGGACCTCGCGTGCGAAGCCGGCGTTCTCGCTGAGGAAGCCGTAGCCGGGGTGGACGGCGTCGGCGCCCGCCTTCAGCGCGGCCTCGACGAGCAGGCCGGCCCGCAGGTAGGTGTCGGCGGGTGCCGCGCCGGGCAGGTTGACCGCGAGGTCGGCCTCCCGCACGTGCGGTGCGCCGGCGTCGGGGTCGGAGAACACCGCGACGGTGCGGATGCCGTGGGCGCGGCAGGTCCGGATGATGCGGCGGGCGATCTCGCCGCGGTTGGCGATGAGGAGCGTCTTGATCACTGGGGTCATCACATCCGGAAGACGCCGAAGCCGTCGGCGCCCCTGATCGGTCCGCTGTGGACAGCGGAGAGGCAGATGCCGAGCACGGTCCTGGTGTCGCGCGGGTCGATCACGCCGTCGTCGTAGAGCTTGCCGGACAGGAACGGTGCGAGGGACTGCTCCTCGATCTGCGCCTCCACCATGGTGCGCATGGCGGCGTCGTGCTCCTCGTCGTACTCCTGGCCCTTCGCGATCGCGGCCTGCCGTCCCACGATCGACAGCACGCCGGCGAGCTGGGCGGGGCCCATGACGGCGGACTTGGCGTTGGGCCAGGTGAACAGGAACCGCGGGTCGTAGGCGCGGCCGCACATGCCGTAGTTGCCCGCGCCGTAGCTGGCGCCCATGGTGATGGTGAGGTGCGGGACCCGGCTGTTGGACACCGCGTTGATCATCATCGAGCCGTGCTTGACGATGCCGCCCTGCTCGTACTGGGCGCCGACCATGTAGCCCGTGGTGTTCTGCAGGAAGACCAGCGGCGTGTCGCTCTGGTTGGCGAGCTGGATGAACTGGGTGGCCTTCTGCGACTCCTCGCTGAAGAGCACGCCGCGGGCGTTGGCGAGGATGCCGACCGGGTAGCCGTGCACGCGCGCCCAGCCGGTGACGAGGCTGGTGCCGTACAGCGGTTTGAACTCGTCGAACTGCGAGCCGTCGACGAGCCGGGCGATGACCTCGCGCGGGTCGAACGGGACGCGCTGGTCCTCGGAGACGAGGTCGAGGATGCTGTCGGCGTCGTACAGGGGTTCGACGACGGCGGCCGGTTCCGGTCCCTGCTTGCGCCAGTTGAGGCGGGCGACGACGCGGCGGGTGAGGCGGATCGCGTCGACCTCGTCCTCGGCCACGAAGTCGGCGAGCCCGGACGTGGTGCCGTGCATGGTGGCGCCGCCGAGCGACTCGTCGTCCGCGTCCTCCCCGGTGGCCATCTTGACCAGCGGCGGACCGCCGAGGAACACCTTGGAGCGGTCCTTGACCATGATCACGTAGTCGGACAGGCCCGGCACGTACGCGCCGCCAGCCGTGGCGTTGCCGAAGACCGCGGTGATCGTGGGAACTCCGGCCGCGCTCAGCCGGGTGAGGTCGCGGAACGCCCGGCCGCCGGGGATGAAGATCTCGCTCTGCGTCGGCAGGTCGGCACCGCCGGACTCGACGAGGCTGACCACCGGCAGCCGGTTCTGCAGTGCGATGTCGTTGGCCCGCAGGCTCTTGCGCAGCGTGTACGGGTTGCTGGACCCGCCGCGCACGGTCGGGTCGTTGGCGACGACCACGCACTCGACGCCCTCGACCCGGCCGATGCCGGTGACCACGGACGCGCCGACGGGGAAGTCAGTGCCCCAGGCCGCGAGCGGTGACAGCTCCAGGAACGGGCTGTCCTCGTCGAGGAGCAGCTCGACGCGTTCGCGTGCGAGGAGCTTGCCGCGCCGGTGGTGCCGTTCGACGTACTTCGGCCCACCTCCGGCGAGCGCTTTGGCGTGCTCGGCGTCCAGCTGCGCGATCTTCGCGAGCAGCGCCTCCCTGTTGCCCATCAGGCGAACCCCAATCGTCGTGCCGCGAGCTCGGTCATCACCTCGCTCGCACCTCCCCCGATGCCGAGGATGCGGGCGTCCCGGTAGTGGCGCTCCACTTCGGACTCCCGCATGTAGCCCATGCCGCCGTGCAGCTGCACGGCCTCGTCGACGACCTCGGCGCACGCGTCGACGGCGGCGTTCTTCGCGAAGCAGACCTCGGTGACGCAGTCCTCGCCGCGGTCGACCCTGGCCGCGACCTCGCGCGTGTAGGTCCGCGCCAGCTCGACCTCCTGCGCCATGTGGGCGAGCTTGTGCCGCACCACCTGGTTCTTGATGAGCGGTTTGCCGAACGTCGTGCGGTTGCGCACCCATTCGACGGTGAGGTCGAGGGCGCGCTGGGCCGTGGCGTAGGCCTCGACCGCCATGGTGACGCGTTCGACCTGGAACTGCTGCATGATCAGCGCGAACCCCTGGTTCTCCTCGCCGACCAGGTTCGCCACCGGTACCCGCACGTCGTCGAAGTGCAGCTCGGCGGTGTCGCTGCAGTGCCAGCCCATCTTGTCGAGCCTGCGGCGGGTGAACCCGTCCTCGACCACGAGCAGCGAGATGCCCTGGTAGCCCTCGCCGCCGGTGCGCACGGCGGTTGTGACGAAGTCCGCGCGGCACCCGGAGGTGATGAACGTCTTGGCGCCGTTGACGACGTAGTGGTCACCGTCCCTGACCGCGCGGGTCGTGATCGCGGCGACGTCCGACCCGGCGCCGGGTTCGGTGACGGCGAGGCTGCCGATCTTCTCGCCGCGGATGGCGGGCCGCGCGAACCGTTCGATCAGGTCTTCGTCGCGCGACTGCCAGATGTGCGGGATCGCGATGCCGAGCGTGAACAACGCCGCCATCAACCCCGACGAGCCGCCGTTCTGGATGATCTCCTCGGTGAGCACGACCGAGTCGAGCAGGTCGCCGTGCTCGAACCCGATGCCGAGCAGGCCGAGCTCCGCCGCCTTGCGGTGCAGCTCGCGCGGGACCTCGCCGTCGCGCTCCCACCGGTCGAGGTGCGGCACGACCTCCTTGCGCGTGAAGTCGCGGACGAGCTCCCCGAGCTCCTTCCGCTCGTACAGGTCCTTCGTGATCACAGGAGCTCCTCCGGGATCTCGACTTCCCTGCTGCGCAACCACTCGCCCAGGGCCTTGGCCTGCGGGTCGAACCGGGTGCCGCTGGCCACGCCCTCGCCGAGCAGGCCGTGCAGCACGAAGTTGAGCGCCTTGAGGTTCGCCAGCTCGTACCGCGTGACCGCACTGGCCTCGGGCAGCAGCTCCTTGAGCCGGTCCGCGGTGAGCGTCTCCGCCAGCCACGCGTACTGCGCTTCCGTGCGCACCCACACACCGATGTTGGCGTCGCCGCCCTTGTCTCCGCTGCGGGCGCCGGCGATGGTGCCCAGTGGCCGCTTCACAGGACCACCGCCTTCGGGCTGACCTCGCCGCGGTGCACGTACGCGGCCCGGTAGACGCCGAACGGCGTGCCGTCACTCGGCGGCGCCGTGACGTGGAAGCCGGGGTAGCTGCCCAGCGCGAGCTCGACCGCCGCCCGGCTGAACGCCTTGGCCCGCTTCGGGTCCGCGGTCTTGACCACGACGTGCAGGAGCGCGCTGGCCTGCTCCTCGGTGGCGGCGTCGGGCCGGTCGGTCCTGGCCAGCGTCCAGGTGAGGTCCTGCTCGCCGATCCGCCGGTGCAGCTGTTCCCTGACCAGCTCCGCCTTCTGCTCGACGTCGAGTCCGGTGAGGACGAACGTGGTGCCGTTGCGGAACCCGCCGAGCGTGTTGAGGCACACCTTGAGCGTGTCCGGCGGTGGGCTGCCCCTGGTGCCGCTGATCTCGACACCGCGCGGGGTTTCCTGGAGCCGGACGGTGTCGAAGTGCGTGGTGACGTCCGGCCCGAGGTACTCCGGTGCGCCGATCTCGTAGAGCAGCTGGGCCGTGACGGTGTCCACGGTGACCGCACCGCCCGTGCCGTCGTGCTTGGTGATCAGGCTGCTGCCGTCCTCGCGCACCTCGGCGATGGGAAAGCCGGGGTGCGTCGCGTCGATCTCGGTGAAGAACGAGTAGTTGCCGCCGGTGGCCTGCGTGCCGCACTCCAGCACGTGCCCGGCGACGGTGGCGCCGGCGAGCCGGTCCCAGTCGCCGCGCCCCCACCCGAAGTGCGCCGCGGCCGGCCCCACGACGAGGCTCGCGTCCGTGACCCGCCCGGTGACCACGACCTGCGCACCCTGCGTCAAGCAGTCGGCGACCTCCCAGGCACCCAGGTAGGCGTTGGCGGTCAACGCCTCCGGGAACCGGTCCTTGAGGTCGTCGCCGGTGACGTACCCGACCCTGGTGTCCGGTGCGAGGTCCTTGAGCTTGCGCGCCAAGCCTTCCGGGTTGAGCCCGCCGGCGTTGGTGACGACCTTGACGCCCCGGTCGAGGGCGAGCGCCAGGCAGTCCTCCATCTGCCGCAGGAACGTCTTGGTGTACCCCAGCTCCGCGTTCTTCATGCGGTCGCGGCCGAGGATCAGCATGGTGCAGCTCGGCGAGGTAGTCGCCGGTCAGGACGTCGAGGTGACCGCCTTCCAGCTGTTCGCGGACCGCGGACAGGCGGTCACCGTAGAAACCGGAGGCGTTGCCGATGCGGATCACCGGGTGGCCGCCTGGGGGGCTTGACTTTGTGCGTTGCCGCGCCGCCTTGTGTTGCCGCACCCGCTCGCGTTGCTGAGCCCGCTCGCGTTGCCGAGCCCGCTCGCGTTGCCGAGCCCGCTCGCGTTGCCGAGATCGTGCGACCTGCGCCCGTGCGCGCCCGCCGGTCTCACCGACCCGCACACGTCCACACGCCCCGCAGTCCCGCGCCCGTCCGCGTTCGCAGAACCCGCCAACCTGCCCGCGTTCTCCATCTCCGCTCGCGTCCCAGCGCTCACCGCCCGCCTCCGGGCGGCCCGGCGAACGCCTGCGCGATCGGCACCCACTCCTGCGCCACCGGCCCGACGGCCTCGATCTTGAGCTGCTCGCGGTTGCGCCGCTGCGTCACCAGGAACGCGAAGTCCAGCGCCGGCCCCGTGACCCGGTTCTCCGCGTCCTGCGGGCCCCACGTCCACACCTCGCCGCCCGGCCCTTCGAGCTCGACGCGCACCTCCTGCTCGGGGGTGGCTTTGCCGTTGAGCAGGAAGGCGAAGCCCATGGTGCGCACGCCGATGTGGCAGACGTGCCGGATGCGCGCGGTCGGTTCGCGGGTGACGCCCAGGCCGTCGAACACGTCCTGGCCGTGCGCCCAGGTCTCCATGATCCGCGCGGTCGCCATCGAGGCGGGGCTCATCGGCGGGCCGAACCACACGATCTTGCCGCTGGCTGCGGCGAGGTGCTCCCGCAGTGCGCGGCGGCTGTCGCGCCACAGGTCCAGCAGGTCCGGCAGGGCCGCCGCCTCGGCCGCGGTGCGGTCGACGATGTCCGGGGTCAGGGGTTGCGCCTGGAACGCCTCCGGGTCCGTGATCGCGAGGACCGCGGCCTTGTCCGTCCACATGAGATGGCCGATCTGGTGGCCGACGGTCCAGCCCTCGGCCGGTGTCGGCGTGGTCCAGTCCGCGTGCCTCGTCACGAGCTCGTCGAGCTCACGCGACTCGGCGTCGAGGTCGGCCAGCAGTTCCGTGATCACAGCTGCTCCTCCAGCATCCTCGCCCAGTACCGCACGACGTGGGCACGCCGTTTGGTGTCGTCGCCGAGCTGGTTCGCCAGTGCCAGGCCGCGGACCAGGTCCAGGGTTGCCTGCACGGCGTCCTTCACGCCCGGCTTGGTGTCGTCGGCGTCGAGCAGTTCCAGTGCCAGGCCGTAGACCTCGCGGCCCAGCCGCGCCTGCAGCTGGAGCACCTGCTCGCGCAGCTCGGGGTCCGTTCGCGCGGCCACCCACAGTTCGAGGGCCGCGGTGAACAGGTCACTCGCGTGGAAGTCCGCGATCAGCTCCACCACCGCGTGCGTGCTCTTCTCGGCGACGGCCGCCCGGCTCTTCAACGCCTCGACGCTTTCAGCGCCCACGTGCTCGACCGCCGCCGCCACCAGCTCGCCGCGGGTGCGGAAGTGGTGCAGCTGGGCGCCGCGGGACACGCCGGCGCGTTCGGCGACCACCGTGGTCGTGGTGCCGGACCAGCCGTGCTCGACCAGGCACTCGACGGTGGCCTCCATCAGCTTCCGCTTGGTCTCGCGGGTGCGGTCGGCTTGCCGCTGCCTCGTCTCCACGGGTCCGAGTGTTCCGGGCCACAAACAAACAGTCAAGCCTGCTTGTAAATGTCCTCACCCCACCTCCGTTCTTCCACAGCTGCCGCCCCCACCCGCGTTTCCTCCTTGCGAGGGAGGGCGGGGAGCGGATCCGGACATGAAGAAGACGGGCGCAGGCGTGAATCCAGACAAGCTTCACCCGTCGGAGTGACGAGACCACACATGAGCAGCGAAAATGCGAGGCGTTCGACGAACGTGGAAACAGTCCGTACAATGTACGGTATGTCGTACGAAGAGGTGCAGGACTGGTTCACGCGGTGGGACGCGCTCGCCGTCGCGGGTGAGGTCGAGAAGATGGCCGACATGGCCCTGTTCCCCATCAACACGGTCACCGACGGGTCCGCGGTGACGTGGGACCGCGAGCGGTTCATCCAGGAGATGGGCGCGCAGGTCGGGGGCGGTGAGGTGCAGATGGAGTCAACCAGGACGCCGCACTTCATCAACGACAACCTGGTGTTCGTCATCACCGACGGCACGATCAACGGGGCCTCGGTGCGGTACGGCGACCTGCTGGTGAAGGTCGGCGACGAGTGGAAGTTCCAGACCATGGTCCAGGGCGGGTGGGCCTAGCCACCGGCCGGAGCAATGGTCGGGGAAACGGCGTGGCGGGCGACATCGGCGCCCGCCACGCAGTACATCTGCGGGAACCTTGGGGCGTCCGAACGGTCAAGCCGGAGCGAGTGGAGGACCACCCTGGGGAAGAGGGTGCGTCCACAAAGCTGTCAAACAGAGGTCAAAACAGGATCAGAGCAGGGTGAGCTGGTCCTGGTCCACGCGCGGCGCCGGCACGCCCACCGGCAGACTGCCGTCGGGCCACACGCCGTCGTCGTCACCGGGCACCCCGGTGACGGCGTCCGCGGCACGACCGCGGGGCGCCAGGCCGTGCTTCTCGATCAACGGCGTCACGCGCGCGGTCAGCCGCCTGCGGTAGCCGCGGTCCACATAGGACCCGTTGCCGTACAGGTGCCGGTACGTCTCGATCAGGTCCGGGTGTTCGCGCCGCAACCAGGCCGCGAACCACTCGCGAGCGCCCGGACGCAGGTGCAGCGGCAGCACGGTCACGCCGGTGGCGCCGGCGTCGGCGATCTGCTCCAGCAGGAAGTCCAGCTGTTCCACCGAGTCCGTCAGCTCCGGCAGCACCGGGGCCACGAACACACCGCACGGCAGCCCGGCCTCCCGCACCTTGCGCACGAGGTCGAGGCGCGCGGCCGGCGTCGGCGTGCCGGGTTCGAGGGACCGGTGCAGGTCGCGGTCCAGCAACGCGAGCGACACGCCGATGCCGACCGGCACCACCTCCGATGCCGCGACCAGCAGGGGGAGGTCGCGGGCCAGGAGGGTGCCCTTCGTCAGGATCGAGAAGGGCGTGCGGGACGCGGTCAGCGCCTCGATGATCCCTGGCATCAAGGCGTACCGGCCCTCCGCGCGCTGGTACGGGTCGGTGTTGGTGCCCAGTGCGACGTGCTCCTGCTTCCACTTCGGGGACCGCAGCTGCCGGGACAGCACCTCGGGGGCGTTGACCTTCACGACCAGCTGGCTGTCGAAGTCGGTGCCGCTGTCGAGGTCGAGGTAGGAGTGCGTCTTGCGGGCGAAGCAGTTGTGCGACACGACGCCGTTGGCGATGAAGTCACCGGTGCCGGTGGTGATGTCGTAGAGCGGCATCTCGCCGACCTCCTCGACGGACACCACGCCGAGCGGTTGCTGCGACTTGATCGCGACGCCGTCGATGTCGCGCTTGCGGGTGATCGCCGGGTCGACGAGGTGGAAGAACCGCAGGTTCTCGCGCAGGCCGCCGCGCAAGCGCACGACCCGCACGCCGCGGCGGCGGCGCAGCTCCTCGACCGCGAAGTCGAAGTGGAAGTGCTTGAGCGCCAGGCAGATCGCCTCGACGACGGTGGCGTTGCGGGTGGACATGCGCAAGATGCTGCGCGAGCAGGTGCCGAGGTAGTCGAACGCACCCGCGAGGAATCCCTTGAGCCAGTCGGGGTTCGGCGCTATCTGCCAGTGCGCTAGTTCGCGCACCTGGTGCAGAAATCCCCTCCCTTCTCGCACACCGAAGTAGTCGAGGTACTCGCGGGTGCGGTCCATGGCCTCGATGTCGGCCAGGGGGATGCGGAACTCGTGCTCGTCCTCGACCATGCCGCGCAGGTAGCCGCGGCGGTAGTCGTCGGTCACGGTGGGCTGCTCGACGAAGGCCCCCGTGCCCATGAGCTTGTTGCCGGTGGTGAGGTGCGGGCGGCGCCCGGTGCCGGCGGTCTCGCCGGTCACGTGCTTCCAGCCGCGGTCGGTCAGGAACCGGTGGTCGCCCGAGGCGACGACCGACGTGCCGTCCTCCAGCGTCAGGCGGTACGCGACCTTCTCGGTCTCCCAGTGCGCCAGCACGGTCGTGAGCTTGTAGCGCCGGTAGTTGCCGACGAGCTCGGTGCCGTAGATCTGGTCGCCCTCGCGCAGCTCGGACAACGGCCTGGTGCGCCCGTCCGCCATGAGGATCGGCGTGTCACCGGCCATGCAGTAGGTGCAAGCGTGCGAACACCCCCGGTACGGGTTGACGGTCCACGAGAAGGGCAACGACGAACCCGGTACCCCGTTCAGCACGGATTTGGCGCGGACCTCGTGGAACACCACGTCCGCGAACTCAGGAGTTCGTACGCTGCGCACCAGTCCCGGTAGCCCCGGTAGTGCCTGTTGCGGCTCTGCCTCGAGTTTCTGCCCGTCCCATCGCACACCTCGATTCGAACACATGTTCGAACAGCGGTCAAGGAGAGCACGTGTCACCCATTGAGGTCGCAGGCTTCGTCACCGGAGCACTGTGCGTGTGGCTGGTCGCCCGCCAGAACCCGTGGAACTGGCCCATCGGGATCGCCAACAACATCGCGTTCTTGGTGCTGTTCTGGGGAAGCGGGCTCTACGCGGACTCCGGGCTGCAGGTCGTCTTCATGGCGCTGGCGGTCTACGGGTGGTGGGCGTGGGTGCGCGGCGGGGAGCGGCACAGCACGTTGGAAGTCAGCCGCACGACCGCGAACCAGTGGATCGCGCTCGCAGTCACAGGAGTCGCAGGAACCGCTCTGCTTCACTGGGTTCTCATCAGTTTCACGCAGTCCACGGTGCCGTTCTGGGACGCCGTCACGACCGTGCTGTCGTTGCTCGCCACCTGGGGGCAGGCGCGCAAGAAGGTCGAGAGCTGGTGGCTGTGGATCGCGGCCGACGTCGTCTACGTGCCGCTGTACGCGTACAAGGAGCTGTATCTGACGGCGGTGTTGTACGTGGGGTTCATGGTGCTGTGCGTGCTGGGGTTGCGGAGCTGGTCGAAGGACCTGAAGAGCGAGGTGCCCGCGTGAAGGAGTTCCGCCACGCCCTCGTGCTGGGCAAGTTCTACCCACCGCACAACGGCCACCACCACTTGGTCGAGATGGCTGCGGCCCGCAGCGAGCGCACCACGGTCACGGTGCTCGCGGCGTCCACAGAGGCCATACCGCTCGCACACCGGGTGGAGTGGATGACCGAACGCCACCGGTATACCGACGGTGTACGCGTTGTCGGCGACCTGGACGACCACCCCATGGACTTCGACGACGACCACGTCTGGTCGCTGCACGTCGAGCTCACCAAAGCGGTGCTGGCCAGACGCGCCATCGCCGACGGGGAACCCGGCGGGGCTCCGGTCGACGTCGTGTTCTCCAGCGAGAAGTACGGCGAGGAGCTGGCGCGCCGGCTCGGTGCCGAGCACGTCCTGGTGGACCTCGACCGCACCACGCACGCCGTGTCGGGCACCGCGGTGCGCGCGGACCCGCTCGGCAACTGGCACCACCTCTCCCCCGCCACCCAGCGCGGCCTGGCCCGCCGCGTCGTCGTCCTGGGCGCGGAGAGCACCGGCACGACCACCCTGTCGAGGCAGCTGGCCGAGCACTTCGGGGCGCCCTGGGTGCCCGAGTACGGCCGCGAGCACACCGAGCACAAGCTCAGCGCCGCACGGGCGTTCGACCCTGCGGCCACTGTGGACGATCTGGTGTGGACGCTGGGCGACTTCGAGGACGTGGCACGCGAGCAGGAACGCCGCATCCGGGCCGAGACGGCGCCGCTGGTGATCGCGGACAACGACGCGTTCGCCGCGACCGTCTGGGGAGAGCGCTACCTCGGTTTCCGGCCGGAGGTCCACCAGGGCACCCGGCCGCACCTGTACCTGCTGACCGACCACGTCGGTGTTCCGTTCGAACAGGACGGCTGGCGCGACGGCGAGCACCTGCGGGAGTGGATGACGGGCGTGTTCGAACGCGAGCTGGCGCAGCGCGGCGTCGAGTGGCTGAAGGTGACCGAGGACCGGTTCGCCACGGCCGTCACGGTGGTCGAACGGCTGATGCGGCAGGATGTCACGCGTGGGTCACGGTCACGGGCATAGTCATTCAGCGGAACCGGCCTCGCGGCGCGTGCGGACGTTGCTGACGTGGCTGCTGGTGCCGTTGGTGCTGGCGACCGCCGTCGGCGCCCTGCTGCTCTACCCGTTCGGGCACGAACAGCGCACCGGCGCGCAGATCGGCCTGCACCAGAAGCCGGTGGACGCGGTCGTCACGGGCGTGCAGGACGGCGTGTGCGGGGAGAACTGCACCGCGGTGACCGTGCGGATGTCCGACGGGGACGCGAGCGGGCAGAGCGTCACGATCCCGAACCTGCGCGGGGCGGGTGCGCCGCGCTACCAGACCGGCGACGAGGTGGTGCTGTCCTATTCGGGCAGTCAGCCGCAGGCGGCGGAGTCGTACCAGATCGTCGACTTCCAGCGCGGCTGGTCGCTCGTGCTGCTGGCGGTGCTGTTCGCGGCCGCCGTGCTGCTGCTGGGCCGGTGGAAGGGGCTCGCGGCGCTCGGTGCGCTGCTGCTGAGCTTCGTGGTGCTGGTGCTGTTCGTGCTGCCGGCGATCCTGGCAGGCGAGAACCCGCTGATGGTGGCAGTCGTCGGCGCCGGGCTGATCATGTTCGTGGTGCTGTACCTGTCGCACGGCGTCTCCGCGAGAACGTCCACGGCGGTCCTCGGCACGCTCGTGAGCCTGGTGCTGATCGGCGTGCTGGGCGCGGTGTTCTCGTGGGCGGCGCAGCTGACCGGCCTCGACGAGGACACGATCAACCTCGTCACGGTGCTGGGCACCGACATCGACACGCGCGGGCTGCTGCTCGCGGGCACGATCATCGGCGCGCTGGGCGTGCTCGACGACGTGACCGTGACGCAGACCAGCGCGGTGTGGGAGCTGCGGCGCGCCAACGACCGGCTGACCTGGCGCGAGCTGTTCGCCGCCGGGTCGCGGATCGGCCGCGACCACATGTCGTCGGTCGTGAACACGCTCGTCATGGCCTACGCGGGTGCGGCGTTGCCGTTGCTGCTCGCGATCTCGCTGGCTGGGCGGTCGATGGGCGAGATCCTCACGGCGCAGCAGATCGCCCAGGAGATCGTGCGGACGCTCGTCGGCAGCATCGGCCTGGTCGCGGCGGTGCCGGTGACGACGGCGCTGGCCGCGCTCGTCGCGGTGCGCCAGGAGGTCACCCCCGCCGCGGCCCCGGACCCCGAACCCGAGCCGGAACCCGAGCCCAAGATCGTGAAGCGCGCGAAGCCCGCGGCGGAACCGGCCCCGGAACCGGCGGTGCGGCCCGCGCGCGCCCGGATCGAGGGCGACCTCTACGGCTACGACCCCGACAAGGGGCCGTGGGTGCGCCCTAGTGGGCGAGCAGCACGAAGAGCAGCGTCAGAACGCCCGGTACCACCTGCACGAAGAAGATCTTCCGGCTCGCCGTGAACGTGCCGTAGACGCCGGCGACGATCACGAACACGGTGAACAGCACGGACGCGCCGAAGTCCTGCCGGACGAGCGCGTAGATGAGACCGGCGGCCAGGAAGCCGTTGTAGAGGCCCTGGTTCGCCGCGAGCGACTTCGACGCCTCGGCGAACTCCGGCGTGAGACCGAAGGCCTTGCGGCCGCGCGGTGTTGTCCAGAGGAACATCTCCAGCACCACGATGTAGATGTGGATCAGCGCCACGAGGGCCATCAAGATGTTCGCGATAACCTGCACTTACGTCCTCCTCTGGAGCGGCATGCCCGGTGAGAGGATAGAGCAGTGGGAAGACAGCGGCCCGAGGCAGAAGCGATCACCGAGTCGATCGACTCCGGAGTGGCCGAACTGGTGCCCGAGGTGGGGAGCCGGAGCTCGTGGACGTTGCGCGTCAACGGAACTCCGCAGTCCCATGTGGACCTCGACGACCCGACGTACCTGGAGTTCGAGTACGTCCGCCGGCTGGGCCACGTGGTCGACCTCATCGCACCCGCCCGCGTGCTGCACCTCGGTGGTGGCGCCCTCACGCTCGCCCGCTACGTCGCGGCGACGGTGCCGCGCTCGACCCAGCAGGTCGCGGAGATCGACGCGGGCCTGATCGCGTTCATCCGCCGCGAGCTGCCGCCACCGCCGCGGGTGAAGATCACCACTGGGGACGCGCGGGCGGTGCTGGCCCGGTCCCGGCCCGGTTCGTTCGACCTGATCGTGTCGGACTGCTTCGCGGGGGCGCGCACACCGGCGCACCTGACGTCGGTCGAGTACGTGCGGCAGGCGTCGGCGGCGCTGGCCGATGACGGCGTCTACGCGGCGAACATCGGTGACGGCAACGGCCTGCAGTTCGCACGGGCGCAGTGCGCGACCGTGCGCGCGGTGTTCGAACATGTCTGCGTGCTCGCCGAACCGGGTGTGTTCCGGGGCCGGCGGTTCGGGAACTTCGTGATCTTCGCGTCGCACACCGGTCTGCCGATGCAGCAGCTGACCCGTGCGACGGCGAGCGACCCGTTCCAGGGCCGGGTGGAGCACGGGACGGGGCTGACGAAGTTCATCGGCGGCGCACCCGTGACGACAGACGCGACGGCGACGCTGTCACCAGCGCCGCCGTCCGGCCTCTGGGGCACCTGACCCTTCCAGCCCTGCCGTGAAGCGGTCCGCCAAGCAACCGCTCACCCACAGGAGCCCCACCAGCCTCACTTCAACGCACGCGGGGAGCTTTCGTGCACCAGAAGCGAACGAAAGGGCCCCGCGTGCGACAAACAAGGCGGAGAGGGCTAGTCGAGCGAGGTCACGAACTTCGACACGGCGTCCGGGTGCAGTTTCTGCGCCATCCGCCCCGCCGGTGCGAGCGACCCGAGCCGGTACAGCGGCCGGTCGGCCGGCGCCACCCCACGGGCCTCGGCGCGCAGCTGGGCGACCAGCAGCTCCGAGAACACCAGCCCCGGTGTGTCGCCGCGGCCCGCCAGCGTGTCCGCGAGCCGCCGCAGCTGGTAGATGCCCAGCTCACGGCCGCCGACACCGGAGTACATCGACAGGGCGACGTTGATCGCCTTCTTGCCGCCGCGCACGAACAGGCCGACGGTGCGGGCGCCGCGCAGGTCGGTGACCAGCAGGTCGAGCCCGTCGGCGGTGTTCAGGTCGACGGTGCGGGTGCCGAACGCACGGACGTGCACCGAGCTGCCCTCCAGCCACACCGTGCGGCGGGCCTCGGACATGGCCAGCAGCACGACCGGCAGCGACACGACCAGGAACGTGATCACGCCGGCCCAGCGACCGCCGATGAAACCGACGATCGCGCCGAAGGCCAGCGCCACCATGAAACCGCCGATCGCGACCATGCGGGCGCGTTTGCGGACGGTCACCTTGTCGAGCAGGTCCAGGGAGAGCTTGTCGTCGGCGCTCACAGGGCGGTCCGCACCGCCTCGACCACGTTGGTCAGCGCCACGGACACCTGCTCGCCCGTCGCCAGCGTCTTCACGCCGATGGTGCCCGCCTCCAGGTCGCGTTCGCCCAGCACGAGCGCGAGCCGCGCACCGGACCTGTCGGCGGCCTTGAACCCCGCCTTCATCGACTTGCCGCCGTAGACGAGGTCCGTGCGGATGCCGGCCGCGCGCAGCTCACCGGCGACCGCGACCAGGCGGGCCCGCGCGGGCTCGCCCAGCGGAACGCCGATCACGTCGACGCGGCTGAGCTCCGGCAGCACGCCCTCGGCCTGCGCCGCCAGCAACGCCCGGTCAACGCCCAGGCCGAAGCCGACGCCGGAGAGCTCCTGACCACCGAGCTGCGCCATCAGACCGTCGTAGCGGCCACCGCCGCCGATGCCCGACTGCGCGCCCAGGCCGTCGTGCACGAACTCGAACGTCGTCTTCGTGTAGTAGTCGAGGCCGCGGACCATGCGCGGGTTCTCCACGAACTTCACGCCCAGCTCGGTCAGGTAGCCCTTCACGAACTCGTAGTGCTCACGGCACGCGTCGCACAGGTGGTCCACCATCAGCGGTGCCTCGGCGACCAGGGCGCGCACCTCCGGCCGCTTGTCGTCGAGCACGCGCAGCGGGTTCAGCTCGGCCCGCTGGCGGGTCGGTTCGTCCAGCGGCAGCGTCGCCAGGAACCGCTGCAGCAGCTCGCGGTACGCCGGGCGGCAGTGCGCGTCGCCCAGCGACGTCAGCTCCAGCCGGTAGCCGGTGAGGCCGAGCGCGCGGAAGCCCGCGTCGCCGACGGCGATGACCTCGGCGTCGAGCGCCGGGTCGTCCACGCCGACCGCCTCGATGCCGACCTGGTGGAACTGCCGGTACCGGCCTGCCTGCGGAGCTTCGGCGCGGAAGAACTGGCCCGCGTAGTAGAGCTTCACCGGCAGCGGGCCGCGGTCGAGGCTGTGCTCGATCACGGCCCGCATCACGCCCGCGGTGCCCTCGGGGCGCAGCGTGATGGAGCGGTCGCCGCGGTCGGTGAAGGTGTACATCTCCTTCGTGACCACGTCGGTCGACTCGCCGACGCCGCGCGCGAACAGCGCGGTGTCCTCGAAGACGGGCAGCTCGACGTAGCCGTAGCCCGCGAGCTCGGCCGCGCGGGTGAGCGTCGACCGGACGTGCGTGAACGCGGCGGACGTCGGCGGGATGTAGTCGGGAACGCCTTTGGGAGCGGAAAACACGTGTCTCAGAGTCCTCGGTGCGGGGCGGCCGGAGCGTCTCGCAGCTGAACCAGGTAGGGGTTCGTCGCGCGCTCGCGGCCAATGGTCGTCGTCGGTCCGTGGCCGGGCAGCACCACCGTGTCGTCGGGCAAGGTCAGGACCTTGTCCTGCAGGGACGACAGCATGCGGGAGTGGTCGCCGCCAGGCAGGTCGGTGCGTCCGATGGAGCCGGCGAAGAGCGTGTCACCCGAGATCACGAGGCGACCGCCCTCCTGCGCGCCGGACCGGAACATCACCGACCCGCCGGTATGGCCAGGGGTGTGGTCGACGGTGATCTTCAGCCCGGCCAGGTCGAGCTCGGCTCCGTCGTCGAGGGTGCGCACCTCGGAGGGCTCGCGCATCTCCAGGTTGCCGCCGAAGAACGCGGCCGACTCGCGGCTGATGCCCTTCAGCGGGTCGGAGAGCATCGCGACGTCGTCCGGGTGGATGTAGGCCGGGACGTCGTTGCCGTCGCAGACCGGCGTCACGGAGAACGTGTGGTCGAAGTGACCGTGCGTGAGCAGCACGGCGACCGGTGCGAGCCGGTGCTCGCGCAGTGCCTGCTCGATCGGCTCGACCGCGTCCTGACCGGGATCGATGATCACGCAGGGCTCACCCTCACCGGTCGCCAGGACGTAGCAGTTCGCCTGGAGCGCACCGGTCGGGAACCCGATCACGAGCACGAGAATGACCTCCCTAGTCCCCGACAGCGTAACCACTACACAAAGGTCATATGCCCAGGCCCTAGACTCCCGAGCCGACCGCCCTATTCGCATGAGTCCCTGGGGAGGGAGCACGTGCCCACCAACGAGCAGCGACGCGCGAACGCCAAGCGCAAGCTTGAGCGTCAGATGGTGTACCGCCAGGAGCGGGCCAAGAAGCGTCGCATCATCGCCGTCATCTCGACGGTCGTCGTTGTTGCGCTCGTCGGAGCCGGCGTGTGGTTCCTCTCCACGCACGACTTCGGCAACGGTGACGCGGAGGCGTCGGAGACCCCGCAGCAGGAGTCGGTGGACAAGGCGGAGAACATCCCCACCGCGCTGCACGCCGTCCCGAAGCGCCCCACCCCGCTGCCGGAGAAGGTGAGCTGCGAGTACACCAAGGGCACCGAGCCGGCGGCCAAGGAGAACACGATCCCGGCGAACGGCGAGCAGCCCGCCACCGGCACCGTCGGCGTCACGCTGGGCACGTCGATCGGCGACCTGAAGTTCAACCTGGACCGGTCGATGGCGCCGTGCACGGTGAACAACTTCGTGACCCTGGCGAAGCAGAAGTACTTCGACAACACCACCTGCCACCGGCTCGTGGTGACCGGCATCCAGGTGCTGCAGTGCGGTGACCCGGCCGGTACCGGCACGGGCGGCCCCGGGTACACGTTCAAGGACGAGGTCTACCCGGAGATGACCTACGGCCGCGGCGTGCTGGCCATGGCGAACGCGGGCCCGGACACCAACGGTTCGCAGTTCTTCATCGTCTACGGCGACGGTTCGAACCTGCAGGCGAAGTACACGATCTTCGGCACGGTCGACGAGGAGTCGCTGAAGAAGATCGACGAGGTCGCGAAGACCGGTACGGTCTCGCAGACCCCCGGCCAGGGCGACGGCAAGCCGAAGACGCCGGTCGACATCAAGTCGGCGACGGTCGCGAACTAGTCCGCTCAGGTGCATTTCGCGCGCTAACTCTTCACACGCAGAAGCCCCCGGCCGATTCGGCCGGGGGCTTCTGCGTCTTCCCCGTGGTGCAACGATCTCAGGTGTCGCTGTCGTTTCGCTGACGCCCGATTTCACGGGCTCCCGGTGGTCAGGATCAGGACGCCGACGTGACGCGGTAGACGTCGTAGACGCCCTCCACGCTGCGGACGGCCTTCAGGACGTGCCCGAGGTGCTTCGGGTCGCCCATCTCGAACGAGAACCGGCTGACCGCCACCCGGTCGCGTGACGTGGTCACCGACGCCGACAGGATGTTCACCCGCTCGTCCGCGAGCACCTTCGTGACGTCGGAGAGCAACCGGTGCCGGTCGAGCGCCTCGACCTGGATGGCCACCAGGAACACCGACGAGGCCGACGGGGCCCACTCGACGTCCAGCAGCCGTTCCGGCGACTTCAGCAGCTCGTCGGCGTTCGTGCAGTCGGTCCGGTGCACGGACACGCCACCGCCGCGCGTGACGAACCCGAGGATGTCGTCGCCGGGCACCGGGGTGCAGCAGCGGGCCAGCTTCACCCACACGTCGCCCGCGTCCTTGACGATCACACCGGCGTCGCCGGTGGGGCGGCGGCGGGTGACCGTGGACGGGGTGGCGCGGTCGGCGAGCTCCTCCTCGGCGTGCTCGACACCGCCGAGCTGCGCGACGAGCCGTTGCACGACGTGGCGGGCCGAGGTGTGGCCCTCCCCCACCGCCGCGTACAGCGCGCTCATGTCCGGGTAGTGCAGCTCCTTGGCCAGGGCCTGCATGGAGTCGACGGAGACGAGCCGCTGGATCGGCAGGCCGACGCGGCGCACCTCCTTGGTGATCGCCTCCTTGCCCTGCTCGATCGCCTCTTCCTTGCGCTCCTTGGCGAACCACTGCTTGATCTTCGCCTTGGCCCGCGGGGAGGCCACGAAGCTCAGCCAGTCGCGCGACGGGCCCGCACCCTCGGCCTTCGACGTGAAGATCTCGACGACCTCGCCGTTCTCGAGCTTGCGCTCCAGTGCGACGAGGCGGCCGTTCACGCGGGCGCCGATGCAGCGGTGGCCCACCTCGGTGTGGACGGCGTAGGCGAAGTCGACCGGGCAGGACCCGACCGGCAGCGTCTGCACGTCCCCCTTGGGGGTGAACACGAAGATCTCACGGGCGGCGAGGTCCCAGCGCAGCCCTTCGAGGAACTCGCCGGGGTCGGCGGCCTCCCGCTGCCAGTCGAGGAGCTGGCGCATCCAGGCCATCTCGTCGATCTCGACGGACTTGCCGTTGTGCGTGCCCTTGGTCTCCTTGTACCGCCAGTGCGCCGCGATGCCGTACTCGGCGCGCTGGTGCATCTCGTGCGTGCGGATCTGCACTTCGAGGGGCTTGCCGTCGGGACCGATGACGGTCGTGTGCAGCGACTGGTAGACGCCGAACCGCGGCTGCGCGATGTAGTCCTTGAACCGGCCGGGCATCGGCTGCCACGCGGCGTGCACGACACCCATGGCGGCGTAGCAGTCGCGCACCTCGTCGACCAGGATGCGCACGCCCACCAGGTCGTGGATGTCGTCGAAGTCGCGGCCGCGGACGATCATCTTCTGGTTGATCGAGTAGTAGTGCTTGGGCCGGCCCTCGACCTTCGCGACGATCCGCGCCGTGTCGAGCTGCCCGTTGAGCTCCGCGACGACGGTCCGCAGGTACGTGTCGCGACTCGGCGCGCGCTTGGCGACCAGCCGCACGATCTCGTCGTACTTCTTCGGCTGCAGGATCGCGAACGCGAGGTCCTCCAGCTCCCACTTCACGGTCGCCATGCCCAGCCGGTGGGCCAGCGGCGCGAGCACCTCGAGGGTCTCGCGGGCCTTGCGGGCCTGCTTCTCCGGCGGCAGGAACCGCATGGTGCGCATGTTGTGCAGCCGGTCGGCGAGCTTGATGACCAGGACCCGCGGGTCCTTCGCCATCGCGATCACCATCTTGCGGATCGTCTCCGCCTCGGCCGCTGCCCCCAGCTTGACCTTGTCGAGCTTCGTGACGCCGTCGACCAGCCGGGCGACCTCCTCGCCGAAGTCCTCTTTCAGCTGGTTGAGCGAGTAGTCGGTGTCTTCCACCGTGTCGTGCAGCAGCGCGGCCACCAGCGTCGTGGTGTCCATGCCCAGCTCGGCGAGGATCGTCGCCACGGCGAGCGGGTGCGTGATGTACGGGTCGCCGGACTTGCGGCGCTGCGGGCGGTGCTTCTCCTCGGCGACGTCGTACGCGTGCTGCAGAAGCGCCAGGTCGGCCTTGGGATGGAGGTCACGGTGCACGGCGGCGAGAGGTTCGAGGACCTGCTTCACCGGGGCCGCACGTTGGGCGGTGATGCGCCGCGCCAGGCGGGCGCGCACACGCCGGGTAGCCGACGGTTGAACAACCGTCGCAGCGGGTTCGGTGTCTTGACTCAACCCCACGCTCCTCGGGTCTCGCGAGTACCGAGGATAACGCGTTCGCGCTGACAGAACTTCCGGTGGCGCGCTGAGCGGCACAGCTCACACGGTGAACGCTCGGGAAACTTCCGCTGGGCCGATCAGGCGACGCGGGCCAGGAAGGCGCGCCAGGCGTGGATCGTGAACACGAGCCGGTCACCGTTCGCGTTCTTCGAGTCGCGTACGCGGGCATCACCGCTCAGCGACACCTCAACGCACGCCGAACCTTCCTTGGGGCCGCTGTAGGTGCTCTTACGCCAAGCCCGTCCCTGAGTCATGCGGGTCCCTTCTCGGTCCGCTGACGTACTTCGCCAGCATGTTCCGCGATTGTTCCGCATCCAAAGCGTGCGTCTCAGCCACGCGAAGAACCTCTTGCCCTCTCTCACGACGGCAGGGTCCTGCGAGAACACCATCGCAACCTCGTTCTCGGTGTAGACCACGGGGTCTGCCTTGGCGAAGCTGAACAGCGTGCGCGCCGACCGCATCGCCAGGGTCACGCCCGCCGAGATCGGCACGATCCGCAGCACGTGCGTGTTGAAGAGCGCCTGCAGGTACTGGTCCTCCATGAGTGCTCGCGCAGCCGGCGCAGCTCGTCACCGAGGTCTCTGCTGCAAGCGGTGGAGATAAGCGCAGCCATGTCTGGGGAAAGTACGGATTGCAGGCCCTCCACGGACTTGCTCGTAAGGGTGAAAATGGTCCGGTGAGGACTTTCCTGTGGTGCGGTGCGATGAACGTCGTCTGGTTGCTCGCCATGGCGTACGGGGCCCTGCAGGAGGTCGGCCACGTCGACCAGCGCGCCCTGCTCGGCACGGGCACGGCGTGGGTGCTGGCGACGGTGGCGAGCTGGTCGCTGCTGCGGCGGTCGACGCGCAGGCACGCGGTGTGGGAGTACGCGGTGGTGACGGCACCGGCCGCGCTGGTGGCGCTGGTGCTGGTCACGACCGGGGCGTGGTTCGTGTCGCCGCCGGGGCCGGGCAAGCCGCTCGCCTGATCCGCGCGACGTGAAAGGGCCCGGTGACCGACGGTCACCGGGCCCTCGGCACGAGAGCTCAGACGGCGAGCAGGGCGCTCACTTCGCGGCCCGCCAGCCTGGAGCGGCCACCCAGGGCCGGGATCTCCAGGACCACCGACACACCCGTCACGATGCCGCCGGCGCGCTCCACGAGCGTGCAGGCGGCCTCCGCGGTGCCTCCGGTGGCGAGGACGTCGTCCACGACCACCACGCGCTGACCGGGCTGGATGGCGTCCGCGGGCAGTTCCAGCGACGCTTCGCCGTACTCCAGCGCGTACGACACGCGGTCGGCGACGGCCGGGAGCTTGCCGGGCTTGCGCAGCGGCACGACGCCGTAGCGCCAGCCGTACCCGAGCGCGGCACCCAGGAGGAAGCCGCGCGACTCGATGGCGGCGATCACCTGAGTGCTGTCGTCGATCTTGTCCTGCAGGGCGTCGACCACGGCGCGCAGGGCGTCCGGGTCGGCGAGGACGGGCGTGAAGTCCCGGAAGACGACCCCCGGCCGGGGGAAGTCCGGGACCTCACGCAGCAGTCCCAGTGCACGATCTAGCTTCAACGCTGGCGCTTTCCGGTCGGGCGGCCGCGACGGGTGTCGGCGACCTTGGCGGTGCGGTGCGGAACCGACGCGGCGGCGGCCATCGCCTCTTCCTTGCGCAGGTCGGCGGCGAGGGACTCCTCGTCGGCCGACTCGATGCCCTCGGCGTCGGGCGCCACACCGACCGACGCGGCCTTGGCGCGACGAGCGGTCACGCGCTTGGCCTGCGCCACGTACTTCGGGTCGCGCAGCTTCAGGTCCACGAGGACCGGGGTGGCGATGAAGATCGACGACAGGGCGCCGATGAACATGCCGACGAGCTGCACCAGCGCGAGGTCCTGCAGGGTGCCGACGCCCAGGATGCCGACGCCGACGACCAGCAGGCCGATGACCGGCAGCAGCGCGATCAGCGAGGTGTTGATCGAACGCATCAGCGTCTGGTTGAGCGCCAGGTTCGCGGCCTCGGCGTAGGTGCGGCGGGTCAGGCCCAGCAGGCCGCGGGTGTTCTCCTTGACCTTGTCGAACACGACGACCGTGTCGTACAGGGAGAAGCCGAGGATCGTGAGCAGACCGACGATCGTCGCCGGCGTCACCTCGAAGCCGATCAGCGAGTACACGCCCGCGGTGATGACGACGTCGTGGAACACCGCGACGAGCGCCGCGACCGCCATCCGCCATTCGAAGTAGAACGCCAGGAACAGCGTCACCACCACGAAGAACCAGAACAGCGCCCACAGCGCCTTGCCGCTGATCTCACCGCCCCAGGACGCGGAGACGGCGCTGTCGGAGATCGCCGACGGGCCGCCGCGCGGGCTGGTGTCGGTGGCCAGCGCCGACTTGAGCGCCGAGACCTCCTGCACGTTCAGCGCGGGCGACTTGACCTGGATGGTCGCGCTGTCGCCGGTGCCGACGGCCTGCACGGCGTTCGGCTTCTTGCCCGGCAGTGCCTTCGCGAACACGTCCTCGACGGTGGTCGTCGTGATCGTCTGGCCGGACTGGGAGATCGACGGCATCGAGATCTTGGTGCCACCGAGGAAGTCGATGCCCAGGTTGAAGCCGTTGAACACCATCGAGCCGATGCAGACCAGCAGGATGATGGCCGACGTGATGTACCAGCGGACGCGCTTGCCGACGATGTCGAAAGCGCCGTTGCCGACGTAGAGGCGCGTGAACACGTTGCTCATGTCAGGCCTCCTTCACGGCGGTCTTGCCGGACCCGGCGCGGTGCGACGCGCCCTCGCGGGCGGCACCGCCCAGACCGGACAGGCTCGGGTTGGACAGGAACTTGGACTTCGAGGCGATCGCGACCAGCGGGTGCGTCACGAGGAACACGACCACGAGGTCGAGGACCGTTGACATGCCCAGGGTGAACGCGAAGCCCTTCACCTGGCCGACGGCGATCACGTACAGCACGGCGGCGGCGATGAAGCTGACCGCGTCGGCCGACAGGATCGTGCGGCGGGAGCGGACCCAGGCGCGCGGGACGGCCGAGCGGAACGACCGGCCCTCGCGCACCTCGTCCTTCAGGCGTTCGAAGAAGACGATGAACGAGTCCGCGGTGATGCCGATGGCGACGATGAACCCGGCGATGCCGGCGAGGTCGAGGGTGAACCCGATCCAGCGGCCGAGCAGCACCAGCACGCCGTAGACGATCACACCGGACAGCGCCAGCGACAGGATCGTCAGGATGCCCAGGAGGCGGTAGTAGAACATGCAGTAGACGAAGACCAGCGCGAGGCCGATGCCGCCCGCGATGAGACCGGCCTTGAGCGACTGCAGGCCGAGCGTCGGCGAGATCGTCTGCGCCTCGGAGGAGTCGAACGACAGCGGCAGCGCGCCGTACTTCAGGGTGTCGGCGAGCGACTGCGCCTGCTTCAGCGTGAACTTGCCGCTGATCTCGGTCGAACCGCCGGAGATGGCCGCCTGGATGGTCGGCGCGGACATGACCTCACCGTCGAGGACGACGGCGACGGCCTGCTGCACGTTCGCGGCGGTGAACTTCGACCACTTGTCGCCGCCCTCGCTCTTGAAGTCGAGGTTGACGACGTAGCCGGTGCCGTTCGGGTTCGCGTTCGCGGCGGCGTTGCTGATGTCCTCGCCGGACAGGCGCGAGTACGTGGTGTAGTCGTCCGGCTTGACCGTGGTGTCGCCGGCGGCCGGGTGCACCGGCGCGAGGATGTACTTGAACTCGCCGGCCTCGTCACAGGTGACGAGCGGCTTGTCCAGGTCGTCGTTGCCGCGCAGCGGGTCGGCCTTGGAGCAGTCGAGCAGGAGCGCGGCCTGCTGGAGGGTCTGCTGGTCGCTGCTCTGGCGCAGCGCCTTGGCCTCCTGGATCTCCTTGGCGATCTTCGGGTCCACGTTGCCCGGCACGGACGGCTGCGAGCTGCCGGGAGCCGACGAGGACGGCGGGGTGCCGGCCGACGGCGGCGCGCTCGACGGCTGCGCTGCCAGGTTCGGAGCGGGACGGCCCTGCGGCGCGTTGCTCGACGACGGCTGGCCCGCTGACGCGCTCGGGGGCGCGGGCGTGCTGGTGGCCGGGGCGTTGCTGCCCGACGGCGGAGCGGACGTCTCGGACGGCATCGCGGTGCCCGCCGGGATCGGCTGGCCGACGACCTTGCGAAACGCGAGGCGGGCGGTCTGGCCCAGGCCCTTCGCGCCCTCGCTGTCCGCGCCGGGCACGGTGATCGTCAGGTTGTTGCCGTCGCGGACGACCTCGGCGCCGGAGACGCCCAGACCGTTGACGCGCACCTCGATGAGGTCACGCGCGCGGTTCAGCGCTTCCTCGCTGGGCTGCGCGCCGTCTTCCTGACGCGCTGTCAGCGTGACGATCGTGCCGCCCTGCAGGTCGATGCCGAGCTTCGGTTTGGCGGAGCCGTTGCCCGTGAAGAACACAAGGGCGTAAAGCGCGACGACGACGACGGCGAAACTCGCCAGATACTTCGCGGGGCGAATTTGCCCGGCCGGAGGTGCCACGGTCCGTCCGTCTCCTCAGTTGACATGTCTCAGCGGAGGCGCAGATTACCCTGCGGGTTGTGAGCTGCGCGTCACTCCCCGGCACCGGTTTGCGCCGTTCACACTTGCCAGCACCGTCACCAGTGCTTCGTTGACGCCGCTGAGCGGAGACTGACACAATTGCGGACCGGGGGGCAAGCTGGGGGTTATTCCCGCTGAGCGCCTGCGCCCGAATTCGTCCTGGGGACACGACTGACCGCCGCGCCCGTGCGCGGTCTCGGCGACCGGGCACGGACGTTGCGCGTCTGAACGCCCGAACTACTTCTTGGCGTTGTGGTCGAGCGGCTCGGCGACCTGAGCGGCGGCCGGGGTCGTGGTCGGCGCGGTGGTCGCCGTGGTGGCCGGCTCGATGACCTGCTCGTCGTCCGCCGTGTCGACGACCGCGGTCTCCTCGACGTCGACGACCTTCTCGCGGATCGCGGCGCGCAGCCACCGGGTGACGACACCCTCGGAGATCTCGATGTCGATGGTGGTGTCGTGGCTCGAGTCGGCGACGGTGCCGTAGAGACCCGACGTCGTCATGACCTTGTCGCCCGGCTGGAGCTCGTTCTGCAGCTTCTGCTGCTCGGCCATCGCGCGCTTCTGCTTGCGCGCGCTGAGGAACAGCGGCACGGCCAGCAGCACCAGCAGCAACGGGAACATCAAAGACGAAAGGTTGCCCATCATTCTCCGATCAGGTGGACATGCCTTCTCGCACGTCCGATATGTCCAGGTGCTCTCACCGATTGTGCCAGGTCACCACAGTTGATCTCCGGCGGGCGGCTCCAGCCCCAGGTGTTGCCACGCGGCGGGCGTCGCCACTCGTCCGCGCGGTGTCCGGGCCAGCATGCCAGCCCGCACCAAATACGGTTCGCACACCTCTTCCACCGTGGTCGGCTCCTCCCCCACGGCGACCGCGAGCGTGGACACCCCGACCGGTCCCCCGCCGAAGCTCCTGACCAGCGCGTTCAGCACGGCCCGGTCGAGCCGGTCGAGGCCGAGGTGGTCGACGTCGTAGACCTCCAGGGCCTGCTTGGCGATCTCCTCCGTGACCCGGCCGTCCGCCCTGACCTCGGCGAAGTCGCGGACGCGGCGCAGCAGCCGGTTGGCGATGCGGGGCGTGCCCCTGGAGCGGCCGGCGATCTCCCTGGCGCCGTCGTCGTGCAGGTCGACGCCGAGGATCTTGGCGCTGCGCTTCACGATCTGGTCGAGGTCGTCGGGGTGGTAGAACTCCATGTGGGCGGTGAAGCCGAACCGGTCGCGCAGCGGCCCGGTCAGCGCCCCGGACCGGGTGGTGGCCCCGACCAGCGTGAACGGGGCGATGTCGAGCGGGATGCTGGTGGCGCCGGGCCCCTTGCCGACGACCACGTCGACGCGGAAGTCCTCCATCGCGAGGTAGAGCATCTCCTCGGCGGGGCGGGCCATGCGGTGGATCTCGTCGATGAACAGGACGTCGCCCTCGACGAGGTTGCTGAGCATGGCGGCGAGGTCGCCGGCCCGTTCGAGCGCGGGGCCGCTGGTGATGCGGATCTGGCTGCCCAGCTCCTTGGCGATGATCATGGCGAGGCTGGTCTTGCCGAGCCCGGGGGGTCCGCTGAGCAGCACGTGGTCGGGTGCGGTGCCGCGGCGCATGGCGCCGTGCAGGACCAGTTCGAGCTGCTCGCGGACCCGGTGCTGGCCGACGAACTCGCTGAGGTCGCTGGGCCGCAGGCTCGTCTCGAGGTCGCGCTCGGCGGGGACGGCGTAGGGGCTGAGCTCGTCGTCGGTCACTTGCGCCCCAGCGTGGAGAGCGCGCGGCGCAGGACTGCGCTGGTGGACTGGTCGGGGTTGTCGGCGAGGACCTTGTCGACGGTCGCCTCCGCCGACTTGGCCGGGAAGCCGAGCCCGAGCAGCGCCTCGACGACGTGGTCGCGGGTCTGGTTGTGCTGGGCGGGCGCGGCGGCGCTGGGCAGCTGGCCGACCTTGTCGCGCAGCTCGATGATGAGCCGCTCGGCGCCCTTCTTGCCGATGCCGGGCACCTGGGTCAGTACCGTGATGTTGCCCTCGGCGATCGCGTGGCGCAGCTTGTCCGGCTCCAGCACCGCCAGCGTGGCGAGCGCGAGCCGCGGCCCGATGCCGCTGACCGTCTGCAGCAGCGTGAACAGCTCGCGGGCCTCGGCGTCGGCGAACCCGAACAGGGTGAGGCTGTCCTCACGGACCACGAGGGTCGTCGCGAGGCTCGCCTCCTCACCGCGGCGCAGCGTGGCGAGCGTCGTGGGGGTGGCCTGGACGGCGAACCCGACCCCGCCCACCTCGACGACGGCGTGGTCGAGGCCGACGTGCTGCACCTGGCCGCGCAGTGACGAGATCACCTGTGTCCTCCGATCGCGGCCTGCACGCTCGCGCAGGCGTCCCCTCGCAAGGGGGACCCCTTGCTTTCATTCTTCCAGCCGACACCGACAGTTTCGGTGCGCGCTGAAGCCATCATGATCCGCCTCGCCGTGCCGGGTCGGTCAACCGGGCCTGGCTCGCACCGCCGCGCCACGCTCAGCACAACCGCACGAAAGCTCCCCGCGTGCGGTTGCAGTGCACGAAAGCTCCCCGCGTGCGTGAAAGACGAACGCCGGGCTCCCGCGTGCTCCGACAGGGAACGCGGGACTCCCGCGTGCCCCGGTGGGGAACACGGGACTCCCGCGTGACACCGGAGCGCACGAAAGCGCCGCGCATACGACGGGAGTGCACGAAAGCTCCCCGCGTGCACTCGTAGTGCACGAAAGCGCCCCGCGTGCGATGTGAGTGCACGGAAGGAGCCCGCGTGCGTCTCGAACGGGCGGAAGAGCGGGGTTCGACGTGCGGTGCGCGGGGTCACGAACCGCCCCGGCGGGCGGCTTCGGCCAGCCGGGCCTTGTGCACGCGGGCCAGTTCGGCGGCCTTCGCCTGCGCTTCCTCCATGCGCGAGCGCATCGGCGCGCGCCAGTGGTGGCAGATGGCGATGGCGAGCGCGTCGGCGGCGTCGGCGGGCTTGGGGGCGACCTTCAGGCCGAGCAGCTTGGTGATCATGAGCGTGACCTGGGCCTTGTCGGCGCGGCCGGAGCCGGTCACGGCCGCCTTCACCTCTGACGGCGTGTGGAACTCGACGGGCAGGTTCCGCTGGGCCGCGGCCAGGGCGATGACGCCCGACGCCTGCGCGACGCCCATGGCGGTGCTGACGTTGTGCTGGGCGAAGACGCGTTCGATGGCGACGACGTTGGGTTCGTGGCGGTCCATCCATTCGCACACGCCGGTGTACAGCTCGTGGAGGCGCACGGCCAGAGGGGCGTCCACGGGAGTGCGCAGGACGTCGACGGCCACGGCACGCACGGTCCGGCCGGGTCCGCCGTCCACGACGCCGAGGCCGCACCTGGTCAGACCGGGGTCGACCCCGAACACCCGCACGACAGCCCCACTCCCGCCGACCGACCCGGACGAACGACCGACCCGGACGAAACACTCTGACGAACACTCGTTCGAACCATATCCGGTGCGCTGCGGGGGGACGTGCACCGACACGGTTCGACAAGCGCACGCCGCGTTACTACGGTGGTCAGGTTTCTGATCACGGGGGTTGCCGGTGAAGCGGTTCTGGCTCGTCGCGGGGTGCGTCGGCACCTTCATGGCGGTCACCGTCCTCGCCGCGCTGACCGCGCCGCGCGACATCGGTGTCGCGATCGACAAGGTCGTGCAGCTCATGTTCGCCGTGGCGGCGTTGCTGGCCTACGCGCGTGCGGGAAACCGTTGGATGACGGCGGCGATGACCAGTCTCACGGTGGGGTTGTCGGCGTGGATCTGGGGGCAGCAGATCCTGGGTGTGCAGCTGCCGACGTCCACTATCGCGCCGTTGGGGTTCACGATGGTGCCGGTGTTGTGCCTGGCCGCGGTGATCACACGGGCACATGCCGCGCGACGGGCCGATGACCTGCTGCCGAACTACCGCAGCCGCACGGTCGTGGTGCTCGACGGGTTGATCGTGATCGGGTCGCTGTTCGTGCTGACGTGGGTGTCGGCGCTGGAGTCGCTGACCCGGCCGTGGGCGCAGCAGGGGCCGGGGTTCATCACGGTGGTCGCGCATCCGGCCGCGTACCTCGTGCTGCTCGTGACGATCGTGGTGACGTCGTGGACCCATCAGTCCGTGCGGCAGTGGTCGATGGTGTTCGTGGCGTTGGCCGGTGTCGCGCAGTCGTCGTCGGGGTGGGTCTTCGCGTTCCACATCTCGAAGGGCATCACGGCGATCCCGGCGTCGGCGGACATCGGGTTCATGTTGTGCCCGGCGCTGTTCTTCCTGAGCGCGCTGGCACCGGCGCGCGACGCCCCGGCGACGCCCGGCCGCATCCGGATGGCCGACATGCTGCACCTGCTGGTGCCGTACCTGCCGCTGGCGGTCACCGGGCTCTTCGTGCTGTGGAACACCGCGACCGGCGGGCGGCTGAACCCGGTCGAGATCTACGTCGGGCTCGCGGTCGTGTGCCTCGTGATCGTGCGGCAGCTGTTGACGATGATGGACAACGTCAGGCTGATGGACCAGCTTCGGCTCAGCAGAGAGCAGCTGCGGCACGAGGCGTCACACGACCCGTTGACCGGTGTTGCGAACCGTTCGCTGTTCCGTGAGCGATTGGAACGCGCGTTGGCCGTGCGCGACCGGTCGACGCCGTTGATCCTGCTGTTCATCGACGTCGACGGGTTCAAGTCGGTCAACGACAACTACGGCCACGCCGAGGGCGATGTCGTGCTGCGCAACGTCGCGGCGCGGCTGGAGCACAGCGTGCGGCCGGAGGACACGGTGGCGCGGCTCGGCGGCGACGAGTTCGGCGTGCTGGTCGACGGCGGCGACCCGGAGGAGCTCGGTGAACGGCTGCTCGCGGCGCTGACCCACCCGCACGAGGTGCACGGCCGCGTTCACCGGGTGCGTGCCAGCATCGGTGTGGCACAACGGCGTTCCCACGACCCCTCGGTGACCGCCGACGACGTGCTCGGAGCCGCGGACGCCGCGATGTACACGGCGAAGCGGCTCGGCAAGGGCATGGTCGTCGTGCACGGCGCCCCTCTTCCGGAGATGACGTGACCCCAGAGCAGTTGATCGAGGACCTCGGCATGCAGGAGCTGCCGGTCGAGGGCGGCTACTTCGCGCAGACGCACCGCTCGGAGGAGGTGTCGGCCATCGCGTACCTGTTGCGGCGGCCGGACTTCTCGGGCATGCACGTGCTGGAGCACGTGGAGATCTACAGCTTCCACGCCGGGTCTCCGTTGCGGATGCTGCTGCTGCACCCCGACGGCACCGTGTCGCAGCCGTTGCTGTCGGAGTCGAACCCGCAGGTCGTGGTGCCCGCGGGCGTGTGGCAGGGCAGCGCGCCCGCCGGCGAGTGGTCGCTGGTCGGCACGGTGGTGGTGCCGCCGTACACCGACGACATCGTGTCGTTCGGCCACGCGGACGACCTGTGCGCGCGTTACCCGTCTCACGCTTCGGAGATCAGGGGCTTGTGCCGCTTCTAAGATCTCCGGAATGGCGCTTGTCCCGCTCAACGGCATCGAGCTGAACGTCCAGACCGAGGGCACCGGTGACCTCGTCGTCCTGGTGATGGGCACCGGCAGCCCCGGCCGGGTGTGGCGCACCTACCAGGTGCCCGCGCTGGTGAAGGCCGGCTACCGGGTCGCCTACTTCGACAACCGCGGGATCAAGCCGTCGTCGGAGTGCGCGGACGGCTTCACGATCACCGACATGGTCGCCGACACGGCGGCGCTGATCACGCACCTGGGCGGTCCCGCGCACGTCGTCGGCACCTCGCTCGGTGCGCGCGTCGTGCAGGAGCTGGCACTGGCGCGTCCCGAGCTGGTGCGCAGCGCGGTGCTGATGGCGACCACCGGGCGGCCCGACCCGGTGCAGCAGCTGTGGTCGCGCGGCCTGCGGGAGCTGCACGACAAGGGCATCGAGCTGCCGGCGTCGTTCTACGCGGCGGCCTCGGTCACGAGGAACCTGGCGCCGGCCACGCTGGCGGACCCGGTGATCGCGCGTGACTGGCTGCAGATGTACGAGTTCGCGGCCACGATGCCCACCGCGGGTGAACGGGCGCAGCTGGCGCTGGGCGAGTTCACGCCGCGGGTCGAGGCCTACCGCGGCATCACCGTCCGGTCGCTCGTGATCGGGTTCGCGGACGACCGCGTCCTGCCGACCCGGCTGTCGCGCGAGGTGGCGGACGCGATCCCCGGCGCGCGGTACGCCGAGGTGGCCGACTGCGGGCACATCGGGTACCTGGAGCGGCCCGACGAGGTGAACCGGCTGCTGGTCGAGTTCCTCGGTGGCGCGTGAGGCGGCCGGCGCCCGGACGGCCTCAGCGGTGCGCGGCCTGGCCGGTCGGCCGGAGCAGGATCTCGTTGACGTCCACAGTGGACGGCTGCGACACCGCGTAGAGCACCGCGCGCCCCACGTCGGCGGGCTCCAGCTTCGGGTCGTCCACACGCGACGCCGGGATCGCCTCCGTGTCGACGAGCCCCGGCTGCACCACGGTCACCCGCACGCCGGTACCGACCGCCTCCGCGCGGATCGCCTGCGCCAACCCCGTGGTCGCCCACTTCGTCGCCGAGTACAGGCTCCCCGGCCGCACGCCGCGGCCCGCCGCCGACCCGGTCAGCACCAGGTGGCCGCCGGACCGCAGCAGGGCGGGCATCGCGGCGCGCGCGGTGAAGGCGGGACCGCAGACGTTCGTCACCACCATGGCCGTCCATTCGGCTGGTTCCGCACCACCCGAAGTGGTGAACGAGGTGTCGACCGAGGCGCCGGCGTTCGCGAACACCACGTCGATGCGGCCCCAGCGGGACTCCACCCGGGACATGAGGTCCTGCACGGAATCCCACGAAGACACGTCGCATTTGGCGTCCCAGCCGCGATCGCCGACAGATTCTTCGGCCGAACGGGAGGCGCGCACGACGCGATAGCCCGCTTCCGAAGCCAAGGAGGCGGTGGCCGCGCCGATGCCGCGGGACGCGCCGGTCACCACGAAGACCTGTTCCATGATCGGCAACCCTAGTCAGGGAGATGTCAGCGGCGCCTGTTTTGATGAGCCGCATGACTTTGAACCGCAGGTCCGTGTTCGGGCTGGGCACCGTCGCGGCCGCGACGGCCGTGCTCGGGCCCACCGGCACAGCACAGGCGCAGGAGGAGGCGGAGGTCGAGATCGAACGCTTCCCGACCACCGCCGAACGGTCGCGCAAGCGCGTCGCGCAGGTCTACCGCAGGCAGGTGAAGAAGGCGCGCGGCACGTGGTCGTCGTACATCACGGTCGCGGACCTGGACGGCAACACCCGGCCCGCGGTCGACGAGAACGCGGACGCCGTGGTCGAGGCCTACAGCGTCAACAAGGTCGCCGTCGCCGTGGCGGTGCTGGACAAGGTGGACCGCGGGCTGGTCAGGCTCGACCAGACGGTCACCGTGTCGGCCGCGATCGTCATCCAGGACACCGACGGCATCTTCGCGCTCGACGGGGCGTACCCGAGCGAGGTCACCGTCGGGCACGCGCTCGCGAACCTGCTGACCGTCTCGGACAACACCGCGGTCCGGCTGTGCGGGCTGGTCGTGCCGGCGCTGGAGCTCAACGAGATCCTGCGTTCCAAGGGCTTCGTGCACACCCAGGTCGTGCCGGTCGCCAACCCGAACCGGTTCTTCCTCGGCACGACGACGGCGCGGGAGACCCACGCGCTGCTGCAGAAACTGGTCGACGGCGAGCTGCTCTCGCCAGCGTCGACGGCGTACCTGCTCAACATCCTGCGGGCGACGGCGAGCTTCACCGACGGCGTGCGGCTGAACCTCACCACCAACGAGCGGTTGCGCGTCGCGACGAAGGCCGGCTGGTACGAGGACGGCCGCAACGAGGCCGGGATCATGTTCAGCGAGGACAACCGGGCGATCCTGGTGTACTCGATGTTCGCCTCCGGCGCGTTCAGCGGCGACAAGGCGCAGAACGACCAGGACTTCAGCACCACGCACCCGGCCGTCGCGGCCCGCGCGGAGCTCGGCCGGTCCATGTTCGACGCGGTCATCAAGATCACGACCAGCAAGCCGAAACACCGCGCAAAGGTTTACAGGTTCTTCAACGGCGGCTGATTCCTGAATTTTGTTCGAAAACCGGGTCACCGGGTAGTGCTTCTCGGCTATACACGTACCAGCGCCGGGGTCGGTCGTCGCCGCCGTCGACGACCGGCTTCCCCGCGTCGCTGAGCAGGTTGCCAGATGTCAGCGGCGATTTGATCATGTGTTGGTGGTACTTGCAGACGCCTGGGCGGCAACGAGGGGGCGGGCAAGGCTTCTGGCCAGGTGCTCAGAGGGCCGGTTCCACAATGGAGTGGTACCGCCGCGACACCTCCCCGATCACCTCGTCGAAGTCCGCGGCCCAGATCTCGGCGTTGAAGATCTCCACCTCGACGTCCCCCGCGTACCCGGTCGCGGCGACCTGCCTGGTCAGCCGGTCGAGGTCGATCACGCCGTCGCCGGGGTAGCCGCGGCCGAGCAGCACGTCGGCGGGCACCGGCGTGAGCCAGTCGCAGACCTGGTACGAGGCGATGAGCGGGCCCGCGCGGGCGATCTGCGCGTCGACGTCGGGGTCCCACCAGACGTGCAGCGCGTCGACGACGACTCCGGCGGACACGTGCTGCTCGGCGAGGTCGAGGGCCTGCGCCAGCGTCGACAGCACGCCGCGGTCGGCGCAGAACACCGGGTGCATCGGCTCCAGTGCCAGCGTCACGCCCGCCTCGGCCGCGTACCCGGACAGCTCCGCGACCGCGTCCGCGACCCGGTGACGTGCGCCAGTCAGGTCCTTGTCGGCGGCGACTCCCCCGACGACCACCACCAGGGTGTCCGTGCGCAGCGCCGCCGCCTCGTCGATCGCGCGGCGGTTGTCGTCCAGCGCGGCGCGGTTGTCCACGGCGGTGAGGAACCCACCGCGGCACAACGACGACACGCGCAGTCCCGCGTCCGCGACGAGCTTCGCGGTGCGGTCGAGGCCGTGGTCGGCGACCGGTTCGCGCCACAGCCCGATCGAGGTGATGCCGTGCCGAGCACAGCCCTCGACGGCCTCCACGACGGTCGCTCGCTTGATCGTGGCCTGGTTCAGCGAGAGGCGAGCCACTGCTGCCACCGCCGTTCCGCGAGCTCGGGCTCGACCACGCCGGCGACCTCGGCGAGCCGTTTGGCCTCGGCCAGGTGCTCGACGCCGCGGGCGGTCTGCAGGCCGTCGAGCAGCAGGAACCGGTCCTGGTGCCCGGCCAGCCACGCCAGGAACACCACACCGGTCTTGTAGTAGTAGGTCGGTGCGCTGAACAGATGGCGCGACAACGGGACCGTGGGCGCCATGATCCGGTGGAACTCCGCGGTGTCGCCCTCGTCGAGCTTGCGCAGCGCCTTGGCTGCCACCGGTGCGATCGGGTCGAAGATGCCGAGCAGCGCGTCGCTGTGGCCGTGCTCGTCGCCCGCGATCAGGTCCGGGTAGTGGAAGTCGTCGCCGGTGTAGCAGCGCACGCCAGGTGGGAGCGCCCGTCGCAGCCCGATCTCGTGGCCGGCGTCGAGCAGCGAGACCTTCACCCCGTCGACCTTGTCCGGCCGGGAGTGGACGACCTCCAGGAAGTTGCGGGTGGCCTGCGCGACGTCGGCGGCACCCCAGTAGCCGGCCAGCGCCGGGTCGAACGCGGTGCCGAGCCAGTGCAGGACCACCGGCTCGCTGACGTTGTCGAGCAGCGTGCCGTAGACCTTCGCGTAGTCCTCCGGCCCGCGGGCGCACGCGGCGAGCTGCCGTGAGCACATGAGCACCGGCTGCGCGCCCGCGTCCTGCACGACCTCCAGCTGCTCCAGGTAGGCGCGGAGCACGTCGTCGAGGCCGGCCGCGCCGGTGAGGTGGTCGGTGGCGACGCCGGCGCAGATCCGCCCGGCCTTCTCGACGGCGCTGCGGCGGACCAGCTCGGCGGCGGCCGGCCAGTCGAGGCCCATGCCGCGCTGGGCGGTGTCCATGGCCTCGGCGACGCCCAGGCCGTGCGACCACAGGTGGTGCCGGAACGCGAGCGTCGCGTCCCAGTCCACCGTGCGCTCGTCCCGCGCGACGACGTGCGCGGCGGCGAAGACCACCCGGCTAGACATCGGCGAGCTCGATCCTGCGACCCTCCGAAGAGGACCGCAGCCCCGCGGCCGCCAGCGCGACACCGCGTGCGCCGGCGCGGAAGTCGTGCGGGAACGGCGTGCCCACGCAGACGTGCCGCAGGAACTCCGCCCACTGCACCTTGAAGCCGTTGTCGAACTCCTCGTTGTCCGGCACCGCCTGCCACTGCTCGCGGAACGGGTGGGTGACCGGCAGGTCCGGGTTCCACACCGGTTTCGGCGTGACCGCGCGGGGTTGCACGAAGCACTCGCGCAGCCCGGCGACCGCGCTGCCCTCCGTGCCGTCCACTTGGAACTCGACGAGCTCGTCGCGGCGCACCCGCACGCACCAGGACGAGTTGATCTGGGCGATGATCCCGTTCTCGATCTCGAAGATGCCGTACGCGGCGTCGTCGGCGGTCGCGGCGTACTCGGTGCCCTGCTCGTCCCAGCGCGTCGGCACGTGCGTGACGGCGCGCGCGGTCACGGCCTCCACCCGGCCGAACAGGTTGTGCAGCAGGTAGCTCCAGTGGCAGAACATGTCCGAGACGATGCCGCCGCCGTCCTCGGCGCGGTAGTTCCAGCTCGGGCGCTGCGCGGGCTGCCAGTCGCCCTCGAAGACCCAGTAGCCGAACTCGCCGCGCACGCTGAGGACGCGGCCGAAGAACCCGCCGTCGACCAGCCGCTTGAGCTTGCGGATGCCCGGCAGGTAGAGCTTGTCGGCCACGACGCCGTGCTTGACGCCCTTCTCGTCGGCGAGCGCGGCCAGCCGCAGCGCCTGCTCGACGGTCTCGCTGACCGGCTTCTCCGTGTAGACGTGCTTGCCGGCCTCGATCGCCTTGGTGATCGACTCGACGTGCTTCGACGTGACCTGCGAGTCGAAGTAGACCTGCACGTCCGGGTCCGCGAGCGCGCCGTCGAGGTCCGTGGTCCAGCGCGCGAGGTCGTGCCGTTCGGCGATCTCCTTGAGCTTGTCGGCGTTGCGGCCGACGAGCACCGGCTCGACCTTGAGCACCGTGCCGTCCGGCAGCCGCACGCCCTCGTCGCGCAGCGGGAGCAGGGACCTGACCAGGTGCTGGCGATATCCCATCCTCCCGGTGACGCCGTTGACCGCCACTCCGATGGTCCGAACCGCCATCGCACCTCCCTGGTAGCAGCGCTGGAAAGCGCTTTCCCGCCACGCTAATAGCGGTACTTCGCGGCCGTCAACCTCCGTGGGAGCTAGTCTCCCGTCCACACACGCACTAGACGGAGGTGGTCGTGTCCGCCCGACAGGTGACGCTCGCCGAGGTGGCGAAGCAGGCGGGTGTGTCGCTGGCGACCGCCTCGCGCGTGCTCAACGGCAGCACGCGGCAGGTGAGCGAGGAGCTGAGCGACCGGGTCCTGCGCACCGCGGAGGAGCTCGGGTACGTGCCGAACGCGTCCGCGCAGGCGCTGGCCCGCAACTCGAGCTCCCTGGTCGGGCTGGTCGTGCACGACATCACCGACCCGTACTTCTCCTGCATCGCGGCCGGGGTGACGCGGGTGGCGGAGGAGAACGGCCTGGTCGTGGTCCTCGGCACGACCAACCGGTCACCGGACCGCGAGGTGGAGCTGCTCTCGACGCTGCGCGCGCACCGGGCCCGCGCGGTGGTGCTGGCGGGCTCGCGGACCACGGACCGGGCCGCGCAGGCCAGGCTGGCGGCGGAGATCGACGCGTTCACCGAGCAGGGCGGCCGGGTGGCGTGCGTGTCGCAGGCGAAGCTCGGGACGGACACGGTCGTGCCGGGCAACCGGGCCGGCGGTCGCGCGCTGGCCCGTGAGCTGGCTGCGCTCGGGCACCGCAGGTTCGCCGTTCTGGGTGGTCCTTCCGACCTCGTGGTGGCCCGCGACCGGCTCGCCGGGTTCAAGGCGGGACTGGCCGACGCCGGGGTCGCCCCGCCGGTCGTGGTCAACGGCCCGCTGACCCGTGACGGCGGTTACGAGGCCGCGCTGGAACTGCTCGCCACCCGCAGGCAGGCCCGTGCGACCTGCGTGTTCGCCGTCACCGACGTGATGGCGATGGGCGCGATGGCCGCGTTGCGCGAACGGGGTGTGCGGGTGCCGGAGGACATGTCGATCGCCGGGTTCGACGACATCCCGACGCTGCGCGACACGGTTCCGGCGCTGTCGACCGTGCGGCTGCCGTTGGAGCGGATGGGTGAGATCGCCGCAGGTCTCGTGCTGGACGCCGGGGGTGACGAGGCCCGCACCGTCCGCGTCGCCGGTGAGGTGGTGCTGCGGGCCTCGACTGCCCACAATTAGACTCGTCTGGCTGTTCACGTACTTAGTCATGAGGAGTTGAGCCGTCCCCGTGGGTACTGGCCCCGGCTGGCATACCAACCCGGTCCCCCGTCGCTCGGGAGCACGCAGGTGACCGGAACCCTGTTGAGCCTGCTCGGTCTGCTCGCCGTCGTGGCGCTGACAGCGGGCACCTTCATCGCGGTGGCGGCGGAGTTCTCGCTGACCGCGCTGGAACGCAGCACCGTCGAACGGCACCTCGCCGAGGTCGGTGACGCCAAGGCGCGCACCATCGACCGCGCGCACCGCACGTTGTCGTTCCAGCTCTCCGGCGCACAGCTCGCCATCACGCTGACCACGCTGATCACCGGGTACATCGCGGAGCCCGCGATCGCCTCGCTGATCCAGCCGGGCCTGAACGCGCTCGGCGTGCCGCCGACGGTCGCGGGCGGGTTGTCGCTGGCCCTCGCGCTGGCGATCGCCACGGCGTTGTCGATGGTGTTCGGCGAGCTCGTGCCGAAGAACCTGGCAATCGCGAAGCCGCTGGAGACCGCGCGGGCGGTGGCGGGCCTGCAGGCCGGCTTCTCGACCGTGTTCCGGTGGCTGATCACGGCGATGAACGGCTCCGCGAACTGGCTCGTGCGCCGTTTCGGCGTGGAGCCGGTCGAGGAGCTGGCGTCCGCCCGGTCACCGGAGGAGCTGGGCGCGCTGGTCCGCACGTCCGCCGAGCACGGCACGCTGGACGAGGGCACCGCGGTGCTGCTCGACCGCTCGCTGCGCTTCGGCGACCGGACAGCCGGCGAGCTGATGACCCCTCGCATGCGCGTGGAGGCCCTTCGCGCCGACGCGACCGTGCACGACCTCGTGCAGAAGGCGCGTGACACCGGCTTTTCGCGTTTTCCGGTGCATGACGGTTCTCTGGACGAGGTGCGCGGCATGGTGCACGTGAAGCAGGCGTTCGCCGTGCCCGCCGCTCTGCGCGGGACGACTCCTCTGTCGGCGTTGACCCGCCCGGTGACATCGGTGCCGGAGACGCTGGAGGGTGACGCGCTGCTGGACCGCCTGCGCGCTTCGGGCCTGCAGACGGCGCTGGTGGTCGACGAGTACGGCGGCACGGCCGGCATGGTGACGCTGGAGGACGTGGTCGAGGAGATCGTCGGCGACGTCCGCGACGAACACGACCGCGGCGAGGCACCGCCGGTCCGGTCGCTGGGCAAGGACAGCTGGCTGGTGTCGGGCCTGCTGCGCGACGACGAGGTGGCCGAGGCGACGGGTTTCCGGATGCCGGACGGCGACTACGAGACGCTGGCCGGCCTGGTGCTGACGCGCCTGGGCCGGATTCCGGACGTCGGTGACGAGATCAGGGTCGACGGCTGGCGGGTGACGGTGATGCGGATGGACCGCCACCGCGTGGCCGAACTGCGGGTGGTGTCGACGTGAACTTCCTGGTTGTCGTCCTTCTGCTGGCGGGCAACGCCTTCTTCGTCGGCGCCGAGTTCGCGGTCATCACCGCGCGGCGCGACCGTTTGGAGGCGTTGGCCGACAAGGGTTCCTCGCGCGCACGCACGGCCATCAAGGCGTCGCAGGAACTGCCGTTGCTGATCGCCGGCGCACAGCTCGGCATCACACTGTGCTCCCTCGGCCTGGGTGCCATCGCCGAGCCGGCGCTGGCCACAGTGCTGGAGGGCCCCCTCGGCGCCGTTGGCCTGCCCGCTGCTGTGGTGCACGGCGTGGCGTTCGCGGTGGCGTTGGTCATCGTCGTCGCCCTGCACACGATCCTCGGCGAGATGGTGCCGAAGAACCTCGCCATCGCCGGCCCCGAACGCGCCGCCCTGTGGCTGGTGCCCGTGCACTACGGGTTCAGCCGCATGATCGCGCCGGTGCTGGCCCTGTTCAACGCGGTCGGCCGCTGGGTGCTGCGCCGCTTCGACGTGGAACCCGTCGACGAGCTCGAGTCCGCCTACACCCCCGACGAGCTGGCCCTGCTGATCGGCCAGTCCCGCTCGGAGGGCCTGCTGGAGGTCTCCGAACACCGGCGTCTGACCCAGACGCTGACCTCGGTCTCCCGCACGGTCGCCGACGTCCTCGTGCCGCTGGACCGCGTGACGACCGTGTCCGCCGCCCCCACCGTCGGCGAGATCGAGGCGGCGGTGGCGGCCACCGGCTTCTCCCGCTTCCCGGTCAAGTCCGACGCGCGCCTGGTCGGCTACCTGCACGTCAAGGACATCCTCGACCTGGAGGGCGCGGCCACCCCGGTGCCCCGCGCCCGCGTGCGCGGCCTGCCCGAGGTGCCGGTGGACGCACGCCTGGACGAGGCCCTGACGGCCCTTCGCCGGGCCCAGTCGCACCTCGCTCGCGCTGTTGGGGCCGATGGTGGGGTGCGTGGGGTGGTGGCGTTGGAGGACCTGGTGGAGGAGTACGTCGGGACTGTGCGGGATGGGACGCACGTGCGGTGGGTGTAGCTGGCTCCGGCGCTGGGGATCCGGCGTTGGAGATCCGGCGCTGGGGTTCGGCACTGGGGTTCGGTCCGTGTGGATTCACCCGATCGTGATGTCCTGATTTGCCGGTTCGGCCGCCCTGCGTAGGGAGGAAGCGCGGGGGGCGGAGGTGGGTCGGGAGGGAGTGGCGGGGTTCGGCTTGGTTCGGCCGGGGCTGGCTCGGGTGGGGTGAAGGTCGGGCGAGACCGAGGTCGGATGTGGTCGGGTCGCGCCGGGCGCGGTGGGTCGTGCGCGGCTGGCGCCGGGTCGGGCGCGGTGGGTCGGGCGCGGCTGGACCGGGCGCGGCGGGCGCGGGCAAGTCGGGCGTAGGTGAGCAGCCTCGACGAGCGCAAGGCGCGCCACGCCCCATCGCCCCAGCTCAGCACCACGGTTCAACGCCCCAGCTCAACGCTACGGCCATCGCCCCAGCTCAGCGCCCCGGCTCAACCCCCGCCGCCGTGCGGATTTCCAGCATCAGGCAGCCACCATCGGTCCGGTAGGGCCCGTGCGGCATCCCCGGCCGGCGGCTCGCGAAGTGGCCCGCGGTGAACGTCTCGCCGAGGGTCAGGTCGGTGAGGTCGCCCTCCAGCAGGTACACCTCCTCGTGGTAGTCGTGGCGGATCACGCCGGACGTCTCCAGGCCCGGTTGCCAGCGGGCCAGGCGGGTGAGGGTCGGGGTGGCCGGGTCGTGGCTGAGGACGCGTTCGGTGACGCCCGGTTCGGCCCGGTGCCACGGGAGGTCGGCGACCGGGAAGAACTCGTGTTGTGTGCGCATCACAGCCGCCGGTTCGCCAGCACGGGCAGGGTGCGGCGGGCCTCGTCGACCGAGGAGGCGTCCACATCGGACAGGAGTGTGCCGGGGGCTTCAGCCAGGCTGGCGGCGACTGCGCCGAGTGGGGTCACGACGGTACTGCGGCCGATGCCGGTCGGGGCCGGCCCGTGGTCGGTGGTGGGCAGGGCCTGGCCGCAGGCGAGGAGCCATGCGGTGGAGTCCAGGGCGCGGGCGCGGACCAGGAGGTCCCACTGGTCGGCCTTGCCGGGGCCGGCGCCCCAGGAGGCGCCGAGCAGGATGGCCTGCGCGGTGTCGGCGAGGGTGCGGAAGAGTTCGGGGAAGCGGACGTCGTAGCAGGTGGCGAGGCCGAAGGTGAGGTCGTCGACGGTGAAGGTCACCGGTTTGTCGCCGGGGGTCACGGTGTCGGACTCGCGGAAGCCGAAGGCGTCGAACAGGTGGATCTTGTCGTAGCCGAGGTGCAGGTCGGCGCCGGTGACGAGGGTCGTGTTGGCGACGCGGCCACCGGTGCCGGGGGTGAACATGCCGGCGACCACGACGACGCCCGCCTCGGTGGCGATGTCGTGGACCGCGGTCGCCCAGGGGCCGTCGAGGGGTTCGGCGACCGGGGCGAGGGGGACGCCGAAGCGGCAGTGGGTGGCTTCCGGGAACTGGACGATGCGCGCGCCCGCCTCGGCGGCGCGGATGACCTCGGTGCGGACGGTCGCGAGGTTGGTGGCGGGGTCGGCGGTCGAGCTGATCTGGCACAGGGCGATGCGCATGATCCTCCTCTGGTATACATGTTGTATGCAGGTCGCGGACAGCTTGTCAGGCCGGGAGAAGGCCTACGAGTTCATCAAGGACACGATCCTCGCCGCCCCGGAGATGCAGGGGCGGTTCATCAGCGAGCAGGACGTGGCCAACCAGATCGGTGTGTCGCGCACGCCGATTCGTGAGGCTCTTCTTCTTCTGGCGGCCGAAGACCTGGTGCAGCTCGTGCCGAAGAAGGGTGCGTATGTCGCGCCGTTGTCGTCGCGGCAGATCACGGAGCTCATGGAGCTGAGGGGCGTTATCGAGCGGTATGCCGCGGAGCGCACGATGACCGAGGGCACTGTTCCGTTGGAGACCATGCGCGCGTACATCGAGGAACAGCGCGTGCAGCAGCACGACCCGCGTGAGTTCATCGACGTCGACCGGCAGTTCCACGCCGTTCTCGTGGCGGCGACCGGCAACGACCTGCTGACGAAGACCTACGAGGGGTTGCGCGCACGGCAGGTGCGCGCGGGTGTGGTGGCGTTGTTCCGTGCGAACAACCGGCAGCAGGCCGTGATCGACGAGCACAACGCGATCGTGGCCGCGCTTGAGTCCGGGGACGTCGGCGCGGCCACCGCGGCGATCACCGCTCACCTGGACACCACGCTGAAGGTGCTGCTCAACGGCTGAGCGTCGGCATCCTCCGGGTCGCGGCCCAGGCGCAGGCCGATCAGCGTCACCACGCACGCCACGGAGACGTAGATGCCGACGACGACCCACGTGCCGAACTCCGCCAACAGCCAGGTGAACAGCAACGGCGCCACGGCACCGCCGATCACGCCGGCCAGCGTGTAGGCCAGTGAGCTGCCGGTGTAGCGCAGGCGTTCGGTGAACTGCTCGGCGATGAACGCCGCCTGCGGGCCGTACATGAACGCGTGGAACGCGAGGCCGACGACCACGCCGACGACGATCAGCGGGACGGAACCGGTGTCCACCAACGGGAACAGCACGAACGGCCACACCGCGCCGCAGACCGCGGCCACCGCGTAGAGGCCGCGCCGGTTGACCCGGTCGGACAGCCAGCCCGCGAGCGGCATCAGGAACAGCTGGAAGCCGGAGGCGATCAGCACGGCGATGAGGCCGACGTTGCGCGACATGCCCAGCTGCGTCGTGATGTAGGTGAGGACGAAGACGGTGTGCAGCGCGTACAGCACGTCCGGGCCGACGCGGGAGAGGACGGCGGCGACCAGCGGGCGGGTCTGCGTGCGGAAGACCTCGCTCACGGGTGCGGACGGGCGTTCGCCGCGTTCCTGGATCGCCTTGAAGACCGGGGTCTCCTCCAGCTTCACCCGGATCCACAGGCCGAACACGACCAGCACCGCGGACAGCAGGAACGCCACGCGCCAGCCCCACGACATGAACGCCGCATCGGACAGCGCCACGCCGAGCAGCGCGAGCACGCCGTTGGCCATCAGGTTGCCGGCGGGCGGCCCGATCTGCGCGGCCGACGCCCAGAAGCCGCGTTTCGCCGGGTCGCCGTACTCGCTGGACAGCAGCACCGCGCCGCCCCACTCACCGCCGAGGCCGACGCCCTGGGCGAAGCGCAGCAGCACGAGCAGCACACCGGCTGCGGGGCCGATCGCGGAGTGCGTGGGCAGCAGGCCGATGAGCAGCGTCGCGATGCCGGTGATCAGCAACGTGGTCACCAGCACGCGTTTGCGGCCGATCTTGTCGCCGAGCCGGCCGAACAGGAACCCGCCGAGCGGCCGCGACAGGTAGCCGACCGCGTACGTGGAGAACGCGAGCAGCGTCGCCGTCAGCGGCTCGGAAGCTCGGGAAGAACAACGGGCCGAGCACCACGGCGGCGGCCACGTTGTAGATGGCGAAGTCGTACCACTCGAGCGCGGTACCGGAAAGCGAGGCCACGAACGCGCGGACCAGCGCGGAACGCGGTACGTCTGTCGTTGCTGAAGCAGGCGGCATGCGGTAATACTGCCTGTATACAACTCGTATGCGCAAGGAGTACCGCATGTCCACCGCTTGCACACTGTCCTTCGAACTCCCCGACGGCACCGTCACCGAGGTCGCGGTGACGACCCTGCTCAACGGCGGGTACGCGGGCCGCAGCCAGGAAGACGTGGCCGCTCACGTGCGCGAACTCGCCGAACTGGGCGTTCCGGCGCCGTCGGTCACGCCGAGTCTCTACCCCGTTTCGCCCTACCTCGCGCAGCAGACCGCGGTGGTGCCCGTGCAGCACGCACGCACCTCCGGCGAGGCCGAGTGGGCGTTGGTCGTGACCGATGACGACGTGCTGCTGACCGTCGCGTGCGACCACACGGACCGCGCGCTGGAGGTGCACGGCGTCGCGTGGAGCAAGAACGCGAGCCCGGACGTGCTGGGCCGCAGGGCGTGGCGGTTGTCCGAGGTGGCCGACCGGATCGACGCGATCGAGCTCACGGCGTGGGCCGACGGCGTGGAGATCCAGCGCGGCACGCTCGCCGAGCTGCTGACGCCGGCCTACTGGGTGGACCGGCTGCGCGAGCTGGGACTGCTGCGGCCCGGCACGGTGCTGCTGTCCGGCACGATCCCGATGCACCACGGCGTGCAGCAGTTCGCGTCGAAGTGGCGCGTCGAGCTGCGCGACCCGGCGACCGGTGACGTGCTGGACTGCGACTACGAGGTGGCGCCGCTGCCGGAACCGATCGGCTGAGCCGCGCGCGCCGGTATGCGTCCCCGGAACCAGGTCGAAATTGCCGGCGCGCAGTCGACGCAGGGGTGACTGACCGACACAGGGGAGGCACCCGACATGGGCAAGGTCTACACCGGCGCCAGCACCTCGATCGACGGCTACGTCTCGGGCCCGGACTTCTCCGGTTTCGACCGGCTGTTCCGCTGGTACGAGTCCGGCGACGTGGCGTACACGATGCCGACCGGCGCGATGACCGTCCACCTGACCCCCGCCAGCACCGCGCACTTCGACGGCCTCATCCGGGCGACCGGCGCGTTGGTGGTGGGCCGCAAGCTCTACGACCACACGAACGCATGGGGCGGCCGGCACCCGATGGGCGTGCACACCGTCGTGCTCACCCATCGGCCGTTGGAGGACACCGAGCACTTCACGTTCTGCGGCGACGGCATCGAGAAGGCCGTCGAGATCGCCCGGTCGCACGCGGGCGACAAGGCCGTCGGCCTGAACTCCGGCGAGGTCGCCCGGCAGGCGATCGACGCCGGCCTGGTCGACGAGATCTGGCTCGACCTGGTGCCCGTGCTGCTCGGCGGTGGCACGCCGTTCTTCGCGCCGGGCCAGGGTTACCAGCTCGCAGGGCCGCTCTCGGTCGTCGAAGGCGTCGAGGTCACGCACCTGCGCTACAAAGTGCACTACGCGGAAGCCGGGTGAGGACGACGCGGTGGGGCGCTGCGGCGGCCTGAGTTCACCGAGGCCGCCGCTGCACTCCCCCGCGCGCCGGGACTGACGTCCCTCAGGCGGACAGCGCGGCCTTCACGGCGCGGGTGCGCTCGTCGGCCAGCACCTCGTCGTCACCGTTCTCAAGCGCCCGCAGCACCTGCGCGACGACGTCCTGCGGGGTGATCTTGGGCGCGTCGATGCCGGTGGTCAGGTCGGTGTCGATGAACCCGGCGTGCACGCCGATCACGCGCGTGCCCTGCTCCCGCAGCGCCTCACGGGAGGACTTGGTGAACGACCAGCCCGCTGCCTTGGAGGCCGCGTAGCCGCGCCACTCCGCCCTGCCGACGAACGACAGGATGCTCAGCACGTTGACGATCGCGCCGCCGCCGTTGGCCTTCAGGACCGGCGCGAACGCGTCCGTCGTGCGGACGAGGCCGTAGAAGTTGACCTCGAACTCCGCCTTGATGCTGTCGACGTCGTCACCCGCGACGAGGACGCCGGCGTTGTTGACCACGATCGTGGTGTCACCGAGCTCCTTGGCGGCCGCCGCGACCGACGCGTCGTCGGTGACGTCGAGCCGCACCGGGACCACGCCCTCGTCGGTGATGGTCTCGACCTTGCGCGCGCCGCCGTAGACCTTCGCGCCCGCCTTGACGAGCTCCTGGGCGAACGCACGGCCCAGTCCGCGGTTCGCGCCGGTCACGAGCACCGTCTGACCCTTGAAGTCCATGACAACCTCCTAAGTTGGTATTTCAAACCAACTGTGGCAGGTCGAGTTTGATTTCCCAACCGACTGATACCGTGGTCACATGGCTCCGCGAACCTGCTCCGTTGCGAACGCGCTGGAGGTCGTCGGCGAGCGCTGGTCGCTGCTGGCGCTGCGCGAGGTCTTCTTCGGCAACCACCGCTTCGACCAGATCGCCGCGAACACCGGCGCCTCCCGCGACGTGCTGACCGCGCGCCTGAAGAAGCTCGTCGCGTGCGGCGTGCTGGAGCGGCGGCAGTACTCCGAGCACCCGCCGCGCCACGAGTACGTGCTGACCGAGTCGGGCCGTGCGCTGAACAACGTGTTGCTGATGCTCAAGGAGTGGGGCGACACCTACGTGACCAAGGGGCCCCTCCCGCTCGTGTGGGAGCACTCGTGCGGCAACGTGCTGGAACCACTGGTCGTGTGCGCGCACTGCGGCCGTGAGGCGACGCCGGAGTCGTTGACGCGGGCCGCCACGACACCGGGCGATCCGATCTCGGCGACCTGATCCGGAACCCGTGGTCGCGCACCGGTCGCCGGTCGCTGTCCGTGTAGGTTGACGACCATGGGTGAGGACGACGAGGACGAGTTCGCCGAGGACGACGAGTTCGAGGACGAGGAAGACCCGGACGACCTCTTCGCCGTCACGCCGGAGCCGCGCACGGTGTGCCATCTGTGCGGGGGCGCGAGCTACATCGCGGCGCCGACGCTGGCGATCATCGGTGGTGCGCCGCGGACCGTCGACAACGGGCGCGAGTGCCCGCACTGCAACGGCGCGCGGACGTTCACCGGGCTGGTGCCGCCGCTTTAGCGCTTGACCGTCACGCGCTGGACGTGGTCGACGAACTCCGCCACCGGGTAGCGGGCGATCTCGTCGCCGATGACGTCGAGGGCCAGGTCGGCGGCGCGGGTGAAGCGCACGCAGGACTTGCCCATGTCGAGCTTCTTGCCGGTGGCGACGTAGCGCTCGCGGAACGACTCCCCCGGCGCCATGGCCGTGGTCAGGTAGAGCGAGCAGTGGCGTTTCTGGGCGGCCAGCGCGACGTAGCTCAGCGGCTGCCCGTTGTAGGTGGGGCCGCTGACCTCGATCGGCACGTACCAGGTGATCATCCCCCAGAGCACGCCCTCGGCGTAGCCGGCGGGGAGGTGCGCGACGACGACGTCGCGCACGGCGGTGATCTCGGCGCGCTGCTCTGCGGTCAGCTCGTCGAGGTACTCGTCGACCGTGGCGGCCTTGCTCTGCACCATGCGCGTACGGTAGCCGCTCGTGGAGGTCCTGACCCGAGCCGAATGGCATGAGCTGCGCGACCGGCACGTCGCGCGCATGAGGCGCTTCACCGGCCCGCACCTGGAGCGGAAGGCCGGCAAGGAGAAGCACCCCGTCATGGACTTCCTCTTCACCTACTACAGCCATCGGCCCGTGCGGCTCGAACGGTGGCATCCGGGGCCGGGGATCGTCCTGGAGGACGCCGGCGAGTACCTGGAGTTCCCGCACTACCGGGCCACGAGCGGCGGCGTGACGCTCGACGTCGGCAGTTTCGCCGCTCAGCGGGCCAAGACCATCGACTTCGTGCGCGAGCTGCTCACGGCGACGATGCGGCGGCCGGCGCGGCTGGGGTGCTTCGGGCTGCACGAGTGGGCCATGGTCTACCGGCAGCAGCCCGAGGAGGTGCGGCACAACGCGTGGCCGTTGCGCCTGGGCAGCGACGGCACCGACCAGGTGGTCGAGGCCAGCAAGATCCAGTGCGGGCACTTCGACGCCTTCCGGTTCTTCACCGGGCCCGCGCGGCCGCTCAACACCCTGCTGCCCACCCGTGAGGGGCAGGTCGAGAACGAGCAGCCGGGCTGCCTGCACGCCAACATGGACCTGTTCAAGTGGTCCTACAAGCTGGAGCCCGCGACACCGTCCGACCTGGTCGCCGACTGCTTCGAGCTGGCCGTCGACGTGCGGGAGCTCGACATGCGGGCCTCGCCCTACGACCTGGCGGGCCTCGGGTACGAGCCGGTCAGGATCGAGACGCCGGAGGGCCGCGCGGAGTACGTGCGCAGGCAGGCGGAGTTCGCCGCGAGGTCGCGGCCGCTGCGGGAACGACTCGTCACCGTGTGCCAGTCGGTACTGGGAGTGACTTCACATCGCTGACCGTTCTCTCCTGTTAGCGTGGCTGCCGGTCGTCGGGGGCCGCTGAGTAGTTGTGAGAGGGATCGATGTCTCGACACCGCTCGCTGCGCGCGAAGGTGCGGCGCGGGATCGCCAAGTGGCCCGTCGCCATCGTGGCCGTCGTCGTGCTGATCGCGCTCGGCTGGGGCGCCTGGTCGTGGATCGGCGGCGTGCTCGACAAGCGGGCGCAGGCGCAGGCCCAGGACTGCAACGAGGGTGACGCGGTGCTGCGGGTGTCCGCGACACCGAGCGTGGCCGAGGCCGTCGCGGAGGTCGCGCGGGCCTGGAGCGCCACGCGGCCCGTCGTCTACGACCACTGCATCGCGGTCGAGGTCACCTCCGCCGACTCCTCCGCCGTGCTCGACGGTCTGACCGGGACCTGGGACGCCGAGAAGCTCGGCCAGCGACCGCACGCCTGGGTGCCGGACTCGATGTTGTGGGCGAACCGGTTGTCCGCGCTCAACGCCAAGCTGGTCGGTGGCACGCCGAAGTCCATCGGCACGTCGCCGGTGCTGCTCGCCGCACCCGAGGCGGGTGCGCCGGTGCTGAAGGACTTCCGCTGGACGGACATGCCCGAGGTCACCGACTGGCAGAGGTTCGGCCCGAACTGGGGCCGGTTCAGCGTCGCCATGCCCGACCCGGCCGCGAACACGGCCTCCGCGCTCGCGATCCAGTCCGCACTGGCCGGCGGCAAGGGCCCGGTCACCGCGGACACGCTGAACTCCGACGCCGCCAAGGCGGCCCTGACGAAGCTCGCGGCCACCGTGCCACCCGAGGTGCCCACCACGACGCGCGAGGCGTTGCGGCGGCTCGGGGACAGCGCGACGGTGAACGCGGCGGGCTTCAGCGTGACGCCGGTGTCCGAAGTGGACCTCTACAAGCACAACACCGGCAAGGAGGCACCGTCCAAACCGCTCGTCGGCGTGCTGCCGGTCGGTCCGACGCCGGTGGCGGACTTCCCGTACGTGGCGCTGTCGGGCCCCGAGGTCGGTGAGGCGGAGGAACGCGCGGCGCAGGCGTTCCGCGAGTTCATGACCGAGCCAGACCAGCAGAAGATCTTGGCGCACGGCGGTTTGCGTGTCGAGTCCACTCAGGACCGACCGTCCCCCTCTCCTGGTGTGTCGTGGGCGGCGGTGACCGAGAACCTGGTCGCCGCTGACGCGACGACCACGCAGCAGCTGTCGGCGGCGTGGGCGTCGGCGGACCGCGGCGGCCAGGTCGTGACCGTGCTCGCGGACGTGTCCACCTCGATGAAACCGAGGCTGGACAAGGTGAAGGCCGCCCTGCGCGGGCAGGTGGACAGGTCGGTGTCCGGGTCGTTCGGATTGTGGGAGTTCGCGCGGTCCGTCGACGGCGCCAAGCCCTACAAGCAGCTCGTGGGCACCGGTCCGGTCGTGGAGAAGCGCGAGGCGTTGCGCAGGGCGATCGACGGGCTCAAGACTGTCGACGGCTCCCAGCTCTACACCGCGCTGGGGGCCTGTTACGAGGCGGCGCACGACGGTTTCGTGGCCGGGCGGGTCAACCGGGTCGTGGTCGTCACCGACGGCACCTCGGACGGCGGCATCGACCTGGCGGCGTTGAAGTCCCGGCTCAAGGGCAAGGACCTGCCGGTCAGCTTCATCGCGATCGGCGGTGAGGTGGACAAGGCGGCGCTGACCGACATCGCGGAGAGCACCGGGGGCAGCGTGTCCGTGGTGGAGGACGAGAACGGTGTGGAGGCCGCGCTCGGGCAGGTGCTGTCGACCACCGCCTGAGTGGTTGGTTCGGGTTGTGGATGAGGGCGTCGGGGCTGGCGTGGGCGTCAGGGCGGGTCGTGGACGAGGGCATCGGGGCGGGCGCGGGCGGGCGCGGACGGGGGCGTCGGGGTGGACGCGGGCGTCGGTCCAGGTTGTGGGCAAGAGCGTTGGTCCGGGTCGTGGATGAGGGCGTCGGGGTTGGCGCGGACGGGGACGTCGGCGCGCACGTCGGTCCAGGTCGTGGACAAGCGCGTTGGGGCGGGTCGCGGGCAAGGGCATCGCGGTAGTGCGGACAGGAACGTCGGTCCAGGTCGTGGACGAGGGCATCGGAGTGGCGCGAGCGACGGTGGTCGTCGCGCGGTTGGGTGCGGTGGCGGCTTGCCACGCGGGCCCGGCGGGGCCGGGATTCGGCGTCGGGATGGGCGCGGGCGACGGTGAGTCGTTGCGTGGTTCGGGTGCGGTGGCCAGGTGGTGCGGGGTTGCGTGCGGTGGCGGGTTGCCCGCAGGTCCGGCGAGAGCCGGGGTTCAGCGTCCGGGTGGATGCGGGCGACGGTGAGTCGTTGCGCGGTTCGGGTGCGATGGCGGGTTGCTGCGCAGGTCCGGCGGGGCCGGGGTTGGGTGTCGGGCTGGGTGCGGTGGCGGGTTGCCGCGCGGGCTTGGCGGGGCCGGGTTCAGCGCCGGAGCCGGAGTTTGGCGGCGAGGCGGCTTGGCAGGCGCGGCGAACAGTGCCTGAGTGGTCAGGCCAGGACGTTGAAGACGGCCTCCGCGCGGTTCCGTTCGGCGGTCAGCTGCCACGCCGTCTCGGCGATGTCGTCGGGGTTCAGCGTGGGGATCTCGCCGTACTGGCCGGGGTTTGCGGTGATCATGCGGTGGATGTCGCCGCGCTCGATCAGACCGCCGATGGTGAGCGTGCCCGCGTAGATGCCTTTGTCGGCCAGTGCCGCGTTGAGCGTCACCGCGTAGTTGCGCAGGGCTGCGGCGTTGATCGTGAGCGCGCCTAAGCCGGGCATGGGTACGACTGAGCTGAGGCCGCCTGCGAACAGCAGCGCTCCGCTGCCGCGGTCGAGCATGCCCGGCAGGACGTGGCCCACGACGTCGAGGGCCGGGTACAGCCAGGTCAGCGCCTTCTGGGCGTCTGCGGCGGTGATCTCGGTGATCGGCTTCATCGGCAGGTCTGGGTCGGCCGCGCCAGGGCCGTAGTAGAGCACCTCGACCTCGCCACCGATGCGGTCCAGGGTGGACAGGAGCTGGTCGCGGTCGCGCACGTCAGCGGTGAACGCCTCTGCCTTCACGCCGGCCTGGGCCAGCTCGGCGAGGTAGCGGCTGTGCCGGGTGTCGGTGCGGGACACCAGGGCCACGTCGTGGCCCTCTCGTCCAAACCGGTGCGCGATGGACATGCCGAGACCGGGGCCGACGCCGATGACTGCTGCGAGGGACATGAGCTGCACCTTCCGGCTAATTCGAGGGTGTCCTCGACTTGTGGGAGTGACGGTATCACAGAAGTCGAGGGGAGGCTCGACTTAGGGGGCGTTTGTAGAATGCCGCCATGGCAACCAGGCCCCTGCGCGCGGACGCCGCTCGCAACCGCGCCAAGCTGCTCGCGGCGGCCGTCGACGTGTTCGGTGAGCAAGGGCTCGATGCGGCGCTGGAGCACATCGCCCGCAGGGCCCAGGTCAGCATCGGCACCCTCTACGCGCACTTCCCCACGCGCCAGGTGCTCATCGACTCGATCTTCCCGAGCCGGCTGGCGGTGCTCGACGACATCGGCGCGGCCGCGCTGGCCGCGCCTGACCCGTGGCGGGGTTTCGCGGACTTCGTCGAGGGCACGGTGGCGTTGCAGGCGCAGGACCACGGGCTGAACGACGCGATCGCCCGGCGGCTGGTGCCGTCCGAGGAGGCCACCAGCGCGTGCGGGCGCGGCATGGGGCACGCGGAGCGGATCATCCAGCGCGCCAAGGACGCCGGGGTGGTGCGCGCGGACTTCGAGCTTCGCGGACCTCGTGACGCTGACGTGGGCGATGTCGCAGGTGATCAGGGAGTCGGTCGACACCGAACCGGACCGGTGGCGGCGGTTCCTGCGGTTCTACCTCGACGGGCTGCGCACGGCCGGGTGAACCGCGCCACCGGGGACACCGGTGGCGCGGCCGGTGCGGTCACGCGACGTTGAAGCGGTCCGGGTCGGGGCCGGTGCGGGTGCCGTTGTCGAGCTCGGCGATCACGGTCATGTCGTCCTGGGCCAGCTCGAAGTCGAAGATGTCGATGTTCTCCCTGATCCGGTAGGGCGTGACGGACTTGGGGATCGCGACGTTGCCGAGCTGGACGTGCCAGCGCAGCACGATCTGGGCCGGGGTCTTCGCGTACTTCTCGGCCAGGCCGGTGATCTCCGGGCGGCCCAGCAGCGCACCCTGGGCGAGCGGTGACCAGGCCTCGGTGACGATGCGGTGGGTCACGTGGACCTTGCGCATCTCCTCCTGCTGCAGCAACGGGTGCAGCTCGATCTGGTTCACCGCCGGGGTGGTCGGGAACTCGTCGAAGAGGCGCTGCAGGTGGCGGGTGTGGAAGTTGGAGACGCCGATGGCCCGCACCCGGCCGTCGGCGTAGAGCTGCTCCAGCGCGCGCCACGTCTCCGGGTACAGCTCGCGCCGCGGGGTCGGCCAGTGGATGAGGTAGAGGTCCAGCACGTCGCGCCGCAGGCGGCGCGTGCTCGCGTCGAACGCGCGCAACGTCGAGTCGTAGCCCTGGTCGGAGTTCCACAGCTTGGTCGTGACGAACAGGTCCGGCACGCCCGCGATCGCGTCGCCGACACCGGACTCGTTGCGGTAGGCGGCGGCCGTGTCGATGCTGCGGTAGCCGGCCTCGATGGCGGTCGTGACCGCACCGGCCACCTGGTCCTCCGGCACCTGGAAGACGCCGAAGCCGAGTTGGGGGATCCGTACTCCGTTGTTCAGCGAGATCAGCGGAACCATGCGGGTAGCTTCGCACCGTTGTAGAGCCGGTGCATCGCCTCGATCGCGGCCACGACCTCGCGGCGCAGCTCGTCGGGTGCCACGACCTCCACGTCGGGGCCGAACTTGAGCAGGTCGGGCAGGGCGTGCCGGAGCGACTCGGTCGGGAAGCCGAACTCCTCCCCCGGCTGCGGTGCGAGCTGTGCGACGACCCGGGCCTGGTGGCCGCTGAGCAGGTACCGCGCCTTGTCGAGACCGGCACTGGTCATGCGCACGGTGACGCGTTCGCCGTACATGCGGGCCTCGAACTCCTCGGACCACCCGGCCCAGAAGGCGGCGAGGTCGAAGTCGTCCGGCCGGTCGAACGTCTCGTCCAGGACCTCCAGCTCCAGCACCCGCGACACCCGGTAGGTGCGCAGGCTGCCGACGAAGTACCAGGTGCCCGCCTTGAGGACGAGACCGAGCGGGTCGACCTCGCGGGTGACGGTCTGCTGCCCCCACCGCCGGTAGGTCATGCGGACGCGGCGCTGCTCCCAGACGGCGTCGGCGATGGTGGCGAGGTGCGCGGTCGGTTCGTCGCCGCGGAACCACGTCGGGGTGTCCAGGTGGAACCGCTGCCGGATCTGCTCGGCCCTGGCGCGCAGCTCGGTGGGCAGCGCGGCGAGGAGCTTGAGCTGGGCCGCGGCGGCGAACTCCTGGAGGCCCAGCTCCTGGGCGGGACCGGGCAGGCCGGTGAGGAACAGCGACCGCGCCTCACCGGAGGTCAGTCCCGTGAGCCGGGTGCGGTAGCCGTCGACGAGCCGGTAGCCGCCGGCCGGGCCGCGGTCGGCGTAGATGGGGACGCCGGCGGCGCCGAGGGCCTCGACGTCGCGGTAGATGGTCCGGGGCGAGACCTCCAGCCGGGCCGCCAGCTCGTCGGCGGTCATCCGGCCGCGGGACTGCAACAACAGGAGCACCTGGATGAGCCGGCTCGACTTCATGCCACAAACCTGACACGAACTGTCAGGTTCTGCCAGCAGGGTGGGGTCCATGAAGGCAACCGGAACCATCGAAGTGAAGAGCTGGGACGAGAAGACCTGGGACGGCCGGTCCTACCGGGACGTCGAGGGCCGCAAGCTCACCGAGGCGCACGTCCAGTTCGGGTACGCGGGCGACATCAGCGGTACGGGCAGCTGCCGGTACCTCATGTACTACGGCGACGACGTGGCGTGGACGACCGCGATCGAGGAGGTCACCACGGACGAGGGCACGCTGGTGCTGCGGCACGTCGGCGCCTACCGGTCCGCTGTGGAGGGGTCGATCGAGGTCGTCGACGGCACCGGGCGGTTCCTCGGCGCGAAAGGTGCGGTGACCGTGGACTGGGCGGAGGATGGCAGCGGCACCTACGCGCTGGAGTACGAGGTCTGAGCCCATGACCAACGCCCCCGTCTACGACGCCGCCCAGCAGCGCATCACCGAGCTGGTGCGCGGCCGGGACCCGCAGACGCCCGTCGCGGCGACCCCCGGCTGGTCGGTCAAGACGTGGTGGCGCACCTGGCCGGCGGTCTGCGCGACTTCGCGGACCGCCGGTTCGACGGTGTCGAGTCCGGCGAGTGGGGTGAACGGCAGGTGCGCGACCGCCGCGGCAACTCGCTCGACGACGCCTTCGCCGAGTGGGACGCGAACCGGGAGCTGGCCGCTCCGCTCTTCGACACGCCCATGGGCTCGGTGCTGATCGCCGAGGTCGTGGCGCACGAACACGACCTGCGCGCCGCGCTGGGCGTGCCCGGCGACCGGGACCCGCAGGTGGTGCGTGCGGCGTTGACCCGGCCGTTGCAGCAGCTCGACCAGCGGATGCGGGAGAACGACGTGCCCGCGCTGCGGGTGGTGCTGGAGCACGGCGACCGCGTGCTCGGGCACGGCGAGCCGGAGGGGACGCTGCGCACGACGTCGTTCGAGCTGATGCGGGCCATCGGCGGGCGGCGGTCGGTGGACCAGATCAGGGCGATGGACTGGGACGGTGACCCGGACACGTGGATCTCGTCGCTGGCGTTGTCCGGAAGGCACCGCGCGGAGCCGTTCGAGGAGTAGGTTCCCGGCGTGACCGACTGGCTGGCAGACACCCGCGAGTCCTACGACACGGTCGCCGCCAGTTACGCCGACTACACGCGCGGCCTGCTGGACGGGATGCCGCACCTGCGGGCGGCGTTGCGGCTGTTCGCCGAGGAGGTGGACGGTCCCGTCGCCGACGTCGGCTGCGGCCCCGGCGACGTCACGGCGCTGCTGCACGGGCTCGGCGCGGACGCGTTCGGGATCGACCTCTCCCCCGCCATGGTCGCGCTCGCCCGGCGGAACCACCCCGGGCTGCGGTTCGAGGTCGGGTCGATGACCGACCCGCTCGGCGACCGGGTCGGCGGGGTGCTGGCCTGGTGGTCGCTGATCCACGTGCCGGACGAGCTGGTCCCGGTCGTGCTCGGGCACTTCCGGGACGCGCTGCGGCCGGGCGGGCTGCTGCAGCTGGGTTTCCACGTCGGCGACCGCACGAACTTGAAGACGCGGGGTTACGGCGGGCACCCGATGCGCGTGCACGTCCACCTGCGCCGGCCGGAGCGGGTGGCGGCGTGGCTGCGCGACGCCGGGTTCGCGGTCGAGGCGCAGTGGCTGCTCGGCGAGGACGGCGCGGTGCTGTTCGCCCGGCGCGGGTGAGACCATTCCACCGTGGCAGAGGAACAGACGTGCCAGCGGTGCGGTGAGGCCGTGGAGCTGGCCCCGGAGGACTTCGAGCTGTTCGAGCGGATGCACCCGGACTGCTTCCACTTCGCGTTCGAGCACGACCTCACCAGGCCGGGCATCACCGAGCAGGAGAACTGCGGCGACGAGACCTGTCCGGTCGGAGCGTGAGAGGAGGGGCGCACCCCTGGGTGCGCCCCTCCTCCGCGGTGTGGATCAGCTGCTGTAGGCCTCGAGGGGCGGGCAGGAGCAGACCAGGTTGCGGTCACCCTTCGCGCCGTCGATGCGGCGGACCGGCGGCCAGATCTTCGGAGCACCGGTACCGGCCGGGTACACGGCCTCCTCGCGGGTGTACGGGTGGTCCCACTCGCCGACGGTCACGCAGGCCGCGGTGTGCGGTGCGTTGCGCAGCGGGTTGTCCTCGACGGGCCACTCGCCGGCGCCGACGCGGTCGATCTCGCGCTTGATGGCGATCATGGCGTCGATGAACCGGTCGATCTCGGCCAGGTCCTCGGACTCGGTGGGCTCGACCATCAGGGTGCCGGCGACCGGGAACGACATGGTCGGGGCGTGCAGGCCGTAGTCGGCCAGGCGCTTCGCCACGTCGTCGACCGTCACGCCGGTGGCCTTGGTGATCGGGCGCAGGTCGAGGATGCACTCGTGGGCCACGAAGCCGCCCTCGCCGGTGTAGAGGACCGGGTAGTGCTCGTCCAGGCGGCGCGCCACGTAGTTCGCCGCGGCCACGGCGGTCAGGGTCGCGCGGCGCAGGCCGTCGCCGCCCATCATGCGCACGTACGCCCACGAGATCGGCAGGATCGACGCGGAACCCCACGGGGCCGCGGAGATCGGGCCCACGCCCGTCTCGGGGCCCGCGGTGGGCTGCAGCGGGTGGTTCGGCAGGAACGGGGCGAGGTGGGACTTCACGCCGATCGGGCCGACGCCGGGGCCGCCGCCGCCGTGCGGGATGCAGAACGTCTTGTGCAGGTTCAGGTGCGAGACGTCCGAGCCGAACTTGCCGTAGCGGGCCAGGCCGATCAGCGCGTTGAGGTTCGCGCCGTCGACGTACACCTGGCCGCCCGCGTCGTGGACCAGGCCGCAGACCTCGCGGACGGTGTCCTCGTACACGCCGTGGGTCGACGGGTAGGTGATCATGATCGCGGCCAGGTCGTCGGCGTGCTCGGCGACCGTGGTGCGCAGGTGGCCCATGTCGATGTTGCCCTTGTCGTCGCACTTCACGACGACGACGCGCATGCCGGCCATGACGGCGGACGCGGCGTTCGTGCCGTGCGCGGACGACGGGATCAGGCAGACGTCACGGGCGGAGTTGCCGTTGGCGCGGTGGTAGGCGCGGATCGCCAGCAGGCCGGCGAACTCGCCCTGCGAGCCGGCGTTCGGCTGCAGCGACACGGCGTCGTAGCCGGTGACCTCGGCCAGCCACGCCTCCAGGTCCGACACGATCGTCAGCAGGCCCTTCGCGTCCTCGACCGGCGCGAACGGGTGCAGCGTCGAGAACTCGGGCCAGGTGATGGACTCCATCTCCGCGGTCGCGTTCAGCTTCATCGTGCAGGAGCCGAGCGGGATCATGCTGCGGTCCAGCGCGACGTCCTTGTCGGACAGTGCGCGCAGGTAGCGCAGCAGCGCGGTCTCGGAGCGGTGCGCGTGGAACACCGGGTGGGTCAGGTAGTCCGAGGTGCGGCGCAGGTCCGACGGGATGCCGTCGGCGGTGTCGGTGTCGATCGCGTCCACATCGGACCCGGTCACGCCGAACGCCTCCCACACGGCGACGACGTGCGCGCGCGTGGTCTTCTCGTCGCAAGCGATTGCCACGACGTCGGCGTCCACGAGGCGCAGGTTGATGCCGAGCTCGCGGGCCTTGGCGACTACCTCGGCGGCACGGCCCTCGACGCGCACCTGCACGGTGTCGAAGAACTCGCCGTGCACGACGTCGAGACCGGCCTCGCACAGGCCCGTCGCGAGGACGGTGGCCAGGCGGTGCACGCGGGTCGCGATGGCGCGCAGGCCCTCGGGGCCGTGGTAGACCGCGTACATCGACGCGATCACGGCGAGCAGCACCTGCGCGGTGCAGATGTTCGAGGTCGCCTTCTCACGGCGGATGTGCTGCTCGCGGGTCTGCAGCGCCAGGCGGTAGGCCAGCGAGCCGTCAGCGTCGACGGAGACGCCGACGAGGCGGCCGGGCAGCTGGCGCTCCAGGCCGGAGCGGACGGCCATGTAGCCGGCGTGCGGGCCGCCGAAGCCGATCGGCACGCCGAAGCGCTGGGTGGTGCCGACGACGACGTCCGCGCCGATCTCACCGGGCGGGCGCAGCAGCGTCAGCGCCAGCAGGTCGGCGACGACGACGGCCTGCGCGCCGGCGGCGTGGATCTCCTCCACCAGCGCGGCCTGGTCGCGGACCACACCGGACGCACCGGGGTAGGACAGCAGCACGCCGAAGAAGTCACCGCCCAGGCCCAGGCCCTCGATGCCCTGCGACAGGTCGGCGACGACGACCTCGATGCCCAGCGGCTCGGCGCGGGTCTCGATCACGGCCAGCGTCTGCGGCAGCGTGTCGGCGTCCACGACGAACTTGTTCGACTTCGCCCTGCCCGCGCGGCGCACCAGGGTCATGGCCTCGGCGGCGGCGGTCGACTCGTCCAGCATGGACGCGTTGGCCATCGGCAGGCCGGTCAGGTCGCCGACCATCGTCTGGAAGTTCAGCAGCGCCTCCAGGCGGCCCTGCGAGATCTCCGGCTGGTACGGCGTGTACGCGGTGTACCAGGCGGGCGACTCCAGGACGTTGCGCAGGATCACGCCCGGCGTCACGGTGTCGTAGTAGCCCAGGCCGATCATCTGGGTCATCGGCCGGTTCTGGGAGGCGAGCGCGCGCAGCTCGGCCAGCGCCTCGGTCTCCGTGGCGGGCGCCGGCAGGTCCAGCACCAGGTCGCGCTCGTGGATGGACGAGGGCACCGCGTGCTGCGCCAGCTCCTCCAGCGATCCGACACCGATCACGTCGAGGATGCGGGCGAGCTCGGCGGGGCGCGGGCCGACGTGCCGGTCCGCGAACGGGGTGCCGTGCTCGAGAGCGGCGAGCGGAATGCGGTCCTGCGTCATCTAACGCCTCCGGGGGGCTGCGGGCACACGTGTCCTGGTGCCCTCCCCGCTCTGTCCGTACCCGGCATCGGGCGCCTGAGAGGTTCACCCGCCACGAGAGCGGGCTTTCACCGTCGGCGGGATCTCGAGAGATCCGCTTTCCAGAGGCGTCTCGCTCACGCGGTCCTGGGTGCCTGAGAGGTTCCCGGGGAGGAACTTGCTCCTTCGGCGCCGGGTGCAGCACCCGGTCTCTCCCGCCTGAGTTCAGCGACTACCCGTGAAGAGTACCCGCAGGCAGGCCCGCCAGTCCCCACCGACGCGACCTACGTCTCAGCGACGGGACCGGCTGAGCCGGCGACAGCGGGTCAGCCGGTGGCGCGCTCCCGGCGGCGGCGGGTCAGCTCGTCCTCGGTCATCGGCGCGATCTCCACGCCGTCCGCACGTTCGGCCGGGAACTCGTGGATGGTCCCGCTGATCTCCCGCATCGCACCGCTCACCGCGATGCCGAACACGCCCTGCCCGCCCTGGAGCAGGTCGACGACCTCCTCGGGGGAGGTGCACTCGTAGACGGTCGTGCCGTCGGAGAAGAGCGTGATCCGCGCCAGGTCCTGCACGCCGCGGCGGCGCAGGTGGTCGACGGCGACCCTGATGTTCTGCAGCGAGACCCCGGTGTCCAGCAGCCGCTTCACGACCTTCAGGACGAGGATGTCCTTGAAGGAGTAGAGCCGCTGGCTGCCGGAGCCGTGCGCCATCCGCACCGTCGGCGCGACCAGGCCGGTCCTGGCCCAGTAGTCGAGCTGCCGGTAGGTGATCCCGGCGATCTGGCACGCCGCGGGTCCCCGGTAGCCGACGAGTTCGTCCGGCAGCGAGGAGTCCGGGAACAGCTCACCCTGCTGCCCGGATTCGGCCCGCAAGGGCGCTTCCTCGACCACGCCTGCCTCCCCTCGCCAACGGCCACGAAAGTCGGGGCCGTCAAGCCGCCTGGTCCACTCGCGCAGACCGGCGACGTCCACTCGAGTTCGACGGTAAGACCGCTCCGAGGGCAGGTCAACGCGACGCGCGGGGAGTGTTGGCCCCCAACCTGAGGCGGGGGTCCGCACCGTCACCCGAACTAGGACGTTCAGGTGACGTTTAGTGATTGTTTAGCGGCCATGATGTGCGGAAAGTAGTCCGATCGAGGGACACCCCACCGATCGGCGCCGGGTCCGAACAAGACGGTCAGCGACAGTCGGGGGAACTCAGGTGTCGGCGCCCCGGAAGTCCTCGGGAGACACGGAGTCGAGGAACTCGCGGAACTTCTCGACCTCGTCCTCCTGCTCGTCCGGGATGATCAGACCGGCCTCCGCCAGCACGGACTCCTCCGCGTGGATCGGCACGCCGACGCGCAGTGCGAGGGCCACCGAGTCGGACGGGCGGGCGGACACGCGCACGTCGCCGTCGAACACGAGCTCGGCGAAGAACGTGCCCTCCTGCAGGTCGGTGATCCGCACCTGTTCGAGGTTGCGGCCCAGCGCCCCGATGACGTCCTTGAGCAGGTCGTGGGTGAGCGGGCGGGCCGGTCGCACGCCCTGCTGCTCCAGCGCGATCGCGGTGGCCTCGACCGAGCCGATCCAGATCGGCAGGTACCGCTCACCCTCGGTTTCGCGCAGCAGGAGGATCGGCTGGTTCTGGGGCAGCTCCACCCGGACGCCCACGACACGCATCTCGCTCATCGGGTCTCGCCTCCCTCTGACTCGTTGGGGAGTACCCGGAACGTCTCCGAGCATCCCCCGGCACACGCGTTCGACGCTACCCGCCAAGCGGGCCGTGTGCTCAATCGTTGCGGGCAGAACGTGATCAAGACGATGGCCGCTCGAACCCGCTCTTCCCCGCACCGGGTACAACGAGCGGAAGAGGCCGGCCGATTCCCGGAAAGCACGGCGAACCGGCAGGAGTTCCGCGCAAAGGCGGTCAGCGCACGAGTGCGTTCGGGCTCGACGCAGGAAAACTCCCGCGGAGCGCGGCGAACTGCTCAATGACGCAAAACAGTGGAGAAGACGGCAACAGCACTGCACGGTGGAACTCGGGGCGGAGCTGCGTGAGCACCGCCCCGACGCTCGTCATCCCGCAGACCCGGGACCGGCCGGTCCCAGGCCGTCAGGCTCCCGCGGAGCCGGGACCGGTCAGGAAGACCAGGCGGAACTTGCCGATCTGGACCTCGTCGCCGTTCGCGAGGACGGCCTGGTCGACCGGCTCGCGGTTGACGTAGGTGCCGTTGAGGCTGCCCACGTCGATCACGACGAACTCGCCGCCCTCCCGGCGGAACTCGGCGTGGCGGCGCGAGACCGTCACGTCGTCGAGGAAGATGTCGCTGTCGGGGTGGCGCCCCGCGCTCGTCGTGTCGCGGTCCAGCAGGAACCGCGAACCGGCGTTCGGGCCGCGCTTCACCACGAGCAGCGCGGAACCGGCGGGAAGGGCGTCGACACCGGCAACGGCCGGCTCCTGTGCGGGCGCCTCGGCGCCGCCTTCCATCTCCTGGAGGAAGTCCGCCCGGAAGACGGAGGTCCGCTCCGGGGACTGCTCCGGCGGAACGCCTGGGCCGTCGTTCGTGCTCACCTCAGCTCTCCTCCTGCTGCTGGGTCCGTCGTTTCCGGTAAAACCTATCGCGTTCGAGTCGCCCCCCGAGGAGCGGCTCCCCTTCCGGCCGAAGATCCGGCGAAAGATCGACGTCACTCCTTCTCCACCAACGCCTTGTACCCGTCGGCGTCCAAGAGCCCCTCGACCGCCTCGGGGTCGTTCAGGCGGAGCTCGACCATCCAGCCCTCGCCGTACGGGTCGGAGTTGATGGACTCCGGCGACTGCACCAGGGCGTCGTTGATCGCGACGACCTCACCGTCGAGCGGCGAGTAGAGGTCCGACACGCTCTTGGTGGACTCGACCTCGCCGAACGTGTCGCCGGCCGAGACGGTGTGGCCGACCTCGGGCAGCTGGACGAAGACCACGTCACCGAGTTGTTCCTGGGCGTAGTCGGTGATGCCGACGCGCACGGTGTTCTCACCTGTTGTGGCGACCCACTCGTGTTCCTCGGTGTAACGAAGCTCCTCGGGAATCAACTGACTGCGCTCCTCGTGCTGAACCTGTATGGGGTGATCTTTTCACGCGGCCTTTCCGGGAGTGACCCGCAGGGCCGAGAAGAACTGGTAGACGTACAAAAGCGCCGACCACAGGTACAGCGCTGCACCCCACGCGGTGAACGCGTAGGCGAACGGGAGTGCGAGCTGCGCCCACGCCGAGTCGCCCTGCGCGAGCAGCAGCAGGGGGAACGCGTACAGCAGGTTGAAGGTCGCGGCCTTGCCCAGGTAGGTGACCTCGAACGGGCCCCAGCCGCGCTGCCGCAGGACCAGCAGGCAGATGCCGACGACGACCTCGCGCCCGACCAGCACGAGTGCGATCCACAGCGGCACGATGTCCCTGACCACGAACGCCAGCAGCGTGCAGAACACGTAGAGGCGGTCGGCGGCCGGGTCGAGCAGCGCGCCCAGCCGGCTCATCTGGTTCAGCCAACGGGCGAGCTTGCCGTCCAGCCAGTCGGACAGGCCCGCGAAGACGAGGACGAGCAGCGCCCAGCCGTCGGCGCGGGGTCCGAGCAACAGGTACAGGAAGAGCGGAACACCGGCCAGCCGCAACACGCTGAGCAGGTTCGGAATCGTCAGCAGGCGATCAGCCGGGTCACGCACACCCGCACTCTAAACGAGTGGCCGCGCACGGGCTGCCGGATGGCGTCACGGCACGCGGTGCGGGTGGTCGCGGGAGCTGCGCGGCCGGTCGGGGGACGGGGCCCGGTGGGGTGGGGGGGGAGCTCAGGCCGTCCGGGTGAACGTCCAGCCGCGGCGCTGCATCTCGGCACCGGTGAGCGAGCACGGGCGACCGCGGTCGTCGCGGCCCACCCAGCGGGCGCGGAAACCCTCGAGCACGTACGCGTGACCCCGGCTCCACACCACGCTGCACGGCGCGGTGGGCAGCTGCTCGGCCGGCTGCGGCTCGGTCTCCATGGCGGTTCTCATCTCAGTCCCTCCGTGACATCAGGGATGTCGGCCACCGGGGCTCCGGCGTTATCCCTGTGAACGAATTCTGGCTGACTGTGGTTCAGAACACGTGTCCGTTCCGGGTCCGGAGCGTTAACTGGATCAAATGCCGCGCCGAGCTGTTCGGGGCCGAAGCGCGGCGGATGGCCACGTCGTTGCTCGCGCAACCGTTCGTCGTGCGCCGATGACCACCCATCTCGTCAGTCCGATCGGCGCGGCCTAACGTGTCCGCGTGGACCAGGTGAAATTCGGGCCGGAACTCCTCTCCCGGTTGCTCGACCACCTCGGCGCGCAGCTCGACGGCTGCCGCGGGGTGGGCCTGTCGGTGTGGCCCGACGGGGCGGTGCTGCGGGCGGTCGGCGTGGCGCAGGAACTGGACCGGGCGCAGGTGGAGGCCGGGGAGGGACCACTCGTCGACGCCTCCCGCGACGAGCGGCAGGTGACCGCCGAGCTGGACGGTCACCACGTGGTGGCGGTGCCGGGGAGCTGGGGTGACAGCGGACCGATAGTGCTGACGGTCTACCTGGACCACCCGGCTGGCATCGAGGACCTGAAGGTGGTCGAGGAGATCGAGCCGCTGCTCGCGACGGCGGCCGCGGTGGTGCAGTTCTGCGCCGGCGAGGTCCTGCGGGCCGACCAGATGGTGCGGATGGTGCAGCACCGGCGCTACATCGAGCAGGCCAAGGGGCTGCTGGTGGGTGCGCGGGGATGCCGGCCGGGCGAGGCGTTCGAGCTGCTCGTGCGGACCAGCCAGCACGCGAACGTGAAGCTCCGCGACGTCGCGGCGGCCCTGGTGCTCGTGGTCGGCGGGGACCTGGAGGACACTGGTGAGGACGTCACGGTGCCGCCGCGGACCGCCTATGACACCGCTCGCGAACTTTGGGCGGAGTTGCAGGTTTGAGTCTTCGGCGACCGGGGTACGGAAGCGGCGACCTGTCCTGTCGAGCGACCTCTCCCGTACGGTGATGTCGCAGCGGTTGAGCCAGCAGCCGCGTGGTGGGGACCGCTGCTGTGGCGGCTCCCCGTGGTCCGAGTAGGGAGAAGATCGGTGACTGTGCAGGACCCGCAGACCATTGAGCTGTCGGCCCGGCAGCCGTCCGACGGCGTCACGGTGCTCGCCGTGTCCGGCGAGGTGGACATGGTGTCCGCGCCGACGCTGCGCGACGCCCTCGTGAACGGCCTCACCGACGGTGGCACCTTCGTGGTGGACATGACCGGCGTGACGTTCCTGGGTTCCGCCGGACTCGCCGTGCTCGTCGAGGCGGCGCGGCTGGCCCCCCAGCGCAACGCGACCCTGAAGGTCGTGGCGACCAAGCGCGCGGTGACGCGTCCGCTGGAGGCCACCGGGCTGGGCGAGGTGCTCGCCGTGCACGACTCGGTGGACGCCGCCCTGAGCTGAGACCACCTGACCCGGGACGAACCCGGCCCGGGACGACTACGACGACTGCACGTGCCGGCCTGAGCCGAGACCCATCGGGCTCAGGGGGCTTGCGGGGCTTCCGGCACCACGGTGAGCCGGTTGCCCGCCGCGGCCAGCGCCGACGCGACCTCGGCCAGTGCGTGCGCGATGCCTTCGCGCCGCGGGCCGAGACCGCTCAGGTCGACGGTCAGCGGCACGGTGCCGCCGCGCGCGGCGGTGACCAGCCTCCGCCGCAACGACGGTCCCGCTTCGGCGGGCGCGTCACCGCGGACCACCGCCACCACGCCCGAGGAGGTCTCGTAGGCATGCACGTGGCAGTCGGGTGCGGTGTCGTACGTCGCGGGCACGGGCGACCGGGTCCTGCGCAGCCGCACGGTGGTGCCGTTCGGCGAGCGGTGGATCTCGACGTCGTCCACGCTCTCCCGCATGAGCAGGAGTCCCCTGCCGCGCGTGGTGAGCGCGGGTGGTGGCACGCGCCACCGGCCGTGGTCGATGACGTCCACCACGGTCGTGCCGTCGCTCTCGATGCGGGCGCGCACCTCGACCGTGCCGTGCTCGGAACCGGGGTAGGCGTGCTCGACGGAGTTGTTGACCGCTTCGCTCACCGCGAGGACGAGGTCGTCGGCCTCGTCGTCGGTGAACCCGCCGCCTCGCAACCAGTCACGCAGCCGGTGCCGAACGGGCCCGACCTCGTGTGCGTCCGCGGGGAAGCGGAGGGCCAGGAAGTCCTCTCGCACCAGCACGACTCTCCTCCCCTTGATCTCCTGCCTCCAGCAGGTGATTTCCCTGGGCACGGGGTCAGTACACGTGTGAAATGAGATCGGTTCGGGTAAGGCAGTGACATGCCGGCCCAGAGAGCCTTCAGAGCAGAACGGACTACGAGGTGGGTGTGACGCAATTGTCAGGGGTCGAACTGCGGATGGCAGTGGACCCGACGCAGCTCTCCATCGCGCGCGCGGTCGCCGCGGACATCGCGATGCGGCAGGACTTCGACCTCGACGCGATCGAGGACCTCAAGCTCGCGGTCGACGAGACGTGCTCCACGTTGATCACGCTCGCCGCCGACGACGCGGTCCTGAGCTGCCACTTCGCGGTCGACGCCGCGGGTGCGGTCCGGGTGAGCGCGAAGGTGTCGGCCAAGGCGGCAGCGGGCCCGGACGAGGGCAGCTTCGGCTGGCGCGTGCTGACCGCGCTGGTGGACTCGGTGGAGACTTCCGTGAAGGACGACGCCGCCGAGACCGAGGGGTTCGTGGTCCACATCGACCTCGTGAAGTCCTCGGCAGGGGCGGTGGATGAGTGACCGGCTCCGAAGAGGCGACCGCCACGGCCTCGGAGACCGCTGAGAACGCGCAGGGCACGGCGGCCACGACCGAGCCGGCCGAGGCCGCCGAGTCCTCGACCGGGTCGACGAGCGGCAAGGGTGGCGACTACGACCACCTGGCGCCGTTGTTCGCCGAGCTCGCCGCGACGCCCGCCGGCCCGAAGCGCGACACGTTGCGGGACCGGCTCGTCACCGAGCACCTCCCGGTCGCCCAGCACATCGCGCGCCGGTTCGGCCACCGCGGTGAGCCGCACGAGGACCTCGTGCAGGTGGCGACGGTCGGCCTGATCAACGCGGTCGACCGGTTCGACCCCGAGCGCGGCAGCGACTTCCTGTCGTTCGCGGTGCCCACGATCATGGGTGAGGTGCGGAAGTACTTCCGCGACTCGTCGTGGTCGGTGCGGATGCCGCGGCGGCTCAAGGAGCTGCACCTCGCGATCAACGCGGGCACCTCGCGGCTGTCGCAGTCGCTGGGTCGCGCGCCGACGCCGTCCGAGCTGGCCGAGCACCTGGGCCTGAGCCGCGAAGAGGTCCACGAGGGGCTGGCGGCCGGCAACGCCTACCAGAGCGCGTCCCTGGACGACATGCTGATGTCGGACGACTCGTCGATCTCCCTCGGGAACACGATCGGCGAGGAGGACCCGGAGATCGCGATGATCGAGCAGCGGGAGGCGTTGCACCCGCTGCTGCAGAAGCTGCCCGAGCGCGAGCGCAAGATCGTGATCATGCGGTTCTTCGGCAACATGACCCAGACGCAGATCGCGCAGAAGGTCGGCATCTCGCAGATGCACGTGTCGCGGCTGCTGGCGAAGACGCTGCGGCAGCTGCGCGACGTCCTGGAGGAATGACCGGTTACAGCTGTTGTTCCCACGGCCCCGCGTCCTCGTTCCGAAACGAGGGCGCGGGGTTTCGTCATCACTTGCCCCGGAAGACGCAAAGCAGACTTGCGGTCGCGGCGAAGCTAGGCGGCGCGGACACGGCGGCGGGCCGCCGAGATGATCTGACGGCGTTCGTCCTCGCCCATGCCACCCCACACGCCGTAGGGCTCCTGGGACTCGAGGGCGTGCGCACGGCACTGCGCGAGCACCGGGCAGTGCGAGCAGATGGCCTTGGCCTTCTCCTCACGCGCTGCCCTGGCGTACCCGCGCTCGTTGTCGGGGTGGAAGAAGATGGCGCTGTTCTGGCCGCGGCACAGCCCCTCCATCTGCCAGTCCCACACGTCGGTGACCGGTTTGGGCAGGCGGGTCGTGCAGGTCATCGCGACTCCCTAAGGCTGGGGCGGAAGAGTTGCGATCACTGCGTACCTCTGCTCGTGCGGCGGTAAACCTGTTCGGCCCAGGTCACAACCGCTCGGGGGCGGAAATTCCGAGCAGGTCGAGACCCAGGGTGAGCACGCGGCTCGTGAGGGCGAGCAGGTGCAGGCGCGAGTCCTGCAGCTCCTGCGTCTCCGCCTTCATTACCGAGCAGGTCTCGTAGAACGTGGACAGCGCCGTGGCCGTGTCGAACAGGTAGGCCGTCAGCTTGTGCGGCGCCAGGTCCTCGATGGCCGCCCTGACCGCCGTGGGCAGCTGCAACAGCTTCAGTGCCAGGTCGCGTTCGGCCTGTTCGGCGAGCGTGATGGCGGCGTCCTGCGGGGCCGTACGACCGACCTTGCGCGCGATGGAGTGCGTGCGCGCGTTGGCGTACTGCACGTACACGGACGTGTCGCCGGTCTTGGCCAGCATCTTCTCCCACGAGAAGACGTAGTCCTTCTCGCGGTCGTTGTGCAGGTCGGCGTACTTCACCGCGCCGATGCCGAGGACGCGGGCGAGCTCCTCGCGTTCCGCACCCTCCACTTCGGACGTCTCCGGGATGGCCTTCTCGGCGTGCTGCACGGCTTCGGTCAGCAGGTCGACGAGCTTGATCGTGCCGCCGGCGCGGGTGCGGATGGTCTTGCCGTCCTCGCCCAGGATCGTGCCGAACGGCGTGTGCACCGCCGTGTGCGCGTCGTCCAGCCACCCGGCCTGCCGGGACGTCGCGAAGATCATCTGGAAGTGCAGCGCCTGCGGCGCGCCGACGACGTAGATCAGCTGGTCGACCTCGCGCTCGCGCACCCAGTACCGCACGGTCGCGAAGTCGGTGGTCGCGTACCCGTACCCGCCGTCGCTCTTGCGCACGATCAACGGCTGCCGGTCGCCCTCGCGCCCCTTGAAGCCGGGCGGGAACACGCACAGCGCGCCGTCGGACTCCTCGACGAGCCCCTTCTGCCGCAGCTCGGTGATCGTGTCCGCGAGGAACGGGTTGTAAAAGCTCTCGCCGTAGGTGTCGGCGGCGGTGAGCTTGATGCCGAGCACGTCGTAGATGTGGTCGAAGTGCCGCTGCGACTCCGCGACGAGCTCCCGCCACAGCGTCAGCGTCGCCTCGTCCCCGCCTTGCAGCAGCACGACCCGCCGCCGCGACCGGTCGGCGAACGCCGGGTCGCTGTCGAACTTGACCCGCGCTGCCTGGTAGAAGCCGTTGAGGTCGCTGATCTCGAACTCGTCGTCGAACCCGAGGTCCACGAGGTGCTCGATCAGCATGCCGAACGGCGTGCCCCAGTCGCCCAGGTGGTTGTGCGGGATCACCTCGTGGCCCGCGAACGCCAGCAGCCGCGACAACGCGTCCCCGATGACGGTCGACCGGACGTGGCCGACGTGCATCTCCTTGGCCACGTTCGGGCTGCTGTAGTCGATCGCGATCCGCCGCGGCTCCTCCACGACCGGCACCCCGAGCCGGTCGTCCCCCTTCAGACCCGCGACCTGCTGCTCCAGCCACCCGCGGGTGAGCCGCAGGTTGATGAACCCCGGCCCGGCGATCTCCGGCGTCTCCACGGCGTCGGCCGAGTCGAGGTGCTCGACGATCAGCTGCGCCACCTCGCGGGGGTTGCGGCCGACCTTCTTGGCGAGGCTCATGGCCACGTTGCACTGGTAGTCGGCACCGTCTCGGTTGGACGGTCGGATCAGCGCTTCCTCCGCGGTGATGTCCACGTCCAGAGCGGCGCGCAACGCCCGCGCCACCCGCTGGCCCAGCTCGAGCCCGACATCCCCACGCAGCACTGAACCCACCTTTCGACCGCGGCTTTGCCTCCCAGTATTTCACCCGCCGCAAACGAGAAGGGCACCGAGGCTTCCGGCTGCCCGCGCGTCACCACCGCCCGAGCAGCAGCGCCCCGCCCCCGACCAGCGCCGCCAGGCTCACCGCCCCGAACACCGTCACCCACCCGAGCGCCGGCACGCCGGTCAGCCACGCCAGCACGTCCGCGTCGGAACGCGGAGCCTGCCGCCGCCAGCGCTTGACCTGCAGCTCCCACACCGGGCGCACCCCGCCGAGCAGCAGGAACCACGCGAACACGTACGCGGCGGTGTCGCGCACCTCGGGTGGGGCGTAGAAGGAGATGAAGAAGAACGCGCCGCCGGTGACCACGACGGACAGCACGCCGAAGACGTTGCGGATCATGATGAGCATCGCCGCGAGGAACGCGATGGTGATCCAGAGCATCAGGCGGATCTGGTCGTTGGTGATGAGCAGGGCCGCGCCGAACCCGAGCAGTGATGGGGCGGTGTAGCCGGCCAGTGCGGTGAAGACCATGCCGGGGCCGCGGGGTTTGCCGCGGGAGACGGTGAGGCCGCTGGTGTCGGAGTGCAGCTTGATGCCGCTGAGGCGGCGGCCGGTGAGCACCGCGACCAGTGCGTGGCCGCCTTCGTGGGCGATGGTGATGACGTTGCGGGTGAGGCGCCAGACCGCGGACGGGGCCACGGCCAGGAACGCGGCCAGCGCGGTGCCCCACGTGATCAGGACCTCGTGCGTGAGCAGTTCGTCCGAGAGCATCGCGACATCGAAACAGACGCGCCGTGAGAGCCGCATGTGGGCTGCTCACGGCGCGTCGGTTCCGGACAGTGCGTGTGGGAGTCCGTCCGCCCGGATGGGAGTTGTGGCTAGTGCTTGATCCGGTCGGAGATCTTGTCGCGGTCCACGCGGTCGGTCTTCGGGTCCACCACGGCCTGCTCCTTCGTGATGGGCTGCTCCTGCGTGCGCGGGCTGACGGCCGGGTCGACGGGCTCGATCCGGTGGTCGTCGCCGAGGTGGTCGTGCGCAACCGTGCCGGGGACGTGGTCGTGGCGGTTGTCGTGCGCCTCGCGCGGCTCCGGCAGCTCGGGCTCCTCCTCGATCAGCTTGCGGCGGGCGGGCATGACCGCGAGCAGCAGGCCGAACAGGGCGAGGCCGAGGTGCAGCCAGTTGTCGTTCGTGTTGAGCGCCAACGGGTTGCCGGCCGCGGACACGGGGTTCTGCGCGACGATCCCGGTGATCATCAGGCCCCACACGAACAGGGCGCCGTAACCGAGGAAGAGCAGCCACCCGTACAGCCGGGCGAGGCCGGAACCGAGTGCCATCACCAGGCCGAGCACGCCGACGACCACGTGCACCAGGTTGTGCAGCGCGTTCACGGAGAACCCGAGCACGAACGAGTGCGCGGTCCAGTCGCCGATCCCCGTGCGGGTGAAGCCCACGACGCCGAACACGATGAACGCGATGCCGGCGAGCGCCGCCAGCACCTGCACCGGTTGCAGACCGGCGACCTTGACAGTGACGCGGTGGGTCATGACGCCCTCCAGGCTCCGTACTTGGTCGCCGGAGAACTACCCCGCCATCACCTCGGCCAAACCGTGCGCGGCCACGCCGGGCACCCCGTTGCGCGGCACCACGACGTTGCGCTTGGCGACGTGCACGACGCGCGCACGCGCGGGGTTGACCAGCACGGTCGCCTCGGCGTCGAGGTCGGTGTGGACGCGGACCTCGACCTGCGAACCGCGTGCGGCGGCGTTGCGCAGCGCGGCGGCGAGGGTGTCGAGGTTCCACGGTTTGACGAGCCGGAACTGGAACTCGTCGACGTGCAGGACGGCCCACAGCTCGGTGCCGGTGGGAGGATCGGTCGGGTTCATGCGGCGGTCTCCTCGGTGGTGGGCCCCGCGTGACGCGGCTGAGGTGCAACGGCTCCGGTGCGCGCGGCGAGCAGCGCGTCCTGCCCGTCGATCGCCGCGTCGTCAACGTCGATGCCGACTCGCACGTACTCAAAGAGGACAGCACGGGTCGTCAGATACGGCCGGGCACCGCCTGCGGCTTGCGCCCGATGCCCGCGTACGCGCCGGGGACCACGCACGGCGCCTCGACCTCCAGCCCGTCCAGCAGCGCCTCGACCGGCTGCGGGTGGGAGACGACGAGGAAGCCGCCCGCGGGCAGCGCGTGCCGATAGCGGCGGACGACCCGGCCGGGGCCGGTGGCGTCGTCGACGTAGCGCAGGACGTCCACCATCAGCACGGCGTAGGGCTCGCGCAGGTCCAGGTGGGACAGCACGCCGGGGTGCCGCAGCACCTGCTCCGGCCGGCGCAGGTCGGCCTGGATCGCGCACGCCCGCGGCTCGCCGCGCAGCAGGCCGCGGGCGAACGTGGCGGTCACCTGGTCGGAGTCGACGTAGACCACGCGGGCGTCGGGCAGCGTCTGGTGCGTCGCGCCGCACGTCGGGATGCCGGAGCCCAGGTCGAGGAACTGGCGGACGCCGGACTCCCAGCAGTGCCGGACGGCGTGGCGCAGGAAGAGCCGGTGGGCCCTGGTGACGAGCGGCAGCTCCGGGTCGATCCGGACCGCCTGCTTGGCGAACGCGCGGTCGGCGGCGTAGTTGTGCGCGCCACCCAGGTAGTAGTCGTGGATCCGCGCGGCGTTCGGCCGACGTACGTCGACCTCGTAACGCGCGAAGGCGGGGACCGCAGCCATTCGCAGAGCGTAACTGGCGCCTAGACCATTCGGGCGAAGTTTTCGAAGATTCTTTGGGTCCGTCTGACATTCACCCGGTTGACGGCGGGCCCGGTCCACCCCACGGAGACCGGGCCACGTAGCGCGCACGGGAATCGAACCCGTGTTTCCGGATTGAGAGTCCGACGTCCTGACCACTGGACGAACACGCCGAGGACGAGCATTAAAAGAAATGCTCGAAGGTAATTCGTAGAAGGCGTTTCAGCTGCTCACAGCTTGGCCGGAGCTCCGGTCCATTCATCTGCTCGGATCATGCAACAATCATGACCGACCACCTGACGGCGCCGCAAAGGAATTAATCGAGCCACGTCAGCGCGAGCCACAGCGCGGCCCGCGCGTCGGCTGACCCGAGGTCGCGGCCGAGCAGCCGTTCGACGTGGGCGATGCGGTGCCGGACGCTGTTGCGGTGCACGCCGAGCACCTCGGCGGTGCGGTCCCAGCTGCCGTGCCGGCCCAGCCAGGCCCTCAGCGTCTCGACCAGCTCCGGCCTTCCGAGCAGCGCCGCCAGCTCCCTGCGGGCGAACGCGGCCGCCACCGCCGGGTCCAGCAGGGACGTCAGATCGGACGCGGGCAGGGCGGGGGAACCGGTCGCCACTGCGCGTGCCAGCAGCCCCGAGGCCTCGGCCGCGGCGGCACCGAAGGCCGCGGCGGACGGCACGCCGGCGGGCACCGGCGAGGAGACGCCGACCGGACCGGACACCGCGAACCCGGCCGGCACCAGCGCGAGGAACCCGTCCCCGAGCTTCGACACCAGCGGCCCGTACCGCCGGGCCAGCACGTCGTGGTCCTCCCGCGACCGCCCCGCCACCACCCGGTGCGGGCCAGGCCCCAGCACGTCCTCCACGCCGGTGGCCTCCGCGCGCAGCAGGGCCGCCGCCGCGAGGCGCGCGATCCGCCCGCGCTCCCCCTCGACGTCGCGGCGCAGCAGCCCCAGCAACGCGAGCGCGACGGCGACGACGGCCCGTTCGGCCGGCGAGAGCGCGACCGATCTGCGCACCACGAGCACCGCGGCCTCGACCGGGTCGAGCGTCACGTGGTCGTCACCCACCCTGGTGGAGGCCGAACGGGGGCCGGTGCCCGACGCGACCCGGTCCACGAGGGACGCCACGTCGTCCGGTGCGGTCGCGGGGTCCACCAGCTCGGCGCGGCACCCCAGCACGGTGGCGAGCACGGCCAGCACCGACTCCACCGGCCGCACGCGGGTCGCGGCACGGGTGAGCGCGCGCTGGCCCTCGGCCAGCATCCGCTGCTCCCGCACGGCGATCTCCGCGAGCAACGCGCCCAGCGCCCGCGACACGGCCAGGAACGGCGTCGACGGCGGCACGGCCAGCAGCGGCATCCCCTGGTCCGCACAGGCTCGCACCAGCGACGGCGGCACCGCCGGGAACTCCGGTTCGACGCCGAACCCGATCGCGGTGACACCGGAGGACACCAGCCCGGCCACGTAGGCGGGCACGTCGCCTGGGAACCGCACCCCGGCCGTGAGCAGCAGCTCCTCGCCGACCAGGTACGGCGCCGGGTCGGCCAGCTCGGACACGTGCGCCCAGCGGACCGGCCGGTCCAGCCCGGACGATCCGCACAGGACGGTCAGCCCGAGCTCGGCACGCGCCACGAGCGCCCGCAACGGGACGGTTTGCACAACCACAAGCCCGGGATTGTGCAGAGCAACCGCTTACCGGCGCCAGCCCGCGTTCCTACTGTTGCAACCCGAGGAGTTCCGGCAGTGGACCTCGACCACGCGGTGATCGCCGCTCACGTGCTCGGGATCTCCGGTGGGTGGCAGGACGCGCAGCAGGGAAGGAACTGGTGAAGCCATGATCGGCCCCGTCGACTCCTCGCAGGTCCCCCGGTACGCGGGCCCGGCGACCTTCGCCCGGCTGCCGCGCCTGGACCAGGTGGCGCACGCGGACGTCGCGGTGGTCGGGGTCCCGTTCGACAGCGGTGTCTCCTACCGGCCGGGCGCGCGGTTCGCCCCGGCGGCGGTGCGGGAGGCGTCCCGGCTGCTGCGACCCTACCACCCCGGCCTGGACGTGTCGCCGTTCGAACGCGTGCAGGTCGCGGACGGCGGGGACATCGCGGTCAACCCGTTCCACATCGGCGCGGCGATCGAGACGATCGAGGGTGCGGCCTCGGCGTTGCAGGCCGAGGGCACCCGGCTGGTGACCATCGGCGGTGACCACACGATCGCGCTGCCGTTGCTGCGGGCGGTGTCGCGCATCCACGGACCCGTTGCGCTGCTGCACTTCGACGCGCACCTCGACACCTGGGACACGTACTTCGGCGAGCCCTACACGCACGGGACGCCGTTCCGCCGCGCGGTCGAGGAAGGGGTCCTCGACACCGAGGCGATCTCCCACGTCGGCACGCGCGGGCCGTTGTACGGCAAGAAGGACCTGGAGGACGACCGGCGGCTCGGGTTCGGCATCATCACGTCGTCGGACGTCCTGCGGCGCGGTGTCGACGAGACGGTCGACGCGCTGCGGCACCGCATCGGGGCACGACCCGTGTACGTGTCGATCGACATCGACGTGCTGGACCCGGCGCACGCACCCGGCACCGGGACGCCCGAGGCGGGCGGGATGACGTCGCGGGAGCTGCTGGAGGTCCTGCGCGGGCTGCGGGGGCTGAACCTGGTCGGCGCGGACGTGGTCGAGGTCGCCCCGGCCTACGACCACGCGGACATCACGTCTGTGGCAGCCTCGCACGTGGCTTACGACCTGGTGTCGCTGATGTCGTTGAAGGAGAGCGCGTGATCACCACGCGACCATCGCGTCTGTGGCAGACAGTGCACACGGTGGCCTACGACCTGGTGTCGCTGATGTCCTTGAAGGAGAGCACGTGATCACCACGCGACCATCGCGTCTGTGGCAGACAGTGCACACGGTGGCCTACGACCTGGTGTCGCTGATGTCGTTGAAGGAGGACGTGTGATCACCCGCACCGGCAGTGATGTCGTCGTCGAAACGCTCGAAGCGCTGGGCGCGAGCACCGTCTTCGGCATCCCCGGCCAGCACGCCCTCGGCCTGTTCGACGCGGTGCGGCGCTCGAAGCTGCGGTACGTCGGCAGCCGGACCGAGGTCAACGCCGCGTTCGCCGCCGACGGCCACGCGCGGATCACGAGGTCCGTGACGCCGTTGCTCGTGTCGACCGGGCCGGGTGCCCTGCAGACGTTGGCCGGTCTGCAGGAGTCAGCGGCCGCATCGGCGCCCGTGCTCGGCATCTCGTCGCAGATCCCGCTGGCGGGCCTTGGTGGCGTGCGCGGCGGGTACCTGCACGAGCTGACGGACCAGCTGGCGTCATTCCGCCACATCGTGAAGCACGCGCGCGTTGTCCGGCGTGCGTCGCAGATCCCGTCGGCGTTGACCGAAGCGTGGGAGATCGCGCTGACGGCACCGCACGGGCCCGTGTGGCTGGAGATCCCGCAGGACGTGCTGCTCGGACCGGCCGGGGTTCCGCCGGTGACGTCGGTGTCGTGGTCGCCGCGCGCGCTGCCCCCGCGGCCGGAGCTGGTCGCGGAAGCGGTGCGGTTGCTGGACGGTGCTGAACGGCCGGTGATCCTGGCCGGCGGTGGAGCGTCCGGGCCGGAGCTGGTGGAGCTGGCCGAGAAGCTGCGCGCGCCGGTCGTCAGCACGTTCGGCGGCAAGGGCAACTTCCCGTGGGAGCACCCGCTGTCGGCGCAGTCGTGGCTGGAGGACCGGCACACCACGGAGTTCCTGGCCGACGCGGACGTGCTGCTGGTGGCCGGCTCCGGCCTCGGCGAGCTGTCCAGCAACTACCGCACGTTCCGGCCGCGCGGCACGGTGGTCCAGGTCGAGGCGGACCTCGGCAAGCTGGAGGCGAACTACCCCGCGCTGGGCATCCACGCCGACGCACGCCTCGCCCTGCGCGCGTTGGTCTCCGGTGTCACGGCCAGGGCCGCCGACGGCGTTGCCGAGCGCCGCGTCGCCGAGCTGCTGTCCTGGGTGCGCGAACGCTTGCGCGGTCAGGACCTCGACCTGGAGCTGGAGGTGCTGCACGCGGTGCGCGCCGCCGTGCCCGACGGCACCCCGACCTGCTGGGACATGACGATCCTCGGCTACTGGGCCTGGTCGGCCTGGGACCCGCGCGGTGGTGCGCAGCTCTCCGCCCAGGGCGCGGGCGGCCTCGGCTACGGCTTCCCCGCCGCACTCGGGGTCGCAGCGGCGGGCGGCGGACCGGTGCTCGCGGTCTCCGGCGACGGCGGTGCCATGTACGGCATCTCCGAGCTGGCGGTCGCCGCCCAGCACGGGTCGCGCGTGGTGTGGCTGATCGTCGACGACGGCGGCTACGGCATCCTGCGCGAGTACATGACCGACGCCTTCGGCCAGGCCACCGGCACCGAGCTGGCCCGCCCGGACTTCGTCGCGCTGGCCGCGTCGTTCGGCGTGCCCGCCACCCGCAGCACCCCCGGGACGCTGCGGGAGGACCTCGCCAAGGCCTTCGCGGACGGCGGACCGCACGTGGTGGTCCTGCCCGCCGTGCTGCGCATGTTCGCCCCCACGCACCTGGAGCACCCGTGATCGTCGCGAACCTCGTCAACGGCACCTCCGTCCCGGCCGCGGCCACCTCGCCGCTCGTCGACCCCGCGACGGGCCTGGAGACCGGCCGCGCCGCCGTCTCCCGCGCCGCCGAGGTCGACGCCGCCGTCGCTGCTGCCGCCGCCGCGTTCCCCGGCTGGTCGCGCACCACCCCGGCGGACCGCCAGCGGGCCCTGCTGGAGCTCGCCGACCTGGTCGAGGCGAACGCGGACGCCCTCGCCGACGCCGAGGTCCGCGAGACCGGCAAGATCCGCTCGGTGCTGCTGGACGAGGAGGTCCCCCAGTGCGCCGACCAGCTCCGCTTCTTCGCGGGCGCTGCCCGTGCGCTGGGCACCGCCGCGGCCGGCGAGTACCTGCCGGGCCACACCTCCTACCAGCGCCGCGAGCCGGTCGGGGTGATCGCGCAGATCACCCCGTGGAACTACCCGCTGATGATGGCCGTGTGGAAGATCGCCCCGGCGCTGGCCGCGGGCAACACGGTGGTCCTCAAGCCCGCCGACACCACCCCGTCGTCCACGGTGCTGCTCGCGTCGCTGGCCGCACAGGTGCTGCCGCCGGGCGTGTTCAACGTCGTCCTGGGCGACCGCGACACCGGCCGGCTGCTGGTCGAGCACCCGGTCCCGGCGATGGTGTCGCTGACCGGCTCCACCCGCGCCGGCGTCGAGGTGGCCCGGTCCGCGGCCACGACGGTGAAGCGCCTGCACCTGGAGCTCGGCGGCAACGCGCCGGTGCTCGTCTTCGACGACGTGGACGTCACCGCGACGGCGGAAGGCGTTGTGGCAGCGGCGTTCTACAACGCCGGGCAGGACTGCACCGCCGCGTCCCGCGTGCTGGTGCACACCGCGGTGCACGACGAGCTCGTCACGGCGTTGGTGCGGGCCGCCTCGGCACAGGTGCCCGGAACGGACTTCGGACCGCTGAACTCGCAGGCCCAGCTCGACCGCGTGCTCGGGCTGCTCTCCCGGACCACCGGGACGGTCCACTGTGGAGGAAAGCGGCACGGCTCTGCCGGGTTCCACCTGGAGCCCACGGTGGTGTCCGGCCTGTCCCAGGACGACGAGCTCGTCCAGGAGGAGGCGTTCGCGCCGGTGATCACCGTGCAGCCGTTCACCTCCGACGACGAGGCCGTGGCGCTGGCCAACGGCGTCCCGCAGGGGCTGGCGTCGTCCGTGTGGACGCGGGACGTCGGCCGTGCCACCGCGGTGAGCGCCCGGCTCGACTTCGGCATCGTGTGGGTGAACACGCACGGGCTGGTGGCCTCGGAGATGCCGCACGGCGGGTTCGGGGCTTCCGGTTACGGCAAGGACCTGTCGGTGCACAGCCTGGAGGACTACACGCGCGTGAAGCACGTGATGATCGCGCACTGACGCGCTGTTGACCTCCACTTAGCTGGAGGCTCCTAGCGTTCGTGCCATGTTCGCGATTCGGCAGCACGAGTTCGGTCCGGCGGAGAACCTGCGCTTCGAGGAGGTGCCCGACCCGGAGCCCGGTCCCGGTCAGGTGCGCGTCACCGTGGCCGCCGCCGGCGTCCACTTCGTCGACACCATCATCCGCAAGGGCGGGTTCGGGCCCGTCGACTTCCCGACGACCCCGGGGCGCGAGGTCGCGGGCGTCGTCACCGCGGTCGGTGCCGGGGTGACGAGCGACTGGGTCGGGCGCCGGGTCGTGACCCACCTCGGCATGGGCGGTGGCGGGTACGCCGAGCTCGCCGTCGCCGCGGTGGAGGCGCTGCACCCGGTGCCCGACGACGTCTCGTTCGAGGCGGCCGTCGCGATGATCGGCACCGGCCGCACGGTGGTCGGCGTGCTGGACGTGGCCCGGCTGACGGCGGACGACGTGGTCCTGGTGACGTCCGCGGCGGGCGGCATGGGCACGTTGTTCGTGCAGGAGGCGCGCGCCATCGGCGCCCAGGTGATCGGGCTCGCGTCGGGCACGAAGCTCGACCACGTGATGGCCAACGGCGCCGACGCCGCCATCGACTACACCCGGCCCGGCTGGGGCGACGCGCTCAAGGACATCACCGTCGTGCTCGACGGCGTCGGCGGCGAGGTCGGCACGGCGGCGCTGAGGACGCTCGGCGTCGGCGGGCGCACGATCATCTACGGCTGGGCGTCCGGGACGGCCACCGACACCAGCGTCGACAACCTGTACCCGAAGTCGCTGACCGCGGTGGTCGCGCTGGGGCCGGGGCTGCTGCGGCGCGGGCTGCGGGCGCTGGAGGACGAGTCGATGGCCGGGCTGGCGAGCGGGCGGTTCGTGCCCGCGGTCAACCCGCCGTTCGTGCTCAAGGACGCGGCACGGGCGCACGAGGCGCTGGAGTCCCGTGCCACCGTGGGCAAAGTGGTGCTCAAGCCGTGAAGCAGGGGCCGTTCCCGCGAACGGGAACGGCCCCTGCACCAGCGCTCCGTCAGGCCTGGACCGGCACCTCGACGAACTTCTTGCCCGCGGTGTTCTCGACGACGACGGACTTGACGTCGTTCGGCGCGACCAGCGCGGACCCGTCGAGGTTCGTGCCCTCGGCCGCACCCTTCTTCGAGACGAGCCAGGAGCCCGCCTCCTGCCGGGTGCCGTCCTTGGCCACCACGAAGATGCGGCACTTCTCGCCCTCGGGGATGCCCGCGATCGCGAAGTTGGTCCGCACCCAGCCGGTGGCCGGGACGACCTTCACGGTCATCGACGCACCGGTCACCGCGTCGGTGGCCGTGGCGAGCTTCGTGCCCGCCGGGTCGGGGGCGACGCTCTGGGTCGGCTGGGCGATGCCGCCGTCGCCGCCGGGCGAGGTGGCCTTGCCGACGAAGACACCGGCACCCAGGACCAGGGCGGCCACCACCGCGGCGGCGGCTCCCAGGGTGATCTGACGACGGCGGGCGACACCGCCGCGTTCCGAGCGCACCTGGCGCAAGGTGCGCTGCAACACCAGATCTCCGCCCTCCGGCGGGCCGTCGAGCATCGCCTCCGGTGGCACCTCGCCGAGGAAGGCCTCCATGGCGCGGAGGTCCTCCAGCTCACGGGTGCAGCCGGGGCAGGACGCCAGGTGCTGTTCCACCTCGCGCACCTCCTGCTCGTCGAGTGCTCCGAGGACGTAGGCACCGAGCAGCTGCGGATCGTGCTGCGTGGTCATCCGGCCACCCCCTTCAGTGCGACCTGCTGACCGCCGAACGTCTCCCTCAGGGCCCGCAACGCGTAATACGACCTGGACTTCACCGTTCCCGGTGGCACCCCCAGGGCCTGTGCCGCCTCCGTGACGCTGCGGCCGCGGAAGTAGATCTCCATCAGCACGTCCCGGTGGTCGGACGACAACCGGTCGAGCGCTTCGAGCACCACCACCGAGTCGACCACCTGGTCCGCGTGGTCGCGCTCGACCGGGGGCGTGGCCGGCGACTCGGCCACCTCCTGCGGGCGCGCCGCCTTCGCGCGCACCCGGTCGGTGACGATGTTGCGCGCGACGGTCAACAGCCAGCCGCGCACCGATCCCTTGCCGTTCACGAGGGCGTCGGGGTGGCGCCACGCGCGGACGAGGGTCTCCTGGACCACGTCCTCGGCCGCCGCCCGGTCGCCGGTCAACCGCGTCGCGTACGCCAGCAGCGCCCGACCGTGCTCCTCGTAGAGCGACCGGATCAGTGCCTCGTCGGCCGCTGTCTCCCGTTTGCGGGAGAACAAAGCCGCCATCCACCCACTCCTCCCCGCCCACGAACACCTCGTGTGGGCGTCCTGTTCCAAGACCTCAGCCGACACACGAGCGGGCACGGGCTTCGGTTCAACGGAGTTCCGACGAAAGTGAGGCGGATGGTAGCGGTGGCGGTGCCGCGGCTCACCGCATCCGGTTCAGGTGCGCGGCCAGCTCCCGCATCGCCGCGTCGGGCATGACGTTGATGAACATGCCGTGGTCGGTCGCCGGGTCGCGCAGCTCCTCGGCGAAGCTGTCGATCGCGAACGGGCGGCCCGCGGGGATCTCGTAGCCGACGGTGACGTGCAGGCGCGGAACGGGGAACGTCTTGGGCGGGCACGCGCCCCCGGCCGGCGCGAACACCACGTGCGTGCGGTGCGAGGCGCTGTCGGTGTTGTTGCCGTCCCAGCAGCTCGGGAAGTCGTAGGTGCGCAGGGTCCGCACGCCCGGCGCGCACAGCGGGTACTTCGTCGTGTACCGGTCCGGCTGGTCGGCGCAGCCCCACCTGGCCCGCGCGTTCGGGCCGTAGCCGGTGGTGAACGCGGTCGGGTCACCGGTGATCAGGCGCAGGAACCGCGGCATCGGCAGCACGTCGCTGACCGGGCTGCCGTCGTAGCGGACCTCCACGCTCGCCGGGGGCAGCACCTCGCCGGTGTTGCCGTGCAGGCCACCGCCGTCGGCGTGCGCGTCGTGACCCGTTCCGTCGGTGAGCCGCAGCACCGGCCAGTAGTAGGTCGAGCGGTCGTCCTCCTCGCACGTGGACGAGGCCTGCGCGAGAGAGGCGTTCGTCGACATCGCGTCGGCCGACTCGTTGCCCACGTACTCGTGGGTGTGGTGCGCGCCGAACGGGATGCCGGGCGACACGACCGGGTTGTCGGCGTTGAGGTGGCGCTTCTCGTTGGTGCCGCAGCGGATCACCACGCCGGGGGTGTCCGGCTCGGTCCACTCGTGGTCGAGCTCGCTCACGAACATGTCGGCGCCGGGCGTGCCGTTCGAGGTGCCGCCCAGGAGCACGACCCCGGCGGCCACGACGACGATCACCGCGAGCACCGCGACGACGACGGTCGTCGGTCTGGTCGGTGCCACGGCACCAGCCTGCCCTGTGCGGTGCGGCGGCGACAGACCGGGGTTCCGCCCCGGGGTCTCCCACACCGGCCGGGTGGCGTGGGAGATCCGCCCGTGCGGTCAGGAACGCCGAGGTCAGCCCGCCGTGATCAGCGGCTGCCGGTCGTGGTCGACCACGCTCACCCCGGACACGTCCGCCGCGCGGACCATCGCCGACCCTGCCAGCGTGACCTCGCCCTCGTCCGCACGCCAGGAGCCGGCGGTGAACGTCCGGCCGTCCTTCGTGTGCACGACCAGCCAGCAGGCCTTCCCGTCCGGCACGCCGTCGACCGTCGCGACGAGCCGCAGCCCGCCCTCGGTGTCGGTGACCGCCACGGCCAGATGCGCCCCCTCGGACGAGGTGCCCCGCAGGACCGCGTCAGCGGCCTCGGAGCCGTGTCCCAGCCACACTCCCCCAGCCAGCACACCCGTGACCACGAAGGTCGTCGTCAGTGCCGTGATGCGTCCTCGGCGCCGCACGGCGTGATCTCTCTCTTGGCGAACCGTGCCCAACGTGCGCTGCAGGACGTGGTCCGCGTTCGGCGGTGGACCGTCGAGCGAGGCCTCCGGTGGTGGCTCATCCCTCGGCAACGGGCACGGAACGCGGGAACGCCGCACTTCTTCTCCTCTTCCGCAGTACCGCGCTCTCGCGGTGACCGACACCTTCAGAACGGGCCGCGGAGGAAGTTGGTTCACCGTGGACACAGAAAGGTGATCAGTCCCGAAGTGCGTTCTTGACCGGGCCGCTGAGCAGGCCATACGGTGTCGTATATGATATATGACCGACCGGGAGCACCTCCCGCGTCGCGCACGGACTTCGTTCTGGAATCGATCAAAGAAGCGATTCTCAACGGAAAGCTGAAGCCCGGTCAGCCGCTCGTGGAAACAGATCTCGCCGCGTGGCTGAGCGTGTCGAAGACGCCGGTGCGGGAGGCGCTGAAGACCCTGGCCGGGTCCGGGCTGGTCGTCCAGAGCCCGTACAAGGGCGTCGCCGTGCGCACGGTCGACGCCGCGCTGGCCACCGCGGTGTACGACGTGCGGGTGCAGCTGGAACCCGAGGCGCTGCGCCGCGCGGTGGTGCTCGGGGCGTCGTTCGAGGAGGCCGGGCTCGCGCTGGAGGACACCGGCGACCTCGCGCGCCGCAGCCTCGCCAACCGGCGGTTCCACCGCGCCCTCTACGCCGGCTGCGGCAACCCGCTGATGGTGCAGATCCTCGACGGGCTGCACGACCAGGCGGCGCTCGTCACCGTCGCCGGGTGGGGCATCCGCCCGACCTGGGAGGCCGAGGCCGCCGAGCACCGCGCCGTCCTCGCCGCCGCCGTGGCCGGTGAGAGCAGCCGCGCCGCCGTGCTGCTGCGCGACCACCTGAAGACGTTCGCCGACCGAGTGACCCAGGAGCTCGCCGATGTCGTTCGATGACCTGTCCGAACAGCTCGCGTCCGTCGTGGCGGTCACGGTGACGCCGTTCGACGCCGAGGGGGCCGTGGACGAGAAGGCCTGCGCGACCGTGGTCGACCGGGTGGTCGACGGCGGGATCACCGTCGTCACGCCGAACGGCAACACCGGCGAGTTCTACGCGTTGTCCCCGGCGGAGACCGAACGCGTGCTGCGGGTCACCGTCGACACCGCCGCCGGACGGGCCTCGGTGCTCGCCGGTGTCGGGCACGACCTGGACACCGCCGTGCGGGCCGCCCGGTTCGCCGACGCGCACGGCTCGAACGGGGTCATGGTCCACCAGCCGGTGCACCCGTACCTGTCGCTGGAGGGCTGGGTCGGCTACCACCGGGTGATCGCGGACGCCGTGCCCGAGCTGAGCGTGGTGCCGTACGTGCGGGACCCGCGGATCGGCGGCGAGCAGATCGCCGCGCTCGCGGACGCGTGCCCGAACGTGGTGGGCGTGAAGTACGCGGTGCCGGACCCGGTGCGGTTCGCCGCGGTGGCGCGGGACGCGGGCCTGGACCGGCTGACCTGGGTGGCGGGGCTCGCGGAGCTGTCCGCACCGGGCTGCTTCGCCGTCGGCGCAACGGGTTTCACCTCGGGGCTCGCGAACGTGTCCCCGCAGCTGGCCGTGCAGCTGCTGCGCTGCCTGCAGGCCGGTGAGCCCGGTGCGGCGATGCAGCTCTGGGAGTTCGTGCGCGGGTTCGAGGAGCTGCGGGCGGCGGACGGGTCGGCGAACAACGTGTCCGTGGTGAAGGAAGCGCTGGCGCAGCTGGGTGTGTGCCGCCGGGACGTGCGCCCGCCCGCGAGCGTGCTGGACGAGGCAGGCCGGTCGGCCGTGGGTGTGGTGCTGAGCTCGTGGAGCCTGCTGTGACGCCTTCCGGGAGGAGGTTGCGCAGCGCCGCGTGGTTCGAGGGCGAGGGGCTGCGGGCGTTCTCGCACAACGCCCGGATGCGCCAGCTCGGGCTGAACGCGCAGGAGCACCTCGGCAAGCCGGTCATCGCGATCCTGAACACGTGGAGCGGCATCAACCCGTGCCACATGCATCTGCGCGAGCGCGCGCAGCAGGTCGAACGCGGCGTGTGGCAGGCGGGCGGGTACCCGGTGGAGTTCCCGGTGTCCACGCTGTCGGAGACGTACCAGAAACCGACGCCCATGCTGTACCGCAACATGCTGTCCATGGAGGTGGAGGAGATCCTCCGCTCCTACCCGGTCGACGGCGCGGTGCTGATGGGCGGGTGCGACAAGACCACGCCGGCGTTGCTGATGGGGGCGGCCTCCGCCGGTCTGCCCGCGATCTTCGTGCCGGCCGGGCCGATGCTGCGCGGGAACTGGCGCGGGCAGCGGCTCGCCTCCGGCACCGACATGTGGCGGTTCTGGGACGAGAAGCGCGCGGGGACGATCACGGACGCCGACTGGGCGGAGATCCAGTCAGGGCTCGCCCGCTCCCCCGGCACGTGCATGACGATGGGCACGGCGTCGACGATGACCGCGGCGGCGGAGGCGCTCGGCCTCACGCTGCCCGGTGCGTCGTCGATCCCGGCCGTGGACTCGGCGCACCACCGGATGGCGGCCGCCGCCGGTCTGCGCGTCGTCGAGATGGTCGGGGAAGGACTGGCGATCGGCGACGTGCTGTCGCGCGAGGCCTACGAGGACGCGGTGCGCACCGTGCTGGCGCTCGGCGGGTCGACGAACTCGTGCATCCACCTGATCGCGATGGCCGGGCGGTCCGGGATCCCGTTGTCGCTGACCGACTTCGACCGGCTGTCGCGCGAGGTGCCGGTGCTCGCGTCCGTGCAGCCCGCCGGCGAGCACCTCATGGAGGACTTCCACTACGCCGGTGGGCTGCGCGGACTGCTGTCGCGGTTGAGGGACACCCTGCACCTGGACCGGACCACCGTCACCGGCCGCACGTTCGGCGAGGACCTCGACGGTGCCGAGGTGCACGACCCGTCGGTGATCCGGCCGCTCGACGACCCGATCTCACCCGAGGGCGGTCTCGCGGTGCTGCGCGGCAACCTCGCGCCGGACGGTGCGGTGATCAAATACGTGGCGGCGGACCCCGCGCTGTACAAGCACACCGGTCCCGCCGTGGTGTTCCACGGGTACGAGGACCTGCGGGCGCGCATCGACTCGCCCTCGCTGGAGGTCGCGGAGGACTCGGTGATCGTGCTCGCGGGAGCCGGCCCGAAGGGCGGGCCCGGCATGCCCGAGTACGGGATGCTGCCGATCCCGGACAAGCTGCTGCGGCGGGGTGTCCGGGACATGGTCCGCGTGTCGGACGCCCGGATGAGCGGAACTTCCTACGGTGCCTGCGTTCTGCACGTCGCACCGGAGGCCCACGTCGGCGGGCCGCTGGCGTTGGTGCGCGACGGCGACCTCGTGACGCTGGACGTCGAGGCGCGGGTGCTGCGCGTCGAGCTCCCCGACGAGGAGCTGGACCGGCGGCGGGCCGCCTGGGTTCCGCCGGCGCCGACGTTCGAACGCGGGTACGGCGCCCTCTACTACGAGCACATCACGCAGGCGAACGAGGGCTGCGACTTCGAGTTCCTGGCCCGCCCCGGCACCACCCCCGACCCGAACGCCCACTGACCCCCTGCTCCGCCGGCATCCGCAAGTACCACCAACTCAACATCAACAGGCACTTTTCCACTACCGACAGCGCTTCCGGGCAGGGGGTCAGGGCTTGGAGACGATGGTGCCGAGGGCGGCCGGGAGGCGGTTCTGGGCGTCCTGCCAGTCGTTCATGCCGTAGAGCTCCGTGCGCAGGTAGGCGGCTGCGAGCTCGCGGACCGCCTGCAGGCGCTGCGGGTTCTCGTCGGTGGTCTCGGCGACGTCGTAGCCGGAGACGCCACCGAGACCGTGCTCGCCGCCGACCAGCGTGAGCAGTGCCTTGCGGCCGGGCGCCAGGTGGTACGGGTCGGCGTGCCACGACGGACCGGCGGTGGTGAGGTGCTCGGAGCCGTCGTTGTCCCCGGCCACCACGAGCGCGGGGGTGGTCATGCCCGTGAAGTCCGCGGTGGCCATGAACCCGTAGTGCTCCTTGACGAAGTCGGTCAGCGCGTCACCACCGCCGGTCGCGGCGAGCAGGACGCCGGCCCTGACCCGCTCGTCCCTGAGGCTGACGCCCTCGGTGGTCATGCCGAGCAGCAGGCTCGCGGTGTGGCCGCCCATGGAGTGCCCGACGACGGCGACGCGGCCGGTGTCGAGGCGGCCCTCCAGCTGCGGCACGGCCTTGACGACCTCGTCGAGCCGGTCGAGCAGGTGCGACAGGTCCTCGGCCCTGGAACGCCAGAACAGCGGTGCCCCCGGCGTGTCCGCGGGCAGGTCCAGGGTGCGGGAGCTGAGGTGCGTCGGCTGCAGGACGACGAAGCCCTGCTCGGCCCAGTGGTCGGCCAGCGGCGCGTAGCCGTGCAGCGAGGACAGGTGGTTCGAGTAGCCCTGCCCGTGCGACAGCAGGATGATCGGCAGCGCGGTGCCCTCGGTCGGCGCGGAGACCTTCAACTGCAGGTCGACGGGCCTGCCGGGGATCTGGAGCACGACGGGGCTCACCGTGAGGACGGTCATGGGTTTCCCTTCGAGTAAGCTTCAGCCGCGTAATCGGAGCGACGTTCCGGAACGATACGGAGCACTGTTCCGCTTTGTCAACCGTGCCTCGGAGAGGAGTGCCGTGCCACCACGCAAGCGGTCCGACGCCGTGCGCAACGAGCAGACCCTGCTCGCCGCCGCGGCGGCCGTGTTCGTCCGTTCCGGCGTCGACGCCCCGATCAGGGAGATCGCGGCCGAGGCCGGCGTCGGCATGGGCACGATCTACCGCCACTTCCCCACCCGCGCCGACCTCGTCGTGGCCGTCTACCGCCACCAGGTCGAGTCGTGCGCGGCGGCGGGCCCGGAACTGCTGGCCGCCGCGGACTCCGCGTTCGTCGCATTGCGACGGTGGGTCGACCTGTTCGTCGACTTCCTGGTGACCAAGCACGGCCTGGCGCAGGCGCTGCAGTCCGACGACAGCGGGTTCGCCTCGCTGCACGCCTACTTCCTGGACACGCTCGGGCCGGTGTGCCACGCGCTGCTGACCGCGGCGGCCGACGCCGGGGAGGTTCGCGGGGACGTCCAGCCGTACGAGCTGATGCGCGGCATCGGGAACCTGTGCATCGGGCAGGCCGACGAGCGGTACGACCCGCGGCGGCTGATCGCGCTGCTGCTGGACGGGCTCCGCCGGACCTGACTCCCCGCACCGCCCCCGCCGGGACTTGACGCCGACCGCCCTGCGCACCCGTCATGATGGGCCCAACCGGCAGCTGAGGGCGAGGTACCAGTGGCAGTCACCATCCGCGACGTGGCACGCAGGGCGCACGTGTCGGTCGCCACCGTGTCGCGCGCGCTGACCTCACCCGAGCTGGTGCGCCCGGAGACCCGGTCGCGGGTGCTGGCCGCCGCCGCGGAGCTGGGGTACCAGCCCAACCGCGCGGCACGGGGGTTGATCACCGGCAAGACGGGCAACATCGGCATCGTCGTGCCGGACCTCGACAACCCGTTCTTCACCGGTGTGCTGAAAGCGGTGCAGGCGCGGGCTTTGCAGGCGGACTACGCGGTGTTCGTGGCCGACAGCGACGAGGACCCGGTGGCCGAGGCGCGGCTGGTGCACGCGATGGCCAAGCAGGTGGACGGGGTCGTGCTGTGCGCGCCGGGGCTGGAGGACTCGCAGGTCTACGAGGTGGCCGGGGCGACGTCGCTGGTGCTGCTGAACCGGCGGCTGCCCGGGGTGCCGTCGGTGCTGATGGACTCGGCGGGCGGGATGCAGGCGGTCGTCGACCACCTGGTCGCGTTGGGACACCGGCGGATCGCCTACCTCAACGGGCCGCGCACGTCGTGGTCCAACCAGGAGCGCCGGCGCGGGCTGCTGACAGCGGTGGCACGGCACGGGATCGAGCTCGTCGACCTCGGCCCGTTCGCGCCGCGCTACGAGGGCGGGTTGCAGGCGGCGGACCTGGCGGTGGCGGCGGACACGACGGCGGTGGTCGCCTACAACGACATCATGGCGCTCGGGGTGCTGGCGCGGTTGCGGGACCGCGGGATCTCCGTGCCGGGCGAGGTGTCGGTGACCGGGTTCGACGACCTCACCTACGCGGCGCTGTGCTCGCCCGCGCTCTCCACCGTCGCGATGCCCGTCGCACAGGCCGGGCGGACCGCGGTGAACCTGCTGCTGGACTGGTTCGACTCCGACCACGACGAGGTGCCGCAGGTCGTGCTCGGCACGCAGCTGATCGTGCGCGGGACCACCACACCGCCGAAGAAGTAGGGCCCGGCAAGCAAAAGGCGGCCCCGGCCAGCGCCTGGGGGGAGTGCGCTGAAAGCCGGGGCCGCGAGAGCGGCTGGGCCCGAGGGGGGAGGGGGCCGTGCGCCGCTGGTGCACCACTCTGCCCTGGGATCGGGAAGAAAGCCAGGGTGGATGTACCTGTTTTTGGATTTCTCGTACGTACGGGTTACGCGTAGAGACCTTCGTACAACGGGGAGTGAAGGCGGTGCACCACGGACCGCTTGACCTTCAACGTGGGCGTGAGCTCACCTTCCTCCTGCGACAGATCCCTTGCCAGCAGCACGAACTTCTTCACCTGGGAAACACCGGCGAAGTGCGAGTTCGCTTCGTCGACGACTTCCTGCACGAGCGCGCGCACATCCGGGTGAGCCACCAGTGACTCGATGTCGCCGGGAAGTCCACGCGACGCCGCCCACGGACCGATCTCGTCCGCGTCCAGTGTGATCAGAGCCACACAGTACGGTTTGCGGTCGCCGTACAGCACCGCGTGCGAGATCCACCGGGACTGGCGCAGGGCGTTCTCCACGTTGGCGGGCGCGATGTTCTTGCCGCCCGCGGTGATGATGATGTCCTTCTTGCGCCCGGTGATCGTCACGAAACCGTCCTCGTCGATCTCGCCGAGGTCGCCGGTGTGCAGCCAACCGTCCTCGATGGTCTCCGCCGTCGCCTCGGGGTTGCGCCAGTAGCCCGCGAACACGTGCGGACCGCGCATCAGCAGCTCGCCGTCCTCCCCCAGCCGCATCTCCAGCCCCGCGATGCCGGTGGCACCGACCGAGCCGAGCTTGAAGCGCTGCAAGGTGTTGATGGTGCCGATCGCGGTCGACTCGGTCATGCCGTAGCCCTCCAGCACCGGCACCCCGGCCGCGTGGAAGAACCGCAGCACCTCGGTGGAGATCGGCGCGGCACCGGACAGCGCCTGCTCCAGCCGGCCGCCGAACACCGCGCGCACGTTCGCGAACAGCGCGTCGGCCTGCTCGAACGCCGCCGCCATCTCGGCGGGCACCGGTTCGCCCGCGGCCCTGCGGCGCCGCACCTCCAGGCCCAGCGCGACCGCCTGGGACAGTTGCGCGGGCTCGACGGCCGACGTGACGAACGTGTAGATCTTCTCGAAGATCCGCGGCACCGACGGCAGGAACGTCGGCCTGACCTCGGCGAGCTCGGGGATGACCGCCTTCATGTCGCCGCCGAAGTAGGCGAGCTCGCCGCCGCGGTACATCGTGCTGAACATGACGATCTGCGCGAAGACGTGCGCCAGCGGCAGGAACAGGTAGACCGTGCCCTGCATGGCGTCGATCCGGGTCTCCTCGGCCAGCAGGCACAGGGCGACCCAGTTGCCGCTGGTCAGCACGCACCCCTTGGGCGGGCCGGTGGTGCCGGAGGTGTAGATGATCAGGCTCGGGTCGTCCGGGTGGACCGCCGCGCGGCGGGAGTCGAGCTCGGCGGCCAGCGGCGAGGTGCGGCCGGTGTCGCCCAGCTGCGCCACCGTCGGCCGGTCGCCGGCGGGCTCGATCGTGAACACCGCGCGCAGCTCGGGCAGCTCACCGCGCACCGCCTCGACCTTGGCGCACTGCTCCTCGTTCTCGGCGACCACGACGGACGCACCGGAGTCGCCGATCACCCAGGCGATCTCCTCCGGCGTGCTGGACGGGTAGATCGGCACGACGATGCCGCCCGCCGCCAGCACGGCCAGCTCGACCGCCACCCACTCGTACCGGGTGCCGGCGAGCACGCACACCCGGTCCCCGGAGGACAGTCCCGCGTGGACGAACCCGGACGCGAGCTCCAGCACCAGCTCCGCGACCTCGGCGAAGGTCCGCTGGTGCCACCGGCCGTCCTCCTTGTACCGCCACGCCACCGCGTCGCCGTACGCCTGCTCCGCGAGGAACGGCAGGTCGGCGGTGCGGCGGACGGCTTTCAGGGCGTTCGGGCTGGTGACTCCTGCGGTCATTGCGGCTCCTGCGCGCGTCGGGGTGGGGGATCAGGCGGGAACGACCTGGACGCGGGTGCCGTTGAGCACGGCGGTCCCGGAGAGCGGGTCGATCCGGAGGTCGTCGGTGAGGAGGTTGACGTTCACGCCGGCGTGCTCGCGGGCCACGGACATCCGCGTGCCGGGCTGGTCGTGGCCCCAGCCGTGCGGCATCGACACGACACCGGGCGCGATGTCGGCGGTGACCTCGACGAGCACCTCGACCTTGCCGACGCGGGAGGTCACCTGGGCGGTGCCGCCGTCGGTCAGCCCGATCCGCTCGGCGTCAGCGGGGTTCACCTGCAGCGTGCACAACGGCTTGCCCTTCACCAGCGCGGGCACGTTGTGCATCCAGGAGTTGTTGGTGCGCAGGTGCCTGCGGCCCACGAGGACCAGGTCGGTCTCGGGCGCGGTGAGCGCGGAGAGCACGCGCGGCAGGTCGTCCACGACGGCCTGCGGGGTGAGCTCGACCTTGCCGGACGCGGTGCGCAGGACCTCCGGCAGGCGCGGGGTCAGCGGACCGAGGTCGATGCCGTGCGGGTTCTCCAGCAACTGCCGCAACGACACCCCGTACGCGCCGGTGCGGAGCTTGAGGTCCAGCAGGCGTTCCTCGCGCGTCTCCCCCTCTGGCTCGAAGTCGGCGCCGGCCTTCTCCTTCAGCCCCGCGAGCTGGACCGCGGCCACCGCGTCGAGGTCGGCGTCCGGGCCGAGCCCGCTGAGGATGGTCGCGAGCCGGAAGAAGATGTCCGCCTCGTCGACGCGGTCCTCCTCCAGCGGGATCGGTGCGCGCGAGTACTTCACGACGTTGCGCACGGAGTTGCTGAAGAACGCGAGGTCGTAGTGCGCGCGCCGGGACGGCGGCGGCGTGGGCAGGATGACGTCCGCGTGCCGGGTGGTCTCGTTGAGGTACGGGTCGACGCTGACCATGAACTCCAACGACGCGAGGGCGTCGCTCACGCGTGCGGAGTTCGGCAGCGACAACGCGGGGTTGCCGCCGATCGTGAACAGCGCGCGCACCTGGCCTTCGCCGGGCGTCTCGATCTCGTCGACCATCGTGACGGCGGGGAACTCCCCCATCACCTCGGGGTGGCCCTTGACCCGGCTGTGCCAGCGGCCGACGCCGAACCCCTTGCCCCGTCCGGGGCCGCGCCGGGTGTGGGCGGGCAACGGCCACATCACGCCGCCCGGCCGGTCGAGGTTGCCGGTGAGGACGTTGAGCGTGTCGATCGCCCACGACGCGACCGTGCCGAACTCGACGGTCGTGGTGCCGATGCGCCCGTAGACGGCGGCGCGCTCGGCAGCGGCGAGCTGCCGGGCCAGGGCGCGGATGGTCGCCGCGGGCACGCCGGTGCGCTCCGCCACGGCGTCCGGGCCGAAGCCGGCGACGAGCGCGCGGACCCGGGTGTGGTCGGTGACGTGCTCCGCGAGGTCCTTGAGGTCGACCAGGTCCTGCGCGAACAGCTCGTGGACGAGGGCCAGCAGCAGGAACACGTCGGTGCCCGGCCGGATCACCACGTGCTGGTCGGCGGCAGCAGCGGTGCGGCTGCGGCGCGGGTCGACCACGACGAACGACCCGCCGCGCCGCTGCAGCTCGCGGAACCGGCCCGGCACGTCCGGCACCGTCCACAGGCTGCCGTTGGAGGAGAACGGGTCCGCGCCCAGCACGAGCATGAAGTCGGTGCGGTCGATGTCGGGCACCGGGATCGAGAAGACGCTGCCGTACATGTGGCCGCACTGGACCTGCTTGGGCATCTGGTCGACGGTGCTGGCGGTGAAGACGTTGCGGCTGCCGAGCGCCTTGCGCAGCGGTCCGGCGTACAGGCCGCCCGCGAGCGAGTGCACCACGGGGTTGCCCAGGTACATCGCCACGGAGTCGCGGTCGGGGAAGTCCTTCAGCCGCTCGTCGACGTGCGCGAACGCCTCGGCCCACGTGACCTCGACGAACTCGCCGTCCCGCTTGACCAGCGGCGCCCGCAGGCGGTCCGGGTCGGCGTCGAGCGCCCCCAGCGAAGCGCCCTTGGGGCAGATGAAGCCCCTGCTGAACTCGTCGTCGCGGTCACCGCGCACCTTCGTGATGCGGTCGCCGTCGACCGTCAGCTCCAGCCCGCACGTCGCCTCGCACAGCGGGCAGGTCGTGAACACGGTGCTCATGCGTCCCCTTGTCCGGCTTTTTTTCCCCAACGCGTACCGATCGGCGGCCACCGGGCGCAAGCGCCCTGCCGAGGTCAACCCGAACAGCTCACTGACCGCCCCCGCAATCATGTCGGGCCGGCGCAGGGTGTGCTCGAAGCGGAAGCCGACGACCGCGCGCGAACCGCCGAGCAGCCCGGTCAGGTGCACCGACTCGTCCTGGTCGGGGCCGTGGCAGACGACCCGCCCGAACGGCGCCAGAGCGGCCAGGGAGGCCTCCAGCGCGCCGCCGGGGTCGAGCACGACGTCGACCCGCTGGTCCTCGTTCGCCCGGACGAGCCGCGCGGCCAGACCGTCCCGGCCGGAGTCGACGGCGACGTCCGCGCCGAGCGCCACCGCCGTTCGCCGACGGTCCTCGCTCGATTCCGTGGCGATCACACGGCCCGCTCCGAAGCTGCGCGCGAGTTGGACGGCTATCGCACCGACCTCGCTCATCGCGTCGTGCACGACGATCGTCTCGTCCGGCCCGAGGTGCGCGCACGTGCGGAGGAGGTGCCACGCCGTCGTGCCCGCTCTGGCCAGCACCAGTGCTTCGTCATCGGTGACACCGGCGGGGACGGGCAGGTGCACCCGGCCGGCGATGACGACGACCCGACGGCCACCGTCCTCGACCCGGACCTCGTCGACCGCCGCCGCTGTGCGCATGAACCCCATCTCAGGGGTGCGCGGCGCCGGGCTGTAGTGCGGCTTCCACAACAGCTAAGGAACCGGCGCCCCGGTGCGGCCGGGTGAGCCCACCACCCGGCTGGGAACCCGGCTCAGCGCTGCTGCCGGGCGTCCAGGACGCGGGCGAGCTCCAGCCGCGACGACACGTGCAGCTTGGCGTAGACGCGGGACAGGTAGACCTCGACCGTGCGCGGGCTGTAGTGCAGGGCGGCGGCGATGTCCCGGTTGCGCATCCCCTGCTGCACCAGCCGCGCCACGTTCTCCTCGGCCTCGGTGAGCAGCCCCGGTGCCTTCGACCGCGCTCGCGGCACCTTGGCGCCCAACGCCCGCAGGCGCGTTCCCGCCCGGCGGCGCAGACCGTGGACGCCGAGCCGCTGGAACGTCGTGTACGCCTGCACGAGCGCCGGCACCTCGTCGCCGGTGACCTCGCCGAGGGCCAGCTGCGCACGGGCCTTCTCGAACTCCAGCCCGCCCAGCGCGGCCTCGGTCACGGCCTCCCGCACGGGCTCCGGATCGCGGTGCACCAGGCCGGTGACCCGCCGCAGGGTCGTGCGCGACCACGGTGACACCCGCTGCGACGAGACGGCGGTGAGCCGGTCGAGGGTGTCGAGCGCGCTGTCCGTGCGGCCGCGGTCCAGGTCGAGCTCGATGGTGCGCGCGACGAGGACGCACGAGTAGGGGGCCTCGAACCGGTCGCCGACGTCGGTCAGCAGCAGCGCGCAGGCGTTCTGGACGGCACCGCGGGCGACGAGGTGGTCGGCCAGCGCGATGGTGTGCAGCCGCGCCATGTTCACCGACCCCGGCGCGGGCAGCTCCGCCAGCCGCGCGGCCACGTCCAGCTCGCCGCGCCACGTGCGGATGGAGAGCTCGACCGCCTGCAGCACGCCCAGCGCCTGGTCGGCCCGCGCGGCCTCGACGTCGGCCCGCCAGCGGCCGATGCCGTCGAGCGCCGCGTCCCAGCGCCCGCCGAGCCAGTCGAGCATCACGCAGGCGGAGGCCCGTTCGGCGCGGAACCCGTGCGAACCCACCTGGTCGACGAGCTCCTCGGCCCGCCGCAGCCGCCACGACGCGTCGTGCACCAGCCCGGTCAGCGCGCTGGTCGAGGCGCACACCGACAACGCCTGCAGCTCCAGCATCGGCTGCCCCGCGCTGCACGCCAGTGCGCGGTTCGCGTACTCGACCGTCTCGTCGTGGCGGAACAGCAGCGACGTCAGCATCGCGAGGTGCTCGTTGACGATCACGCCCTCGGCCGGTGAGCCGACCGGCACCGCCGCGACCCGCGCCACCTCGGCCGCCGCGTCCGCGTGCCGCCCGGTGTGGACGAGCAGCACCGCGCGCTGCGCCTGCAACGTCGCGGGCGCGCCGGTGCCGGCCACCTCGCGGTCGGCCAGCTCCATCGCCTCGGCAATGCGCCCGACGGAGAACAGCGAGGAGATCACGGCCGTGGCGACGCGGGCGCGTTCCGTCCCCGCCGGCAGGGTCTCCAGCGCGGCCAGGCCGGGACCGACCGCGAGCGCGGGCCGGGACGCCCGCGCGAGCACCCTGCACTGCAGCGCGAGCAGCTCACCGCGTTCGGGTGCGTTGTGCGGCAACAACTGCAGCGCCCGCCCGCACAGCGCCGCCGCCGTCTCGGGTGCCGTGGACCGCGCGAGGCCGGCGGCCTCGGCGAGCACCGCGACCGCGGCCCGGTCACCGGGCGCGGCGGACTCGGCGAGGTGCCACGCGAGCTGCAGCAGGTCGACGGGCAACCCCTGCGCGCGGTCGTCGAGCAGCCGCGCGGAGATCAGGCTGTGCAGGTGGCGGCGCTGGGCAGGGCCGACCTCGTGGTAGAGCGCCTCGCCGACCAACGCGTGCGAGAACCGGTACCCGCGCTCGTCGTCGTGCACCACGATGTGCGCGCGCAGCAACTCGTCGAACGCCTCGACGACCGTGCAGCTCCGGCAACGACGCGACCCTCGCCAGCAACGGGATCTGGTCGAGCCGCACGCGCCGGAACACCGACACGGCCCGCGCGACCACCCGCGTGTCGTCCTCCAGCGGCGCCACCCTGCGCAGAACGGCCTCCCGCCGGGTCAACCGGATCGCGTCCGGCGGCACGGACAGCCGCACCCGCCCGCCGTCGAGCGCCACCAGGTCGAGCTCCCGCAGCGACCGCGCGATCTCGGTGACGAAGAACGGGTTCCCGTCGGCCCGCTGCTGGACCTCCCTGGCCAGTGCCTCGTCCACGGGTGCCTGCAGCACCGCCGCCACGATCCGCGCGACGTCCGCGTCCGGCAGCGGGGCCAGCTCGATCCGCACGACCTCCGCGTGCTGCTCGACCCGGTCCAGCAGGTGCTCCGCCCCCGGCTCGCCGACGTGCGACCGGCTCGCGGTGACCAGCACGAGCGGGGCCGCCGCCACCCGCCGCAGCACCAGCCCCAGCAACGCCAGCGAGTCGTCGTCGACGTGGTCGAGGTCGTCGACCAGCAACGCCGCCGGCCGCGCGGCGGTGAGCTCGGTCAGCAACCGCACGACCCGGTCGCAGGCGCGCCCGAACCAGGCACCGGAGTCGTCGGTGACCTCCAGCGCCGCCAGTGCTTCCGCGTGCGCGCCGACGGCCGGTGTGCCGGTGCCGGGGTCGAGGCTCCGCACCGCGGCGAGCACCGCGCCGTACGGGATGCGCTTGCCCAGCACGTCGGAGGCGGAGGTGAGGACGCCGCAGCCGCGTTCCCGCAGGCGGCGGGCGAGCTCGGTGAGGAGGCTGGTCTTGCCGATGCCCGGTTCACCGGTGATCGCCACCGCGACCGTGCCGGTGGCCGGGGCGTGCTCGACGCAGGTCAGGACGGCGTCCAGCTCGGCGGCGCGGCCGAAGAACCGCGGGGTGGCGCGCAGCGGAGTGTCGGGGATGACGGCCTCCTGGGTCGGGCAGGGCTGCTCCGCAGTGTTCCACGGAGGCGGGACGGCGGGTGCGATCCGGTTGCGGGGCCGGGTGCACGGGGTAGGAAGGGGGTATGGATCCGGTCAAGGCGTTGAAGCAGGTGGCCTTCCACCTCGAACGAGCGGGCGAGCCGACCTACCGCGTCCAGGCCTTCCGCAACGCGGCCGCCGTGCTGGCCGAGCTCACGCCGGAGGACGTCGAGGAACGCGCGCGGCTCGGCACGCTGACCGACCTGAAGGGCGTCGGGAAGTCCACCGCCGGCGTCGTCGCCGACGCCCTCGCGAACCGGGAGCCGCGGTACCTCGCCAAGCTCCGCCACGTCGACCTCACCGGCGGCGAGGAGCTGCGGGCGCGGCTGCGGGGCGACTGCCACGTGCACTCCGACTGGTCCGACGGCGGCAGCCCGATCAGGGACATGGCGGAGGCGGCGCGCGACCTCGGGCACGAGTGGATGGTGCTGACCGACCACTCGCCGCGGCTGACCGTCGCGAACGGACTGTCACGGGAGCGGTTGCTGAGGCAGCTCGACGTCGTGGCGGAGCTGAACGCGGAGCTGGCGCCGTTCCTCGTGCTGACCGGGATCGAGGTCGACATCCTCGACGACGGGTCGCTCGACCAGGACGACGACCTGTTGGAGCGGCTGGACGTCGTGGTCGCGAGCGTCCACTCGAAACTCAGGATGCCGCGCGCGGAGATGACCGAGCGGATGCTCACGGCCGTGGCGAACCCGCACGTCGACATCCTCGGCCACTGCACCGGACGGCTCGTCGTCGGCAAGGGGCGGCCCGAGTCGCAGTTCGACGCCGAGCGGGTGTTCGAGGCGTGCGCCGAGCACGGCACCGCGGTGGAGATCAACTCACGGCCGGAGCGGCTCGACCCGCCGCGGCGGCTGCTGTCGCTGGCGGTCGACGCCGGGTGCACGTTCTCGATCGACAGCGACGCGCACGCGCCCGGCCAGCTGGACTGGCTGAGCTACGGCTGCGCGCGGGCGCAGGAGTGCGGGGTCGACCCGGACAGCGTGATCAACACCCGACCGGCAGCGCTGCTGACAGCCGGGTGAGGTGCTCGTAGCAGGACACCGGCGGGCCATGCCGCGCGGCACAGCCCGCGCACCGGTTCCGGGGCCCGGCGCCGACCAGCGCGGCCAGCTCACGCGCCGGTTCCACCGCCCCGTCGCGCGCCGGTCGGGGTGCTCAGCGCGTACCGCTACACCGGCAACGGCCTCATCCGGTCCGGCATGTGCGCCCGCAGCGCGTCGTGCAGCGACGACACCCCGGCGGCGTCCAGCACCAGGGAACCACCGGCGCAGGCCAGCTCGGCCTCGCCGGTCCGCTGGTCCGGCACGTACGTGAGCTCCACGTCCGGCACCGAGCACGACTCGGCCGCGCGGATCGCGACCAGCAGCTCCGACACCCGCTCGTACCCCAGCCGCGTGCTCCACCGCACCGCGGCCGGGGGACGGACGAACAACCGGAGCCCTCCCGTAGCACGGCGAACTTCCACGCACGTCAACACCGCTGCACCCTTCCTGCAACCCTGTTTCACGGCGAGACTAGCCACGACCGCGCCGATCCAGAGGCCGCCATCACCCGTTCGGTTCACCGGCAGCAGGGCTTCTCGAACTCGGAATTCCGTGCGGTGGAGAAGTCCTCCACCAGCGAGACTCCGGTCGGGCGGCGTCGCCGGGCTCGCGGACGAGCGTCCGGCGGAATGTCGCGTCCTGGGGCGAAGCGGAAAAACCATCTGCACCCGAAGGAAGCATGCCCTCGCGGTCCACGGGTGATGTCGCGATGCGCGGACAGCACGCACGTCATCACTCCGAGTGACCGTCCGAAGTGGACTAAGCCCGATGTGTAACACCGGGAGCGACGGGTACTCACCCTTCGACGACCCAATCTGAGGAGGAGGTTTCGTGACCACCATTGAGAAGTCGGTGGACGTCCACGTGCCGGTGAGCACGGCGTACAACCAGTGGACCCAGTTCGAATCCTTCCCGGCGTTCATGGACGGCGTCGAGAAGATCGACCAGATCACGCCGACCAGGACCCACTGGACCACGAAGATCGGTGGTGTCGTCCGCGAGTTCGACGCGGAGATCACCGAGCAGCACCCCGACGAGCGCGTCGCGTGGACGGCCGTCGAGGGCACGCCGCAGGCCGGTGTGGTCACGTTCCACCGGATCGACAACGACACGACGCGGGTGCACGTCCAGATGGAGTTCACCCCGGAGACCATCACCGAGAAGGCCGGAGCGGCGCTCGGCGTCGTCGGCCACCGGGTGGAGGGCGACCTGAAGCGGTTCAAGGAGTTCATCGAGAACCGCGGTGTCGAGACCGGAGCGTGGCGGGGCGACGTGACGCCGCCGCCCCAGGTCTGATCGTGGTGCCCGTTGACGCCAGACCAGCACGCGGCGTTCGAGGAGCTCGCCCGCACCGCCCGTGACTCGTCGCGCTACTACGCGCTGCGGGACCGGCTCGTGCGCGAGTACCTGCCGCTCGCCCGGCACATCGCTCGCCGCTTCAGCGAACGCGGCGAGCCGATGGAGGACCTCGCCCAGGTGGCGGCGGTCGGGCTGATCAACGCCATCGACCGGTTCGACGTGGGCCGGCAGACGGACTTCCTGTCCTACGCCGTGCCCACGATCACCGGCGAGGTCCGCCGCCACTTCCGCGACCAGTGCTGGGCCGTCCGCGTGCCCCGGCGCCTGAAGGAGCTGTGCGACTCGATCGACGGGGCCACCGCCGAGCTGTCGCACCGTTCCGGGCGGTCTCCCACCCCCTCGGAGATCGCCCGGCACCTCGGCGTCGGGCTCGCGGACGTCTACGAGGGGTTGCGCGTCGAGAAGAACGTCGCGGTCGCCCCGCTGGAGGCGCTGCAGGACAACTCGGCGGACGACCCGGCACTGGAAGGCGTGGAGATCCACGAGGCCCTGCAGCCCATGCTGCGGGGCCTTCCCCGTCGGGAACGCACGATCGTGGTGCTGCGGTTCTTCGGCCGGCTCACCCAGACGGAGATCGCCCGCAGGGTCGGCATCTCCCAGATGCACGTCTCGCGACTGCTGACGAAGTCGCTGGAACAGCTGCGCAACGACCTGCTGGCAGACGAGTGACGTGGGCGAGCGGGAACGCCCGTCCCTGGTGATACTGACGGGATGACCCGGTTGCGGTGGCCCCAGAAGCTGGCGATCGGCACCGGCGCCCTGCTCGCGCTGTGGGCCGTCGCCGGCTTCTTCGTGACCGGTTTCTCGCCGTTCGCCACCGAGACCGACACGTGGGTGCTCGGCCTGCGGGTCAACCCGCTGCAGAACGCGCTGCACCTCGTGTTCGGCGTCGCGCTGCTGCTGTCGTTCCGCAACCTCAGGGCGCTGAGCGGCACGGCGTTGCTGGTGGCAGCGGCACTCCTGGTCACGTTCGGCCTGGGCACGGCCCGCTACGACGAGCAGGTCGTGAACGTGCTGAACGTCAACCCCGGCAGCAACGTGCTGCACCTCCTCGCCGGGTTCGCCGCACTGGCGGTGGCGCAGGGCGCGGTCTGGTGCCGCCGGTGCGACCGCGCCCCGCGGCTCAGGAGGTCCTGAGCCGGGGCCCGCGGCTCAGGGCGTCCTGAGCAACCGCAGCACCGCCCGTTCCGGGTCGCCGCCACCGATCACCGTGCCGCTCTCGAACGCCTCGACCAGGCGCGGGTCCACGTAGGACTTCCGCGCGACGGCCGGGGTGTTGCCCAGGTGCTCGGCCACGTCCTTCATCACCGCGCTGATGGCCCGCTTCGTGGGCTTGCCGCGCTCGCGCAGCGCCTCGGCGAACGCCTTGGCCGCGGCCACCGTGGCGTGCCAGGTCCGCAGGTCCTTGACCGTGAACTCGTCGCCGACCAGCTCGCGGAACCGCTCGTTCACGTCGTAGGCGGTCATGTCGAACACGCGGCAGTCCGGGGTCCGGTCCCTGAGCAGCGTCCGGACGGCGCGGGCCAGCTGCGGGTCGGTGATCTCCTCGTCGACCTGCACGCCGTGCTTGGCCGGGAAGCGGAACCTGACCCGGTCGCCGCGCACCTGGAGGTGCTCGCAGAGCAGCGTGGCCACACCGTGGCTGCCGTTCTCCTCCGCGTACTCCTCGTGGCCGACGCGGAAGACGCCGAGGTCGAGCATGCGCAGCGCGATGGCGAGCAGGCGGGTGCGGCCGCGCTTCCTCATGTCGGCGACGATCTGCGCGCGGAACTTCGGCAGCTTCGGGGCCAGCTTCAGGACGCGGTCGAACTTCTCCGCGTCCCGGTTCGTGCGCCACTGCTCGTGGTAGAGGTACTGGCGCCGGCCGGCGTCGTCCACACCGATCGCCTGGATGTGCCCGTTCGGGTGCGGGCTGATCCACACGTCCCGCCACGCCGGCGGGATGACCAGGGCCTTCACCCGCGCGACCTCGTCGGGGCCGAGGGGCTCGCCCGCGGTGGTCGCGTAGCGGAAACCCTTGCCGTGACGACGGCGGGTCCAGCCAGGACCTGCGGTGTTGCTGCGGCGGAGTCTCACCTGGACACCTCGTGGTTGATCAGCATGGGTGCCGGGTACCCGCTCGCCGATGAAAGATGACTGCGCCGTCGGTGTGGAACGGGGGTTCCTCCTCGTCGACCCCTGGTCACGGCGGCCGGTGGCACTCGCACCGCGGGCTGCACGCGCACGTGGGGGTGCCTTCGACGGCGGCGGCGCCGGAGGCGTCGAACGCGCTGCGGCCCTGGTCGCCGGCGCTGCTGGTGCACTCGTCGCACCCGCGCTGCGCGAACGCGGCGCGCTGTCTACTGTGGAGCGCCAGATCGACTGGCTGCGGCACAACGGCTGCGGAGCCGCGCGCCGTCGCTCTGACCCCGAGTCCCTGGTGGACATGCTGATCGCCCGAACGCGTGAGGAAACCTGATGCGCCTCCCTGCTCCCCGCGGCCACATGAGCGCCGCGCTGGTCGCCGCACTCCGCTCGGCACCGGGGCCGCGACCGGCCCTGCTCGTCAGCGGCGGCACCAGGGAGCCCGCGGCGGACGACGACCTGCAGCTGTCGCTGTGGATCTGCTACGAGCTGCGCACCCGCAACTTCGACGACGTGCACCCGGCCTGGGACGACCACCCGGCGGCGGCCCAGTTCCTCGCCGTCCTGGAGGCCCGCTGGGAACAGGGCCTGCGCGCGCTGGAGGAGACGACCCCGGCGGTGCCGCTCGACCCCGCCGCGCGGGCCGAGCTGCGCAAGCACCACGCGTTCTGGCACCCGCGCCGCGAGATGCGCTCAGCCCTGCGCGACCTCCACGGCGACGCCTACGGCTCCCGCGACGAACGCACGCACTCGGTGCTGTTCACCGTGACGCTGCGGGACCTCGACTGCGGCACCGGCGTCGACGACATGCCCGTCGCCACCCTGGCGCTGGCCAACGCGCTGAGCCTGTTCGGCCTCCACCGGCGCCTCGTCGGCGCACTCGTGGGCTTCCTGACGGCGGTCGACACGATCGGCGGCGACCCGTTCGCCCAGCTGCTGCCCGTCCAGTGCCCGCCGGACGACGTCCGGCTCGGCTTCACGGCGTGCCACGAGCTGCACGCCCGGCTCGTCCAGCACGTCCACACCGCCTGTGAGGCAGGCCGCTCTTCCCTGCGGGGCCGCTGGCTGCTCACCAGGGGCCGCGTTAACGTGGGATGCTGAACGCCGCGAAAGGAGCAAGCGTGCCCGACCCCACCACACTGGCCACCGTGGTAGTCGACCGGATCGCATCCGACGTCGTAGTGCTGCACGTGGCCGGGGAGCTCGACACCACCAGCTCGAGCGAGCTCATCGCTCCGCTCGACACGCACGTGGTGGACGCGAACCGGGCGGTGGTCGTCGACCTCGGCGGCGTCCGCTTCCTCGGCTCCGCCGGCCTCGAGGCCCTCGTGCTCGGCCAGCAGCGCGCCGGCCGCACCGGCGTCGAGTTCGTGCTGGTCGCGTCCACCCGTGCAGCACTGCGGCCGATCGAGGCGACCGGGCTGGACACGGTCTTCACGATCCTGCGGTCCGTGGACGAGGCGGTGGAGCGCTACTCGGCCTGAACCTCGCACCCGGCCACCGCGTCCGGGAAACGCCTTCGCGCGCTGGACCGCCGGCACGTGCCCCCGGGTGGTCGTGCTGCGGTGTTCCCGGGGGTGGTGAGCGTGCTCACCGGACCGTTCCACCAGGTCAGTCCTGGCCGATGTCCTCGAACCACAGCTCCGGCTGCTCGGCGATGAACCTCGTCATCATCTCGACGCACGCCGGGTCCTCGACCACCGTGATCCCGACCCCGTGCTCCGCCAGCCAGTCGTGCCCGCCGGAGAACGTCGTGGCCTCCCCGATCAGCACGTTCGAGATGCCGAACTGCCGCACCAGCCCGCTGCAGTACCAGCACGGCGACAGCGTCGTGACCATGGTCGTCCCGCGGTAGCCGCGCTGGCGGCCGGCGTTGCGGAAGGCGGAGGTCTCGGCGTGCATCGAGGCGTCGCCGTCCTGGACGCGGCGGTTGCGGCCGCGGCCGAGCAGGCGGCCGTCGCCGTCGAAGAGCGCGGCGCCGATGGGTATCCCGCCCTCGGCGAGTCCCGTGCGCGCCTCTTCGACGGCGACGGCCAGCATGTCGGAAGCAGCGGTCATGCCGTTCAAGCTACTTCGTCTTGAACAGTTTCACCGTCATCGACGTGCCCGACTGCTTGGTCACCCGCAGGCCGACGCCGACGGCGGGCAGCTTCACACCCGCGTTGGGCTGCTCGGCGAACCAGTACTGCCTGGTGTCGTCGAACACCGGCTGGGCTGCGGCACCGCGGACGTAGGACGCCTTGCCGTTGACGTGCAGCGTGAAGGAGTCCGACTTCTGCAGCGAGAACGGCGCGTCGTAGCCGCCGATGGTGGGCGACCAGCGCTGGCCTTCGAGGTTGTGGAGCGGCGCCGGGTTGGCGTCGATCGGCAGGACCAGGCCCTCACCGGGGTGCTCGCTCACGTTGTTGTCGAGGTAGTACGTGTTCCACAGCGAGACGAGCAGGCCGTCCTGGTACGGGAAGTGCTCCACGAGGTCGGGCCTGTCCGGGAAGCTGTACCGGTACGGGCCGGTGCGGTTGTACTGGCCGTAGGACTCGTAGGTGCGGTTCGACGCGATGTAGAACTGGTCGAACGCCTTCGTCTCCTTGCCCTCGGTGGTGCGGAAACCGCGCGTGGTCCACACCCCGGCCGTCTCGCCGCCGTCGGTCAGCACCGGGGTGCCGTCCGCGACGACCGTGATCTGGTCGGCGAAGAAGCCCTGCGGTGCCAGCGCTCCGTCGGTGCGGTAGGCCAGGCGCAGCTTGGTGTCCTTGCCGGCGTAGGCGTCGAGGGGGACGGTGATGTCCACCCACTGGCCACCGGACGAGCCGCTGACCGCGGGGGCGTTGCCGGAGTCGCGCGCGAACGGCTGACCGCCGGCGGTGCCGTCGAGCTGGGTCCAGCTGCCGTCCGCGTTGGACGCTTCGACGTAGAGGTAGTCGTAGTCCGCCTCGATGTCGTAGCGGGCCTTCAGCGACAGCGACGCCGTGGTCTTGCCGCGCAGGTCCACGGGTGCGGTCATCGAGTGGTCGAGGTCGTTGCCCTTCTCGCTCCACCACATCTTCGTGCCCGCGAACGGGGCGCCGTAGTCGAACGACCTGGAGATGTCCGGCAGCACGACCACCAGCCCCTGGGCCTTGGCGGTGTTGTACTCGTGCGGGCCGAGCTGGAACGTGCGCTCCTGGCCCGCGACCGCGATCTCGTAGTCGAGCCAGCCCAGCTGCAGCTTGTCCCACGCGGAGAACTCGTTGGCGCGCTCACCGGTCGCCTCGCCGGGGGCGTTGACCCGGTTCTGGCCCATGATCGACCACCAGTTGACGCCGTTCGTGCCGCCGTTGGTGTCGTAGTGGTCGGGCAGACCGAGGTCGTGGCCGTACTCGTGCGCGAACACGCCGACGCCGCCGTTCTCGGGCTGCACGGTGTAGTCGCCGACCCACAGGCCGGTGTCACCGATGGGCGCGCCGCCGAGCTTGTTGGTGCCGGGGCCGGAGTTGTAGTTCTTGAACGCGTAGCCGCGGTGGCTCCACAGCGCGTCCTCGCCCTGCCACGGGTCACCGTCGGCCTGGTCACCACCGGCGTGCACGATCTGGAAGTGGTCGATGTAGCCGTCGGGCTCGTTGAAGTCGCCGTCGGAGTCGTAGTCGTAGCGGTCCCACACGTCGTACTCGCGCAGCGCCGCCGTGATCTGCTCGGTGGTCTCCCCCGCGGCCTTGCGGTCGGCCACCCACTGGGTGACGGCGTCCTTGATCAGCTCGCGGGAGTTGTTGCAGATGTTGTCGCCGCACGGGTAGCCGTTGCTGCGGCCGTAGCGCGCCTCGTTGTAGCGGACCTTCACCCAGTCCGTGACGAGCCCGTCGACCGTGTAGCGGCCGGAGGACTGCCGGTCGTAGAAGTTCGCGACCGAGTTGGCGTCCTTCGCCCGCGAGAAGTACAGGTCCTGGAAGTACTGCCGGCTGAAGTCGGGCCGCCAGATCGTGGTGTTGTCCACGGCCCTGTCCGGCTCGGGGATCTGGTTGCGCAGCGGCCCGTCGAACCGCACCGGGCCCGGGGTGTTCGGGTTCGTGTCGCGGTCGGGGTAGTCGGGGTGCCGCTCGTCGCCGAACTCCGCCAGAACGACGAAGACCTTGTCGGTCTTCTCCCGCTTGAGCTCGACGTACTGGTCCTTCGCCTGCTTCTTGCCGACCTTCGCCACGGTGCTGGCACCGCGCTTCTCCGCGGTCACCTCCCCGGTCAGCACCTCGGCCAGCGCCTGCTGCTTCAGCGCACGCCGCTTGAGCTCCAGCTCGTGCGGCTGCTCGTCGCTCTGCTGCCGCACCTGCGCCTCGGGCCGCTCGACCGGCGTCGCGACGGCCGGGACGGCCAGGCCGGTCGTCAGCACCGCGAGCGCCGCTGCTCCCGCCAGTGTTCTTCGCACGTAGGTCCCCTCCTCGGAATCCGGAGGGCGACGCTACGTAGTTGGCCTGCCGCCCGGCACGTCCGAAAGTCGGTTGTCGGACCTGGGACCACATGTTGAACGTCGTCTCAGCGAGTTGCCAGGCGCCTCTCAGCTTCCTGTGGCTTGATGGACGTACCGGAAGTGGAGGGGCCCATCGTGATCGGCTTCGTGCTCGGCTGGCTGCTGACGCTGTTCATCCTCGTGATGATCGCCAGGATGGTCGTCGACTGGGCGGTGGCGCTGCGGGCGCGCGGCGCCTGGGTGCCCAAGGTGCAGCGGGTGGCGTACGCGGTGACCGAACCGGTGCTGTCGCCGGTGCGCAAGGTGCTGCCCCCGGTGCGGTTCGGCGGCTTCGGGTTGGACCTGGCGTTCACGGTGGTGTTCATCGCGGCGCTGGTCCTGCGCTCGATCGTGTGGTGAGGACGCCGGGGTTGAGCACCCCGGCGGGGTCGAGGGCGGCCTTGGCGGCGGCCAGCGCCGTCCCGAACACGTCCGGTCGCTGACGGGTGTACCAGGGCATGTGGTCGCGCCCGACGGCGTGGTGGTGGGTGATGGTGCCCCCGGCGCCGCTGAGCGCCTCGGACACGGCGGCCTTGATCTCGTCCCACTGCTGCCGCAGGCTGCCCCACCGCCCTGGCGCGTAGATGCCGTAGTAGGGCGCGGGCCCGTCCGGGTGGACGTGGGTGAAGCGGCACGTCACGATCCCGACCCCGCACACCTGCCTGAGCACGGCCGTCGCCGCTTCCGTGACGGCCGCGTGCAGGTCGGCGAACCGGTCCCACGTGCAGGCCGTCTCGAACGTCTCGGTGATCATCGCGTGCTGCGCCATCGCATCGCGCTGGTAGGGCATGCGCAGGAACGACGCCCGCCACCTCCGCGCCGCCCCCTCGACCACCTCCCCGCCCGCGCAGAGCCTCCAGCGCCCTGGCGAGCTGCGCGTCCACGGGGTGGTCAGCCGACTCGAACGCCAGCACGAGCACAGACCTGCTCGACCCGGCGTTGAGGAACGCCTCCGCCGGGTCGAGCAGCCGGCAGTTCGCCGGCCGCAGCCCGGACTGCACGACCGCCCGCACCGCCTCGACCGCCTGCCCCCAGTCCGCGAACCGCACCGACGCGCCGGCCCGGTGGACCGGCGGGGCCTGCAACCGCAGCCACGCCTCGGTGATCACGCCGAGGGTTCCCTCCGAGCCGAGGAACAGCCGGTCCGGCGATGGCCCGGCCCCGCTGGCCGGCACCCTGAGCGACTCGCTCGTTCCCACCGGGGTCACGACCCGCAGCGACTCGGTGAAGTCGTCGATGTGCGTGGTCGCCGTCGCGTAGTGCCCACCCGCGCGCGTCGCGAGCCACCCGCCCAGCGTCGAGAACTCGAAGGACTGCGGGAAGTGCCGCAGCGTGAGCCCGTGCGGCTTGAGCTGCGCCTCCAGGTCCGGCCCGAGCACACCGGCCTGGACCCGCGCGGCCCGGCTCGTCGGGTCGACCTCCAGGACGCGGTCCAGGTTCCGCAGGTCGAGCGTCACCACGGGCGCGTCGATGTCCCGCGGTTCCACGCCACCGACGACCGACGTGCCGCCGCCGAACGGGATCACGGCGATGCCGTTGCTGCCGCAGTGGTCCAGCACGTCCACGACGTCCTGCTCGGTGCGCGGCCTTGCGACGGCGTCGGGAATCGGGCCGATGTCGCCGGCCAGGTTGCGGACGACGTCGCGATAGGCCTGGCCGCGGGCGTGGGTGAGGCGGTCGACCGGGTCGGTGTAGCACAGGTCCGACGGCGGGACGCGGGACGGCGGGAGGTCGAGGTCCGCGGGGTCCGGTGGCTCGTGGAACGTCAGGTCCGCGTCCGGGAGCACGGCGCGGACCCGGTCGACCAGCTGCTGCCGTTCGGCTGGGGTGACGGCGTCCTCGACGTTGCCCCAGCCCCACCACGACCTCGTTGCCATGGCGAGCAACGGTAAGCGGGACGCACGCGTTTCGTAAGGGCTATCCGGCGCCGAAGCACACGAAACCGACCGCCGCCGCGTACGAGCCATCGTCGGAAGCGGCCCGCTGCACCTCCGCCAGCGCCTCCGCCGGCGACAGCCCGTCGGCCAGCTTCCGGTGCAGCTCCACCATCACCGGTGCGGTCCCGTCGGTCGGCACCGGCACCACGGGCGCGATCAGCGTCCGCGTCCCCAGCCCCAGCAGCGCCGCCGTGAACCCCATCAGCTCATCGCCGGGACGCACGGCGGACTGCCCGGTGTCACACGCGGACAGCACCACGCGCGTAGGCGGTGTACGCAGTCGTTCGATGTCGTAGACCGTCAGAGGTCCATCGGCCAGTTCCAACGCGCTGAACAACGGGTTGTCGACGCGGAACGAGCCGTGTGCCGCGATGTGTGCGAGAGCGGCACCGTCCATTGCGGACGCCACGGCCGAAACGGTTGCGTCGTCATCAATGAGCACACGGCCGGGCACGTGCGCGGAGACGGCCTTGATCTCGTCGGGTGCGGCGGCCATCCGCGGGCCGGCGGCCAGGACGGCTTCTCCGGACGCATCAGGCGCAGCGGCAGCACGCAGCCACACGGACGCTGACGGCGCCACGGTCACCTGACGTCCGAGCACGCCCCACGGCAGGCTGTTCAGCGCACCGGTCGGTACCACCACCAGCGGACGGCCGTCGATGCGTGGCGCCAAAGGTGACAACAGCCGCGCAGACAGCAGAGAAGCGGCATGGGCGGCGGAGGAGCGGACCACCTCCAGGTTCGGCAGCCCCGGCGGCAGGGTCACGAGGCGGTGCAACGCGAAGCGCAGCAGGCGGATCTCGCGGACCACGCCCTCAAGGGCACCCAGCACGTGCAGGGACGTCCTGCCGTCGGCCAGGACCACGGCCAGCAGGGAGCCGTCGTACTCGACGAACTCGACCAAGGCGGAGGAGCCCAGGGCCAACGCCAGCGAGGACACCGGCGGCGGCTTGAACACCGCTCCCCCGCCCGACATCTGCCGGGTCAGGTCGCGGACGCGTTGTTCGGCGCGGACCAGCTGCGCGCGCAGCGCCCCGGCGGGTTTGCCGGCCAGCACGGCCGACTCGACGTCGGAGGTGACGGCGCGCAGGGTGGCCAGCGCGTCCTCCAGGCGGGGGTCGTCGGGGGGTGACACCGACTTCATCCGCAGGGCGCCGGCGCGCCAGCTCTCGGTCCACGACAGCACGCGGGCCGCGTTGCCGGAGGCCACGGCCAGGCGCAGGCCCTCCTCGGCCAGGGCCTGGCCCTGCGCGCCGGTCAACGCGCGCAGCTCGGCGGCGCCCAGGGACACGCGGTACTCGTCGAGCAGGGCGATGCCGCGGCGCAACGCGGAGGAGGTGCCGCGGACGTCACCGGAGAGCTTGCGCCGCAACGCCTCCGCGTACCAGCCGCGGACGCGCAGACCGGCCGGGCCGCGGGAACGCGACGCGGCGGCCCTGGAGAAGCTCGGCCACCGCCCGCACGCGATGACCGAGGTCGGCGGCCACCAGACCGGCGTCGATGCGGGCCTCCAACGCCGGCAGCCGCCAGTCCATCGCGTCGAGCTCGTCGGCCACCCGCGACAACGCCACCCGCAGCGAACGGGTGCGGTCGCCGCGCAGGACCGCCGCGTGCAGTTCGAGGTAACGCGCTCCGGCCGCCCACAGCAGGCGCTGCTCGCGGCGGAACCGGCGCCGGGCCTCCGCGGCGAAGGCGTTGGCGGCGTCCAGGTCGTCGTCCAGCAGGGCGATGCGGGCGCGGAAGAACAACGCCTCGGAGGTCGCGAAGGGGTTGCGAAGGGCCTTCAGCTCGGTGATGGCGCGGTCCGCGGCCACTCGCGCCTCGTCCACCAGGGGCACCGACACCAGCAGCTCCAGCCGGTTCACCAGCAGGGCGGGGCGGGGCACGTCCAGGCTGCGGTAGACCTCGTCGGCCTTGTCGAACAACGTCAGGGCCGCGGGCACGTCGCCCGAGCGGGTGGCCATGATGCCGGCGTTCCAGTGCACGTCCGCGACACCGAGCTCCTGGCCCAGCGAGCCGAGCAGCGCGGCGGCCACGTCGAAGTCGGCGGAGGCCTCACGCATGTTGCCGACGTACGCGCGCACGAGACCGCGGTTGTTGTGAGCGCGCGCCTCGACCAGTTTGTCGTCCACGCGCCGTGCGCCGGCGATGGCGGCCGTGTAGTCGCGCTGTGCTTCGTCGTATCGGGTCAGGTAGTGGAAGACGACACCGCGTTGCATGAGAGCGGCGACCGCGTCCGCACCCGACAACGACGGCATGGCCACGTCCAGCGCGCGCAGTGCGGCGCGGTGGCGGCCGGTGTAGGCGAGCACCCACGCCAGCGACATCTGCGCCAAAGCCGACAAACGGGGCAGTCCCGCGTCCGTCGCGATGCGGATCGAGCGGCGCAGGTGGCGGATCGAGCCGCTGTAGTCGTGCAGCTCGCGCAACGCGAGACCGATCGCGCGTTCGGCGATCGCCCATTCGGAACGGTCTTCCGTCGCGCGGAGGACGGCGCGGGCCATCTCGACGGCCGCACGCGGGTTGCGCTGCCTGGCCGCCAGCGCGTCCTCCGCACAAAAGTCGGTCACGGCGTCACTTTATCCGCTGTGGTAGCTTGATCAAGCTCGGTCGGGGCCCCCGTCAAACGCTGCTTTGTGAGGCCGTGGTGTCGAAATCGCCGGAACGTGCTGAGCTGTACGAAAGAGCTTTTCAGCAGCTCATCGCCGAGGACAAGAACATCAGCTTCCACGCCGAACGCGGGCGTGAATTCCTTTATCGCCCAGGTCAGCTGCTCGTCGCGCCGGCCGACCTCGACCGGGTGATCGCGAAACTGCGGCAAAACAATGTCGACGCGCGTCCCGCGGCCGGATTCGGTGGAATGGCCCGGTTGATCCTGCCGAACAACCCCGAAGACATTCCGCAGATCGTCCGGTTGTTGAGGGATCAACGGAACTGGCCGAACGAACGCGTACCGCTCGTCCAGCCGCACCACGTCGTCGTGGGACACGGCGGAAACGTCATGGGCAACCCCGGCGACCGGCCGCGGCCGACCGACCCGCTCACCCCGCCGAAGGCCGACGACCGGCTCTCCGGCATCCGCGTCGGCATCCTCGACACCGGCATCTCCTCCGGCGCGCAGCTGGAGCACGCGGACTGGTTCAAGAACCGGTTCGTCAAGGAGCCCGACGACGTCGACCCCGCCTACACCAGCGGCGCGCTCTTCGGGCTGCAGGGCGGCCACGGCACGTTCGTCGCGGGCGTCGTGCAGAGCGCGGCGTGCGGTGTCGCGCTCGACCCCGAGATCGCCCTCGACCTGAACGGCTTCGGCGACGAGGAGCAGCTGGTCGCCAAGATCGCCGAGATGGGCCGCAAGAAGGTCGACCTGCTCAACCTGTCCCTCGGCTGCTACACCGCCGACGACGTCGCGTCCGAGCCGCTGCGCGTCGCGATCACCGCGCTGCCGCAGGAGACGGTCGTGGTCGCCTCCGCGGGCAACCGCGGCGACCAGCGCCCGAGCTGGCCCGCCGCGTTCTCCCGGGTCACCGCCGTCGCCGCGCTCGCGCTGAACGGGGACGGCTCGATCGTGCCCGCCTGCTACTCGAGCTTCGGGCACTGGGTCGACGCGTGCGCGATCGGCAACCGCTCCTCGACCTACCTCAAGGGCGAGTGGAAACTGCCCGGCGAGGGCGACGCGACGCCGTTCGCGCTGTGGGCGAACTGGGCCGGCACGTCGTTCGCCGCGCCCTGGGTCACCGGGCGGATCGCGGCCACGATGGTGAAAGACGGCCTCACCGCAGCTCAGGCCCGTGACAAACTGCTGGTGGACCCGGAGTTCCACGCCGGTTACGGGACCTTCGTCAAATAACCGGCGAGGAGGTTGTATCTGGGGAGCAACCCCGGCCTCCGCAGGTCGTGACCGCAAGGAGTCGACGTGACCTCAGCATCCCCGATCGCCGCGCTCGTCAGCGCGGCGGCCGAGGGCGACCAGGGTGCGTGGAACGAGATCGTGGACCGCTACACGCCGCTGGTCGTGTCGGTGATCTACAAGCACCGGCTGCGCCCCGCGGACGCGGCCGACGTGAACCAGACGCTGTGGCTTCGGCTCGTGGAGCAGATCGGCCGGCTCCGCGAGCCCGAGGCGCTGCCCGGCTGGATCATGACGACCACCCGCAACGAGTGCCTGCGCGTGTTGCGCGTGCAGCAGCGGACGCACCTGTACGACCCGCTGTCGGAGTCCGACGCGCTGGAGTCGGAGCAGGACGCGGACGTGGAGGCGGACCTGCTGGCGGTGGAACGGCGGCAGGCGCTGCGCGACGGGTTCGCCGAGCTGCACCGAGCAGTGCAAGCGGTTGCTGACCAAGCTGATGACCGACCCGCCGCCGAGCTACCAGGTCGTGAGCGAAGAGCTGGCGATGCCGGTCGGCAGCATCGGGCCGACCCGCATCCGCTGCCTGGAGAAGCTGCGCAAGACGACGGCGATCTCGACGTTCCTGGGATCGCCAGCCAAGAAGGCCACGCAGGTGAGAGGAGGTGTGTTGGGTGCGGCACGACTGGGACAGTGACGAGGTGTTGCTCGACGCCTTGCGCGACGCGGTGAGCACACCGCCCGCCGATGCGGTTCCACCGGAGTTCCTCGAAGCCGCCAAGGCGGCCTTCACCTGGCGCACCGTCGACGCGGAGCTGCTGCTGATCACCTCGTACGACTCGGTGCTGGACGACACGCTCTTCGCCCGCGCCCGCTCGACGTCCACGGCGCGGCAGCTGGTGTTCGACGCGGACGGCGTCACGCTGCAGGTCGAGGTGTCGGCGGCCGGCGTGACCGGGCAGCTGGTGCCCGCGGACGGCGACGTGACGCTGGTGTCGCCCGCCGGCGACGTGGAGACGGCGCCGGCCGACGAGCTGGGCATGTTCGTGATGGGCCCCGGCCCGCGCGGCCCGGTGCGGTTCCGGTTCGCCGGCGGCTGCACCGACTGGTTCATCCTCTGACCAGACCTCGCGAGAGGCGCGCTGTCGTGGTGCACGTACCGCTGCACGAGTCCGGCGTGCACGTCACCGGCGCCCCGGCCGAGCCGCGGACGCCGGCAGCACACCCGATCGGGTGCTTCTTGCTGTCACGCGGGGGCCCCGCGTTCCCCTCAGGGTCACGCAGGGCCCCCGCGTGCACTTCACATCAGGCGGCGTCCACGAACGTGGACGGGCCGACGGTCACCGCGGCGGAACGGAAGTTCGCCTCCACCTCGGCCTTCTCCTTGGCGTTCGGGTTGGGGTTCTTGCACGACGTGCCGGCGCTCGCACCGGACATCAGGTCGGTGCACAGCCCCGTCCTGCGGTCGGGCATGCCCAGCAGGTGCCCGAACTCGTGGGACGAGATGCGCACCGTGTCGTGGCCCTCGTTGACCGCCTGACGACCCATGACCCACCGGCCGCGGCCGAGGCTCGTGACGTAGGCGCGGGGCCACTGGTTGTCCACGGTGACGGTGATGTTCGCGGCGCCGGTCACCTTGACCAGCCGCACGTTCACCACGCTGTTGTTCCACACCTGGGCGCCCTGGTCGACGGCCGCCTGGAACTCACCGGCACCGCTCGAGTTGTACGTGAGGGTGCGGGGCGCAGCTTCCGCGGTTCCGACGAGGCCGACTGACAGGGCGGCAGCGCTGGCAACCACGGCAATTGTTTTGCGCAGGAACACAGGAATCTCCTCGCAATGCAGGGTAATTGCTCCCCGACTGTATCGAAGCAGCGTTGCCGCACAAGAAGAGTCAAGTGTCAATCAGCGCCGGAACGGTCCAGACACTTCGTAGGTGATCCCGCCGCTGCTGCTGCCGGACGTGCCGCGCTGCGAGGAGAAGTACAGCCTGCTGCCGTCAGGCGAGAACGCGGGACCGGTGATCTCGCTGCTGCTCTGGCCGGGAACCCGCAGGAAGGGGGCCACGACACCGGCCGGCGTGATGATGCAGATCTCCATGTTCCCGCCGTCCTCGGCGACGAACAGGTCGCCGCCCGACGACCGGGTCACGTTGTCGACACCGGTGAGCGGAGCCGTTCCGCTCGTCACGAGCGAGTCGTCATAAGTGAGGCTGATGGTGCTTTGTGATGCGTTGTAAGCCCACACCCGGCCGTCGCCTTTGGTGGTGAACCAACAGGTGTCGTCGGCGTAATAGCAGCCTTCGCCGCCGTTGAACCGCTTGGCGCCGCTCACCTGGTTGCGCGTGGCCGTCGGGCTGCCGTCCGGGTCGGGCACCCGCGCCCAGCCGACGCTGCCGGACGTGCCGCTGCCGCCGGTCATGACCTCCAGCGTGCCGGAGCTCAGGTCGCCCCACGTGGTGGGCGTGAAGCGGTACAGGCACCCGTCCGGCACGTCCTCGGTCAGGTAGACGACCTTGCGCACCGGGTCGGCCGCGCACGCCTCGTGCTTGAACCGGCCCATCGCCGGGCGCTGGACGGCCGCCTTGACGCCCCACGGGTCGGTCTCGTAGACGTAGCCGCGGTCGACCTCCTCGCACGACAGCCACGTGTTCCACGGCGTGGCACCGCCGGCGCAGTTCACGTTGGTGCCGCTGAGGGTCCGGTAGGCACCGGTGATGGTGCCCGACTGGTCGAACCTCACGGCGCCCACGCCACCGGTGGAGGACACCTCGCTGTTGGACACGTAGATCCAGCCGGTGCCGTCGGCGAAGCACGCGCCGCCGTCCGGTGCGGGGTGCCAGGTGTAACTCGTGCCCGCGACGCGCTGGCCGGAGCGCGCGATCACGCGGCTGGAGAAGCCCTGGGGCAGCATGAGCCCGCTGCTGTTGACCGGTTGCAGGGAACCGTAGAGGCTGGGACCGGGCTGGGCCCCGGCGGCGAAGGCCTCACGCCAGTTGGCGCCACCGAACGCCGCCGCTGCGGTCCCGACGACTGCGACACGAAGAAAGTTCCGACGCTCCATGCCTTGGAGCGTGCCGCAGATGGGGGCCGTCCGGGATGAAGGTCAGGCGAATGACCGTTGACGCGCCGGGGTGAACCCGCGGCGGACGCGGGACGGGGGCGGCGGGTCCGCCGCCCCCGTTCGCGTTCAGGCGAACGACGGTTGCCGCAGCGCGTGCTCCACCAGGGTGATGAGGATCTGCTTGGTGGACTGCCGGTTGCGGGCGTCGCACGGGATTATCGGCACCGACGAGGCGATCGTCAGCGCGTCCCGCACCTCCTCCGCGCGGTGGTGCATCAACCCGTCGAAGCAGTTCACCGCGACCACGTACGGCAGGTCGCGGTCCTCGAAGAAGTCGATGGGCGCGAACGCGTCGTCGATGCGGCGGGTGTCGACCATGACCACGGCGCCGATGGCGCCGCGGACCAGGTCGTCCCACATGAACCAGAACCGGTGCTGTCCCGGCGTGCCGAACAGGTACAGGATCAGGTCCTTGTCCAGCGACACCCGGCCGAAGTCCATGGCCACCGTGGTGGTGACCTTGCCCGGTACCGCGGACAGGTCGTCGACCCCTACCGAGGCCTGGGTCATGACGGCCTCGGTGGTCAGCGGGGTGATCTCCGAGACCGAGCCGACGAACGTCGTCTTGCCGACGCCGAACCCGCCCGCGACGACGATCTTCGCCGATGTCGTGGTCAGGTCGGCCCCAGGTGACCCCGGACGACCCGGAGCACCGTTGCTCATGGGAACTTCTCTCTACTCAGGACAGAACTGCTCAGGCTCGCATCGAGACGTGCAGCTGGGCGCGGATCTCCGGCGTGAGCTGGAGACCGACCCGCTCCACCAGGCGGGTCATCGCGTAGCCGATGAGCCCGATGTCGCAGTTGGGTGCGGCGAGCACGGCGAGGCAGGACCCGTCGCTGATGGACATCAGGAAGAGGTAGCCGCGTTCCATCTCGACGACGGTCTGCTTGACGTCGCCGGCCTCGAAGCAGCGCGCCGCGCCGAGGTTGAGCGAGACGAGACCGGACGAGACGGCGGCGAGCTGCTCCGCCCGGTCGTGCGGCAGTCGCTCCGACGTGGCGAGCAGCAGCCCGTCCGCCGAGACGACGATCGCGTGAGCGACACCGGCGACCCTGCTGACGAAGTCCTCGACCAGCCAGCTGAAGTTGTCCAGTTCCTCAGTCGCGGTGGTCACTGGTGTTCCCTTTCTGCGATCACGGGGATGTCCCCGACGGCCGAGTCGAAGAGCGAGTCGCGGCCCATCTGGACACCCTTCTGGTACGTGGCGAACCGCTGGCGCAACCGTTCAGCGGAACGACCGCTCGCGGCGACGGTCGCCAGCTGGGGCACCGGTGAGGACGGCTTCGGGGTGGAGCCGGGCACCAGGCGCGCCTTGGGGACGCGCTTGGGCAGCCCGTTCTCCGTCGTCTGCGCGGGGGTGCCGGACTCCAGCGCACCGGCGGCACGCCAGCCCTCGTCGGCCGAGCCCCAGTCGGACGCGAAGTCGGCGACGGCACGCGGCACGGCCGTCGGGGCCTCGGTCTTCACGGACTCCGGCGAACGCTGCCGCTTGGGCAGGCCGTTCACCGTGCTCGGTTCTTCCTCTTCCTCGTCGGACGTGTGCTCCACCGCCGGGACCCCTGCCGGTGCGGGCACCGACGGGGACGGGGACGCGGACTCGGGAGCGGCCGGCGTCTGGAACCACCGCGACAACGCGTCCGCGGAGATCTCCTCGTCGTCGTCGCTCACCGCGGGGAAGATCTCGGTGGCGGCCTCGACGGGTCGTTCGACCGGCGGCTCGTAGGAGTACCGGTCCTCGACGGCGGTCTCCTCCGCCTCGATCCGCGCGGTGAACAGGCCGTCCGCGGACGTCTGCTCGATGCGGTGGCGCCCGCTGGGCTCCTCCTCCGCCGTCTCCGCCGACGACACCACGACCGGGTACTCCGGCGTCCACTTCGGAACACCGGACAGGCCCTCGCCGGTGCTCTCGACGGCGGGTGCCGGCGAGGGCGCGACAGCCGGGAGCGGCAGCGCGGGCGGCGGGCCCTTGTGCAGCAACGAGGCCGGCAGCACGACCTGGGCGGTGACACCACCCTCTATGTCGTCGTTGTTCGCCAGCGTCACGCGGATGTCGTGCCGCTTGGCGAGCTGGCCGACCACGTACAGGCCCATCTCGCGGGCCACGGAGACGTCGACCTCCGGCGGCTCGGCGAGCTTCGCGTTGAACTCGACGACGTCCTGCTCCTGCATGCCGACACCGCGGTCGTGGATGCGGATCGCGACCTCGCCCTTGCGGGTCTCTATCGTCCGCACCGTCACCTTGCTGGTGGGCTTGGAGAAGGCCGTGGCGTTGTCGAGCAGCTCGGCCACGAGGTGCGCGAGGTCGTTGACCACGCGGCCCTGCACCATGAGCTCCGGCGTCGGCGCGATCTGCACGCGCGCGTACTTCTCGACCTCGGAGACCGCGGCGCCGAGGACCTCGGCGATCGCGACGGGCCGGGTGACGCGGCGGTTGACCGTCGTGCCGGAGAGCACGAGCAGGTTCTCGCTGTTGCGGCGCATCTGCGTCGCGAGGTGGTCGAGCTCGAACAGCGACGCCAGGTGGTCGGGGTCCTGCTCGTCCTGCTCGAGCCGGTCGATCACGCTGATCTGCCGCTCCACCAACGCCTGCGAGCGCCGCGACAGGTTGATGAACATGTCGTTGACGTTCGCGCGCAGGGCCACCTGCTCGACGGCGAGGCGGACTGCTTCGCGCTGCACCAGGTCGAACGCCCGCGCGACCTGGCCGACCTCCTCGGTCGTGTTGAGCGGCACCGGGACGATCGCCTCCTCGGCGGCGCGTTCCGGGTCGCGGTGCGACCGGATTCGCTTGATCGCCTCCGGCAGCTGGTTGCGCGCCACGTCGAGCGCGCTGCGGCGCAGGATGCGCAGCGGCCGCAGCATGGACTGCGCGACCATCGCCATGAGACCGAACGCGAGCAGCAGCGAGATCGCGACCAGTGCCGCGTCCCGCCAGGCGTCCGAACGCGCCGTGTCGGCGAGACGCGTGGTCGTCGCGTCGGCCTGGCCCTCCAGGTCGCCCGCGACCTGGGCGACCAGGTTCGCGGTGTCCTGGCCGATCTTCAGCACCTCGGCGTCGGTGATGGTGATCGTCTCGCGCTCGAAGTCCTGCGCGAGCGCGAGCCGCACCAGCCGGTTGCGACCGTCCACGGCGGAACCGGACACGACGTCCTGGAACCGCTGCCGGTTCTCCGCCGACGCCAGGTCGTTGAACTCCGTGAACGCGGCGTCCAGACGGGACTGCGCGGCACGCAGCTCGTCGGCGGCACCGGGCGCGAAGCCCCTGCGCAGCGCGGTGGACGTCAGGATCGCGTTCTGCTGGCCGAGCTGCTCCTGGGCGCTGTAGAGCGCCTGCGCGGCCGTGACCAGCGGCACGATCTCCGGCTCGCTCAGGCTCGACACCACGGCACGGTGCACCTGGCTGAGCGAGGCGCTGATCTGGTTGTACGCGCTGATGACAGCGACGTCCGGGTACTTCGTGCTCAGGATGGTCACCCGCAGGCTCGCCAGTCCGTCGAGGGACTGCAGCGACTTGGTGAACGACTCCTGGAGGGGCGCGCTCAGGCCGGAGGCCGTCGCGCCCGAGTTCCGGTACTTGTCCAACTCCGTGTCGGTAAGACCGGTCTTCGCCGCGTGCTCGGGGCACGCGTTCTGCCTGCCGGCGGCCACACACTGGACCGCCCAGTCGCGCTCGACCTGCAGAGCGCTCTCCACCTTCGCCGCCTGGTGGCTGACAGCGAGCTCGCGCTGGACTTTGCCGAAGAGTTCGACGTCGTCGAGCTGGGTGTTCAGCCGCAGGCCCGCGAGAGTCGCGGTGCTCAGGGCCGGAACCAACAACACCACTGCGAGCTTGCTCCGCAACCGCCAGTTGCGTAGGCGGAACCGGTCGATGCCTCGCTGGTCCTCACGACCGCGCACCGTCAACACTCCCCGCCCCGTTTAATAGCTGCAAACCTGGTGGATCTTGGAGTAAAACGCACCGTTCTCATACCGCCGTTCGGACGACAAAACAGCTGGTTCGAGAATCAACAACTGTGCAGGGGCGGCTAAACGGCCCCTTGCCGATAATTCTTGCGGCGCAGACGACCGCCGCGGGGGGCTTTCGATCACGGCGCGATCACAGCCCCCCGCGCTGTTCGTCAACTACCGGAGGGCTGGATGAGCATCGGCTTCACGTCGAGCTCCTTGTCCAGCATCCCGTAGCGCACCATCAGCTGGACCACGCGCTGCAGGCGGGTCGCGTCGAGCGTCGTCGGGAACGCGCCGAAGTGGACAAGACCTGCGGTTTCCTTGTCGACCTTGGCGTACTCGACCAGCAGCGGCTCCACCGTGGGGCGGTCGGTGGCGTCGGCCTGGCCCTTGGCCATCGCGCGCTGGAACGCGGCGACGGTCTTCGGGTTCTCCTTGGCGAACGCGCCGGTGGTGGCGTAGCCCGCGATCGGGATGTTGTCCGTCGGGCCGGTCGCGGCGTCCAGGACCTTGATCTGGCCGGCGGCGCGCTGGGCGCGGGTGATGAACGGCTCGACCATGAAGGCCGCGTCGACGGTCTTGTTCTGGACCGCCGCCTGCATGTCCGGGAACGGCATCTCCTTGAACTTCACCGAGTTCACGTCGACGTTCGCGGCTTCGAGGGTGGCCTTCGCGGTGAGCTCCGCGATGTTCCTGAAGGTGTTGATCCCGATGGTCTTGCCGGCGAGGTCGGCAGGACTCTTGATGGCCGAGTCACCGTTGGCCAGGATCAGGAACATGTCCGGCTTGGCCTGGTAGCCGTCGGAGATCAGCTTGAGGCCGTCGACCGCCTTCGCGGTGTCCTTCGCCTCCGCGGCGAAGAACGAGACCCAGTTGCCGAACGTGAAGTCCAGGTCCTTGCTGATCAGGCCGGGGATCGCCTTCGCGCCACCGTCGATGACCTTGAGGTTGACCTCAAGGCCCTCCTGGGCGAAGTAGCCCTTCTTCATCGCGACGTGGACCGAGGCCACGTCGAGGATCGGCAGCACCCCCAGGGTGATCTTGGCCTTCTCGACCTTGCCGCCGCTGTTCTGGTCGGCCGGGGGTGACTGCTCTTCGCCGCCGAGCAGTCCACAGCTCGCCACGGTGGCGAGCAGCGTGGCGAGGGCGATGCCACGGACGGCGGTGCGGCGGACTCTTCGAGTCATCGGGAGCACTCTCCTGTCGGAGCGGTGTCGTCGTTGCGGGGATTATGTCGCGACGGTCAACCACTCAGAGTAATGACGCTGCTCCAAAAGACCCCAGTTGACCGACACGAGCAGGTTCCAGTCCACTACCTGCGGTGAGCATCTAAGCACAGCAGGTCTAGGGCTAGGAGAACCCCAGTTGAAGCGCGCTGTAGCCGTCGTCGGCGCCGGGCCGGCCGGTCTGACCTTGGCAAACTTGATCCAGCAGTCAGGCATCGACTGCGTGGTGCTGGAAAGGGCCAGTCGTGCCCACGTGGAAACCCGGCCACGGGCGGGAGTCCTCGAACACCGCTCCGTGACGATGCTGGAGTCGCTCGGACTCGCCGATCGTTTGCTGATGGAAGCAGACCGTCACGGAACGTGCGAATTCCGGGTGAGTGGACAGGTGTTCCAGGTCGCGTACTCCGACTTGTACGGCGGCCGGGAGCACTACGTCTACCCCCAGCAGGAAGTGGTCAAAGACCTGATCGGAGCATTCCTGGCCGCCGGTGGTGACATCCGGTTCGAGGTCAGTGACGTCGAGTTGCGGGATCTGACCAGCTCTCACCCGTCCGTGGCCTGGACCAGCGCAGACGGGGTACGCGAAGAAGTTTCATGTGACTTCGTGGCGGGCTGCGACGGATTCCACGGGGTGTCCCGTCCGAGCATTCCCGAGGGAGTGCTGACGGAGTTCACGCACCAGCACGGGATCGAGTGGCTCACCATTCTCGCGGAGGCCCCTCCGTCGACTAAAGCCGTGATTTACGCGCTGCACGCCGACGGTTTCGCCGGACACATGCTGCGCAGCCCGTCGGTATCGCGTTTCTACCTCCAGGTGCCGGTCGGGACAAAAGCCGAAGATTGGTCGGACGAACAGGTCTGGGAGGCGTTGCACAAACGCTTCGCGCTGCGCGACTCGTCGTGGGAGCTGAACGAGGGCAAGATCATCGAAAAGCGCGTCCTCGACATGCGCAGCCATGTGGTCGAGCCGATGTCCTACGGGCGGCTGTACCTGCTGGGTGACGCAGCCCACATCATCACCCCGGTCGGCGCCAAGGGCATGAACCTCGCCATGAACGACGCCGCAACCTTCGGACGTGCACTGATCGCCTACTACGACACCGGTTCCGAGGACGGGCTGAAGACCTACTCAGACGACTGTCTCAAAAGGGTCTGGCGGGCCCAGGAGTTCTCGCAGTGGATGGTCAACATGATCCACACCGATGTGAGCTCCCCCTTCTTCGGACGGTTGGCGCAGGCCAGGTTGGAACACCTGGCCGAGTCCCCTGCCTACCGGGCGACCTTCGCCGAGAACTATGTGGGGCCCTAACGGGTGAAATCCCGGGTCCCCTAACGAGTGATCTCGATCCCCTAGGGACCTCGTTTCGTCACGATCTGGGGCCAACTCCCGATGCCGGGGGATGTCGGTCATCCATACGGTTCAACCCGACATCCCCCGATCACCACATCAGGAGCCTGGTTCCATGAGCACCCTGCACGACTTCACCCTCTCCCTGCTGAGCGACCTCGACGCCCGCGAGGCGTTCCAGCTGGACCCGCAGGGCGTGCTCGAGTCCGCCGGGCTGGGCGACATCACCCCCGGTGAGATCCAGGAGATCCTGCCGCTGGTGCTCGACACCGCCTCCGTGGCCAAGGTCGACGCCCTCGACGACGTGCTCGCGAACGCCGGCGACATCGCCGCCGCGGACCAGCTGAAGCTCGTCACCGGCAACCTCGACGGCCTCACCTCGATCGCCGACGTCGCGAACCTGGGCGCTCCGTCCGCCGTGACCGCGCTGGTCACCGACTTCGGCAACGTCGGCGACGTCGCCGGCACCCTCGACGTCGTCTCGGACGTCACGACCGTCGTGCAGGACAACTCGGTCGTCAGCACGGTCACCCACGTCGCGGACGTGCAGGACGTCGTGAACACCGACGTGCTGGTCAAGGACCTCGACACCGACGTGCTCGTCAAGGACGTCGCGAACACCGACGTGCTGCTCAAGGACACCGACGTGCTGGTGAAGGACGTCGCGAACCTCGACCTGGACGTCGAGAACGTCGTGGACGTGAGCGACAACGTCGTGCAGGACGTGGCGCAGGTCGGCGACGTCCACAACTCCGTCGGCCAGGTCGTGGGCGACCTCAACGTCGGCGACCTCGACCTGCTCGACGGCGGCCTGGGCAACGGCAACGACCTGAACATCCACTTCTGAGCCACCGGCAGCGCACGGGCGCTTACCGCCACCTGTGAGCGCCCGGACCACCCTCCCGCACACCTCGCACGGTGACGGCCTCCTCGTCGGCTGACAGGCGTTCTGACAGCCCCGTCCGTGCGACGCGGAACGGCTCCGGACCACCGCGGTCCGGAGCCGTTCTGCGCGTGGATTTCCCGTCGTCCGCACCGGGTCTGCGGCAGCTTGGTCTTTTTCCCAGGTTTTCCCAGTAGGGCTCTGCACTCACGCCCGGTGGTACAAAGTGTCCACTCCGCGCTCCAGCACCCGGCGGACACCGCGGAGGTCCACCCGCGACCCCCGCTCGCCGCCCGTGTCCGCCAGACGCCACACGTCGGCGGGCTCCACACCGGCCGGCAGGTCCAGGTACCACGAGAACCCGGCCGGTCGCGGCGGAGCGCCCGCCTCGACGAGGTAGGAGTTGACGAACGCGTTGACGACGTCCTGGTCGGGGAGCAGCGGAGCGGGGGTGCGCACGACCCGGCGCGGGCCGGCGACCCACGCCAGCAGCAGCGAGAACCCGTTGTCGGACAACGGGAGCAGCCTTCTGCCCTGCAACGCCACCACGCGGCCGGGTGGCGCGGCCGAGATCTCCTCCGGCTCCGCGTCGACGATGAGGAACAGGTTCCAGTCGCTCACGCGGCAGAGTGTGTCAGGAGCTGACGGTCTCGCTGAGCGACTCCCGCTCGGCCTCCGCCCACTTCTCCACGTCGAGCGAGGGCTTGCCGACGTTGAGCAGCCGGGCGACGCGCGAACGCAGTGCCACGAAGGCCTCGTCCGTGCGCGTGGTCACCTGGTCGCGCTCGGCGGGCAGCGGCACCTCCAGGTCGGCCACGAGACGCGCGGGAGAGCCGGACAGGACCAGGATGCGGTCACCCAGGTACACCGACTCGTCGATGTCGTGCGTGACGACCAGGACGGTCGTGTCGTGCTCGCGGCGGACCCGCAGCAGCAGGTCCTCCAGCTCGAAGCGGGTCTGCGCGTCGACGGAGGCGAACGGTTCGTCCATCAGCAACAGGGCCGGCCGGTACGCCAGCGCCCGCGCGATGGCCACGCGCTGCTGCATGCCGCCGGAGAGCTGCCACGGCCGCTTCTTCGCCGCCTTGCCGAGCCCGACCCACTCCAGCGCCTCGGCCGCGCGGGCCTTGCGCTCGGCGCGCGGCAGGCCGCGCAGCGGGAACTCCACGTTGCCCTGCACGGTGAGCCACGGGAACAGCGACCGCTGGTAGTCCTGGAAGACGACGGCGAGGTGCGAGCCCTTGAGGGACACGTCCCCGCGCGACGGCTCGATGAGCCCGGAGATGGTGCGCAGCAAGGTGGACTTGCCGCAGCCAGAGGGGCCGACCACGCAGACGAGCTCGCCGGCTCGCACGGTGAACGACAGCCCCCCAATGGCTTCGTAGTCGCCGTAGGTGTGGCCCAGGTCGGCCACCTCAAGCATGTTGCTCATCACGACTCCTCGGTTGCCAAGCCAAAGCCCTGCGTTCCACCGCGAGCAACGCGGTGTTGAGTCCGTAGCCGAGGACGCCCAGCAGGACGATCCCGGCCCACATGCGCGTGTAGTCGAACTCGCGCTGCGCCTGCATCAGCTGCGAGCCGATGCCGTTGTCGGTGGCCACCAGCTCGGAGATCACCATCAGCACGAGCGACAGGGAGAGCGAGACCCGCAGTCCCGCGAAGATCTTCGGGGAGGCCGCGGGCAGCACGACGCCGAGCACCCACTGCCAGCGCGGGATGCCGAACACCGCGGAGGTGTCCACTTTGGTCACGTCGACCGAGCGGGCGCCGTCGACGCTGTTGAGCAGCACCGGCCACACGACGCCGAACACGATCGTCGCGAGCTGCATCGACGTGCCGCCCTTGAACAGCAACAGGAACACCGGCACCAGCGCGGGCGGCGGGATCGAGCGCAGGAACACCAGCAGCGGCCCCGCGTACTCCATCGCCCGGTCGGACCGGCCGAGCAGCAGGCCCAGCGACACGCCGATCACGCAGGCGATCGCCCAGCCCGACAGCAGCCGGCCCACCGACGGCAGGATGTGCTCGGTGACGTTCTGCGGCTCCAGCACCCACCACTCGTAGGCGGCAGTGACGATCTGCGACGGCGGCGGGAAGAACGGGTCGTCCGCGAGCCAGCCGAGGACCTGCCACACCACGATCAGCACGGCGAACACGGTCCACCGTTGAACGAATCGGTTCACCAGGCCACCCACCGGCGCCGCACGCGCTCGAGACCGTTGTTGAGCAGGACACCGATCACGCCCGCGACCACCGTGCCGGCCAGGACCTGGTCCATCCGCCCGGCGCCGCTGCGGGCCTCCATGATGAAGTAGCCGAGCCCGATGTCGGCGCCGGCCATCAGCTCCACGCTGACCATCACGATGAGTGCGGTGGTGGCCGCGAGCCGGATTCCGGTGAGGACGAACGGCAGCGCGCTGGGCAGTGCCACCCGGAACAGCACGCCGAGGCGGCCGGTGCCGAAGACCCTGGCCGTCTCGACCTGCAACGGGTCCAGTTCGTCCAGCGCGTAGATGGTGTTGAACAGGATCGGCCACACCGCCGCGTACACCGCGAGCGTGATCTTCGTTTCCGGTCCGAAACCGAGGATCACCAGCGCGAGCGGAATCAGTGCGACGGAAGGGATCGGGCGCAGGAACTCGACGACCGCGCGGGTCGCGTGGCGCACGGCGGGAACGCTGCCGAGCACGAGTCCACTCGGTACCGCGACGGCGATGGCGACCACGATGGCGATCAGCAGTGCCAGCACGGTGGCCACGACGTGGCGGAGGAAGACCGGGTCGACCAGCTGCGCGGCCAGCTCTCCGAACACGACGGACGGTGGGACGAGGGCTTCCGCGGGGACGAGGGTGGAGCGTCCTAAGAGCTCCCAGAGCGCGAGGAACCCGGCGATGCCGAGGAGTCCCCTTGTGAACGCACGCACTCGGTCACCCTAGAGAGTTGATCACTCAACCACAATGCGTGTCGAGGCAACTCCGGGGTGTTTCCCGCACATCAGCGGCAGTCAGCAGACCTCGACGCGCTCCGCTTCGCCGAAGCTCTTAACCCATTCGGAGTCCGTGAGCCGCGCACGTCCCTCCGCGCACATCTCGCGGCGGATGCGCCCGGCGTCGAGCTCGTAGGTCAGCAGCTGCGGGTCGGTGCCGCCGCTGCGGACGAGGAAGTCGTCGTGCGCGGGCCGGTAGGTCGCGTACACCGAGCCGCCGTGGCCGGTGACCGAGGCGAGCCGGTCGGGCTGCCTGCCGCCGGGGTAGAGCCGGTACACCTCGAACGTCTGCGCGCGCACGACGGCGATGCGGTCGTCGGTGCCGAACGTGACCCAGGCGCCGCTGGGCACCGTGGTCGACAGGGTGGCGGTGGGCACCGGGGTCCCGCCCGGCACCAGCTGCCACACCTCGACGGTCGACTCGGGGGTGTGCTCGCCCGCGAGCCAGCGGCCGTCCGGGCTGTAGGTGAGCCGGTTGACCAGGCCGGGGCGGACCAGCGGCTGGGCGGCCGGTTCCAGGGTCGCGCCGATCCGCCACTGGCTGATCGTGGTGGTGCCGCCGGCCCGGTCGTGCAGCGCGGTGGCGAGCTCGCGGCCGTCGCGGCTCAGCCCGACGCCGTCCGGGCTGCGCACCGGCATCTGGATCTCCTCCGGCGCCCGGCCGTCGGCGAGGTCGAGCAGGATGGCGCGGCCGCGGGTGTTCGGGTTGAGCAGGCCGGGGTCGGAGTCGTCGTGGTAGCCGACGACCCGTGAGCCGTCCGCGCTGAGGTCCTGTGCGCGGAACCCGGCGGGCAGCCGGTAGAGCAGCGACATCCGGGTGTGGTCGGTGACCGACCACAGGTACTGCCGGCCGCCGGGGTCCTGGGTGATGGCGCGGCGCTCGGCGAGGTGGGTGACCTGGTGGCCGGCCGGGAACCGCTCACCGGGCACGGGGTCGGTCTCGTCGATGCGCCACATCCGGTCGGTGCCGTCGCCGTCGCGCACCGCGGCGAGCTCGCCGCGCGGCCCGGTGAGCACCTTGGCGTTCTCCGCCGGGGTGCCGGTGAACCCGATCCGCCGGGTCCAGGCGTTGGCCAGGCGCAGAATGCGTTCCGCGTCCTGCGAGGGCGCCACCCGGTAGCCGACGAGGGCGAACTTGTCCGCGAACGGCTTGCCCTGCTCCATCAGCGACGTCGACTCGGCCATCGCCTGCCGCCCGAACGCCTCGTCGGTGAGCTGGGTGATGCGCTGCTCGTTGGTGAGCGCGTAGATCACGCTGCCCGGCACGAGCGCCGCGAGCACCGCCGCGACGGAGATCAGCGCCACCGAGCGGCGGGTCTCGCGCCGGGCGCTCAGCTCGACGAACCGGCGTTCCGGCGCGGTGAGGAAGTCGCCCAGGCCGCGGGCCTTGCGCAGCCGGGCACCGCGGTAGAGCGCGCCGGGGTCGCGGTCGCTCGACTCCCACAGCTCGATCGCGGTGACGAGCTGCTGGTGCGTGCGGAGGTTCTCGTGCTCCTCGTCGATCCACCCGCGCAGCCGCGGCCAGCGCAGCACCGCGTCGTGGGCGAGTCCTGCGCCGTCCTCGCCGAGGACGACGAGCCGGGTGCGGACGAGCAGGTCGAGCAGCCGCGGCTCGACGTCGGGCTTGCTGGTCTTGCGCTGCAGGACCCCGTTGCGCTGCATCGAGACCAACCGGAGGAACACGGTGCGGACGGCGCGCTGGTCGGCCTCGTCGAGGGCGGAGAAGAACGTCTCGGCCGCCTGCGCCATGACGTGCTCGATGCCGCCGGACTCCTCGTACCCGGCGAGCGACAGCGTCATGCCGCGCTTGCGCCGCCAGGTCTCGATCAACGCCTGCGACACGAACGGCAACGCCGGCTGGGCCGCCACGTCCGCCACCAGCCGCGCCACGAGTGCGGTCTCGACCGACACGCCGAGCTGGCCGGCGGGCTCGGTGACCGCGCGGCGCAGCTCCTCCGCGGTCATCGGCTCGATCAGGACCTCGTTGCCGGGCAGGACCCGCGCGAGCCCGGGGTGCGCGTGGCAGCGCCGCCGGAAGTCTGAGCGGACCGCGACCACGACCCGCGGGCAGCTCAGCAGCGCGGTGACGAAGCCGGTGGCCTCGAAGGCCTTCTCGAAGTCGTCGACCAGCAGGACGAGACCGGGGCAGTGCTGCCGGACGCGCAGCCGCAGGTGGTCGGGGTCGGCCGCGAGCTCGGCGGCCAGCTGCTCGGCGGTGGTGCCGAAGAGGCCGGCGAGGGCGGTGGCCAGCGTGTCGAGCGGGCGGTCGGAGGGGGTGACGACGACGGCGTGGTCGAACGCGGGCAGCAGACCGGCTTCGAGCAGGGAGGTGCGCCCCGACCCGGACGGCCCGACCACGGCGGTGAACGACCCGCTGCGCGCGAGCACCCGCTCGACCAGCGCCTCACGGCCGAAGTACCTCTTGGCGTCCTTCTCGTGGAACGGTGCCGCGCCGACGTAGGGGGCGCTCGGCTGCAACGGCGAGACCTGCTCGGCGGCGAGCTCCCGCCACCGCGCCGTCCACTCCTTCGGATCGCCCTCGCAGGCGCGCACGAAGGCCAGCGTCAGCGCGAGCGACGGCAGCTTGCGCCCACCGGCCGCGTCCGACAGCGCCGTGGGCGAGTAGTTCGCCCTGCCCGCGAGCTCGCGGTAGCTCGGTTTGCCCACCTGGTCGCGCAGTCTGCGCAGGTCACCGGCGAACCGGAGCAGCGCGGTGTCCTCCGGCCCCAGCGGTCGTTCCCCTCGTGGCATGCCGCCTCCCGGCCGGATTGTCCACCAGAGGTTCGCCTGGCGTCTAACACCACGCTAACCGCTTGCGACCGGGATGTTCGCCGCCACGCGAACGTCACACGAACGAGACCCTCGCACCGTCACCCTCGGCCACTCTCCCTCGTGTCACGCGGGGCCCCCGCGTTCCCCTGAGGTGCACGCGGGGACCCCGCGTACCCCCGAAAGGCACGCGGGGACCCCGCGTACCCTCCGGAGGCGGTCAGTCGTGGCACGGTGGTGTGAAGGCGAGTCCGGCGAAGTAGCGGTCCCACTCGGCCCCGGTCATCCGCGGGACCGCCTGCTCGCAGATCCGCACCGCCGGGTCGCGCAGGTCGACGTTCCACAGCCGCACCGCCCGGTCCGCCCCTCCGGTCACCACCTCGTCGCCCCTCGGCGTGAGCCCGACGGCGGTGACCGGTCCGGCGTGCCCGCGCAGCAGCGCCAGCTCGACCGGCTCCCCCGCGCCGAGCCGCCACAACCGCACCAGGCCGTCGTCGGTCGCGACCGCGAGGCTGTCCGCGCTCAGCCACGTGCCGGTCACCTCCCCACCGCCGGAGGGGAAGCTCCGCCCGCAGGGCCGGCGCGCGCGGGTCGCGGGCGTCCCAGAGGTGCACGGCGGTGCGGCCGGCGGTCAGCAGCAGGTCGCCGGCGAACTGGGCGTGGCCCGCGAACTCCGTGGTGAGCGACAACGGCGTGAGCCGGCGCGGGTCCGCGGCGTCGAGCAGGTGGACGGCACGGCCGGTGGTGACAGCGGCGAGCACGCGGCCGTCGGCGCGGAAGGCGAGGCCGGCGAGCGGGCCCAGGCCGGGCTGGGCGGTGGCGAGCAGCCGGGGACGGCCGCCGCGCAGGTCGGTCCAGGAGCCGACCGCGCCGTCGGGGCCGGTCGTGACGAGGGTGCTGCCGCGCCAGGCGACCGCGGTGGCGCTGGCGGGCAGCACGCCGAGGTCGCGCGGCTTGCCCAGGGAGATGTCGACGAGGTGGACGGTGCCGTCCTCCCCCACCGACGCGAGCAGGCCGCCCGCCGGGTCCACCGCCAGCGCGACGACGGCGCCGGCGTGCCGGGTGGCCTCGTAGGACGTGCGCGGCGCGGGCAGGTCGTCGAGGGTCGTCAGCACGACCAGCCCGTCGCGGTGACCGGTGACGACCTGCTGCTGCGTCGGGCCGACGACGAGCGCGGTGACCTCGGCGTCCGCCGCGCGCAGGGTCTGCACCGGCACCTCCTCCTGGCGCAGCGCGTTGCGGGCCTGCGGGAGCGGCACGAGCCGGTAGGCGGCGAGCGCGACCTGCTGGGCCAGCGCGGGGTTGCCCGACCGCAGCGCACCGGCCTCGGCGACGGCCTTCAGCACGGCGGTCGTGGTGCGTTGCTCCTCGGCGGTCCTGGTGGCCCGCCACGCGAACACCGTCGAGCCGGCGGCGACCACCAGCAGCGCGACCAGTGCGGCGAGCAGCTGGCGCTGGCGGCGGGTGCGGCGCCGCGCGCTCGTCGTGACCTCCTCCTCCGCGGCGCGGCTCGCGGCCAGGAACGCGCGTTCGCGAGAGGTGAGCGCGAGCCCCGCGGGCACGTTGGCGAGCCGCCGGCCGCGGAACAGCGCCCCGGCGTCGCGGTCGAGCGCCTCCCACGTCCGGGTGGCGTCGGTGAGCTCCCGCTGCGCCCTGACGTTCTCCCGGTTCTCCTCGACCCAGCGGTGCAGCGCCGGCCAGCTGCGGATCAACGCCTCATGCGCGAGCTCGACGCCGTCGCGGTCGACGACCACCAGCCGGGCGGCGGCCAGCGCGGCGAGCACGGTCTCGCCGGCCTCCAGCTCGTCGCGGTGCGCGCGGCGCTTGGTGCCCTCGGCGGTGACGAGCCGCAGCAGCACCCGTTTCACCTGCTCGGCGGGCAGCCCGGCGAGCAGGTCCTGCGCGGTGCGGGCCACGGCGTGCTCGACGCCGCCGACCTCCTCGTAGGCCGCGAGCGTCAGCGTCATCCCCCGCCGGTGCTGCCAGGTCTCCGCGAGCGCGTGCGACAGCAGCGGGAGCACGGCTGCCTGCCCGACCGCGTCGGCCATCAGCCTGGCCAGCAGCGCGGTCTCCACCTTGGCGCCGGCGTGGGCGGCGGGTTCGGTGATCGCGAGCCGCAGCTCGTCCGGTGTCATCGCGCCGACCATGACCTGGCTGCCGCGCAACGCCTCCACCAGTTCCGGGTACTGCGCGCAGTGCCCGTAGTAGTCGGCCCGCGTGCCGATGACGACCTTGGCGCACCCGGTGAGCGCCTCGATGAGCCACGTCCGGCGCGCCTCGCTGTGGCAGACCGTGAACAGCTCCTCGAACTGGTCGACGACGACGAGCCCGGTGTGCCTGCGGCCGAGCTGTTCGGGCCGCGCGAGCTCGCCGGCCAGCTCCACCGCGTCCTGCCCGGTGAGCCGGGCGAGGGCGAGCGCGCACTCCTCCACCGGGTCGGCGCCGGGCGTGAACAGCAGCACCGGGCCGTCCGTGCGCGCCACCAGACCGGCCTTCAGCAACGACGACTTGCCCACCCCCGACGGCCCGAACACGCCGGTGAAGCGGTGCCGCGTCGTCAGCAGCTCGACCGTGAGCCGCTCCCGGCCGAAGAACTTCGGTGCGTCATCGGGTTCGAACGCCTTGAGGCCGACGTACGGGCTGTCGGCGCCGGCCCGCGGCTGCGTCTCGGCGACCGCGCGCCACCGCAGCTCCCACTCGTCCGGGTCCGCCGCGCACGCCTTCGCGTACGCCCTCGTCACCGCGAGGCTCGGCAGCTTGCGCCCGCCCGCCGCCTCCGACAGCGCCGCCGCCGAGTAGTGCGCCCGCCGGCCGAGCTCCCGGTAGGTGGGGCTGCCCGCCCGTTCCCGCAGCCGGCGGAGGTCCGCGGCGAACTGCAGGAGACCGCTCTCGCCCTCGTCGAGAGGGCGTTCCCGTCTCGGCACCCCGTCATTGTTCAGAGAACTCCGTTCAGCGGCCAACGCCTGACCGTGAACAACCCGTTCGCCCTAACGTCGCCGAACCGGCACCGCGGTGTGCCGTGGGCAACACCGAAATGCCGCCCACGGCTACACCCTTGTTAACAGCGCGTTGTCCACTCGCGTGGAACGAAGCTGGACAACGGGATCGTCCGTAGGTTCGACGGTGCCGGTCACGGGGCGCCGGCGCTGACGAGGGAGATCCTGACGTGACCATTGAGGCGACGACGACGGCACCGCAGGCACCGGTGAGGATGGTCTGCGAGATCGCGCGGGGCGTGCACGTGACCTGGCCGGGTGAGCCGCTGCGCTTCATCCCGGAGGGCACCCGGTTCTTCGTCGAGGCGTGGGTCGGCGACGGCTGGTACCGCGGCCGGCTGCGCGACGACCCGCGGCCGATGCACGTCAACGCGAGCTGCCTCGGCCTGCCCTGCGGCGACTGACCCGCGCCGGACGAGGACCGCCGTCGAGCCGTCTCACCACGAGCGTGCGGCCGTCCGGGGACAGCCGCACGCCGATCACCGGTCCGGTGCGGCTTCAGCGGCGCGCCGGGTTCACAGGCCCACGAGCTTGTACAGCCCGCCGACCTCCTGCCGGTTCAGCACGCGCATCGAGCCGGGCCGCTGGTTGCCGAGCAGCACGTCGCCGACCGCGGTGCGCACCAGCGACTCCACCGGGTAGCCGACGTGCTCCATCAGCCGGCGCACGATGTGCTTGCGGCCCTCGTGCACGACGATCTCGACGAGTGCCTTGCCCGGCACCGCCGTGACCAGCTTGAACGAGTCGACCTTGACCGGGCCGTCCTCCAGCTCGACGCCCGCCTTGAGCTTCTTGCCCAGGCCGCGCTCGACCGGGCCGGGCACCTCGGCGAGGTAGGTCTTCTTGACGTTGTAGCTCGGGTGCATCAACCGGTGCGCCAGCTCACCGTCGTTCGTGAGCAGCAGCAACCCCTCGGTCTCCGCGTCGAGCCTGCCGACGTGGAAGAGCCGCTCCTTGCGGTTGCGCACCAGGTCGCCGACGCACGGCCGGCCCAGGTCGTCCTCCATGGTGGACAGGATCCCGAACGGCTTGTTCAGCGCGATCGTGACGACGTCCTCGCGGATCTGCACCCGCACGCCGTCGACGTGCACGACCGCGGTCTCGGGGTCGATCCGGCGGCCCTGCTCGCGCACCACCTTGCCGTCGACCTGCACCCGCCCCTGGTCGATCAGCTCCTCCGAAGCACGGCGTGAGGCGACACCGGCCTGCGCGAGCACCTTCTGCAGGCGCACGCCCTCGTTCTCAGACATCGTCGATCGCATCCACTTCGGGCAGCAGCGGAGCGATCGGCGGCAGGTCGTTCAACGACGACAGCCCCAACCGCTCCAGGAACAGTTCGGTCGTGCGGTACAGGATCCCACCCGTGTCGCTGTCGGTGCCCGTCTCCTCGATGAGCCCCCGTGCGACCAGGGTCCGGATCACACCGTCGACGTTGACGCCGCGAACCGCCGCGATCCGCGCCCTCGTGACGGGCTGCCGGTAGGCGATCACCGCGAGCGTCTCCAGGGCAGCGCGGGTGAGTTTCGCGCGCTGGCCGTCGAGCAGCAGCTTCTCCACGAACGGGGCGAACCGGTCTCGCGTGTAGAACCGCCAGCCGTCCCCCGCCCTGCGCAGGTCGATGCCGCTGCCGGACTCGGTGTACCGGGTGGAGAGTCTACGGAGTGCCTGCTTGATTCGCTTAACCGGCTGCTCAAGGGCACTGCTCAGCTGGTCTTCCGCGATGGGGCTGTCCACGACGAGCAGCACCGACTCCAGCGCGCCGTCGAGCTCGGCGTCGTCGGTGAGGTCGGGCAGGCCGGAGTCCTCGATCTGCTCCTCGGGTGCGGCGGCGAGGAGCTGCGCTTCGAGCTGGGCGGCGTCCTCGGCCCCGGTCCCGGTCCCGGTCTCCGTCCCGGCGGGCTCGGTGACCGGGAGCTCCGGCTGGGGCTCGGCGGGCCGGGGCTTGGACCGGCGCTTCGCGGGCTTCGTCTCCGCGGCACCCGCCCCGAACTTCGCGGCCAGCGCCGCGGCCGCCGCGTCGTACTCCGCCGCGCCCGTGCCACCGTCGAACGCCGGCCCCGGCCGCTCCACCTGTGCCGCGTCCGGTCCGACGACCGGCTCCGGCCCGACCTCTGGGTCGCTCATTCGTAGTCCTCGTCCTCGTCGCCGGCCGGTGCCGCGGCCTGCGCCTGTTCCAACGTCCCGCCGACCCACGTCACCTGCAGCGGCCCGAGCGGGTCCTCCTGCTCGAAGGCGAGCGACTTCTCCCGGTACAACTCCAGCAGCGCCAGGAAGCGTGCGACGACCTGCATCGTCTCGGTGCAGTCGGCGACGATCTCCGTGAACGACGCCGTGCCGCGCTCCACCAGGAACGTCCGCAGCTCGTCAGCGGTCGCGCGGATCGACACGCGGTGCTGGTGGACGTGGGCGGTGGACAGGGTGCGCTTGGGCTTCGGCCGGAACGCGGCGGCGGCGATCAGCGCGAACTTGTCGGGGGTGACGCCGAGCATCACCTCGGGCAGCAGGCCCTCGAAGCGCGGTTCCAGCGCCACCGAGCGCGGGTAGCGGCGGTAGGCGCCCTGTTCGAGCTCGGCGAACAGGGCCGCGACCTGCTTGTAGGCGCGGTACTGCAGCAGGCGGGCGAACAGCAGGTCGCGCGCCTCCAGCAGGGCCAGGTCGTCCTCGTCCTCGACGTCGCCCGCGGGCAGCAGCCGGGCCGCCTTCAGGTCCAGCAGGGTCGCGGCGATCACCAGGAACTCGGTGGTCTCGTCGAGGTCCCAGGCGGAGCCGAGCGCGCGGATGTGGGCGATGAAGTCGTCGGTGACCCGGTGCAGGGCCACCTCGGTCACGTCGAGGGTGTGCTGGGAGATGAGCTGCAGCAGCAGGTCGAACGGGCCCTCGAAGTTCGTGAGCCGGACCTTGAACCTGCCGTCGTCGACCACCTCGGGAGCAGCAGCGGGTGTTTCCTCGGTCACTGCTCGCGCAACCTGCGCACCAGCAACGACGCGTCCCCGTGCGCCTCCAGGTCGTCCAGCACGATCGCGATCGCCTCGCGCACCACCCGGCCGCGGTCGACCCCGAGGCCGTGCGACGCGCGCAACGCGAGCCGCGCGGTCTCCAGCGCCAGCAGCTCCTCGTCGGACACGTAGACGGTGATCTTCGTGGTGTGCCCGGTCCGCCCGGACCCGCGGCGCTGCTGCGCGGCCGTGCCGCCGGACGGCACCTCTGCCGGGGTGGCGGCGGGTGCCGAGGTCAGGCGGAACAGCTCGGCCGCGCCCGGCAGTGAGGGGCGACGGGTCACCGGGCGATCACCTCGCGGGCCAGCGCGCGGTAGGCGTTGGCACCGGAGGAGCGCGGGGCCCACCGGGTGATCGGCTCACCGGCCACGGTGGTCTCCGGGAAGCGCACCGTGCGGTTGATGACCGAGTCGAACACGATCTCGCCGAACGCCTCCACGACCCGCGCCATGACCTCGCGCGAGTGCAGCGTGCGGGGGTCGTACATCGTGGCGAGGATGCCGGTGATGGTGAGCTTGGGGTTCAACCGTTCCTTGACCTTCTCGATGGTGTCGATGAGCAGTGCCACCCCGCGCAGCGAGAAGAACTCGCACTCCAGCGGGATCAGCACGCCGTCCGCGGCCGCGAGGGCGTTCACCGTGAGCAGGCCGAGCGAGGGCTGGCAGTCGACCAGCACGTAGTCGTAGTGGTCGATGACGGGGCGGAGGGTGCGCACGAGGGTGTGCTCGCGGCCCACCTCGGACACCAGCTGGATCTCCGCGGCCGAGAGGTCGATGTTGCTCGGCAGCAGGTCCATGTCGTCGACCATGGTCTTGCGGATGACGTCGGGAACGGCGGTGTCGTTCTCCATGATGACGTTGTAGATCGTGGTTTCCAGCTGGTGCGGGTGCACGCCGAGGCCCACGGACAGCGCGCCCTGCGGGTCGAAGTCGACGAGCAGCACCCGTCTGCCGTACTCGGCCAGCGCGGCGCCCAGGTTGATGGTCGTCGTCGTCTTGCCGACGCCGCCCTTCTGGTTGCACACCGCGAGGATCTTCGCCGGGCCGTGGTGCAGCAACGGCGGCGGGGCCGGGAGCGCGCGGCGGGCGCGACCGGTCGGGCCGATGCCGTCGACCTGCTCGTGGGCGACGTCGTCCACCGGCGCGGCGTGCGGGGCCAGGCTCAGGTCGGCACGGGGCGCGAAAGCGTGCTCCGGTGTCGACATGGCTGGCGTTCCCTCACTGGTCGTAGTCGTCTCTCGGGGCGCAGCCTAGGCCGCACCCGTGCGAGCGGCAACGCGCCTCGCCGTGTCCTGGAGGGGGCGGGAGAATGTTTCGGGGGTCGGCATGTGACTGTCAAGACTCAGTCAGGCCGGAACATCCGAACGTGTGCGCCGGTCCGCGGCCGTCAGCACCACGTCGAGCAGGCCAGGGAACAGGAGGTCCAGGTCATCGCGGCGCAGTGACACCCAGCGCTGGTTGCCGCGGCACCGGGTCCGGGTGAGGCCCGCTTCCCGCAGCACGCGCAGGTGCTGGGACAGGGTCGACTTCGCCACGTCGACCTCGAAGGCCCCGCACAGCCTCTCTCCGCTGGACTGGATCTGGCGAACGACCGCGAGCCTCGTCGGGTCGCTCAGCGCGTGCAGCACGGAGGCAAGATCGATGGCCTGGGGGGACGGCTCGTCCAAGTTCGGCACCTGTCCACCGTACCCGTGGAAGCCTCATGTTCCAGTGGCCCGAGGGTGTGCAGTTGCGTAGACCTCCCTCAAAGTCGTAACGGTTACCAGTGTGTACACCTGAGTGGTCGTAACCGATGCGTGCCCGAGAAGTTCCTGCACCACCCGAACGTCGGCACCCCCTTCGAGCAGATGGGTGGCGAACGAATGCCGCAACGTGTGGGGGGAGACCGCGGCGGTGATGCCGGCTTCCTCCGCCGCGGTCTTCAACACGGTCCACGCGCTCTGCCGGGAAAGCCGTCCGCCGCGCGCGTTCAGGAACAACGCGGGCGTGCCACGCCCCTTGGCCGCCAGCGCGGGGCGTGCTCTCACGAGGTAGGCGTCCACCGCCGCCAGCGCCGGGCGCCCCACCGGGACGAGCCGTTGCTTGCCGCCCTTGCCGTCGAGCAGCACGGTGCGTTCGGCGGCGTCGACGTCGTCCACGTCGAGCCCGACGACCTCGGAGATTCGCGCTCCCGTGGAGTACAGCAACTCCAGCAGCGCCTTGTCCCTGAGGTTCCCCACGGTGTCGAGCAGGGTCAGCACATCGTTGACGGGCAAGGCTTTCGGCAGTCTCTTGGGCGGTGATGGCGGGTGCACGGCGCGTGCGGCGTCATGGGGCACCACACCTTCACGGTGCGCGAAGCGGTGAAGTCCCCGCACAGCAACCAATGTGCGCGCTGCGGACGAAGCGGCCAAACCGCTTTCGCGCAACGCCGCCAGGAACTCGCTCACGTGGGACTCGGTCACCGCCGCCAGGTCGGTGATGCCGAGCGACTCCAGGTGCTCGGTGTACCGGCGCAGGTCGCGGGTGTAGGAGTCGAGGGTGTTGCGCGCGGTGCCGCGTTCGACGGCGAGGTGGTCGAGGTAGCTCGCCACCAGGTCTGCTACCACGCCAGTCCTTCCAGCACGATCTCTCCTCCACGCGCGTTGACGCCCTTGGCCAGCGCCGGGTCTTCTGCGACAGCGCGGTCGAAACCCTTGTCCGCCAACGCGAGGACGTACGGCAGTGTCACGTTCGTCAGCGCGTAGGTCGACGTGTTCGGCACGGCACCGGGCATGTTCGCGACGCAGTAGAACACCGAGTCGTGCACACGGTAGGTGGGATCGTCGTGCGTCGTCGGCCGCGAGTCCTCGAAACACCCGCCCTGGTCGATCGCGATGTCCACCAGCACGCTCCCAGGCCGCATCCGCGACACCAGGTCGTTGCCGACGAGCTTCGGCGCGCGGGCACCGGGCACGAGCACCGCGCCGATCACGAGGTCCGCCCAGCGGCACGCCTTCTCGACCTCGTAAGCGTTGGACGCGATGGTCTGCAGGTGCCCGCGGTAGGTGAAGTCGATCTGCCGCAACCGGTTGACGTTGGTGTCGAGCACGACGACCTCGGCCTGCATGCCGACCGCCATCGTCGCCGCGTTCATGCCGGCCACGCCCGCGCCGATCACCGCGACCTTGCCCGCCGCGACACCGGGTGCGCCGCCGAGCAGCACACCGCGGCCGCCCTGCGCGCGTTCCAGGCAGTGTGCGCCGACCTGGGCGGCCATCCGCCCGGCGATCTCGCTCATCGGCGCCAGCAACGGCAGCGACCCGTCGGGCAGCTGCACGGTCTCGTAGGCGATGGCCGTGACGCCGGCCTCCGCGATGGCCCGCGTGCACCCCGGCGCGGCCGCGAGGTGCAGGTAGGTGAAGAGCACCTGGTCGCGGCGCATCCGGTGGAACTCGGGCTCGATCGGTTCCTTGACCTTCAGCACCAGCTCGGCCGCCGCCCACACCTCGTCCGCGGTCGCGGCGATCCGCGCTCCCGCGGCCGTGTACTCGTCGTCGGGGAAGGACGACCCGGCACCGGCCTCGTGCTCGACCACGACCTCGTGCCCGCGGCGGACCAGCTCGACCACCCCGGCGGGCGTGATGGCGACGCGGTACTCGTGGTTCTTGATCTCCTTTGGGACACCGACCAACATCGTCGCAGCGTATTCCGCAACTCGGCCTCCTGCATCGGATAACGTGCGCAGGCGTGTCAGAACCTTTCGGGCCAGAGCAGCAGCGCATCGGCAACCAACAGCGCGAAGAGGCGATCACCGCGCTCAACGACCACTTCGCGCAAGCGCGGCTCGACATCTCCGAGTACCAGGACCGGGTCAACCGCGCGTCGAACGCGCAGTCCTACGCCGAGCTCGCGGAGCTGTTCCGCGACCTCCCGCAGCCGCACCCGCCGTTCCTCGCGCCGCCGTCGGTGCCGTTCGCCGCCGTTCCGCCGCCCATGCCCACGCAGCCGTACGCCCCGCCGCAGCAGCAGTACACCGGGCCCCACCCGCAGCAGTACACGGGCCCGCAGCCGCAGCAGTACGCGCAGCCGCAGTACGCCACGCCGCCGCCTCCCGGCATGGGCTACCCCGGCGCGCCCTACGGCTACGACCCGGTCAGCGGCATCCCGTACTCGGACAAGTCGAAGGTCGCCGCGGGCGTGCTGCAGCTGTTCCTCGGCCAGTTCGGCGTCGGCCGCTTCTACATGGGTGACACGGGCATCGCGGTCGCGCAGCTGCTGACCTGCGGCGGCTGCGGCATCTGGGCGCTGGTCGACGGCATCATCATCCTGGTCAACGGCGGCACGGACTCCGAAGGCCGCCCCCTCCGCGGCTGACTCCTGGCTTTCATGGCGTCTGCAAGTACCACTCGGTGTCAGAGTTGGTGGTGCCGCTGGTGATCAGCGGTTAGTGTCCGGCCCTGGTCGTGGGGTGACTCTCAAGTACCACGCCCCCGATGGTGGGTGGCTTGTGTTGGAAATGTCCACCGCGACCAGGGTCCTCGGACCGGCCGGCCTGACTTGATAGAAGCGTGGTCCAGACGCTGTACCCACCTCGTCCGAGGTGTGTCGTCCAGCCGATCCGAGGGATGTGTGTTGTCTCCCTTTGGCCGAGAGGACGAACACGAGTGTCGATGGTGGTCTGCGGAATCGATCCGCACAAGTCAACGCTCACCGCGGTCACCGCCGACCAGGCCGGCCGCAAGCTCGCCCAGCGCACGCTGCCCGCCCGCCCGGACGCCTGGTTCACGCTGCTGAGCTGGGCACACGGCCAGGCCGAGCAGGTGCTGTGGGCGGTCGAGGACGGCCGGGGCCTGGCCGGCGGCCTGATCCGCTACCTGCTCGCCGCCGGCCAGCGCGTCGTGCTCGTGCCCCCCAAACTCATGGCCCGCGCCCGCCGCACGGCCCGGACACGGGGCAAGTCCGACCCCATCGACGCCCTCGCCACCGCCCGCGCCGCACTGCGCGAGGACGGCCTGCCCACCGCACACCTCGACCAGGACGCGCTGGACGTGCGGCTGCTGGTCGACCACCACGACACCCTCGTCGCACGGCGCACCGCGACGATCAACCAGCTGCGCTGGCACCTGCACGACCTCGACCCCGCACTCGAGGCCGCCACCGCCACCCTCACCGGCGCCCGCGCCCGAACCCGGTTGGCCGACCGGCTGCGCGCCCTGCCCGGCTCAGTGCGCCGCGACCTGGCCACCGAGCTCCTGGCCGACATCACCGCCCTCAGCACCCGCATCCGCGACCTCGAGCGGCGTCTCGGCGAGCTGGTGCGGCCGATGGCACCGGCCCTGCTCGGCCTGACCGGCATCGGCGTGCTCACCGCCGCGAAGATCATCGGCGAGACCGGCGGCATCACCCGATTCCCCACCAGCGCCGCCTTCGCCGCGCACAACGGCACCGCACCCATCCCGATCCGGACCGGCAACACACCGACATTCCGGCTCTCCCGCGGCGGCAACCGGCAACTCAACGCCGCCCTGCACCGCATGGCCATCACCCAGCTACGCCACCACCCGGCAGCACGCGACTACCTCGACCGCTACCGGCAACGCCGACCCCACACCACCCGCAAAGCCGCCCTGCGCGCCCTCAAACGACACCTCTCCGACATCGTCTACACAGCACTCAAAACCGACATGAGCAGCACAAACACCCAACTACCCGCCACCGCTTGACATAGAAGCTTCCAACTGCCAGTCGGTAGTACTTGCAGACGCCTGAACAGCAGGGGTCAGATGCCGGCCAGGTTGCGGCCGATGCCCCACACGAGCGCGAACGCGATCACCAGGCCCGGCACCCGTTTCGGGATCTGCTGGGGCTGGCCCGTCCACGACGCCCGGATCCACCGCGCGAACAGCCACACGGCGAACGGCACGCCGACGACGAGCATGGCCGCGTTGAAGTGCCACGCCGCCACGACGTCGCCGTGCAGCAGTGCGTGTGCCATGCGCGTGATGCCGCAACCGGGGCAGTTGAGGCCCGTGAGCCAGTTGAACGGGCACTTGGGCAGCAGGTTGCCGGGCTGGTTCGGGTCGACGAACAGCAGCACCACGGCACCCGCGCCCCCCACCGCGAGCACGCTGAGGGGCGCCCGCAACCTCCGCAGGGCGCCCCTCAGCGTCTTCACGGGAGAACCCCCTACTTCCCGCGCGCCGCGAACCGGGTGGGCTTGTCCTGGAACGGGGCGTCGGCGGGACGCGGCTCCGCGCGGCCCTCCAGCACCTCCCGGGCGGCGAGCAGACCGGCGACCGACGAGGCGTTCACGATCTCACCGGAGAGCACCATCCGCACCGCCTCGGCGAGCGGGAAGCGGTGGACCTCCAGGTCCGCCTCCTCCTCGCCCTGCACGTCGCGGTCCACCGAGGTCAGGCCGCGGGCGAGGAACACCCGCACGACCTCGTCGGTGAAACCGGGCGAGGCGGCCACGTCGACCAGGACGTGCCACTCGGTGGCGTCCAGGCCGACCTCCTCGACCAGCTCGCGGCGCGCACCGGTCACGGGCGGTTCGCCGTCGTGGTCGAGCAGGCCCGCCGGCAGCTCCCACAGGTGCCGGCCGAGCGCGTGCCGGTACTGGTGGACCAGCGTGACCTCGCCGGAGTCGGAGACCGCGACGACCGCGACGGCACCGGTGTGCTCGACGATCTCGCGCTTGGCCGTGCCGCCGCCGGGCATCTCGACCTCGTCGACGCGCAGCGCCAGGATCTTCCCGACGTGCAGGTCCTCGCTGGCGACGGTGCGGAAGTCGTGCCGAGTGGTCACTTCGCGGCTCCCGCGGTCAGGGGGAGGCGGTCAGCCACCCGGTAGTCGATCGCGGCCTTCACGAACGCCGCGAACAGCGGGTGCGGCTTCGTGGGACGGGACTTGAGCTCGGGATGCGCCTGCGTGGCCGCGTAGAACGGGTGCACGTCGGCGGGCAGCTCGACGAACTCGACCAGGCGGCCGTCCGGCGAGGTGCCGGAGAAGACCAGGCCGGCGTCGGCGAGCTTGTCGCGGTAGGCGTTGTTCACCTCGTAGCGGTGCCGGTGCCGTTCGGACACCTCGGTCGTGCCGTAGGCGTTCGCGACCACCGAGCCCGGCGTCAGCTTCGCGACGTACGCGCCGAGCCGCATCGTGCCGCCCATGTCCCGCTGGCCGGAGACGACGTCCTCCTGGTCGGCCATCGTGGAGATGACCGGCGAGCCGCCCTCGTCGAACTCCGACGAGATCGCGTCCTCGATGCCCGCGAGGTTCCGCGCGGCCTCGATGACCATGCACTGCAGGCCCAGGCACAGGCCCAGCGTCGGCACACCGCGGGTGCGGGTGTGCTTCAGTGCGCCGATCTTGCCCTCGATGCCGCGCACGCCGAACCCGCCGGGGATCAGCACCGCGTCCATGCCGGACAACGCGCGCGCCGCGCCCTCGGGCGTCTGGCACTCGTCCGACGGCACCCACTTGATCTCGACCTTGGCGTGGTGGGCGAACCCGCCGGCGCGCAGCGCCTCGGTGACCGACAGGTAGGCGTCGGGCAGGTCGACGTACTTGCCGACGAGCGCGATCTTCACCGTCTCCGCCGGGTTGTGCACGCGCTCCAGCAGGTCGCCCCACACCGTCCAGTCGACGTCGCGGAACGGCAGGTCGAGGCGGCGCACGACGTAGGCGTCGAGGCCCTCGGCGTGCAGCACCTTCGGGATGTCGTAGATCGACGGCGCGTCCACGGCGGCCACGACGGCGTCGGTGTCGACGTCGCACATCAGGCCGATCTTGCGCTTGAGCGAGTCCGGGATCTCCCGGTCCGCGCGGCACACGATCGCGTCGGGCTGGATGCCGATGTTGCGCAGCGCCGCGACGGAGTGCTGGGTCGGCTTGGTCTTCAGCTCGCCGGACGGCGCCAGGTACGGCACCAGGCTGACGTGCAGGAAGAAGACGTTGTCGCGGCCGACGTCGTGGCGGACCTGGCGGCACGCCTCCAGGAACGGCAGCGACTCGATGTCGCCGACCGTGCCGCCGACCTCGGTGATGACCACGTCGGGCGTGACGCCGTCGGCGTCCGGCTCGGCCATCGCGCGGATGCGGCGCTTGATCTCGTCGGTGATGTGCGGGATCACCTGGACCGTGTCGCCCAGGTACTCGCCGCGCCGCTCCTTGGCGATCACCTCGGAGTAGACCTGGCCGGTCGTGACGTTCGCGTCACCGCTCAGGTCGCGCGCGAGGAACCGCTCGTAGTGGCCGATGTCGAGGTCCGTCTCGGCACCGTCGTCGGTCACGAAGACCTCGCCGTGCTGGAACGGGTTCATCGTGCCGGGGTCCACGTTGAGGTACGGGTCGAGCTTCTGCATCGTTACCCGCAGGCCGCGCGAGGTGAGCAACTGGCCGAGGCTGGAGGCTGTGAGCCCCTTGCCCAGCGAGGAGGCGACGCCTCCTGTGACGAAGACGTGCTTGGTCGTACGTGCCTGCTGCACCAACGGGGCTCCCGTGAAAATCGTGGGGGTGAATCCCCCTATCCACGGGCCATAACGCTAACACGCCGCCGGTCACTCAGCGCACCACGACCCGGCAGATCACATCACCCGATCGGCGCAGCGCGTGGACCGGCTTCATCCCTGCCTGGGTGCGAGCAGGAAACCGGACCGGAACCGCTCGCCGTCGTGCGGTGCCCGCTCCAGCCGTCCGACCTCGGCGAACCCGGTCTGCCCCAGCAGCTCCGCCATCGCGGCGGGGACCCACTCCCACGCCGGGGCGACCCTGTGGTCGACCTCTCGCGGCAGCGGATCGTCACCGGCGAGGTACCCGAGCAGCAGCACACCGCCCGGTGAAAGCACCCGATGGAGGTCCGCGATGGCAACCGGGAGTTGCGCCTGCGGCAGGTGGATCGTCGAGAACAGAGCCAGCACCCCGCCGAGCGCGCCGTCGGCGACCTCCAGCGCCGGCATCGCCCCCTGCTCGAACCGCAGGTGCGGCCGGTCCGCGCGGGCCAGGGCGACCATCTCCGCCGACGGGTCGATGCCGAACACCTCCGGCCCGAGCGCCCGCAGGTGCGCCGTCACGTGACCAGGCCCGCAGCCGACATCGGCGACCGGACCGCCGTCGTGGGCGAGCACGAGCTCGGCGAACGCGGCCAGCAGCGCGCGTTCCAGCGGGAGGGTGTCGAGCACGTCGCGGAACAGCTCGGCGTAGAGCGGCGCGACGGCGTCGTAGGCGGCACCGGCTGCGGTCACGGCGGAAACCGCAGCCCTTCGCGGTGCGGGATTTCCCGAACCACCGGCGACGGGCCGCGCGATCGGGAATCGTGGTGCCGTGACCTTCGACGTGGTGGGAGCGGCGGCCAGGGCGGTGCGGAACCGCGCGGCCGCCTGGCGGTTCATCGAAGGGTTCGCGGCCTGGTGGGCCGAGCCGATCGAGGCGCAGGACGGCTGGAGCAACGCGGACCTCGACGCCGCGGAGGCCCGGCTGGGCGTGCGGATACCGGCGGCGTTGCGCGAGGCCTACGCGTTGTTCGGCAAGCGCCCCGACCTGACCAGCAACCAGGACCGGCTGCTGCTGCCCGCGGAGCTGCGCATGGAGGGCGACGTTCTGGTGTTCCGCGACGAGAACCAGTGGGTGGCGGCCTGGGGCACGACCGCGCGGGACGAGGACCCGGCGGTGCTGATCAAGCTGGACCTGGTCGACAAGTCCGAGGAGACCTGGGACCCCTGGCTGCCGCGGCTGTCGCACGCGTGCGTGGAGCTGGTGCTGTCGGAGGCGTTGTTCCGCGACGGCGCCCAGACGGCCGACAGGGAGATGTCCGAGGCGGACACCTCCCTGCTGGAGCGCGAGTTCGAGCTGTTGCCGTTGCACAGCCCGAACACCCGGTGGTTCGGCACCGACGACGTGCTCATCCGCGAGGACGACCGGCAGTGGCTGTGGGCCCGTGCCCGCACGCCCCGCGCGCTGGACGAGCTGCTCGCGGTGCTGCCGGGCGACTGGACGACCGAGTACTAGCTCGCGTTCCCCGGCGAGGACGCCTCGGCGTTGCCCGCCACCCCGTAGCGGCCCGCGCGGCCTTCGAGCTGTTCGTGCAGCGCCAGCACGACGACGACCCGGCCGGCCGAGGTGTCCGAGTTGTCGACGGTGGACAGGACGGACGTGGCGTTGGTGTCCGCGCGCACCACGCCGAGGGCGCCGGTGCCGTTGGCGGACCCGTTCGCACCGGCCAGGACGACGCCCGCACCGGAGCGGTCGAGCTGGGTGGCGAACCGCGCGATCGTGGAGGCCCGGTCCGCTGCCGAGTCGCCGAGCGCCGCACCGCCGGTCAGCACGACGGCGAGCTGTGCGGGCTTCACGCTGGAGGTGGCCTTCACGAAGCCCGCGTTGGAGAGCCCGGCGAGCGCCGCCGCGGCCTCGTCCGGGGTCGCCTGCGGCTGGTTGCCGGTGGGGTTGAGCAGCAGCAACGCCCCGAACAGGCCACCGGCGCGGGTGCCGGGGTCGCCGGCGGTCGGCAGCTGCGAGCCGGCGGGTTGCAGGCGGGCGACGAGCTCGCGGAGCTGGTCGGCGCGGGACGGGTCGGCGAACGCGTCGGTCAGCTGGACCTCACCGGTGACGGTGGCACCGGCGGACTTCAGCAGCCCGCTCAGCGCGTCGCGGTCGGAGGGGCGGGCGTCCGAGGTGGTCACCAGCACGACCGTGCGGTCGGTCAGCCGGTCCTTCACCGCGAGCGGCCCGACCGACGCGGCGAACTCGTCGGCGTCGGTCAGCTTGGCGTTCACCGCGTTGCGGTCGTTCTGCAGGTCGTTCACCTGCTGTGCCAACGAGTTCTTCTCGTCGCTCAGCCCGGACAGCAGTCTGCCGCTGATCGCGGTGGACCCCAGCACGACGCCCACCGCCAGCGCGAGGAACACGGCGGTGATCGAAACTATGTGGTAGCGCAGCGTGATCACGAGAAGAACCCCTTGAACCAGTTGACGACGGAGTGCCAGCCGTCGACCACGATGTCGACGTAGACGTGACCGACGCCGGAGACCGCCAGCGCCGCGGCCATGGCGGCGATCGCGGCGGCCACCAGCAGGGTGATCACGCCCAACGACACCCGGCTGCGGTGCAGGGTCGCGACGGCCTCCCCGTCGACGAGCTTGCTGCCGAGCTTCAGCCGGGTGAGGAACGTGGAGGGGTTGGACCCGGAGTGCCCGCGGTCGAGGAACTCGCGCAGCGTCGCGCGCAGCCCGACCGTGACGACGAGGGACGCGCCGTGCGCCTCGGCCAGCAGCAGGGCGAGGTCCTCGGCGTTGCCGGACGCGGGGAAGGTCACCGCGCCGATGCCGAGGTCCTGGATGCGTTGCAGGCCGGGCGCGTGGCCGTCGGTCTGCGCCGGCACGACCACCTCGGTGGCCGCGCGCAGCGACGCGGTGCCGATGCCGTCGGGGTCGCCGACGACGATGTCCGGTGCGAGGCCCGCGTCGTGCAGCGTGTCCGCGCCGGTGTCGACCCCGATCAGCACCGGCCGGTACTCGCGGATGTACTTCTTGAGCTTGCGCAGCTCCTCGGCGTGCGAGGGGCCGCCGGCGACGACGAGCACCTGCCGGTCGCGCATCGGGACGTACACCTCGGGCACGCCGACGCCGTCGAGGACGAGCGCGCGTTCCCGGCGCAGGAACTCGATGGTGTTGGCGGAGAACGCCTCCAGCTGTGCCGACATGCCGGCCTTCGCCTCGATCATGGCGTCGGCGATGCTTTCCGCGTTCTGCTCGATCCCCGTCGCGAGCTCGCGTTCACCCGCGTACACGACCCCTTCGTGCAGGCGGATCTTCGTGCCTTCCCTGATCTCGCGCAGGGCGGTCGCGCCGACGTTGTCGATGAGCGGAATGCCCGCCTCGATCAGCAGTTCCGGGCCCAGGTTGGGAAAGCGCCCGGAAATGGACGGCGACGCGTTCACGACGCCCACCACCTCCGCGGCGACGAGGGCCTCCGCGGTGCGCCGGTCGAGGTCGACCAGGTCGAACACGGCCACGTCCCCGGGGCTGACCCGCCGCACCAGGTCGCTCACGCGCCGATCCACCCGCGCGACGCCGGTGACACCGGGAAGTTGGTGGTTGGTGCGGTTCAGCAACCCGGAAAGCTTCATGAGCCGATAGTGACTCACGTTGCGCACGGGACAGGTGAGGCACGCCGGGTCTTTTCCCGCCCTCAGTCGTCGGGGTGAACCACTACGGCCCCAAACGCGACGACAACGGCGGCCAGCAGCACCCAGGTGCCCGTTCCGAAGCCCGCTTCCAGACCGGGGTCGATGGTGATGTTGCCCGTTTTGTGAAAGCTGATGGCGTTCACCAAATACACGAACAACATTCCTGTGGTTCCGGCGAGTGCGGCCGCCCCTGCGAACGCGAACCTCCGCAGGAAGACACCGGCGAGGAGCACCAGCGCCGCGGCGGCGACGGGGATGCCGAACAGCGGCCCGTGCGGGTCGGTCACCTCACCGAACTGCGTGCGCCAGCCGGTCGTGACGAACTCGGTCTGCGGCTGGTCGGGTGCGAGCCGGATCCGCAGCTCCGACAGCGGCAGGAACGTCGCGACGACCGCCATCGCCGCCGCGAGCACGACGAGCCCGATCTTGAGGATCTTCCTCACGCCACCGCCTCCCGTTGTGCCGCAACGGCACCGACGAGCGCCACGACCGTGCCGACGGCCAGGAACAGCAGCCCGTAGCCGAGCGCGAAGTCGCCCTGCTGGTCCCCGGCGTGCCCGCGTTCCGAGACGACCAGCGCCACCACGACCGCGACCGCTCCGGCCTGGCCGAGCGCGCCCGCGAGCGCCGCCCAGCGCACCTTCACCCCGGCGACGAGCAGCGCCACCGTGGCGGCGACCGGGATGCCGTACCAGGGCGAGAGGTCACCGGCCGGCCAGTCGCCCGGCTTGTTCACGACCTCCGTGCCCCAGGCCCGCACCACCACCTCGACGCCACCGGCGTAGGTGGTCGAGTACCACGGCAGCACCAGCGCTCCCGCCGTCAGCACCACCCCCACCGCGATCAACGCGATCGCCGTCGGTCGTCCGATCACCGAGCCTCCTGTTGTCCGACCGCGATCCCGAACGGCGGTGTGTCGTCGTCCGCCCCCAGCTGTTCCGGTTCCGGTTCCGGCGCCGGGCGCTGGGCCAGCACCGCACCGGCCAGGCCTGCCACCGCCGCCGCCACCAGCAGCGGGAAACCGGGCAGGAGGTGCTGTTCGTAGTGCCAGGGCGACGAGGCGATGAGGGCGTTCGCCAGTTCCGCGCGGCGCAGCACGCCGACCGCGAACGTCAGCACGAGCCCGGTGAACACCCCGGCCGCGACCAGCACCGCCGGCCGTGCCACGGCGGCGGTCCTGCCCTCCCGCAGCGTGCACACCACCGCCACCACCATGAGCACCGCGGCGACCACGATCGGCAGGCCCTCGGAGAACACGCCGCCGTCCGGGAGCGGCGAGGGCGCACTCGACCGCGTGCCCCACAACGAGGTGGTGGACGTGATGACGATCTGCTGCGAGACCTCCGTCTCGACGAACACGTCCCTGGTGGCACCGGCTCCGGCCAGTGCCCCGCCCAGCACCACGAGCAGCGCGGCGGTCCTCCGGCGGTCAGTCACCCCGGCGCTCCACTGGCAGGGCGATGCCGAACGGCGGTGTCGCGTCGTCCGCGACCGGCTCTGCCGCGTGCGGCCGTTGCGCGAGCACCGCGCCGGCCAGCCCGGTGAGCGTTCCCGCGACCAGCAGGTAGAAACCGGACAGGACGGTCTGCGCGTACCGGTAGTCGGAGCTCGCCTCGAACGCGTTCGCGACCTGCAGCTGGTGCAGCGTCTCGACGACGAACAGCAGCAGCACGCCGGCGAGCGCTCCGGCACCGGCCAGGGTCGCGAGGCGCGCCACCCCGGCGACCTTCGCACCGGCGAGCGTGCCCAGCGCGGCCACCACCATCACCGCGGCGGCGGCCACGACGGGCCATCCGGGGTCCGCCGCGATGTCGAACACCGGGTAGCCCGGCGCGTCGGTCCTCAGCTCCCACAGCGAGACGACCTGGGTGAAGGTGCGCCCCTCGCCCACGAACCGGTGGCCGAGCACGTCGAGGAAGCAGGCGGCGCCGGTGAGCACCCCGCCCAGCACCACGACCCCGGCGGCGATCCGGCGGTCAGTCACCGCGCGCCTCCCCGGTGGTGGGGAAGGCGATCCCGAACGGCGGCGTGTCGTCGTCGGTGAACTGGTGCACCACCACCGCGTCGTCCGCCGGCGGCTCCGTGCGCGGCCGCGGCCTCTGGGCGAGCACCGCGCCCACCAGACCGGCCACCGCCGCCAGCACCAGCAGGTGGAAGCCGGAGTCGAAGTGGTAGGCGAACCCGGTGGCGGCCTCGAAGGCGTTGTTCATCTCCTCCTCGCGCAGCACCCCGACCCCGTAGGCCACCACGACCCCGAGGAACGCGGCCGCCGCGGCGAGCGCGACGACGCGGGCGGGCTGGACGCCCCGGCCCCGGCGGAGGGCGAGCAGCCCGGCCACCACCGTGAGCGCGGCGGTGAACAACACCGGTGCGCCGACGTTCAGCAGCGGGCTGATCTCGTGGCCGTCCGGCAGCGGTACCGAGCCCTCCCACAGCGAGCCGCTGAACGCGAACGAGTCGACCGGCGACGTGTGCATCGCCGTGTACATGGGCAGCTGGTTGCCGACCCCCACCAGCACCCCGCACAGGACCAGCAGCAGAGCGGCCGGCCTCCCCCGGTCAGTCACGTCGCTGCTCCTGCTCGCTCTTCGTCTCCACCACCACCGGGAACCCGTAGGGCGGTGTGTCCTCGTCGTCGCCCTCGACCTGGTGGATCACCACACCGTCCGCGGGCCGCTCCGCCCGGTGCCACGGCAGCTCCTGGTGCAGCAAAGCCGCCACGACCCCCACTCCCGCGGCGACGAGCAGCACCGTGATCCCGTTGCCCCGCACCACGTCCAGCGGCACGGGCACGGTCAGCTCCGCCAGCCGCCGCACGACCTGCTGCACCTGGTTGAGCGCCAGCCAGGCCAGCCCCACCAGCGCCCCGGCCCCGAGCAACGACCCGAGCCGCGCCACCGGCTGCCGGAACGACAGCACCGCAGACAACGCCATCACCACGGCCGCCGCGAGCGCCGGCCACCCGTAGTCGATCGGCGCCAGCATCAGAGACCCGCGGAAGTCGTCGTGCTCGATTCCCCACGTGGTCGCCTCGAACCGCAACGTGCGGTTCGCGAACTCCGTCTCCACCGAATACCCGACCAGGAACGTGGCGGCCACCGCCAGCCCCGCGGCCACGAGCACCAGCACCGCCCCGAACACCCGGCGCGTGGTCACATCCGGTCCACCTTCCACCGCACCACCGTGTGCGTCCGCTGACCGGGCATCGGTCACGTTCTCACCATCATGCCCAACCAGCGGGGGTTCAGCGCGGTTCGGCACCCGCGCGGCCCACCCGCCGGACCCGCGCGACCGCGTCCCCACCGAGCCCGCGGTGCCCCGGCCCGCGCCGGCTCAGGACTTCTTCTTCCGCCTCCGCACCACCGGAGCCGCCGACTTGTCGGCGTTCGCCGCCGCCAGCAGCTCTTCCGCGTGGGCGCGGCCGGTGTCGGTCGAGTCCATGCCCGCGAGCATGCGCGCCAGCTCCACCACCCGCTGCGTCTCGTCGAGCCTGCGGACCGCGGAGCGGGTGAAGCGGCCGTCGGCCGACTTGTCCACGACGAGGTGGCGGTCGGCGAACGCGGCCACCTGCGGGAGGTGAGTGACGACGATGACCTGGTGCGAACGGGCCAGGCGGGCGAGGCGGCGGCCCACCTCGACGGCCGCACGGCCGCCGACGCCCGCGTCGACCTCGTCGAAGACGAGGGTCGGGACCGGGTCGGAGTGCGACAGCACGACCTCGAGGGCCAGCATCACGCGGGACAGCTCACCGCCGGAGGCGCCCTTGTGCACGGGCAGTGCGGGGGCACCGGGGTGCGAGATCAGGCGCAGCTCGACCTCGTCGACGCCCGAGGAGCCGGCGTGCAGGATCGAGCGGCCCACGGGCAGTGCCTGCGAGTCGCCGGACTCGGCGTGGCGGGGGCGGACCGCGAGCTCGACCGAGGCGTGCGGCATGGCGAGGCCGTCGAGCTCCTCGGTGACGGCCTTGCCCAGCTCCAGCGCGGCCTCGGTGCGGGCGGCGGTGACCTGGGCGGCGAGCACGCCGAGCTCCGCCGCCAGCTCGTCGCGGCGCTTGGCCAGCCCGGCCAGCGCGTCCTCGGAGGTGTCGAGGCCGTTCAGGCGTGAGCGGGCATCGGCGGCCCAGGCGATCACGCCGTCGACGTCGGCGGCGTACTTGCGGGTCAGCGCCTTCAGCTCGGCCTGGCGCTGCAGCACCTGCTCCAGGCGGCCTGGGTCGGCGTCGAGGTGGTCGAGGTAGCCGGAGATCTCCGCGCCGACGTCGGCGAGCAGCGTCGCCGCCTCCACCAGCCGCGGTTCCATCTCGCGCAGCCGCGGGTCGTCCGACGTGGACAGGCGGCGGGCAGCCTCGGAGATCAGGCCGAGCGCACCGGGGTTGTCCGGGTCGCCCTCCAGCGATCCGGACACCGCGAACTGGGCACCGGACGCGGCCTCGCGCAGCTGGTCGGCGTCGGCCAGGCGGCGGGCCTCGTCGTGCAGCTCCTGCTCCTCGCCCGGCTTGGGGTCGACCGCGTCGATCTCGGTCAGGCCGTGCCGCAGCAGGTCGGCCTCGCGGGCCAGCTCACGGGAGCGTTCGGTGCGTTCGCGCAGCTCGGAGGCGACCTTCAGCCACTCGTCGCGGATGCGCCGGTACTCGCGCAACGGCTCGGCCACGTCGTCGCCCGCGAAGCGGTCCAGCACACCGCGCTGCTCGGTCGGGCGCATGAGCCGCAGCTGGTCGTTCTGGCCGTGCACGGCGATCAGCTGCTCCGCCAGCTCGGACAGCACGCCGACGGGCACGGACCGGCCGCCGACGTGTGCGCGCGAACGACCGTCCGCACCCACGGTGCGGATGGCGATCAGCGAGCCGTCCTCGTCCGCCTCGCCGCCGACCTCCTCGGCGACCTTGGCCGCCGGGCTGCCCGCCGGGGCCTGGAAACGGCCCTCCACCACGGCTTTGTCGGACCCGGTGCGAACCCGGGACGCCTCCGCACGGCCTCCGCCGAGCAGGTGCAACCCGGTCACGACCATGGTCTTGCCAGCACCCGTCTCACCGGTGACGACGGTGAATCCGGGGTCGAGCTCGAGGGTGGCCTCTTCAATCACGCCAAGGCCATTGATGCGCATCTCGGCCAGCACAGGGCGAACCTTACTTGTCGGGTCCGACAGTTCGGGGTGGGGCGTACCTCTGGGGGCACCATGACGAGCCGGTGCCGGCGCACCGAGCGGCGCGGTCAACCTGCCGATGGTCCCCGCCACCCCTTGACCGGCAGGTCGAACTTCTCCACCAGCCGGTCGGTGAACGGGGCGTGGCGCAGCCGCACGACCTTGAGCGGCACCTCGCCCTCCACGACCTCGATCCGGGCGCCGGCGGGCAGCTCGAACGTGCGCCGCCCGTCAGCGGACAACGCCGCCGGGTGCCCGGTGGCCTCGATCTCGAACGCCACGTGCGACTTCGGCGAGACGACCAGCGGCCGTGCGAACAGCGCGTGCGCGTTGCTCGGCACCACCAGGATCGCCTGCACGTCCGGCCACACGACCGGCCCGCCCGCGGAGAACGCGTAGGCGGTCGACCCGGTCGGCGTCGCGCAGAGCACGCCGTCGCAGCCGAACGCCGACACCGGCCGGCCGTCGACCTCGACGACGACCTCCAGGATGCGTTCGCGGATGAGCTTCTCGACGCTGATCTCGTTGAGCGCCCACGTCTTCACGACGACCTCGCCGCCGACGGTGGCGACCAGGTCGAGCGTCATGCGCTCTTCCACGAAGTAGTCGCGTTCGAGGACGTGGCCGATGGCCTCGTGCAGCGCGTCCGAGTCGGCTTCGGCGAGGAACCCGACGCGGCCCAGGTTGACGCCCAGCACCGGCACCCCGGCGGGCCGGGCGAGCTCGGCGCCGCGCAGCAGCGTGCCGTCACCGCCCAGCACCAGCACGAGCTCGGTGCCCTCGGCGGCGTGGTCGTCCGCGGGCACGACCTTGGTGCAGCACGACGGCCCGAGGTCGCGGGCCTCGTCGTCGAGCACCCTGGTCGTGACGCCGCCGACGGCGAGCCGGCCCGCGACCTGACGGGCGAGATCGATGTTGCTCTGGTGACCGGTGTGGACGACCAGCAGGACTTCCCTCATCAGGGCCCTTCTTCGACGGCGGTGCGCACCATCTCCGCGGGGTCGACCGGGTCGCCCCTGCGCAGCCAGAGGAAGTACTCGACGTTGCCGGACGGGCCGGGCAGCGGGCTCGCGACGACCCCGTGCACGGCCAGTCCGAGCCCGGCCGCCGCACTGGTCACGTCGAGCACGGCCGCGGCACGCAGCGCGGGGTCGCGCACGACGCCACCGGAGCCGAGGCGTTCCTTGCCGACCTCGAACTGCGGTTTGACCATCGGCAGCAGGTCGCCTTCCTCGTCGAGGCACGCGGCCAGTGCGGGGAGCACAAGCCTCAACGAGATGAACGAGAGATCGGCCACCACGAGTTCAACCCGGCCGCCGATGTCCTCGGGCGTGAGGGTGCGGACGTTGGTCTTGTCCTTGACCACGACCCGGTCGTCGGTCTGCAGCTTCCAGTCGAGCAGACCCCTGCCGACGTCGGCCGCGACGACCTGCCGCGCACCGCCGCGCAGCAGCACGTCGGTGAAACCGCCAGTGGATGCGCCCGCGTCCAGGCACCGCTTGCCCGTCGGGTCGATCTTGAAGCCCTCGAGCGCGCCGATCAGCTTGTGCGCACCTCGGGACGCCCAGTTCGGGTCGTTGCCGAGGTCTCTGACGACCACCGCGTCGGAGGTCTCCACCGCGGTCGCCGGTTTGGTGGCGACGGTGCCGCGCACCGTCACACGCCCGTCGGCGACGAGCTGGCTGGCGTGCTCACGGGACCGGGCGAGCCCCCTGCGCACGAGTTCGGCGTCGAGCCGCACCCTGCGTGGCACTGTGCATCACACCTTGTCGATGCTCGACAGTGCTTCGGTGAGCGTGGCGTGCACGGCGTCGAACCTCGCCACGTGCTCGGCCAGCGGCACCGTCTCGAGCCCGTCGAGCCGCTCCAGCGCGCCGTTGATGGCGTCGGCCGGGTTGGGCGGCGGTCCGGGCAGGGGGTAGCTCACGCCCCTACGGTAGCCGATGCAAGACCGACAGGTCCGCGCCGACATACGTGGGGCGCTGGTCTTCCGGAAGCGCTTGCGCCTCCTGCTCCGTCGACACGCCCGTGAGCACGAGCAGCGAGTCCATGCCCGCGTTCACCGCGCCCAGGATGTCGGTGTCGAGCCGGTCGCCGATGACCAGCGGCCGGTGGGCACCCAGGTCCTTCGCCGCCTGCTGCAGCAGCGGGGTGGCGGGCTTGCCGGCCACGAGCGGCTCGGCGTCGGTGGCGGCCTTGAGCGCCGCGACGAGGCTGCCGTTGCCGGGCAGCAGGCCGCGTTCGGTGGGCAGCGTCACGTCGACGTTGCAGGCCACCCACAGCGCGCCGCCGCGGATGGCCACGGCGGCCTCGGCCAGCTCACGCCAGCCGAGGTCCGTGCTGAGGCCCTGCAGCACCGCGGTGGCGTGCTCCGCGGTGTCCACGGGGGTGAGCCCGCGCTTCAGCACCTCGGCCTGGAGGGCCTCGGTGCCGAGCACGAGCACGTTCGTCCGCGCGGGCAGGCGTTCGGCCAGCATGGCCGCGCCCGCCTGGGCCGACGTGCTCACCTCGTCGATGCTCGTGTCGAACCCGAGCTCGACGAGGTGGTCGGCCACCGCCTGCGGTGAGCGGGAGGCGTTGTTGGTGACGTACCGGATCCCGACGCCCTTGGCCCTCGCCTGCGCGACGGCTTCCGCTGCGCCCGGCACTGCCTCGGACCCGCGGTAGACGGTGCCGTCGAGGTCGATCAGCAACGCGTCGTACCGGTCCACCAACGTTTCGCTCACTGCTGTCCGATCTCCTCGGGGGAGGGGTCCTGCGTCAGCTCGAACGCGCGCTCGGCGGCGTCGGTCTCCCCTTCGTCGTCGGCCTCGGCGGCGTTGAGGAACCACTTGACGGCTTCCTCGATGCGGCCGGCCGCGGCCAGGTTGTCGGCGTAAGCGTAGAAGAGCCGCGCCGAGTACGGGGTGCGCTGGCCGGGGTCGAGGTCCGGCCCCTGCAACGCCACCACGGCCGCCTCGAACTGACCCATGTCGCGACGGGCACCGGCCGCGACGATGCGCAGCTCGATCTCGTCCTCCTGGCTCAGCTCCTTGGCCGACGGGTCCTTCGCGAGGTCGATGGCCCGCTCCGGCCGCCCGAGGGCGCGCTCGCAGTCGGCCATGATCGCGAGGTGGCCGGGACCGGCCATCATCCGGCGCGCGGCGCGCAGCTCGCTGAGCGCCTCCGCCCACTCGTCGGCGAAGTACGCGGTGAGACCGGCGGCCTCGCGCACCACACCGACCCGCGCCGCCTTGCTGCGCGCGTACCGGGCGTGCTCCAGCGCCAGCTCGGGCTCCTCGTCGATCAGCAGCCCGGCCGCGGCCAGGTGCCGTCCGACGATCTCCGCGAGACCCTTGGGGAGGCTGCGGAAGCTCGGCCTTGATCTCCGGGTCGAGCAGGGAGAGGTCGGCCTCCTCCGGCAGCTCGGGACGCCCGCCGCGGGGACCGCTCGGCGCCTCGTCCCGGTCGTCGCGCTCGGCGGCGGTGCTGCCGGTGTCGCTGTTGCCGGTCGTGCTCTCGGGCGTGCCGGTCGTGCTGTCGTCGCGAGGCTCGGCGTCGGCCGGCTCGGCGGCCGCGATGTCCTCGGCGGCGGTGTCGTCGCTGTCGGCCTTCTCGGCGTCGACGGCGGGCGCCGTGGTGTCAGCGTCGTCGGCGACCGAGTCGTCGGCGTCGGACTGGCCGCGGGCAGCGGCGCGCGAGGCGGCCGCACCGTCACCGAGCCGGTAGCCCGCGCGTGCGGGGGCGGCCTCGGCGGCGGAGGTCACGTCCTCGGCGGAGTTCGCCTCGGCCGTCGGCTCCTGGTCGGCGATCCGCTCCTGGAAGCGGGCCGCACGCTCACGGCTGCGCTCGTCGCGGCGGTCGTCGCGCTGGGGCGCCTCGGACCGGTCGTCCGAGTTGTACCCGCCACGGCCGCCACGGTCAGCGCGGTCGTCGGACCGGTTCCCGCGGTAGCCACCCCGGTCGCCGTCCTTGCGGAAACCCGGACGGTCGTCCGACCGGTTGCCCCGGTACCCACCCCGGTCACCGGAGTCGTTGCCCCGGTACCCGCCGCGGTCGTCACGGCGGTCGCTGCCGCGGTCGTCGGAGCGGTTGCCCCGGTACCCGCCGCGGTCGCCGGAGTCGTTGCCGCGGTAACCCGGACGGTCGCCGTCCTTGCGGAAACCACCGCGGTCGGAGGACCGGTCGTCACGGCGGTACCCGCCGCGGTCGCCCGAGTCGTTGCCTCGGTAGCCGCCCCGGTCGCCATCCTTGCGGAAGCTCGGACGGTCGTCGGAACGGTTGCCGCGATATCCGCCGCGGTCACCGGAGTCACTGCTGCGGTAGCTGCTGCGCTCGCCGTCCTTGCGGAAGGCGGGACGGTCGTCGGAGCGGTTGCCGCGGTAGCCACCCCGGTCGCCGGAGTCGCTGCCCCGGTAACCCGGACGGTCGCCGCCGCGGTCGCTGGAACGGTCATCACGGCGGAACCCGCCGCGGTCGCCACCGGAGCGGTCGTCACGGCGGAACCCGCCGCGCTCGCCGGAGCCTTCCTTGCGGTAGCCGCCGCGGTCACCGGAGCTCTCGCCGCGGTAGCCGGGACGGTCGCCCGAGGAGCGGGAGCCACCGCGCTCGTTCGAGTCGCTGCGGTACCCGGGACGCGAGCCGCGGTCGCTGGAACGGTCGTCGCGGCGGAAACCACCGCGGTCGCCGGAGTCGCTGCTGCGGTAGCTGCTGCGCTCGCCGTCCTTGCGGAAGCCGGGACGGTCGTCGGAACGGTTGCCGCGGTAGCCACCCCGGTCACCGGAGTCGCTGCCCCGGTAACCCGGACGGTCGCCGGTGCGGGACCCGCGGTCGCTGGACGAGCGGTAGCCGCCGCGGTCGTTCGAGTCGCCGCCGCGGTAGCCGGGGCGGTCGCCAGAGGAACGGGAGCCGCCACGGTCACCGGAGTCGCTGCTGCGGTAGCTCGGACGGTCGCCGTCCTTGCGGAAGCCGCCGCGGTCGGACGAGCGGTCGTTGGACCGGTAACCACCGCGGTCGCCGGCACCTTCCTTGCGGTACCCGCCGCGGTCGGACGAGTCCTTGCCGCGGTAGCCGGGGCGGTCGCCGCCGCTGCGGTCCGAGCGGTAGCCGCCGCGGTCGGACGAGCTGCCGGCGCGGTTGTCTCGACGGTCGCCGCTCTGGTTGCGGTCGCCGGAGCCCTCACCACGCTGGTACCCACCGCGGTCGTCGCGGCGGTCGTTGCTGCTGAACTTGCGGTCGCCTGCTGAGTGGCCACCATCGGCGGAACGGCGCGGTCGGTCTCCCTGGCCACGCTGACGGTCGCCGGGACGATCCCCGAACCTTGACACCAAATCCTCCTACTAGAGACACGCTGAAAGGGGCTTGTGAGCGAGCACTTTAGTTGTGCCCCGCATCACAAGCCCCTTTCAGGGAAGTAAGTTCGGCGGCGACCTACTCTCCCACACCGTAACCAGTGCAGTACCATCGGCGCAGAAGGGCTTAACTACCGGGTTCGGAATGGGACCGGGTGTTTCCCCAACGCTATAACCACCGAAACACTATGAAATTACAACCAGCAACCCCGCAAGGGTCGCGATCGGTTCTGGTTGTTCTTCCAGAACCGCACAGTGGATGCGTAGCGTCTTCGTAACAAGTCCTCGGCCTATTAGTACCAGTCAGCTCCAACCGTTACCGGTCTTCCACCTCTGGCCTATCAACCCAGTGGTCTAGCTGGGGGCCTTAACCCACAAAGGGTGGGATACCTCATCTTGGAACGAGCTTCCCGCTTAGATGCCTTCAGCGGTTATCCCTTCCGAACGTAGCCAACCAGCAATGCTCTTGGCAGAACAACTGGCACACCAGCGGTCCGTCCGTCCCGGTCCTCTCGTACTAGGGACAGCCTTCCTCAAGTATCCTACGCGCGCGGCGGATAGGGACCGAACTGTCTCACGACGTTCTAAACCCAGCTCGCGTACCGCTTTAATGGGCGAACAGCCCAACCCTTGGGACCTACTCCAGCCCCAGGATGCGACGAGCCGACATCGAGGTGCCAAACCATGCCGTCGATATGGACTCTTGGGCAAGATCAGCCTGTTATCCCCGGGGTACCTTTTATCCGTTGAGCGACCACGCTTCCACAAGCCATGGCCGGATCACTAGTTCCGACTTTCGTCCCTGCTCGACCCGTCAGTCTCACAGTCAAGCTCCCTTGTGCACTTGCACTCGACACCTGATTGCCAACCAGGCTGAGGGAACCTTTGAGCGCCTCCGTTACTCTTTGGGAGGCAACCGCCCCAGTTAAACTACCCACCAGGCACTGTCCCTGATCCGGATCACGGACCGAGGTTAGACATCCAATACGACCAGAGTGGTATTTCAACGATGACTCCACAACCACTGGCGTGGCCGCTTCACAGTCTCCCACCTATCCTACACAAGCCGAATCGAACACCAATACCAAGCTATAGTAAAGGTCCCGGGGTCTTTCCGTCCTGCCGCGCGTAACGAGCATCTTTACTCGTAATGCAATTTCGCCGGGCCTGCGGTTGAGACAGTCGAGAAGTCGTTACGCCATTCGTGCAGGTCGGAACTTACCCGACAAGGAATTTCGCTACCTTAGGATGGTTATAGTTACCACCGCCGTTTACTGGCGCTTAAGTTCTCAGCTTCGCCCCGAAGGACTAACCGGTCCCCTTAACGTTCCAGCACCGGGCAGGCGTCAGTCCATATACATCGTCTTGCGACTTCGCATGGACCTGTGTTTTTAGTAAACAGTCGCTTCTCGCTGGTCTCTGCGGCCGTCTCGCCCTAGCCCGCAAAAGGCTTCAAGCGCTACGGCCCCCCTTCTCCCGAAGTTACGGGGGCATTTTGCCGAGTTCCTTAACCACAGTTCGCCCGATCGCCTCGGTATTCTCTACCTGACCACCTGTGTCGGTTTGGGGTACGGGCCGCGTGAAAGCTCGCTAGAGGCTTTTCTCGGCAGCATGGGATCACTCTACTTCGCCTCAATCGGCTACGCATCACGTCTCAGGATATGTGAAGCACGGATTTGCCTATGCTTCTCCCTACACGCTTGCACCAGTACTACCACTCACTGGCGGAGCTACCCTCCTGCGTCACCCCATCGCTTGACTACTACAAGTTCAGGTCCCGCGCTCCACTTACCCCTCGATCCCGAAGGATCTTCGGAGGGCTTCGGGCGGTTAGTATCACAAGGTTCATCATGGGCGCGTTCACACGGGTACGGGAATATCAACCCGTTGTCCATCGACTACGCCTGTCGGCCTCGCCTTAGGTCCCGACTTACCCTGGGCGGATTAGCCTGGCCCAGGAACCCTTGGTCATCCGGCGGACGAGTTTCTCACTCGTCTTTCGCTACTCATGCCTGCATTCTCACTCGCGTAGCGTCCACGGCTGGATTCCTCCGCCGCTTCAACCGCTACACGACGCTCCCCTACCCATCCCAGCACAAGGCTGAAATGACACAGCTTCGGCGGTGTGCTTAAGCCCCGCTACATTGTCGGCGCAGGACCACTTGACCAGTGAGCTATTACGCACTCTTTAAAGGGTGGCTGCTTCTAAGCCAACCTCCTGGCTGTCTGTGCGACCCCACATCCTTTCCCACTTAGCACACACTTAGGGGCCTTAGCTGGCGTTCTGGGCTGTTTCCCTCTCGACTACGAAGCTTATCCCCCGCAGTCTCACTGCCGCACTCTCACACCACGGTATTCGGAGTTTGGTTGATTTCGGTAAGCTTGTGGGCCCCCTAGACCATCCAGTGCTCTACCCCCGCGGTGAAACATACGACGCTGCACCTAAATGCATTTCGGGGAGAACCAGCTATCACGGTGTTTGATTGGCCTTTCACCCCTAACCACAGCTCATCCCCCAGGTTTTCAACCCTGGTGGGTTCGGGCCTCCACGCGGTCTTACCCGCGCTTCACCCTGGCCATGGCTAGATCACACCGCTTCGGGTCTAGACCACGCGACTATGACGCCCTATTCAGACTCGCTTTCGCTACGGCTACCCCACACGGGTTAACCTCGCCACGTAGCACTAACTCGCAGGCTCATTCTTCAAAAGGCACGCCGTCACCCCAAAAGGCTCCGACGGATTGTAGGCACACGGTTTCAGGTACTATTTCACTCCCCTCCCGGGGTACTTTTCATCTTTCCCTCACGGTACTAGTCCGCTATCGGTCACCAGGGAGTATTTAGGCTTAGCGGGTGGTCCCGCCAGATTCACAGCGAATTTCACGAGTACGCTGCTACTTGGGAACACTCCAACGAGATGCCAGGTTTTCGAGTACGGGAGTTTCACCCTCTACGCTCACGCTTTCCAGACGCATTCCTCTAACCACAGCATTTTCTGACTCGTCGCTAGTCCGGCAGAACTAGCAAGAAGGTCCCACGACCCCGCGAATGCAACCCCTGCCGGGTATCACACAGACGCGGTTTAGCCTCATCCGCTTTCGCTCGCCACTACTCACGGAATCACGGTTGTTTTCTCTTCCTGCGGGTACTGAGATGTTTCACTTCCCCGCGTTCCCTCCACATACCCTATGTGTTCAGGTATGGGTGACCCCACATGACTGGGGCCGGGTTTCCCCATTCGGAAATTCTAGGATCTCAGCTCGGTTGACAGCTCCCCTAGACTTTTCGCAGTCTCCTACGTCCTTCATCGGCTCCTGGTGCCAAGACATCCACCGTATGCCCTTACTAACTTGCTACAAAGATGCTCGCATCCACTGTGCAGTTCTCAAAGAACAATCAGACACTTCCCTCTGTCCGCTCAACGCCTACCGACCCGAGGCCGGCGGTTCGAAGGCTAGAGAAGCCCGATCACTGAAAGACACAAGAGCGTGTTCTCTCAGGACCCAACAGCGTACCGATCCGTTCACTCAGCCCTCGCGACACCTTTCCACGCACCCGAAGGCGCAGTACTCACTGCCGTGACAACCGAATGTCGAGCCAGCCAGCATCCACTAGTGAGCCCACCCGGCATCAAGGCCGGTGTGGTTCTGACCAACGCTGAGACGTTCGCTCAGAACGCTGGTAGATGCTCCTTAGAAAGGAGGTGATCCAGCCGCACCTTCCGGTACGGCTACCTTGTTACGACTTCGTCCCAATCGCCAGTCCCACCTTCGACCGCTCCCCCCATTGCTGGTTGGGCCACGGGCTTCGGGTGTTACCGACTTTCGTGACGTGACGGGCGGTGTGTACAAGGCCCGGGAACGTATTCACCGCAGCGTTGCTGATCTGCGATTACTAGCGACTCCGACTTCACGGGGTCGAGTTGCAGACCCCGATCCGAACTGAGACCGGCTTTATGGGATTCGCTCCACCTCACGGCTTAGCAGCCCTTTGTACCGGCCATTGTAGCATGTGTGAAGCCCTGGACATAAGGGGCATGATGACTTGACGTCATCCCCACCTTCCTCCGAGTTGACCCCGGCAGTCTCCCATGAGTCCCCGGCATTATCCGCTGGCAACATGGAACGAGGGTTGCGCTCGTTGCGGGACTTAACCCAACATCTCACGACACGAGCTGACGACAGCCATGCACCACCTGTACACCGGCCACAAGGGGGCCAATATCTCTACTGGTTTCCAGTGCATGTCAAGCCCAGGTAAGGTTCTTCGCGTTGCATCGAATTAATCCACATGCTCCGCCGCTTGTGCGGGCCCCCGTCAATTCCTTTGAGTTTTAGCCTTGCGGCCGTACTCCCCAGGCGGGGTGCTTAATGCGTTAGCTGCGGCACGGAGGACGTGGAAGTCCCCCACACCTAGCACCCACCGTTTACGGCGTGGACTACCAGGGTATCTAATCCTGTTCGCTCCCCACGCTTTCGCTCCTCAGCGTCAGTATCGGCCCAGAGACCCGCCTTCGCCACCGGTGTTCCTCCTGATATCTGCGCATTTCACCGCTACACCAGGAATTCCAGTCTCCCCTGCCGAACTCAAGTCTGCCCGTATCGACCGCAGGCTCGGGGTTAAGCCCCAAGTTTTCACGGCCGACGCGACAAACCGCCTACGAGCTCTTTACGCCCAATAATTCCGGACAACGCTCGCACCCTACGTATTACCGCGGCTGCTGGCACGTAGTTAGCCGGTGCTTCTTCTGCAGGTACCGTCACTTGCGCTTCGTCCCTGCTGAAAGAGGTTTACAACCCGAAGGCCGTCATCCCTCACGCGGCGTCGCTGCATCAGGCTTTCGCCCATTGTGCAATATTCCCCACTGCTGCCTCCCGTAGGAGTCTGGGCCGTGTCTCAGTCCCAGTGTGGCCGGTCACCCTCTCAGGCCGGCTACCCGTCGTCGCCTTGGTAGGCCATTACCCCACCAACAAGCTGATAGGCCGCGGGTCCATCCCATACCGCCGGAACTTTCCACCAAGAATCATGCGATTTTTGGTCGTATCCGGTATTAGACCTCGTTTCCAAGGCTTATCCCAGAGTACAGGGCAGGTTACCCACGTGTTACTCACCCGTTCGCCGCTCGTGTACCCCGAAGGGCCTTACCGCTCGACTTGCATGTGTTAAGCACGCCGCCAGCGTTCGTCCTGAGCCAGGATCAAACTCTCCAATAAGGATTGTGTTGATCGCTCCAGACGGAATATGTCTGGCAATCTGGTCTAGCTACTCAAAGAAATACTCCTGACGAGGAGTATTCATATTACTGGCTGTGTTATCGGCACGCTGTTGAGTTCTCAAAGAACACGCGCTCATCATCACGGTCCGCCGCACGGCGACTCGATCCGAGGCTGTGTCGTACATAAGCTTGTTGTTGAAACTTCCGACGCCCTTGGCCTCTGAGCTCAGACGAGCTACCGGCTGGGTCTTCGTCGTTTCTCGGTCACCCACTCTACCACAGTCCGTGGAAGCTTGGTTCGTGACCCTCGTCGCGCTCCGTTCCGGTGTTCCCGGCCCGTTCCGCGCTGACATGGAGAAAGTTACACGCACGCCAACTCGGGGTCAAATCGGGGGCAAACCGTTCACCCGCGGTGGTGAAACCGCAGGTCAACAGCCCCGTACAGGACCCACGAACACGCTATCGCAGCCCCGATCCCCTGCACACTGTGACCGCGATCACGTTCAGAAAGATCGAAGGCCGCCCGCTCCGTGCGGGGCAGACGGCCTTCGGACAGCTGTAAACCCAGGTCAGAGCGCTACCCGCACGCCGGCGTTGTTGCGCTTCCCCCGGCGGAGGACCAGCCACTCACCGTGGAGCAGGTCGGACGACGACGGCTTCCACTCCTCGTCGGTCACCTTCGCGTTGTTCACGTAGGCACCGCCCTCGTTCACCGTGCGCCGCGCGGCTCCCCTGCTGTCCGCCAGCCCACCGGCGATCAGCAGGTCGACGATCGTGGGCTCGTCCGCGAGCCGGACGTCACCGGTCGGCGCCTCCGCCAGGGCGGCCTTCAGCACCGACTCGTCCAGGTCCCGCAGCTCGCCCCGGCCGAACAGCGCCTGAGAGGCCAGCTGCACCTGCTCCGTCGCGCGCTTGCCGTGCACCAGGTCGGTGAACTCCTGCGCGAGCCGCTTCTGCGCCGAGCGCAGGTGCGGCTTCTCCGCCGTCTCCCGCTCCAGCTCGCCGAGCTCCTCGCGGGAGAGGAACGTGAAGAGCCGCAGGTAGCGGAGCACGTCGGCGTCACCGACGTTCACGAAGTACTGGTACCAGGCGTACGGCGAGGTCATCTCCGGGTCGAGCCACACGTTGCCGCCGCCGGTGGACTTGCCGAACTTGCGGCCCTCGGCGTCGGTGACCAGCGGTGCGGTCAGCGCGTGCACGTGCTTGCCCTCGACCCGGCGGATCAGGTCGACGCCGCCGACGATGTTGCCCCACTGGTCGGAGCCGCCGATCTGCAGCGAGGTGCCGTACTTGCGGTGCAGCTCCAGGTAGTCGTTCGACTGCAGCAGCAGGTAGCTGAACTCGGTGTAGGACATGCCGTCCGACTCGAGCCGGCGCTTCACCGTCTCCCGCGACAGCATGACGTTGACCGAGAAGTGCTTGCCCACGTCGCGCAGGAACTCCAGCGCGGTGACCTGGCCGGTCCAGTTGAGGTTGTTCTCGACGACGGCGCCCGTGGCCGAGGAGTCGAACTCGACGAACCGCTCCAGCTGGCCGCGGATCCGGTCGGCCCACTCGGCGACGGTGTCGAGCGAGTTCAGCGTGCGCTCGCCGGTGTCGCGCGGGTCGCCGATCATGCCCGTGGCACCGCCGGCCAGCACGATGGGCCGGTTGCCCGCACGCTGGAACCGCGACAGCATCAGCAGCGGCACGAGGTTGCCCGCGTGCAGCGACGGCGCCGTCGGGTCGAAACCGCAATAGAGGGTGAGCGGGCCGGCGGCCAGGTCCTTCCGGAGTGCGTCGAGGTCGGTGGACGTCGCGATCAGGCCGCGCCAGGACAGTTCGTCAAGGATGTGCTCGCTCACGCGTCTCATTGTCGCCTACCTGGTCCAACGTGTTTCGACCCGGTACGCGGACGGGTACGCCAGCGCCATGACGGACCCACGTGATGCGGAGTTACGGCGGCCCACCGAGCGCTTGCCGCGCGTGAACGAGCGGGTGAACGAGCCGGTCGTCGAGGAAGTGGTCGAGCGCCGCGACGACACGTACCGCAAGGTGCGCACCGTGCACAGCGTCTGCGCGGTCATCGACGTCGTGTGCTGGGTGTTCGCCATCGTGCTGCTGGTGCACATCTTCCTGGTGATCGCCGATGCCAACGCGACCAACGGGTTCTTCCAGTTCGTCGCGGGCTGGGCGGACGGGATCACCCTGGGCCTGGAGGGCCTGTTCACGCCGGACAGCCCCAAGGTGGCGGTGCTGTTCAACGAGGGCCTGGCCGCGGTGCTCTGGCTGCTCATCGGCACGCTGCTGACGAGCCTGATCACCCGGTTGGCGCTGCCGGTGGACCACCGCAGGGCCTGGTACCGCAGGACCACGGTGCGGCCGTAGCCGACGGCGGCGGGGTGGCCGAGCGCGTCACCCCGCCCGTCCCGTCCTCACCGGACGGGTCAGCTCGACTCCGGTGCCGGGTTCGCGCGCCGTTTCCCGCCGCGCTTGTAGGTCGACACGGACGGGGAGTCGATCCAGAACCGCCACGGCACGTCCATCGCCACGGCGACACCCACGCGCGGTCCGGAGTGCACGGTCGTCACCGGGTCGCCCGCGTACAACCGCACCGGCGAGTCAGCAGACGTCAGGTCGAGGCCGTTGGAGCCGCGGTCCAGCCCGAGGACCTTGCACAGCCGTGCGGGTCCCTTGGCCAGTTCCGCCGCGGAACGCGAGGCCGGGCGGCGGGAGAACGCGATGTCCTCGCCCTCGACGACCTCTCCCGCGCGCAAGAGCACCGCACCGGGCACACCGTCGGTCAGCGACACGACGTTGGCGCAGAAGTGCATGCCGTAGACGAAGTACACGTACAGATGGCCGGCCGGGCCGAACATGACCTCGTTGCGGGGCGTCTTGCCGCGGTAGCAGTGCGACGCCGGGTCGTCGCCGCCCCGGTACGCCTCCACCTCGACGATGCGCACGCGCACGCCGCCGGTCTCCAGGAAGGACCCCAGGAGGAGCCGGGACGCGTCGACCGGGTCGACCGCCAGCTCCTCCCGGGTGAGCAGCCTAGAACTCACGGGCCGCCGATGCCTTGGCCACCAACGCGTCCAGCTGTTCGCGGACCCGCGGGGGTGCCGTGCCGCCGTGGGCGTTGCGGGACGCGATCGAGCCCTCGACCGTGAGCACCGAACGGACCGAAGGCGTCAACGCGGGCGAGATCGCCGCGAACTCCTCGTCGGTGAGGTCCTCCAGGCCCACGCCACGGGACTCCGCCGCGCGCACGCACGCACCCGCGGCCTCGTGCGCCACGCGGAACGGAACGCCTTCGCGCACCAGCCACTCCGCGATGTCCGTGGCGAGCGTGAACCCGGCCGGCGCGAGCGAGGCCATCCGGTCGACGTCGAACTTGAGCGTCGCGACCATGCCCGCGAACGCCGGGAGCAGCAGTTCGAGCTGTTCGACCGAGTCGAACAGCGGCTCCTTGTCCTCCTGGAGGTCGCGGTTGTACGCGAGCGGCTGGGCCTTCAGCGTCGCCAGCAGCCCGGTGAGGTTGCCGATCAGCCGGCCCGACTTGCCGCGCGCCAGCTCGGCGACGTCCGGGTTCTTCTTCTGCGGCATGATCGACGAGCCGGTCGACCACGCGTCGTCGAGGACGGCGAACCGGAACTCGGCGGTGGTCCAGATGATGACCTCTTCCGCGATCCGCGACAGGTTCACGCTCACCATGGCGAGCACGAACGCGATCTCGGCGGCGAAGTCGCGTGCGGCGGTGCCGTCGATGGAGTTCTCGACCGGTGCGGAGAAGCCCAGGTCGGCGGCCACCTTCGCGGGGTCCAGGCCCAGCGAGGAGCCGGCCAGCGCACCGGAGCCGTACGGCGAGAACGCCGCGCGCTCGTCCCAGTCGTGCAGGCGGTCGACGTCGCGCAGCAACGAGTGCGCGTGCGCCAGCAGGTGGTGCGAGAGCAGCACGGGCTGCGCGGACTGCAGGTGGGTGCGGCCCGGCATGACGGCACCGAAGTGCGTCTCGGCCTGTCCCGCCAGCGCGTCCACGACGTCCAGCACGCCCGCGGCGACCCGGCGGGCGGCGTCGCGCAGCCACATCCGGAACAGCGTCGCCACCTGGTCGTTGCGGGACCGGCCCGCGCGCAGCTTGCCGCCCAGCTCGGCGCCCGCGCGGTCGATCAGGCCGCGCTCCAGGGCCGTGTGGACGTCCTCGTCCTCCAGCACCGGCGTGAACGCGCCCGACTCGACGTCGGCCAGCAGCTCGTCCAGCGCCTTGTGCATGCCGGCGAGCTCGTCGTCGGTGAGCAGGCCCGCCGCGTGCAGCACACGGGCGTGCGCACGCGAGCCGGCGATGTCGTACGGCGCCAGCCGCCAGTCGAAGTGCGTCGACAGCGACAGGCGGGCCATCGCCTCGGCCGGTCCCGACTCGAACCGGCCACCCCACAAGGAACTCATTGCACGCAACTTTCAGCTAGCGAAGTCGTAGAGGGATTCTTCCGAACGGGCGACGATGCCCACCACGCGCCCCTCGGACAGCGTGATGTCGACCTCGCCGGAGCCACCGCGGATCGCCGTCCGCGCCACCCGCAGCGCCACCGAACCGAGGCTGGACCGCACCACGCCGGCGCGGAAGTTCAGCTCCCGCACGGCCTCGGGCACGGTCAGCGTCTCGCCGTCCACCGCGACCGGCACGCCCTCGTCGAACGTCACGACGGCGTGCACCGGGTGGTCATTCATCGCCGTTGACCGAGGCCAGCGCGGTGAGCCGCTCGGCCAGCTCCGCGCCGGTCATCGGCTCGCGGGCCACGACCAGGATCGTGTCGTCGCCGGCGATCGTGCCGACGACCTCGTGCAGCGCGGCCCGGTCGAGCGAGCTGGCCAGGAACTGCGCGGCACCGGGCGGGGTGCGCAGCACCGCGAGGTTGCCCGACGAGTCGGCCGACACCAGCCACTCGCTGAGCAGCCGCACCAGCCGGGTGGTGCCGCCCTGCACGCCGCGCACCGGGCTGCCGTCCTCCGGGATCACGTAGACCGGCGCACCGCCGTCGGGTCCGCGCAGCTTGACCGCGCCGAGCTCGTCGAGGTCGCGCGACAGCGTGGCCTGCGTGACCTCGATGCCTTCCGCGGCCAGCAGCTTCGCGAGCTCGGACTGGCTGCGGACGGCCTGCTGGCTGACGATCTCGACGATGCGGCCCTGCCGGGCGGTGCGGGTCATGACGACTGCTCCAGCAACCACACGAGCAGCGCCTTCTGGGCGTGCAGCCGGTTCTCCGCCTCCTGCCACACCAGCGACTGCGGGCCGTCGAGCACCTCGTCGGTGATCTCCCAGCCGCGGTGCGCGGGCAGGCAGTGCAGCACCGTCGAGTCCGGCTTGCCGGTCGCGGCCAGCAGGTCGGCGTTCACCTGGTACGGCCGGAACGGGCCGACGCGGTCCTTGCCGTCGTTCTCCTGGCCCATGGACGTCCACGTGTCGGTGACCAGCACGTCGGAGCCGTCGACCGACTCGCGCGGGTCGCTGATCAGCGCCACCGAGCCACCGGTCTCGGCCGCCCGCTTCTTGGCGTCCTCCAGGAACTGCGGGTTCGGCACGAAACCGGCCGGTGCGCCGATGCGGACGTGCATCCCGGCCGTGGCGCCGCCCAGCAGCAGCGAGTGCGCCATGTTGTTGGCGCCGTCACCGAGGTACGTCAGCGTGAGGCCGGCCAGCGTGCCGTAGCGGCGGCGGATCGTCTGGAGGTCGGCGAGCACCTGGCACGGGTGGAACTCGTCGGTCAGCGCGTTGACCACGGGAACCCGCGACACGGAGGCCATCGCCTCCATGCGGGCCTGGGCGAACGTCCGCCACACCACGGCGTCGACGTACCCGGACAGGATTCGCGAGGTGTCCTCGATGGTCTCCTCGCGGCCGAGCTGCATGGAGCGGCCGTCGATGATCACCGGGTTGCCGCCGAGCTGGGCGATGCCGACCTCGAACGACAGCCGGGTGCGGGTCGAGTTCTTCTCGAAGATCACGGCGACGGACTTCGGGCCCGCCAGCGGCTTCGCGGTGAACCGGTCGGCCTTGTAGGTGTCCGCGAGGTCGAGGACGGCGGCCTGCTCGGCGGTCGTCAGGTCGTCGTCGCGGAGGAAGTGCCGCAGAGTCACGCCTGCTCCTCGAAGAAGGTCGGCAGCGCGGCCACGAACGACTGCGCGTCGGATTCGTCCAGCACCAGCGGCGGGGCGAGCCGCAGCACGTCGGGCTGGATGGGGTTGATGAGGTAACCGGCCTTCTGCGCGGCCGCCGCGGCCTTCGCCGAGACCGCCTCGCGCAGCGTGATGCCGAGCAGCAGGCCGGCTCCCCGGACCCCGGTGATCGCGGGGTGGTGCAACGCCTCGACACCGGTGGCGATCTCCTTGCCCACCGCGGAGACGTGCTCCAGCAGGCCTTCGGAGGCGATCGTGTCGAGCACGGCGAGCCCGGCGGCGCAGCAGACCGGGTTGCCGCCGTAGGTCGTGCCGTGGTGGCCGGGCTTGAACAGCTCAGCCGCCGCGCCGAAGCCGATGGTGGCGCCCAGCGGCAGGCCACCGCCGATGCCCTTGGCGAGCGTCAGGACGTCCGGCACGATCCCGGCCTGCTGGAACGCGAACCACGTGCCGAGGCGGCCGATGCCGGTCTGCACCTCGTCGAGGATGAACAGCGCGCCGTGCTCGGCGGTGATCCGGCGGACCTCCTGGAGGTAGCCCGCCGGAGCGACGACGACGCCCTGCTCGCCCTGGATCGGCTCGACGATGAACGCCGCCGTGTCGTCGTCGATCGCGGCTTCGAGTGCGGCCACGTCACCGAACGGGACGTGCTCGACACCGGGGACGAGCGGTGCGAACGGCGCGCGCTTGGGTTCCTGGCCGGTGAGCGTCAGCGCGCCCATCGTGCGGCCGTGGAACCCGCCGACGGTCGAGACGACCTTCGTGCGGCCGGTGAGGCGGGCCATCTTCAGCGCCGCCTCGTTGGCCTCGGCGCCGGAGTTGCAGAAGAAGACCTTGCCGGGCTCGCCCGCGATGTCGAGCAGGCGCTCGGCCAGCTTCAGGGCGGGCTCGTTGACGTACAGGTTGCCGGTGTGGCCGAGCTTCGCGATCTGCGTCGAGACCGCCTCGACGATCGCCGGGTGCGCGTGGCCGAGCGCGTTGACGGCGAGACCCGTCAGCAGGTCGACGTAGCGGTTGCCGTCGGCGTCCCAGACGTGCGCGCCCTCACCGCGTTCGAGCTGCAGCGACGGTGTGCCGTAGTTGTCCATCATGGACTGTTGCCAACGCGTGGTCACTTGTCCCCCAACACCATGGTTCCGACACCTTCGGAGGTGAAGACTTCGAGCAGAACGCTGTGGGCCAGCCGGCCGTCGATCACGTGCGCCTGCGGGACGCCGCCGCGCACCGCGCGCAGGCAGGCCTCCATCTTCGGGATCATGCCGCTGTCCAGGCCCGGCAGAATCCGTTCCAGCTCGGAGGCGCGGACCTGGTTCAGCAGCGACGAGCGGTCCGGCCAGTTCGCGTACAGGCCTTCGACGTCCGTGAGCACGACGAGCTTCTCGGCGCCGAGAGCGACCGCGAGAGCGCCGGCCGCCGTGTCCGCGTTGACGTTGTGCGGCACGCCGTGGACGTCCGGCGCCACCGATGACACGACCGGGATGCGGCCCGCGCGCACGATGTCGAGCACCGCGTCCGGGTTGACCTTGGTGATGTCGCCGACGAGGCCGATGTCGACCTCCTCGCCGTCCACGAGTGCGCCGCGGCGGGTGGCGGTGAACAGGTGCGCGTCCTCGCCGGAGATGCCGACCGCGTACGGGCCGTGCTGGTTGATCAGGCCGACGAGCTCGCGCCCGACCTGGCCGACGAGCACCATCCGCACGACGTCCATGGCTTCGGGCGTGGTCACGCGCAGGCCGCCGCGGAACTCGCTGTGGATGCCGAGCCGGTCGAGCATCGACTTGATCTGCGGGCCGCCGCCGTGCACGACGACCGGGCGCAGGCCGCACAGCCGCAGGAACACCATGTCCTCGGCGAACGCGTTCTTCAGCTCGTCGTCGACCATGGCGTTGCCGCCGTACTTCACGACCACGAGCGCGCCGCGGAAGCGTTCCAGCCACGGCAGCGCTTCGACCAGAACTGCCGCTTTTTCCTGTGCGTTCACGATGAGTATGCGCTGTTCTCTTCGACGTAGTCGTGGGACAGGTCGGTGGTGAGGATCGTGGCCTCGGCCTCGCCGACGTTGAGGTCGATGACGATCTCGATGTCACGGCCGGACAGGTCGGCCTCGGACCGGTCGCGGTCGCGGGTCCCGTTGCGGTACAGCGACACGCCGTTGATCAGGATCTGCAGCACGTCCGGGTCGATCTGCGCGTCGGCCCGGCCCAGCGCCATCGCGATCCGGCCCCAGTTGGGGTCCGAGCCGAACAGCGCGGTCTTCACCAGGTTGTCCTCGGCGACGGTGCGCCCGACGAGAACGGCCTCGGCCTCGGTGGCGGCCTGCTTCACCGTGATGCTGACCTCCTTGGTCACGCCCTCGGCGTCACCCTGCAGCTGCTTGACCAGGTCGCCCGCGACCTCGGTGAGCAGCGCGAGGAAGTCCTCGTAGGACGGCTCGACGCCCGAGGCGCCGGAGGCGAGCACCAGCACGGTGTCGTTGGTCGAGGTGCCGCCGTCGACGTCGAGGCGGTCGTAAGTCTTGGAGGTGGCCGCGCGCAACGCCCGGTCCAGCTCCTCGCCGGAGATCCTGGCGTCGGTGGTGAGGACCGACAGCATGGTGGCCATGTTCGGGGCGAGCATGCCCGCGCCCTTCACGAACCCGCCGATCGACCAGCCCTGCCCGGAGTCCTTCCACGACTGCTTCGGGCGGCTGTCCGTCGTCATCACGCCGGTGGCGGCGTTGAGACCGGCCTCCTGCGACGACGCGAGCTCCTTCGCGGCCGTCTCGACCCCGGTGAGGACCTTGTCCATCGGCAGCCGCTCACCGATCAGGCCGGTGGAGCACACGGCGACGTCGACCGCGCCCGTGCCGAGCACCTCGGCGACCTTCTCGGCGGTGGCGTGCGTGTCCTGGAAGCCCTCGGGGCCGGTGCACGCGTTGGCGCCGCCGGAGTTGAGCACCACCGCGGTGAGCCGGCGGGACTGGACGACCTGCTGCGACCACAGCACAGGTGCGGCCTTCACCTTGTTGGTGGTGAAGACACCCGCGGCGGCGTCCTGCGGCCCGTCGTTCACGACGAGGGTCAGGTCGAGGGCACCGGACTCCTTGATCCCGGCGGCGACTCCGGCCGCGCGGAAGCCCTGGGGCCCGGTGACGCCCTTGCTGCGGTTCACGGTGCGACTCCAACGGTCGAGAGGCCGGTCGTCTCCGGCAGGCCGAGAGCGAGGTTCATGCACTGAACGGCGGCACCGGCGGTGCCCTTGGCCAGGTTGTCGACGGCCGCCACGACCACGAGGCGGTTCAGGTCCGTGTCGACGGTGACCTGCAGCTGGACGGCGTTGGACCCGAGGACGGCGTTCGTCGTCGGCCACATGCCCTCCGGCAGGAGGTGGACGAACGGCTCGTCGGCGTACGCCTTCTCGTAGGCAGTGCGGACGTCACCGCCGTCGCGCAACGTGGCGGTGCACGTGGCGAGGATGCCGCGCGACATCGGCGCCAGCACCGGCGTGAAGCTGACCTTGACCGACCGTCCGGCCACGCCGCTCAGGTTCTGGGTGATCTCGGGCGTGTGCCGGTGCGCGCCGCCGACGCCGTACGCGCTCGCGGAGCCCATGACCTCGGAGCCGAGCAGGTTCGTCCTCAGCGACTTGCCGGCGCCGGACGTGCCGGACACGGCGACGATGACGACCTCGTCCTCGATGAGGTCCACGGCCGGTGCGAGCGCCAACGACGACACGGTCGGGTAGCAGCCGGGAACGGCGACCCTGCGCGCGTTGACCAGCTTCTCGCGGTGTCCGGGCAGTTCGGGCAGGCCGTAGGGCCACGAGCCCGCGTGCGTGCCGCCGTACCAGCGGGTCCAGTCGCCGGCGTCGGTCAGCCGGTGGTCGGCGCCGCAGTCGATCACGACGGTGTCGTCGCCGAGCTGGGCCGCGAGCTCGGCGGAGTGGCCGTGCGGAAGTGCGAGGAACACCACGTCGTGCCCCCTGAGGGTGTCGACTGTGGTGTCTTGTAGCTGTCGGTCGGCGAGCGGCAGGAGGTGCGGCTGGTGCTTGAGCAGCTGGTCACCGGCGCTGCTGTTGGCCGTGAGCGCACCGATCTCGACGTCCGGGTGGCCCAGCAATAGGCGGAGCAGCTCGCCACCCGCGTACCCGCTGGCGCCCGCGACCGCGATCCTCACTGTCATACGAATGATTATGCACGCTCATGCAAACTCACTCAACTGAAAGTGCACGCGGGGAGCTTTCGTACTCTCCTGGTGCACGCGGGGTCCCCGCGTGCCCTCCTGGGGTACGCGGGGTCCCCGCGTGCCGGCAAAACGTGGCCGGGTGGCTGGGGGATTGGGGTCGGGTGGCGCTGGGCGCCACCGGGGCGGTCGGCGAGGATGATCGCCGTGAACGTGAGGCTGCGCGACGGGTTGTGGGCGGGCGGTGCCCTGCTGCTGGCGCTGATGTCGCTCATGACACCGCTCGGCCGGCCCGCCGCGCCGTGGCTGGTGGTCGCCTCCGCCGTCTGGGCCGCTGCGGTGGTGCCGGTCAGCGCGCGCCGGCCGCGGACGGCGCTGCTGCTCACCACTCCCCTGCACGCGGTCAACAACCTGCTCGCGATCGCGCCCACCTCGCTCGTGGTCTTCCGCGTGGCCAGGACGGTCCCCGCCCGGCAGCTGTGGCTGCTGGTGCCCGCGACCGCGGCGCTGCAGGCCGGGTTCGGCGGGCTGCACTCGTGGCTCAACGGCGACAACGTCACCGAGTACCTGCTCGGCACCGGGTTCTCGGTGGTGTTCCTGCTGGTCTTCCCGGCCGTGGCCGGTGCGCTCGTCGGGCGCCGCAAGCCGTTGACGCAGGTGCTGATGGAGCGCAACGACTACCTGGAGCACGCGCGCGTGCTCACCGCGAGCACCGCCAGGTCCGACACCAGGGCGCACATCGCGAGCGAGATGCACGACGTGCTCAGCCACCGGCTCCGGCAGCTGACCGCGCACGCGGGCGCACTGGAGGCCGCCGCCGCCGAGCAGGCACCGGAGCTGCGCGAGCAGGTGGAGCTGATCCGCAAGACCTCCGCGGTCGCGATGGACGAGCTGCGCGAGATCCTCGGCGTGCTCGGCACGGCCACCGAGACCGGTGAGGACCCCGGAACCCGCGCCGACGTCGAACGGCTCGTGGCGGCGTCGCAGGACGCGGGCGTCTCCGTGCACCTGCGGTGGACGGGCGACGATCTGGCCGATGCCGACGCACGGCTGCGCAGGGCCGTTCATCGGGTCGTGCGTGAAGCACTCACGAACGTGCACAAGCACGCGCCGTCAGCCCAGACCCGCGTGTCGGTGCACGTGGCCGAACGGGTGCGCGTGGAGGTGGTCAACGGCCCGAGCGGCGAACCCCGCGGTGGCGGCACCCGGCGCGGGCTCATCGGCTTGGAGGAACGGGTCACGCTCATCGGCGGGCAGTTCGACGCGGGCCGGCTCGCGGGCGGGTTCCGGGTGGCGGCCGACCTGCCGGCGCACCCGGTGGTCCAGGAGGAGACGGGCGCGACCGGTGCCGTCGCGGAAGCGCCGCCGCCGGTCACCGCCGACGTCCTCACCGTGCCGCGGGTGGTCGGCAGCAGCTGCCTCGGCGTCCTCGCCGTCGTCCCCGCCGTGGGCACGGTGCTGGTGCTGGTGGTGATCGCGGTGTTCGGCCGCGGCGAGATGACCCGGCAGGAGTTCGACGGCTACCGGGTGGCGGTCACGCACGAGGCCGAGGTGACCGAGACGCACGGCTTCGGCGTGCCCGCCGACGGTCCCGGCTGCTACCGCTACCCCGTGCGCGACGACGACGGGCACGACTTCGAGCTCTGCTTCACCCGGCAGGGCCTGCTGACGACGAAGAGGGAGCTGGCGCGGTGAGGGTCGCGTGGCCGGTGCTGGCGTTCCTCGTCGGCCTGGTGCCGCTGCTCGCACCGCTGGCGCCGGTCCCGCACCCGGCGCTGACCGTCGCGACCGCGCTGTGGGTCGCGGTGCTGGTGTGGCTCGCGCCGCTGCGGCCGGAGTGGGCGCTGCTGCTCACCGCGCCGCTGTTCGCGGTCAACAACCTGTGGGCGCAGGCCGTGACGATGTTCGTGGTCTTCGCCGCGTGCCGGCGCGTCTCCCGGTTCGGCCGGCTGTGGGCGTTGCTGGGGCTCATGACGGTGCTGCAAGGCGGGTTCAGCCTGCTGCAGGAGAGCTACCGCACCACGCCACCGGCCGAGTCGCTGCTGGCCGCGGCGGTCGGGTCGGTCTTCTTCATCTTCTTCCCCGCGGTGTCGGGGATGCTGCTCGGCCGCCGCAGGCCGATGGTCCGGCTCCTGCGGGAACGCAACGAGTACCTGGAACGAGCGCGCGCGCTCACCGCCGCGTCAGCCCGTTCCGAGGAACGCGCGCACATCGCGGGCGAGATGCACGACATGCTCGGCCACCGGCTCAGCCTGATCTCCATCCACGCCGGCGCGCTGGAGCTGACGACCGCCCGCAGGGCACCGCAGCTGCAGGAGCAGGCCGAGCTGATCCGCACCACGTCGTCGCTCGCGATGGCCGAGCTGCGCGAGATCCTCGGCGTGCTGCGGACCAACCCCGAACCCGAGTCGCTCGACGAGGACACCGGCACCAGGACCGACATCGCGAACCTGGTCGAGAACGCGGCCGCGGCGGGCGTCGCGGTGACCCTCGACTGGTCCGGCGACGACCTGCACGGCGCCGACCCGCGGACCCGGCGCGCGGTGCACCGGGTGGTCGGGGAGGCGCTGAGCAACGTCCGCAAGCACGCGCCGAAGGCCCGCACCAGGGTGCAGGTCGCCGTCCAGGGCGGACGGGCCAGGATCCAGGTCCTCAACGGACCGACCACCACCGTGCCCGGCAGGGGCACCCGGCGCGGCCTGGCCGGCCTGGAGGAACGGGTCGGGCTGCTCGGCGGCGCGTTCAGCGCGGGACCGCCGCACGAGGGCGGTTTCCGGGTGGCGGCGGACGTGCCGCTGCACCCGGCACCGCAGGCCGACCAGTTCGCCGCCGAGGTGGCGGAGGTGCCGCCGCCGCTCGCGGCCGAGGTGCTGACCGTGCCGCGGGTGCTCGGCGGCGGCTGCCTGGGGTTGCTCGCGCTGCTGCCGATCAGCGGCGCGCTGATCGTGCTGCTGGTCTTCGCGCTGTTCAACCCGACGCAGATGAACGCGCCGTACTTCGACTCGCTGCGGGTGGGCGTCACCACCGAGGAGGAGGTGTTCGACCAGTACGGGTTCGGGCAGCTCGGCGTGGACAGCTGCTCGCGCTTCCGCAGCTCGCACGACGCGGACCTGCTCTACAAGCTGTGCTTCCGCGAGGGCAGGCTGATCTCCAAGGAGCAGGAGCGCCCGTAGGGTGGGCGCGTGATCCGAGTTCTGATCGCCGACGACGAGACGCTGATGCGCGCCGGTATCCGGCTGATCCTGGAGAACGACCCGGAGATCACCGTGGTGGCCGAGGCGAGCGACGGCAGGCAGGCCGTCGAGCAGGCCCGCGCGCACCGGGTCGACGTGGCGCTGCTGGACATCCGGATGCCCGGCGGCGACGGGCTCAAGGCCGCCGAGCAGATCGCCGGGAGCACGAACGTCGTCATGCTCACGACGTTCGGCGAGGACTCCTACGTGGCGCAGGCGCTGAAGGTGGGCGCGACCGGGTTCCTGCTCAAGGACACCCCGCCGCAGGAGCTGATCACGGCCGTGCGCACGGCGGCCAGGGGCGAGCCGATCCTCGCCCCGCAGATCACGAAGCGCCTGATCGAACGGCACCTGACCGCACCGGACACCAGCGGGGAGGCGCGCCGCAAGGTCGACGCGCTCACCGGGACCGAGCGGGAGGTGCTCCGGCTCGTCGGGTCAGGGCTGTCGAACACCGAGATCGGCGAGCGGCTGTTCATGGCGACCGGCACGGTGAAGGCGCACATCAGCCGGATCCTGCCGAAGCTCGGCTGCGCCAACCGCGTGCAGGCCGCCATCGTCGCTCACGACGCCGGTCTCACAGACCGCTGAACCTCACAGACCGCTGAACCTGTCCAGCGCGCGGATCTTGTTCGTCGCGTCGAGCGCGGCGACCTTGTACGCCTCGGACAGCGTCGGGTAGTTGAACACCGTGTCGACGAGGTAGTCGACCGTGCCGCCGCAGCCCATCACGGCCTGGCCGATGTGCACGAGGTCGGTCGCGCCCGTGCCGAACACGTGCACGCCCAGGATCTTGCGGTCCGCAGTGGACACCAGCAGCTTCAGCATTCCGTAGGCGTCACCGACGATCTGGCCGCGCGCCAGCTCGCGGTAGCGGGAGATGCCGACCTCGTAGGGCACCGCGGACGACGTCAGCTCGGCTTCCGTGGCACCGCAGTAGGAGATCTCCGGGATCGTGTAGATGCCGATCGGCTGCAAGGCGGTCAGCTCGTGCACCGGCTCGCCGAACGCGTGGTAGGCGGCGAGGCGGCCCTGGTCCATCGACGTCGCGGCGAGCGCGGGGAACCCGATCACGTCACCGACGGCGTAGATGTGCTCGACGGGCGTGCGGTAGTGCTCGTCGACGGACAGCCGGCCGCGGCGGTCGGCCTCCAGGCCCGCGGCGGCGAGGTCGAGGTGTTCGGTGCAGCCCTGGCGGCCGGCGGAGTACATGACCGCGGCGGCCGGGATGCGCTTGCCCGACGCCAGCGTCGTGATCGTGCCCGACTCCGACACCGAGACGTCCACGACCTTCTCGTCGAACCGGAACGTGACGGCCAGGTCGCGCAGGTGGAACTTGAGCGACTCGACGATCTCCGGGTCGCAGAAGTCGAGCATCCGCTCGCGCTGCTCGACGACGGTGACGCGGGTGCCGAGCGCGGCGAACATCGACGCGTACTCGATGCCGATCACGCCGGCGCCGACGACGACCAGCGACGACGGGATCTCCTGCAGGGCGAAGACCTCGTCGGAGTCGAGGATCCGCTCCTCGTCGAAGTCCACGACGGACGGACGCGCGGGCGTGGTGCCGGTGGCGATGACGATGAACTCGCCGGTGATCCGCGTGTGGTCACCGCGGTGGCTGCCGTCGACGGCGACGGTGTGCTCGTCCACGAACCGGCCGAACCCGTTGAGCAGGTCGATGCCGTTGCGGTGCAGCTGCGCGCGCACGACCTGGACCTCGCGGCCGATCACGTGCTGGGTGCGGGCCATCAGGTCGGAGATCGTGATGTCCTGCTTGACCCGGTAGCTCGCGCCGTAGAGCTCGCGCTGGCTCATGCCGGTCAGGTACAGCACGGCCTCGCGCAGCGTCTTGGACGGGATGGTGCCCGTGTTCGCGCAGACGCCGCCGACCATCTCCTGCTTGTCGATGATCGCCACGCGCTTGCCCAGCTTCGCACCCGCGATCGCCGCCTTCTGGCCGCCGGGGCCGGAGCCGATGACGATCAGGTCGTAGTCGTACGACGTCATGGTCGGCAGCCTACCCAGCGCGCACCGGTTCCACGCGGGAACGACTGATCCGGTTCAGCCGGTCAGCAGCGACAACCCGCAGGCCGCTGTGCGCGCGGGCAGCCGGAGGATCAGGTCCAGCAGCCGCGCGGCTGCCCGGTACTCGGCCACGCGCTCGCCGAACGGCCGGGTCACGATCCCGCGCACCGCCTCGGGTGTCAGGCGTTCGTAGGCGGGCACCGTGTCGTGGCTGAGGAAGTCCCAGCGGGCCACCCGGTCCGCGTAGTTGAACGCGGGCAGCGGACCGCACAGCAGCGGCCGGTACTGCGCCGGGGTCCGCGCGCCCGGCACCGGCATCGGTCCCGCCACCGTCATCGCGTAGGTGACGATCTCGCCGGGCGGCAGCAGGCGGGCGCGCATCCGGTCGAACTGGTCGGGGATCACGAGGTTCTGCTCGCGGTTCGAGAACGCGAGCACCGCGCGTGCCGGGTCCGCCCAGGCCGCGGTGGTCGCCGCGTCGATGATCCCGGCGTCGCGCATCTCCTCCACGGCGGCGATGCCCCCGGCGAGGTAGGCGGCGTGCATCGCGCCGAGGTCCATGAAGATGTGCTTCTGCATCGACATCAGCATCGAGGAGAAGAACCGGAGCTCCGGCAGGGTGCCCAGGTCGAGCATGCCGGCGGCGAACGCGGGCGCGCCGATGTTCGCGAAGCCCATCCACCGCAACGTGTCCGGGTGCGCCAGGTAGAGCCGCGCGTAGAAGTCGTAGACGGCGAAGATGATCGGCCGGTTGTGCTCGGCCGGGCGCTGCGGGTCCCAGTCGGCCAGCCGCACCCCGGCGTCGTCGGCGGCGCGGACGACCCAGTACTGCCACAGCAGCGCCTGGTAGCGGGTCGGGTGCAGGCCCTTCGACCGGGCGGAGTCGAGCGCGCGCTCCAGGACGACCCGGTCGGCCGGCAGGTCGGGGTGCACGCCACCGCGCTGCTCACCGTTCCCGTTGAGCAGCGGCAGGTCCAGGAAATCCGCGGATTCCGCCTTGGTCGCGCTCATGCTGCCGAGCACGAGCGCCACCACCACCATCAGCACGCGCATGAAAGCGAACTGTAGTGCGCGCACAAGTGTTTCTTGTTCACCGTGAGGGTGTGGCCGGAGATGTTTTGCGTTTTCGTTAGCTAGGCCGGGCATTGTGCGTAGCGAAATTCAAGAAGTGTGCGCCGATCGACCGCCGGGCCTCGGGCAGTCGGGTCAACGCCCGCGCGAGCGGGACTCCGGTCGTACAGTGCCGCTGTGACTGCCGAGGACGTGTTGGTCGACGCCGTGCGGACGGGGCTGGCCGCGCTGGCCGACCCGGTTAAGGCACCGCAGATGCGGGCGTACATGAAGTCGGACATGCCGTTCCTGGGCGTGCCGAAGCCGGGTCGCACGGCGTTGCTGAGGACGTTGCCGCGAATCGACGACCGGAACGTTTGGTTCCGCGCCGTGCAGCGGTTGTGGCGGGAAGCGGAGTTTCGCGAGGAACGGTATGTCGCGCTCTCGTTGAGCGGGGACGAACGATTTCAGTCGGCCGAGCTCCTGCCGTGGTTCGACGAGATGGTCGTGACCGGTGCGTGGTGGGACCACGTCGACGAGATCGCGGCCAAGCGGATCGGCCCGCTGCTGCGCTCGGAACCCGCGGCCGTCCGGCCGGTGGTGCTCCAGTGGTCGGCCGACCCGGACCGGTGGCGGCGGCGGACGTCGGTCATCTGCCAGCTGGGCGCCAAGGCGGCCACCGACACCGAACTGCTGACGGCGTGCGTCGACGCGAACGCCGGCGACCCGGACTTCTTCCTGCGCAAGGGCATCGGCTGGGCGTTGCGCGAGTACGCGAAGACCGAGCCGGGCTGGGTGCGGGCGTTCGTGGCCGCGCGGCCGGGCCTGTCGCCGTTGTCACGACGCGAAGCCCTCAAACACCTCTAGGTTGACCGCATGAGGGGAACGCACGTCCGGCTGGAACCGCTGACGCGGCACACGCGGAGGGCCTGTTCGAGGCGACCCGCGACCCGGACCTCTGGACGTGGCTGCCGAGCCGGCCGCGGACGGTCGACGAGATGCGGCAGTGGGTCACCGACGCGGTGCTCACGCGCGAGCCGTACGCGCAGGTCGAGAACGGCACGGGCCGCGTGGTGGGCACGACGTCGTTCTACGAGGTCGTGCCGGAGCACCGCAGGCTGGTGATCGGGTACACCGTCGTCGGCACCGACCGGCACGGCACCGAGATCACCCCGGAGGCCGAGCTGCTGGTGCTGACCGAGGCCTTCGAGACGCGCCGCGCGGTGCGGGTGGCCTGGTACACCGACGCCGGGGACGTGCGGTCGCAGCGGGCGGTGGAGGAGCTCGGCGCGGAACGGGAAGGCGTGCTGCGGGGGCACATCACGCGACCGGACGGCACCTGCCGCGACACGGTCGTCCACTCCGTGCTGGCCGACGAGTGGCCGGCGGTGCGGGAGCGGCTGACTAACCGTGTTTGGCGCGGCCCGAGTAGGTGAGCGGGAAGACCAGCTCGGCGCAGACCGCGGGGACGTCCGCAGCGACCTGGACCTTCATGGTCACCTCGACCGCTCCGCCCGCCGGGATCTCCACGACGTCGGTCAGCGGCACGACGCTCAGCACACCGGCCGGGCAGCCCTCGACGCGCTGCTGCGTGGCGTCCAGCGGCTGACCGGGCACCGCGGACAGGCTCTCGACGATGATGCCGACGGCGTTCGGGTTCGACAGCCGCACCGTGCGCTGGCCCACCGCACCCGGCGTGAGCTCGACCGGTGCACCGGAGATGTCGTTGATCTCGAACGGCTTGAGCTGCTGCATCCCCGACTCGCCGCTGCTGACGGAGTACGCCATCGCCGGGACCTGCGGCTCCGGCCACGTGAGGTGCATGGCCGCCACCACGGCCGCGCCGACCATGAGGATCGTCAACGACACGGCGATCTCCAGTCGGGGACCCAAACTACGCATGGCGCAACTCTCCAGAGTTGTTGCTCCAGGCGGTGGGTTCGCCTCTAGCTCCCCACCGGACCGGCGACCAGACTCGCCCGGTGGTTCATCGCTTCGCCCCTCGGCCCAGCGGGCCGCGCCGCCAATCTTGGAGAACCTTCACGTACTGCGCAAGCGTCTGTCGGGCGCCGATCTCCCCCTGTAATGAAGGACCTTCGGCACCTTGACAGCTACCCAGGGCCACCACCTGCCGGTTTGACCCCAAATCCCGGTTCCGGGGATTCAGCCGATCGAGCGATTCTTCGGTACGGCAGTTCTTCTGGACAACGGCACTCGTCCCATGACGCGGAAAAGCCCGGGACTCCGCGGAACCCCGGGCTTCACCGCGAGTGACCGGTCAGGCGCGCAGCGATGCTCCCACGCGCTCACCGGCGGCGGCCACGGCGGCGTCGCGGGCCGCGGTCGCCTCCTCCACCGTCAACGTGCGGTCCGGCGCGCGGAAGCGCAACGAGTACGCGAGCGACTTCTTGCCCTCGCCCACCTGCTCGCCCGTGTACACGTCGAACAGCCGGATGTCCTCCAGCAGCTCGCCCGCGGACGCGCCGAGCACCTCCGACACCGACTGCACCGGCACGGACGCGGCCACGACGAGCGCCACGTCCAGCAGCACCGGCGGGTACGGCGACACGACCGGGGCCGGGCGGTGGTCGTCGAGCGGCAGTGCGTCGAGGTCGAGCTCGAACGCCACCGTGCGCTTGGGCAGGCCCAGCGCCTCGACGACCTTCGGGTGCAGCTCACCGGCGTGGCCGACGGGCCAGTCGCCGACGCGCAGCTCGGCACAGCGGCCGGGGTGCCACGGCAGCAGGTCCGACGCCACGACGCGCAGGGTCACCCCGTAGGCCTGGCCCGCGCGGCGGGCCGCCTCGACGGCGTCCGACCAGTCGGCGATGCGGCCCTTGCCCCACCAGCCGGCCAGCTCGCGGTGGCCGGTCAGCACACCGGCGACGTGCAGCGGCTGCTGCGGCAGCGCGGCCAGCATCGAGGCGACCTCGGCCTCGGTGGGCCTGCGGTCCACGCCCAGCGACGGCACCGGGACCTGCTGCGCGCGCGGCAACGTCACCTGGGCGACGTTGTAGAGCGCGACGTCCTTGGCGCCACGGGCGAGGTTGCGCTGCAACGTCTCCAGCAGGCCGGGCAGCAGCGTCGTCGCGAGGACGTTCTTGTCCGCCTCCAGCGGGTTCAGCACGCCGACGGTGTTGCGGCGGACGTCGTCCTCCGCGAGACCGAACGCGTCGAACACCGACGGGTCGATGAACGGGAACGGCTTGACCTCGACGAAACCGTCCTCGGCGAGCGTGCGCCACACGGTGCGGCGGCGGCGCTGCTGCTCGGTCAGGCCACGACCGGCGGGCGCGGGCGGCAGCACCGAGGGGATCGTGTCGTAGCCCTCCAGCCGCAGCACCTCCTCCACCAGGTCGGCGGGCTGCACGAGGTCGGCACGCCACGTCGGCGGCGTCGCCGTGACGATCGTCTGGCCGTCGTCGGAGGTGGTCACCGCGACCTGGCAGCCGATCTGGCCGAGGCGCCGTGCCGTCACACCGCGGGCGTAGCGGACGCCGGCGATGCGGTCGGGCAGGTCGATCGGCATCGACACGGGTTCGGGCAGCACGGCCGCGCCGACGTCGGTGCGGCCGGGCTTGATCGCGCCGTCGCCGTAGTGCACGAGCAGCTTCGCGGCCCGCTCCAGCGCGACCGGGGCGAGCGCGGGGTCGACCGTGCGCTCGAAGCGCTTGGCGGCCTCGGACGGCAGCTTGTGGCGGCGGACCGTGCGGGCGATGGACGCCGGGTCCCAGTTCGCGGCCTCCAGCAGGATGTCCGAGGAGCTGTCGCGGACCTCGGTCGACGCGCCGCCCATGACACCGGCCAGTGACACGACCCCGGAGTCGTCGGCGATGACGATGTCGTCGACGTCCAGCGCACGCACCGCGTCGTCCAGGGTCGTGAGCTTCTCGCCCGCGACCGCCCGGCGCACGGTCAGCGCGCCCTGGACCGCTGCCGCGTCGAACGCGTGCAGCGGCTGGCCCAGTTCGAGCATCACGTAGTTCGTGACGTCGACCGGCAGCGAGATGGAGCGCATGCCGGCGAGCATCAGGCGGCGGCGCATCCACCACGGCGTGGGCGCGGTCGGGTCGACACCGGTCACCCGGCGTGCGACGAAGCGCGAGCAGCCGGCGCGGTCTTCGAGGTGGACCGGCCAGGCCTCACCCTCCGGTTCCGGGACCTCGACGACACCGGGGTCGCCGAACGGCACGTCGAGCGCGCAGGCGATCTCGCGGGCCAGGCCGCGCACCGAGAACGCGTAGCCGCGGTCGGGTGTCGGCGAGACCTCGATGACGCTGTCGTTCAGGCCGAGCAGCTCCATCGCGTCGTCACCGGGCGTCGCGGTGCCCGAGGGCAGCACGAGGATGCCGGAGTGGTCGTCGCCGATGCCGAGCTCGTCCGCGGCGCAGATCATGCCCTCGGACGTGCGGCCGTACGTCTTGCGCGCCGAGATCGTGAAGCCGCCGGGCAGCACGGCACCGGGCAGCGCGACGACGACCGAGTCGCCCTCGACGAAGTTCGAGGCACCGCAGATGATGTTGTTGACCTGCTCGGGGCCGACCTCGACCTTGCAGTAGCGGATCGGCTTCTTGAACTCGGTGAGCTCCTCGATCTCGACGACGCGACCGGCGACGATCGGGCCGGTGACGGGACCGAGCGGGCTCACCTCCTCGACCTCGATGCCGATGCGCACGAACGCCTCGGCGAGCTCGTCAGGGGTGGGGATCTCGTCGAAACCGAGGTGTTCGACCAGCCAGCTGACCGGGATGCGCATCCGGCTCAGGCCTCCGTTCCGAAAGGCTGGGTGAAGCGGACGTCGCCCTCGACCATGTCGCGCATGTCGGGCAGGCCGTTGCGGAACTGCAGCGTCCGCTCCAGGCCCATGCCGAACGCGAAGCCGGAGTAGACGTCCGGGTCGACGCCGCAGGCGCGCAGCACGTTGGGGTTGACCATGCCGCAGCCGCCCCACTCGACCCAGCCTGCGCCGCCCTTGCGCTCCGGGAACCACACGTCGACCTCGGCCGACGGCTCGGTGAAGGGGAAGAACGACGGGCGCAGCCGGGTGCGGGAGTCCTCGCCGAACATGGCGCGGGCGAACGCGTCGAGCGTGCCCTTGAGGTGGCCCATGGTGAGGCCCTTGTCCACGGCGAGGCCCTCGACCTGGTGGAACACCGGGGTGTGGGTCGCGTCGAGCTCGTCGGTGCGGAACGTGCGGCCGGGGCACACCACGTACACCGGCGGCTCGCGGTCGAGCAGCGTGCGGGCCTGCACCGGCGAGGTGTGCGTGCGCAGCACCAGCGCGGAGTCGGCCGGCGCGACGTAGAAGGTGTCCTGCATCGACCGCGCCGGGTGGTCCTTGCCGAAGTTCAGCGCGTCGAAGTTGAACCACTCGGTCTCGAGCTCGGGGCCCTCGGCGACCTCGTAGCCCATGGCCACGAAGACGTCACCGATGCGCTCGGCGAGCGTGGTGATCGGGTGGCGCGCGCCGCGCGGGAAGCGGTCCCAGGGCAGCGTGACGTCGACGGTCTCCTCGCGCAGCACCCGCTCGTCGCGCTCGACGGCGAGCACCGCGTGGCGCTCGTCGAAGGCGACCTTGATCGCGGACTGCGCCTCGTTCACCCGCTTGCCGGCGTCGGCCTTGGCCTTGGGCGGCAGCGCCCCGATCTCACGGCGGGCCAGCAGCACGGGCGACCGGTCGCCGAGGTGGCCGGGCTTGACCGCGGCCAGCGCCTCCAGGTCGGCTGCCCCGGCGAACGCCTCGCGCGCCTTCTGCACGGCGGCGTCGAGGTGCTCGGCCGACAGCGCCGCGACCTGCTTGGGGTCGTACGGGTCGTTGGCTCCGGACATGGTTGTAGGACAGCTCCCGTCACGGACTCGGTAATCAACTCCCCGATCCTAGTGGGTGCCCACTTGACCGCCCCGGGCCGTTCCACATAAATGGCGGCGCCGGCGTGGATCGCGTCCTTAGGATGGGCGGCATCATGTCGCACACCTTCCGCGTCGACCTGCGCGGCATCATCGACCTGCTCAGCCACCACCTGTACAGCAGCCCGCGCGTCTACGTCCGCGAGCTGCTGCAGAACGCCGTCGACGCGATCACGGCACGGCGCGAGCTCGACCCGTCCTGCCCGGCCGAGGTCTCGATCACCTGCGGCCCCGAGCTGACGATCACCGACAGCGGTGTGGGCCTCACCGAGGACGAGGTGCACGGGCTGCTGTCGACGCTCGGCCGCACCTCGAAGCGCGACGACCTGGGCTTCGCCCGCGAGGGGTTCCTCGGGCAGTTCGGCGTCGGCATGCTGTCGTGCTTCCTGGTCGCCTCCTCGGTGACGGTGATCACGCGCTCGGCCCGCGGTGGTGCGGCCGTGCGGTGGCAGGCGGACTCCTCCGGCAACTACTCCGTGTCCGCCGTGGACGGTGAGGTGGCCGTCGGGACGACGGTGGTGCTGCGGGCGTCGCGCGGCAACGAGCACTGGCTGGAAGCCGACGTCGTGCGGCCGCTGGTGAGCGACTACGGCGATCTGCTGCCCGCGGTCGTCACGGTGGACGGCGAGGTCGTGACGCGCGGGCTGCGGCCGTGGGACGACGAGGACGCGGACCTGTCCGCCTACTGCGAGCAGGTGCTGGGGTTCACGCCGTTCGAGGCGATCCCGATCGAGGTCGAGGCGGCCGGGCTGACCGGTGTCGCGTTCGTGCTGCCCTCAGGCGTGCACCCCGGGACGCGCCAGACGCACCGGGTGTACCTGAAGCGGATGCTGGTCGGCGACAACGTCGAGGGCCTGTTGCCGGACTGGGCGTACTTCGTGCGGTGCGTGGTCGACGCGTCCGCGATCCGCCCGACGGCGTCGCGCGAGTCGCTGTACCAGGACGAGATGCTGCTGGCGGTGCGCGAGGAGCTGGGCGAGCAGATCCGCGACTGGCTGATCCGGCTGGACGCGATCGAGCCGCGCCGCGCGGGTGAGCTGCTGGCCGCGCACCACCTGGGCATCAAGTCGCTGGCCCGGTCCGACGACGAGATGCTGCGGCTGGTGGAGCGGTGGCTGCCGTTCGAGACCACGGACGGTGCGATCCCGTTGCGGCAGTTCAGGCGCAAGCACGGCGCGATCCTCTACATCCCCGAGGTCGACGAGTTCCACCAGCTCGCCCCGGTCGCGGCGGCGCAGGGGCTCGGGCTGGTCAACGCCGGCTACGCCTACGACATGGAGCTGCTGAACCGGCTGAGCGCGCTCGACGGTCCCGCCGTCGCGCGGCGGGTCGCCCCGAGCGAGCTGCTGGCGGCACTGGCCGATCCGGAACCCGACGTCGAGGCCGCGTTGAAGCTGCGGCTCGCGGAGGGCGCGGCGGCGCTGGACCGGCACGACTGCGACGCCGTGGTCCGCGACTTCGACCCGGTCTCGCTGCCCGCGCTGCTGATCAGCAACGCCGAGCAGCAGCGCAGGCTCGACACCGAGCAGACCGCCGCCGACGCCGACCCGCTGTGGGCGGAGCTGCTGGGGCAGCTGACCGCGGACACCGGTTCCGGCCGGCCGGAGCAGCTGGTGCTGAACTGCCGCAACCCGCTGGTGCAGCGGCTCGCGCGGCTGACCGACCCGTCGCTCGTGGAGCTGACGCTCGAATCTCTGTACGTGCACGCCGTCCTGCAGGCGCGGCGGGCCATGCGACCGAAGGACACGGCGGCGCTGAACCGCTCGTTCCTGGAACTGCTCGACCGCGCCGTTGGGGGTAAGTGATCACATGGCCGACTTCACCGAGGAGGACGCGGAGAACGCGTTCCTGGAGGCCTACAACATGCCCACGGGCATGCCGAAGCACGAGGCGCTGGAACGGGTGGCGCGGATGTCCGACGCGCTCGGCCACCTGCCGCTCGGGGTGTCGTGCCGGATCGCGATGATCGACTCGGCCTACTACCTGTCGCGCTACGACCTGATGCTGGCGCCGTTCGCGTGGTGCCTGGGCGCGGAGGAGAAGGACCCGGAGGCGTTCAACGACTACGAGCGCCACTCGCTCGACTGGTCCCACAAGTGGATCTCCACCGGCCTGCGCCGCGACCCGCGGTTCTCGCTGGAGCAGCTGCAGGCCGTCATCGGGCAGCTCGCCGACCGCTACGGCCGGCTCGGGTACTCGGTGCAGCCGGTGCACGGCGCCCGCGCGGAGTACGCCTACCACGTCGGTGACCTGGACGGCGTGCGCGAGCACCTCGGCAGGTACCTGGCCACGGAGTCCGGCCCGATGGCCGACTGCGACGCGTGCGTGGTCGAGGAGCAGGTGTGGATGCTGGCGCGGCTCGGCCGGCACTCCGAGGCCGCCGGCCACGGCTGGGAGGGCCTGTCCGGCAACACCGGGTGCGCCACGCAGCCGCAGGGCATCCTGAGCGCGCTGCTGTGGCCGTTGCTGGAGATCGGCGACCTGGAGAAGGCCGCGCACGCGCACACCACCGCGTACCGGTTGATCAAGGACGACGAGATCACCTCGTACGTGCACGAGCACATCCGGTTCTGCGCGCTGACCGGCAACCTCGACCGCGGCGAGGAGATCCTGCGCCGGTCGCTGCACAAGGTGACCGCGACGCAGCTGCCGGCCGACGAGATGTCGTTCGCCGAGTGCGCCTCCGTGCTGCTGAAGCGGCTCCCGGCCGACGTCGGGTTCGACGTGCCGTCGGTGGGCACGCTGACCGCGGCCCAGCTGCTCGACCGGTTGTCGGCGCGGGCCGTCGAGCTCGCGAAGGCGTTCGACGAGCGCAACGGCACCCCGGCGTGGACCGAGCGCGTGACGAAGGCGCTGGAGCAGGCCGACTACCCGCACGTGCCGCTGGCGGTCCCGGTGGCCGCGGCGCCGGCGCCGGCGGAGGAGCCGGTCGTCTTCGGCGACCCCGTCGACATCGCCACGCGGATGGTCGAGCTGTACGAGAGCGGTGACTTCGTGCAGGCGCGGCGGATGCTCGACTCGCTGCCCGCCGACATGGACGCGCTGCTGCCGCCGGACCTGGCCGCGCACGCCGGAATCCGCCGGATCACGAGCGGCCTGGCGCCGTTCGAGCAGGAGCACTTCGAGGCGCTGCTGGCGGCACTGCCCGCGGACATGGCGCTGCGCTACCGGGCCAGGATGGCCGTCAAGCTGGAGAACGGCCGGGAGCTCGCGCAGCGGTGCCTGGCCGAGGCCACCACCGACTACACGCGCACGATCGCCGCGCTGTCGCTGGCCGAGCTCCTCGACGAGGAGCACCAGCACGACCAGGCCGGCGAGATGATGGCACTCGCGTCCTCCTTGGACGTTCCGGAGCTGCGCGGCCGGGTGCTCGTGCAGGCCGCCGAGCACAAGGCCCGGCAGCAGGACCTCGACGGCGCGTACGCCGACGTCGTGGCCGCGCTGGCCGGTGACCTGCCGCCGAACGCCCGCTTCGAGGGCCTGCGGATGCGGCTGCGGCTCGAGACCCTGCAGCAGCGCGTGCCGGAGGCGCTGGCGACCGCGGCGGCGTTCGTGTCGTCGTTCCCGCTGCCGGAGTCGGCTGAGGCGCGCTGGTACCAGGTGGCCGCGATCCAGGAGCTCGACCAGGAGGGTGCCTGCCTGGCGGAGCTGCGGGAGGCCGTGGCGGTCTCGCGCGTGCACCTCTCCCCCGGCCACACCGCGCACTTCTGCTTCGCGCTGAGCGGCGGCTACGTGCAGACGAACCGGTTCGTCGAGGCCGCCGAGGTGCTGGAGGAGGCGCTGCGGCTGGTGCAGGAGGGCCAGGAGGACCTGCGCCTGCAGATCGTGTTCCGGCTCGGCCAGGTCTGCCGCACGCTCGACGAGCTGCCCGACGCCGTGAAGCACCTGCGGGAGGCCGCCGCCCTGCTGCCCGCCGAGGAGGTCGGCCGCCGCGCGTTCCTGCTCGACGCGCTCGCCTCGGTGCTGCACCGGACCGACGAGCACGAGGAGGCGACGGCGACCTACCGCGCCGCCGCCGAGCTGTGGCAGTCGGAGGGCAACGTCTCCGAGGCCGTCGGTTCGCTGATCGAGCTGGCCTCCGCCCTGCCCGGTGAGGCGGTGCGGGAGACCCGCTCGGCCCTCGACGACGCCGAAGCCCTGCTGCCGTCGCTGGACGACCTCACCGAGGTCACCCGGCGGCAGGCGGAGATCGCGGCGATCAGGGCGTTCCTGCACTCGCAGGCCGGTGAGTACGCGCTGGCGATCAAGTACAACCGCGAGGCGGAGGCGCTGGCGACCTCGTTGTCGGAGGACGGCTGGCGGACGTTCCTGGTCGTGCGCTCGGCACGGGTGCTGCTGGAGGCGGGCGACCCCGAGGGCTCCGAGTCCGAGGCCCGCCGCGCCGCAACCCTGCTCCCCGACGACTCACTGGTCGGCGAGGTGCTCTCGGCGTTGTCGGACGCCCTGAGCGCCCAGCAGAAAACCCCCGGCACCGACCCCCTGGTCCGCGCCCTGACCGCCCGCCTCTCCTGACCGCCACGCGGGGCCCTTTCGTTCCCCTGAGGGAAACGAAGGACTCCCGCGTGACATCAGAAGCGGGTGCACGCGGGGAGCTTTCGTTCACCAGGAGAGCACGAAAGGGCCCCGCGTGCGGTCACATCGAGGTGAGGGCGGCGGTCGCGGCCTCGTGGATGGCGCGGCGCGGGCCGTCGGAGCCCAGGGTCAGGACGTGGGTCAGGGCCTCGCGGTACGCGACGTCGAACGCCTCGGCGGCGGGCACCTCGACGTGCGGCACGACACCGACGCCCTCCCAGTTGGTGCCGGACACCGGGTTGATGGCACGGCCGTTCGGGATGGACGACTTGAGGTGCGGGCCGACGCGGTAGCGGTCGCCGGGGTGCGCCCCGCCCTTCGTGGTCTCGCCGACGAGGGTGGCGCGCTCGTTCTGCCGCAGGTTGTAGCTCAGCTCCTCGGCACCGGAGAACGTGCGGCCGCTCGTCAGCACGTACACCGGCTTGGTGCCGCCGAACTTCGGGCCCGGCACGTGCGGCAACGTCCAGAACTGCTGCGTCGTGTCGGCGGGCCGGTTGTAGATGTCGTTGAGGTGCACCGGCTCGTCGAACAGGTAGCTGCAGATCAACGCGACCGTGTGCGGGTCACCGCCGCCGTTGGCGCGCAGGTCGATGATCAGCGCGTCGGTGTGGGCGAGCAGCGTCATGGCCGCGGTGACGGCCGGGGTGGCGATCTCGGCGTCGTGCAGCAGGCGCAGGGCCAGCAGGCCGACGTTGCCGGCGAGCCGTTCGACGCGGGTGATGCCGAACGCGTCCAGCTCGGCCTCCCGCCGGTACGCCACCGGGTCCCACGCCGACCCCTGGTCGGACTCGGACACCTCGTCGTGGCTGTGCAGGAGCCGCAGGTGCTTGTCGCCGTTGACCTTCTGCAGGTCCTCGGTCACGAGCGCGGCGAACCGCTCGTCGTCCACGCCGGCGTACGCGCCCTCGGCGAGCCGGCCGCGCAGGACCGCGGCGATCTCGACCGCCGTGTCCGGGAAGACGTAGTAGGCGGTGAGCTGGGAGCAGAGGAGTTCGATCTCGGGTTCGCGCACCGGCACACGATACGAAAAACGCGACTGCGCGCCAGCGGTTTTCCGCGGCCTGATCAGCTGCGCTGGTCGCGGGCGGAGGCGTAGAGGCAGACCGCGGCGGCCGTCGCCAGGTTGAGGCTCTCGGCGGCCCCGTACAGCGGCACCTTCAGCGCGGTGTCGAGGGAGGTGACTACGTCGTCGGGCAGCCCGTGCGCCTCGCTGCCGAACACCCACGCGGTGGGCCGGTTCAGCTCGCCCTTGGCGGAGGCCTCGACCAGGTCCTGCTCCGCGTACCCGTCGGCGGCCACCAGGGTGAGACCGGCCGCGCGGCAGGCCGCGAAGACCTCACCGGCGTCGCGGGACCGGGCTATGGGCAGGTGGAACAGCGAGCCCGTGGAGGCGCGCACGCACTTGCCGTTGTGCGGGTCGACCGCATCGCCCGCGAAGATCACCGCGTCGGCTCCCGCCGCGTCGGCCACGCGGGTGACGGTGCCGGCGTTGCCCGGGTCGGACACGCCGTACAGCACCGCGACGAGCCGCGGAGAACCGGACAGCGCCCGGTCGAGCGGCTGCGGGACCGCGTCGCACACGGCGACGAGACCCTGCGGTGTCACGGTCTCGGACAGCGACGCGGCGGCCTTGTCCGTCACCTCGCTGATCCGGATGCCCGCGTCGGCAGCGGTGCGGAGCAGCTCGGGGTTGCGGTCGGCGGCGGTCGCGGTGACGAAGAGCTCGTGGACCTCGCCCTGGCGCCAGGCGAGTGCTTCCCGCACGGCCTGGGCGCCCTCGACGAGGAACCGGCCTGCCTTGTCACGGCCCTGGCGGCGGGTCAGGTGGCGAGCAGCAACGACCCGAGGCGTCCGTTCGGTGAACGGAGCTGCCTCGGGTCGTTGACCGGGTGCGTGGTGGCTCAGGCCTTGTCCTCGGCCGGGGCGTTCACGTCGGCCGGGAGCGCGCCACGGGCGATCTCGACGAGGGCGGCGAACGCGGTCGCGTCGGTGACGGCGAGGTCGGCCAGGATCTTGCGGTCGACCTCGACACCGCCCAGGCGCAGGCCCTGGATGAGGCGGTTGTAGGTCATCCCGTTCGCGCGGGCAGCGGCGTTGATGCGCTGGATCCACAGCTTGCGGAAGTCGCCCTTGCGCGCACGGCGGTCGCGGTACGCGTAGTTGAGCGAGTGGAGCACCTGCTCCTTGGCCTTGCGGTACAGCCTCGAACGCTGACCGCGGTAGCCGCTGGCCAGCTCGAGGGTGGTACGGCGCTTCTTCTGGGCGTTCACAGCCCGCTTGACGCGTGCCACGGGTCCATCCTGTCGATCTCATGGGGGCGGTGCTCACCAGAGCCTGGTGCTGCCGCCCCGAAATTAGCTAGGGGGTCGAAGCAGGTCAGAGACCGAGCAGCTTCTTCATGCGGGGGGCGTCGGCCGGGGAGACCACGGTCGTGCCGGCCATGCGACGCGTCTCACGGCTGGACTTGACCTCCAGGCGGTGGCGCTTGCCCGTCTTCTCGCGGACGACCTTCCCGCTGCCGGTCACCCGGACTCGCTTCGCGGTGCCCTTGTGCGTCTTGTTCTTCGGCATTTCCGTCCTCGTCTCGTGCTACCCACCGGGTCGGGGGCGGCCATGCGTCCTTATTCGGTGGCCTCGGCGGCTTCGTCGGCTTCGACGACGCCGTCCTGCTCCTGCTTGACCGGACGCGGCTTGATGTTCTTGTGCGGCGCCAACACCATGATCATGTTGCGGCCGTCCTGCTTGGGGTTCGACTCGACGAAGCCCAGCTCCGCGACGTCCTCCGCCAGCTTCTGCAACAACCGGTAGCCGAGCTCGGGGCGCGACTGCTCGCGACCGCGGAACATGATGGTCACCTTGACCTTGTTCCCGTGCGAGAGGAAGCGGGCCACGTGGCCCTTCTTCGTCTGGTAGTCGTGCGGGTCGATCTTCGGCCGGAGCTTCTGCTCCTTGATGACCGTCAGCTGCTGGTTCCGACGGGACTCGCGCGCCTTCTGCGCGGTCTCGTACTTGAACTTGCCGTAGTCCATCAGCTTGCAGACCGGCGGGCGAGCCTGAGCGGCGACCTCGACGAGGTCGAGATCCGCTTCCTGCGCGAGTCGGAGCGCGTCCTCGATGCGAACGATCCCGACCTGCTCACCATTCGGCCCGACCAGACGAACTTCCGGCACCCGAATGCGGTCGTTGATGCGCGGCTCGGTGCTGACGGGTGCACCGCGGTTCGAGGGACTTGTCATTCACGTCCTTTGAGACTCGTTTGCGCCAAAAACAAGAGCCCCGTCGTCGATGACGACAGGGCCCGCTTCCGACCGATCACAGACCTGGCGGAGGGCACCCGTGCGCCCTGCTGCCAGGAGGACCGGACCCGGCCACCTCAACAAGCGGTGATCGCGGGTGGGAGCGGGGCTCCACTTGCCGCTCCCGCACGAGCGGGAGCTGGTCGCGTCGGAAATAGTAGCAGACGCGGTTGTCAACCCCCGAATCGAGGCCGGGTGGGGTCCGCTTGCTTGAATGGGCGGCGTGACCGATCCGCTTGAAGGCACCCTTGAAGACGACGTCCGCGACCTGGGCGACGTCCCCAGCATCGAGGTCATCAGCCGTGCGGCCGTGATGCTGCTGTCCGCCGCCGCGGAGCGCCTCGGCCTCGCGGACCCGGACCCGGACAGCTCGCCGCGCCGCGACCTCGACGAGGCCCGCCGCCTGATCACGGCGCTGGCCGGCCTGGTGACCGCCTCGTCGGAGTACCTCGGCCCGCACGCCGCACCGCTGAAGGACGGTCTCCAGTCGGTGCAGCGCGCGTTCCGCGAGGCCTCCGTCGTGCCCGACGAGCCGGGTCAGGGCCCCGGCGAGAAGTTCACCGGTCCCGTCTACTGATCCGCCCGCACCACCACGGGCTCCCACGGCTGGGCGCTCACCGAGAACACCGGTGACGCCCGCTGGCCGGTGGCGGCGCGGAACGCGACGCTGGCGCCGTTGGGCAGCGGGCCGATCTCGACCTGCTCGCCCGGCGGTTCGTCGCCCACCGACAGCCCGAGCACCCGCGAGCCCGGCACGACCGAGACGGTGACCTGGTCGAGCACCGGCGGCCCGCCCACGTAGCTGAGGTGGAACTCGTCCGGTGCGCCCGGCGTGATCTCGAACGAGGGCATGCCGCGCCGCCGCCGTTCGGCCGAGACGCTCTCGGCGACCTCCTCGACCCGCTCGATCGCGAACTGCCCCGCCCGCTGCGCCTCGTCGGCCAGCATCCGCGCGGCACCGGCGGCGTCCTGAGCGCTCACCGCCGCGCCGCGGGCCTCGTCGACGCCCCTGCGCGCGTCCTCGGCCGCCTTGCGCGACTCCTCGACCGCCGTCTTGGCCTGCAACGCGCTCGAGGTGGCCTGCTCGACGGCCTTGCGGGCCGCCGCGGCCTCCTCCTGCGCCTTGCGCGCCGCCTCCTGCGCGTTCTTCGCCTCCCGCGCCTGCCACAGCGCCACCGCCACCGAGCACAGCGACACCACGGCGGCGATCACCGCGATCGCGGTCATGCCCGCACCCCCAGCGAGGCGAGCTCGCGCCGGGCCAGCTCGTCGATCACGTCGGTGTCGCCGGTGCGCCACGCCACCGCGGGATCTCCGCCGAACTTCGCGAGCTGCCGCGGCGAGAGGCTGGTGAGCGCCCTCAGCGCCAGCAGGTCCGGCTTGTCGCGCAGCCGCGCGACCCCGGCGGCCCTGCGCGCGTACCGCAGCCGGACCGGCAACCACGTGATCAGCAGGAACAGCACCGGGACGACGACCAGCGCCGCGGCGAGCCAGAACGCGGAGTCCTGCACCACGCCGATCTGCGCGTTGCCCGCGTCGGTCAGGGTCTCGCCGGCCTTGGTGCCGTTGCCCAGCGCCCCGGACAGGTCTTCCCCGACGAAGGGGACGCCCCTGGCCTTGCCGGCGGCGTTGGTGAAGACGTCGCGGATGCTGACGCCCGCGCTGACCAGCCCGTCGCCCGGCGCCCGCAGCTCGAGCACCCAGTCGTGGACCGTGGTGGCCACCCAGATCCAGAGCGCCACCCACCCGACGGCGAGGAGGTCTGCCACCACCTGACGCGTGAGCCTGACCGGTCTGTCCGCGTACCACTTCATGGGGCGGATGCTGCCACGTGACCAATCCGGCGTCGATGATCACTCCGCCGCAGAGCAGCGAACAGCGCCTGCTCGGGTCGCTCCAACAGGCGTTGACCAGCGCCACCGCCTCGTCGTGCGGCAGGTCGTCGGCTCGGTGCTCAACAACATCAGCTGCTGATCGGAGCCCACGAAGTCCTCGGCCTCACGCCGATGCGCCCAGAACGTCACGTGCGTGGTCACCGGCACGACGTCGTCGTACGGCTCGGAGATCGAGAACAACGCCGTCACCGGTCGTTCGGCCTGGCGCAGGCACTCGCGGGCGAAGGGCGCACCTCCCGGCCGGGAGGTGCGCCCCCAGGAAACCGCAGTAGCCGGTGTCCGGCGCGCTGTGCGGGCGAAAAAGCCCGCCGAGCGGGTCGTCAGTCCACGACGGCCAGTGCGTCGATCTCCACCAGCAACCCGGCCGGCAGTCCCACGTACACGGTGGTCCGCGCCGGGGCCGGGTCGGTGACGAACTCGCCGTAGACCTCGTTCAGCTCCGCGAAGTGCGCGGTGTCGGTGAGGTACACGCGGATCATCACGACGTCGTCGATGGACGCGCCACCGGCGGCGAGCACGGCGTTGAGGTTCGCGAACGTCTGGCGGGTCTGCTCGGCGACGGTGGTGCCGACGATCTCACCGGAGGACGGGTCGAACGCGACCTGGCCTGCCACCTGCAGGATGTTGCCCTTGCGCACACCCTGCGAGAAGCGGGCCACCGGCTGCGGCGCGTCGGCAGTCTTGATCTCAACCTTGGACAACGGAAAATCCCCTTACCTCGGAACGTGACCGCATTCGACGGAAGCGGCCTCTGCGGTGGCGAGCAGTTCTGGCAGGTGCGCGAGCAGCCCGTCGAAGTCGAGCAGCACCTTGGGCACGGACATCGAGACGGCCGCGATCACCTCGCCGCGGGCACCGCGGATGGGTGCGGCGATGCAGTGGATGAAGTCCTCGTGCTCGGCGTTGTCGACGGCGTACCCGTTGGCGCGCACGCGGTCCAGCTCGGCGAGGTAGCCGGCGCGACCGGTGATGGTGTTCGCGGTCAGGCGCGGGAACTCCATGGTCGCCAGCACCTTCTGCAGCGCGGCGGGCGGGAGGCCGGACAGCAGGATCTTGGCCACGGCGGTGCAGTGCAGCGGGGCGCGGCGGCCGATGCGGGAGTACATGCGCATCGGGTGCGAGGACTCGTACTTGTCGATGTAGATGACCTCACCGTCCTCATAGGACGCGAGGTGGAGGGTGTAGCCGAGCTTGGAGTTCAGCTCGCGCAACGCGGGTTCGGCGGCGCGGCGCACGTCGCGTTCCTCCAGGGCGCGGTGGGCGAGGTCGAACAGCGCCGTGCCGAGCCGGTAGTGGTGCACGCCGTCGCGCTGGACGAACCGGTGCGTCTCCAGGGTGCGCAGCAGGCGCAGCGTCGTGGACTTGTGCACGCCGATCACGCCGGACAGCTCGTCCAGCGTCTTCGGGCCGGTCGCGAGCTGGCCCACCAGCGTGAGCGCGCGGTCGAGGCTCTGGCTCATCTACCCCTCCAGGCGGGCGGCGGCCCAGGTCTGCGGATCGGCGTGCAGCAGGCGTGCTGTCACGTCGCCGGGCAAAGGATCGCCGACGTCCTCCGCGGTCAGCAAAGCGGAGGCCGCCTGCAGGTGTCCCGCCCGCAGCCGCACCGAGGGCGGCTCGCCGGCCAGGGTCGCCGCGAGGAACCCCGCCGCGAACGCGTCACCGGCGCCCACGGGTTCCACGACCCGCACCTCCAGCGCCGGTTCGAACCACGAACCCGAGTCCTCCAGCAGCGTCGCGCCGTCCGCGCCCTGCTTCACGACCAGCGATTTCGGGCCGGGCAGCAACGCGCGCAGCCGCGCGGGGTCGCCGGTCCCCCACACCAGCTCGGCCTCGTCGGCGCCGACCAGCACGACGTCGGCCAGGTCGGCGAGCTCGCGCAGCACCCGCGGGTCGCGGTCGGTCCACAGCGCCGGCCGCCAGTTCAGGTCGAACGAGATCCGGAACCCGTGCCGCGGCCTGCGCAGCAGCTCCCGCAGCAGGGCGAGGCAGGAGTCGGACAACGCGGCCGTGATCCCGCTGAGGTGCACGAGCGCGACCTCGTCCAGGCCGAGCCGGTCGATCATCTCCGGGCCCATGCCGGAGGCCGCCGACCCGCGCCGGTAGTAGCGCACCGGGCTGCCGTGCGGTGAGGCCTCCTTCACGTACAGGCCGGTCGGCCGCGCCGGGTCGACCCGCACCCCGGAGACGTCCACGCCGAACCCGCCGACGGTGTCGAGCACGGCACGGCCGAACGAGTCGTCGCCGACCGCGCTCACCCACGACGAGGACACGCCCAGGCGCGACAGGTGGCAGGCGACGTTGGACTCGGCACCGCCGATGGCGCGGTGCCAGGTGCGCACCAGGTGCACGGGACCGGGTTCAGCCGGAACCATCATCACCATGGTCTCGCCGAGACACACGACACCGCCAACGTGTTCGAACCGCATGCGTGCTCCAGAGGTGTTCGTTGACGGCGGCGCACCCGAATGCTACACACTCCAGCATCACATCGCGCAATGGGAGTTGCAAAATATGCAACAACTGACGGAGATGAACCTCTCCGCGGTCGCCGGCATCCGGTCCGAACGCGTCGACTGGCGGTTCAAGGGCCTGCCGTCGAGCGTCTTCGGCTCGACGATCGGCGAGGTCGCGGACCGCCGCCTCGACCTGTTCGCCGACGAGTTCGTCGGCCCGCTGGTCGTGCTCAACGCGGACGCGTTGGAGCACAACCTGACGACGATGGCGACGTGGTGCGACAACCACGGCGTCAAGCTCGCGCCGCACGGCAAGACGACGATGGCGCCGCAGCTGTTCCAGCGGCAGATCGAGCACGGCGTCTGGGGCCTGACCGCGGCCAACGCGTCGCAGGCACGCGTCTACCGGGCGTTCGGCGTGCAACGCGTCCTGCTCGCCAACCAGCTGCTCGACCCGGCCGGCCTGCGCTGGCTGGTCGCCGAGCAGGACGCGGACCCGCGGTTCGAGTTCAGCTGCTGGGTCGACTCCGAGGCCGGTGTCGCGCTGATGAGCGAGACGCTGCAGGAGCTCCAGCCGGGACGCCCGGTGGACGTGCTGGTCGAGCTGGGCGCACCCGGTGGCCGCACCGGCGCGCGGGACGTGGAGACCGCGCTGGCCGTGGCCCGCGCGGCCGCCCAGAGCCCGGTGCTGCGCCTGGTCGGAGCGGGCGGCTACGAGGGCGCCCTGGCGCACGACGCGTCCGAGTCGTCGCAGTCCGTCGTGGACCGCTACCTCGCCGACCTGCGCGGGCTCGTGGTCCAGCTCGCCGACGCCGGTCTGTTCGACGAGCTCGACGAGGTGGTCGTCACCGCCGGCGGCAGCGCGTACTTCGACCAGGTCGCGGCCACGCTGACGCAGCCGTGGCCGATGCCGGTCACCCCGGTGCTGCGCAGCGGCGCGTACATCACGCACGACGACGGCTTCTACCGCGGCATCTCGCCGTTCGCGCGGATCGACGGCGTGGAGCCGTTCCGGCCGGCGCTCAAGGCGTGGGCCCAGGTGACCTCACGGCCCCAGCGCGACCTGGCGCTGCTCACGATCGGCAAGCGCGACGCGTCGTTCGACGAGGGCCTGCCGGAGCCGCAGCTGCTGCGCCGCCGCGACGGCGCGGTCGCCCCGTTGACCCAGGCCGAGGTGACCGCGCTGAACGACCAGCACGCGTTCCTGAAGCTCGGTCCCGAGGCCACGGTCCGGGTCGGCGACTGGGTCGGGCTGGGCCTGTCGCACCCCTGCACGGTGTTCGACAAGTGGCAGCTGATCCCGGTCGTGCAGGGCACGACCGTGGTCGACCTGATCCGCACCTACTTCTAGAAGGGGAGTGCCCTGATGGACGACGTCGTCCTGCGCGGACCACTGATCGCCGACGGCACGGGCGCGCCCGCCTACCAGGCGGACGTGGGGATCAAGGACGGCGTCATCTCGTCCATCGGCAGCGGGATCTCCGCCACGCGGTCGATCGACGCGGACGGGCTCGTGCTCGCGCCGGGGTTCATCGACATGCACTCGCACTCGGACCTGCGCATCCTCGCCGAGCCGGACCACCTGGCGAAGGTCTCGCAAGGGGTCACGACCGAGGTGCTCGGCCAGGACGGCCTGTCCTACGCGCCGGCGAACGACGAGGTGCTCGCCACGTTGCGCGGCCAGCTCGCCGGGTGGAACGACGACCCGCCGGGCTTCGACTGGAACTGGCGCTCGGTCGGGCAGTACCTCGACCGGCTCGACCAGGGCATCGCGGTCAACGCCGCGTACCTGGTGCCGCAGGGGACGCTGCGGATGCTCGCCGTCGGCTGGGAGGACCGGCCGGCGACCGGGGCCGAGCTGCTCGCGATGAAGGACGAGCTCGCGAAGTCGTTGGCGGAGGGCGCTTTCGGCATGTCCTCCGGGCTCACCTACACGCCCGGCATGTACGCGGACACGTCCGAGCTGGTGCAGCTCTGCGAGGTCGTCGGGAGCCACGGCGGTTTCTACAGCCCGCACCACCGCAGCTACGGCGCGGGCGCGCTGGAGGCGTACGCCGAGATGGTGGACGTGTCGAAGCGCTCCGGCTGCCCGCTGCACCTCGCGCACGCCACGATGAACTTCCCGGTGAACAAGGGCAGGGCACCGGAGCTGCTGGCGCTGCTGGACGACGCGATCGCGGGCGGTGCCGACATCTCGCTGGACACCTACCCGTACCTGCCGGGCGCGACGTACCTGTCCGCGCTGCTCCCGTCCTGGGCGACGGAGGGCGGACCGGACAGCGCGCTGGCCCGGTTGTCCGATGTGGACACCCGTGAGCGCATCCGCGCGGAGATCGAGGAGATCGGCTCGGACGGCTGCCACGGCGTGCCGGTCGACTGGGACTCCATCGAGATCAACGGGGTCCGCAACGACCGCAACGCGCACCTCGTCGGCGCGAGCGTCCTGCGGTCCGCGGCACGGCTCGGGCGCACCCCGGCCGACCTGTACTTCGACGTGTTGGTCGACGAACGCCTGGGTACCTCCTGCCTCATGCACGTGGGGCACGAGGAGAACGTGCAGGCGATCATGAAGCACCCGGCGCACACCGGCGGCAGCGACGGGCTGCTCGTCGGCGACCGCCCCCACCCGCGCGCGTGGGGCACGTTCCCCCGCTACTTCGCGCGCTACGTCCGCGAGCTGGGCGTGCTGAGCCTGGAGGAGTGCGTCGAGCACCTCACCGGCCGGGCCGCCAAACGCTTGCGGCTCACCGACCGGGGTCTGGTCCGCGAGGGGTTCGCGGCCGACCTGGTGCTGTTCGACGCGGCCACGATCGCCGACACGGCGACCTTCGACCAGCCGAGGCAGCAGGCCACCGGCATCCCGTTCGTGTTCTGCAACGGGGTGCCGGTGATCGACGACGGAACCGCCACCGGCGCATTGCCAGGCCATTCACTCAGGAGCCGCCCGTGATCGACTGGTTGCAACACTCAACACCGGGTCTGCTGACCCTCGCGGTGGTCAGCATCGCGGTGCTGCTCCTGCTGATCATCAAGTTCAAGGTCGAGCCGTTCATCGCGCTGATCGTCGTCGCACTGCTGGTCGCGCTCCTCGCGGGCGTGCCGGTGGAGCAGCTGGTCGGGTCGGCGCAGAAGGCCTCGGACTCGTTGCTGGAGAAGGGCTTCGGCTCCATCCTCGGGCACATCGCCGCGATCATCGGCCTCGGCACGCTGCTGGGCGCGATCCTCGAGGCGTCCGGCGGCGCGCAGGTGCTGATGGACAAGCTGATGAACGCGTTCGGCGAGAAGAAGGCGCCGGTCGCGATCGGCCTCGCCGGCCTGATCTTCGGTGTGCCGGTCTTCTTCGACATCGGCATCTTCGTGCTCGCGCCGCTCGTCTACGTGGCGGCCAAGCGCAGCGGCAAGTCGATCGTGTTGTTCGCCATGCCGTTGCTCGCGGGCCTTTCGGTCATGCACGCGTTCATGCCACCTCACCCGGGACCGGTGGCGGCAGCCGGTCTGCTGGGGGTGTCGCTCGGCTGGATCATCATCATGGGTCTCGCGGTGGCGCTCCCGTCGTGGTTCGTCGGCGGTGTCCTGTACTCGTACTGGATCGGCAAGCGCATCAACGTGCCCGTCCCGGAGGAGATGCTGGCGGCGGCCGAGGTCGCGCGGGCGGAGAACGGTGGCGACGATCGCGACCCGCCGTCGCTCGGCCTGGTGCTCTCGATCATCGGCCTGCCGCTGGTGCTGATCCTCGCCGGCACGTTCGGCTCGATCCTGCTGACCAAGGGCACGCGGCTGTACTCGGTGGCGACGTTCTTCGGCACGCCCGCGGTGGCGCTGACGATCTCGGTGCTGCTCGCGTTCTGGCTGCTGGGTTTCCGGCGCGGCATGACGCGGGAGAAGGTGGCGGAGCTGTCCGCCGCGTCGTTGAAGCCGGTCGCGATGATCCTGCTCGTGGTCGGTGCCGGTGGCTTCTTCGGCGCCGTGCTGGCCGCGACGGGCATCGGCAAGACCCTGGCGGGTGAGCTGTCCGACCTCGGCCTGCCGGTGATCGCGCTGGCGTACGTGATCAGCTGCGTCATCCGGATCGCGCAGGGTTCGGCGACGGTCGCGATCGTGACGACCGCGGGCATCGTGGCACCGGTGCTGTCGGACCTGAACTACTCGCAGCCCCAGCTCGCGCTGGTCGTGATGGCGATCGCGTCCGGTTCGATCATCGCCTCGCACGTGAACGACGGCGGGTTCTGGATCGTGTCGCGCTACTTCGGGCTGTCGGTGAAGGAGACGCTGCAGTCGTGGACCGTGCTGGAGACCATCCTGTCGGTGGTCGGTTTCGTGGTCGCGGCGCTCATCAGTCTGATCATCTGATCGGACAAAACCCAACAAGTTCCAACGCTTGACAACGCGGGCCCCGGATCTGAGGATCGGCACATTGTTCAGTTGTGTTTGATGTGGACGGGGCCCGCATGAGCAACACGGAGGTCGTGCACCTGCACGACGACACCTCCAGCGTCGTCATCACCGTCGAGGGCGCAGGCCTGCCGGTCGTGGCGCACTGGGGGCGCACCCTCGGGGACCTCGGCCAGGCCGCACTGCGCGGCCTGGCCGGCGTCGTCTCGTGGAGCAGCCCGAACAACACACCGGACGTCCCCGTCCCGCTCGCGCTGCTGCCCGACGCCGGTGCCGGGTACTCCGGCCGTCCGGGTCTACGCGGGCACCGCGGCGGTGAGCACTTCGCCCCGGCGCTCCAGGTCACCTCGTCCTCGGCCGAGGACCGGATCTTCCGCTACGCCGCCTCCGACGCGGCGGCCGAGCTGACCGTCACCGGCACCGTCGAGCTGCTGGAGTCCGGCATGCTCCGGCTGCGGCACGTCGTCCGCAACGACGGCACGACGCCGTACGCGCTGGAGGGCGTGGAGACCGCGCTGCCCGTCCCGTCGCACGCCACCGAGCTGCTCGACTTCACCGGCCGCTGGAGCCGCGAACGCCAGCCGCAGCGGCAGGCGTTCCACCACGGCTCGTGGGTGCGGGAGAGCCGGCGCGGGCGCACCGGGCACGACGCGACCGTCGGGTTGCTGGCGGGCACGCCGGGGTTCTCGTTCCGCGACGGCGAGGTGTGGGCGCTGCACGTGGCGTGGAGCGGCAACCACGTGACGTACGCGGAGAACCAGGTCGACGGCACGCCCGTCCTCGGTGGTGGCGAGCTGCTGCTGCCGGGCGAGATCACGCTGGCCGCGGGCCAGGAGTACGAGACGCCGTGGCTGTACGCGGCCTACTCGCCGGCGGGCGTCGACGGCATCAGCGCGGCCTTCCACCGGCAGCTGCGGGAACGCCCGCGGCGGCCGCGGCCGGTCGTGCTGAACACCTGGGAGGCCGTCTACTTCGACCACGACCTGGGGCGGCTGACCGCGCTGGCCGACACCGCCGCGGCGATGGGCGTGGAGCGGTTCGTGCTGGACGACGGCTGGTTCCGGCACCGCCGCGACGACACCGCCGGGCTCGGTGACTGGTTCGTCGACGAGACCGTGTGGCCGGACGGGCTGACCTCGCTGATCAAACACGTGCGCGCGCTCGGCATGGAGTTCGGCCTCTGGTTCGAGCCGGAGATGGTCAACCCGGACTCCGACCTCTACCGCGCCCACCCGGACTGGGTGCTCGGGCCGCGTCCCGGCGTGCTGCCGCCGCCGTCGCGCCACCAGCAGGTGCTGAACATCGCGCACCCGGAGGCCTACGCGTACATCCTCGACCGCGTGTCGTCGGTGCTGGCGGACAACGACATCGCGTTCGTGAAGTGGGACCACAACCGCGACCTCATCGGCTCGCGCGTGCACGAGCAGACCGCCGCGTTCTACCGGCTGCTCGACGAGCTGCGGCTGCGGCACCCGCACGTGGAGATCGAGAGCTGCTCGTCCGGCGGCGGGCGGATCGACCTCGGCGTGCTCGCGCGCACCGACCGCGTGTGGACGTCGGACTGCAACGACGCCCTGGAACGGCAGCTGATCCAGCGGTGGACCGGTGTGTTCCTGCCACCGGAGCTGATGGGCGCGCACGTCGGCCCGACGAAGTCGCACACCACCGGGCGTGTGCACGACCTGTCGTTCCGCGCGGCCACGGCGTTGTTCGGGCACTTCGGGATCGAGTGGGACATCAACTCGGCCACCGACTCCGAACGCGCCGGGCTCCAGGCGGTGATCGAGTACTACAAGGACGTGCGGTCGCTGGTGCACAGCGGGGTCGTCGTGCACTCCGACCACCCGGACCCCGCGGCGTGGGTGCACGGCGTCGTGGCCGCCGACCGGTCCGAGGCGTTCTTCGCCTACGTCCAGCTCACGACCTCGACGCAGACCAAGCCGCGCCGCGTGCGGCTGCCGGGCCTCGACCCCGAGCGGACGTACCGGCTCTCGTTCGACGCGCCCGCCGGCCGGCCGCGGCTGACGCAGCGGGGTCCCGCGCGCTGGGAGACCGTGGAGCTGCCCGGTTCCGTGCTGTCGGACGTCGGGGTCCAGCTGCCGGTCCTGGAACCGGAGCAGGCGGTGCTGCTGCGCCTGCGATGAGAGACGGGAAGAACCCCGGCGGGAACGTCCCGCCGGGGCTCCCCTCTCCCCTGTGAGCCCGGTCGCCGCGGCGACCACCGCCCTCCACACGCAGGGCACGCCCCGCCGGTTCACAAAGATCTTGAACTTCTTCCAGTCGGCGACCACACGCCGAGCAGCTGGGCCGGTTGGTGCGCCACCTGTCCGCCGGCGACTGAGCCGGTTCCGCGCACACGGGCGGCCGGTCGCGCGGAGCTGTCGCCCGCGCCGAGGTCAGGACTCGGGGCGGCTCGCGGCCCGGACCTCCAGCTGCTGCTTCAGCCCCTTGAGGCCGCCGCGCATCATCAGGTCGTGGTTGCCGCGGAAGAACGGCTTCGCGATCAGCACCAGCCGCCGCAGCAGCGCCTTGTTGACCACGACCTCCTGGTCGAACACCAGGTCGGTGCCACCGTCGCGGCCGATGATCTCCCAGCCGGCGAAGCCCTCCAGGTCACCGGTCAGCGTCGCGCGCAGCAGACCCGCCTGCTGGTTGCGGATGCTGTGCCGCGCCCGGATGACGAGGTCGAAGGGCAGGAACGACCGGCAGCGGAGCTCACCGGTCTCGTCGTCGATCTTCGTCGCCGACTTGACCTCCGGCCACCACCGCGGGTAGTTCGCGATGTCGGACAGCACCTCGTACACGGCTGCCGGCGGCGCGCAGACATGCCACACGCTGCGGAACCGGTAGCGGTTGAGTGACACGTCAGAATCATCCCGGATAGCTCGTGGGAGTCACAGTCCCTCGACAAAAGTCACATCGAGAGATCGATTCCCCACGACCGGGAATTCGGCTCCAGTACCGCTCAAGCAGGACCCGAGCGGCGCCTAGTTCACTTGTCGGCGAGGCGGGGAAACCGTTCCAGGGTTCGCAACCAGCCGACAGCCGCGACACGGCGGAGTGCCTGCTCCGACATGTCGAGCGCCTCAACGAGGCTGAAGGGGTACGCCACGGGCACGCCGCGCGACGCCGCAAGGGCGCGCTCGCGGTGGGCCAGCGCATCGAGTGGGATCATCACCCTGCCGCCGACACCTCCTCATTCCCGAGCACCTGCAGCAGGAACTGCCCCGTGTAGCTCTCCTCCACCTGCGAGATCTGCTCGGGTGTGCCCTCTGCTACGACCATACCGCCGCCGGAGCCCCCTTCGGGACCCATGTCGACGATCCAGTCGGACGTCTTGATGACGTCGAGGTTGTGCTCGATGACGATGACGGTGTTGCCCTTGTCCACCAGCCCGTTGATGACGCCCAGCAGCTTGCGGATGTCCTCGAAGTGCAGACCCGTCGTCGGCTCATCGAGGATGTAGACCGTCTTGCCGGTCGACCGCTTCTGCAGCTCGGAGGCGAGCTTCACGCGCTGCGCCTCACCACCGGACAGCGTGGGTGCCGGCTGGCCGAGCCGCACGTAGCCGAGACCGACCTCGACCAGCGTCTTCAGGTGGCGGTGGATGGCGTTGATCGGCTCGAAGAACGTCGCGGCCTCCTCGATCGGCATGTCGAGGACCTCGGAGATCGTCTTGCCCTTGTAGTGCACCTCCAGGGTCTCGCGGTTGTACCGCGCGCCCTTGCACACCTCACAGGGGACGTAGACGTCCGGGAGGAAGTTCATCTCGATCTTGATCGTGCCGTCGCCCGCGCACGCCTCGCAGCGGCCGCCCTTGACGTTGAACGAGAACCGGCCCGGCTGGTAGCCGCGGACCTTCGCCTCGGTCGTCGCCGCGAAGAGCTTGCGGATGTGGTCGAACACGCCCGTGTAGGTGGCCGGGTTCGACCGCGGGGTGCGGCCGATCGGCGACTGGTCGACCTGCACCAGCTTGTCGACCAGGTCCAGGCCCTTGATCCGGGTGTGCCGGCCGGGCACCTGGCGGGCGCCGTTGAGCTTGTTCGCGAGCACGGTCGCGAGGATGTCGTTGACCAGCGTCGACTTGCCGGAGCCGGACACGCCGGTGACCGAGGTGAGCGAGCCGAGCGGGAACGACACCTCGATGCCGCGCAGGTTGTGCTCGCGCGCGCCGACGACCGTGAGCTGGCGCTTCTTGTCGATCTTGCGGCGCTTCGCGGGCATCGGGATCGACTTGCGGCCGGACAGGTAGGCGCCGGTGATCGACTCCTTGTTGCTCAGCAGCTTCTTGTACGGGCCGCTGTGCACGACCTTGCCACCGTGCTCACCGGCGCCGGGACCGATGTCGACGACCCAGTCGGAAGTGCGGATCGTGTCCTCGTCGTGCTCGACGACGATCAGCGTGTTGCCCAGGTCGCGCAGCCGGGTCAGCGTCTCGATCAACCGGTGGTTGTCGCGCTGGTGCAGGCCGATCGACGGCTCGTCCAGCACGTACAGCACGCCGACCAGGCCGGAGCCGATCTGGGTGGCGAGCCGGATGCGCTGCGCCTCACCGCCGGACAGCGTGCCGGAGGCGCGGTCGAGCGAGAGGTAGTCGAGGCCGACGTCGAGCAGGAAGTGCAGGCGGGCCTGGATCTCCTTGAGCACCGCGCCCGCGATCATCGACTCGCGCTTGCCGAGCTTGAGGCCGTCGAGGAAGTCCGAGCACTCGCCGACGCTCATCGCGCAGACCTCGGCGATGGACTTGTCGCCCTTTTTGCCGTGGTGCAGCGTGACCGCGAGGATCTCGGGCTTGAGGCGGGTGCCGGCGCACGCGGGGCACGGGACCTCCCGCATGTAGCCCTCGTACTTCTCCCGCATGTAGTCGGACTCGGTCTGCTCCTGGCGCCGTTCGAGGAACGGGATCACGCCCTCGTAGTTGGCGTAGTAGGAGCGCTCACGGCCGTAGCGGTTGCGGTAGCGGACGTGCACCTGCTCGTCGATGCCGTGCAGGATCGCCTTCTGCGCCTTCGCGGGCAGGTGGCGCCACTGCTGGTCCATCCGGTAGCCGATGGTCTCGCCGAGCGACTGCAGCAGGCGCGTGAAGTACTCGGCGGTCTGCCCGCCTGCCCACGGCGCGATGGCGCCCTCTTCGAGCGTCAGCTCGTCGTCGGGGACCACGAGCTCCGGGTCGACCTCCTTGCGCACGCCGATGCCGGTGCAGACCACGCAGGCGCCGTACGGGGAGTTGAACGAGAACGACCGCGGCTCCAGGTCCTCGATCGCGAGCGGGTGGCCGTTCGGGCAGGCCAGGTTCTCCGAGAAGCCCCTGACCCGGTTCGGGTCGGTCTCCGGCAGGTCGACGAACTCCAGCTCGACCAGGCCGTCGGCGAGCCTGAGCGCGGTCTCGACCGAGTCGGTCAGGCGCTGCTTGGACGACGCCTTGACGCTCAGCCGGTCGATGACGACCGCGATGTGGTGCTTCTCCTGCTTCTTGAGCTTCGGCACCTCGCCCAGCGCGTGGACGACCCCGTCGACCTTCGCCCGCGAGTAGCCCTGCGACTGCAGGTTCTGGAACAGGTCGAGGTACTCGCCCTTGCGGCCGCGGATGACCGGCGCGAGCACCTGGAACTTGGTGCCCTGCTCCATGGCGAGCACCTGGTCGACGATCTCCTGCGGCGTCTGCTTGCCGATCGCCTCACCGCACTGCGGGCAGTGCGGCTTGCCTGCGCGGGCGTAGAGCAGGCGCAGGTAGTCGTAGACCTCGGTGATGGTGCCGACGGTCGAGCGCGGGTTGCGGCTCGTGGACTTCTGGTCGATGGAGACCGCGGGCGAGAGGCCCTCGATGAAGTCGACGTCGGGCTTGTCCATCTGCCCGAGGAACTGGCGCGCGTACGCCGACAGCGACTCGACGTAGCGGCGCTGCCCCTCGGCGAAGATCGTGTCGAACGCGAGGCTCGACTTGCCGGAGCCGGACAGCCCCGTGAAGACGATGAGGCTGTCCCGCGGCAGGTCGAGATCCACGCTGCGCAGGTTGTGCTCGCGGGCGCCGCGAACGACAAGACGGTCTGCCACTGGGGTCCCTTCGGCTGCGATTGGCGGGTCACTCACGCCACACTCTTCCGAACAAGCGTTCGAAGCGTACTAGCACCGTTCCGGAGGCTGTGACCGACCCGCGAACCATGCTAGGTGCCACCACCGACAAAAACGGATCGGGCGGCTTCCGCATTCCCCTGAACAGGCTCTACCTCCTAGGCTGGGCACTTCGATCAGCCTCAACGTCGGGGAGAGGCAGCACATGACCTACACGCCGTCCACGCAGCACACGTCGGTGCCGTCGCCGCGGGGAGTGCCCGACCGGCACCTGACCGCGGTGCGGCAGGCGACGGACGTGCTGTACGAGGTCGTCGAGGAGCTGGACGAGACCGCGGTGCGCGGCCCCAGCCTGCTGCCCGGCTGGACCCGCGGGCACGTCGTCACCCACCTCGCGCGCAACGCCGACGCGCTGGTGAACCTGCTCACCTGGGCCAAGACCGGGGTCGAGCACCAGGCGTACGCGTCGCGCGCGGACCGCGACGCCGACATCGAGGAGGGCTCCCGCAGGCTGCTGCAGGTGATCAGGGCCGACCTCGACTCCGCCTGCCAGCGCTTCGACGCGGCCTGCCGCGACCTGCCCGCGCACGCCTGGCGTTCCGAGGTCGCCTCGCCCAAGGGCGCGTCGATCCCGGCGTCGTCCGTGCCGTTCCTGCGCCTGCGCGAGCTGTGGATCCACCTGGTCGACCTCGACGCCGGCGTGACGTTCGACGACCTGCCGGCCGACCTCGTGGAGGAGTTCCTCGACGACGTCCTGCGCCAGTTCGAGGGCCGTGTCGACGCGTTCTCGGTCGAGGTCACCCTGTCCGGCGGCGCTCAGCGCAGCTGGGAGCTCACCGGTCCGGAGAGCCGCAGCTCGGTGAGCGGGCCGGCGAGCGCCGTGCTGGCGTGGCTGACCGGCCGTTCCGACGGCTCCGAGCTGCGCGGCGAGCTGCCGGAACTGCCCGACTGGGCCTGAGTGAGCAGCCGGTAGGCGGGCCGTTCGACGAACTTCGTGAGCGCCCAGCCGAGCACGACCGCCGAGGTGAGGAAGCCGGCGAGCAGCCACCAGGACCGCAGCCCGGCGTTGTGCATGCGGTCCATCACCACGGTGCCGATCTGCTGGTGCACCAGGTAGACGCCGTACGAGATGCCCGCGAGCCACGTGACGGCCCGCTGGACCGGGTTGAAGAACACCCAATCGGGTCCAGCGGCCGCCGCGCACACGAGCAGTAGCAGCACGCCGAAGCCGATCGTCGATCCGTACTCGGTCGTGTGAACCGCCTGTGCCACCAACGTGGCGGTCAGCAGTGCGCCCAGGTGCGCCGTGCCCATCCGGTGTTTGGACCACAGCCAGATGGCAATCCCTGCGGCGAAGAGCTGCGCGCGGTGCAGCGCGAACCCGTTGTAGATCGTGAAGAGCGCGTACGAGTGGTCCAGCAACGGCCGCAGCAGCAGCGGGGTGACGACGAGCCCCCACAGGAAGACCCGCAGCCCGGTCCCGTGCAGCCGCTTGACCAGCAGCGCACCCGCGACGAACGCGCAGATCTGCACCGGCACCGTCCAGTAGGCGAAGTCGACGATGTCGACGTCCGGGAACCACTGGTTGACGAGCAGCAGGTTGTAGACGACGTCACGGCCGTCGAGCTGGCTCCACCCCTCCGGCGCGACCCATCTCTGCACGGCGTAGGTGAGCAGCACGGCGGCCATGTAGGCGGGCAGCAGCCGCGCGAGTCTTCTCCACACGAAGCGGCCCGGCCGGCCGTGGCTGAGGGTGGCGCAGGCGAAGAAGGCCGAGACGACCATCAGGGTGCTGGCGCCCATCGACATCGGGAAGGTGAACGGCAACGGCCCCAGGTCGGGGTGGCTGCTGACGCTCGTGAGCGTGGCGTGGTGGAGCAGCACGCATCCGATGGCGACGACCCTGAGGACGTCCCAGCTGACCCGCCGGGTCGTCCGGGACTTGTGTCGTTGCTCTGGAATCACGAGAGGTGGGGACCTGTTCGTCGATGCGGGTTGGTGCCTTCGGAGTACGCGGCGACGGATTGTCGACCTTTACTTACCCTATGAGTGCAACCTGTATGCAACCTGAAGGTGTGCGGCGCACGGCCCGGAGCGACTACCGTCAGCCACCGTGGACGTACTCGAGAACTACACCGGTCACGTCGAGCCCGGCGGCCCCGCGGCCAGCCGCACCCTCCCCGCGCTGACCATCACGAAGATCTCCGTCGGACCGATGGACAACAACGCCTACCTGCTCGTTTGCCGGTCCACGAACGAGGCGTTGCTCATCGACGCGGCCAACGACCACGAGCGCCTGTCCGCCCTGCTCGACCAACTCCCCACGCGCCCGGCCCTGCGCACGATCGTGACCACGCACCAGCACGCCGATCACTGGCAGGCACTCGAACCCCTGGCCACCACCCACGGCTGCACGACCGCCGCCCACGAGCTGGACGCCGCGGTCCTCCCCGTCGCACCGGACGTCCTCGTGGACCACAACGACACCATCGACGTGGGAGAAGTCCCCCTGACGGTGATCCACCTGCGCGGCCACACCCCGGGCTCGATCGCGATCTTGTACGACGACCCGGACGGCCGCCCGCACCTCTTCACCGGAGATTCACTCTTTCCGGGTGGTCCTGGGCGGACAACAAGTCCAGACAACTTCGCCAGCCTGATGGCCGACCTGGAAGAGCGCGTCTTCGGCAAACTGCCCGACGACACGTGGTTCTACCCAGGTCACGGCGACGACTCGACCCTAGGCGTCGAGCGTCCGAAGCTCGCCGAATGGCGCGAGCGAGGCTGGTGATCTTGGCCGAACGGGGCCGCCTACCGACGTAGGCGGCCCCGTTCGCTGTTCCAGCAGCGGGACGGGGCCTCGATCGGACGTGGAGGTCCGACCGTGCGCACATCGTGCCGCATGACCCTCATCACGGCGGTGACGCCGTGAGCATCGAAGCGATCGCGTGGGCGCTCAACAGCGCCCCGATCCCAACCAACCGCAAGGACTCAAGCTCACTCGCAGTAGTCCTCATCGGCCTCGCCAACCACGCTGACCCGTTCGGGCGAAATTCGTTCCCCTCGGTCGCGACGCTGACCCGTTACACCCGCCTGTCCGAGCGAACCGTGCGCACGACCCTTGATCGTCTTCACGCGTTGCGCCTGATCAAGCCGTCGGACCCGGTCATCCTCGCCGCGCACATCAAGCGCGCCGACCGCCGTCCGCAGGGCTGGGACCTCGCGATGTGTGACGAGGTGCACGTCTTGCACCTCGCTGAGCAGGACGGGGTGCAGTCCGCGCGCCACGAGGTGCAATCAACGACGCGACGGGGTGCAAGCACTGCACCCGATCCTTCCCTTAACCGTCCGAGGAACCGTCCCGCGCCGAGCGCGCCCGGCGGGCGCTCGACGGTCTGCGGCGAGTGCGACGCTCGCGACTCCGATCCAGTGTCTGCTCGCGTCGTCTGGCTCGACGAAGACCGAACCCGGTCATCCCTGTGCCCGCGCTGCCACCCAGCGGTGATGTCACGATGAGCCGCGTTCACCTCTCCTACTCCGAGCCGGTCTCACGGATCCATCCGCACGGCTGGACTTCTCCGGAGCGCTGCTACGAGTCTCGCGCTGCGGCGGAGAAACTGCGCGACGCGACGAACTTCCTGTCCGGCCCGGACGCAGCTCGACGCCGCACCTGGAACTTCACCCCGTGCACCTGCTCGGAGCCTCAGCAGGATCGGTGGCTGTCGTGAACGAACCCACGATCTGGATCAAGAGAACGTGCGTAGTCGCCGTAGCTGCGGTCGCAGCCGTGGCTGCCGTTGTCTCGTTCGACCACATGCGGGCGCTCGCTTCGGATGCCGGTGAAGGATGGAAGGCCTGGATCCTGCCGATCTCGGTCGACGGCATGCTCGTCTCGGCGTCCTTGGTGATGCTCACCCGCAAGCGGGCCGGCCAACCGGTAAGCGCTCTCGCTTGGAGCGGCCTCATCCTCGGACTGCTGGTGTCGCTCGCCGCGAACGTCGCGGCCGCCGAGCCGACGCTGATCGGCCGCCTCGTGGCAGCGTGGCCACCAGTCGCACTCGGCCTTTCCTATGAACTCCTGCTGACCTTGATCCGCGAGACGGCGACCGTTCATGAACCCGCTGAGCAGCAACTCCTTGAGGTTCCCTCAGCCGTTCATGAACGCGTCGATCCTCCCGCCGAGGTCCCGCCCAAGCGCCCGCGGAAGTTGATGCAGGACTACATCAACGAAGCTCGTGAACACCTGGGTCCGGACGTGAACATCACTCCGGCGTGGGTTCGCGAAGTAACCAACTGCTCCCGCGGCTTGTCGCCGAAGATCGCGGCAAAACTTAAGGCCGAGATGAAGTGACGACACCAGCCGAGCAGCGAAATACCTATCAAACAACAGGTTCGACCATGAGGTGAATAATACGGATATAGCTGCGCATCCGAGGATCAGTGAACCGAAATATGCCGCGACTGACCCGTTTAAGAATTGTCGACCCATCTTCCGACGCCAATTTTCGTAGCATCGGGGACGGATTCTCGCCATTCATCGCCTTACGCAGCTCCGCCAACGAAAACTCTTCATCGCTAATCGAAGCCGCCGCAGTCAAAGCGTCTTTATACGACTTACTTTGCGATCTAATACTCTCCGTGTAACCATGCCGCAAGGTACTCTCGGCATCCTCGACTGCCGCAGTCATTGCAAGCGGAAGATCAGCCATTGTGATTTGTTTACGACCTGCCCGAATCACATGCTCTGCGCATTTGAGCGCAAGCAGATGCGTGAAGTGCGGATAGCCAGCACTAAGCCGAGCGATGGCAATCGTGACACTTTCATCAAAAACTAATCCGAGCGCCGACGCCCCTCGCTGAACGATATCGCGCAGCTGACCTTCTTGCATCGTCTGCAGCTTGGTCTCACGCAACGCACGCTGCACCGATGCGTGGCCATCTGTAAGGTCAGCCGCCGTTTCAGCAATCCCTACAAGCATAAGCTTGAATGATGCGCCAGCATCACTAAGATGTTTGATCAGCTCCGCAATCTTTTTGCGCACTAGCGGATCGCTCACAACATCCAGCTCGTCTATAAGCATAAAACCCGTGAGACGCGATAGATGCCGTGCCGCTTCGGACGCGCCAATGGTGCCATCTGGCCGATAGGTGGCAGCTAAAGAAGACTGTGCTTCGACACCAAAGCCGATATCAACTACCTTGGCTTCCTTCTTGCGAGTTCTACTTTCCTGCGTCACATACTCAACCCGCAGGACATCAACCCCAACAGCCGCTAACGGCTCATGGAATATCGATTCAAAAGTATCAGTGTGATCACAACGCTTAAGGAAAAATTTCTGTACCGTCGTAATTGCCTGAGCATAAGTATTTGAAACGACGATCGCCAAGGAACTCTTTCCTACGCCACGCTCGCCGTACAGCAGAACATGCTGACCAGGAGTATTCAGCACAGAGATGAGCCTACCGATTTCGGCAGACCGACCCGCAAGAACCTCTCCGTCACGGATTGGTTGATGCGGAGTGAAAACCTGGCGTACTTGAGATGCAACAATCGCGGCTTCATTGGACAAGTTGTAATAATCACCGATGAGTGCACTTCCAGAGCCGGTAATTAGATGTGTGTGACGAGGTCGCACACGCCCCGGAACCCGCCAACTTGAATCACTCATCGACGACCCCTTACCGCAGGTCGAATGTGTTGAATATTGGCACTGCCATAGCTAGATATTAGATTTTCGACCTGCTTAGCTGCTTCATTCTCTCCAACCGCACGAAGATCCGCAGCGAGATTACTCAAAGCCCGCAGGGTGTCCGGATGATCAGAACCCAAAACCCGCGTGTACCCCTCAACAACATCCTGACTGAGCTGCTTCGCCGCTTCATTCTCTCCAACCGCACGAAGATCCGCAGCGAGATTACTCAAAGCCCGCAGGGTGTCCGGATGATCAGAACCCAAAACCCGCGTGTACCCCTCAACAACATCCTGACTGAGCTGCTTCGCCGCTTCATACTCACCAACCGCACGAAGATCCGCAGCGAGATTACTCAAAGCCCGCAGGGTGTCCGGATGATCAGAACCCAAAACCCGCGTGTACCCCTCAACAACATCCTGACTGAGCTGCTTCGCCGCTTCATACTCACCAACCGCACGAAGATCCGCAGCGAGATTATTCGAGGCCCGTAGAGTATCCGGATGATCAGGACCCAAAACACGTTCAGATCGCCGCAGAACGCCTTCATCGAGCTCCAGCGCAGTCTGATAGTCGCCAAGCGCAAAACAGTTGGCTGCGAGATTAGTCGTCGCGACCAACGTATCAGGATGATCGGACCCGAGAAGTCGTTCGTAGTCATCAACAACATCAAGATTGATCGCTTGAGCTGCGGCGTGATCGCCCAACCCGGTAAGATCTGCAGCTAGGCTCATCTTTGCAAGCAAGGTGCGCGGATGGTGATCACCAAGTGTAACTTCAAAACCCTCAAGTATTTTGGAATCAAGGACCCGCGCCTTCTGATACTCCTCAAGTTCGCGGTACGCGGACGACAAATTAATCATCGCCGTCAGTGTCCCTGGCGCGTCCATCCCATGCGTTGCCCGAGTGATAGAAACAACTTCCTCGTGGAGCGCCGCAGCCTCCTTATACCTACCGATGTCCTGCAGGGCCAATGCGAGATCGTTAGTCGATGCCAGAGTATCCGGATGACTGGGACCGAGCGTTTTTCTACGACGCCCGGCGATGTCCCTATACAGGTTGAGCGCTTCACTATATTGACCCTGTTCCTGTAGGGCCAGTGCAAGATCACTCGCAGCAGCAAGCGCATCTGAGGAGTCACGACCGTACAGCTCAGCAGCCATTTCAAACTGCTCCCTCAAACGCGTCAGCATGCGCACACCCTGAGAGAATGTTTTAGCTTGCAGGCGTCGGGTCGCACGCCGCTGAATCTCCCGCGCTTGAACAAAATCGCCTATATATTCAAAATACTGGGCGGCCCGGTCGAGCAACCAAGCCACTTCGTCGGATACCACGTCCAAGCGTCGACGATCATCGGTAACCGTGAGTACGTGCTCAAGCAGATTTCCCCAAAGTCGCCGAGTCACGGCAGACTCTGTCGGGTCGCTCGGCATTGCTGCCCGAAATACGCGCACCGCAATAGCAGGCCATCCGCCCACCATAGGCTCGTGACCTTCAGTCCGCCGCCGCAATTCATCCGCAATTAGTGGCTGAATTGTCAGTGCGCGCGGTGCCGCGACACCCAACGCTCGTACTGTGATCGCGTCCGTCAGTTGCGCAATCCTCAGCGGATCTTTTACCGCGCGCCCAAGTGGCGCAGGGAAAAATTCAGCATGGCTAGCGAGGATACCCAAAGGGATCGACTGCGGACTTAGCCATGCCGCGAATTCAAGTAGTTGCGGAGCCGCACGGTCTTCTTTGGCAAGATCCTTGAGGACAAGATCGACTAGAACCCGTACGCTTGCACGCAGCTGGCCCCCATGTGGGTGGCCAATAGTTTTTTGTACATCCTCGCTCAAATCTCGAAGAAGCTCGTCGGCAGTCGCCCCACTATTGCGCAATAGATCACTGCTCATCACAACTGCCAATGGCAAATCATCAACAGCTCGCGCAATAAGGCTAGCTCCGCGCTTATCAATCCAAGAGTGCCTTGAACTGAGCAATTCAACGGACTCCGACCTCGCAAAAGGCGGAACCTTGATTATGACACCGGGGTCGAGAGAGTCCCAGTGATCAGCGGTTACTAGAACATCACCTCCAATAAGAATAAAATCGCGTATTAGGTCAGGCCTGGACGCGTCGTCAAATATAATGAGCCAGTTATGACTAGATAGGAGATACTTGCGCAGCGCGCCAACGTCCAACTTGTCCGGCTTTTTACAGAGCCCGAGCGCTACTGCCAGATCACCCAACGCGGCCTCAACAGCTCGCGAAGAGGTCGACGGTATCCACCAGGTGACGTCGTATCGGTCGAAGTTTCGATATGCGTACTCCAACGCTATCTGAGACTTACCTACTCCAGCAGGACCAACAAGTACGCTAGTACCGCCAATGATAGACATTTGATTCAGGATATCTGTGCGACCTACGAAGTTCGGATTACGAGGTGGAACGTTCCAGACGCGCCGGCTACTGGACGGCTTCGGCAAGGACAACAACGATTGCAGCACCGCCTGCTCAAGTTGCTCAGGCGACGACACACTGGCAGTTAGGACGGTGCCAGCGAGGCGGCGTCGAAAGCCCAGCTGTCGTGAACCTCCGACAGGGTCGATGAACATTGACGCTGGTCCTACGACACTCTCGTCAAGCAGGAACACTAGGCGGGGAAGCCCGAGTTCACCTGCGATCTCGAAGTCCAGTTCGGGAAGCGACAACTCGGGGTGCTGATGTGCGATCGGCCCGTACTTGAAGCCTGCAATCAGGATGAATACATCGGCTGTGGTCAGCTCGTTACCGCCCGTATGAACCGGCTGGTCATCGACCCGTTTCACGCCTGCAGAGGCAGCCGATGCGAACGACCTGTCAGCCGGGTACTGGCCCAGCTCAGGCGTGTAACTGAGGTACACCCTGCGAGAACTCGGCGACGCCATCAGCACATCATCTCAGTCGATCGTGCTGGTGCGACCCCTGGAGCGCGGATCACTTCGGGTGCTGCCGCGACACGCAGGTCGGTACGGGAACCTGACTCGCCTGAAGTGGATCACGCAGGCATTCCCTTGAGCAAGGACGGCAACTCCAGGATGTCGGTCGCTTCCACGCCCAGGCTCCCTCACGCCGACACCCCGTCGTAGACCGACGTCCGCGAGCGCCGTGATGTGAGCGAGGCCCCCTTTGATGAAGTCGTCGACAGGGTGACCTGAGCTAGTAATGCATGTTCCTGGCGTGGAGCCAGGCAGGCAGTCGTTGCAGTGGTCAACTAGCCCACCACCGCAAGCACGAAGAGGGACTCCGATGGCAACTGGCTGGCAGGTCGACTGCGCGACGCAAGTCACGCCCGGGATCACCACCATCCCTGAGGTCTGACGACAGCCGTCTGACCACCACGATAAGGAAGGTTTGTGACGGACCGTGGTTAATGCTCAGCGGAGGCCAGCTAGCCTGGCGTGCGAGAGGTGCGGTTCCCGGCTGTCGGCCAGGGGTATCTCGGTTGAAGGTTATCCTCCGACGAGGGCAGGTGGCGGTGGACGAGACGCACGTCGGCCGGCGGGTTCGTGAGATCCGTTCCTTCCGAGGGATGAGTCTGACCGCGACAGCTCAGCTCGCGGGCATGGCACCGAGCTACCTGAGCATGATCGAACGAGGGCTGCGACCAGTGAACCAGCGGGCAACGCTGGAGGCGCTGGCCAACGCGCTACGCGTATCGCCGGCCGAGCTGACCGGTAAACCCTATGCGCCAACCGATGCGGCCTCGGAAGAAGCCCACGGCCACATCTTCGAGGTCGAAGACGCCATGACCGCATGGCGGATCGGCGAGGTGCCCGACGCACCGGCGCGGCCGTGGCAGCAGGTGAGCACCGAGCTGGATCTGCTCAACCTCACTCTGCGACCCAACGCTGACTACGCCGCCCAGGGCGCATTGCTGCCTTCACTGATCCGGGACCTGCTCGTCGCAGCGAACGCCCCAAAGCGGCGCACGGCTGCCCTGGTGGGACTCATCGCGACCTACAAGGCGGTGGCCTACTTCGCCCACGACCTCGGCGTGGCCGGGCTGCCTGTGCTGGCGGTGGAACGGATGCGTGAGGCCGCCGAGGAGCTCGACGACCCGGTCTGGCTGTCGTATGCCGCCTACCAGCGCGCGCAGCTGATCAGTGGCACCAACCGATCTCGCCAGTACGACCTCGCCGTGCAGACCGCGCAGGTTCCTGGTGCACGGGTAGAGGTGCACGGCCTCGCGCACCTCACCGCGGCCCTGGCGTGCGCGTCGCGGGGAGACGCCGACGCCGCCCAGACCCACCTGGCCGAGGCCACCGCGCTCGCGGATCGGATCGAGCCGGATGTCAGCCCGTGGATGCAGACCAACTTCGGCCGCACCAACGTCGGGATCTGGAAGGTGTCCATCGGCTTGGAGCTCGGCGTGGGCGCGAAGGTCCGCGAGATCGCCTCAACCGTGCGACCAGCCGGTGTGTCCAAGTCGCGTCAGGCCCAGTTCTGGATCGACGTCGGCCGCGGTCTGCTCACCGAGCGCAAACACCGCGATCAGGGCCTCGCCGCAATTCTGGAGGCGGAGAAGCTGGCTCCGCAGAAGGTTCGCAACAACGTCTTCGTCCGCGAGTCCGTTGCTGGCCTGCTCGCCCAAGCCAGGCGTGAGGCCGGCGGCCGTGACCTTCGTGGCCTGGCCTATAGGGTCGGTGTAGCCCCATCCGGGTGATCCACGCCGCCCGTTCACAAGTTGTGAAATAGCGATCCAAGGTCCCACCTAGCGTCACTTTCCAGATACGGGAGGTGACACCAGGTGGGATCTTTGCTGTTGAGAACGTTGTCGCATCAGGTCGCGCGGGTCCTCACCTTCCGTTCGCATGCTGCGGTGTCACGGCCGGTTGCTCCCCGACGCTCCGGCCGTGACGCCGCGCCCACCTCGTCCTGCGCCTTTGTCGACGCCGACACCATGCTGATCTGGTCGGCCCTTCCGGCGCAGAGCCCTACGAGCAGCGATCCGCGTCCCAGTTCTTCGGGAATGCGGGTCGCGCCGTACGTGAACGGAGACGCCGACCATGTCCTTGCCCAACGCCGATCCCGCTCGATCGCCCGGTGGCAGCGGTGCACTCGAATCGCTCGCCACCGATCCGAGCTGGCTGGCCGCCCGTGACCGGCTCGCCGCATCGATCCGCGCAACCAGCCTGCCGACCTACGGCGGGCAGGCTCGCCTTCGCGTTGCTGCGCGCCAGGAGAACCGGTGAGCGGCCACGTCTGGTGGACCTCGCCGCTGGACAACCTGACCCACGCGATCGGGGACAGCACCGGTCCTGGCGACGGCACGGTGGACACCGAGTGCGGCCGGGTGCTCGACATCGAGAAGGCGGGCAAGTCGCCGAGCGGCAGCTACTGCGACGACTGCCTGCAGAAAGTCGGGACGAAGGTGGACGACAGCAGCCGCTGGCGGTGAGCGCCATGGCCGCTCAGCACGCCTACCGCGAGGGCAACCAATGGGGCATGACGGTTCCCGAACTGCTGGAGAACGCCGCCGCCGAAGGACGACCGCTGCACCTGGAGTGGAGTGAGGACGGCACCACGTGGGACTGGCCTGGCAACAACTTCGACACCATCGAGATGCCCGTCATCACACCCGAAATGCTCGCGGCCACAACACCAGAACTGGCACCCGACACGGACGCCGACACCGAGGAACTGGCCACCGCGACCGACGTACTGCAGGTCGACCAGAGCTGGTGGTTCACCGGCCCAGCGGGGCCGCAATGACTTCCGGGTGCTCACCCATGAGTTCACCCGGCAAGCCCTGACTCGAATGTCGTTACACCACAACGCTTTCCAGTCAGGTTGATGTCGAACCGACGAACAAACAGGGGATGCCAATGTCATTGATCATGCTCGACGAGCCCATCGCCGCAGACGACCTGTTCGCCTTGGAGCACTTGGAGTTCATCACCGATGTCCCGGCTGACGCCGCGATGAACCCCTGCACCAACGGAACCGACGACGGCTGCGACCCGACCTGCGCATCAGCGTGTGTCACCGGAGGGGTGTGACACCAGAAGTTCCCGATGCGCCTCGGGGACCAGGCGGCTCTGGTTCCCGAGGCACTCATTCTCGTTGTCACATCTGGAGGAACGGATGCGTCACGCTGACCACAAGCCGCTGTATCGGCACACTGGGGTCGCGCTGCTGCGAGCCTCGGCTACACCGCTGACCAGTGCTCCCGACCAGTGGCCCGACCTGACCGACATCGCTTCCTGCCGGGCATGGCTGGACCGGATGTGGGCACGCGATGGCTTGGCCGCGGCTGTGCGGCAGGCCAGCCCGTCGCTGGCCGACCGCGTCAACGACATCCGCGCCGGGCACGCCATGTCCGACAAACAGGTTCGCAGCGCCACCGTGTCCGCCGTGCGCTACGTGCTGCGCAGCATCGGACGGCCCACGCCCTTCGGGCTGTTCGCCGGCGTTGCTCCCGTGACACTGACCGCGGCCGGGCGGGTCGAGCTGCGAACGGAGCACCGGGCCGCAGCGCGGGCCGACGCGCAGTGGCTGGCGGACATCATCACGCGGGCCGAGTCCTGCCCGCAGTTGCTGGAGCGCCTGCACGTCACGGTCAACGATCTCACGGTGCGCCGGGGTGACTGGCTGGAACTCCCGCGGGGAACGGACCGGGCAAGGTTGCTGTGCACCTCTGCGATCCTTGCCGCGTGGGAGGCTGCAGCAACACCGATGCGCTTCGGCGACCTCATCGACAAGCTGGCCAACGACTTCACCACCGACCGCTTCAAGGTTCGCGACAGCATCACCGCTCTACTCGTGCGGCCTGGATTCCTGCTGACCAGCCTGCGCGCGCCGTTCACGGTCACCGACCCGTTCACCCACGTGCTGACCGTCTTGCACGACACGGACGCCGCCGAACTGCCCGAGATCGCAGACCTGCTGCACGAGCTTGACGCGGTGCATGCCAAGCTGCGCCACCACAACGCGCCCACGACCTCGGGTGCTGAACAGCACGAGGCCCGCGCAGCACTGATCAGCCACATGCGCACGCTGTCCTCGGCAGGACGAACGCCTATCGCCGCGGATCTGTTGCTGGATAAAACAATCGAGCTGCCGATCAAGGTCGCACAGGAGATAGCCGCCGCCGCGAGCGCGCTACTGCGCACCACCCGCCACCCCGCCGGTGACCCAGCCTGGCGCGAGTATCAGGCCGAGTTCACCGATCGCTATGGCGTTGGCACGCTGGTGCCGCTACTCGAGGTCGTTTCGCCCGACGCCGGCCTCGGGTATCCGGCACGCTTCCATGGCAGCCTGCGCTCCGCTCCCGCCGTCGCACTCGGGCCACGCGACGAACGACTTCTGGCACTGGCATGGCAGGCAATGGCTAACGGCAGCCGCGAGATTGTCTTGTCCGACAACGACCTCGCTGTACTCACCTCCCCGGACTTCGACGAGCGCTACATACCGCCGCACGTCGAACTGGCCGCGCGCGTGCACTGCGCCAGTGTGGATGCGCTGAACCGGGGCGAGTTCATGCTCACCGTCGCACCGGCCCGCTCCGCTGGAACTCTCACCAGCCGGTTCACCCCGATGGCCACCGGGTCCGGTCTCGCCGAGGCCTACCGGGCGCTCCCCGCCGCGACCGACGGAGCGCTGCGCGCGCAGCTGAGCTTCGGCCCGAAGTTCGTGGCCGCCGAGAATGTCTGCCGGGTGCCCGCCTACCTCGACCACGTGATCCCGCTGGGCGAGCACCGCGGCCACGACGACCCCGCGACCCTGATTCCGCTGGAGGACCTGGCTGTCTGCGCAACCCGCGACCGGCTCTTCCTGGTCAGCCGCTCACGGCGTCGGGTGGTCGAGCCGCAGGTGTTCCACGCCCTCGCCTTGGACAAGCAGCCGCATCCGCTGGCGCGGTTCCTGGCCGAGCTGCCGCGCGCGTTCAGCGCTTCCTGGTACCAGTTCGACTGGGGTCCACATGTGACCCTGCCAGCGCTGCCTCGGGCGCGCTACGGCCGCATAGTGCTGTCCCCTGCGCAGTGGCGTCTGTCCACCACCGACTTGCCGCCAGAGGGCACCGGCCCGCAGGGCTGGCACGAGCTGCTCGCCGCTTGGCGGACACGCTGGAACTGCCCGGACGTGGTGGAACTGCGCGACGCCGACCGCACACTGCGGCTGAGTCTCGACGAGCCCGTCCATGCCACGCTCCTGCACAACCACCTCGTAAAGCACGGCCAGGCGATCCTCTACGAAGCCACCGACGTGGCCGACTACGGCTGGATTGATGGCCACGCTCACGAGATCGCGCTGCCACTGGTCACCACCCGTCCAGCTGCTCCCGCCCCGTTGTGCGGTCCGCTACCCGAGGTCACCAACCAGCATGGTCAACTCCCCTGCGACCCCGGTGCCACCTGGCTCACCGCGAAGACCCACACCCACCCGGAGCGTATCGACGGCATCCTCACGACGCGCCTGCCGCAGCTGCTCAAGACCCTTCCCGAGGGCACCGCCTGGTGGTTCGTGCGATACCAGAGCCGACACGAAACCGATCACCTCCGGCTACGTCTTCGCCCCACAGCCGAGCACTACGCTGCGTGCACGATCGCGGTAGGGGAATGGGCGCAGAGGGTGCGGCAGGCAGGCTTGATCACGGACGTTCGGTTCGCCTCTTACCAGCCCGAGATCGGCCGCTACGGGCACGGCGCGGCGTTGGAAGCGGCCGAGGACGTCTTCGCCGCCGACTCGCGGTTGGTCGCCGCCATGCTCCGTGCCCTGCCCGCCAAGTCGGTCAACCCCACCGCGCTGGCCGTGGCGAACATGGTCGGCATCGTCCGCGGGCTTCTCGGCACGCCTGGCGCCGCAGCCGACTGGTTGATCAACCGCACCGCGCCCGCCGTCACCATCGCACGGGACATCCTCGACGATGCGATGCGGATCTCGGTCGACCTGACCGCGCTACGGCAGCTGCCCGGATGGACGGAACCGGTCGAGCAGGCCTGGCAGGCCCGCGCCGACGCCTTGACCGCCTACTGTGGACACCTGCGCCCCGTCACCGGCATCGACATCAACTCCGCGCTGGAGTCGTTGCTGCACATGCACCATAACCGGGCCATCGGCATCAATCCTGACCACGAGCGCCTATGCAATCGCCTCACCAGGCACGCCGCGTTGGCCTGGCGGGCATTGCAGCAAGGCGGCGATTCCCAATGACGCCAACAACCTCACCCACCGCGCCGCCACACCACGACCCCGCTCCCGCCTGGGGACAATCGCTGTCCTACGGCGCGGCCGGGATCGCGCTGCTGCACGTCGGCCAGGCCCACGCCGGCCTCGTCGACTGGCCAGCCGCACGTCAGTGGATCACGGCGATGACCCGCAGCCCGCTCGTCGCTCACCCCGACGCGTGCCTGTTCAACGGCGCGCCTGCCGTCGCGTTCGTGCTGCGCGCCACGGGAAACCCTGCCTATGCTCGCCCGCTGCATACTCTCGACACGCACATCTCACGCCTGACGCGGCGTCGCCTCGATGCAGCACACCGACGCATCGACGATGAACTCCCTGCCCGTCTGCGTGAGTTCGACCTGATCAACGGGCTGACCGGGATCGGGACCTACCTGCTACACACCGGACACGACGCGCTGCTACACCACGTGCTGTCCTACCTCGTGCGGCTGGTGTGCGAGCCGATCACGTTCGACGGCGAGCAGCTGCCCGCTTGGTGGACCAGCAACGAACCCGCCGATCGCCCCTGCCCGCGGTGGCCTGGCGGACATGCCAACCTGTCGATCGCCCATGGCGTCACCGGGCCATTGGCCTTGCTGGCGATCTCCAAAATCAGCGGCATCACCGTGCCAGGCCACACCGAGGCGATCGAGCAGACCTGCAGGGTGCTCGATCGCTGGCAGCTCGGTACCCGCACCACACCGTGGTGGCCGGGCACCATCAGCCTGCACGAGTGGCACACGGGCACAACCAGCCAGGTTGGTCCGCAACGGCCGTCGTGGTGCTACGGCACCCCCGGCATTACCCGCGCACAGCAGCTCGCGGGAATTGCCCTCGGCGACCACCAGCGGCAGCGCAGCGCCGAGAACTCGCTCGCATCGTGCATCACCGACCAACAGCAGCTCGATCAGCTCGACGGCGCGTCGCTGTGCCACGGCTGGGCCGGACTGGTCCAGACTGTCCGCCGCGCCGCTGACGACGCTGGCCCCGGCAGCGAACTCGCGACACTCCTGCCGCGGCTGCACAACGGCTTCCAACAGCACCTGCGCGATCACCGGCCACTGGCTGGGGACGGCCTGCTGGAGGGCGCGACCGGAGTCGCACTGGCCCTGTACTCGGCGACCGAGCCCGCGTTCCACTGGGACGCGTGCCTGCTCCTCGCCGCACCAGACCGCACCACCGAACACGAGAGGAACGGGATGACCACCACGGAAACCCAGCCCGAAGACCTGCGCAACCGGATGGTCGACCACATCGTGGAGAACAGCCAGGCGATGTCGGCCGAGGTCGAGCGGGTCATGCGCACGGTTCCCCGCCACCCGTTCGTGCCGGACGCGAGCATCGAGGACGCCTACGCCAACCGGGCCATCACCATCAAGCCCGGTCCTCCCGGAGGTAGGCCCGCCAGCTGCATCTCCGTGCCCACCGTCGTCGCGATGATGCTCAACCAGCTCGATGCCCGTCCCGGCCAACGCGTCCTGGAAGTCGGCGCTGGCACCGGTTGGAACGCCGCCCTGCTCGCCGAGCTCGTTGGCGAGACCGGTCACGTCAGCACAGTCGACATCCACCCTGACGTCACCGAGCACGCCCAGCGAGCACTCGCCGCTACCGGTTACGACCGCGTGCACGTCATCACCGGAGACGGCGCGCTCGGCGACCCCGAGAACGGCCCGTTTGACCGCATCATCGTCACCGTCGGCCCCTGGGACCTGCCTCCGGCCTGGTTCGACCAGCTCGCTCTTGGTGGCCGGCTCGTCGTCCCGTTGACCTGGCGTGGCCAGACTCGCAGCGTCGCGTTCGTCAAAGACAACGGCGTTCTGCGCGCCACCGACAGCCAGCTATGCGGCTTCATCCCGATGATCGGCGACGGCCAGAATGGCGAGCAGAAGGGCGAGATCGCCGACGACGTCCTGCTGTACTGGGACCCTGACCAGCCTGTCGATCTCGGTGCCCTGCAGGGGGTTCTAGAAACGCCTGCTAGCACCGTGTGGTCCGGCACATCGATCATGGCCATGGAGTCCACCGACCTCATCTGGCCGCTGGTCACCGCCGTCGAGCCGGGGACGGTGCGCTTCTGCGCCGGTAACGACGCCGTCGAGGCTGGACTGGCCAAGCCCGCCTTCCGGTATAGCAGTGTCGCCTTGGTCGACGACGAATCGTTGGCATATATGACGTTGAAGAACCCCGAGCCCAACGCGCAGAACAAGCGCTGGGAAGCTCGGCGCAATCGGCCACGGCCCCATCGGAGAGCAGCTCGCGGAACGGCTGTGCGCCGTAATCCGTACCTGGGGTGAGGATCGCGCGGCTCAGCCGACTATCGCTGCCTACCGTGCAGGGACGCCGGACGAGGCACTCACCGGCGGCCAGATCATCGACAAGCAGTTCATCCGGCTGGTCGTCTCACTCTGATCGCTCTTGGGTCCCACCCATATCAACATTGGCCCCGTCGCCTGCTGGACACTGTCCGCAGGAGACGGGCGCCCCAGAGGTGAGTCCTTTGACGAGTGGCGTGTCGGGACAGCTACGCGCTCATGCTGCGGAACACTGGTTGCCGACGTTGAGGCGCACTCACGAGAGGCGATCTGATGGCGGTTGAGGACGGCTTCGATCGATTGCCGACGTTTACCCTGAGCCCGGCCCAGTACGAGCGCGCCGTCGCCGACATCGTCAAAGACGCTGGCCACGAAGTCATCGACTGGAAGGTCAAACTCCTGGACCCTGTCGAGGGTATGGACGGCACGTACATCATCGACGTGACAGCCCGGTTCAGGCTGATGGGTGCAGACTTCCTGATCCTCTTCGAATGCAAACGGCATTCCCGCCCGGTTGAGCGCCAGGATGTCCAAGTGCTCCAAGACAAGCTGCGTTCGACTGGGGCACACAAGGGCGTCGTCGTCGCCGCGAGCGGGTTCCAGCGAGGCGCGCTGGAGTACGCGAAGAAACACGGGATCGCGTGTGTCCGACTGGTTGACGACGCCTGGACATACGAGATGCGGGACCACGCTGCACCGGCTGTCCCACAGCCCACAGGCAACTTCGTTGCCTACGCCCGCAGTCTCAGCGACCGGGGATATCGCAACGTGCTACTGACCGACCAGCAATCGTCGGCACGAGAACTGCTCTTCACCGTGTCTGGCGAAATGCCGGCGGTATAGATCCCGGAGGAGGACAACCCGGAGCATGCGGTTCCACGGCACGTTCATCGGAGTCGACCGCTACCAAGCGGCTGACATCGGCTTCCTCACCTCAGCGGTACGAGACGCGACCGCTCTGCATGCTCTATTCGCCGACGGCTTCCAGGGCAACCCTGTGCTGTTGACCGATGCGGATGCGACCCAAGCCAAGATCGTTGAGGAACTGAAGCGACTGGCCGCTACCAGCAGTGAAGAAGATCTGGTCGTCGTCAGTTTCTCGGGCCATGGCAGCACAACACACGAGCTGGCGCCCTACGATGCGGATCTGTCGCGGCTTGAGGAAACTGGGCTGCCTCTCAAGGACCTGGCAGAACTGCTGAACCAGATCCCGGCAGCAACGTTGGTGTGCATCCTCGACTGCTGCTTCGCAGGAGGGTTCGGGGCGAAGGCGCTGACAGCGCCTGTGCAGGCCCGCAACCTTGAGTCTGAGCTCGGCATGCTTGAACAGATCGCCGGTAAGGGACGGATCGTTCTCGCAGCGTCTGCGCCGAATGAGCGGGCCTACGAGGACCCCGGACTCGGTCACGGCTTGCTGACCTACGAACTGCTGACCGCGTTGCAGGGCGCGCCCGAGGTGGTGAGCGGCGGCAAGATCGACGTGTACAGACTTCTCGAACACGTCACACGTAGGGTGACCGACGCGTCCTCAGCCCTGCGCAAGGAACAGCACCCTTGTTTCCGAGGCAGTCTGAACGGGTCGCCAACGTGGCCCATCCTCACTCCAGGCGCCCGGTATGCCGCGGCTTTTCCGGAGTTCGTCCGTCAGCCCGCAACTGCAGACTTGGACAGCCTGGCGTCCTATGGAGTCCCGCAGGTACTTCTGGATACCTGGGCGCAGGCGATTCCCGGCCTGAACGCGCTGCAACTGGCCGCGATCAACGACTTCGGTGTCCTCGACGGCAAGAATCTGCTCGTCACCGCCCCGACGTCGTCAGGGAAGACGATGGTCGGTGAACTGGCCGCACTCCGTGGCGCTGTAGATCATCAGCGTGCTGTGTTCCTGCTGCCCATGCGTGCGCTCGTGAACGACAAGTACGCGGAGTTCTCGCGCAAGTACGACGACCTCGGCATCGTGACCATCCGGTCTACCGGAGAGATCAGCGACGACAACGCGGCTCTGATGAGCGGGCGCTACGACATCTGCCTGATGACCTATGAGAAATTCGGCACGATGATCCTGGCCAACCCCTACCTGTTGCGCCAAGTCGGCACGATCGTTGTCGACGAGGTGCAGATGTTGGTCGATCCAGGCCGCGGGGCGAACCTCGAGTTCGTCTTGACCCTGATCAAAAGTCGTCGGGCCGCAGGAATCTGCCCTCAGATCATCTGTCTGTCGGCCGTCATTGGCGACACTGGCGGTCTGGAGCGCTGGCTCGACGGACGACAGCTTCGTCACGAGGAACGACCCATCCCATTGGTCGAGGGCGTTATCGACGGTTCAGGCCAATACCGCTACCTCGACGAGGACGGGCTGTCCAAGACTAAAAAGGTGATCACGCCGCTATGGAGCGGGCAGAACAGCAGCCAGGATCTGGTCATCCCCTTGGTGGCCAAGCTCGTCAGCGAGCGCAAGCAGGTCATCGTCTTCCGAGAAATCAAGGGCGAGACGCTCGGTTGCGCTAGCTACCTGGCCAACCAGCTCGGTCTCCCGCCGGCGCAGGCTGCACTCAACTCATTGCCCTCTGGTGACCTTTCGACGTCCTCCGAGCGGCTACACCAGACCCTCGCCGGCGGAGTCGGCTTCCACAACGCCGACCTCACCCGTGACGAGCGGCAAGTCCTCGAAGAGGAGTTCCGTCGCCCGGATACCGATCTCCGCGTTCTGGTCGCCACCACCACGCTCGCCATGGGCGTGAACACGCCCGCGTCCGCTGTCGTAATCGTCGGCCTCAACCATCCATTCAGTGGGCCGTACACCGTCGCCGAGTACAAGAACATGGTCGGCCGGGCAGGTCGGCTCGGATACGCCGAACACGGTGAGTCCTACGTCATCGGCTCCCGAGGTCTGGACCTTCAGCGGATCTGGTCTCGCTACGTGACAGGCAAGCCCGAGGACGTGAAGTCGGTTTTCCTCAACGACGTCACCGACCACAAGACGCAGGTACTTCGCACGCTTGCCGCCCTGCAGCCCGGAGCGGATGGCAGTGTCGAGGCCGACTTGCTGATCTCCTTCCTGGAAAGCACTTTTGCCGCATTCCAGCAGCGTCAGGCAAACCCCACATGGAACTGGGGACGAGACCGCATCCTCGGTATCTTGCACGAGCTAGGTCGACACCAGCTGATCGAACTGGTTGATGGTGATCGTTACCAACTGACAGACCTCGGCCGGTTCGCAGGCGAAGGCGGGGTCTTCGTCGATTCGATCATCCGACTGGTCGAGGTGCTGCGCCATGTGACGGCGCCACCGAACTCGACGACGCTGATCACCGCCGCTCAGGTGACCAAGGAACTCGACGAGATTTACCTCCCGTTTGCCAGAAAGGCCAAGAACACAGAACACCGACGATGGCCGCACGAGTTGATGTACCAGGAAGTCGATCCGCACGTGCAGAACATGCTGCGCATCGGCGGCGCCGATCAGCTCGCTGGTGCAGTTCGGGCGAAGAAGGCCATGGCGTGCCTGCTGTATGCGAGCAGCATGCCCCTCGGCACGGCTGAACAACACCTCATGCGACACAACCTCGGCAACGAAGCCGCCGGCGCGATCCGTGCCGTGGCTAGCCGCACGCGCGACCTGACGCCGGCCGTCATGCGGGTGTTCGCGTTCCTGCACCCGGAGATTGCAACGGGCGACTTGGCTGAGCGGACCATGGTGCGTCTCGAACTCGGCATACCAGCTGAGCTCGTTGAGCTCGGCATGATTCTCGGCGCCGAGCTGACACGGGCGCAGTACCTCTCATTGCTGCAGGCCGGCATAACGAGCCCTGATGAGGTCGAGGCCAGCGACGCAACGAGCCTGGCGGACTTCCTCACCGTCTCCGAAGCCAGGGCCACCCAACTCCAGGCCCTCCTGCACGAACGTGTACGGCAAAGCCACGAGTCGTTCGCGCCCTTGCTACCGCCACCCACTGAGTAACACGAGCATCGGCTTCCAGAGCGGCAACCAGCGGAATTCGTCCAACCACATCTTGCTCCAGCCCGGAGTTCTGGGAGACGGTGGTGGACGAGTCCGTCAGTGCGCGCGACCACTCTTCGGATAGGCCGATCGATGGCTCGGGAGCGCTCGTACCGGCGGCCGCTTGGCCAGTTCTCGACGCAGTTTTGACGTCGCGGCGATTGGCGACGCCAGAACTGATGATTCCGTGTGGTTCGTTTGTCCTGCCGCAATTTGAACCAGCACGCCGTGGGTGGCCCGAGCATGTCGGGCTGCCACATGGCGCTGATGCGCCTCGTGCCACGCCGCGATCTCCGCGACGAGCGCTGCCACCGCTATCAAGAGCGCGATGAACTGGCCGGGGGTGGCCCGTTGGCGTGCTGGATTACGCATACCCGCTCTGCTCAGTTGGTTGGCAGCCGTACGCAGATTGCGCGACACCGCTGCCCACCGCCGCGGCAGGATCTGCTCGGGTACGCGGCCGGCACGCGCGTACGTCTCCCATGCGTCGATCAGCAGTGGCACTCGATCCGCATCGGCGACAAAGACGAGAGCCAACAGCATGTCGCCTGCCGCATGAGCGATGCCCTGCATCGCCTGCTGTCCGAACTCGGTCTTGTTCAATGGTCCGCGGTGCCGCATCCGCTCACGTGCAGGCAGAACCACCTCATCGACGATCCCCTGCAGCGAGGTGGGGACGGTCGTCTCCACCGATTTCCACCGGCTCATGAGCTTCGAGTAGGTGAGATCCGGACCAAGCTTTCCTCCAGCGAAGTACAGCGGATCACCCGACGCGGTGCGGCACGCCGAGTCGGAGGCGTCCGTAACCGAGTAGCCGAGGATCCGGCCGTGGTGACCTTGACGGACGCGTACCGTCGCATTCGTCAACTCCAGGTACTCCAGGAACTCGTCCCAGTTCCGCGCGGCAGCAGCGGCGCCGGAGACCTGGCGGCGCAGCCTGATGCGAATCGCGACGTCCGTCTGCCTCTGGCCGGCAGCGTGGAGCCTGGAGGCCTTCTCCTGCTCAGCGCGAGTGGGACGAGGTGTCGCCGTCCGGTCCGCGGCGCCGGTACTTGTGAGGCGATACCGCTCCTCGGCAGCGTTTCACGCCTCCTTCACACGCCGGAAGTCGTAGTTGCGGTGCGGGTGCACGAGCTCGCCGGTGTCTTGTCGAACCAGCACTGCGGCGATGTGCACGTGGTCAGGCGCGTGACGGATCGCGACCCATCGGCAGCCGCCAGGATCATCGCGCTCGGCGATCCTAGTGCGGTGCAGTACGTCCGCCACCACGTCTGCCCACTGCTCGTCCGTCAGCAGCGGGTCGTCAGGATGGTTGCGCAACGAGCACTGCCACACGGGGCCTTTCGGGACCCGGCTCACAGTGCCTGACCAGTCATCCTCACGCGGACGGCGCTTGGGCACCCCGGCGAGCGCTGCAGGTGCCCGAAGAGCTGCGACCAAGGCACCGACGTCGAACCGGTCGGTTCCAAGTTGCTCGGGCTGGTGCACCTCGGGACGACCGTCCCATGTCGCGAAGACGTGCTGATCCGTGTGTGCTGACTGCTCGGTGCTTCCTGGTCCCATCAAGTAGCGGATGAGGCCGTAGACGTTCCAGCCGCGCGTCACCTTTCCGATCATGTCGACTCGAAGCGGTCGACGATGCGTGCCAGGAGTGCATCGACTGCGGACAGGCGCTCATCCAGTTGAGCGACGATTCGATCGATGTTCGCGATGACGCGAGACGAAGCGAGGCCGACCTCGCCGGTCGTGTTCGCCACAGCCGCCAACTGGTTCAGGTTGTTGCCGTGCAGGACGCTCGCGCGACGCAGCTGCTGAAGTTCAGTCTGCACCTGCATCAGCTGCTGCCCGATCTCCTTCGCGGCTACTCGCCGCGGGTTGTTGTCGGCGAGAGCCGCTTCAACGGCTGCCTTTGCGATCCATGCACCGACCTGGAGCTGTGCTCGCGCTGCGGCTGAAACGACTGCACTCATCTCGGGCTCGTTGAACCGTGCTGTCTTCGCGAAGTCACGCTTCTGCAGAGCGTGCGGTCGGTATCCCCCGATGCTTCCGTTACGCGCCATGCCATCCCCCCCGGATGAGCCAAGCTTGGCGGCCGCCGGCCAGCGAGGCCAAAGGCTGCTTTTTGTCTACCTTGCTCCTGTCGCGACTCCTGCTGGGAGCGGCGGGGTGCCGGTGTCACAACGCGCACCGGCACCCCGAAAATCAAGCCGGTCAACGACATCCGCCACGCGGACTTGAGGCGTCGCCGGTCGACAAGATCGCGGCAATCCTCAGCCGCTGCCGCGCGCTGAACGGCGGCGCGCTACGCACGATCTCCTCGACGTAGTCGTCGATGTGACGAGCAGGTTTTCCGCGTGTCCTTCTACTGCGGGTCACGGGCCACCCCCGCTACCCGATGGGCCGTCGCGAACGCGTCGAGGTCGTCGACGGCGACCCGCACGAGCCGTCCAAGACGGACGTGTGGGAGCTTGCCGGCCCTGATCGCCCGGCGGATTGTGGCCTCGGAGACGGACAGATGTGCGGCCGCCTCCGACACAGGGACGTAAGCAGGTGGAGTCTTGTCTGCCACGGTGTGGCCCTTCCTGAACAGGAAGGCCAGCGACGCGCTATGCGGCTACAGCGTTCCCCCGAACGCGCACAGCCCATCCCGGCCCTCGCTGCAACGAGCTGCGAGGGACGCGACGTCCTGGAGCACGGGCAACGCGCGGCCCGGCGACGACAAGTCGACCTGGTGGACGCGCTCGACGCGCGGGCGGCGCGTTCTGCAACGGCTCGGTGGCCGGCGGCGCGACGAACTCACCGGCGAGGAGGTCAAGCAGCCACAGCAGGACCGACACAGGAAACTTCTGCTCGGCAGCCCTGGACAGCAACACCAAGAGCCGGATGAGTCGCATCGCCGCGTCGACCTCAAGCGCGATCGCCGGTCGATCCGCAGGCTTCACGCCGAGGCCATACGCGCGGCCGAAGTCGCGGCTGACGGACCGCTTGAACGGGTCGTGTTCGCTGAGGATCATCAGCTCTTGGTGGACCGTGAACGGAAGATCCATCACCTTCGCGAGCAACCTGAGTCGCTTCGGATGACTCGCGGCAACCCTCGTGTTCGCCGCGTCGATGCGGTCGGCGAAAGCCTCGAAGCCACCGAGCAGACCGCGAGGCAATACCGACTCGATGGCCTGCATCTCTTCAGGTGGAAGGGACTTAGAGGTCCTAACAGAATCGTTGGACGTGGCGGTAGCAGATGATGCAGGTAGCGAGGCCGAGGAAGGCTTCGTGGATGTCGTCGCGGCGTTCCCAGCGGATGCGCAGGCGTTTCATGCCGTGGTACCAGGCGATCGTGCGCTCCACGACCCAGCGGACTGTCCCCAGGCCGGAGCCGTGGGACTCGCCGCGGCGAGCGATCCGCGGCGTGATTCCCCTGGCGCGCAGGCGTCTGCGGTACTTGTCGTGGTCGTAGCCGCGGTCGGCGTAGACCGTCCTCGGGCGTCGGCGCGGCCGGCCCCGTCTGCCGCGCACGTTGGGCACCGCGTCCAGTAGCGGCTCGAGACCGGTGACGTCGTTGCGGTTGCCGCCGGTGAGCAGGACCGCGAGCGGGATGCCCCCGCCGTCGGTCAGGACGTGGTGTTTGGAGCCCGGCCGGGCGCGGTCGACCGGGCTCGGCCCGCTTTTGGGCCGCGTCGAGCAGCACGGACGTGCGAGGTGTCGATCACTGCCCGGTCCCAGTCCAGCCTGCCCGCCGAGTGCAACTCCGCCAGCAGAAGCTCATGCAGCCGCGACCACACGCCAGCCTCGTTCCAGTCGCGCAACCGCCGCCAGCAGGTCATCCCGGAGCCGAAGCCCAACTCCTGCGGCAGGAACTCCCACTGGATCCCGGTGTGCAGCACGAACAGAATTCCGCACAGCACCTGCCGGTCCGGCATCCTCTTACGACCAGGATTACGCGGCCTGCGCGGCACCACCGGCAGTAACGGCTCGATCCGCTCCCACAGATCGTCCGAGACGATCCACGGCGGCGACTGACCCCTCCTCACGGTCAAACATGATCCACATCCGACATGCTGCACGCCACCACGTTGATCATTCTGTTAGGAACTCTTACGCAGCTCGCGAACGAGGTGCACTCGTCGATGGATCTCACGAGCGGAGTAGCACTCGGCGCGAGCGGCGGGCGCGGTTAACTGACGCACCACTGCGTCCCGCCGCGCCTCTGAGCTCCCCCGAGTACTCATGTGACCACAGTAGATAGCCCGTAGCTCACCTCCAAGGATCCGGTAGTCAGAACGCGACTCGCATCCACCGTGAAAGTGCTGTCTCGAAGTGACCGTCGCCCGATGCTCGCCTCGGTGTCCAGTTGTTCGTTACGCGAAGAATCAAGAAGCAGCCTTTCGGCCTAGATAGGTTGATACGAAGAGCCGAACGGCACCCAGCTACTCCAGAATCACCTGGCACCACCGCCGCCGATGCCACAATTGATCCCATGACCAAAAATGATCACAGCAGGACCATCGGCCGCACCTCCCTGGTGGTCACTCTCCTCGCGGTCGCTGGCCTTGGATTCTGGTTCGCCATCGCGCGCTGGGAAGACGCGAACAAGGTGGCGGCCATCGCCTCAGCCCTAGGCGCCATAGCAGCCGTAGGCATTGCGATCTGGGCAGCGTTGATCAACCGCTCACGAGCATCGCAAATGATCATTTCAGGCACCAACGATGCGGAAACTCATGGCGAAGGCGACGCCAACACAGGTCTTCAGGGGAAGACCAGTAAGATGATCGGCTCGGTCGAGGTGCGTAACACTGGCAAGGCCACGGCAACTGGGGGTGGCCACGCCAACACTGGAATCCGACTGGACTGATCGAAGATCAACAACACGAAGTTCCCGTACGGACGAGGAGCACACGAGCGGATGAGACCATCCGAGATCAAGGTCAACGGGACCGGCTCGGCGACCGCTTCTGGACCGGGAGCGGTTTCCAGCACCGGCGTGATCATCAACGTGAGCCAGGCGCCCGACGGAAACTCGCCGCAGTCGCCAGCCAAGTTGACGCCGAAGCAGGCCCTCATAGCTGTAGCAGCCGCACTGACCTTCATCCTCCTAATGGGACTTGTTTCTTGCTTCTACGACCCGGATGAGGAATTTACGACGGACAGCGGGGCCAGGCCGCCTTCCGCTAAAAGTGAGATACTTACCGGCGCACTCGAGGAGGCCCTTCGCAACTGCGCGAAGGCTGTTGTACCCGTGCCATTGAACTGCCCGCAAGCCGCCGACGCTTCGATCACAACAAATAAGATCGTTACATGGTCACTGCATGGAGACCCGATCGACGGTCACCAGATCGCCTGGCGCGACGATCATTTCAATGTCCGAGGCAATGCAATCATGTCCCTCGAGTATAAGAGCTATTTCGACGATCCTCAGATAAAAACCTTCGTCGTAGGCTACGAAGCCAGGATAGACTGGAAGAACGAGAAGGCCTCTGTTGGGCCAATAAAAGGAACGGCGCCAGTTTCCGGAAATAATATAAGCAAGCGCACCGCAGACGTGTCACTAGAAGATCTTCTTCCTGCTGTCAGGGCAGTATTCGACGAGTGCGACAACACAACTCGAGTCCCGCCACCACCTAAATGTCCGCAGCCAGCCAACATGTCGCGACAGGAGCAGGCAGACTGGAGCTTCACAGGTGATCCACTCCTCAATGTAAGGATGGAGTTCGAACAGTTCAGTGGCCTGATTAAAATCCACGGGAGCTACGCCTCGGAAGTTCGATACAAGCAGGCTTACATCGGCGATATAACCAACGCAGTGTCAGGCAACTTCACAGCCCTCGCTGTACTCGACAGAAAAAGCACGAAAGTAATCCAGATCGTCGGCAACTGAACGAGACATCTCGTTAGATCTACTTGCCCACCCTCACGCTAGCCTATGCGCAAGCCTGCAGCAGGACTTTTAACAAACAGATGGGATTCACGTTCTGAGCAATTTGTCGTCGCCATCAAATACGATCTTGATCGACTCAGGCTTGAAACCTGGGCCGCCTCGGGAGGGCATAACCGTGACGGTGACGGCCATAGCCGTCAAGAGTGCTCTGCGCTGAAGCACGGTCAGTTGCTCCCATCGCTCCTGTGCTTGAGGCCCAACTATCTCGGTGACCATGTCACCTGGAACGCCGACGACCAAACGCATGGCTTCTCGGTCAGCCTCCTCCAAAGCTGGCCGGAGCTTTGCGTTGATCCTGTGGAACTGCTCGCGATCAAGCAGGTCTTCCGCGTAGTCGTCGGCTGCGGCCTGGAGGCGGGCGCGGATACCGGCAGCATGCTCCCGCGCGGCTTGCGCGGCGACGTCGTCCCGAGTCAGCAGGTCGCGGGCGTCGGGTTCCTGAAGCCGTCGCACAACCACACGTTCCACCAAATCGTCGACCCACTCCTGACGCCGCCCGACGCACGAGGACGGCGAGTCGCAGACGTATAGCGGTGTCTTGCCCAGTTCTTTGCGGCGCTGATTCACCCACCTGTTGGAGACCCGCAGAGCTGAACCACACTTGCCACAGCAGCCGATTCCGAACGTCAGAAGGTGCTGTCGAGCACCGCCACGCGTCTGCACTCGCGAGGGATCGGTGAGAAGAGCGACGACTTGATCGTGCTTGTCCTGATCCACGATCGGCGGCCACGCTGCTGGCCCGAAGTCCTCTCCTCCGCGCTTCCGGCGAGCGATGTTGGACAGCCGAAGCGCCAGCTTCCGGACTGAGCTGGTGCCCCACGACCGGTCGCCGCCGTACGGCGTGGGGACCTTGCGGGCGTTCAAGTCTGCGGTGATCACGTTCAACGACTCACGCGCAAGCAGGCGATCCACAATCTCGCGCACGATGGCAGCCTCGGCCTCGTCGATCTCGTCGGTGAAGCTCAGGACACGGCCGTTCTTGTCCTGCTCGTAGATCCGCCGCCACCCATATGCCACGGCGCCGTTCGCACGGCCCTCCTCGGCGCGCTGCAGGGCGGCACGGGCAACGCGTTCGCCTTTGAGCTCCGACTCCAACGTGTCGGCTTCGCCGAGGATGCCCGCGACCATGCGGCCGGCTGCGCTCGTGAGGTCGATGTCGGAGCCCTTCACCAGCGAGATGGACACGCGGGCGGCTGCCAACCGCTCGATCGCGTCCACGCGTTCCTTGCGATTGCGCCACAGCCTCGCCATGCCGTAGGCGACGATGCGGGTGATCTCGCCGCGCGAAGCCGCCTTCATGAGCGCCTCGTACGCAGGCCGCGGTCCCCCACGCAGTGCGCTCAGGTCGTTGTCGACCCACTCGTCGAGAACGGTCCACCCGCGAGACTGCGCGAGTGCGCGGCCGTCCTCAAGCTGGCGGGTGACGCCCTTCTCCTGCAACAACGGGTCTTCGCTGATGCGCGCGTAGATCCCCACGACCTCGGTCATGAGAAGAGGCTACCGATGTTCACCGCTAGTGTGATTTACTCTTCCCGGGGGGTGTGGGCAAGACCACCTCGCCCGACAACTTCGCCTCGCTCATCAACGACGTCGAGGACCGCGTGTTCGCGGTGCTGCCCGACGAGACGTGGTTCTACCCCGGTCACGGCGACGACTCGACCCTCGGCGAGCAGCGCCCGTCCCTCGCGGAGTGGCGCGCCCGCGGCTGGTGACTTTCGGCCGAGTGGGGAGCCCGCTGAGGTGGGCTCCCACTGCCGTCATCAGACTTCGAGCCCTTGAAGTCGTCGGCGTTGCGTGTGTACAGCGGTAGTCCACGCGATGATGCGACACCAGCGATCATCAGATCCATCCGTCGGTGTAGGTACAGGTGCCGAGCACGCGGGACGCGGACGTTCAGCCGCGGTTGCTCTCCCACGGATCGAAGTCGCCCACGCGGTCCTCGCTACGCGGTCCCAGATGCGTTCACCGTTCGTCTGATTCGCTCTCCTGGGGAGGTGCAGGCAGAACCGCTTCACCGGCAACACGTGGTTCTACGCCGGCGACGACTCGACCCTCGGCGAGCAGCACCTGTCTCTCGCGGCGTGGCGCGCCGCCTGCGACCGGTGACCTGGGCGATCGTGATCTTCCCGGTACGTCCCGAACGACATTGGGAAGAACCGCGGTCGCGGGAGGTGCTCCGCGGATATTCTGGCTCGATGGCTGCCATTCTCGGTGTGCACGGCATCTGGTGTGATCAGGCGACCGGTCCCGCTACTCAGCGGGAGTGGACCGAGCGGGTGCGCATCGGCCTGCAGGAGAACCACCACCCCGATCCGCACTCCGTAGAGGTCCGCGTCGCCTACTACGGGCACCTCTACCTGGACGGCAAGGGCACCACCGGGATCACGGCGGACGACCCCGAGGACCTGGACGAGTTCGAGCAGGAAATCCTGTTCGGCATGGTCGAAGCAGCCGGGATCGCGCCCGCGGGTTCCGGACAGGACAAGCTGGGTCTTCCCTCTTCGTTCCAGACCGCCCTGCGCGGTCTGGTGAACACCCCGTTCTTCGGTTCGGCGACCACGTCCGGGGTGCTGTGGCTGATCAAGCAGGTGCGCAGGTACTTCGCCGACACCGCGTTCCGCGCGGCCGTGCACCGGGAGATCGAGATCGCGATGGAGGACGACACGAAGGTCGTGGTCGCGCATTCGCTGGGCAGCGTCGCCGCGTACGAGGCGTTGCGCGCACATCCGGAGTGGCCGGCCCGCACCCTGATCACCCTGGGATCCCCGTTGGGTCTTCCCGGCATCATGAAGCGGATCTCGCCCGCCCTGTCGCGCGGAAACGAGTGGCCGGGGTCGGTGCGGACGTGGGTGAACGTGGCGGCGAAGGAGGATCCGGTCGCTCTCGTGAAGAAGCTGCGGACGCCGTACGACCGCCGCATCGACGACCGTCCGGCGATCAACACCATCATCCGCGGTCATGACGCGTCCCAATACCTTCGGAACCTGAGCACTGCCACGGCGTTGATAGATGCACTCCGCTGAGCGCTTCTTCCTGATCGGTGCGCTGTCGGACTACTCCGGCCACAGGAAGCTCGACGCCGACGACGTGACCCGGGAAGTCGCGTTGATGCGCGCGGCGTTCACGAACCTCGGCTACACCGAGATCGAGCCGCCCGAAGAAGACCGGCGTGGCCCGGTCGAGCTGGAGCAGGCGCTGGAAGACTGGGTGACCGAGCGGGAGGCGACCTCCCGCGACGGCGACCGGGCGAGCCTGGTCGTCTACTACACGGGACACGGCGTCGTCTCCACACCGAACACCCTGTTCCTGCCATCGGCGGACGCCACGCCACCGCCCCCTGGCAAACCAGTGACGCCGAGCGCCCGTTTCGTCCCCGCGGCCAACCTGGCCAGTTGGGCTCTCAACACGCACGTCCTCGACGACTTCCTCCTGATTGTCGACACGTGCATGTCCGGCACGGCCGGGCTGAACATCGTGAAGCTGGAAGCCGAGGCGTCTGGCACGAGCGGCCGTGGACCGAACCTGTGGGTCATCTCCGCGGCCCGCAGGTTGGAGAACGCGGAGGTGGGCAAGTTCGCGGAGGCCTTCACCGCGAGCCTGGCCTCAGCCGAGGGGAACCAGGAACAGATCGACATCACCAAGTTCGTCGGCGTGATCAACGAGCACCTGGACACCGCGTCCCAGCAGGCCAATCTGATCGCTTTGACCAACAACACGTGCGGTCTGCTGCTGGACCCGCACCACATGCCGAGGCAGCTGCCGGACGGTCTGGTCAGCTGGGTGGGGTCCGCGCGCGGCGTGGAGGCGGCTGAGCAGCCGGGCTGGTACTTCACCGGACGCAGAGAGGCCCTCGCAGCGATCGACGAGCACCTGGGTGACGACCGGCCGGGCCCGCTCGTGATCACCGGATCGCGCGGCTCGGGGAAGACCGCGTTGCTGCGCTGGACCCAGATCACCACGTCCAGGGGAGCTCTGGGCAGCGGTGCCGCCCGTCGCTCAACGGCGCACGGGCCGGGTGCGGTCCGACTTGGCGGTCGACTACCTCCCGCTCAGCCGCCTGACACCCATGAGCACGGTGCTCGGTCACACCGCAACGGAGACGCAGCGATCAGTTCTGCTGGTCGACGTGTCCGCGACGGAACCGCCCACACAGGACGTGCTGGATCAGGTCGTGGCTCTGGCGCAACGGCCGGGGCTCCGCGTGGTGGTGGCCGGTCCTCCGAGCGTCCTCGCGTCCGTGGCGGCGGCACGACGGGTCGACCTCGACGACTACGCGGCCGACCTACCGGACTACCTGCGATTCCGCGCAACCAGATCACCTGATACGCGGAGCAGGGAAGCCGAGCTGGCACGCAGGTTCGACGAGGTGACCGACCAGTGCTGCGAGTCCTTCCAGGCCGCCGCGCACGCGGCGGGAGCATTGGTGGATACGGGGGACGTCGACCAAGCGGTCCCAGCAGTGGGAAGGGTTCTGACGGGCTACTGCGAACAGGAGCTCGCCACCGACCACTCGCACTCCCGGGTCTCCCAGTTGCTCTCGCCACTCGCTCTGCGCAAGCCGTTGACGGTCCGTCAATGGGCGCGGCTCGCCACAGCGCTCTCGAACCAGCCGTGCACCGAGGACGACGTCCTGGTCGTCGTGGGCCGGCTCGGCAGGTACCTCACGCACGACGAGGAGAAGGACACCTGGCTGCTGCGGTTCAGCCTGCAGGGCGGCGCATACCGGACTTCGGACGCAACGTTGCTCCCCGCTCTGCTCGGTCTCATCCCCACGAACGGGGGGCACGAACGGCACTGGGACTCCGCCGATCACGTGTACCTGGAACTGCTGGCGGGAGTGGCCGCCAGGCCTCAGGGCGTGGACCTGCTCGACGACGCCAGTTTCCTCCTGGCGGCTCCGAGCAGCGCCATCGGCGAAGCTTTGCGCGCGGTGGGCAAAGAGCCGCTCCTCGAGGTGTGGCATCGAATCCGCCATTCGTCACTGTCCCGGTCGTCCCGGTCGATCCTGCTGGCGTTGCACGCGCACGCGGCCGGGTTGACCCACCTGGCCGAGCAGGTGCGGGTGACCGGTGTGCCGGTCGAGGTGCAGCGCTACCGGCCCTGCCCGGAGGACACCGACGAAATCACCCTCGTCGCCGTCGATAGCGGGTCGGACGCGGCGCACTGCGTGACGGTCCACGACGACGAGGTCGTCACCATCTGGAGCCCCTCCTCGTTCGAGGTGGCACATCGGCTCGGACACGCCGATATCAGGGACATATCAGCATGCGCGGTGACGACCGTCGACGGTGAGCCGGTGGTGGTGCTCGGAACCCACACCGGCCTGGTAGCGATCTGGGACTGCGCGCGAAAGGAACTGATCGCCGTCGAAGCAGCCGAGCGCATCGAGGCCGTCTCCGTCGACACCGACCTCCGCGTCGCCGCGCTCGGGGACGGCGTGCTGCACATGATCGACGGCCGTGACGGCCGAGCGCTCCAGGAACCGGTCGACGTGCCCGACGCGAAAGCGGTGTGCATCGCCCGCACCGTGCTGTCGGTTGCGACGGAGACCGGCCTTCTGCACCTGTGGAACAGGAACAGCACCGCGAGACCCACCGTCCGCACGGCGTACCGCGGTGGCTACTCCAGCGCCTTGGCGTTGTCCTACGACGGCATCAGTGCGGCATGGATGCACGACGAAGTCCTGTGGGTCGATGCGCCCGGAAGACCCGCGTACGCGCTCGGCCGCCTCAACGGTGTGGAAAGCCTGGCAGTGGGAGATCGCTGGGTCGCCGCGGTGCGAGCCACGCAGGACAACTCGGTGCGCGTCTGGCATCTTTCGACCGGCCAGTCCTTCGACGTGCCGCTCCACGAAGCCGGTGTGGCGGCCGCGTTCACGAGGGCGGACCTGCTCCTGGTCACCACCAGGTCCGCCCTGGTCAGCCTGCGGCTGGGCTGAACGGGCGACGACTGTTACGTCTGGAGACCAGCCAGCGACGTTCTTGGCACCACCTGTCCGTCCGCCCAGCGGTGTTCCGCAGCGGGAACGCCAGTTCGAGTGAAACGGAGGTCTTGATCTTGCAATCGCCCGACGCACTGACGGCCGTCCTGGTCGAAGCCGACCTCCTGGCTCGCGAGGACTCGACGATCGACGAGCTCTCACGGGTGCTCAGGGACCTAGCAGCGAACGCCGAGCACGTGGACGGTCTGCCCGCCGCAACCGCACGCCGCTTTGCTCCTGCGGTCGAACTGCTGGTGGAGCGGCTGCTGAACAGCGACGAGCAGGCAGGCGCGCTGGAGCTGATCGAGGAAGGCCTGCTCGACGAGGTCAGCGCACTGCAAGCTCAGCTGGCGCAGGCGAGAACTCCGGCGCCCGGTACCCCGCTCCCCGCTGGCACACCGATGTCCGTGACGTACCACGACGATGAGGTCCCGGTCGTCATCGTCGTTCCCGCGGAAGCAGTGCCGAACTCGCGGACACAGGCGCTGGAGGTCGTCCGGGTGGCCATGAGCGAGTTCGGACCTCGTGAGCTGGCACGCATCCCCGAACTCGTCACGCGTGCGCCGCGGTGGCTGCACGACTCCTCCACGGTGCTGGCCGAATGCGTCTCGTTGCTGACCGCGACGACGGGAATCCCGCTACCGACCGGCATCGTCGCGGTCGGCAGGTGGTCCGGTTCCGAGTTCGCGCCGTTGTCCAAGGACGAGATCTCGAAGCACCACGATGCGGTCAAGGCCGACGGCCGTTTCAACGCCCTGCTCGTGCCCACGACGACAGGTTGGCTGTTGCGAACAGCCGACCATGAACGCACGACCGACGACAATCAGCGCGGACTGGCCGGGCTCGCTGCGTTCCTCTTCGAGAACGCCTGGGCGAACTGGAGGCGCGAGCGCTTCGCCGCAGTGCTGGCGGACTGCAAGTGGCGCAAGGCGGACGTCACCCCGAAGAACGATCCGTTGCCGGAGATCCGGACCCAGCAGAGCCAGATCGTCAAGCAGATGTTGTGGAGGGACGAGGTCCCGGTCGTCCTCTTCGGCGGCGGGACCAAGTGCGGCAAGCGGGTGACGGTGACCCAGGTGACCACGCAGATGACCGCCCTGAACTGGCAGTGCGTGACGCTGAACACCGACTCCGACCAGGAGCTCACCACGCGCGACGAGCTCATCCGGGTGGGCAGGGCGGCGTTCGCCTGCGAACCGGAACGCAAGTACCAGCGGCGGTTGCTGGTGCTGATGGGGATGCGCCCGGTGAGCAACTCCGGCGACATCGCTGACATCCTCCGCGACGTCGCGCAGAAGCTCGAGGTGTCCATCTTCGCCCTGCCCCAGTTCGAGTCGGGGCCCGGCGCCGAGTGGACCACTGGCGGTTGTCCCGTGGTGCACGCGATCAGCGGACCGGAGCAGAGCCTGGACTTCGCCGAGTCGCTGCGCAAGAGCCTGCCCGACCTGCTCGGCGAGCTCACCGACGATCAGCTCCGCGACATCGCGCAGCGCAACGACGCGAACCTGCGGGATCTGTGCGACGAGCTCCTGCGCGTCGCACGGGGGGAAGACGAGGACGTCGAGGACAACTCCGGCGTCTTCGCGCGACTCACCGGTGACCAGCGCGAAACGCTGGCCATCGCGGCCACGAGGGTGATCCTGAAGCGTCCCACCCCTCAGGACGAGCTGACCGACTTCCTCGATGTCGACGAGTTGCCCCAGCTCGGTTTCTCTCCCACCGCTGTGCCGGGCTACCTCACCCTGAACAACGTGTCAGCGGGCGAGCGGATCCTGCTCGCCTGCGATCAGCTCGCCGGCGCGGCAGACCCCGCACGCCCGCGAGCCGAAGCGGGTGAGGCGGCGATCACCAGGTACTCCGCGGCGGAGCTCCGCCGTGCCGCCAGGTCGGACGACAAGCCGACGAGGAACACCATCCCGACCGCGATCTTCAGCCTGCGCATGTACGGCCCGGTGCTGGCGCGACGTGTCATCGAGGAGTTCGCCGAGAGCGACGAGTTCAAGCTGTGGCTGACCGCGGCCGGGTCGGACGAGATCGCCGCACTCCTGCGGTCCTCCGGTGGTCTGTTCGGCAAGAGGGTCGACGAGCTGTGCGAGCTGCTCGCGAGCCGGATCAGCGGACTCCAGATCGACCTCCGCCAGTCGACGCTGATGATGGTCGCGGGGGTCGTCTCCCGCTACCGCACGTCCATCGACGGCGACCTCTTCGGGCACTGCCTGAGCTGGGTGCGCAACGCCGCGGAACACGCGCTGCGGATCGGCTACGCCAGCAAACACGACACCTACGGGCTGTTGAACCTCCTCCTCAGGTTCAACGACCCGAAGATCGACGAGATCGTGATCGAGGGTGCGCGCGAACTGCTGACCGGTCTCGACCACACCTCCCTCATGGAGTGCCTGCTGGTGTACCGCGTCGACCAACTGGCCACGCGGGCCATCAACCGGTCGGAACACCCGGACCGCCACGAGGCGATCGGGGAGCACCCCGAGGTCCGCAGACTGCTGGGCATCCCCCCTTCGGACGCGAGCTTCACGTTGACGTTGCTCAGGCTCGCGTTGTGGGTGCACTTCGACAAACCCGACGAGGACTGGACCGAGAGGTTGCACGCTGCGAAGCCCGCCTTGCTGCGGGCGCTCGCCGGGGAGTCCGCGCGCGACGTGCACCTCGTGCTCTCGCAGATCGGCGAGATCAGGGTCGTCTTCGCCAACAGGGTCCTCAACGAGCTCACCTCGTTCAGCGACGAGATCAGCAAGATCATCCGCTCCTCGACGCCCCCTGCCGACACAGCGATGCTGCTGAACACGACTCGCCGGTTGCACCTCAACAGGGCGATCCAGGTCCTCTACCCGAGAGGCGGCTACGAGCCGGACGTCGAGCTCGCGGAGGACCTGGCGGAGATCGCCAGGAAGCAGCGGGACGGCAAGGGAACCGGCATGTTGCTCGCGGCACTGACGGCCATCGACGAGAACGTCCTCCGCGAGCACGCCGGCTTCGGCACGCTGGTCGCGGAGGACCTCGGCTTCGACTGGGTGGTCGAACGGATCCGCCTCGACACGCGGTCGTCGACGAGGTACCACCTCCTGAAGGAGATCTGGGGCACCGAGGCGTCCTACCGCAAGCAGCTCGTGGAGATCGCGCTGAACGTCATCGTCCACGCGGTGAACCGAGGAGTCAGCCACTGGGGTCCGCAGCTCGCCCTCAGGCTGGGAGAGCACGCGGACCTCGGTTGGGACTTCTTGCGCAGCCTCCAGGGCCGGCTGTGGGACGAGGGCGTGTTCAACGGCATGATCGGGATGCAGAACGCACAGGCCCAGATGCACTACCACCGGCTGGGGCGCGCGCTTTTCCCGCACCTGATCGGCAGGTTCATCGAGGCGTTCAACGAGATGCCGTCGCAGTACATGCAGGGCATCTCGACGTCGGAAGCAACGGTGGCCTGCGCGGCCGCAGCCGAGACCCTGATCGCCGGTGGTGTCACAGACGCGGGCAAGGACGTGCTCAACGTGGTGCTCGGCGACGCGGAGGACATCGAGAAGCGCCTCAGGAACATCTACAACGCCGCGGAGCTCGCTACCGCGATGCACAACCTGGCCCACCTGGACCGCACCGTCGCACGAACCGTCGTGACGGCTCTGGCGCAGCCAGAGGCGGTGGAGACCGACGACGAGGACACCGCCAGCGCGCAACCAGCGCAGCTCACCTTGCTCGCGCGGAGAGCACGACAGGCCATGTACGACAGCCCACTGGCCGGGCTGGACTTCCTGAACGCCGCCGAACGCGCCGCCGAAGGCACCGGCGCGCAGTTGCTGAACGACACCCGCGGGCGGCACGTGTGGCGAACGTTCTTCCGTGAGGCCCTGCACCTGCAAGACCCCATCGAGCAGTACCGCGCCACCCGTTACCTGACCCAGCTCGGCTGGTTGCCCACCGCCTCGAACAAGGAGTCCGCCACCGGCCTGTACCGGAAGTGGCTGGAGAGCCAGAGCCTTCAGGGGATCACGTGTGTGAAGCGCCTGACGGGTCTGCTGCGGATGTTCCTGACGTGGAGCGAAGCCGTGCCCGGCCAGCGCGACTGGCCGTGGAAGATCGCGATGAAGATCAATTTCGAGGCCGTTCAGCGACGTCTGGAACGGTGTCGCCCCGCCGACCTCGCCGCCCTGCCGCTGTTCGCGGAGTCACTCGTGCTCACCAGGAAGCGCGACGAAGCGAAGAAGCTGGTCGACCTCGTGGTCGGGCTCGGCAGGGACACCGTCGCCGACCGGCTGTCGTTGTGGGACCTCTACCGGCTGCACGACTGCGCGACCCGGCTGCAGGTACCCGGCGCGGCGTGGGTGACCGACCAGCTGGCTGCGCAGGTCTCCGCCGGAATCGAGAAGTCCATCATCTACAACGAGCGCGAACACTGGTATGAGATCGGCTGGGCCGTTCACCGGCTCCGGGTCAGCAACGCGCCCGTTCCCGAGATCACCCGCACCGAGCTGAACCCGAACATGGCTCACCCCTTCCTCATGGGCTGGGCGCTCAGCGCACTGCCGTCGTCGAAGTGGCTTGATCGCGAGCTCGACCGGGTTCGCAGCCTCGTCCACGGTGTCGCTCCGGTGACGGACCAGGACCGCTTCTGCGCGATCGTGATGGGCGCCCGCCTGGGCGATGTGGCCGCGTTCGTGGACGTCACCGACGCGGATGTGAAGAACTCGGTCGCACGAACGAGTTTCCACCGGCTCCGGGCTCTTCAGGAGATCGCACAGGGATCACCCGAGGTCGCCCAGCTGCTGGACGACGTCGAACCCGAGATCCGGATCCGCGCACGGAAACCGCTGGCCTTGTGCGAGATTTCGGCGCAAGACGTGGTGATCAACTTCAAGAGGACCTGACACGGCGCCGGCGTCGCCGCTCTCGTCAAGACTGCCCACCCGGGTTGGCACGCACGAGTGTGGCGGTCTTCGCCCTCCGGTCCACGATCGCCACAACCACCAGCGCGGCCGCCGCCACGCTCAGCACCAACCCCCACACCGGCAAGTACTCGGCTTCCGGCAACTGCCCCCACACCCGCCCGTAGTCGAGCACCGGCTGCACAACCTGCCGCAACCCGTCGGCGAACCCCACCAGCACCAGCCCGAACGCGACCGGCAACACCCGCAGGTGCAGCAACGTAGGCGCGGCGGTCGCCGCCGACGACGTCACCGCCGCCATGGCCAGCCCGATGACCAGCGCCCCCAGCCCGCCCTGCGTCACGTCGGCGTACTCGCCGGTGAGCTCGACCACCGTCACCATGAGCACGGCGAGCACCGCGCACGCCAGCGCCGCCACCACCGTCGGCTGTCGCAGCTGCGCCGCGAGCAACCCGACCCCGACACCGACCAGTGCGGCGGGCGCGTAGTTGGCCACGCTGCCGGCGGACATGTAGATGGCGAGCGTGATCGGCGCGGCGACCGCGAACAGCACGAGCCCCGCCGTCGCGATCCTGAGCAGCGCGCCCCGTCCCAGCGCGATCGCGAGCGCGGTGGCACCGGCCAGCAGGAGCACCCCTGCCACCACCGGTGCGGAGGGCTGTCCGACGAGGTGGCCGAGCACCGCCACCACCACCGGCAGCAGCGCGGCGAAGGTGCCCACCACCTTGGTGCGCCGGTCGAGGGACTCGACGGTCACCTTGCCCGTTCGTGCCGCGAACACCGCCAGCACCGCTCCGGTCACCGCAAGCCCGGCCAGCGTGATCTCCAGGGCCGCCGGCCGCAGCGGGCTCGACAGCCACGACAGCCCGAGGAACACCGTTCCCAGCAGCTGCACCACGACGACCAGCGCCGCCAGCGCGGCGTCCCGTGCCGCCGACAGCGCGCCGAGGACGACCAGCACCGCCCCCGCGGTCCCCAGCGACCCGACGATGCTCGCGATGCCCGGCCGGGAGCTCGTGAGGTGCACGTGCGACTCGGTCGTCGCGACGAGGACGCCGAGGGTGCCCGCCACCAGCAGCCACGGCCACCGCCGCGAGAACCACACCCCGGCGACCGCCGCCACGAGCGGCATCCCGAGTGTCGCGACGGCGTACTTGCTCAGCTCGAACGTCTCGCCGCGGGTGGAGACGAGGTCGGCGTCGCTCACGGTGAACAGGGCGAGGAGCGCCAGCGCGACCGGCCCCCAGAGCCAGCCGAGCTCACGACGGGTGTTCTGCACAGCGCGGAACGTAACCCAGCACGCAGGACGCCGGGGTGGAATCGGATCAGTTGACCACGTCGAGCAGCTCCAGGTACCCGCCGCTGACCCGCCACAACGCGTCCGCGTGCGGTGTCAGCTTGCCCGGTGCCCACCGGTGGTCGGTGTAGGTCTGCTGGGCCCGCCGCAACGCCGCGAGGCTGACCTCCAGCTCCTCCTCGACCCGCTTGCGCAGCTCGTCTGGTGACGGCGCGGCCTGGCGCACCAGCTCACCCGTGCCGTCGCTCACGGCGACGAGCGTCTCCTCGGCGATCCCGCCGGCCGCGCTCCACACCAGCGCGGGTCGCTCGATCCGGTGGTTCCACACCGGCGCGCCCGCCGACCGCCAGTGCGCCGCGAACGGGTTGCGCGACAGCCGCGTCGAGTTCGCCCAGTGCTCCGCCCCGACCGGTTCGCTGCGCCACGGCACCTCGTCGACCGGCAGGTCCACCACGAGCGCGACGTCGATCATGTCCACGTCCCGCGGCACGTCCAGCAGGTCGCCGAAGACCCACAGCTCGACCACCTGGAACCGGAAGAACGAGGTCGGCAGCTCGGCGCACTTCTCCGCGAGCTCTCCGAGGTGGTGCACAGCACGAGTCCACTTCACCCGCACGATCCTCCCCCATGATGTGCGCGGTGCCCGAACTGACCGCCACCGAGATCGCCCGCGCCGTGAACACCGGCGCCACCACCGCCGTGGACCAGGTCGCCGCCGCACTGGGCCGCCTCGCCCGCGTGGAACCGCACCTCCGCGCGTTCACCGAGGTCTTCGACTGCCTGGACCACGCCGCCGAGGTGGACCGCCGCGTGCGCTCCGCGTCCCTGCCCCTCGCCGGTGTCCCGATCGCCGTCAAACGCGGTGAGCGGCGCGCGCACCGGGAACGGTTGACGGCCCTGGGCTGCGTCCCGATCGGGCTGACCACCACTCCCGACGGCACCACGCCGTGGCAGACCTGGGGCCGCAACGCGTACGGCGTGACCCGCAACCCGTGGCACCCCGACCGCACTCCCGGCGGTTCCTCGGCGGGTTCCGCCGTCGCCGTGGCGTCCGGTGTCGTGCCGCTGGCCACCGGCGTGGACGGCGCGGGCTCGATCCGCGTCCCCGCCGCGTGGTGCGGCGTCTTCGGACTGAAGACGACCTCCTCCGAACGCTCGGCCGTCGGCGTGTTCGCCCGCCATCCCGACGACCTGGCGCTCTACCTCGGCTGCGCCGGTTCCGCCTCGGTGACCGCGGCCTGGTCCCCCGACCTGGGCTTCGCCACCGTCGACGCCGAGCAGATCGCGGTGGCGCACGCGGCCGCGCTCGCCCTGCGGCCTGCTTCGGCCGACCTCGTCCTGGCGGACCCCGCCGCCGACTGGTTCGCCGGACGCTGTGGCGCGAACCCCGCCCTGGACGCGTTCTTCGAGCACACGGACCTGCTGCTCACGCCGTGCACGCCCGGTCCGCCGCACGGCCACGACGGGCCGGGTGAGCGCGTGAACACCAGCTTGACCTGGGCGTTCAACCTGAGCGGGCATCCGGCACTGAGCATTCCGGCCGGGTTCTGCGAGGGGTTGCCGGTGGGTCTGCAGGCCGTTGCCCGGCACGGCCGCGAGGCCGACCTGATCACCGCCGCCAACCACCACCGCAGCGCTGTCAGACCTCGTCGGTAGCCTCATCGGGCATGGAGGTCGAGATCTACACCGACGGTGCGTGCAGCCCCAACCCGGGACCGGGCGGCTGGGGTGCGGTGCTGCGCTACGGCACGCACGAGAAGGACATCTACGGCGGTGACATCGGCCCGACGACGAACAACCGCATGGAGCTCATGGCCTCGATCATGGCGTTGGAGGGCCTGACCCGGCGCTCAACTGTGCGGCTCTACACGGACAGCACCTACGTGCGCAACGGGATCACGTCCTGGGTGCACGGCTGGAAGGCGAACGGCTGGCTCACGAAGTCCCGCGAGCCGGTCAAGAACTCCGACCTGTGGCGCCGCCTCGAAGCAGCGGCGAACCAGCACGACGTCGAGTGGCACTGGGTCAAGGGCCACGCCGGCCACCCCGAGAACGAGCGCGCCGACCGCCTGGCCGTGCGCGGCGTCGAGGAGGTGACGGGCCGCGAGATCACGCAGCCCGCGGCGAAGCCGAAGAAGGCGGCCAAACCCCGGCAACCGCAGAAGCCGAGCGAGAACCCGTGCGGCGCGCCCACCAAGAAGGGCACGTCGTGCCCGATCACCGCGGGGGCGAGCGGGTTGTGCCACGTCCACGACCCGGCGTTGCAGTGCGGCGCCCTCACCAAGCGCGGCGTGCCCTGCGCGATCGCGACCGGCGGTGGCCGCTGCGAGCACCACCAGGACGCGCTCGAACTGTTCAGCTGAGCAGGTCGTAGCAGGAGTGCACGGCGGGCTGACCCGTGTAGTTCGGGCCGGCCCGGTCGTCCGCGCCCAGGTAGCGGAACGGCAACGCTGGCCGCCCCTCACCGGCGAAGCTGATCAGGCGTTTCCGCGTGTCGTAGCGAAATCCGGCCGCGCGCAACGCCTTGGTGAGCACACGGCCGTACGGGCTGCCATCGGCGCGACGCACGCTGGCGACGTCGAAGTTCGCCACGAACCGGCCACCGGGCGCCAGCCACGACACGGCGCGGGTCAGCACGGCGAGCTTGTCGCCCACGTAGTGCAACCCGTGCACGCACGTGACGAGGTCGACGGCCGCCGCGGGTTCCCACTCGTCGACCGGCGCCACCACGAACCGCAGCCCCGGGCGTTCCGGCACGTGGTGGTCGACCAGGTCCACGCCGGTGATCGCCACGTCGGCGCGTGCGGCCTCCGCAAGCGCTTTGCCCGAGCCGCAACAGAGGTCGACCCACCTCGTGCCGGACGGCAGCCGCAGGTCCAGGCCGAGCTCGCGGCGGTACCCGGCGAGGCCGCGCTCGCGGTTCATGGCGCAGTTCGCCACGACCGCCGAGCGCCACAGCGCCTCGTCGGCGAGCAGGCTCACCGCAGCACCCCGGCGAGCCGTGCCATCCCCTCCGCGATCTCCTCGGGGGTGTTGGTGGTGAAGGACATCCGGAACTTCGCGTGGTCCGGTGTCGTCGCGAAGAACGGCGCTCCCGGAACGAACGCCACGTCGTGTTCCAGCGCCTCCTTCACCAGCACCGCGCTGTCGACCTCACCCGGCAGCCGCAGCCACACGAACATGCCGCCGTCCGGGTCGCTCCACGTGGTGCCGTCCGGAACGGTCGCGGGCAACGCGTCGACCATCGTGTCGCGCCGCCGCCGGTACTCCCGCGCACAACGTCTTGACGTGCGCGTCGAGGTCGTTGCGCGCCAGGTAGATCGCCGCGGCAGCCTGGTCCACAGTGGACGTGTGCAGATCCGCTGCCTGCTTCACCACCACCAGCGTCCGCAGCAGGTCGCCCGGAGCGCGCAGCCAGCCGAGCCGCATGCCGGACGCGCCTATCTTAGAGAAGCTGCCCAGGTAGATCGTTCGATCACTGATGGATGCGAGCGGGGCGACGGCGTCGCCGCGGTACCGCAGCTCGCCGTACGGGTCGTCCTCGACGACCCAGAGGTCGTGCGCGGCGGCGATCTCGGCGACCTCGGCGCGGCGAGCGGCGGACAGCGTGCGGCCGGTCGGGTTCGCGAACGTCGGGACCAGGTAGAGCAGCGAGGGACGATGCGGGCTCCCGCCAGCTGGAAGCATTGCAACGCAGCCAAATACGTCGGTTCCTCCACCGCGACGACGGTGCCGGGCTCCAGCAGTGCCGTCGCGACCAGCGTGAGCGCCTGCTGCGAGCCGGTGGTGACGAGGACGTCCGATGTGGGCAGTCCGCGCGCCGTCAACCGTTCGACGACGAGGCCGCGCAGCGTGGAATTCCCTTCTGTCGGGGCGTATTGCAGCACCGAGCGGTCCCGCAACGCCTCGTCGTAGGCGGCGCGCAGACCGTCCAGGTCGAACAGTTCCGGAGCGGGAAGCCCACCGGCGAAGGAGATCACCTCGGGGCGGGACGTCAGCGCGAGGAGGTCGCGCACCGGGGAGCTGGCGACGTTGAGGACGCGGTGCATGACCGCCACGGTAACCGCGCGGCCTCCAGCGGATCGCAGATTTTTTGTCAGGGGTCCTGGCTAGTTTGGACCCATGGACATCGAAACCCGGAAAGAGCAGCCATATGCGGCGATCAAGGACACGGTGACGCAGGAGACGTTCGGCAAGGTCGCCAACCGCTTCGCGGACGTCATGCAGTGGCTGGCCGACCGCGAGTTACCGATCCTCGGAGCACCGTTCTTCCGGTACTCACGCGTGACGGGCACCGAGTTCGAGGTGGAGGCCGCCATCCCCACCATCGCCGAGGTGCCCGCGAACGGCGACGTGTTCTGCTCGACGCTGCCCGCCGGCCGGTACGCCGTGGAGGCGTACGAGGGCCACCCGGACGGCCTCGCGGAGGTGACCGGGCGGCTGCTCGCGCGGGACCTGCCGTTCGACCGCGACGGCGACCGCTGGGGTGCGCGCCTGGAGACGTGCTTCACCGACCCCGCTGTGCAACCCGACCCGACGAAGTGGACGACGGAGGTGGCCATCCGCTTGGCTGACTGACCACAAATATGCCTCATAGGCTATATTGCTGGCATGGCATCTACCTTCGCCGTGCTGGCGGATCCGAGTCGCCGGGAGATCCTCGACCTGCTGCGTGAACGCGAGCGGCCGGTCGGCGACCTCGTCGACCGGTTGACGCTGACCCAGCCGACCGTCTCGAAGCACCTGAAGGTGCTGCGGGAGGCCGGTCTGGTCGAGGTGCGCACCGACGCCCAACGCCGCTGGTACCGGGTCAACCCGCGCCCGCTGGCGGAGGTGGAGGCCTGGCTCGCGCCCTACCGCGCGATGTGGGAGGAGAGCCTGGACGCGCTGGAACGCCGGCTCGACGAGATCGAAGGGGACTGACCCGTGGACGCCGAACTGCGGATGATCGAGGGCAAGCCCGTCCTGCGCTTCGAGCGCCGGCTGCGGCACTCGCCGGAGAAGGTCTGGCGGGTCGTCACCGAACCGGCCGAGATGAAGCACTGGTTCCCCGCCGAGGTCACCCTCGACGGCCGCGCGATGCGCTTCACGTTCCCGGACGCCGCCCCGGTCGACGCCGACGGCGGCGAGGGCGAACTGCTCGAGTCCGACCCGCCGAAGGTCTTCGCGTTCCGCTGGCACAACGACGTGCTGCGCTTCGAGCTCCTGCCCACCCCCGACGGCTGCCTGCTGGTCTTCACCGCGGTCATCACCTCGAAGCTGTCCGCAGGCCGCGACGCCCCCGGCTGGACCGCCTGCCTCGACGCCCTGGCCGCCCACGCAGACGGCACGGAGTTCAAGCCCCCGACCGACCACCTCGCCCGCATCGAGCACCACATCGCCGAGTTCGGCCTCGACGAGGGCACCGACACCCCGGCCGGCATCGTCTTCGTCCGCGACCTCGTCTGGATCCCGCTGCACGACGTCTGGTCCGTCCTCACCGAGGGCACCACCGTCACGGTCCCGCCCCGCGCCGCGCACCACGGCATCACTCCCGGCCGCCTGACCCGCGCCGAGCCCCCGCACCTCCTGGAGTACGAGTGGCTCCACGACGGCACGCCGCAGGGCGTCGTCCGCTGGGAGTTCACCCATGAACACCTGCAAGGCACCACGGTCACCCTCACCCAAGAGAACGCCCACGGTCCCGAAGCACTCGCCGCCTGGCACGTGCACATGGAACTCTTCTTCGCCGCCACCCAGGGCGACGTCCGCTGCCCTTGGCCCACCGACCGCGAACAGGAGCTGACCCACCGCTACGCCGCCCGCCAGCCCGCCGCCGACCACCCGGTCGAGTGAAGCTTGTCCTGATTCCCTCAGAGCGTCGTCTGTCAGATGTCCGAAACCCACACCCTCCACCGCCCCGCAGACAAGGAACGCGGGAGGGGCGGCAGCGACAGCCTCACTTGCGATACCCACGGGCCTGCGACGGTCACCGGCCTGCTCGATGCTCGAACTCGCCGGACGCCCACCAGGCCAACCGGTCGATGCCGAGCGACGCGCGGGTGGCGGGCCGCCCGATGGAACCCCCGCAGGATCCGGACGGGCCGACGACGGCTCAGTCCGCCGAGCCGTGGAGCATCGCGAGCCGGTCCACGCCCACGCCGCTGATCAGCAGCCGTTCCTTGCGGTTGCCGAGCAGGCGCTGGGTCCAGTCGACGAAGCCGCCGTCGCCGATCTCCTCGCCGTGCAGGTAGACCTTGAAGCACAGGCCCTGGTAGTAGCCGGGGGTGCGTGACGGGTCCGCGGGCAGGTCGCCGCGCAGTGCCTCGAAGCGCGGGTCCAGCACGCTCACCCGCACCTCGACGTCGCCGCACGCCTGCCGCAGGAACGCGACGTGCTCGGCGAAGGCGTCGCGTTCGAAGGCGAGGGAGCCGCGGTCGCGGCCGGCCGTCACCGCGCCGAACAGCGTGAAGTGCGCGAAGCGTCCGGCGCCTTCGAACTGCTGGGCACGCACGACGCGTTGCACGGCCGCCAGCCGAACGACCTCCCCGTGGGGTGCGGAGAAGCTCGGTGCGGCGCACCGCCGCTTCCAGGGCGAGCGCGTTGGTCGGGTCGGCGGCCACTTCGGTGCCGCGCACCGTCGAGAGCACGTTGTTCTGGTCCACCGCCGCGACCGCCGAGCAGGTTCCGAGCGGCACGACCGGCGCGAGGCCGACCACCGAGAACGACGGCGGAAGCGCCGCGAGCAGGCGGTCCTCAAGAGCGCGAAGGGCAGCGAAAGGCACGGCGTAAGGCGCCACGAAGCGGTCTGTGCGGTAGCGGCGCAGGACGTCGGCTGGGGAGAGCGCGTCCGCGCGGCGGTGCATCAGAGCGAGGAGGGCGGTGGTGAGTTCGCTGCCGGGGAGGCGGGTCAGGGCGTCGAGCACCGCGGGGCCGCCGAGGGTGCGCAGGACGCGGGTGAGCGGGGTCATGGGATCAATGGTCCCCATCGGGGCCAATGGATTTGAGGTGGCCCATATGGATTTGAGGTGGTCCATGAGGTCGTGGCGTGGACAGCCTGGAGATGCGGCGCGCGGCTGGAGCGGATCGCGATCTGGTCGTCACGGCAGCGGGGACGCGACTGACCTGGCGGCTGAACGGCCGGGGTCACCACGCCGTTCGAGACGGCGGTCGCGGTGCGTGGGCCGCGCACGCGGCGAAACGCTCGCTTGTCGTCTGCGCAGGAGGAAATCACGATCCACATTCCAGCGGAACACCAGACGGGCGCGTCATCGAAACCGAGGGCGAGAAAGCAACAGCGGAGAAGATCCGGAAAGCGGCCGAACAGTTCCGCCCCCCAGAAAGGCACTATCGGTTCGACAACCACTGCCTGACGCAGAAGCCGGATGGGTCAGGCGGCGAGTGCGGCCTGGCCGGCCGTGGTCAGTGCGGCGGGGCCGGGGGTGGCGCTGATCAGGCCCGCGGTGGTCAGGCGGGTGCCGATGAACTGGTCGGTGCAGCCGAGGCCGTCGACGAGGAGTGCGGTGCCGGAGAGCTGGCAGCGGCCGGCGGCGACGGCGCGCAGAACGGCGCGGTCGCGGTGGGTCAGTGTGGCGATCATCTTCTTCTCCTTGCGGGTAAATCTTCTACTTACTCATACGTCGAAGAAGAAGGCGTTGGTTCGACCTCATCGGCAGAGAATTCTGCGCGAACGCCCAGGAGGCGTACCGGGCGGTTGTGGTCGAAGCAGGCGAGGACGGTCAGGGCGGCGTCGGCCAGGTCGTGAGCGGAGGACGTCGGCGCGGGCAGTTTCATCGAGCGGACGTTGGTGAAGAACGGTGCGAAGCGCACCTTCACGCCGATGCGCACGGCTGGGCGGCCTTCGGCGACCACGTCCGTGGCCACCTCGTGGGCCAGCGCCACGACCTCGCGACGGATGTCGTCCAACGACGTCAGGTCCTGTTGGAACGTCTTCTCGTGTGAGCGGGACTTCACCACCCACGGCGTTGCGCTGACCACGGTGTCGCCGGCGCCGAGTGCGATCGTGCGGAAGTACGGGCCCATGCGCGGGCCGAAGCGGGCGGCCAGTGCGCCGGGGTCGGCGGTCGCGAGGTCGGTGACGGTCGTCAGGCCCAGTTCGGCGAGTTTGCGGGCGGTTTTCGCGCCGATGCCCCACAGCGCGGACGTGGGGCGGTGGCCCATGACCTCGGCCCAGTTCGCCTGGACGAGCTGGAAGACGCCGGCCGGTTTGCCGAAGTCGGTCGCGAGCTTGGCGCGCAGCTTGTTGTCGCCGATGCCGACCGAGCAGTGCAGGCCGGTCGCGGACAGCACCGCCGCCTGCAGGGACCGGGCCAGCTCGAAGGGGTCGGTGACCGAGGCGCCGACGAACGCCTCGTCCCAGCCCACCACCTCGACGACCACGGGGAATGAGCGCAGCACCGCCATGACGTCCGCGGACGCCGACTCGTACAGGGCGTGGTCGACGGGGAGGAACACGGCGTCGGGGAGCTTCTTGAACGCTGTCCGCAGCGGCATGCCGGAGTGCACGCCGAACGCGCGCGCTTCGTAGGACGCGGTGGCCACGACGGCGCGTTCGGCCGGGTCGCCGTTGCCGCCGACCACCACGGGTGTGCCGCGCAGCGACGGGTCGCGCAGGACCTCCACCGCCGCGATGAACTGGTCGAGGTCCACGTGCAAAACCCAGTCCGCCATGCTGGACAGTGTGAAACGGTCCGCCGGAATCCTCCTGTTCAGGAGAACGTCGCAGCTGGAAGTCCTGCTCGGGCACATGGGCGGCCCGTTCTGGGCGCGCAAGGACGCGGGCGCGTGGTCCGTGCCGAAGGGCGAGTACACCGAGGACGAGACGCCGGAGGCGGCGGCGCGGCGCGAGTTCACCGAGGAGCTCGGGCTGCCGGTGCCGGAGGGGGAGCTGGTCCCGCTCGGGGAGGTCAAGGGGTCCGGCAAGGTGATCACGGTGTGGGCGCTGGAGGGCGACCTCGACCCCGCGCAGGTCACGCCGGGGACGTTCGAGCTGGAGTGGCCGCCCAGGTCGGGGCAGCGCAGGACGTTCCCCGAGGTGGACCGGGTCGAGTGGTTCGGCTTGGAGGAGGCGAGCGCGAAGATCGTCTCCGCGCAGCGCCCCTTCCTCGAACGGCTCAGCTCCAGATAGCGGCGACCCACTCCGGGTGGTCGATGAACGGGTTGCGGTTGTGCTGGAAGCGGTCGTAGATCAGCTGGTTGCGGCGCTGCTCGAACGCGTCCGGCGGGTCCTGCCGGTGCCACTGCAGCAGGACCGACAGCTTGCCGTGGTAGGGCTGCGTGCCGTTGTTGACCGCGTCCCTCATCTCCAGGTCGGGGAAGCCGTCGGTGCCTTCGTAGCGCACGGCCATGTAAAACAGCATGCGCGCGACGTCGCCCTTCACGGCGTGGCGGGGCTCCCACGAGTCGGCGTCGCCGTAGTTGCCGGGTGCCTCGGAACGGGCGGTGCCGCCGTTGTCGAAGTCCTTGTTGCCGCGGTCGGCGTTGACGGACACGTCCTCCGGCCGCAGGTGGTGGACGTCCGTGCCGGGGCCGGTGGCGGTGCCGAAGTCGCCGTGCGACTTGGCCCAGACGTGCTCGCGGTTCCAGTCGTCGGCGTTGCCGCCGTTGGAGCTCTTGGACTGCGAGCGGCCGCTGTAGAGCAGGACGACGTTCGCGGGGTTGGCCGGGTCCTCGTCGGTGACCTTCAGCGCGTCCCAGACCTGGTCGTAGCTGAGCTTGGTCTGGTTGCGGATGATGCCGTTCAACGCCGACTTCAGCGCCGGGCCCGTCTTGCCCGCGGCCGCGGCGTAGTAGTCACCGCTTGGCGGCGGCGAAGTCGTCGTTGTCGTCGAGGTCGGCGGCGGTGTCGTGGTGCCGGCGAACGCGAACGCCGTGGACGAGGTCAGGCCGGCGTGCGAGAAGTACGCGCTCAACGAGCCCGTCACGTCGACGAGCCGGCCCATGAGCGACGGGGTCGTCTTCAGGCCCCACGCGGACCGGAACGACGACGGGACCTGCACGTAGACCATGCGCGACGTGCCGGTCTCGGCCGCCGTGTCGGCCAGTGCGAGCGCGTAGTCGCTGGGGAACCCGGAGCGGACGACGGTGGTGGTCGCGGTGGGCTGGCCGACGACGTATCCCCTGACCGTCGCGGACGACCCGTTCTGCTGGCTGATCGCCTGCGCGACGGTGAGCGGTGCTGCCGCGGTCGCGGCAGTCGCCCCGTACAGGCCGACCGCCGCCAACAAGCCGATGACTAACGCAAGCGGACTCCACCGTGCCATTCGCACTCCCCGATCGTGTGGATGTTGTGCACACGATCAGGGCTGTGGGTCAACGGACGGTAAACGCAGTGTCACGGCACCAGGACGACCTTGCCGGTGGTGCGCTTCGACTCGACCAGTTCGTGCGCCTTCGCGGCCTCCGCGAGCGGTACGACGTGGTCGAGCCGGACCCGCAGCGGGGGCAGTGCCGCGAGGTCGGCACCCGACGCCGACACGCTCTCGAACAGCTCGAACCGCACTCCGAGCTCGGCCGCGCGCTCGGCGGAGAACCCCGGGTTGCCCGGGATGATCGACACCAGCACCCCGCCGGGCTTCAGCACGGAGGCGGACCGCTCGGCGTACGCGCCACCGATCGTGTCGAACACCACGTCGACCGGGTCGATCGCGGTGAAGTCCTCGTGCCGGTAGTCGATGACCTCGTCCACGCCGAGGGAACGCAGGAAGTCGTGCTTGGCCGCCGACGCCGTGCCGATCACGTGCGCGCCGCGCGCCTTGGCGAGCTGGACCGCCACGTGCCCGACGCCGCCCGCGGCCGCGTGGACCAGAACGGTCTGACCAGCCGACAGACCGCCGCGTCCGGTCAGGGCCTGCCACGCCGTCAGCGCCACCATCGGCACCGCGCCCGCCTGTTCGACGGTCAGCCACGACGGCCGCGGCGCCAGGTCGGCGGCGTCGGCCACGACGTGCTCGGCGTACCCGCCGCCGGCGCCGGGGAACGGCAGCAGCCCGAACACGTCGTCCCCGACCGCGAACCCCTCTGCGCCGTCCCCCAGCTCCACGACCGTCCCCGCGACGTCCCACCCGAGCGTGAACGGCGGCTCCCCGAGCGCGGGGAACCCGCCGGCGCGGACGTAGGTGTCGATCGGGTTGACGCCCGCCGCACCCACCTGGACCAGCACCTGACCCGGACCGGGCACCGGGCGTGGCACCTCCGCGACCTCCAGCACGGACGCGTCGCCGACGGTCTTCTGCGTGATGACTCGCATGTTCTCCCCTTCGATGCTCTCGACGGGGATCATCATGCAGTTAGCGCAAACTATTAGTAAGTAGGCACCTTGTGGTGACTATCGGCGGAGGTACAGGTCGCGCAGCAGCGCGATCTCCGCGGCGTGGTGGATGAACTCGCGGTTGATGTGCAGCACGAGCGCACCGAACGGCAGGTCCGGGAACGGCTCCGCCGGACCGCACGGCACCGTCAGGTCCGCCTTCGCCGCCCCCGCCTGCCACCGCGCGAAGGCCTCGTCGAGCTGCCGCAGCGCCTCGTCGGCGGTCGTCGCGTACGACCAGGTCAGGTAGTCGGCCGGCGGTCCGCCGAAGTGCGCCGCCGAACGGGCGTTGAGCACTCCGACGACGACGTGGGCCATCCGCCACGCGATCGTCGTGACCGGCGCGGGTTCCGGCACGGGGTGCTCCCAGTCGATCGACCCGTCGCGGTGCACCGTCCACGCGCCGGGCACGGGCTCCCAGAAGTACTCGTCGTCGGTCAGCCCGTCGAGCCGTGCGCGCAGCTGGTGGCGCCAGTGCCAGTCGAGCTGGTCGGTCAGTTCCTTGTTCCAGTCCATGCCCGGACGCTAAGACCGCTTGCGGACAACCACCGCCCTGAAAGCACCACGACATTCATAAACCGAGCGCTCGATATAGTATTGGCGCATGACGACGGTGCAGGAGACCGCGGCGGTCCGGTACGGCATGTGGGTGCTGTGCCCGGCCATCGGTGCCGCCGCGGTCTGGGGGCTGAAGCTGGCGGCGAACTGGGTGGCCGGCCTGAGCTGGTTCCCCTTCCAAGGGGTGTTCAGGCTGGTCACGGAGCTTCCCGAGCCGTGGGTGACGATCGGTGCGCCCGTGGTCGGCGCGGGGCTCGGGTTCGTGTTCGCGCTGATCTGGGCCGCGGACATGCTGTCCGTGGACGTCGGGCACGACCGGGTCGCGCTCCACAGGGACGACGGGAGCTTCGAGTTCACCCGCGCCGAGGTCGAGTCCGCGTTCAGCGAGGGCAGGCAGCTGGTGCTGCTGGGAACGAACGGCGCCGAGCTGGCCCGGGAGAGCACGGACATCTCCGCGAGCAGGCTGGAACAGGCGTTCACCGGCCAAGGCTACCGGTGGCGCGACGCCGACCCGTTCGCCGACGACTTCCGGCTGTGGGTGGAGGACACGCCCGGCCTGCCGCCGGACGTGAACGCGCTGCTGGCCGCCCGCAAGAAGGCGATCACGCGGTACGAGCACGGCGAGGCCGCCGAGCTGGCGCGAGAGGTCCGCAAACGCGGCGTCTGCGTCAAGGACAAGAAGAAGAGGCAGTACTACCGGTGCGCACCGTAGACCCGGCGAAGCACGCGCGGAAGAAACGGCACATCACCGACACCGCGGCCGGCCTGTTCGCCGAGAAGGGCTTCGAACGCACGACCGTCGCGGACATCTGCCGGCGGGCGGGCATCAGCACGGGCAGCCTGTTCCACTACTTCCCCACCAAGCGCGCGATCTTCGAGGAGATCTTCGAGCAGGACGGCCAGGACAACGCCGAGGTGTTCGCACAGGCGCGCGCGCTCACGCCGTGGGAGGGCGTGCAGCTGGTCGTCGAGCACCTCGCCGCACCGGCCATGGACCGCGTGGTGGCCGGTCTGGTGCTGGAGGTCGTGGCGCAGGCGAGCCGCGACCCGGAGCTGTCCGCGCTGATCAGCCGCAACGAGGTGGTGGTGCGCGACGAGCTCGCCGCGCTGCTGCAGCGGGCCCACGACGAGGGCCAGGTGGTGCTGCCGGTGAGCGCGCGGACCGCCGCGAGCTGGGCGCAGGGCCTGGTCGACGTCCTCTACACGCGGCTCGTCGACCCGGACTTCGACCCGGCCGAACAGGTGACGACCCTCCGGTTGATCCTTTCCCGTTTCCTGGGTGCTGCCGCACCATGAGGGCATGGCTTACGACGTCGCCCGAGTCCGCTCCCACTTCCCGGCCCTGCGGGAGGGCGCCGCGCACTTCGACGGCCCCGGCGGGTCTCAGGTGCCGGACGTCGTCGCCGACGCCGTCCGCGACACGCTGCTCAGCGCCGTGTCGAACCGGGGTTCGGTCACGGCGGCCGAGCGCAGGGCCGAGGAGGTCGTGCGGACGGCGCGCCGCACGATGGCCGAGTTCCTCAACGCCGGCAGCATCGTGTTCGGCCGCAGCATGACCCAGCTGACCTACGACCTGGCCCGCACGCTCGCGAAGAACTGGCGGCCGGGCGACGAGATCGTCGTGACCAGGATGGACCACGACGCGAACATCCGGCCGTGGGTGCAGGCGGCCGAGGCGGCACGGGCCACGGTGCGGTGGGCGCCGTTCGACCGGGCCACCGGTGAGCTGCCGGTGGAGGCGGTGACGAACCTGCTGTCGGACCGCACGCGGGTCGTGGCGGTCACGGCGGCGTCGAACCTGCTCGGCACCCGGCCCGACATCCAGGCCATCGCGAACGCCGCGCACGAGATGGCCGCGTTCGTCTTCGTCGACGGCGTGCACTACACCCCGCACGTGCCGGTGGACGTCGAGGAGCTCGACGCCGACTTCTTCGTGTGCTCGCCCTACAAGTTCCTCGGCCCGCACCTGGGGGTGCTCGCGGCGGCACCGGAGCTGCTGGAGACGCTGCGGCCGGACAAGCTGCTGCCCTCGACGAACACCGTGCCGGAACGGTTCGAGCTCGGCACGCTCCCCTACGAACTGCTGGCCGGCACGACCGCCGCCGTGGAGTTCATGCGCACCCTCGACGGCTTGGAGGAGCACGAGCTGAAGCTGCGCGACCAGTTGGAGAACGGGCTGCTGGAGCTCGGCGCCCGCGTCTACAGCAAGGCGGCGAACCGCACGCCGACGGTGCTGTTCTCGGTCGACGGCCTGGAGCCCGCCGAGGTGTACCGCAGGCTCGGCGCCGAGGGCGTCAACGCGCCGGCCGGCCACTTCTACGCGCTGGAGTGCTCGCGGTGGCTCGGCCTCGGCGACAAGGGCGCTGTGCGCGCGGGCATCGGCCCGTACAACGACGAGTCCGATGTGGACCGTCTGCTCAAGGCCGTCGCACGACTGCGTTGAGTCAGACGAAGAAGAACAACCCGATGTAGCCGAGGCCGACGAACAGCGACGCGTTCAGCTTGCGCGTTACGTTCTCGTGCCGGTGGAAGGCGATCAACGCGCGCGCCCGCGCCCCCATCACCTTCTCGCCCGCCTCGGGGTCGGGCAGCTGCGGTGTCGTGATCACGTCGCCGGTCGGGCCGAACGCGAGCATCAGCTGCGGGCCTGACCGGCGCACGCCGTGCAGCTGCTGCCACGGCACGCGGTAGCTCCAGATCCCGGTGTAGAGCACGACCGCGCCGGCGTCCAGGCGCAGCAGCGGCTGGAACCGGGTCACCGCCGACACCGCGCACTGCATGCCCAGCAGTCCGAGCACGACCCAGTCCGGGTAGTGGTGCACCGCGACCAGTGCCCCCACGGCGGCCAGCGCCAGCACCACGCCCTCGACCAGTCTGCGGTCACCCGGCCAGATGGCGTGCGGCAGCTCGACCGGCGCGGTCCCGGTGACCGGTTCGCCGGGCAGGTGTGCACTGTGGACGATGTGCCGCGGCCGCACGCGGGTCAGCGTGGTGGTCGCCACGACCTCGCCCTCGACCACAACCGCGACCTGCCCGCCGTGGTGCCACTCGCCCGCGATCACGACCTCCGCCGGCTCGTGCTGCGCCGGCGGCGGCTCCTCGCCCCGCCACACCGCGCCGAACTCCTCGGTGTCGTGGTACAGCGGCTCGTCCAGCCCGAGATCGGTCATCACCGCGACGGTGGCGACGTCTTCCCTGTTGTACCGCAGGAGAATCCGGCGCACGGTCAGCGGGTGCGCCTGCACCCGCACCGCCGTGACCGGGCCGGTCCACAGCGAGCGGCGGCGCCGTTCCCGCGCCGCGAGCAGGACCGCGAAGAACACCGCGGCACCGCCGAGCGTGAGCCACCAGGTGACGTCCTCCGGCTCGGCGACCATCCGCACCCACGGGCCGTCCGCGAGCACCGGCACCTTGTCGCCCACCTGGTAGCTGTCGGGGGCGAGCGGTTCGAACGCTGTCCGCTGCCCCTCCGGCAGCTCCACCCACACCTGGTAGGCGTCCTTGACCTCGACCACCTCGGCGTCGACCCGGCTGGCCTGCGCGACGTGCCCGGCGACCTCGTCGGAAGCTCAGGTCGTACTGCACGAACGTGAGGAAACCGAACAGCACCAGCAGAACGGCGACGATGCGCAGCACCCCGCGCGGTGGCGGCATGTCCGGCAGGGTCACCACCACCGGGCCCGCCGCCTGGCGCTGGTCCGCACGTGACCGGACCGTCAACGCCGCGACGACCGCGCAGGCCGCCGCGTGCAGCCCGAACGCGATGTTCGCCGTCGGGTCGTTGTCGAGCGCGAGCTCCATGACACCGAACAGCACGCCCATCGCGCACCCGGTGAGCACGCGGCCGAACAGCAACAGCAGCGGTGCCGCCAGCAACGGCACCACGGCGAGCGCGAACAGCGGGTCGGGCAGGCAGGGCCGCGCCGTCGTGCACGGAGCCTCCCCCGCCGCACCGGAGACGACGAACGCGAGCACCCAGCCGCCGACCAGCCCTGCCTTGGTCACCCACCACGGAACCGCTGCCGCGTGCCAGCGCTGGACATCCATGTGCGGATCATGGCACGACCATTGCTCCGAACGGTGTGGTTCACCACCGGTCGAGTGGGTATCCGCAGCTCACATCGACCCATGAGGTGGAGGATCACATGCTGGCAATAGCGGCCGCAGTGGCGTTCGGCCTCGCCCTGCTGTTCGATCTCGCGAAGATCTCGCTCGGCAGCGTCGTCACGCTGAACACGCTGGTGACGCTCGGCCTGTTGCTGGTCGCGCTGCACCTCGCCGGCGTCGGCACGGGTACGCGATCGTTGAGCTGGCGGCGCCGTGCCCGCAGGTAAAGCGCCGGAGAGCCCCGCCAAGCTGCCCAAGGGCGCTTGGTGGGGCGTTCTCAAGCGCACGGTCAAAGAGTTCAACGACGACAACCTGACCGACTGGGCGGCCGCGCTCACCTACTACGCGGTGCTGTCGCTGTTCCCCGGTCTGATCGTCCTCACGTCGGTGCTCGCGCTGCTCGGTGAGACGACGACGCAGGAGCTGCTGAAGTACGTCGACGAGGTGGCGCCCGGCGAGGCCGGCGACCTGATCAAGTCGTCGATCCAGGAGCTGCAGAACAGCCAGAACGCCGCCAGCGTGCTCGGCATCGTCGCCCTGCTGACGGCGCTGTGGACGGCGTCGGGGTACCTCGGTGCGTTCATGCGGGCCTGCAACGCCATGTACGACGTGCAGGAGGGCCGGCCGTTCTGGAAGCTCGTGCCGTTGCGGCTCGGGCTCACCCTCGGCTCGGTCGTGCTGATCTCGCTCACCCTCGGCGCGCTGGTGCTGACCGGCGGGGTCGCGGACACCGTCGGCGACTGGCTGGGTCTGGGCGACGCGGTCGTCACCGTGTGGGACGTCGTGAAGTGGCCGGTGATCCTGCTGCTGGTGAGCCTCGCGTTCGCGGTGCTCTACTGGGCGGCGCCGAACGTGCGGCAGCCGGGCTTCCGCTGGGTCACGCCGGGCAGCCTGCTCGCGATCGTGCTGTGGGCGCTCGCGACCGTCGGTTTCGCGATCTACGTGGCGAACTTCGCGTCCTACAACAAGACCTACGGCTCGCTCGGTGGCGTGATCGTCTTCCTGGTGTGGCTGTGGATCTCGAACATCGCGGTGCTGCTGGGCGCCGAGTTCGACGCGGAGCTGGAACGCGGCCGCCGCATCGAGCAGGGCGAGGACCCGGAGAAGGCCTCACCCGAGCCGCGAGATCTCCCGGGGTAGCTCGGCCTTCGTCGCACGCCACTCGCCGTCCGGGCCGGCCTCGATGCGCTCGGTGCCGTCGTTGGGCACCACCACCCACAGCTGGTCCGCCGACGACAGCCACACCACGCCGATGCCGTCGGCCCGGTGGCTGGTGGCGTACTCGTAGGACTTGCGGAACACGTCACCGCCGTTGCGGTCGGTCACCCGCACCTCGCTCGCGCTCTCGGCGTGCGCGACGAACTTGCCGCTGGGCGAGGTCTTCGGCGCGCCGGGGCTCGCGAACCGGTCCTGCCGGTCGTCACCGCACGCCGTCAGCACCAGCAGCAGAGCGAGGACCGCGGTGGCAAGACGGGAAAAGCGGTGCGTCATACCGCCAAAGGTAGCTAGCGTGATCAGCCGTGTGGGACGTTCTTGAACGATTTTACGACTCTGTGGCCCGACCGGGATCTCGCGTTGAGGAACACGGCGAGCTGACGCTGTTCCTCCAGGCAGGCGACGGCTACCCGTACTACGCGCGGCCGCGGTTCCCCGGCGGGCGCCCGTCGGTGGCCGACGTGCTCGCGGTGCGGGAGCGCCAGCGGTCGCTGGGCGTGCCGGAAGCGCTGGAGTGGGTGCACGAGACGACACCGGACCTGCTCGCCGTGGCGCGGGAGGCGGGGATGGACGTGCTGCAGGCGCCGCTGCTGGTGCTCGACCCGGCCCGGCTGCCGGAGCCGCACCCGCACGTCCGCGTCCTGGGCACACGACCGGCCGAGGTCACCGCGGTGGCGGCGCTGGCGTTCTCCTCACCGGGCACCGCCGCGGGCGAGACCGGTGCGGCCGAACGGGACGCGGCGCTGGCGGAGGCGGGAACCACCTCGGCGGACACCCGGCACCGGCACGCCGTGGCCGACCTGCCGGGTGAGGGCGTGCTCGCGGTCGGCACCGCGCAACGGGCCGGTGACGTGGTGGAGGTCGTCGGGGTCGGCACGCTGCCCGCGGCACGGCGCCGCGGTCTCGGTGGTGCGGTCACGGCGGCGCTCGCACGCGACGCCCTGGACAGGGGTGCCGGCCTGGTGTTCCTGTCTGCGGCCGGCGAGGAGGTCGCCCGCGTGTACGAGCGGGTCGGGTTCCGCCGGATCGGGACCGCCTGCATCGCGTCGGCCTGAGCGGTCCCGCGGTCTCGAAAAGGTCCCGAACGCACCCTTCGTCCCGCATCCAGCGCCTCCCGCCGGGGCGGGCCGACTACCCTCGTGCGCGTGATCAAGGACTTCGGTGCCGGTTTCGGACTGCTCCTGCGCGGCTTCCGGCTGGTGTTCAGCTCGCCCAAGCGGGTGCTGGTCGGGGCGCTGCCCGCGGTGCTCACCGCGGTGCTGATGATCACCGGCTGGACCCTGCTGTTCACCAACATCGACTCGGTCGCCGGGTGGCTCACCGGGTTCGCGGACTCGTGGAGCGAGACCTCGCGCAGCATCGTCGAGGTCGCCGTCGGCATCTCCGTCGTCGTGGCGGCGCTCGGGTTGAGCGTGCTGCTGTTCACCGCCATCACGCTGATGATCGGCGGCCCGTTCTACGAGTACATCGCCGAGGAGGTCGAGGACGAGCTCGGTGGTGTACCCGAGGCGGAGCAGGTCGGGTTCTGGCGCGGGTTCGTGGTCGGGTTGCGCGGCACGCTGCTGCTGGTCGGTACCTCGGTCCTGTTCGCGGTCCCGCTGTTCCTCGGCGGGTTCATCCCGATCGTCGGGCAGACGCTGATCCCGGTGCTCGCCGTGTGCATCAACGGCTACCTGCTGGGCATCGAGCTCACCGGCATCCCGTTCACGCGCCGCGGCCGGACGTTCAAGCAGCGCCGCAAGCTGCTCGCCACCCGCCGTTCGCTCGTGCTCGGCTTCGCGGTGCCCACCTACCTGCTGTGCCTGATCCCGCTGGCCGCGCTCGTCGTGATCCCGGCGGCGATGGCCGGTGGGACCGTGCTGTCGCACCGGCTGCTGTCGGGTGAGCAGGCGGTGCGGCCCGCCGGACCGGTCGGACCGGCGGGACCGGGGTACGTCGCCTAGGGCGCTCGCTCGGAACGGTCAGAACGGCAGCCAGGCCTGCTGCGCGAGCCCGTTGCGCGCGACGACCTGCACGCCCGCGGCCGACACCGACCACAGCTGGTCGCCGATCACGATGGTGCGCCGCGCTCCGCCGTACTGCTGCGTCTGCGGTTCGGTGATGCGGCCGGTGTCGCGCAGCTGGTCACCGTCGACCCTGAGCACGACGGAGGTGGCGTTCTGGGCCGACCTGTAGGTCGTCACCGGGACCACGAGCGTGCCGTCCTGCGGCCAGAACAGGAACGCGTGCGGGTCGTACTGCGCCTCGGAGCTGGAGTCCGGCAGGTGGAACTGGGCGAGCCGCTGCGGTGCCGCGGGGTTGCGGACGTCGAACAGCGACACCTGGGTGCCGGTCGTGCGGCCCTGCTCGGTCGCCTCCTGGCCGACGCCGATCAGCCTGCCGTCGCCCGCGGGGTGCAGGTAGGCGGAGAAACCGGTGATCTTCAGCTCGCCGGTCACCCTGGGCCGCACCGGGTCGCTGAGGTCGAGCGTGTAGAGCGGGTCGGTCTGGCGGAACGTGACGACGTAGCCGGTGCGGCCGATGAAGCGGACGCTGTAGATGCGCTCGCCCTTGCCGAGCCCGTCGACCCGGCCGACCTGGGCCAGCTTGTCGCCGTCGCGGCGCAGCGTCGTGACGGCGCTCTGGGTGGGCGGGGGCTGCGGGCTCCCGGCGTCGCCTGCCCGCCAGCAGCACCGCGACGTGGTGCCCGAGGTCGTCGCGACGCGCAGCACGCCCTCGTGCTCGGACAGCGAGTACTGGTTCAGCAACGTGCCGGGGACCTCACCGGACGCGACGTGCTTCGGCGGGCCCGCCTGGCCGATGTCGAACTGGTGGATCGCCGTGGTGACAGGGCGCGCGACGCCCGGCCGGTCCGGCAGCTCGGGCAGCAGCCGGTGGTCGTCGGCGATGTAGAGGGTGCGGTCGGTGCCGTAGACGGTGTCGCCGTCGGCCACGATCGACACCGGCTGACCGGTGCCCAACCGCCCGGACAGCTCGAACGTCAGCACGGTCAGCATCGACGACGCCGCGTGCACCGCGGGGTGGCTGACGTTCGCGCAGTCGACCAGGGTGCCGCTGGTCTTCGCGCCGTCCTGGACGAGCTCGTAGCGCGGCAGCCAGGACGTGATCGGCTCGTTCTGCAGGATCTCCCGGTTGCGCCGCAACGCACCCGCGTCGTTCGTCGTCTGGTCCGGGTAGACCCACGGCAGGCGCGGCGAGGAGCGGACGACGACGCGGGCGGTGCCGCCGACCTGGCGGGCGTCGAGGTAGCCGCCGTCGGTCTTGAGGCTGCCGATCTCCTTGAGCGCCTTGAGGTCCACGAGCACGATCTCGCTGCCCTCCAGCGCCCCGGGCGGGTACGGGCGGGCGTCGGGTGCGAAGCCGGCGTCGAGGATGGGAACCGGGTTCTGCACCACCAGCAAAGCGCGGTCGCCGGACACCAGCAGCTGCGTGGCGTGCCGGTCGCCGAGGTCGAGCGTGCCGGACGGGGAGCGGCTCGCGACGTCGACGACGCGCAGCTTGCCGTCGGCGATGGAGATGACGCGCCTTCCGTCCGTCTTCACGAGGTCCGGCTCGTCGACGCCCTTCTCGTGGACGTTCGTCGTGGAGTGGCCCTGCTGCTCGGCGGGCGGTGTGGCGGCCTTCGGCACGGCCTCGCGTTGCGCGACACCGGCCGAGGAGTCCGCGGCCATGCCCTCGGCGGCGGTCAGCGGGAAGTTCCGCCTCCCGCCCAGCCCGAACGCCGTGACGTAGGGGGCCATGGCGGAGCGCAGCTCCTCCACCGCGCCCTCGCAGGAGTCGTACGCGACCAGGCGCACCGGGCCGTGGTCGACGATCGGCGCGGGGAAGGTCTCGTCCCGCACGGCGGAGCTCGCACAGACCCCGGTCACGGCCACGACGGCGGCGCCGGCCAACAGCTTTCTGCCGTTCATGCCACCAGGACGGAACGAGGGCCGGAAGGGGTTGCTCCGCCGTCGCGGCAACCCCTTCCGGCGTTCTCGGGGTGCGCTAGGAGTTGATCTGCTGCTGGATCTGCGTGGCGTAGGTGGAGACGCGCGCGTACACGCCGGGGTAGCCCGCGGACGCGCAGCCCTCACCCCACGACGTGATGCCGATCAGCTTGCCGCCCGCCACCAGCGGGCCACCGGAGTCGCCCTGGCAGGTGTCCGTGCCGCCCTGCGCGTACCCGGCGCAGACCATGTGCGTGGCGTTGAAGTCGCTGCCGTACGAGCTGCTGCAGCTGGAGCTGCTGGTCAGCGGCACGGTGGCCTTGAGCAGGTAGCGCGAGGCCGAACCGCCGCTGGAGGTGGTGCCCCAGCCGAGGATCGTGGAGCTGGTGCCGGCCGCGTACAGGGCGCTGTCGGCGGAGGTGGCGAACTTGATCGGGGTCTGGCTGAGGTTGCGGTCGAGCGTGAGCACCGAGACGTCGTAGCCGCGGGTCACGTCGGTGTAGCTGGGGTGGATCCAGATGCGCGTGACGCGGGCGACGGTGCCCGCGGTGGAGTTCTTGTCGTCGCGGCCGGCCACCACCCGCACCGCCGAGGCCGAGTCGCCCTCGGTGCAGTGCGCCGCGGTGACGACCTTGTTGGGCGCGACCAGGGTGCCGCCGCAGTACTGGAAACCGCTGCTGGTGGCCAGGTACACGACGAAGGGGTAGGTGGACGTGCTGGCGCGCGTGCCGCCGACGATCTGCGCGCCGAGCTCGCCGTCGGTCACCGGAGGGGTCGGAGCTGCTTCGGCCGCGCTGATCGCCGCCATCGGCAGCGTCGCCGCCACCAGTGCCGCGCCCAGCCATGACCGGAGGCGGTGCAGGGTTGCCGCCATGATCATCTCCTTCTTCTGTTGTGCTCCCGGTGCAGAGCCGGGAGTTCTTCAAGGATCAACAGGGTTTTACGAGACGGGCAAGGGCCGGTCCGCGTAGGCCATTCGGCCGTCCGACCACACGCGTGATTGGATCGGGCGCGAACAACCCCGTTCCGAGAGGAAGTTGTGATGGCCCCCACGAAGCCCGAGGTCGACCCGCACGACGGCCCGGCGCCGGCCGACCTGCTCATCCAGGACATCACCGTCGGTGACGGCGAGGAGGCCACGCCCGGTCAGCGCGTCGTCGTCCACTACGTCGGCGTCTCGCACTCGACGGGCGAGCAGTTCGACGCGTCCTGGGACCGCGGTGAGCCGTTCATGTTCCCGCTCGGTGGCGGCCGCGTCATCCAGGGCTGGGACCAGGGCGTCGCCGGCATGAAGGTCGGTGGCCGCCGCAAGCTCGTCATCCCGCCGCACCTGGGCTACGGCGCCCGCGGCGCCGGTGGCGTGATCAAGCCCAACGAGACGCTGATCTTCGTCGTCGACCTGATCAAGGTCGGCTGACGCACGTCGGCCCCTGATGGCGTTCCACTGGTCCGTTCAGTGGAACGCCATTGGTCTGCGCAGCCGATTTGCTCCACTCGTGGAACGGGACCACCCCCGGCTGCGTCATCCTGTCAGTCCGCCACCGCAGTAGGAGGGGAACCACGGTGCCAGAGGACATCGCCGGGTCGGAGCAGATGCTCGCGGGCTGGGAGAAGAACGTCCAGGAGCGCGCAGCCCGCTACCAGGAGATGGCGACGCGCGTGCAGGGGATGACGATCTCCGAGCGGTCCTCCGACGGCGCGGTGGAGCTCACCATCGGGTCCAACGGCATCCTGCAGCACCTGGTGATCAACGAGTCCGCCGCCGGCCGCCGCATGGCCGAGGTCAGCGGCGAGATCATGAAGCTGCTGCAGCGCGCGCAGTCCCGCATCCCGGAGCTGCTGCAGGCCGCGATGGCCGAGACGATCGGCACCCAGGACGAGACCGCCAACGTCCTGTTCAACGAGGCCAAGAAGAACTTCCCGGCACCGCCCGCGGAGGACCCGCCGGCCGCGCCGCAGCACCGCAACGAGCTGAGCTTCCGCGTGGAGGACGACGCACCGCCGTCCCGTCCCACCCCGCCACCACCGCCGCCGCGCCGCCGTCCGCCTTCGGACGACGACGACTTCGGCGGGGAGTCCGTGCTCTCCTGATCCTGTCCGCTGCTCGAACTTGAGGGGGTTCGATGACTTCCGGTGGTTTCAACGTCACGTCCGACGTCCTGGAAGCGCACGTCAAGGCGCTGCAGGGCCTCCAGGGGAGGCTGCAGGGAGCCGTCGACGCGGCGAACACCGTGTCGATGCCGACTGACGCGTACGGCATCATCTGCCAGCCGTTCCGGATGCTGCTGGACCCCGTCGAGCAGTGGGGCATGGACGCGTTGAAGGGCGTCGCCGAGGCGATGGACGCGACCGCCAAGCGCATCGACGAGACCGCGAAGCACTACCAGGCGGTGGAAGACTCCATCGTGCGGACACTCCAAGGCGGAGCCTGATGTCGTCACCCAACCCGCTGGTGGCCCAGGCACCTGCTGAGCCGTCGGGTTTCTTCAACGCGGGTACCGGCGACAACGGCTGGGCCACCGGCATCTCCATCGCCGAGTCCGCGATGGACACGTTCAACGGCATCAAGGACGGCAACTGGATCGAGGGTGGCCTCGGCATGGTCGGCCTGGTCGCCGACGCCGCCTCGATGGCGATCGACCCGTTCGGCACCCTGCTGTCCTCCGCGGCCTCGTTCCTGATGGAGCACATGCAGCCGTTGAAGGAGGCCCTGGACTGGCTGGCGGGCAATCCGCCGGTGATCGAGTCGTACTCGACGACGTGGAAGAACGTCTCGGCCGAGGTGGGCAAGGTCGCCGCCGAGTACAAGGCGTCGGTCGACGGCACTTCTGCCTGGACGGGTCCTGCCGCGGACGCTTACCGTGCTGCGGCGGGTGGTCAGCTGGACGCGTTGTCGGGTGCTGCTTCTGCCGCTGGGTCCGTGGGGACCGTTGTCGGTGTGATGGGCATGGTCGTCGGGTTCGTGCGGGAGATGGTGCGCGACCTGATCGCGGACCTGGTGGCGAAGCTGATCACGTGGGTGCTGGAGGCCGTGTTCACGCTCGGTTTCGGCACGCCGGTGATCGTGGCGCAGGCCGTGACGGCGATCTCGAAGTGGGCCACGCGGATCGGTGAGCTGATCCAGAAGCTGATCAAGACGATCAAGAAGGTCTCGCCGCTGCTGGGCAAGCTGGTCGAGATCTTCACGAAGATCATGAAGGTGGTCGGGAAGCTGGTCGGCAAGGTGACCGGCCTGGACGTGATCTCGACGAAGTCCATCAAGCCCGGTGGGCTGTTCCACAGCACGAACTCTCCGGACCTGACGCCGTCCGGGTCTCCGTCGGGGTCGCACTCCGGTTCACCTTCTTCGTCCACTCCGGACTCTTCGCCCTCTTCGCCTTCGAGCCCGCCGCGCACCCCGGATGTTCCGTCCACTCCGGACAGCTCCCCGTCCGCTCCCGGTTCTGGTTCGCCGCACACGGGCCCGTCGTCCACCCCGGACGCCCCTGCCGCGCCCCCGCGCAACACCGGCCAGACCACCCAGTCCTCGGTCGCCACCCCCGAAGCGCCGGCTCGCGCGGACGTCCCGCACGCCCCGCAGCCCCCACGCACCCCGGACACCACCCCGTCGTCGTCCCAGCCGGGCCCGATGGGCAGCGCACCGAACGCCGCCGGCAACGCCCCCGCCGGTCGCCCCGGCACCCCCGGCTCGCGCGGTGACGTGCCCCCGTCCGCCCCGGCCGCCCCGCGTTCCCCGGACCACTCGACGACGGCCTCCCGCGCCGACGCCCCGTCCCGTCCGTCCACGCCTCCGACGCACTCGGCGCCTTCGGCTCCGTCGTCGCCGTCGATGCCGTCGTCCCCGTCCGGCGGCATGCCCTCCGCCCCCGGTGGCGCCCCGCACGCCCCGTCGTCCGGTGCTCCTTCCGGCGCCCCGCGCACCGACGCGACCCCGCCCAGCCGCGCCACCGCTCCCTCGGCGGCGGCACCGCACGCCCCGTCGACTCCGCACACCCCGTCGACCCCGTCGGCACCCCCGGCGGGCGGCGGCACCCCGCACGCCCCTTCCGGCGGCTCCCCGTCGGCCGGCTCCCCGCGCACCGACACCCCGATGCGCCCGCAGCCGTCCACGCCGTCGGCCCCGAGCGCTCCGCACACCCCGTCGGCCCGCACGGACGCGCCCACCGCGCCGTCCTCCCGCCCCGACGCACCCCAGACCCGTCCGGCAGGCGGCCCGACCGCGCCGTCCCGTCCCGACGCCCCGCACACCGGCACGACCACGCCGTCGTCACGCCCGGACGCCCCGCACGGCGGACCGGCCGCACCGCACAGCCCCAACACACCCCAAACCCCCACCGCGCCGCACTCTCCCAACGCGCCGCACTCCCCCACTGCGCCGCACGGCGGCCCGAACACACCATCTCGCCCGGACGCGCCGCACCGTCCCGACGCCGGCCCACGCCCGGACACCTCCCGCCCCCGCACGGACGTCCCCGCGGGCCACCCGTCCCGTCCCGACGCCCCCACGCGCCCGGACACCCCGCACCGCCCCGACAGCCCGTCTCGCCCCGACGGCTCCCGTCCGCACTCGCCGGACTCCCCGCGCTCGCGCGGCACCGGCACCGACGCACCCCCGCACCACGCGCCGGACGCGACCCGCCCCGAGGCGGCCACCCCGCACTCCCCCGCGGCTCCGCACTCCCCCGACGCACCACACCACCCCGACGCGCCACACCACCCGGACGCCGACGCGCCGTCGCACGCCCCGGACAAGCCGCACGACCCGGACTCCCCGGACCGCCCCCACGACACCGACGTGGACACCACACCGGCGGACCGCCCGTCCCCGGAGGCCGCACACCAGCGCCACGCCGAGCAGACACCGGCCGGCGTCTCGCACCACGGCGGCGACCCGGACATGGGCGACCTGCCCCACCGCGTGCCGGACGACCCGCGCTACTTCACCGCGGACGTCCACGTCACGCCGGACGGCCACGCCCGCATCGGCGGCCACGACTACACCCCCGCCGAGTACGCGGACATGCTGCGCCGCGGCGGGTACGACGGCAGCCGCCCGGTCCGCCTGATCGGCTGCGACGCGGGCAGCAACGACTTCGCCCAGCAGCTCTCCCGCCACCTCGACGCCCCGGTCCTCGCCCCCACCAAGCCGGCCTGGACCGACGTGAACGGCCGCGTCTTCACGAGCGACGCCGACATCCGCCCCGACGGCACCCGTCAGCCGAAGATCCCGCCGAACGGCGAGTGGGAGACCCACCACCCGGACGGCACGAAGACCAAGACCGGCGACGACGGCTACGCCCCGGACACCGAGCGCCACGACCCGGACGCGACGACGGACACCGACGGTGCCGTCGACCGCGGCGAGCCGCCCTACGAGCGGGACCCGGAGTTCGCGCACCACCCGGACGACCTGCCGCCGAACCGCGCCGAGCCGCAGGTGCTCGAACAGCTGGACCCGGACAGGTGCCAGGTCGACGAGAACGGCCTCATCACGCACTACGACGGCCAGCCGATCGAGCGGTACCTGAACAGGGTCCTCGAAGACCGCGCCAAGCTGATCGAGAACAAGATCGCCGACGGCACGATCAAGCCGCCGGACCACCCCGCGCAGAACATCCAGAAGTACGCGAACAACAACGTCGTGTGCACGTCGGTCTCGGTCGACCGGCAGACCGGCCGGATCTACGAGTCGGTCAACGGCTCGAACACGGACCTGATCCCGGAGGACAAGCTCCACCCGGCGCTGGCCGCGCGCCGCGACGCGATGATGGGCAACCCGCCGCCGGACGGCGACGGCCTGGGCTACACCCAGCCAGACCGCAACCCGGACCGCCTCGGCCAGCCGCTGCTCGACCGCAACGGTGAGGAGTTCCGCACGCCGTTCCCGATCAACGACGCGCCGACGAGGCACGCCGAGGTCAAGAACGTCAACCAGATGCTGCTCGACCGCGGGGTCCCGCCGGACGTGTCCCCCGAGGAGCTGCGCAAGATCCTGGGCGAGATGCGCGTCGACAACGCCTTCACGCCGGCGAAGGTCGGCGCGGTCAGGGACGGCCGCTTCCCGGACACCGCACAGTGCTGCGCGAACTGCACGCGGATGATCGACGGCGTGCCCAGCTCCGCTGGTAAGCTCACCCATCCACCTGGTGACCCGCGGCTCCAGGTCCTGCCGGAGTGATGACCATGCGTGTGAACATCGAGGACACCGAAGACGACTACAACGGTGTCCTCCACGAAGGCGTCCCGTTCACCGGCGAAGTGGTGGAGATCGGCGCGGACGGCAACCTGATCTCGCTCTACACCTACTACACCGGCGTGCAGGACGGCCCGTACTCCGAGTGGTACGGGCCCGACCGCCCGTTCAAGCAGGGCACCATGAAGTTCGGCATGCTCAGCGGCGTGAACCGGCAGTGGCACCCCAACGGGCAGCTGGCGCTGGAGACCGAGTTCGACGACCGGGGCCGCCAGCTGTACCGCAGGGAGTGGGACGAGACCGGCGCGCTCACCTACGAGCACAGCGCCTGAGCGATCCCGTTGCGCGTCAACAGGAGCAAGACGGTCGACACCCCGGCGGCGATCCTCCTGCACGACGGTGAACCGTTCACCGGCGAGCTCGAGGACACCGACGCCGAGGGCAACGTCATCGCGCTCTCCTCCTACGTCGACGGCATCGAGCACGGCCCGCAGACCGAGTGGTACCCGAGCGGTGAGAAGCAGGCCGAGGGCCGGTGCCATCGGGGATCACCGGTCGGCGAATGGCGGGAGTGGCACCGCAACGGGAAGCTCGCCGAGCACGACCTGTTCAACGTCTTCGGCGAACTGGTCGAACGGCGGCGGTGGGACGAGCACGGCACGCTCCTCGTTGACGTGAGATCCGGCATCACGCGGGGGCTCTGACGGTGCGCATCGACAGCGGTGAGTCGTACCTGGACGAGGCCAAGGACGCCGACGGCAACGTCATCGCCCTGGTCACCTGCTGGTAGGGCATCACCCACGGCCCGCAGACGCTCCGGTACCCGAACGCCCGCAGGCGTCTGGCGCTGACCGCGTCTCCCGGCCGCGAACCGGAAGACCCACCGCGAGTGGCCCCGCCGGGGAACCACCGGGAGATCAACACCCTCGGAACCAGTGTGAACGGGTCGAAGCCACCGACCCGCCCGCACGTGCACGGGCAGCCCGATAAGATCAGCGCGTTGTGACGGGGAGAGGGGCGAGGAGCACATGGGCCAGCCAGCGACACCGCTGAGCGAGCAGGAACAGCAGCAGCTCGTGCGGCAGATCGGCCGTGCCATGCTGCCGGCGATGCCGCAGGGCTGGCAGCGCATCCGTGCCGAGTACCGCGCGGCGGGCAGGCACATCGAGGTCGACCTCGCGTTCGCCGGGCCCGACGGGCAGTTGCGGCCGGTGCGGCCGCCGATGGACGTGGTGCAGATGTTCGGCCAGCTGCGCGCCGGGATGTACCAGCAGGACCGCGGCACGTGGCTGAGCGCGACCTACGAGATCGAGGCGCCGGCGGCGTTCACGGTCGACTTCAACGCCGAGGACGAGCCGCGCTGGCGCAACACGCCGCCGCCGATCGGGTTCCGCGACGAGCTGCAGACGTTCCCGCGGCCGGACCAGCTGATCCCGGACTGGTGGCGGCAGCGCGTCGGACTGCCGCCGCTGCCCCAGCCGGAACCGGAGCCGCAGCAGGAGTTCCAGGTCCCGCCGCAGCAGCCCGAGCAGCAGCCGTCGGCCGACCTGCGCACCGCGAAGGTCTACGACGGCAAGAACGACGACGGCCGCATCGTGGTGAACCGCCAGCCGGTCGACCCGCAGCTGGTGGACAACCTGCTCACCTACCTCGAGACGGCGCCGGTCGTGCTGGCCGCGCGCAGCTACGACGTGGACGAGTTCTCCGCCAACGGCGAGCAGGACGTGCCGCTGAACTTCCGCACCGACGGCACCTGGGTCTGGGCCGGCGCGGTGCCGCACTACCTGCGCAAGTACGGCCTGCCGCCGGAGCCCGAGCTGGTGGCGCACGCGGTGTCGCGCGGGTTCCGCATCGGTGAGGTGAGCGAGGCGGCGCAGGACCGCGCGGTCTCCCTGATCACCGGTCAGTGAGCGAGAAGTGCTGAAGGGGGCTCGGCTGCGGCCGGGCCCCCTTCTCCACGTTCTCAGCCCGCGGTCGCGACGACGGGGCGGCGTGCCCGCACGGCGAGCGTGACCAGCACGGCGACCCCGGCGACCACGTAGAGGTTGCCGATCACCTGCTGCCACCACGCCCACTGCTGCTCCACGTCGTTGTCACGCGGGAACAGCCAGTGCGGCCCCACCGCGAACACCGCCACGACCAGCCACGACGCCCAGTGCCGCCGCAGCGCGGGCCGCGACAGCAGCACCAGCGCGGGCGCGATCCAGATCCAGTGGTGCCCCCACGAGACCGGCGAGATCAGCAGCCCGCCGAGGGCCACGGCGAAGAACGCCTCGACCTCGCCGACACGTGCCGCCACCCACCACGTCAGCGCCACGACCAGCAACGACAGCACGACCCAGGTGAGCACCTGCGGGCCGCTCTCCAGCCCGAGGCGGGCGAGCAGGCCGCGCAACGACTGGTTCGACGCGTAGGTCAGGCGTCCGACGCGAGCGGGGTCGAGCAGCGCGTGCGTCCAGTACTCGCGCGCGTCGCCGAATGCGATCAGGAACCCGAGCAGGCCGAACGCGAAGAACGACGCGATCGACACGAGCACCGGCTTCCACTGGCGCCGGGCCACGAAGAACAACGCGAAGAACGCGGGCGTCAGCTTGATCGCCGCCGCGAGCCCGATCAGGGCGCCGCGCGGCCACCAGCGGGTGCGTTCGAGCAGGCAGTCGGCCATGACCAGCACGCCGAGCAGCAGGTTGACCTGCCCGAACCAGAGCGTCTCGCGCAGCGGGTCGAAGATCGACGACACGGCGGCCGCGCCGAGTCCCCACTTGACCGCCTCCGGCCCCCACCCGAGCACGCGCGAGGCCGCGACCAGGCACAACGTCGTGAGCAGCGCCAGGTTTGCCACCGCGACCGCGAGGATGGCGACCACCAGCGGCACGAGCGCGAGCAGGCTGAACAGCGCGGCGGCGGCCGGCGGGTAGGTGAAGGGCAGGTCGGGGCCGCCGAGCGGCTTCGCGAACCCCTCGACGTAGAGCGGGAGGCCCTGCAGCAGCGCGTCACCACCGTTGCGGTAGACGCGCAGGTCGAGCGACCACCCCGGCGGGCGGAGCATGACGTACGCGAGCGTGCCGATCATGACGACGGCCCACGCCACGACGACGCGCTTGGCTCCCCGGTCCAGCTGCATCGGGAAATCCTAGCGATGAGGGTGCTGAGGCCCACGTCACGGACACCGGGCCGGATTTCTCACGTAGCGTCGTCGCGTGACCGCGGAACGTGGAACTCTGTTGGTGGAGCGCACAAATGCGCACGCTCGGGCTATCCTGTGCGCATGAGCCCCGCACTGGAGACGGTGCTGGCCAAGGCCGGCCTGCAGGTGACGCCCGACGAGTTCCTCGCGCTCGTGACCGACGCGGCGCGCAGGCTCGCGCCGCCACATCCCGAGCCGGTCAGCTACTTCACCCCCGAACAGCAGACGGCACTCGCCGACGTGGGCCTCGACCTGTCCCCGGCCGGCCCGTCCGACGCCAAGCCGCGCACCCGCACCGTCGTGGCGCACGCGGTCCTGCGCGACTCCGCGCTGACCGTCGCCGACGCCGCACGCCAGCTGCAGATCGACACGAGCCGCGTCCGCCACCGCCTCGGCGTGGGCAGGCTCGTCGGCTGGAAGGACCGCGGCAGCTGGCGCCTGCCAGCCTGGCAGTTCGCCGGCACCGGCGTCCTGCCCGGCCTCGAAGCCGTGCTCACGGCCGTGCCCACCGACCAGCCGGCGCTCGTCGTCGCCGCGTTCATGACCACCGCCCAGGAGGACCTGCTGGTCGACGGCAAGCCCGCGACACCCCGCGACTGGCTCCTCGCAGGAGGAGACCCGCGCCTCGTCGCCGACCTGGCCTCCGCGCTCGGCACCCCCGCCTGAGCCGTTCCCGAACACCCGACAGGACCCGAATGTCACGGCTTCCGCAGCCGCCTGCCCCTGCCGTGCTCCAGGCACACCTGCGCCGCACAGAGGACGTGGTGGCCGTCCACCGCGCGACCCGGCTGGTGCGCGTCTTCACGGCCAAGGGCTCCCACCCGCAGCGCTGGAACTCGTTCCGCTACGCGGGCCCCCTCCCGCACGCCCGCTTCGACGCGCAGGCCCCGACCCCCGACGGCAAACCGGCCCCGGACCACGAGAACGGCGTCCTGTACTTCGGCCTGTCCGTCCGCACCTCCGTCGCCGAGGTCTTCCAGGCCACCTCGATGGTCGACCGCCGCACCCGCTCCCCGTTCCTGGTGGTCCTGCGCCCGCGCCGCACCCTGCGCCTGCTGGACCTGGGCGGCCTGTGGCCGACGCGGGTGGGCGCCTCGCAGGAGATCTCGACGGGCCCGAAGGCCGTGACGCAGGCGTGGGCCCGCGCGATCCGCGCGGCCTACCCGGAAGCTCGACGGGCTGTGGTACCGGTCGTCGATGGACTCGGGCGACCCGGCCGTGTGCCTGTGGGACCCGCCGGGAGCTTCGGGGCTGCCGGCGGCTCCGGACGTGTTGCTGCCGTTGGACCACCCAGGGCTGGACCTGCCGTTGGCGCGGGTGTGCGAGGAGCTGAACTACACGCTCCTGGGCTGAGGTCCCCGGCCCGTCCGGCCGCCGAGGACCCCGGCCGAACAGGTCAGTTCCTCACAGGTAGCGCCCCCACCACTCCAGCACCGCCGCGAACCGCTGCCTGCGGTGCCGCGGCTGCCCGGACCGGGTCAGCTCGTGCCCCTCGCCGGGGAAGATCAGCATCTCCGCCTCGACGCCGCGCCGGCGCAGGGCCACGAACATGCGCTGGGCCTGTTCGAGCGGGCAGCGCCAGTCCTGCTCGGAGTGCACGACCGCGAACGGGATGGTGATCTTCTCCGCGTAGGTCAGCGGGCTCATCGCGCGCTGGGCCTCGGGGTCGGGGCCGCAGTAGGCGTCGGGGAAGTAGTAGCCGATGTCGGAGGAGCCGGAGAAGGAGTCCCAGGCGTTCACGGCGCGTTCGCTCCAGGCCGCGCGGAAGCGTTCGCCGTGGTGCGCGGACAGCCAGGAGGCCATGAAGCCGCCGTAGGAGCCGCCCATGACGCCGACGCGGCCGGCGTCGCAGTCGGGGCGTTCCAGCGCCACGTCGAGCAGGGACAGCACGTCGTCGACGTCGACGGTGCCGAACTTGGCGACCACGGCCTGGCCGTGGGCCTGACCGTAGCCCGCGGAGCCGCGCGGGTTGGGCAGCACGACGGCGTAGCCGGCAGTGGCGTAGACCTGGGCCTCGTCGAAGAAACCCCAGCTGTGGTACATGAACGGGCCGCCGTGCACGGCCAGCACGACCGGGTGCGGGCCGTCGCCGTCGGGCAGCACGAGCCAGCCGTGGACGGGGTAGCCGTCGGAGGCGGAGCCGGTCAGCTCCACCACGCGGCGGGCCGGCACCTTCGAGAACGACGTGCGCGTGCCGGTTCCGACGAACTCGACCTCGCCGGCGTTGTCCGGAGTGGACACGACGGCGACGACGGTGGACCCGTCGGAGGCGAACGACTTCACCACCGCGGACTCGCCCGCGAGCACCTCGCCGGTGCCGCCGCCGGACAGCGGGATTCGCCGCAGCTCCACGGCACCGCGGTTGCGGACCGCCACCAGCACGTCCGGACCGACCACCACGGGCGGGCCGGACAGCCGTTCGACGTCGACGGATTCCTCGTCGGTGAGCCGCTCCGGGCCACCGGAGCCGTCCAGCGGCGCCCGCCACAGGCCGGTGTTGCGCGCCACCGCGTCGATCCCGGTGAACTCCGTGCCCAGCCAGTGGACGAACCCCTCGGCGACGAACGGCATCGACGCCTCGCCCCGGCTGCGGACCAGCACGGACGCCGGGCCACCGGAGGCCGGCACCGTGTACAGGTCGCTGACCAGCGTCTCGGCCGCGCCGAAGTCACGTGGTGCGGCGAACACCAGCTCCTCCGGGGACAGCCACGCCGGGTCGGCCACGTCGAAGGAGCCGTCGGTGACCTCGGTGACCTCGCCGGACAGGTCGGTCACGTGCAGTCGCGGCCGGCGGTCGAGCAGGAAGCCGACGTCGTCGACGCGGTAGTCGAGCCGCGTGATGCGGCGCGGCGCCTCGGCCTCGGGGCCGTCGTCACCGGTGCCGTAGCGGCCCTCCTCCGGGACGCGCGCCACGAACGCGATCCGCGTCGAGTCCGGCGACCACACCGGGGCGCCCGCGCCCAGCGGCAGATCGGTCAGCTTGCGCGGTTCACCGCCTGCGGTCGGCATGACATAAAGCTGCGGTTTCGTTTTGCCCGAAACGCGCAGGAATGCCACCTGGGTGCCATCGGGAGAAATACGCTGTGCATGATCACGGTCACCGTGTGTCCACGGTGTCGTGCTGCCGTCGGGGTGGACCCGGTGCAGGCCACCCCAGTAGGTGTTGGTGGCGAAGTCGGGCGTGGCGAGGCTGACCAGCACCAGGTCTCCGGACACCGCGACGGTGCCGGGCGTGGTGAGCAGCTCCAGGTCTTCGGGGCGCACGGCACGGACGGTAACAGGTTTCTTTAGCAACGCTCACAACGTTTTGTTGACCGATCACAAAAATTGACTCGCCACATAGATTTCCGCGTATGACGCGCATCGTGTTCTCCGGTGGACGGGTCTTCACCGGCACAACGACCGAGCCAGGCGACGTGGTGGTCGAGGGTGACCGCATCGTCGACGTGGGCACCGACCTCGACGGCGACACCAGGGTCGACGCCACCGGCCACACCCTGCTGCCGGGGCTGTTCGACTGCCACGTGCACTTCATGTTCAGCGGTGCCGACCTGGTCCGCGACCTGAACACGCCGTTCTCGCTGCCCTTCTACCAGGCCATCGGCAACATGCGCGCGACGCTCGACTGCGGCATCACGACCGTCCGCGACGCGCTCGGCGCCGACCTCGGGGTCGCGGAGGCGGTCCGGCGCGGGCTCGTCCAGGGGCCGCGCATGCAGATCGCGATCAACATGGTGTCGCAGACCGGCGGCCACAACGACGACTGGATGCAGTGCGGCGCGCACGTCAGCCCGCCGCTGCACCCCGGCCTGCCCGACACCGTCGCGGACGGCCCCGAGGAGCTGCGCAAGGTCATCCGCACGCTGGTCCGCCACGGCGCGGACATCATCAAGATCGCGTCCAGCGGCGGCGTGATGTCACCGCGCAGCAACCCGCGGCACGCGCACTTCCGCGACGACGAGATCGCGATGATCGTGCAGGAGGCCACCGCGGCCGGCATCGCGGTCATGTCGCACGCGATGAGCGGTGACGGCATCCTCACCGCCGTGCGCAACGGCGTGCGGTCCATCGAGCACGGCGTGTTCCTCACCGACGAGGGCGTCGAGGAGATGCTGCGGAACGGCACCTGGCTCGTGCCCACGCTGATGGCGCCGCGCATGGTGCTCGACCAGGCCGCCCGGGGTGTCGCGATCTCCGACGTGGTCCTGGACAAGGCGAAGATGGTGGTGGCGCAGCACTTCCAGTCGTTCCAGAAGGCGCACCAGGCGGGCGTGAAGATCGCCATGGGGACCGACTCGGGCGTGGGACCGCACGGCGACAACCTCACCGAGCTCACCCTGATGACCGAGTACGGCATGACGCCCGCGGAGGCGCTGCACGCCACCACGCGGTCCGCGGCGGCGTTGCTGCGCCTGGAGAACGAGCTCGGCGAGCTCGCACCGGGCAAGCTCGCCGATCTGGTTCTGGTCGAGGGGGACGCCGAGCAGCACGTGAAGGCCGGAACGCTGAGGCAGGCCGTCCGCGCCGTCTACCAGAACGGCGTCCCCGTCGGGTAGCTAGTGGTCGGCGCCGATGTGCTTGGCGGCTTCCGGGTGGCGCTTCACCTTGAGCAGGCTGGCGATCGTCGTGATCGCCAGCACGCCGACGATCACCGACAGCGAGACCTCGATGCCGATGGTCGGCACGTGGAAGGGCTCGCCGCCGTTGAGGAACGGCAGGTTGTTCGTGTGGAGTGCCTCCAGGATCAGCTTCACGCCGATGAAGCCGAGGATCACCGAGAGGCCGATCGACAGGTAGACGAGCTTCGCGAGCAGGCCACCGAGCAGGAAGTACAGCTGGCGCAGACCCATCAGCGCGAACGCGTTGGCCGTGAACACCAGGAACGGCTCCTTGGTGAGGCCGAAGATCGCGGGGATCGAGTCGAGCGCGAAGAGCAGGTCGGTGGAGCCGATCGCGACCATCACGATGAACATCGGGGTCACGAAGCGCTTGCCGTCGATCTTGATGAACGACTTGGCGCCGTGGAACTCGTTGGTGACCGGGAAGACCTTCCGCACCACGCGGAGCATCAGGTTCTCCTTGTACTCCTCCTCCTCGTCGTGGTTCTCCCTCGCCAGCTGCCAGCCGGTGTAGATGAGGAACGCGCCGAAGATGAAGAAGACCCAGCTGAACTCGGCGATGAGCGCCGCGCCGAGCGCGATGAAGATGCCGCGCATGACGAGCGCGAGCAGGATGCCGATCAGCAGCACCTTGTGCTGGTGGATCGCGGGCACCTTGAACGTCGTCATGATGATCAAGAAGATGAACAGGTTGTCGACGCTCAGCGAGTACTCGGTGATGTACCCGGCGAAGAACTCCGTCGCGTACTGCCCACCGGAGAAGTACCAGATGCCTGCCCCGAACAGGGCGGCCATGGCCACGTAGAACACAACCCACCGGGCGGCCTCACCGATCGTCACCTCATGGGGTTTTCGATCGACGATCACGAGGTCCACGGCGAGCAGGACGAGCAGACCAACGATCGTCGCGATCCACATCCATGCGGGGACGTTCACAACCCAACCTCCGGGATTCCTCAGCGCACGCCAAACAACCCGGAGGTCTCCTCCGCCGTCCGGCCGGTCCTGTGAAGACCACCCGCACGACCAACGGCACCGGAAGCCCGACGCTGGACTCCGTACTGACGACACCGCCGCTTAGGGAGTACTCCCCTCCATCCTGCGTGAATATTGTGCTCCACGACGACCGGTTAGCGCCACACAGGGTGAGCAGACCCACGCAACCAGGTGCGATGGGAATACGTTGCGTGGTCTCCTGAGCAGTACCCGACCGAACCTGAAGCCCGGCTGAAGATCGACTCTTGCTGAGACCGGCACCGGGTCCCGACAGGTCGCTCTCAGCGAAACTCGCATATCGTCATCGCTGTGTCCCGCCTCTCCCGCATTCGCGGCAGGTGGTCGATCCCCGCTCTGATAGTGGTCGCGGCCCTCGTGGCCGGTGGCTTCTACTTCACCAGATCAGGCGACGACCCCGCGCCCGTGCAGTACAAAGAAGCGAACATCGACGCACCCGAGAGCCCCGACAGCGCTCAGACGGTGACGATCGAGACGCGTCTTTACCTCCCCCAGCAGACGCCCGCGCCCGCGATCATGCTCGCGCACGGCTTCGGCGGCAGCCTGCGCAGCGTGCACACGCAGGCGGAGGAGTTCGCCCGGCGCGGTTTCGTCGTCCTGACGTGGTCCGCACGCGGTTTCGGCCGCAGCACCGGCCAGATCGCGCTCAACTCCCTCGACCGCGAGGTCCGCGACGCGCAGAAGCTCGTCGACTTCCTCGCGACCCGCGACGAGGTGCAGAAGGACTCCGGTGGCGACCCGCGCGTGGGCGTGACCGGTGCCTCCTACGGCGGTGCGCTGTCGTTGCTGCTCGCCGGCACCGACAAGCGGGTCGACACGCTCGTCCCGGTCATCACCTACAACGACCTCGCGCAGGCGCTGCTGCCGAACTCCGCTTCGGCCGAGCCGCGTTCCGACGCCACGCCGGGGGCGACCGCGTTCGGTGAGGACGGCGTCTTCAAGCGGTCGTGGGCGGGCATCTTCTTCTCGGCCGGCATGACGTCGATCGACCTCGCCTCGCCCACGGGTGAGGCGCCCGAGGTGGGTGACACCGAGTCGAACAACCAGGCGCCGGCACAGCAGCCGCAGCAGCAGCCGGGTGGCGGTTCGGGCGCGGCCGCACAGCCGCCCACGCCGTCGCTGGGCGCCTGCGGCCGGTTCACGCCCGCCGTGTGCACCGCCTACACGGAGGTCGCGACGACGGGCAAGGCCTCGCAGCAGACGCTCGACCTGCTGCGCCGCTCGTCACCGGTCGAGGTCACCGACAAGATCACCCAGCCGACGATGCTGGTGCAGGGCGAGCAGGACACGCTCTTCGGCCTCGACCAGTCCGACGCCACCGCACGGCAGATCGCCGCGGCGGGAGGCAAGGTGAAGACGGTCTGGTACGCGGGTGGTCACGACGGCGGCAACCCCGGCGCCACGCTGCGCGGGCAGATCGCCGACTGGATGGTCTTCCACCTGATGGGCAAGGGCACCGACCCCGGCACCGGCTTCGAGTACCAGGTGCAGGGCGCGTTCCGCTCGTCCGGAACGCCGTCGCTGCGCACGGTCGTCGCCCCCTCCTACCCCGGTCTGGCGCCCGGTTCCACGAGCGAGCGCCGTTCGGTGAAGCTCAGCGGCCGCGAGCAGGTGGCCGTGAACCCCGCCGGCGGCAACCCGGCGGCGATCTCGAACCTGCCCGGTCTCGGCTCGGCGCTGGCGCGGTCGTCGTCGATCTCGTCGCGGCTCTCGCTCGACCTGCCCGGTCAGGCGGCGGTGTTCCAGTCCGACGCCCTGACCTCGCAGCTGCTGCTGACGGGTTCCTCGACGGTCCGGCTGCGGGTGGCGCGCGGTGACCAGAACAGCGGCGAGGCGATCCTGTTCGCGAAGCTCTACGACGTGTCGAAGGACGGCACGCGGGTGCTGCCCGGCTCGGCCGTGGCCCCGTTCCGCGTGGCGCTGCCGCCGGACGGTTCCGCCGCCGAGGTGACCGTGACGCTGCCGCCCGCCGTCCGCCCGGTCGAGAGCGAGCACCGGCTGGCGCTGGTGGTCTCGACGACGGACCAGGCGTTCGCGAACGCCGAGCAGCCCGCCGCGTACCGCATCTCGCTGGCCGACGACACCATCTCGGTGCCGGTCGTGCCGGGCCGCAACGTGACGACCGGTTTCCCGGTGGCCGCGCTGTGGGGCATCGTGATCACGCTGCTGGTGCTGATCGGCGCCGGTGTCATCGCGATGTTCCGCCGCCGCCTGGCGCACGACTCGGACCCGGAGCTGTCCGGGGTACCGCTGGTGATCTCGAACCTCACCAAGTCCTACCCCGGCGGCCTGACCGCGGTGAAGGACCTGTCGTTCCGCGTGGAGCACGGCCAGGTGCTGGGCCTGCTGGGTCCCAACGGTGCCGGCAAGACCACGACGCTGCGCATGGTGATGGGCCTGATCCACCCGTCCGAGGGACACATCCGGGTCTTCGGGCACAAGGTGACGCCGGGTGCGCCCGTGCTGTCGCGGATCGGGTCGTTCGTGGAGGGCTCCGGTTTCCTGCCGCACCTCTCCGGTGCCGAGAACCTGCGCCTGTACTGGGCGGCGACCGGTCGCCCGCTGGAGGAGGCGCACGTCGAGGAGGCGCTGGAGATCGCGGGCCTCGGCAACGCCGTGAACCGCCGCACCCGCACCTACAGCCAGGGCATGCGGCAGCGCCTCGCCATCGCCCAGGCGATGCTGGGTCTGCCGGACCTGCTGATCCTGGACGAACCGACCAACGGTCTCGACCCGCCCCAGATCCACCAGATGCGCGAGGTCCTGCGCCGGTACGCCGCAGCCGGCCGCACCGTCCTGGTGTCGTCGCACCTGCTGGCCGAGGTCGAGCAGACCTGTTCGCACGTGGTCGTGATGCACAAGGGCCAGCTCGTCGCCGCGGGCGAGGTGGCCGACATCGCGGCAGGCGGTGGCGAGGCGACGTTCCGCGTCGACTCCCCGTCGAAGGCAGCGGAGGTGCTGCGCAACCTCGAAGGCGTGCACGACGTGCACGAAGACGAGGACGCAGTGCACGCCTCGATGAACGGCGTCCCGCGCGCTGCCGCACTATCGGCCCTCGTGGCCGCCGGTGTGGCCGTGGACCAGGCGGGCCCGCGACGCAGGCTGGAAGACGCGTTCTTGGAGCTGGTCGGTGAATGACTTCCTGATGGCAGCGGCGTCCGCCACGGCGGACGCCCCGGACCCGGTGTCGCTGGAGGCGCTGGCGGAGGCGGGCCTCGACGTGGCCGCCTCCGACGACGAAGAGCAGCGGGAGGCCACCGCATGACCTCCACCCGCTCGGTGCCTCCCGCGCGCCCTCTGGCGAACGCCAACCGCATCCGCCTGAGCGCCGGCAGGCACGCTCCCGCAGGCGTCCCCTCCTCCTGCGAGCGCACGTCGCTCGCGCGCGAAGGGGGTCCCCTTGACTCAATTATCCCAGGCAGCACCGACAATTTCGGCGCACCGGACGCGGCGGAGGCCGTTGACCGCAGCGCGCACGGCGCTGGCGTTGCCGCTGAGGTGAGCACCTTGGTGAGCGCCGGCACGGCGAGCGCCCCAGCGACCGCTGACGTGGCAGGCACCGATGTGCCGGGCACACCGGTGGACGCCGACATGGCGAACACCCCGGTGGGTGCCGACGCGCCGGGCGAGCACAGCCCGGCCGGTCACGGCGAGCACGACCCGGCCGACGGCGTCGGCGGGCAGATCACGACGAGCACCGGCGTTGTCGGCGCGCGCGTCACGACCGCCACCGACGAGGTCGGCCGGCACGAGGAGGTGGACCGGTGAGCGAGAACGGCGTCCACACCGACCCCGGAGCGATCAGCGACCTCACCGAGGCCGCTGCCCACCAGCAGACCGAGGTGGCCGAGGACGGCTCCTCGCAGGGTTACCGGGCCCGCAGGACCCTGCGGATCAGCGTCGAGCTGCAGCGCCAGGTCAAGCGCCGCCGCACCCAGCTCGTGCTGGGCTTCCTGGTGCTGCTGCCGTTCATCCTGGCCCTGAGCTTCGAGCTGGGCGAGAGCCAGAACCGCCGCTCCGGCGGTTTCGTCGACCTCGCCACGGCCAGCGGCATCAACTTCGTGGTGCTGACGCTGTTCGTGAGCGGCAGCTTCCTGCTGCCGATGATCGTGGCGCTGTTCTTCGGCGACACGATCGCGTCCGAGGCGTCGTGGTCGAGCCTCAAGTACCTGCTGGCCGCACCGATCCCGCGCCACCGCCTGCTGCGCCAGAAAGCGATCAGCAGCGGCCTCCTCAGCTTCTTCGCCCTCGCACTGCTGCCCGCGGTCGCGCTCGGCGTCGGCGTGCTGTGGTACGGCGCGGGCGAGGTCGTGAGCCCGACCGGTGAGGCGGCACCGTTCGCGGACGGCGTGCTCGGCATGGGGCTCGCCGTCTGCTACATCGCGATCAACCTGTTCTGGGTGGCGGGCCTGGCGCTGTTCCTGTCCGTGTCCACCGACGCGCCGCTCGGCGCGGTCGGCGGCACGGTGCTCGTGTCGATCCTGTCGCAGATCCTCGACCAGATCGAACCGCTCGGGGACCTGCGCAACTACCTGCCGACGCACTACTCGATGGCGTGGGCCGACCTGCTCTCGACCGACGTGGACTGGTCGGAGATGACGCGCGGGGTGTTCTCCGCGCTCGTCTACGGCGGCATCTTCACGCTGCTCGCGGCACGCCGGTTCATCACGAAGGACATCACCAGCTAGCTAGTGCTTGCCCTGCACGCAGAACTCGTTGCCCTCGGGGTCGAGCATGACGACCCAGTGCCCCATCCGGCCCTGGTCGAACTCCTCGACCTTCGTCGCACCGAGGGCGACGAGCCGGTCGACGGCCTCAAGACCCGCGTTCACGTCGAGGTGGACGCGGTTCTTGGCCGTCTTGCCCTCCGGCACGCGCTGGAAGAAGAACCGCGGCCCCGCGCCGTCCGGGTCGATGATCGCCGAGTAGTCGTTCCACCGCTCCTGCGGGATGTTGTTCGCCTGAGCGAACTCCTCCCACGTCGCGAACCCGCCGGGCGGCGGCTGCACCACGTACCCGAGCGCCTCCGCCCAGAAGGCGGCCAGCTTCGCCGGGTCCGCCGCGTCCATCGTCACCTGGATTTCGGTTGCCATGGCGCAACGGTAAGACCGAATGCGGACAACCACTGTCCGGAGTGGTGGAAGATCGAAAACCGGGGCTAGACCGGCCGCTTCCGCTTCGGCAGCCGCGCGACGACGGCGTCGTAGGACCCGTCCACCAGCTCCAGCAGGTCGTCGTCGGGCACCGAACCCTTGAGCGCGATGGTGTTCCACCCGTAACGCCCGATGTACCCGCTCACCGTGATGTCCGCGGGAAAGCGCTCTCTCCACACCGCGGCGGCCTCCCCGTCGGCTCCGCACTTGAGCCCGACGGTGTGCACGTCCAGCCCGACGAAGGCGAAGGCCTTCCCTCCCACCTTGCAGACGAGCTCGGCCTCACCCCACGGGTACGTCTCCTCCGCGCCGGGTTTGGCGGCGCAGTAGGCGATCAGCTCGTCCATCGTCACAACGCGATTATCGCCCGCCGAAGCCCGCGACGAAACGAGTGAGCAGCTCCGCGAACGCCGCCCGCTCGTCCTCGCTCCACTCCGCCATCGCCGCCGCACAGGCCGTCTGCCGCGCCCGGTGCAGCTCGGCACTGGTGGCCCGCCCCCGCGGCGTGCGCACGAGCAGCACCCGCCGCCCGTCCGCCTTGTCGGCGACGCGCGCGACCAGCCCGGCGTCCACGGCGCTGGTGACGAGTTTGCTGGCCCGCGGCTGATCGACGTGCAAAGCCGCCGCAACCCCGGAAACCGTGGCCTGCACCCCGCCCCGCTCGGCCGCTTCGATCACGTCGAGCACGTCGAAGGCCGGTACGGCCAGCTCGGCGAGCGCCCTGCGTGACTGGCTGCGCCGCATCGCGATCAGCGCCTGCTCCACCGCGGCGAGGTGGGTGTCGACGTCCACCGGGAGATCATGGCCGCATCACGCTCGAATGGGTGTTGTCAGCCGACATCTCACCCCAGAGGGCGATTTACGCGCCGCAGTTGCCGGCTTCACGGTGAGCGACTGGTCGTCCACTGTGGACTGTGCGGGTGCGGTGGGACCTGCGTTGTGCGCGGTGGAGGTGGGGACAGGGCGGGTGTTGCGGGACGGCGGTGGCGCCGTTGTGGCGAAACGAGACGATGGGGTTGGCCTTGCGGGCGGTGGTATAGCGGCGGTTGCTGTCGTCGCGGAAACGGCGAGGCGCGCTGCGACCCAGTGCCGAGGTGATCCAGAGCCAACGCAGCCCGCACGATGCCAACGCGGCTTGGAGCGCAGGGCGACCCACCGACTGGACCGCTGCGCACCGAGACGGCCCGGAGACACGGCAGCCCGAATCAGTCGCGGTGCGAAGCCATCGCGGTCGGCGGTGGAGTTCAACTGGCCCCGTGCCGAAGCGAGGAGCGGGGCACCTGCGTAACGGACGGCACCCGCCACGGGGTACTCCACGCCGGTCGCGTGCCAAGGCAAAAGCAGGCGCGCTTGCGTTGTGGGCAGCCTCCGCTGCGGGGCTACGTCACACGGGCCACGTGCCGAAGCGAGGAGCGGGCGCCTGCGTAGCAGACGACACCCGCCACGGAGCTACTCCATGCTGGCCGCGTGCCGAAGCGAGGAGCGGGGGCGCTTGCGTTGTGGCGCCCCCGCCGTGGGACTACTTCACGCCGGCTGCGTCCATGCCCCGCAGCTCCTTCTTCAGGTCCTGGACCTCGTCACGCAGGCGCGCGGCCAGCTCGAACTGCAGGTCGCGGGCCGCGTTCATCATCTGGTCGGTCAGCTGCTGCACGAGGTCGGCGAGCTCGGAGCGGGCCATGCCCGCGCGTTCGTGGGACTGCAGGACGCCGGCGGAACGGCCGCCTTCGCCGGTGGCGCGCTTGCCGCGGGACTGGTTGCGGCCGGAGCCGCCGACCGGCACCTCGTCGTCGGCTTCGGAGTACACCGTCTCGAGGATGTCGGTGATCTTCTTGCGCAGCGGCTGCGGGTCGATGCCGCGTTCCTCGTTGTAGGCGATCTGCTTGGCGCGGCGGCGGTTCGTCTCGTCGATCGCGTGCCGCATCGAGTCGGTGATCTTGTCCGCGTACATGTGGACCTCGCCGGACACGTTGCGGGCCGCACGGCCGATCGTCTGCACCAGGGAGGTGCCCGAGCGCAGGAAGCCCTCCTTGTCCGCGTCGAGGATCGCGACCAGGGACACCTCGGGCAGGTCGAGGCCCTCGCGCAGCAGGTTGATGCCGATCAGCACGTCGTACTCGCCGAGGCGCAGCTGGCGCAGCAGCTCGACGCGGCGCAGGGTGTCGACCTCGGAGTGCAGGTAGCGAACCCGGATGCCGAGCTCCAGCAGGTAGTCCGTGAGGTCCTCGGCCATCTTCTTGGTCAGCGTGGTGACCAGGACGCGCTCGTCGCGCTCGGCCCGCTCGCGGATCGAGTGGACCAGGTCGTCGATCTGGCCCTCGGTCGGCTTCACGACGACCTCCGGGTCGACCAGGCCGGTCGGGCGGATGACCTGCTCGACGAACTCGCCGCCCGCCTGGCCCATCTCGTACGGGCCCGGGGTCGCCGACAGGTACACGACCTGGCCGATGCGGTCCGCGAACTCCTCCCACGTGAGCGGGCGGTTGTCGAGGGCGGACGGCAGGCGGAAGCCGTGCTCCACGAGGTTGCGCTTGCGGGAGGCGTCGCCCTCGTACATGCCGCCGATCTGCGGGACGGTCACGTGCGACTCGTCGATGACCATCAGGAAGTCGTCGGGGAAGTAGTCGAGCAGCGTGGCGGGGGCGGTGCCGGCGGCGCGGCCGTCGATGTGGCGGGAGTAGTTCTCGATGCCGTTGCAGAAACCGACCTGGCGCATCATCTCGATGTCGTACTGGGTGCGCATGCGCAGCCGCTGGGCCTCCAGCAGCTTGCCCTGGCGCTCCATCTGCGCGAGCGTCGTCTCCAGCTCCGCCTCGATGTCCCGGATGGCGCGCTCCATGCGCTCGGGGCCCGCGACGTAGTGGGTGGCCGGGAAGATCCGCAGGTCCTCCACCTCGCGGACCACGTCACCGGTCAGCGGGTGCAGGTAGTAGAGCTTGTCGATCTCGTCGCCGAAGAACTCGACGCGCACCGCGAGCTCCTCGTAGGACGGGATGATCTCGACCGTGTCGCCGCGCACGCGGAAGGTGCCGCGGGTGAACGACATGTCGTTGCGCGTGTACTGCACGTCCACCAGGGCGCGCAGGAACTGGTCGCGGTCGACCTCGGCCCCGGTGGCCAGCGGGATCGAGCGGTCGAGGTACGACTGCGGCGTGCCGAGGCCGTAGATGCACGAGACGGACGCGACCACGATGACGTCGCGCCGGGTCAGCAGCGACATGGTGGCGGAGTGCCGCAGCCGCTCGACGTCCTCGTTGATCGAGGAGTCCTTCTCGATGTACGTGTCCGTCTGCGGGATGTACGCCTCTGGCTGGTAGTAGTCGTAGTAGCTGACGAAGTACTCCACCGCGTTCTGCGGGAAGAGCTCCTTCAGCTCGTTCGCCAGCTGCGCCGCCAGCGTCTTGTTCGGCGCCATGACCAGCGTCGGCCGCTGCAACCGCTCGACCAGCCACGCCGTCGTCGCCGACTTGCCGGTACCGGTGGCGCCGAGCAGCACCACGTCCCGCTCGCCCGAGCGCACGCGCCGCTCCAGATCGGCGATGGCCGCCGGCTGGTCGCCCGCCGGCTGGTACTCGCTGACCACGCGGAACTGCCCGCCGGTGCGGGTGATCTCGCCGACGGGACGGTGCTCGGAGTGCGCCTTGACGGTGCTCTCCTCTTGCGGGAGCTCGGTTGCGAATGCCACGGGAAGCACGTTACGCCGGGGGTCTGACAATTTCAGATTGTGCCTGGTCAGAGCCCTCTAATCGCACGGACAGCAGTTGCAGTCGCAGTCGCAGTTCGGGCCGCAGTCCGGCCCCGGGTCGCACCCGTCGCGCCGCTTGTCGCTCCACGGTCCCGGGAACGGGTCGCGGCAGCAGAACTGGCACGTGCCGCACATGTAGAGGAACGCCCCGCAGCCCTCGAAGCACCCGCGCGGCTGCCGCTGCCAGTTCAGCCTCGGGTACGCCCACAGCCCGCTGCCCGGATCCGACCAGCGCGGCTTGTCCGGCGGGTGCTGGTGGCGCTTCCGCTTGCCGAACACCCGGACGATCGACTCCTCCAGCTCGTGCACCAGCAGCTTGTGCACCAGCCGCCCGTCCACGAACTCGACCTCGGCCAGCGCGAGCCGGATGCCCGCCACCGCGTCCAGGCACAGCCGGTGCGCCTCCTGCACCGACGTCCCGGTGGCCAGCAACGGGTTCCACGAGCCCGAGGCGCGGTCCTCCTCCAGGTCCTCCGCCGCGTCGATCAGATGGGCGACCCGCCCGAACAGCCGCCCGACCTCGCGCAACGGCTCCGCATTCGCCGGCCGCCCCGCGATGATCGCCGTCTGCGCCACCGCGAACCCGGTGGCGGTCTCCGTCGGCTCGGTCACGGCCAGCACCGAGCTGCCCAGCCCCGCCGCTGCCTCGACGAGCGTCTGCCGGCGCACCGATTCGATCATCACCGACGCGTCGAACCCGAGGTCAGCGGCCGTTCCGATGCCCTTGGCCGCCCACCGCTGGGCGACCGCGCGCCCGGCCCAGCCGACCCGGCCGGCCAGCCCGTCACCGTCGTCGACGTGGTCGTGGACCTTCAACGAGGCCAGCACCAGCGACACCGATGCCGCCAGCCGCGCGCCCGCACCCACGGCCACGTCCGCAGACTTCATGCCGCGCAACGCGCACGGCCCGGCGGACCGGCGCGACAGACCGGTCTGCGCCTCGACCGCGGCTGAGATCATCAACCCGTCGTAGTTGGTGACGAGACGTGACAGATGACCGTGCTCGTCGCGCAGCGAGAGGCACATCCCGCACAGGTGCGCGAGCCACGCGGACCGCAGCTCAGCGCCCAACCTGTTGCGGCAGGGGCGGATGATCCCGAACATGCGCGCGATCCTAAGTGGCCGCTGACGAATCTGATGGCAGTATCGCTGACGTGGCACACATCCATCCGCCGAAGATCGAGTACTTCGACCTGGACGCCAAGAGCAACACCGATCCCAAGGGGCAGCTGAGGAGTGTCGACGAGTACCGCCTCACCCCGGCCGGGCTCTACATGTTCCGCCCGCTCTCCGGGCATCCGAGGATCAGCCACTTCGAGAGCTGGTTCCTGCCCAAGCTGAACCTGCGGGTCACCCGCCAGTCCTGGCACCGCGGCCACGAGCAGGACTTCGACTTCTACGTCGACGTCGTGGAGATCTCGGCGATCGGCAGCGTGTGGCGCACGACCGACCTCTACCTCGACCTCCTCGTCCGGACGGGCCGCAGCACCACGGTCCTCGACACCGACGAGCTGCTGAGCGCGCTCCAGCACAACTTCATCACCGCGGAACGCGCGCAATGGGCATTGGAAACCACCTATGCGGCGCTGTCCGGAATTTCAGCACACGGTCACGACGTGGTTCGGTGGCTCACCTATTCGGGTTGTCCTACGACCTGGCGTTGATACACAGAGTGTGGTCGTCATCTGACCGTGACGTAACAAATCGATCCGCCGTGTAACTGCGAGCACATATTTGACTACCCTCGGCGTCGTGGGAGCGGTCACTACACCTCAGCTGGTCGACACTGTCGACACCATTTCGGGCGTCCGGAGCTATTCATCCGGGGGCATGCGGCACCTCAGCTCGTGCCACGTGGAGCGCTGGGGTCTGCGGATCGAGCACCCCACACCGGAGGACCCGTTCTCCGACTCCGAGGTGACGTGGCTGCTGCCCGACGTCGGCGTGCGGCTCACCACGTTCCACCCGCGGTCACGGCACGCGCGCAGCGGCCCGAGCGTGCTGACGGCCGTGCGCGTCGAGCGCGACCACCGCCACTGGCAGACCACGGACCTGCTGCTGGGCCTGGCCGTTCCCGGTGGCACCACGGCCCGCATCGTGCGCAGCGAGGAGTTCGCCGCCGCCGTCGCGGGCCGCGTGCTGCAGCCGGGCGATGCCGACCAAGCGCTGCGCACGGTCCACCGCACCCTCGAAGAGCTCAGCAACGTCAACCACAACCTCACCTCGTGGCTGACGTGGCACGGCATCTACGACGCCTGGCCGCCCCTGTAGGCCTTGATCCGCTCCACCGCGGCGACCATGAACGGCTCCTTCGCGTCACCGTAGGCGAACCCGCTGTCGTGGCCCGCAAACCGTTGTGACAGTTCGAGTTTCACGTTCTCGTACTCCTCGCGGGCCCGCGCGTCGTGCCGCAGCCAGTCGCGGAAGTCGACCGCCCACCGCCAGTTGGCCGCGCCCTCGACCCGCAGGTGCAGGTTCACCCGCCGCCCCGGATCCGCACCCGCGTGCAGCCGCTTGTCCCAGCCGCCGTCCTCACCGCGTGGCGTGTCCTCGTACGGTCCCACGTACGGGAAACCGGCCTGCGCCAGCACTTCCCGCAACCCGTCGGCGGTCTCCATGTCCTCGACGGCGAGCTGGAAGTCCAGCACGTCCTTCGCCGCGAGCCCCGGAACGCTCGTCGACCCGATGTGCTCGACGTGCCGCCCGCCCGCGGCCAGGCCGATCCGCCGCGCGACCCGCCCGGCCTGCGCCGGCCACGTCTCGTCGTAGGGCACCACGACCGGCTGCCCCGACGCGTACATCCGCGTCCGCACGTTCTCCTCGAACCGGACGAGCCGGTCCCACAGCGCCGTCACGTCCGGGACCTCGCCGGAGTTGTCGAGCCACACGTCCGCGGCCGCCCGGCGCTGCTCCTCGGTGGCCTGCGCGGCGATCCGGTTCCGCGCGTCGTCCTCGGCCATCCCGCGGCTGGTGACGAGGCGGTGCAGCCGGGTCTGCGCGTCCGCGTGCACGACGATGACCAGGTGGTAGGCGGCAGCCAGGTCACGTTCCACGAGCAACGGGATGTCGTGCACCACGATGCCGTCCGCCGCCGCCATCCGCTCCGCGGTGAGCTGCCCGATGCGGGGGTGCGTGATGCCGTTGAGCGTCTGCCGCGCCTCCTCGGTCGCGAACGCCTTGGCCGCCAGCGCGGCCCGGTTCAGCGTGCCGTCGGCGTTGAGCACGTCGTCACCGAACGCCTGCACGACCTCCGCGAGGCCGTCGGTGCCCGGTTCCAGCACCTCGCGCGCCAGCTTGTCGGCGTCGATGATCGTCGCGCCGCGTTCTTCGAGCAGCCGCGCGACCGTCGACTTGCCCGACCCGATCCCGCCGGTCAATCCCACCCTGAGCATGCCGGTCAGGTTAGCCGGGCCGCGGGGGCGAGCAGGACCGCGACGCTAGACCGGCGGTGTCATCGCCTGCTGCGCCAGCGGCGGCAGGATCTTCGTGAGGTTCTGCGGCGGCACGAAGCCGTTGCGCGAGCGCACCACGAACGTCGACTTGCCCAGCGACCCGATGAGCAGCTGCTCGTCCTTGCCCTCGATGAGCGTGCCCTTCTGCTTGCCGACGTCGACCTCGGTGATCTTCGCCCCGTCCTGCCGCTCCGCCTCGACGCTCTCCGCGACGCGGGTGCGGGCGGTGAGCTCGTCGGTGTAGGTCGACAGGCCGATGATGATCTTCGCGGCCGGCAGCCCCTGCTTGGGCGGGATGCCGTAGTAGCAGTCGATCTTGCCGGTGCGGCCGATGCCCGGTTCCTTGACGCCGATGATGATCTGCGGCTCCCCCGGCAGCTCCTGGCCGAGGATCGCGTTCATCGTGTCCACGTCGACCACGAGGTCGCAGTCGTCGGGCAGCGCGGGCCGGTCGACCATCGCCAGTGCCTTCGACTGCGTGGTCGGCGGGGTGATCTTCGGGATCTGCGGCGGCGGCGCCGAGGACTGCGGGGCCGCGGACGAGCAGGCGGCGGTGAGCGCCGCCGCGCCGAGTGCCATGAAGAAACGTATCCCACGCATAGGTTTCTCAACCTACACAACGGACTCAGCCCTTCACCACAGAGTGAACGAGTGGCGCCCCGCCCGTCTTTGTGGCATCTGCGAGTACTACCAACTCGCCCTCGCCCCGCCTCCAACTGCACCCAACTGGTCCGTCCCCCTGAGGCCACGCCGCACAGCAGAACCGGCAACGGAACGCCGCCGTCGTTCAACGCGAGCCGCCCGGCGGTCTCCAGCATCGACTCGGCACGACCATCCGCCTCCGCCAGCCGCAGCTTCGCAACGCCATCGCCACGACCGCCTGGGCGGGACGCCAACGATTCCGCAATCTCCTCCCTGGTCACGAGCTCGCGGCGGATCGCGTCGTCCGCCGCCCACACAGCGTCCAAACCGTCGTGCTCGATGACCTCGTCGATCCACTCGTCCATGGACCTCAGCCTGCACAGGTGTGCCGTGTCGCGGAGGCGCCCGCGCCCATCTGTGGACAAGTCGAGCAGTTGGTTGCAGTCAGGTGCCTGTTGATCTTGAGTTGGCAGTACTTGCAGATGCCGGCGGCAACAACGGCGAAGGCCCCCGCACCGTGAGGTGCGGGGGCCTTCGTCAGTCAGCTACCCGAAGGTGCCGGGGTGGCTCACATGCCGCCCGACAGCTTCTCGCGGAGCGCCGCGAGCTGCTCGTCGGAGGCCAGCGTGCCGCCGGACTGGGCCGGCGCGCCGACGGAGGTGGACGGGGCGTCGCCACCGGAGGTGTAGTTGCCCGCACCCTCGGCCGAAGCCTCTTCCTCGGCCTCGGCGGCCTTGCGGATCTGCTTCATGTGGGCCTCGTAACGAGTGTGCGCCTCGGCGTACTGGCGCTCCCACTCCTCACGCTGCTTGTCGAAGCCGTCCTGCCACTCCTGGGTCTCCGGGTCGAAGCCCTCGGGGTAGATGTAGTTGCCCTGGTCGTCGTACTCGGCGGCCATGCCGTACTGGGTCGGGTCGAACTCGGTGTCGACCGTGAAGCCCTCGTTGGCCTGCTTGAGCGACAGCGAGATGCGGCGGCGGTCCAGGTCGATGTCGATGACCTTGACCATGACGTCGTCGCCGACCTGCACGACCTGCTCCGGGATCTCGACGTGGCGCTCGGCCAGCTCGGAGATGTGGACCAGGCCCTCGATGCCCTCGTCCACGCGGACGAACGCACCGAACGGAACCAGCTTCGTGACCTTGCCCGGCACGATCTGGCCGATCGCGTGGGTGCGGGCGAACTGGCGCCACGGGTCTTCCTGGGTCGCCTTCAGCGACAGGGAGACGCGCTCGCGCTCCATGTCGACGTCGAGGACCTCGACCGTGACCTCCTGGCCGACCTCGACGACCTCGGACGGGTGGTCGATGTGCTTCCAGGACAGCTCCGAGACGTGGACGAGACCGTCGACGCCACCCAGGTCCACGAAGGCACCGAAGTTGACGATCGAGGACACGACGCCCTTGCGGACCTGGCCCTTCTGCAGCTGGTTGAGGAACTCGCTGCGGACCTCGGACTGGGTCTGCTCCAGCCACGCGCGGCGGGACAGGACCACGTTGTTGCGGTTCTTGTCCAGCTCGATGATCTTCGCTTCGAGCTCGCGGCCGACGTACGGCTGCAGGTCGCGGACGCGACGCATCTCGACGAGGGAGGCGGGGAGGAAGCCGCGGAGACCGATGTCGAGGATGAGACCACCCTTGACGACCTCGATGACCGTGCCCTTGACGGGCTCGTCCTTCTCCTTGAGGGCCTCGATGGTGCCCCACGCGCGCTCGTACTGGGCGCGCTTCTTGGAGAGGATCAGACGGCCTTCCTTGTCCTCCTTCTGGAGAACAAGCGCCTCGACCTCGTCACCGACCTTGACGACCTCGTTGGGGTCGACGTCGTGCTTGATCGACAGTTCGCGCGAGGGGATGACACCCTCGGTCTTGTAGCCGATGTCGAGCAGGACCTCGTCCCGGTCGACCTTGACGATCGTGCCTTCAACGATGTCGCCATCGTTGAAGTACTTGATCGTCGCGTCGATAGCTGCGAGGAAGTCCTCCTCCGTCCCGATGTCGTTGATCGCGACCTGCTTGGGCGCAGCGGCAACGGGGGCGGTGGTGGTGTCGGTGGACATTAGGTAGGTGGCTCCGGTACGGATTGGCATTAATGAGTGGTAGTGGTGCGCGCGCAGCATCGCAGCGACCTGGAATCCCCGACCGTCTGGATCATGGGCAGCACTAACCCACTACGCACGCGATATCGTACGCGGCTGCCAGACGCGCAAGCAAACCAGCCCCCACGTGAAGGAGCAGTGTGTCCAACCAGCACACGAGCGCGGAGCACGCGCTCGGCACGGCCGGCATCGTCAAGCGCGGGGCGGACGCCGCCGAGTCGCGCGTGGCGAACCGCATCTGGTGGGACGCCGACGCGGACTCCTACCACGACGCGCACGGCGACTTCCTGGGCGCGGCCGACTTCGTCTGGTGCCCGGAGGGCCTGCGCGAGGAGGACGCCGGTTTCCTGGGTGAAGTCGCAGGTCAACGCATCCTGGAGGTCGGCAGCGGCAGTGCCCCGTGCGCTCGTTGGCTGAAGGTGCGGGGTGCCGACGTGACCGCGCTCGACATCTCCGAGGGCATGCTCCGCCACGCGCGTGAGCACAACGCCGAGACGGGTGTCGACGTGCCGCTGGTGCAGGCCAGCGCGGACCAGCTGCCGTTCCGGTCCGGCACCTTCGACGCGGCCTGCTCGGCGTTCGGCGCGGTGCCGTTCGTGGCCGACGTCGAGCAGGTCTTCAGCGAGGTCGCCCGCGTCCTCAAGCCCGGCGCGAGGTGGGTGTTCGCGGTGAACCACCCGATGAGGTGGATCTTCCCCGACGACCCCGGCCCGATGGGACTCACCGTCACCCAGTCGTACTTCGACCGCACCCCGTACGTGGAGGTGGACGCCGAGGGCCGGGCCACCTACGTCGAGCACCACCGCACGCTCGGCGACTACGTCCGCGCGCTCACGGCGACCGGCTTCGCCCTGGAGGACCTGGTCGAACCGGAGTGGCCGAAGGGGCACACCCGCAACTGGGGGCAGTGGAGCCCGCTGCGGGGCAGGCTCTTCCCCGGCACCGCGATCTTCCGAACCCGGCTCACGTCGTAGTCTCCGGTCCATGAGCTCGGCACGCGGACTCGTGGCGGCCCAGTCAGCCCGCTTCGCCGCACTGGACCCGCTGCTGCCCCCTGCCGCCGAGCTCCCCCGCGACGGTCACGTCCTCACCGCCGCGCTGCCCGACGGCACCCGCGTGGCCGGCGTGGTCTGCCACGACTCGTTCGAGCCGCACTCCACGACCCGGCTGTGGTCGGCGGCCGAGGTGTGGGAGCTGGTGCCGCTCGTCGGCACCGCGCAGGGGATGGACGCGCTGCTCACCCGGTTCCGCCGGTACCTCGACGAGGTCGACATCGGCGAGGACACGGCGTGCGTGGTGCACTGGCCGAGCCGGGACACGGTCGCGGCGCGCGCGTTCCTCGACCACGGCATGGTGCCGCTGTCCGTCCTCGGCGTCCGGCTGCGCACCCCGCACCCGCACTCCCCGCGCACGGTCGCGATCCGCCGCGCCACCCCGGGCGACCTCGACGGCGTCGTGGAGCTGTCGCTCGCGGAGCTGCGGTACTCGTCGCTGGTGGGCTCCACGATCGTGCGACCGGAGGCACCGGCCCTCAAGCGCCGCGCACTCGCCGAACGCCTGAACAACGCGAGCCCGATCTGGCTCGCCGAACGCGACGGCGTCGCGGTGGCGCTCGCCGAGTGCGCGGTCGTGGCGTCCGAACCGGGCACGGCCGCGGCCCAGCGCCTGCCCCGCGGCCGCTGGGGCTACGTGAACTGCGTCTCGGTGCTGCCCGGCGCCCGCGGCACGGGCATCGGCCAGCAGCTCGTCGCCCACGTCCACCAGGAGCTGCACCGCCTGGGCACGGTCGGCACCTACCTCTACTACAACCCGCCGAACCCGCTGAGCAGCGTCTTCTGGCCGCGTCAGGGCTATCGGCCGCTGTGGACCGTCTGGGAAGTACGCCCCGCGTCCGCCCTTAGGTGACCTATGTCCGAGTTGCCAGGCGCACCGGTCTGCGCGAGAATTTGTACTGACCGGTCAGTTTAAACGGAAGGTAAAGCCGTGGAGATCCACGCCCAGCGCGCCGGCGTCACCGGGGCCCATGGTCCCCTGCTCCGGCCGACCTCGCTGACCGTGCGGCCGGGCGAGCTGACCCTCGTCGCCGGCGACCCCGGCACCGGCCACACGGCGCTGGGCCTGCTGCTGTCCGGTCGCATGAAGCCCTCCACCGGCACGGTGTCGCCCGAGCTGAAGACGCTGCGCAAGCACGTCGTCCTGGTCGACGCCCCGGAGGTGAACGAGCCGGAGGAGGCGCTGACGCTGGCCGCCGTCGTCGGCGAGGAGCTCGCGATGAACGGCATGGCCTCCGGGAAGAAGGCGGTGCACGACTGGCTCGTCGAGCACGCGGCCGACGAGCACGCGGCCAGCCGCTTCGAGCACGTGCCACCGCGGACGCGCTGCGCGGTGCTGCTCGACCTGGCCGCCGCCCGCCCCGGCGTGACGGCGCTGGTCCTCGACTGCCCCGACCGCTACCACCCCGACCCGCGCGAGTGGTTCGCACTGGCCCACGACCACGTGACCCCCGAGCGGTCCGTCGTCGTCCTGTGCTCGAACTCCTCCGCCCAGATCCTCGACCTCCCGCACGCGCGCCTTGGTGAGGACAACGACACCAAGATGGAGACCCCCGCATGAGCGCCCTTCGCATGGCCTTCAACGAGCTGCGCCGGATCACCTCCGGCACGCTCCCCCGGCTCGCCGTCCTCGCACTGGCACTGGTGCCGCTGCTGTACGCGTCGCTCTACCTGTACGCCAACAAGGACCCGTACTCGAACCTGAACAACGTCCCGGCCGCACTCGTCGTGCAGGACCGCGGGACGAAGGACCTCAACGCCGGCAAGGACGTCGCCGACGAGCTGCTCAACGGCAGGAAGTTCAAGTGGCAGGTCGTCGGCAGCGGCGAGGAGGCCGACGAGGGCGTGCGCAAGGGCAAGTACATCTTCGCGCTCACGCTGCCTGAGGACTTCTCCGAGGCGCTCACCTCGCCCGCGGACATGAAGCCGCGCCAGGGCGTGCTGACGCTCACGACCAACGACGCCAACAACTACCTCGGCAGCACGATCGCGAACCAGGTCGTCACCGAGGTGCGCCGCGCCGTCACCGAGAAGGTCTCCACCGAGGCCGCCGACCGGCTGCTGCTGGGCTTCTCCACGATCCGCCAGGAGACCACGAAGGCGGCGGACGGCGCGGCGAAGCTCGCCGACGGCAGCGCCACCCTGCGCGACAAGCTCACCGAGCTCGACGGCGGTGTGCAGCAGCTGTCCACCGGCTCGGTGACCGCCGCGGCTGGCGCCGTCCAGCTGCGCGACGGCCTGCACGAGCTCCGGTCGCAGACCCAGGCCCTGCCCGCGGGCGCGCAGAAGATCGCCGACGGCGCGCGCCAGGTCGCGGACGGCAACGAGACCGCCGCGACCGAGGCCGAGGCGTACGCGCGGCTGGCCCAGTCCCTCGTCGGCGCGCTCGACCAGGCCAACGGCGACGTCGCGACCCGGTTGCGCGCACTCGGGTTCACCGAGGAGCAGGTGCAGCGGGTCATGACCGCCCTCACCCAGGCCCGCCAGCCCCTCGACAACGCCAACGGCAAGGTCCAGGGCGCCGCGGGCAACCTGCGCAAGCTCGCGACCGGCGCGGACCAGGTCGCCGACGGCGCCGCCCAGCTCTCGTCGAAGATGCCGGGGCTCGTCAGCGGTGTCGGCCGGCTCGACGACGGCGCCACCAAGCTCGCCGACGGCAACGCCCAGCTCCGCGACGGCCTGCAGAAGGCGGCCACCGGCACCCCGCAGCTCAGGGACGGCGCCGCGCAGCTCGCGGACGGTTCCGCCCAGCTGCGCGACGGCCTCACCGGCGGCGTGGGCAAGATCCCCGACACCGACGACCCCACGCGCGAGGCGATCGCGAAGGCCATCGGCGACCCGGTGGCGGTGAAGGGCCTGTCCCAGACGAAGGCGGCCACCTACGGCGCCGGTCTGGCCCCGTTCTTCCTCGGCCTTGCGACGTGGATCGGCGCGTTCGTGCTCTTCCTGCTGCTGCGCCCGCTGTCACGCCGTGCGCTGGCCGCCGGCCAGTCGGCGTTGCGGGTCGCGTTGGGCGGATGGTTGCCCGGTGCGTTGCTCGGTGTCGTGCAGGTGCTCGTGATGTTCTCGGTCGTGCGGTTCGTGGTCGACATCGAGCCGTCGAACCCCTTCGGCACGTTCGCGTTCCTCGTGCTGATGTCACTCACGTTCGTCGCGATCCTGCACGCCCTCAACGCCGCGTTCGGCGCCGTGGGCAAGTTCCTCGGCCTGATCCTGCTGATCCTGCAGCTGGTCAGCGCGGGCGGCACGTTCCCGTGGCAGACGATCCCGGTGCCGCTCTACCCGCTGCACTACGGCCTGCCGATGGGCTACGCGGTCGACGGCCTGCGGCACCTGATGTACGGCGGTGACCTGGGCAGCGTCGGACAGGACGCGCTGATCCTTCTCGCCTGGCTGGTCGGGGCCCTAGCCTTGTCGTCCGTGGCGGCCTACAAGCAGCGGGTGTGGACACCCTCGAAGCTGAAGCCGGAGCTCGTGCTGTGAGCGCGCGGACGACGGCGACGAAGCAGAAGCTCTTCGACGCGGCGTTGAAGCTGGTCGGCGAACGGGGTGCGGCCTCGGTGACGGTCGACGAGATCGCCGCCGAGGCGGGTGTCGCCAAGGGCACGATCTACTACAACTTCGCCTCGAAGGACGCACTGGTCGAGGCGCTGCTGCACCACGGGGTGGAGATCCTCGCCGGCCGGCTGCGGTCGGCGGAGGCGGCCGGGTCGTCCGAGGACTCGCTGGAGGCGCTGGTCGACCAGATGCTCGGCTTCTGGGCCGAGTACCCGGCGTTCGGCCAGCTGCTGGTGTCGGAGCTGTGGCGGACGCCGGGCCAGTGGCACGGGACGTTGTCGTTGCTGCGCGACGACATCGTGTCGATCGTGCGCGGTCAGATGAAGCGCCTGGCCGACGCGGGCCGTCTGCCGGAGGGCGTGGAGGTCGGCACCGCGTCGGCGGCGTTGTTCGGCACGCTGCTCGTGATCGCCCTGGACTGGCAGGTGTTCCAGCCGGAGCGGTCGCGGGCGGAGGTGCGGGAGTCGGTCATGCTCCTGGTGCGGGGGCTGGGACAGGCCCGCCGTCCCTGACCGCGCTCAGGAACCGGCCTGGTGCAGCGAGGGCGGCTTGCCCTCCAGCGCCCGCACGACGGCGTCCAGCACGGCCTGGCCGACGTGCCGGGCGGCGTCGTGCGCGAAGCGGCCGAGCAGGACCTGCTGGGTGGGGTGCGCGCTCAGCACGGCGTCGGGCACCGGTGCGGACGTGTGCACCTCCACGACCGGCGCGTGCTCGGCCAACAGCGGTGCGACGGCGGTGAGCACGGCGGTCCGGTAGCTCGCGTGCACCCACGCCACCAGCAGGTTCACCGGGCGGCCGGCCAGCTCGTACTCGACCTCGGAGGCCAGCTCCGCCGATTTGGCCCAGTCCGCCTTGACCCAGGTCGGCCGGTGCCCGCGCGACACCGACGCCCGCGCGGCGCGGCCGGGACCGTCGTCGGCGGCCAGCGGCCGGGTGCGGCACGGCAGCACCACCTGCCACCCGCGTGCCACCAGCCGTCCCGCGCAGCCGGCCAGCATCCCGCTGCCGCCGAGCACCAGTGCCGTCCTCACCGCGCACGCTCCTCACCGACGGCGGCCAGCGGCCCGGTCAGCCACCGCTCCACCTGCCCCTGCCCGCTCAACCGCACCACGACGACCTGGCCCACCAGCGCCCGCACCCTGGCCCGGTTGCGCCCGTAGGACTTCCAGCCCCACCGCAGGATGTGCTCGGGGTCCGTGAACACCGACCACAGCGACGACTCCTGGTTACCGTTCCACAACTCCACCCGCCCCGCCCGCCGCCGGACCGTCCGGCGCACGAGCCGGGTCATCACCGTCGCGAACGGGTGGTCGAGCCAGATGACCGTGTCGGCGCGCGCGGCCAGCTCGCGGCGCACCTCCTTGTACTGGTACTCCGTCACCCACCGGTCCTGGTGCGCGAACTCGGCGACCTCGCCGGCGAACTCCGGCCGCGGTGTCCACTGTGGACCCCAGTACAGCCGGTCGAGCTCGACGTAGCGGACACCGCGCAGTGCGGCGATGCGCCGGCACAGCGTCGACTTGCCGGAGCCGGCGTTCCCGGCGACCAGGATGCGCCGGGGCACGTGCGGCAGCGGGTCTGCTGGTCCGAGCAACGGCATCGGGTCAGGCTAACGGGAACCCCGTGATCACAACACGGTCAGCGGCGCTGGGGCCGCGGCACCGCGAACTGCAGCTGCATCCACGAGATGCGCCAGACGAGGAAGCACGCGAGTCCCGCTGCGACCACGGCCGCCACCGTGGACAGCGTCGAGAACACCAGGTACGCCCCGGTGTCGAGCAGCAGCGTCTCCAGCAGGTCGGTCAGCACCATCGCGAGGAACGCGCACTGCCACGGCTTGATCAACGGACTGGTGGTGCGCTCGGCGAACGGCTTGCTGCGCTGCGACGGGTCGCTGGCCCGCCACACGTCGGTGATCGTCCGGACCCCGCGCAGCGCGATGGCCTCGGCGTTGTGGGTGGCGTTGCGGAACCACAGCACGAACGCGACGGCGGCGGGCAGGTAGAGCACCTGCGCCAGGAAGCTCCACGTCGACGAGCCGCCGGACCAGTCGTTCACCGCGCCCCACACCGACTCCGCGGCGACGAGGGCGATCAGGCCCTGGCTCGCGAAACCGGTGAGCCGGACGTCCCTGAGGTCGATGTAGGTGTCCACGGGCTACCTTCCGAAACCGCAACCGAGTTCCGCGAACGTAGCGATCTTCTCGGCGGCGCGCACCACCTCCCGGTCGATTCCGTCGAGCACGATCCGGTCACCGTCGCGGCGGGCGGGCAGCAGGGCGTGCGCGAACGGGTTGACCAGGCACCCGTCCTCGCCTTGGCGCCCGGCCCGTGCGTTCGGGTGCCCTCCAGGACCTGCTGACCCGCGAACGCGAAAGGGGCCACGGCGGTTCGCCGTGGCCCCTCTTCCGCTGTAGCGGCTCAGCCGACCGTGCGGTCGCCGAGCAGCGCCCACTGGCTCCAGCCCGCCTTCTCCTTGTAGAAGCGGCGGATCGGCTTGCCGTCGTCGGTGCGGGCGAAGACCTCGATGGTCTTGGTCTGCGCGTGGTACATCGCGGTCGGCGCCCCGGAGACCTTGGTCGTGCCGAGCTTGGTCCACGCGGTCCAGCCGCTGTCGGTGGCACGCGAGTGCTCGACCTGGCCCTCCGCGCCGAGTTGCAGCACGTCGATCGAGCCCGTCGTCGTGTTGTAGACCGCCGACGGGGCGCCGACGCCCTTGCCGCCGAGGGTCTTCCACACGCCCGCCGCGTACTGCTCGACGCTGCCGGCTGCGCTGCGGACGAAGACCTGGTCGACGGCGACGCTCGGGTCGCTGACGATCTGCACGTCGCCTTGGTCCTGCCACTTCTCGCCGTCGAACTTCACGAGCTTGCCGTCGTCGCTGCGGGCGTAGACGTCCTTGTCGAGCACGGCGGGGTCGCCGGCGACCTTGCGGTCACCCAGCGCGTCCCAGCGGCCGGCCGCGAACCGCAGCAGCGCGCCGTCCACGCCGCGGGCGAGCACCTCGACGGCCTTGTCCTTGTCGTTCCAGCGCAGCACGGGGGTGCCGGCCACGGCCGTGTCGCCGAGCGCGAGCCACTTGCCGTCGGCGCGGTGGTAGACCCGGCCGTCGGTGCCGCGCGCGTACAGCTCGACGATCTTCGTCGCCGGGTTGAGCAGCGCGACCGGGTCGCCGGCGAAGAGCTCGGGGCCCAGCTGCTGCCAGCCGGCCCAGCGGCTCGTCTTGTGGAAGTTCGTGATGATCGTGCCGTCCGCGGCGCGCGCGTAGACCTCGAGCGACTGCGCGGCGGTGTTGGAGATCTGCGGGCCGCTGCTCACGGCCGGCGCGTCGGTGACCGGGGTGTCGCCGGTGACCGCGCCGGCGCCGCCGGACTCGACCAGGCCGTTGTAGCGCAACGGCACGTACCGGCTCGCGGTCGCGGCGCTCCACACCCGCTGCACGGGACGGGACCCGTCCGGGCCTGCCTGCTCGCGCACGATCGGCCGGGTCTTGGCGGCGTCCGCCCAGCCGATGAACAGCGCCACGTGGTTGAGGCGGTCGTTCAACGCGTCGCCGGGGCGCAGGTCCTCCCAGTCGATGCGGTGCGCGACCTGTTCGAGGATGTGGGTGGTGTAGGAGATGCGCAGGCCCCACGCCATCGACACGTAGCCGGAGCAGTCGGTGCGGTAGGCGCCGTACTTGTTGCCGAAGCAGTCGCTCTGGCTGTAGGGCACCCGCGCGCTGATCCACGTCCGCGACCGCGCGAGGACCTCGCTGCGCGTGATCTTCGAGTTCGCCGCGTACGTCCCGCAGTGCGCGCCACCCTCGGCGGCCGCGACCGCGACGTCGGGCATGGCCAGCGACGAGCCGAACGTGATGGCCGCCGCGGCGACCGCCAACATCCCCAGCGATCTCATGCCGGTCACCGTAGCAAGGCGGTGTGAAGTTTTGGTCCGGTCGAACGGCCTGAGTTCGACCGGCCGGTCAACCGTGAACGGCCGGTCGGCGGTCAGTCGAGGACGCCGCGGTACCGCCGCGGCACGTACAGCTCCTCCGCGCTGTCGTACGGGTACCGGACCACCCGCAGCCGCGTGCGGTGCCCGCCCGCCTGCTCGTACGCCCAGTACCGGTCCCGTTCCTCCGCCCACGCCGCGAAGATCACGACGTGCCGGGTCAGGTCGGTGCCGTCGGTGCGCAGGACGATGTCGCCCGCGCGGAAGCTCCGTGCGCTCGACCGCCGCGCTGACACCGGCGAGACCGGGGGTGTCGAGGCCGCCGTGGCGGTCGTCCGGCTTGCCGGGCAGGCCCCAGGCCATCGACACGAACCCGGAGCAGTCGGCGCGGTAGATGCCGTGCTCGTTCGCGTGGTACTTCGCCTGCCCGTACGGGACCGAGTCGCGCAGCCACGTGCACGCGCGTTCCACGATCTCGGCGCGGCCGATCCTGCGTCCGGCGGTGCGTGCAGTCGTCACGGGGCCATGGTCGAGCACCGACCTCTAAATGCCCTGCAAACTCGCTATAAGGTCCGCGTCGGTGACCTCGGCGGTGGCCCAGGCGAGCGGGTAGCTCAGCCGGATCGTGTCGATCTCCTCGCTCAGTTGCACACCGGGCAGCACCTTGCGGACCAGCGCGAGCATCGCGTGGTTGCCGGGCAGCACGTCGCCGTGCAGCTCCGCGAACCCCAGCCGGGCGGCCACCTCGGTCAGCGCCTCCAGCAACCGCCGGCCGGCGCCGCGGCGCTGCCAGCGGTCGACGACGGCGACGGCGATCTCCGCGCCGCGCTCGCCGGTGCGGATGACGCGGGCGATGCCGATCGGGTCATCGCCGACGCGGGCGCACACGGCGGCGTGCCGGGTGCCGTCGACGTCCACCAGCACCCGGCGCGCGGCGGCGGTGAGGCGCGGTGTCGGCGAGTGGAAGCGCTGGAAGCGGCTTCGTGCCGACAGACCGGCGAACACGGCGTCCACCGCCGCCGGTGCCGTGGTCCGGTCGAGCTCGGTGACGCGCATGAGACCCCCTGAGTTCGGAATCCGAACTGTAGCTGAGTTCGAAAAACGAACGCAAGGGATATCCTGGGGGCATGTCGTACGCGAGCTTCGCCAGCCTGCCGTGCACGCTGGGCCGCCCGGCCGCACTGCTGGGCGAGCGCTGGACGTTGTTGCTGCTCCGCCAGATCTTCCTGGGCACCCGGCGGTTCGAGGACTTCCAGACGACGATGGAGATCTCCCGCAGCGTGCTGACCGACCGGCTGAGCATGTTGCTCGACGAGGGCGTGCTCAAGCGCGTGCCGTACCAGGCCGATGGGCGCACACGGCACGAGTACCGCCTCACGGAGAAGGGCAAGGACCTCTACCCGGTGCTGATGGCGCTGCGGACGTGGGGCGAGAAGTGGATGCTGACCGAGCAGGAGGACGAGTCGTTCACGCTGGAGCACCGCGACTGCGGCGGTGGCGTGCGGGCGAAGGTCGAGTGCGCGGACTGCGGGGCCGAGCTGACCGCGCGGGACGTGCACGTGACGGCGCGCGGGTGACCTCGCCCGGCGGGTGGCACCGGGCGAGGCCGTGGTTCACGCGGGCAGGTGCGCCGCCCGCCACTCGACGGCGCTGAGCCCCGCCAGCTCCCCCGCCTCCCGTGCGCGCAGCACGCTGAAGAGCGCCTTGGCCTCGGCCCAGACCTCCTCGTCCCCGGTCGCGGCGGCGAGGTCGCGCATCGTGCGGGCCCGCCAGATCGGCAGCCCCAGCGCGGTCCACCGGTCCAGCGCGTCCCGCAACAGGCCGACGGCCTCGTCGTCGCTGCCCCGCGCCAGCGCGGCCTCGCCGAGCGTCCTCGTCACGAGCGCCACGCCGAACCGGTCGTGCTGGCGGGTGCAGACCTCCAGGCACCCGGCCAGCAGGTCCTCGACGTCGGTGACACCGGCGGCCTCACCCGCCCGCAGCGCCGCCTTGGCGAGCGACTGGACCGCGTAGGTGGCACCGAGCTCGTCCCCGGCGGCGCGCAGGACGCGCTCCGCGTCCCGGCTGAGCTCCACCGCCCGCACGTACGTCCCCGCCGCGCGGTGGCACAGGCTCAGCCCGCGCAACGCCAGCGCCTCACCGCGCTGGTCGCCGAGCCGACGGTAGAGCTCGACGCACCGCTCGAACGCCGCGACCGCCTCGGTGAGGTCGCCGTGGTCGCGGTGGATCGCACCGACGCCGTAGCTCGCGGCGGCGACGACCCCCTCGTCCCCCAGCGCGATCGCCTGGCCGAGCAGCTCGCGGGCCGGTTCGAACTCCGCGAGGTCGCGCAGGACCGTGCCCATGCCCACGCACGCGACGGCGAGCGTCGCGGTCTCGCCGATGTCCCGCGCGATCTCCGCGGCCTGCTCGAAGTTCCGCAACGCCTCGGCGAAGTCGTCCTGCTCGTAGCGCAGCTGCCCGAGCCCGGCCAGCAGCACCGCCTCCGCACGCCGGTTGCCGCGGTCGCGGGCGGCCCGCAGCGCGACCTCGTGGGTGCGCTGCCAGTTGCCGAACTCGTTGCGGGCAGCGAAGGGCGACGACAGCAGCGACGCGATGACGGTCGTGGTCAGCTCGTCGACACCGAGGTCGTGCGCGCGTTCCACGACCCGCACCACCGCACCGGTCTCCGCGTGCAGCCAGCCGGTCGGGTCCTCCTCGACGTCCTCGGCCAGCCGCGGGTCCACCTCGACCGGCGGGGCGAGCGGAGGGCGCAGGCCGAGCGTCACGCGCGGCAAGGCCCGCACCGCGGTCTCCACGAGCGCGAGCCACGTCGCGAGCGTGCGCGCGACGGCCGCCGCGACCTCCTCCGCCGGTTCCGCCGCCGCCTGCTCGGCGCCGAAGAGCTGCACCAGGTCGTGGAACCGGTAGCGCACCCGGCCGAGCTGGTCGACGCCCGCGACGTCCACCAGCCGCAGGTCCACCAGGTGCTCGACGACGTCCTCGGCGTCGTAGGGCGGGATGTCCAGCAACGGCGCCGCGACCCACGCGCCGAAGTCCGGCAGGTCGAGCAGCGACAGCAGGTGGAAGGCCCTGCGGTGCCGGGCGTCCAGCTCGGCGTAGTTGAGCCGCAGCGACGAGCGGATCGCCAGGTCGCCCGTCTCCAGCTCGTCGAGCCGGCGCCGTTCGTCGGACAGCCGCCTGGCCAGCGTCCGCAGCGGCCAGTGCGGCCGGGCGAGCAGCTTCGCGCCCGCCGCCCGCAGCGCCAGCGGAACCCCGCCGCACAGCCTCGTGATCTGCTGCGCGGCCTCGGGTTCACCGCCGACGCGCTCGGTGCCGACGATGCGGCTCAGCATCTCCGCGGAGACCTCCTCGCCGAGGAACCCCAGCTCGATCGGTTCCGCACCCTCCAGGCCGGTGAGCCGGCTGCGGCTGGTGATGATCACGAAGCAGTTGGCGTTGCCCGGCAGCAGCGGCCTCACCTGCGCCTCGCTCCTGGCGTTGTCGAGCACGACCACCAGCCTGCGGTCCGCGACCGTGCGCCGGTACAGCTCGACGCGTTCGTCCGGTGCCGCCGGCTGGTCGTTGCCGGGGATGCCGAGCAGGCCGAGGAACCGCCCGAGCACCTCCTGCGGTTCGAGGTCGCGCACGGCCCCGCGCAGGTCGGCGAACAGCTGACCGTCGGGGTAGGTGCGGCGCAACAGGTGCGCGGCGTGCACGGCCAGCGCCGACTTGCCGGCTCCGCCGAACCCGGAGACCACGACCGTCGGCGTCGCGGTGCTGTCCGCCGGCGCCTCGCACAGCGCCATGACCTGCTTGAGCGCCTCCTCGCGGCCGGTGAAGTCGCTGATGTCCGGCGGCAGGTGGTGCGGGACCACCTGCGGCCGGACCACGACCGGTGCCGGCACCGCCCTGGCGGGCGACTCCTCGATCGTGCCGTTCAGGATCGCGGTCTGCAGGTCCCTGAGCTTCTCGCCCGGCTCGATCCCCAGCTCGTCCAGCAGGTACTCGCGGGCTTCCCGGTACACCGCGAGCGCATCCGCTGTGCGCCCCGCACGGTGATATGCCCGCATGAGCAGCTCACGTGTCTCCTCGCGCGCCGGGTGCGCGTTGGCCAACGCGGTGAGCCTGCTGATCGCGTCCTGCTCCCGGCCCTGGTGCAGCTCACACCTGCCGAGGCCTTCCTCGGCGCTGAGCCGCTGCTCGCCGAGTGCGAGCGCGTGCCCCCGTGCGAACTGCGCCTCGACCCCGTGCAACGCCGGTCCGCGCCACAGCGCCAGCGCCTGCCGGTAGTGCGCGACGGCGGTGCTCAGGTCCCCTGCCCGCTCCGCCTGCCGCGCCGTGGCGACGTGCCCGGCGAACATCTCGGCATCGCTGTCGACGTCGAGCACGTACCCCGGTGCGCGCGTGATCAGCGCTTTGTCGAGCGCCCTGCGCAACGACGACACGTAGGTGTGCACCAGCGCGACCGCGGTCTGCGGCGGCTGGTCGTCCCAGATGAGGTCGATCAGCCGTTCCACCGGCACGACCTGCCTCGGTTGCAACAACAACGCGGCGAGCAGGGTTCTCGGCTTCGGTCCGCCGAGGTTCACCTGTCTGTCGCCGACCCACACTTCGACTGGCCCCAGTACGAGCGCTTTCACGCCCACACCCCCATCCCCCAGTAGATGAGCACGCGTGTGCGTCTACGAGGATGCACTACTCGGCGTTCGGGGCAACGCGTTTCGGCGTTCCGGGCCACGACCGGTGCTACCGCAGCGACTCCAGGTGCCGGTGCAGCAACGCCACCGCCAGTTCCGGTGTCATCCGATCGGGGTGCAGCACCCCTCCGACGGTGAGCCCGTCCACCAGTGCCGCCAGCCGCTCGACCTCCACCCGCACGTCGAGGTCCGCGGCGGCGGTGCCCTCCGCGACCATCCGACGCACGACCTCCCCGCAGAGGAACCGCAGCCCGTCGTACAGCCGTTCGGCGTGCGGGAGCAGGGCCGGCCTGGTGCGCGCCGCCGTCGCGAAGGCCAGCCACAGGACGGCTTCGTCGCGGCGGCGGTCGTCCAGCGGCAGCACCTCCGACAGGACGAGCACACCCGGCCTGCCCTCGGCCTCGCCCAGCCGCTCGACGTGGGCCAGCACGCGGGCGCCGATCGAGTCCACCAGCGCCTCGACCGCGAAGACGATCATCGCGTCGTGGTTGTCGAAGTAGTGGCGGACCGAGCCGATGGCGAGGCCCGCCTCCAGGGCGACGGTGCGCAGCGAGGCGCCCTCGACGCCGTCGCGCACGACGACGCGGAACACCGCCTCGGCGACGTGCTTGCGGCGGGTGGCGGGATCGACGACTCGGGGAGACACGGCCACTTTGTAGCACGACCCTGCTAGTTTAAGTAGCAGGGTCATGCTACTTAGGGGGAAGCCATGACGTATCTGCTGATAGCAGCGGGTGTCCTGTACGTGCTCGTGCGCAGGTTCCTGGGTGAACCGCTCAACGCCAGGGACCTCCTCGCGCCACCCGTGTTCCTGCTGTTCTTCGGGATCAGGGCGACGACGGACTTCCACGCGAGCTACCTGCTGCCGCTCGCGGCGGGGTTCGCGTTCGGCGTGCTCCGGGGCGTCACGACCAAGCTCTACGAACGCGACGGGCACCTGTGGCAGCGGTACACGCCGTGGACGTTGCTCGTGTGGGTGGCGTCGATCGGCGTGAGCACCGGGCTGGGGTTCCTGATCGGCGGGCACGCGCCCACGCAGCTGTCGATCGGCGTGAGCATGCTCGGCGAGCTGTGCGCGATCGGCGCGAAAGCGCTCAACACCGGTGTTCCGTTCGCGCAGGAGGAGACACGGAACCCGCTCGCGAGGTTCCATGACAGGCGTGGATCGTCGTGACTTCCTCGTCGGGGCCGGACTGCTCGCCGTCGCACCGGCCGCGCAGGGACTGGGCTGGGGCGCCGTGCGGCGCGAGTTCCGGCTGGACCCCGATCTGGTGAACTTCGGCCAGTTCTACCTGGCGTCGAACCCGCGCGAGCGCGATCACCCCGCGGACCCGTGCCGTCGGCATCACCCAGGTGCAGTCCGGCACGGGCCTGCGCATGCCCGTGCGCACGTGCGCCGAAGTGGTCGCCGAGGCGAACAGGGGACGCGCGCAGGAGGACCGCTGCCTGCTGGTCGTCGACGGCGTGCACGGGCTGGCCGCCGTGGACGAGGACCCCGCGCGGACCGGCACGGACGTGTTCGTCGCGGGCACGCACAAGTGGTTGTCCAGGCCGCGCGGCACCGGCATGACGTAGGTGAAGCCGCAGGTGGTGCCACTGCTGCCGAGCCTGGGCGGCCGCGGCGGCACGGCGCTGCCGGGACCGCGTGGCCGCCCGGATCACCGAGCTGGCCACGCGGTTCAAGGAAGGACTCGCCGAGCTGCCCGGCGTCACCGTGCACACGCCCCGCGACCAGGACCTGTCCGCGGGGCTCGTGTGCTTCGACGTCACCGGGCAGACCGGCGACCAGCTCGTCGCCCGCCTTGAGCGGAAACGGATCCAGATCACCACCGCGCCCTACCGGCGGCCCCATGCGCGGATCGGCGCCGCCATCACGAACACACCGGAGGAGGTGGACCGGACGCTCGCGGAGATCCGGTCGCTCACCCGCTGGTGGCCGCGACGACCTCGATCTCCAGGAGCCACTCCTCCTCGTAGATGTCGCAGGCGATCACCGTGACCGCCGGCTCGTGGTCACCGAGGACCTCTTGGCGCACGCGGGAGTTGGCGCCGCGGTACTTGCGGTCGGACAGGAACGTCGTCGCCTTGACGATGTTCGTGCGGTCCATGCCGGCCGCTTCGAGCGCGGCGAACACGTTCGCCCACGCCTGGCGGCACTGGTCGTCGAAGTTGTCGGGCACGTTGCCGTCGGCGTCGACCGGGATCTGACCGCTCACGAACAGCAGCTTGCTGCCGCCGGGCACGCTGGCCGCCTGGACGTAACCGGGACTGGGGATCGCCGTGTTGATCGGCGTGAAGGATGCGGTACGCACGCACCGCATCCTCCCGCATGGCCACGATCAGGTGAGCCGGCCGCCCATCTTCTTGAACACCTCGGCCGCCGGACGTGCTTCTTCGCCGTCGACCTGGACCTCCAGCAGGATGATGCCCTCGGTGCCCGTCACGACCGCGACACCCCCGTCCGCCTGCCGCACGACCCGGCCGGGCGTGCCGCAGAAGCCCATCGACGGCGGCGCGGCCCTCTTCACCGCGACCTTGCGGCCGTCGAGCGTCGTCCAGGCGTTCACGTACGGGTCGGACTGGCCGCGGACCAGGTCGTAGATCTCCCTGGTGCTCCTCGTCCAGTCGATCCTGGTGTCGTCCTCGGTGATCCGGTGCCAGAACGTGCGCTTCGACGCGTCCTGCGCGGTGCCCCGGTCGCCCGCGGCCAGCTTCTGCAGCGCCTCCAGCGTCGCCGGCACGTACTGCGCGGTCACCTGCTCGTAGACCTCGGTGGCCGTGTCGTGGTCGCCGATCGGCACGACCCGCTGCACCACGACGGGCCCCGTGTCGAGCTCGGGTTCCATCAGGTGCACCGTCACGCCGGTCTCGCTCTCGTGCTCCCGCACCGCCCAGTTGACGGCACCGAACCCGGAGAACTTCGGCAGCAGCGCGTCGTGCACGTTCAACGCGCCCAGCCGCGAGGTGGTCAGCAGCTCGCCGGGCAGCCGGGTGCGCCAGTTCGTGGACACGATCGCGTCCGCTCCCAGCTCCCGCAGCTGCGCCGGGAGGTCGGGCTCGCGCCCGTTCGACGAGGTCACGGACCGCAGCCCGTGCTGCTCGACCAGGTCGGCCACGTGGGGCTCACCGAGCCCGGTGAACTCGGTGCGGTGGGTCAGCACCAGCACGACGTCGTGGTGTTCGACGAGCGCGCTGAGCACCACCGCGCCGAGTTCGCCGTAGCCGAAGAAGACGATCCTCATGAAACTCCCTCAGGCGCTGGGTCGGCCGCCGCGGCGACCGACGCGAAGCGCAGCGCGTTCATCCGGATGAAGCCCTCCGGGTGGTGCCGCTCGTAGGCGGCCGCGCCCACGCCCGCCTCGAACGACACGCGCTTGCGGCTGTGCCGGGAGAACGGCGAGGTGCGCCGCAGCACGCTCACGTTCCCCTTGTACAGCGCCACCTCGACGTCGCCGGACATGTTCTGCTGGCTGTGGTCGATCGCCGCCTGCAGCATCTCCCGCTCGGGGGCGAACCACAGACCGCGGTAGACGAGCCTGGCGTAGCGCGGCATCAGCTCCTCCTTGAGCAGCGCCACCTCGCCGTCGAGCGTCAACGCCTCCAGCGCGCGCCGCGCGGTCAGCAGGACCGTACCGCCGGGGGTCTCGTACACGCCACGCGTCTTGATGCCGATGATCCGGTTCTCGACCATGTCGACCCGGCCGACCGCGTGCTTCGTCGCGAGCTCGTTGAGCTTGCCGAACGTGTCGGTCGCGCTCAGCGGAACGCCGTCGACCGCGACCGGGTCGCCGCCCTCGAACGTGATCGTGACGCGCTCCGGCTCGTCCGGTGCCTCCGCGAGGTCGCGCACCCGGAAGAACACGCCGTGCGGGGGCAGTGCGCCGGGGTCTTCCAGCACCTCGCCCTCGTAGGTGGTGTTCATCAGGTTCTGGTCGACCGAGTACGGCCGCTCGGCCGCACCGGTGCTGTCGATCTGGATGCCGTGGTCGGCGGCGTACTTGAGCAGCTGCGAGCGGGTGTTGAGGTCCCACTCCCGCCACGGTGAGATGATCTTGATGTCCGGGTTGAGCGTCTGGTACGCGAGCTCGAACCGCACCTGGTCGTTGCCCTTGCCGGTCGCGCCGTGCGCCACGGCGTCCGCGCCGACGGTCTTCGCGATCTCGATCTGCTTGGCCGCGATCAACGGCCGCCCGATCGCCGAGCCGAGCAGGTAACCGTCCTCGTAGACGGCGTTGGCCCGCAGCATCGGGAAGACGTAGTCCCGTGCGAACTCCTCGCGCAGGTCCTCGACGAACACCTCCGCCGCACCGATGGCGTACGCCTTGTCCCTCGCCCTGTCCAGCTCCTCACCCTGTCCGAGGTCCGCGATGAACGCGACCACCTCGCACTCGTAGGTCTCCTTCAACCACGCCAGGATGACCGAGGTGTCCAAACCGCCGGAATAGGCAAGAACCACTTTGTTGACCACGACGCTCCTCATACTTTATTTCAGACGCGGAAAAGGTCTTCCATGGTTTCGTGCGAGATTTCCTTGCTCAGATCCCGCTCGGCCGCGTAAGCCATGTTGATGATCGTGCGCGTGGCGCCTTCCTCGACCGGGTGCACGCGGTGCAACGTGGTGTCGGTGCGCAGCAGGTAGATGTCGCCGGGCCGCAGCTCGTACGAATAGATGGGGTTGTTCACCAGCTGCTTGAAGACCTGCGGGTTCTTCTTGTCCCAGGACGTGCCGGGCACCGTCTGCACGAACCCGCCGAACTCGACGTCCGGGCAGTCCACCACGTAGATGACCCCGAAGCTGTAGTCGTCCCAGTGCCACCCGTGCGTGTCACCGGGGCGCTCGAGGTGGGTGATGACGTAGTGCTCCGGCTCGTACGGGCACTCCAGAACCTGCTCACCTGCGACGTTGCTCAGCGCCCTGATGAAGGCGGGGCTGCTGTAGAGGTCGACGGTCGCACCCGCGTGGGCCCGGATGTCGGCCGCCGTGACGTTGCGCATGTACCGCGGGCTGTTGCTGGTCTCGGCGAGGTGCAGGTCCCTGCGGATCGACTGCTCGGCGAGCAGGTCGTTCACCTCTGCGGCCACCATGGCTTTCACGTCGGCCGGCAACAGGTAGGACACGAGCGCGAAGCCCGTTTCGTAGAACGACTTGCGCGAGGCCCACAGCTGCTCGTTGTCCACCTCGCGGTGAACGTGCTCCTCGATGGACGAATCCAGTGAAGTGACGATGGACAATTCCGTCTCCCCGGTCGGTCGTTTGCAGCCGAAAAAATCCCCCACTGAAATCGGCTCCTAATGTGACGCCCCGACAGCCTGCTGGTTTTGTTCAGCCGGTGTCAACGGCGGTTAACCGGGGTGGTTCGATGCCGGAATGGGCGGGATCAACGTCCGTTATGGCTGCAGCGCGGGCGGCGACGCCGTTCCGGGCGGCGGGACCTCGGCGCTCTCGGCCACGACACGCGGTGGTTCCCGCGTCACCTCGTGGGCCGTGCACCCTCCGGCCGCCGCTAGGGCGACCAACCCGGCGGTGGCGAACGGCGCAACGCCGATCCACCCGCGGGGCCGGTCCTCCTCGCGCACCGGGGCTACCCACGTCGGCGGCGGTTCAACCACATCGGGTTCGAGTTGTCCGGCCTCGTGCGGCCCCGGCACGAACAGGACGCCGGTGCGCCAGGGCCACCCTGCCCGGCGGCTGACCGGCCGGCGGGCGCGGGTGGTGGCATCACGGCCGATGACCGCGGTCTACGCGCGCGGTGCCGATGTCAAGGCCGACTCGGTACGCCATGAGCGGGCCGGACGTGCGCGGACACACCATTGGAGCGTTCCCACCGACTGGCGTGGGAGCGGGGCCACAGCCGAACTCTTCCCCTCAACTCGTTGACGAGCAACAAATTGAGGGGAAGAGTTCAGGTTCTACGGCAAGTTTTCCAGTGCGGCGGAACGGATCGGTCGCGCTAGGTCGTGTTTCAAAGGTGAGGTGATCGGCGGCGTGTCGGTGCCGGAACGTGGCGAGGTCTCCGGTAAGTGGGTTAGCGACCAAGCAAACCCGCAATACCGGAGACCTCGTGGCCAGCGTAGCGGCAGCGGGGCGGGCCGACCTGACCGACGCGCAATGGGCGGCGTTGCAGCCGCTGCTGCCTGTCGGGCGTAAACCGGGGCGCCCGCCGAAGTGGAGCAAAAGGCAGTTGATCGACGGCATCCGGTGGCGGGTGCGCGTCGGTGCCCCGTGGCGCGACATCCCGCCTGACTACGGTCCCTGGCAGACCGTGTACGGGTTGTTCCGCCGCTGGCAGCGGGCCGGAGTCTGGCAGGAGATCCTGACCGCGCTGCAGGCCCGTGCCGATGCCGATGGGTTGATCGTGTGGGACGTGTCGGTGGATTCCACCATCACGCGGGCGCACCAGCACGCCGCCGGCGCACGGAAAAGGGGGATCTGCAGGTCGAACCGCCCGGCACCCCGGCCGGCGGGACCGAGCCCGACGATCACGGGCTGGGCCGGTCGCGCGGTGGCTGGACCAGCAAGCTGCACCTGGCCTGCGAGCAGGGCCGCAGGCCGTTGTCACTGCTGGTCACCGCCGGGCAACGGGGCGACAGCCCGCAGTTCACACCGGTGATCGAGCAGATCTCGGTGCCACGCATGGGGCCCGGACGCGCCAGGACCCGTCCGGACCGGGTTCTGGCGGACAAGGCCTACAGCTCCCAAGCCAACCGTGCCTACCTGCGGCGCCGCGGGATCAAGGTGACCATCGACCAGCCCCGCGACCAAGCCGCCCACCGCAAGGCCAAAGGCTCCGCAGGCGGACGGCCACCCGCGATCGACCGGCAGGTCTACAAACAGCGCCACGCCGTCGAGTGCGGCATCAACCTGCTCAAGCAACACCGGGCCGTGGCCACCCGCTACGACAAACTCGCCACCCGCTACCAGGCCACCGTCCACGTCGCCGCCATCAACATCTGGCTACGCCACATCTAAAACACGGCCTAGTGCGCCGCGTCGTCCCACGAACGGCCGACGCCCACCGAGACCTCCAGCGGCACCTGGAGCTGGTAAGCGTTGCCCATCTGGTCGCGGACCAGGGCCTCGACCGCCTCGCGCTCGCCGTCGGCGATCTCCAGCACCAGTTCGTCGTGGACCTGGAGCAGCATGCGGGAACGCAGGCCGGAGGACTCCAGGGCGCGGAAGACACCGAGCATCGCGACCTTGATGATGTCCGCGGCACTGCCCTGGATCGGGGCGTTCAGCGCCATGCGCTCGGCCATCTCGCGGCGCTGGCGGTTGTCCGAGTTGAGGTCGGGCAGGTAGCGGCGGCGGCCCAGCACGGTCTCGGTGTAGCCGTCCTTGCGGGCCTTCTCCACGATCTCGTTGAGGTAGTCGCGCACGCCGCCGAAGCGGGAGAAGTACGCCTCCATCTGCTCGCGGGCCTCTTCGGTGGGAATGCGCAGCTGCTGCGACAGGCCGAAGACGGACAGGCCGTAGGCGAGGCCGTACGACATGGCCTTGATGCGGCGGCGCATCTCGCCGGTCACCTCGGAGGTGGGGATCGAGAACGCCTGCGAGGCAACGTAGGTGTGCAGGTCCTCGCCGGAGTTGAAGGCCGCGATCAGGCCCTCGTCGCCGGACAGCGTCGCCATGATCCGCATCTCGATCTGGCTGTAGTCGGCGGTCATCAGCTCGGCGTAGCCCTCGCCGACGACGAACGCCTGCCGGATGCGGCGGCCCTCGTCGGTGCGGATCGGGATGTTCTGCAGGTTCGGGTCCGTCGAGGACAGCCGGCCGGTCGCCGCGATCGTCTGGTGGAACGTCGTGTGGATGCGGCCGTCGTCGGCCACCGACTTCAGCAGGCCGTCCACAGTGGACTTGAGTCGGGTGACGTCGCGGTGCGACAGCAGGTGCTGCAGGAACGGGTGCTCGGTCTGCTCGAACAGGTTCTGCAGCGCGTCGGCGTCCGTGGTGTAGCCGGTCTTGGTCTTCTTCGTCTTCGGCATGTTCAGCTCGTCGAAGAGGACCGCCTGCAGCTGCTTGGGGCTGCCGAGGTTGATCTCCTTGCCGATCACCGAGTACGCGTCCTGCGCCGCCTGCTTCACGCCGGCCGCGAAGTGCGCCTCCAGCTCGGACAGGTGGTCGACGTCGATCGCGATGCCGACGGCCTCGACCTCGTCCAGCACGTTCATCAGCGGCAGCTCGAGGTTCGCCAGCAGGTCGGCGCCGCCGATCGTCACCAGCTCGGCGTCGAGGCGGTCGGCGAGCTCGGCCACGGCGCGGGCGCGCAGGATCGCGCCGGTGGCGACCTTGGCGGCCTCCTCCGACTCGTCCGACAGCAGCGACAGCTGGCCGTCACCGGACTCCTCGGCCCGCAGCTCGCGCTTGAGGTAGCGCAGCGCCAGGTCGTCGAGGGCGAACGAGCGCTGGCCGGGACGCACCAGGTACGCCGCGAGCGCCGTGTCCGAGGTCAGGCCGCGCAGCTTCCAGCCGCGGGCGCGGACCCGGCGCAGTGGCAGCTTCAGGTCGTGGCCCGCCTTGGTGACGCCCTCGTCCGCCAGCCACGCGGCGAGCGCCTGCTCGTCGGCCTCGTCGAGGCCTTCGACGGCGACGTAGCCGCCCTCACCGGAGGCGGTGCACAGGGCGACGCCCTCGACGTCCTGGCCCGCGATCCGCAGCGCCACGCCGACGCGGGCGCCACGGGCGTGCTCGTCGAGCCATGTGGCCAGCGTGCCGGCCGGGATCGCGCCGCCGGAGACCTCGAAGCCCTCCTCGGCCTCGGGCTCCGCGGTCGACAGGGTCTGGAACAGCCGGTCGCGCAGGACGCGGAACTCCAGCTCGTCGAACAGCCGGTGCACCGCGTCGCGGTCCCACTGCCTCACCGCCAGACCGTCGATCTGGTACGGCAGTTCCAGGTCGCGCACCAGCTCGGTGAGCTGGCGGTTCATGATGATGTTGCTCAGGTTGCCGCGCAGCGCCTCGCCGACCTTGCCCGGCACCTCGTCCACGCGGTCGACCAGCCCGTCGAGCCCGCCGAACTGGTTGAGCAGCTTGATGATCGTCTTGGGGCCCACTCCGGGCGTGTTCGGCAGGTTGTCCGACGAGTCGCCGCGCACCGCCGCGTAGTCGGCGTACTGCTCGGGCTTCACGCCGTGCTTCTCCTCGACGTAGGCCGGGGTGAACCGGCCCATCTCGGACACGCCCTTGACCGGGTACAGCACCGTCACCTTGTCGTTGACGAGCTGGAACGCGTCCCGGTCGCCGGTGACGATCTCCACCTCGAAGCCCTGCTCCACCGCCTGCGTGGTCAGCGTGGCGATGACGTCGTCGGCCTCGAAGCCCTCCTTCTCCATCTTGCAGATCTGGAGCGCGTCGAGGACCTCGCCGATCAGCGAGACCTGGCTGCGGAACTCGTCCGGCGTCTTGGAGCGACCGGCCTTGTACTCGGGGTACTGCTCGGAGCGGAACGTCTTGCGGGAGACGTCGAACGCCACCGCCACGTGCGTGGGCTGCTCGTCGCGCAGGATGTTGATGAGCATGGACGTGAACCCGTACACGGCGTTCGTGACCTGCCCGGTGGCCGTCCGGAAGTTCTCGGCGGGCAGGGCGTAGAACGCTCGATAGGCCATCGAGTGACCGTCGATGAGCAGGAGCCGCTTCACGTCTGAGGGAGTCACGAGCCCGAGTCTAGGGTGGTGGTCTGACAGTTTCGCTTGAGCCCTGGAGCGCACGTGATCGGCGACCTGCCCACCGAGTACGCAGACGAGCAGTTGCACACCCGCATGGGCATAGAAATCACCCGATGGGATGTCCAGGAGATGGTCGGCACCATGCCGGTCAAGGGCAACCGCCAGCCGTTCGGGCTGTTGCACGGCGGCGCGAACGCGGTGCTCGCCGAGCTGCTGGGCTCGGTCGCGGCCACCATGCACGCGGCGTCGTTCGGCTCCATCGCCCTCGGGCTGGAGCTGTCCTGCACGCACCACCGCGCGGCGCGCGAGGGGATCGTGACGGGCGTGTGCCGCCCGCTCCACCTGGGACGGTCCACGGCGACGTTCGAGATCGCCATCTCCGACGAGGAGGGCAAGCGGACCTGCACCGCGCGCCTCACGTGCATCATCCGCCCCAAGGCACCGGGGGCCTGAGCACCGGGGCAGGTCCCACCCGGTGTCCACAGTGGATGCGGCGCTGGCCTGGAGCCACCTGCGCTTTCGACTCGTCACGCCCGAACGTGGACCACGGCCGGGCTGAACAGCGAAACGGGGCGGAGGAAGGTTCCTCCGCCCCGTTCGCCGTGCTACCGGCTCAGTGCGACTCGCCCAGGTACGCGTCGCGCACCCGCTGGTCGGCCAGCAGCTGGTGCCCGGGACCGTTCAGCGTGGTCCGGCCGAGGTCGATCACGTAGCCGTGGTGCGACAACGCGAGGGCGGCCAGTGCGTTCTGCTCCACCAGGAGGATGGTGGTGCCGAGCGACTGCAGCTCCTTGATGGTGTCGAAGATGCGCTGGGTCATGATCGGCGAGAGGCCCATGGAGGGCTCGTCGAGCATGAGCAGGCGCGGCTTGGACATCATCGCGCGGCCGATGGCGAGCATCTGCTGCTCACCGCCGGAGAAGAGGCCGGCCTTGTTGTGCCGGCGCTCGCCCAGGACGGGGAACAGCTCGTAGACCCGGTCCATGTCGGCCTGCACGCCGTCGTCCTTGCGGACGTAGGCGCCGAGCTGGAGGTTCTCCTCCACGGTCATCCGCGGGAAGAGCCGCCTGCCCTCCGGTGAGTGCGAGATGCCCATGCCGAGGATGGCGTGGGCCGGCTCGCTGTGGATCGGCTTGCCCTGGAACAGGATCTCGCCGGACACCGGGCGCAGCAGACCCGAGATGGTGCGCAGGGTCGTGGTCTTCCCCGCACCGTTCGAGCCGATCAGCGACACGATCTGACCGGCCTCGACGGTGAACGAGATGTCGCGGACGGCCTCGATCGCGCCGTAGGCGACCGAGAGGTTGCGGACTTCGAGCAGCGGGCTCATGCCTGCTCCCCCTTCGCGGCCTCGATGTCGTGCTCGACTTCCTCCGGCGGCTTGCCGAGGTAGGCCTCGATGACCCGCGGGTCAGCGCGCACGACCTCGGGGCTGCCCTCGACGAGCAGCTCGCCCTGCACGAGCACGGAGACCGAGTCGCACAGCCCGAAGATGAACTTGATGTCGTGCTCGATGACGACCACGGACACACCCGTCTCGCGGATGCGGAAGATCAGCTGCTGCGTCGCTTCCGTCTCCTGCGGGTTCATGCCCGCAGTGGGCTCGTCGAGCAGCAGCACCGACGGGTCGGTGGCCAGCGCGCGCGCGATCTCAAGACGGCGCTGGTCGCCGTACGGGAGGTTGCGCGCGAGCTCGTCGTCCGGTCCGCGCAGGCCGACGAACTCGAGCAGCTCGCGGGAGCGCTCGCGGGCCGCCTTCTCGCCGCGGTGGTAGGCCGGGCCGTGGAACAGCGACGCCAGCGGGCCCTGCTTCATCCGCACGTGCCTGCCCACCATGACGTTCTCCAGCACGGTCATGCTGGGGAACAGCCGGATGTTCTGGAACGTGCGGGCGAGACCCGCGTCGGTCACCTTGGCCGGGTCGCCGGGCAGGACGTTGCCCTTGAGCAGCACCTGGCCGGTGGTCGGCGTGTACAGACCCGTGAGGCAGTTGAAGAACGTGGTCTTCCCCGCGCCGTTCGGGCCGATCAGGCCGACGATCTTGCCTTCGTCGAGCGACAACGTCACGTTCTTCAGCGCCTTGAGGCCACCGAAGACCATCGAGACGTCACGCGCCTCCAACACCGGCGTCACGCCTTCGCCTCCTTCGGCAGCTCGTCGACGTGGGTGCCGTCGACGTTCTCATCGGCCAGCTCCGCGCGCCGGTGCGCGTCGGGGATCAGGCCCTGCGGGCGGAACCGCATGATGAGCACCAGCGCGAGGCCGAAGATCATCAGGCGGTAGTCCTCGAAGTCGCGCAGCTTCTCGGGCAGCACGAACAGCAGCGCGGCACCGAGCACGGCGCCGGGGATCGAGCCCATGCCGCCGAGGATGACCGCCGCGAGCAGCGTGATCGACTCGAGGAACTTGAACGACTCGTAGGACACGGTGCCGTTCTTGTGCGCGAACACCGCACCCGCGAGACCGGCCAGCATGGCGCCGATGAGGAACGCGAGGATCTTCATCTTGCCGGTGCGGATGCCCATCGCGCGGGCCGCGTCCTCGTCCTCGCGGATCGCGATCCAGGCACGGCCGATGCGGCTGAACTTGAGGTTCGCGAACACCGTCATCGTCGCCGCGACCAGCAGCACGATGAGCACGTAGTAGAGGACACCGGCCGGCAGCTTCACCGAGCCGAGGGTCAGCTGCTTGTTGAACTCAGTGCCGAACAGCGACAGCTGCGGGACGCCCGGGATGGCGTTGGAGCCGTTGGTCATGCCGCCGATGTTGTTCTGCGCGGAGCGGGTGAAGATCTCACCGAACGCCAGCGTCACGATCGCCAGGTAGTCACCGCGCACGCGCAGCGTCGGCGAACCGACGATGGCGCCGAAGATGCCAGCCACGACCGCCGCGATGACCGCGGCCACCGGGAACGGCAGGTCGATGCCGAAGTTCGCGGCGGCGGCACCGGAGAAGTTCGCCGCGACGAGCGCGCCGATGCCCATGAACGCCACGTACCCGAGGTCGAGCAGACCGGCGAGGCCGACGACGATGTTCAGGCCGATCGCGGTGGCGGCGTAGATGCCGATGTTCGCCGCGACCGTCATCCAGTACTCGTTGCCGGCATCGGTGAACGGCAGCAGCAGCGCGCACGCCAGGAGCACGATCACGCTGAACACGCGGTGTTCCTCGGACAGGTGCGAGATCCACTTGGTGTAGCCGATGCCGTTGAGCGCTGCCAGCAGTCCGCCGGCGAAGCCGAGGAACGACAGGAAGATGGCGCCCGCGTACGGGTTGCCGGCACCGACACCGCCGGTGGTCAGCATCGCGGAGACGGCGTAGAGCACCGCGCCGAACGACACCAGCAGCACCAGGTACGCCACCGGCGTGCTGAGCTTGATCCGCCAGTTGCCGGGCGGCTCGATGCCGATGCCGTAGCCGGCGAGGATCACCAGCACACCGGCGACGACGCCGGCGATGCTGCCGAACGCCACCACGTCCTTGTACGCGGTGATGGCACCGAACCCGCCGCCCTTGACGACGAGGTAGATGCCGTTGATGGCGGCCACCGACAGGACGCCCCAGCCCAGCGCGCGCACGACGCGGCCCTTGGACGGGGTCGGCGCGAAGGCGGCGACGAGCACGAGCACACCGAGCACCAGCATGTGCCAGCGGAAGCCGGTGAGCGCGAACGGCGCGTCGAAGAACGACAGCGTCGACTTGTCCGGCCAGTTCCCGTCGTTGAGCGGGAACGTGACCCACGGCAGCATGGCCGCGACGATCGACAGCACGCCGCCGACGGCCGCGAACGGCTTGCCCAGTGGCGCGAGAGCGGAGCGCTTCTCAGCAGCGGTCGTGGTCATGCGCGCACCCTTTCCGGCTCGCCGAACAGACCCTGCGGGCGGAAGACGAGCACGAGGATCAGCACGACGAAGATCCAGACGTAGTCGTACTGGGTACCGCCCGGCATGTACTGGCCGGCCAGGGTCTTGATCAGACCGATGATGAACGCGCCGATGACCGCACCGCGGATGCTGCCGACGCCGCCCAGCACGGCCGCCGTGAAGGCGAAGATGCCGTTCTGGAAGCCCATGTCGATGTTGATGTTGTTCAGGTATCCGCCGAACATGACGCCGGCGACACCGGCGAGCACGGCACCGAACACGAACGTCAGCACGATCACGCGGTCGGGGTTGATGCCCATCAGCTTCGCGGTGTCGGGGTCCTGCGCGGTGGCCCGCATCGCACGGCCCATCCGCGACCGGTTGATGTAGGTCTGCAGCAGGATCGACAGACCGACCGACAGCACCACGAGCAGCACGCCGGTCCACGGCACGCTGATGGGGCCGAGGGCGAGGCTCCCCGTCGGGAAGACCTTCGGGTAGGGCAGGTTGGACGTGGCGTCGGGGTACCAGACGCGCACGGCCTCCTGGAGGAACACCGAGACGCCGAGCGCCGTGATGAGCGGCGCGAGCCGGGGCGCGTTGCGCAGCGGCCGGTAGGCGAAGCGTTCCATGACCACGGCCACGACGACCGCGACGAGGATGCCGCCCAGGAACATCAGCGGCAGAGCCACGGCAGGCGACTTCTTGAGGTCGTCAGGAAGAAGCGTGAACGTGGCGAGTCCTCCGTACGAGGACACCATGAAGACTTCACCGTGGGCGAAGTTGATCAGCTGGATGATGCCGTACACCATCGTGTACCCGAGGGCGATCAGGGCGATCAAAGCGCCCTGCACGACCCCGTTCGCCAGCTGTTGGAGCAGGACTGACACGACTACCTCCGTAGACGGCGGGGGCGAGCAAACTTCGCCCGCCCCCGCCGCAGCTTCATTTAACGATCAGCAGTCGGTCAGCCCGTGTACTCGCCGGTCTGCACGTCATCCCACTTGGTGCCGGTGACCTGGTAGACGGTCAGGACCTTGTTGGTGCTGTCGCCGTACTGGTCGAACTTGACCTCACCGGTGGCGCCGGAACCGCTGTAGGCACCGACGTTGGTCAGCATGGCGTCGCGCTTGGCGTCGCCCCACTCGCCGCCCTCGACGGTCTTGGCCAGACCACCGATGATCGCGTTCGCGGCGTCGTAGGAGAACGCACCGTAGGCGGCGAAGTCCTCCTTGCCGAACTTCTCCTTGTACGCGGTCACGAAGGCCTTGGCGGTCTCCAGCGACTCGGTCGGCGCACCGACGGAGGTGGCGAGGTCGCCCTCCTTGCCGCCGAGGTCGATGAACTTCTGGTCGTAGATGCCGTCGCCGCCCATGAGCGGGACGTTCAGGCCGTTGTCCTTCATCTGCTTGGACAGCGGACCGGCGGCCGGGTACTCACCGCCGTAGTAGACGGCCTCGGGCGCGAGGCCCTTGATCTTCGACACGACGCCGGAGAAGTCCGTGTCCTTCTCACCGACGGTCTCGGTGCCGACGATCGTGCCGCCCTTCTTGGCGACCTGCTTCGCGAACTCGTCCGCCAGACCCTTGCCGTAGGTCTTGCCGTCCGTGATGATCGCGATCTTCTTCTTGCCGGCCTTCTCGACCATGTAGTTGGCCGCGAACGGGCCCTGCAGGTCGTCGGTCGCGCAGACGCGGAAGTAGTTGTCGAACTGCCGCTTCGGCGCCGTCAGGAAGTCGTTGCCCCTGGTCAGCGACGGGTTGGTGTTCGCGGGCGACACCTGCGGGATCTTCTTGTCGCGCAGGATCGGCTGCACCGTCTGGGCGACCGACGAGTTCAGCGTGCCGACGACGCCGACGACGTTCGGGTCGGTCGACAGCTTGGTGGCCGCCTGGGCGCCCTTGGCCGGGTTCGCCTCGTCGTCCTGGGCCGACACCTGGAGCTTGTAGCCCTTGACGGTGCACTTCTTGTTGGCCTCGTCCACGGCGAGCTCAGCGGACTGCTTGATGCCGATGCCGAGCGCCGACAGGTTTCCGGACAGCGGAGCGACAACGCCGACGGTCAGCGTGCCCTTCGACGTGTCGCAGCTGCCCCCGGTGCCGCCCGCTTCGGTCTTGTCATTCGTGCCACAGGCCGCGACGACGAGCAGCGTGGCGCCGACGATCGCTGCGGACTTCACAAGGTGCTTACGCACGTGAGTCCCTCCTCTATCCGTGCTCACTGCGATGGCGAGATCTCCGCGCACCGCTCCACGCCCCTCTGCTGAGGGATGGCCGGACCCTAGGCGCTGATTGTGACCCCAGTCATCAACGCCAATGGGCTCGTGACCATAACGCAACTCGGCGTTATGTTTTGTTTAAGGAAAGTCACCGTCAGTAACCTTCGTTCACTCTTTGGACTGCTGCCATAGCCTGGGCGTATGACTCCGCGTCGTCGTTTGGTCGCAGTCATCGCTGCCGCCGGGGTGCTGACCTCGGCGGTCCTGGTGCTGCGCGACCCCGGCCCGGACCCGCAAAACCCCAGCTCGGAACCTGTGCGGCTGACGAGCTACACGGCCGACTATGTCAAGCCACCGCCCCGTTCAGGCTCGATTTCGGCACCGTCCTCCGTCTGGAGCAACGACGGGCGGGTGCAATGGTCTCCCGTGGCGGGCGCCGCGGGCTACGAGGTGTCGGGCAGGCTGGTCGCGTCACCCGAGGTCGCCGGCGGTGGCACACCGGAGGTGCGGGCGGTCGACGCGCACGGCCGGCGGTCGGCGCCGGTCCGCGCCGAGGAACGCGCGGGGGACGACGGGGCGTGGCGGCAGCGGGTGTCCGGGTTCCTGGAGGAGTTCGACGACCCGCGGGTGGAGCGGCACTTCCACCTCAGCGGCCGGCGCGGCTGCGTGAACCCCTCGCTGGGCTCGGGCCGGCTCGTGGTCGACATGCCGTGCGGCGAGGGCACGGCGGTCCTGCGGGCGCGGTCACCGCTGGTGCTCGAAGACGCCGGCGAGCTCGGGCGTGTCGCGGTGGTGACGTCGGCGGCGGGTCCCCGCGGCAAGCTCGTGGTGGACCTCGTGCCGGGCACGCCCGACCTGGCCGGACCCACTCCCCCGGCCGGCGCGATCCGCGTGGTGGTGGACGACTCGGTCGCCGGCACGCGCGGCGCGGGCGTGCTGCACCGGTTCGAGGTGGTGCTGACCCGTGACGGCGTGCGCGTGCTGCAGGACGGCGCGGAGATCTCCCGCTCGGCCGCGGTGCCCGCGTGGCGGCAGGCGACCGTGCTGGTCGGCGTGACCGCGCCGCCGGGACGGCCGGGACGGGTCGAGGTCGACACCGTCGGGATCTCCGGCGGACCGCGGCCGGTCACCGAGGTCGTCGAGACGCCCGTCGTGGCGGGCACGTTGCGCGTGCTGGAGCCGGAGGAGGAGGCGCCAGGCATCGGCGTGGCGCGCACACCGTTGCGGAACGCGCCGTCCGCCCGGCTGCGCGCCACGGTCCGGCTGGGCGACGGCGGTGACGTGAACGGCCTGGTGGCGCAGCTCGGAACGGCGCGAATCCCGTTGCGGCCGCAGACCGAGGGCTGGTCGGCGGCGCAGGACTCCGAGGTCACCGTGGCCGGTGACGTCCCGGCCGAGCTGCTCGGACCCGAGACCGGGGCGCTGTCGCCGTTCGTGCTGCGGATGCCGGGCGCGTCGCAGGCGCAGGTGCTGGAGAGCTACCTGGAGGTGCCGGGCGAGACGCGGGCGCGGCTGCCGAACGCCCCAGGGCCCCTGCCGCCCGCCGTGCCCGTGATGACCGCTGAGTTCGCCGCTGTGACCCCGAACGAGGCAACGCTCGTCGTCACCCTCGACGGCAGCGCCACACCGTCAGTGGCTCCCGTGGCGGGCTTCGAGGTGTACGTCGATCGGCACCACGCGGCCACGGTCGCCACGCCCGGTGGCGTCGGCGGCCGGCACGAGCTGCTCCTCGCGCTCAAGAGCAGTCACGACGTCGAAGTCCGCCTGCGCCCCGAGGATCCGGGACGGCAGGCGGACTCGGTCTGGCTGGAGCTCAGCCGAAGTTCTCGATGACGGCCTCGGCCACGGCCTTCATCGTGGTGCGGCGGTCCATGGCGGTGCGCTGCACCCACCGGAACGCCTCCGGCTCGCTCAGACCCTGCTTGGTCATGAGGATGCCCTTGGCCCGTTCCACGACCTTGCGGGTCTCCAGCCGCTCGGTCAGACCGGCGACCTCCTGCTCCAGTGCCGCGAGCTCGTTGAACCGGCTGATCGCCAGCTCGATCGCGGGCACCAGGTCCCGCTTCGCGAACGGCTTGACCAAGTACGCCATCGCACCCGCGTCACGGGCGCGCTCGACCAGCTCGCGCTGGCTGAACGCAGTGAGGATCACGACCGGCGCGATCCGGTTGCCCGCGATGTGCTGCGCGGCCTCGATCCCGTCGACCTTGGGCATCTTGACGTCCAGGATCACCAGGTCGGGGTCGAGCTCGGTCGCGAGTTTGATCGCCTCTTCACCATCCGCGGCCTCACCGGCCACGTCGTAGCCCTCCTCGCGCAGCATCTCCACGAGGTCGAGGCGGATGAGCGCCTCGTCCTCGGCGACGAGCACGCGCGGGGCCTTGCGCGTGGCTTCGGACTGGGCCTCGGCAGCCTGCTGGGTCACCGGGGTCCTCCTGACGATCGTTCCTGCGGGCGAAAGGGCAGTCTACCGGCGCCCGTGGCGCTGATCGGGCTCACCAGCCGTGACGGCAGACACGAACTCCTCCGGCCACGGGTAGGTGCGCATGCCCCGGTCGACGTCCTCGGCCGGCGCCTCGCTGCGCTGCAGCACGACCTCGTGCGCCGTGCCGAACCGCGGGCGGGCGAGCTTCTCCCGGACGCCGGCCTCGGAAGGACCGCCCGGCCACTCGACGAACCAGCCGTCACCCAGCGGAAGCGCACGGAGCCAGCACGCGTCGTGCCACAGGTGCACCCGGCGCAGGAGAGCGCTCCCAGTGGCCGCTTGCGCGACCTCCTCGTCGAGCCCGCCGCCGTCTGCGTACTCGACGCCGCGGAACTCGTGCATCCACCGCACGTACCGCATGCCCTGGTCCCACACCGCCTGGTCGACACCGGCGAGGACCACCGACGCCTCCCCTGTGGTGAGCTCGGCGGAGCGCCGGTGCTGCCGGTGGACGAGCCCCGCGACACCCATGCCGTAGCCGCCCTCGGTGCGCGGCAGCAGCTCGAACAGCAACGGCCCCAGCACGCGCGGCGCGAGGTGCAGCCGGACCGCCTCCCCCGGCTCCACCGCGCGGAACGCGTGGGTGGGCGTCGTGATGCTCGCCGGGGGCATGAGCTGGACGATGCTCGCCGCCGTGCAGCCGGCGAGCAGCACCTTGGCCTCCAGCTGCTGCTGGGCCGCGGTGGTCGCGTCGGGCAACGGCGCCCCGTCGCGCACGGCGGGAACGGCCTGCGAGAGGTTCTCGCCCGTGTAGGTGCGCCGCAGGTCGGCGAGCTGGTCCGTGGTGGACAGACGTGCCATGGCAGCAGTCCTCGTTTCCGCCGCCCGGCTCGGCCGACAAGGACGCATGTGCACGCGTCTACGTGGTCAGTGCGCAGTTCGTGAGCAGGAGTTGCTGAACTCTGCGACGGACTCCGCTCCACTGCCGGGAGAGCGGCTCCAGCCCCACGTCTGCTCGACGCCACCGACCACGGTACCGGATCTGCGCACCCGATTTTCTGTCCGCGCCGACGATCAACCGGTACCGCACGTCGACGGTGAGCCGCGGCGCGCTGGTCGCGCATGCAGAACCGCCCGGACGTGTCGGTCACCGGGTTCGTGGTCGAGGACTGGTCCACCACCGCGCCTGGAACTCCGCGGGCCGGTTCGTCCGATGTGGACGACGTGGTGGGCGGTGGCGCCGCCGTCCGGGCCCCTGACCCGCAGCCGGCGAACAGGAAGACCAGCCCTCGTCGTGCACCGGACGCCCCGCCACCCGATCTTCGGCAGGTGCGCACGGCCCCCTCGCCGGTCGTGACGACGCCCGGCGGGCGCGGGTCCGTCGAAGAGGCATCGAACAGGTGGTCCTGAGCACCAGACCTGCTGCACGACCGTTGCCGGTGCGATAAGCGCCCCTTAGCGTCGAGCGCATGCCCAATGGTGCCGAGAGCCTGCTGGCGATGGTGGCCGCGCACGACGTCGAGGTGGTCTTCGGCCTGCCCGGTGTGCACAACCTGGCGGTGTGGGAAGCGCTTGCGGCGTCCGGGATCCGGATGATCGGCGTGCGGCACGAGCAGACGGCCGTGTACGCGGCGGACGGGTACGCGCGGGCGACCGGGCGGCTTGGCGTCGCGGTGGTGACGACGGGGCCGGGGGCGGCGAACACGCTCGGTGCGACGGGCGAGGCGATGGCGTCGGGCAGTCCGGTGCTGGTCATCGCGACGGACATCTCCAGCGCGGTGCGGCGGCCCGGCGTGTACCGCGGGGTGCTGCACGAGACGCGGGACCAGCGGGCGTTGTTCGGCCCGGTGACCAAGGCGGCGTTCGACGTGCCGGCGGCGGACGAGCTGCCCGCGTACGTCGACCGGGCGGTGCGCACCGCTCTCGAAGGCGCGCAGGGGCCGGTGTACCTCGGGGTGCCGACGGACTTCCTGACCGCGGAAGTGGCGTGGGGCGTCAGGTCTGCCACCGGCGAACGGCCCCCGGTGCCGGACCTGTCCGAGGCGGTGGGGCTGGTCGTGAAGGCCGAACGGCCGCTGCTGTGGGTGGGCGGCGGTGCGGCGCGGTCCGGGGCCGGGGCGGCGATCAGCGCGGTGAACGACAGGCTGAACGCACCGATCATCACCACCTACGGCGCGCGCGGCATCAGCGACCACCCGCTCGTCGTGCGCGGACCGGTGCACGCACCGGTGGTCGGCGCGTTGTGGGACGAGGCGGACCTCGTGGTCGCCATCGGCACCGACTTCGACGGCATGATGACGCAGAACTGGTCACAGCCCAAGCCACGCGCCCTGCTGTCGATCAACATCGACGAGGCCGAGCTGTCGAAGAACTACCCGGCCGACGTGGCGTTGCTCGGCGACGCGCGACACGTGACCGCGGCGCTCGCCGAAGCGGTCCCGGTCAAGAAGGCCGCCGTGGACGTCGAACGGGTCAACGCGGCGGTGCGGGAGTTCGTGCGCGCGGACTCGCCGGAGGCGGCGGTGTTCCTGGACGCGATGGCGGGCGTGGACGCCACGATCGTCGCCGACATGTGCATCCCCGGCTACTGGCTCGGCGGGTTCCACCACGTCCGCAGGCCGCGCGGGCTCGCCTACCCGGTCGGCTGGGGCACGCTCGGGTTCGGCTTCCCCGCTGCCATCGGTGCGGCGGTGCACGGGCGCACCATCGCGGTCGTGGGCGACGGCGGGTTCCTGTTCGCGTGCGGCGACCTCGCGACAGTGCGGCAGGAAGGGCTGCCGTTGACCGTCGTGGTCGCGGACGACGGCGGGTACGGCATGTTGCGCTACGACCAGCAGATCGCCGGCCACGCGATCACCGGCGTCGACCTCACCCGCCCTGACTTCGCGAAGCTGGCCGAGAGCTTCGGCATCCCGGCGGTCACGCTCGACGGGTTCGGCGGCCTCGCCGAGGCGCTCACGGCCGAGGGACCGAACGTGGTCGTGGTCAACGCCAGGCTGCAACCTCCGGTCAACACCTCTCCGCGCTGGTACCGCACAACCACCGGCTGATCATGTTCGCGGTCGACCGGGAGCCCGCCGAGCAGTCGGCTGGCAGACTCCTGCCGTGACCCGAACCTGGCCCGAGAACCTCGCGACCGACGAAGGTGTGCTCGCCTGGCAGTTCCTCGACTTCCTGCGCAGGACGGCCGTCCTGAAGGTCGACGGCCTGACCCGCGAGCAGGCGGCCGCCGCCCCGATCGCCACCTCGCCGAAGCTGACCGCGCTCGGCGTTCTCAAGCACCTCGTCGCCGTCGAGCGCTACTGGCTCTGCATCGCGGGCGCGGGCCTCGGCCTGCCGTCGCTGTGGGAGGGCGACCCCGACCCGTCGTGGGACCTCGACCCGGCCGACACGCCGGAGACGCTCATCGCCGCCTACCGCGCGGAGTGGGCCAACGCCGAAGCCCTCCGGGACCGCGGCGCGGACGCTGTCGCGGCGGACGGCAAGCGCACGGTGCGCTGGGTCCTCGCCCACGTGGCCCAGGAGACCGCACGCCACGTCGGTCACCTCGACCTGCTGCGCGAGCTCGCCGACGGTCAGACGGGCGAATAGGGGCGCGATCAGGAAACGCCGGCCCAGGCCACGACCAGCAGCAGGGCGACCAGCCTCAGGAAGTGCCACGGACAGAGGTCGAGCCGCCTGCCGGGCACCTCACCCGCGGGCGGCACGGCCGGGCGGTGCCGCTCGATCTCCTCGCGCATCCGGTGCTGCACCCGGCTGCCGCCCAGTGCGCTCGCGAGCGAGAACGCCCCCGCGGTCACGTCGACCCGCTCCCCCGTCGTGAGCACCAGGACGACCTCGCGGGTCACCTCGACCTCGCGCAGCGCCGTCCACGGCACCCAGTAGGAGCGGAACCAGTTGACGACCCGCACCCCGGACTCATGGACGCGCACCGCCGGGTGCGCGAAGACCATCCAGCAGAACCAGATCAGCGGCGCCATCACCGCGACGAGCTCCACCTGCTGCGCGAACCCGGCACCGGGGAGCGGGTGCAGCAGGACGTAGGCCGTGCCGCCGGTCCCACCGATGGCCAGGGACCAGCCGACCGCGCTGTCGGTCCTCCTGCGCAGCACTGCTCTCGCCTTCACCCGACGCATTGTCGCCGACTCCCCGTTCTCCCGGTCATGGCAGGCCGACGTGGTCGCCCACGGCGTCCTCGCAGGCCTGGTGCAGGGCGTTGACCGCGTCGTGCAGCAACGGGTTGGTGTTCGCCGTCCGGTGCACGACGTGCACGTGCCGCCGCAACGGCTTGCCGCGCAACGGCATCGCGTGCGTGCCGCTGAGCGCCTTGTGGCCGAGCGCCGGCACGAGGGCGACGCCGACGCCCGCAGCGACGAGCGACTGCACCACCTCGTAGTCGTTGCTGCGGAACGCGATCCGCGGCGCGAACCCGGCCGCGGCGCACAGCCGGGTCAGGCAGGTGGCCCCGGACGTGCCGTCCCGTGACGCGATCCAGCGCTCGTCCCGCAGGTCCTCCAGCCGCACGGTGACCCGCGCCGCGGGATGGTGCTCCGGCACCATCACCAGCAGCGCCTCGTCCAGCATCGGCCGCACCGTCAGCTCCTCCGGCCACGTCCGGGGAACGAGGTCGTAGGCGTAGACCAGCGCCAGGTCGAGCTCCCCGGTCAGCACCAGCGGCAGCACGTACTCCGGCTCGCCCTCGTCCAGCCGGATCTCGGCACCGGGCAGCTCGGCCGTGAGCCGGGCGAGCGCCCTCGGCACGACACGCGACGACGCCGTGGGGAACGTGCCGATCCGCAGCCGCCCGCGCAGGCCCTGCACCACCGCCTTCACCTCGTGCTCGAACCCGTCGAACGCGGCCAGCAGCTCCGCACCCCGGTCGGCGATGAGCAGCGCGGCCGACGCGGGCCGGATCGAGTGCGCCTCGCGTTCGAACAGCGTCACGCCGACCGCCCGCTCGAACGCCGAGACCTGCTGGGACACCGCCGACGACGTGTAACCAAGGCGGCGGGCCGCCTCGGCGAACGAACCGGCCCTCACGACCTCGACGAGCGTGCGGAGATGCACCGGGTTGAGCACCAGGCCAGCTTATGCTCGACGACGCGAGGTTTCGCTCTGCCGCCTCTGGTGTTCTCGCCGGGCAGCTACCAGGGTGGAGACATGGCCTACGTCTCCACGAACCCGTCGAACACCTCCGACGTGGTCACCGAGATCGAGCTCGGGACCAGCGCGACCTTCGTCGACGCCGCGGGACGCGCGAAGGCGGCGCAGCGCGAGTGGGCTCGGGTGCCCGCCCCCGTGCGCGGTCAGGTCATCGGCAACATCGGCCGCCTGGTGGAGGCCAACGCCGAGAAGCTCGCCCAGCTCGTGACCCGCGAGATCGGCAAGCCGATCGGCGAGGCCCGCGGCGAGGTGCGGGAGATCGTGGACACCTGCGACTTCTTCGTGGGCGAGGGCCGCCGCCTCTACGGGCAGACCGTCCCGTCGGAGATGCCCGACAAGCAGCTCTTCACCTTCCGCAACCCGGTCGGGGTGGCCGCCGTGATCACCGCGGGCAACTTCCCCGTGGCGGTCCCGTCCTGGTACATCGTGCCCGCGCTGCTGTGCGGCAACTCAGTCGTGTGGAAGCCCGCCGAGTACTCCGCCGCCTCCGCCCAGGCCTTCTACGACCTGTTCCAGGCAGCCGGCCTCCCCTCGGGCGTGTTCGAGGTCGTGTTCGCCGAGGGCGCGGAGACGTTCACCGGCCTGGAACGGGCCCTGCAGCAGGGCCTCGTCGACAAGGTCGGCTTCACCGGCTCCACCGAGGTCGGTGTGCGCATCGGCGAACTCTGCGGCCGCCACCTCCAGACGCCGTGCCTCGAACTCGGCGGCAAGAACCCGATGGTCGTCACCGAGGACGCCGACCTCGACCTCGCCGTGCAGGGCGCGTTGTTCGCCGGCTTCGGCTCCGCCGGCCAGCGCTGCACCTCGCTCGGCACGGCGATCGTGCACGAGTCGCTGTACGACGAGTTCCTGGCCCGCTTCACCGCGGCCGTGTCCGACGCCGTCGTCGGCGACCCGACCGGCGACGTCCTCTACGGACCGCTGCTGGACGAGAAGTTCGCGCTGGCGTACGAGAAGTACCTCGGCTGGATCGGTGAGCACCACGTGGTGCACGGCCCGATCGGTCGCATCACCTCCTCCCACCCTCGTGGTGGGTTCACGGGCACGGGCGGCTTCTTCTACCACCCGGCGGTCGTCTCCGGCGTCCGCGCGGACGACGAGCTGTTCCTGCAGGAGACCTTCGGCCCCATCGTCGGCGTGATGGCGTACTCGTCGCTGGACGAGGCCGTCGAACTCGGCAACGCACCGGGCTACGGCCTGTCGTGCTCGATCTACACCACGGACCCGGACAAGGCGTTCCGCTTCCGCGCGGGCATCTCCGCCGGGATGGTGAGCGTCAACAACTCGACGTCCGGGGCCGAGGCGCACCTGCCGTTCGGCGGCAACGGCAAGAGCGGCAACGGCTCCCGGCAGTCGGGTGTGTGGGTGCTCGACCAGTTCACCCGGTGGCAGTCCATGAACTGGGACTACTCGGGCACGCTGCAGAAAGCGCAGATGGACACGCTCGAGATCGAGGCGGACCTTGGCTTCCGGCTGTGACGGTGGCGGGGCGCCGAGTGCCGTCGTGAGCCCGGCTCCCGCTGCACCGGTGCAGCGGGTGGCCTGCGGCTCGGTCCGGCCGACGCGCCCGGGACCGCCGTGGCGCCACGAGATCGGAGGCCTGCCATGACGTCCGGCTCAGTGGAGCTCCCTGCGCGGGCTGAGGTCGTCGTCATCGGTGGCGGGGTGATCGGCACGTCCATTGCCTTCCACCTCGCCGAAGCGGGCGTCCGCGATGTCGTCGTCGTGGAGAGGGACGAGCTGGGCTCCGGGTCCACCTGCAAGGCTGCAGGCGGGGTGCGCGCCCAGTTCTCCGACGAGCTCAACATCAGGCTCGGTGCTCGGTCTCTCGAAGCGTTCCAGCGCTTTCCGCAGCGGCCCGGGCAGGAGATCGATCTCCACCGGGTCGGCTACCTGTTCCTCCTCTCCTCGGCTGACCACGTGACGGCGTTCGAGCGCAACGTCGACCTGCAGAACTCCCTCGGCGTGCCGAGCCGGATGCTGTCGGTCGAGGAAGCCCGGCGGTTGTCTCCGCTGGTCGAAACGGACGGTCTGCTGGCGGCGGCCTATTCGCCGGAAGACGGACACTGCACGCCCGAGTCCGTGGTCCTGGGATATGCCACCGCTGCCCGCCGGATGGGGGCCCGTTTCTGCACCGGAACTGCCGTGGAATCGATAGTAGGGGCCGGGTCCGACACTTTTCGGGTCGAAACCGGCCGCGGCACCGTCATCACCCGGACGGTGGTCTGCGCGGCCGGTGCGTGGTCGCGCTCGATCGGCGAGATGGTGGGCGTCGACCTGCCGGTTTCCCCGCTGCGGCGGCAGGTGGTGTTCACCGGGCCCATGCCGGAGTTACTCGATCGGGTGGTTCCCTTCACCATCGACTTCGGCAGCACCTTCTACTTCCACCGCGAGGGCCGCGGCCTGCTGTTGGGCATGTCCGACCCGGACGAGACGCCGGGGTTCAAGCTGGAGGTGTCCGACGCGTGGCTGCCGCGGCTCACCGAGGCGATCGGCCGGCGGGCACCGCGGCTGCTCGACGTCGGCGTGCGCACCGGGTGGGCCGGGCTGTACGAGGTGACCCCGGACCACAACGCGCTCATCGGCCAGGCGGAGGGCGCGGGCCGCTTCTTCTACGCCACCGGGTTCTCCGGGCACGGTTTCCTGCAGGGACCCGCGGTCGGCGAGGTCGTGCGCGACCTCGTGCTGGGCCGGGAGCCCTTCCTCGACGTGTCCGCCCTGGACGCCTCCAGGTTCACGGCCGGCCAGGCGCGGCCGGAGCTCAACCGCGTGTGAAGCCCGACCGGGAGGGGGAAGTGCGGTGGACGTTCTCCAGCTCATGGACGAGTGGGGACCCGAGAAGGTCGTCGCGGTGTCGGACCGGCGCACCGGCATGAAGGGCGTGCTGATCATCGACAACACCGCGCGCGGCATGGGCAAGGGCGGCACGCGGATGAGCCCCGGCGTGACGGTCGCGGAGATCGCGCGGCTGGCCAGGGTGATGACGTGGAAGTGGGCCGGGGTCGACCTCTTCTTCGGTGGCGCCAAGGCGGGGATCCGGTTCGACCCCGCCTCCCCCGGCAAGGAGGCGGCGCTGCGGGCGTTCGCGCGCAAGCTGTCGAACGAGGTGCCGCGCGAGTACGTGCTGGGCCTCGACATGGGCCTCACCGAACGGGACGCCGCGATCGTCCAGGACGAACTGTCGGACCGCGGCGCTATGATGGGCGCACCGGCTCAACTCGGCGGCTTGCCGTACGACGAGCTGGGCGTCACCGGGTTCGGTGTGGCCGAGGTGGCGGACGAGCTGATGCCCCTGCGCGGCAAGCGGGTCGCGATCCAGGGCTTCGGCGCGGTGGGTGCCGCGACGGCGAAGCGGTGCGCCGAGCTGGGCGCGATCGTGGTGGCCGTCTCTTCAGTTCACGGCGCGTTGGTGGACGCCGGAGGTCTTGACGTCGACCGGTTGTTGCGGCTGCGCGCGGAGTGCGGCGATCTCGCGGTGGAGGAACACGGCGGCGGTGCCCTGCGGGCGCTCGGCGCCGAGCTGCGGGTGCCGTGCGACGTGCTGGTGCCCGCGGCGGTGCAGGACGTCGTCGACGCCGATCTCGCGAAGGAGCTCGACACCGCGCTCGTGGTCGAGGGGGCGAACCTGCCCACCTCCCCCGCGGCGCAGGAGGTGCTGGCCGCGCGCGGGATCACCGTGGTGCCGGACTTCATCGCGAACGCCGGCGGCGTGGTCGCGGCGGCCTTCGGGATGGACGCGCGGTACTCGCCGTTCCCCGTCGACCCCGCGGTGGTGCTCGACGCGGTGTCGGTGAAGCTGCGCGCGAACGCGGCCAGCGTGCTCGCCGAGGCGCGTAATCGGGGTACGACAACACATGCAGCAGCGAGAGAGGTGGCTCAGGAACGCGTGCTCGCGGCGATGCGGCTGCGGGGGCGGGTCGCATGAGCTCGCTCGAAGGGGTGGTGATCGCCGACTTCAGCAGGGTGCTGGCCGCACCCTACGCGACCATGGTGCTCGGTGACCTGGGTGCCGAGGTGGTCAAGGTCGAACAGCCCGGCCGGGGCGACGAGACCCGCACGTGGGGTCCGCCTCACCACGGCGACGAGGCCACGTACTTCCTGTCCGTCAACCGGAACAAGACGTCCGTGCAGATCGACCTGGGCACCGCGGCGGGCCGGGAGCAGGCGCGCGAGCTGATCGCGCGCGCCGACGTCGTGGTGGAGAACTTCAAGCCCGGCACGATGAAGAGGTTCGGACTGGACTACGAGTCGCTCGGCCGCGACGACCTCGTGTACTGCTCGATCTCCGGGTTCGGCTCCGGCAAGGGGGCCGACCTGCCCGGCTACGACCTGCTCGTGCAGGCCGTCGGCGGGTTGATGAGCGTGACCGGTGACGGCACGCCGGTGAAGACCGGTGTGGCGCTGGTCGACGTCCTGACGGGCTTGCACGCCTGCGTGGGCGTCCTGGCCGCGTTGCGGCACCGGGAGAAGACCGGGCTGGGGCAGCGGGTCGAACTCGACCTGTTGTCGGTGTTGTTGTCCAGCATGGTGAACCAGAGCGCGGGCTTCACGCTGGCCGGTGCGATCCCGGAGCCGCTGGGCAACCGGCACCCGTCGATCGCGCCGTACGAGGTGTTCCCGACGGCCGACCAGCCGATCGCGCTCGCGGTGGGCAACGACCGGCAGTTCCGCCGGTTGTGCTCGGTGCTCGACGTGCCGGAGCTGGCGACCGACCCGCGGTTCGCGGCGAACCCGGACCGGGTGGAGAACGTGGACGCGTTGTTCGAGGTCCTCGCGCGGCAGCTGCGGGAACGGCCGGCGCGGCACTGGTTCGAGACCTTGACGCCCCTGGGCGTTCCGTGCGGGCCGGTGAACGACATCGCGCACGCGTTCGCGCTGGCCGAGTCGCTCGGCCTCGCTCCGACCACGACGATCGACGGCATGACGCTCGTCGCGAACCCCATCCGCCTGTCGCGCACACCGGTGAGCTACCGGCTGCGCCCGCCGAAGCTGGAGCCGTGAAGTGCAGGACCCGTTGCAGCTGCTGGACATCCCGTCGTTGCTGAGCGACGAGGAGCGCGACATCCAGGCCACCGTCGCGGCGTTCCTGGCCGACCATGTCCGGCCGCACGTCGCCGGCTGGTTCGAGGAGGGCGTGCTGCCGCGCGAGCTGGCGCGGGAAGCTCGGCAAGCTCGGTGTGCTGGGCATGCACCTGGAGGGCTACGGGTGTGCGGGCACGTCGGCGTTGGCCTACGGGCTCGCGTGCCTGGAGCTGGAGGCCGTGGACAGCGGCATCCGCAGCTTCGTGTCGGTGCAGGGCTCGCTGTCGATGTTCTCGATCTGGCGGTACGGGTCGGAGGAGCAGAAGCAGGAGTGGCTGCCGAGGCTCGCGGCGGGCGAGGCGATCGGGTGCTTCGGCCTGACCGAGCCCGACCACGGCTCGAACCCGAAGGGCATGCGCACGCGCGCGGTCCGCGACGGCTCCGACTGGGTGCTCGACGGCACCAAGACGTGGATCACGAACGGCGGGCTGGCCGACGTCGCGACCGTGTGGGCGCAGACCGGCGACGGCGTCCGCGGGTTCCTCGTGCCGCGCGGCACCCCGGGGTTCACGACGCACGACATCAAGCACAAGCTGTCGATGCGGGCGTCCGTCACGTCCGAGCTGGTCCTGGAGGGCGTGCGGCTGCCCGACAGCGCCCGCCTGCCGGGGGCGACGTCGCTGGGCGCACCGCTGTCGTGCCTGAACGAGGCCCGGTTCGGGATCGTGTTCGGGGCGGTCGGTGCCGCCAGGGACTGCCTGCGGACGGCACTGGGCTACGCGGCCACGCGGATCCAGTTCGACCAGCCGATCGCGGCGTTCCAGCTGACCCAGCGCAAGCTCGCGACGATGGCGGTGCAGGTGAACAACGCCATGCTGCTCGCGCTGCACCTCGCGCGGCTGAAAGAGGAGGGCCGGCTCAGGCCGGAGCAGATCAGCGTCGGCAAGCTCAACAACGTCGAGGCGGCCATCGCGATCGCGCGGGAGAGCCGGACCGTGCTCGGCGCGAACGGCATCTCGCTGGAGTACTCGCCGCTGCGGCACGCGAACAACCTGGAGTCGGTGCTGACCTACGAGGGGACCTCCGACATCCACCTGCTCTCCATCGGCCACGCGTTGACCGGAATCGCCGCATTCCGCTGATCTTCGCCCTATCCTGCACTGGCAGTTCGTCGAAAGACGTTCGACGGGGAGGACGTCCTGCCAGTGGACACGAGCAGCCGCAGCGACGCGCGCCGCAACCGCAAGCGGTTGCTGGAGGCGGCGACGCACGTTCTGCGGGAGGAGCCGACGACGGCGACGATGCAGTCCATCGCTCGCGAGGCGTGCCTTTCGCAGGCGACCGCGTATCGGCACTTCCCGTCCGTGGAGGCGCTTGTCGTCGCCTACCACGAGGACGTCATGACGTCGTTGGCCGAGCACGGCGAGAAGTCGCGCAAGACCGGCAAGGACCTGTTCGAGCACCAGGTGGCGCACTGGGTCGAGCTGCAGGACGTGCACGGTCCGGTGATCGCGCGGTTCTGGTCCCAGCGCGGGTTCCTCGACCGGCTGCGCTGCTCCGACGCCACGGCGGCGGTGTTCTGCCGCGCGTGGGACCGGGCCTTGCGCGGCGTGCTGATCGACCTGGCACTGCCGGACCCGCTGCTGCCGGTGGGCCGGTTCCTGCACAACGCGCTGTTCGACCCGCGGGAGATCCTCGACCTCACGAGAGCCGCCGGACTCCCTGGCGAGCAGGTGGTCCGGCGGCTCTCGGACGCCTTCTACGGCGCGTTGTCGGGGTGGGCCCGCTCCGGGGCCTGACGGGTCAGATGCCGAGCGGGAGCACCCACCTGAGCTCGGACTTGACGTTCGGGCGGCCGTCGACCGGGTTCTCCCCCGCGATGCCGCCGGCGGCGATCTTGTCGAGCGTCTTCAGGCCCTCGGGCAGGATCTGGCCGAACACGGTGTAGTTCGGGCGCAGGACCGAATCGGACTGGACGAGGAAGAACTGCGAGCCGTTGGTGTCCGGGCCGGCGTTGGCCATGGCGAGCGTGCCGCGCGGGTAGATGCGGCGCTGGCCGGTCGGGTCGTTCGGCACGGGCTGCAGGTCAGTCGGCAGCTCGTCCCGGTACCTGTATCCAGGGCCGCCCTCGCCGGTGTTGGATGGGTCGCCGCACTGCAGCACCTTCAGCGTCGGGTACGCGGTGAGGCGGTGGCACTCGGTGCTGTTGTAGAAGCCGCGGTGGGCGAGGTGGATGAAGCTGTGCGTGGTGCACGGCGCCTTGGTGCGGTCGAGCACGAGCGGGATGTCGCCCTGGTTGGTCTTGACCTTGACCAGCACCTTGCCCCTGGTGAACCAGGGGTCGTGCGGCACGGGCACCGGGCGGGCGGCGGGCTCCTCGGGCGTCGCGGTGTAGCCGCAGTCCGGCCTGGCCAGGTCTTCCTGCGCGGCCGCGGTGCCCGTCGTGCCGAAGACGACGGCGAGTGCCGCCACCGCCAGTCCAGCTGCGATTCGCCTCATGCGCGTTTCCTAGTGGAGGGGGTCGTGGCCCGGCAAGGGTTAACGGATCACTCAGCTGCCGGTCATCTGTGTCCCTCCGCGCGTGACTCGCCACGCTTCACCCCATCCAGCGACGTGTATCGGATGCCAGACCGGGTATCCCGACTCCATAGGGAGGTGATGCAGTCATGGGCTTTGACGAGTTGAAGGACAAGGCAAAGGACCTTGTCGGTCAGCACGGCGACAAGGTCGACCAGGGCGTGGAGCGCGCAGGCCAGTTCGCCGACGAGAAGACCGGCGGCAAGCACAGCGAGCACATCGACCAGGGCGAGGACAAGCTCAAGGAAGGTCTCCGGAAGTTCGGCGGCCAGCAGTGACCTCCGCGGCCGGCGCACTCATCTGGAGTGCGCCGGCCGCTTTCGCTTCAGCACGCGACCAGCACCCCGTGCAGCCGAACCCACCGGAAGTGGGCATCTGAGGCTGTTCGTGCGGGTGAGTCGCATGTGAGTTAGGCGGGAAACCGCCGAACGCGCTGTCTGCGCACCACCCGTCCGAGTTACTTCCGCGATCCTGCCGTCCCGGTTACCGTCGTTCGCCGGGATCGCGGAGGTGAAGGTGGATCCGAGCGGGCTGTCGAGAGCGGCACGGCTCACCGCGTTGGCCGGGTTGTGCCTGGTCACGGTCCTCCTGCTGCTCCCGGCGGCGATCAGCGTCAGCACCGGCGGCACCGCTCCGGAGTTCCTCGGCGAGTTCGGGCGCTGGCTGTGGCCGGCGGTGGGCGTGATCGTGCTGGTCGCGGTGGTCCTGGCCGTCTGGGAACGGGTCCGCGGGCACGAGACGTCGAGCCGGTCGGCCGCGCTGAACCGGGTCGAGGCGCGGGTCAAGGCCCTGCTCGCCTCCTCGCTCGCCGCGCAGACCCAGGTCAAGCTCGGTGTGCTGCGCCAGCCGAAGCTGTCCGTCCGTGCGGACGGCGACGAGATCTCCTCCACCGACCTGCCCGCCGTGTACGACCGGCTCGGCCACACGATGGTGCTGGTCGGACCGGTCGGCAGCGGCCGGTCGACGCTGCTGCGCGAACTCTGCCTGGTGCTCGTGGAACGGGCCCGCAACGACCCCGGCGCACCGATCCCGGTCGTGGTCGACCTCGCGACCTGGCGGCCGTACGGCGCGCGCAAGCCCACCGAGTTCACCGCGTGGCTGCTGCGCGAGATGAACCGCCGCTACGGGATCAGCCGCTCCGCCGGCACGATCTGGCTGCGCCGGAACCGGGTGGCCGTGCTGGTCGACGGGCTCGACGAGGTGCCGCGCGCCGACCGCGAGCACTGCGAGTCCGAACTGGCGCCGTTCGCCTCGGTCGTGGTCTCGACCGGACCCATCGAGAACCTGCCGTCCGTCCACGTCGTCCCCCTGTCCCGCGGCGAGGTGCTGGAGTACGTCGCGTCGGTCAGCCCGCGGCTCGACAGCCTGGAGGCCGCGCTGACCCCGGAGGTGTGGGAGCAGCTGACCTCCCCGCTGGCGCTGAACCTCCTGGCGCTGACGCACCTCGACAAGCAGGTCGACACGATCGGCACGGACCTCGTCGGTTCCTTCGTCGTCGAGCGGCTCTCCGGTCAGCGCGGGGCCGGTCCTGCGATCCGCGCGCTCAAGTTCCTGGCTCGGCTCGGCCGACCGGACCTCGGTGCGCCCGTGCACATGCCACACCGCCGTGCGTGGTTACCGCTGCTGCCGACGCGTCCGCTGTGGTTGCTGTTCATCCGGGCCGTACCCGCCGCATTCGCCGGTGGGGTGTGTGCGGTGACGTTCATAACCGGGCTGCAGCTCGGCTTCTGGTCCGCGTTGACGTTCGTGGTGTCGGCTTCGCTGATGCTGGTGTGGGTGAACAAGCTGCCGCACGTGTTCCATCCGCCAGGGCGCGCACACGGTCTGATAACCGCCGGGATGGGTTTCCTGGCCGGTCTGGTCATGGGCTTGTTGGTCGGTTTCGTGGGTTTGTGGCTCGGCGGGATAGCAACGCCGTGGCCGTACTTCGCCGCGTATGCGTTCGTGGTGGTGGCGACATTCTTCTTGGCATTGGGTTTTGTCCCCGGTGACGCGCCTGTGCCGTGGTCGATCCTGATCACGGCGGCGCCCGGTGTGTCCATGGTGTGGGTCGGGCCGCATTCCGTCCTGGCCGGTATGGGACTGGGGTTCTCCGCGGGTGTGGCGGGCGGCGTGTTCGCGGCGGCGGTGGGACGGGTGTGGCGCACGGTGCGCCCGGCACAGCACCAGCGGATGCGGCTCGGCCGGCCGTGGTGGGTGCAGCCCGCGGTGCCGTTGGCCGGTGCGGTGGGGCTGCTGGGCGGCATCGCGTCGTTCGGGTCGTGGGGTGCGGCGCTGGGCGTCGCGCTCGGGTTGATGGTGACACCGGTCGCCGCCCGCGACTACGTCTGGCCGTTCGACGCGCTCGCGGAATGGGCGGCGGAAGGCCTCACCCGGCCGTTGTCGCTGGGTGAGTTGTCGTTCCGCCGCACGGCTTTGCTGCACCTCGCCGAGGACCGGCTGCTGCTCACGCGGGTCGACGGCGAGTACCGCTTCACCCACGTCGTGGTGCGCGACCACCTGGCTGCCTGCGACCCGACCGCGCTGGTGAGGGCCACCCGTCGTTGAACCGGGCCGTTCCGCGGGCCGTACGGCCTGACAGAAGGGTCGGGTGTTGCACATGCGCTGGTCAAAGGGCTGGATCGCGGCCGCCGGGGTGTTCTCGGTCGTGGCCGCGGTCGGGGGTACGGCCTTCGCTCTGGCTGGATCGGGTTCGCCGTCGGCGCAGACCTCGGTCGCCGGCAAGGAGGTCTGCGCCGGGGAACCACTTGAGCTCAAAGAGGTCGGCGGGCCGGCCGGGGTGTTGTCGGACCAGATCCCGGTGGGGACCTCACTGCGCATCACGAACCTGGCCAACAAGCGCAGGATCACCGTTCCCGTGGTGGGAACGGCGCAGAAGTGCGCGGTGCTGAACTACGCGGCGTACGAGACGCTGCGGTCGCCGGACGCCGCGCGAGGTGGAGCGGAAACGGTTCTCCGGCGCGTGCTCGTGGAGATAGTGGGAAATGCGCCGGCGCCGGACCCGTCGGCGAAGGCACAGGTGCGGGCTTCCGGGACCGCGGGACGAGTTGTGTGCGAGGGGGCTTCGGTCGCGTTGTCCGACGTGGGCGGGGCACCCGAGGCGTTCTCGTCCGTCCTGCCGGTCGGGACCGTGGTGCGGGTGACGCACCTGGACAGCGGGCGGCAGGTGACAGCGCCCGTCGTCGGGGTGGGACGCGGGTGCCTGGTGTTGAACCGGACGGGATTCGCCGCGGTCGGGACGTCGGGCAGGAACGTGGTGGGCGGGGTGCGGATCGAAGTGGTGGGGTGAGGCCCCGTCACCAGTCGAGGGGCTCCTCGGGCTCGGGCCACTCCTCCGGTTCCGGCAGCGAGGAGAACCCGTCGTCGTCCGAGGCGCCGGGGGCCCAGGCACCGGCCGCGGTGGCGCGCGACGACGGCCGGGCGGACCGCGCGGGCTTCGCCGGGGTGCCGGTGCCGAGGAGCGCCTGGTCCGGTGCCGCGGCACCGGGACCGGCGTCGGCCACCAGTTCGAGGACCGCGGTGCCGTACTTGGTCAGCTTGGCCTGGCCCACACCGCTGACGGTGCCGAGGGCCGCGAGCGTGGTGGGGCGGGAGGCCGCGATGCCGCGGAGGGTGGCGTCGTTGAAGATCACGTAGGCCGGGACCGCCTGCGTGCGGGCCTGGTCGGCGCGCCACTTGCGGAGGGTCTCGAAGAGCGGGGCGGCCTCCGTGGGGAGGTCGGCGGCGGCCTTCGGCTTGGCACCCGGTGTGGCGGTGCGGGTGGTGGAGCGGGCCGGGGTCATGTCCTTGCGCATCATGACCGTGCGCTTGCGGGACAGGACGTCGCCGCTGGCCGGCGTGAGGACGAGCGTGGAGTACTCGCCCTCCACGGCGAGGAGGCCCTGGGCGAGGAGCTGGCGGACCACACCGCGCCACTCCGACTCGGTGAGGTCCTCGCCGAGGCCGAAGGTGCTGAGGCGGTCGTGGTCGAACTGCAGGACCTTGGCGGTCTTGCGGCCCAGCAGGATGTCGATGGCCTGGCCGGCACCGAACTTCTGGTTGCGCTCGGTGCGCAGGCGCCAGACCGTGGAGAGGAGCTTCTGGGCCGCGACCGTGCCGTCCCACGACTCGGGCGGGGTGAGGCAGGTGTCGCAGTTGCCGCAGGGAGTGCCGGGTTCTCCGAAGTAGTCGAGCAGCGAGGTGCGGCGGCAGTTGACGGTCTCGCAGAGGGCGAGCATCGCGTCGAGGTGCGCCTGGCTGCGGCGGCGGAACGCCTGGTCGCCCTCCGAGGACTCGATCATCTTGCGCTGCTGCACGACGTCGGCGAGGCCGTAGGCGAGCCAGGCGGTGGACGGCAGGCCGTCGCGGCCCGCGCGGCCGGTCTCCTGGTAGTAGCCCTCGACGGACTTCGGCAGGTCGAGGTGGGCGACGAACCGGACGTCCGGCTTGTCGATGCCCATGCCGAAGGCGATGGTGGCGACCATGACCAGGCCGTCCTCGCGCAGGAAGCGGGCCTGGTTGCGCTGGCGGACCGAGGCGTCGAGGCCCGCGTGGTACGGCAGCGCCTCGACGCCGTTCGCCACCAGGAACTCAGCGGTCTTCTCGACCGAGGCGCGCGACAGGCAGTAGACGATGCCCGCGTCACCGGCGTGCTCGCCGCGCAGCAGGTCGAGGAGCTGCTTCTTGGGCTCCTTCTTCGGCACGATCCGGTACTGGATGTTCGGGCGGTCGAAGCTGGAGACGAACAGGCGGCCGTCGCCGAGGTCGAGGCGCGTGAGGATCTCCTTGCGGGTCGCCTCGGTCGCGGTGGCGGTGAGGGCGATCCGCGGGACCTTCGGCCAGCGTTCGTGCAGGTGGGCGAGCGAGAGGTAGTCGGGCCGGAAGTCGTGGCCCCACTGCGAGACGCAGTGCGCCTCGTCGATCGCGAACAGCGCGATGTCGGCCTTGTCGAGCAGCTGCACGGTCGCCTCGGAGCTGAGCCGCTCGGGCGCGAGGTAGAGCAGGTCGAGCTCGCCCGCGACGAACTCCGCCTCCACCATCCGGCGCTCGTCCCACGACAGCGACGAGTTGAGGAAGCCCGCGCGCACGCCGAGGGCGCGCAGCGCGTCGACCTGGTCCTGCATCAGCGCGATGAGCGGGGAGATCACCACGCCGGTGCCGGACCGCACCAGCGCCGGGATCTGGTAGCACAACGACTTGCCGCCGCCGGTCGGCATGAGCACGAGCGCGTCGCCGCCCGCGATCACGTGCTCGACGATGTCGGCCTGCTCGCCGCGGAACTCGGGGTACCCGAAGACGCGCTGCAGGACCTGCAGCGCGTCTCCGTGGTCGGTTGAACCCATGCCGCCGATGCTAGCGAGCGGCACCGACAACGCGGGGAGCTAGCCCAGCGCGCTCTGCGTACCTGCGGAAACGCTGAGCGCGGTGATCGGGGCGGCGGACGCGGCCGGCACCGTGCCGCGGATCGGGACCCGCACCGAGGTGTCCGCCAGGTCCACGGTCAGCCGGGGCAGCCGACCCGGCGCGACGATCACGCTGGAGTCGGTGCCGCCGATCAGCAGGCCCAGGCGGTGGCCCGCCGGGACGAGGTGGTCCGTTGTGGACAGCCGGAACGTGATGCGGTACTTGGTGCCCGGCGTGATGGTGCGCGTGGTGGAACGCGACTCGTAGTTCGCGAGGTCGGCCCACCCGCGCGCGATGACCTGCGCGTCGACGTTGCCCGCCGTGGTCTCGGTGTTGCGGTAGCAGGCGTCGTCGCCGGTGCGGCTCTCGCCCCAGCACGACTCCGCGGTCAGCGTGCGGATGCCCTCACCGGTGCGGACCCGCGCCGGGCCGTAGTCGACGAGGTACGCCGTGAGGTGCGCGGTCGGCGTCGAGGACGACACCCCCACCGTGATCGACGACGTGCCCGCGACCAGCAGGTCCGACGTCAGCGGCGCGGTCGAGTGGACGACCCGGCCGGTGTTCGAGCCGGAGAGCCACGAGGACGGCGTGCCGCTGCCGTTGTCGGTGAACGCCGCAGTCCCGGTACCGGGCGTCGTGCCGAGGCCCGCGGCAGAAGGCCGCAGCACCTGCGTGGTGGTCCCGGCGGGCGGCCACGTCTGCGTGTCCTCCCACTGGTCCGGGTTGCGTTCGACGGACGCCTGGGCCTCGTTCTCGATGCCGTTGGGCACGTCGAGCAGCCAGCGGTCGAACCACCGGTGCAGCGTCGGCACCCACTCGGCGCGCCGGAAGTCGAACGGGTCGACGTGCGCGGTCTGCGAGAACCACAGCTTCTTCGGCACGGTCGCCGGCAGCGCGTCCCAGAACTGGCCGTACTGCAGCGTCTTCACGTTGAGGTCGTTCTGGCCGTGGATGGCGAAGACGGACGCCTTCACACGCGAGGCGTTGCGCACGAAGTCGCGCTGCTGCCACATGGCCGTGTAGTCGCCGTTGGCCGGAGAGCCGTTGTTGATCTCCGTGCGCACGGCACCACAGCGCGAGCTGGCGTTGGAGTTCTCGAACTGCGAACCCAGGCCCGTCGGGGAGCTGTAGCTGCGGTAGGAGACGCCGTCGGAACGGAACCAGTCGTACCACGAGCTGATAGCGGCAATCGGGACGATGGTCTTCAAACCGTCGATACCGGTCGCCGCGACGCCGTTCGCAATGGAGCCGTCCCACGACTTGCCGATCATGCCGACGGCGCCGGTCGACCAGCTCGCGGACTTCGTCGTGCTGCCGGTGACGGTCGTGTAGCCGGTCCGGCGGCCGTTGAGCCAGTCGATCACGGCGCTGGCGGACGCGATCTCCGCCCGCCCGCCGACGTCGACGCAGCCGCGCGACCGGTTCGTGCCGAGGAAGTCGACCAGCACGACGGCGTAGCCGCGCGGGACGAAGTAGTTGTCGTAGAAGAGCGGGAACTTCACCGGGACGCCGGCCGAGTCGTAGGTCTTGACCTCGCTCTCGTTGCCGCGGCCCGCGCTCTGGTAGTACGGGCTGGCGTCCATGATCACGGGCACGCGCCCGGTGGTGGCGGGTCTGATGACGTCGGCCGTGACGCGGTCGCCGCGGCCGTCGCCGTCGAGGTCGAGGCCGGTGTCGACCCAGACGCTCTCGCGGACGGCGTCGGCCATCGAGTGGATGGGAGCGGACACGCCGCCGGACAGGGTGAACGCCGGTGTCGCCGCTGTGGCAGGGATTGGCGCGAGGGTCAGGGCCCCTACTAACGCCACTACAACACGAGCACGGTTCATGAACTTTCACGCTACGGAGTGACAAAGTCACCTAGCAGAGTCGAAAGTCTGGTTCCGCAGAGTTGCGACCGGTCCCCGCGGCGCTGAACATACGACCTCGTGAGCTTCACCTTCGAGCCGGCGCGCACGCGGATCGTGTTCGGTCGCGGCACCTCCTCCTCCGTACCCGCCGAGGTCGAGCGCCTGGGCGCCGCGCGGGTCCTGCTGATCGCCCGACATGGCGGCGACCGGGTCGCCGAGGCGCTGGGACCGCTGCTCGCGGCCCGGTTCACCGGCGCCACCGTGCACACCCCGGTCGAGGTCACCGACCGGGCGCTTGCGGTGCTGCGCGAGCACGGCGCGGACTGCGTCGTGTCGGTCGGTGGCGGGTCCGGCACCGGGCTCGCGAAGGCGTTGTCGGTGCGCGCGGGCGTGCCCCAGGTCATCGTTCCGACGACCTACGCGGGCTCCGAGGTCACGCCGGTGCTGGGCGAGACGGCGGACGGGCTGAAGAAGACCCGGCGGGACGCGGCGGTGCAGCCGGACACGGTTGTCTACGACGTCGACCTGACGCTGGACCTGCCGCTGGACGTCACGGTGACCAGCGCCGTGAACGCGCTCGCGCACGCCGTGACGGCACGCGGCAACGAGAACCCGTTGATCGACGCCATCGCCGTCAAGGCCATCGACGGCATCTTGCACGCACTGGCTGACGATCCGTCCACGGTGGACGCACGGACCGAGTTGTTGTACTCGGCGTGGTTGGCGGGAACGTGCCTGGCGTCGGTTCCCATGGGGTTGCACCACAAACTGGCGCACATTTTGGGTGGATCGTTCGGAATGCCCCATGCCGCAACGCACACGGCGTTGCTCCCCCACACCGCGCCCGCCGACCTGAGCGGGCATGTCCACGACACCGCGGCACGGTTCGGAGCCGCGACCTCGTTGCGGGAGCTGGGATTGGCGGAGTCCGATTTGTCCCGCGCCGCGGAGATCGCCGAGCACCCGGAGGCCTTGCGCGTGCTGGCGAACGCGTGGCGCGACGCACCGATCAGCTGAAGCGTTGTCAGCCTTAAGGCTGATGTTCACGTCATCGAACCGAGACCAATCTCCGATGTGGAACCTGTAGATCTGCTGATGAACTGACGGCATGTCCAGCCCCTTGGATCTGTCCCTGCTACACGGGCCGATCCCCGTCGCCGCGACTGCCGCGGGCGTGGTCGCGCTGCTCTTCCTGGCGATGCGGGCGAAACGGACGTGGTGGACGCGCGTGCTGCCGTTGGCCGTGCTGGGCTGTGCGCTGGTCGTCGCGGGGCTGGCGTACGTGGTCGACCACGTGTGGAAACCGTGGCCGGAACCGCTGCCGGCGGTCCTGCTCGGGTGGCTGGGCGCGGCACTGGTCGGTCTCTGCCTGGCGGTCGCGCGGCTGCGGACCGGGCGGTGGTACCTGCGCACGTTGAGCGTGGTGGCCGCTCTTGTCGTCGTGTCGAGCGCGGTGACGGCGACGAACGCGTTCTTCGGGCAGTACCCGACGATGCGGGCCGCGCTGGAGGTCTTCAGCAACCCGACCGTGGACCTCGACGAGGCCGCGAAGCCCGGTTCGGCCGTCCTCGAGGTGTCCGCGGGCAAGCGGCTGGCCGACGTGTGGCGCAAGCCGCCGGACCTGCCGGACAAGGGGACGGTCTCCGAGGTCGACATCCCGGGCGCCTTCAAGGCACGTCCGGCGTGGGTGTACCTGCCACCGGCGTACTCGGCGACCCCACGGCCCCGATTGCCCGTCATCGTGCTGATGGCGGGTCAACCGGGCAGTCCGCGCGATTGGCACGACGCCGGACGGCTCGTCGAGAACATGGACGCGTTCGCACGCGCGCACGACGGGCTCGCGCCGGTCGTGGTGGTGCCCGACCAGCTCGGTGCGGTGACGGCGAACCCGCTCTGCCTCGACTCGAAGCTCGGGCAGTCGGAGACGTACCTCGCACGGGACGTGCCCGCGTGGGTCAGGAAACGGCTGACCGTGGACGAACGCCGGGAGGCGTGGACCGTCGGCGGGTTCTCGCACGGCGGCACGTGCTCGTTCCAGCTGGCCGTGCGCGCACCGGACGTCTACGGCAACTTCATCGACCTCAGCGGCCAGGCCGAGCCCACGCTCGGCACGCGCGAGGAGACCGTCAAGGCCGCCTTCGCCGGGGACGAGGCGGCGTTCCTTCGGGTCAACCCGCTGGACGTCCTCGCGCGCGAACGGTTCCCGCACACCGCGGGGGTCATCGTCGTCGGCCTGGGCGACCCGGGGTTCCGCGAGGCGAACGCGCTGGTGCTCGAAGTCTGCCGCAAGGCGGGCATGGACGTGGTGCGGCACGAGCTGCCCGGCGGGCACGACTGGAACGTGTGGCGGGCCGGGCTTTACGAACACGCGCTGCCGTGGCTCGCGGCGCGGACGGGGTTGAGCAGGTGAACGGGGTGGTGGCCGTGGCGCGCAGGGCGCGGCGGATGATCGCGCGGTTGTTCCGGACGGCACCGCTGACGTGCTCGTTCCTGGTGGTGTTCTGGACCGTCGGGACGCTGGCGCCGCCGGTCGACGAGGTGCTGGAGCGGGTCGGGTTCGGCACGGACAGTCCGGCGTGGACGGTGCTGACCTCGGTGCTGTGGGCGATGGACCTGCCGGGCTACGTCGCGACGACGGTGTTCCTGCTGGTCTTCGGCGCGCTGGCGGAGCGGGAGTTCGGGTCGCTGCGGACAGCGGCGATCTTCCTGGTGTCGCACGTGGTCGGCGCGTTCCTGGGGATCTCGTGGGTGCTGCTCGGGCAGGCCGCGAGCTGGTGGTGGCTGGACTCGCTGGTCGGCCACGTGGCCGCGGGGCCGTCGATCGGCGGGGTGGGGCTCGCGCTGGCGCTGACGTTCCGCCTGCCACCGCTGTGGCGGCGCCGGGTGCGCTTGTTCACGATCTTGTCGGTGCTGGTCCTTACGCTCTACTCAGGATGGTTGGAGGACCTGCTCCGGCTGTCCGGTGGTGTGGTGGGTCTGCTGGTCGGAGCGTTGTTCCTGAAGGGAGGTGGCAAGCACAGGGCGCGCACGTTGCAGGAGACGCGGGTGCTGGTGGCGTTGCTGCTGGCGGCCTCGGCACTGGGACCGGTGGTGGCGATGCTGTCGCCCAACCAGGACGGTCCGCTGTGGTGGTTCGCCGACGTCGTGGCGGTCGTGCAGCCGTCGCAGGACGAGGTGGCGGTCGTGTGCGGCAACCCGGACGCGGTGGACCTGTGCCGGACGATGCTGGTCCAGCTGTCGTACGGGCGGTTCCCGGCGCTGGTGATGTCGGTGCTGCCGGCGATGCTGCTGCTGGTGCTCGCGGAAGGCCTGCGGCGCGGACGGCGGTTCGCGTGGTGGTCGGCGCTGGTCTGCAACGCGGCGTACGCGGCGTTCATCGGGTGGTACGTCGTGGAGGCTGCGCAGATCCCCGAACGCGGGGCGCTGGACCTGGCGTTCTCGTACAGCGTGCCGATGCTGGTGCCGCTCGCGATCACGGTCGTGCTGCTGGTGACGCGTCGTCACTTCGACGTCGCGCTGCCCCGGCGTGCCGTGGTGCGGTTCTGGCGGTTCACGCTGGGCAGTGTGGCGCTGCTGTCGGCGCTGTACGTGTTCGGCGGGTACCTGGTGCGCGACGAGCTCACCCCGGCGCCGGGGTTCTCCGAGCTGCTCGCCGACCTGCCCGCGCGGTTCCTGCCGCCGGGATACCTGGTCGGGCTCGTGCCGTTGCAGTTCTCGGCGGACGGGTTCGTGGGCGCGCTGCTGTTCGAGTACACCGGCGTGGTGTTCTGGCTGATCGCGCTCGCCGGTCTGCTGATGGCGTCGTGGCGTTCCTGGCCGACCGCGTGCACCGAGGCGGCCGAGCGCGCGCGTGCGTTGATGCGGCGCCACGGCGGTTCGTCGTTGTCGTACATGACGACGTGGCGCGGCAACCAGTACTGGTTCACGCCCGACGGCGAGACGGCCATCGCGTACCGGGTGGTCGCGACGATCGCGCTGACCGTCGGCGACCCGATCGGTCCGGCGCCGCTCGCGGCCGTGCGCGGGTTCGCCGAGTTCTGCGCGCGCAACGGCTGGACGCCGTGCCTGTACAGCGTGGGCGCGGCGACCAGGGACGCGGTGGCGGGCCTCGGCTGGTCGGCCGTGCAGGTCGCCGAGGACACCGTGGTGGAGCTGGAGGCGCTGAGCTTCACGGGCAAGAAGTGGCAGGACGTCCGCACCGCGCTGAACAAGGCGGCGAAGGCGGGCATCACCGCGGAGTGGTGCACCTTCGCCGACGCACCGTTCGCGATCACCGACCAGATCCGGTCGATCTCGGCGGAGTGGGTGGCGGACAAGGGCCTGCCCGAGATGGGGTTCACGCTCGGCGGGCTGGAGGAGCTGACCGGAGAGGGGGTGCGCTGCCTGATAGCGGTCGACGCCGACCGCACGGTGCACGGTGTCACGAGCTGGCTGCCGGTCTACGCCGACGGCGAGGTCGTGGGCTGGACGCTGGACTTCATGCGCCGACGCTCGGAGGGGTTCCGCGGCTCGATGGAGTTCCTGATCGCCTCCGCCGCGACGTCGCTGAAGGAGGAGGGCGCGCGGTTCCTCAGCCTGTCCGGTGCCCCGCTGGCCCGCCTCGACCGCGGCGAACCCCCGCGCGGGGTGCAGCGCGTGCTGGACCTCACCGGGCAGGTGCTGGAGCCGGTGTACGGGTTCCGGTCGCTGTTCGCGTTCAAGGCGAAGTTCCAGCCGACCTACCGGCCGATGTTCATGGCCTACCCGGACTCGGCTGCGCTGCCCCGCATCGCCAACGCGGTGAGCCGCGCCTACCTGCCGCACCTGAACGCGCGGCAGGGCGTCCGCCTGGCCGGCAAGATGATCATCCGTTCCCGCGACCGCGAGCCCGCGCCCGTGCGCTGACCTGTGGGCGCGCCGGGTGAGAGTGCTAGGCCGAAAGGGTGGTGAGTCGATCCTTCTCGCCGTGGCGCGCGCGAGCTGGGCAAGGATGCGCCGATGACCGTGCGGGACGATCTGCTCGACCGGCCCACGGCGTTCATCGGCCGGCACGCCGAGCTGGCCGAGGCCAGGGCGCTGCTCGGCCGGTCGCGGCTGGTGACGCTGGTCGGCACGGGCGGTGTGGGCAAGACGCGGATCGCGGTCGAGACGGCGCGCGCGGTGCGGGACGACACCGCGTTCCGGCACGGGGTGTGGCTGGTGCCGCTGGGCGAGCTCGACGACCCGGCGCTGCTGGCGAGGACGGTCGCGGCCGGGCTGCGCGTCGTCGACAACGGGCGGGACGCCGGCCCCTGCCGCCTCGTGGAGGCGTTGTACGACAAGCACTTGATGCTCGTGCTGGACGGGTGCGACCACCTGCTCGACGCCGTGCGGGACCTGGTGCACCACCTGTTGCGCCACTGCGAGGGGCTCACGGTCCTGGTGACCTCGCGTGCGCCGCTGAACCTGTACGGCGAGTGCGTGCTGCTGGTGCCGCCGTTGTCCGCTGATGATGCGCTGGCGCTGTTCCGCAACCGGGTGGCGGTCGCCGAGGCAGGGCTGCCGGAGGCGTTGGACGGAACGCCGCTGGCGGTCGAGCTGGCCGCGACGCGACCGGACGAACCGGTGCGCGCGCCAGTGCTGGAGTGGGTGGCGCGGAACTGCTCCGACGAGGATCGCGAGCTGTGGGCGGCGCTGTCGGTGTTCCCGGCGGACTTCGACCTCGCCGCGGCGACAGCGTTGTGCGGCAGGGAGATGTCGCTGTCCGCGCTGGTGGACAAGGCGCTCGTGACGGCGTCGGCGAACCCGGTGGCGGAGCGGACGCGGTACCGGCTGCAGGACACGGTCGCGCGGTTCGGTACGGGTCTGCTGACGGACCCCGATGTCGTGCGGCGCAGACATGTGCGGCACTACAGCGCGGTGGCGGAGGAGGCCGCGAGGTCGTGGTTCTCACCGGACGACTCGCGGTGGGTCGCGCACCTGCGGGAGGAGTGGCCCAACCTCCGGACCGCCATCGGGTACGCGCTGCGCTCCCCCGGCCTGGCGCCCACCGGCGCGACGATGCTGATCGACCTGGGGCGGACCCGGTTCCCCGTTCTCGCGGGCGTGCTCGGCCAGTTCCAGGACCTGCTGGCCATCGCACGCGAGGCCGTCGGACCGCCGCTGCGGACGTCGCTGGCCGCGCACCAGGCGTTGCTGGCCCTGACGCAGGGCGACCTCGCGGCGGCGGGCCCGTTGCTGAGCGAGTTGCGCGGGCAGCCACCGGATGCGGAGTCCGATGTGGACCTGATGTGGGTGGAGGCGACGCAGCTCTTCCTCGTGGCGGGCTCTGCGGACTGCGTGCCGGTGTACGAGCGCCTCGCCGAGCTGTCCAGGGAACGCTCGGCGCCGGGCGACACGTACGTCATCGAGCTGTTCCTCGCCACCGCCTCCTGCCTCCTGCTCGACGCCGAGGCCGCCGACAAGGCGACGACCGCGCTGGCCGCGAAGAGCACCGGGGTGGCCTGGTCGACCGCGTGGGCGCTGTGGCACCGCGGCCTCTACGAACTGCTGCACGGCGACCCCGCCCTCGCGCACCCGCACGCCGCGGAGGCATTGCGCATCCAGCTCACCCTCGGCGACACCCACGGTCCCGCCCACAGCCTGTGGCTGCTCGCGTGCACCTGCGCCGAACTGGGCGCCCACGACCGCGCGACCCGCCTGTTGGGCGCGCTGCGGTCGCAGGAGCGCACCACCCGGATCTCCTTCGCCGGCCTGACCCCGTTCCGCGTCCTGCTGGAACGCGCGGACCGCACCGTCCGCCGCGCACTGGGCGACGACCACCCGGTGATCGCCACCCTGGGCGCCGACCTGCGCCCCGACCAGGCGATGGAACTCGCGCTGGAACCGGTGCCCGACTCCGAGCGCCGCCCGCCGCGGCCGACCCTGCCCGGCGGTCTGACCAGGCAGGAGTTCACGATCGCGGGCCTGGTGGCCGACGGCTTCTCGGCCAAGCAGATCGGCGCCCGCCTCTTCATCTCACCCAGGACGGCGGACCGGCACGTGGTCAACATCCGCACGAAGCTGGGCCTGCCCAGCCGGGTGGCGCTGGCGGCGTGGCACCGGTCGGTGACCGGCGACGACCCCGACCGCCGCTGGTAGCCGGTTCGCCCGGCACCGGCTCACCGCGTCTCGGCGGCCAGTTTCAGCCCCAGCGCGATCAGCACGGTGGCGGTGAGCCGGTCGAGCAGGAGCCGCCGGCGCAGCAGGAAGGCGCGGGCGCGGGCGGCCAGGCCGATGAGGACCGGGAACCACAGCAGGCCGATGCCGAGGTGGATGGCGACGAGCAGCACGCCCCACGACGGTGCGGACGCGGGCAGGAACTGCGGCAGCAGCGAGAGGTAGAAGACGCCGGGTTTGGGGTTGAGCAGGTTCGTCAGCAGGCCGATGCGCACGGCGGCGCGGACCGACGGAACCGGGGCCGGTTCGTCGAGGTCGACGGGCGTGCGGGCGGTCCACAGCGCCTTCACGCCCAGGTACACCAGGTAGGCGGCGCCGAGGACGCGGACCAGGTCGTAGGCGAGTTCGGACGCGGTCAGCAGCGCGGTCAGGCCGGCCAGACCCGCCGCCGCCCACACCAGGCAGCCCAGGGTGCTGCCGACCACGACGCCCAGCGCCGCGCGCCGGCCGACGAGCAGGGCCGTCCGCAGCACCAGCAGGGTCTCCAGGCCCGGGGTGATGACGGTGAGCAGCGCGACGAGCGTGAAGCTCAGCAGTGCGGTGGTCGACATGCGGCCATCAGAACACGGAAACGCTGCGGTGCCGGAAGAATTTACCCGGCCGACACGTGTGCGCGACACCATCCACAGTGGACCTCAGCGGTACCACGCCCGCACACCGATGCGGCCCGTGCTGCCCAGGTCGATGTTGATGCTGCGCTCGGGTGCGACCGGAACCAGCGACTGCCAGGCGCCGCCGGGCGCGGCCGCCAGGTCGACGTGGCTGCCGACCTGCGGCGGGTCGAGCGTGGTGTGCGTGTTCCGCCAGAGGATCGCCGAACGCGCGCGCTCGCCCGGTTGCACGGTGATCGGTTGTGGCGGGTCGTCGAAGCCTTCGAGCCGTGCGATGCCGCCGGAACCCGGCAGGACCGCCACGTCCAGCGGCTGCCAGCGCTCGTCGAGCAGGCGCACCTGCGGGTGGCCGTTGAGCTGCACCGGTTCGGTGCCGCAGTTGACCACCTCGACCGCCATCACGCGCAGGCCGGTGGCCGCGTCGCCGCCACTCGTGGTGAACCGCAGGCCGCCGGTGCAGGCCGGTTCCGCCGGTGCCGCCGTGGTCAGCGCGGGTGGCGGCAGCACCGGTTCCTGCCGCAACGCCGTGTGCCTGCCGCACGACGCCAGTGCGACGAGCGCGGTCACCACCGCCAGAAAGCTCCGCCCCCAGATCTCATGCGACCGATCATGCCCGTGACCGGAGGAGATGTCATTGATTTGGCACCGGCTGGCGTTCCGCCGCGGCGCTACCCTCTGCTCCGGGGAGGGATACCGATGAACGCCGCGCATCCCGGCTTCGTCCGGTGGATCAACGAGGAGTGGGGCGGTGACGAGCTCTTCGCGGCCGCCCTGTGCCTCGACGAGCTCGCGGAGGCCTGCGGAGGGCCGTACGGCGAGTGGGGCACGCTGTCCGAAGAGGACCAGTCGGTGCTGCTGCAGCACTTCAGCACGCTGCACCCGGACCGGACCTCGTTGCGGGCGGTCGCGTTCGAGTACCGGGAGCACGCCGGCGACGGGAACCTGCGCGAGCTGGCCCGGCGGCTGCGCGAGGACGGGGACGTCCTCGCGCACGACCTCGCGCCGGTCTGGTGGCGGCGCAAGCAGGAGAACCGGGTCAGCACGCACCGCTCCACCTACACCGTCGAGCTGCTGCTCGACGACTACGACCGGCTGATCGCGCTGGTGGGCACCCTGATCGACGCGGCACGGGACTCGGCGGGGTGCGAACGGCTGCTGGACCTCAAGATGGTGCACCGCGAGCTGGAACGCGGGCGCGACCGCGCCGTTCCGGCGATGACCGGGCAGAACCGGTGGGAGTTCTTCGTCATCCTCACGGCCGAGCACATGGACCTCCTGCGCGCGGAGGGCGGCGAGCACGCCCGGTCGGCGCCGGCCGACTTCCGCGCCTACTGGCGGGACGTGGACAGGGCGTTGCGGTCGGCGCGGTCCATCGCGTTCTCCTGAGCGGGCTTGACTCCAGGTTCCGCACGTCAGCGGGAACGGCGAAAGGTCAGCCAGTTCGCCTCGCGATCAGAGGCTTCGCATCTTTGGTCACATCCCAGCTTCCGTTCACCGCTGCGTCCAGAGCCTGCTCGTCGAGCGTCCAGCCCATGGCCGCGGCGAGCACGTGTGCGGCCAGTCTGGGCGGAATGGCATTGCCGATCTGTTGGGAGACGTCCTTGCCTGACCACGGGTAGTCGACCGGGAACGTCTGCAAACGACCGGCCTCGGGAAGGCTGAACCGTTCGAGAGCTTCCTCGTCAGGCGTCACCAAGCGGTTGCGCGACACCTTGCCGGTGACCGTGGCCGCCGGTTCGCCAGAGGTGCGCCTGCCGCGGAGCTTCGGGTCTCCACCGGTGCCGTAGTTGGAGATGACCACGTATGGCGAGTCCCGTTTGACCGCGCGCCCCATCGTCTCCCAGGGCAGCAGCTGTGGATCTCCCTCTGTGGCAGGGACGCCTTTGCGGTACCGACGGTGCGTCGGTGCGGGAAGACTCGGCTTCCGGTCACGGCGGGCGATCAGAATGGCACGTCGACGTGTCTGTGGAACCCCGAACATCTCTGTGTGCAGAATTCCACAATCTGCTTTGTACCCAACGCCTTCCAAGGCCTCCCGCACCGCGTGCCAGACCGGGAGGACCGCCGGAACCTGTTCGAGGATGATCGCCTCGTAGGGCCGGCCGTCCTGAACGGCTTCCAACGCCCAGCGCAACGGCTCCAACACGAGTCCCGTGCGGACGTCGTCGAGCTCAGCGAGGCTCTCCTTGACGTTCTCCCCTGCCGCCATGCGCTTCACGAAGCGGAGTACCTGCTCCAGCGCACGCCGACCAGCACCACCGCCTGCAACGGTGTAGGTCTGGCACGGGGGCCCGCCGGCGAGCACTGTCGCAGTATCGAAGTCGGCGGGCTTGTGCTCCCGAACATCCGCTTGCCAGGTGCGCAAGCCCGCCTTGGCGCGGGTAGCGCACGCGCTGACGTCCCACTCGATCCCGTCCACCGCCATGCCCAGCCAATGTGCGGCAACGTCCAGCCCTCCAGGGCCGGCGAAGAGATCCACCATGTGGATCTGCCCCGGTTCAAGGGACACGGGCTGTTCAGGGGTCATGAGGTCGGAGTTTATCCGGTACCGCACCCGCGATCGGGAGTGCCGGGTCAGTGTCCTTCCAGAACCCGACGAATCGCTTGCCCGAGCGCGTGCGCGACAGGCGGCGGTGATGCGTTCCCGATCTGGCGGTACTGCTTGGTCTTGCCACCTGCGAAGCGCCACTCCGCCGGGAACCCCTGCAGGAGTGCTGCCTGGCCAACTGTCAGCTTGACCATGCCGACAGGTCCGGCGGCCGGGTCCCAGTGGAAGTCGGCGCCGGGCGGTACGTCCGCCAGCGATCCGCCGTTCACGCCCATCGAGGCCCATGCCCGCTTCGATCCGGTGGGACCGAGATCAGGCCCTCCACGCTTCCACGAGCCACCGACCAGCGTGGGTGCCACGCGGTCGGCCTGCTCGGCCCAGTCCTGCGCCTGCTCCCACCCCCGCGACGCCATGGACTGCAGCAAGGCACGACCCACCGACGGTGGTGGATCCGCCACCGGAGGCACCTCGAACGAGTCCGCCGGCCTGTCTTTGAACGCCACGAGAACGCCTTGTTTGCGGTCTTGCGGCACACCGTAGTCCGCAGCGTTCACCACAAGCCAACGGGCTTGGTAACCGAGGTGGGTGAGTTCGGCCTCGATGTCGCGGCGCGCATCCTCGTACCGCTCCCTCGTCACGAGGTCTGGCACGTTCTCGACCAACAAAGCCCGCGGCTGCACGCCGTGCATCAACATGACCGTGGCATGGAGGAGCGCCAGTTCTTCATCACTTCCACGCGGCCGACTGTTCGAGGACGATGCCTCCACACGTGGCAGACCTGCCGCGAGCAGGTCGACGTCGTAGACGTGCTGGTTGTCAGCCGGGTCGAAGTCGATGAGATCGATCTGCCGGACGTCCCAGTCCGGACGGTTCATCAGCAACGTTTCGACGGCGACGTCTTTGTTGTCGATGAGCAGAACGGGATCGAATCCTGCGCGCTCCAACCCGAGCGCCTGACCTCCTCCTCCCGCACAGATTTCCAGCGACCTCAAGCGAGTTCGCCCCAGAGCTGCTTCTCCCGGAATAGCCTTCGATACCGCACGCACGCAGAAATCCACCCCTTGCGCTGAATCCAGCCTTGATCGACGTCCCCGACCAGTTCGTCCTACTCGTCGTCGTCCTCCTTCTTCTTCCTGACACGAAGGGGCGCTTCGGCCAGGAGCTTCTCGAACATCGGAACCAGGACGTCCACGGCGCGTTTGTCGACCACACCGTCGTCCGGCCCGTCCGGCAACCGGTCCCACGGCACTTCGGCCATGTGCGCGGCCTCGGCGATCCAGTCGTGCACCGCGTCGTGGTCGACGGGAGTGTCCGGGGCGATCACATCGAAGATCAAAGTGCTTCCAGCGGCATTGACCGCCGCCGACAACGCGTTGATCTGGTCGGAGAGTTTCGGCGCGCCTTCGTCAATGAGCCGTTCCACGACACGCAGCATCGCCGCCGCCGTAGGGCGATGATTGATGATGTCCAGTCGCAAGATGCTGTTCACGACATCCTGGTAACCGAACATTTTTTCCACGAGCCGGTAGTCGGGGCCGGCGCGGAACATTTCCGCCGCCCACCACAAGCGCGAGAACGCTTGAACGTCAAGCGACCCGCTGAACCTGGAGGCGCTCGCTGCCCCGCTCTTCTTCTCGTGCCGCCAGACCACGTAGTCAGGGGCAACGAGCATGGCCAGGTAGTTCCAGAAACGGCTGTCCGCGGCCTCGGCGCGGGTCAGTCGCAACGTCGCGTGCAACCGCGGAGCCAGCCACGAGTCCGCTTTGGGCCGCTGGTCCTCGAACCTGTGCATCGCTTCGTCCACCAGTACGCGCACAGGCTCCGTTCGCCACCTCGCGTCTCCAGCGGGCAGCTCCTGGACGTTCCTGCGCAACGCGTTCGACGAGTAGTCCAGTCCTGCCTGCAAAGCAGGACCGAGGTACTTCGTGGCCGCAGCATTGGACAGAAGCCCGAGGACGGCCGGACAGTCAACAGGTCGAGCCGGGGTCATCAGGACCCGCTCCTCTCCTCGCGGTGAACCGTGCGAACAGCACTGGTCAACTTTTTGGCCGCCTGGCTCCGCCTGCCGGCCGCGTACTGGATGTTCGTCTGCAGCTCCGGCCACCCCGCACCGCTGGTACGGCGCTCGCTGATCTCATGCAACGCGTCTGTGAGCTGCCTGCCGGGCAGCACGTCCGGCAACATCGCGCGCAGCACCGACTCCCGCCAGCCGGCCGGCATGATCGGTGTGCCGTCCTCGTCCTGGTCGAGATGGCTCACCGCGGTGTGGAACATGGCGGTCCAGGCGTCTTGCGAGATCTGACTCGCCGCTACGTCCCGCACCACCTTCTCCGCGGTCGAACCGCCTGCGCCGTTCAACACCTCGACAAGACCTTCCACCCCTGCGGTGTTCAAGTAGACGATCGGGATCTCCGGGTCGTTGACCGTGGAGACAAGCCAGCCGGCGTCCTTGTACGGTCGAAGCCACTCCTCCGGCCCTTCCCGGAAGTCGATCTCCACAACCTTGACGTCGCGCTGTCGGCGCGGAGTCGCTTCCTTGAGGTCGACGTACCAGGGTGCTTCTGCCTTCCCGATGACTCGGCCGGACACACCTCCGATGTCACCGGTCACGACCAGTGAGAGCACCGCCCTGCTGAAGTGCTGGGCTCGCACCAGATCGATTTCCCCTCGCCAGGTCCCGTCGTCCTCTCTGACGAGACGGCTGCTGCTACGCACGTTCGTCCTGTTCTCGGACAGCACCGCGAGACAGACGACATTGGACCAAGGGCCATCGGCCAGCTCGTGCTCCGGCAACTCGGCCTTGAGCTGCAACGTCGCGACACTCCACTCGCCTCGCCCGGCTTGGTGCAGCGCGACAGCCTGGTCGGTCCTGGAGATCTGCGCATACGGAAGCGCTCTGCCGTCCACCGCAACGGATGCGACTTCCAGAACTGCCGGGTCGAACAGCGTCTTGTAAGGGAGATAAGGCCTCACGCCGCACCTCCGCGAGCCTTCTGCACATCGATGACCAGACCGGCCAAGCTTGCGTGAACGGGGTGGCTGGCAGGATCGGTCGTGCCGGAGAACGACGCCGAGCGCACGCCCGCCTCGATCACGAGGTTTCCGCCCTCCTCTCGACAGTTCTGTCCTTGCATCAGCTGCTTCCACTTCACCACTGGACGACCTCCGGACCGGACGTCGAACTTCGCGACAGGGGTGAGCAGCCACGGATCGGCGGCCTCGGGGAGCTTCAGGTCGACCAGGACGTGCCAGGCACCGGCGTCGTCGAGGTGACCGTCAGTGATCCGCACCGTCGGGACGCCCTGTGGACGGCGAGAACCCGAAGGACCGAAACCGTCCAGCCTGAGCAACTCCCGCAACACCGCGGGCCCGTCTGCGCCCGTGCTCGTGCGGCGTCCGACGAGCTGACGAACCGTCTTCTCGATCTCGACGCGGAATTCCTTGAGCCGACTGAGCGCGCCGCGCGCGTACACAGCTGTCAGTTCGTCGGTGTACTCCCAGCTGTTGTGCTCGGGAGGTTCGGACGCACGGAGGAACTGCTCAGCAAGTTCCACCTCCTGCCCCTCGCGACCGGTGGCGTAGCCGGCGAGCAACACGGCGTGGAACCGAGTCGCCCCCAACGGAAGCTCACGTGGTCGCTTCCGCATCACCGTCATCCGGCTTCCCCGCATGTACACGACCTGGTTAACCGGATCGTCGTCCTCACCGGCAGGGGTGACCAGCAGTACGGCTCGGTGGTCACCTCCACCTTCCTTCCTCCGTTCCGACCGGAGTGGCGGTACGGAGAGCGTCACATCAGCCCGCGCGACATCAACGTTCGAGGTCAACTCGTCGACCGTCTCCCGATTGAGATACGCCTCGAACGCACGGCTCAACGCAGGATGCGCCATGTGCGGATCGACTCGTTCTTCGTCTTTGAACACCCGGCCGTTCCGCATGGTCACAACGCTCGCCTCCAGCAACGGACCGGCGTCCTGCCCACCGATCATTGCCGCCCAAAACCCGTCCGCGAGCGACTTCACCAGCTTCTCGTGCATCTGCTGAAGCGTCTCGGCCGTGCCCGACGCGTCATGCGCGCCGACGATGAGGAAGGAAGTACCGGGCTCATCGGTGAGCCGCTCCAAGTGGAGATCGCGCACAGTCTGCTCGTCCGCCCACCACGACCGGGAGACCTCTTCCCGCTCGGGTTGTGTGTCGGCCTGCCCAAACCACGCCGGACCTGCGTATGCCTTGCCGCCGACCTCGCGCCACGGCAGGTCCAGGCGCCCGACGAGCCGTCTCTCGCTGTGGCCCTCATAGGGTTCCGAAAGCGTCGAGTTGATCAGCACCAGGCTGAACCGGCTCGTGGCCCACAGGGTCACCTTTCCGAGGCCGTACGAGCCGGCTGCCTTGGTGCCGCTCTCCTTGAAGCTGTCCAGCTGCCTGCGGACCACGGCCGTGTACCGACCGTTCCCGTACTCGTCGCCGGTGAGTCCGGCCGCGTTGTAGTCGTCAACCTTGAGCAGGACCAGCCTCCTGCTCTCGTCCAGGTCGTCCAGCGCAGCCTTCAGACTGCGCGAGACCTTTTGCTCTGCGGCCGCGGCCTGGTCGTAGTGCTCACGCAGGTCGCTCCAGCGGATTGCGGCGAGGAACGCATCGAGGTGCTCACCGGTGAGTTCGTGCAACGTGTAGCGCACTCGCACCGGCTGACTGGTGTCATACCGCTCGTCCAGGGAGTTCTGCGTCGCCTCGCGTGCCAGCGCGGTCAAGTTCGCGTCAAACGCGAAAGCGGCGGCATTTCCGTACTCGCGACCACCGTCCCTGTGCGCCGACCGGTGATGCCACTGCGGCGGCGTCTGCAGCACCACGTCCGTGCGGTTGTAGACCGAAGCGGAGTCGGTGCCGAGAATCTCGGCGATCCTGCGCTGGGTGTCCGGTCGAGGCTCGGCGCGACCGTTGACCCATGCGGACACCGCAGCCCTGGTGATCTTCAGATCGTCAGCGAGCTGGGCTTGGGTCATGCCCGTCTTGCGGAGCTGACGGGCCAACCAGGGGCCGAAATTCTCGCCCTGCTGTGGACTCATCGCGACTGCGACCCTCCCGACTTGTGTTGGAGCCCGCTCAAGCCGAGTGGGTCAGGTAACACTATCAGCTGAATTTTGACATGACCACAAGGATCAAAATTTAGTACATAGTCCCAGCTCAAAAGCTTAGTGGAAGATCTACAACCGGTGTCGGGACTACTTCGTTCCTGGTCCGCATCAGGCACGCTGGCAGCGGCGACCTCGTTCTTCCCTGTGCTCCCCCACGCATCGGAGGACGGCGCGCCCGGCAACCAAGGCCGACATCCAGGGGCATGCACCACGCGATCTCACGTCTGCGGTGTGGTGGAGCAGTTGGCCGCGCCCACGCCTTCACGTCACAGTCGCGGCGCGCCCCGTGAGCGGGCTTGACCCTGCACCGTGGTGCAGGGTCAAGGGTGGCGGTGTGATCGAGACCGTCGAGACTTCGGAACGCGCCGCGGTGACCAGGTGGGGCCGGGCGGGCGCGCTGTACGACCTGGTGGCGAGCGCCGCCTTCCTCACGCCGTGGACCGCCGCGTTCGCGCTGGGCCTGATCGGGGACCTGCACGCGGCGCTCGGGCTGCCGGGTGCGCCGCCTCCCCCGCCGAACGCGATGACGTTGTTGTTCGCCACGCTGTTCGGCACGGTCGTGGTGCTGTGGTCGGTGGTCCGGTGGGTGCGGCCGGAACCGGTGCTGATCGCCGCGGACACGGTGGGCAGGGTGCTGTTCAGCGGGTGGTTCACCCGGGCGCTCTGGCAGGGTGAGACGCCGGTGCTGGTGGTGTTCCTGGTGCTGGAGGTGGCGTGGGGTGCGGCGCAGCTGCGGGCGCTGCTGGCCGGGCGCAGGGCGGGGTAGCGTCCGGTGGTGCGCATCTCCGAACTGGCCCGGTCGGCGGGCGTGGGCATCAGCACGGTGCGGTTCTACGAACGGCGCGGGCTCGTCGTCCCGTCGGCGCGCACCAGCGGCGGGTACCGCGAGTACGAGCCGGAGGTGGTGAAGCGGCTGAAGTTCATCCGCCGCGCGCAGCTGCTCGGGTTCACGCTCACCGAGATCGACCAGATCCTCGCGCTGTCCGCCGGTCCGGTCGACGTGGCCGGGCTGGGCGGGGTGATCGAGGAGAAGGTGGGCGAGATCGAGGAACGGGTGCGCGACCTCGAACGGGTGCGGCTGGCGTTGCTCGACGTGGCCGCGAACGGGCCGCGCGAGACGTGCCCGGTGGTCGCCGCGTTGAGCTGACGGCGTCTTTCTGCCGACAGCAGAACGCACCTTCCGGCCGGTGCGGCTGCTGTCACGATGGCGGCATGGCGGACATCTTCGACTTCAAGGGCAAGCGCGAGCCGCAGCCGCTGTGGCGCGAGGCGCTCGGCCGGAAGCTGCGCGAGATCAGGGAAGCTCCAGGGTGCCCGCCTGGTCGACGTGGCCGAACGGGCGGGCATCTCGACGCAGTACCTGTCCGAGATCGAACGCGGGCGCAAGGAGCCGTCGAGCGAGATGATCGCCGCGGTCACCGGTGCGCTGGGCGTGGACCTGGCCGACCTGCTCGTCGGCATCGCGGGCCAGGTCCGGCACTTCCAGACCGCGCGTCCGGTGCACCGCCCCGGCGGCCCGGTGATGACCACGCGGTCCCTCGGCCGTCCCAGCGGACCGGTGCTCATGGCGGCCTAGCGCTGCTCCAGCACCTGGTCGGCCAGTCCGTACGCCACGGCACCCTCCGCGTCGAACACCCGGTCGCGGTCGGTGTCGTGGCGCAGCTGGGCGACGTCGCGCCCGGTGTGCCGCGACAGCACGTTCTCCAACTGGGAGCGCACCCGGACGACCTCGTCGGCGGCGAGGATGAGGTCCGGGATCGTGCCCCTGCCCTGTGCCGCCGGCTGGTGCAGCACGACCCTGGCGTGCGGCAGCAGTGACCGGCGGCCCTCCGCGCCCGCGGCCAGCAGGACCGCGCCCGCCGCGACGGCCTGGCCCACGCACGTCGTCGCCACCGGTGCCTTGATGTAGCGCATGGTGTCGTAGAGCGCGAGCATCGCCGACGGGTCGCCGCCCTCGCAGTTGATGTAGAGGTTGATCTCCAGGTCGGGGTTGTCCGACTCCAGGTGCAGCAGCTGCGCTATCAGCGCGTTGGCCACGCCCGAGTCGATCCCGGTGCCCAGGTAGACGATCCGCGACGACAGCAGGTGCGAGTAGACGTCCATGATCCGCTCGCCGCGGGCGTCGCGGGTGATGACGTTGGGGATGGTGTAGGTGCTCATGCGACGGCTCCGGAGTGCAGGCCCAGCTGGTGGGTGCGGACGGGGACGACCTGGCCCAGGTCGCTGACGACGTGGTCGATGAACCCGTACTCGCGGGCCTGGTCGGTGGTGAACCAGCGGTCGTGCAGCGAGTCGGTGAAGATCCGGTCGAACGGCTGACCGGTGTCCTCGGCGATCAGCCCGAGCACGGTGTCCCTGGTGTGGCGCAGGTCGTCGGCCTGCACCTCGACCTCGACCGCGGAGCCGCCGATGCCCGCGGACCCCTGGTGCATGAGGATGCGGGCGTGCGGCAACGCGAACCGCTTGCCCTTGGTGCCGGCGGAGAGCAGGAACTGGCCCGCGCTGCACGCGAGACCCAGCGCGAGGGTCGCCACGTCGCACGGGACCAGCCGCATCACGTCGCGGATCGCCAGCATCGACGGCACCGACCCGCCGGGCGAGTGGATCCACAGCGCGATGTCCTGCCGCGGGTCCTCGCTCGCCAGCGACAGCATCTGGGTCGCGAGCACCGTGCCGTTGTCGTCGTCGAGCGCGCCGTCGAGGATCAGCACCCGCTGCGCGAAGAACCGGTCCCTCAGACCGGGGCTGAACATCTTGTCGTTCGTCATGCACCCGACGATGCCGGTGCCACCGCCGCGGCCGCTTCCGTTGCTGCTGTGGGCAGATCAGCTCACGGCAGGCACGCACCCGGAGCTTCAGTCCTTTGAGGACACCTTCGGGGGCCGCACGGTCACGCCGATTCCACGGTGAGCCGCCACCGCACGATCCCTTCGGCGGGCACGACGGCGACCGGGTTGTCGGGGTCGGTGCGTTCGAAGCTCGCGCCGACCATGGGTTCCACCCCGATGCTGCGGTAGGGCTCCGGTTCCGGCCAGCCCTTGAGGTTCCGCCACAGCGCGATCGACACCGGCTGTCCCGCGCACTCCACCCGCAAGTCGAGCGCGTGCTCGCCGTCGACCACCCGGATGCGGTCGTGGCGCAGCACCGCACCGGTCGCCGTGCCGTCGTCCGGTCCGAGCGTTGCCAGTCCCGCCGGCCACTCGCTCATCACCGGCGCGGGGTCGGCGATCAGCACCGGGACACCTTCCGGCGCCTCCAGACGGGCTTCCTGGCTGAGCTCCAGCAACGCGTGTGCCGCCCACACGAACCGATAGCCGGGTTCGGCCGTCAGCTCGTAGTCGACGACCACCACGTCGCCTTCACCGCCGAAGCGCCGCCGGAACGAGAACTCCGGTGTCTCCACCGCCCACCAGCCGTCGACCTCGTGCCAGGGCCGGCTCCACACGTCACCGTGGTCGGGCAGCCCGCGCAGCGTCGGAACGCATTCCTCCAGCCCGCCCGCGTCCACCCACGGGTCTCCGGGCGACACCGCCGCGCGTGCCGGGTCCTCTCTGGCCCACAGCCACTCGCGTTCCCCGCTGCGCAACGACGTCCACCGCCCGCCGAGCGAGTGGTCCACCTCGACCCGCAACCCCACCACACCACCCCCGCCAGCAAGGTCATCGCGTTCCGACCCTCCCACGCACCAAGGCGCAAAACAACGCCCGGCCGGGGACCTGGGAGCCCAGAAAACACCACGGGCGAGGTATGTCCGCGCGTTCCGCAGACATACCCCGCCCGAAGGTCGTGCCCCCGGTGCGACTCGAACGCACACTGGACGGATTTTGAGTCCGCTGCCTCTGCCGATTGGGCTACGGGGGCGTAGCGGGGTGAACTGTAGCGGATCTGGCGGTGTGGTTTGTTGCGGGTACCCCTAGGACTTCACCAAACGGCTGATGGCCGCGGTGGCTTCGGCGAGCTTCTCCTCGGCGACGGGGCCGCCTTCGGCGACGGCCTGGGCGACACAATGCTTGAGGTGCTCGTCGAGGAGGCCGAGGGAGACGGCCTGGAGGGCCTTCGTGGCGGCGGCGATCTGGGTGAGGACGTCGATGCAGTATTCGTCGTTCTCGACCATGCGCTGGAGGCCGCGGATCTGTCCCTCGATGCGGCGCAGTCGCTTGAGGTATGCGTCCTTGTCCGCGGTGTACCCGTGCATCGCTCCTGACCTTCCCTACCCCTGGCGGGTATGTGCAGGATACCCGGAGGACGGGTGGTGCGTTATGTGCAACGCTGCTCCGTCAGCGGGAATGGTGAAGCGTCCGGCAAGCCCAGCAACAGCGGCGTGATGAGACGACTAGCTGCACATTTTGGACCCATAACACCCCTGCGGTTTCCTCCGCAAAATGCCCCGACCGGGCGGTTGGGTCACATTTCAGCGGCGAAAGGTTCGCCGTTTTTCCTCGTGTGGACTATGGTGTTGTCGGTGCACGTGGTTTGGTCGAGGATCCGCGTGCTATGTGAGTACCCAACGGAGGAACAGTGGCACAGCAGACCGTCGTCCAACTCATCGACGACCTCGACGGCGGAGAAGCCGACGAGACCGTGACCTTCGCACTTGACGGTGTCGAGTACGCCATCGACCTGTCGAAGGGAAATGCGGAGCGGCTTCGCGAGTCGCTGGCGGACTTCGTCGCCAAGGCTCGTCGTGCGGGTGGCCGCAAGCAGCGCAAGGGCACCGGCAAGTCCACGGTGAAGGCCAGTGACAAGGCTGAGGCGCAGCGCATTCGGGACTGGGCCCGTGCGCAGGGGCACCAGATCTCGGACCGCGGCCGCATTCCGCAGAACCTGGTCGTGCAGTTCCAGGAAGCGCACGCGTCCTGACCTGCGCGGACTCGCGGGGTTTCCACACGTCGGCCGGGTGGCCGGCCGACGTGTTACCAAGAACAGAAGCACAAAGGTGTAACACGTCCCGGTTCGTTCACACCATCCCCGGAACGCGTGGGATCAGCGACCGGGAAAGTCCGCTCCGAACAGCCGCAACACGGCTGTCGCCTTGACCGCCGTCTCCTCGAATTCCGCGTCCGGCTCGGACAGCGAGATGACTGCTCCGCCGACGCCGAAACTGACCTGGGCACCGTTGCGGACCAGCGTTCGGATGACGATGCTGAAGTCCGCGGCGCCGTTGAGCGAGAAGTATCCGAGGGCTCCCGAGTACACGCCACGTGGACCAGCTTCGAGCCCGTCGAGGATCTGCGTGGTCCGGATCTTCGGTGCTCCGGTCATGGACCCGCCGGGAAACGCGGCTCGAACACATCGGACGGCGGAACTGTCCGGTCGAAGTCGTGCCCGCACGGTGCTCACCAATTGGTGGACGGTGGTGTAGGTCTCGACGTCGAACAACCGGGTCACCTCGACGGAACCGACTTCCGCGCAGGTGCCGAGATCGTTGCGGACGAGGTCCACGATCATCAGGTTCTCGGCGCGGTCCTTGACCGATCGGGCCAGGCTTGTGCGCAACATCTCGTCTTCGGCGGCGTCTTCGCCGCGGGGGCGGGTGCCCTTGATCGGCGATGACTCGACGACGCCATCCCGGTCGACGCGGATAAATCGTTCGGGTGACCCGCTGAGCACGGACAGTTCACCGAAACGCAGCAACGCGCCGAACGGTACGGGATTTGCGGCGCGGAGCAGCCGATAAGCGGCCCAGGGGTCCACGTCGGCCTGCCAGGACATCATGTTCGTCAGGCAGACCTCGTAGGTCTCGCCGGCGGTGATGGCTTCCTGGCACGCGTTGATCAGCTTCAGGTAGTGCGTGCGCGGGTGCCGCAGTTGCACGGTGGCCGCGGCGGGCGGTTCGGGGGCCGGCAACGGGGTGAGTGCGTTCAATACGACCAATACCTGGTCGAACCAGTCGTCGTCGGTCAACGACAGCAAATAAGTGGTGTCTTCGTGGTGGTCGATCACGACGGCGCGGTCGGCGAAGACGAACGACGCGTCGGGGTGGTCGGACCGGTGGGCGGAGTCACCGCCGCACTCGGCTTTCAGCTCGTACCCGAGGTAGCCGACCCAGCCGAGCGCGAAGTCGAACGGCACGTCGGGGTGTTCGACGGCCCAGGCGGCCACGTCCTCGTCCAGCCACGAGAAGAACGACGGGCAGTGCAGGCGTTCGCCGTCGACGACCAGCTCCCGGTCCGGCACCGAGTACCGGGCCACCCGCGCGAGGGGTCCTGAGGCATCGCCCAGGAACGAGAACCGCCCGCCGGAGCCGCTGTCCAGCCAGAACGCGGTCTCAGCGGTCCCGTGGAGGGCCGCGAACGCCTGCTCCGCGTCCACGGCCAGGTCCAGGCGCCGGACGTGCACAGGGCGCTTCTGAGCCGTTGTACGAACCATCGCGGGTTCGGGGACGGCGGCGGTCCGGGCGGGGGTGAGGGCGGCGAAGTTCGCCAGCAGCTCCCGGCCGGACTGGGTGCAGATCGACTCGGGGTGGAACTGCACGCCCCACGCCGGGCGGTCGAGCGCGCGCACACCCATCAGCACGCCGTCGTCGCTCCACGCGACGGCTTCCAGGGAGGGAGGCAGCTCGGTGACCGCCAGCGAGTGGTAGCGGACCACTTCGAGAGGTGACGGCAGACTGGCGAACACGTCGACGCCCGTGTGCGTCACCGGTGAGACGATGCCGTGGCGTGGCACCGGCGCGGGACCGACCGTGGCGCCGTAGGACAGGCACAGTCCCTGATGGCCCAGGCACACGCCGAGCAACGGGATCTCGGCGTGCTCGACCACCGCGCGGCAGAGGCCGAAGTCGGCGGGGTTGCCGGGCCGGCCGGGCCCCGGTGAGATCACCACGTTGTCGAACGACCGCAGCGCGGACAGCCGGAAGCGCGGGTCGTCGTTGGCGACGACCACGGGTTCGGCGCCGTTCACCTCGGCCAGGTGCTGGAAGAGGTTGAACGTGAACGAGTCGTAGTTGTCGATGAGCAGAGTCCGCATCGCGGGCGGCACTCTACCTGCCAAAACACCCGATCGGACGCAGGAGAGAGGGCGGCCACAGAACGTGACCGCCCTCCGTGTGCGACCGGGTCAGCTCCCGAGGACGAACTTCGGGTCGACCGCCATGGCGGCGAGCTCTTCGCCGGAGAACGGCTCGACGTCGAGCGCCGGGTAGCCGCCTCCGTCGTAGCCCGCGCTCTGGGCGACGTTCACGACCCAGCCGTTCGGGTGCTTGTACGACATCCAGCCCATCACGCGGCCCTGGTCCGTGCTGGCCGCGTCACCGACCTTCTTCCCGTCGACGTCGCGCACCTTGCACATCGCCCGGCTCATGCCCCAGAACTGCCTGGCCAGGGCACACGGCTCGGAGGCGCTGCCCTGGCTGGGCGTGGACACCTCGACGATCAGCTTGCCGACCTTGCCGTTCTTGCGGACCGGCACGTACGACGTGTACTCCCAGACCTCGGGCTCACCCTCGTTCGACGAGATCTGCGCCTGGGTGTGGAGCAGGTCGCCGTTCTGGTACTTCGTGTCCTGGTACTTCAGCGACGGCGTCTCGAAGCCGTGCGCCTGGGCGGACTGCTTGACCGCCTCCAGCAGTTGCACGCCGCGCGCCGCCTGCGGGCCCTGCTGCGCGGTGCGGTCGTTCTGCCCGGACGGCCACGCCATCTTCGACGAGGCACCCGGCTGGGAGCTGCTGCTGCTCGGCCCCGCACCGATGAGGTAGTCCTGCGTGCCGCCGGGGTCGAGCGCGAACGCCGACCCGAGGCCGATGCCCACCACGAGCACCGCCACCACCGCGCCGACCTGCGACGACCGCCGCCTGGACCGGGCCTTGCGCGCGACGTCGAGCGCACGGTTCGGATCCATGGCCGGCGGGGGGCTGCTGGTCACCACCACGTCCTGGAAAGCCGTCCTGAGGTCCTGTTCGTTCATCGAACCCTCTCCTGCTGTGAGAGCAGACCGCGCAGCGTCTGCAGCCCCCGCGCGGCCTGGCTCTTGACCGTTCCTCCCGAAACCCCGAGGACAGCGGCCGTCTGGTCGACGGACATGTCCTCCCAGTACCGCAGCACGAGGCACGCGCGCTGCTTCGGAGGCACCTTCGCCAGCGCCTCCAGCAGCACCATCCGCTCCTCCGGGTAGCGACCCGGTGCAGCGGCCGAGTCGGCGAGGTCCTCGCTCACCGACTCGAACCGGAACCACCCGCGCCGCCGCTCGGACAGGAACGTCCGCACCAGTACCTGCCTGGTGTAGGCGTCCAGCGCCTCGTGCCGGTCTATTCGCCGCCACGCCAGGTAGAGCTTCGTGAAGGCTTGTTGCACGAGGTCTTCCGCGCGATGCCAGTCGCCGCACAGCAGATACGCCGTGCCGCGCATGGCGTCGGAACGGGCCGCGAAGTACTCCTGGAACGCGGCGTCCCGGTCACTCATCAGGTCTCCCCCTGTCTGCGGTACCGGGTTACTCACGCCACCGCCAACCTGGCGGGTTGCACGGAGTTCGCGAAACGCATACTGATGTCGTGATTTTCCTTTTGCTCCTCGGCGTCCCCACCGCACTGGGCCACTTCTACCTGTGGCGCAGGCTGGTCGTGGACACCACCCGGCCGCGCTCGCTCGGGCGCCGCGTCGGCACCGCCGCCATCGCCGGCGCGTTCCTGGTGCTGATGAGCGCGCTGGTCGTGACGCGCCGGGTGCCGCCGGAGTACGGGAAGTTCTTCGCCTGGCCGGGCTTCGTGTGGCTGGCCGTGCTGTTCTACCTGGCCATCGCGCTGGGCATCGCCGAGGTCCCGCGGCGCATCCTGCTGCGCAGGGCCAGCGCCGCACCCGTGCCCGTCGGCACCGGCGCGGAGGCGGCCGAGCCGGTCGAGGTCGTGCCCGACCCCGGTCGCCGCCTGTTCATCGCGCGGTCGGTCGCGATCGGCTCCGGCATCGCCGCGGGCGGTGTCGTCGGGTACGGCATGACGCAGGCGCTCGGCGACCCGCAGCTGCTGAACGTGCCGGTGACGCTGGACAAGCTGAAGCCCTCGCTGTCCGGTTTCCGGATCGCGGTGGTGAGCGACATCCACCTCGGCCCGCTGCTCGGCCGCTCGCACACCGAGCGGATCGTGCGGATGATCAACGAGCAGGAGGCCGACCTCGTCGCGATCGTCGGCGACCTGGTCGACGGCACCGTGGCCGAGCTGGGCGAGGCCGCGGCACCGCTGCGGGACCTGGTGTCCCGGCACGGCAGCTTCTTCGTGACCGGCAACCACGAGTACTTCTCCGGTCACGAGCAGTGGATCTCCGAGCTCGACCGGCTGGGCGTGCACCCGTTGCGCAACGAGGGCCTGACCGTCGCCGGTGGGATCGAGCTCGTCGGCGTGAACGACGTCACCGGGAAGTCCTACGGCGACGGCCCCGACCTCGACCGCGCCTTCGCCGGCCGCGACCGCGCCAACCCCGCCGTGCTGCTGGCGCACCAGCCGGTGCAGGTGGGCGACGCGTCTTCACGCGGAGTCGACCTGCAGTTGTCCGGTCATACACATGGCGGACAGATGGTGCCGTTCAACTTCGTGGTGCCGGTGCAGCAACCCGCTGTCGCGGGGCTGTCGAAGGTGGACGACACGTGGCTGTACGTCAGTCGTGGTGCGGGTTTCTGGGGGCCGCCGGTGCGCGTGGGCGCTCCCCCGGACATCACGCTGGTCGAGCTCCGGTCTGCTGGCTAAATCACACTCGGCCCCACGGGATTGCGCACTTGCGGTGTGCAGGCCGTAGAGTGGACGGCCGTGCCCGCGTACGGACGCGAGGCGGATGAAGGGGGAACCCTGGGGAAATGACCGAGAGCTTCGCCGTCGACCGGCGTTACGAGGCAGAGGCTCGTATTCGGCGTTTCCTGGACCAGGAGCACCCGTCGACACCGTGTCTGGTGATCGACCTCGAGACGATCCGCGCGCGTTACCAGGCGATCCACGCCGCGATGCCGTCCATCGACATCTTCTACGCGGTCAAGTCGAACCCCGAGGCCGACGTCGTCGCGACGCTGGTCGCCCAGGGCGCCCAGTTCGACGTCGCCTCCCCCGCGGAGATCGACCTGTGCCTGGCGCGCGGCGCCGCACCGTCGTCGATCTCCTACAGCAACCCCATCAAGAAGGCCGCCGACATCGCGTACGCCTTCTCCCGCGGGGTGCGGCTGTTCGTGTCGGACAGCGAGCAGGACGTGCGGTTCCTCGCCGAGCACGCGCCCGGTTCGTCCGTCCTGGTGCGGATCCTCGTCCACAGCAAGGGTTCCACCTACCCGTTCGGCAACAAGTTCGGTTGCGATCCGGAGATGGCGACGGATCTCTTGCGGTTGTCGCACCGGTTGGGGCTCGTTCCTCTGGGCGTCGCCTTCCACGCGGGCTCGCAGCAGCTGTCCGTGGCGGGCTGGGACTCCGGCATCGCCGACGCCGCCCTGATCGCCGCGAAGCTGCGCGCGGAGGGCATCGAGACCACCACGGTCAACCTGGGCGGCGGGCTTCCGGCCGTGTACCAGGAGGACACGCCGGGCCTTGAGGCCTTCGCCGCCGCCATCGAGGAGTCGCTGGCCCGGCACTTCGGTGCCGCACGCCCGCGGGTGATGATCGAACCGGGGCGCGCGATCTCCGCGGAGGCCGGGATGATCCGCTCGTCGGTCGTGCTGGTGTCGCGCAAGTCCTATGCGGACGAACGCCGCTGGGTGTACATCGACATCGGCCGTTACCAGGGGCTCGCCGAGACCGAGGGCGAGGCGATCGCGTACCGGTTGCGCACCTCGCGCGACGGCGGGCCGACCGGACCGGTGGTGCTGGCCGGTCCGACCTGCGACGCGGACGACGTGATCTACCAGCACACCCGCTACGACCTGCCGCTCGACCTGAGGGCGGGCGACCACGTGGACATCCTCCACGCCGGCGCCTACACCTCCTCCTATTCGTCCGTGTGCTTCAACGGCTTCCCGCCGCTGGCCACGTACTGCGTCTGAGTCCGCCTGTACTTCACATAGTTTGGAGTGATTGATGTCCGAAGCGCCCTGTCAGACCGAGGAGACCGTCGGTTTGTTCGCGGGACAGCACGTACTTGCAGAGCTTTCGGGTGTGAGTGCCGATCTGCTCGACGACGAGCAGTTCTTGCGCCACGCCCTCGGTGAGGTTCTCACGCAGGCCGACGCAACCGTGCTGGAGGTGATCTCCAAGAAGTTCGATCCCCAAGGAGTCACCGTGCTGGCCCTGCTGTCGGAGTCCCACGCGTCCATCCACACCTACCCCGAGGTGGGGTCGGTGTTCGTCGACGTGTTCACCTGCGGTACTCGTGCGAAACCCGCGCTCGCCGTCCAGCTACTCGCTGACGCTCTGGGCGCTGCTCACGTGAGCACGGACCTCGTCACTCGTGGCATCAAGGAGCACGCCGCGTGAACACGATCAACGAGCCGCTCGCCGAGGGCATGACCCGCCACTGGCGCGTGGACGAGGTGCTGGTCGACACCAAGACCGACTTCCAGCACCTGGTGATCGCCCGCACCGCCCAGGGCCTGTCGTTGTTCTGCGACGACGACCGCCAGTCCACGGAGCTCAGCCAGCTGACCTACCACGAGGCCCTGATGGTGCCGGCGCTGCTGCTGGCCGACCAGGTCGAGCGGGTGCTGGTCATCGGCTCGTCCGAGGGCGTGGTGTGCCAGATGGCGGTGCAGCACGGCGCCACCGTCGTCGACCACATCGACATCGACGAGCAGGCCGTGAAGCTGTGCGCGGAGCACCTCCCGTACGGCTACACGACCGAGGAGCTGGCGCTGGCGGAGAAGGGCGAGGGCCCGATCCGCGTGCAGTACATCGACGGGTTCGAGTACATCCGCACGACGTCGGAGAAGTACGACATCGTGCTGGTGGACCTGCCCGACGAGCGCGAGGAGGAGGCGCAGCACAACCGCCTGTACGGCGCGGACTTCCTGCGCATGTGCAAGGCCCTGCTGCGTCCCGGCGGCGTCGTCGTCAACCAGTCCGGTTGCCAGACGATGTGGCGCAACACCACGCTGATCCGCTCCTGGCAGCGGTTCAACGAGGTGTTCGAGACGGTCGCGTACTACGGCTCTGACGAGCACGAGTGGGCGTACCTGTTCGGGCGCGCGGACGTCGTCGAGGACCCGACGGCGCTGATGGTCGAGCGGTTGGCCACGGCCGGGTACCGGCCGGAGTCGATCGACGACCTGGCGTTGCTGGGCAACAGCATTCCGCCGTACCGGGTGCGGCAGTCGCTGGCCTGAGCCGGTTTCCGGCACGAGAGAGGGGCGCTTCCCGGTCACCGGGAGGCGCCCCTCCTCCGTTCGTGCGCGCCTAGCCGAGCGCCTGCTTCAGGAAGTCCACCTGGAGCAGCAGCAGGTTCTCCGCGACCTGCTCCTGCGGCGTCATGTGCGTGACACCGGACAGCGGCAGCACGGTGTGCGGCCGGCCCGCCGCCAGCAGGGCGCTGGACAGGCGCAGGGTGTGGGCGGCCACGACGTTGTCGTCGGCGAGGCCGTGGACGATCATCAGCGGGCGGGAGAGCTTGTCCGCGTCGGCGATGAGCGAGTTGGAGTCGTAGACCTCTGGCCGCTCGTCGGGGTGGCCGAGGTAGCGCTCCGTGTAGTGGGTGTCGTAGAGGCGCCAGTCGGTGACCGGGGCGCCGGCGATGCCCGCGTGGAACACGTCCGGGCGGCGCAGGACGGCCAGTGCCGACAGGTAACCGCCGTAGGACCAGCCGCGGATGGCGACCCGGCCGAGGTCGAGGTCGGGTTCGAGTGCCGCCGCGGCGTGCAGGGCGTCGACCTGGTCCTCCAGGGTGGCGCCGGCGAAGTCGAACGCGATGGCGCGTTCCCAGGCCAGACCGCGGCCGGGGGTGCCGCGGCCGTCGGCGACGAGCACCGCGAAGCCCTGGTCGGCGAGCCACTGCGAGGCGAGGAAGGCGTTCTGGGCCGTCAGGACGCGCTGGGCGTGCGGGCCGCCGTAGGGGTCCAGTAGCACCGGGAGCTTGGTGCCCGGCACGTGATCGGCAGGCAGCAGCAGGGCCGCGCGCAGGTCGCGTTCGCCGAGGGTCAGCATGCGCGGGGACGCCCTGATGACCGGCGTCTCGGCCCACGACTCGATCTCGCGACCGCCGACGGTGACCTTCGAGCCGTACCAGTCCAAAGAGGACGATGCGAGCACAACCGTGCCACCGCCCCGGACGGCGGTGTGCACACCGTCCCCTGTGGACAGCCGCTCGACCGTCGCGCCGATGGAGTGGACGTGCACCTGGGTGGGGTCATCGGCGGAGGCCGCGATCAGCACGGAGTCGTCGGTGATGTCCAGGACCCGGCGCACCTGCAGACCTTCGGTCACGACGTCGTCGCCGACCTGCAACGCGTACTCGTCGCCGGAGTGCACGATCCGGACCAGGCGGCCGTCGGGCGTCCACGCCGGGGCGCCGTCGCTGACCTCCAGCCACACCGGGTCGGTCTCGACGGCGAGCTCGGACACCGCACCGGTCTCCGGGGCGAGCGCGTGGACGCGGCGGGTGCGCTGGTCGCGGGTCTGCGTGGTGATCAGCGGCGCACCACCGGCTGACCAGTGCACGTCGTTGAGGTAGTCGAACTCCAGCAGCACCGGCACGAAGGTGCCGTCCAGCGACACCACGTGCAGCGACACCGCGGCGTTGTCCGTGCCCGCCGCCGGGTAGGCGATCTCGGTGGCCGGCGTCGCGGGGTTCGCCGGGTCGGCGATGTACCAGCGGCGCACCGGGGAGTTGTTCACGCGCGCGGCGATGAGGCGGGTGCCGTCCGGCTCCCACCAGTAGCCGCGGTAGCGCGACATCTCCTCGGCGGCGATGAACTCGGCCAGGCCGAACGTGACGTCCTCGCCGTCGGGCACGGCGACCGCGCGGTCGTCGCCCGAGTCCAGCTCGACCACGCGCAGGGTCCCGCGCGTCACGTACGCCACGCGCTGACCCGTCGGGTCGACGCGCGGGTCGATGACGCCGCCACCGGTCGGCAGCTCGCGCACGTCCCCGCTCACCAGGTCGGCCACGAACAGGCGGCCGGACAGGGCGAACGAGGCGACGTTCGCGTCACCGGACAGGGCGTAGCCGACGATGCCCGCGCCGGACTCGCGCGTGCGTTCGCGGCGGGCCTTCTCCTCCGCGGGCAGGTCCTCCGGATCGGTCAGCAGGCGGCCGGGATCGGCCACCAGCCGTTCGACGCCGGTGGTCGTGTTCAGCTCCCACAGCCCGTTCGCACGGCTCGTGGCCGTGGCCGGGCGCAGGAAGAACACGCGCGAACCGTCCGGCGACACCGCGAAGGTGCGCGGTGCGCCGACGGTGAACCGCTGAGAGCGCGCCTGTTGGCGCGGGAAGGAGATGTCGTTGCCCACCCGCTCACACTATCCCGCGCGCGAACGCGGGGGCATGGGAACGAAACCGCTGGTACGACGCACGTACTCGGCGTACCCCGGCCGGCGCGACACGATGTCCCTCTCGAGCAGCGGTTTGCCCGTGCCCTTGGCGAGCAGCCACGTCATGACCACCGGACTGATGACCGTGAGCGCCGCCGGCCAGGAGTGCACCGCGAACAGGAAGAGACCCCACCACACCACGGCGTCCCCGAAGTAGTTGGGGTGCCTGGTGTAGCGCCACAACCCGCGGTCCATGACGGCGCCCTCGTTCGCCGGGTCCGCCCGGAACCGCGAGAGCTGCCAGTCACCAACTGACTCAACTGTGAAGCCGACCACCCACAAGGTCGTTCCGGCCCAATCTAGCACTCCCCACGGCGCGTGAAGGTGCTGTGCGACCTGCACCGGCAGCGACACGATCCACATCAGAACGGCCTGCAACAGGTACACCCGATACATCCGCAGCCGCGGATTTCCCTTGGCGCGCTTGAGGATGTCCCGGTAGCGCGGGTCCTCGTCCCTGTTCCGGTTGCGCAGGAGGATGTGCACGCCGAGCCGCACGCCCCAGATCACCGTGAGCGCCGTGACCAGCACGTTCCGCACCGGTTCGCCGTCCGCGAACAGGAACGTCACCACCGCGATCACCGCGAAGCCAGGTCCCCAGGCGGAGTCGACCAGGTCGTAGCGCTTGCGCCGGTCCGCGTAGCCGAACAACGCGGTGAGCACCACCAGCACCACGAGGAAGCTGACCGGGTAGCTCACCGGGCCACCAGCTCACGGCGCACGCGCGGCATGCCGCTGCGGCCGTTCTCGCTCCTGCGCACCGCGAGGACCTGGTCCACGCCCATCCGTCCTTCCTCGAACGTCAGCGCGCCGCCGGCGAGGTAGAGCCGCCACACGCGCGCCTGACCCTCGCCGACGAGCGCGACGACCTCGTCCCACCTCTCTTCGAGCGTCCGCGCCCACGCGCGGACGGTCCAGACGTAGTGCTCGCGCAACGCGTGCACGTCCCGGATCTCCAACCCGGCCGCCTCCAGGAACCCGGTCGTCTGGCTGACCGGTCGCATGTGCATGTCCGGTGCCACGTACGACTCGATGAACGCACCACCGCCCGGCGCGTTCCGGCCGCGCGACATCTGCTGCAACAGCAGCCGCCCCTCTGGCTTGAGCAGCCGGTGCAGCGTCGCGGCGTACTCGGGGTAGTTCCGCTCGCCGACGTGCTCGCCCATCTCGATCGTGGAGATCGCGTCGAACGGTTCGCCGCGCACCTCGCGGTAGTCCTGCAGCCGCACCTCGACCCGGCCCTCCAGCCCTTCGGCCGCGATGCGCGAGAGGACGTGCTCGCGCTGCTGAGCGGAGATCGTGACCCCGGTGGCGTGCACGCCGTAGTGCTTCGCCGCGTGGATGATCATCGAGCCCCACCCGCAGCCGACGTCGAGCAGCCGCAGGCCGGGCTGCAGGCCGAGCTTGCGGCACACCAGGTCGAGCTTGTTGTGCTGCGCCTGCTCCAGTTCCTCGTCCGCGGCGGTGAAGTACGCGCACGAGTAGGCCATGCTCGGATCGAGCACGAGCCGGTAGAAGGCGTTGCTCAGGTCGTAGTGGTGCGAGATCGCGTCCCGGTCCCGCTTCTTGCTGTGCAGCGCGCCTTTGAGCCGTGCCTCCTCCTTCGGCGCGTCCGGGTTGCGCCCGACCACCTTGAGGTCCAGCGCGAGCCGCACCACCTCGGTGAGCTTCGGCCTGCGCGTGACGCCGCGCCGCACCAGCCCCCAGACCTGGGAGAGCCCGGCCGCGAGGTCGCCTTCCACGTCGAGCTCGCCGCTCACGTACGCCCGCGCGAGCCCGAGCTCGTTCGGGCTCCACACGAGCCGGCGCAGCGCGTCGCGGGAGCGGAGCACGAGCACGGTCCCGTCCTGTGGGCCGGCCACGCTCCCGTCCCACGCCCGAATCCCGATCGGAAGCGGCGCACCCAGCACCCGTTCCGCCACTCCTGCCAGCTGACCAGCGACGACCACCCTGCACCTCCTGCGAAACCGGCTCCGCCTGACGTTCGGGACGGCAAGAGGTTCGGTTCGTTTCTGAACCGAGACGCAACCACGCCCGTATGGCCCGGTAGAGCGAACGACGGACAAGGAGGACATGAGTGTGATCCGACGTAACCGCATTGCCATCGGGCTCGCCGCGGGACTGGCAGTTGTGCTGGGTCTTGGTGTCTGGAGCGCCACGGGAAGTGGCACGAACTCGAAGCCGGTGGCACAGACCGAAACCGACCTGGGCGTCCTCGGTGACTACGGCGACGTGGGTCAGCCCCCGGTACTCCAGGAACCCGCTCAGGCGCCCGAGACCCCGGTTCAGCAGCAGGCACCGGAGACCCCGGCCGCGCAGCAGCCCCCCGCAGCCGCACCGGTCAGCTCGCTGAAGCTGGTCGGCAAGCCGGTCGACAAGATGGGCCTGGTCGTCCAGGACGGCGACGGCCGCACGATGTACCGCTTCGACAAGGACACCCCGAAGCCGGAAGGCAAGTCGAACTGCAACGGCCAGTGCGCCATCACGTGGCCGCCGCTGCTGTCGGACACGATCCCGCAGGTCGAGGGCATCGACTCGAAGCTCGTCTCGCTGATCACCCGCGCTGACGGCAAGAAGCAGGTCGCGATCGACGGCTGGGCGCTCTACGCCTACTCGCAGGACCCGAAGCCGGGTGCCTGGAAAGGCCAGGGCGTCGGCAACACCTGGTTCGTGATCCAGCCCGACGGCAAGCGCAACGTCGAATGCCTTCCCCCCGGCGTGACGGTGCCCGCGGCCTAGTCCCCTTGCAACGACCATCCCGTTAGGACTGTCCACCTGACACCCACAACACCCTGACACGCGAAACCCCGGCCCCGGGGAAGGGGCCGGGGTTCCCGTCGTTCCGCTCTCACCCGATCGAGTGCTCTTTCACGTCACGCGGGGGCCCCGCGTTCCCCACAGGGAAACGCGGGGCCCCCGCGTGACGTTCGAACAGGCGGAGAAGGGGTGGCGCCGGAGGTCCGGTGCCGCCCCTTCGTTGCCACAGGGTTAGAGCGTGGAGTACAGCGGGTGCTTCGCGGCCAGCACCTCGACGCGGGCGCGCAGCTCGTCGATCGCGGCGCCCGGCTTGAGGGCCTCGGCGATCACGTCGGCGACCTCGGTGAAGTCCACCTCGCCGAAGCCGCGGGTGGCCAGTGCCGGGGTGCCGATGCGCAGACCCGAGGTGACCATCGGCGGGCGCGGGTCGTTGGGGACCGCGTTGCGGTTGACCGTGATGCCGATCCGGTGCAGCACGTCCTCGGCCTGCTTGCCGTCCAGCTCGGAGTTGACCAGGTCGACCAGGACCAGGTGCACGTCCGTGCCGCCGGTCAGCACCTTCACGCCGGCCTGCGCGACGTCGGGCTGCGAGAGGCGGTCGGCGAGGATGCGGGCGCCGTCGAGGGTGCGGCGCTGGCGGTCGGCGAACTCCTCCGACGCGGCGTGCTTGAACGCCACGGCCTTGGCGGCGATCACGTGCTCCAGCGGACCGCCCTGCTGGCCGGGGAACACCGCCGAGTTGATCTTCTTGGCGATGTCGGCGTCGTTCGACAGGATCACGCCGCCGCGCGGACCGCCGAGGGTCTTGTGCGTCGTCGTGGTCGTGACGTGGGCGTGCGGGACGGGCGAGGGGTGCAGGCCCGCGGCCACGAGGCCCGCGAAGTGCGCCATGTCGACCATCAGGTAGGCCTCGACCGAGTCCGCGATGCGGCGGAACTCGGCGAAGTCCAGCTGGCGCGGGTAGGCGGACCAGCCGGCGACGATCAGCTTCGGGCGGTGCTCGGTGGCGAGGCGCTCGACCTCGGCCATGTCGACGCGGCCGTCACCGTCGGAGACGTGGTACGGCACGACGTTGTAGAGCTTGCCGGAGAAGTTGATGCGCATGCCGTGGGTCAGGTGACCGCCGTGCGCGAGGTCCAGGCCGAGGATCGTGTCGCCGGGCTGCAGCAGCGCGAACATCGCGGCGGCGTTGGCCTGGGCGCCGGAGTGCGGCTGGACGTTGGCGAAACCGGCGCCGAAGAGCGACTTGATGCGCTCGATGGCGAGGCGCTCGACGACGTCGACGTGCTCGCAGCCACCGTAGTAGCGGCGGCCGGGGTAGCCCTCCGCGTACTTGTTGGTCAGCACCGAACCCTGGGCCTGCAGCACCGAGACCGGCGTGAAGTTCTCCGAGGCGATCATCTCGAGGGTGCCCTGCTGGCGCGCCAGCTCGGCCGCAACGGCCTGCGCGACCTCGGGGTCGTACTCCGCGAGGGAGGCGTTGAACTGGTCGGACATCTGGAGGATCTCCCTACTTGGCGCGCTTGTAGAACGGAAGTGCGACGACCTCGACCGGCTGCTTCTTGCCGCGGACGTCCACCAGCAGAGGGGTGCCGGGCGCGGAGCTCGCCCGGTTCACGTAGGCCATCGCCACCGAGTAGCCCAGGGTCGGCGACAGCGCGCCCGAGGTCACCTCGCCGACGACCTCGTCGCCGTTCAGCACGGCGTAACCGTGGCGGGGCGCGCGGCGCTCGGGGGTCTTCAGGCCGACCAGCACGGAGTCCACATCGGACTCGGACACCTCGGCCAGCGCCTCGCGGCCGACGAAGTCGCCCGGCTTGTCGAGCTTCACGACCCGGCCGAGACCCGCGTGGTACGGGGTGAGCGAGGTGGTCAGCTCGTTGCCGTACAACGGCATCCCGGCTTCCAGGCGCAACGTGTCACGGCAGCCGAGACCGCACGGCTTGAGCTCGTGCGGCTGCCCGGCCTCCAGCAGCGCCGTCCACACTGCGGCGGCGTCGTCGGGCGCGACGAACAGCTCGAAGCCCTCCTCGCCGGTGTAGCCGGTGCGCGCGAGCAGCGCGTCCACTCCGGCCACCTTCGAGGGGTAGGAGGCGTAGTACTTCACCGTCGACAGGTCGGTGTCGGTCAGTCCGGCGAGGACCTCCACCGACTTCGGACCCTGGATCGCGATCAACGCGTAGTCCGTGGACCTGTCCGTGACGGCGGTGTCGAAACCGGCGGCCCGCTCGACGAGCGCCTCGGCGACCACGGCGGCGTTCGAGGCGTTGGCGACGACCATGAACTCCTCGTCGCCCAGCCGGTAGACGATCAGGTCGTCGACCACGCCGCCGTCGGCCTGGGTGATCATCGTGTAGCGGGCCTTGCCGACCGCGAGCGCGGAGATGTGGCCGACCAGCGCGTAGTCGAGTGCGGCACCGGCCTGCGGCCCGGTCAGCACGATCTCACCCATGTGCGTGAGGTCGAACAGGCCGGCGGTGGTGCGCACGGCGTGGTGCTCGGCCAGCTCGCTGGAGTAGCGCAGCGGCATCTTCCAGCCCGCGAAGTCGGTGAACATCGCGCCGAGCGACTCGTGCTCAGCGTTCAGTGGCGTGAGGCGGGACATCAGAACGCTCCTCCAGGGTGCGCCGAAGAGCCGGGCCAGGCCGGCTGAGGCAACAGAAGAATGACACGGTCCACCGGAGACTCCTCACCAGAGCGAGCCTCCCCCTCTGTCATGAGCCTGAGAGCTTCGTCGCCGGAGCGACTTGCACCGTGGGCGAGGCTCCTGATGAGCCTGCTTTCCAGAGTTGCCTTCGTCGTGCGGTATCTGTGCCTGAGAGATTCCGGGGAGGAGTTGCTCCTTCGGCGCTCCCGCTGAAGGGAGCTTCTCCCGCGCGACATCGACGGCCGTGTTCAGTTGGTTGCCCCAGACGCTAGCAGGCCGAACGTCACAGCGGCACGCCCTGAGCAGTCTTCTCCACCACCTTGCGCTCCGCCCAGAACGACAGGAACGGGATCGTCCCCGCGACCAGCACGAGCGCGGTGCCCTTGATGGACCAGCGCAGCTTCAGCGCCAGGTCGACCGAAAGCACCAGGTAGATGGCGTAGAGGAACCCGTGGATCGGGCCGACGACCTTCATCGCCTGGTCCATGCCGGCGGCGTACTTCAGCACCATCGCCACGACCAGCAGCAGCAGGAAGACACCGACCACGTAAGCCATGACCCGGAACCGGGTCAACGCACCCTTCATCTGCCCGCCTTCGCTCAACGACCGTCCCGCGCGTTGAGGTCCGCGAGCATGCGGTTGTAGGCCGCGAGCTCCGCGTCTTCTTCGTCGTCGAAGTGCTCGACAGGCGCGGGTTTGACGGCGTCAACGGTAGTCACCGGTGCGACGGGGGGTGCAACCGGCTCCGGTGCGGAGAGAGCCTCGTCACGGCGCTGGCGCGCGAGACGGCGGAACCGCCACACCATGAAGAGGGGGAAGAGGCCGAAGAGCGGCCACTGGAGCACGTACCCGAGGTTCTGGAACGTGCCGCTCGCGGACTCGAAGCGCTGCCACTGCCACCACGCGAGCCCGCAGCAGAGGACCAGCGCCGCCAGACAGGCGAGCGCGATCAGCACACGCTGGGGAGTAAGGAGGCCGCGCACGACCTCCACACTACTGGGGTGAGGCCTCCTGTCAGGAGGCCACCCGTGAGGGGTAGCGCGCCACGGGAGCGCGCGTGCCCGTTTGCGAGTGAACTTCGGGGCTGCCGATGCCTCGACAGCCCGCTTCTCCTACGCCACGCCGTCCCGGCGCTGCCTCTGCAGACGAGCAACGCACCAGGCCGCGGCCGAACCGCGGCGGAGGTGCTGGAGAACCGTCATCGGTCCCAGGCGCCTTCCGAGGTCGGCAGGCGTGAGGCCGGCGGCGCGGTAGTCGAGCGCGCGCTGGTCCAGCGGGCTGATGCCCGCGTCCCACCACTGCTCGGCCTCGGCGACGTCGCCCACCAGCTGCCAGTAGCTCGCCGCGGCGGCGAGCAGTGCCTCGGGTGCCTCCGGCGCCCGCTTGCGCATCGCGGCCACGTAGGCCGGATCCGCCGAGTCGACCTTGACCAAGCCACGCGGCCCACTCCTGCCTCCCCGCTGCACGGGGATGCCGGGCGCCGAGGGGGGAGCCTCCGCGAGCCACGCGTTCTTGATCCGGTTCACCTCCTGCATCTCTGCGTCGTCAGACCGTTCAGCCGCCCACTGCTGCAACAGCTCGTGGACCCCGGAGTCCTCGACCATCCATGCCTCCTCGTCGGTCGGGGATCGGCCATTGCAGCGGAAGGTATTCGGTAGGTCTGACAATCGCCAGACCCTGAATCGCCAGAACACCCGTTACCAGTGCGTGATTGGCCTCATTCCACCCGTCCGGCTCAACGCGGAGGGCCGAGGATCACCGAGGGTCACTAGGCGACGGGGGTGGCCGTCCCGAAGAGGCTCCTGACGAAGGTGATGATCGACTCCGCACCCTCGCGCAGCCAGCCGAGGGCCGTCTGGACCCCCGACGCGGACTCTTCCGGCTGGGTGATCAGGAGGAACAGCACCAGCGCGACGCCCGCCAGCACCAGCACCTTCTTGAGGTTCACAGGTCCCTCTCCGTCCATGTCGCTCACAGGTGGGGCGGCGAACCGCCCGTGTCACCCGACATGCTCCCTCATTCACCCGTGCGATGAACAACCACCACGCCAGGCAGGGCGGCGGATCCACCGCCACCGCACGTCTGCACCGGGCCTGTTGTCACCCGAATGGCGGCTAAAGCCGCCGGTTTCCAGCGCCGATGTCCTGGGCACGAGGTGAGCGCGAGGACCCTCGAATCCCACAGCTTGGACAAGACACAGGTGCACCGGCCTCACCCGGATGCCGAATGCCCGGCATCACGCTCCGTCACGGCGTGGTGTCGTCATTAATGCGCCTCCGACCGTTCACGCAATTGCTCCAGCCCGCCGCAGTTCCGCAATTCGGTCTTCCGCCACACCCATGTTCGCGAGCACTTCCGCGGTGTTCGCCCCGACCGGCACCGGAGGGGTCGGAACCGCCGCCGGGGTCCGGTCGAACCGGGGCGCCGGCGCCGGGTGCCGCACACCGGCGACGTCCACGAAGGTGGCGCGCTCCGCGGTGAACGGGTGCTCCGCCGCCTCGGCCGGGGTCAGCACCGGCGCCAGGCAGGCGTCCGTGTCCCGCGCGAGGTCGGCCCACTCGTCCCTGGTGCGGGTCCTGACCGCCGCCGCGATGTGTTCGCGCAGCTCAGGCCACCGGGCCGGGTCGTTGCGCGACGGTGCGTCCGCCAGCCCCAGCACGCGCACCAGGTCGGCGTAGAACTTCTCCTCCAGCGCGCCGATGGCCACGTACCTGCCGTCCGCGGCCTCGTAGACGTCGTAGAACGGCACCCCGCCGTCGAGCATGTTCTCGCCGCGGCCACCGGACCACATGCCCGCGTTGCGCATGCCGTGCAGGAACGTGGTGAGCAGCGCGGCACCGTCGACCATGGCCGCGTCCACGACCTGGCCGCGCCCGGACCGCTCCCTCTCGTACAGCGCGGCGAGCACGCCGAGGGCCAGCAGCAGCCCTCCCCCGCCGAAGTCACCCAGGAGGTTGATGGGGAACGACGGTGGCCCGCCGGCCCGGCCGAGCGGTTCCAGCGCGCCCGCGACGGCGATGTAGTTGATGTCGTGCCCGGCCCGGTCGGCCAGCGGCCCGTCCTGGCCCCACCCGGTCATGCGCCCGTAGATGAGGCGCGGGTTGCGGGCCAGGCACTGCGCGGGCCCGATGCCGAGCCGTTCGGTGACGCCCGGCCGGAAGCCCTCGACCAGCACGTCCGAGCGTTCGACCAGGGTCAGCACCAGCTCGGCGCCCTCGGGCGTGCGGGTGTCGACCGCGATCGAGCGCCGGTTGCGGCCGAGGAAGTCACCGGGGACCGCCGGGTGGGCGCCCGGTTTGTGCACCTGGACCACGTCCGCGCCGAGGTCGGCGAGCACCATGCAGCCGAACGGCGCGGGCGCGAGGCCCGCGAGCTCGACGACCTTCAGCCCCGCGAGCGGCCCGCTCACAGCGACCTCGCGATGATTTCCTTCATGATCTCGTTCGTGCCGCCGTAGATCCGCTGCACGCGGGCGTCGGTCCAGGCGCGGGAGATCGGGTACTCGTTCATGTAGCCGTAGCCGCCGAAGAGCTGCAGGCACTCGTCGACGACGCGGCTCAGCCGGTCGCTCGCCCAGTACTTCGCCATAGCGGCGGTCGGCACGTCGAGCTCGCCCTTGAGGTGCTTCTCGACGCACTCGTCGATGAACGCCCTGGTCACGGCCGCCTCGGTGGCGCACTCGGCGAGCTTGAAGCGGGTGTTCTGGAACTTGATCAGCTCCTTGCCGAACGCCGTGCGCTCCTTCACGTACTTCAGCGTCACGTCGACGGCGGCCTCGATGCCCGCGATCGAGGCGACGCCGATGATGAGGCGTTCCTGCGGCAGCTGCTGCATGAGCTGGACGAAGCCCATGCCCTCCTGGCCGCCCAGCAGGTTCTCCGCGGGCACCCGGACGTCGTCGAAGAACAGCTCGGCGGTGTCCTGGCCCTTCATGCCGACCTTGTCGAGCACGCGGCCGCGCCGGATGTCGTGCTCGACCACGAGCAGCGAGATGCCCTGCGCGCCCTGACCGGGGTCGGTCTTCGCGACGACGACCACGAGGTCGGCGTGCACGCCGTTGGTGATGAAGGTCTTGGAGCCGTTGATGACGTACTCGTCGCCGTCGCGGATCGCCTTCGTGCGGATGGACTGCAGGTCCGAGCCCGCGCCGGGTTCCGACATCGCGATCGCGCCGACGTACTCGCCGGACGCGAGCTTGGGCAGCCAGCGGTGCTTCTGCTCTTCGGTGCCGTAGGAGTTGAGGTAGTGGGCCACGATGCCGCTGTGGACGCTGTTGCCCCACGAGCTGTCGCCGGCACGTGCCTGTTCTTCGAGCAGAACGGCCTCGTGTGCGAACGTGCCGCCACCGCCGCCGTACTCCTCGGGGATGCTCAGGCACAGCAACCCGAGCTCGCCCGCCTTGGTCCACAGGTCGCGGTCGACCTGCTTCTGCTCGGCGAAGCGCTCCTGGTGCGGCACGACCTCCTTCTCCATGAACGTGCGCGCGAGCTGGCGCAACTGGTCCAGGTCGCTGTCCATCCACCGCGATCGACGCTCTGCCATGCGGTCAACGAAACCACCGGCGGGTGGCCGACGCCATGACCGCCGCGCCTGCCCGTCACCCGAAAAACTGAGCGAAAAAACCACCTCGGTCGGTCAGACTGCCCGGTGTGCGGATTCACCGGGTCAGCCAGGACGACTGGTGGGTGTGGCGTGACGTGCGGCTGGAGGCGCTGGCCACCGACCCCGGCGGCTTCGGGTCGGCGCTGGCTCACGAGCAGGCGTTCACCGAGGACGACTGGCGGGAGGCCGTCGAGCGGGGGCTGAGGCTCATCGCGTTCGCCCCGGAGCCGGTCGGGCTGGTCGGTGCCACGCCGAAGCCCACCGGCCTGCACCTCTGCTCGATGTGGGTCAGGGGCTCCCACCGCGGCCGCGGCGTCGGGGAGGCGCTGGTGGACGGCGTGCTGGCGTGGGCTGCGGACGAGGGCTGGAAGGTCGTGCGGCTGCGCGTGTACGAGGACAACCTGCCCGCACGCAGGCTTTACGGGAGGCTCGGGTTCATCGACTGCGACGAACCCGAGCACATGGAGCTCCTCCTGAGCTAATCGGTCACCCTCCACGGTCATGGCCAGCGCCAGGAGCCGGGCTTAGCGTGGGTGCCATGAGCGAAGCCTTGATCTTCGACGCGGTGCGCACGCCGCGCGGCAAGGGCAAGCGCGGGTCGTTGCACAGCGTGCGGCCCGTCGAGCTGGCCGCCGGTGTCCTGCGCGCGCTGTCCGAGCGCAACTCCCTGGACACCTCCTCGGTGGACGACGTCGTGTTCGGCGTGGTGTCCCCGATCGGCGAGCAGGGCGGTGACATCGCCCGCGCGGCGGTGCTGGCCGCCGGGTGGGACCAGCGTCCCGCCGGTGTGCAGCTCAACCGGTTCTGCGCCTCCGGCCTGGAGTCGGTGAACCTCGCGGCGGCCAAGGTCGCGTCCGGGTTCGAGGACCTGGTGGTGGCCGGTGGCGTCGAGTCGATGTCGCGCGTGCCGATGGGCTCCGACGGTGGCGCGTGGGCGATCGACCCGGCCACGAACTTCGACCTGTCGTTCGTGCCGCAGGGCGTGTCGGCCGACCTGATCGCGACCCTGGAGGGCTTCTCCCGCACCGACGTCGACGCGTGGGCCGCCCGGTCGCACGCGAAGGCGTTCGAGGCGCAGAAGAACGGCTTCTTCGAGCGGTCCGTCGTCCCGGTCGTCGACCAGAACGGCACGGTGGTGCTCAAGGAGGACGAGACGATCCGCCCCGAGTCCACCGTGGAGTCCCTCGGCAGGCTGAAGCCCAGCTTCCAGTTCCACGGCGACCTCGGCTACGACACCGTCGCGATCGACCGCTACCCCACCGTCGAGCGCATCAGCCACGTGCACACGCCGGGCAACTCGTCGCAGATCGTCGACGGCGCCGCGGCCATGCTGATCGGCTCCGCGGCGGCCGGCCGGGCGCTGGGCCTCACCCCGCGCGCGAAGATCGTGTCCGTCGCGGTCGTGGGCACCGAGCCGACGATCATGCTGACCGGTCCGGCCCCCTCGGCGCGCAAGGCGCTGGACAGGGCGGGGCTCTCGGTCGAGGACATCGACCTGTTCGAGGTCAACGAGGCGTTCTCGTCGGTCGTGCTGAAGTTCCTGCGGGACATGGACGTCCCGGAGGACAGGGTCAACGTCAACGGCGGCGCCATCGCGCTGGGCCACCCGCTGGGCGCGACCGGCTGCATGATCCTCGGCACGCTGCTGGACGAGCTGGAGCGCCGGGACCTGCGCCGCGGCCTGGCCACGCTGTGCGTGGGCGGCGGCATGGGCATCGCGACGATCATCGAGAGGATCTGAGGTGCCTTTCCACTACGACAAGGACTCCGACGGCATCGTCACCCTGACGATGGACATGTCCGGCTCCGCCAACGTGATGAACGACGAGTACCGCGAGCTGATGGGTGACGCCGTCGCGAAGCTCGAAGGTGACGACATCACCGGTGTGGTCATCACGTCCGCCAAGAAGACCTTCTTCGCCGGCGGCGACCTGAACGTGCTCATCGCGATCACCCCGGAGAACGCCTCCCAGGCGCTGGAGGGCGTCGAGGAGCTCAAGGCGCAGCTGCGCAGGCTGGAGAAGCTCGGCAAACCGGTCGTGGCCGCGATCAACGGCACCGCGCTCGGCGGCGGGTTCGAGATCGCTTTGGCCGCGCACCGCCGAATCCTGCTGAACGACAACGGCATCCGCGTCGGGTTGCCGGAGGCGACGCTGGGCCTGCTGCCCGGCGGCGGTGGCGTGACGCGCATGGTGCGGCTGCTGGGCGTGCAGAAGGCGTTGCCGTTGCTCATGGAGGGCAAGCAGCTGCGGCCGGAGCGGGCGCTGCAGGCCGGGATCGTGCACCAGCTCGTGGACACGCGCGAGGAGCTGGTCTCCGAGGCCCGTGCGTGGATCAAGGCGAACCCGGCGCCCGTGCAGCCGTGGGACGTGCAGGGCGCGGGTGTGCCGGACCTGAAGTTCGGCGACCCGAACAGCTACGGCCTGCTCGGTGCCGCACCCGCCGTGCTGCGCAAGAAGTCGCACGGCGTCTACCCGGCGCCGGAGAAGATCATGGCGACGGCGGTCGAGGGCGCGTACGTCGACTTCGACACCGCGTTGAAGATCGAGGGCCGCTACTTCGTGGAGCTGGCGTCCGGCCAGGTCTCGAAGAACATGATCACGGCGTTCTGGTTCAACCTCAACGAGGTCAACGGCCGCGCGTCCGCCACGGGCAAGCGCGTCGCCAAGCTCGGCGTGCTGGGCGCGGGCATGATGGGCGCCGGGATCGCCGAGGTGTCCGCGAAGGCGGGCATCGAGGTGGTGCTGAAGGACGTCAGCCTCGAAGGCGCTCAGAAGGGCGCCCAGGGCCTGGCGGGCATCACGCCGACCGACTCCGACGACGACCTCGCGGGCTGCGACCTCGTCATCGAGGCCGTCTTCGAGAACCGCGAGCTGAAGAACGCGGTGCTGCCCGCCGCCGAGGCGAAGGCGTTGCCCGACGCGGTGATCGCGTCCAACACCTCGACGCTGCCGATCACCGGTCTCGCGTCGTCGGTGTCCGCGCCGGAGCGGTTCATCGGCCTGCACTTCTTCTCGCCGGTGCCGAAGATGCGGCTCGTGGAGATCATCCGCGGCGAGAAGACGTCCGAGGAGACGTTGCAGCGCGCCCTGGACTACGTGCGGCAGATCGGGAAGACGCCGATCGTGGTCAACGACTCGCGCGGCTTCTACACCTCGCGCACGTTCGGCACGTACGTGATCGAGGCGATCACGATGCTGGCCGAGGGCGTGGCGCCGGCGCTGATCGAGAACGTCGCCAAGAAGTCCGGCATGGCGGTCGGCCCGCTCGCGGTGTCGGACGAGGTGACGCTGTCGTTGCAGCTGAAGATCCACGACCAGACGCTCGCCGACGACCCGTCGCTGGTGTCGGACAGCCCGGCGTACGACCTGATCCGCGAGATGGTCTCGCTGGGGCGCACCGGCAAGTCCGGTGGCGCGGGCTTCTACGAGTACCCGTCCGACGGCTCGAAGAAGTTCCTCTGGCCAGAGCTCACCACCCGGTACGCGAAGGCCGACGCGGGCGTGTCCGAGCAGGACGTGCGCGACCGGCTGCTGTTCGTGCAGGCGCTGGAGACCGTGCGGTGCCTCGACGAGGGCGTGCTGACCTCCGTGGCGGACGCGAACATCGGCTCGATCTTCGGGTTCGGGTTCGCGCCGTGGAGCGGTGGCACGCTGCAGTTCATCAACTCGTTCGGCGTGCAGGCGTTCGTGGAGCGGGCGGACTACCTCGCGGACACCTACGGCGAACGGTTCCGTCCCCCGGCTTCGCTGCGGGAGCGCGACAGGTTCTGAGCAGGTTGCCAGATGTCGTGCCTGTGACGCCCCAAGTTCCCGCACCTGGCTCTGCTGGCGTCTGCAACGAGGGGCGAACGAGATTTCTGGCACCAGGTGCTCAGGCGCGGTAGGAGCCGGGTGAGGACCCGGTCCACCGCTTGAAGGCCCGGTGGAAGGCGCTCGCCTCGGAGAACCCGAGGCGCAGCGCCAGCTCCTCCACCGACTCACCGCCGCGCACGAGCGACGCCACGGCCTGGTCGCGCAGCAGCTGTTCGCGCACCTCGCGGAACGACGTGCCCTCCGCGGCCAGCCTGCGCCGCAGCGTCGGCGCGGAGATGCCGAGCCGTGCCGCGACCGCCTCCAGGCCCGTGACCCCGCTGCCGAGCAGCCTGCGCACGTGTCCGGCCGTGTCGGCGCCGTAGTCCCTGCGCGACAACAGCTCCGCCGGCGAGTGCCGCAGGAACCGCTTGAGCGCCGCCTCGTCCTGCACCACCGGCATCCGCAGGAACCGGGGGTCGAAGCTGATCGTCGTGTCCGGTGCGCCGAACGCCATCGGGCAGCTGAAGATCAGGTGGTACTCCCCGGCGTGCGCGGGCTCGGGGTAGGCGAAGGTGGCCTGCCGCAACGGGATGCGCCGGCCGATCAGCCACGACGAGAACCGGTGCCACAGCACGAGCAGCGACTCGGTGAGGAAGTGGTCGGGGTCGCCGGGGACGTGCAGCCGGAAGGTGCCGCCGGTGAGGGCGAGGTCCAGCGGCTCGTCGAAGAGCGAGTAGAACGCGAGCCCCCTGCGCAGCGCCGACTCGAGGTCGGGGCAGTGCACGGCCAGCAGGCACATCATGGCGAAGGTGCCGCGTTTGGACGGTCGCGGGCCGAAGCCCATGAACTCGTCGTCGAGGACCTCCCACAGCGTCTGGACCAGCCGCGTGTACTGGGCCGGCGTGACGCGCGCCCGGTCGTCGGCGAGCAGCGAGGCGGGGACCCCGGCACCGGCGAGCACCTCGTCCGCGCGCGGGCAGGCGCGCAGGGCCGCTCGCACGTAGTGGATCGCCACGGTCCGGGTGTGCACGAGCCACAGTAAAACGCCTGCGGGCCACCGGCGGTGGCGCGACCCCGGGGAGAGCCGGGGTCGTGCCACCGCCGGAGAAGGCCCACCCGGTGAGCCGTGCTCCTCACCGATGGGGCTGACCGCCCACCCACCGGCAAGGGACGATGTCGTGATCTCACAATGACGCTATGTGGTCTAGACCACAAAAGTCAATAGTGCGAACAGAGCAGGCGGGAGCGGGTGTTTCAGGCCTGTTCCAACGGTGCTACGGCAAAGCCCGCGGAGAAGCGCTTGCACCAGATCACGACACTCCGAATGGTGGAGACGTCGACTCCGGCCGGAATTTCGTACACCTGGTCGCCACGATTTCCCTTCAGCTTGCCGAGACTGGTGAATCCCTGTCCGAAGGTCTTCTCCGCCGCGGTGGACGCGTGCGGCGAGAGGTAGACGTACAGGTCGGGGCCGTCGCTGGTGGCGAGCGCCGCGAACTGCACGGAGTGCCCGCCACCAGGCAGTTCGACGAGGCTGGCCCGGCCGGTGGTGGCGTGTTCGAGCGACCGCCATGCGCCGGTGGCGACCTCTCGCGGCGTTTCGACCGGCGGGGGCGTGACGGGAGTGGCTTCCGCACTCGTCCCGGACGTCGTCATCGGCGCGGACGAGGTGGGTCCCGCGGGAACGAGGAGCGCCTCGTTCGTTTCGCGGGTCGTCAGCAGGCGCCACGGCTGGAACAGGTACAGGCCGACCCCGAGCGCGACCACGAGGACGAGTGCGACGGGGATCAGGAATCGACGATGGCGCATACCGAAATACTGGCGCAAATCGGACCGGTAAGACCTTACTGAGTTGTTAAGGCGGCACGGTCGACGCCGGCCTCCCCCTGTGCGCGCGTTCGGGTCCGCGTCACTCGATGGAGCAGTTCGCCGAGGTGTTCACCTGCTCGGGTGATGCTCCGGCGTGGCGCCTGACCGGAACCGTGCTGGTGGCAGGGCTTGCGGGGGCCGGTCCGGTGCTCGCCCGGACTGCGGTCCGCTGACGGCGGCCACTCAACCAGGGGCGTCAGGGCGCCGATAAGGCAGTCAGGTGAGCGTTCTCCTGCGCCCTTACTACCGGTAGCCTGCCGTGAGCGTGACCACCTGACTTCCATCCGTGAGCAATTGAGGAGGACTGCCGTGCGCGCACTGTGGGCCGCTGGCGGCTCCGCTGTGCTCGGCTCCGCGTTGCTCGGTGTGTTGGTGGGTATGGCCATCCACGGTGTCTCGGAAGAGGCCCCGTCGGCCGGAACACCCGGTTCCAGCTGGATCACCACCACCCCGAGCACGTCACTGAGCAGCACCGAGACCACCACGCCGTCGAGCAGCGCTCCGCCGAGTCCTCCGAGCTCCACGTCGAGCACGCAGCAGACGCCCAGGAAGACCACCCCGCCGCCGGCCGTCACCAACCCGGCACCGCCGCCACCGGTGAGCACGACCACGACGACCACGGCGACGCCGTCGGGGTGGCCGTGCAGCCCGCTGAACCCGTTGCCTCCGCCCACCTGCAAGAACCCGGGGTGAGTCCGCGCGCCCCGCTCAGCCGGGGCGCGCACTCCCCTGCTGGTCAGGCGGACTCGCGCCGCACCAGCGCCGTCGGCAGCATCTCCTGCTTGCGCTTCACCGTCTCGTCGCGCAGCAGCTTCATCAGGTGCGCGACCATGTGCTTCACCTGCGAGTCCGAGTCCTGGCGCACCGAGGTCAGCGGCGGCACGGTGTGCTCGGCGATCGCGATGTGGTCGTCGAACCCGACCACGGCGACGTCCTCCGGCACCCGCTTCCCGGCCTCGTTCAACGTTTCCAGCGCGCCGGCGGCCATCAGGTCCGACGCGACGAACACGGCGTCGAGCGCGGGCACCTTCGCCAGCAGCGCCGACATGGCCTTCCGGCCGCCCTCGCGGGTGAAGCCGCCGTCCTCGGTGAGGCGGGCCGCGGCCTTGTCGTCCAGCTTGAGCGCGGACTTGAAGCCGTTCAGCCGGTCGATCGCCGACAGCTCGTCGAGCGGGCCGGAGACGTGCACGATCTTGCGGCGGCCCAGCGACTTGAGGTGCTCGGTCGCGAGGACGGCGCCGCCCTCGTTGTCGTTGTCGACGAGGTGCATGCCGCGCAGGGAGCCCCAGGGCTTGCCGGCGTAGACCACCGGCAGCGGCAGCTTCTTCACGATCGAGACCAGCTCGTCGTTGCGGTGCGGGGCGAACACCAGCGCGCCGTCGACGTGGCCGCCCGCGAGGAAGCGGTGGGCGCGGGCCTGGTCGTCGAGCGAGTGGACGAGCATGAGGACCATCTGCACGTCGACGTCGGCCAGCGCGCGGGCGCCCGCGCGGATGAGGCGCGCGAAGTGCGGGTCGTCGAAGATCTTGGGTTCGGGCTCGGAGAACACGACGGCGACGGCGCCGGTGCGGCGGGTGACCAGTGCCCTGGCCGCGCGGTTGGGTTGGTAGCCCAGCGCGTGCACGGCGGCGTTCACGGCCTCCAGTGCCTCGGGGCTCACCCTCGGCGACGCGTTCAGCACCCGTGACGCCGTGGCGCGGGAGACCCCTGCCCTCGCGGCCACGTCCTCCAGCGTCGGTCGCGCGTGGTTGGACACGAGCACCACCACTCCTCGATGAAAAGCCTTTGAGTCGCTGGTCAGCTTAGCCGCAAGCGATCTCGGAGGAGGGTTTCCGCGTTTTTCAGCGCGATTTTTCCCCAATAGCGGCCACTTTCGGCGGATCGGGCGTGCTTCCCCGTGGCGCGATGGAGACCCGGACCAGTCCGTCCTCCCGGCGGGTCGCAACGGGCAAACCGGCGGAAACGGCCGTCCGCACCAGAGCGGTCGACGAAGGCAGGCACCACGCCACGAGCTTCCCGACAGCCGAACAGCTCCGCCTCGGAAGCCAGTGCGGACAGCAGCGCGGCACCGACTCCACGGCGTTGCCACGCGTCCTCCACCAGCAACGACACCTCCGCGCAGCCCGGCAGCCCGGTGCGGATGAGCTGCCCCAGCGCGATCAGCCGGTCACCGTTCTGCACCACGGTCGTGGTCCCGCGCGAGGGGCTGAGCAGGCGGTGCAGCCAGCGCCGCGGCACGGTGCTCATCCCGGAGTGGTAGCGGTTGAACAACGTCCCCATCGAACATCTGCCGTGCAGCGCGGCGACGGCGTCGGTGTCCGCGGCCGTGCCCGGACGCAGCACCAGGTCCTCGGTGAGCACTCCTCGCATCATGCGAACCAGGATCGCCGGGTGCTGTTGCGGGAACGCGACACCGCGGTAAAACGATCCAGAAAAGCCCGGGGTCTCGAAATGGGGGAATTGTCGCGCGTCCCCGGCGAACTCCGCCGTCCTGGCCAGTGACGCCGAGCGGCCGGAAAAACGAGAGAGCGCTCTCACCTGCGGACGGGCGTGTCCGCGGGTGAGAGCGCCGGAGTCCCCGGTCCGGCCGAGCGGTCAGACCGCGTAGCCGTGCGCCGGCAGGCCGTTGTTCCCGATGATCCGGGAGAACGTCGCCGCGCTCTCCTTGACCGTGCGCTGCTGCGTCTCGAAGTCGACGTGCACGATGCCGAACCGCTGCGAGTACCCGGCCGCCCACTCGAAGTTGTCGAGCAGCGACCACGCCAGGTACCCGCGGACGTCCGCGCCTTCGGAGATGGCCCGGTGCACCGCGCGCACGTGGTCCACCAGGTACCTCGTGCGCTGCACGTCCACGACGCGACCGAGCTCGTCGACCTCGTCCGGGAACGCGGAGCCGTTCTCGGTGACCACCAGCGGGATGCCGTCGACGTGCTTCGACAGCCGCACCAGCAGCTCGGTGAACGCGTCGGCGTTCTGCTCCCAGCCGAAGCCGGTGAGCTCACCGCGCGGCGGTTGCAGCGCCACCCCGCGCAGGCCGGCGTGCGGGCCCTCCGGCACGAAGTCCTCCTCGGCCGGTGCCACGCGGGTCGGGTTGTAGTAGTTGACGCCGATCCAGTCGACCGGGGTCGCGATGGTCTCCATGTCGCCGTCGCGCACCACGTTCGTCCAGTCGCCCAGCCAGGCGGTGTCCTGCAGGACGTCCAGCGGGTAGCCGCGGCCGAGCACCGGGTCGAGCAGGATGCGGTTCTGCAGCCCGTCGACCTTGCGCACCGCCTCCAGCGAGGCCTCCGAGGAGTCGTCCGCCCAGATCGTGCTGAAGTTCAGCACGAGCGACAGCCGGTGCGAGGCCGGGGCCTGGGCGCGCAGCGCCTGCGTGGCGAGGCCGTGGGCGAGCAGCAGGTGGTGGGCCGCCTCCAGAGAGGCCACCGGGTCGGCCACGCCGGGGGCGTGGATGCCGTTGCCGTAGCCCAGGAACGCCGACACCCACGGCTCGTTCAGCGTCGTCCAGGCCTCCACCCGGTCGCCGAGCCGTTCGTGCACGACGGCCGCGTACTCCGCGAAGCGGTAGGCCGTGTCCCGGTTGCGCCAGCCGCCGAAGTCCTCCAGCACCTGGGGCAGGTCCCAGTGGTACAGCGTGGCCAGCGGCTGGATGCCCTTGTCCAGCAACGTGTCCACCAGCCGGTCGTAGAACGCGAGCCCGCGCTCCTCGACCGCGCCGCTGCCGCTGGGCTGCACGCGCGGCCAGGCGATGGAGAACCGGTAGGCGGCCAGCCCGAGCGAGACCATCAGGTCCACGTCGGAGGCGTACCTGCGGTAGTGGTCGCAGGCCGGGTCGCCGCCGTCGCCGTTCAGCACCTTGCCCGGCGTGGCCGCGAAGGTGTCCCAGATCGAAGGCCCCCGACCGTCCACTGTGGTCGATCCTTCGATCTGGAACGCCGCGGTCGCCGCTCCCCACAGGAAGTCCGGCGGGAAGCTCAGCACCTCCCGCTCGACCTCGACGTCCGAGTCGGTCGTCATTCACTCACCCCTTCACAGCACCCTGCATGATTCCTCCGACGATCTGGCGGGAGAGCAGGACGAAGATCGCGATGACCGGCAGGACGGCGAGCGACGCGCCGGCCAGCATCAGCGAGTAGTCGGTGTAGTAGCCGCTGGCCAGGGTCGACAGCGCGACCTGGACGGTCGGGCTGTCGTTGGGGTCCAGCACGATCAGCGGCCAGAAGAAGTCGTTCCACGACGTCATGAACGTGAACATCCCGAGCACCGCCGCCTGCGGCCGGACGGCGGGGAACCCGACGTGCCAGAACGTCCGCAGCACCGAGCAGCCGTCCACCCGCGCGGCCTCGATCAGCTCGTGCGGCACGGTCTCCTCGCACGCCTGGCGCATCCAGAACACCGCGAACGAGCCGATCAGCACCGGGACGATGACCGCCTGCAGCGTGCCGTACCAGTCCAGGTCCGACATCAGCATGTACAGCGGGATCACGCCCAGCTGCGTCGGCACCATCGCGGTGCCGAGCACGACCAGGAACAGCGAGTCGCGGCCCTTGAACCGCAGCCGGGCGAACGCGAAGCCCGCGAGCGTGCCCAGCACGACGTTCGAGATGGCCACGGTCGAGGCGACGATGAACGAGTTCTGCATGGCGAGCCAGAAGTCGACCGTGTCGAAGACGCGGGTGACGTTCTCGACGAGGTTGCCGCCGGGGACCAGCGGCGGCAGCTTCTCGCCGAGCACCGAGTTGTCCTTCGACGCCACGATGAACGAGTAGTACAGCGGGAACACCGAGGCGGCGAGCACCGCGACCAGGAACCCGTAGAGCAGCGGTCCGGCCTTCGTGCGAGTCATCGGCCGATCACCCCTTCGACGCGATGCGCCGCGTCAGCGTGAAGTTGATGACCGCGACCACCAGCACGACGAGGAAGAGCATCCACGCCACGGTGGCCGCGTAGCCCGCGTCGAACAGCCGGAAGCCCTTCTCGTACATGTAGAGCACGAGCGTCTGGAACTGCCGGTCGCTGCCACCGGTCGAGTTGTTGGCCGCGAAACCGGGGTCGAACAGCGCGGGTTCGGCGAACAGCTGCAGACCGCCGATCGTCGAGGTGACGACGGTGAAGAGGATCGTCGGGCGGATCGACGGCACGGTGATCGACCAGAACATCCGCCAGCGCGAAGCACCGTCCAGGGTGGCCGACTCGTACATGTCCCTCGGCACCGACTGCATGGCCGCCAAGTACAGCAGCGCGTTGTAGCCGGTCCAGCGCCACATCACCATCGACGACACGGCGAGGTGTGAGGCCCACGTCTCGGCGCGCCAGTCGACCGGGTCGATGCCCACCAGCCCCAGCAGGTAGTTCACGATGCCGAAGTCGCGGCCGTAGAACTGCGCGAACACCAGCGCGACCGCGGCGACCGAGATGACGTTCGGCAGCAGCACTCCCGCGCGCCAGAACGCCCTGCCGCGCAGCCCCCGGTCGAGCAGCGCGGCCAGGCCGAGCGCGGCGAGGAGCTGCGGGACGGTCGAGAGCACGAACAGGCTGATCGTGTTGAACAGCGCGTTCCAGAAGTTCGGGTCGCCGAACAGCCGGCTGTAGTTCTCCAGGCCGACGAACCCCTGGTCACCGTCGATCAGCTGCCAGTCGTGCAGCGACACCCACGCCGTGTACAGCAGCGGGTAGAGCCCGAAGACCGCGAAGACCAGGAAGAACGGCGCGATGATCAGGTAGGGCGTGTACCTGGCGTCCCAGCGGCTCAGCCCCAGCCGCCGGGGCTCGTTCGAGGACGGAGGAACCGAGGCGGCCCTGGCCGCCTCGGTCTCCGGACGCGTCAACGTCACTTGACGAGGTCCTGTGCTTCCTTCAACGCCTGCGTCCAGGCGTCTGCTCCGGACTGCTTGCCCTGCTCGACGCGCGTGAGCGCGGTGCCGAACACGGGGCCGACCTTCGAGTCCTTCGTGCCGCGGTAGGTGGGCTTGAGCGACTCGGCGGAGGTGGCGAAGATCTGGCCCACCGGCGCGGAGTTGAAGTACTCGTTGACCGTGGCCTGGACCTCGGCGTCCTGGTAGACCTTCGGCTGGCTGGGCAGGTTGCCGGTCTCCTTGAAGATCCGCTTCTGCTGCTCGGGCGCGGTCAGCCACTTGGCCAGCTCGTAGGCCTCCTTCGGGTGCTTGCCCTGCTTCGGGATCGCGAGGAACGACCCGCCCCAGTTGCCGCCACCGCCGGGCGCCGTCGTGACGTCCCACTTGCCGGCCGCACCGTCACCGGCACCGGCCTTGATGAGCGCGAGCGCCCAGGCGGGGCAGGTGGTGGTGGCGAACGAGCCCTGCTTCAGCGCGACGTTCCACTCCTGGCTGAACGGCTCCAGCGCACCGGTCTGCTGCTTGGTGCCGAGCGCGGCCGCGGTGTCGAACGCGGTCTTGACCTTGTCGTTCTTCTCCGCGATGTAGGAGTCGTCCTTCGCGAAGTAGCCCTCCTCGGTCTGGTCGAGGATGGCCTTGTAGACGTTGCGACCGGTGTCGACGAACTTCACGTTCGGCGTCTTGGCCGTGAACTGGTCCGCGACCTTGGCGTAGTCCGCCCAGGTCGGCCACAGCTTCGCGACCTCGGCGCGGTCGGTCGGCAGGCCGGCCGCGGCGAACAGGTCGCTGCGGTAGCACAGGCCCAGGCTGCCCATGTCGGTGCCGAGGCCCAGGACGAACTCACCGTTGTCGGCGGTGCCCTGGTTCCACTTCCAGTCGGCCCACTGCGACTTCAGGTCCTTGGCGCCGTACTCGGCGAGGTTCACGAACTTGTCCTTGGAGGCGCGGAACTGCGAGATCACGCCCTCCTCCAGCGCGACGATGTCGGCGGCACCGCGGCCACCCGCCAGCTGCGTGGCGAGCTGCGTGTTGTGCTGCTCCATCTTGACCTTGCGCTGCTCGATCTTGACGTTCTGGTGCGAGGCCATGTACTCCTCGATCAGCTTGTCGTAACCGAAGTCGGAGAACAGGCCGAGTGACAGCTCGACCTTGCCGTCAGCCTCGGAACTCCCGCCGCATCCCGCGACCAGAACCATCACGAGGGTCGCAGCAGCGCTGCCGACCAGCCTTCTGTTCATCCGTCCTCCTCGACGGCGCCGTTGGCGCATGTGAACCTCGGTGAGAGCGCTCTCACACTCAACTGGAGACGCGCCGGTGTCAAGCGGTCGACATCGTTCCGTAACTTTGTGGACAGGAGCAACAAAAACCTGGGACGAACTCCCGCGGCGTCTCAACCGGGTGGCGCGGAAGCGCCGGAACGGAGAGAGGGACGACCGGGCCCTCGCTCCGGTCGTCCCTCTCACCCCAGGTAGAGGGCGTCGCGCCCAAAAGATGACGCGCGCTCCCAAGATTTTTTCCACTCCCGCCCGTCCACCCCCTGCTGGGTGGGCACGCGGGGCCCTTCCGTGCACCAGGAGAGTACGAAAGCTCCCCGCGTGCACTCGACACAGCGGAGGTCCGGTGCCCCGAGTGCACCGGACCTCTGCCGATCCCCGGTCGTGCGGCCCCTGTTCCGCACCACCCGGTCCGTTCCGGCGGGTCCCCGAACTCACCCGGCCGGAACGGACGTCCTACGCCTCCGCCATGCCCGCCACCACGGAGCTCTTCGCCGCCCGGCGGGCCGGGAGGGCGGCCGCGGCGACCGCAGCGACCACGGCGAGGCCGAGCATGATGCCGATCTGGCCGTACGGGACGGAGAAGCTGATCTGCAGCTCCGAGTTGGAGATCGCCTGGACCAGCAGCCACCCGAACCCGGCGCCGAGCACGACGCCCACGACCGCGCCGATCAGCGCCATCAGGATCGACTCGACCACCAGCATCTGCCGCAGCTGGCCCCTGGTGAGGCCCAGCGCCCGCAGCAGCGCCGACTCGCGGGTCCGCTCCAGCACCGAGAGCGTCAGCGTGTTCGCGATGCCGAACAGCGCGATGACCAGCGCCAGGCCGACGAGCGCCCAGATGAAGAGCAGGATCTGGTCGATCTGGCCGTTGAGCTCGGCCTTCGTCTCCGCCGCCGAGTTCAGCACCGCGACCGGCGAGGTGGCGATGACGCGTTCCAGGTCGGCCCGCGCGGTCGCGACGTCGGTGCCGGGAGCGAGCTTGACCAGCAGCTTCTCGTAGCCCTTCGGGGCCTCGGGGAGCAGGGCCGTGGCCGAGGGCAGCGTGACGATGCCGGTGCCGTAGCTGTTGTCCTTGAGCAGCGAGACGACCGTGAAGTCCTTGCCGCCGAGCTTCAGCGACGACCCGATCGAGAGGCCCGCTTCCTTGGCCTCCTTCTCGCGCATCGCGATCTCGCCGTCCTTCAGCGGGGTCAGCGGCCCGGTGGTCGTCTCCGCCCGCACCAGCGAGCCGATCGCGTCCGCCGGGTAGCCGGTGACGTAGGCGTAGGGCAGCTGCGGCGACTCGGTGGACGCGGTGAGCTGCGGCGCGACCTGGGCGACGGTGCGGACCTTCGCGAGCTCGTCGGCGAACTTGGAGGTCAGCGGCTGGCTGTAGACGCTGGAGCTGACCTCGTAGTCGGACGGGAACCGCTCGTCGACCTTCTTGCTCATCGTCTCGCGGCCGCTGCCGGCCACCACGGTCACCATCGCGACGATGGTCACGCCGATCATCAGCGCCGCCGTGGTCGCGGCCGTGCGCTTCGGGTTGCGGCCGGCGTTGGCCGAGGCCAGCTTGGCCGGGACACCGCGCAGCACCTTGCCGAACAGGCGGTTGACCGGGCCGACGTAGAGCGGGCCGAGGAGCAGGACCGCGAGCAGCAGCACCATCGTGGCACCGCCGGTGATGAACATCGCCAGCTCTTCCTCCTCCTGCCGGAGACCGAAGTAGACGGCGACGCCACCGGCCAGCGCGATCAACGCGGCGAGGACGATGCGGACCTTGCCGGTGCGGGCGACGTCGTCGTGGCTGTCGGGCTGCGAGCGCAGCGCGGCCACCGGGGCGACCTTCGTGGCGCGGCGGGCCGGCAGCACGGCCGACAGCACGGTCACGACCACGCCGACGCCGAAGCCGGCGGCGATGGTCACCCACGAGATCGGCAGGCGGATCGCGACGTCGTCCCCGCTCGGGCCGCCGACCGTGCCCACCAGTGCCTGCAGGCCGGCCGAGACGCCGAGACCGCCGAGGATGCCGAGCACGGACGCCGCGAGGCCCATGAAGACCGCTTCGGCGAGCACGCTGCGGAACACCTGGCCGCGTTCGGCACCGACGCAGCGCAGCAGCGCGAGCTCCTTGGTGCGCTGGGCGACCAGGATCGTGAAGGTGTTGTAGATGACCATGCCCGCGACGACGAGCGAGATCGCGGCGAACGCGAGCAGGAACGTCTTGATCTCCGCGGCGGCGTCACCGACCTGCTTGAGCGTCTCCTGGGTCAGCTGCTCACCGGTCTGCACCTGGTAGCTCGCGCCGACGACGCCCTTGATGGTGTCGACGAGCTGCTGCTGCGACACGCCGTCCTTGGCCACGGCGACGATCTCGTACACGCGCTGCTTCGGGATGACCGTGCGCAGGCCCTCCGGCGACACCACGACGTGGTCGCTGCCGGACATCGAGAGACTGCCGGCGCCCTGCTGGTAGGTGCCGACGACGGTGAACGCGTGCTCGGCGTTGTCCTCGTCGAGCAGCTTGACCTGGTCACCGACCTTGAGCTTCGCGATCTGCGCGGTCTTGGTGTCGACGGCGGCCTCGTCGGCCTTGGCCGGGAACCGGCCGTCCCTGAGGTTGAAGTCGCGCAGCGCCTCCGTGGTGGGCAGCGGCTGCACCAGCGCGTTGCGGGCCTTGCCGTCACCGCCGAGCAGTGCGGCGCTGCCGAACTCGCGGGAGTCGGCGCCGGCCACACCGGTGGCGGCGCGGATCTTCTGCAGGAAGTCGACGGGGATGCCGTTGTCCCGGTCGGGGCTGTTCTCCGACAGGTGCACCGCCGCGTCCACGTTGCGGGCGCTGCGGGCGAAGTTGTCCCTGGTCTGCTCCTCGACGGCGTCGCCGAGCACGAGGGTGCCCGTCACGAACGCGACGCCGAGCGCGATGGCGATGCTGGACAGCACCAGCCGCGCCGTGCGGGCGCGCAGGCCCGCGAGGATCGTCTTCAGCATCGCTTCACGCCCCCAGGTGCGTGAGGGCGTTGACGACGGACTCGGTGGTGGGCTGGTGGATCTCACCGGCGAGGCGGCCGTCGGCCAGCAGGACCACGCGGTCGGCGTAGCTGGCGGCCACCGGGTCGTGCGTCACCATGATCACGGTCTGGCCCAGCTTGCGCACCGACATGCGCAGGAAGTCGAGCACCTCGGCACCGCTGCGGGAGTCCAGGTTGCCGGTCGGTTCGTCGGCGAAGATGACCTCGGGGCGGGCGACCAGGGCACGGGCGCAGGCCACGCGCTGCTGCTGGCCACCGGACAGCTCGGTCGGGCGGTGGGTGAGGCGGTCGCGCAGGCCCAGGACGGTGACGATGGTGTCGAACCACTCCTGGTCGGGCTTGCGGCCGGCCAGTTCGAGGCCCAGCAGGATGTTCTGCTCGGCGGTGAGCGTCGGCAGCAGGTTGAACGCCTGGAAGACGAACCCGACGCGGTCGCGGCGCAGCTTGGTGAGGTCCTTGTCGTTCAGCTTCGTGATCTCGGTCTGTCCGATGTGGATCGCACCGCTGTCCACCGTGTCCAGTCCGGCGAGGCAGTGCATCAGCGTCGACTTGCCGGAGCCGGACGGGCCCATGATGGCGGTGAACCGCCCGGCCTGGAACGCGACGTCGATCCCGTCGAGCGCCCGCACGGCGGTGTCACCCTTGCCGTAGACCTTCACCAGGTTGTGGGCCGCCGCGGCGGTCCGGGTGCCGACCTCGGACACCAGTGCAGACATGTCTCGTGCCTTCCTCGCAGGGGGTCTGTCCTTGACGAGGAAGAAGCTATTTCGGTGGCTCGTGCGCGGACATCATCTCGCCGACGCGTTCCGCATCAGCCTGTGGGATGACAACCCACGGCGATTCGAGCAGCCCCCGGTCGTACCCGCCCGCCCCTCTGTTCGCCGATGGCATCTGCGGCGGGAAGCAGGGGGTCAGGGCGGTGCCAGCAGGGCGCGGTCGTAGGCGATCGCCACGGCCTCCGCGCGCCGGGAGGCGCCCAGCTTCGCCATGATGCGCGAGAGGTGCACGGACACGGTCTTCTCGCTGATGTAGAGCTCCTCGCCGACCTCGCGGTTCGTCCGCCCGGAGGCCACCAGCTCCAGCACCGCGCGTTCCCTCGGCGTGAACAGGTCGACCTGCTCGCGCACCGGCGCGTCGGCCCTCAGCGTGATGCGGGCCCGTCTGGCGACACCGGCCACGGCGTCCGCGAGCGCTTTCGCACCGAGCTTCGCCGCGGTCTCGTCGGCCCGGCGCAGCTCCTCAGCCGCGGCCTCCCTGCGGTCGGCGCCCAGCAGCGCCTCGGCGAGCCGCCACCGGCACAGCGCCTGCTCGAACACCAGGCCGTAGCCGAACCCGTCGACCGCGGCCCGCCACAGCGCGGGGTCGCCGGGGCCGGTCAGCCGGGACTCCTCCGCCTGCGAGCGGGCCAGCCAGGCGCGGCCCTCCGGTCCGAGCGCACCGGAGCGCGGGACGCCGTTGCGCGCGGTCAGCCGGACGTGCTCGGCCAGCCTGCGGCCCTCGGCGACGGCCTGTTCCTCCGCCTGCCGGTCCCGCTTGCGGCGGGCCTTCGCGGCGATGTCGGCGTGGGCGGCGACGCCGATCGCGCCGATCCGGATGTCGGCCAGCATCCACGGCCCGCCGAGCTTGCGGGTCCACTCCAGCACGTCGGTGACCCGTTCGACGGCCAGCTCCGGCCGTCCCCGCCACAGCGCGAGCTCACCGCCGGTGCCGCCGGTGATCAGGGCGATCTGGATGTCGCGGTGCCAGTCGCTGCGCAGCTTCGTGATCACCCGCTCGGCCTCGGCGAGCTGCCCGCGGCCGATGGTGAGGTGGGTGTTCGCGGCGCGCAACCTGGCCAGCACCGTCGAGGACACGGACATGCCCGGCGGTTCGCTGGCCCAGTCCGCGTAGTCCCAGTCGCCCAGGTAGTAGTGCACGAGCACCTGCTGGATGCGGATCTCCAGGCCGAACATGCTCCAGGTCAGCCCGGTCTCCTGGGCCCGCTCGCCCGCCTCGTTGTAGACGCGGGCGGCGGCGGTGAGGTCACCGCGGTCGTAGTGCATCAGGCCGTGGTAGTACCGGGCGCGCAGCTCGGTGTTGACCGCGCCGACCTCCCTGGCGCACTCGATCGCGCGCTCGAAGTTCCGCCACGCGTCCTCCGGCCGGTTCGCGTAGTCGTCGAGGATGCCGAGCGTGCCGAGGGCGTCCGCCACGGCTCCCGGCGCGTTCGCCGCCTGCCCGTCGGCGATGGCCAGCTCCGCCGCCTCGCGCGCCTCCTCCCCGCGCCGTTCCTGCCGCAGCAGGGAGGCCTTGCCGGCGAGCACGCGGGCCCGCGTCGGGCTCGCGTCCCGGTCGCAGACCAGGTTCCACGCCGCCATCATGACCTCGTGGTGCTCCTGGTCGTTGCCGTCCAGGATCGACAACGCCTGGGCGAGCCGCAGCAGCACCTCGGCCTGCTCCTCCGGCGACTGCCCGGCGAGCGCCTTCTTCGCGCTGCGCCCGAACGCCACCGCCCGCTCCGGCTGCCCGGCCGTGCCCGCCACCCAGGACGCCCGCCGCAGCAACACCGACTCGTCCACATCGGACGGACGGTCCGCCGCGGGCACCGCGTTCCACAGGTTGAGCGCCATCTCCAGGTGCTGCAACGACTCCGCGGGCGCCCCCGCGCGTTCGGCCTCCTTGGCGGCCTTGATGAACGCCGTGAGCGCCTGCCCGTGGTCGTGGCTCTGGAACGCGTGGTGCGCCAGCGCGGCCGCGGCGCCCCGCTCGTCGAGGTGCCGCGCGAGGTGGTGCGCGTACGCCGCGTGCAGCCGGACCCGTTCGCCGGGGAGGAGGTCGCCGTACACGGCCTCCCTGAGCAACGCGTGCCGGAAGGTGTAGACCTCGTTGTCGTCCACGACCAGCAGGTGGTGCTGGACGAGCTCGCGCAGCGCGGTGTCGAGCGCGAGGTCGCTCATCCCGGCGACCTCCCTGAGCCGCTCGTGCCGCACCCGGCGGCCCCGCACCGACGCCACCCGCACGACGTGCTGCGCCTCCGGGCTCAACCGCTCGACCCGGCTCAGCAGCACGTCCGCCAGCGCGCTCGGCAGCGAGCGGTCGTCGCACGCCGCCACCGCGATGCAGCTCCTCGGCGAAGAACGCGTTGCCCTCCGAGCGTTCCGCGACCTGCTGCACGACGTCGGCGGGCAGGTCGTCGCTCAACGCGTCCACGAACCTGCGTGCGTCGGCGGCGTTGAACGGCGCGAGGTCCAGCCGTTCGACGGCGGGCAGCCGCACCAGCTCCGACAGCAGGGGTCGCAGCGGGTGGCTGCGGTGCAGGTCGTCGCTGCGGTAGGTGCCGACCACCAGCAGGCGCTGGGACCTCAAGCGGGACAACAGGAACGACAGCAGGTAGCGGGTGGACGCGTCGGCCCAGTGCAGGTCCTCGACGACGAGCAGCACCCGCTGCCGCTCCGACAGCTCGGTCAGCAGGCCGAGCACCGCGTCGAAGAGCTGGAGCTGGCCGACGTCCTGCACGGGCCGGCGGCCGGGGATCAGGCTGGGCGCCAGCATCGCCTCGGTGCCGGGCTCGCGTTCGGCCGGAAGTGCCAGCTGCGGCAGGAGCATCGCGAGCGCCGGGCGGTGCGCGGTCCCGGTCTTGAGCTGGCCGAGGGCCTCGGCGAACGGGAGGTAGGGCAGCCCGGTCTCACCGGCGTCGAGGCAGCGTCCCAAGAGGACGAGCGTGTCGTCGGCCGCGGCGGCCAGCTCGTCGACCAACCGGGTCTTGCCGACGCCGGCGTCACCGGCGAGCAGCACCGCGGCGGCGGTGCCGTTGCCGGCGCCGGTGAGGGCGGCGCGCAACCTGGCCAGCTCGCGGTCGCGGGCGACCAGGGGAATTCCGGAACCCAGACGTGCCACGGGAGGCATGCTCGCACACCTCACGGGCTGGTGCCGCCGTGTTTCCGGGAGGTGCGGTGGATCACCCGGTGGAACCAGCGGCGCGGGCCGCCGTTGGACCGCTGCCAGGTGCAGCGGGCGTTCGCACGGCGGTAGGCGATCTCGGCGTTGACGGCTTCGAGGGTCCACTCGGTCATGGACCTGAGGGTGGTGCTGAGGGTGGGCCGGGCGCATTGGCAGAACGGGTGCGATCGGCAGCGAGAAGCCTTACCCCGCCTGCTACACCGCGGTCACCGCGCGCGCCCGTGCCAGCCTCGCCCGGATGCCGTCCGCCTCCGGTGCCCCCAGCTCCGTGAACAGCGCCAGCGCCCGCTGCCAGTGCGCCGCCGCACCCGCGGCCCCGAGCCGGTCGAACACCGCGGCGAGCCGGTCGTGGGCCAGGGCCTGGTGGTAGGGCGACACCGCGTCGCACGCGACGGCCAGCGCGGTGCGGGCCGACGACAGGGCGCCCTCGGTGTCACCGGTCTCCAGGAGCGCGGTGGAGAGGTCGACGTGGCAGGCGGCTTCCCCGCACTGCTCACCGACCTCGTGGTACATCCGCAGGGCCACGCGCAGCCACGGCATCGCGTCGTCGTAGCGGTCGTTGGCGAGGTAGAGCAGGCCGAGGTGGTGGTGGGCGTTGGCCTCCGCCCACCGGGAGCCCGCGATGCGCGAGACCTCCATCGCCTCGCGGTAGTGCGCTTCCGCCTCCTCCGTGCGGCCCAGGTCCATGAGGGTGCCGGCGACGGTGGTGAGGGCGCGGGCCTGCTGGTGGACGTCGGCCTTGCCGCGGGCCACCTCCAGGGCGCCGCGGTGGGCGGTCAGCGCCTCCTCCTTGCGCTCCACCTGCAACAGCGCCACGCCGAGGTTGAACTGCATGACGAACCGCGCCTCGTCGTCGCCGAGGGCGTTCGCGGCGGCCAGCGCGGCCTGGGTGATGCGCAGCGAGGTCTCGCGTTCGGTGCGGAGCCAGAGGTAGCGGGACAGCGTGTACGGCAGCTGCCAGGCGTGGACGTGCCAGCCGGAGGACGCGGCGTGCTCGGTGGCGGCGATGAGGTTGGCGCGTTCGGAGTCGAACCAGGCCATCGCGTCGGAGGGGCCGGTCAGGGACGGCACGGCGGCCGGGCGGTGCTCCGGGGCCACCAGGACGCTGCCGCGGTTGATGGGCAGCAGGCCGTCGGCGAGGTCCGCGCAGTGCAGGTAGTAGTCCAGCATGCGGCCGGTGGCGGCCCGGCGCTCCGGTTCGGAGAGCTCGCCCGCCAGGGTCTTCGCGTAGACGCGGACCATGTCGTGGGCGACGAGGCGGCCCGGTTCGGAGACGGACAGCAGGTTCGCGGCGGCCAGTGCGTCCAGCGCGCGCTGGGCCTCCAGCAGGGAGACCTCCCCCATCGCCGCGACGACGTGCGGGGTCAGGTCGGCGCCGGGGTGCAGGCCGATGACGGGCAACAGGCGAGCGGGAACCGCTGGCAGCGCACGGCGTGATGCGTCCAGCGCGGCGCGCACGGGACCTTCGCCGTCCTCCAGCCCGAGAGCGGCCAACCGCCCGTGTTCGTCCTGCAGTTCCTCGACGAGCTCGGCGACGCGCAGCTTCGGGGACACCGCCAGCCGGGCGGCGGCGATCCGCAACGCCAGCGGCAGACCGTCGCACAGCTCGGCCAGCGACCGCAGGGCGGCGGCTTCGGCGGCACCGCGGCCCGCGACGCGGCCCAGCACGTCGACGGCGGCGTCCGCGGTGAGCATGTCCAGCTCGACCAGCTCCGCCTCGACCTGCGCCACCAGGCCGACCAGGCGCCGGCGCGAGGTGACGACCACGCACGACGGCGCGCCCGGCAGCAGCGGCAACAGGTCACCGGAGCCGCGGACGTTGTCGAGCATCACCAGCATCCGGCGGTCGGCCAGGAGCGTGCGCAGCAACGCCGACCGCTCGTCGACCGAGACCGGGGTGTCGCCGGCGGGAACGCCGAGGGCGCGCAGGAACCGGTTCAGCACCTCGCCGATCTCCAGCGGTTCCCGGTTCGGGTCGTAGCCGTGGACGTCGACGTAGAGCTGGCCGTCCGGGAACTCCTCGCGCACCCGGTGCGCCCAGTGCAGCGCCAGCGCCGTCTTGCCCACGCCGGCCGGACCGGTCACCAGCAGCACGGGACCGTCGTGCGCGCTCAGCAACGAGTCCATCCGCGCCAGCTCCGCGTCCCGCCCGATCAACGCGACGGGTGCGCGCGGCAGCTGCGCGGGAACGGTCACGACGGGCTCGGGGGCCGGCTGCGCCGGGAGGCGGACCGGCGCGCGTTCCGGTTCGGGGCTGTCGCCCGCCAGCACGGCCTGGTGCACGCGGCGCAGCTCCGGCCCCGGTTCCACGCCCAGCTCGTCGATCAGCACCCGGCGGGCCTCGCGGTAGGCGGCCAGCGCCTCCGCCTGCCGGCCGGCCTGGACCAGGGCGCGCATCAGCAGCCCGTGCCCGCGTTCGCGCAACGGGTGCTCGGCGACGAGGGAGGTGAGCTGCGAGACGAGCTCGGGGCCCTGGCCGATCGCGAGACCGAGCTCGGCGCGTTCCTCGACCACGGCCAGCCGGCGTTCCACGAGCCGGCCGCGTTCGACGTCGGCGAAGAGACCGGACACCCCGCCCAGCGGCTCGGCGCGGAACAACGCCAGCGCGTCGTCCAGCTCCACCGCGGCTCCGGCGAGGTCCCCCGCCGCGCGCATGCGGTGCGCGAGCGAAACCTGGCGTTCGAACACGTCGAGGTCCAGCGCGCCCGTCTCGACCCGCAGCAGGTAACCGTCGCCGACGGACGTCAGCAGCTCCGCGGGGGCCCGGCGCGCGCGGGCCGGCTCCAGTGCGCGGCGCAGTCCGGCGACGTAGGTCTGCACCAGGTTGACCGCGCTGGAGGGCACGTTGTCGCCCCAGACGGCCTCGATGATCGTGCCCCTGCTCACCGGGGTGTTGCGCGACAGCAGCAGCACGGCGAGCACGGCGCGCTGCTTGGCCGCACCGAGATCGACCTCATGACCTGCGCGAACGACCCGGAGAAGGCCGAGAACCTCGAACCGCAGGGGTTCCTCGCGCAGTGTCACCGATCTGTCCTTCGCCTGGTGGCCAGCTGGAGCTTGAGGACCACTTCAGTCGGGCTCCAGTCGTGCTGTAGAAGGCATTCTTACGCTTAGCGTGTCCAACCAACCACAGACGGCGAGATCAACGGAAACCCGGGGGTCGAGCAGTCGACGGGGTTGGACCGGACAGCGGAACACCCGCTGCTCCCCATGATCGACGTGGGCCGGCCGGCGTGCAAGGGGCATCCAGCCCGCGGCGGCGGAACGCCGGCCAGCCCACGTCCCCCTTTCCGCACACGACGAAGCCCCGGCTGGGCGATCCAGCCGGGGCTTCGCGGTTCTTCGCGGCTTGTCGTCGATCAGCTGGCGAACGTGCCGGTCCTGGCGGCGGAGAGGAAGCCCTCCCACCCGGCGGACCCGAACCGGAGCTGGGCCCCGTCCGCGTTCTTGCTGTCACGCACGGCCGCGCCGGCCGGGACGAGCGCGATCTCCACGCAGTCGGGTCCGCTGGCGGACGATCGGCTGCTCTTGCGCCAACGCAGGCTTTCCACTGTCTGTTCACTCCCGGTCTGCGATCAGCCGAGAGCGCGAGCGACTTCCGTGATCAGGGTCGCGGAGTCCGCCGGCTTGAGGGCGGTCCGCACCAGACGCTCGAACACCTCGGCGTACCAATTGACGTCACCGGACTGCTCCAGGTAGACGCCGCTTCTCGTGCTCTCGATGTACACCACGTCGGGGTCCAGCTGCTCGGGGAAGCTCAGGATGACGAACGGCCCGTCCATCGCAGCGTAACCACCGGCGCTGAACGGCACGACCTGCATCGTGACGTTCGGCAGTGCACCGACTTCGAGCAGACGCGCCATCTGCGTGCGCATCACCTTCGCGCCGCCGACGAGCCTGTGCAGGGCGGCCTCGTCGATCACGACGTGCAGGCGCAACGGGTCGTCCTCGCTCAGCAGTGCCTGCCGAGCCTTGCGCAACCGGACCCGCCGGTCGATCTCCGCGGTGCTCGCCTCTGGGAGCACCTGGGAGATCAACGACCTCGTGTACGCCTCGCACTGCAGCAGGCCGGGGATCATCAGGCCCTGGTAGGTCCTGATGGAGTCGGCGTCGGCCTCGTACCCGACGTAGCGACCGGGCACGATGTCGCCGAACTCGTCCCACCACGCCTTGCGGCGGGCTTCCCTGGCCAGCTGGACCAGCTCTTCCAGGGTGGTGGCGTCCGCACCGTAGGCGGTGAGCATGTCCCGCACGTCGCGCGGGCTCACCCCCACCCTCCCGGTCTCGATGCGGCTGATCTTGGAAGCCGAGCACTCGAGGCGCTCGCCGACCTCCTCGATCGTCAGCCCGGCCGCTTCGCGCAACCGCCGCAGCTCGCTCACGAGCCGACGTTTGCGCAGGGTCGGGCTGCTACCCCGTGGCATCCACACCTCCTGGTCCGCGTCCAAGTTTGAGAGCAAAGGACACGCCCGCAAAGGGACGTCATCCATTCGTGTACTGCAACTTGCAGTTCGGCTCCGGGCCGGGCCAGGCTGCATGGGTTGCTCACGCGAGGACTGGAGCTCTGAGCCTGATGGCCGTCACGGTGTTCAGCCAACTGGACAGGTCGCTGCACTCCCACCTGGCCACGCTCGCGGACCTCGCCGAGCGCGGTGACGACCAGACGGCCCTCGTGCTCGCCAGGGTAGAGCTGCCGAGGGTGGTCGCGGTCGTCAAGGCGTTGCTGGACGAGCACCAGCCCGACGAGCACGGCCGCTGCGCCACGTGCAGGCGCGGCTGGTTCTCCCGGCGGATGCCCGCGCCGTGCCGGGCCTACCTGTCGGCGCAGCTCGTCCTGACCGTCGTGGGACAGGGGACTTCGCACGGCAAGCACCTGCGCCCGGTGGGCTGAACTCCGGAACTCGATAGTTCTTCAGCTCCGCCCCGGCCTGGGCCGGCTCCGCACCCCCCGACCGGAGCCGGCCCTTCTCGTGCCGGTCGGCCATCACCTCGCGTGACGATCACCGCGAAGATCAACACGACCGGCTGAAAGGTCTGTCACAGCGCCGCCTCCGCCCGCATCATTGTGGTGACGCGGCCTGGTCCCGACCCCGGATCCTCGTGCCGACACGGAGGTGTTCCCGTGCCGACCCCGCATGACCGCGCCGACGCGCTCGCTGCCGTCCGGCCGCGCCGCCTGCTGCCCTTACAGCACCGCTAGCGCCCCTTCACCCGCGCTCTCCCCCTTCCCCATGTCCTGTGCCGGTCGCACAGGGCCATGCGGTCATTCCGCCGTTCCCACGAAAGGCAAGAAGACGTGAACCACCTCCAGCGGTCCAACGCCGGCGAGCACACCCCGCACGGTCCTCCGGGCGGGGTGCGCCTGGTCCTGCGGCACGACCTGCCCGCGAGCTTCGTGCTGTTCCTGATCTCGATCCCGCTCTCGCTGGGCATCGCCCACGCCACCGGCGCACCGCTGATGGCCGGGCTGATCTCCGCCGTCGTCGGCGGTGTCGTGGTCGGCGCGCTCAGCGGGGCGCCGTTGCAGATCAGCGGACCGGGCACCGGGCTCGTGGTGATCGTCGCCGGGCTGGTGGCGCAGTTCGGCTGGGCCGCGACCGCCGCGATCACGCTGGCCGCCGGGGTGCTCCAGGTGGCGCTGGGCCTCACCGGGATCAGCCGGCTGGTGATGTCGCTGTCCCCCGCCGTCGTGCACGGCCTGCTGGCGGGCATCGGCATCTCGATCGCGGCCGGTCAGCTCGTCGTGGTGCTGGGCGGCACGGCGGCGTCGTCGGTTCCCGCGAACGTCGCCCTGCTGCCGGGTCAGCTGGCCGGGTCCCACCTGGGATCAGTGCTGGCCGGCGCGGTCGCGGTCGCGGTACTGCTGCTGTGGCCGCGGGTCCCGCGCGCCTCGCTGGTGCCGGCGCCGCTGGTCGCCGTCGCCGCGTCGACCGGGCTCGCGGTCGCGCTGCGCCTCGACGTCGCACGGGTCGACCTGCCGGACAGCCACTCCCCGGTGTTCCCGGAGATGCCGCAGGGCAGCGCCGGAACCGTGGTCGTGGCCGTGGTGACGGTCGCGCTGGTGGCGAGCATGGAGTCGTTGCTGTCGGCGGTGGCCGTGGACCGGCTGCACGACGGGCCGAGGGCCCGGCTGGACAGGGAGCTGATGGCGCAGGGCACCGGCAACGTGCTCGCGGGCGCCCTCGGCGGGTTCCCGATCAGCGGTGGCCTGGCGCGCAGCTCCACGAACGTCGCCGCGGGCGCGAAGACCCGCTGCGCCGCCATGATGCAGGGGCTGTGGATCGCGGTGGCGGTGCTGGCGTTCGCTCCCGCGCTGGAGCAGATCCCGCTGGCGGCGCTGGCGGGCGTGCTGCTGGTCGTCGGCCTGCGGCTGGTGTCGGTCGAGCGGATGCGCAACCTGGTGCGGCACCAGGAGCTCCTGGTCTACGCGGCGACCGTGCTCGGCGTCGTCCTCTTCGGACTGCTGGAGGGCGTGGTCGCGGGGCTGACGATCGCGCTGCTGCGCGCGCTGTACCGGTTGACGCACTGCTCGGTGCGGGTCGAGGGCAACCGGGTGTGCGTGCGCGGGTCGCTGGTGTTCCTCGGCGTCGGGGGGCTGGTGCGCGAGCTGCGCCGGTTGCCGCTCGGGCAGACCGTGGTGCTGGAGCTGCACGTCGACTACCTGGACCACGCGTCCTACGAGGCGATCGACGACTGGCGCGAGGGCTACGAACGGCTCGGTGGCCGGGTTCAGGTCGACGAGGTGCACGACACCTGGTTCGACCAGGCGGACCAGGGCAGGCCGGGGCGGCGCAAGACGTTGCCCGGTCCGCTGCCGCGCTGGTTCGCGCCGTGGTCGCATTGGCAGGGCGCGGGCACCACGGTGCACCTGCCGTCGCAGCGGCCGTCGCCGGAGAGCGATCCCATGCTGCGGGGCATGCACGAGTTCGAGACGCGGTCGGCGCCGCTGGTCCGGCCGTTCCTGCGGGAGCTGGCGGTGCGCGGGCAGCGGCCGCGGCAGCTCTTCATCACCTGCGCCGACTCCCGGGTGGTGCCGAACCTGATCACCACGTCCGGGCCGGGCGACCTGTTCTGCGTGCGCAACATCGGCAACCTGGTGCCGATGCACACCGCAGAGGACCGGTCGGTCGGCGCCGCGGTCGAGTACGCGGTGGAGGTCCTCGGCGTCCGCTCGATCGTCGTGTGCGGGCACTCCGACTGCGGTGCGATGAAGGCGCTGGTGAACGGCGGCGCCGCCCGCGGCTCACACCTGCACTCCTGGCTGCGCAACGCCGAACCGTCGCTGATCCGCTTCCACGCCCCCACCGCGCCCGGCTGCGCGGAGCTGCCGGTGGCCGACCGGCTCGCGGTCGCGAACGTGGCGCAGCAGCTGGACAACCTGCTCGGGTACCCGAGCGTGCGGGAGGCGGTCGCCGCGGGCGCGCTCTCGTTGAAGGGCCTGTACTTCGACATCTCGAACGCCCGCGTGTACCTGGTGGACCCGGACCGCAACGGGCTCGAACCCGTGCCGTCACCGGCCTAGGAAACGCCGGAGCCGCCCCGGTTCGTCCCGGGGCGGCTCCAGTGGTCTCACGCGTGGGTCAGCAGGTGCCGATCCACGAGCACTCGACGTCGAAGCGCTCCTGCGGGGGAACCGTCACGCGTTCCTGCGCGGGGGCCTTCCGCTGCTGCGGAACGGACTCGACCTTCGGCGTCGCCACCTGCGCGCCGCCGTCGGAGGCGAGCCGCACGGCAACCCTGTCCTCGACCGCCTTCGGGCTGAACCACAGCACCACGTTGTTCTGCACCAGCGAGAACACCAGCTGGCGACCCGACGCCGTGGTGACGTACCCGGACAGCGCCGAGACGCCCGAGAGCGACCCGGTCTTGGCCAGCACGGTGCCCTCGGCGGCGGTGCCCTTCATGCGGCCCGCCAGCGTGCCGTCCCTGCCCGCGACCGGCAGCGCCGCCGACCAGGTGCCGAACCACGGCTTGGTCTTCGCCTTCACCAGGATCGAGGTCAGGTCGTCCGGCGACATCTGGTTCAGCCGGGACATGCCGGAGCCGTCGAAGACCTCGACCCAGTTCGGGTCGATGCCCAGGCCCGCCCACTTGCGGCTGAGCTGGTTGACACCGTTGGCGAACGAGCCGCCCGCGGTCTTGACCAGCACCTCGGCCAGCATGTTGTTGCTGTTCTTCAGCAACGGGGTGATCAGCTGGCCGAGCGTCTGCGACGTGTCGGAGGCCAGCACCGCGGCACCCTGCGGTGCCTTGGCCCGCTTGACGCCGCCGAGGACCTGGACCCCGTTCTGCTCCAACGCCTTGCCGAACACCGACGAGACGAGCCCGGTCGGGTCCTTGACGGTGGACAGCGCGGTCGTCTCGACCCAGGTCGAACCGCTGACCTTGATCACGTTCGTGCCGTGCTCGCGTTCGACGGTGATGCCGGCGTCCCCGTTGGTGGTCGCCGTGCTCTGGATCTGCACCACGTCGTTCGCGGGCTCGACGCTCACCTGCACCGGCGCGCCCGTCGCGGCGCCCGGCTTCACCCGCACGAGGACCGTGCCGGCGCTGTACCGCTCGTCCGGTGAGAGCGTCAGTGCCGACGTCTCCGCGCTGTAGGAGTACGGCTCGTCGTCCCACGCCCAGCCACTGCCGTACGGCTGCGCGTCGAACGCCGTGTCGTCCAGCACGAGCGCGCCGGTCACCTGCGTGACACCGCTGTTCTTCAGCGCCGCCGCCAGCGCCTGGTAGCGCGCGGCGGACATCGTCGGGTCGCCCGTGCCGCGCAGGACGAGGTCGCCGGTCAGCGTCGAACCCGAACGGGCACCGGACGACTGCAGCTCGGTCTTCCACCGGTGGTCCGGCCCGAGCAGGTCGAGCGCCGCCGCGGTCGTGAGCACCTTCAGGTTCGACGCGACCTGAGAGCGCTTACCACCTGATCTGGTGTAGACGACCTCACCGGTGTTCGCGTCCCGCACGGTGATGCCGACGTCCGCGCCCTTGAGCCCGGAGTCGGCGAGGATGGCGTCGAGATCGCGGGTCAGCGCCTCGTTGCCGACCGCCACGGCGCCACCGCTGGACGTCAGGGTCAACCCCGCCGCCGCGACGACGACCGCCCCCAGTAAACGAAGTTTCACGCTTCCACCTCAGACCTGTCGCCTGACCACAACGTGTGGAAGCTACCGGCCCTGTCGGTGCGCCGATAAGTGTGTGCGCCGAAGAAATCGCGTTGTCCCTGAACGAGTGCCGCGGGCAGCCGTTCCGAGCGAAGTCCGTCGTAGTAGGCCAAAGCGGACACGAAACCGGGCGTCGGGACACCGGACTCGACCGCGCGGACCACGACGCGCCGCCAAGCGGCCTCGGCATTCCGGACGGCGTCGCGGAAGTAGTCGTCCACCAGAAGAGACGCGAGATCCGCGTTCGCGTCATATGCCTCGCGAATGCGGTTGAGGAACCGTGCGCGGATGATGCAGCCACCGCGCCAGATCGTCGCCATCGCGCCGAGGTCGATGTCCCAGTCGAAGTTCTTCGACGCCTCGCGGATCATGTCGAAGCCCTGCGCGTACGCGACGACCTTCGACGCGTACAGCGCCTGCCGCACGTCGTCGACGAGCTCGGCGTCCGGCTTCGCCACGACCTCGCTCGCACCGAACGCGTCGCGCACGGCCTTGCGCTGGTCGGTGTGGCCGCTCAGGCTGCGCGCGAACACGGCCTCGGCGATGCCGGTGACCGGGACGCCGAGCTCCAGCGCCTCCTGCACGGTCCAGCGGCCGGTGCCCTTCTGCTCGGCGGCGTCCTCGATGACCTGCACGAGCGGCGTGCCGTCCGCGTCGACGTGCTTGAGCACCTCGGCGGTGATCTCGACCAGGTACGACTCCAGGTCGCCCGAGTTCCACTGCGTGAAGACCTCGGAGATCTCCGCCGGCGTCTGCCCGCCGACGCGGCTCAGCAGGTCGTACGCCTCGGCGATCAGCTGCATGTCGGCGTACTCGATGCCGTTGTGCACCATCTTGACGAAGTGCCCGGCACCGTCCGGCCCGACGTGCACGCAGCACGGCTGCCCGTCGACCTTGGCGGCGATCTCCTCGAACACCGGCCCGACGTGCTCGTAGGACTCGGCGGGACCGCCGGGCATGATGCTGGGCCCGTTGAGGGCGCCCTCCTCGCCGCCGGAGATGCCGGCGCCGACGAACAGCAGGCCCTTCTCCTTCAGGGCGGCCTCGCGGCGGCGCGTGTCGGCGTAGTGGGCGTTACCGCCGTCGATGACCATGTCGCCGGGCTCCAGCAGCCCGCTCAGCTCGTCGATGACGGCGTCGGTCGGCCCACCGGCCTTCACCATGATGATGATCTGGCGCGGCGTCTGGAGGCTCTGCACGAGCTCCTCCAGCGTCTCGGCGCCGACGAAGTCGCCCTCGTGGCCGTGCTCGTCGAGCAGCGACTTCATCTTCGCGGGGGTCCGGTTGTGCACGGCGACCTTGAAACCGTGCCGCGCGAGGTTGCGCGCGAGGTTGCTGCCCATGGTGGCGAGACCGGTGACCGCGATACGTGCTTTGCCTTCCGTCATGGCCGACAGCCTGCCGTGTTCTCAAGCTTTGCGCGAGATGTCACAGCGTCTTCTCAGCCATCGTTTCGCCAGGTGAACCGCGTCACCCAACGGTACGTACAGCAAGGCGTAAGTTGGTTTTCATGACGTTCGTGAGCGAGGGCACCTCGGCGACCGACCGCGCCGAGCGCTACGGGTCCCAGCTGGTCAAGCACTTCACGCAGAAGGACCTGGAAGGGTCCTGGGAGGACGGACGCGGTTTCGTCCGCTTCTCCGCGGGAACGGCGTCCTTCGCCGCTCTTCCGGACGCGCTGCGGCTGCGCGTCGAGGCCTCCTCGGAGGAGGACGCCGCCCGGCTGCGCGACGTCGTCGAACGGCACCTGGTGCGGTTCGGGACGCGCGACGAGCTGAGCGTCTCGTGGGACTCAAGCGGCGAGAACTGACGCCGCCATCCCGATGAGAGCGGTACCACAGACCCGCTCGAACGCCGTGCGGACCTTCGGCCTGCTCAGCACCGTGCCCAGCTGACGAGCCAGCGGGACCACCACCACCCAGAACCCCGCGAACACACCGACCGTCACGGCGCTCAGCAGCGCGGCCTGCGGCAGCGGTGGGCTGTTCGGGTCCATCGCCTGCGGGATGAGGCTCAGGAACGTGAGCATCACCTTGGGGTTCAACAGATCGCAGAGCAGGCCGCGCAGGAACACGTTGCCACCGCTGCGCGGCAGCTCCTGCTCCTTGCCCGCGCCCTTCAGCGTCATGAACCCGAGGTGGGCCAGGTACAGCGCGCCGACCGCCTTGACGAGGAAGAGCGCGGTCGGCACCGCCACCACGAGCGCGCTCAGTCCGACGGTCGCGAGCGTCGCGTGGACGAGCAGCCCCGTGACCACGCCCAGCGCCGCCGTGACGCCCAGCTTGAGGCTGCGCACCGCGTTCCCCATGATCAGGACGAAGTCGGGACCGGGCACGACCGTGATCACCACGAGTGCCAGTAGGAAAGACGTCCACGCGATGTGCATGAGCGGGATCGTCCGCCACTCGTTCTGCCACATTCCACCTGGTCAGTACGATGTTCGCTTATGCGCGAACAAGCCGAACTGGATTCGGTGGACTGGCACATCCTGGAGGAGTTGCAGAACGACGCCACCCTGCCGAACCGGTCGCTCGCCGAGATCGTCGGCCTGGCCCCGTCGTCGTGCCTGCAGCGGGTGCGCCGGCTGCGCGAGCTGGGCGTGATCACGGGCTCGCACGCCGTCGTCGACCCGGCCGTGCTCGGACTGCCGCTGGAGGCCGTCATCTCGGTGAACGTGCGGCCGCACACGCGCCCGGTGGTGGCGGCGTTCCGCGCGTTCGTGATGGCCCAGCCCGAGACGCGGTCGATCTTCCACGTCTCCGGGCAGGCGGACTTCCTGATCCACATCGCGGTGGCGGACTCCACGCACCTGCAGGCGTTCCTGATGGACAAGATCGCGTCGCGGACGGAGGTGCGGAACCTGACGTCGTCGGTGGTGCTGGAGCGGGTGGAGACACGGGCGCTGACCCCGCCGGCGACCCTGCGGCCGACGCACCGGCGGCGCCGCGCGGACTAGCGGTTGAGGGTCAACGCATCCAGGTCGACCACCAGTGGTGCGGGACTGAGGAGCTCGACCTTCCCGGTACCGCCGCCGACGTACTCGTAGCGACCGTCGACCAGAACGTGTGCCGCCATGCTGATCGGGTCCTTGAGATCGACGATCCAGTAGTACTGGATACCCGCAGCAGCGTACTCATCCGGCTTGATCTTCAGGTCCGACCCGGCTTGAAGACCCGCACGGGTGGTTCGAACAGGCGTGCTAGGAGCTACTCCATCAGGCGACGTCGAACCAGCGCGGCGAGGTCCACCGTCATCGGCGCGGGGCTGCGCACGTCGAGCATCCGCGAGCCTCCCCCGGCCAGCTCGTACCGGCCGTCCACCAGGGAGTGCGCGACCATGCTGACCGGCTCGTCCAGCGCGACCACCCAGTAGTCCGGGATTCCTGCGGCGGCGTACTCGCGCGGCTTCACCCGCAGGTCCACGTCCTCCGAGCCCTCGGACAGGATCTCGATCACCAGCGCCACGTCCGCCGCGTCGAAGCGCGTCACCCCGGCGTCGAAGAGCTTGCTCGAAGCCACGACGACGTCCGGCTTGCGCATGAGCGGGCGTGCGCTGTCCTTGAGGAGGACGTCGAACGCGTGCACGACATCGAGTTCGACGGGCAGCTGGTCCTCCAACTGGTCCGCCAGCAGGCGCACCGCGCGTTGGTGCACGGGATAGCGCGGTGGCATCTCCACCAGCACCCCGTCCGCCAGCTCGTGGCGGCGGCAGTCTTCCTCGGACATCTCGTCGCAGTCGGCCAGCGTGATGATCACGGCCAGGTCATCGACGTGCGACGACCCGCCCTTGATCACTCACACAGGGCCTCAGTCCGACTTGACGACCCGGATCAGCCCCTCCTGCACCACCGTGGCCACCAGCTGCCCGTCCTGCGTGAAGAACTGCCCGGTCGCCAGCCCGCGGTTCCCCGAGGCGGACGGCGAGGCGGTGTCGTACAGCAGCCACTCGTCGGCGCGGAACGGGCGGTGGAACCAGATCGCGTGGTCCAGGGAGGCGCCGAGGACCTTGTCCAGTCCCCAGTAGACGCCCTGCTTGGCCAGGACGCCGTCCAGCAGCGTCATGTCCGAGGCGTAGGTCATCACGCAGATGTGCAGCATCGGGTCGTCCGGCAGCTTGCCGTCGGCCTTCATCCACACGCGGGACACGGCCTCGCCGGGACCGTCCTCACGGGACTCCCACGGCGGCTCGGTGACGTAGCGCACGTCGATCGGGCGCGGGAACTTCGAGTTCACCAGGGAGTAGCCGGCGGCCTGTTCGGTCCACGTCGGCAAGGTCTCCGGGTCCGGCACGGAGGGCATCGAGGAAGCGTGCTCGACGCCCTGCTCCTCCAGCTGGAAGGAGGCGGAGAGGGCGAAGATGGCCTTGCCGTGCTGCACGGCCACGACGCGGCGGGTGGTGAACGAGCGGCCGTCGCGGATGCGGTCCACCTCGTACACGATCGGCACCCGCGGGTCGCCGGGCCGGATGAAGTACGAGTGCAGCGAGTGCACCCGTCGTTCCACCGGCACGGTCCGACCCGCGGCCACCAGGGCTTGACCGGCGACCTGCCCGCCGAAGACGCGCACCGGCGACTCGGCGGGGGACACACCGCGGAAGATGTTCTCCTCGATGCGTTCCAGGTCGAGCAACGCGACCAGGTCGTCCACTGCGGGTTGGCCACTCACACCGGGTGGTCCGGCGGCAGCGGCACGGGCGGCCTCAGTCACGTTCCAACACTCCTACGCGTGGTCTTCCTCCCCCAGCCGGTGCACCCGGATGAGGTTCGTCGACCCAATGGTGCCAGGAGGCGATCCGGCGACCACCACCATGAGGTCACCGGCCTGGTAGCGGCCGATCTCCAGCATGGCCACGTCGACCTGGCGGACCATCTCGTCGGTGGACTCCACGCGCGGCACGATGAACGTCTCGGTGCCCCACGTCAGCGACAGCTGCGAGCGCACCGACGGCTCCGGCGTGAACGCCAGCAGCGGCAGGTGCGTGTGCAGGCGGGCCAGGCGGCGGACGGTGTCGCCGGACTGGGTGAACGCGACCAGGGCCTTGGCGTTGAGGCGCTCGCCGATGTCGCGGGCCGCGTAGGAGATCACACCGCGCTTGGTGCGCGGGACGTGCGTCAGCGGCGGCACGACGACCGACTCGGTCTCGACGGCCTCGATGATGCGGCCCATGGTCTGCACGGACTCGATGGCGTAGCGGCCGACCGAGGTCTCACCGGAGAGCATCAGGGCGTCCGCGCCGTCGAGCACCGCGTTCGCGACGTCGGACGTCTCGGCGCGGGTCGGGCGGGAGTTCGTGATCATCGAGTCGAGCATCTGGGTCGCGACGATGACCGGCTTGGCGTTCTCGCGGGCGATCTGGATCGCGCGCTTCTGCACCAGCGGCACGCTCTCCAGCGGCAGCTCGACGCCCAGGTCGCCGCGGGCGACCATGACGCCGTCGAAGGCCAGCACGATGGCTTCGAGGTTGTCCACGGCCTCCGGCTTCTCGATCTTCGCGATCACCGGGAGGCGCTTGCTGCCCGCGCGGTCCATGACCTGGTGGACCAGGTCGATGTCGGCGGGCGAGCGGACGAACGACAGTGCGATGAAGTCCACGCCCAGCGAGAGCGCGAACTCGAGGTCCTCGATGTCCTTCTCCGACAGCGCCGGCACGGAGACGTCCATGCCGGGCAGCGAGAGGCCCTTGTTGTTGCTGACGGGTCCGCCCTCGGTGACCTCGCACACGACGTCGGAGCCTTCGACCTCGACGACCACGAGGCCGACCTTGCCGTCGTCCACGAGCAGGCGGTCGCCGACCTTGGCGTCCTTCGCGAGCTCCTTGTACGTCGTCGACACGCGGTCGTGCGTGCCCTCGACGTCCTCGACGGTGATGCGGACGATGTCGCCGTTGTTCCAGTCGACAGGACCGGCCGCGAACCGGCCGAGCCGGATCTTGGGGCCCTGCAGGTCGGCGAGGATGCCCACGGCGCGACCGGACTCGTCCGCTGCGGCGCGGACCATGTCGTAGACCTGCTTGTGGTCGGCATGGCTGCCGTGGCTGAAGTTCATCCTGGCCACGTCCATACCGGCCGCTACCAGGTCACGGACCTTTTCGGGCGTGCCAGTGGCGGGACCGAGGGTACAGACGATCTTTGCGCGTCGACTCACGTGTAGAGAGAGTAGTCCTCGTTCCTGGACCGATCCCGAACTACTCCTCGGTAATGTTCTGCCAATGGGTCGAGTGTTCCCGTTCGTGTTCGCCGCGTTGCTCAGCGTCGTCGTGTTGTTCACCCCCGAGTCAGGTGTGCCCTCCTCGCCGCCGGGCACCGACAAGGTCGTGCACCTGGTGCTCTTCGGCCTGCTCGCGTTCACCGGCCTGCACGCGAAGATCCCTCACGCGCTGTGGGCGCTGGTGGCGTACGCGGGGCTCTCGGAGGTGCTGCAGGAGCTCATCACGCCGCTGCACCGCAGCGGGGACGTCCTCGACGCGCTGGTGGACGTGGCCGGGATCGGTCTCGGCTGGGCTATCGCCGCGGTTTCTCGCTCACGCCGACATGGTCCTCGCACCACGCGTTGAGGTCCCTGAGCTGCCGCCACGCCTTGCGCACCCGGTCCAGGGCGCCCGGCTCGTGCAGCACGTCGTCGGGCTCCCAGACCTTGCGCACCCAGATCGACCGGTGCTTGAGCAGGTCGAGGTGCGGGTGGTCGTCGGCGAACCCGCGCGGCTTCGACCTCATCACGTCGCCGTGCAGCTTCCAGCCCTGCTTGACGAGCTTGTCGACGACCTTGCGCAGCAGGACGCCGTGCGCGTCGACGGAGGCGCGGTAGCGGGCCAGCTGGTCGGACTGCATGTGGAACGAGCCACCGCCCACCATCAGGCCCTCCGGGCTGAGCTGCACGTAGTACGCGCCGCCGCCGCGGCCCTTCTCGATCACGGCGCCGCAGTGGTCCTTGTACGGCGTCTTGTCCTTGGCGAACCGCACGTCGCGGTACGGCCGGAACACCTTGCCCTCACCGAACTCCCCCTCCAGCGCGAGCAGCAGCGCCTCCATGGGGGCGCGCACGTCGCGCAGGTAGGTCTCCCTGTTGTCGTCCCAGTACGCCTTCGAGTTGTCCAGCACCAGGCCGTCGTAGAAGTCGATCGCGTACTCGCCGAAACCTTCGAACGTCACCGAGTCAGCCTAGGCGGCACGCCCGAATGCGTGAAAACTCGTTTGAGCGCAGACGGTCGGGGCATACTCGGACGAATGCCACGCCGTACCACCGCGCTCGCGAACTGGCTCCAGCGGCTCGACCAGGACGCGGTGGCGGCGGTGCTGACACACCGCAGGGACGTGGGCGACCGGTTGCTGCGCACCCTCAAGGACCTCGCGTACCAGCTCACGGACCCCGACTCGGTGCACCGCGCGGAGGAGGACCTCGACCAGGGCGCGGTGGACGTGCTCGGCGCGATCGTCCGGCTGGGCCGCTCGGCGAGCGTCGACGCGGTGTGCGCGGAGCTGCGGTGCTCGGTGCGGGAGTTCGACCGGGCGTTCGCCGAGCTCAAGGTGCGCGCGCTGGCCTGGCCGGAGGGGCCGGTGCTCAAGGAGGTCAACTCGGTGCGGGCCCTGCACGCCCGGCCGCACCTCACGCCGCGGCCACCGGCGGCGCGGCGCGGGCCGGTGCCGCGGGTCTCGCCGGTCGCGCCCGCGACGTCCACGGTGGACGGGGTGGCGCGGCTGCTGGCGCACTGCGAGCGGGACGCCTTCGAGGCCCGCCACACCGGCGGTGTCGCGACCGGGGAGATCCGGCGGGTCGCGCGGGCGCTGCGGGTCACCGACGGCGTGCTGCGGCTGCGGCTGGAGCTGGCGGTCGAGGCGCAGCTGCTGGGGCTGGAGCGCGGGCGCCTGCTGCCGACGCGGCACGCCGACGCGTGGCGGGACGCGCACCCCGGGGTCCGGCTCGCGCGGCTGGTCGAGGCGTGGCGGCGGATGGACTGGTGGCCCGACGCCGAACAGGCGCGGGCGGCGTTGCGCGACTACGCCGGGCAGTGCGGCGCCGAGCTGCGGCGGTCGACGCTCGCGGCGTTCAGCACCGGCCACGCGGTCGTGGAGCCCGGTGAGCTGGTCGCCGAGCTGGAGTGGGCCCGCCCGGCCGTGCACGACCTGCGGGCCACGGCGGTCGTCATCACCGAGCTGGAGGCGCTGGGGCTGGTCGCGGGTGGCGCGCTGACGCCGCTGGGACTGGCGGTGCGCGACGGCGGTGACGTGGCGGCGGCCGCGGTGGAGCTGATGCCGCCGGCCGCGGACAGGGCGGTGTTCCTGGCGGACCTGACCGCGGTGGTGGACGGCCTGCCGGGCACGGTGCTCGCCGCCACGCTGGACCTGGTGGCGGACCTGGAGGACGGCGACTCCGCGCGGGTGTGGCGGCTGTCGGCGGGGTCGATCCGGCGGGCGCTCGACGCCGGGCTGCCGTCCGAGGAGGTGCTGCTGCGGCTGGGGGTCGTGGCGGACGGGCCGCTGCCGCAGGCCGTCGAGCACCTGGTGCAGGACGTGGCACGGCGGCACGGGCAGCTGACGGTGACCGAGGTCGCGTGCTGCGTGCGGGCGGAGGACCCCGCGCTGCTGCGGGAGATCGCGCGGTCCCGGTCGCTGGCGCAGCTGGGACTGCGGTTCCTCGCGCCGACCGTGCTGGCGTCCGCGGCGCCCATGCCCGAGACGCTGGCGGCGTTGCGCGCGGCCGGGTACGCGCCGAAGGGCGTCGACGGCGCTGATCGGTCCATTGTGGAGCGTTCACGGCCGGACCGGGCGCCCGCGCGCGGTGAGCGCGGACCGGACCGGCAGCGCGCCGAGCTGGACGACCTGGAGCTCACCCAGCTCGCGGTGCGGCTGGTGGAGCAGGAACGGCAGGTCCTCGGCCGGGGCACGCCGAGGGCGAACGCGGCGCGGCTGCTGCGCGACCAGAACGTCTTCCTGCGCGACGAGGAGGTGCAGCGGCTCGCGTCGGCGCTGGTCGACGGCCGGCCGGTGCGCATCGGGTACGCGAGCGGCCCGCGGCAGACGGAGTCGGTCCTGATCACACCGGTCAAGCACCTCGACGGCGTGCTGACGGCGGACTGCGAGGGCGGTGTGAGCCGGGAGTTCCGCATCGAGCACGTCCGCGCGGTGCACGCGCCCGGCGGGTGAACACCTGGTGAAGTCGCCGCCGCACCGGTGATCACGTGCTGATACTGGGGACCGTGCCCGACCCGTTCTCCGCCGGACTGCTGATGGTGCTCGAGACCGTGCTGGAACGCTTCCTGCTCGGGCTCTTCGACGCGGCGCACAAGGGTGCGCGGGACAAGAAGCGGCAGCGGGAGCTGACCAGGCCGGGTCCGCTGGTCGAGCGGATCGGCACCGAGCTCGCCCGCGGTGAGCTCGGCGGGGTCGCGGAGAACGAGTGGCGCGCCGCCGTGGCCGCGGTGCGCGAGTCGGTCGAGGCCGCGCTGCCGCTGCGCGAGGACGAGGCGCTGCACGTGGTGCTGACGCCCGAGGCGCTGCGGGCGCACGTGCTGGCCAGGTCGGTGGCGGTGCGGCGGGCGGCCGGGCTGTCCGAGGCGGCCTCGGCCGGCTACGACGCGCTGCTCACGCGGGTGTGCGTCGCGATCGTCGAGCTGGTGCGGTCGCAGCCGGAGTACGCGCGGCGGCTGGCCGTGGCGATGTTCCAGCTCGGTCAGCGCACCGCGGACGCCGTGGCGCGGTTGCCCGAGCAGCAGCGCGCGGCCGTGGTCGCCGCGCACCGCGAGTTCGAGGACCGGTACGCCGAGCAGGTCGCGCACGCGCTGGGCGGCCTGGAGGTGTTCGGGGTCTCGCGGGGACGGGCGCCGCGCCGGCACTCGTTCGACAGCTCGTACGTGTCGCTGGCCGTGGCCAGGGTCGGTGACACCGGCGAGCTGACCGGTGCCGGGCTGCCGGTGGCGGCGGCACTGGCGGACACGCCGCGGGTGCTGGTCCGCGGCGGCGCCGGTGCGGGCAAGACGACGTTCCTGCGCTGGCTCGCGATGAACGCGCTGGGCGAGACCAGGACCTCCGGCGACGAGTGGCTCGGCCTGGTGCCGTTCTTCGTGCCGCTGCGGCAGTGCACGGCGTTGCCGAAGCCGGAGGAGTTCATCGCCTGGACCGCGGCCGTGATCGAGGAGGAGAAGCCGTCCGGGTGGGTGACCGCGCGGCTGCGGGAGGGCAGGGCGCTGGTCCTGGTCGACGGCGTGGACGAGCTGGTGTGGGAGCGGCGGGCCGAGGCGCGGCAGTGGCTCGCGCAGCTCGTGGCGGCCTACCCGAAGGCGCGGTACGCGGTCACGACCCGGCCGGCGGCGGTGCCGGAGGACTGGCTGGAGGACTGCGGTTTCGCGGCGTTCGACCTGTTGCCGTTGAGCGACAAGGGGGTCCGCGACTTCGTCGAGGCCTGGCACACGGCGGCGCGCGACGAGCCGGGGCTGCCGCGGGACGCGCGGGTGTGGCTCGCCGAGTGCGAGACGCGGCTGGTGGCGACCCTCGCGAAGCGCCCCGACCTGCGGCGGCTCGCGTCGAGCCCGCTGCTGGCGGGACTGCTGTGCGCGCTGCACCAGGACCGGAACATGCACCTGCCGCGGGACCGGCGGTCGCTGTACGAGGCGGCGCTGGACCTGCTGCTGGTGCGCTGGGACGAGGACCGCGGCCTGGTGCTGCCGGCGTTCTCCAAGGAGGAGCAGCTCGTCCTGCTGCAGCGGTTCGCGTACTCGCTGGTGCGCAACAGGGAGCTGATGGTGCCGCGCGAGGAGGCGGTGCACCGGCTGGGGAACGCGATGCGCGGCCTGCGCTCGCACGACGTGGACCCGGACGAGGCGATGCAGCGGCTGCTGGAACGCGCCGGGCTGCTGCGGGAGGCGGCCGGGGAACGGGTGCAGTTCGTGCACCGGACGTTCCGCGACTACCTGGCGGCCAAGGAGGTCGTGGACGCGGGCGACCTGAACCTGCTGGTGGACCGGGCGCACCTGGACGAGTGGCACGACGTGGTGGTCATGGCCGTCGCGCACGCCCGGCCGCGCGAACGGGCCAGGGTGCTGATGGACCTGCTGGCGGGCAACGACGACACGCGCAAGGACGAACGCGGCCGGGACAGGCTGCGGCTGCTCGCGCTGGCGTGCCTGGAGCAGGCCGACGTGATCGAACCGGAGACCGCACGCGCGCAGGTGACGTCGGCGGCGGCCGCGCTGATCCCGCCGACGAGCTTCGCGCACGCCGACGCGCTGGCCGAGGCCGGGTCGTTCGTCGTGGACCTGCTGCCGGGACCGGAGGCGGTGGCCGAGGCCGCGTTCGTCGTGCGGACGCTCGCGAACATCGGCGGTGAGGGCGCGTGGGAGCGGCTCGCGGAGTTCGTGGCCGTGGACCAGGTGATGGTCGTCGACGAGCTGCTGAGGGCGTGGCGGAACACCCCGGACGCGGAGGACTACGCGCGGACCGTGCTGTCCGGGGTGGACTTCGGCGACCGGCGGGTGGACGTCCGCGGCTGGCACCGCATCCAGTTCATCGCGCACCTCGCGAAGCTGCGGTACGTGCGGTGCATCGGCAACATCAACCCGCTCGACCCGCTGGGCGCCATGCCCGCGCTGCACCGGCTGGAGCTGTGGCAGAACGAGGTGGTGCGCGAGCTGGCCCCGCTCGCATTGTCGGGGTCGCTGCGGGAGCTGCACCTGAGCCGGTGCCGGCCGCTGGGGCGGCTCGACCTGGCGCCGGTGCGGGGACTCGATGAGCTGCACCTGCACTTCAGCCGGGTCGACCTCGCGTCGCTGGAGGGCGGTGCGCTGCGGCGGTTGCAGGTCCGCGACGAGGGCCTGGACGGCGGGCTGGCGGCGCTGCCCGCGTTGCCCGCGCTACGGCACTTGGCCCTCGACCACCGCCCGCCCTACCCGCTGGCGGGGCTGGAGCGGTGGCCGACCATCACGACGCTGGAGGTGTTCGGGGTGCCCGCGGCGGACGAGCTGCGCGTGCTGCCCGCGCTGGAGCACCTCGTCGTGCACCAGCCGGAGTCACCGGCCCGGCTGGCCGGGCTGCGCCGGGAGCTGCCGGGGCTGCGGATCACCACCTGATGTCGGCGAGGCTGCCCAGCGGCGGGCGCCGCGACGCGTCCTGCGGCTGCACGGCGGACGTGTCGGCGGCGTGCAGCTCGGCCGGGAACGTGAAGCTCACCCGCTGTTCGAGCTCGGTCAGCGACACCTGGAACACCCGGAACTCGTCGAGGTCGAGCGCCTCGGCCAGCACGAGGTTCTGGGTGAGCAGGAACGCGCTGCAGCGCAGCTCGCCGTCCACGACGAACGCGATGGCCTTGAAGAACTCGCGCGGGATCGGCACGCCGCGGAACACCCGGTCGTCGACGTTGAACACCGGTCCGCCGTAGACGCTCACCCTCAGGTCGTCCACGTCGACGTCGGCGAGCACCGCGTCCTCCAGCCGCCCCCAGAGGCCTTCCTTGGTGCTCTGGTTGAAGTCGTCCATCTGCGGGGTGATGTTCGTGAAGAAGAACGAGTCCCGGTTGGCCTTCTTCGCCTCCGCCGTCGGCCCCCAGCACAGGTCGGCGCGGCGCGCGATGTGGCCGCGGTCGAGCCGGTTGTCTCGGTAGAGCTCGTCACCGGTCTGGAACTCCGCGGGCACCCTCGGGTCCTTGACGAACGGGATGCCGGTGCGGCTCAACGCCTTCATGGCGGCGCCGTCGATGTTCCACGCCACCCAGCTCGCGAACCTGCGCGACCTGCTCAGCGCGAGCGAGAAGTGGGTGTAGTCGATGGTGGTCGAGCCGTTCAGCTCGACCGCGTCCTCGGCGCCCGCCCCGGTCAGCACCGGAATCCCGGCGTCCGTGCCGAGGAACCCGGTGTCGAAGCCCGTCTGCACCGCTGTGCTGGTCATGTGTCCCCCTGTGGCTCACCTGCTGGGTCGACGGTGTCACCACAACCGTTAGCGGCGTACACCCGAACGGCCCAGTGCCGCGACCACAGCCGGCCGCGGCACCGGGCCCGCACTACCTGCCGACCAGCTCGACGGTGCGGCCCGCGCGGCGGGACTCGTCGACCCACTGGTCGATCGCCTGCACGCAGGCCTGGTCGAGGTGCCGGACCCCGCTCAGGTCCATCCTGACGTGGTCCCTGTCGACGCCGTCGAGCACGTCGAGCAGGTTCGGCAGCCGCAGGAACGTGGCGTTGCCCTTCAGCTCCAGCCCGTCCGGGGTGACGACCACCGACAGCCGGGACACGTCCCAGGCGGTCTTCACGATCGCCGCGAGCAGGCCGACCAGCGTGCCGGTCAGCAGGTCCGTGGCGACGATGAGCCCGGCCGTGAGCACCAGGACCGCGCCCTCGGCCCGGTCGGTGCGCCACAGCGCGACGACCTGCTTGAGCCCGAGCAGCTTCCACCCGGCGTGCACCAGCACGGCGGCGAGCACGGCCACCGGGATCAGCGCGAGCAGCCCCGGCAGCGCCACCACGAACAGCAGCAGCCACACGCCGTGCAGCACCCGTGACGCCTTCGTCCGCGCGCCCGCCGCCACGTTGGCGGAGCTGCGCACGATCACCGCCGTCATCGGCAGTGCGCCGAGCAGGCCGCAGATCGTGTTGCCCACGCCCTGCGCCACCAGCTCCTGGTCGTACTTCGTCCGCGGCCCCTCGTGCATCCGGTCCACCGCGGCCGCGCTGAACAGGCTCTCCGCGGAGGCCACCAGCGCGAACACCACCGCGGAGCCGACCACCCCGGCGCCGAGCAGCGAGAACTCCGGCAGGTGCACGTCCGAGGCCAGCTCACCGACCTGGATCCGCGCCACCGGCAGTCCCGCCACCTCGGCGACCGCGGTGCAGACCACCACTCCGATGAGCACACCCGGCACCGCACGCCAGGCGAACCGCTGCCACAGCAGCATGATCGCGATCGTCGCGACGCCCAGCAGCACCGCCGCGGGCGTCACCGCGAGGTCGACCAGTCCCGCGACCTTCTCCCCCGTCGTGGCCGGCGCCTGCGCGCCGACCAGCGGGTAGAGCTGCCCGAGCACCAGCACCAGGCCGATGCCCGCGAGCATGCCCTGCACCACCGACGGCGAGATCGCGCGGAACCACCGCCCGCACCGCGCCAGGCCCAGGACCACCTGCAGCAGTCCGGCGCCGAGCACGATCACGCCGAGCGCGGCGATCCCGTGCGTGCCGACCGCGTCCGCCACCAGCACGGTCAACCCGGCCGCCGGTCCGCTCACCTGCATCGTGCTGCCCGGCAGCAATCCGACGACGATCCCGCCGACCACGCCCGTCACGATCCCGAGCTCGGCCGGCACCCCCGACGCCACCGCCACACCGACGCACAGCGGCAGCGCCACGAGGAAGACGACGACCGACGCACCCAGGTCGGCCCACACCTTGTTCTTCATCCGGACCCCGCCCCCTTACAGCGGCAGGAACGCGTGCTCGGCGCACGCGGAGACCTCGCCGGTCTCGATGTCGTAGAACCAGCCGTGCACGCGGAGCTCGCCTCGGTCGACCTTCTCCGCCACGAACGGGTAGTCGAGCAACGCCCTCAGCTGCGCGCGCACGTGCTCCTGCCCCTCACCGCGCAGGGCCGGGTCCGCGGAGCTGCGCGGCCGCTGCTCACCGAGCCAGCCGCGCATGGCCGGCAGGTGGTCGATCGCGGCGCCGTTGAGCGCCATCACCGCACCGCAGTGCGAATGCCCGCACACGACGATCTCGCTGACGCCGAGCTGCAGGACGGCGAACTCGATCGTCGCCATCTCACTCGTGGGCGCGTTCAGCGAATACGGCGGAATGACGTTGCCCGCCGTCCTGAGCTCGAAGAGAGAGCCCGGTTCCGCGCCGGTGATGGCCGCGGTGACGATGCGCGAGTCGGCGCACGTGATGAACATCGTCGACGGCTTCTGCCCCCGCGCGAGCTGCTCGCCAATGGCCTGGGGCCGCGACTTGGCGTGTGCGCGGGCATGCTGAACAAAGCGGTGGAAGTCCACGGGAATCCCTCACTGCTGGGGTTGAGATCTGTGTTCAGTTGGAACCGACCGGCGGGGACCGATCAGTTCCGGAACACCTGCAGTGCGGGTGGTGTGCGCCAGACCGCTGTCGGTTCGGCGGCGGGAACCGGCTTGGCACCGGTTGCCTCGACGCGCGGCGCGAGGGCCACCTCACGGGGCTTGGCCACGGTGGATGAACGTTCAACCGCCGAAGCGGCCGTCAGCAGGCGCAACCGGCTCGGTTCGCGCTCCTCGCGCGGCGCCTCTTCCTTCGGGGCCGACGTCTTGGACTTGGGCGGCGGCGCGCCGATCGACGCGGTCGACACCGCCGGGGCCAGCACGGCGCACAGGGCGACCACGACGGCCAGCAACACACTGCGCATGGTTCACCCCCGACCGAGTTGATCTCGCACTTCCAGTTTTACCCGAGCGGATGACCAATGGGTTAACGGGGGCGCGATTGCACCGTCTCAACCGGCAAATTCACCCGAAAGGTGCTTCGCGTTTCACGGAGTGGAACGACGCTCACGCCTGACACACACCCTAGTCCTCCATTCAGTTTGTGGCGCAAATCATCAGGGAAGGGCCGAACCTTTCTCGTTCCCATCACGAAGGACACCTCACGCGGACTTTTACCGGCGCGGAACTGCTTGGATGACGGCGTGACCGCCTACGACGTCGCCCGGCTCCTGCCCGCCATCGAGGAACTGCGCGCGTTGTGCCGTTCGCTTGCCGTTCTGGACCTCGTGCTGAACCCGGACGACGACGTCCGGCGCCACCGGTTCGACGCCTCGTGGGCGCCCGGTGAGGAGCTGGCGTCCATGGACGACGGCTCGGGCAACGAGTACTCCGTCGTGTTCACGGCGGCGGGCGCGTACGTGCGCGGTTTCGACCACGAGTCGCCGATGAGTCCCTATGCCACCGACGACGACCAGCCGTGGCCCGGTGTCGTCGACGCCGTGCCCGAGGTGTTCCGGCAGTGCGTGGAGGAGCCGGCGTTCTGCGACGAGGGCGTCCCGCGCAGCACGGTGTGCCTGTGGCGGCGCACCGACGACACCGCCTGGCAGCACGGGGAGATCGACTTCCCCGACGACGACCAGGACGGGGCGGACTGGCTGTTCGCGCTGCTGACCGACCGCACGCCGGAGTCCTATCAGGACTGGGCGCGGGACTACTACGAGATGCCGGTCGACCTCGGCGCGGTGCGGCACGTGTACGCCGGGCGGTCGCTGACTTCGGACGTGGTGACCGCGCTCAACCCCGCCACGACCCTGGCCGCGGTGGCGGACCGGGTGGCGGCCATCGGCCACCCCGTCCGCTGAAAGGCGAACGCCCCGGTCCGACGTCGTTGTCGGGGCCGGGGCGCCATGCTGCTGACCGCTGGTCGGACGTCGTTGTCAGACCACGGCGAGCGGAAGCTGGTTGGGGATCACGGGCGAGGGCAGGTTGGACGAGCCGGTGAGGAACCTGTCCACGGCGTGCGCCACGGACCGGCCCTCGGCGATCGCCCAGACCACCAGCGAGGCGCCGCGGTGGGCGTCGCCGCAGACGAAGACGCCGGGGGCGGTCGTCTGCCAGTCGGAGCCGCACGAGATGGTGCCGCGCGACGACAGCGGGATGCCGAAGTCGTCGAGGACCTTCATGTGCTCGACACCCTCGAAGCCGATGGCGAGCAGCACCATGTCCGCGGGCAGCAGCTCGACCTCGTCGGACACCGGCACGACCTGGCGGCGGCCGGAGGAGTCCCGCTCGACGCGCACCTGCTGCAGCTCGATGAACCGCACGTGGCCGGCTTCGTCGCCGACGAAGCGGCGGACCGCCACGGTGAAGCGGCGTTCGCCGGCCTCCTCGTGCGCGGGGTACGTGCGCAGGACGTGCGGCCACACCGGCCACGGCGAACGGTCGTCGTCGCGGACCGACGGCGGCATCGGGTACTGGTCGAGCTGCGTCACGGACAGCGCGCCCTGGCGGGTCGCGGTGCCGTAGCAGTCTGCGCCGGTGTCGCCACCGCCGATGACGATGACGTGCTTGCCCTCGGCCGAGATCCCGCTCGGCCCGTCGCCCTCGCAGGCCCGGTTCGCGGGGACCAGGTGGTCCATCGCGAGGTGGATGCCGTCGAGGTCGCGGCCGGGCGTGGACTTGTCGTCACGGCCGCGCAGCGCGCCGACGGCGAGCACGACGGCGTCGAAGTCCGAGCGCAGCTGCTCGACGGTGATGTCGACGCCGACCTCGCAGCCGGTGACGAACCTGGTGCCCTCCTTGCGCAGCTGGGACAGCCTGCGGTCGAGGACCTTCTTCTCCATCTTGAACTCGGGGATGCCGTAGCGCAGCAGGCCGCCGAGGCGGTCGTCGCGTTCGTAGACGACGACCTCGTGACCCGCGCGGGTCAGCTGCTGGGCGGCGGCGAGACCGGCGGGACCGGACCCGACGACCGCGACGCGCTTGCCGGAGGACACCGCGGCCGTGGACGGCTGCACGTAGCCGTTCTCCCACGACATGTCCGCGATGGTCTCCTCGACCCGCTTGATCGCCACGGCACCACCGGCATCGTGGGAGATCGCCAGCACGCAGGCGGCCTCACACGGTGCCGGGCACAGCCGCCCGGTGAACTCCGGGAAGTTGTTGGTGGCGTGCAGCCGGTCGGAGGCGAGCTCCCAGTCGCCGCGGCGCACCAGGTCGTTCCACTCCGGGATCAGGTTCCCGAGCGGGCAACCGGCGGTTCCGCTGTGGCAGAACGGGATGCCGCAGTCCATGCACCGCGTCGCCTGCGTGCGCACGGCGGCGTTGCGCTCCTCCGGGGCCTCCTGGAGGTAGACCTCGTTCCAGTCCTGCAACCGTTCCGGCTTCGGGCGCTTGGGCGCGTCGGAGCGGGAGTGCTTGAGAAAACCCTGTGGATCAGCCACGAGACGCCTCCATGACAGCCGCGTCAACGTCCCGGCCCTCGGCGCGGGCGAGGCGCATGGCCTCGAGAACGCGCTGGTAGTCGCCGGGCATGACCTTCGTGAACGCACCGGCTCGACGGGTCCAGTCACCGAGCAGCGAGGCCGCGACGGCGGAGCCGGTCAGCTCGTGGTGCCTGGTGACGACGTCCTTGAGCCAACGCAGGTCCTCGGCGCTGAGGCGCTGCAGTTGCACCATCTCCTGGTTCACCGACAACGGGTCCAGGTCCAACACGTACGCGATGCCGCCGGACATGCCGGCCGCGACGTTGCGACCGGTCGGGCCGAGCACGACGGCACGGCCTCCGGTCATGTACTCGAACGCGTGGTCGCCCACGCCCTCGGCCACCAGCGTGGCACCGGAGTTGCGGACGCAGAAGCGTTCGCCGACCCGGCCGCGCAGGAAGATCTCACCCGACGTGGCGCCGTAGCCGATCACGTTGCCCGCGATCACCTGCAGCTCCGCGCGGAACGGCGCGTCGTCGTGCGGGCGGACGACGATCCGGCCGCCGGACAGGCCCTTGCCGACGTAGTCGTTGGCGTCGCCGACCATCTCCAGCGTGATGCCGCGCGGCAGGAACGCGCCGAGCGACTGGCCGGCCGAACCCGTGAGCTTCACGTGGATCGTGTCGTCCTCCAGGCCCTCGCCGCCGTAGCGGCGGGTGACCTCGGCGCCCAGCAACGTGCCGACGGTGCGGTTGACGTTGCGGACCGGCAGCTCCAGCTTCACCTGGTGCGCGTCCTCCAGCGCCGCCTCCGCGAGCTGGATGAGCGTGCGGTCCAGGGCCCGGTCGAGGCCGTGGTCCTGGTCGCGGACGCGGCGCTTGGCCGTGGGGTACGGCGTCTCGGGCACCTCGAAGACCGGGTCGAGGTTCAGGCCCTCGATCTTCCAGTGCTCGATCGCCTCGTCCTTGTCGAGCAGCTCGGCGTGGCCGACGGCCTCGTCGATCGTGCGGAAACCCAGCTCCGCCAGCAGCTCCCTGACCTCCTGCGCGATGAACTCGAAGAAGTTCACGACGTGGTCGGCCTGGCCGGTGTAGCGGGCGCGCAGGTCGGGGTTCTGCGTGGCGACGCCGACCGGGCAGGTGTCCAGGTGGCAGACGCGCATCATCACGCAGCCCGCGACGATCAGCGGTGCCGTGGCGAAGCCGAACTCCTCGGCACCGAGCAGCGCGGCGACCACGACGTCGCGGCCGGTGCGCATGGCGCCGTCGACCTGGACGGTGATGCGGTCGCGCAACCCGTTGAGCAGCAACGTCTGCTGGGTCTCGGCGAGGCCGATCTCCCACGGCGTGCCCGCGTGCTTGAGCGAGTTCATCGGCGAGGCACCGGTGCCGCCGTCGTAGCCCGAGATGAGCACGACGTCCGCGTGCGCCTTGGCCACGCCCGCCGCGACCGTGCCGACGCCGATGGAGGAGACCAGCTTCACGTGGACGCGGGCCTGCTCGTTGGCGTTCTTGAGGTCGTGGATGAGCTGCGCCAGGTCCTCGATCGAGTAGATGTCGTGGTGCGGCGGCGGCGAGATCAGGCCCACGCCGGGCGTGGAGTGCCGGGTGCGCGCCACCCACGGGTAGACCTTGAAGCCGGGCAGCTGGCCGCCCTCGCCGGGCTTCGCGCCCTGCGCCATCTTGATCTGGATGTCCGTGGCGTTCACGAGGTACTCGCTCGTGACGCCGAACCGTCCACTCGCGACCTGCTTGACCGCGGAACGGCGTTCCGGGTCGTACAGGCGCTCGCGGTCCTCGCCGCCCTCGCCGCTGTTCGACCGGCCGCCGAGGCGGTTCATCGCGATGGCCAGCGTCTCGTGCGCCTCGGCCGAGATCGAGCCGTAGGACATGGCGCCGGTGTTGAAGCGCTTGACGATCGCGCTGACCGGCTCGACCTCGTCGATCGGGATCGGCGTGCGGCCCTCGGTGCGGAACTTGAACAGGCCGCGCAGCGTGCCGCCCTGCCGGGAGATGCGCTCGACCTCCGCCGTGTACTGGCGGAAGACGTCCTCCTTGCGCGTCTTCGTGGCGTGCTGCAGCAGGAACACCGTCTCCGGCGTGAACAGGTGCAGCTCGCCCTCGCGGCGGTACTGGTAGTCACCGCCCACCTCGAGGCGGCGGTGCGCGCGGTCGGTCGGGTTGTCCGGGTACGCGCGCCGGTGGCGCAGCGCCACCTCCTCGGCGAGCACGTCCATGCCGGCGCCGCCGAGCTTGGACTGCGTGCCGGTGAAGTACTCGTCGAGCAGGTCGTTCGACAGGCCGACGGCCTCGAAGATCTGCGCGGCGGTGTAGGCGCCGACCGTCGAGATGCCCATCTTCGACATGATCTTCAGGACGCCCTTGACGAGCGCCTTGACGTAGTTGCGGATCGCCTTGTGCGCCGGGACGCCGGTGATGGCGCCCTGGCTGATCAGGTCCTCGATCGTCTCGAACGCGAGGTACGGGTTGACCGCGGCGGCGCCGTAGCTCAGCAGCGCGGCGACGTGGTGGACCTCGCGGCAGTCACCGGACTCGACGACGAGCGCGACGCGCAGGCGTTCCTTGGTGCGCACCAGGTGGTGGTGCACCGCGGAGACCAGCAGCAGCGACGGGATCGGCGCCATCCGGTGGTCGGAGTCGCGGTCGCTCAGCACCAGCGTGCGGGCGCCGTTCGCGATGGCCTCGGACGCCTCGCGGCGCACCCGCTCGACCGCCGCGGCCAGCGCGTCGCCGCCACCGTCCACCTCGTACAGTCCGGACAGGACGGTGCACGCGAAGCCGGGCAGGTCGCCGTCGTCGTTGATGTGGATGAGCTTGGCGAGCTCGTCGTTGTCGATCACCGGGTAGTCGAGCGTGACGTGCCGGCAGGAGACGGGACCGGGGTCGAGCAGGTTCTGCTCGGGGCCCATCACGCGCTTGACCGAGGTGACGATCTCCTCGCGGATCGCGTCCAGCGGCGGGTTCGTGACCTGGGCGAAGTTCTGCACGAAGTAGTCGTAGAGCAGCCGGGAGCGCTGCGACAGCGCGGCGACCGGGGTGTCCGTGCCCATGGAGCCGAGCGGCTCCTGGCCCATGACCGACATGGGCGTGAGCAGGATGCGCAGCTCCTCCTCGGTGTAGCCGAAGGTGAGCTGGCGGCGCACGACCGACTCGTGGCTCTGCACCACGTGCTCGCGGGCGGCGAGGTCGGCGAGGTCGAGCAGGCCCGCGTGCAGCCACTCGTCGTAGGGCTGCTCGGAGGCGAGGCCCGACTTGAACTCCTCGTCGTCGACGATGCGGCCCTGGGCGGTGTCCACGAGGAACATCCGGCCCGGCTGCAGCCGGCCCTTGGCGACGACCTGGTCGGACGGCACGTCCAGCACACCGGACTCGGAGGCCAGCACGACGCGGCCGTCGGCGGTCTGCCACCAGCGGGCGGGGCGCAGGCCGTTGCGGTCGAGCACCGCGCCGACGACCTCGCCGTCGGTGAACGTGACGCACGCCGGGCCGTCCCACGGCTCCATCAGCGAGGCGTGGAACTGGTAGAACGCGCGGCGCTTCGGGTCCATCGTGGCGTGGTTCTCCCACGCCTCCGGGATCATCATCAGCACCGCGTGCGGCAGGCTGCGGCCGCCGAGGTGCAGCAGCTCCAGCACCTCGTCGAACGACGCGGAGTCCGAGCCGTCCGGGTCGCAGATGGGGAACAGCCGCGCGAGGTCGCCGGGGATGAGGTCGCTCTCCAGCAGTGCCTCACGGGCGCGCATGCGGTTGCGGTTGCCGCGCACGGTGTTGATCTCACCGTTGTGGGCGACGAACCGGAACGGGTGCGCCAGCGGCCACGACGGGAAGGTGTTGGTGGAGAACCGGCTGTGCACCAGCGCGATCGCCGACCGCAGCCGCTCGTCGTGCAGGTCGGGGAAGAACGCCGGCAGCTGCTCGGTCGTCAGCATTCCCTTGTAGACGATCGTGCGCGCCGACAGCGACGGGAAGTACACGCTGCCCTCGTGCTCCACGCGCTTGCGCAGGCAGAAGGTCAGGCGGTCCAGGGCGACGCCGGTCTCGTCGCGCGTGCCCTTCACGAAGAGCTGGGCGAAGTGCGGTGCCACGGACAGCGCCGTCGGGCCCACGTTCGCCTTCTCGGCGTCGACCGGGACGTCGCGCCAGCCGAGCACCTCGAGGTTCTCCTCGACGGCGATGCGCTCGATCTGCTCCCGCGCGGCCTCGCGGTCTTCGGCCTCGAACGGCAGGAAAGCGATTCCCGCCGCGTACCCGCCGCGCTGCGGCAGGTCGAAGTCGACGACAGCGCGCAGGAACTCGTCCGGCAGCTGGAGCAGGATGCCGGCGCCGTCGCCCGAGGTGGGCTCTGCTCCGGCTGCGCCACGGTGTTCCAGGTTGGCCAGGGCGGTGAGCGCGTCGCTCACGATGCCGTGGGAACGCCTGCCCTGGATGTCGGCCACCATCGCGACACCACAGGCGTCGCGTTCATCAGCGGGGTCGTAGAGACCCTGGGGGCCGGGGATGGCGGAGAAGATCACTGCGCAGACCTCCTTCGTCGTCCTCGCGTAAAGAACTAAAGTCCTCGTGCTCAGACCTCGAACCAACAGGTGGGAGCACGGGACGACGATGGCCCGCGTGTTGACGCGACTTTAACAGCCGCGAAACCCGGGGACACCATCCAATGGGTGATCCAGGTCATGGAAGCGTAACGATTTCCCAGCGCTGAGCGACATTGCAGCGAACGTCGAGGCCCGTTACGGCTGAGTTAGCGTAACCGAACGTTCAACTTCGGCCAGCGCGATGAGAGCTGCACAACATTCGCGTGTTGCCACAAGATCAGCTGGGTAACCCCTCCTTCTTCCTGGTCAGACGCCTGCTGTCCCAGTTAGCGGACGCTCACACCGCACCGCCCGCTCCGCCGGGATGCCGTTCGTTTCCGGTCAAAAAACCGAGGTCCCGGTCCTCCGCGTCGCGTGCGGGAGGACCGGGACCTCGGTCTTCGCAGGGCTTGGCCGCCGTCAGGTCACGTGGCCGGGAGCGAGAGGGGGTCGCCCCCGGCCACGGACGCCTCAGTGGGCCGGGACCGCCACCTTCGCGGTCTCGTCCTCGCCGGACTGCTTCGCGAGCAGGTCGTCGACGTCGACGCTGCCGGGGTTGTTCAGCACCTCGGTCAGGCGGTCCCTGTCGAGGGACTTCTGCCAGGCGGCGACCACGAGCGAGCCGACGCCGTTGCCGATGACGTTGGTGATGGCGCGGGCCTCGGACATGAACCGGTCGATGCCGACGATGAGCGCGATGCCGACGGCCGGGATGGCGCTGTGCGCCTCGAACGCCTGTAGCGAGGCGGCCAGGGTGACCAGGCCGGCGCCGGTGACGCCCGCCGCGCCCTTGGACGCGATCAGCATGAACAGCAGCAGGCCGATCTGCACGCCGATCGACACGTCGTGACCGGTGGCCTGGGCGATGAAGATGGCGCCCATGGTCAGGTAGATGCAGGTGCCGTCGAGGTTGAACGAGTACCCGGTCGGGATGGTGAGGCCCACGACCGACTTCTGCGCGCCCGCCGCCTCCAGCTTGACCATCATGCGCGGCAGCACCGACTCCGAGGACGACGTGCCGAGCACGATCAGGATCTCGTCCTTGATGTAGCGCAGGAACTTGAAGAGGCTGAAGCCCGCGACCTTCGCGACGATGCCGAGCACCACGACGACGAACAGCAGGCAGGTGGCGTAGAAGGAGCCCATCAGCCACAGCAGCTTGCCGAGCACGCTGCCGCCGAACTTGCCGACGGTGTAGGCGATGCCGCCGAACGCACCGATCGGCGCGACGTACATGACGATCTTGATGATGCCGAACATCACCTTGGAGAGCGTCTCCATCGCGGACACGACCTTGGCGCCGCGCTCGCCCATGCCGGCGACCGCGATGGCCACGAGGATCGCGACCACGAGCACCTGGATCAGCTGCCCGTCGGTGAACGCGCTGACGAACGACTTCGGCACGAGGCTCAGGATGAAGCCGGTGACACCGGTCTCCGCGCTGGAGGCGTCCTTCAGCGTCTTGTCGGCGGCACTCGCGTTCAGCTGGATGTCGCCGCCGTGGTGACCCGGCTGCACGATGTTCACGACGAGCAGGCCGATGGCGAGCGCCACGGTCGTCATCGCGGTGAAGTACAGGATCGTGCGGAGTGCGAGACCGCCCGCCTTGGCGAGGTTCCCGAGGCCGGCGATGCCGACGATGATCGTGGCGAAGATGGTCGGGGCGATCACCACCTTGACCAGGTTCACGAACAGGTCGGCGAGCCACTTCATCTCGGACGCCTGCTTCGGGAACAGGAACCCGACCGCGGCGCCCAGCACGATGGAGACCAGCACCCAGAAGTAGAGGTGCCTGTAGATCGGTTTGCGGCCTGTGGTGGTGGTCGCCACTGTTCCTCCTCGAACACTTCGCGTTGGGTAGGAGGGTGAGCCGCGCCACGCACAGCGACAAGGCGGTGCCCGGAAACTTCAGACAGACCTGACGTAACGGTTAGTCTTCGGTGGTGTCGCTCAGCCGTCGCACACTTCTGCTAGGGGGTGCCCTCGCTCTCACGGGGTGCACCCCGCGGAAGGTCGAGGCACCCGCGCGGCTCGTGCTGGCCACCGGCCCGGACGGGGCGGTGTTCCGCGAGATCGGGGCGGCGCTCGCACGGGTGCTCGCCGAGCAGCTGCCCGGCACCGAGGTGGTCGCGCAGCCGACCGGCGCGTCGGTGGAGAACCTGCGGCTGCTCGCCGAGGGGAAGGCCGACCTGGCGCTGTCCTCTTTGGACGCGATCGAGCCGCCGGAGAGCGTGCGCGCGGTCGGGCGGCTCTACGACAGCTTCATGCAGATCGCGGTGCGCAAGGAGTCGTCCATCGAACGGCTCGCGGACCTCGCGGGCAAGCGGATCTCTTTGGGGCCCGTGGGTTCCGGCACGGAGTTCACCGGACGGCGGCTCTTGCAGTACCTCGGCGGTGCGTCCGCTGTGGACGAACGCATGGCGCACGCGGTGGCCTCGCGCCGGCTCGCCGACGGCTCGCTGGACGCGCTGCTCGCGCTGACCGGCATCCCGACCGACGCGGTCTACAACATCAAGGACCAGGTGCGGCTGATCAACCTCCAGGACGAGGCGGTGCGACTCCACCGGGAGTTCCGCGGCCCGTACATCCCGGCCACGATCCCCCAGTCGGTGTACAACCCGATCCCGGCCTGCCACACGTTCGCGGTGCCGAACCTGCTGCTCGCGCACGAGTCGCTGAGCGCGGACGTGGTGGAGGTCGTGACGCGGACGGTGTTCACCGAGACCGCGCGGATCGTGGAGGGGCACCCCGAGGCGTCGCGGATCAACGTGCGCACCGGCATCGCGACCGGTGAGGTGCCGCTGCACGAGGGCGCCATGCGGTGGTTCCGCTCGGTCAAGCGCTGAGGCTGATCTTCACGTCGAGGCCGGGACCGGCGTCGTGCAGCGTGAGCGCACCGCCCGCAGACTCGATCAGCTCGGCGCAGATGGCGAGGCCCATGCCGGTGCCGGGCACGTTCTGGTGCTTGGTCGCGCGCCAGAACCGCTGGAGCGCGTGCTCGCGTTCATCGGCGGTGAGCCCGTCGCCGTTGTCGACCACGTGCAGCTCGCCCTTCGCGCCGGTGACCACGACCTCGGTGGCGTTGGCGAGGCGGATGGCGTTGCTGACCAGCTCGTCGAGCACGCTGCCCAGGCCGCCGGGCGGTTCCTGCATGGTGAGCCCCGGTGGCACGGTGACCTTCAGCTCGACCCCGGCCCGGTGGGCGAGCGCCTGCCAGCCGGCCCGGTGCGTGGCGAGGAGCTGGTCGATCTCGACGGGTTCGGTGTCGCGGGCGCTGTCGAGGCGGGTCGCGGCGAGCAGCGTGTCGAGCACCCGGCCCATCTCCTCCGCCTCGTCCACGGCGATCTGGTGCGCCTCCCGCCCGTGTTCGCCGCCGACGTGCGGCTCCAGGTTGTCGACGGCGAGCCGCAGGCTGGCCAGCGGGTTGCGCAGCTGGTGCGACGCGTCGGCCACGAACGCCTTCTGCCTGGTCAGGGCCCTGCCGACGACGTCGACCATGGTGTTGAAGCTGCGGGCGAGCCTGCGCAGCTCCGGCGGCCCGCCGATCTCGTCCGCGCGCACCTCCAGGTTGCCCTGCGCGACCGCCGCCGTGGCCTCGTCGAGCCGGCGCACCGGCCGCAGCACCCACCGCGACATCGGCCACGCCGCCGCGACCACCGCGAGCATCGGCGCAAGCCCGGCCAGCCCCATCAGCCCCCACTGCCGCAGCACCTCGCCGCGCAGCGCGGCGGTCGGCGAGATCGTGACGACCGCCGCCACCACCTCGCTGTCCCGCCCGACCGGCTCGACCACGACCATCGGGTCGGTCCGCCACGGCCAGCCCGAGTACCCGGCCGGCGGCGAGTACCCGGACAGCGCCGCGCTGAGCCCGCCCTCGACCAGGTCGTCGTGCGGGTCGAAGCCGTTGCGGGAGGTGATGAGCACGCTGCGGTCGGCGCTGACCAGCGCCACCGTGATGCCGTAGACGTCGTCGTACCGGTCGAACTCGTCGCGCAGCAGCTCCGTGCGGTCCGACTGCAACGCGCTCTCCGCGAGCGAGGCGAACCGGCTGGCGTCCCCGAGGCGGTCGAGGTAGGTCGTCTGGGTCTCGCGCTGCACCACGGCGGAGGCGAGCGGGATGCCGAGCGCGGCGACGAGGGCGACGAGCAGCGGGACGGTGATGACGAGGAGTCTGCGCAGCATCAGCCGCCGTCACGGGTTCGCATCGGGCACCTCACGGCGTTCATCATCCGGTACCGCGACGACACCCCGCAGTGCCGTGTTCCCGAAGTCACCCCCGGTAACCCTGCTCGCCCCGCACCTGCCGGAGAAGCTAGGTGGCCAGGCGGTAGCCGACGCCCCTCACGGTTTCGATCTTCACGTCGGTGCCGAGCTTGCCGCGCAACGCCGCGATGTGCGTGTCCAGCGTGCGCGAGGGCGCCTCCCAGTGCGCCTGCCACACCTGGTCGACGATGAAGTCGCGGCTGACCACCTCACCGGCCCTGGTCGCGAGCAGCGCGAGCAGGTCGAACTCCTTGCGGGTGAGCGACAGCGGCGTGCCGTCGAGGGTGGCGACGCGGGTGGGCACGGAGATGCTCAGCGCGCCCACCCGCACCGGGCCCTCGGCCTCCGGCTCCGCCCGGTGGGTGCGGGTGCGGCGCAGCACCGCCTCGATGCGGGCGAGCAGCTCCGAGGTGCCGAACGGCTTCACCACGTAGTCGTCGGCACCCGCGCGCAGGCCCAGGACGCGTTCGCGTTCCTCACCGCGCGCGGTCACGGTGATCACCGCGGTGCCCGGCCGGTGCCGCAGCTCGCGCAGCACGTCCAGGCCGTCGCCGTCGGGCAGGCCGAGGTCGAGCAGCACCACGTCCGCGGGCGCGGCTTTGAGGGCGTCGGCGGCCGTGGCCACCCGGTGCACCTCGTAGCCCGCGTGCCGCAACGCGGTCAGCAGGCCCCTGGCCACCCGGTCGTCATCCTCGACGACGAGCACGCGCACTCGGTCACTCCGGTTTGACGGACTCCGCCTGGGAGCCGGTCTTGTCCTTGTCGGCCGCCACGGCCGCGGTCTCGGTCTCGGCGGGTTCCGCGGTCTCGGTGCCGCCGTCCTCGGTCTTCGGCTCGCCGGTGCCGCGCAGTGCCGCGACGTCCTCCCGCGGCCCACGCGACTTCGCGATCACGAAGTAGGCGACCGCGCCCAGGAACACCAGCGCCGACACCCACACGTTCACGCGCTGGCCGAACACCAGCGTCGCCTCGTCGGTGCGCATGAGCTCGATCCAGAACCGGCCCGCGGTGTAGCCCGCGACGTACAGCGCGAACACCCGGCCGTGGCCCAGGCGGAACCGGCGGTCGGCCCACACCAGCAGCAGGGCGACACCGAGGTTCCACAGCAGCTCGTAGAGGAACGTCGGGTGCACGACCTGGATGGGCGTGTGGTCGACGGCGACGCCCGCGAGCATGTCCTCACGGCCGTCCGGCGTGACCCGGCGGTAGATCTCCAGGCCCCACGGCAGCGTCGTGTCGGCGCCGAAGAGCTCCTGGTTGAAGTAGTTGCCGAGGCGTCCGACGGCCTGCGCCACGACGATGCCGGGCGCCAGCGCGTCGGCCATCGCGGGCAGCGGGATGCCCTTGCGCCGGCAACCGATCCAGGCACCCACCGCACCGAGGGCGATCGCGCCCCAGATGCCGAGGCCGCCGTTCCAGATCTCCAGCGCCGCGAGCGGGTTCCTGCCCGGCCCGAAGTACTTCTGGTTGTCGGTGATGACGTGGTAGAGCCGGCCACCCACGAGACCGAACGGCACCGCCCACACGGCGATGTCGGTGACCTCGCCCTTGACGCCCCCGCGCGCGACCCAGCGGCGCTCGCCCCACCAGATGGCGATGACGATGCCCGCGATGATGCACAGCGCGTAGGCCCTGAGGGGGAGCGGACCGAGGTACCAGACACCGCGGTCGGGGCTCGGGATCGTGGCCAGCACGACGGAGTTCAACCCGTTCAACACGCCGCCCACCGTACCGGTGGCCCCGTGAGCCTCCTGTGGGGACGCTCGATCGTTATCTTGACCGTCCCCGGTGAGGAAGGCCTGACATGACGGTCCTGGTGGTCGGCGGCGGCATCGGCGGCCTCGCGACAGCGCTCGGTCTCGCCCGCGCCGGGCACCGCGTGGCGGTGCTGGAGGCGGCGGCCGAGTTCACCGAGATCGGCGCGGGCGTCCAGATCGGTCCCAACGGCTTCCGCGCGCTCGACGCGCTGGGCGTCGGTCCCGCGGTGCGGTCACGGGCCGTGCACGTCGACGAGCTGCGGCTGCGCTGCGGCGTCTCCGGCCGGGTGGTGGCGTCGCTGCCGGTCGACGAGGGCTTCCGGGCCCGGTTCGGCACGTACGCGGTCGTACACCGCGACGACGTGCTGGCGCCGTTGCTCGCCGCCTGCCGCGACCTCGTGGACCTGCGCCCGGACAGCGCCGTCACGTCCTACGAGCAGGACGGCTCCGGGGTCACGGCGGTGCTGCGGTCCGGCGCGCGCGTCCGCGGCACGGCCCTGGTCGGCGCCGACGGCCTGCGTTCCGCGGTCCGCCGTCAGCTGGTCGGCGACGGCGACCCGGTGGTGTCCGGGCACACCACGTTCCGCGCCGTCATCCCGGCGGACGCGGTGCCCGCGGAGCTGAAGGAGAACGTGGTCACGCTGTGGGCGGGTCCCCGTTTCCACGTCGTCTGGTACGTCATCGCCGGTGGCCGCCTCGTGAACCTCGTCGCCACCACCGACAACGGCGCCCGCGACCCGTTGTCCGGCGTGCCCGTCGAGCACGCCGACGTCCTGGAGCACTTCACGCCGCTGTGCCCGGACGCGGCGCGGGTCATGGCGCTGGCCGACGAGTGGCGGGCCTGGGTGCTGTGCGACCGCGAACCGGTCGCGGACTGGCGGGACGGCCGGGTCGTGCTGCTCGGCGACGCCGCCCACCCGGTGCTGCAGTACGCCGCGCAGGGCGCCTGCCAGGCGCTGGAGGACGCCGTGTGCCTCTCGTCGGTGTTCGACCCGCGTGACGTGGACGGCTCCTTCGCGCGGTACGTCGCCCTGCGTTCGGAGCGAACAGCGCGCGTGCACCACGCCTCACGGTCGATGGGGCGGGAGGTCTACCACCCGGCCGGGGAGGCAGCCGCGGCCCGTGACGCGATGTTCGCGGCGTGGAGCGCGGCTGACCTGCACGACCGGCTGGAGTGGCTGTACGGGATCAGAACCCGATGGTGACCGGGAACGGCTTCAGCAGCTTCAGCTCACCGTTCCGGCTGCGGGCGATCTCGACGTACTCGGTGCCCTGACGTTCGAGCAGGGTCGCCTCGACGACGGACTCACCGGGGTCGACCATCAGGTAGTACGGGATACCGGCCTTCGCGTAGAGGGCGCGCTTGAGCCCCTCGTCGTTGAGCCGCGTGCTCGGTGAGAACACCTCGCCGACCAGGACCACGTCCGAGACGGGAAACATGACACCCGCCTCGCGCGGCTTGACGACCGTGAAGTCAGGGATGACCAGCCGGCCGCTGGACAGCAGGACGTTCAGCTCGATCGTGGCTTCGAAGTGGTCCGGGCAGGCCGCACGCAGACTGGCAGCAATGTCGAACACCAGCTGCTGGTGGCGGTAGGACCCCAGCGGGCTCACTAGCAGCATCCCGTCGACGAGCTCGATGCGCTGACTACCGTCCTCCGGCAGTGAGAGGACGTCGTCGAGCGTCCACGGGCCGACGTGCCTGGGCAACAGGTAGTCGGTCCCCGCCACTTCGACTGGAGCCGCCACTGGGCATCACCTCCGAAAACCGCCCGGCGCACACCAGTGTGGCACGCCGGGACGGGAGCTGGCTTGTGCATACGACCACGATCGCAGCTCGACCAGCGGTTTTCGGCGTTTTCGACCTCGAACGGGCCGATTTCATTCGATCAGGCGTTCGAACCAGAGCCCCTTGGATTCACTCCAAGGGACCGTCAGACGGTGGCCGCGGCCGACCGCACGCCCTTCGCGAGGTCCGCCGCCAGTGCGCGCACCGCGCCATCGCCTTCGGCGACCGCGGACACGAACGCCGACCCGACGATCACGCCGTCCGCGAACCCGGCGATCTCGGCGGCCTGCGCGCCGTTGCGCACGCCCAGCCCGACCCCGATCGGGAGCGAGGTGTGCTCACGCACCCGCGCGACCAGTTCGGGAGCATCCGACGACACCACGTCGCGGGCGCCGGTGACGCCCATGACCGCCGTGGCGTACAGGAAGCCGGAGGACGCCTTCGCGGTCATCGCGATGCGCTCCTCGGTCGACGACGGCGCGACCAGGAACGTCCGGTCCAGCCCGTGCGCCTGGGAGGCGGCCATCCAGTCATCGGCCTCGTCCGGCACCAGGTCCGGGGTGATGATGCCGAGCCCGCCGGCCGCGGCGAGGTCGCGGGCGAACGCGTCCACGCCGTAGCGCAGCACCGGGTTCCAGTACGTCATCACGACCGCGCGGCCACCGGCCTGCGCCACCGCGTCGACCACGTCGAACAGGTCCTTCACCCGGAAGCCCGCACGCCGTGCCTGCTCGGCGGCGGCCTGGATGGTCGGGCCGTCCATGACCGGGTCGGAGAACGGCAGGCCGACCTCGACGAGGTCGCAGCCGGCCTCGACCATGGCCTTCAGCAGGTCCTTCGAACCGTCGACGGTCGGGAAGCCCGCGGGCAGGTACCCGATCAGCGCCGCCCGCGACTCGGCGCGTGCGGTGGCGAAAACCTCGGACAACGACATCAGGCCCGTCCCCCGTCAGCGAGGCCGAAGTACTCCACGGCCGTGTCCATGTCCTTGTCGCCGCGACCGGAGAGGTTCACGACGAGCAGCCCGTCCTGGCCGAGCTCCTGGCCGAGCTTCAGCGCGCCGGCGAGCGCGTGCGACGACTCGATCGCCGGGATGATGCCCTCGGTGCGCGAGAGCAGCGCGAAGGCCTCCATGGCCTCGGCGTCGGTCACCGGGAAGTACTCGGCGCGGCCGATGTCCTTCAGGTGCGAGTGCTCAGGGCCCACGCCGGGGTAGTCGAGACCGGCGGAGATCGAGTGGGCCTCGGTGATCTGGCCGTCGTCGTCCTGCATCACGTACGACATCGCGCCGTGCAGCGAACCGGGCGTGCCGGCCGTGAGCGTCGCGCCGTGGCTGCCGCTGTCCAGGCCGGAGCCGCCGGGCTCGACGCCGACCAGGCGCACGTCCGCGTCGTCGATGAAGCCGTGGAAGATGCCGATCGCGTTCGAGCCGCCACCGACGCAGGCGACGACGGCGTCGGGCAGCCGGCCCGCCTTCTCCAGGACCTGCTCACGGGCCTCGATGCCGATGACCCGGTGGAAGTCGCGCACGAGCAGCGGGAACGGGTGCGGGCCCGCGGCGGTGCCGAGCAGGTAGTGCGTCTCGTCGACGTTGGTGACCCAGTCGCGCAACGCCTCGTTGATCGCGTCCTTCAGGGTGCGGGAGCCGGACTTCACCGGGATGACCTCGGCGCCGAGCAGCCGCATGCGCGCGACGTTGAGCGCTTGGCGCTCGGTGTCGACCTCGCCCATGTAGACGACGCAGTCGAGGCCGAGCAGCGCGCACGCCGTCGCCGTCGCCACGCCGTGCTGGCCCGCGCCGGTCTCGGCGATCACGCGCTTCTTGCCCATGCGCTTGGTGAGCAGCGCCTGGCCGAGCACATTGTTGATCTTGTGGGAGCCGGTGTGGTTGAGGTCCTCGCGCTTGAGGAACACCCGCGTGCCGGCGTGCTCGGCGAACTTCGGGGCCTCGGTCAGCAGCGACGGGCGGCCCGCGAAGTCGCGCAGCAGGCGCTGGAACTCGTTCACGAACTCCGGGTCGATGCGCGCCTTGTCGTACTCGGCGGCCAGCTCGTCCACCGCCGCGATCAGGGCCTCCGGGACGAACCGGCCGCCCCACGGGCCGAAGTGGCCGCGGTTGTCGGGGTCGTGCGGCGTGGGCGTGAACTGGCCCATCGGGTGGCTCCTCCAGCGCTGTTGTCGACCGCGCCTCTTACCGGCTCGGCCTCGGGCACGCCGGGTGCGAACCGGCGGTCACGAGCTTGTTCACGGCGGCCTTGGGGTCGCCGCTGGTCACCAGGCTCTCACCGACGAGCACCGCGTCGGCGCCCGCTCCGGCGTAGGACATCAGGTCACCGGGCCCGGTCACACCGGACTCGGCGATCTTGACCGTCTCGAAGGGTAGTCCGGGAGCGATCCGGCCGAAAACGTCCTTGTCGACCTCCAGCGTGTGGAGGTTGCGCGCGTTGACGCCGATGACCGACGACCCCGCCTCCAGCGCGCGGTCGGCCTCCTCGGCCGTGTGCACCTCGACGAGCGCCGTCATGCCGAGCGACTCGACCCGGTCCAGCAGCGACACCAGCGCGTTCTGCTCCAGGGCGGCCACGATCAGCAGCACCAGGTCCGCGCCGTGCATCCTGGCCTCGTGCACCTGGTACGGCGACACGATGAAGTCCTTGCGCAGCATGGGGATCTTCACCGTTCTGCGCACCGCGTCGAAGTCGGCGAGCGACCCGCCGAAGCGCCGCTGCTCGGTCAGCACGCTGATCACCGAGGCGCCCCCGGCCTCGTACGCGGCCGCGAGTTCCGCCGGCTCGGGGATCTCGGCCAGCGCGCCCTTCGACGGGCTCTTGCGCTTGACCTCGGCGATGACCCCCACGTTCGGACCGCGCAGCACCGACATCACATCGAGCGGAGGAGCGGCCTTGGCCGCGCGCTCCTTGACGACGTCGAAGGACAACTGAGCCTCACGAGCGGCGAGATCCTCACGCACACCTTCGAGGATCGACTCGAGAACCGTCACAGTCTTGAACCCCTTCCCGCTACGGGGATGCTAACCCCGCCGGAGTAACGCACCGACCACCGGGGGTTCCGCGTCCACGCAGCTAGCCGTGGTCGTTCGCCCGTCACATGCGCGAATGCCGATCGTTGATCTTCACTCGTCGGTGTCACCCCGGACCGGCCCCCTACCGTCAGTCGATCCGCCCGCCGGTCCGTCGGTGGGGTCGTCGCCGCGTTCCAGCGCGCGCCACATGTCCTTCTCCGGGTCCGCGGCGCGGGTCTTCTGCCCGCCCACCCCGATCTTCGGCATGCGCGCGCCGAAGACCACCTGGACCGCGCCGGAGGCCACCACGAGCACACCGCCGGCGATGGCGAGCCAGTGCCCGCCGAACGCCGCCGCGACGCCCACGGCGACCAGCAGCGCCCCGAGCACGCGCCGGGCCACCCCGCTGACCGCCACGGCCGCGGCCACGGCGGCGAGGCTCAGCAGCGCGACCGGCACCAGGTCAGCACCCCAGAAGGCACCCGCCGCGCCCACCAGCAGGAGCGCGGCGATCCACAGTGGACGGTTACCCCTCAACGGCGGGCTTCAGCGTCTGCGCGGTGGCGATCGCGGCCAGCACCGCACCCGCCTTGTTCAGCGTCTCGTTGTCCTCGGCCAGCGGGTCCGAGTCCGCCACGATGCCGCCGCCCGCCTGCACGTACGCCACGCCGTCGCGCAGCAGCGCGGTCCGGATGGCGATGGCGGTGTCCGCGTCGCCGGCGAAGTCGAAGTAGCCGACCACGCCGCCGTAGAGGCCGCGGCGGGTGGGTTCCAGCTCCTCGATGCAGCTCCATCGCACGCGGCTTGGGCGCACCGGACAGCGTGCCGGCCGGGAAGCAGGCGGCGACCGCGTCGTAGGCCGTCTTGCCCTCGGCGAAGCTCACCGGTCACGGTCGACACGATGTGCATGACGTGGCTGTAGCGCTCGACCTTGAAGAAGTCGACCACGTGCACCGAGCCCGGCTTGCAGACCCGGCCCAGGTCGTTGCGGCCGAGGTCGACGAGCATCAGGTGCTCGGCGCGCTCCTTGTGGTCGGCGAGGAGGTCCTTCTCCAGCAGGGCGTCCTCCTCCGGGTCCTCGCTGCGCCAGCGGGTGCCCGCGATCGGGTGAGTGGTCGCCTTGCCGTCGCGCACCGTGACCAGCGACTCGGGGCTGCAGCCCACGATGTCGAAGCCGTCCAGGCGCAGCAGGTACATGTACGGGCTGGGGTTCGTCGTGCGCAGGACGCGGTAGATGTCGAGCGCGTCGGCGTCCGTGTCGATCTCGAACCGCTGCGACACCACGACCTGGAACGCCTCGCCGGCCCGGATGGCCTCCTTGGCCTTCTCGACGGCCGCGAAGTGCTCCGCCTGCGAACGGCGGCGGCGGAACTCCGGCTTGGGGCGGGAGAACACCGCGGTGGTCGGCGGCGCGGGCATGTGCAGCGCCTCGGTCATGTCGTCCAGCCGTCGCACCGCGTCGTCGTAGGCGGCGTCGACGTTCTCCGGCGAGTTGTCCCAGTTGATCGCGTTCGCGATGAGCGTGACCGTGCCCTCGTGGTGGTCGAGCGCCGCGAGGTCCGTGGCGAGCAGCATGACCAGCTCGGGCAGCTTCAGGTCGTCCTCCGCGATGGACGGCAGCCGCTCCAGCCTGCGCACCGCGTCGTAGCCGATGTAGCCGACCATGCCGCCGGTCAGCGGGGGCATGCCGGGCAACGGGTCGGTGCGCAGCACCTCGATGGTCTCGCGCAACGCGAGCAGCGGGTCGCCGCCGTCGGGCAGCCCGACCGGCCGCGTGCCGGTCCAGAACGCCTCACCACCGGTCGCCGTCAGCGCCGCCGTGGACCGCACGCCGATGAACGACCAGCGCGACCACGACCGCCCGTTCTCCGCGGACTCCAGGAGGAACGTGCCCGGCCGGTCCGCCCCGAGCTTGCGGTACAGCCCGACCGGCGTCTCCGCGTCGGCCAGCAGCCTGCGCACCACCGGGATGACCCGGCGGTTCACGGCCAGCTCGCGGAACTCCTCACGCGTGGGGCTCACGGCCCCCAGACCAGCGGCGGCCACAGCCCCGATGACGCTCACCATGACGGCAATTGTTGCATAAATTCAACAACTGTTGAACCATGACTCCCGTGGACCAAGTGAACCAGAAACGGCGGGGCCGCCGCGCCGCGGGCGAGGACACGCGGGCCGCCCTGCTGGCCGCGGCCCGCGAGACCTTCGTCGAGAAGGGCTACGACGGTGCCACGGTCCGCGCGATCGCCGCCCGCGCCGGCGTGGACGCGGCCATGGTCAACCACTGGTTCGGCGGCAAGGAGGGCCTCTTCGCCCAGTCCGTGCTGCAGCTGCCCTTCGACCCGGCCGAGATCCTCAAGCGCCTGCTCGACGGCCCGGTCGAGGAGGCGGGCGAACGCATCATCCGCACCTTCGCGACCGTCTGGGACGCGACCGGCGGCGGCACCTTCGCGGCGCTGATCCGCAGCGTCACCAGCCACCAGGAGGTCGCGAACGCCCTGCGGTCGTTCTTCATCAGCGCGATCTTCACGAAGCTGCTGACCGAGATCGGGGCGGAGGACCGCGAACTGCGCGCGACCCTGGCCGCCACGCAGATGGTGGGGCTGGGGATCGTGCGGTACGTGGTGCGGTTCGAGCCGCTGGCGTCGGCGGAGGTGGAGACCGTGGTGAAGGCGATCGCGCCGAACATGCAGCGGTACCTGACGGGCGACCTGGACTGACCGGCCGCCCTCGGCCTCACGCGTCCGCGAGCAGCACCGTGGCGTCGAAGCAGGTGCGGTCGCCGGTGTGGCAGGCCGCGCCGACCTGGTCGACCACGAGCAGCAGCGCGTCGCCGTCGCAGTCGAGCCGCACCTCGTGCACGTACTGGGTGTGCCCGGACGTCTCGCCCTTGACCCACAGCTGCCTGCGGCTGCGCGAGTAGTAGGTCGCGCGGCGGGTGGTGAGGGTGCGGTGCAGCGCCTCGTCGTCCATCCACGCCACCATCAGCACCTCACCGGTGCCGCGCTGCTGGGCGACCGCGCAGACGAGGCCGTCGGCCGTGCGCTTCAGCTTGGCCGAGACGGCGGGGTCGAGCGGGCTGCTCACCGGGGTCCTCCCAGTTGTCGACGAGCGGGTCCGGTGTTGAGCAGGACCACTCCGTAGATGTGCACGACGGACAGCACGCCGGACGCGACGCGGGCCCACACCGGGCCGTCGGCCAAGACGATCACCAGGTGCAGCAGGGCGACGAGCACGAACAAGACCATCGCCGGGTAGTGCGCGAACCGCAGGCCCAGCAGCAGGCAGGCGGCGACGGGCAGCTCGACGAGGGCGAGGAACGACGGCAGCTTCAGCACGTCCGCGTCACCGCTGGTCCGCCACAGCACCAGGCCGACGGCGAAGAACACCAGCGCGCCGCCGAACGCGACCGCCGAGGACACCAGCACCTCCGGCGACCTGCGGCGGGTGGTCATCGCACGACCACGCCCGCGTGGCGCAGGCCGTCCTTCACCTCGCCGATGCGCAGCTGTCCGAAGTGGAACACGCTCGCCGCCAGCACCGCGTCCGCGCCGGCCGCGACCGCGGGCGCGAAGTGGTCGACCGCGCCGGCGCCGCCGCTCGCGATGAGCGGCACGTCGACCTCGCGGCGCACCAGCTCGATCAGCTCCAGGTCGAACCCGGCCTTGGTGCCGTCGGCGTCCATCGAGTTCAGCAGGATCTCGCCGACGCCCAGCTCCTGGCCCTGCGCGGCCCACCGCACCGCGTCGATGCCGGTGCCGGTGCGGCCGCCGTGCGTGGTGACCTCGAAGCCGGTGCCGCCGGGCACGCGCCGCGCGTCGACCGACAGCACGACGCACTGCGCGCCGTACCGCTGGGAGCACTCCCTGAGCAGCTCGGGCCGCGCGATCGCCGCCGTGTTCAGGCTGACCTTGTCCGCGCCGGCCCGCAGCAGCCTGTCGACGTCGTCCGGGCTGCGCACGCCGCCGCCGACGGTCAGGGGGATGAACACCTGCTCGGCCGTGCGGCGCACCACGTCGTAGGTCGTCTCGCGGTCGCCGCTGCTGGCGGTCACGTCGAGGAACGTCAGCTCGTCCGCGCCCTCGGCGTCGTACGCCCTGGCGAGCTCGACGGGGTCGCCCGCGTCGACGAGGTTCGTGAAGTTGACGCCCTTCACCACCCGGCCCCGGTCGACGTCGAGACAGGGGATGACACGGACCGCGACCGACATGCCCGAAAGCCTACAAGCAGCCCTTTCGGGACTACGCTGGGACACCATGATCACCGAGCTCGGCGAGGGCAAGTACCTGCTGCTGACGACGTTCCGCAAGAACGGCACCGCGGTGCCGACACCGGTGTGGGTGGTGCCCGGCGAGGGCGCGGTCGTCTACGCCTGGACCGCCAGGGACACCGGCAAGGTCAAGCGGATCCGGCGCAGCGGTGCCGTGGAGATCGGCGCCTGCGACGTCCGGGGCAACCCGAAGGGCGCCTCGATCCCGGCGCGGGCGCGGATCCTCGACGACGCCGCGAGCGACCGGGTGAGGGCCGGGATCACGAAGAAGTACGGGATTCTCGGCTGGCTGACGGTGTTCGGCAGCAGGCTGCGCCGCGGCCGCACCGGCACGGTCGGCATCGAGATCACCCCCGCCTGACCACTTGCCTGCCCGGCAACCGTCAACCGGCGGTTGACGTGATCAAGATCGTCAACCTAGAGTTGACGGCGTGATCCAGCTGACCGACCTCATCGCCACGATCGGCGAGGAAGCCGACGACGTGCTCACCCGCCTCGCGAAGGCGGTTGAGCGCAGCGGGCAGCTCACCGAGCTCGGCGACCACCTGGTCGGCCACTTCGTCGACGAGGCCCGCCGCGGCGGGGCCAGCTGGGCGGAGATCGGCGAGAGCATGGGCGTGACGAAGCAGGCCGCGCAGAAGCGGTTCGTGCCGAAGGAGTCGCCCGAGCTGACCAAGCCGTCGATGGACCGCTACACGCAGCGGTCGCGGCGGGTGATCGCGCTGGCCCGGCACCACGCGCGGTTCAGCGAGCGGATCGGCACCGAGCACCTGCTGCTGGGCCTGCTCGACGAGTCCGGCGGGCTCGCGGCGAAGACGATCGCGAAGCTGGAGTCCGGTGACGGCAGCACCCGCATCGCCGTGCTGCACCGGCTGGAGAAGGAGCCGAAGCAGCGCCCGGAGAAGCAGCCCTACTCGACGCACTGCAAGAAGTCGCTGGAGCTCGCGGTGCGGGAAGCGCTGCGGCTGGGCCACATGTTCATCGGCACCGAGCACATCCTGCTCGGCGTGCTGCTCGAAGAAGGAGGGACCGCGGCCGACGTGCTCAACACCACCGGTGTCACGCACGAGGCCGCGGCCCGTCACGTCGAGAGCGTCGTCAACGCACCGCAGCAAGCGCTTCCGGGAGCGTGAAGGCGCCCGCGTAGAGCGCCTTGCCGACGATCGCGCCCTCCACGCCGTCGCGGGAGAGCTTCGCGAGCGCCACCAGGTCGTCCACACTGGACACCCCACCGGAGGCGACGACCGGCGCGTCGGTGCGGGCGCAGACCTCGGCCAGCAGGGCGACGTTGGGGCCGGTGAGCGTGCCGTCCTTCGACACGTCCGTGACCACGTACCGCGCGCAGCCGTCGCGGTCGAGGCGGTCCAGCACCTCCCACAGGTCACCGCCGTCGGAGGTCCAGCCGCGGCCCTTGACCCGGTGGCCCTCCTCGGTGATGCGCACGTCGAGGCCCACGGCGATCTTCTCGCCGTACCGGGCGATGGCCTTCGCGCACCACTGCGGGTCCTCCAGTGCGGCGGTGCCGAGGTTCACGCGGGCACAGCCGGTGGCCAGCGCGGCCTCCAGCGACGCGTCGTCGCGGATGCCGCCCGACAGCTCGACCCGCACGTCCAGCTCGCCGACGACCCGCGCCACCAGCTCGCGGTTCGAGCCGCGCCCGAAGGCGGCGTCCAGGTCGACCAGGTGGACCCACTCCGCGCCGTCGCGCTGCCACTGCAGGGCGGCGTCCAGCGGCTCGCCGTAGTTCGTCTCGGTACCGGCTTCGCCCTGCACGAGGCGAACGGCACGACCGTCGGCCACGTCGACAGCGGGGAGGAGTGTGAACGTCACGCGCTCAGCCTAGCCTCCCCCCGCACGCGCTCCGTGACGGCCGTGGCGAGCGGGAACCGGACCGGTGTCCTCACCGGACACACCGGCGGGCCGCGGTCACGACAGGGTCTTGAGCCAGTTCTGCAGCAGGTGCGCCCCGGCGTCACCGGACTTCTCCGGGTGGAACTGGGTCGCCCACAGCGGCCCGTTCTCGACCGCGGCCACGAAGTCGTCGCCCGCGTGGTCGGCCCACGTCACGAGCGGCGGCCGGAGGTGTTCGGCCGGCTCCAGCTCCCACTTGCGCACGCCGTAGGAGTGGACGAAGTAGAACCGCGTGTCGTCGTCAAGCCCGGCGAAGAGCCGTGAGCCCTCCGGTGCCCTGACCGTGTTCCAGCCCATGTGCGGCACGATCGGCGCGTCGAGCCGCTCGACGGTGCCGGGCCACTCGCCACAACCCTCCGTCAGCACGCCGTGCTCGATGCCGCGCTCGAACAGGATCTGCATGCCCACGCAGATGCCCAGCACCGGCCGGCCACCGGCGAGCCGTTCGCCGATGATCCGCGCGCCCCGCACCGAGTTGAGCCCCTGCATGCACGCCGCGTACGCGCCCACGCCGGGCACGACGAGCCCGTCGGCGTTGCGCGCCGCGGCGGCGTCCGAGGTCACCTCGACCTGGGCGCCGACCCGCTGGAGCGCGCGCTCGGCGGAGCGCAGGTTGCCGGAGCCATAGTCAAGAACGACGACGCGTGCCACGCCGTCCAGGTTAGTCGGTCTGCGTCAGTCGGTGGGTGCGGCGCCCTGCGTGACGGGGATTACCGGCAGCACGGCGTTGACCGGCTTGCGCTGGACCAAGTGCTTCCCGGCCGCGGCCACGGCGGCGTAGACCGCCACGACGCTGGCCACCCAGGCGAGCAGGAACACCCACACGGGCAGGCCGAACGCGAGCAGCGCGACCAGCAGCACCAGCCAGATCGGCGGGATGAGCGCCTTGGGCCAGCCCGCCGTGCGCGGCGGGGCGAGCGGGGACAGCCAGGCGTCCGCGCGGCCCTCCTCGGCGAGCTCGGCGACCTGCGCCACGTCCGGCAGCCCGCACGCCCGCAGGAACCGCGGCACCGCCTCGGCACCGTGGTCGTGCTCGCCCAGCGCCGCCCGCACCTCACCGGCGGTGACGCCGGTCTGCAGCGCCGTGAACCGCTCGGTGGCCGCGGCCAGCCCCTTCTCGCCGCGCTGCTGCTCCAGCAGGCCGCTGAACGACCGCTCGACGGCCCGCCCGACCCGGCCGGACCGCTTGGCCGCCGCGAGCAGCTCCACCACGTCGTCGCGCCCGCCCCAGAACCAGGCCCGCCCGGCGGGTGAGGCCTTGACGAGCGGGTAGCAGGCGGCGGCGTTCTCGTTCCACACGAACAGGGCGGCGCGTCCTGCGACCTTGCGCACCCGTGCCGCCATGAGCACGGCCTCGGCGAGCCTGATGTCGAGGGAGGGCAGCAGCACCGTCCCCGACTGCACGGGGACGAGCGCCGCGGGACCGACGTTGGCGCCGTGCATGTCCTTCTGCAGCTCGGCGGCGTTCAACGGGGTCCAGATCAGCATTCTCACGCGCACATCATTCCCCCTCCGCCGCGCGAGACCCTGCCGACATGCCAGGGACGTCCCACTCGCGGAGGTGCGCACGACCGGGCACCTCGCCCGGTCGTGCGCCCTTCTCCCCTAAACGGCGCGGGAAGGCGCGCCGGTCCAGTCATCCCCCATGACCGCGAACATGTTCCTTCACCCCCTGAAGAAACTCCGCACAGTGCTCCCCAGCCCCACCACGTCGAGGTCGTGCGCAGCGTCGTGGTCCTCGGCCGTGCCGTAGTTGCGGAGCTCTGCGTGTCGTTTGACACCCGTAGAACGAACGCGGTGCGGGATTTGTTGCAGGGTTTCGGAAACCAGGTGGGATGAAGTTCCTTCGAGATACGGCTCGACGACGAGCACGTCGGCGTGGTCGGTGTCCTCGACCGCTTTCCGCAGACCGTCCGAGTCGAACGGCCGGACCGTTGCCGCGTACAGCACCGTGACGTCGGCGTTCTCGGCTTCGACGGCCTTGAGCACACGGTCGAGCATCGGTCCCACGGCAAGCACCACTCCGCGTTTTCCGTGACGCAACGCGGTGAACCCCTCACCCACCGGATACGCCTGCGCGTTCTCGCGCAGCGAAAGCCTCATGTAGACGCGGTTGTCTTTTTTGAGAGCTTCCTCAAGCAGAGGAGTGACCTCTTCCGGATGACCGGGCACGTGCACTTCCCATCCCGGAAGCGTGTCGAACAATGCGACATCTCCCGGCGATTGATGTGTACGCCCCCACACCGGGTCGTCGTACGAAGCACCGATACTCACGAACACCGCACCGACGTCCTGATGACCGATATCGAGTTTGATCTGCTCGTACGGCCGCTCGACCAGAAACGGCGCGTAGCTGTGCACGACAGGACGCAGTCCCGTGAGCGCAAGCCCGCCCGCAACACCGACCATCGCCTGTTCGCGAATGCCGACGTCTACTACTCGTTCGTGGTCTTGTGGAAAGTTGACCGCCGAGATGACAGCGGTCACGACAGCCACCCTCGGATCGGTGTGCAGCGCCTGGTTGACCGTCTTGATGAACGCCTCGCGCATGGTCATGAGCTCTTCCCCGTCCTGGCGACGACGACGTTCGGCCGGTCGTACCGCGCGGTCAACGCCGCGAAGATCGCCTCGTGGTCCCGCCCGTCGACGGTGGTCGCCGCCCACCCCTCGACCGCGAACCGCTCCTGGACCCCACCCGGCCAGCCGTACCACGCGCTCTCGTTGTCGATCACGATCGCGGTGAGGTTGGCGACCCCGCGCCGCGCGGCGACCGCGATGGCCTCGTGGTTGCTGCCCTCGTCCAGCTCCCCGTCCCCGACCAGTACGAACGTCCGCCCCGCACTCCCGGCGACCCGCTGCCCGATGGCCGTCCCGACCGCGATCGGCAACCCGTGCCCGAGCGACCCGCTGCTGATCTCCACCCCGTTGACGAGCACGCGGTCCGGGTGCTGCCCGAGCGGGCTGTCCCACGACGTCCAGTAGTCCAAAGTGGACTCCTCGATGAACCCCTTCTCCGCGAGCACGGCGTAGTACGCCATCGGCCCGTGCCCCTTGGACAGCAGGAACCGATCCCGCCCCGGGTCGTCGACCGTCGCCGGCGACACGTTCAGCACCCGGTCGTAGAGGACCCACAGCACGTCGATCGTGGAGGCGGCGGCCCACTCGTGCTTCTCGTCCCCGGTCATCCTCGCGAAGAGCTTCCGGTATCCGTTGCATGCCACCAACTCTTCAACCTCCACCATGCTGGAGGTCAAGCGGCTACGATGATCGGGTGAGCAAGCTGCCCGAAATGCTGACCATCGGCCAGGTCGCCGAACGCAGCGGCGTCCCCCACACCGCCCTGCGCTTCTACGAGGACCGCGGCCTCATCGGCTCCGTGCGCACCGCCGGCAACCAACGCCGCTACCCCCGCTCCGTCCTGCGCCGCCTCGCCTTCATCCGCACCGCGCAACGCGTCGGCCTCACCCTCGAAGCCGTCCGCGACGCCCTCGCCCAGCTCCCCGACAACCGCACCCCGACCAAGTCCGACTGGGAACGGCTGTCCCGCTCGTGGAAAGCCGAGCTCGACGCCCGCATCGACGCGCTCTTCCGGCTGCGGGACCGGCTGACGGGGTGCATCGGGTGTGGGTGTTTGTCGTTGCGCAGTTGTGCGTTGCAGAACATCGACGACGAGCAGGCGGAGCTCGGGCCCGGGGCGCCGCGGTTGAAGCCGGTGCTGGAGGGCGGGTCGGCGTAGTGGGCTCCGCGGTGGCGCGGGCGCGCGGCGCGGCGGTGGACGGCGGTGCGGGGGTGGGCCGCGGCGCGGCGGTGGGCGCCGCGGTGGCACGCCGCGGTGGCGTTGGCGCGTTGGCGCGTTGGCGCGTTGCGGGGACGTGGCGGTGCCGTGGACGCGCGGCGGTGCCGTGGACGCGGTGCGTTGGCGCGGGCGATGTGCAGCGGGCAGGTCGCCTGAGCACCCCGGTCGCGCGCCTTGCCCGACGTCCGCAGACCAGTTCCCGCCCTGACGGCGTTCCTCCCCGACGCTCGTCCCTCCCGACTCCCCCTCCCGGCGCTCACCTCTCCAGACGCTGACTCCTCACCACGAACCTCTGCCGGCCCCCGCGCCTCCTCATCCCGGGGCGAACTCGATCATGAGTTCCGGACACGAATTCGAACTCACCACCCCATCAGACGACCCAGGACGCAGATCCGGACAACCTTCACCCGTCCGAGTGATGCGCACGCCTCGACACCCCAGGCTGAGCACCGAAAACCGCTCGACCGCCGTGCTTTCCTGAGGGCCATGGAAGACGAAAGGATGATCCGCCTCTCCAAGCGGATGTCGAAGGCCCTGAGACACCAGCCGGAACGCCTCGGCCTCACCCTCGACGCCCAGGGCTGGGTCGCGACCGCAGACCTCCTCGCCGCGCTCAAGGTCAGCCGCGAAGAACTCGAAGAGGTCGTCCGCAGGAACGACAAGCAGCGCTTCACCATCGACGGCGACCGGATTCGGGCGAATCAGGGGCACAGCGTCGAGGTCGACCTCGCGCTCGCACCAGCCACGCCGCCGGACGAGTTGTTCCACGGCACCGTCGAGCAGTACCTGGACGACATCATGCGCGACGGGTTGCGGCCGATGGCGCGGCACGACGTGCACCTGTCGCCCGACCGGGAGACCGCTCGCCGGGTCGGGGCGCGCAGGGGGCGGCCGTTGGTCCTGGTCGTGGATGCCAAGGGGATGCACGCGGACGGGCACGAGTTCCGGGTCAGCGCGAACGGCGTGTGGCTCACCCAACACGTCCCGGCGGCCTACCTCGACCGCACCGACAAGCGAAACAACCCCAGAACCGGCCGCTGAACCCCCTCACCCGCAGGTCAGCTCCCCCGGCGGACTCCCGGCGAACCGCTGCCACTCCTCCTCCGTCACCGCCCGCCCCGCAGAGGCGCAGGCAGCGCGCACCCAGTTCTCGGCCGACAGGTCCCACGTGCGCAGGTCGGTTTCGGAGATCGCCGTCAGCAGGCGCGTGTCGCCGTCGAACGCCGTGCCGATGCGGCCGTACCTGCCCGCCTGTTCGGCCAGGCGCACCTCGCCGACCAGGTCGCCGGTCGCGAGCCAGGAGAGGACGAGCACGCGGTCGCGGCGGAGTTGGGTGACGAAGGTGGAGTTCGCCGAGAGGCCCGGCAGGTAGCCCGGGTCGGTGCGGAACGTGTGCCGCAGCGAGGTGCCGGCGGGGTTCCAGGCCTCGATGCGGTCGGCGCGCTGGACGAGCAGGGTGTCGCGGGTGAAGGTCACCGCTCGGGCCTTGCCGCCGGGCAACGGGTGCTGGGTGCCGGTGGACACGTCGACCACCGTGACGGAGTCCGGGGTCGCGACGGCGGCGAAAGCGGTGTCGGGGCTCACCGCCGCCAGGTGGCCCGCGGGCGGCCAGCCGTCTTGGGAGAGTTCGCGGTTCAGGGTGGTCGTTCGCGCAACGGCGAGGTCGGGGCCTTCGAGGACCTGCACGTCGCCGAGCTCGTTCACGGTCACGACGCGGCGTTCGTCGGCGGAGACGGCCATGGCCAGCACGTGGTCCGCTGTGACCGTGCCCTTCCACTGCGCGAGGCGGCGCATGCCGTCGCGCACCTCCCACGTCTCACCGATGCCGTCGGGGGTGGTCACCAGGAACAGGTGGTCGCCGTTCCAGACGGGCGGGCCGAACAGGTTCGGCTGTTCCGCGCCGAGTGCGCGGGAGTCGACCGCCAGCTCCTCGCCGGAGGCCACGGCGGTCCGGCCGTTCGCCGACGCCACGAACGGGGGCGGGCACGCCGTGCACACCAGGGGCACCGCTGTCGGCTCCGGCCGGCTGATGCGGGTGTTGCGGGTCAGGTCCCACAGCACCAGCTGGTCGCGGGTGGCGGACACCAGGTGGTCGCCGTCGCCCAGGAACTCCACGAACGGCGTGGCGGTGTTGCCCTCCAGCCACAGGCGTTCGCCGGGGTCGGGGCCGGTCATGTCGTAGACGTGGATCGTGCCGGTGTCGGCGACGGCGGTGCGTGCGCCGTCCGGGCTGACCGCGACGAACGACGGGCTGGCGCGGCCGGTGGGGACGCGGGACAACGGGGCCGGGGTGAACGCGGCCGTGGTGGTCCACAGCGCGGTCTCGCCCTCCCACGAGTAGCCGTAGTGGTCGCCGTTCGGCGAGAGGCCGGCCCGGACACCGAAGGCGGGTGCGGGACCCGCCGGTGTGGCCGAGGTGACGTCGAGGGTCACGGGTGAGCGGCGAACCCAGCTGTCGTAGGAGACCTCCAACAGTGTGCCGTCGTCGGGCAGGCGCAGGAACGTCACCGGCGACGCGGTCTCCGCGCGGGTGACCACCTGGCCGGTCTGTCCGTCGTGGACGGTCCGGGTGCCGGTGGTGGCACCGTCCGCGGCCGGTGCGGTGTAGACGGCGGAGAACCGGCCGGACGGTGACACCGCGGTCAGCACGGCCGGGTGGCCGGGCAGGTCGGTCCGGTGCGCGCCGGAACGGTCCCAGCGCAGCGCGGAACCTGAGGAGGCCGCCACGACCACCCCGCCGTCCGCGCTCACGGCGACCGCGCTGACCGGGTTCGACGACACGCGTTCCTCGGTGCGCCCGCCGGTCAGCGGCAGCCGCACCACGCGACCGTCCTCGGTTCCCGCGACCACGACCTTCCCGTCCGCCGAGGCCGCGAGCGACGACACCACCCCGCCGACGGGCACGTACCGGTCCAGCTGCGGGCTCGCGGTCAGCGCCTGGAACAACGCGGCGCGCGTCTGCTCGTTCGGCTCGACCCGGTACGCCTCGGCCGCCAGGGCCTGCGCGAGCGACAGGTCCGTGCGCACCGAGGCGACGGCCGCCGACGCCAGGCCGCGGGCGGTCGCCGTCCTGGCCTCGTCGCGTGCGGAGTCCCGTTGTCCCACCGCGAGGAACGCCGCCACCAGCACGGCGGCGGTCAGCAGCACCAGTGCCGTCACGGCACCGCGCGCCAGCCGAACGGTCCGGCGGCGCTCGCGGACGTGCTCGCCGACGAGGTCGTCCTCTGGCACGCCCCGCACGGTGCTCGCGATGCCGGCGACGGCCGCCCGCAGCCGCGGGTTCGACGGGTCGACCTGATCGGCCGAGCGCAGCCACCGCAGGTCGACCCAGCGCGGTTCCTGGCCCAGCGCGGTCCGCAGCGCCGCCGGCACCGACGCCGAGTACTCCCCCGCCGTCAGCACCACCAGGACCCGGTGTGCCGACCGGTGTTCCAGCCACCACCCGACCTCGCGGGCGACCCGCGGCGAGGCCGCCGCCTCCGGTGACGCGAGGAGCACCAGCCAGCGGGACCGGCCCAGCGCCGACTCGATCGACGCCCAGCGGCCGGGGGTGTCCGGCAGCGGGGTGTCGTCGAGGAACGCCCGCACCGCCCGCCGCCGGTACCAGGGCTTCGCGAACCGCTCCACACCGCGCCGCAGCTCAGGGGCGAGCGTGCCGTCCAACGCCCGGCTGCACGAGAAGAACGCGTCGTATTCGGGCGGCTCGCTCACTCGCCTGATTCTGGTGGTCCGGACCTAGATCAGCCAGAGCACCGCGCCGCCGACGGCGATCACCGCCAGCACCAGCAGGACGACCGCCGCGACCCTCGCGGTCTTCCACGTCGAGTACACCCCGCCACCCAGGAAGCCCGCCAACGCCAGCAGGCCGATGACGACGACCTCCTTGGGCATCAGAGCACGCCCTTGGTCGACGGAACGCCGCCGACGCGCGGGTCGGGCTCCACGGCCGCGCGCAGGGCACGCGCGATCGCCTTGTACTCGGCCTCGGCGATGTGGTGCGGGTCGCGGCCGTACTCCACGCGCACGTGCAGGGCGATCTGCGCGTGGAACGCCAGCGACTCGAACACGTGCCGGTTCAGCACGAACGGGTAGTTGCCGCCGATGACGAAGCTGTTGAACTGCTCCGGCTCGCCGCGGTGCACGGTGTACGGGCGGCCGGAGACGTCGACCGCCGCGTGCGCGAGGGTCTCGTCCATGGGGATCCAGCAGTCGCCGAAGCGGCGGATGCCCTTCTTGTCCCCCAACGCCTCCCGCAGCGCCTGGCCGAGCACGATCGCGATGTCCTCGACCGAGTGGTGCGCGTCGATGTGCGTGTCGCCCGTGGCGCGCACGACCAGGTCGAAGCAGCCGTGCACACCGAACGCGGTGAGCATGTGGTCGTAGAACGGCACGCCGGTGCTGATCTCCACCTGGCCGGTGCCGTCCAGGTCGATCTCCACGAGGACCGACGACTCCCTGGTCGTGCGCTCCACCTTGCCCACGCGACTCACCGGCTGACCTCCTTGCTGGCCGCGAGGAAAGCGTCGTTCTCCTCGGGCGTTCCGATGGTCACCCGCAGGTGACCCGCGATTCCGACGTCCCTGATCAGCACGCCGTGGTCCAGGTAGGACCTCCACGTCGACCGCGCGTCCTCGAACCAGCCGAACAGCACGAAGTTCGCGTCCGAGGGCACGACCTGGAAACCCAGGGCGCTCAGCTCGGCCATCACGCGGTCGCGTTCGGCGGCCAGCAGCGCCACCGAACCCAGCGTCTCCGCGGCGTGCCGCAGGGAGGCCCGCGCGGCCGCCTGCGTGAGCTGCGAGAGGTGGTAGGGCAGGCGCACCAGCTGCAAGGCGTCGACCACGGCCGGGGCCGCGGCCAGGTAGCCGAGCCGGCCGCCGGCGAACGCGAAGGCCTTCGACATGGTCCGCGAGACGATCAGCCGCGCGCCGTACTCGTCGAGCAGCTCGATCGCGCTGCGCTGCGGCGAGAACTCCGCGTACGCCTCGTCGACGACGATCACGCCGGTGGTGGACGCGATCAGCAGCCGCAGGTCCTCCAGCGGGATCGACTGGCCGGTCGGGTTGTTCGGCGACGTCACGAAGACGACGTCCGGGCGGGTCTCGGCGATGATCGCCGCCGCTTTCTCCACGTCCAGCGAGAAGTCGGGGCGGCGCGGCGTCGGTGACCACTCGGTGCGGGTGCCGGCGGCGATGATCGGGTGCATCGAGTACGACGGCTCGAACCCGAGCGCCACCCGGCCGGGCCCGCCGAACGCCTGCAGCACCTGCTGGAGGATCTCGTTGGACCCGTTGGCGGCCCAGACGTTCTCCGACGTGAGGGTGACCGAGGTCGCCTCCGTCAGGTAGGCGGCCAGGTCCTCGCGCAACGCCATCGCGTCGCGGTCCGGGTAGCGGTGCAGCTCCCCGGCGATCTCCGCGACCGCCGCGACGACGTCGGCGGCCAGCGCGTCCGTCGGCGCGTACGGGTTCTCGTTGGTGTTGAGGCGGTACGGCACGTCGAGCTGCGGTGCGCCGTACGGCGTGCGGCCGCGCAGGTCCTCGCGCAGCGGCAGGTCGGAGAGCTCGACCCGCGCGCCGACCACCGGCTTCATCGGGGGAACCTCGCCGTCACGGCCTGACCGTGCGCGGGCAGGTCCTCCGCGTTGGCCAGCGCGACGACCTTGTCCGCCACCTCGCGCAGGGCTTCCTCGGAGTAGTCGACCACGTGGATGCCGCGCAGGAACGTCTGCACGGAGAGCCCCGACGAGTGCCGCGCGCAGCCACCGGTGGGCAGCACGTGGTTCGAGCCGGCGCAGTAGTCGCCCAGCGACACCGGCGCGTACGGACCGACGAAGATCGCGCCCGCCGAGCGGACCCGGTCCGCCACGGCGCGGGCGTCACGCGTCTGGACCTCCAGGTGCTCCGCGGCGTAGGCGTCGACCACCCGCACGCCCTCGTCCACCGAGGACACGAGCACGATGCCGGACTGCGGGCCGGACAGCGCCGTGCGGATCCGGTCGACGTGCTTGGTGGCGCCGACCTGGCGCTCCAGCTCGGCGTCCACCGCGTCGGCGAGCTCGTCGGAGTCGGTGACCAGCACCGAGGCGGCGAGCGGGTCGTGCTCGGCCTGGCTGATCAGGTCGGCGGCCACGTGCACCGGGTCGGCGGAGGAGTCGGCGAGGATCGCGATCTCCGTGGGCCCGGCCTCGGAGTCGATGCCGATCAGGCCGCGCAGCAACCGCTTCGCCGCCGTCGTGTAGATGTTGCCGGGTCCGGTGATGACGTCGACCGGCGCCAGCTCGGCGCCGTCGGTGTCCACGCCGCCGTGCGCCAGCAGGGCCATGGCCTGGGCGCCGCCCACGGCCCACACCTCGTCGACGCCGAGCAACGCGGCGGCGGCCAGGATCGTCGGGTGCGGCAGGCCACCGAACTCCGCCTGCGGCGGTGAGGCCACGACCAGCGACTCGACGCCGGCGATCTGGGCGGGCACGACGTTCATGACGACCGTCGACGGGTAGACGGCGAGGCCGCCGGGCGCGTAGAGGCCGACGCGCGCGACCGGCACCCACTTCTCCGTGACGGTGCCGCCGGGGACCACCTGGGTCGTCGTGCCGACGCGCTGCTGGTCGGCGTGCACGCGCCGGGTGCGTGCGATGACCTCTTCCAGTGCCGCGCGCACGGCGGGGTCCAGTGAGGACAGAGCGGCCGGGAGCTCGGAGGCGGGAACGCGGACGGACGCCGGGCGAACGCCGTCGAACTTCTCCGTGTACTCCAGCGCCGCCTCGACGCCGCGGGCGGCGACCGCGTCCACCATCGGCCGCACGTGATGCAGCACCGCGTCCACGTCCACCTCGGCGCGCGGCACGATGGCGCGCAACTGAGCGGGGGTCGTGGTGCGACCTCGCAGGTCGATGCGGTTCAGCATGCCCCACAGCCTAGTTCCTGCCGAAATCTGTCAACGGTCAGCCCGCTATCGGCGCTACCTCAGTCCGTGACGGGGCCGCCACGCTCGGTCGAGCACCACTCCGTCGCAAACCCCTGCTGATGATGGAGGAAAGATGTCCAACAAGCGCCGCGGCAAGATCGCCGCAGTGCTCGCCGTGTGCCTGCCCGTGCTGGTAGCGGGCATGGCGGTGCCCAGCACCGCCGACTCCGGCCGCTACCTGCTGGAGGTCGAGGCGAACACGTCCGCAGAACGCACGCAGGTCGCCCAGATCGGTGTCGACGTGCTCGGCGCGACGAAGCTCACCACCGTCCAGGTCGTCGCCGACAAGGCCCAGTACCGCGCCCTGCAGGCGACCGGGCTGCCCCTGAAGTACGTCGGTGACTTCGAGCAGGAGCTGAAGAAGCTCGGCAAGGCCGACTTCACCGACCCGGTCCCCGGTCAGGTCGGCGCGCAGGACTTCCCGTCCGGTTACGCCGGCTACCACAACTACGCGGAGATGACCGCGGAGCTGCAGCAGACGGTGCGCGACCACCCGACGCTGGCGAGCCTGCGCAGCATCGGCAAGAGCTACCAGAACCGCGACATCTACGCGCTGAAGGTCAGCGACAACGTCGCGACCGACGAGAACGAGCCGGAGGTGCTGTTCGTCTGCGGCCAGCACGCCCGCGAGCACCTGACCGTCGAGCAGTGCCTGCAGATCATCAAGCGCTTCACCGACAACTACGCCACCCCCGCGGTGAAGAACCTGGTCGACAACCGCGAGGTCTGGCTCGTCCCGATGATGAACCCGGACGGCGCCGAGTACGACATCGAGACCGGCTCGTTCCGCGGCTGGCGCAAGAACCGCCAGGGCAACGGCACCGACCTCAACCGCAACTGGGGTTACAAGTGGGGCTGCTGCGGTGGTTCCAGCGGCAGCAGCACGTCGGACACCTACCGCGGCACCGCGGCGTTCTCGGCGCCGGAGACCTCGGTCATCCGCAACTTCGTGAACTCGCGCGTGGTCGGTGGCGCCCAGCAGATCAAGACGTTCATCGACTTCCACTCGTACTCGGAGCTCGTGCTGTGGCCGTACGGCTACACCCGCTCGGACACCGACACGGGCCTGAACGCGGACGAGGCGCGCGCGTTCCAGACGCTGGGCAGGCAGATGGCCGCCACCAACGGCTACACGCCGGAGCAGGCGAGCGACCTGTACATCACCGACGGCAGCAGCGACGACTGGATGTGGGGCCAGCACAAGATCTGGGCCTACACCTTCGAGATGTACCCGGCGAGCGGCAGCGGCCTCAACGGCTTCTACCCGCGCGACACGGCCATCGCGACGCAGACCGCGCGCAACGACCGCGCCGTCGACCTGCTGCTGAGCTACTCGGACTGCGTGAAGCGGGTCATCGGGCAGACGTGCTGACCCGTTCCAGCGCCTGATCGACCTCCTGGTCGGTGACGAAGTAGTGCGGGGAGGCCCGCACTACTTCGTCCAGGCCGCGGCGGGTCATGTCGATCCGGGTGGCCGCGGCCTGCGACACCGTGACGGCGACCTCCCGGTCCCACAGCCGGTCCTTGAGCTCCGTCGGCGGGACCCGCTCGGACGTGAACGTGACGATGCCCGAGTGCCGTTCGCCCAGGTCGTGGACGGTGATGCCGGGGATGCGCGCCAGCCCCTCGCGCAAGCGCTTGGCACGGGCGGTGACCTCGGCCTCGATGACGTCGAGGCCCTTGGCCAGCGCGTACTTCGCGGCGGCGATGAGCCCGAGCCGGTCGGCGACGTTGTACTCCCACAGCTCGAACCACCGGGCGTCGTCACGCGGCTCGTAGCGGTCGGCGGCCGCCCACTCGGCGCCGCTGTGGTCGAACAGCCGGGGGCGCAGCCTGGGCCGCACGTCGTCCTTCACCACCAGCGCGCCCGTGCCCCGCGGCCCGCGCAGCCACTTGCGGCCGGTGCAGACGAGCAGGTCGTAGTCGAGACCGCGCAGGTCGAGCTGGCCGGTCGACTGGCAGGCGTCGAGCAGGACCAGCGCGCCGACCTCGCGGGCCTTCGCCGTGACCTCGTTCACCGGGTTGACCAGGCCGCCGTTGGTGGGCACGTGCACCAGCGAGATCAGCTTGACCCGGTCGTCGAGGTCGAGCGCGTCGACGTCGACCTGCCCGTGCCGGTCCGACGGCACGACCTCGATCGTCGCGCCCGTCTCCTCCGCGCGGCGCAGCATCGGCACCGCGTTGCCGCCGTACTCGACCTCGGTGACCAGCACGCGGTCGCCGGCGGCCAGCGGGACGGCGTCGAACGCGGTGAGCCACGAGCGGGTGGCGCTGTCGGTGAACGCGACCTCCGACGGCCGTACGCCGAAGAGCTCTGCCAGCACCCCGTAGCCCGCCTCGAGGTCGTCGGCGCGTTCCGCGGCGGCCCGGTAGCCGCCGATCTCGGTCTCGCGGCGCAGGTGGCCGACCACCTCGTCGACCACCTCGGCGGGCGGGATCGAGGAACCGGCGCTGTCCAGGAAGATCAGGTCGCTCACGGCCCTACTCTGCCACGGGCGGGCAACCCCGGGGCCGCGGTGCGTGCGCTGCGGAAATAGGCTCCGGTCCATGGTGGAGATCCCCTACGGCAAGCGCATGCGGCCGCGGTACTGGCGGTTCCTGATCATCACGGCGGTCGGCATGGCGCTCGTCGCGTTCGCACTCGACGTGTGGTGGCTGCAGGTCGTGCTGCTGCTGGTCGGCGGGCTGAACGTGGTGGTGTGCGTGGGCGCGCTCTACGTGCTGCACAAGCAGCCGCACGCGGTGACGGACGACGAGCTGCGGCTGCGGCAGCTGGGGTTCTTCGACTGGCGCATCCCGACGGAGGACCTGGCGACCGCGGAGGTCGCCGAGCGCGGCCACAAGGGTCAGCGCACCGTCGAGGTGGTCGGTGACGCCGTCGTCATCCATTCGCTGACCAGGACGAACGTGTCGGTGCCGTTCCGCGGGCCGCAGCTGGTCGACCTCGGCAAGACCGGGGCGAAGCAGGTGGAGCGGGTCGAGTTCTGGGCGGACGACCCGGAGCGGGCCGTCCGCGAGATCAACGCCCGGCTCACCTAGGTTCCCAGCGCTCCAGGTTCCACCAGGGACCCCAGGACAGGGCGCCGTAGGAGTTCGGGTCGACGACGGGCTGGTAGCCGGTCCACGAGTCGCGCAGCACGTAGGCGTGCTCGGGGAACACCAGCACCGCCATCGTCGGCACGGCCGCGTAGGCCTGCTGGAAGAGCTTGTAGGCCACGGCGCGCTGGGCCGGGTCGACCAGCTTGCGGCCGTTCTCCAGCGCCACGTCCGCGGCCGGGCTGCCCTGGCCGCGCAGTCCGTGCAGCATCAGGTCGGGGTCGAACGGCGAGCCCTCGCCGGACAGCAGCGCGTCCTGGCCGACGCGCGGGCGGATCGCCTCCCACGACAGGCCGGCGAGCTGCACGTCCACGCCCACGGCCTTCGCGTCGGCGGCGAACGCGGTGGCGAGGTCGGCGCGCAGGTCGTCGCCCAGCGGGTACATCAGGGTGAAGCGGGCGGCGACGCCCTCGCGGACCCGGGTGCCGTCCGGTCCCGGCAGCCAGCCGCCGGCGTCGAGCTGGCGCGCGGCCTCCGCCTTGTCGTAGCGGAACTTCACCGTCGGGTCGAAGTCCTCGGCCAGCGCGTCCGGCACCGGCGTGAAGCCCACGGTGCCCTTGCCGTCGAGGAGGCTGTCGATCATGCCCTGCCGGTTGACCGCGTAGTTCAGCGCGAGGCGGATGGCGGCGTTGCCGGTGACGGGGTGCGCGGCGGGCAGCGCGACGGCCCGGTAGTCGGCGCTGCGGTGGTAGCGGACCTGGAGGCCGGACCGGTTGGGGAAGGTGGCGGCGAGCTTGGGCGGCAGCACGGTGCCGTCGAACTCGCCGTCCTGCATGCGGCGGGCGCGCTGGTTGTCGTCGGTGACGAACACGACGGTCAGCTTCTTCACCTTGGGCGCGCCGCCGAAGTAGTCCTCGTTGGCCGTCAGCAGCAGCCGGTCGCCCTTCTTCCAGTCGACGACCTTGTACGGGCCGGTGCCGACCGGCTGCCCGCTCGGGTTCGCCTGCTCGCTCGGCAGGACGCCGAGCACGAGCAGGTGCGGGAACGCGGCGTGCTGCTGGTTCAGCTGGAACCGCACCGTGGACGGGTCGAGCTGGTCGACGCTCTTCAGCGTGGCGAACCGGTCCTTGACCTGGCTCTGCAACGCGGCGGTGTAGGTGGCGACCACGTCCTCGGCGCCGAACGTGCTGCCGTCGGTGAACTTCACGTCCCCGCGCAGCTTCACCGTCCAGCTCAGGCCGTCCGGCGCCGGCTGCGGCAGGTCGGCGGCCAACTGCGGGGAGAGCGACCCGTCCTGGCGGTGTTCGACCAGCCCGTCGTAGATCTTCGACACGCCCTGCGCGCCGTAGCCGAGCAGCGGGTTCAGCGTCGTCGGTTCGTCGCGGTCGGCGAGCACGATCGACGTGCCGACGCCACCACCGTCCGGGTTGGGCGCGGCGGTCTCGGTGCAGCCCGCGACGGCCAGCAGCACGACGAGGAGCAGTGGGTAACGCGACACAGTCCGCGACCCTACAGTGGTCCTCATGCGCATCGCCGTGAGTCAGCTCAGCTCCACCACCGACCCCCGGTCCAACCTGGAGCTCGTCCGCGACGCGGTGCGCAGGGCCGACGGCGCGCGGGTGGTCCTGCTGCCCGAGGCGACGATGTGCCGCTTCGGCGTGCCGCTGGGCCCGGTCGCGGAACCGCTGGACGGCCCGTGGGCCTCGGCGGTGCGGGAGATCGCCGTGGAGCACGGCGTCGTGGTGGTGGCGGGCATGTTCACGCCCTCCGGTGACCGCGTGGCCAACACCACGCTGGTGACCGGCGCGGACGTGCACCTGGGCTACGACAAGATCCACCTGTTCGACGCCTTCGGCTTCCAGGAGTCGCGCACGGTCGCGCCCGGCTCGGACGTGGTGACGTTCGAGCTCGACGGGGTGACCCTGGGCGTGGCGACCTGCTACGACGTCCGCTTCCCCGCGTTGTTCACCGCACTGGCGGACAAGGGCGCGTCAGCGGTGCTGCTGGGCGCGTCGTGGGGCGCAGGCCCCGGCAAGAAGGAGCAGTGGGAGCTCCTGGTGCGAGCGCGCGCGTTGGACTGCACGTCGTTCGTCGTGGCGTGCGGCCAGGCCTACCCCGGCGACCTGGGCTCGTCCGCACCGACCGGCATCGGGTACTCGACGGTGGCGGACCCGTTCGGCAACGTCGTGGCGCAGCTGTCCGACCGGCCGGAGGTGGCGGTGGTCGACCTGGACGTGGCGGCGGTCGCGCAGGCGCGGGAGGTCCTGCCCGTGCTGGCCAACCGGCGGCTGGGGTGAGCCGAACCCCGGCGGTTCGTGGGCTGAAGCCTTGAGGGCCACTTGCGTTGAGTTCCTCACGTGGCCCTCCCACACGACCAGGCACGGCAGCGGTTCACCGATGCGCGAGTCGCACGCTTGGCGACAGCCGACGCGCAGGCGGCTCCTCACCTCGTGCCCGTGACCTTCGCGGTCCACGAAGACGTGGTCGTGTTCGCCGTCGACCACAAGCCGAAGAGCACGCTGAGCTTGAAACGGCTGAGCAACATCCGGGAGAACCCGCGGGTGTCGCTGCTCGCGGACGAGTACGACGAGGACTGGACGCAGCTGTGGTGGGTCCGGGCTGACGGCGTTGCGCGCGTGGTGATCGACGCCGAGGAGCGGCATCACCCGCTGGAGTGGTTGTGCGACAAGTACCCGCAGTACCGCGAAAGGGTTCCGGCCGGCCCGGTGGTGGTGGTCGAGGTGCAGACGTGGCGTGGCTGGTCGTTCAAGCCGTGAGCCGTCACTACCCCGCCCGGAAGCGAACGAGGGAGTTCACCGCATGAACCCGACGCCGCCGTTCCGGCGCATCGCGGAGACGCTTCGGCGCGACATCCTCGGCGGTGCGTTGGAGTCCGGTGCACAACTGCCCTCGGAGAACGAACTGGCCGAGCGGCACCAGACCACCCGCACCACGGTTCGCAAGGCGATCGCCCTTCTCCGGTCGGAGGGGCTGGTGATGTCGGAGCAGGGCAGAGGGATCTTCGTCCGTCCGCGTCCACACCTGAAGATGGTGCTGACCGGTTCGAACTGGCGCGCTCACCGCGGCAGCGGGACGAGCAACTTCAACGCGGAGGCCGAGACCCAGGGCAGGACGGCGACTCAGCAGCTCCTCGCTGTCGAGGAAACGGCGGCGCCACCGGAGATCGCCGGGCGTCTCGGCATTCCGGCGCACACACCGGTCATCGTCCAGCTCGCCTGTGGTGATCCGCTCATTCGCTGGGTCGTCGCCACCGCGTTGATCCGGGAACTGCGCGGTTGCCGCTTCCAGCCGATCGCTTGACCTCGGGTTAGGTCGAGCTCCCAGGATCAGGGACATGACCCTCCCCGAACTGCCCGCGTTCGTCCGCGGCCGCACCCACCTCGACGGTTACGCGCTCTACCGCTCCGGCGGACCGAACGACCCCACCAGGGAGGTCGGCTGCGTCGTGCTCGTCACCGTCGACACCGAGGACGAGGCCACCGCACGGGCGTGGGTCGACTCGGTGTTCACCGCCCTCGCCAGCGACCCGGACCCGCACCCCGGCGGGATCTCCGCCGCCTTCCACATCCGCGCGGACGGCAAGCGGGTCGTCAACTACGCGGAGTGGGTCAGCGCCGAGGACCACCTCGACGCCCTCTCCGCCAGGGGGAACGGGGTCGGCTCGCCGACCGCGGACTGGCGCCGGGTGCAGAACTTTCCCGGCGTCCAGCACGTGGGCGTGCGGCGGTACCGGCCGTCAGCGCAGGTCCAGGCCGAGGTCGAGTGACGGGGACGAGTGCGTGAGGCCGCCGACGGCGAGGTAGTCGACGCCGGTCTCGGCGTAGCGGCGGGCCACGTCGAGGGTGAGGCCGCCGGACGCCTCCAGCTTCACCCCGGCGGGCCTGCGGGCCACGGCCTGCGCGCACTGCTCGGGGGTGAAGTTGTCGAGCAGCACCAGTTCCGCGCCCTCGGCGATGGCCTCGTCGAGCTGCGCGAGGCTGTCGACCTCCACCTCCATCAGCAGGTCGGGGGCGTGTTCGCGGGCCGCGCGGATGGCGGCGCCGACCGAACCGGCCGCGGCGACGTGGTTGTCCTTGATGAGGACCGCGTCGCCGAGGCCCATGCGGTGGTTCACGCCGCCGCCGCAGCGGACCGCGTACTTCTGCAGCAACCGCAGGCCCGGCAACGTCTTGCGGCTGTCGCGGATGGCGGCACCGGTGCCCTCGACCGCCGCCACCCAGCGCGCGGTCTGCGTCGCGATGCCGGAGAGGTGGCAGACCAGGTTCAGCGCGGTGCGTTCCACGGTGAGCAGGCCGCGGGCCGGGCCGGTCAGCACCAGCGCGGGCTCGCCGGGCACCGCCTTGTCGCCGTCGGTGGCCTCGGAGAGCACCTCGACCTCGGGCAGGTAGCGCTGGAACGCCGCCCGCGCAACGGGAACGCCGCACAGCACGCCGGCCGCGCGCGGGGTGATCTCCGCGGTCGCGACGGCCTTCTCCGGCACGGTCGCGAGCGTCGTGGCGTCCAGGCCGTAGCGGAGGTCCTCCTCCAGCGCGAGCTGGATGACCCGGTTCGCGTCGTCCCAGTCGAACTCGGTGGTCATGCGACAACCTCCGCCAGCACGGGGTGGGTCAGGACGGGGTCGGCCAGCACGGGCTGGCCGCTCGGGGTGAGCCGGACGAGCTGGCTGCGCCGCCACGCGTCGGACCGCTCGGTGAAGTCCGTGCGCACGTGGCAGCCGCGCGACTCGGTGCGTTCCTGGGCCGCCGCGATCAACGCGCGGGCGGCCGTGGTCAGCGCCGCGTCCTCGACGAGCTCGCGCGACTCCAGCTGCTTGTCCACGGTGGACACGTCGAGCGCCGAGCCGACGACGGCCAGGCCTTCCGCGTCACGGCCGATCGCGGCGTAGCGCGACATGACGCGCTGCAGCAGGTCGCGGTCCGCCACGGGAGCGGTCGGCAGCGAAGGCTCGGCCGCGCGTGCCGGGGCGATCAGCTTCAGGGCCAGGTCCGACGCCACGGCCTCGGCGGCACGGGTGCCGCACACCAGGCCTTCGAGCAGGCTGTTGGACGCCAGCCGGTTCGCGCCGTGCAGACCGGTGCGGGCGACCTCGCCGACCGCGTACAGACCGGTCACGCCGGTGCGGCCGTCGACCGTGGAGACCACGCCGCCGCAGGCGAAGTGGGCCGCAGGGGCGACGGGGATCGGGTCCACGGCCGGGTCGATGCCCACCGAGGTGCAGGCCGCGTGCACGGTCGGGAAGCGCGAAGCCATGTCGTGCAACGAGGTCGCGTCCAGGAACACGTGGTCGTCGACGCCACCGGGCCCACCGGCCATGTGCCGGGTGATCGCCGCCGCCACGACGTCGCGCGGGGCGAGGTCTTCGAGCGGGTGCACGCCCTTCATCACGCGCGCGCCCGTCGCGTCGACCAGCACGGCACCCTCGCCGCGCACGGCCTCGGTGACGAGCGGGCACCGGCCACGCGCGCCCCGGCCCGTGTACAGCACGGTCGGGTGGAACTGGATGAACTCCACGTCCGCGGCCAGCGCACCGGCCCGCAGCGCCAGCGCGAGGCCGTCGCCCGTGGCCACGGACGGGTTCGAGGTCGCCTGGTACATCTGCCCGAGGCCACCGGTCGCGAGCAGCACGGCGGGCGCGGTCAGCACACCGGGCACGCCGTTGCCGTCGAGCACCAGCAGACCGCCGACCGCGCCGAGCGGCGTCTTCACCGCGTCGACGGCGACGTGGTTCTCCAGCAACGGAACCCGTCCGTCCACAGTGGCCTTCAGCAACGCGCGTTCGACCTCGGCACCGGTCGCGTCGCCACCGGCGTGCACGACCCGGAACGCGCTGTGGCCGCCTTCGCGGGTGCGTTCGAGCAGACCGTCGGGCCGCGCGTCGAACAGCGCGCCGCGCTCCCGCAACCGGGCCACGGCCGCGGGCCCGTCCGTGATGATCGCGGCCACGGCGGCGTCGTCGCACAGACCGGCACCGGCCGTCAGCGTGTCGCCGATGTGCCGGGTGACCGAGTCACCGGGGTCGTGCTGGTCCTCCAGCACGACCGCGACACCGCCCTGCGCCCACCGGGTGTTGCCGTCGTCGCCGGCCGCCTTGGTGACGACCAGGACGCGCAGTCCCAGCTCACGCGCCCGCAGCGCGGCGGTCAGGCCCGCCACGCCCGTGCCGACCACGATCAGGTCGGCCCGCGCCTCCCAGCGCGCGGTCATCACTCACCGCCGCCGGGCTGGCCGATCTCGATCATGCGCTGCACGGCGCCCTGGGCCCGCTTCGCGGTCTCCAGGTCCACGTGCACCTCGTCCAGGCCGTCGCGCACGCACCGCAGCAGCGCGGCCGGGGTAATCATCTTCATGTAGGTGCAGGACGCACGGTCGTTGACCGCGCGGAAGTCGATCTCCGGGGCGGCCTTGCGCAGCTGGTGCAGCATGCCGACCTCGGTGGCGACCAGCACCTTGCGGGCGTTGGTCGAGCGCGCGGCGGTGATCATGTCGCCGGTCGAGAGGATCTTGACCTTCTCCGCGGGGACGATGCCCTCACCGCTCAGGTACAGCGCACTGGTCGCGCAGCCGCACTCCGGGTGGATGAACAGGTCCGCGTCCGGGTTGGCGGCGGCGCGCTCGGCCAGCTCCGGGCCGTTGATGCCGGCGTGCACGTGGCACTCGCCCGCCCAGACGTGCAGGTTGTCGCGACCGGTCTCGCGCTTGACGTGCGCGCCCAGGAACTGGTCCGGGCAGAACAGCACCTCGCGGTCGGCGGGGATCGAGCGCACCACGTCGACGGCGTTCGACGACGTGCAGCAGATGTCCGTCTCCGCCTTCACCTCGGCGGTGGTGTTCACATAGGACACCACGACGGCACCGGGGTGCTGCGCCTTCCACTCGCGCAGCTGCGCACCGGTGATCGAGTCGGCGAGCGAGCAGCCCGCGCGCTCGTCCGGGATCAGCACGGTCTTCTCCGGCGACAGGATCTTCGCGGTCTCGGCCATGAAGTGCACGCCGCAGAAGATGATGGTCTGCGCGTCGGACTGCGCGGCGATGCGGGACAACGCGAGCGAGTCGCCGGTGTGGTGGGCGATGTCCTGGATCTCGGGCAGCTGGTAGTTGTGCGCCAGGATGACGGCGTCCCGCTCCTCGGCGAGCCGCAGCACCTCGTCCCGCCACGCGGCGTTCGGCTCGACTCCGCCGTACACACCCGAAGCGGTTCGCTCCACGGTTGCGGTAGCGACCATCACTGCCTCCTCGATCCGGGGTTTTCGCCTATTGGTCGAAAACGTGGCCGATAGTATCAGCCGGGTGGCAGGTGTGGGGCACGAAGTTCTGGCAGCCGTGCTGCGGGTGAGAGGTGCGTCACTCCAGGTCATGCTGTGGGAACGCGCACGGGAGCCGCACGCTCACCGCTGGTCGCTGCCGGGTGGCGGCCTGCGGGTGGACGAGGACGTGGAGTCGTCGATCCGCCGCCAGCTCGCGGAGAAGGTCGACGCGCGACAGTTGTCTCACGTGGAGCAACTGGCCGTCTTCAGCGCCCCCGGCCGCGTTCCCGGTCCCCGCGTGGTGGCGACGGCGTTCCTCGGCCTGGTCCCCTCCGACGTCGACCCGGAGGTGCCGGCGGACACGGCGTGGCACTGCGTGGAATCGCTGCCGCTCATGGCGTTCGACCACTCCGCGATCGTGCACCGGGCCCGCCACCGGCTCGCCTCGAAGCTGTCGTACACGAACCTCGGCTTCGCGCTGGCGCCACCGGAGTTCACCATCTCCCTGCTGCGCGACCACTACTCCGCGGCACTCGGTTACCGGGTCTCCGCAACGAACCTGCAGCGCGTGCTGTCGCGCCGCCTGCTGCTCGAACCGACCGGCGGCACCGCACCGCCCGGACCGTCCGGCGGCCGCCCCGCCGCACTGTTCCGGTTCAGCGCAAGGGGAATCAAAGTCACCGATCCGTTCGCCGTGCTGAGACCGCCGGGATCCGGCCGTCCAGCAGGCGGGGGTGGCACCCCGTAACGTTGCACGCGTGGCCGAGACGCTCCCCCTGTTCCCCCTGGGCACCGTGCTGTTGCCCGGTGCGTCTTTGCCGTTGCACATCTTCGAGCCGCGCTACCGCCAGCTCGTCGTGGACCTGATGACCGGCACCCTGTTCGGCCGCACCTTCGGCGTGGTCTGCATCAAGGAGGGCTGGGAGGTCGGCGCCGACAACGTCCGCTCCCTGCAGGACATCGGCTGCTCGGCGGACCTGCTCGACGCCCGCCCGCTGCCGGAGGGCCGCTTCGACATCGTCACGCGCGGGGTGCGCCGCTTCCGCCTGCTCGACGTCGACACCACCACCGCCCCGTACCTGCTCGGCAGCGTCGAGTACCTCGACGACGTCCCGGTGCCCGAGGCGGCGCTGGAGGTCGTGCCGATCCTGGAACGCGGGGCCCGCGCCGCCCACGAGCGCTACTGCGGCGCCGCCTGGCACCGCGAGGACTGGTCGGCCCCGGCCGCGGACGTGGAGCTGGGCGCGTTGTCGTACCTGCTCGCCGCCGACTGCCTGCTGCCGGTCGACGACCGCCAGCGGCTGCTGGAGGAGACGTCGCCGGCGCGGCGGCTGCGGCTGGTGCGCCGGATGCTGCACCGGGAGACCGGGATCTTCAGCGCGCTGAAGGCGGTTCCGGTGCCGTTGACCGAGTTCGGGCACGTGCCGAACCCGAACTGACCGCCCGGCATCTGCAAGTACCACCAACCCGACATCAACAGGCTCGTAACTACCTCCAACTGGTTCGGCGCGCGCCGAACCAGTTGGAGGTAGTCAGCGACGGTTTGATCAAGAGTTGGTGGTACTTGCAGATGCCGGAGAAGCAGGGTGGGAGCGCCGGAGGGATCGTTGGATTGTGGTCTTGTGGGATTGTTGAACAATCCTTACAGTGAGGGCCACATCACACCCCACCACTCCTCCACCACGCTGCGAGGTGTCCCATGAGCACGACCACGACCGAGGAGACAGGGCGCGCTGCCTGGTTCCGCAGTCTCGGCGCGAAGGGCAAGCGCGCCTTCATCGGTGCGTTCGGCGGGTACGGGCTGGACTCCTACGACTACTGGGTCCTGCCGCTGAGCCTGGTCGCGATCACCGGCTACTTCGGCCTCACCAAGGCCGAGGCCGGGTTGCTGGGCACCAGCACGTTGCTGATGAGCGCCGTCGGCGGCGCGGTGGCCGGGGTGATGGCCGACCGGTTCGGGCGGGCGAAGACGCTGGTCATCACGGTGGTGGCGTACGCGTTCTTCACCGTGCTGTGCGGCTTCGCGACGAACTACGAGATGTTGCTGGTGTTCCGGGCGTTGCAGGGCCTCGGGTTCGGCGGTGAGTGGGCGGCCGGGGCGATCCTCGTGGCCGAGTACTGCAAGCCGAAGTACCGCGGCCGCACGGTGGCGTTCGTCCAGAGCGCGTGGGCGGTCGGCTGGGGGCTGGCGGTCGTCGTGAACGCGCTGGTCAGCTCGCTCGCGGACCCGAGCTGGTCGTGGCGGGTCATGTTCTGGACCGGCGCACTGCCCGCGGTCCTCGTCTTCTACGTGCGGCGCAACGTCGACGACGCCCCCGAGGTCGCGGCGCAGCCCCGGCCGCGCGGTACGTTCCCGCAGATCTTCCGGGGGCCGATCCTCAAGACCACGCTGTTCGCCGCGCTGCTCGCGACCGGTGTGCAGGGCGGTTACTACACGCTCGCCACGTGGCTGCCGGCGTTCCTGCAGACCGGGCGCGGGCTCACGGTCATCGGCACCGGCGGGTACCTCGCGTTCCTCATCACCGGCGCGTGGATCGGGTACGTGTGCGGCGGCTACCTCACAGACCGCCTGGGGCGCAAGAAGACCTTCGTGCTCTTCGCGGTCGCCAGCGCGTTGCTGATCGTGGCCTACACGCAGATCCCCAACGGTGCCGACACGTTGGTCATGTTCCTGGGCTTCCCGCTCGGGTTCTGCATGAGCGCGATCTTCAGCGGGTTCGGCAGCTACCTGTCCGAGCTCTACCCCACGCGGCTGCGCGGCACCGGCCAGGGCTTCACCTACAACTTCGGGCGCGCGTTCGGCGCGGTGTTCCCCGGTCTCGTCGGGTTCATGGCCGACCGGCTGGGCATCGGCGGTGCGATGCTGTTCGGAGCGGCCGCCTACGGGATCGCGGTCGTGGCGCTCATCTGGTTGCCCGAGACGGTGAACGAGGAGCTGGGATGACGACGGCGGGCAAGGCACCGGGACTCGCGCAGGCCAACCTGATCTCCGTTCCCAGGGACTGGGCCTACGACTTCCTCCTCTTCACCCACCGCAACCCCAAGCCGTGCCCCGTGCTCGACGTCCTCGACGCGGGCGAGACGGTCAGCTCGCTCAAGCCGGACGCGGACGTGCGGACCCACGTGCCGCGCTACCGGGTCTGGGAGCACGGCGAGCTGGTGGCGGAACCGGAGAACGCGACCGGGCACTGGCGCGCCGACCTGGTGACGTTCCTGATCGGCTGCAGCTTCACGTTCGAGACGGCGCTGAAGAGCGCGGGCGTGCCGCTGCGGCACGTCGAGCAGGGCCGCAACGTCGCCATGTTCGTCACGGACCTCCAGTGCCGGCCGGCCGGACGGCTGCACGGGCCGATGGTCGTGTCGATGCGGTGGGTGCCGGAGTCCCTTGTGGACATCGCGCACAAGGTCACCGCGCTGATGCCGTCGGTGCACGGGGCCCCGGTGGGCACCGGCGACCCGCGCATGCTCGGCATCGAGGACGTGCACGCGCCCGACTTCGGCGACGCGGTGGAGCCGGAACCCGGTGACGTGCCGGTGTTCTGGGCGTGCGGCGTGACCCCGCAGGCGGTGCTGATGCGGTCGCGGCCGCCGTTCGCGATCACGCACGCGCCGGGGCAGATGTTCGTGACCGACATGCCGGACTTCGCCTACCGCGTCGGGTAGGCAGCCGGGGAGGGTGGCGCCTCAGCCGAGGCGCCGCCCCAGGTCGTCCAGGCCGTTCCAGGCCGCGCAGCAGCCGTAGGTCAGCGCCGCCGCCAACGGCCACGCGAGAACCCCCCACCACGTCTCCAGCTGCGGCGCGAACTGCACGACGTCGTAGGGCTGGGCGGTGGCCGGCTGCGGGTACATGCCCTCCACGGTCTTGGTGCCCTGCCACTGCATCAGCGCCGCCGCGCCCAGCGAACCCAGCGTCATCGCGAACATCACGACCGGTCCGCGGCGCTGGCGCAGCATCCAGACCGCGATGCCGGTGACGGTGCCCGCGCCGAGACCGATGACGACGAACACCATCAGCGCGTCCAGCCGGTGGTAGCTCTCCACCCCGAACGGCTGGAAGCCGACACCCTCCTGCGGGGAGGCGACTTTCGTCTGCGGCGGGGCGAGCCACGCCCACAGGAACGCGGCCACCATGCCGAAGACGGACGTCGTCAGCAGCACCGACAGCCCCGGCAGCAGGTCGCGCTTCACGACGACCTTCGGCCGCGGCCGGACGTAGTGGTAGACGTACGGCGGCTCCGGCACGGGTTCGATGCGCACCGGCGCTGCGATGTCGTCCATGTCGCGGAAGGTTACTACCGAGCCGACGTCGTCTCGCCGTGACGGCTGCAGCGCGCCGTCCAGCCGTCCGGGGTCACCTGGACGACCATCCGGCGGGCGCACTCGGCGCAGTAGCGCGGCGGGTCGATCAGGGACAGTCGCTGACGGCAGAACGCGTGGTCGCCGTCAGCTTCCTCTTTGCCGCAGAACGAGCAGTACACGGTCGTGACCATCACAGGGTCTGGCTCAGCGCCTTGATGGGCATCGACAGCTCTTCGAGCATGTCGAGGTCCTGCTGCGCCGGGCGGCCGAGGTTCGTCAGGTAGTTGCCGACGATGATCGCGTTGATGCCGCCGAGCATGCCCTGCTTCGCACCCAGGTCGCCGAACGTCAGCTCACGACCGCCGGCGAACCGCAGGATCGTGCGCGGCAGCGCCAGCCGGAACGCGCCGACCGTGCGCAGCGCCTCGGCGCCCTCGACGACCGGGTAGTTCTCGTACGGCGTGCCGGGGTTGGGGATGAGGAAGTTGAGCGGCACCTCGTCCGGTTCCAGCTCCGCGAGCTGCACCGCGAACTCGGCGCGCTGCGCGAGCGTCTCCCCCATGCCGATGATGCCGCCGCAGCAGACCTCCATGCCGGCGGCGCGGATCATCTTCAGCGTGTCCCAGCGCTCCTCCCAGGAGTGCGTGGTCACGACCTCCGGGAAGTGCGAGCGGGCCGTCTCCAGGTTGTGGTTGTAGCGGTGCACGCCCATCGCCACGAGCTCGTCGACCTGCTCCTGCGTGAGCATGCCGAGCGAGCAGGCGATCTGGATGTCGTTGCCGTCGGCGCGGATGGCCTTGATGCCGTCGCGGACCTGCGAGAGCAGCCGCTTGTCCGGGCCGCGCACGGCCGCGACGATGCAGAACTCGGTCGCGCCGGTGTCGCGGGTCTGCCGCGCCGCGCGGACCAGGCCGGGGATGTCGAGCCACGCCGAGCGCACCGGTGAGGGGAACTGGCCGGACTGCGAGCAGAAGTGGCAGTCCTCCGGGCAGCCGCCGGTCTTGAGCGAGACGATGCCCTCGACCTCGACCTCGGGACCGCACCAGCGCTCGCGGACCTCGTGGGCCAGCGCGAGCAGCTCGGGGACGCGGTCGTCGGGGAGCTCGAGCACCCGCAGGACCTGTGCCTCGGACAGGCCGACTCCTCGTTCGAGCACCTGCTCACGAGCCTCGTCGAGCACGTCGATCCGTTCCGGGGCTGCGGTCACTGTCTCTCCTCCTCCTGTGGCCTGGCGTGCACTATGCCGCACTGAATCCTTCATCGTGCAGCGACGTAGGTCACTGGACCGCGAACTGAGCGGCGAACGTGTCCGGGTCGAACGCACCGCCGAACCAGGGCGAGAACGACCTCCTGGCCACCGCCAGGAAGTCCGGGGCGCCGAGCTTCGTCACCCCCTGCGGGAGCGCGCCGAGCAACGGGGCACCGGCCGCTTCCGGCAGGTCCGCGAGGTTCGTGAGGGACGCGAGGTCGGGGTGCGGCGGCCAGCTGCCCACGACGACGCCGATGGCCTCCAGGCCGCGCCGCTGCAACGCCTCGGCGGTCAGCGCGGTCGTGTTGAGCGTGCCGAGCCCCGCCTGGGCGACGACGAGCACCGGCGCGTTCACCGCCCACGCGATGTCGGCCAGGGTCGAACCGCCCTCGTCGAACCGCACGAGCAGCCCGCCGGCTCCTTCGACGAGCACCAGGTCGTGGTCGGCGTCGAGCTCCGTCACGGCCGCGGCGACGTCCTTGGGGTGCACGGTGGCCATGCCCGCGCGCCTGGCGGCGGTGGCCGGCGCCAGCGGATCGGGGTATCTCGCCAGCTCACGCGTCGTGACGTCGCCAGCCAGCCGCGCCACCTCGGCCACGTCACCCGGCTCGCCGGGCAGCAGACCGGTCTGCGCGGGCTTGAGCACCGCGACCCGTCTGCCCTCTGCCCTGGCCAGCGCCGCGATGCCCGCGGTGACGGCGGTCTTGCCGACCTCTGTCCCGGTTCCGGTGATCACCAGCACGCTCACAGGCACTCACCTTAGAACTTCACCTACGGTGACGGCATGGCTGATGAACCGATCGTGATGTACGGCGCCGAGTGGTGTGGCGACTGCCGCAGGGCCAAGTCGTGGCTGACCCGCAACAACGTGGCTTTCACCTACGTCGACGTGGAGCACGACGACGAGGCGCGGGACAGGGCCGTCGAGATCTCCGGCCGCAAGAACATCCCCGTCGTGGTGCTGCCGAACGGCGAGTTCCTGGTCGAGCCGTCCGACACTCAGCTGGCCGCCGCGATCACCCCGTGAGCGATCTGCGCGATGTCGTCGTCCGTGCTGATGAACGGCGGCATCGTGTAGACGAGGTCGCGGAACGGCCGCAGCCACACCCCGGCGTCCACCGCGGCCTTCGTGGCCCGTGCCATGTCCACGGGCTCGTGCAGCTGCACGACACCGATGGCTCCCAGCACGCGCACGTCCTTCACACCCGGCAACGCGCGCGCAGGCTCCAGTCCGGCTGACAACCCGGCCGAGATGCGTGCGACCTCACGCTTCCAGTTCTGCGACAGCAGCAGGTCGATCGAGGCCAGCGACACCGCCGAGGCGAGCGGGTTGCCCATGAACGTCGGCCCGTGCGCGAGCACCGGCACCTCGCCCCGGCTGATCCCGTCCGCGACCCGCGGCGTGCACAGCGCGGCGGCCATCGACAGGTACCCGCCGGTCAGCGACTTGCCGACGCACATCACGTCCGGGCTGACGTTCGCGTGGTCGGCGGCGAACAGCTCGCCGGTGCGCCCGAACCCGGTGGCGATCTCGTCGAACACCAGCAGCACGTCGTGGGTGTACGCGAGCTCGCGCAGGACGTGCAGGTAGCGCGGGTCGTGGAAGCGCATCCCACCGGCGCCCTGCACGACCGGCTCGACGATGATCGCGGCCAGCTCGTCCGCGTGCTGCTCGACCACGTCCGCGAGGTGCTGCACGTACGCGGTGTCCAGCTCCGCCGGTGGCGCGTCGGCGAACACCTGCGCCGGCAGGACGCCGCGCCACAGCGAGTGCATCCCGCCCTCGGGGTCGCACACGGACATGGGGGTGAACGTGTCGCCGTGGTACCCGCCGCGCCACGTGAGCAGCCGCCGCTTCTCCGGCCGGTTGCGCGAACGCCAGTACTGCAGGCACATCTTCACGGCGACCTCGACCGCCACCGAACCGGAGTCGCACAGGAACACGTGCTCCAGGTCCGCGGGCGTGATCTCGACGAGCTTCGCGCAGAGCCGGACGGCGGGCTCGTGCGTGAGCCCGCCGAACATCACGTGGCTCATCCGCCCCAGCTGGTCGGTGACGGCCGCGTCCAGGACCGGGTGCCGGTAGCCGTGGATCGCGGCCCACCACGACGACATGCCGTCGACCAGCTCGCGACCGTCGGCGAGCGTGAGCCGGACACCCTCCGCGGACTCGACGAGCAGCGGCTCCTGGGTGCCCGGCATCGGGCCGTACGGGTGCCAGACGTGCGCCTGGTCGAGCTTCAGCAGGTCGTCCACCCGCGTGACATTAGGCGAGCTTGACCGGCAGGGTGAGCAGGCCGCGGATCAGCGTGCTGTCCCGCCACGCCAGGGTCTCCGGCTCCGCCGCCAGCGACAGGTCAGGGAACCGGGCCAGCAGCTGGGTGAGCGCCACGTCGAACTCCAGCCGGGCCAGCGGCGCGCCCAGGCAGAAGTGCAGGCCGTGGCCGAACGCCACGTGCCCCTGCGCGGAGCGGGTCACGTCGAGCCGGTCGGGGTTCTCGTACTTGGCCGGGTCCCGGTTGGCGGCGATCAGCGACACCATGACGAGCTCGTCGGCTGGGATCTGCACGCCGCCCAGCTCGATCGGCTCGGTGGTGTAGCGGAAGGTCGCGATGTTGACCGGGCCCTCCAGCCGCAGGAACTCCTCGGCGCTGGCGGGGATCAGCTCCGGCCGGTCCTTCAGGACCTGCAGCTGGTCTGGGTTCTTCAGCAGTGCCAGCACGGCGTTGCCGATGAGGTTGACCGTCGTCTCGTGGCCGGCCACGAGCAGCAGGAACGCCATCGACACGAGCTCTTCGGTGTTGAGCCGGTCACCGGAGTCGTCGGCGTGCACCAGCGCCGAGAAGAACGTGTCGTCCGGTTCGGCGGCGCGGACCTTCTCGACGTGCTGGAACAGGAACTGCGCCATCGCGCCGGCGGCGTGCTGGATCTGCTCGGGCGTGCCGAACGACAGCAGCGTGTTCGACCACCCGCGGAACTCCTCGCGGTTGTCGATCGGGATGCCGAGCAGCTCGCAGATCACCGTGATCGGCAGCGGGAACGCGAACTCCTCCAGCAGGTCCACCTCGTCGCCGTCGTTCATCCGCGCGATCAGCTCTGCCGCGATCTCGTTGACGCGGGGCCGCAGCAGCTCGATGCGTCGTGCGGTGAACGCCTTGGTGACGAGCTTGCGCAACCGGGTGTGGTCCGGCGGGTCCATGTTGAGCATGTGGACCGAGAGCGAGGACTCGAACTCGCCGCGCCGCGCGTCCGGCGGGGTGTGCTTGTCGAAGACGGACCGCCCGACCGTGATGTCCTTGCTGATCCGCGGGTCGGTGAGGGCGATCTTCGCTTCTTCGTGACGGGTCACGAGCCAGACCTTCAGTCCACGGGGCAGGTGGACCTCGTGCACGGGTGCCTCGGCGCGCAGCAGGTCGTGCGCCTCGTGCGGGTTCTGGACGTAGTCGTCGGGCAGCTTGGTGAGTGTTGTCACCCCACCCAGTTAACCCCGTTAACTCCTGGCTCGCCACTCTTTCCCACTCGATCCGGTACGCGCTGTGACGCCACCCCCGGAGGACCGGCGTGACCGTGATCGCGCTGGGGCCGGGCGGTGACGCGAAGATCAGGAGCGGGGGGTAGCGTTCTTTTCGTGGTGGCCCCTGATCCCGTTGACGCCCGTTTGCTGGCCATGCTCGCCGACTCGGGCCGTGCCGCCGTGCACGAGATCGCCCAGCGCCTGGGCATGGACCCGCGCGAGGCCGCCATGCGCCTGATCACCCTGTCCGGCAGCGGTCTGCCGCTGCTCGTCGGTGTGGAGTGCGACCCGAACGGCATCCGGCGCGCGCTGGCGAACGCCGCCGCCTACGGCAACTACCAGGGCCCGCCCCCGTCCGGCGCCTACGCCGTGCACCAGAGCGGACCCCACCACGTGAGCGGCCCGCACCCGGTCGCGCCGCCGCAGCCCCAGCCCGGCCCGCAGTCCCAGCCCTTCCCCGTGCAGCAGCAGCAACCGCCGAACCCGTGGGGCCCGCCGCAGTCCGCGGGCTGGGTCCGCGCCGACCAGCCGCAGCCCCGGCCGATGTCGCGCACCGGCAAGGTCGGCACGACGCTGGAGGCGGACAGCCTGGAAGGCGCCCGCCTGTCCATCCAGCTCGTCGAGGTCGTCGACCCGGCCGACTTCCTGTTCACCGCCGCCGGCTACAAGCTGGCCGAGGGTGAGCGGGCCGTGGTCGTGCACACCGAGGTCACCAACGCCTCGCAGGTCCCGTTCACCTCGTTGCCGGACATGTACCTGGTCCTCGTGACCAGGACCGGCGAGACCGTCACGAAGGCGCCGGTGTCGCTGTCCTCGCGGCCCGCGCACAAGCTCGGCGTGCAGCCGGGTGAGACCGCAGGCGGTCACACGGTGTTCGTGCTGCCGGACACGACGGACCTCACCCAGGTGCGGTGGAGCGTGCGCCCCGAGGTCGACGTCAACACCCTCGTGTGGACCGTCGAGGACTGACCCCTCGCAGGCGCCTCGCGCGTTGTTGGTAGTAGAAAAGTGCCTGTTGATGTTGAGTTGGCGGTACTTGCAGACGCCGTTGGAGCCAGGGGCTGAGGCGGCTTGGACGGAGCGAGCGGGGATTGGTGACCTGCTCAGGACAGCACCGTCAACGCCGCCGCGTGCACGCCCGGTGCGGCAGCCAGGTATTCGCGGGTCGTCAGCTTCCACGGCGTGCCGTCGAGGTCGGTGACGACACCGCCCGCCTCTTGCACGAGCAGCACACCGGCGGCGTGCGCGCGCACGTTGTCGTACTGCCAGTGCAGGTCCATCCGCCCGGCGGCGACCTGGGCGAGCTGGTGGGTCACCGGCACGGAGATCCGCACGTACAGGGCCTCCTTCGCCATCGCGCTGCAGGAGGCGCCGACCCGGTCGGCCATCTCCGGCCCCTGCCCCGGCTGGGCCTGCCCGGTCCCGGCCAGCGCACCGTCCAGCGAGGTCTTCGCGGACACGCGCAGCCGCACCCCGTTGAGGAACGCGCCCTCGCCCTCGGCCGCGGTGAACATCTCGTCGAACAACGGGAAGTGCACGGCGGCCAGCACCGGGCGGCCGTCGCGGACGAGGCTCACGCCGATGTTCCAGTCGGTCATGCCGTGGACGGCGTTCATGTTGCCGCCCACCGGGTCGACGAGCCACCACTCGCCCGGCTCCAGCGGGCCGGAGCCGTGCTCGTCGTCGAGCCAGCGCGCCCGCGGCCGGATCGCGGCGAGCTCGGGGCGCAGCAGGTCGACGACGGCCGCGTCGTTGGCGCGCACGCCGGCGACGACCGCGTCGAGGTCCGCAGCGCGCGACTCCGGCGAGTAGCGCTTGAGCATCCGGGCTCCTGCGCGGCGAACGGCCGCGACGAGTTCCGCGTTCACGGTTCCTCCATACGATGTCTGTTCATGCAAGCGGATCTGAACCTGCTGACCGTGCTCGACGCCCTGCTCGAGGAGGGCAGCGTGATGGGCGCGGCCGAACGGCTGCACCTGTCGTCACCCGCGGTCAGCCGCACGCTGGGGCGGATCAGGAAGGTCACCGGAGACGACATCCTGGTGCGCACCGGTCATTCGATGACGCCGACGCCGTACGCGCTCGGGATCGCCGACGAGGTGCACCGGCTGGTGCGCCAGGCCAACGCCGTGCTGGCACCGAGTCGTGCGCTCGACCTGGCCGAACTGGACCGCACGTTCACCGTGCGGTGCCACGACGCGCTGGCCTCGTCACTGGTGCCGGCGCTGGTCGCCCGGGTCGCGGAACGGGCACCCGGTGTGCGGTTGCGGGTGCTCGCCGAGCACTCCGGTGACACCGACGACCTGCGGCACGGCCGGGTCGACCTGGAGCTCGGCGGCGGCGCACCGGCGTTGCCGGAGTTCCGGTCGGAGACGCTCGGCCACGACCCGCTGGCCGTCGCGCTGCGCCCGGACCACCCGTGCGCGGGCGGGCTCGACCTCCCGGCGTACGCGGCACACCCGCACGTCGTGGTGTCCCGCCGCGGCCGGCTCACCGCGCCGATCGACGACCTGTTGGCAGCGGAAGGCTTGCAGCGCAGGGTGATCGCGACGGTGGCGACCGTCCACTCCGCACTGCAGATCGCGGTCGCGAGCCACGCGCTGGTCACCACCACGGCGATCCTGTGCCGCCCGCTGATCGAGGCGTTCGGGCTCGTCACCCTGCCGTTGCCGGTCGAGTCGCCGCCGGCACCGGTGAACTGCAACTGGCACCAGCGCTACGACTCCGACCTCGCCCACGCGTGGTTGCGCGAGCAGGTGCGGGCGTCATTCGCCGAGGTGGTCCAGCGGTAGCGCGACGGCACCGGCGAACCGCGGCGACTCGGCCTCGTCGAGCATCGCCGCGGCCACGGTCTCGCGGCTGACCTGAGCGGTGAGGTCGAACGGCGGCGCGGCGTCCAGCCCGACCGTGCGCCGCTCGGGGCTGAGCGGCCCGTCGGAGAGCACACCGGCGTGGAAGACCGTGCCACCGGCGGCGAGGACGGTCTCGTCGGCCGCCACCTTGTCGGCGATCCGGTCGCCGAGGAACTCCTCCAGCACACGGCCACCATCACCGGCGGCCGCGCGCGACGGGCCGGTGCCGTACGCGCCGAGCCAGATGACCCGTTCCGGTCCGGCGGCGACGACGGCCTTCGCACCGTCGAGCAGGACACCGGGCCGGTCCGTGCCGAGGCCGGAGAGGACGACGGTGCCCCCGGCGACGGCGAGGCTCGCCGGGTCGGCCACGTCACCCGCGACCTTGCGCAGGTCCGGGTGGTCGAGCGCGATCTTGCCGGGATCGCGGGCGATCGCCGTGACCGCGTGGCCGCGGGCCAGGGCCTGCCGGGTGAGGGCGAGGCCGGTGCGGCCGGAGGCGGCTAGGACGGTGAGGTTCATGCCGAGAACGCTATGAGCGGCACCGATCAACATCAAATGAAACGTCGTCAACCGGTGATTTACCCAGACGCAATCGGCCTGCGGTCAGCCTTCCTCGCGCAGCTGCTCCAGGGACGCGGCGAGGTCCGCCGGGTACTCGGAGGTGTAGGTGACCCACTCGCCCGTGCCGGGGTGGTGGAACCCGAGCTGGCGCGCGTGCAGCCACTGCCGCGCCACGCCGAGCCGCTTGGCCAGCGTGGGGTCCGCGCCGTAGGTCAGGTCGCCCACGCACGGGTGGTGCAGCGCCGAGAAGTGCACGCGGATCTGGTGCGTGCGGCCGGTCTCCAGGTGCACCTCGACGAACGACGCCGCGCGGAACGCCTCGATCACCTCGTAGTGGGTGATCGACGGCTTGCCGGAGTTCATCACGGCGAACTTGTAGTCGTGCTTGGGGTGCCGGTCGATCGGCGCGTCGATGGTGCCCTTGATCGGGTCCGGGTGGCCCTGGACGATCGCGTGGTAGACCTTGTCGACGGTCCGCTCCTTGAACGCGTGCTTGAGCGCCGAGTACGCCGACTCGGACTTCGCGACGACCATCACGCCGGTGGTGCCGACGTCGAGGCGGTGCACGACGCCCTGGCGTTCCGCGGCACCCGAGGTCGCGACCCGGTGACCGGCGGCGGCGAGACCGCCCACGACGGTCGGGCCGGTCCAGCCCGGCGAGGGGTGCACGGCCACGCCGACGGGCTTGTCCACGACGATGATGTCGTCGTCCTCGTGGATCACGACCAGGCCCTCGACCGGGATGGCCTGCACGGTCACCGGCTGCGGCGGGGCCGGCAGGGTGATCTCCAGCATCGCGCCGGCCGTGAGCCGGTCGGACTTGCCCACGACCCGGCCGTCGATCAGCACGTCGTCGGCGTCGGCGATGGCGGCCACCGCGGTGCGGGACAGGCCCAGCAGCTTCGCGAGGCCCGCGTCGACGCGCATGCCGTCCAGACCGTCGGGAATGGGCAGCGTTCGGTATCCGCTCACGCGTCGATCTTCTCCTTGTGAACCGTCCCGTCGTAGTCGTGCTGCAGCAGCGCCAAGACGATGATCGTCGCGCCACCGCAGACGATCGCCATGTCGGCGACGTTGAACACCGGCCACACCTGGCCGAACGGGTCGAACAACGACAGGAAGTCCACCACGTGGCCGCGCATCGGGCCGGGCGCGCGGAACAGCCGGTCGGCGAGGTTGCCGACGGCGCCGCCGAGCACCAGCCCGAGACCGACCGCCCAGGGCGTCGAGCGCAGGTCGCGCGCGATCCAGGTGATGAACCCGACGACCCCGAACGCGATCAGCGCGAGGATCCACGTCCACCCCTCGGCCAGCCCGAAGGCGGCACCGGGATTGCGGACGAACGTCAGGTGCAGCAGCCCGCCGAACAGCTGGATCGGCTCTGACCGCTCCAGGAACGCCACGGAGAGGACTTTCGTGAGGACGTCCAGCGCCAGCACACCGGCGGCCAGCACCGCGAGGTAGGTGGTCCGCGGCTCCGGCAGCGAGCCGGTGATCGAGAACTCGGGTTCGGCGTCCGGCTCGGAGACCGTCAGCGCCCGCTCGGGCTGCTCGATCTCGCGCCGGTCCTCGGCCTCAGCGGTCACCACAGGCGCGACCTGCGGCTCTGCGACCGGTTCCGGCGCGCTGGACTGCTCCTCGGCAGTCTCGTCAGCGGCCTTCGCCGGGGCCTTGGACTCGTCACTCACCAGGTCATTGTCCACTACCTGGACTACGCGAGGAACGGCGGCAGGGTTCGGCTGTCGTCCTCGGCCACCCAGCGGCCGTCGCGCTGCGCGTAGGTCCACTTCGGACCTTCGGTGACGAGAGTGCGCAGCGCGGCCACCAAACGGTCCACGTGCTCGGCCGTCGTCCCGAGACCGATCGACGCGCGCACGGCGCGGTCTTCGTGCGAACCGGCCTTCTTCACCAGACGTCCCACGACCACATGGGCGCAGAACGCGCCGTCACGCACGCCGACGCCGTACTCGGCCGACAGCGCCGCCGCGAGGAAGCCCGCGTCGAAGCCGGGGACCGTGAAGCTCACGACGCCCACGCGGTCGACGTCGGTGAGGATCGAGAGCTCGCGCAGGCCGGGGATGGCGCGCAGGCCGTCCCGCAGCCGCTGCAGCAGCTCCTGCTCGTGCGCGATCGTCTGCTCCCAGTGCCGCGACAGGATCTCGCAGGCCGCGGCCAGCGCGTGCACGCCGATGACGTTCGGGCTGCCCGCCTCGTGCCGCTCCGGCACCGCGGACCACGCGACGCCGAGCCGGTCGCCGTGGTCGGTCACCTTCGCCGTGGCGCCGCCGCCCACCAGGTAGGGCTGGGCCTGCTGCAACCAGTCGGACCGGCCGACGAGCACACCGGCGCCGAACGGCGCGTAGATCTTGTGGCCGGAGAACGCCAGGTAGTCCACGCCCAGCTCACGGGCGTCGATCGGGCGGTGCGGGGCGAGCTGCGCGGCGTCGAGCGCGATGCGGGCGCCGTGCCTGCGGGCGACCTTCGCGAGCTCGGCGACCGGCCACAGCTCCCCCGTGACGTTGGACGCCCCGGTGACGATCACGAGCCGAGGACCGACCGGGGCGGCGGCCAACGCCCGGTCCAGCGCGACGAGTGCCGCGCCGGACGAGGAAGGAGTGGAGATGCGCTGCACGTTCGGCCCGCGCCACGGCAGCAGCGCGGCGTGGTGCTCGCTGTCGAACAGCACGACCGCGGTGCCCTTGGGCACGCTGCGGGCCAGCAGGTTCAGCGCGTCAGTGGTGTTGCGGGTGAAGACGACGGCGTCGGTGGAGCGGGCGCCCACGAACCGCCGGACGCGGTCACGCGCCTGCTCGTAGACGCGGGTCGACACCTGGGAGGCGAAGCCGGCGCCGCGGTGCACGCTCGCGTACCAGGGCAGCAGCTCGTCGACGGCGTCGCGCACCTCCCGCAGGCAGGGGGCGGAGGCGGCGTGGTCGAGGTTGGCGTAGGTGACGCGCTCTCCGGTCACCAGCGGGACGCGCAGGTCGGAACCGACGACGGCGGGAACCTTGGTGGTGGTGTCCGGGGTGATCGCGAGCGTCATCGAGCTGCCTCCTGGGCCGGGGGGCCTTCTCGGAGGCCCGCGCTTGACCGGCGCCCTGCGCGCCGGACCAGGTCCTCACCAAGGGCACCCCACCGCGGTTGGAGGGTTGCCGGCCAGCAAGCTTGGGCTTGACGCTGGCTCTCATGACCTGCCGACGACGTTAGCGGGCGCGTCACGATCCGTCGACACCTGATCACATCGTGAGAAGCGTCGGGGACCGACTATTCGCCGGTCTCGCCCTTCCACCGCGCGTAACGACCGGCCCGGTCCACGGCGCGAACCCGCCGTTCGGTGGCGTCGCGCGCCTCTTCTGTGGTCACGATGAGCAACTGGTCGCCGGTCTGCAGCCGGGTCGTCGGAAGTGGCGTGAAGCTCTTGCCCGAGCGCACCACGAGGCTCACCGTGGCGCCGGTGGGCATGCGCAGCTCGGTCATGTAGACGCCGTGCAGCTTCGACCCGCGCTGGATGTGCACCTGCAGCAGCTCGGCGCCGAGCTCGTCCAGCGGCGAGGAGTCGACCTGGACCTCCTGCGGCTCGCTCGCGTTGACCAGCCCGAGCCGCCGCGCGAGGAACGGCAGCGTCGTGCCCTGCACCACCGTGAGGACGATGACCAGCAGGAACACCGCGTCGACCAGCTCGCGCGCACCCTCGACGCCCTGGATGAGCGGGATCAGCGCGAACACGATCGGCACCGCGCCGCGCAGCCCCGACCAGGAGAGGAACGCCTGTTCCCGCCACGGCACCTTGAACGGCAGCAACGACAGCACCACCGACAGCGGGCGCGCCACGAACGTGAGCACCACGCCCGCGATCAGCGCGGGCACCAGCACGTCGAGCAGCCGGGACGGCGAGGCGTAGAGGCCGAGCAGGACGAACAGGCCGATCTGGGCCAGCCAGCCGAGCCCCTCGGCGAACGACAGGGTGTCGGCGCGGTGCGGCAGCCGGGCGTTGCCCAGGACCAGCGCGGCGACGTAGGTGGCGAGGAAACCGGACGCGTGCGCCAGGTCGCCCGCGGTGTAGGCGATCACGCAGACGGCGACGGTGGCGAGCGGGTAGAGGCCGGTGGCGGGCAGGGCCGCGTGCCGCAGTCCCGTGCCGCCCAGCCAGCCGAGCGCGACGCCGATCAGCGCGCCCGCTCCCAGCTCGTAGAGCACCAGCAGCGGTGCCGTCCACGAGATCTGGTCGGACGAGGCGAGCAGCACGACCGCGATGTAGACGGGCGCGTCGTTGAGGCCGGACTCCAGTTCGAGCGCGCCGGTGAGCCGTGCCCCCACCCCCAGCGACCGCAGGACGCTGAACACGGCCGCCGCGTCCGTGGACGACAGCACCGCACCCCAGAGCAGCGCCATCCGCCAGTCGAGGCCCAGCAGGTGGTGCAGCGCGGTTCCGGTGATGGCGACGCTCACCGCAACGGCCACTGTGGACAGTGCGACGCCCAGCCAGAGCGAGGTCTTGACCGCGTGCCACCGGGTCGTCAGCCCGCCCTCGGTCAGGATCAGCACCAGCGCCGCGATCCCGAGGGACTGGGTGAGGCCGGCGTCTTCGAAGTCGATGCCGAGCACCGACTCGCCCAGGAGCACGCCGATGCCCAGGTACAGCAGGAGTGAGGGCAGCCCGAGGCGGATCGACACCCGGACCGCGATCACGGAGATCAGCAGGACCGCGGCACCGACGCCCAGGACAACCGTGACATCACCCACCCGGACCATTCTGGTTGATCACCACCGAGTTGAACTAATCCGACGCGAAACCGACCTTCGCCCCTAGCGCGGCTCATGCACGGCAGAGCATGTTGATCAGTGGCTCAATCCCTACCCTGCACGGAGTTGAACCATGAGGATCCTGATCGCGCTGGCGGCCGCCCTGACGGTGGCCGGAACCGCGCCGGCGCAAGCGGCCGCTCCGGCGGTCCTGGCAGCACCCGACATCAGCGTCGCGAACGTCCAGGCGCACCTGAACCAGCTCCAGTCGATCGCCACCGCCAACGGCGGCAACCGCGCCCACGGCAGGCCCGGTTACCTGGCCTCGGTGAACTGGGTGAAGGGCAAGCTGGACGCGGCCGGCTTCACCACCCGCGTCCAGTCGTTCACCAGCAACGGCGCCACCGGCTACAACCTGATCGCGGACTACCCCGGCGGCGACGCGAACAACGTCGTGATGCTCGGCGGTCACCTCGACAGCGTCAGCGCCGGTCCCGGCATCAACGACAACGGCACCGGTTCCGCCTCGATCCTGGAGGTCGCCCTCCAGGTGAAGGCCACCGGGTTCGCTCCCACCAAGCACCTGCGCTTCGCCTGGTGGGGCGCGGAGGAGCTCGGCCTGGTCGGTTCCACGTACTACGTGAACTCGCTGTCGACGACCGAGCGTTCGAAGATCAAGACCTACCTGAACTTCGACATGACCGGCTCGCCGAACCCCGGCTACTTCGTCTACAGCGCGTCCGGCCAGCCCTCCGGCTCCCTCGCGCTGCAGCAGCGGCTGCAGGCCGGGTTCTCCTCGATCGGCGTCCAGACCGAGCTGACCAGCGTCGGCGGCCGGTCCGACCACGCCGCGTTCGCCCGCGCCGGCATCCCGGTCGGTGGCACGTTCACCGGCGCCGAGGGCATCAAGACCTCGGCCCAGGCGCAGAAGTGGGGCGGCTCCTCCGGTGTCGCGTTCGACCGGTGCTACCACCGGTCCTGCGACACCTCGGCCAACGTCAACGCGACCGCGTTGGACCGCAACGCGGACGTGATCGCCTACACCCTGTGGGCGACGGCGGCCTGATCGCGTTCTGAACACCCGCACGGCCGCACCGGGTCCTGCCCCGGTGCGGCCGTGCGGCGTTGTGGCCCGGTTCCAGTGCACCCCTGCTGCGTTTGCCCCTGTTCGCGGCGGCGCCCGACCGCGATCATGGGCCGGTGACCGGGGTGGGGGCGCAACGGGTTTTCATCAGCTACTCACGGCGGGAGTTCCACTTCGCCGAGGAGGCGGCGGCCGTGCTGGGGGCGCGGGCCGGCCTCGACCCGTGGCTCGACGTGCAGCGGCTGCGGCCGGGCACGGACTGGGCCGCGGCACTGGACGAGGGCCTGGAGCAGGCCGACGCGCTGCTGTTGCTGGTGTCGCCGGCCGCGCTCGCCTCCGCGTACGTGCGCCACGAGTGGACGCGCGCGCTGGAGCGCGGCATTCCCGTGCACCTCGGAGTGGTCGAGGCCGCCGTGCTGCCGCAGGAGCTCGCCGGTCTGCCGGTGCACGACCTGCGCACCCGGTTCTGGGACCGGACCGCCGGGCTCGCGGTCGCCATCGCGTCCGGACGGGCGGAACCCGGTGGCAGCGCGCCACTTCCGAGCCGGTGGGGGTGGCCGCGGATGCCGGTGCCGGTGCTCGCGGTGTTCCTGCTGCTGGTGGTGACGACCGCCGTCCTCGGGTGGGCGTTCGCGCTGCTGGCGGTGACGGACGTGCGGATCACCGGGCTCACGTTCGACCCGTTCGGCGGCACCGGGTGGACCCGGCAGAGCGCGTTGCTCGCGTTGCGGCAGAAGTACTGGCTGACGATGCTGTTCCTGTTCACGGGCTTGACGGCGATGGTGTTCGCGGCGCTGACCGGGGTGGTCCTCGCGGGCGCCGGTCTGCCGCGGCGGCGCAGCCGGTCCAGCGCGTTGCTGTTCGCGTTCACCTCCGCCGCCGGATCGGCGCTGGCGCTGGGCTACGTGGCGCAGGTGGTCGTGGGGACCGTGCCGTTGCCGGGGCTGCCCGACCACGTGTTCCTCGACCGGTCGCTGCGTTACGAGCTGTACGCCATCCCGCCGGAGGTGGCCGGTGCGCTGGAGACGATCACCGTGCTGCTGGTCGTGGTGGTGCTGTGCGGTCTGGCGGGCACGGCCCTGGTGCTCCGCTCCCGTGTCCTGCGGCTGTGGCTGCCGACCGGCTCGGGCACCCGCCGCACCCGCCTGCCGCCCATGACCCGCGCCGAGCACCGCGAGCTCCTGGCGGGCTGGCCCGCCTACCACGAGGCACTTCCTGCGGACCGGAAGGGCCGCAACCCCTGGCTGGTCCTCACCCAGTTCCTGGCGCAGCGCGGCGTCCCGTCCGAGTCGCGGGACGGGCCGTCCGTCGGGGTGCGGTGCCTCGCGCCCGCCGACGAGCCGGTCGCCGACGAGATCAGGGCGGCCTGCCTGCGCGCGGGCCTGACCACGTCCTCCTCGCCCCGCTGGACCCTGGTGCTGGTCAGTGCGCAGGTCCCGTGGGAGGAGGCGGCCGAGGCGATCCGCTCGCTCGGGTCCGGCGCGATCGGCGTGCTGCTGGACCCGCTCGTGTTGCCCGCCGACGACGAGGACCTGCGCCGCCACCAGTGGCTCGACTTCCGCGAACGCCGCTCCGACACCCTGCTGTTCCTGCTGTCGTCGTTGCGCTCACCGGCCGCGGCCGCCGTCGAGGACGGCATGGCACCGACCCCGCTCGTCCCCAACCGGTTCCTCGCGCCGCCGGAGGTCCGCGCGTTCCTGCAGTACGGCCGCACCCTGCCCGCGTTCGCCGCGGCTTTCGCGGTGGTGTACCTGGCCTTCCACCCGTCGGCCTGGCAGTCGGCCGTGCTGTGCGCCCTGGCTGCGCTGCTGGTCTGGCGCCACACCGCCCTGAACCGCGGGGTGGTGACGCGGCGGTGCACCGCGACCGCCTTCCGCCGCGGTTACTGGTCGGCCTGGCTGCTCTTCGCGCTGTGGACCGGCGTGGCGGTGTCACTGCTGTGGACCCCGGTCGACGGCGTCCAGCCCGGCCGCGGCAACCCCGCGGTCCTGTACCCGATCGCGCTGGTGCTGCTGGTCGTGCTGCTGGCCGACACCGTGCTCTTCGCCCTCTACCTGCCCCTGCGCACCCGCTGGCTCCCCCTCGCCGTCGCGGGCGGACCACCACCGCGCACCCGGACCGACGCCTGGACGGTGTTCCCGGCCCTGACGGCCGCGGCCGGTGCGATGGCGGCCATGTCGGTGCACCTCGTGGGGCTGCCCTAGCCGCGCCGGAGCAGGACCTCCACCGCCTCGTCGACCACCGGCTCGACCAGCTCCGGCGACGTCACCCACATCTGCGCCTGCCCGAGGTAGAGGCTGAACGCGATCAACGCCCGCTTCCTCGCCTGCTCCCGCGCGAACCCGAGCTGCTCGAACAGCACCGCGAGGTAGGCGATCCGCTTCTCGGTGACCCGCCGCAGCACCGGCGCGATCACCTCGTCGTCGGCGCCGGCCTGCAACGCCATCTCCACCGACCCCTTGTGGGTGCGGTCGAGCACGGTCGCGAACAACGTCCTGAGCCTGGCCTCCGGCGTCAGCTCCGCCTCGACCAGCTCGATGACCTTCTCGGTGTGCTCGCGCTCCCACCGTTCGACGGTGGCCCTGAGCAACTCCTTCCGGCTCTTGAAGTGGTGGTAGACGCTGCCCTTGGTGGCGCCCTCCCTGGCAGCGAGCGGCTCGATGGCGACGGCACCCAGCCCGCCTTCCGCCAACGCTCTCAGCGCTTTCTCAGTCCAGTCGTCACGAGTCCTCCGCACCACGGTTCCATACGCTACCGTACGTTCCAGGAACATACGCCACCGCATGGAGGGGGATCACCATGATCAGGAACGTCCACTCGCGGGACCTCGGCGTGCCGGCCGGTCCGTTCGTCGAACGCATCCAGGAGCTCTGGCCACCCGCCTGGGGCAGGCAGGAGTTCGACCGCCCGCTCGGCGTCGGCGCCGACGGCGGCCACGGCCCGATCCGCTACCACTGCACGGAGCTCATCCCCGGTTCGTCGATCACCTTCGCGTTCGCGAGCGGCGAGGGCACCCACACGTTGTCGGCCGCGGGCACCGTCCTGACCCACGAACTGGTCGGCGAGTTCGCCCCGCTCACCCGCCTGCGCTGGGCGCTGGTGGTGCGGTGGCTGCACGACGCCTGCCTGGAGGACCTCCTCGACGCCTGCGAACGCGCAGCCGGCCGCGAACCGGCCCGCCCGGCCCGGTGGTCACCCTGGGTGCGGCTGCTGCGACAGGGCCTCGGGATGCTGACGAAGCGTCGCGCAGTGCGGGTGTGAGGCCGGGCGGGTCACGGCTCAGAGGCAGTGCGCCTCAACGGGCACGAAGCTGCCGTCCCGGTATGCGCGCCCGTACAACGCACCCGTGTCCGCGAACTTCTCGTAGATGCCCGCGGGCACCGGCTCCCCCGCACCACCCGCCGCACCGCCGCGGAGCCCCGGACGTCAGCCCCACCACGTCGCACGTCCCACACCACACCGACCGGGTCACCCCACCCGTCCTCGGCGGCGAAGCCGACGACGTATCCGGCCCGCGCCGAGCGCACCACCGTGTAGCGGTGACCGGCCGGCGGCTGGAGGGTGCTGCGTTCACCGGCGGCGTCCCAGACCTGCCCGAGCACCGGCTCGTCCCGCGCGCCGTACCGGGTGGCGACGACCCGCCCGTCGTCGTCGAAGTCCTCGACCTGGTAGGTGGCGCCGTCATCGGTGCCCGCGATCGTTTTCCGCCGTGCACACGGGACGGGGCCGTTTCCGGTCGACATCCCCGGAAACGGCCCCGTCTCACGTCATCAGGCGCGTGCCACGGCCACCTTCACCTTGGCACCGTCGCCGACCGTGCCCTCCGAGACACCGGCCCCGAACATCACGTCCGCGGTCAGCGTCTCCGACTTCACGAACTCCAGGTGCCGCTCCACGGCCGCGCGGACCTCCTCGGGCAGCTCCAGCGTCAGCGTGATCCGGTCGGACACGTCCAGCGCGGCGTCCTTGCGCGCCTGCTGCACCACCCGCACGAGGTCACGCGCGACACCCTCGGCCTCCAGCTCCGGGGTCACCGCCGTGTCCAGCACGACGACGCCGCCGCCACCGGGCAGTGCCGCCGTGGCGGCCGGATCCGTTGCCACCAGGCGCTGTTCGTACTCGCCCTCGAACAGCTCGATCCCGGCGGCCACGACCTGACCGTCCACGAGGGACCAGTCGCCGGCCTTGACGGCCTTGATCACCTTCTGCACGTTAGGGCCGAGCCGCGGACCGGCCGCGCGCGCGTTGACGACCAGCTGGAACTGGCCGTACGCGTCGACGTCGGGGGTCAGCGACACCTCCTTGACGTTCACCTCGTCGCGCACGATCTCCGCGAAGTCCTCCAGCGCCGCCGCCGAAGAAGAAGCAACCGTCAAGCGCGCCAACGGAAGCCGCACGCGCAGCTTGTTCGCCTTGCGCAGCGACAACGCCGTGGAGCAGACCGCGCGCACCTCGTCCATCGCCGCCACGAGCGCGTCGTCCGCGGGCAGGTCGGTCACGGCCGGGAAGTCCGCCAGGTGCACGGAACGGCCACCGGTCAGCCCCCGCCACACGACCTCGGCCGTGTACGGCAGCAACGGCGCCGCGACGCGCGTGACGACCTCCAGCACCGTGTGCAGCGTGTCGACCGCGTCTTGGTCGCCGGACCAGAAACGGCCGCGCGAACGCCGCACGTACCAGTTCGTGAGCACCTCCAGGTACTCGCGGACCAGCTGGCAGGCACCGGAGATGTCGTAGACGTCCATCGCCGCGGTGACGTCGCGCACGAGGTCGTGCGTCTTCGCCAGCGCGTACCGGTCCAGCACGTGCTTCGAGTCGACCCGCCAGGTGCCCTCGACGCCCTCGGCGTTGGCGTACAACGCGAGGAAGTACCAGGAGTTCCACAGCGGCAGCACGGCCTGGCGCACCGCGTCGCGGATGCCGCGCTCGGTCACCACCAGGTCGCCGCCGCGCAGGATCGGCGAGGCCATCAGGAACCACCGCATGGCGTCGGAGCCGTCGCGGTCGAAGACCTCGTTGACGTCCGGGTAGTTCTTCAGCGACTTGGACATCTTCTGGCCGTCGTCACCGAGCACGATGCCGTGCGCCACGCAGTCGCGGAACGCCGGCCGGTCGAACAGCGCCGTCGCGAGCACGTGCAGCGTGTAGAACCAGCCGCGCGTCTGCCCGTTGTACTCGACGATGAAGTCGCCGGGGTAGTGGTTCTCGAACCACTCGGCGTTCTCGAACGGGTAGTGCACCTGCGCGAACGACATCGAGCCCGACTCGAACCAGCAGTCGAGCACGTCCGGCACGCGGCGCATCGTCGACCGGCCGGACGGGTCGTCCGGGTTCGGGCGCACGAGCTCGTCGATGTGCGGGCGGTGCAGGTCGGCCGGGCGCACGCCGAAGTCGCGCTCCAGCTCGTCCAGCGACCCGTACACGTCGGTGCGCGGGAACTCGGGGTTGTCCGACACCCACACGGGCAGCGGCGAGCCCCAGTAGCGGTTGCGCGAGATGTTCCAGTCGCGCGCGTTCTCCAGCCACTTGCCGAACTGGCCGTCCTTGATGTGGCCGGGCACCCAGTTGATCTGCTGGTTGAGCTCGACCATCCGGTCCTTGAACTGCGTGACCGCGACGAACCACGCCGACAGCGCGCGCTGGATCAGCGGGTTGTTGCACCGCCAGCAGTGCGGGTACGGGTGGTCGTAGGTCTCGTGCCGCAGCAGCAGACCGGCGTCCTTGAGGTCGCGGATGATCTGCTTGTTCGCCTCGAACACGTGCACGCCCGCGTACGGCGGCACCTCGGCGGTGAACGTGCCGTCGGAGCCGACCGGCACGACGACCTCGATGCCCGCCGCGTCCGTCACGACCTTGTCGTCCTCACCGAACGCCGGTGCGATGTGGACGATGCCGGTGCCGTCGTCGGTGGTCACGTAGTCGGCGGTCAGCACCTGGTGGGCGTTCTCGCGGCCGACGAAGAAGTCGAACGGCGGCAGGTACTTCTTGCCGACCAGGTCCGAACCCTTGTACCTGGCGACGACCTCGGGCTCCTCGCCCAGCTCCCGCGCGTAGGCGGCGACGCGGGCCTCGGCCAGCAGGTACCTGTCGCCGTCCGAGCCGACCACGGTCACGTAGTCGACGTCCGGGTGCACGGCGGCGGCGAGGTTGCTCGGCAGCGTCCACGGCGTGGTCGTCCAGACCAGGGCCTTCTCGCCGGACTCCAGGCGCAGCGCCACCGTGACGGCCGGGTCCTGCCGGTCGCGGTAGGCGTCGTCCATCTTGGTCTCGGTGTTGGACAGCGGCGTCTCGCAGCGCCAGCAGTACCACAGCACGCGGAAGCCCTCGTAGATCAAGCCCTTGTCCCACAAGGCCTTGAACGCCCACATGACGCTTTCCATGTAGTCGAGGTCGAGCGTCTTGTAGTCGTTGTCGAAGTCGACCCAGCGCGCCTGCCGCGTCACGTAGTCGCGCCACTGGTCGGCGTACTGCAGCACCGACGTGCGGCAGGCCTCGTTGAACTTCTCGATGCCCAGGGCGTCGATCTCGTTCTTGTGCGTGATGCCGAGCTGCTTCTCCGCCTCGTACTCGGCGGGCATGCCGTGCGTGTCCCAGCCGAACCGGCGCTCGACGTGCTTGCCGCGCATGGTCATGTAGCGCGGCACGACGTCCTTGACGTAACCGGTCAGCAGGTGGCCGTAGTGCGGCAGGCCGTTGGCGAAGGGCGGGCCGTCGTAGAAGACGAACTCGTTCGCGCCGTCGTCGCCCACCGGGTTGCGGTCGATGCTCGCCTGGAAGGTCTCGTCGTCCTTCCAGTACCCGAGCACGTCCTGCTCGAGGTTCGGAAAGGACGGCTGCGCCGGGACCTCGTTCGCTCCGGCCCTGGGGTAGGCCATCTCCACTGCTCCTCGCGGTCAGATGTGACACGCGAGGACGACACGCCGATGTGGCTCGGCGAGCCGCGGTACCACCCCGCTTGCCCACCACGCGGGTGAGCCGCTCGTTCTTCGGCTGTGACGGGCCGGTCCCGTCCGGTTCTACTGAGGTTCGCCGAACCCGTTCTTCCGGAGGCTCCCCGGTGATGGCCGGATCGGTGCCTGTGGTTACAGCGTAACGGGTGGGCGCAAACCGTATGCTCGCGCGATGACGTTGACCACCGCGCTGTCCATCGTGCTGGCCGTCCTGTTCGTCGCGACCGGCGCCGGCAAGCTCGTGGGTGCGCGGAAGTCGATCGAGGTCCGCGACCACTTCCGGATGAGCGGCGGCCTGTGGCGGACCATCGGCGCGCTGGAGTGGGCGGGCGCGGCCGGTCTCGTCGTCGGCTCGTTCACCTGGGCGTGGGTCGCGCACGCGGCGACGGTCGGTCTGGGCCTGCTGATGGTCGGCGCGACGGTCACCCGGCTGCGGTACGACTCGAAGCCGACCGGCGTGGTGCTGGACCTGGTGCTGCTCGGCCTGCTGATCACCCTGCTGTTCCTGGACCGCTGAGCGGCGACTCCGCCCCTACGGGCGCGGCCCGAGCTCCACGATCCTCGCGCCGCCGAGGTCGGGCAGCCGGCGGACGGCCCGGCGGCCCCGGACGAGCATGACCGCGGGGACCAGCAGCAGGACCAGTGCGACCGCGACCACCGGCAGCCAGAGCGGGAAGCCCGGCGGCGGCACGGTCTCCCGCACGAACGCCAGCAGGTCCGCCCGCACCGGCCCGTCGGCCAGCCGGGCGCCCTGGGCAGAGCCGGGCACGGTCTTGACGGTGCTGAACAGGGCCGCGTTCCCGAGCCGCGCCACGACGCCGGTGGCGGTCACCTCGCGCCCGCCACCGAGGCCCACACCGTCGTCCTCCGCCGCGGCGAGGAAGACGGGCCCGTCGAACGCCTCCAGGCCCGCGGCGGCGTCGAGCACGTTGCCGCCCATCGCCACGCGTTCGAGCGGGGAGAGCAGGAACATGCCGTGCAGCCGGGGCACGTCGGCCGCGACCGCGGCGAGGGCGGTCGCACCGGTGGTCCCGGCGCCCGCCATGAGCGAGGTCACCCCGCGCCGTTCCAGCTCCTGGGCGGCGGCGACCACGTCGTGGTCGAACCGGAAGGACTTGCCGAGGTCGAGCACCTCGGTGCGCGCCTGGAGCAGGAGCACCTGGTAGCCGTCGTCCTCAAAGTGGCGCGCGAGCGGCAGCCAGTCGCAGAACCCGTCGGTCACCCCTGGCACGAGCAGCACGCCCTTCGGCCCGCCGCCGAGCATCAGCCCGGTCAGCTCCAGGTCGTCGGCGGCCCGGAACGCGACAGCGCCACCGCGCAGGTCGGCCGGCACGCACCCGTCCAGCTCAGGACCCGCGACCGCGGTGGACGTGCCGCCGAGCAGCACGAGGACGGCTACGGCTGCGGCGTGGACCAGTGTTCTGAAAGGCACACCGCATTCTGGACCCCCGCACGGCCTCGGCAGGCGGGAATCACGCGGAACGGCTCCGGCGCACCAGCGCGCCGTCGGGCGCGCACACCCCGCAGGGCGTGAAACCGAGCTGACGTGCCTCCTGCACCGGGAGGCCCAGCGTGGGCCTCCCGGCGAGCCAGGAACACGAGCTCAGGTGGTACCGGGGCCGCTCGTCCAGCACCCGCACCTCGTCCACCAGGTCGGCCACGACGAGCAGGTCCGCCGCGTCGGTGTCCTCTTCCGGTGGTTCCTCGTCAGCAGGCGGCGTGTCGGCAGGCGCCGGCGAGACCACCTGATGATCATCAGGTACAGCATGTTGATCTACACTCTGGGCTGCGGCCGCGGGGTCCCCCGGACGTCGTCGCCACCAGTCCCATGCGAGGACCAGGGCGGCGAGCGCACTCGCTCCCACGGAGGCCCACGCCCAGATCGTGTCGGACGTGGTCAACGCGGGCACGAGCAGCCCGAGGGCGGCCAGCACCAGAAGCAGAACTACGAAGAGCACCTAGCGAACAGTAGTTCAGCCCGCTTCGGCGCGTGCGCCGAAGGAGTAGCCCTGGGAGCGCCCCTCGGACGGAGCGGCGGGGCCGCGGTCCTGGAGGTCGCGCAAGGACGACTCGAGCATCGTCTTCAGCCGCGTGCGGTACTCGCGCTCGAACGTCTGCAGCTTGTCGATCTGCTTCTCGAGCGTGTTCTTCTCCTGGGTGATGTTGCCCATCACCTCTGCGTGCTTGCGCTGCGCGTCGCGGTCGAGCGCGGTGGCCTTCTCACGGGCCTGCCGCTCGAGCGTCTCGCTGCGCGTGCGCGCGTCGTTCAGCATGGTCTCGGCACGCGTGCGCGCCTCGTTGACCATCGTGTCGGCCTTCACGCGGGCGTCGGACAGCAACTGCTCCGACTTCGTGCGCGCCTCGGACAGCATGCCGTCCGCTTCGGCCTTGGCCTCGCCGGTCAGCCGGTCCGCCATCTCCTGGGCGAGACCCAGGACCTTCGCGGCCTGCACGTGGTGGTCTCCGCCACCACCGGGCGACGTCTGCTCCATCACCGAGGGCGGCGGGACCGGCGCCAAGCGGCGCGGCGGCTCCTCGACCGGCATACGGCTCGTCACGGGGCCGGCAGAAGCCTTCGCACGCGCGTCGTCGAGGTCGGCACGCGCGGTCTCGAGCTGCTGGTCGAGCTGCTCCACCTGCTGACGGAGGTCGTTGTTCTCCTCGATCAAGCGGGCCAGCTCGCCCTCAACCAGGTCGAGGAACGCGTCCACCTCGTCCTCGTTGTAGCCCCGCTTGCCAATCGGCGGCTTGCTGAATGCAACGTTGTGCACATCAGCGGGGGTCAACGGCATCGGATCACCTCTCGCACTCCTGGGCTGCGGTCATCCCACGGTTCCCCGTCACCTGGGATCTGCAACTTGCATCAAAATGATAACGAGCAGCCACAGCACAATAATCGATAGGTCCAGTCCGACGCCTCCGATCCGCACTGTCGGGATCACCCGACGCAGCGTTCGGACCGGAGGATCGGTCACGGTGTAAACGGTCTCCAGCGTCACGGCGACGCCGCCCGCAGGACGCCACTCCCTCGCGAACGTCCGCACCAGCTCGACCACGACGCGCGCGGTCAGGAACAGGGAGAACGCGAAGAGGAGGTAGTAGATGACGAGACGGATCGGGTCCACGGGGTCAACTCTAACCGCGGTTCCCGAACCCGCCCTCCGCCAGCTTCCTCCGGTCCTCCGCCGTCACGTCGACGTTGGGCGGTGAGAGAAGGAACACCCTGCTGGTGATCTTGTCCATGGACCCGCGCAGAGCGAACGCGAGCCCGGCCGAGAAGTCGACGAGGCGCTTGGCGTCCGCGTCGTCCATGTCGGTCAGGTTCAGGATCACCGGCGTGCCGTCGCGGTAGTGCTCCCCGATCGTGCGCGCCTCGCTGTAGCTGCGCGGGTGCAGCGTCGTGATGCGCGCCAGCGGGTTGCCCGCGGCCGGCTCGGCGACGGGGCGCAGCCTGCTCACGGGCTCGCGCTGCGGGTCGACCGCCAGCGCACCGTGCACCGGTGCGTCAGCGCTCCAGCGCCGCGTGCCCGGGGGGCTGCTCACCCCGCGCCGCGACTCCGGCTCGTAGTCGTCCGACTCGTCGAGGTCGGCCCGGTACCCGGAGCCCTGGAAGCTCCGACCGGCCCGCCGTGAACGCGCGGCCGCGCCGCGGGTAGTCGTAGTCGTCGGCCTCGGCCGCGTACTCGGACCGGTAGTCGCCGTAGCGACCGCGGTCGTCCTCGTAGCCGGGGTCGTCTGCGTACTCGGCGGGGACCATCCCGAAGTAGGCCTTCAGCTTGTGCAAAGCGCTCATTCCAGCCCCTCCTCGGCGGTGCCCCACTTTAGGGACGGTGCGGACGGTCCCGAGGTTCCCGACACCCTAGGGCGAGGTTAGTCGCCGGCTGCCGAGCAACGCCGTTCCGACACGCACACAGGTAGATCCGTGCGAGATGGCATCTTCCAGGTCGCCGCTCATCCCCGCTGACAGCACGACAGCACTGGGATGATCATCACGTAGGCCTGATACCACCGAAGCCAACGCTTCAAACGCCTGCGCCGGCCTCATCGTCAGAGGGGCGACGGTCATCGCCCCTCGAAGAATAAGATCACCCGAACGAGTGATCACGTTAGCCACTTCCGCAACATCGGCCACGGCCACCCCACCGCGTGACGTGTCACCGTCCAGGCTGACCTGCAGCAACACGTCCAGCGTGCGGCCCGCCGCGTGCGCCGCCTTCGCCAGCGCCTCGGCCAGCCGGACCGAGTCGACCGAGTCGACCTGGTGGGCCCACCCGACGACGGACCGCGCCTTGTTCCGCTGCAACCGCCCGACCATGTGCCACCGGGCGTCGGTGAGGTGTGCCAGCTGACCGGCCTTCGCGGCGGCCTCCTGGTCGCGGTTCTCGGCGAAGTGGCGCAGACCGAGCTCGTAGAGGTGCTCCACGTCGCTCGCGGGCCAGGTTTTCGTCACCGCGAGCAACATCACCTCGCTCGGGTCGCGCCTGGCCGCCGCGCACGCCTTCCCGATGCGGTCGCGCACGTCCGCGAGGTTCGCCGCCAGCTCGTCGCGCCGGTTCACGGTTCGATCCAGACGACGGAGGCGAGCCGGCCGGTCGGGTTCTCCCTGCGGTGGCTGAACAGGTCCTTCTCCTCGAAGGTGCAGCGCGGGTCGACCCCGATCCGCGCCACCCCCGCGCTCGCGAGCTGGTTCCACAGCCCGGCCCTCAGGTCCAGGGCCGGCGTGCCCTTGCGCGACTTCGACGCGCTGCCGGGGAGGTGCTTCTCGACGTCCCGCTGCATCTCCGCGGGCACCTCGTAGCACTCGCCGCACACGCTCGGCCCGAGCAGCACCTCGATCCGGTCGAGCTCGGCACCCTGCGCCATCATCGCCTTGAGCGCCTCGACCACGACACCGACCCGCGCGCCGACCCGCCCGGCGTGCACGGCGCCGACGACACCGGCCTCCTGGTCGCCGAGCAGCACCGGCACGCAGTCCGCCGTCAGCACGGCGAGCCCGAGACCGGGCTCTTTCGTCACGACCGCGTCGGTGGCCTCCAGCGGTTCGGCCCGCGGCCCGTCAACCACCGCGACGGTGCGGCCGTGCACCTGTTCCATCCAGACCAGGCGGTCCGGGGTGAGCCCGACGCCCTCGGCGAGCCGGGCCCGGTTCGCCTCGACCGCACCGGCGTCGTCCCCGACGTGGTCACCGAGGTTGAACGAGTCGTACGGGGCTTTGGACACACCACCGGCACGTGTGGTGACAACACGACGAATACGCACGCCCACAGCCTAGTTCTCGAACGACGGAGGACCCCCGAGCACGGGTGCTCGGGGGTCCTCCGGGGTCTGCGCCCTGGTCAGCGCCGCATGAACGGCGGCACGTCCACCTCGTCGTCCGGGTCGTCGGTGACCGGGACCGGCCGCGAGGGCAGCGAGCCGTTCTGCGTCAGCGGCCGCGGCACGGACGGCGCGTAGCCGTTGCCCTGCACGTGCGAGGGCTGCGGCGGCACGGCCGTGGGCGGCTGCTGCACCGGCGGGGCGGGACGCACCTCCGGCTGCGGCTGCGGGACCGGCGGCGGGGCCTGCACCACGGGCGGCGGTGCCTGCACGACCGGCTGCGGAGCGGGGGTCGGTGCCGGTGTCGGCGCTGCCGTGGCGGCGGCGATCGGACCGGTGGCGGTGCGCTGCGGCGAGGACAACGCCGTCGGCTCCAGCTTCTTGTGCGTGGGACCGCCGCTGTCGAACCCGGCCGCGATCACCGTGACCCTGACCTCGTCGCCGAGGGAGTCGTCGATGACCGTACCGAAGATGATGTTCGCGTCCGGGTGCGCGGCCTCCTGGACCAGCGACGCGGACTCGTTGATCTCGAACAGGCCCAGGTCGGAGCCACCCGCGATGGACAGCAGCACGCCGTGCGCGCCCTCCATCGAGGCCTCCAGCAGCGGCGAGTTGATCGCCTTCTGCGCGGCCTGGACCGCTCTGCCCTCACCGCGCGCCGAGCCGATGCCCATCAACGCCGAGCCGGCGCCGGACATGACGGACTTGACGTCCGCGAAGTCCAGGTTGATCAGACCGGGGGTGGTGATCAGGTCGGTGATGCCCTGGACACCGGAGAGGAGCACCTCATCGGCCGAGCGGAACGCGTCCATCAGGCTGACGCCGATGTCGCCCAGCTGGAGCAACCGGTCGTTCGGGATGACGATGAGCGTGTCGCACTCGTTGCGCAGCGCCTGGATGCCGTCCTCGGCCTGCTTGGCGCGCCGCTTGCCCTCGAACGAGAACGGGCGCGTCACGACACCGATGGTCAGCGCGCCGAGCTTGCGGGCGATCGAGGCGACCACGGGAGCGCCACCGGTACCGGTGCCACCGCCCTCACCTGCGGTGACGAAGACCATGTCGGCCCCCTTGAGGACCTCCTCGATCTCCTCGCGGTGGTCTTCCGCTGCCTTGTGGCCGACCTCGGGGTTGGCCCCGGCGCCGAGGCCGCGGGTCAACTCGCGGCCGATGTCGAGCTTGACGTCGGCATCGGACATCAGCAAGGCCTGCGCGTCGGTGTTCACCGCGATGAACTCGACGCCCTTGAGCCCGACCTCGATCATGCGGTTGACGGCGTTGACACCGCCACCACCGATGCCGACGACCTTGATCACCGCGAGGTAGTTGTGCGGGGGCGTCATCGGATCCGCCTTCCTGATCGTGGTCCGTGCTGTGGTGCTGGGTGGTGATGCACCCGGATTGGAACTCTCAACCTCTCGGCGAGACTCAGAGTTATGTCAACCCCATATGTTCCTGCTGGACGGTAAGCACCGGCGGTGCGTCGGTCCAGCAGCCACGCCGCAGATTCCCAACACTGTGCGCTACTACTCCCCGGTCGTGCCGTCAAGCAGTCCGCACGATGCTGAGCACTGCGCACCACAAGCGTAGTCGTGCCCCGGATCTGGAGATCGTCTCCCCCACCTTGTCGCGGTTCCGGCCTTCCCGCGGGACGACCCCCCGCTACCACCGGTAGGCGGTGACGGTCCCGCCGACGCCGCCGGTGGGGCGACCGCGCCGCGACCGCTGTTGATCGTCCTGTGTGGACTTCGTCGCGGTGGCGGGCGACCTTGAGTACTTCCTTCGGGTGACAACGACCAGGACGGCTAATGCCACACCGGCCACGCCGATGAGCACGGTAGTCGTCCACGTCCCAGGAGGTCCGTCTTGGCACCCGCACCCGCGTCCGTGCGTTCGCTCGTCGTCGAGGCGATCGTGCTGGAGCTCGTCACGAGCAGGCTCGGCAGCCTGGTCGTGCGGTTGCTGAAGCCGGCCGGCTGACCCGGACCCCAGGAGAGATCCCCGTGTGCTCCCAGCCGAACCCGCGCACCCAGCGCCGCCCGCGCCGCGTCCCGACGCCGTCCCGCCCGCGCAACCCGCGGCCCTGACCCCGCTGAACCACCGCGGTTCGAGCAGTGGTCGCGGCTAGGAGATGGTGGCCAGGTCCGGTGAGGTCACGTCGAACGCCGTCCCCTCGCGGGTCAGCAGCACCAGCAGCACGGCCGCCTTCCGCGGCGTGTCCTCGGACCCACCCCACTTCACGACGCGGTCGCCGGACAGCACCAGCTTCACGTCGGCGCCGGTCGTGGCCGACACCTGCAGCACCTCGGCGCGCAGCGCCGCCGGCAGCTCGTTGACGACGCCGACCGCGGCGCGCGTGGCCGGGTCGACCGCCGACGGGGTGGCGAGGACCAGGTCGGGCACGCCCGGCGCGGGGGCCGGCATGGTCGCGTAGTCCTTGCCGGTCGAGTCGACCAGGTGGTAGCCGTCCGACAGCTTCACGGACCCGACCGGGACGCGTTCGGTGACGAGCAACCGGACCGTGCCGGGCAGCTGCCGTTCGACCTCGATGGCGGCGATGCGCGGGACTGCGGCGACTCTCTCGCGGATGGCTTGCAGGTCCAAGCGCACCAACGGGGCGCCGGACTCGATGGCGGCCGCGGCGCGCACCTCGTCGTCGGTGAGCACCACGGCGCCGTGCACGTCCACGTTGCGGACGCCCAGCAACGGCGTGAAGAACACCCCGTAGGTCAGGCCGATGAGGCCCAGCACCGTTGCCAGAGCGACCAGGCGGCGGCGCAGGATGATCCTGCGCCGCGCCCGGTGCTCGGAACTCCTCGCGCGCCGGTTCGCGGGGCGAGCGCGCTGGGACCTGCCGCGAACCGGGGCGCTCATGACAGCGCGCTGACGATCTCGGGACCGAGCATCGTGACGTCGCCCGCCCCCATCGTGACGACGAGGTCGCCGTCGCGGACCAGCGACGCCACCAGTGCCGGCACGCGGTCGAACGACGGCTCGTAGTGCACGGAGGCGGTGACCTGGTCCGCGATCAACGCGCCGGTGACACCGGGTTCCGGTTCCTCGCGCGCGCCGTACACGTCCAGCACGACGACCTCGTCGGCCAACGACAGCGCCGCGGCGAACTCGGTGGCGAACGTGCGCGTGCGCGAGTACAGGTGCGGTTGGAACACCACGACGACACGGCCCGCTCCCGCGACCGGACGTGCCGCACGCAGCTGTGCGTCGACCTCGGTCGGGTGGTGCGCGTAGTCGTCGTAGACCGACACGCCACCGGCACGGCCCTTGAACTCGAACCGCCGCCGCACGCCGCCGAACGCCGCCAGGCCTTCGAGCAGACCGGCCTGGTCCGCGCCCAGCTCCAGCCCGGCCAGCAGTGCGGCGACCGCGTTCAGCGCCATGTGCTCGCCCGGCACGGCGACCCGCACCTCGACCGCGACGCCGCCGATCTCGACCGACGCCAGGCCGCCGCTCTCCGCGGGCTTGTAGTCGACGATCCGCGCGTCGGTGGCCGTGCGGCCGTACTCGCGCACCCGGATGCCGCGCGCGCGGGCCTCGGTGATCAGCCGCGCGGCGCCGGGGTCGTCCGCGCAGGACACCAGCACGCCGCCGGGCGTGATGCGGTCCAGGAACGAGTCGAACACGGCGGTGTACGCCTCGACCGTGCCGTGGTGGTCCAGGTGGTCAGCCTCGACGTTCGTCACGACCGCGACGGACGGCGAGAAGAACAGGAACGAGCCGTCGGACTCGTCGGCCTCGGCGACGAACACCCCGCCCGTGCCGTGGTGCGCGTTCGCACCGGACTCGTTCAGGTCGCCGCCGATGGCGAACGACGGGTCGACGCGGCAGTGCTGCAGCGCGACGGTCAGCATCGACGTGGTCGACGTCTTGCCGTGCGTGCCGGCCACGCACACGACCCGCTGGTCCTCCATGAGCGCGGCCAGCGCCTCGGCGCGGCGCAGCACCGTGATGCCGCGCTCGCGGGCCGCCGCGTACTCCGGGTTCGTCTCCCTGATCGCGGTCGACACCACGACCTCGGTCGGGCCGCCGACCAGCTGGTCCAGGTTCGCCGCGTCGTGCCCGACGGCGATCCGCGCACCCTGGGCGCGCAGGGCGAGCACGGTCCGCGAGTCCTTGGCGTCCGAACCGGACACCTGCACGCCGCGGGCCAGCAGGATGCGGGCGATGCCGCTCATGCCGGCACCACCGATGCCGACGAGGTGAACGCGTCCGAGACTCACTTCTTGATCACCTCCAGCACCCGGCGGGCCAGGACCTCGTCAGCCTCGCGCCGGCCGGTGCCCAGCGTCGCCGCGGACATCGCCGCCAGCCGCTGCCGGTCCGCCACCAGCGGCACGACCAGGGAGGCGACCTTCTGCGGGGTCAGCTCCTCGTCCGGCACCAGCAGGCCGCCACCGGCCGACACGACCGGTCCGGCGTTGAGCGCCTGCTCGCCGTTGCCGTGCGGCAGCGGCACGAACACCGCGGGCAGGCCCACGGCGGACACCTCGGCGACCGTCATCGCACCGGACCGGCACAGCACGGCGTCCGCGGCCGCGTAGGCCAGGTCCATGCGCTCCAGGTACGGCACCGGCACGTAGGCGGGCCGGCCGGGGACCTGTTGCACCGCAACGGTGTTCTTCGGCCCGTAGGCGTGCAGCACGCCGACGCCCGCGCGGGCGAACTCGGCGGCCACGGGTGCCACGGCCTCGTTGATCGACCGCGCGCCCTGCGAACCGCCGAAGACCAGCAGCGTCGGCGCGTCCGGGTCCAGGCCGAAGAACCGGCGGGCCTCGGCGCGCAGCGCGGCGCGGTTCAGCGTCGTGATCGAGTGGCGCAGCGGGATGCCGATGACCTCCGCGTCCGCGAGGCCGGAGTCCGGCACCGCCGCCGCCACGTGTTCGGCGAACTTCGCGCCGACCTTGTTCGCGAGACCGGCCTTCGCGTTCGCCTCGTGCACCACGATCGGCACCCGGCCGCGCGCGGCGAGGTAGGCGGGCAGCGCCACGTAGCCGCCGAAGCCGACGACGACGTCCGCGCCCACCCGCTCCAGCACCTCGCGGGTCTGCTTCACGGCGCCGCGCACGTTCAGCGGCAGCTTCAGCAGGTCCAGCGTGGGCTTGCGCGGCATCGGCACCGGCGGGATCAGCTCCAGCGGGTAGCCGCGGGCCGGCACGATCTTGCTTTCCAGGCCGCGCTCGGTGCCGAGCGCGACGACGCGCGCGTCGGGTCGCAGCCGCATGACCGCGTCGGCCAGCGCCAGTGCCGGCTCGATGTGTCCCGCGGTGCCACCGCCCGCGACCACGACGCACGGACCACTGGGGGCAGGGTGCCCGGTCAAGACGTTCCTCCGGTGTTGGTGTGCTGCGAAATCAGTTGTACCGCCCGCGTCCGCGGGTCGATCGGCCTTGCTCTGAACGGCTCTGGTTCACCCGCCGCGTTTCGCGGCGACGGTACTCCGAGGGCGGAGCGGAGCGTCCAGCCACACGACGTTCGTCGACCACCGGGAGTTGCGCGGTGCGGTTGCGGCCGGGTGCGCGCGGGGGCGTCGACGGGCGGACCGGCTTGCGCTTGGGCGGCGGCTTGTAGGCCTCGGGTGCGGGCAGCTTCAGCAGGCCACCGACCCGGCCGGGACCGAGCGAGCGCAGCGCAGACACCGCTTCCGGCTCGTGCCGGGCGCAGTTCGCGAGGATGCCGAACACCACCATGGTCGTGACGATCGACGTGCCGCCGGCGGAGATCATCGGCAGCGTCAGACCGGTGACGGGCAGCAGCTTCACGACGTAGCCGATGTTGATCGCGGCCTGCGCGACCAGCCACACCGTCAGCGTCGCCGCCACGATCCGGATCCACGGGTCGGTGTTGCGCGCGGCGACCCGCAGGCCGATCCACGCGAGCGTGCCGAACAGCGCCAGCACCAGCGCGCACCCGACGAACCCGAGCTCCTCGCCGATGACCGCGAAGATGAAGTCCGACTCGACGTTGGGCAGGTACCGCCACTGCGAGCTGCCCCGGGCGAGGCCCTTGCCGAACAGGCCGCCCTCGGCCAGCGCGAACATCGCCTGCCGGGCCTGCAGACCGGCGCCCTGCGGGTCCGCGTTCGGGTCGAGGAACGACGTGACGCGCGAGAGCCGGTAGGTCGCCCCGATCGCGAGCACGACGGCACCGGCCACCGCGCCGCCGAGGATCACGCCGAACAACCGCATCGGCGCGCCCACGAACCACAGCAGGCTGACCAGCACCACGCCGAGCGTGATCGTGCCGCCGAGGTCGGGCTGCAACATGACCAGCGCGAACACCAGCATCGCCACGGGCACGACGGGCACCAGCAGGTGCCGGTACTGCGAGAGCAGCGCCCGCTTGGTCACGAGCACGTGCGCGCCCCACAGCGCGAGCGCGAGCTTCACCGCCTCGATCGGCTGGAACGACACCGGCCCGAGGGTGAACCACGACCGGGCGCCACCGCGCACGTCACCGAGCGGCGTCAGCACCAGCGCCAGCAGCAGCACGCCGATGCCCATCGCGGCCGTCGACAGGTGCCGCAGCTTCCGCAGGGGGAACCGCAGCACCACCCAGAACAGCACCGCGCCGACGCACACGTAGATCAGCTGCTTCTGGAACACGCTGTAGGCGGAGACACCCGAGGCGACCTGCCCCGGCGCGGACGCCGACAGCACCATCACCAGGCCGAGCACGGTCAGCATGCCGAAGACCGCGAGCAGCAGGTGGAAGTCCGCCAGCGGACGGCTCAGCCACGCGGTCAGACCGCCGCGCACCGACGCGACGCGCCTGGCGGGACGCGCCTTGCGCTTGGTCCCCGTCTTCTCCGCGACGACGCTCATCGGCCGATGAGCTCCGCACCGCGGCGGTGAACGCCTGCCCGCGATGGGCGTAGTCGGTGAACATGTCCATGGAGGCCGCTGCGGGGGCGAGCAGCACGGTGTCACCCGGCCCCGCCAGTTCCCGGGCAGCACGTACCGCGACGGTCATGGCCCCATCGTCCCCCGCGTCAAGGACCCGAACGGGGACATCGGGCGCGTGTCGCGCCAGTGCGTCCGCGAGGACCTGCCGGTCCTGCCCGATCAGCACCACGCCGTGCAGCCGGTGGGCCTCTGTGCGGACCACGTCCTCGACCGACGCGCCCTTGAGCAGGCCGCCCGCGATCCACACGACGCTGTCGAACGCGCGCAGCGACGCCACCGCCGCGTGCGGGTTCGTCGCCTTCGAGTCGTTGACGTAGCGGATGCCGTCGGCCTCGCCGACCAGCACGGCGCGGTGGGCGGCCGGTTCGAACGACTCCAGGCCCTCGCGCACGGCTTCGGACGGCACGCCGTACGCGCGCGCCAGCGCCGTCGCCGCCAGGGCGTCCGCGATGCCGGGCGGGCCGACCGGGCGGATCTTGGCCACTTCGACCAGCGGCTCGTCGTCGGCGAACGCGCGGTCCACCAGCCAGCCGCCGCGCACGCCGAGCTGGCCCTCCGCGGGTTCCTCCAGGGTGAACCCGACCTTGTCGCGCGCCGGGGCGTCCTCCAGCAGGTCGACGACGAGCTCGTCGTCGAGCCAGCCGATCGCGACGTCCCCGGTCAGCACCCCGGCCTTGGCCCGCGCGTAGGCCTCCATGCCGCCGTGCCAGTCCAGGTGGTCCTCGGCGAGGTTGAGCAGCGCACCGGCCTGCGGGCGCACCGACGGCGCCCAGTGCAGCTGGAAGCTCGACAGCTCCACGGCGAGCACCCGGCGCCCGGCCAGCAGCGCGTCCACGACCGGCAGGCCGACGTTGCCGCAGGCCACGGCGTCCGCGCCGGCCGCGCGCAGGATCGACTCCAGCATGCCGACGGTCGTGGTCTTGCCGTTCGTGCCGGTCACCGCGAGCCACACCGGCGGGTCGGCGAGCTCGGCGGCCATCCGCCAGGCCAGCTCGACCTCGCCGATCACCTCGACGCCCGCCGCCGCCGACGCCGCGAGCAACGGGCTCGACGGCTGCCAGCCGGGGCTCGTGACCACCAGCGACGTGCCCGCGGGGGGTTCGGTCAGGCCGGGCACCAGCTCGACGCCCTCCAGCAGCGACTCCAGCGCCGCCAGCCGGTCGGGGGACGAGTCCGTCACCACGACCTCGGCGCCCGCCGCGAGCAACGCCTCCGCCGCGGACCGGCCGGTCACCCCGGCACCGGCGACCAGCACCCGCGACCCGGCCAGCTTCGTCATCAGAACCCGCCCGTCAGCCACTCGCTGTAGAAGACGCCCAGACCGAACATGCAGCAGATGCCGGCCATCAACCAGAACCGGATGATGACCGTGGTCTCCGCCCAGCCCGCCAGCTCGAAGTGGTGGTGGAACGGTGCCATGCGGAACAGCCGCCGTCGTGACGTGCGGAAGACGGCGACCTGCATCGCCACCGACAGCGCCTCGACCACGAACAGACCACCGATGACGATCATCAGCAGCTCGGTGCGGGTCGCGATCGCGAGACCGGCGACCAGGCCGCCGAGCGCGAGCGAGCCGGTGTCACCCATGAAGATCTTGGCGGGGGCGGCGTTCCACCACAGGAAGCCGATGCAGCCGGCCATCGCGGCCGCGGCGATCACCGCGAGGTCCAGCGGGTCGCGCACGTCGTAGCAGCCGACCACCGCGTAGCTGGTGCAGTTGTAGCGGAACTGCCAGAACGAGATCACGACGTACGTGCCGAACACCATCGCCGACGAGCCGCCGGCGAGGCCGTCGAGGCCGTCGGTCAGGTTCACGGCGTTCGACCAGGCGGCGACCATGCCGTAGCAGAAGACGATGAACCCGATCGTGCCGAACGAGACGACGGTGATGTCGCGGACGAACGACAGGTTGACCGACGCGGGGGTCAGGCCCTCCTTGTTCGGGAACTGCAGCACGAGGATCGCGAACGTGATCGTCGCGATGAACTGGCCGACCAGCTTCGCCGTCTTGTTCAGGCCCAGGTTGCGGGCCTTGCGGATCTTGATGAAGTCGTCGAGGAAGCCGACGAGCCCCAGCGACGTCGTCAGCATCAGCACGAGCAGGCCGGACGCCGTCGGGGTCTGCCCGGACGCCGAGGCCGACATCGAGTTCACCAGGTGCGTGCCGAGGTACCCGGCCCACATCGCGACCAGGATGGCGAGACCACCCATGGTCGGCGTGCCGCGCTTGGTCTTGTGGTGCTGCGGGCCGTCCTCGCGGATCTCCTGGCCGAAGCCCTGGCGCGAGAAGATCTTGATCAGGTACGGCGTCAGCAGGATCGACACCGCGAGTGCGATCGCAGCCGCGATCAGGATGCTCTTCACTTGGTTCCTGCCTCCAGCAGGGCCTCGGCGATGCGCCACAGGCGGTAGGCGTTGGATGCCTTGACCAGCACGACGTCACCGGGCCGGAGTTCCGCGCGCAGCAACTCGATCGCCGCGTCCGCGTCCGGCACCAGGACGGATTCCTCTCCCCAAGATCCTTCCAGGTGCGCGCCCTGGTGCATCGCGCGGGCCGCGTCGCCGATCACGACGAGCTTGCTGATGTCCAGGCGCACCACGAGCCGGCCGATCTCGTCGTGCTCGCGCACGGCGTCGTCGCCCAACTCGGCCATCGGGCCGAGCACGGCCCAGCTGCGGCGGGCGGGCGTGGCGGACCGGGCGATCGTCGCGAGCGCCTTCAACGCCGCCCGCACCGAGTCCGGGTTCGCGTTGTAGGCGTCGTCGACCACGGTCACGCCGTCGGCCCGTTCGGTGATCACCATGCGGTGCGCGGACACCCGTTCCGCGGCACCGAGTCGTTCGGCCACCTCGGCGGGCGTGGCGCCCAGCTCCAGCGCGATGGCGGCGGCGACCAGCGCGTTGCCGACCTGGTGCGCGCCGCTGACGCCGAGCTTGACGTGCGCCTCGCCCCGCGCGGTCCGCAGAGTGAAGCTCGCACGGGCCTGCTCGTCGAGCTCGATGCCCACCGCGCGCACGTCCGCGTTGGGGCTCTCACCGACGAGGACGACCTTGGCCCTGGTGCGGCTCGCCATGCCCGCGACCAGCGGGTCGTCGGCGTTGAGGATGGCGACGCCGTCCTCCGGCAGCGCCTCGACCAGCTCGCCCTTGCCCTGCGCGATGCCCTCGCGGGAACCGAACTCGGACAGGTGCGCGGTGCCGACGTTGAGCACGGCACCGAACTTCGGCGGCGCGACCCCGCAGAGGTTCGCGATGTGCCCGACCCCGCGCGCGGACAGCTCCAGCACCAGGAACTTCGTGTCCTCGCCCGCCCGCAGCGCGGTCCACGGGTGGCCGAGCTCGTTGTTGAACGACTCCGGCGGCGCGATGACCTCACCGGTGGGGCGCAGCACCTGGGCGATGAGGTCCTTCGTGGACGTCTTGCCCGCCGACCCGGTGATGCCGATGATCGTGAGGTCCGCCAGCCGGTCGGTGACGTGGCGCGCGAGCTTCGCGAGCGCCTCCAGCACCGCGGCGCCCTCGCCGTTCTGGTCGCCGGCGAGCACGTAGGCGTTGGCGTGCCTGGTCGGCACCGGCGGCGCGATGACCGCGGGGGCGTCGACCTCGCGACCGGCCAGCACACCGGCCGCGCCCGCCGCGACGGCCTGCGCCGCGAAGTCGTGGCCGTCCACGCGTTCTCCCGGCAGGGCCAGGAACAGACCGCCGTCGGTGACCTTGCGGGTGTCGAACTCGATGGTGCCGGTGACGACCGGGCTGCCATCGGTTGCGTGCAACCGTCCACCGACGACCTCTGCGATCTCGGCGAGCGTGAGTGCGATCAACGGTGCGCCTTCCTGATCGCGGCGGTCAGGGTCTCCACGTCCGAGAACGGGTGGATCACGCCGGCGATCTCTTGTCCCGTCTCATGTCCTTTGCCCGCCACGACGACGACATCGCCGGGAAGTGCCAGCTCGACGGCCTTCCCGATCGCGAGCCCCCGGTCGCCGATCTCCAGCACCTCGCCCCGGTTCGCGGTGGCGAGGGCGCCTTCGAGCACGGCGGCCCGAATGGAGGACGCGTCTTCGCTCCTGGGGTTGTCATCGGTGATGATCACCACGTCGGCGCGTTCCGCCGCGGCCTCCCCCATGAGGGGCCGCTTGGCCCGGTCGCGGTCACCGCCGCAGCCGAGCACGACGATCACCCGGCCGTCGGTCTTGGCCCTCACCGCGTCCAGCGCGAGCGCGACGGCGGCGGGCTTGTGCGAGTAGTCGACGACGGCGGTGAAGTCCTGGCCCTCGTCCACCCGCTGCATGCGGCCGGGCACCTGCACGGCCGCGAGGCCGGCGCGGATCGCCTCGTCCGGGACGCCCTCCGCGTGCAGGCAGGCGATGGCCAGCAGGGCGTTCGCGACGTTGAAGCTGCCCGCGAGCGGGAGGTGGACCTCGACGTCGCCGTCCGGGCCGTGCGCGGTGAAGGTCTGCTCGCCGGTGGCGCTCACCTCGACACCGCTCGCGGTCCAGTCGGCGGGCTTCGTCGTCGCGACGGTGACGGTGCCCGGCTTGACCAGCCTGGGGCCCCAGTCGCCGTCGACGCAGACGACCTCGCGGCGCGCGCGACCGTCGAACAGCTGCGCCTTGACCTGGAAGTACTCCTCCATGTCGGCGTGGTAGTCGAGGTGGTCCTGGCTGAGGTTCGTGAACGCGCCGACCTCGAACTCGGTGGCGGCGACGCGGCCCATGTGCAGCGCGTGGCTGGAGACCTCCATCGCCACGTCGGTGACACCGCGCTCGGCCATCACCGCGAACAGCGCCTGCAGGTCCGGCGCCTCCGGCGTGGTGTGCGAGCTGCCGAGCTGCTCGTCGCCGATGCGGGTGCCGACCGTGCCGATCAGCCCGGTGGTGCGGCCCGCGGCCTTGAGCACCGACTCGATCATGTACGTGGTGGTGGTCTTGCCGGACGTGCCGGTGACCCCCCATAGCCGCACCTTCGCCGACGGCCGCCCGTAGACGTGGGCGGCGAGCAGCCCGACCACCTCGCGCGGGCGCGGGTGGATGAGCACGGGCACGTCCTTGAGGGACTCGCGAGCGGCACCGGCCTCGTCCGTGAGCACCGCGACCGCACCGTTCGCGAGAGCGGTCTCCGCGAAGTCGGCACCGTGCGCGTGGGCGCCGGGCAGCGCGGCGTAGAGGTCGCCGGGGACCACGTGCTGTGCACGCAGAGTCACCCCGGTGATCTGGACGTCGGCGTGCGCGGGACGCGTCAGGTGCACGTCGGCGACCGCGGCCAGGGCAGCCGCGGACGCAGGTCGGATGTGGTTCGGGCGGGGCGGGGCGGTCGCGACCTTGCCCTCGAGCTTGGCAGGCACGCGCAAGAGGCTACCGGCGTGCGGAGAGTGGCCGGTCGGCGCGTTGGCAATCGGCTGACGTCGCCGTTCCACCGCGCTCGGGACCACGGGTTTCCCTTCCGCGCACAGCTCTGTCCAGTGTGGACCGTCCCGTGTGGTTTGACCCCGAACCCCACCTGGACGGGACCGCCGGTCCGTTCGGCGATCGAGCGGGCCGCGCATTCTTGGTGGCGCACTTCGATTGTGCAAGTGAGCGAGAACACACCCAGGCGCGACAATGACCAAATTCATTGTTTCACAGTGAAAACTCCGAGCTCACACCCCCTTAATAAGACGCGTTTCATCACGTCTAATACTCCAAATCCGGAGAGCAAGGCGAGGTGGAGTTCAGCGTGCGATTCCCACAAATATCGATCATGGTTTCCGCAGTGGCGCTGTCACTCGTCCCCGCAGCTCAGGCCGATGAACCGACCCGCACGACCGAGTCGTACTGGCTGCACATGAACAGTTCGCCGACCACGCCGGAAATGATCAGGACCGAGGCGCAGCGCAGGTCGTACGTGGTGCTGAACGCCTGGGAGGGCGATCTCGCCAGGCAGCTCAAAGCAGCCAACCCCGAGATCAAGACGTTCGTCTACAAGGACCTCTCCTCGACCCGCAGCCATGCCTGCGAGAACGGGGTGGACGACGCCGATCTGCCCACCGGTGTCGGCTACTGCGCGGCCGATCCCTCGTGGTTCCTCGTGGACCCGAACGGTCAGCGGTTCGAGTACGACGGATATGGCGGCCATTGGCAGATGGACGTCGGTAACACCGCTTACCAGAAGGCGTGGGCCGACAACGTGATCAGCTCGTCGCGCAACGTCTTCGACGGCGTGTTCATGGACAACGCGCTGTTCGCCTGCGACACCTACCACGCGCGTGTGTGCCCGGCGAAGTACCGCACCGACGAAGCCATGCGCGAGGCCTACCGCTCGATGCTCGCCAACACCCGGCAGCAGTTCGTCGACGCCGGCTTGAAGACGGTGGCCAACCTGTCCAACGCCCGCCTGCACGACGGCGCGTGGGACAGCTACGTCGAGCACCTCGACGGCGGGTTCGACGAGTGGTGGCTGACGTTCGGGGACGGGGACCTGCTGTCGGAGTACCCGCAGGGGTTCAGCCGGCAGCTCGCCGAGATCACCGCCAACGAGGCCAAGGGCAAGATCACCTGGGTGCAGCCGCACCACAGCGGTGCCGAGCAGCCGTTCCGCTACGCCTTCGCGAGCTACCTGCTGGCCGAGGGCGGGCACACGGCGATCTCCGAGATCGCGGAGACCGACCGCTACGACAACGCCTCGCCGTGGCGCGCCGAGTACGACTGGGACCTGGGCAAGCCGCTCGGCGCCCACTTCGCGGTGAGCACCAACGTGTTCCAGCGCGACTTCGCGTGCGGCACCGTGCTCGTCAACGCGAACAAGACCGGCAGTGCGCCGATCACCGTCCGGCTGAAGGAAAAGCACATCGACGAGAAGAACGCGCCGGTCAGCTTCGCGGCGTTGCCGGGGACGACCGGAACCGTGCTGCGCAAGCCCTGTTAGAGCTGCAGCTGCACGTACGGCGTCTGCTCGTTCGACAGCGGCACCTGGAACCGCTGCGTCAGGAACGCGCCGATGTCGTGGAACAGCGGTGCGGCCGAGGAGCTGAACGGGGTGCCGGTGGGCGCGTCGAGCATGATGCCGACGACGTAGCGCGGGTTGTCGGCGGGCAGGATGCCGGCGAAGGTGATCCAGTACTGCGAGTCCGAGTAGCACTTGCACTTCGGGTCGATCTGCTGGGCCGTGCCGGTCTTGCCCGCGACCTGGTAGCCGGGCAGCGCCGCCTTCGCGCCGGTGCCGTTCTGGTTCGCGTCGCGCGGGTCCGACTGCGTGACGGAGCGGAACATGCTCCGCACGGTCTTGGCGGTCTCCGGCGACACCACGCGCACGCCCTCCGGGCGCTGCTTCTCCGAGCGCGAGCCGTCGCCGGAGATCTCGGCGCGGACCAGCCGCGGCGGCACGCGCAGGCCGTCGTTCGCGATGGTCTGGTACATCGCGGTCATCTGCAGCAGGTTCATCGACAGGCCCTGGCCGATCGGCAGGTTGCCGAACGTCGAGCCGGACCACTGGTTGAGCGGCGGCACGATGCCGGACTCCTCGCCGGGCACACCGGACTGGGTGCGCTTGCCGAGGCCGAACTTCTCCAGCATCTCGGCGTAGCGCTCCTGGCCGACCTCCTGCGCGGCCAGCAGGGTGCCGACGTTCGAGGACTTCGCGAAGACGCCGGTGAACGACATCGGCACGGTGCCGTGGTTCCACGCGTCCCTGATCGTGCGGTCGGCGACCTTGAGGTAGCCCGGCACCTGGAGCACGTCGTCCGGCTTGAACAGGCCGTACTCGACGGCGGCCGCGGCAGTGATGATCTTGTTCACCGAGCCGGGCTCGAACGTGTCGGCCACGGCGCGGTTGCGCTTCTGCGCGTCGCTGGCCTTGCCGAAGTCCGTCGGGTCGTAGGTCTGGTCGTTGGCCATGGCGATGATCTCGCCGCTGCGGGAGTCCAGCACGACGGCGGAACCGCTGCGGGCGCCCGACTTCTTCGTGTAGTCGGTGACCATCCGCTGCACCGCGTACTGCGTGTCGACGTCGATGGTGAGCTCGAGCGACTTGCCCGGCTGCGGCTTGGTCAGCTCGCGCTCGGTGTTCGGGATGACGAGGGTGTCGTCACCGGACATCGTGTCGACGACCCTGCGGCCCATCCGGCCGGCCAGCACGTTGTCGGCCGCGTTCTCCAGGCCGAGGATGCCCTGGGTGGTCGGCGGCTTCTCGTCCTGGCGCCAGTTGGCCGCACCGATGATGTTGGAGGCGACCTGGCCGTTCGGGTAGATCCGCTTGGCGCGGTACTCGGAGCCGATCTCGGCCGGGTACTTCGCGACGATCGCCGCGGCCTTGGTCGGCTCTGCCTCGCTGACCAGCACCTCGTAGCTGATGTCGGCCACGAGCTGCTCGTAGATCGTCTCCTCGTCGGTCTTCTCGCCGTTGACCTCGGGGCCCAGCGTCGAGGAGATGAACTTCGCGACGTCACGCGCGTGCTCGTCGTAGGTCTGCGCGAACTGCTTCTTCTCCTTGTCCTTCTCCTTCTCGCGCTCGGCGTCCCAGTTCTTCCTGGCGCGCTGGGGAAGGATGTAGAGCGCGCGCACCTCGACGGAGAACGCGAGCTGGTTGCCGTTGCGGTCGAGGATCGCGCCGCGTTCGGCGGGGATGTTCAGGTACGTCGTGCGCTGCAACCGCGCCTGCGTCGACAGCTCGTCGGCCTGCAAACCCTGCACCTGCACGAGCTTCAGGCCCGCGATGACCAGTGCGCCGACCAGCAGGATGCGGCCGACGGCGATGCGCACCTTGCTGTTGCCACCGGTGCGGGCCTTCGGAGCGGGACCGCGCACGGACAACGGCCGGCGCGGGCCCCTCTGCTGCGGTCCCGGCATCAGCCACCCGCCGGTGGCGTCGGGGGGTTCGCGGCCGCGTCACCCGCGGGCGGCGTGGTGCCGGCGGGCGGCGGCTGCTCACCGGCGGGAGGCGGCGTGGTGGTCGTGGGAGGGGGCGGCGGCGTCGACTTCGTCGGCGCGCTCGGCTTGCCGAACTCCTCGACCGTGCCGTCCGCCAGCTGCCGCAGCCGCGCGGGGTTCGACGGCTCCACCAGGCCCATCTCGGTGGCGCGGCGCGCGAGGTCGGTCGGCGACTCCAGCAGCGCCACCTCGCGGCGCAGCTGCTCGACCCGCAGCGTCAGCTTCTCCTGCTCGGCGCGCGCCTCCTGCAACCGGTAGGAGTCGGCGGCGGCCTGCGTGGAGAAGTACATGATCCCGGCGATGCCCGCGACCAGCACGAGCATCACGAGCACGACGAACGGGGCCTTCGACACCTGCCGCGCGTTCTGCTGCGGTGCCGACGACCCGCCGCGCAGGTTCTGCGCGCGCTGCGCCCGGCGGGCGTAGGCGCGGTCGGCGGCGGCGGACCGGCGCCGGGCCTTGTCGGTGTCGGTCTTCTTGTCCTTGGAGCGGTCGCGTGGGGACGGCCCACCGACCCGTGCCGGTGCCGTCATCTCACCTCTCCGATCCGTTCCGCTGCCCGCAGCCGCACGGGTGCGGCACGGGGGTTGTCCTCGATCTCCTGCTCGGACGCGACCTCCGCGCCCTTCGTGACCAGTTTCAGCTCCGGCCCGTGACCGGGCAGCTCGACCGGCAGCCCCGGCGGCGTCTTCGACCTCGCGAGCTCCGCGAACGCGTGCTTCACCATCCGGTCCTCGAGGGACTGGTAGGACTCCACGACGATCCGCCCGCCCACCGCGAGCACGCCCAGCGCCGCGGGCAGGGCCAGCCGCAACGACTCCAGCTCGCCGTTGACCTCGATCCGCAGCGCCTGGAACGTGCGCTTCGCCGGGTGGCCGCCGGTGCGCCGGGACGCGGCGGGGACGACGTTGTAGAGCAGCTCGACCAGCCGGCCCGAGTTCGTGAACGGCTCCCGCTCGCGCTCGCGCAGGACCGCCGAGGCGATCTTGCCCGCGAACCGCTCCTCGCCGTAGGTCGAGAGGATCCGCGCGAGGTCGCCGTGCGAGTACGTGTTGAGCACGTCCGCGGCCGTCATGCCGGTGCCCTTGGACATCCGCATGTCCAACGGCGCGTCCTTGGAGTAGGCGAACCCGCGTTCGGACTCGTCGAGCTGCAACGAGGACACGCCGAGGTCCATCAGCACGCCGTCGACCCGCTTGAAGCCCAGGTCGTGCACGGCCTCGTCGATGTGGTCGTAGGTGACGTTGACGAGGTGGACGCGGTCGCCGTGGCGCGCGAGCCGGGCTGAGGCCAGCTCGATGGCCTGCGGGTCGCGGTCGAGACCGATGAGGGTGAGCCCGGGGTACGCGCTCAGCAGCGCGTCCGAGTGGCCGCCCATGCCCAGGGTCGTGTCGACCAGGACGGCGGGCTTGCCGCTCAGCGCGGGAGCGAGCAGCTCCAGGACGCGGTCCAGCAGCACCGGAACGTGCCGCGGCTGATCCATCGTCCCTCTACTCCCCGAAATGCGTTCGGGTGACGTCAGGTCCCCGCCCGCCCGTCGAACCTGGCGCCGGGGAAGGTGCGCCAGGGTCGGTTGTCGAGCGGACCGAGGCCTCACGGCACCCGAATCGCGGTTGAACATCCGGCCTGTTGCTCGGCTGACCGCCATCAGAAGACGCCCGGTATGACCTCCTCGCGAGCCGTGGCGTAGCCGTCCTCGTGCTCGTCGAGATAGGTCTGCCAGGCCGCCGCGTCCCAGATCTCCAACCTGGTGAACGCGCCGACGACCACGCACTCCTTGGTCAGCCCGGCGTACCGGCGCAGTTCCGGTGCGATCAGGACCCGACCCTGACCGTCCGGACGCTGCTCGTCCGTACCTGCGAACAGATAACGCTGGTAGGCGCGTACGGCGTCGTTGGTGAACGGCGCCTCGGCGACCTTCCTCGCCATCTGCTCGAACTCCGCCCGGGGGAACACGTACAGGCAGTGGTCCTGGCCCTTGGTGACCATGAGACCTCCCGCCAGTTCGTCCCGGAACTTCGCAGGCAGTGTCAGCCGACCCTTGTCGTCCAGGCGCGGGTAGTGAGTGCCGAGGAACATCGGCAGCCACCTCCCTCGCCGGGCGACGGACCGGCAGTGGAGCCCCCGTCTGCCCCACCGGCCGCCACAGTACCCCACTTTTCACCACAGTCAACGCTGAAACAGGTGCTCGCGCACCACCGAGCAACCTGTTTCCGCAGGTAGACGAGGTGGGGAGACGCGGGGGGATGGTGGGGGATCTCCGCAGGCTCCACCTGCGCGGGTGAGGTTCAAGCCCCGATTTGCCACTCGAACGGACTAGAAATCCGGGCCGGAACACGGGGTTGGGGCGCGGTGGTGGGGGAAGGTGGAAACTGGTGGAGCGAACCTGAAGCGGCCCGCAGGTGTGGGGCACTTAGCCGTGGTTTGACACACTGCGTGAAACGCTCACACGTCCGTGTTCCGGACACGGCTGCTGGAGGTTTAGTGACGCCGGGAAGCCCAAGCGCGAACAGTCACGCGCCGGTCGAACAGGTTCTGGGTGAGCTGCACGCCGCCGTCCAGCGGATCGCCGCCAACGTCGAACGGGTGCTCGTCGGCAAGCCCGACGTCGTGCGGCTCGCCCTCGTGACGCTGCTCGCCGAGGGGCACCTGCTGGTCGAGGACGTGCCGGGGGTCGGCAAGACCTCGCTGGCGAAAGCGCTTGCTCGTTCCATCGACTGCACCGTGAGCCGCGTGCAGTTCACGCCCGACCTGCTGCCGAGCGACATCACCGGCTCGTCGATCTACAACCGGCAGGAGAACGACTTCGAGTTCCGGCCGGGACCGATCTTCGCGAACATCGTCGTCGGCGACGAGATCAACCGCGCCTCCCCCAAGACGCAGTCCGCGCTGCTGGAGTGCATGGAGGAGCACCAGGTCACGGTCGACGCGAACACCTACCCGCTGGGGTCGCCGTTCATGGTGATCGCGACGCAGAACCCGATCGAGATGGAGGGCACCTACGCCCTCCCGGAGGCGCAGCGCGACCGGTTCACCGCGCGCGTGTCGGTCGGCTACCCCGATCCCCAGGCCGAGCTCGCCATGGTCGACGAGCACGCGGGCCACAACCCGCTCGACGACCTGCGGCCCGTCTCGGACGCGGCGCAGATCCTGCGGCTGATCGAGGCCGTGCGCCGGGTGCACCTCTCCCCCGAGGTGCGGCGCTACGCCGTGGACCTGGTGTCGGCCACCCGCCGGCTGCCGGAGCTGCGGCTCGGCGCGTCCCCGCGGGCCACGCTGCACCTGGTGCGGGCGGCCCGGTCGCAGGCGGCCCTCGCGGGCAGGGACTTCGTGGTGCCCGACGACATCCACGCCGTGGCGATCCCCGTGCTGGCGCACCGGCTGGTGCTGACGGCGGAGGCCCAGGCCGCCCGCCGGTCACCGGCCGAGCTGGTCAGGGCGCTGCTGCAGCGGGTGCCGGTGCCGACCGCCGCACTCGACCCGAACGCCGCCTTCGTCCGCAGCATCAACAACAACGCAGGGACGCCACGGTAACGATGCGCACCGCACTGTCCGGTCTGACCACCCGCGGAAGATGCTTGCTGGCCGCGGGGTTCGCCGCCGGAGCGTGCGCCGTGGTGCTCAACGAACGCGATCTGCTGCGCGTCGCGGCGTTCGTGATCGCGTTGCCGCTGCTGGCCGCCTGGCTCGCCACGCGGGCCCGGGTCGGCCTGCACGCGGCTCGGTTCCTCGCGCCCAGCCGGGTGCCGGTCGGGGCCGCGTCCGAGGTCAAGCTCGACCTGCGCAGCACCGGCCGCCTGCCCACCGGCGGGCTGATGCTGGAGGACACCGTCCCCTACGCGCTGGGCGCGCGGCCGCGGTTCCTGGTGGAGCGGCTGCCGCGCAACACGCCCACGTCGCTGCGCTACCCGCTCAAGCCGGTCATGCGCGGCATCCAGCAGGTCGGCCCGCTGATGGCGCGGATCACCGACCCGTTCGGGCTGGCCGAGTTCGACCGCGAGCTGGCCGGCCGCTCCCGCCTGGTCGTCGTGCCGCGCGTGGTGCGCCTGGCCGGGTTGCCCGGCGGGTCCGGCATGGGCGCGGGCGACGACGGCTCGGTGCGGTTGCGCGCGGGCCAGGGTGAGGACGACGCGGTGGTGCGGCCCTACCGGCAGGGCGACGACCTGCGGAAGGTGCACTGGCGCTCGACCGCCCGGCGCGACGAGCTGATGGTGCGGGTCGAGGAACGGCCATGGCGCGGCGGCACGACGGTGCTGCTGGACCACCGCGTCCACGCGCACCGCGGCAGCGGCCCGACGGCGTCGCTGGAGTGGTCGATCTCGTTCGCGGCGTCGATCTGTCTGCACCTGCACCACTTCGGCCACCAGGTGCGCCTGGTCTCCGAGGACGGCCGGGTGCTCGCGGGCGGGGCGTCCGACGGCGGGCACAGCGACCACGTGGTGCTCGACGCGCTGGCGGCGTTGCAGGCCTCGCACCGCAAGGAGCTCTCCGCCGGCATCGACCCCGGTGCCGGCCAGGAGGTCATCGCCGTGCTCGGCGGGGTGTCGCCGTCCTCGGTCGAGGAGCTGATCAGGTACCGGCCGCGGGGCACGCGCAGCCTCGCGGTGCTGCTGGACGTCACCGCGTGGGCGGGCGGGTCGGACGCGACCGCACCCGACCCCGAGGACGCCCGGCGGCTGCTGACCGGAGCCGGCTGGGGCGTGGCGATAGCGCGGCCCTCGTCGTCGATGCAGCAGGTGTGGCAGGAGCTGTGCGCGAGCGCGAGCAACCGCGGACCGGCCGTGCGTTCGGAGGTGGGCTGAGCTATGGCGACGACGACGTCTTCCCGCGGCGAGACCGCGGAGTGGTTCAGCTCCGCGACGCCGTGGATCGCGGCGCTGGCGGTGCTGTGCGCGTCGACGGCGTTGTCCGGGGTGATCGAGGGCGACCTGTGGCTGGTCCGCATCGCCGTGGTGATCCTGGCGATCACGGTGACCGGTGCGTTCCTGCGGGCCACCCGGCTGCCCCCGCCGCTGGTGGCGCTGGCCCAGGTGTTCGTGCTGCTGTGCCTGCTCACGGCCCTGCACACGCGGTCGGGCGTACTGCTGTTCCTGCCGGGTCCCGATGCGCTGAGCGAGCTCGGCGGCGTCCTCGCGGAGTCGGTGTCGCAGGTGCAGACCGGGGTGCCGCCGGTGCACGCGTCACCGGCGATCCAGGCGCTCGTGGTGCTGGCGATCGGCCTGGTCGCGGTGCTGGTGGACACGCTCGCGGTCGCGGCGGCGGCCCCGGCGGCGTCCGGCCTGGTGCTGCTGTGCGTGTTCGCGGTGCCGGCGTCGCTGGCCGACGAGATGCTGCCGTTCTGGACGTTCGTGCTGGGTGCGGCGGCGTTCGCGATGCTGCTCGCGGTGGACGGCCAGCACCGGCACGAGGCGTGGCGCGGGCGGCTCGGGTCCGGGTCGGCCGGTGGCACCGGCGGTTCGGCGACCACGGTGGCGAGCATCGCGATGGTGATCGCGCTGGTGGTCGGCGCGGGCGTGACGATCGTCGGCACGGTCGGGCGGCTGCCGTTGAGCGGCAGCGGTGCCGGCGGGCGCGGCGGCATCGGCCTGAACGAGATGACGTCGCTGCGCGGCATGCTGAACCGCGGTAAGACCACCGAGGTGTTCCAGGTGCGCGGCCTGCCGGAGAGCACGTACATGCGGGCCTCCACGCTCGCCAGGTACGTGCCGAACAAGGGCTGGGAACGCGGCAGCGACCCCGGCGGCCAGCCCGCGCGCGGTGAGTTGCCGCTGCAGCCGGGCGACCGCGGCGACGGCAAGGTGGCCAAGATCGGGATCGAACCGCGCGGCTGGACGAGCTTCTGGCTGCCGACCTACGGCGCGGTCCGCCGGATCGACACCCCGGACGACGACTACCGCTTCGACCCCGCCAAGGGCGTGATCTTCACCCAGCGCGAGCGGGAGCCGGAACCCTACGAGCTCGAGACCGTGCTCGCGACGCCGACGAAGAACCAGCTGCGCATCGCGTCCGGCCAGCGCAACCTGGTCGACCCGGAGTACTACAAGTTCGACGGGGTCGAGCAGGAGATCATCGACCTCGCGAAGCAGATCACGGGGAACGCGACCAACGACTTCGACAGGGCCGCCGCGCTCACCGAGTTCTTCAACGGCCCGACCAGCGGTTTCACCTACGACCTGAAGACCCAGGGCGACGTCACCAAGGACGCGCTGACCGACTTCGTGCTCCGGGGCAAGCGCGGCTACTGCGAGCAGTACGCCTCCGCGATGGCCGTCATGGCCCGCACGGTCGGCCTGGCCTCGCGCGTGGCCATCGGCTTCACCGCCGGTGTCCCGTCGCCGGACAACGCCTACCGCACGATCAGCACCGACGACGCCCACGCCTGGGTGGAGATCTTCTTCCCGAACCACGGCTGGATGACGTTCGACCCGACGCCGATGACCGACGGCCGCGCGGTCGTGCCCCCGTACCTGCGCGAACAGTCGCCGGGTGCGGAGGAGGAGCCGACGGCGAACACGCAGACGTCGACGACCGCGCAGCCCAGCCAGGGCTCGGCCGCCCCGTCCACCGCCGCCGACGGCGAGGAGGAGGCCGGTGTCACCGGTGACGCCACGCAGCAGGACACCTCGAAGGACTGGGTGCCGTGGGCCGTGTTCACCGCCCTCGTGCTGGCGACCGCGGTCTCGATGGTGCGCAACGTGCTGCTGAAGGACGACGGTGCCGCGGTCACGCCGCAGCACCGTGAACGCCGGCGCCGGCTGCGGCGCTGGGCGGCGGTGGCGGCCGCGGTGCTGTGGTCGGTCACGCTGCTGTTCGCGGCGGCATGGCTGTCGTACGTGCTGGCCGCCGTCGTGCTCGTGCTGCTGGCCGCGGGCACACCGGCCGCCCTGCGGTACCTGCGGCAGCGGTCGCGGCTGCGGGTGGTCGGCCGCCTCGGGCCGGACGCGGCGACGGCGGCGTGGGCCGAGCTCATGGCGGAGTCGGTCGACCGAGGCGCCCCGGTGCCGTCGGCGGAGACGGTCAGGACGGCGGCCCGCCGGCTCGCGCGGGAGCACAACCTGGACGAGGCAGGCCGCGACGGGCTGCGGACGATGATCGGCGCGATCGAGCGGGCCTGGTACAGCCCGAACCCGGCGGCAGACCCGGCGCTGCCCGCGGCGCTCACGGCCGTGCGGCAGTCGTTGCGGCAGAACGCGCCGTTGTCGCTGCGGGCGAAGCTGTTCCCGCGGTCGGTGCTGCGGCCCTCGCCCGCACCGCTGGCCGACGTCCCGGACCAGGAGCCGGTGCCGGCGTAGTCCCCCGCACAACGGATCGGGCCCGTCCCCCTGGTGGGGGCGGGCCCGAGTGGTGTCTGAAGGGTGTGCGCTTACTGCTCCTCGTCGAAGCGACGACGGAAGCGCTCCTCCATCCGTTCGGAGAACGAGCTGCGGCTGCGCGTCGGCTTGCCCTCTTCCTGCGCACCTTCGGCGACCTGGTCACCGCGACGCAACGTCGTCAGGGTGATGAGCACGCCGAAGAACATGAGCAGGAAACCGAAAACGCTCACGACCGGAATGCCCGCGACTGCGAGCTGCGAGAAAATCACCCCGGCGATGAGGGCCGCAACACCGGCCACGAACAGCACGATGCCCTGTACACGACGCCGCTTGGACGGCCGCCGCAACTTGGCGCCTCGTACGGTGGATGCGAACTTCGGGTCTTCGGCGTAGAGCGCGCGCTCGATCTGGTCGAGCAGTCGCTGCTCGTGCTCGGAGAGTGGCATCGTTCCTCCTCCGGCACAGCGGTCGCGGGCGCCGGGTGTTCGCGGTTGCCGCCGATCCCGGCGGACGGCCCACCCTGGGGACGTCACCCTCCAGGATACGATCCGCGCGCCCCGGCGACTACCCAGTCGGCCCTCTCATACGGTCGGTTCTGTCACCATCATCCTCCTGGGGCAGTGGTGAGGCCTTCGTGAGGCTTGCCGCGGAGCCAGGAGGAGGCCTTGTGGCCTGCCGTTCACACCCCGTTCGGCCACGCGCTCCGCGGGCGCCACGACCGGTTGGTCGGATCGGGACCATGACCGAACTCATCGTCAACGGTGGCGCCGAGCAGGGCCTGAGCGGCTGGCACACCCTCGCGGGCACGCCGGTGGTGCTGCGCTACGACACCGGGCAGGGGTATCCGGGACCCGGTGATCCCGGGCCCGCGCAGCGCGGTGCGGCGTTCTTCGGCGGCGGCGGGACACCGTTGTCCGCGTTGCGACAGAGGGTGACGCTGCCAGGCCGCCCGTCGGAGTTCTCGATCTCCGCGTGGCTCGGCGGCTACGCATCGCAGCAGGACGGCGCCCGCCTGTCGGTGGAGTTCCTCGACGGCGCGGGCACCCCGCGCGGTCTCGTGGTGCTCGGCCCGCTCACGGCGGAGGAACGCGGTGGCCGCACCGGTCTGTTCGAGCGCACCGCGAGCGGCACCGTCCCGCCCGGCAGCCGCACCGCCGTGGTGACGCTGCAGCTGACCCGCTCCGGCGGCGGGACGTCCAACGACGGCTACGCCGACAACATCTCGTTCACGATCGGAGCCCGCTGATGTTGAACAGGCGTGACCTCCTGCGCGCCGCCGCGGCCGCCGGCGCCCTCGGCACGGCGTGGCCGCTGGCGCAGGGCCTCTCCCCCGCCCAGGCCCGCGCGGCCGCCGAACAGCTCGGCGCCTCCTGGGACGCGGCCCCGTTCACCCTGGGCGTCGGGTCCGGCGACCCGTTGCCCGACAGCGTGCTCCTGTGGACGCGGCTCGCCCCCGAACCGCTCGCGTTCGAGCAGCCGCTGCCCGAGGTCGTCGAGGTCGAGTGGACCGTGGCCACCGACCCGGCGCTGCGCCGACGCGTCGCGAGCGGCACCGTGGCGGCCTCGAACCTGTTGGGGCACAGCGTGCACGTGCCCGTGCACGGTCTCCGCCCCGGCCAGACCTACCACTACCGGTTCCGCGCTCTCGGCAGGAGCAGCCGCGTCGGCCGCACCCGCACCGCGCCGGTCGGGCCCGTCTCCCGCGTCCGCTTCGCCACCGCGAACTGCCAGGCGTTCCACGACGGCTTCTACGCCGCCCACCGCGGCATCGCCCGCGAGGACGTCGACTTCGTCGTGCACCTCGGCGACTACATCTACGAGCACGGCCAGGTCGGCGGTCAGCACGTCCGCGACCACGAGGGCCCCGCCGTCCTCTCGCTGGCCGACTACCGCCGCCGCCACGCGCTCTACAAGGGCGACCCGTCCCTGCGCGACGCCCACGCCGCACATCCCTTCTACCTGACCTGGGATGATCATGAAGTCGCGAACGACTACAGCGGCTCCGAGGGCGCGGCCCCGTTCGTGAAGCGCCGTGCCGCCGCCTACCAGGCCTGGTACGAACACCTGCCGATCCGCGCGGGCAGCGCACTGGAGCCGCGGATCCACCGGCGCCGCCAGTGGGGCGACCTGCTCGACCTGACGGTGCTCGACCTGCGCCAGTACCGGTCCGCGCAGAACCTCCCCGCGGGCACGATCCTGGGCGCCGAGCAGAAGCAGTGGCTGCTCGACGGCATCTCCGGCGCCCGCGAGGCGTGGCAGGTGTGGATCAACTCGATCATGCTCTCGCAGCTCGCGCGCACCGGCGGCGGCTACTACTTCACCGACCAGTGGGACGGCTTCCGCGCGGAGCGGCGCGAGGTCCTCGGCCACGTCGCGGCCACCGGCATGGAGGACCTGGTGGTGCTCACCGGCGACTGGCACTCGGCGTTCGTCGACGACATCCGCCCCGACTTCGACGACGTGACCTCGCCGGTGATCGGCACCGAGTTCACCGCGCACTCGGTGACCTCCGGGGCGTACTCGCCGGAGTGGAACGCCGTGAACGGGCCGGTGATGGGAGCGGCCAACCCGCACCTGAAGTACTTCGAGGGCAACAGGTACGGCTACGACGTGTACGAGGTGACCCCGCAGCGGTTCAGCACGCACATGCGCGTCATCGCCGACCGCCGCGACGCCGCGTCACCCGTGTCGACGCTGACGACGTTCCACGTCGACCGCGGGGTGGCGGGTAGCTACGAGGACCCGGCGACGGCCGGATCACCGGCGCAGTACCGCAGGCCCTGACCGGAGGGAGCGCGTCCGGGCGGTCGCCCCGGACGCGCTCCCCCGTCCGCTCAGGCGGCGACCCGGTAGACCTGGATGCTCGTCACCTCCCGTGCCGCTCGCCGCGTCCATTGTCTTGGCGCGCAGCGAGGCCGTCTTCATCCAACGCGGAAAGCGCTGTCCCGCACCGAGCGCGCGCCCGCCGCTCGCCGCACGATCACCGGCACCCGGTCACCGGCGACGGCGTGACCACGTGGTCACGCTCTCCCGTGATACGGCGTTGAGTTCGCTCCCGCCCGTGCTGCACACTTCACTCCTGCTGCCCGCGCAGGCAGCTCCTGGGGGAAGGTCGCTCTACTCATGCGTGCTTCGTTGCGTGCTGCCGGCGCAGTCGCATTGCTCGTCAACTACTACGTGCTGACCATCGGGCTGGTTTGCGCGATCCTCTTCGCCGAGGTCTACGCGCTGATCAACCGCCCGGTCGCCGCGGTCCAGCTCGCGTTCCTCGCACTGCCCGTTGCCTACGCCCTGGTGCACCTCCTCGTCTCACTGGAACGACGCGGCCACGACGAGGTGCCCGGCGTCCCCGTCACCGCGGCCGAGCAACCCGCGCTGTGGGAGCTCGTCCAGCGCCTGTCCGCCGACCTCGGCACCCGCCCGCCCGACGAGCTCCGCGTCGTCGCCGTGGTCAACTCCGGCATCTCCGAGGACACCCGCTTCCTCGGCCTGAGCGTGCGGCACCGCCGGCTCTTCATCGGTGCCCCGCTGCTCACCACGCTGACCGAGAAGCAGCTCCTCGCCGTGCTCGCCACCGAGCTCGGCTACTACGCCCAGAAGGACAGCCGCCTGGCCGCAGTCGTCATCTCCGCCCGCGGCGCCGTGCTGCGCGCCGGTTCCGCGCTCGCCACCGACAGGTGGTTCAAACGTCTGGCCGCCAAGCTGTTCCGCGGCTACGCCACGCTGTTCCTCCGCTTCTCCCAGCCCGTCGCCCGCGCCCGCCAGCGCGCCGCCGACGCCCACGCCGCCCGCCTGGCCGGCTCCTCCGCCGCGTCCAGCGCACTGCGCGAGCTGCCGGTGATCGACGCCGCCTGGGACCTCTTCACCAACCGCCACCTCACCGTCGCGTGGGACACCGGCTACCTGCCCACGACGTTCTTCGAGGGCTTCGCCCACCTGCGCACCTCCCCCGAGCTGCACGCCGAGCTGGAGGAGCTCCGCCAGCACCCGACCGACCCCGACCGCGGCCCGTACGACCCGTACCCGCCGCTGCCGGACCGCATCGCCGCCATCGACGCCCTGCACGCAGAACCCGAGTCCTGGGGCGACCGCCCGGCACTGGAGCTGCTCGACGACCCGATGCCGCTGCTGGACGCCTCCGTCCTCAACGCCCTGGTCGACGACGCCGGCACCAAGGAACGCGTCGACTGGGCCACCCTCGGCCACATCGGTGCCCGCGCCCGCGTCGTCCGCGGCACCGAACGCCTCCTGACCGCGGCCGCCACCGCCACCGGCGGACCCCCGTCGCTCACCACCGTGCTCGACGCGCTGGACGCCGGCCTGCTCGCCGAGATCGGCCCCGACTCGTCGGTCCCCGGCAGCCCCACCGCCGGCCCCCGCGCCCGCCGCGCGATGGCCCGCACCGAGGTGCACGCGGAGCTCTCCGCCCTGCTCGCCCTCGCCTTCTCCGACGCGGGCCTGGCCCACTGGCAGGTCGACTGGCTCGGCCGCACCACCTTCGTCACCGCGGCGGACGACTTCGACCTGGCCGACCACCTCGACGAGGCCGTCGCCGACCAGGCCGACACCCAGCCCCTGCGCCACGCCCTCGCCTCCGCCGGCATCGCCCTCGACTACCGCCCCACCCGCTGACTGGAGCCCTCCCTCCCGTGGTGTTCTCGCTGCTGTTCAAGCCCAAGCAAGCCCTCTCCGTCATCCGCCTGATGCGCGAGGCGAAACGCCGCGGCGTCGAGGTGGAGGAACTGCCCACCGAGCTCGTCGCCGCCTTCCTGCTGCCCAAGACCCGCCCGGAACGCTTCGGCCTCGTCCCCGACGCGGACGTCACCGCCGACCCGCCGGTCGAGGACCCCGCACTGGAGGCCGTGCGCGCCGACGTCCGCGCCGGCCACTGGGAGAACGCCGCCGACCTCACCGCCGCCTCCTACGGCACGTGGGACCGCCGCCAACGCATCGCCTGGGCCCTCGCCGACCTCGCCGCCAAGGACGACGCCTGGCTCACCACCTGGCACACCGCCCGCCCGAACGACCCCCACCGGTCCGTCGTCCACGCCCTGTCCCTGGTGTCCCTCGCCTGGGACATCCGCGGCAGCGCGAGGGCCACCGACACCACCCACGCCCAGTTCGAGAGCTTCCACCGCACCCTCGCCGAGGCCCGCGCCGCCGCCCGCGCCGCAGCCGCCGTACTTCCCGACGACCCGACCCCGTGGAGCACCCTCATCACCACGGCCCGCGGCCTCGGCGCGAGCCACGACGACTTCCGCACCCTGTGGTCCGAACTCGTCGCCCGCGACCCCCTGCACCACGACGGGCACCAGCAGGCCCTGCAGTACTGGTGCGCGAAGTGGCGCGGCTCCAACGAAATGGCCCTCGGCTTCGCCCTGGACGCCGCGGACACCTCGCCGCGCTTCGCCGCACTGCCGCTGCAGGCGGCGCTGGAGGCCGAGGACACCGACCCCTCCCTGTGGAAGACGCCCGAGGTCGGCCGGGCGCTGGAGGTCCTGCTGGAGCGGCTGGCGGACGAAGGTGCCGACACGGTCGCGGTGCGGGACGACCGGGGGTACGCGATCCTCGCGCTGTTGCGGCTGCGGCGGTTCGACGAGGCCGTGGCGCAGTTCCGGGTTTTGGGCGGGCACGCGGACGCTGCGCCGTGGAACTACTTCGAGATGCCGGTGCTCTCCTTTCTGAGTTTGCGCGGGGATGCCATGAAAGGGGCCTCGCGGGCGGCTCGGGTTGGGCGGAGTGGGCGGTAGGGCGGGCGGGAGGTGGACGGGTGGCAGGGCGGGCGGGGGTAGAGCTGGGCGGGAGTAGAGCTGGGCGGGAGTAGAGCTGGGCGGGAGTAGAGCTGGGCGGCGGTAGGGCCGTTCAGGCGGGGTGGCCGGGGGTGGTCTCGGACCGCGTCGCGCGTTGAGGCCGGGCGGGGATGGGGCCTGGCGAGGTGGGCGTGGTGGCGGATCGGCGGTGGCGGATCGGTTGCGGTGGGGGGAGCGAGCCGCTGCGTGGTGGCGGGGTGCGGCGGTGAGTCGACGTTGCGGCCACGGCGACAGCAGGCCGGTGGGCAGCGGGCTGTGCGAGCAACCGGGGCGTGCGCGGATGTCGGGGGCAGCGGCACGCGGATGTCCTGGGCGCGGCGGTGGGCGATGCGCGGGATGCCGGGTGCGGCGGCGCGCAGTTCGAGGGTGACATCGCAGGCTCCTTTCAGCGGGCGGGTGGCGCGCACGGGTGGCGGCGGTGTGGATGGGCGGCGCGCGCACGGGTGGCGGCTGCGGGTGAGCGACGGCGCGCGTGGATGGGCGGCGGCGCGGGTAGGCGGCGCGCGTGCGACGGCGGCGCAGGTAGGCGACACGTGCACGGGTGGGCGACGACGCGCGTGGGTGAGTGGCGTCGCGGGTGGGCGGTGCGCGGGAGCGGTGGTCAGGTCAGCTGGCGGGGTGGTTATTCGGCTGTGTGGCAAGGGATTCGGCGGATCGTGGCCGGTGCGCGGGACGGAGCCGAGCGGGGCCAGGGTGCCGGGTCGGGGCAGCGGGGCGCGGCGGGCAGCGCTGCCGGGGGTGGAACAGCGGGGGTGAGGGGGCGGCGGCGAGGGGCTGTGGGTGAGGTGCGGGACAGGACTGCGTGTTCGAGTTGGCGGATCGGGGAGTCGCCGAGGAGTTTGCGGGCCAGGGCGGTGCCCTTGCGCGGGGCGAAGGCGAGTTCGGTGCGCAGGGCGTGCAGGCCCACCAGGTGGGTGGCCTCGTCGAGGATGGCTCGGGTGTCGGCGATGGACTTGGTGCAGCGGATCGCGTCGATCGTGGCGCGTGGCAGCGGGGCGGTGTGGAAGCCGCGGCGGAGCACCGGTGTGGGGATGTGCTCGGTGCGCATCAGGTTCAGCGGGCCGAAGCTGACTGCGCGGGAGCAGCGCGGGGTCAGCAGGTGGACCGAGGACGGTATCGGGGCGGACTTCAGGCCGTGCAGGTGCAGGGCGTCGAAGCCGGTGACCATGCCGCGGTCGCCGACGTAGAGCAGGGCGGCCTGCAGCCACTGCTCACGGGTGGGTTTCGCGGCGCCCAGCAACAGGACGCCGGGCAGGAGGCGCTGCCAGGGGGTGCCGTGCCGGCACCGCTGGTCGATGACGGCGCCTGTCAGTCCGATGTGGACCAGGGCGGCCACCGGCGCGATGCGGTGGCGGAACAGGATGTGCAGCGATTCCAGGTCTACGGGGTGGCGCATGGGGTCCAGGTTGCACCGGGGGACCGGGGGTGTGCCACGGGGAAACGGGGGGCTGTGGGTTACTCGCGGGTTGTGGACAGGTCGCGATCACTCGGGCTTCGGGCCGAACTCGGCGGTCCTCTGTGGACCCTTGCCGAGGAGGGAGGCCGGGCGGACGGCGAGTGAGCCGAAGCGGGAACGGGCCTGGTCAGCGGCTTGGTCGGCTTCGCGCCAGCCATTCTCGGGGGCGTCGAAGATCAGCTGGTGGGCGGAGTCGGCGTTGTCAAGTCCCTCGATCCGGACACCGATGAGGCGGACCGCGCCCGGCGGCACCTGGGTGGTGAGCAGCTCCACGGCGGTGCGGTAGATCTCCTGCGTCACGTCCGTCGACGTGGGCAGCGTGCGCGAGCGGGTGATCGTCGTGAAGTCCGAGAACCTGACCTTGATGGACACTGTCCGGCCGTGCAAACCTTTGGCGCGCAACGAGCTCGCCGTCCGCTCGGACAGGCGCAGCAGCTCGCGGCGGAGCACGCCGCGGTCGAGGTGGTCGACCTCGAAGGTCTCCTCCGCGCCGATCGACTTCTCCCGCGACTCCGGCACCACGGCGCGGTCGTCCACGCCCCGCGACAACGCGAAGAGGTGCTCCGCCAGCGCCACGCCGATCTTGCGCCGCAACGTCGCCAGCGGTATCGCGGCGACGTCGCCGACGGTCTCCAGGCCGAGCTGCGACAGGCGCGCGGCGGTCTTCTCCCCCACTCCCCACAGCGCGCCCACCGGCAGCGGGTGCAGGAACTCCAGGACGGAGTCCGCCGGGATCACCATCATCCCGTCCGGCTTGCACATGCCGGACGACAACTTCGCCAGGAACTTCGTCGGCGCCACCCCGACCGAGCACGTCACGCCGTACGCCTCGAACACGCGCGACCGGACCAGCTCGCCGATCCCGCCGGGCGTGGTGCCCATCCGCCGCAGCGCCCCGCCGACGTCGAGGAACGCCTCGTCCAGCGACAGCGGCTCCACCAGCGGCGTGATGTCGCGGAAGATCGCCATGACCCCGCGCGACACCTCCTGGTAGAGGTCGAACTGCGGCGGCAGGTACACCGCGTGCGGCGCGAGCCGGCGGGCGTGCGCGGTGGGCATCGCGGACCGCACGCCGAACTCGCGTGCGAGGTAGTTGGCCGAACACACCACACCGCGCCCACCGACGCCACCGACGACGACGGGCACGGAAGCGAGCTCGGGGCGTTCACGGATCTCGACGGACGCGTAGAAGGCGTCCATGTCCACGTGCAACATCCGGCAGCCCGTGTCATCAGGCCACACGCCGTCGCGCGCACGGAAGCGGTCACGCAGGCCGCGCGGCAGGTTCGCACTGCGACCCATGACAACCCCTCTCGAACCCTTGTTCGACATCCTACAACCGGTACACGCGGGCAGCGTTCTCCGACGCGATGAGCTACGGGTAGTTGTGCAACAACAGCACGGGCACGCCAAGTGACGCCGTTGCGCGCAGGAACGGCGTCAACAACAACGGGTCGCACTTGGACAGATCCGCGTCCGAGTCGCCGCATCCGACGTGGAGCTGCAACGGCAGCTCCGCGTCCAACGCCTCCCACACCAGGAACGCGATCACCAACCGGGTCGGCCAACCGCCCCGAGCACCCCCGCACGACATCGGCGTCCGCTGGTCGCTGTGCCGGCAGCCCGAGCCCGATCCGGTACGCCGCAACGGACTTCACCCCGACGGCGGTCGTGGAGGCGAGCGCCGACCGCACCGCGGCCACGAAACGCGCTGGCGTCACTGATGGGCGGCCGAGCGCAGCGCCTCCTGGGCCGCGATCTCCCTGCGCAACCGGCTCAGGGCGCGGTGCTGCGCGACGCGCACCGCACCCGGCGTCGAGTCGACCGCCTCCGCCGTCTCCTCCGCCGACAACCCCACCACCACGCGCAGCACGAGGATCTCCCGCTGCTTGCCCGGCAGCAACCGCAGGAGTGCGCCCATGCGTTCGGACAGCTCGCCCTGCAGGGCCTGTTGCTCGGGCCCGGCGCCGAGGTCGGTCGTCTCCGGCAGCTCGGCCACGGGTTCCGACCGCAGCCGCGCCGCCGCGCGATGGGCGTCGGCGACCTTGTGCGCGGCGATGCCGTAGACGAACGCGAGGAACGGCCGCCCCTGGTCCCGGTAGGCCGGCAGCGCGGTGAGCACGGCCAGGCAGACCTCCTGCGCGACGTCGTCCGCCGAGGTGGACGACCGGTCCTGCCCGCCGACCCGCGCACGGCAGTACCGCACGATCAACGGCCGCAGCGTGGCGAGCAGCCTCTCCGCCGCTCCCCGGTCACCGGCGGCGGCCCTGGTCACGTAGGTGTCCGCGGTGTCCGGCCTCCGGGCCAGGTAGGAGGCCGAGGGCGCCTCGACCGGTTCGGCCGGCCCGACCGCCTTCGCGCGTTCGAGCAGCGCGTCGAACCGCGGGCCGTGCGCACGGTTCGCCAGCTGCCCGGACGTGGCGTCGCCGACCGAGGTGTTCGCCACGGCGGCTTCTGGAACCGTCCGGTGCAGGCCGGTGGAGAACTCCATGGCGGTCACCGATTTCCCTTCGACGCCTCGCGGGCGGCCTCTTTCGCGCGCCGCAGCTTCCCCTCGACCGCCCGCGGGGTGATCCGCATGAACTCGGCGATCTCAGCGTGCGAGTAGTTCTGGTCCTTCAGGAACAGCAGCGTGCGCCGGTCCTCGCTGAGCTCGGCGAACACGTCGTCCACCGCCTCGCGGGTCACGACCGCGTCTTCGAGGTCCCCGCCGGCCGCGACGTGCTCCAGGCGCGCCCACGCGTCCAGCAGGTGCCGTTCGTGCCAGGCGTTGTTGCTGGTCCGCCATCTGCGGTAGACGTTGGGGAAGGCCAGCACGCACGCGTTCACGAAGTACTCCTTCAACGGTCCGTGCTCCTCCGACCACTTGCCGCCGAGCACGCCCTCCTCGCGGAACAGGTTGAACCCGGCCCACACGGCCTCGCTGGCGAGCTCCTCCGCCTCGTGGAAGAACACCTCCTGGCGCGCCACGGACCACCTGCGCCGGTCGACCCGCGCGAACATCGCCCCGGACTTCACGAGGTTCCTGACGATCTCGAAGCCGTACCCGACGACCTTGCCGAGGAAGGCCGACCACAGCGGGTCGGCGCACCCGGTCTCGCGGAAGTGCTGGACGAACACGCGGTCCATGTGCAGCTGGTCGGCCTCGGCGGAGCTGAAGTGGTGCACGACGTCCGCCACGGAGAGCAGCGGTCTGCCCGGTCCGCGCTCATCGGCTGCATCCGGGGTTCGCCCCATGCACTCGGGTCCCTACGTCGGCGGCGGGTTGGTGCCTTTGCCAATGGAGATGTCGTTCGGCCGCACGCACCCCCCGCGATCGGCCCAACTAGTTCCGAAAGCAAATACCGGTCACTCGCCGAGCGAGCCGACCTCTTTGCGCAGCCGGGCCAGGGCGCGGTGCTGCGCCACCCGCACGGCGCCGGGCGTCGAGCCGACCGCCTCCGCCGTCTCCTCGGCCGACAGGCCCACGACGACGCGCAGCCGCACGATCTCGCGCTGCTTGTCCGGCAGCACCTCCAGCAGCCGCGCCATCCGCCGGGACAGGTCGCCGTCCACCGCACGCTGCTCCGGTCCCGCCGCCCGGTCGGCCGACTCGGGCAGGTCGGAGGTCGGTTCGGAACGGTTGCGCGCGGCGGCGCGGTGGGCGTCGGCCACCTTGTGGGAGGCGATGCCGTAGACGAACGCCAGGAACGGGCGGCCCTGGTCGCGGTACGAGGGCAGCGAGGTCAGGACGGCCAGGCACACCTCCTGGGCGACGTCGTCGGCCGACGTGGTGCCCCGGACGCGGGACCGGCAGTAGCGGACGATCATCGGGCGGATCGCCTCCAGCAGCTTCGCCACGGCGCCGCGGTCGCCGGCCAGTGCGCCGGCGACGTGCTCGTCGGCTGTCTCCTGCCTCCCCATCAGATCAGGACGCTGGCCTCGGCGACCTCCCTGCGCAGCCGGCCCAGGGCACGGTGCTGCGCCACGCGCACGGCGCCGGGGGTCGACCCGACCGCGTCGGCCGTCTCCTCGGCCGACAGACCCACGACCACGCGCAGCAGGAGGATCTCGCGTTGCTTCTCGGGCAGCACGCGCAGCAGCTTCGCCAGCGCGCCGTTCAGCTCGCCCTGGAGGGCGAAGTCCTCGGGACCGGCGCCGCGCGAGACCTGGTCCGGCACCTCCGCCGTGGGCTCCGCCCGGTTGCGGGCGAGCGCGCGGTGGGCGTCGGCCACCTTGTGCGCCGCGATGCCGTAGACGAAGGCCAGGAAGGGGCGACCTTGGTCACGGTAGTTCGGCAGCGCTGTCAGCACGGCCAGGCACACGTCCTGCGCGACGTCGTCCGCCGTCGTGGCCGAGCGGCCCACGCGCGCGCGGCAGTACTTGACCACCAGCGGTCGCAAGTAGCGAAGCAGCAGGTCAGTGGCCCTGCGGTCCCCGTTCACCGCTGCACTGACCACCTCAGCGGGTAATGCCGAACTTTCCATCCGAGCGTCCCCTCGTCCTCGTCCCGCAGAGGAGACGTGCGGATCGTCACTCCTTATGCGGAAAGTAGGGGCAACTTCTGAACATCACTCGTTTGGAGCAATGAACAACGGCTCGTGGAACGCGGAGAGGAACGACTGAAGGCAACCGGAACCTTCCGGTTCCGCCGTTCCAGTGAGTTCGTCACGAGCAATCACCCGATGCCGTGCCTTGCCCACGACGGTCCGCCACGGCTCTCGCGTAACGCGATGAGCACGTCCCCGCGATCAGCAGAGGAGCAGCGCCCGGTCAGATGAGCTCCTCGACCCCCACCGACGACCGCAGCTTCGCGAGCGCGCGGTGCTGCGCCACCCGCACCGCACCCGGCGTCGACCCGACCGCCTCCGCCGTCTCCTCGGCCGACAGGCCCACGACCACGCGCAGCACCAGGATCTCGCGCTGCTTGTCCGGCAGCGCCGCCAGCAGCCGGCCCAGCCGCACCGACAGCGACCCGAGCAGCGCGTGCTGCTCAGGGCCGGGCACGGTGGACGGCCCGTCCGGGACCTCGGCGACCGGCTCCGCGCGGTTGCGGGCAGCGGCGCGGTGGGCGTCCGCGACCTTGTGGGCGGCGATGCCGTAGACGAACGCCAGGAACGGCCGGCCCTGCTCGCGGTAGGTCGGCAGCGCCGTCAGCACGGCCAGGCAGACCTCCTGGGCCACGTCGTCGGCCGACGTCTGCGCCCGTTCGCCGTGCCCGACGCGCGCCCGGCAGTACCGGGTCACGAGCGGGCGGACGGAGGCCAGCAGCCGCTCGACGGCAGGCCGGTCACCCGCGACGGCCTCGTTGACCAACGAGGCCAGCAGGTCGGAACTCTCCATGGCGCGGGTCCCTACGTCGACTGGCGAAGACTACATCTTTCGCCGCAGAGTCGTTTGGGGCCACTCCCTGGGACTGCATTCGTCCCGAAAGCAAAGGCTCAGTGCGTGCGGCGGGCGAGCACGTGCAGCCGGGCCGCCACGTCTCGCAGGGGAGACCGCCGCGCGGCGGCCAGCTCGAGCTCCGCCAGTGCGTCGGCCGCACCCGGATTCGCATCCAGCACGACGCCGGGCACCAGGTCGGACACCACGCCGTGGCCCTGCAGCAACTCGACCGACAACCCGGCTTCGAGGACGAGCTTCTCGAGGCCCGCCACGTCGAACCGGCGCTGCAGCGGGTCGCGCGTGCCCGCCAGCTGACCGGCGTCGTCGTCCAGCAACCGGCGCGCGTCGACGATCCGCCCGGCGATCGCGCGGTGCAGGATCGCCGCGAACCGGTTCGCCACCAGCACCGACACCGCGCCGCCCGGCGTCACCGCGGCGGCCAGCGCCGTGAGCGCGGCGGACGCGTCGTCCACGACCTCCAGCACCCCGTGCGCGAGCACCACGTCGGCCTCACCGGCGGGAACACCCAGCGCGTCGGTGTCGCCCTGCACCGCGTTGATCTTCACGCCGGCCTCGCGCGCACGGGTGTGCAGGGTGGCCAGTGCGTTCGGCGAGGGCTCCACGACCGTGACGGCACAGCCCGCGGCGGCGAGGGGCACGGCCCACACGCCGCTGCCGCCGCCGACGTCGAGGACGCGGGGCGGTTCGCCGCCCCTGCGCTCCCGCGCGGCGGTCAGTTCGGCGTCGAGCACCCTGTGTACGGCGTCCGGTCGCATGGCACACAGCGTAGGAGACCCTAGAGTAGGTCTGTGCATACGGTGTCCGTGCTCAGCCTCAAGGGAGGCGTCGGCAAGACGACGGTGGTGCTCGGCCTGGCCTCTGCCGCCCTCCGCCGTGGTGTCCGCACTCTGGTGATCGACCTCGATCCGCAGTGCAACGCCACGTCGACGCTGGAGCCCGAGGATCCGAAGGCCAGCATCTACGACGTCCTGAAGGACCCGTCGGAGGAGAACCTGGAACAGGCGATCCGCCCCAGCAGGTGGGGTGACGGCATCGACGTCCTGTCCGGGTCGGAGGACGCCGAGCTGCTCAACCACCCCGACCCCAACGAGTCGCGCCTGCACCGGCTCAAGACCGCGCTGCGCACGTTGCGCGACATGTACGACGAGTTCCCCTACCAGCTCGTGCTGCTCGACTGCCCGCCCTCACTGGGCCAGCTGACCCGTTCCGCGCTGGTCGCGGCCGATCGCGCACTGCTGGTGACCGAGCCCACCATGTTCGCCGTGGCGGGCGTGCAGCGCGCGTTCGAGGCGGTGCAGAACGAACGTGAGAAGAACAACACCGACCTGCAGCCGCTGGGCGTGGTGGTGAACCGGGTGCGGCCGCGTTCGCACGAGCACCAGTTCCGCATCGACGAGCTGCGCGACATCTTCGGCCCGCTGGTGATGCCGGTGGCGCTGCCGGACCGGCTCGCGGTGCAGCAGGCGCAGGGCGCGTGCATGCCGATCCACGAGTGGGGTACTCCGGGCGCACGTGAGGTGGCGCTGGCGTTCAACCTGCTGCTGGCCCGGATCCAGCGCATCTCCCGCAGCCGCCGCCGCGCGGTGCACCACGACTTCGACGACGACGAGATCCAAGAGGCGGTGGATGCCTGAAGGCGACACCGTCTTCCTGGCCGGCCATCGGATGAACGATGCGCTCGCCGGGAAGACGCTGGTGCGCGGCGAGCTGCGGCACCCGAGGCTGGCCGCGGTGGACCTGGCCGGGCTCGACGTGCTCGGTGTGCGCACGTACGGCAAGCACATGTTCACCCGGTTCTCCGACGGCAACAGCCTGCGCAGCCACTTCCGCATGGACGGCGCGTGGCACCTGTACCGGCCGGGCGAGCGCTGGAAGCGGCCGGGGCACCAGGCGCGGGCGGTGCTGGAGGTCGACGACCGGCAGGCCATCGGGTTCGCGTTGCACGACATGGAGCTCCTGCCGACGGCACGCGAGGACGAGCTCATCTCCCACCTCGGGCCCGATCTGCTCTCCCCCGGCTTCGACGCCGCCGAGGCGGTGCGGCGGTTGACCGCGGACCCCGACCGGGCCATCGGCATCGCGTTGCTGGACCAGCGCGTGATGGCCGGTGTCGGCAACCTCTACCGCGCGGAGGTCTGCTTCCTGCTGCGCGTCCTCCCGACGGCGCCGGTGTCCGCGGTGGACCCGGCCCGAGCGGTCGCGCTGTCGCGGAAGCTGTTGCAGGCCAACCAGTGGCGGCCGGAGCAGTCCACGACGGGCGACCTGCGCGTGCAGCACTACGTCTTCGAACGCACCGGCAGACCGTGCCTGCGGTGCCGCACCAGGGTCCGGTCGGGCGAGCTCGACGGCAGGTTCGTCTACTTCTGCCCAAAATGCCAGTCCGGTTGAACCGAAGGGCGCGTCCAGCCGTGTCCTTCGACATGGCGGTAAATCTGGATGCGCTGCGCCCGGGCTTCACCGACGACCCGTACCCGGTGCTGACGAGCCTGCGCGAAGCGGGTCCCGTGCACCGGGTCGAGAACTTCGGCGCGCCGATGTGGCTCGTGACCCGCTACCCCGACGTGCGGGCCGCACTGGACCACCCGCTGCTGTCCTCGCACGGCTCCGCGCTCGCCGAGCCCCTGCGCGGGCACCCGCACTTCGCGTCGTGGTGGTTCGGCGACCTGTCGGACCACATGATGAACAGCGACGCCCCCGACCACACCCGCCTGCGCCGCGCGGTGTCGAGCGAGCTGACCCCGCGCCGCATCGCCGCGCTGCGCCCGCGTGCCGAGCAGCTCGCGACGACGCTGGTCGAGGGGTTCCTCGACGCCGGGCGCTGCGACCTGGTCGCGGACTTCGCGGCGCCGCTGCCGATCACGCTGCTGATGGAACTGCTCGGCGTGCCCGCGGTGGACCAGGAGAACTTCCGGTACTGGGCGGACGTGGTCACCGGGCTCGCCGACGGTGACGCCGCCTCCGCCCGCGAGGAGGCCTCGGGCTACCTGCTCGACCTGGTGGCGCACAAGCGGACCTCCGGCGACGACGACCTGATCGGCGGGCTGGCCCGTGCGAGCGGCGAGGCCGCGCTGTCCGACCGCGAGCTCGCCTCGCTGGCGTTCCTGCTGCTCGTAGCGGGGTACACGACCGCGGTCGACCTCGTCGGCAACGGCGCGCTGGCGTTGCTGCGCCACCCGGAACAGCTGGAGCTGCTGCAACGCTCGTCGTCGCTGCTGCCGGGCCCGATCGAGGAGTTCCTGCGGTTCGACGGCCCTGCCTCGCACCTGCTGCGGTTCGCGAGCGGGGACCTGACGATCGGCGGCGTGCGAATCCCCGCCGGTGACGTGGTGCTGCTGTCGCTGGCCTCCGCCGACCGCGACACCACCCGCTACCCGCGGGCCGACCAGCTCAACATCGAGCGGGCGGATCGGCAGCACCTGGCGTTCGGGCACGGCATGCACTTCTGCCTCGGCGCGCCGATGGCCCGGCTGGAGGGCGACGTGGCGTTCCGCGCGCTGCTGGGCCGCTGCACGGGGCTCGCCCTGGACACCGCACGACCGCTGGGCTGGCGGGTGTCGCTGGGCAGCCGGGGGCTGCGGTCGCTGCCGGTGCGGTTCCTGGCCAGGCCGGCCGTGCCGCTCGACGAGCAGGCGACGGTGAAGGTGCCCAGGCCGTCCTGACCGGCGCTGGCGGACGAGAGCCGGTGCGCCCGTTCTGAACTGGCGTTATAGGGTGGGCGCGTGGTCTACAAGCAGGTGGTTCGCAAGGCGTTGTTCTCGATGCACGGTGGCGACGCGGAGCGGGTCCACGAGACCACGCTCGCCGCCATGGCCCGGCTCAGCCCGCTGGCCAGGTTCGCGCGGGGCCAGAACAACCCGCGCACCGTGTTCGGCGTCCGGTTCCCCAACCCGGTCGGGCTCGCCGCCGGTCTCGACAAGGACGGCAGGGCGCTGCCGGCGTGGGCCGCGCTGGGCTTCGGGTTCGTCGAGGTCGGCACGGTCACGTGGCACCCGCAGCCGGGCAACCCCAAGCCGCGGCTGTTCCGCCTGCGCGAGGACGAGGCGATCATCAACCGGATGGGCTTCAACAACGCCGGAGCGCGCGCGCTCGCGCAGAAGCTCGACAAGACCACCCTCAGGGCGCCGCTGGGCATCAGCCTGGGCAAGTCGAAGGTCACCCCGGTCGAGCACGCCGTCGAGGACTACCTGAACTCGCTGAGCGCCCTTCAGGACCACGGCGACTACTACGCGATCAACGTCAGCTCGCCCAACACCCCCGGCCTGCGCAGCCTGCAGGACAAGGGCGCGCTCACCGAGCTCGTCGCGGCGATGACGCGGGCCACCGAGAAGCCGATGCTCGTCAAGATCGCGCCCGACCTCACCGACGACGCCATCGCCGAGGTCATCCAGGTGTGCGTGGACCACGGGATCAAGGGCCTCATCGCCACGAACACCACCCTCGGCCGCGAGGGCCTCAGGAGCCCCCACAGGGACGAGACGGGCGGTCTGAGCGGCAGGCCCCTCACCCAGCGGGCGAACGACGTCGTCCGGTTCATCACGAAGAACAGCGACCTGCCGGTGATCGGCGTCGGTGGCATCGCGACGCCCGACGACGCCCTGCGCATGATCGACGCGGGCGCGAGCCTGGTGCAGCTCTACACCGGGTTCATCTACGAGGGTCCCGGCCTGGTGAGCCGGATCAACGAGGCGCTACGCGGGGTGCCGGGCGGCGCGTAGCCAGCGCATCACCGGGTGCAGGATCACGACGAGCAGCGACCCCCACACCAGGCCGCCCATCTTCAGCGAGCCGATCTCGATGGTCAGGTCGCCGACGCCGGCGACCAGCGCGGCCCCGCCGACCATGGCGTTGACCGGGTTGGTGAGGTCGACGCCGCGGTCCATCCAGATCCGCACGCCGATGAGCACGATCAGGCCGTAGAGCACCAGCGTGCACCCGCCCAGCACACCGGGCGGGATGGTGCCGAACAGCGCGATGGCCTTCGGGGAGAACGCGAGCAGCACGGAGAGCACCCCGGCGACCGCGAACGCCGCCGTGGTGTAGATCCGGGTCACGGCCATGACGCCGATGTTCTCGGAGTACGTCGTCGTGCCCACGCCCCCGCCCAGGCCCGAGAGCGCCGTGGACAGGCCGTTGGCGATGATCGCGTCGCCCGCGCTGCCGTCGAGGTTGCGGCCGGTCAGCGCGGCCACCGCCTTGACGTGGCCGACGACCTCCGCGACCAGGACGATCACCACCGGCAGCATCAGCAGCACGACGGACGGGCGCAGCTCCGGCTGGTGCAGCTGTGGCAGCCCCACCCAGGACGCCTCGCGCAACGCCGTGAACCGCGCCGGCGGCACGGCACCGGCCAGCACCCCGCCGGCCCAGACGCCGACGAACCCGACCAGCACCGAGAACCGGACCAGCAGCCCGCGGCCGAGGACACCGGCCAGCAGGACCACGCCGGTCGTGATCGCGGCCAGCGCCGGCTGCTCCGCGAAGTGCGAGGTGGCCTGGTGCGAGAGGTTCAGGCCGATGATGACCACGACGGCACCGGTGACGACCGGCGGCATGACCGACTCCAGCAGCCGCACGCCGAGCGCCTTGACGGCGATGCCGACGACGATCACGAGCAGACCGGCGGCGACCACCCCGCCGAGCTGCGCGGCGATGCCCTGTTCACGGGCGGCCACCAGCGGCGCGACGAACGCGAAGGACGAGCCGAGGTAGCTGGGGACCCGGTTCTTGGTGATCAGCAGGAACAGCAGCGTGCCGAGGCCGGAGAACAGCAGCGTCGTGGCGACCGGCAGGCCGGTCGCGGTGGGGACCAGCACCGTCGCGCCGAACATGGCGACCAGGTGCTGCACGCCGAACCCGATGGTGAGCGGCCAGCTCGCCCGCTCCTGCGGTGCGACGGCCTCACCGTCGGTGACCCGACCGTCCCCGTGCACGGTCCACAACGCCAACGCACTGCCTCCCGGCAACCCACCCGGACTTCCCGCTGCCCGGCCCCGGAATCCTGCCACGCCTGGTAGTGGCCACGGCTAGATAACGGTCTGATAATCACACGATTGCCGTAAATATCTCCAGCAATCCACGCCGATAGACGTACGTGATTACCCAGGGTGACGATTAATACGCTGAATAGCCTGTCACGTCCCGCATTGCGGACGCGAGACCGGCCATGTGGTCGGTGGCGTCGTCCAGCACCATGCGCGGGTCCTGGAACGCGGTGCTCGCCGCGAGCGCCTGGCCCGCCGCAGCCACCAGCGCACAGTAGCGGTCCACGCCGTCGGCCAGCTGGATCCGCAGCACCCGCACACCCTCGACGAGCGAGCCGCGCTCCAGGTGCGGCGCGGTGTCGCGGGCCCGTTCGACGGCTTGGAGCTGCGCGGACACCGAACGGATGGCGGCCGACGCCTCTTGAGCGGTCTGCCGGGCGTGCTGGATCGACTCCGTCGGCAACGAGGTGAGCGCCGGCGAGTCGAGCTGCTTCAGCAGCTCGGTCATCGTGTCCTCGGCGCTGTGCAGCTTCTCCATCGGCACCCGTGCCGCGGAGATGTGCGCGGGCAGCGGCGGCCGGGGCGGTGGCGGCGGGCTGAGTGCGAGCCGCTGCCGGGCCGCGCCGATCTCGCGCAGCTTGAAGCCGCTGCGCACGGCGAGGACCGCGGGCACGGCCGCGCCGACCGTGCCGGCGACGGCGGCCCAGGTGCCCAGCACGCCGGTGAAGCCGAAGACGGCCAGCGTGCCGAGCATCGTGATCAGGATCGCCCAGAACGTGAGCACGGCGTTGGTGCGCTTGCGCCTGCGTTCGAGCTTCGCGACCGGGTCGTTCCACCTCTGGAGGCGGTAGCGCGCCTGCTCGGCCAGCGGGTGGCCCTGGAGCGACGCACCCAACTCGCCGACGACCTTGCGGACGATCTCGTTGTTGGGACGGTTTCTCCAGGGCTCCATGATCACCTGCTGACTCCTCCTGCCCCGCTCAGTTCTGAGCCGGCGGGACCTGCTGCTGCGTGGTCTTCTGCTCGTGCTGCACGCGCTGCGCGATCTCGGCCTGGATCTGCGCCGCCGCGCTGTTGCCCTGGGTGACCTGCTGCGGCGTGTTCGCCTGGCCGCCGTGCATGGACGCGCGGATCTGCTCCAGCCGCGACGAACCGGCGAGCTGGGTGGTCGAGGCCTGCACCTCGAGCATCCGGCCCTGCACCGAGTTCTGGGCGAGCTCAGCAGACCCGAGCGCGGTGGAGTAGCGCTTCTCGATCTTGTCGCGGACCTCTTCCAGCGACGGCACGTTGCCGGGCGCGGCGAGCTCGCTCATCTGGTTCAGCGACGCGGAGACCTGCTCCTGCATCTTCGCCTGCTCCAGCTGGCTGAGCAGCTTCGTGCGCTCGGCGAGCTTCTGCTGCAACATCATCGAGTTGCGCTCGACGGCCTGCTTGGCCTGTGCGGCGGCCTGCAGCGACTGGTCGTGCAGCGTCTTGAGGTCCTCGATGCCCTGCTCCGCGGTCACGAGCTGGGTGGCGAAGCCCTGCGCCGCGTTCTCGAACTGCTGCGCCTTCTGCTCGTCGCCCTTCGCGCGCGCCTCGTCGGCGAGCACGAGCGCCTGGCGCGCGGAGGCCTGCAGCTTCTCCACGTCGCCGAGCTGGCGGTTGAGCTTCATCTCCAACTGCCGCTGGTTGCCGATGACGGCCGCGGCCTGCTGAGAGAGCGCCTGGTGCTGACGCTGCGCCTCCTCGATGGCCTGCTGGATCTGCACCTTCGGGTCAGCGTGCTCGTCGATCTTGGACGAGAACGATGCCATCAGGTACTTCCAGAACTTCACGAACGGACTGGCCATCTCCTACGCCTGCCTTCTCGGTGCCGGTGTTGGATCCATCGTCTCAATTGTGCGTCGGCGTATCCACCGACACGGGGAGATATCCGGGAACACCCTGACCCCACCCCGGGACTGAGGAGAACACGCCTGACGACGTGCAATCCTGCCCGCACCCGCGTCCTGGGACGCGGTGACCCCACCCGCTGTGGCCAAGCCGTTGTCTCCCGTTCAGCCGACGGGGGTCGTTGTCAGTTGAACGCACGAGCGCACGATGTTGTTGCAGCGAGTCACGTGGCGGCGGCCACAGCGGCTCTCAGCGCCCTCTCAGCTCACCAGAACGCCAGCGGCCCCGCTCACCAGGGGGCGAACGGGGCCGAGAACGACATGGGTGGTTATGCGGCGGCCACTGCCTTGGGCGGCTCGCCGATCTTGCTGGTGAGCCGGTGGCTGAGCATCGGCTGCAACCGCAGGTCGGACAGGTCGTCCGAGAGCGTCGTGGGCAGCACGCGGCCACCCTCCAGCTTGCCGCGCCCGTGGTCCGCACGACCGCTCTGAACGGTGTCCGGCACCGTGTCCGGCGTCTGCTGGACGGCGCCGATGTCGGAGGCGACGTGGTGCAGGAGCTCGGACAGCGGCAGTTCCAGTGCCTCGCAGATGGCCGCGAGGAAGCTCGCTGGACGCCTCTTTGCGGCCGCGCTCCACCTCGGACAGGTACCCCAGGCTCACGCGGGCGGTCCGAGAGACCTCGCGCAGCGTGCGGCGTTGGTTGGTGCGGGCATGGCGAAGCCGATCACCGATCGCCTCGCGCAGCAGCACGGTCATCGCGCGCCTCCTTCCGGCCGGCCGTGTCCCTACGTTACCGATCGACACCGACAACGGGCAGTGACTTCCGAACACGTCCGCCCAGGGCGAACGAACGGTTGGTCGTCATTTGTTCCCGTCCGCGGTGCCCAGCAGCTCGTCCGAGAGCAGGACCAGGGCTTTTTCCACCGCTGTGAGACGGACCGCTTTTCGGTCGCCACTCACGGTGATGGTCCGCACCGTGGACACTCCAGGCCCGCTCAAGCCGATGTGGACCGTGCCTGGAGCGACGCCGTCCTGCGGGTCCGGTCCGGCGACCCCGGTGAGCCCGATCCCCCAGTCCGCCCCGCACCTGGTCCGGGCACCGCCGGCCAGCTGGAGGGCCACCTCGGGGTGCACGGCACCGTGCTCGTCGAGCAGCTGCTGGTCCACGCCTGCGAGCTCGTGCTTGAGCTCGGTGGCGTAGACGATCAACCCACCGCGGACCACGGCACTCGCCCCCGGTGTGTCGACGATCGTCGCGCACAGCAGACCCGCGGTGAGCGACTCGGCCGTGGCGACGGTCTGGTTCCTCGCCTTGAGCAGATCGACCACGTTCGTCATGCGACGGCCCGATCTGCCCTTGCTTTCATCTTGAACGCCCTGATGACGTAATCGATTCCCGTCACCACGGTGAGCACCAGCGCCAGTGCCATGATCGCCCACGCGACCAGCTCCAGCACGTCGTTCCCCGGCAGCACGAACAACCCGATCGCGATGACCTGCGCGAGCGTCTTGGCCTTGCCGCCGCGGCTGGCCGGGATGACGCCGTAGCGGATCACCCAGAACCGCAGCAGCGTGATGCCGACCTCGCGCACGGCGATGGTGATCGTGATCCACCACGGCAGCACGTCGAGGATGCTCAGCCCGACCAGCGCGGACCCGGTGAGCGCCTTGTCCGCGATCGGGTCGGCGATCTTGCCGAAGTCGGTGATCAGGCCGTGCTTGCGGGCGAGCGTGCCGTCGATGTGGTCGGTGAAGCTCGCGACGGCGAACACGCCGAACGCGATCAGCCGCCAGGTCGTGTCGAAACCGCCAGCTTCGAACAGGGAGAACAGGAAGACCGGAACGAGGACCAGCCGCGCCATCGTCAGGATGTTCGCGACGTTGAGCAGCGGGACCTTCCGGGCCTCGGTCATGTGCCCACTACCCCGATCGGCTCGACCACGAGGTCGACGCCCTCGGAGTCGACGACCCGGCAGCGGACGAGGTCACCGCGCTTGAGGTCCTCGGCTTCGAGCACGATGCACTCGCCGTCGACCTCGGGCGCCTGGTGCTCGGCGCGCCCGACGCAGTCGCTCTCCTCGTCCTCCTCGTGCTCGATGAGCACGACGACCTCGGTGCCCACCCGGTCCTCGGCGCGCTGGCTGGTCAGCTCCTCGACGAGGTTGCCGATCCGGGTGACCCGCTCGGCGATGGTGTCGGCGTCGAGCTTGCCGTCGAGGTCCTCGGCCTCGGTGCCGTCCTCGTCGGAGTAGCCGAAGATGCCGACCGCGTCCAGGCGCGCCTCGGTGAGGAACCGCTCCAGCTCGGCCAGGTCCTCCTCGGTCTCACCGGGGAAGCCGACGATGAAGTTGCTGCGGATGCCCGCCTCGGGCGCGTGCTCGCGGATCTGCCACACGAGCTTGAGGAAGCTGTCGGTGTCGCCGAACCGGCGCATGCGCCGCAGCACGTTCTCGCTGGAGTGCTGGAACGACATGTCGAAGTAGTTCGCGACCTTGTCGGTCTTCGCGATGGCGGCCACCAGGCTCGGCTTGGTCTCGGCCGGCTGCAGGTAGCTCACCCGCACCCGCTCGACGCCCGGGATGCCCGCGAGACGCGGCAGGAGCTGTTCGAGCGCACCCTGCTCCCGCGGCAGGTCCTTGCCGTAGCTCGTGGAGTTCTCGCTGACGAGGAAGAGCTCCTTGACGCCGTTCTCGGCGAGCCACATGGCCTCGGACACGACCTCGTCGGGGTGCCGCGACACGAACGCGCCGCGGAAGCTCGGGATGGCGCAGAAGCTGCACCGCCGGTCACACCCGGACGCGATCTTCAACGGCGCCACGGGCGCGTCGTCGAGCCGCTTGCGCTGGACCTTCGTCGGCCCCCAGCCGTGGCCGGGCACCTGCACCGCGTCCTTGGCCTCCTGGCGCTTGACCGGCGTGATCGGCAGCAGCGTGCGCCGGTCCACCGGCACGTGCGACTCGACCGGCTTGCCGTGCAGCACGTCCTGCAGCCGCTCGGCCAGGTCGTTGTACTGGTCGAACCCCAGGACCGCGGCCGCCTCGGGGAGGCTGTCCGCGAGCTCCTTGCCGTACCGCTCGGCCATGCACCCGACCGCGACGACCTTGGCGCCGGTGTCGGACGCGGCGAGCAACGTGTCGACCGAGTCCTTCTTGGCCTGCTCGACGAAGCCGCACGTGTTGACGACGACGACGTCCGCGCCCTCGTCCACCAGCTCCCAGCCGCCCTCGCCGAGCCGTCCGGCGAGCTCTTCGGAGTCGACCTCGTTGCGGGCGCAGCCCAGGGTCAGCAGCGACACGCGTCGCGGAGTAGTGGGAGAAGACACGGCGCTCAGCGTAACCGCCCCGGGTGCCGACGCTTGAACTCAGTGCTTGCGAACCACCTCGACCAGGCGCCACATGTCGCTCGACGGGTTGCCCGCGCCCAGGGCCTTGGCCCGCTCGACAGCCTGGTCGACGCGCTCCGCGAGCAAGGTGAAGTCGAGCACCCCCTTCGCATATCGAGGCAGGTGCCTGCGCAGCTTCTCAGCCGCCGCCTTCGGGCTGGAGAGACTGGCGGAGCAGCCGGCGAAGTGAAGGATCAACCACACCTCGAAGCACGGGTTCGACACGGCCAGCGAGATCTCCGCCTCACCGGCTTCGACGATCGCCTCAGCGATGTCGAAGTCGTCGACGTCCACGACACACCAGTACTCGTCGAACCCGCCGCGGTCGTTCTGCCTCAACTTCACCGCATGTCTGACCAGCTGCGCGGGTGAACCCACCTTGACGACCGCTTTCACCGTCACCGGTTTCGACAGGCGTTTCAGCCCGTCCAGATAGGCCTGTTCGGTCTGTCCGCAACACACCACGAGCACGCGGCTGGCTGAAACCCTCGACTGCGTTCGGCCACGGCGGGACGAGTTCTCACGTCGCGCCATCGACACCTCGCAGGACCGCGGACACGAAGGTCTCAGCCTGCACGTCGGGAACCGCGCCGTAACTGCCGCCGAGATAGCGCCGTTCCAGGTTCTCACCTTCCTTGCGCGGCTTGAAGTCGGTCAACGGGTACAGATCGGACACGCCCTCGGAGTCCTTGTCCACGAACCAGACGTCTTCGCGGGTGAGCACCTCGTCGCCGAGCACAGGACTGAGCAGGCTCGCATCGTGGGTGGTGAAGACGAGCTGCGCACCGTTCTGGTTGGCTTCGGAGTCGCGGAACAGCCCCACGAGTGCGGCGGTGAGCCGCGGGTGCAAGCTCGCGTCGATCTCGTCGATGATCAACGTGCCGCTGTCGCGCAGCGTGAGCAGCACCGCGGGCAACATCATCAGCCAGGACAGCGTCCCCGCCGACTCCTCGTCGATGTCGAACGGACTGCTGTCCGTTCCGTGGGTGAGCTGGACTCGCTCGTCCCTGCCGAGAAGGAACTGCGCAAGTTCCCGGAGCCTGTCAGCAGGCAGGTCGGCGTCCATCCCGCGCGCCAACTCCGCCACCGCGTGGTCCTCGTCCGCCTGATGCGCCCTGTTGTACTCAATGCCCGTGATGCCGAGGTCGGCAATCCTCAGCAAGCTCACGAGCTGGTCTGCCAGCTTGGCGTTCGACTGGAGGAATCGCCAGATCACGCTGTGGTTGAAGCGAGCGTGCGCCTCGTTGCGAAACACCAGTTTGCCGGTGAACCACCGATGGACCGGCAGCACGGCTTCGAGCGACAACGCGACCCCCAGGCTGAGGAACAGCGAGTTCGGCCGGAGGAGCTCCCTCAGCACCTCCGCCTTCGCAGCGCCTTCCGCGATCGAGGTGCCGAACTTGATCTCACCACCGATCCGTTCGAACACGAGCCGCTTGCGCTTCTCCGGGTAGCTGTACAGCCATTCTTCCCGGACGCGCTCATCGTCCAGTTCGAAGCCGTAGGTGTAGCGGATGCCGGACTCGATCAACTCGACCACGTACACCGATGGCCGGTCCACTGAGCCGCCGAGTTTGAACGGTTGCCGTGGCACGCCGCGCTCCTCCGGCCAAGAGGCGAACGAGTGGCGCACGGCATCGGACATGAACTTCAGGCCGTCGAGGAGGTTCGACTTCCCGGAGGCGTTCGCTCCGTAGATCGCCGCCACCGGCAGAACGTCCCGGTCCTTCGAGTAGGCAGGCATGAGGAGCAACTCACGCTCGTCGCGGAACGAGCGGTGGTTCCCGAGCCGGAAACTGCGCAGCACTGCCTAAACCCCTCTCAGGCCACTCCAAGACATCTTCTCTGCAAGTAAACCGCACAAAACGACTTGCAATCATGCTCCTGGACGAATTTCGCGTTGCCGACCACCGCGCGCCAGCCGGTCGGGCGTGCAGCCCATACTTGACGGTTGTGACCAGTGGGGTAGTCGTGCGGCGCGCCCGCACCAGCGACGTGCGCGCCATGAAGGCGTTGATCGACGGGTATGCCGGCAAGGTCCTGCTCTCCAAACCCCTGGTCACGCTGTACGAGGCGGTCCAGGAGTTCTGGGTCGCCGAGGAGGACGGCGAGCTGCTCGGGTGCGGCGCCCTGCACGTGATGTGGGAGGACCTGGCCGAGATCCGCTCCGTCGCCGTGTCCCCCGTCGCGCTGGGCCGCGGGGTCGGGCACCGGATCGTCGCCCAGCTCATCGCCACCGCGAAGGAACTGCAGCTCGCGCGGATCTTCGTGCTCACGTTCGAGACGCGGTTCTTCGGCAAGCACGGGTTCGTGGAGATCGAGGGCACGCCGGTGAGCCCAGAGGTCTACGAGGAGATCATGCGGTCGGTGGACGAGGGTGTCGCCGAGTTCCTCGACCTGAGCTACGTGAAGCCGAACACGTTGGGCAACAGCCGGATGCTCCTGGAGCTGTAACTCTTCGAGTATCCACTCGAAGAGTGTTGACTCGACTAACTTGGGCCCGCCAAGCTCATACCCGTGTCCGAATCGCTCACCATCGACGAGCTCGCCGCCCGTGTCGCGCTGCCCAGCAGCACCATTCGGATGTACCAGACGAAAGGTGTGCTGCACGCGCCGAGACGGCAGGGGCGCGTGGCGTACTACGACGCCTCGCACGTCGAGCGGCTGACGTTGGTGCAGCGGTTGCAGCAGCGGGGGTTCTCGCTGCCCGCGATCGCCGAGCTCATCGCCGCGCGCGAGAAGGGTGAAAGCGTCGCCACGGTCCTCGGCATGGGTGAAACCGAGGGGCCGGACGACTGGGTGCGGATCAAGGTGCGCGACATCAAGCACCTCGTGCCCATGGGTGAGGTCCAGCCGCGTCTCCTCCTCCGGGCAATGCGGCTGGGTCTCGTCCGCTGGAAGTACGGCTGGCCGCACGCGCGCAGGTGGGCCCTCGAAGCCGGTGGGCGGCTCGCGGGGCTGAGGGTGCCCAGCGACGACGTGATGGACAGCTTCACCCGGCTCCGCGCGGCCACGGACTCCATCGCGGCGGACTTCGTGCGGTTGTTCGAGCAGCGGTTCTGGCCGGAGCTGGCCCGCAAGGCCGGTGACGACAACCAGTTGGAGAACGTCCGCTCGCTGCTCGTCGAGCTGACCTTCACGGCGGAGACCGCGGTGGTCGGCACGCTGCGGGAGTCCATCCGGGACGCGGCGGAGGAGTTCGCGGCGCGGCACGGGTTGCTGCCCAGCGACGACTTCCAGCCCGCGTGGGCCGAGCAGCCGTTGCCGCCGATCGCCGAGAACATCGTCGACCCGGCCGGTGACCTGCCGAGCGAACAGGAGATCGAGAACTTCCTGCGCAGAGGGGACGAGGACGAGCCTGGTCGCTGACCCGGCCTGGTGCTCGTCGTGCGCACCACGCAGTCTGTCCGATGTGGACCCCGAGAGCTGAGCGGCGGTTCAGCAGTGGCGGCACGAACCGCGGTGCGGTCACCTGACGTTCACCGGATCGTGTCTACCAGCACCTGTGGATCACCGGCTACAACGGAACGAGACCCCGCTCACACACAGAGGAGCCCGTCATGTCGAAGACCGTGCGCTCGGCATTCGTGGGTGTCGCCGCGTCCGTGGCCCTGATCTTCACCGGCGCGCCCGCCCAGGCCGTGGACATCGTCGCGGTCACCGACGACTACGTGTTCACGAAGACCGTCGGCCAGTTCACAACATTGCGTGCCGAGCAGCCCTACGCGGGCCAGCTCGACTGGTCGTCCGACGGCTGCTCGTACTCGCCGGACAGCCCCTTCGGCTTCAAGTTCCTGCCCGCCTGCCACCGCCACGACTTCGGCTACCGCAACTTCAAGCGGCAGTCGCGCTTCACCGAGGCGAACCGGCTGCGCATCGACAACCGCTTCAAGACCGACATGTACGGCATCTGCGCCGGCAACTGGGCGTGCAACCGCACGGCCGACGTGTACTACGCGGCCGTGCGCCAGTTCGGTGGCAGCGGCTCGTCGACGGCGGCCACGTTGCAGCAGGCCGGCCTGCGGTAGGTCGCCCGGCACTGTCAGACCCGCTGAGTACGTTGAAACGCAGGGGTCCCCGATCCGGGGGTACCCCTGCGTCAGCGTTCGACGGGAGAGGAACGGGCGCGGCCGGACCTCGCCGAGCCGGACCTCGCCAGGCCAAATCTCGCCAGGCCAGACTTCGCCGAGCTGGACCCAGCCAAGCCAGACCCAGCCAAGCCAGACCCAGCCAAGCCAGACCCAGCCAAGCCGGACCCAGCCAAGCCGGACTTCACGCCCGCAAGCCCGCCCGATCACACCGGGCCCGTCAGCCCACCCGAGCCCCGAACGGCCCCAGACTCTCTAGTCCTCTTCGGCCGGCCCGCCACCGCGCATCAGGTAGATCACCGACTCCAGCTCGTCCGGCTTGATCAGCACCTCCCGCGCCTTCGACCCCTCCGACGGCCCGACCACGCCCCGCGTCTCCAGCAGGTCCATCAACCGGCCGGCCTTCGCGAAGCCCACCCGCAGCTTGCGCTGCAGCATCGAGGTCGAGCCGAACTGCGAGGTCACGATCAGCTCGGTGGCCTGGACGAGCAGTTCGAGGTCGTCGCCGATGTCGGCGTCGATCTCCTTCTTCTCGCCGGCCTTGGCCGCGGTGACGCCGTCGGTGTACTCGGGCTGTGCCTGGTTCTTGGTGAAGTCGACGATCTGGGCGATCTCCTCGTCGCCCACGAACGCGCCTTGGATGCGCACCGGCTTGCCCGCGCCCATCGGCAGGTACAGGCCGTCGCCCATGCCGATCAGCTTCTCGGCGCCGGGCTGGTCGAGGATGACCCGCGAGTCGGTCAGCGAGGAGGTCGCGAACGCCAGCCGTGACGGCACGTTCGTCTTGATCAGGCCGGTCACGACGTCGACCGACGGGCGCTGCGTCGCCAGCACCAGGTGGATGCCCGCGGCACGCGCCTTCTGCGTGATGCGGACGATGGCGTCCTCCACGTCGCGCGGCGCGGTCATCATCAGGTCGGCGAGCTCGTCGACGATCGCCATGATGTACGGGTACGGGCGGTACACGCGTTCGGAACCGGGGGGTGCGCTGATCTCGCCGGACTTCACCTTGCGGTTGAAGTCGTCGATGTGGCGCACCCGGTTGACCTGCATGTCCTGGTAGCGCTGCTCCATCTCCTCGACGAGCCACGCCAGTGCCGCCGCGGCCTTCTTCGGCTGCGTGATGATCGGCGTGATCAGGTGCGGGATGCCCTCGTACGGCGTCAGCTCGACCATCTTCGGGTCGATGAGGATCATCCTGACCTCGTCGGGCGTCGCGCGGGCCAGCAGCGAGACCAGCATCGAGTTCACGAACGACGACTTGCCGGAACCCGTGGAGCCCGCGACCAGCAGGTGCGGCATCTTCGTCAGGTTCGCGGTGACCATGTGGCCCTCGATGTCCTTGCCGAGGCCGATCACCATCGGGTGCGTGTCCTTGACCGTCGAGCCGGCGCGCAGCACGTCGCCGAGGCGCACCATCTCGCGGTCGCTGTTCGGGACCTCGATGCCGACCGCGGACTTGCCGGGGATCGGCGCGAGCAGCCGGACGTTGTCGGTCGCGACCGCGTAAGCGATGTTCTTGGTCAGCGCGGTGATCTTCTCGACCTTCACACCGGGGCCGAGCTCGACCTCGTAGCGCGTGACCGTCGGGCCGCGGGTGAAGCCGGTGACCTGGGCGTCGATCGAGAACTGGTCGAGGACGCCGGTGATGGCCTCGATCATCTGGTCGTTGGCCTTGCTGCGGGCCTTGGGCGCGTCGCCGTCCTTGAGGATGGTCGGCGGCGGCAGCTGGTAGTCGCCCTCGACGGCCCGCACGGCCATCGCCGGTGCGGGTGCCTTCTTCGCGGACTCCTTCGGCGCGGGCTTCGGCGCCGGTTCCGGTTCCTCCAGCGGCAGCTCGATCTCCGGTTCCGGCTCCACCGGTGCCACGGCCTGGCGGCGGCGCGACGGGCGCCGCAGCTTGACCGGCTTCGGCTCCTCCTCCGGCAGCTCGTCGTCCTCGTCCGCGAACACGTCGGTCTTCTGCCGCGGGTGCAGCAGGGACCGGATCCGCTCGGGCGCCTGGCGGATCGGCGTGTGCGTCACGACCAGCAGGCCGTAGGAGAAGATCAGGAACAGCAACGGTCCCGCGACCCAGGACGTGAGGCCCTGCGCCAGGAACCCGCCGGCCAGGTAGCCGAGGGCGCCACCGGCGTCGCGGCGGGCGACGGGGTCCATCGGCAGGCCGCCGATGAGGTGGAACATGCCGAGCACGCCGATCATCATCAGCAGCGAGCCGATGATCAGCCGCGGCCGCGCGTCGGGCACGGCGTCGGTGCGCATCAACGTGATGCCGATGCCCAGCAACACCACCGGCACGATCACCGCGGGGAACCCGACGGAGCTGCGCACGGCGACGTCCACCCATTGGCCGACGGGACCACCCGCCTGCCACCACACACCGGCACCGGTGATGAACGCCAGCGCGATCAGCAGCAGCCCGAGCCCGTCACGGCGGTGCTCGGGATCGAGGTCCTTGGTGCGGCTCACCGTGCGCACCACACTGCCGACGCCACGTCCCACGCCGCCCCACACAGCGCTGACGGCGCCGCCGCTCTTGCGCGCGGGGGGCTTTCTGGACGCGGTGGACCGCGCCCGTGGCTTCGCTGGTGCTTTGCCGCGTGACGTGGTCTTTCTCGAAGTCCCTGTGCGCCCGGCCATGTGTACAAGGTAGTCCCTTGCGCCTCACCAGCCTCGTTCGCAACTGGGACGCGCGCGAAACCCCATCGTTCACCCGTTCGTGCACGAAGACGATCCGACACGCCGTACGCTGCCCCGCGTGTCCACACCGCTCTTCTGGCGCGTGCTCATGGTGGTCGACCGCGGCCTCGTCGCGCTGACCGGCAAGCTCGAGGTTTCCGGTGACGTGCCACCGGATCTGCTCGGCAAGCCGTTGCTGCTCGCCTCGAACCACATCGGCAACCTCGACCCGTTCGTGCTGATCGCCGCGTGCCGCAAGGTCGGGATCAACCCGCGGTTCATGCTCGCCGGCGGCCTGCTCGACGCCCCGGTCATGGGCCCGGCCCTGAAGGCGTGCGGTCACCTGCGCGTCGATCGCGCGTCGGCGAACGCCGGTGAGGCCATGCACCGCGCCGTCGCGGCGTTGCGCAACGGCGGCGACCCGATCGCCGTCTACCCCGAGGGCAAGATCACCCTCGACCCCGGCATGTGGCCCGAGCGCGGCAAGACCGGTGTCGCCCGCATGGCGCTGGGCGGCGACATCCCGGTGATCCCCATCAGCCAGTGGGGCGCGCACGAGGCGGTGTACTGGGGCAACCTGCACGTCAACGGGTGGCGGGACCTCCTGCCGTACCTGACGTCGTGGTTCTCCGCGGTCCGCAAGCGCCCGACCTTCAAGGTGCACTTCGGCAAGCCGGTCGAGCTCGGCGACCTGTCCGCGGACACGATGGGCGACGCCCGCCGCGCGCACGAGCGCATCATGCGCGCCATCACCGAGAACCTGGTGCCGCTGCGCCTGGACGAGCCCGACCTGCCGCGCTTCCAGGACCCGACCCGCCCGACCACCGGCGTCTCCCCCTGGCGGCCCGCCTGACCGCGTAGGCGATCACCGTGACCAGCATGAGGAACGGCGCCGGGCTGCCCGCCCAGAGCCCGATCGCCAAGTCTGCCGCGGGCACGACCAGCGCCAGCGCGAACGCCTTCGCGCTCGCCGCGGGCAGCTTGACCCCCGGGTCCGCCCACGGCGTGCGCCCCCAGGGCTTCGCGACGCTGAGCCACGTCTGGAACGAGAACGCGCTGATCATGCACGCCGTCCCGACCGGCAGCCACGGCGTGACGTGCCCCTGGGCCGCCGCTTCGAGGTTGTCGCTCAGGATGAAGATCCCCGCGTAGAGCTGCACGACGGTGATCGCGAACTTCGCGGTCACCCACCAGTGCCGGAAGAACCCCCACGGCGTCGTGGCGCTGAGCATCATGCCGGTGAACGCACTGGCCGCCCCCATGAACGCCAGCACCCGGTGGTCCAGCACCCGCGCCATGCGAAAAGCGCTGCCGTCACCGGTCTTCAGGCCGTAGAGCACCAACGCCAGCAACGCGACGGCCTGGCTGAGCCAGCCCACCGACGTCACGACGTGCAGCCACACCACCAACGTCCTCAACCGCTTCGCCATGACGTGTAGTGTGCCTACACATCGGCTCGCTACGCATCAGGGATCTCCCCCAGGCGCTCCTAGGCCAGCTCGTGCAACCGGGCCCGGACCTCCGCCGTCAACGGGTGGTCGTAGTCCTCGTAGATCGTCAGCGCTTCCAGCAGGTGCGTGCGCGCCACCTCGGGCTGCCCGGAGCTGGTCTCCCCCAGACCGTGCAGCGCCTCCGCCAGGCTCTTGCGGTCCCCCAGCACCCGCAGGGCCTCGACGGCGGTGCGGAACGAGTCGCGGGCCTCGGCGCGTGCGCCGAGGCGGAGCTGGGCGCGGCCGATGCTCACCAACGCCATCGCCTTGCCGTGCACGGCGCCGTGGGAGTCCATCAGGTCGTAGGCCATCCGCGCGGACGCGAGCGACGCTTCGAACTGGCAGGCGGACCGCAGGATGTCGCTCAGGAACAGCCGCGTGCCGCCCTCGCCGAACCACGAGCCGACCGCGGCGTGCTGGTCGAGTGCGAGGCGGAAGCGGTCGACGGCGAGGTCGAACTGGCGCAGGCCGCCGTAGGCCATGCCGAGGCCCGTCAGGCTCCAGGCGGCGCCGACGCGGTCGTCGATGTCGCGGCGGAGTGCGAGGGCCCGGTCGAAGAGCTCCAGCGCGTCGGCGAAGCGCTGGCCGCGGCAGGCGGCGAGGCCCAGGCCGTGCACCGCCCAGGCGCGGGCGGCCTGGTTGCCGTCGACGGCGGCGGCGCGTTCGGCGACGCGGTAGGTGCGGGTCCACTCGTCGAGCGCGCTGGAGACGATGAAGTAGTTCCACAGCGCGACGGGGATCTGCCAGGCGGTGGAGGAGTGCGCGTCCTCGGCGAGGCGGGTCACGGCGAGCAGGTTCGCGGACTCCGCGCGGCACCAGCCGAAGGCGTCGTCGTGCGACGTGAAGTCCTGAGTGGACAGCGGCGGCAACAGGAACGCCGGGTGGTCGGGCGGGGAGATGGCGAGACCGGCGGCGTTCGCGGTGTCGGCGTACCACCGCAGCAGGCGGGTCACGGCCTCGGAGCGGCCGGTGCCGGACTCCTCGGTGGCGCTGAGCTCGGTGGCGTACAGGCGCAGCAGGTCGTGCAGGCGGAAACGGCCGCGGGCGACCTCCTCCAGCATGTGGCCGCCGGCCAGCACGTCGAGCAGGGTCCGCGCGCGCGACGAGGGGACTCCGGCCAGCGCGGCGGCCGCGGCGAGGCTGATCTCGGCACCGGGGTGCAGGCCGATGAGCCGGAACATCCGCGCGGCGTCGGGTTTGAGGGCCAGGTAGGACCACGAGAACGCGGCGCGCACGGCGGTGTCCTCGTCGTCGCCGGTCGCGAGGACGTTGAGGCGGTCGCGTTCGTCGGCGAGGTCACCGGCCAGGTCGGCCAGGGTCAGGTGCGGGCGGGTGACGACGCGTTCGGCCGCGATCCGCACCGCCAGCGGCAGGTGACCGCACAGCTCGACGAGCCGCGCGGCCGCCTCGGGCTCGGCGGCGACGCGGTCGGGGCCGACGGCGGAGGTCAGCAGCGCCAGCGCCTCGTCACGGGTCAGCGTCGACAGCGTCACCGGGTGCGCGCCGTCGCGGGCGACAAGACCACCGAGGTGGTTGCGGGAGGTCACCAGCACCATCGACGACGACCGGCCGGGCAGCAGCGGGCGGACCTGCTCGGCCAGCCGCGCGTTGTCGAGGAGCACCAGCACGCGCTTGCCCGCCAGCACGCTGCGGTACAGCGCGGACTTCGCGGGCAGGTCCTCCGGAATGCGCTCGGGCGGCACGCCGAGGCTCTGCAGCAGCTGGTGCAGCGCGGCGGCGGGCTGCACCGGCGGCGACGAGGCGTCGAACCCGCGCAGGTCGACGTGCAGCTGCCCGTCCGGGAACCGCTCGGCGACCTGGTGCGCGAACCGCACGGCCAGCGCGGTCTTGCCGACACCGCCGGTGCCGGTGATGGCGACGAGCGCGGGGTTGTGGTCGTGCGGCACGACCTCGGCGAGCTTCGCGAGCTCCTTCGCACGGCCGGTGAAGTCGCGGATCTCGTGCGGCAGCTGGACCGGCACCAGCGCGGGGGCGACCGGTTCCGGCTGCGGCTCGTGCCGGCCGACCAGCAGCTGCTCGTGCAGCTGCCGCAGCTCGGGACCGGGCTCGATGCCGAGCTCCTCGACCAGCAGCCGGCGCAGGTCCGCGAAGACCGCCAGCGCCTCGGCCTGCCGGCCACCGCGGTACAGCGCGGACATCAGCAGGCCGTGCAGCCTCTCGCGCAGCGGGTGCGCGTTGATCAACGTCGTCAGCTCCGCCGCCACCTCCGCCTCACGCCCGACGGACAGCATCAGCGCCGCACGCTGTTCCACGGCAGTGAGCCGCAGTTCGGTCAGGCGCGCGCGTTCGACGGCGGCGAACGGTCCCGGCACGCCCTCCAGGGCAACGCCGCGCCACAGCCCCAGGGCGGCGTCGAACGCTCTGATGGCGGCCGCCGGCTCACGGCGCAACCGCCCGGCCTCGTCCAGGTGGGCGCGGAACATCGCGACGTCGTTCGCGTCGGCGGGCAGCCTCAGCAGGTACCCGGTGTCCGTGGAGAGCAGCACCGAGCTCGGCGCGCGCGAGGCCCTGCCCGGTTCGAAGAGGCGCCGCAGACCGGCGACGTAGGTGTGGATGCCGTTGTCGGCGCTGGCCGGTGGCTCGTCGCCCCAGACCGCGTCGATCAGCTCACTGCGGGACACGACGTGGTTGGCGCGCAACGCGAGCACCGCCAGCACGGCGCGCTGCCTGGGCGGCCCGAGGGTGAGCTCCTGGCCGGCCACGGTCGCCGCGAGCGCGCCCAGCAGACTGACGCGCAACTCGTTCTGCACCCTTTGTCCCACTTCGTCGCTGTCCGCAGTCAGCTAGCAACCTACCGTCAGGGTTCGTCCAGAAGCCATCCAGAGTCCATGCAGAGCCCTTCTCCACACTTCACATCAGGTGGATTGGGCCGAAATGAGGGGGGCGGGGATGAACGCGGCCGAGGTGTTCGACACGCTGGGGCTGGAGTACCAACGAGCATGGTCGCACCAGCCGGCCCTGCACGGCACCCTCGCCTGGTTCGCGGCGACCCAGCCGGCCGGCTCGCGCGTGCTCGACATCGGGTGCGGCACCGGCGTTCCGGTCGCCCGCACGCTCGCCAAGGCGGGCATGAGGGTCACCGGTCTGGACGTCTCGCCCGTCATGGTCGACCTCGCCACCGAGCAGGTCCCCGACGCGACGTTCCACAAGATCGACATCCGCGACTTCGAGTCGCCGCCCGGTTCCTGGGACGTCATCTGCGCCGTCTTCTCGCTGCTGCAGATGACGCAGGCGGAGATCATCGACACCCTCGGCCGCGTCTCGACCTGGTTGCGGCCCGGTGGCCACTTCTTCCTGGCCACCGTGGCGATCGACGTCGAACAGGTCCGGCTGCCCTGGATGGGGCAGGAGATCGAGGTGTCCTCGTTCTCCGAGGAGAACTTCGAGGCGCACCTCGGCGAGGTCGGCCTGCGGGTCGTGCGCCGGAGCCGGCCGGTGTTCACCCCGTCCTACCCCGGCGCCATGCCCGAGGAGTCGCTGCACCTGGTGTGCCAGCGCCCCTAGCGGCTCAGTGGTGCGCGGCGAGCGCGCGGCCGATGTAGTGCGCCGACAGCGTGGCGAAGATGTACGCCTGGAGCACCTGGATCAACGCTTCCAGGAACACGATCGCGATGGCGAGCGCGAACCCGAGCAGTGACACCGGCTTGAGCCACACGTTGGTTTGCAGCAACAGGAACTCGCTGCCGAGGGTGAACACGAGCACCAGCAGGTGGCCCGCGAACATCGCCGCGAACACCCGGATCGCGAGGTTCACCGGGTCGAAGAAGAACTTGAGGATGACCTCGGTCGGGATCAGCAGGCCCCACAGCACCGGCTTCGGCACGCCCTCGATGACGAACTGGTTGCGCAGGTAGCCGCGCAGCCCGAACTTCCTGATGCCCACGAAGTGGTAGAGCGGGAAGACGATGAGCAGCGCCACCGCCACCGGGAACCCGAAGTGCGTCATCGTCGGGAACTGGACCAGCGGCACCAGCCCGTAGAGGTTGTTCACCAGCACGAAGCAGAAGATGCTGACGATCAACGGCACGTACGGCGCGAACTCCTTCGCACCGATCTGCTCCCGTGCGATGTTGTTGCGCCCGAAGTCGTAGATCGACTCGGCGGCGAACTGCCAGCGGCCGGGCACGACCTTCAACTTCCTCGTCGTGGCCAGGAAGAAGACCGTGATGATCACGATCGACAGCGCCAGCAGCACCATCGGCTTGGTGATCTCAAGGGCGAACGGCAGCCCGAACGGGTCGTGCCAGGTGAAGATCGGCGGTAGGTAGATGTCCGGCTTGCCGGGTGGGTTGAAGACGATGTCTGCGGCCATGGGCGTCCCCCTCGTCCAAGGTCTGGGACCAAACTTTATCGGACGAGGGGGACGCAGGTCACAGCAGGGTCACGGAAATCGGACCGATGATCAGACGGGGATGACGGTCGGCACGATCATCGGCCGGCGCCGGTAGGCCTCCGCGACCCAGCGCCCGACCACGCGGCGCACGGCCTGTGCGATCCGGTGGGTGTCGGTGATGCCCTCGGCCTCGGTGCGCGCCAGCTCCATCTCCACCAGCGGGACGACCGCCTCCAGCGCCTTCGGGTCGTCGGAGAAGCCGCGCCCGGAGATCGTCGGCGCCGTGACGGCCCTGCCGGTCGTCCGGTCGATCGCGACGGAGATCGAGATGAACCCGCCCTCGCCCAGCACCAGCCGGTCCGACAGCGTCGACTCGCCCACGTCGCCCACGGACAGGCCGTCGACGTACACGTGACCGACGACGACACGTCCGCTCACGGCGGCCTTGCCATCCACGAGGTCGACGACGACGCCGTCCTCGGCGATCACGACGTGGTCCTCGGCCACACCGGTCGCCACGGCCAGAGCGGCGTTCGCGCGCAGGTGGCGCCACTCGCCGTGCACCGGCATGACGTTCGACGGGCGCACCGCGTTGTAGAGGAACAGCAGCTCACCCGCGGGCGAGTGGCCGGAGACGTGGACCTTGGCGTTGCCCTGGTGCACCACGGTGGCGCCGAGCTTCGCGAGGCCGTTGACGACGTTGAAGACCGCGTTCTCGTTGCCGGGGATCAGCGACGACGCGAGGATCACCGTGTCGCCCTCGCGGATCGAGATCTGCCGGTGCTCACCGCGGGCCATGCGCGACAGCGCCGACAGCGGCTCGCCCTGCGACCCGGTGGAGACGAAGAGGACCTCGTCCTCCTCCATCCGCATGGCCACGTCGAGGTCGACGAACAGGCCGTCCGGCACGTTCAGGAAGCCCAGCTCGGACGCGATGCCCATGTTGCGGACCATCGACCGGCCCACGAAGGCGACCTTGCGCTTGTACTGCACGGCCACGTCGAGGACCTGCTGGACGCGGTGCACGTGCGAGGCGAAGCAGGCGACGATGACCCGCTGGTCCGCCTTGCGGATCACGTTCTCGAGCACCGGGCCGATCTCGCGCTCGGGCACCACGAAACCGGGCACCTCGGCGTTCGTCGAGTCGACGAGGAACAGGTCCACGCCCTCGTCGCCCAGCCGCGAGAACCCGGCGAGGTCGGTCAGCCTGCCGTCGAGCGGCAGCTGGTCGAGCTTGATGTCACCGGTGTGCAGCACCAGGCCCGCGGCGGTGCGGATGGCGACGGCCAGCGCGTCCGGGATCGAGTGGTTGACGGCGAAGAACTCCAGCTCGAACGGGCCGAAGGGGTGGCGTTCGCCCTCCTTCACCTCGACGAGCCGCGGGTTCTGGCGGTGCTCCTTGCACTTGGCGGCGAGCAGCGCCAGCGTGAAGCGCGAGCCGACCACGGGCACGTCGGGGCGCAGCTTCAGCAGGAACGGCACGGCACCGATGTGGTCCTCGTGACCGTGCGTCAGGACGATCGCGTCGATGTCGTCGAGCCGGTCCTCGATGGCGCGGAAGTCGGGCAGGATCAGGTCCACGCCCGGCTGGTCGTCCTCGGGGAACAGAACGCCGCAGTCGACCACGAGCAGCCGGCCGGCGTGCTCGAAGACGGTCATGTTGCGGCCGACCTCGCCAATTCCGCCGAGTGCGACGACGCGGAGGCCGCCTTCCGGCAGTGCGGGTGGCAGTTCGGTCGAGTGGGTCACGCGTTGACTCCCAGTTCGGCCGCGATGGCCTCGATGTCCTCGGCGGCGGCCGGCACGAGCGGAAGACGCGGGTCACCCACGTCGAGTCCGCGCAGGCGCAGCGCCGCCTTCGTGTACGTAACGCCGGGAACCCGGCGGAAGGGTCGCAGCAGCGGCAGCAGCGACTCGTGGAGCTCCCTCGCCCTGACCACGTCCCCGCTCTCGTAGGCGTCGGCCATGTCGCGGAGGCGGTCTGCGGCGAGGTGGCCGATGACGCTCACGAACCCGACCGCGCCCACGGCGAGCCACGGCAGGTTCAGCGGGTCATCGCCCGAGTAGTAGGCGAGGTCGGTGCTCGCGATCACCCGGCTGCCCGCGTGCAGGTCGCCCTTGGCGTCCTTCACGGCGAGGATCCGCGGGTGCTCGGCGAGCCGCAGGATCGTGTCGACCTCGATCGGCACCACCGCGCGCGGCGGGATGTCGTAGAGCATGACCGGCAGCCCGGCCGCGTCCGCCACGGCCGTGAAGTGGGCCAGCAGCCCCTCCTGCGGCGGCCGCGAGTAGTACGGCGTCACCACCAGCGCCCCGTGCGCGCCCGCCTTCTCGGCCTGCTGCACGAGGTGGATGCTGTGCGCCGTGTCATAAGTGCCCGCACCCGCCACCACGGTCGCCCGGTCGCCGACGGCCTCGACGACCGCCGTGATCAGCGCGGCCTTCTCCCGGTCGGTGGTCGTCGGGCTCTCCCCCGTGGTCCCGTTGACGACCAGACCGTCGTTGCCGGAGTCCACCAGGTGTTTCGCCAGCTCCTGCGCCTTGGCGAGGTCGACCTCGCCACGCGTGTCGAAGGGCGTGACCATGGCGGTGAGAACGCGGCCGAACGGGCGGTTCGGCCCAGCGTACGGGCTTCCGGACATGCGCGGAACGTTACCCGAGGTCACACACTTCGGTTCACCGACCGCACGCGTGCCACGGCGGCGGCGTCACCGCTGTACTCGACGCGCGCCTGGTCGCGCCCGAACGCCAGCAGGACCAGCTCGGCCACCTCACCGGTGATCACCACGCCGTTCGCGCCCGGCTTGGCCACGACGTGCTCGCCGTCGGGCCGCACCAAAGTCACCCCGTCGGGCGACGAGCGGTAGGTCATGCGCGCGGTGAGCGGCAGCAGCTTCCACAGCGCGCGTTCGCGAGAGGCGTCGTACGGGCGTGGCTCCCAGTCGGGCTGTGCGCGGCGCACGTCCTCGTGGTGCACGAAGTACTCGCCGGCGTTGATCAGCTCGTCGACCGGCTGGATCCAGAACGGCGGTGTGCGCACGAGGTCGAGCAGCTCGCTCCACGCCTTGTGCGCGTACTCGCCCTGGACCTTCTCCGTCCACTTGGCGAACGCGGGCACGAGGATGCCCGGCGCGGTGTCCGGGCGGCGCTCGCGGATCGCCAGGTGGGCGGCGAGGTCCCTGGTCAGCCAGGGGCTGCACAGGGTCGGCGCGTCCGGGCCGAGCTCGGTCATCAGGTCGACGAGCGCTTTGCGTTCGTCGCGGGCTAGACCCACGTCATGTCCTCCTGGCCGGGCTCAGCGCAACGCCTCCATTGCACCACAGCCGGGTCAGGGCTCGTTCGGCCTGTAGCAGCCGGTGAAGCCCGCCGGCTTGGCCGAGCCGCCGGCCAGCAGGGACACGGTCTGGTCGCGGGTGAGGTTCTCCGGGTAGTCGGGCCAGTCCGGTTCCTGGCCGTTGACGTGCAGCTCGTCCAGCCAGTAGCCGGACTGGCCGGAGGTCTTGGCGAACTCCAGGTCGCAGCCCTTCACCCGGACGACGACCTCGATGGTCTTCTCCGAGGACTTGACCGTGCGCTTGCCGATCTTCTTGGTCTTCTTCTCCTTCTCCGTGCTGGGCTCGCCGGGGTTGGTGAAACCGGCGGCCTTGAGTTCGGAGACGAACCTGTCCTCGTTGTTCGCGCACGCGGGCAACGTGGCCGCGCAGCCGAGGACCAGCAACAACGAGATGATCCGTCTTTTCACCGTCAGCTGTCCTTCTTCGCGCTGATGCTGCCGTCGAGCTTGCTGCCGTCCTTGGCGCCGGCGACGCAGAAGACCTTGCGCTGGGCGCTGCCGCTCTTGTCCTTCTCCCACGCCGACTGCGAGGGCACCAGGACGGACATCTTCAGCTTCGAGCCGTCCTTGATCCACTGCGAGTCCAGCATCAACTGGCAGCGCGGGATGCCGACGTCCTTCAGCGCCTCGACGCCAGGATAGGCCGCGTCCGGGAGGCTCGACGACACCGGCAGCAGGTCGATCGCGTCGAACACCTCGAAGTCGTGCGGCTTGTCGCACTCCTCGCGGGCGTCGGAGTCGAGCTGCTTGGTGGGCGCGACCTCACCGACGCCGCAGTAGTTCTCGTACAGGGCGAACACCGGCACCTCGCCGCCCTCGCCGTAGGTCATGGCGCTGGTGCCGCCGCTCGTGGGCGAGGTGAACCAGCTGTGCGTGTAGATGCCGCCGACGAACGCCGCGACGGCGATGGCCGCGGCCGCCACCGACGCGATGATGCGGGTTCGCTTCTTCTTCGCCGGGTCCACGGCCGCGGTGTTCTGCTGGTACTGCTGCGTCGCGACCGGCGGGATGCCGGTGGGCGGCGTGGGCTGGTTGCCGATGCTGGAGAGCATGGCGCGGGCCTGCGGGCCGGACAGGCGGGCGTTCGGGTCGGCGATCAGCAGACCGGTGATCACCGCGCCGAGCACGCCGGTGGCCCTGGTCAAGCGCGGGGTCTCGCTCATGATCGCGTGCAGCGTGGAGGCCGTGGAGGAGCGCTCGAACGGGCTCCAGCCCTCGACGGCGTAGCAGAGCGTCGCGCCCAGCGCCCACAGGTCGGACGCGGGGCCGGCCTCGTGGCCGTGGATGCGTTCCGGTGCCATGTAGGCGGGCGAGCCGATGAGGCTGCCGCTGGTGGTGAGGCGCGGGTCGTCCACGGCCTGGGCGATGCCGAAGTCGGTGAGCTTGAGCTTGCCGTCCGGGCGGACCATCAGGTTGCCGGGCTTGACGTCGCGGTGCACGATCTTCGCCTGGTGCGCGGTCTCCAGCGCGGACAACGCCTGCAGCGCGATCGACACGACCTGGTTCGGCGGCATCGGGCCGTGCGTGCTGATCAACGTCGAGAGCGTGGCCGCCTCGACCAGCTCCATGACGATGTACGTCGTGCCGTTCTCGTTGATCGCGTCGTAGACGGTCACGATGCCGGGGTCGTTCAACTTGCCGGCCGTGCGCGCTTCACGCAGAGCGCGCTCTTCGAGCACACGGCGTTCTTCGTGCGCGAGGCCGTCCGGCAGGTGCAGTTCCTTGATGGCGACGAAGCGCCCGATGTGACGGTCCTGTGCGCGCCACACGATGCCCATGCCACCGCGGCCGAGCTCGGCCACCAGGGCGTACCTGCCCGCGATGACGCGCGGTTCGACAGCCTGTCCGTGCAACGTGCGCTCCTACGACCTCGGAACCGGGGGGCGTTGACGGTACTTCAGACCCGCCGACTGGAGGATCGGTTCCTACGCTTCCGGCGCTACAACCAGTTCGTGACCTGCGGCACGCAGCGCGACGACAGCGCGGTCGAGGTCGCTCTGCTTCACCAGCAGGTGGTCGGTGTCGTAAGTGGACAGCGCGAACAACGGGACGCCCGCCGCCGCCAGCTCACCGGCCAGCGCGGCCATGATGCCGGTCAGGGTGAACTCCAGCGGCCCGCGCACGGTGAGCAGCCGCCAGCCCTCCTCGGCGGTGCCGGCGGGCAGCTCGAACGACGACGGCGCGATGACCGACACCTCGTCCGGGGTCCTGGTCACGGACACCAGGACGCCGGTCAGGTCCAGCAGCCCTGCGGGCAGCGGGGTGCCGGGTGCCAGGCGCGTGACGGTGTACCCGCCGGGGCGGACGTCCACGATGAGCCGCTTCATGACCGTCAGCCTTCAACGACCAGCGGGCTGGAGGCAACTTCGGTGCCGTCCGGGAGTGTCGAGACGACGAAGTCGGCGAACGCGTTCGGCGCGGCCTTCGTCAGCTCGCGCAGGCACGCCACGGCCAGTTCGCGCAGCTCCACGTTGATGTGCTCGGTGGCGCGCATCGCGATGAAGTGCCGCCACGAGCGGTAGTTGCCCGTGACGACGATCTCGGTGCCGGTCGCGTTCGGCAGCACGGACCGGGCGATCTGCCGCGCGCGCCGGCCGTTGACGGTCTTCTCCAGGCTGTGCACCAGGTCCTCGTAGGCGCGCAGGCTGGCGTCGGTGGCCGCGACGAACCGCGCGTGCAGCTCGGGGTCCGCCGCGATCAGCGCGGGCTCGACGACGTCGGTCGGGTCGGTGCGCTGGGAGAGCTGCGAGTACGAGAAGTGCCGGTGCCGGATCAGCTCGTGGGTGAGCGAGCGGGGCAGCTCGGTCAGGTAGAGGGTGGCGCTGCCGTGCTCGAACGCGGCCAAGTGCCCGACGTCGAGCAGGTGGTGCAGGAACGTCGCGTTCGTGTTCGTCATGGGGTTGGAGCGGTCCCAGGACTGGTAGCAGGCCCGTCCGGCGAACTCGACGAGCGCCGCGCCGCCGTCCGCGTCGGTCGTCCACGGCACGTCGTCCGGCGGGATGAACTCGGTTTTCGCCACCAAACGCACTCTCGGCATGGTGCCGACACTAGCCGGTGCTTGCGCGACACCACGAGTGACGTCATAGTGATGTCATGGATCTGTCGCCCTACATCGCGTCACTGCGCGAGGACCTGGCGACGGCCGCATCTGCGGGGGACGAAAGCACCCGTCGAACGGCCGCCGCGTTGTCCGCAGCGCTCGAGCCAGCCGCGCGACTGGCGATCATGAACGCACTGTCGGACCTGGCAGCCGAGGTCACCGCCTCGCTGGACGGCCAGGTCGTGGAGGTCAGGCTGGCCGGCCGCGACGTCCAGGTGGTCGTCACCGGTTCGGCCCCCGAGCAGGACAGCGGGCCGCAGCAGGACGTGCCACCACCGTACGTCGCCGGTGACGCCACCGGTGACATCAGCCGCATCACGCTGCGGATGATCAACGAGCTGAAGGCGAAGGCCGAGCAGGCCGCAGCCGCCCAGGGCGTGTCGCTGAACTCGTTCATCCAGCAGGCCGTCGGCGGTGCCATCCAGGGCAAGCACCGCGAGCACTGGAAGCAGCAGCACAAGGGGCCGAGCGGACAGGGCGGCTCCGGCTCGCGCGTCCGCGGATGGGTGCAGGGGTGAGCGGGATGACCGATCCGTCGAGTGGGCCGACCGCCGTCGTGCGGCAGCAGAGCTTCGAGTTCGCGGGTGTCGCGGAGATCGACATCTCGCTGCTCAGCGGCCGGGTGCAGGTGCACCTGGTCAACGAACCGGGCGTGCACGTCGAGGTGCGCCACGACCCGGCGGCGGGCAACACCTGGACCGAGGGCCTGTCGAGCGTGCTCAGCTGGGTCAGCGGCCAGTTCGGCTCCGACCGGGGCACCCCGGTCGCCGGGCCGGAGGAGGCCGTGCGGGACGCCCGCGTGGAGCTGCTGGGCAACCGGCTGCGCATCGAGTCGTCGAAGGCGCTGCCGTTGCGCGCGGTGCCGCTGTCGGTCGTCGTGACGGCACCGGCGGGCTCGCACGTGCAGTCCAAGACCGGTGCCGCCGACGTGTCGGTGACCGGCGAGGCCGGCCGGGTCGACCTGAACACCGGCACCGGCGCGGTGAACGTCGACCGCGCGACCGGTGAGGCAAAGATCAACTCGGGGTCGGGCACGGTCCGCCTCGGCACGATGCTCGCCCGCCTCAAGGCCAAGACCGGCAGCGGTGACGTCGAGGTGTCGTCCGTGGGCGACAACGCCGTGCTCATCACCGGTACCGGCGACGTGTGGCTGGGCGCGGTGCAGGGTGACGTCATGGTGCGCACCGGCAGCGGTGACCTGACCGTGGCCGACGCCGCCGCGGGCGACATCCAGCTCGGCACCGGCTCGGGCAACATCCGCGTCGGCATCCGCTCCGGCACGCTGGCCAAGATCGACCTGGTGTCCACGTCCGGTGCGGCGCGCAGCGACCTCGACGTCTCCGCGGAGCCGCTGGGCGAGGCCGCGCTGTCCGTCACCGGCCGCACCGGCAGCGGCACCGCCCTGGTAACCGCCGCAACAAGCTGACCGGGGGAACGCAGGGCCCCCGCGTTCCCCCAAGGGAAACGCGGGACTCCCGCGTGACTTCCGCTGCGGCGGACCGCACGCGGGGACCTCCCGTGCTCCAGTGGAGTACGAAAGCTCCCCGCGTGCACTTCGGGCTAGGGCTCCTGGAACGGTTTTGAGCCGCCGGGGACGTCGTCCGGGAAGATCGGGCAGCGGATCTCCCCTGTCAGGAACTTCCGCACGAACGACGAGAACGTGCCGTCGTAGGACCAGCTCTGCCGCAGGTCCGTGATCACGACGGTCCACTCGTCCGGCTCGCCGGCGGTGTACCAGAGGCAGTGGTCGCCGCCCAGCGTCGTGCCCCACGGCAGCAGCCCCGGCTGCTCCGGGTGGGCCCGCAGCCCCGGCTGGCGCCGCACCGCCCGCAGGACCTTGGGCGCCTGCGACATCCAGTTCATGAACCCCGCACGTGCCGTGGGGTGCAGGATGCGGACGTAGCCGCCCACGATGAGCGGCGGGTACGCCTCCGCGAGGTGCACGTAGTCGGTCGGCAGGGGTGTGCCCAGCCGTGCCCGGACCGCGTCCCAGTCAACCGGGTCCGGACGCCGCTCGGGCGCTCCCAGCAGGTCGATCCACTCGTCAGGCGGCACCGCTCACCTCCGTGACCCTCAAGCATCGCCTGCGGAACTCGGACCTCGGTTGTACCGCAGTCCAGCGATCACCAGGGAGACGACGGCGTCGAACGCGGCCTGAATGTGAGGATCCCCCCACTCGGGCGCGTGGCTCGGGTGGTGGAACCGGTCCGTCGCGTCCCACACCGCCTGTGCCGTCACAGCGACGTCGTCCGCCATGAACTCCTGGGTTTCCACTCCCGCGCGGATGATGCGCGCGAGCAGCTCCACCATGTGCCCGACGTGGTACTCCGGGATGCTGTCGCTCTCCTTGACCAGCACCTGGAACGTCTCGAACAGCTCGGGTTCCTCCAGGTGCGCGCGCCGCTTGCGGTCGAACAGCTCCTGCAGCCACGCGCGCAGCCGGTCGGACGCGCTGCCCCCGTGGTCCGACATCGCGGCGAACTCCCGGTGGGTGTGGTCGAGCCACCGGCGCGTCACGGCCTCCCGCAGCGCCGCCTTGGTCGGGAAGTGGCGGTAGACGCTGCCGTGGCTCACCCCGAGCGCCTTGGCGACGTCGACCACCGTCGCCTTGGCCGGCCCGTACCTGCGCAGGACCTCTTCGGTCGCCACGAGGATCGCCTCCCCGGTCAACGCCTCCGCCACGTCCTCACCTCTCGCTGTCCAGCATCGCCATCTGCTCGGCGGCGTACCGCGTGCCCGCGGCCGCCCCGACCGGGACGACGGTGTCGATCTCCCGCAGCTCCTGCTCGGTGAGCTCGACGTCGAGCGCGCCGATCGCCTCGCCCAGCCTCGCACGCTTCGTCGTGCCGATCAGCGGCACCACGGTGTCGCCCTTCGCCAGCACCCACGCGATGGCCAGCTGGGCCACCGTGACGCCCTTGTCGGCGGCGATCCCGGCGAGCTTCTCGACCAGGCCGAGGTTGTGGGTGAGGTTGTCGCCCTGGAACCGCGGCGTGTGGCTGCGCCAGTCGTTCGCCGCGAACTCCTTGCTCGGCGTGGCCGAGATGAGCCCGCGCGACAGCACCCCGTACGCGGTGATGCCGATGCCCAGCTCCCGGGCCGTGGGCAGGATCTCCGCCTCGATGCCCCTGCTGAGCACGCCGTACTCGATCTGCAGGTCCGTGATCGGGTGCACGGCGTGCGCCCGGCGCAGCGTCTCCGCGCCCACCTCCGACAACCCGATGTGCCGCACCCACCCCTTCTCGATCTGCTCGGCGATCGCGCCGACCGTTTCCTCGATCGGCACGGCCGGGTCGAGCCGCGCCGGCCGGTAGACGTCCACGTAGTCCGTGCCGAGCCGCTCCAGCGAGTAGGCCAGGAAGTTGGCCACCGCCGCGGGCCGGGTGTCGAACCCGATGAACGCCCCCGCGCGGTCTCGCATGCCGCCGAACTTGACGCTGAGCTGGACCTCGTCGCGGCGGCCCTTGATCGCCTCGCGGATCAGCAGCTCGTTGTGGCCCTGACCGTAGAAGTCACCGGTGTCGAGCAGCGTGACCTCGGCGTCCAGGGCGGCGTGGATCGTGGCAATGCTCTCGTCCCGATCGGCCGGTCCGTACGCGTTGGACATGCCCATGCAGCCCAACCCGAGCGCGGACACGACCGGGCCGGTGCTGCCGAGCTGACGCTTCTGCATGACGAACTCCTCCTCTGTGGCTGAGGTCGACTATGCACCTTGAGCTGACAGATTTCAACATCTGTCAGCCGTTATTTGTACGCTCCGCGCTTCACGCCTGCGCGGCCGCCAGTTCGCCTGCCAGATCTCCCTTCGGCACGACCAGCACGTCCTCCAGGCCCAGCCACTCCGCCATGTGCGCGAGCTCGGCCGCCAGCTCCGCCGCCACGCGCGGCCGGTCCACCTCCGGTTCCGCGAACGCCGACTGCACCCGCAGCACCCCCGCCGCCCGGTCCGCCTTGAGGTCGACCCGCGCCACCAGCCGGCCGTCCAGCAGGAACGGGAACACGTAGTAGCCGTGCACCCGCCGCGGCTCCGGCACGTAGATCTCGATGCGGTACCGGAAGCCGAAGATCCGCTCGGTGCGGGCCCGTTCCCAGATCAGCGGGTCGAACGGGCACAGCAGCGCCCGCCCGGTCACCCGGCGCGGCGCCTTCGCCTCGACGTGCCGGTAGGCAGGACCGCGCCAGCCGTCGACCGCCACCGGCTCCAGCACGCCCTCCTGCGCCAGCTCGGCCACCGCCGCCTGCGAGCGCCGCGGGTCGAGCCGGTAGTAGTCGCGCAGGTCCGGTTCCGTGGCAACGCCCAGCGCCACCGCCGCCCGCGTGACCAGCTCACGCGCGCCCTCCTCCGGACTCAGCCGCCGCGCCAGCACGTCCGGCGGGATGACCCGCTCGGTGAGGTCGTAGAGCCGTTCGAAGCCGCGGCGCGTGCCCGTCGTCAGCACGCCGACGCCGAACAGCACCTCGCAGATCCGCTTGACCTCCGACCAGTCCCACCACGGACCCTTCGCCCGGCCCGTGTCACCCATCAGCGCCTTCTCCAGCGCGCCCGCGCCGATCGGGCCGAGCTCCTTGACCGCCGCCAGCACCTCGTCCACGAGCTGGGGCGAACGGTCCACGATCGTCTGGTAGTTCTGCCACCAGCCGCGCTTCTTCGCCCCGGAGTGGAACAGCGGCCAGTCGGCCACCGGCACCAGCGACGCCTCGTGCGCCCACGTCTCCACCAGCATCCGCGGCCTGCGCGCCGAATGCGTCCACGCCGCGTCGTCCAGCAGCACCGGTTCGTACGCACCCAGCCGCGAGAACAACGGCATGTAGTGCGCGCGCACCGCCACGTTCACCGAGTCGATCTGCAACAGCTGCACCCGCGACAGCACGCGCTGCAGGTGCCTGCGCGTGGCCGCTGACGGCCGCCCGTCCGTGAAACCCTGCGCCCCCAGGGCGATCCGCCGGGCGACGTCCGCACTCATCCTCTGCACCCCGTCGATGCTGCCACGCACCCCTGACAATTCTCCGGGGGACGGCCGATAAGGTGCGGCAATGGCCGACGCCGGCGTGCACACCGCCACCGCGAACGACGTTCCGGAGATCATCCGCATCCACCGCGAGACCTGGCGCCTCGCCTACGCGCAACTGCTGCCGGAAGACGTGCTGAGCACGCTCGACACGGACGAGGCGTGGTCGCTGGCCGTGCAGAACGGCGCCGTGCTCGTGGCGACCGAGGGCGAGTGGACCGTCGGTTTCGCCGTGGCGACCAAGGCCCCGGACGAAGAGGTCGCCAGGGCGGACGGGTCGCTGCCCGAGGACGCCGCGACGACCGCGTTGCTGAGCGTGCTCACCGAACCCCGCTGGGGCCGCCGCGGCCACGGCACCCGGCTCGTCGCCGAAGCGTGCCGCGAGCTTGCGAAAGCAGGCGCCACCAGGGGGATCGCGTGGGTCCCCGAGGCCGACAAGGCGTCGCGGAACTTCTACGAGCGACTGGGCTGGACGGGTGACGGCACGGTGCGCACCCTGGACGCGGGCGGTCGTCCGTTGCGCGAGGTGCGGCTGTCCGGTCCGCTCGAGGTCCGACTCGGCGACTGAGAACTGTGTAGCCTCGGGCGGGTGTTCGGCTTGGTGGGCCTCACCTTCGGCATCGCTCTCGGCTCCGCGCTCCTCCCCTTCATCAGCATCGAAGCGTGGGTGGTGGGGCTTGGCGCGCGCTGGCCGGGCCTCCCGTTCTGGGTGGTCGGGCTCGTCGTCGCCGTCGGCCAGGTGCTGGGCAAGCTGGTGTACTTCTACGCGGCGCGCGGTGACATCCAGCTGCCGAAGTGGTTGCACCGCAAGAAGAAAGAGCGCACGAAGCCAACGCTGGCGCAGCGCTGGTTCGGCGAGGGCACCCGCATGCACCGGTGGGGCGACTGGATCCACGTGAAGTGCCGGGCGCACCCGAACTGGATGGCCGGCACCCACGCTGTCAGCTCGCTGGTGGGTCTGCCGCCGTTCATGGCGACGAGCGTCCTCGCCGGCCTCGCCGGGATGTCCACGCTGGTCTTCGTGGTCACCGGGCTGGTCGGCCGGTTCGCCAGGTTCAGCCTCCTGTGCGCCTCACCCGGCCTGATCATGGCGTGGCTCTAGCCGAACACGATCGACACCGCCACCGAGAACGCGATCACGAGCGCGGCGAACACAACACGGGTCTCCTTCAGCACGTGCCTCAAACTAGCGAGCCCGCACCGGACAAAGCCACGTGCAAACGGGTGAGAGCCGGATGATCCAGCTCTCACCCGCCGTTTCACGCCCGATCATTCGAGCACGAGCACGCCATCCGGCAGTCCCGGCACCTCCACGGAGTGCCACATCGGCTTCCAGTCCGGGATCTCCAGCATCCGCCGCAGGTCCGCGAACCCGCTGAGCCAGCCCATCCACGACCCGTACGGCGGCCGCTCCGGATCGAACCCGCTCTGCACGAACGTCAGGTGCGTCTTCCCGCCCGACTCGGCGAGCTCCCACGACGACACCATCCCGTCCGGGAACTCGATCGCGAACCGGTTCTCGTCGAGCGCGAGGACCTTGCCGGGGTTCGGTTCGTCGTCGAAGCTCCCCATGGCCCACCGGCCGCCGACGTGCGGCTCGATGGACGCCCGCGCCCCGAACCACCGCTGGAACTTCTCCATGTCGGTCAACGCGCCGATGATCCGCGCGGCCGGCGCCGCGATGTCGACCTCGAACCGCTGCTCGGACGTCGAGAAGTCGCAGAACCCGAACACCTCGCGTCCTTCGACGTGCTCGACGAGGTTCGCGAGCATGAACGACCAGAACGTCTGCTCCACCCCGGCGTGCACCTCGTCCACGATCGCCTCGCCCCACTCCGGGTACGGCGACTGCGCGGCGGCGACAACGGTCTCCCCGTCCCGTTCCTCGACGGACAGCTCCACCGTGTGCTCCTCGCCGTGCAGGAACCACGAGAACCGCACCGACCGCTCGTCGAACCCGAGCAGCTTCTGCCGACCCCGCTCCCCCTCCGGCGTGAACCGCCCCCAGAACTCGAAGACGCCGCGCTCCAGGTCCACCTCGGCGTGCTCCGCCATCCACACGCGCAGCTCGCCGGCGCTCGTCAACGCCTCCCGCACGCGCTCGACCGAAGCCCGTGCCCGAACGCGCACCACTCCCGTGCTCATCGGTTGTCTCCCTTCGGATAGCAGGCGAGGGCAACGCGGAACGCATCACCCTCGTCCCCGCCGTAACGGGTGAACAGCTCCTGCAACGTCGTCTGCAGCTCGGCCAGGAACCGCTGCCGGTCCTCCGGCCGCACGCGGATCTCCCCCGACACCCCGACCGACGGCAGCTCCCCGTCCCGGTCGAGCGCCGCGATGTCCGACTGCACCTGCTCGGCCAGGTCCACGAGGTGCCCCAGCGCCAGCTCGTCCCTGGTCCCGATCCGCCCCACCAGCGCGGGCGACAGCCAGTACGACCGCGCCACCGCCTGGTAGAGCCCCTCGTGCACCCCGCGCACCTTGCGTTCGGCGACCTGAACGGCCAACCCGGCCTTGACCAGCTGCTTCACGTGGTAGTGCACCCGCTGCGGCGTCTGCTCCAGCACCTCGGCGACCTCGGTGCACGATCGCGGCGCGGCGAGCTGCCGCAGCACTTCGATCCGCTGCGGCTTGAGCAGGGTCTCGGCCTGCTCCATCCGTTCCAGGTAGATGACGTCTCTCATCGCAAAAACAACTTTGAACGTTCAAAGCTTTTTTGTCAATTGTGCACGTGCCTGCTCGCCGGTCGAGGGCCGCTTTCACCCGCACAAACGAACGCAGGGGTCCCCGTTGCGGGAACCCCTGCGTCTCACCGTGTCCAGCACCCCGACGAGGTCAGGAGTGCAGTTGGATGGCCTTCTTCATCGTCTCCCGGGCCCGGCCGCGGTCCCCGGCGACGTCGTACGCGTACGCCAGCCGGAACCAGGCGCGCCAGTCGTCGGGTGAGGTCTCGACCTCACCACGCCGCTCCTCGAACCACGCGTCCGCGGCATCCCGGTCGACCCGCCCGGACGGACGGCGCGGCAGGTGCGAGACGTCCGGCAGCAGCCCGTCCGCGTCGAGCTCGCGGGCCATCCTCTCGGTCTCCCACCCGAACCGCAGGTTCGAGTACACGAGCCACACACCGAGCAGCGGCAGGATCAGCACGCCGACACCGAGCAGCACCGCCACCACGTCACCGGTGCGCAGCAACGCCACGGCACGGCCGGCCAGCAGCACGAAGTACACCGCGAGGGCCGCGATCAGCAGCCCCACGGTGATCCGGGTCTTCACAGGTCCAGGTACTTGTCGAGACCGACCGCGAGCCCCGGCCGCGAGACGATCTCCCGCACCCCGAGAACCACCCCCGGCATGAACGACGTGCGGTGCAACGAGTCCTGGCGCAGCGTCAGCGTCTCGCTCTCGCCGCCGAACACGACCTCCTGGTGCGCGATCATGCCGGCGATGCGCAGCGAGTGGACGCGCACGCCGTCGACGACGGCGCCACGGGCACCCGGCTCCTCCTGCGTGGTCGCGTCGGGCATCGGGTCCATGCCCTCGCGGGCCGCCGCGATCAGCCGGGCCGTGTGCGCGGCCGTGCCCGAAGGCGCGTCGGCCTTGCGCGGGTGGTGCAGCTCGATGATCTCCGCCGACTCGTAGTAGCGGGCCGCGATCTCCGAGAAGCGCATCAGCAGCACCGCGCCGATGCCGAAGTTCGGCGCGATCAGCACACCGACCGACGGCTGGTCGGCGAGCAGTGCCGCCACGGCGTCCAAACGGGACTGGTCGAAGCCGGAAGTGCCGACGACGCAGTGGATTCCGGCGCCGATGCAGAACTCCAGGTTCCCCAGCACGACGTCCGGGTGCGTGAAGTCGACGACGACCTGAGCGCCCGCGTCCACCAGGGCCGGCAACGGGTCGTCGGCGTCGAGTGCCGCCACGACCTCCATGTCCTTCGCCGCCTCGACGGCGCGGACCACCTCGGAGCCCATGCGGCCCCGCGCGCCGAGAACACCGACGCGAATCATGCAATCACCTCGTGTACCTGGTCCGGCAGATCGTCGGCATGATCGTAGGGACCGACCACCGCGGCGGCGACCGGTCGGCGCAGCAGATCACGTGCGAGCAGCGCCACTTCCTCGGCGGTGACCGCGTCGATCCGCGCGAGCGTCGCCTCGACGCTCAGGTGGTCGCCGTAGTTCAGCTCGGACTTGCCGATCCGCGACATGCGCGAGCTCGTGTCCTCCAGGCCCAGCACCAGCCCGCCGCGCAGCTGGCCCTTGCCACGGGCCACCTCGGCGTCGGACAGGCCACCGCGCGCCACGTCCACCAGCACCTCGCGGATCACGCCGGCGACGTCGCCGAGGCGGTCCGGCTGGCAGCCCGCGTACACGGCGAACGTGCCCGTGTCGGCGTACATGCCGACCGACGAGTACACCTGGTAGGCGAGGCCGCGGCGTTCGCGGACCTCCTGGAACAGCCGCGAGCTCATGCCGCCGCCGACCGCCGCGTTCAGCACGTTCAACGCGAACCGGCGCTCGTCGTGGCGGTCGAGGCCCTTCATGCCGAGCATCAGGTGCGCCTGCTCGGTGTCGTCGGTGTGCAGCACCAGCTTGCGGGCGTCGGCGATGCGCGCCCGGCCCGCCCGCGGTGCGACCGCGCTGCCCTCCCGCGACAGCCGGTCACCGATCGCCTTGCGCACCAGGCGCATGACGTGCGCGTGCTCGATGTTGCCCGCGACGGCGAACACCATGCGCGGCAACGTGTAGTTCTTCTTGTAGAACGAGTACAGGTTGTCCCGTTCCATGTCCTGGATGGACTTCTCGGTGCCCAGCACCGGACGGCCCAGCGCGTGCCCGCCGAACAACGCCTCGATGAACGCGTCGTGCAGCAGGTCCTCGGGGTCGTCGTCGCGCATCGCGATCTCTTCGAGCACGACACCGCGTTCGGTCTCGAAGTCCCGCGGCGCGCACAACGCCTCGAACACCACGTCCGCCACCAGGTCCACCGCCAGAGGCAGGTCCTCGTCGAGGACGTGCGCGTAGTAGCAGGTGTGCTCCTTGGCGGTGAACGCGTTCAGCTCGCCACCGACCGCGTCGATCTCCTCCGCGATCGCCGCCGCCGAACGCCGCGCCGTTCCCTTGAACAGCAGGTGTTCCAGGTAGTGCGCCGCGCCCGCGACCGCCGGGCGCTCGTCGCGCGACCCGACCTGCACCCACAGCCCGACCGAGGCGGACCGCACGCCGGGGATGCGTTCGGTGATGACCCGCAGCCCCGAGGGCAGCATGCTGCGCCGCACCTCGGAGCCCGCGGAGGTCTCGAGCACCCGCGTGCTGCCCGGCTTCTGCAGGTGCCCCAGCGCTGGAGTACGCGGACGGCCGCGGGTGGATGCACCCGCGGCCGTCACGTTGTTGTCAGTCGTGCTCACTGCGCGGGAGCCGCCTCAGCGGCCTCGGTGGCAGCGGGCGCCTCGGTGGCGTCGGACGCGGGCGCCTCGGCGGCGTCCTCGTTCACGACCACCAGGCTGATCTTGCCGCGCTGGTCGATGTCGGCGATCTCGACGCGGAGCTTGTCGCCGACCTTGACGACGTCTTCCACCTTCGCGATGCGCTTGCCGTTGCCCAGCTTCGAGATGTGGACGAGGCCGTCCTTGCCGGGCAGCAGCGAGACGAACGCGCCGAACGCTGCGGTCTTCACCACGGTGCCCAGGAAGCGCTCGCCGACCTTCGGCAGCTGCGGGTTCGCGATCGCGTTGATCATGTCGATCGCGGCCTCGGCCGAGGGGCCGTCCGCCGCACCGACGTAGATCGTGCCGTCGTCCTCGATGGAGATGTCGGCACCGGTCTGCTCGGTGATCGAGTTGATCATCTTGCCCTTCGGGCCGATGACCTCGCCGATCTTGTCGGTCGGAATCTTGACCGACGTGACGCGCGGAGCGAAGGCGCTCATCTCGTCCGGGTCGGAGATGGCCTCGGCCATGACCTCCAGGATGGTGTAGCGCGCGTCGCGGGCCTGGCCCAGCGCCGCCGCCAGCACCTCGGACGGGATGCCGTCGAGCTTCGTGTCGAGCTGCAGCGCCGTCACGAACTCCTTGGTGCCCGCGACCTTGAAGTCCATGTCGCCGAACGCGTCCTCGGCACCGAGGATGTCGGTCAGCGCCACGTAGCGGGTCTCACCGTCGACCTCGTCGGACACGAGGCCCATCGCGATGCCGGAGACCGGTGCCTTCAGCGGGACACCGGCGTTGAGCAGCGACAGCGTCGAGGCGCAGACCGAGCCCATGGACGTCGAGCCGTTGGAGCCCAGCGCCTCGGACACCTGGCGGATCGCGTAGGGGAACTCGTCCCGCTTCGGCAGCACCGGCATGAGCGCGCGCTCGGCCAGTGCGCCGTGGCCGATCTCGCGGCGCTTCGGCGAGCCCACGCGGCCGGTCTCACCGGTCGAGTAGGGCGGGAAGTTGTAGTGGTGCAGGTAGCGCTTGTGCGTCTCGGGGGACAGCGAGTCGATCTGCTGCTCCATGCGCAGCATGTTCAGCGTGGTGACACCCAGGATCTGGGTCTCGCCGCGCTCGAACAGCGCCGAGCCGTGCGTCCTCGGGATCACGGCGACCTCGGCACCCAGGTCGCGGATGTCGGTGACACCGCGGCCGTCGATGCGCACCTGGTCGCGCAGGATCCGCTGGCGGACCAGCTTCTTGGTGAGCGAGCGGAACGCCGCGCCGATCTCCTTCTCGCGGCCCTCGAACTGCTCGGCCAGCTTGTCCAGCGTGGCGGCCTTGATCTCGTCGAGCTTGTTCTCGCGCTCGGCCTTGCCCGCGATGGTCAGCGCCTGGGCGAAGCTCGCCGGAGGCGGCCGACTCAACGGCCTCGAACGCGTCGGCCTGGTAGGCCGGGAACGTCGGGTACTCACCGGTCTCCTTGGCGGCGACCTGCGCGAGCTGCGCCTGCGCCTCGCAGAGGACCTTGATGAACGGCTTCGCGGCCTCGAGGCCAGCGGCCACGACCTCCTCGGTGGGGGCGACGGCGCCCTCGCCGATCAGGTCGATCACGTTCTCGGTGGCCTCCGCCTCGACCATCATGATCGCGACGTCGCCGGAGTCGACCACGCGGCCCGCGACGACCATGTCGAACACGGCCTTCTCGAGCTGCTCGTGGGTCGGGAACGCCACCCACTGGCCCTCGATCAGAGCGACGCGGACGCCACCGATCGGGCCGGAGAACGGCAGGCCGGCGAGCTGCGTCGACGCGGACGCGGCGTTGATCGCCACGACGTCGTACAGGTCGGCCGGGTTGAGGCTCATGACCGTGATGACGACCTGGATCTCGTTGCGCAGACCGTCCACGAAGGACGGGCGCAGCGGACGGTCGATCAGGCGGCAGGTCAGGATGGCGTCCGTGCTCGGACGGCCCTCACGCCGGAAGAACGAGCCGGGGATGCGGCCCGCGGCGTACATGCGCTCCTCGACGTCCACCGTGAGGGGGAAGAAGTCGAAGTGCTCCTTCGGCTGCTTCGACGCCGTGGTGGCGGAGAGCAGCATCGTGTCGTCGTCCAGGTACGCGACCACGCTGCCCGCGGCCTGGCGCGCCAGGCGCCCGGTCTCGAAGCGGATCGTGCGCGAGCCGAACTTGCCGTTGTCGATCACGGCAGTCGCCTCGTGAACTTCGATGTCCGTCATATAAGTGTTTCTCCTCGTCTTTTGGGACACCGCAACACGCGTTCTGACGAGGCCGGTCTTCGATCGAAGTCCTCTGGGGCGTTCCACCAGAGGGCCACTACCGAGGACCGGCGATAACTGCTTCGCGCGATGCGGGCCCTGTTTTGTTCCTCTTTGCAACCAGGGGTCTGTATACACCCGGTTGTGCGCCGAGGGGGAGCGACCGGCCGGTCACTCCCCCTCGGCGGGTATCACCTGCGCAGACCGAGGCGCTGGATCAGCGCGCGGTAGCGGTTGATGTCCACCTTGGTCAGGTAGTTCAGCAGACGGCGGCGACGGCCGACCATCAGCAGAAGACCACGGCGGGAGTGGTGGTCGTGCTTGTGCTGCTTGAGGTGCTCCGTGAGGTCGGCGATGCGCTTGCTCAGGAGCGCGACCTGCGCCTCGGTCGAGCCGGTGTCGCTGTCGTGCAGACCGTACTCACCGAGGATGGTCTTCTTCTGCTCCGTGGACAGTGCCACTGGGTGGTTCTCCTACTTGTTCAGGTCCGTGCGGCCCCACGCCCGCCGAATTGCTGGCCGGGGTAGCCGGTACTGGCCGCCACGGACCGCAGCCAGACCCAACTGCGAAGGTTATCAGGCACACCGCTCAACGGCGCGTTGACGTGCGCAACCCCACCCGTGCCACGGGCGAGTAGACGCCGTCTGCGCTGCTCACGAGCACCGCCTCGGCCGGCGTCCACGGGCTGCTCTTGAAAGCCGGCATCGGCTGGCCCCGGTACCCGTAGGCCAACGTCAGGTGCGCTTTCCAATTGTCGTCCGCGCCCGCCGCCCGTGCCAACCCATTTAAGTCGCCGTCGATTCCCGCCCACAGGACCGTGCCGCGGAAGTCGCCGAAGCCCTTCACCCGCAGTTGCGGCGCGGGATGTCCCGCGAGTGCCCGGAAACGTTCCTCATCAGCGCTTCCGCCGTGAAAGCAGAGCGTGATGTGCCATTTCCCGGAGTTCGTCCACCCGATGTCGAGCGAACGGTCCAGCACGGCGTCGAGCTCGTCGACCACGTGCCGGGGCGGGAAGAGGGCGGTGAAGAACCTCACCGGGGCCCGGCGGCCCGGATGGCGCGGCGGAACAGCTCGGCGATCGCGGGGAAGTCCTCGTGCAGGAGGTCGGCTGCCTGCTGCAGCTCGACCCGGTCGGCGACGCGGCGCAGCACCGGGTACGCGACGCTCTCGTCACCGTTGACCGGCAGCGAGTCGCGTGACACGGTCGGCTTGGAGTCGCGCACGTCGTCGAGCGCGCGCTGCAACGCCTCCGGCGCCCCGGTCGCCACGTCCGGCGTGAGCACCTTGCGCTCCAGCATGATCATCCGCGCGAGCACGGCCGGGTTGCCGATCTTGGCCCGCCGCCCGCTCATGACCTGGCTGAGCATGGGCGCGCTGATCCCCAGCACGTCGGCCAGCTGCGCCTGCGACACGTTGAAGGCCACGACCAAGCGCCTCACCCGGTCTCCCAGGGGCTCCCCGTACCACTCCCGCTGGAGGGCGAGGTTGCGCTGAACGATCTTGTGGTCCTCCACCTTGGCCTCTCCCGTAGCCTGCTTCGACCCGCATCCTGCCAGCACGAAGGCCGTCACATGCGCACTTCGTGCCATCTGACGGTCACGACTCGGTGAGCAGTTCCCTCGTTCGGTCTACATCCCGGTGCATCTGCTCCAGGAGCGCCTCGACGGAGTCATACTTCTCCATCTCGCGGAGCCGTTCCACGAAGTCCACGGCGACCCGCTGGCCGTAGTAGTCCTCGTCCACGTCCAGCACGAACGCCTCGACCCGCCGTTCCCGTCCCGAGAACGTCGGGTTCGTGCCGACCGAGACGGCGGCCTTGAGCGTCCGCCCCTTGGCGTCGGTGAACCAGCAGGCGTAGATCCCGTCCGCGGGCACGGCCGCGAACCGGGGCGTCGACAGGTTCGCGGTGGGGAACCCCAGGTCCTTGCCCCGCCCGTCGCCCTTGACGACGATCCCCTCCAGCCGGTGCGGCCGCCCCAGCGCCTCCGCGGCGGCCTTCACGTCACCGGCGTCGATGCACGCGCGGATGTAGGTCGACGAGTAGGTCACGTCATCAGCGGACACCAGATCAGCCCCCTCGGTCACAAAGCCGAACCGCTGCCCCAGCTGGCGCAGCATCGCGACGTTACCCGCCGCCCTGTGCCCGAAGGTGAAGTTCTCACCCACCACGACAGCCGCCGCGTGCAGCTTCTCGACCAGCACCTCGTGCACGAACTCGTCCGCCGGCATCCGGCTGGTCTCCAGGCTGAACGGCACCACCACGAAGTGGTCGACCCCGAGCTCCTCGACCAGCTGGGCCCTGCGCCGCAGCGTCGTGAGCTGGGCGGGGTGGCTGCCCGGCCGGACCACTTCGGACGGATGGGGGTCGAACGTCATGAGGACACCCGGCAGCCCCCGCTCCCGCGCGAGCTCGACGGCCCGGCCGATGAGCGCCTGATGCCCCCTGTGGACACCGTCGAACACACCGATGGTGACCACGCAGCGGCCCCAGCCGCCGGGGAGGTGATCCAGTCCGCGCCAGCGTTGCACGGTGATCAGCCTACGACGACGGCCGGGGCCGCTGCCCGCCTACCTCGCCAGGTCCTCCGTCACCACTTCTGCATCGTCCTGACCACCACGGCCTCGACGTCTTCCCCACGCATCGAGGCGGACAGGACCCGGCGCAGCAGTGCGCCCGCCTGTTCGAAGGCGAACGCCGACGAGTTCATCTCGTCGAAGCCTGCCTGGTCGACCACCAGCGTTCCGGCGGGCAGCTCCGCCCCACCGGAGAGAACGCCTTTCAAGGCCCCTTCCGGGAAGTCCTCCGGCAGGCCCACCTCGAACGGGTTCTTCCACAGCCGGGACGCGCAGGTGATCTCGCCGCCGGCCGACGTGGCGGCGCGGGGCACCCGCACCTCCAACACACCCGCCGACGCCTCTGCACCGAGTGGTGTGTAGGTCGCTCCGAGCAACGCCCTCGGAGCGACGCCGCCGAACCGCCGCAACAGCTCCACGGTCACGACGGTGCTGCCCGCCGCACCTGTGGCGGTCGCGGAGGAACGGTCGATGAGCCAGTCGTCCGCCAGCAGTGGAGCGCTCATCCGGCCGAACTCCACCGCGACCACACCGCGGCCCTGGAGATCTACTTCGATCATGCCGACATCTCACTTCCTCGGCGGCAGGCCGTTCTGCTTGCGCCACCACGGGCCGAACGACGGGTCGTTGTCGATGATGTCAACGTCGTAGTTCTTACCGGGGTCGTGGGTCTTGAGCGCCAGCTCGTGCGCGTCTTCGTACTTCATGCCCTGCTGCATGAGTCCGGACTCCGTGAGCTCGTGCCGCATGAAGTTCGTCTGGCTCTGCGGAAGCGGCCTTCCCGCCTGGAGGTTGCCCCTGATTCGGCCGATCATGAGGTCGTTGCTCGGCGAGTGGTCGAGCTTGCCGAGGTGCGCGGCGACCTCGTCCAGGTCCGTGAGCGTCGGGCTCGCAGCCCGTTCCAGCGGACTCAGCCGCACCACACCGCTGCCGGCGCGTTTGAAGATCTTCCCCCACGGTATGACGGCGAGGACCACACCTGCGGCGGCGAGACCGCATGCCCAGGTGACGCCGGGGTCCTGCACGCAGGCGGCTGTGGCCTCGATCTCACCTCCGAAGAGGTCCCACATCGTGAAGCCGCCTTGCCCGCAAAGCTCCGGCTTGTTGGCCTTGGTGTTCGAGTCGCAGCCGGCGAGCGGGTCCGGCGGCGTCGGCGGCACGGAGCCGGCAGGGCACAGGTCGTTGTGGTTGAGGTAGGTGTCGGGGTCGCACTCCTTGGGCGGCCGCACGCCGTCGGGATCGCGGTCGCGGTCCTGACGCCAGTGCACCGACGTCATCTCGCCTGGGCCGGACGACGCGAGCGACACCGAGCCGATCAGGGCGTTCGAGGGCACCACGAGCAGCATTTCGAGCTTGCGGTAGCTGTCGTTCACGTCGTTGACCGGGTTCGAGTACGTGCTCGCGACCTCGGAACGCCGGTCGGGCGCCGACGACACCGGCGGCTTGCGGTCACCGCTGAACGACGGCTGGGTCATCGCCTCCGGTACCGGCAACGGGTTGCGGCGACCGTAGTCCTGGGCCTGCTTGCGGGCGTTGACCGACGGGTCGGTCTGCTGCTGGGTCCTGCGCTGGTTCGAGTTGTTGTTCTTCCTGTTGTTGCTCGGGTTGCTGCTGCCCTGGTTGCTGCTGGACTGGTTGCTGCCACCGACACCGGGGTCCTCGTGGGTGCCACCGCCGGGGAACCACGAGCACAGCATCGGCATGAGGATGCAGAGACCGCCACCGCTGTCGTCGCCGCACGGGTTGCCGCCGCCGAAGCCCTTGCACGGGTAGTGGCCCGTCGGATCGACGTGGTTCACCGGCGACCCGAGCCCGTAGGAGTAGCGGTTGGCCATGCCGGACGGAGCGGCCGGCAGGGTCCACGAGTCGCGTGACTCGAAGCCGCCGCTGCCCGGGTTGTACCAGCGCGCGGCCATGTTGACCGTGCCGGAGGCCGGGTCGGTCCACTCGCCCTGGAAACCGACCGCGCGCTTGGCGCCGGAGGTGACCACGCCGAACGGGTCGTAGGCGGTCGAGTCGGCCAGCGACGTCATGGTGCCGGCCGGGTCGAGGGTGCCGACGACGTCGCCGTGCCGGTCGGAGACGGCCAGCTTCTTGTCGGTGCCCTGGCCGATGGCGAGGACCGAGCCGGAGGCGTCGCGGCCGTAGACCGCGGTGCCGTCCGACACGACCGCGCTGGACGTGCCGCTGTACTGGAACGACTTGTCGTTGCGCTTGGTCACGCGGTCCAACGCGTCGTACGTGTACGTCTGCGCGCCTTGGCTCACCATGCGGTCGAAGGCGTCGAACGAGGCCGTGACACCCGCACGGGAGGTCACGCCGCCGCGCGCGTTGTGGGAGACCACCGCTCCGTTCTCGGTGCGGAGGCGGTTGCGTTCGTCGTAGGTCGACTGGGCGTCGCCCACGCGGGTGCGGTTGCCCGCGGCGTCCCAGCCGTACGAGACCGTTCCGGCCGGTGAGGTCCAGGACTTCAGGCGGCCCGAGTGGTCGTAGTCGTAGGTCTGCTGGCCGGCGGCCGTCGTGCCGGTCGAGGTCTTCGTGAGCACCCGGTCGGCGCGGTCGTAGGTGTAGGCGACGGACGCGGCGCCGGCGACGGTGTCCTTGGCCAGGCGGCCGCCGTCGTCGTAGTCGTAGGTGCGCGTGCGGCCGTTGCCCAGGTCGAGCGTCTTCAGCAGGCCCGCGGTGTCGTAGCCGAAGGTCTGCGTCAGACCGGTCACGCCGTCCTGCACGGACTGGGTCCGCCCGAGCAGGTAGGTGAACCGGGAGGTGCCCGACGCGTCGGTGCGCGCGGTCAGGTTGCCGTCGTCGTCGTACTCGCGCGACGCGGTGCCGCCCGGTCCGGACGACGTCAGCAGCAGGCCGCGGTCGTTGTAGGTGAACGTGTCGGTGCCGCCCGCGCTGGACGAGCCGACCAGGCGGCCCAGCGCGTCGTAGTCGTAGCCGCGGTCGGTGGTGGCCGCCTCGGCGCCCGAGCCGGTCTCCTTCGTCAGCCGGCCCAGCGGGTCGAACGTGCGGGTCCGGACGACACCGCCCGGCGCGCGTTCGGACACGGGGTCGCCGGCCGCGTTGTAGGTCGTGGTCCACGTGCGGTCGGCCGGAGCGGGGTGCTCCGCCGTCGCCGCCTCGATCGTGGACTCCGGCAGGCCGAGCGTGTTGTAGGTGTAGGCGGTGCGGTTGCCGCGGCCGTCGACGAACCGCGTGCGGTTGCCGGCCGAGTCGTAGCCGGAGGACGTGGTGATCGACTCGGTGTCGGAGACCGGCTCGACCTGGCCGACGGTGCGGTTGAGCGCGTCGTGGGCGTAGGTGGTCTTGCGGCCCAGCGGGTCGGTGGCGGTGGTCAGGTTGCCGGCGGCGTCGTGGACGAACGTCGAACGGCTGACCAGCCCGCCGGACGCACTGAGGCGGCGGACCGACTCGACCCGGCCCGCCTGGTCGTACCCGGTGAACGTGGCGCGGCCGGCGCCGTCGGCCACCTTGATCCGGCGGCCCGCGAGGTCGTAGCCGAAGGAGCTGACGACACCGGCGGGGTCGGTGCTGCGGACGAGCGAGCCGAGCACGTCGTACTCCAGCTTCGACTCGGCGCCCAGCGGCGACCTGACCTTCTCCAGGCGGTTGGCCGCGTTGTAGGAGTAGGTGCTCGTCAGGGTCTTGGCGGGCGACCGCTCCAGCACGGTGCTCGTGGCGAGGCGGCCGAACACGTCGTAGGTCGACTCGGTGCGCGCACCGCTTTCGTCCACGGTGGACAGCAGCTCGCCGGTCCTGGTGTAGGTCCGCACGACGCTGCCGGCCGGGCCGGTGGTCTTCACCACGCGACCCATCTGGTCGTACTCGAACGTCGTCGACGCACCGCGCGCGTCGACGGTCTCCAGCACGTTGCCGTTGCCGTCGTACCGCGCCGTGGAGAAGCCCTCGACCGGCTGCGACGCACCGGGCGGTGTGTAGGAGGGCGCGGAGGACTTGACGGTCCGGCCCAGCCGGTCGACCTCGGAGCGGTGCACGACGCCGTTGGCGTCCTGCGCCTGCTGCGACTCGCCGAACGCGTTGTAGCCGATCTTCGTCACGGGCCGCACGGTCGCGGGGTCGTTCTCGGCGGTCACGACGGAGACGGCGGGCGAGGTCGTGCCGACCAGGCGGCCGGCCTCGTCGTAGGTCAGGTCGGTCGTGAACGCGGCGGCGCTGGCGCCCGGTTCGTTGCCGCGCGGTGGCACGACCTTGCGCACGAGACCGCGCTGGTCGTACTCCCACGTGGTGCGCAGCCGGCCGGTGTTCAGGCGCACGTCCTCCGACGTGCGCCGGCCGAAGGCGTCGTAGCCGTAGTCGACGACCTCCGCGGTGCCGCTCTGCAGCTGCCCCGCGTTGGAGGTGTTGCCGGTGCGGGTGACCTGGGTGATGCCGCCGTTCAGGTTGTAGGCGAACGCGGTGCGCCGGTCCAGGCCGCCGGGGTCGTCCACGGTGGTGAGCGTGCGGCCGACGGCGTCGTAGGTGTACTTCGTGACGAGGTTGCCGGGCTGGCGGCGTTCGACGAGGTTGCCGGCGCCGTCGTAGGAGTTCGTCTCCAGGTCGATCTTCGGCGGTGCGCCGGTCCCCGTGCCCGCTCCCAGCAGCTTGCGGGAGAACAGCAGGTCGTCGCCGTAGTAGTCGCGCACCTCGGTGCGGTTCATGGCGTCGGTGGTGCGGGTGAGCCGGCCGGCCCGGTCGTAGCTGTTGCGCTGCACCACGAGGTAGCCGTTGGGCAGCGCCGGCGCGCCCTCGGGGTCGCCGTTCCAGCCGCGCAGCCGCACCTCGGACACCGCGTTGCGGGCGGTGTAGGCGAACTCGGTGCGCACGCCGTCCGCGTTGACGACGAACGTGGTGTTGCCGAAGGAGTCGTACCCCAGCGAGATCTCCCCGCCCTCGGCGTCGACCACCCGCTCGACCCGGCCGCGCGAGTCGTAGTGGGTGAACGTCTCCCGGATCGGGTCGCCGCCGGTGAGGTCGGCGCGCGACACCCTCGTCTGGTTGCCGTCGGCGTCGTACTCCAGGGACGTCTGCAGGACGTGCGTCTTGCCGGTGAGCACGTTCACGACACCGGGTGCCGTGACGCGCACGAGCCGAGAACGCTCGTCGTACCTGTACGTCGTCAGCAGCCCGTTGGGGTAGGCGTCGGAGATGGTCTTGCCGGTGACCTTGCGGCCCAGCGCGTCGTACGTCGAGACCTGCCGCAGACCGCTCGGCGACCGGACCTCGGCCACGTCACCGTTGCGGTGGTACAGGTACGTCGTGACGGCGCCCATCGGGTCGCGGCTGGTCTTCACCAGTCCGGCCGGTTCGTTGCCGCCGCCGACGGCCGCGGAGCTGCCGTCGGTGTAGGTGTGCTTCACGGACGCGTTGTCCGCGGTCACCTGCTCCAGCAGCCGGCCCTTGGGGTCGTAGGAGTACCGGGTGAGGTAGGTGTTGTCGGTGGCGCCGGCCGACCGCCCGTCGCGGTGCTCGATCACCTTGTCGTTGCGCGGGTCGGTCAGGTCGGCCGGGTTGAGGTAGTAGGTGTAGTGGGCGACCTGGCAGTCCGCGGCACGGCGGCAGGTCTTGCGGGACTTGACGTTGCCGCGGGGGTCGTGCGCCAGGACGACCTGGTTGCCGACCTCGTCGGTGATCGTCGTCTGGAACCCGGCCTCGTCGTAGGAGAAGTTCCGCACGCCCTGGAACTCGACGTTCACGAAACCACCGCCACCGGTGACCGGGACGTCGCAGAAGCTGCCGTCCGGCTGCGGCGCGCAGGTGGGCTCACCGGGTGCCGGTGCCGTGGAGCCCGGCGGGCGGTCCTCCTTGCGGGTCTCCATGCCGAGCGGCGAGAGGTAGCGCAGGATGCGTCCGCGCAGCGGGTCGAAGTCGTAGAAGTGGTGGCGGTTCCCGGGGTCGGTGACCCGGACCGTGCGCACCGGGTTCTGCTCGTTGCCGGTGAACGCGGGCGCGCCGAACCGCCACGAGCCGCCGTTGCGGTCGATCTGCTCGCTGACCCGGTCGCGGACCGTGTCGTAGCGGACCTCGCCCGCGACCCGTCCGCTCGGCAACGTCACCTTCGCCACCTGGGCGCCGGGCATCTTCGCGGCCTGCACGTGGGCGTTGACCTCGTTGAGCCCCAACGGGTGCGCGTAGACGGCGACCTCGTCGACCTCGCCCTGGAAGAACCACTGCGGCGCACCCCACGCGGGGCCGGAGCTGTTGCCCGCGCCGAGCTGGCCGTGCTTCAGCGCCGCCGTCTGCACGTTACCGGCGATCTCGCCGACCTTGGCGCCGTCGAGGTAGAGGACCTGCGTGGCGACGTCCGCGCTGAGCACGACGTGGTGCCACTGGCCGTCGTTGACGGTGCCCGTGGTGGTGATCGGTGCCGGCTGGGTGGCCGCGGTGGTGGTGAACCGGGCGCGCAGCTTGCCGTCCGTGCCGACGTACATGCCGTTGAACGCGGAGTTCTCGATGAACGGCTTGTCGGCGAACGCGGCGAGCGGACCGGACTTCGTGGTCTTGAACCACAGCTCGACGGCGACGCTGCGGTTCTTGCGGATGGCGTTGTCCGGCAACGTGACCCGCGACTTGGTGCCGTCGAACGACACCGCGCTGTCCGGTGAGCCCTGGGCCACACCGGTCACACCGCGGGTCACGTCGGTGTACGTGGCCGCGTCGTTGCCCAGGTTGAGGCCGATCTGGCTGTGCGCCTTGGCGGAGCCGTCGGTCTCGCCCAGCGTCCAGTAGGACTCGGGCCGGGTGTCGAGGACCGTGCTGCGGTAGTGCGAGCCCCAGCCGTAGGAGTAGGTGGTGCAGCCGCCCTTCGGGTCGCAGACCTCCTCCAGCCGCCGCCCGCGTTCGGGCAGGTCGGTGGAGTAGGTGTAGGCCCACTTCAGCTCGGTGCCGTCGACGGTCGCGCTGACCTGCGTGACGACGTCGCCGGTCCAGGTGAAGGTCAGCGCGCGACCGGAGGCGGGGTTGCCGGCGGAGGTGAGCCGGCCCGTGGTGGCGTCGTAGGTGAAGTCGATGAAGCGACCGCTGTTGTCGGCGATCCTGGCCAGCTTGCCGTCGGGGCGGAAGAAGTAGCCGGTCGAGTTCTTGTCGACGAGCGTCCAGCCGCTGTCGTTGCGGAAGAACGTGGCGTAGCGGCCGGGCGGGGGCGAGTAGGTGCCGCCGCCGTTGTGGCCGAAGCGGACCTGCTGGCCGTCCGGGTAGGTGACCACGGCGTTGCCGGAGCCGTCGGTGTCCTCGACGACCCGCATGTCGAACTGGGTGCTCCAACCGGCGCCGAACGTCAGGTCCCGGCGCGGGTCGAGGCTGTTGTAGGTGCGGGACACGCCGAGCGCGGGCCCGACACCGCCGACCGACAGGTCCACCGCGCTGGTGCGGTAGTTGCCGACCTGCGCGTCCACCTCACCGGTGCTGCCGCTGTAGGGCGCGTTGCCCAGGTGTGAGGTGATCTCCGGCTGCGGCACGGCGGTGAGCAGCGCGCTGCCCTGGACCGGCTGGCTCTCCGCGCCACCGGAGTCCTTCACGAACGCGTTCCACAGGTAGGTCTTGCTCCACCGCAACGCGCCTGCCGGCACGGTCCACGACTGGTTCGCGCTGTACCCGGAGTCCACACAGGACGAAGCGTTGTCCTTGTCGCAGACCTTGAACCGGTACTGCAGGCCGGCACCGCCGTTGTCGATGTCGATGCCGCCGGCCCACAGCGTGGGGCGCAGCGTCGGTGCCGAGTAGCCGTTCGGCGGGTACTGCTCCTGCAACGCCGGCGGCACGTTCTGCATCTCGAGGTTGAGCACCGCGGGCGGGATCTGCTCGTCGACGAAGTACGCGTGTCCCTTGCGGTGCATGGAGAACTCGAACGTGTACTCGCCCCAGTCCGCGGGCGGGAAGATCTTCGCCTCCAGCGCGACCGTCTGCCCGCGGCCGACGTCACCGGTGAGCGTCGCGGAGTCGTTCACCTGCACCATGGGCGCACCGCTGGCGGCGAACTGGCGGTACGACAGCACGTACTCGCCCGGGGTCCACGTGGTGGGGCCCCGGTTCGTCACGCTGATGCCGATCGTGCCGGGCACACCGCCCTTGAGCAGCGCGGGCTTGGGCACCGGGCGGTCGAAGCGGTACTCGGCGTCGTACGGGGTGTGCGTGATCGAGAGCTTCGGCTTGTTCGCCGTCGCGTGACCGTAGAACTTCTTCCAGCCGTACACGTCGGTCTCGGAGGCGCGGACCGTGAGGCCGTAGTTGGCCTGCTGGCCGGTCACCCAGCGCTGCACGAGGTCGCGACCGGCGGCGCCGAGGTCGATCGCGGCGGTGGCCTGCGGGCAGTTCGACCGCGAGCTGCCCGGCGCGATGTAGCCGTAGGCGAACGACGAGCTCGCCAGCTCACCACCGTAGGCGGGGCCGGGGTAGGGGTACGTGCCGGCGAACGCGTTCCAGCCCTGCGTGACCGGGTGCACCGACACCGGCCGGGCGCCGCAGGAGTACGACCACTCGTTGGTGAGGCCGAGGGTGGCGCCGAAGATCCGGTGGTTGCGCAGGGTGTTCTCGATGCCGGAGAAGTCGAGGTAGGTGGCGGCGTTGATCCGCGTGCCGTTGTCGACCACGGTGCCCGCGCGCAGCTGGGCCCCGTCGGAGTAGCTGGTGTTCGACGAGCTGCCGACGCGCTGCACGTACATGGTGTGGCCGGACTCCGGCGTGGTCACCGTCGGGTCGACCACGACCGGGTACTTGCGCGCCGGGTCTCGGAGCCACGCGTCGTCGAGCGTGACCCGCAGCACCTGTCCGGCCAGCTCGTACCGCACGCCCTTCGACTGGACGCCACCGGCGGGGCCGTCGTGGGCGTCGACCATGAACCCGGCGGGCACGACGGCGGCGACCTTCCCGTCACGGCCGGTGAGCTCCAGGTTGCCGTTGCTGATGCGCGGCGTGAGTCCCTTGAGGTGCAACGGGAAGTCGAACGTCCGTGGCGTGTCCGCGGAGTGCAGGACGATGGACTCCTTGACCGTGCCCGCGCTGACGTCGAACCTGAGGTCGACCCGCGGCTGGACGGCGGGGTAGGTCACCGAGGAGCCGCTCACCTGCCCGGCGGACGCGGCGGACCCGCGCAGGGAGAAGCCGAGCTCGTGGTCGCCGTCGAGGGCGTACCGCACGAGCGGCGTGGCGTCGGCCGCGGCGGCGAGCCTGATGTCGACGCTGTCCGAGGCGTTGCGCCAGCCGCCGCCCGCGGCCACCAGGCTCGGGTCGACCGGTGCCCAGCTGCCGTCCGGCCCGCGGTGGTTGATCGGCTCCTGGCTGACCTCGGTGGTCTCGGTGCCGTCGGCGTTGCCGAACGTGCGGCTCGTCTCGGTTCGCCGGTCGGCGAGCTCCTTGCTCGTGGCGGCGTCGAACCCGCGGACGGCGCCGCGTTCCCTCGTGACGACCTCGGTGGGGTTGTCCTTCGCGGACGGTGTGTCCTGGCCCTTCACGGGCTGGTACTCCGCCTGCAACGACCGGGGGTCTGCCCTGTTCGCCGCCGGGTCGCCGTTCGCGGCGGCCGCGTCACCCCACTGCTGTCCGGGCCCGGACGCCGGGCCCATCGCGGCGATGGTGCGCTGCAACGCCTCCGGGAAGACCTCCGCGAGCGCGGGACCGGCGATGGTGAGCACCAACACACCCACGAGTCCGGCCAGACCGGCACGCCGGCCGCGGCTGCCCGGCGCCCGTTTTCCGGGCATGCTGAAGAACCGCGGTTCGGCCACGTCGAATCCCCCCATGTGTCCACCCAGGCCGCCTTGCCCGGCACCTCCCCAGGTCGGACACGACGCAGCGCACAGGATGCGTTCCGGCGCCGCGGAAAGCAAGCCCCTTGCGGTGGGCGGGGTGCGCGCCGCATGCTTCGTGCGCGGTGCACGGGCCAAGGGAGGGGCGCGGGCCATCGCCCAACTTCACACATGCCCTGGGGGGATCGATGCGACCTGAGCTGTCGCGAAGAAGAAGCACGTCCATCGCCGTCGCGCTGGCGGCGGTGCTCGGCACCGTCGTGGCACCGGGCACGTCCGTCGTCGCCCACGCGGCCGACGACTACCTGAGGTGCAACTCCGAGGCGCTGATCTTCACCGTCTACCCGGACGGCAACCTGTGGCTCTACCCGCACCAGGAACCGGAAACCGGTGCCGCGCAGTGGAACCAGTGGAACCAGGTCGGCTCCGGCTGGGCGTCGCGGGCGTTCGGCGGCCCCGACCGCCGGGTCTACGACGTCAAGGAGAACGGGGAGCTCTGGCGCTTCCGGCTGGACCCGAACACCGGCTGGGAGGACGGCGGCAGCGGGCGCAAGATCGCCGACGACTGGCAGGACCACGCCGACGCGAACTTCAAGAACAGGGTCACGGTCGACCCGCTCGGCCACTTCTACGACGTGGACAAGGCAGGCAACCTGCACTGGCGCTCGTACGACGAGTCGAACGGCACCTGGGCGGCCACGGTCATCGACACCGGCTGGGAGCAGTACGACCTCATCACGGCCGCGGGCAACGGTGTGGTCTACGCCCGCAAGGCCGGTTCCGCCGGTGAGCTGTTCCGCTTCCGCTACCACGCGCCGTCGCAGCGCTGGCTCGAGTACGCGAAGCCGGTCGGCTTCGGCTGGCAGATGTTCAGCCGCGTCTTCTCCCCCGGCGGCGACGTGCTGTACGGCACGCGACCGGACACCGGCCAGCTGCTCTGGTACCGCTACGACGAGACGAACGGCACCTGGCAGGGCGACCCGGTCACCGGCTTCGGCCGGGAGGTCGGCAACGGCTGGCACGACGACCTGTCCGTGTTCGCGCTGACCGACAACTGCGTCCGCACCCCGGAGCCGAACCCGGACCGCCCGGTCGTGCCGCGGAACCGGCTGGCCGCCGCGGCGCTCACCAAGACGTCCAACGGCTACCTGCAGTACGCCTACGTCGCGAAGGACGGCATGCTCGTCCACGCCGAGGTGCGCAGCCTCTCCGGCGGCCCCAACGGCTTCGAGACGTTCCCCGGTGTCACGAACCTCACCGGTGTTCCGTCCATCGTGGACAACCAGGACCAGTCGCTGCGGATCGCGGCGCACACCGAGGACTCCGACGCCCGCGGCGCCTTCCAGGCCCAGCCGGGGGCCTCGTTCGGCGGTCTCGCCGACCTGGGCGGCCGGATGCAGTCGCCGCCGCAGCTCGTGCGCACCAACGGCCTCGTCTCGTACGTGGCCGTGGACAAGGACGGCTTCCTCTGGACGCGGTCGCAGAAGACCGCGAACAGCGACCTGCTCCCGTGGTCGCGGGTGAAGGGCCAGTCGTTCCAGACCGGCGAACCCCGCCCGACCGGTCAGCTCACCGTGCTGGCGGTCGACAACACGATCAAGGTCGTCGCGTTGCGCACCGACGGCACGTACGGCACCACGGCGCTGACGCCGACCACGGAAACCGTGGTGTGGCAGAACAACGGCGGCACGGGCAACACCGGCCCCGCCGCCGCGGTCGCGCTGGGCGACGACCTGCAGCTGTTCGCCCGCAGGACAGACGGCAAGGTCTACACCCACAGCTCCGCGGCCAACGGCACGTGGACGCCGATCCTCGGTGAGCTCTCGCCGGGCGTCACGGCGGCGGGCCCGCCCAGCGCCGTCCTGGCACCCACCTCGGGCACGCTGGAGGTGGCCGTCCGCGGCACCGACGGCTTCACCTACCGCACCGGTCAGCAGGCCCACGCCTCGACCGCGTGGTGGCCGTGGCACGAGATCACCGCCTACGCCGACGAGACGGAGGTGGACCCGACGCTGTCGCTCGCCGAGAACACCTGGGTCATCGCCTACCGGACGCCGGCGGGCCTCCCGAAGCTGCGCTCCTTCGTCCCGGCGCCGTCGACGACGAGCGCCACGGCCCGGTCCGCGGCACCGACGGGCAACGGCTCGTTCGTGGACGTTCCGCTGAGCCGCTGACGAGGTCGTGCTCCAGCGCTGACCACCCGCCGGGAAGGCCGCCTTCCCGGCGCACCGCACTTCACCTTCCACCTCTGGGGAGATCCCATGCGACCACAGCTGTCGCGCAGAAGAACGCTGCCCGCGGTCATGGCCGTCCTCGCCGCGACGGGCGTCCTGACCGCCGCACCGGCGTTGACGGACGCGGTACGACCGGCCGTGGCCGCCGACGAGTTCACCTGCCAGCAGACGGCCCGCCTCTGGGCGGTGCGCGCCACCACCAAGCTGCACCTGCACGAGCACCACGCGCCGGCGACCGGTGCCGACGCGTGGAGCAACGGCTCGGAGGTGAGCTCGGGCTGGCCGGCGGCGAGCTGGGCGGGCCCGGACGGCCGCATGTACTACCTGAACGCGGCCGACGGCACGTTGCAGCGGCACCGCTGGCTCGGCACCGGCTCGCCGTCCTGGGAGAACGGCGGCACCAGCAAGCCCATCCGCGAAGGCATGGGCTACTACGCCGATCCCGCCGGCGCCAGGAAGCTCACGATCGACAGCACCGGCGCGTTCTACATGGTCGACGGCAACGGCGGGCTGTGGCGCCGCACCTACGACGAGGCCACCGGTGTCTGGGACGAGCTGGCGATCGACAGCGGCTGGGACCGGTACGACCTGATCTTCGCGGCCGGTGACGGCGTGCTGTGGGCCCGCCAGCCGAACGGCGCGATGTTCCGCTACCGCTTCCACGCCGGCTCGCAGCGCTGGCTCACGCCCGCGCCCGTCGCGATCCCCGGCATCCCGTGGGAGCAGTACCAGAACCTGACCTCGCCCGGCGCGGACGTCATCTACGGCATCCGCGACAACAAGGTCTACTGGTTCCGCTACTCCGAGACCGCCCACCACATCACCTCCGGCGTGCAGGCGGGCACGTGGTGGACCGACGGCGTCACCGCGCTCGCCGCGCCGGACGCGTGCACCCTCGTCACCGAACCGGGTCCGGCCCGCCCGAGCGTCCCGCCCACGGGGTACGCCAAGCCCGCGCTGCTCAAGACCTCCGACGGCCACCTCCAGTTCGCCTACGTCAACGGCAACAGCGACGTCGTCCACTCGGACATCGCCGACGTGCGGGTCGGGCCCCACCCGTTCAGCGCTCTCCCGGACACCGCCGTCGACTTCCGCGGCACGCCCGCGCTCGCCGAGAACACCGACGGCAGCACCAGGATCTGGGCCCGCGCCACCGACGCCGACGCGCGCGTCTTCGACCGGCAGGCGATCAACTCCTGGAAGGCGCCGGTCAACCACTTCGGCCGGATGCTCACCGCGCCGCAGGCCGTCCGCACCTCGGACGGCAAGGTCGGCTACGTCGCGCTCTCGGCCGACGGCCACGTCTGGGCGAAGCAGTACGGGTCGAACGGCACGCTGTACCCGTGGCGCAGGCTGACCGCGCAGCCGATCAGCGCGACCGGGCACGTCACCGCCGTCACGACGGGCACCTCCATCCACGTGGTCGCCCTGCGCACCGGCGGTGACTACTGCAAGCTCACGGTCACGCCCACCGCGGTCGGCGACTGGTCGTGCGGCGGCTCCGGCGGCACGGACGCGGCGGCCGTGGTCCCCTTGGCGGACAACACCCTCCAGCTGTACGCGCGGCGGGCCGACGGCAGGGTCTACACGACCCGCACCACCGCGAGCGACACCCTGACCGGCGCGTGGACCGCGGTGCCGGTCGACCTGCCGGGGGGCGCTCTGGTGGTGGGCGACCCCGCTGCGCTGAGAGCACCCGACGGCACCGTCCAGCTGTCCGTGCGCGGCAGCGACGGCTGGATCTACCGCACCGGTCAGCAGGCCCCCGCCAGCACGGCGTGGTGGCCGTGGACGGAGATCACGAACTACTCCGACGAGGCAGGTTCCGACCCGGCCATGTCGCTCGCCAACGACACCTGGCTGATCGCGTTCCGCACCCCCGACGGCGTGCCGAAGATGCAGTTCTGGGTGCCGAGCACGACCGCGGCGCGCACGGGCGGCGCTCCTGTCGCCGACCAGGGCTCGTTCACGTCCGCCGGCGACTGACACGCCGCTCTTCTGCTCAGAAAGGCTTGAACCGCATGAACTTCCGAAGATTCGCCCTGCCCGCGGCCGTCGCCACCGCGCTGGCGGTGGTCCCCGCCGCGGTCACCGCTCCCACTGCCGCCGCGGTGGACTCGTTCACGTGCAAGACGACCGCGCCGATCTTCGAAGCGCGGACGGGTGGCGGGTTGCACATCCACTACCACGAGGAGCCGGAGACCGGTCAGAACGTCTGGGGCAACAACGCCGGCATCGGCAACGGGTGGCCCGCCTCGACGTACGCCGGGCCCGGCGGCAAGGTGTACTACATCAACTCGGCCGGCGAGGTGCACCAGCAGATCTGGCTGGGCACCGGCTGGGACAAGAACGGCGAGTCGACGAAGATCGACACGTCGGACAGCTGGAAGATCTACAACACGGACCCGGCCTACCGGCAGCGCCTGACCATCGACGCGCGCGGCGACTTCTACTACGTCGACGCCGCCGGAGCGCTGCGGATGAAGCGGTACAACCAGACCTCGAACAGCTGGGCCGAGTGGTACCTCGACGGCGGGTGGAACCAGTACGACGCGATCGTCGCCGCCGGCGAGGGCGTGCTGTGGGCCCGCACCCCGGCCGGTGACGTGTACCGGTTCCGCTACCACGCCCCGTCCCAGCGGTGGGTGTCGCGCAGCGGCAAGCTTGCTACGGGGTGGAACGCGCACAGCACGCTGTTCTCCCCCGGCGGCGACATCGTCTACGGCATCCACGCCCAGTACCGGACCGTGTGGTGGTACCGGTGGATCGACTCCGAGCAGCGCTTCGCCACGGGCAGCGGTGCCCAGCCCGCCGGCACGAACTGGGCGGCGGACAGCGCGACGACGACGGCGGCACCGGACACCTGCGCGGTGACCGGTGTGACGAACCCGGCGATCCCCGCGGCCGCGTCCGAGCCGACGGCCAAGCCGTCGTTGCTGAGGTCCACCACCACGGGCAACCTCCACTACAGCTACGTCGACAACGCGAAGTCGTTGGTGCACGGGGAGATCACCGACCTGTCGGGGACGACCCCCAACGGGTTCGAGACGCGCACCGGCTACTCGTCCTTCAGCGGTGCGCTGACGACGGGTGAGAACGAGAACGGCATGATCCGCGTCTACGGGCCGGGTACCGACTCGAACGTGCACGGCTTCCTGCGCAACTCGCCCGGTGTGTGGAACCCGCACGCCGACTTCGGCGGGTACATGGTCAGCGCCCCGCAGTTCGTGCGGACCGCGAACAAGATCCAGACGATGGTGGCGATCGACTCCTCCGGTGCGCTCTGGCTGCGCCAGCAGCGCGTGCTCAACGGCGGTTTCCCGTCGTGGCGCAGGCCGGGTGGCGCGGCACCGGTGGCACCGGGCAGCAAGGACTTCACCGCGTACGCTCAGGGCGACACGATCGTGCTGGTCGTCCGCAACGCCGACGGCCGCCAGTGCAAGGCGGGCATCACCGACCTGGTGCAGACGGCGTGGCAGTGCACCACCACCAACGGGTTCACCAGCGCGGCCGCGGTCGTCGCCCTGCCCAACAACGTCGTGCAGCTGTTCGCGCGCAAGTCGGACGGCACCGTCCACACCGTCCAGACGACGTCGAGCGGCACGATCCCGGACACCTGGACCGCGGTGCCCGGCTCGTTGCCCAGCGGCGTGACGGCGGTCGGCGCTCCGTCCGCGCTCTTGGCGCCGCAGGGGACGGTGCAGCTCGCGGTGCGCGGTGACGACGGGTTCGTCTACCGCACCGGGCAGGTCGCGTCGGCGAGCACGGCGTGGCACCCGTGGACCGAGGTCACGAACTACGCCGACGAGACCGTGGTCGACCCGGCCGTGTCGCCGGCCGGTGACACCTGGGTCATCGCGTTCCGGACCCCCGGCGGTGTGCCGAAGCTGCTGCGCTGGGTGGCGGCTTCCTCGGCGGCGGCCAGGTCCGCCACGGCGACCGACGGCGCCGGCGAGTTCGTGAACGTGCCGTTGCAGGGCTGAGGAAGTGGTGCGGCGCAGGCCTTGCGGGGTCTGCGCCGCACCTCCGGGGTCATCCGGCCGGGCTGAGCACCACCACGGGCTTGGCCTGGCCGTCCTCGTCCTTGGCCAGCGCGATCACGTGGCCGTCGGGTCCGAACACGCCGTAGGTGCCGTCGAACCCGCCGGCGCTCAGGCGCTGGCCGTGGGACAGCGCCGCGGCCTCCAGCGGGTCGATCTCGCGGCGCGGGAACGCCGTGCCGACCGCCGCGTCGAGGTCGAGCGACAGGCCGGGGGTCTCCTCCAGCTGCTGCAGCGTGCGGGCCACGCGCAGGTCGAACGGGCCGACCCTGGTGCGGCGCAGCGCGCCGAGGTGGCCGCCGACGCCCAGTGCGGCGCCGAGGTCGCGGGCCAGGGCGCGGACGTAGGTGCCCGACGAGCACTCGACCATGACGTCGAGCAGCACCTTCTCGTCCTCGCGGCGGCTGAACAGCACGTCGAAGCGGTGCACGGTGACCGGGCGGGCGGGGATGTCGACCTGCTCACCGGCGCGGACCCGTGCGTAGGCGCGCTTGCCGTCGATCTTCACCGCGCTGACCGCGGACGGGACCTGCTGGATGGGGCCGGTGAGCTTCGCGATCTCGGCCGTGATCGCGGCGTCCTCGACGTGGCTCGCGTCCGCGGTGGACAGCACCTCGCCCTCGGCGTCGTCGGTCGTGGTGGCCGCGCCGAGCACGATCGTGGCGAGGTAGGCCTTGCTGTCGAGCGCGAGGTGGCCGAGCAGCTTCGTCGCGCGTTCGATGCCGAGCACGAGGACACCGGTCGCCATCGGGTCGAGCGTGCCGGCGTGCCCGACCTTGCGGGTGCCGAGGATCCTGCGCACCCGTGCCACCACGTCGTGCGAGGTCATGCCGTCCGGCTTGTCGACGACGACCAGGCCAGGTGCAACAGAACTTTTCACGGCCGCTGATCCTAAGCGACGCGCAGAGCGTCCCAACGCCGACGCCGCAACTGCACCGGCACCGTCTCGCCGCGCGCCTCCGCCGCGAACACCGCGGCCCGTGCGCGCCGCCACCAGACCAGCATCCGCCAGGCGCCCAACGCGAGCACCACGACGAGGAAGCCGAACGCGACGCGGAAGGCGTTCTGCGGGCTCAGCACGTTCTCGAGCAGGTCCAGCAGGACACCGACGCCGAGCGCCGCCACCGTGACGGCGAGGAAGCCGCCGACGTTGACCAGGCCGCTGGCCGTGGACTGCCGGTGCGACGGGTTGTAGTCACGCGCCAACGCGAACGCCACGCCCGAGATGGGTCCACCGATCGTGAGCACGAGGAACACGACCGCGATGACCGGCGACGGCACGTGACCGCCCGGCCACAACAAGAGCACGCCCCACCCGATGAACGCGAACGCCAGGAACCAGCCCGCGATCGGCATGCGCCACTCCGGGTTGCGCGAGAACAACGCGCCGATGATCGGACTCGTCACGATCGCGCCGATGACCAGCAGTCCGAGCGTGGACGACGCCGCCTTCGGTGACATGCCCTGCGCCTGCACGAGGTACGGGAAGCCCCACAGCAGGCCGAGCACAGCGGGCGTGGACATGGTGCTGAAGTGCGCCCAGAACCCGAGCCGGGTGCCCGGGACGCTCCACGCCTGCCGGACCTTCGGCCAGATCCTGCGGAACGGCACGACCTCCGGCTTCGGCGTGACGGTTCCCGGCGGCACGTCGCGGACCTTCAGGAACGCCACCGACGCGTACAGAGCGGTCGCGCCGCCCGCGATGAGGAACGCCCACGTCCAGCCGATGCTGCCGAGCATGAGCGTGAGGGGCACCGTCGCGACGAGGTTCCCCACGCCCCCAAGCGCGGCCGTGATCGCGACGACCAACGAGTACTTCCGTGGTGAGAAGTGCGCCGCGACGAGCCGGATCACGCTGATGAACGTCATCGCGTCACCCATGCCCAGCACCGCGCGCGCGACAAGCCCGAGGGGATATGACTCGGCTATCGCGAAGAGGAGCTGCCCCGTGCCCATGAGCAACGCGGCGGCGGTGAGGACCTTCCTCGGCCCGTAGCGGTCCACGAGCAGACCGGTGGGAATCTGCATGAGGGCGTACACCCCCACCTGCAACACGGTGAACACACCGAGCTGCGCGGGCCCGAGCCCGAAGCGCTCACTCGCTTCCAGCCCGGCCACGCCGAGCGTGCTGCGGTGGAAGACGGCGGCGAAGTAGACGAGTACGGCGGTGGTCCAGATCAGCCACGCGGCACGAGCAGCATCTCGATCTTGGCGGACGACCGGCAAGGCGACACTCTCCCCAGGTCGGAGACGGGCAGACATTAGTTACATCGCCTAAACAACCTTCTTGGTAACGATTCCATGCCGTGAACTCGGCCACAGCCCACCCTGCGGGACAGCCGTCACCGGACGGCGCCCTCGACCGCCCACTCCCCGGTCCGCGTCCGCCACACCACCGCGACCAGCCGCAGGACCATGAACGCCGACAACCCGGTCCAGATCCCGGCGAGTCCCCACTCGAACGCGTACGAGGCCCACACCAGCGGCAGGAACCCGACCACCGCCGACCCGAGCGTCGCTGTCCGCATGAACTTCACGTCCCCCGCCCCGAGCAACACCCCGTCGAGCGCGAACACCACGCCCGCGATCGGTTGCAGCGCAACGAAGAACCACCACGCGTTCGGCACCTCCGCGAGCACCCCGGCGTCCGAGGTGAACGCCCTCGGCAACACCGACGCCACCGCGGCGAACACCAGCCCGAGCCCGATCCCGAACACCAGCCCGTACCGCGTCACCTGCCAGGCGAGCCGCTCAGCCCGCCGGCGCCGCGACGCCCCCAGCGCCGCCCCGACAAGCGACTGCGCCGCAATCGCCAACGAGTCCAGCACCAACGCCAGGAACGTCCACAGCTGCAACACGACCTGATGCGCTCCCACAGCCGCAATAGACGTCCGCGCCGCAACTGACGCCGCACTGATGAAGCACGCCTGGAACGCCAAACTCCGCAGCACCAAATCGCGCCCCATGCCGAGCTGCGCGCGCATAGCCGCCCAATGCGGCCGCAACGGCACCCGCTCCGCAACCAACGCCTTGAAGAACAACCCCGCCGACAACACCTGCGCGACGACGTTGGCGATCGCCGACCCCTCCAGCCCCCACCCCGCGCCGTACACGAGCGCAGGGCAGAGCACGGCACTGATCCCGTTGCCGATCAAGATGTACCGCAACGGCCGCCGCGTGTCCTGCACCCCGCGCATCCACCCGTTGCCCGCCATCGTGACCAAGATGAACGGCGCCCCGAACAACGCGATCCGCACCCACTCGACCGCCGCATCCGCAACCGCCCCACCTCCGGCGAGCACCTCCGCCAACGGCCGCGCGAACACCTGCCCCAGCAACACCACGAGCACACCCGCGGCCAACGCCAGCCACGTCGCCTGCACCCCTTCGGCAACGGCATCCCCCCGCCGCCCCGCACCGTGCAACCGCGCCGTGCGCGCAGTCGTGCCGTACGACAGGAACGTCAGCTGCGTCGACACCTGCGTCAGCAGCACACCCCCCAGGGCGAGGCCGGCCAACGGCAACGCACCCAGGTGGCCCACCACGGCGGTGTCGACGAGGACGTACAGCGGTTCCGCGGCCAGGACGCCCAGTGCGGGCACGGCCAGGCCGATGACGCGACGGGCAGGCACGTGGTCGCCGTCGCCGTCGTCGTTGTCGTTGGCCGTGCCGGCGTGGTCGGCACCGGCTGGCGCGCCGGCGCGAACGGCATTCACCCCCGCACCCGCAGCGCCTGCTCCATCCACGGTCCCTGCCGAGGCCGCAGCATCCCGGCCCGCATCACTCCGGCCCGCAGCGCCCCGGTCCACGTCCGAGCCCTGCCCACCGACCCCTAGCCCCTGTTCCTCCACACACCGAACCTAGGCGCTCAAGCCGCACGACCGAACTACTTAGCGATGGAAAGCACTCCCGCCCCACCTCGTTCCCGCACCCCCGCGCGCTTCCTCCCCAGCGAGGGAGCCGAGCGACGAGATCCGGACATCCACCAGCCCACATCCACCCGTTCGAGTGAAGGAGCAGGGATGGGAGCAGGAACCCGCTCAGGCCCGCTGCGGCAGCCCGAACACCTGCTCCCGCGCCACGGCCAGCGCCGAGTGCAGGGCCCCGGACCGGACCGGGTTCGCGGTGATCTGGGCGAGCTGCACCGAGGTGCGGGGGACGACCAGCTTCAGCAGTTCCTCCGACACCAGCTCGCACAGGGTCTCGCCGCCGGCCTGCGCGACTCCGCCGGACAGCAGCACCAGTTCCGGGTCGAGCACGCACACCACGTTCGCCAACCCGTGAGCGATCCTACGGGCGAGGTCCGACAAGAACTCGCGGCCGGAAGCGCCGGCCTCCAACGCGGCGGAAACGGCCTCCACGCCGGAGGTGGCGGTGATGCCGTGCGAGGCGGCGAGGGCCACGATCGCCTCGTTGTCCACCTGGTCGCCGTAGCGGCCGCCGGGGATCTGCATCGAGTCGACCTCGCCGGCGCCGCCGGTCACGCCGCGCAGCAGGGTGCCGTTGACGACGATGGCCGAGCCGATCTCGTCGGCGGGCCAGAAGAGGACGAAGTTGCGGACGCCGACGGCCTTGCCGGTGCTCATCTCCTCCAGGGCGGCGAGGTTGATGTCGTTCTCGATCGACACCGAGGTGCCCAGCAGGGTGCGCAGGGTCGAGGGGAGGTCCACCTCGACGAGGCCGGGGAGGTGCGGGGCGAAGCCGAGGAAGCCGGTGGCCGGGTCGACGGCGCCGGGGGTGCCGACGACGACGTGGGACAGGGCGTCCAGGCGCAGGCCGGCGAGAGCGGCGGCCTTCTGGACCGCGGTGCGGAAGGCCTGGAGGGTGTCGGTGGCGGGCATCGGGGTGCTGTGCTCGGCGAGCAGGGTGCCGGTGATGTCGGCGATCACCACGTCGATCAGCTCGGGCGTCAGCGCCACGGCGGCCACGTGGCCGACGGCGCCGTTCACGGCCCACATCTGGGCGCGCGGGCCGCGGCCGCCGCCGCGCAGGCCGGTGCGGACGACCATGCCGTCCTCTTCGAGGCGTGCGAGGAGCTGCGCGGTCGCCGGTTTGGAGAGGCCGATGACCTCCTCCAGCTCGGCGCGGGTCATGGCGCCGCTGCGCAGCAACGTCTCGATGGCCGCGCGGTCGTTGATCTCCCGCAGCAGGCGCGGGCTTCCGGTTCTCGTCATGACTCCACCCGCTCCAACGCGCCCTTGAGCGCGGCGACGACCTCCGCCGGTGCGCCCTCGAACGTGAACCCGGCGGCCAGGCGGTGGCCGCCGCCACCGAGCACCTGGGCCACCTCGCGCACGTCCACCCGGCTCACCGCGCGCAACGACACCGACCAGCGGCCGGGGCGCAGTTCCTTCAGCACAGCGGCGACCTCGGCCTCGGAGGTCGAGCGCACCACGTCGATCACGCTCTCCACCTCCTCGCTGCGAACGCCCTGCGCGTCGTCCAGCCCGACGACCGCGTGCACCAACCCGAGACCGCCCGCCGCGGCCGGGTCCAGCTCGGCGCGGGCGAGCACGCGCGACAGCATGCCCAGGTACGCGAACGGGTGGGCGTCCATCAACGGCCGCGTCACCCGGTAGGCGTCCACTCCGGTCTCCAGCAGCCGCGCGGCCGTCCGGTGCGCGGCGGGCCCGGCGTTGCGGAAGCCACCGGTGTCGGTCACGAGGCCCGCGTAGATGCAGCGCGCGATCGGCTCGTCGAGCTCGACGTCCATCTCGTCGAGGAGCTTCAACGCGATCAGCACCGTCGCCTCCGCGTGTTCGTCGACGCAGTGAACGGTGCCGTAGCGCGTGTTCGACACGTGGTGGTCGACGACGATCACGGGTCCGCGGGCGCCGGCGACGCGATCTGCCAAGGGCCCCAACCGCTGCAGGCTCGCGGTGTCCAGGACGACCAGCAGCTCGGGGTGGGTGGGCACCTCGTCGCGGTGCACCAGCAGTCCGGCGGTGTCCAACGCCCGCAACGACTCCGGCACGACCTCGGGGTCACCGAACGCCACCCGCACCCGCGCACCGCGCCGGTGCAACGCCAGACCGACCGCCAGCGCGCTGCCCAGCGTGTCCGCGTCGGGATTGATGTGCGCCAGCAGGGTCACGTCACGGGCATCTGCCAACAACCGTGCGGCCTCGGCGATGGTGGTGCTCAGGTCGTCTGCCACAGGGAGACGTTAACCGCTCGTGGTCCGGCTGTGTGACAAGGCACCCATTCCTGTGCTGCTTTCCGGCGACGGAGCTGGCAGGAGCGGTGCGAAGTGGACGGTCCCCGGCGTGTGCCGGAGACCGTCCCGATTCGTCAGTCCTCGTCCTCGTCGGCCCGCGGCGCCTTGTACGGGTCGGCCTCACCGGCGGGTGAGGCACCCGCGGCGAGACGGGCGACCTCGGCGTCGGCGGCCTGTGCCTGGGCGAGCAGCTCGTCCATCTTCCGCGCCGTGTCGGGCACGGTGTCGGTCATGAACGTCAGCGTCGGCGTGAACCGGACGCCCGTCTGCTGCCCGACCATGGAGCGCAGCACGCCCTTGGCCTTCTCCAGTGCCGCGGCGGCACCGGCGTAGTCGGGCTCGGAGTCGAGACGCTCGCCCAGGACCGTGTAGTAGACGGTCGCGTCGTGCAGGTCGCCGGTCACCTTCGTGTCGGTGATGGTGACGCGGGCCAGGCGCGGGTCCTTGACCTCGTGCTCCAGCGCGGAGGCGACGATCTGCGAGATCCGCTTGGCGAGCTTGCGGGCACGTGCCGTGTCGGCCACGAGCCTCCCCTTCCTAGTCGTCCTCCGGCCCCACGAGTCGTGTGCGGGCGGAGAGCAATTCCAGTTCGGGACGTCCGGCGACGAGCCTTTCACAGCTGTCGAGCACGTCCCTGACGTGCGCAGCGTCGGCAGCAACCACTGCTACGCCGATCAAAGCGCGTCGGTGCAGGTCTTGATGGCCGGCCTCGGCGGCCGCCACCTCGAAGCGCTTGCGCAGCTCCGCCACGACCGGGCGGACCAGCGAGCGCTTCTCCTTCAACGAGTGGACGTCGCCCAGGAGCACGTCCAGTTCCAAAGCCCCCACGTACATGGGCAAGATCCTCCAGAAGAAAGGGGTGCGGAGCCACTGGTTAAAGCGGCTCCGCACCCCCCTCATCGGCCGACTAGGCGCGCGGCTTCTCGCGCATCTCGAAGGTCTCGATGATGTCTTCCAGCTTGAGGTCGCTGTAGTTGCCGAGCGTGAGACCACACTCGAAACCTTCGCGGACCTCGGTGGCGTCGTCCTTGAACCGCTTGAGCGAGCTGATCGGGAGGTTCTCCGCGATCACCTTGCCGTCACGGAGCAGGCGAGCACGCGCGTTGCGGCGGATCTCGCCCGACAGGACCATGCAACCCGCGATCGTGCCGACCTTGGAGGACTTGAAGACGTCGCGGATCTCGGCGCGGCCGAGCTGGACCTCTTCGTACTCCGGCTTGAGGAGACCCTTGAGGGCCGCCTCGATCTCGTCGATCGCCTGGTAGATGACCGTGTAGTACCGGACGTCCACGCCTTCGCGGTTCGCGAGCTCGGTCGCCTTGCCCTCGGCCCGGACGTTGAAGCCCAGGACGATGGCGGAACCGGCCACGGCGAGGTTGATGTCGCCTTCGGTGATGCCACCGACACCGCGGTGGATCACGCGCAGCTCGACGTCGTCGCCGACCTCGATCTTCATGAGCGCGTCCTCGAGGGCCTCGACGGTACCCGAGTTGTCACCCTTGATGATCAAGGTGAGAGCGCTGGTTTCCTTGAGCGCGGCGTCCAGGTCCTCCAGGCTGACGCGCTTGCGCTTCGCCGCGTTGGCGGCGTTGCGGGTGCGTGCCTGGCGGCGCTCGGCGATCTGCCGTGCGACCCGGTCTTCCTCCACCACGAGGAACGTGTCGCCGGCGCGGGGCACCGACGTCAGACCGATGACCTGCACCGGACGCGACGGGGTCGCGACGGTGACGTCGTCGCCGTGCTCGTCGACCATGCGGCGGACGCGACCGTACGCGTCACCCGCGACGATCGAGGAGCCGACGCGCAGCGAACCGCGCTGCACGAGCACCGTGGCGACCGGACCGCGACCGCGGTCGAGGTGCGCCTCGATCGCGACACCCTGGGCCTCCATGTCCGGGTTGGCCCGGAGGTCCAGCGAAGCGTCGGCGGTCAACAGGATGGCCTCGAGGAGGCTGTCGATGTTGATGCCCTGCTTCGCGGAGATGTCGACGAACATCGTGTCGCCGCCGTACTCCTCGGCGACCAGTCCGTACTCGGTGAGCTGCTGGCGGATCTTGGAGGGGTTCGCACCCTCCTTGTCGATCTTGTTGACCGCGACCACGATCGGCGCCTGAGCGGCCTGCGCGTGGTTGATCGCCTCCACGGTCTGCGGCATCACGCCGTCGTCAGCGGCGACGACGATGACCGCGATGTCGGTCGCGTTCGCACCACGGGCACGCATGGCGGTGAACGCCTCGTGGCCCGGGGTGTCGATGAAGGTGATGAGCCGCGGGTTGCCCTCGAGCTCGGTCTGCACCTGGTACGCGCCGATGTGCTGGGTGATGCCACCGGCCTCGCCCTCGTGCACCTTCGCCTTGCGGATGGTGTCGAGCAGGCGGGTCTTGCCGTGGTCGACGTGACCCATGACGGTCACGACCGGCGGGCGGACCTGCAGGTCGTCCTCGTCACCGGCGTCCTCGCCGTAGGTGATGTCGAACGTCTCGAGCAGCTCGCGGTCCTCCTCCTCGGGGGACACGACCTGCACGACGTAGTTCATCTCGGAGCCGAGCAGCTCCAGGATCTCGTCGGACACCGACTGGGTCGCCGTGACCATCTCGCCCAGGTGGAAGAGCACCTGCACGAGCGACGCCGGGTTGGCGTTGATCTTGTCGGCGAAGTCGGTCAGCGAGGCACCGCGCGGCAGGCGGATCGTCTCGCCGCTGCCCTTGGGCAGGCGGACGCCACCGACCGAAGGCGCCTGCATGTTGTCCATGTACTCCTGGCGCTTCTGCCGCTTGGACTTGCGTCCACGGCGCGCCGGACCACCCGGACGACCGAAGGCACCAGCGGTTCCACCGCGACCGGCACCGCCACCGCCGCCGGGACGACCGCGGAAACCGCCGCCACCAGCGGGCGCGCCGCCACCGCCACCGGCACCGCCGGGACGGAAACCGCCGCCACCGCCACCGCCGCCACCGGGACGGAAGCCACCGCCACCGCCACCGCCGCCACCGGGACGGAAGCCACCGCCACCGCCACCGCCGCCACCGCCGCGGAAGCCGCCACCGCCGCCGCCCCCACCGGGACGACCGCCGCCACCGCCACCGCCACCGGGACGGCCACCGCCGCCACCAGGACCAGGACGGTTACCGGCCGGACGGTTGCCCGGCATCATGCCGGGGTTCGGCCGCGGAGGCATGTTGCCCGGGTTGGGACGGGGACCGCCCTGACCCGGCGCCGGGCGAGGACCGCCCTGACCGGGGCCGGGACGACCGCCACCCTGTGCGGCCGCGGGACGCGGACCACCCTGACCGGGCGCACCGCTCGGACGGGGGTTCGCCGGACGCGGGTCACCGGGCTTCGGACCACCGGCGGGGCGGTCGCCGCCCTGCTCGGGCCGAGGGCCGGGACGGGGTCCAGGACGCGGCGAGGGAGCGTTGCCGCCACCGACGCCGAAGGGGTTGTTGCCCGGACGCGGGGCGCGCGGGCCGGCAGGCTTGGGAGACTGCGGGCGCGGCGGGACCACGGACGGGGACTGCCCACCAGCCGACGCGGCCGGGGCCTGCGGCTGCTGCTGGGGCTGTTGCTGCTGGGTCTGCTGCGGAGCCGGGCGGGGGCCCGGACGCGGGCCACCCGGCTTGGAGCCGGGAGCCGGGGCAGCCTTGGGGGCGGCCGGAGCCGACGCGGCGGGTGCCGGTGCGGCGGCCGGGGCCTGGGGCTGTGCGGGCGCGGCGGGAGCCGGGGCCTGCGCGGCAGGAGCTGCCGGAGCGGGCTTGGGCGCCGCCGGGCGCGGTGCCGCCGGACGCGGGCCGGGCATGGCCTTCGGCGCGGCGGGCTTGGTGTCGGACGCTGCCGGCCTGGACTCCGCCGGTGCGGCGGGCGCTGCGGCAGCAGCGGGTGCGGGTGCCTTCGGCTTCGGAGCGGACGGCTTGGGAGCCGGCTTCGAGGACTTGGCTTCGTAGGCGTCGCGAAGTCGCCGGGCCACCGGGGCCTCGACGGTCGACGACGCGGACTTCACGTACTCGCCCTGTTCGGCGAGCTTGTTGAGAACTTCCTTGCTCGTAACACCGAGCTCTTTCGCGAGCTCATGCACGCGGGCCTTGCCTGCCACTGCTCTCCTAGGTCGTGAGGCCGGCGGGCAAGTCCCATCGACCTCGTCTTAACGTCGCGCGTTCATGTCTTCAGCTTCACGGCTGACTCATGACGGGTCGACCTGCTTCCTTGTTGCTTGCTGGCCCTGGGGCTGTCCCGAGGCCAAGTTCCCGTGCTGCTCGACGTGCTCGCGCAGCGAAGCGACGTCGAGTGCTCCCTGGACCTTGAAGGCCCGTGAGAACGCTCGTCGCCGCTCGGCGTTGCGGAGACATTCGAGATCGAAATGCAACCAAGCACCCCGACCCGGAAGCCGCCGACGGACGTCCGGGACCACCGAACCGTCCACCGCGACCACTCGCAGCAGCTCAGAGGGCAACGTCCGAGCTCGGCACCCGACACACGTGCGAACAGGGCCGATGTGCTGGGAAACCGATCCCGACGTTGATCCGTTGATAATTCTATCCCCTGGAGCTCATTCAGCCGAACTGGATGTGACCGCTCCGGCAGCCGGAGCCTCCGCGTCGCTGCGGATGTCGATGCGCCAGCCGGTCAGGCGGGCGGCCAGACGGGCGTTCTGCCCCTCCTTGCCGATCGCCAGCGAGAGCTGGAAGTCGGGCACCACGACACGGGCCGTCTTGGCCCGTTCGTCGAGCACCCGCACGGACACAACCTTCGCTGGTGACAGGGCATTCCCGACGAAGGTGGCCGAGTCGTCCGAGTGGTCGATGATGTCGATCTTCTCGCCACCGAGCTCGTGCATGACGTTGCGCACACGGGCTCCCATCGGGCCGATGCAGGCGCCCTTGGCGTTCACCCCGGAGACCGTCGACTTCACCGCGATCTTCGAGCGGTGACCTGCCTCACGTGCCACCGCGGCGATCTCCACGGTGCCATCCGCGATCTCCGGGACCTCGAGGGCGAACAGCCGCCGCACGAGGTTCGGGTGCGTGCGCGAGAGGGCGATCTGCGGGCCGCGGGCGCCACGGGAGACGCTCACGACGTAGCACTTGATCCGCTCGCCGTGGTTGTACTGCTCGCCCGGCACCTGCTCGGCCGGCGGCAGCACGCCCTCGGTGTCCCCCACCTGGACGACGACCATGCCGCGGGCGTTCGCGCGGGCGTCGCGCTGCACGACGCCGGCGATGATCTCGCCCTCCTTGGTGGAGAACTCGCCGAAGGTGCGCTCGTGCTCGGCGTCGCGCAGGCGCTGCAGGATGACCTGGCGCGCCGTGGTGGCCGCGATCCGGCCGAAGCCCTCCGGGGTGTCGTCCCACTCCTCCTGGACCACGCCGTCCGGGCCGAGCTCCTGCGCGAGCACGCGCACGACCCCGGTCTTGCGATCGATCTCCACCCGCGAGTGCGAGTGGTGCCCTTCGGTGTGCTTGTAGGCGGTCAGCAGTGCTGACTCGATCGCCTCCAGGACCGTCTCGAAGGGGATGTCCTTTTCACGTTCGATCGCCCTCAGGGCGGCGATGTCGACGTTCACCTCGGCTCCTCCTCCGGTGCTTTCCGAGTGAGCCGAGCCAGTTCCTCGACCGGCGGCTGCTTGAACTCGATCTCCATTACCGCGCGTTCGACGTCGCGGTACTCCACGCGCTTCAGCTCGCCCTGGTGCAGCAGCTCGACGCCGCTCTCGTCGCACTCGCCGACGCGGCCGAACCACTCGACCCGGTCCGGCTGCTTGACCTTCACGAGGCGCAGGTGCGCGCGCTTCCAGTGGCGCGGGTGCGTGAGGGGCCGGTCGACACCCGGCGAGGTGACCTCGAGGGTGTACGGCCCGTTGATCAGGTGGTCGTGCGCGTCGAGCGCGGCGGACACCACGCGACTCGCCTCGGCGACCTCGTCGAGCCCGATGCCGTCCTCGCCGTCCACGACGACCTTGACCAGACGGCGGCGCCCAGCCTGATTCACGTCGAGTGCGTCGAGGTCGAAGCCGGCGGCTTCGAGCGCTTCCCGCACAACGGGTGCTAGCTGCGCGGCAAGCTCTCCGCGCGGCGGGCTGGACACGTGGTGTCTCCTTCAGTTCGAACGCATGAAAACCCCGACCGACGGTGTTTCGGCGGCCGTGGGCGCCCAGGGTATCTCGTTCGCCCGCCTGCCACCGCCCCACCGTCCGCTGGCAAGATTGGTTCGCGTGATCTCCGAATCGGTCAGCCGCCGTCGCGTGCTGCTCGCGGTGGCCGCCGCACCTCTGGCCGTTGCGTGCACCACAGAACCTCCCCCGCCTCCGCCGCCGGACCCGTTGTCGGCGCTCGCGGCACAGGCGCGTTCGGACGCGGCGCTGGCAACGTTGCTGACAGCGGTGCCGGCCGCCGCGGAGGTCGCGAAGGCCCGTGCGGCGCACGCGCAGCTGTTGCAGGCGGAGGTGGACCGCGAGCGCCCGCCGCTGTCGTCCACGGTGCCGCCCGTTCCCCCGACCCCGCCGCAGCCGCCGAACCCGGTCGCGGCGCTGCGCTCGGCGCTGGACGAGTCGGTGCGCGCCGCGTCGGAGGCCGTGGCTGCGTTGCCGTCCTACCGCGCGGGCCTGGTCGGGTCGGTGGCGGCGGGCTGCGCCTCGCTGCGGGAGGTGCTGGCGTGAGCACGGAGGCGGTGCAGACCGCGCTGGGCACCGAGCACGCCGCGGTGTGGACCTACGGGCTCGTATCGGCGTTCCTGGACAACCCGGCGGTCGCCGAGGGCGCGAACGCGCACCGCGCGCGCCGGGACACCACGGAGCGATGGCTGAAGGACCACAACGCGACGCCGAACCCGCCCGCCGCGGCGTACCTGCCGCCGTCGCCGGTGTCGGACGGGCCGTCGGCGATCGCGGCCCTCGTCGCGGTCGAGCAGGACGCGTGCGCGGCCTGGCGCGGTGTGCTGGAGCGGACCGACGACGCGGCGCTGCGCACGAGTGCGCTGGACGCGTTGACGACGGCGGCGGTGCGGGCGACGCGGTGGCGCAAGGCCGCGGGGACCACTCCGGCGTCGATCACGATGCCGGGCGTGGCCTCCGGCTAGCTCCCGCTAGTTCCCGATGGAGGACGCGAGGCGGAGCGCGTCCTGGGAGACCTTCTTCATCTCCTTGTTGTGCGCGAGCGCGTCCTGGCCCTTCGTCAGCGCGTCCGACTCGACGATCACGACCTCGCGGTCGCGCACCTCGGAGGCGTACCCGCCGTTGGCCAGCGTCGTCAGCGGCGGGACGCTCACGGCCTTGTCGAGCACCAGGTCCTTGATGTTGCCGGTGCCGTTCTGCTCGGTGAGCTCCTTGAGCTTCCTGGCCTCTTCCGCGGTCTTCATCCGCACGACGGACACCGAGGAGTACACGGTGCGCCCGTCGGGCAGCTTGGCCGTGTAGAACGCCCGCGTCAGCTGGACGCACGGGGTCGCCTTCAGGAACTCCTGCGTCTTGGTGGTGGCGTGTGCGGCGCAGTCGCTGTCCTTCACCGGCTCCGGCAGCTGCGGCGAGGTGGTGAACTCGAACTCGCCCGCGGTCTTCTGCGGGGCCGCCGCCGGCTTGTCGACCGGGTCGGTGGGTTGCAGCACCCACCACACGAAGCCGGACACCACCGCCACGCCGACCAGTGCGAGCGCCCTGCCGAACCAGATCCGCTTCGGCGTCTGCGCCGGCCGCTGCTGTTGTTGCTGCTGCTGCTGCGGGGGCAGCTCACCGCGGCGGCTGTCCATGATCGACTGCAGCTTCACGAGCTCGTCGGCCGGGTAGAGCGGAGCGGTGTCGGTCGGCCTCGGTGGGAAGCGAGGCAGGTTCTGGGTCACCTCTTCGGGTGATTCGCGTGGTTCCGACACAAGGACCCACGGTAACGGACGGCGTTCAGCTCAGCGCTGCGAGCACCCGATCAACGTCTTCGGCCGTGTTGTACAGGTGGCACGCATATCGGGTCCTACCTGCGCGAACGGACGAAACGACGCCTTCGGCGGCCGGCTCCCCCACTGAGACGATCGCCGAGCCGGTGGGCGGCAGACCCATTCCGGTGAGGAGCCGATCCGTCAGACCGACACAGTGCGCACGCACGGCCGTGAGGTCCAGCGAGGCCACCCACGGCAACGCGACCGCCGCACCGACGTGCGCGAACCACGTCGGTGACAGGTCGAACCGCCGTGCGTCCGGCCGCAGCAGCAGATCGGTGCCGTAGTTCTCACCCGTGCTGTACCAGTTCGCCGCCACGGGCCGCAGCGACTCGAGCCGGTCCGGCCGCACCGCCAGCCACGCGGCACCGCGGGGTGACATCAGCCACTTGTAGGCCACGCCGACGACGAAGTCGGCCCACTCCAGCGACAGCGGCATCCAGCCGGCCGCCTGCGACACGTCCAGCAGCACCGGTTTGCCCGACGCCCGCAGCGCGCCGAGGTCCGCGACCGCGCCGTCGGCCGACTGCACCACGCTGACCGCGACGAGGTCGCACTCGTCGACGGAGGCGGCGATCCGGTGGCCGGCCGCGACGAACGGCAGCGAGACGCTGGTGAACTCGCCCGGTTCGACGAACACCCTCGACCCGGCCGGCAGTGACTGGGCGACCAGTGACGCGAACTGCGAGACGGTGGCGCCGCACGCGACCGACGTCGCGGGCACGCCCACGAGCTGTCCAAAGGCCGCACGGGAGGTCTCGACCGCGTCGGTGAACGACGAGGACGTGTCCTGCCCGCGCCGCCAGCGTTCGTGGGCGGCGGCCACCGCGTCGGCGACGTGCCGCGGTGGCACGCCGATGGACGCCGTGTTCAGGTACCCCGGCTCGACGTCGAAGACCGCCCCGAACGCCTCACGCATGGACGAGCTGCTTGCCGCGCTTGCGCCGCGCGTACACCTGCTTGCGCACCTTCGCGATCACGGTCCCATCCTGCCCGACCACGTCGGTGTCGAACCAGAGCAACGCCTTCGCGCCGGACGACGTCTGCTCCAGGACCTCGGACACGTGCTCGTCGGTCAGCCGGAACTCGGCGCGCACGGTGCCGCGGCCGGGTGCGACGAACTCGATCTCACCGGCCCGGTCCCACACCACGTGCTCGCCCTTGAGCTGGTTGAACAGCAGCAGCACCCAGAACGGGTCGGTCATCGCGAACAGCGAGCCGCCGAAGTGGGTGCCGAAGAAGTTGCGGTTCCACGGGCGCAGACGCATGCGCACGCGCGCATACCGGTAGTCCGGCGAGATCTCCTCGACGTGGACACCGGCGAACAGGAACGGCGGCCACAGGTTCATCCCGCGGCGCAGGCGGCTTGCCTTCATAAAAAACAGTGTTACACAACGTTCGCCAGACTGTCCGCAACTTCCTCCGGCGACGGCATGTGACGTATCTCCCGGGCGATCTGACCAGCGGCTTCCCGGTACCGGCCGTCCGTCAGCAGCAGCCGCGCGCAGTCCGCGATCGGCCCCGCGCTGAACGCCTGCGGCCGCACCGCAGCACCGGCCGCGACGAGGGCGGTCGCGTTGGCGGACTGGTCGGCGCCCTGCGGCAGCACCACCTGGGGCACCCCGGCGACCAGCGCGCCCAGCATCGTGCCGCTGCCGCCGTGGTGGACGACGACGTCGGCGTACCGGAGCACCTCGGCCTGCGGCAGCCACGGGTGCACCGTCACGTTCGGCGGCACGTCGGTGAGCTCGACCCGCGGCGCGGCGACCACCACTTGGACGTCGGAGAGCTTGCCGAGCCCGACGACCGCCTCGGCGAGCAGCTCGCGCGTGCCGAACGCGGTGCCGAGCGTCAGGTAGACGAGCTTGCCCGCCGTGCGCACCGGGACCTCGCCGGGCGGCGCGAACGGCACCGGCCGCAGCGGGATGCGGTCCTGCTCCAGGAAAGCCGGGTCCTGCAACGAGGGCGGGCAGATGTCGACGTGCCGCCCGCCCTCCGGCCGCACCAGCCCGATGCCGTCCGGGAACATCCGACCGAACCCGTGCCACACGGCGGGGAACCCGCGCCGCCGCGCCTCCGACACCACCTCGGGCACCGCCCAGCCGCCGACCACGAGGTCGGGCAGCAGCCGTTCCAGCTCCTGGGCGATGTCCTCGGCGTAGATCTCCCCGAACACCAGGCCCGGCCGGAACGGCCGCAGCCCGAGCTTGCCCAGCACCGGGTGCATCTCCTCGCCGACGGCGAAGTGCACCTCATGGCCGGCATCGCGCAGTGCGACCGCCAACGGGATCAACGGATAGGTGTGGCCGACGGCGGCCATGCTGGCGAACAGCACACGCATGCCGTGACGATACTGAGTCCCCATGGGAACCAACCGCGACAAGATGATCAACGGCGAGCCGTACCTGCCCGCTGACCCCGAGCTGGACGCGGACCGGCGGCGCGGCTGGCGGGAGATGGCCCGGTTCAACGCGCACGACCCGGAGGACCTCGACGGGATGTACGCGATCCTCAAGGGCTTCGTCGCGGAGATCGGCGAGGGCACGACGTTCATGCAGCGCCTGCAGATCGAGTACGGCTACAACACCCGCGTCGGCGCCAACAGCTTCATGAACTACGGGGGCGTCATCCTCGACTGCGGCCCGGTCACCATCGGCGACCACGTGATGATGGGCCCTAACGTGCAGCTGCTGACCGCGTTGCACCCGATCGAGGACCACGACGCGCGCATCGCGGGGTGGGAGACGACCGCCCCGATCGTCATCGGCGACAAGGTGTGGTTCGGCGGCGGTGTGATCGTGTGCCCGGGAGTGACCATCGGCAACAACACGGTCGTGGGCGCGGGCAGTGTCGTGACGCGTGATTTGCCTGCTCACGTGCTCGCGGTCGGCAACCCCGCGCGGGTGGTTCGTAAGATCTGAGGTCATGCGCAGCGAGGAGATCCAGGTCCGCACCGGTGCCGAGGAGGTCGTGCACGACCTCACCCGCGAGTGCGAGCGGTTCCTCCAGGAGGAGAACGGCGACGGACTGCTGCACGTGTGGGTGCCGCACGCCACCGCCGGCGTCGCGATCATCGAGACGGGCGCGGGCAGCGACGACGACCTGCTGACGGCGCTGGAGCACGTCCTGCCCCGCGACGTGAGGTGGCGGCACCGGCACGGCACCCCGGGCCACGGCCGTGACCACGTGCTGCCCGCGCTGGTGCCGCCCTACGCGACGATCCCGGTCCTAGGCGGCGTGCTGGCGCTCGGCACCTGGCAGTCGGTCTGCCTGGTCGACACCAACGTCGACAACCCCGTCCGGACGGTCCGGCTGAGCTTCCTGGCCGGCTAGCACCAGCACCAGCCCGGCCAGCGCGATCCCGGCGAACACCCACCACGCCGTGCCCGCCGAGCCGTCGTGCCGCACCGCCTGCAGGCCCTCGGTGGCGAACCGGAACGGCGTCCACGACCACAGCGCCACCCGGTAGACGGGGTTCAGCAGCTCCGGCACCTGGCCGGCCACCGCGGGCGCCATCAGGTAGAGCACGCCGAGGACGCCCATCGCGCGGATGCCGAGGTGCTTGAACAACCCGGCCTGCAGCAGCGCGAACGCACCGGCGACGGCGAAGAGGAACGCCAGCGCGCCACCGGTGAGGCCCACGCCCCACCACGCGAGCAGACCGGTTACGGACCCGACGGTGAGCACGGCGGCGGTCACCGCGGACAGGAGCCGGAACCGGGTGCCCCTGAGCAGCACGAACAGCACCCCGGCGACCATCCCGCCGATCCACAGCAGCGCCGACGCGGTCAGCGGGGCGGTGCGTTCGGCGGCGGAGACGGCCGGTGCCTCGACCCGCACCGGCAGTCCGGCGCCCTGGGCCACCCCGGTCAGCACCTGCTGCGCGACCTGCGTGCCGGACGGGTTGACCGCGGGGTCGAGCCGGACCACGGCCTGGCCGGGCGTGATCTCCAGGACGCCGTAGACCTCCCGACCGGCCAGCAGTGCCCGCGCCTCGGCGGCGGTGACCACGCGGAGGTCGACCTCGGGCGAGTCTGCGGCCGCCACCCGTTCCGCGATCGGCGGCGGTGCCACCACGGCGAGCGGCACGTCGTGCGGGTGGACCGTGGCCTGCACGCCGAACGTCAGCAACCCCAGCAGAAACGCCACCACCGCACCTGCGGCGGCGGTGACCAGCGCGGTGCGCATCGCGACCTCCAGAGTTCATCATATGTTGAATTCGATGGCCGCGACGGTACGCCGGTCACGATCTGGAAGTCAACGCTTGATGAATTAAGGGCTGTCGGGGTCACGAGGTACGGTTTCCCCGTGACTTACCCAGGTGGCGGCGGCGGGCAGGGCGGCTGGAACGAGCAGCCCGGTTGGGGTCAGCAGCAGGGCGACTACCCGACCGGTGGCTACCAGGGCAGCGGCGCCTACCCCCAGCAGGAGGGCCACGCGCAGCCGGTCGGCTACCCGCAGACCGGTGGCTTCCCGCAGCAGCACCAGGGCTACAACAGCGGGTACGGCGGCCTGGGCGTCTACGGCGGGGGCGGGTTCGACCAGCAACCGCCGAAGAAGAGCAAAACAACGTTGTGGGTGGTGCTCAGCGCGGTCGTCCTCGTGCTGCTGGTGGGCGGCGGTGTCACGACGTACCTGCTCATGAACAAGTCCGGCGACTCCGGCGCGCAGCCGACGACGTCGGCCTCGGCGTCGTCGACCCCGCCGACCACGTCCCAGCAGCCCAACGGCGCCGGCACGTGCAAGGACGAGAGCTGGCAGTGCGTCCAGACCACGCTCGGCTACACCTACCAGGTGCCGAAGGACTGGACCCAGGTCGACGACCGGGTCCCGGTCGAGGGCTTCGAGGGCGTTGCGCTGTCCAGCGTGACCTCGTACGGCGACTACAAGTGCGAGGAACGCTCCTACACCAAGGGCACCAACGGCGGCGCGTTGCTGGACAAAGGCGACATCAACGCGGTCGCCACGAACTTCACCAAGGCCGTCGCCACCCAGTACTACTCGTCGGGCGGCGCCCCTCAGGTCGCGCTGACCGAGCCCAAGCCCGTGAAGATCCAGCACACCCAGAAGGACGGCAAGAAGATCGTCGTCGAGGGCGTGCAGGTCGACGCCACGGTCACGCAGACCGCGAACAAGTGCCTGGCGTCCAAGGGCATGGTCAAGGTCCTGCTGCTCAACGGCACCGGCAAGCTGCACGCGCTGGTGGTGAACGGCGACCTCGAAGGCGGGGGTGGCGGCGACAAGCCACCGCTGCTCAAGGAGACCGACCTGCAGAAGATGATCGACTCGCTGCAGCCGAACACCTGACCCCTACTGCTCGCGCGTGAACCCGTGGCTGCGCTCCACCTTCGCGACGTGCAGCGTGTAGCTCTGGTACCAGTCGTCCCGTCCGCGTTGCTGTGCCGCGCGGTGTTCGGCGTTGGTCCGCCACTGCGCGAGCGCTTCGGCGTCGCGGAAGTAGCCGACGGTGATGCCCAGCCCGCCGGGGTTCTGCGCGTGGTCGATGCCGAGGAACCCGGGAACCTCCCTGACCAGTTCCTCCATGCGCGCGTTCGTGTCGCGGTAGCCGCTCTGCTCCTGCGTGCGCACGGTGGTGAAGACCGCCACGTAGTAGGGCGGTTCGAAGGCCTGCACCGGGACCGGCGGCTGATCGCTCATGGCGTCACCGTAGGGCGGGGGCACCCTGCGATCCACCGACTTTTCGCGACGTCCAGAACGCGGGAACGCCGGGCCGCGCGGTGTTCCCGCGCAGACCCGGCGTCCGGTCGTCCGACTAGGGCCTGTCCTGCGGATCTTCACCTGAGGTGAAGGACAATGCAGGCGAGGACGATCTCGGCGCGGTGGTAGGCGGCTCGTTTCGCGAACCTGGTGGCCAAGCCGCGGAACTGCTTGAGGCGGTTGAAGCAGCGCTCGACCACGTTGCGCAGCTTGTAGATGTCGGCGTCGAAGGCCGGTGGCCTGCCACCGGCCGAGCCCTTCGCTTTGCGGCGAGCGATCTGGTCTGTGCGCTCGGGAATCGTGGCCTTGATTCGTCGTTGTCGTAACGCGGTGCGGGTGCTCGGGTGGGTGTAGGCCTTGTCGGCGATCACGCGCCCGACCCGCACCCGCTGGCCGTCGACGTCGATATCGCAGATGTCGTCGAGTAGTGGCAGCAGTTGCGGGTTGTCGCCGGCCTGACCGGGGGTGAGGATCACCGCCAAAGGCAGGCCGGTCGCGTCGACGGCCAGGTGGAGCTTGGTCGTCAGCCCTCCGCGGGAGCGTCCGAGGCATTCGCCGTCGATGGCGAGGGCCTCGATCCAGTCCGCGCAGCCCCCTTTTTCCGGGCACCCGCGGCGTGCTGGTGGGCCCGGATACTCGTGGAGTCGACGCTGACCACGAACGCGACGTTGTCCTCGAGTGTCCCGAGTGAGTCGTCTTTGACGATCACGTGCTCGAGGATCCGGTCCCATGTGCCGTCCGCGGTCCACTTGCGCAGCCGCTCATGCGCTGTCTTCCAGGGCCCGTAGCGTTCGGGCAGGTCACGCCAGGGCGCGCCGGTGCGTTCCTTCCACAGGATCGCGTTGATCACCTGCCGGTGGCTGCGCCACCGGCCACCGCGCTGCCCGCTCTGCGCGGGCAGCAACGGCGCGGTCTCCGCCCAGGCCTTGTCCGTCAGCTCACCACGTCCGACCACACACCATCATCTGCACACGATCATGAGAAAGATCCGCAGGACACGCCCTAGCCCCTGACGACGGCCACGAGGTGGTCGACGGCCTCGGCCACCGGCACCTCGACGCGCTCGCCGGAGCGGCGGTCCTTGACCTCGACGACCCCGTTCTGCAGGCCGCGGCCGATCACGAGGATCGTCGGGATGCCGATCAGCTCGGCGTCGGCGAACTTCACGCCGGGGCTCGCCTTGCGGTCGTCCAGGAGCACCTTCACGCCCTTGGCGTCGAGCTGCCGCGCGAAGTCCTCGCCGGCCGCGGTCAGCGCCTCGTCCTTGCCGGCGATGACGACGTGCACGTCGGCGGGCGCAACGTTGCGGGGCCAGATCAGGCCGCGGTCGTCGTGCGACTGCTCGGCGATCGCCGCGACCAGGCGCGAGACGCCGACGCCGTACGAACCCATGGTGATGCGGACGGGCTTCGAGTCCGGGCCCAGCGCGTCCAGCGAGAACGCGTCGGCGTACTTGCGGCCCAGCTGGAAGATGTGGCCGATCTCGATGCCGCGCGCGGCGACCAGCACGCCCTTGCCGTCGGGCGACGGGTCGCCCTCGCGGACCTCGGCGACGTCGATGACGCCGTCGGGGGTGAAGTCGCGGCCCGCGACCAGGTCGACGACGTGGTGGTCGGCCTTGTCCGCACCCGTCACCCAGGCGGTGCCGGTGACGACGCGGGGGTCGGCGAGGTAGCGCACGCCGTTGTCCTGCAGCGCCTTCGGTCCGATGTACCCCTTGACCAGGAAGGCGTTCTTCGCGAAGTCGCCCTCCTCCAGCATCGCGACCTCGGCGGGCTCCAGCGCGGCCTCGAGGCGCTTGAAGTCGACCTCGCGGTCACCGGGGACGGCGACGGCGAGCAGCTCCCACTCCTTCGTGCCCGGCTGGCGGGTCTTGATGAGAACGTTCTTCAACGTGTCCGCCGCGGTGAACTTGCGGTCGGTGCTGGCGTTGAGGAAGTCCACCAGGCTGTCGATGGTGGGCGTGTTCGGCGTGTGGTGCACCTGCGCGGCGGGCTTGTCCTCGACCGGCTGCGCGGGGGGCACGGGCGTCCGCACGGCCTCGACGTTGGCCGCGTACCCCGACTCGGTGGACTTGACGAAGGTGTCCTCACCCGTCTCGGCGACCGCGAGGAACTCCTCCGACGCCGAGCCGCCCATCGCACCGGACGTGGCGGAGACGATCACGTACTCCAGGCCCAGCCGGTCGAAGATGCGGATGTAGGCGTCGCGGTGGTCGCGGTAGGACTGGGTGAGGCCCTCGTCGGTGAGGTCGAACGAGTACGAGTCCTTCATCAGGAACTCGCGCCCGCGCAGGATGCCCGCACGGGGCCGCGCCTCGTCCCGGTACTTCGTCTGGATCTGGTACAGCGTGACCGGGTAGTCCTTGTACGAGCTGTACTCGCCCTTCACGGTGAGCGTGAACAGCTCCTCGTGCGTGGGGCCGAGCAGGAAGTCGGCGCCCTTGCGGTCCTTGAGCCGGAACAGGTTGGGGCCGTACTCCTCCCACCGGTTCGTCGCCTCGTAGGGCTCCTTGGGCAGCAGCGCGGGGAACTGGATCTCCTGCGCTCCGAAGGCGTCCATCTCCTCGCGGACGACGGCCTCGATGTTGCGCAGGACCTTGAGCCCCAGCGGCAGCCAGGAGTACCCGCCCGGCGCGACGCGGCGGACGTAGCCTGCGCGCACCAGCAGCTTGTGGCTGGGCACTTCGGCGTCCGCCGGATCCTCGCGAAGGGTGCGCAGGAACAACGACGACATCCTGGTGATCACGGTGGGTACTCCTCGTTCACGGGCTGTTGGAGCAGCCTACTGGTTGGTGCGCGCACGAACGTGCACGCGGTGCTTCCCACGGGTCCTGAGCTGCACGAACCCGAAACTGTCAGACCCGCTGAGTAGCGTCCCTGCCATGTCCCTGACCATCGCCATGATCACGATCGACACCGGCGACGCGCGCAAGCTCGCCGACTTCTGGACCGCCGCCCTGGGCACCGCGGTGCAGAACGACTGGGGCGAGTTCATCGTCCTCGCCCCGACTGCGGAGGGCGCCCCCGCACTCGCCCTCCAGCAGGTGCCGGACGTCACGCCGGGCAAGAACCGCGTCCACCTCGACTCCCACGTCCCCGACCGCCTGGCCGAGGTCGCGCGTCTGGTCTCCCTCGGCGCCACCGAGATCGGGGTGCACAGCGTCCCCGGCCTCGTCTGGTCGGTGCTGACGGATCCGGACGGCAACCAGTTCTGCGTCGGCCAGCCCGGCGAGGAGCTGTAGGCGCCACGGACGTCTCGGCGCCGGTCCGGGCCCTGGAGCTGGCCTGGGTCTGGGGCCGCCCCGGCCAGCGTCACCTCGAACCCGCTGCGCTCGTGCACGCCGAGCGCTCCGGGGTCGAGCCGGCCGCGCACCACCCCGGACCCGTGCGTTCACACGCCGAACGCCCAGGCCCGAACCGGTCGTGTCCCGCCCAGGCAGCCCTGCCGCGTCCAAGCCAGTACTCGGCTCACCCGCGCAGCCCTGCCCGCCCTGGTCCCCCGTTCCAGCCGATCCGGACCCGCCCAGCAGCCCTGCGCGCCCAAGCCGACACCCGGCCCACCCGCGCAACCCTGCCCGGCCCGGTCCCGCACTCCACCCGATCCGGACCCGCCCAGCAGCCCTGCCGCGCCCAAGCCGACGACTGGCCCACCCGCGCCCAGCCCTGCTCACCCGGTCCGACAAGCCGAGCCTGATCCGTCCGACCAGGCCGTCCAGCTCAGCCCGTCCAGCTCAGCCCAGCCCGTCCCACCCGACCTCGTCCGTCAGACGAGCTCGACCGGCACGCCGTAGTCGACCCACGTCCGCGCCACCCGGAACCCGGCCCGCTCGTACACGCCGAGCGCCCCGGTCGAGTTGGCCGTGTCGACCGACAGCCCCGCCCGCTGGTACCCCTGCGTCCGCGCCTGAGTCAACGTCCAGCTCAGCAACGCCGACGCCAGGCCACGCCCGCGGTGGGCGCTGAGGGTTCCGACGTCGCCGATCCAGAGTTCGCGGACGCCGGTCTGCTCCTCGACGGCCGGGTAGTGGCGGGCCAGCACGAAACCGACGACCGCACCGGAACCGTTGTCCAGTGCGAGGAAGGAGGTGTCCGGCACGAACCTCTTGCTGTCCGTGAAGGACGCCGCCCACTCCTGCGGGGTGCGCTCGGTCGAGCCCCAGTGCTCGGCGAAGGTCGTGTTCACGACCCGACGGGTCTCTTCGGAGCGGTCGGGGGTGAACGGGACGACCGAGTAGCCCGGCGGGACCGGGAGCTGGGCGAGTGACTCGCCCAGTGCCACCTCCATCTCGTGGAAGTGGCGGTCCGCGGTGAAGCCGAGCGACGCGCACAGTGCGACGTGGCCGGCCGAGCGGCTCTCAACCATCGTGGTCGCCACCAGCGGTACGGCCGGGTGGGTGGCCAGGTGCAGCGTCCGGGCCATGGACACCATGCGCGGCAACAGCTCCCGGCCGATGCCACGGCGGCGGAACGACGGGTGGACCATCCCGTCGATCCGCAGGCGGTGGACGTCAGCGGGCTTCGCGCGCGGCTCGAGCAGGCCGTAGGCGACGAGCTCGGAGCCGGCCAGCACGGCGAGCGAGGACGTCGGCAGGTCCGCCTTGGCGAACGACTGGGCGAAGTCCTCTTCGGACAGCAGTTCGCCGGTGTCGTCGGCGGCTTCCGCTGCCGTGCACAGCGCGGTGACCGCGGGGATGTCCGCGGTGGTGAGCGCGCGCCACACGAGTTCCACGACGGTCGAAGCTACGCGGAGGTGATGCCCTCAACAACTGAATAACGCGTTGCCCGGCAGCCGCTGCGGGGCCATGCTGCCCGACGATGACGACTCCAGAGATCACGCCGCTGTACGACGACGTCACGTTCCACGGACCGCTGTCCGCGGACAGGGCCGCGCGCCTGGTCGACTCGCTGCTGCCGCTCGACGGCGGGCACGTGCTCGACCTCGGGTGCGGGTGGGCGGAGCTCCTGCTGCGCACGCTCGAGGCCGCGCCCACCGCCACCGGCACCGGTGTCGACCTCAAGGAGGACGACATCGCGCACGGCCGCGCCAACGCCGAACGGCGCGGGCTGTCCGGGCGGGTGAGCCTGCACGTCGCGGACGTGGCCCGGTGGCAACCGGACCGCCCGGCCGACGCCGTGATCGTCAACGGCGCCACCCAGGTGTGGGGCGGAGACCCGTTGCAGCACACCGAGAACGCGCTCGTCGCGGCCAAGGGACTGCTGCGCCCCGGCGGGAGGTTGTTGCTGGGCGAGGGTTTCTGGGAGCGGGAACCGACGAGCGCGCAGCTCGCCGCCATGCCGGTTCCGCGCGACCAGTACCGCTCGCTGGCCGGGCTGGTCGACCACGCGCTCGGCCACGGCTACCGGCTGCTCGCGGCGGAGCAGGCGAGCCTCGACGAGTGGGACGTCTTCGAGAACGGCCACGGGCTGGCCTGGGAACGCTGGTTGCGCGCCAACCCGGACTCCCCGCACGCCGAGGAGGTCAGGGCCAGGGCCGACCGGCAGCGCACCTACCGGCTGCACGGCTGGCGGGGCGTGCTCGGCCTCGCCTACCTGACGCTGCAGGCACCCTAGGCGGCCGGCGGGCCGACGAAGCCGCGCCGCACACGCCCGGCGGGCCGACGGAGCCGCGCCGCACACGCCGGGACCGGCCGAAGCCGCGCCGCACGCACCATGACCAGGCCGGCTGCGTCCCGACGGGCCGACCGTCCACGCCGTCCGGAGGCACACGCAGGTCCGGCGGTTCCACGGCGTTGGCCTAGGCTTGCGAACCGTGCTGGTGCTGCTTCCCCCGTCGGAGACCAAGGCGATCGGCGGCGACGGTGCGCCGCTCGACCTCGACGCGCTGTCGTTCCCCGAGCTCAACCCGGTGCGCGACAAGCTGGTGTCCGCGCTGGCCGATCTCGCGGCGGACGTCCCGGCGAGTCTCAGGGCGCTCGACATCTCCGAGCGGCAGGTCGACGAGGTGCACCGCAACGCGTCCCTGCGCACGTCGGAGACCACGCCTGCGCTGCTGCGCTACACCGGCGTGCTCTACGACAACCTCGACTTCCCCTCGCTCCGCAAGGCCGAGAGGGAACGCGCCTACCAGCGGCTCGCGGTCGCGTCCGCGCTGTTCGGGGCGGTGCGCGGCGGTGACCCGGTGCCCGCGTACCGGTTGTCCGGCGGCAGCGCCCTGCCCGACCACGGCAGCCTGCGCACGCTGTGGAAGCCCTCGCTGGAGCCGGTGCTGAGGGAGGCGGACGAGTTCGTCGTCGACCTCCGTTCCGGCGCGTACTCCAGCCTCGCGAAGATCCCGCACGCCGTCGTCGTCCGGGTGGTCACGAGCGAAGGCAAGGTCGTCAGCCACTTCAACAAGGCGCACAAGGGGCTGCTCGCGCGCGCCATCGCGAAGTCCAGCGCGGAGCCGGCGGACCTGAAAGGCCTGGTCAAGCTCGCGCGGAAGGCCGGGTTGACCATGGTGCCGACGGGCGAGAAGACGGCCGACCTGATCACGGCGTAATTCGGTTGCGGGCACCGGGCCCGCACGGCAGACTCTTCCCCGAAGCGTGACAACGGAGCTGGATCGAGGAGGTGCGACATGTCAGAGCCTGTCTTTGGGCGCGGCACCGCACTCGCGACCCGTCCAGCCGCCCTTCGCGCCTGATCAGCACCGTTTGATCGCAGAGCGCCAGTGGGGCGGTCACCTTCAGCTCTTGGGAGACCCCACCGTGCGCGAGCACGATCTCTACGAACGTTACGAGTCTGCTTTCGAAGGCGCCGACGACACCATGCGGCGCAAGGGAAAGCGCACCACCAAGCGCGGCGACGACGCGGAGCCCACCCGTCGCGGCCGCATGACCGAGGCCGAGAAGGTGCGCGTCGCGCGAGTGCGCGAGGACCAGCTCAGCACGGCCGACACCCCCGAGGACGGCGACCGCTGGTCCACGTGGGGCGACGCCGAGCAGGGCCCGAAGCCGCACCCGAGCTGGCTCATCACCGAGCTGGCCGCGGTGGACCGCGAGCTCGGCATCGTGAAGACCGGCAAGGAGGCGGACGTCTTCCTGCTGGAACGCGCGATCGGCGAGCGGTCGAGCCTGCTCGCCGCCAAGCGCTACCGCAGCAACGACCACCGGATGTTCCACCGCGACGCGGGATATCTGGAGGGTCGCCGGATGAAGAAGTCCCGCGAGATGCGGGCGATCCAGAACCGCACCGCGTTCGGGCGCAACCTGATCGCGGAGCAGTGGGCGGTCGCGGAGTTCGCCGCGCTCACCCAGCTGTGGCAGATCGGCGCGCCCGTGCCGTACCCGGTGCAGCGCAGCGGTACCGAGCTGCTGCTGGAGTTCATCGGGGACGCCGAGGGCAACGCCGCGCCGCGGCTCGCCCAGGCGCGCCCGGACGAGGACGAGCTGCTCGACCTGTGGCGGCAGCTGGTCGCGACGCTGATGACGCTCGCGGAGGCGGGCCTGACGCACGGCGACCTGTCCGCGTTCAACCTGATGGTCCACGACGGCCGGTTGATCATGATCGACCTGCCGCAGGTGGTGGACCTGGTCGCGAACCCCCGCGGCGTGGAGTTCCTCGACCGCGACGTCCGCAACATCTGCGGCTGGTTCGCCGCGCGCGGCCTGCCACCGGAGATCGGTGAGCCGTCCGCGCTGGTGGCGACGCTGCTGGACGTGGCGGGTATGGGGTGACTCACCTTGCGCGCCCGGCCGTGTCCAACGACACTGCCGGGCGCGCCGGTCACTCGCACTGATCAGCTAGACTGTAAGAGCACCGATGCAGGCTTGACCGCCGTTGACCGGTGCGTCCACCTACTCATTCAGGCGTGCACACCACGCCGGGCTCGTCCTTGTGAACTGGCACCGCGACAAGCGCGGGGCAGCCTTGAGACGTGCCATGTCTCGGAGGTTTGTTTTGCCATCAATGTCCGAAGGCCGTTCCGAGCGCGCACAGAGCCGCAGGTCACCGCGGCGCCGCTCGGGTCGCCAGGGCAACTCCTCACGCCCGCAGCAGCGGGTCGAGGAACCGATCGTCGCCGAGCACTTCGAGAGCACGCTGCCGGAAGGCCCGCTGCCCTCGTTCGCCGAGCTCGGCCTGGCTGACGCGCTGATCAAGTCGCTCGTCGCCAACGACATCACCGCACCGTTCCCCATCCAGGCCGCCACCCTGCCCGACGCGATGTCGGGCCGGGACATCCTCGGCCGTGGCCAGACGGGCTCCGGCAAGACGCTGGCGTTCGGCCTCGCCATGCTGACCCGCCTCGCGGGCGGCCGCTCCACGCCGCACAAGCCGCGTGGGCTGATCCTCGTCCCGACCCGCGAGCTCGCGATGCAGGTGGAGACGGCGCTCATGCCGCACGCCCGCGCGCTCAACATGTGGTGCCGCGTGGTCGTCGGCGGCACGTCGTTCCCGCGCCAGATCGACCACCTGCGCCGCGGCGTCGACCTGCTGATCGCCACGCCGGGCCGGCTGTCCGACCACGTCCGCCAGGGGACCTGCGACCTGTCCCAGGTCGAGATCACCGCGCTGGACGAGGCCGACCAGATGGCCGACATGGGCTTCATGCCCCAGGTCCGCGCGATCATGGACCTGACCCCGCAGGACGGCCAGCGCCTGCTGTTCTCCGCGACGCTCGACGGCGACGTGGACAAGCTGGTCCGCCAGTACCTGCACAACCCGGTGACGCACTCGGTGGCCCCGGCCACCGCGAGCGTCACGACGATGGACCACCACCTGCTGTTCGTGTCCGCCGAGGACAAGCAGAACGTGGTGACCGAGGTGGCCGCGCGCGAGGGCCGCACGATCATGTTCGTGCGCACCAAGCACCACGTCGACCGCCTGGCCAAGAAGCTGCGCTCGGTCGGCGTCCACGCCGGCGCGCTGCACGGCGGCAAGGCCCAGAGCGCCCGCACCCGCGTGCTCGGCGAGTTCCGCGAGGGCACCACGCCGGTCCTGATCGCGACGGACGTGGCCGCCCGCGGCATCCACGTGGACGACGTCTCGCTCGTCGTGCACGTCGACCCGCCGGCCGACCCGAAGGACTACCTGCACCGCGCGGGCCGCACCGCGCGCGCCGGCCAGTCCGGCACGGTCGTCACGCTGGTCACCCACGACCAGCGCCGCGCCGTCCAGGGCATGGCCGCTCGCGCGGGCATCCGCCCGGAGAGCACGAAGGTCCGCCCCGGTGACGAGGACCTGATCCGCATCACCGGTGCCCGCCTCCCCAGCGGCGAGCCGGTCGTCGAACGCGAGAAGCCCGCCCGCCGCTCCGGCGGCAGCGGCCGTCGCTTCGGCGCCCCCGCGGCCGGTGGCCGCGGCGAGTTCCGCGGCGGCTCCGGTCGCCGCTCCGAGGGCGGCGAGTTCCGCAGCGCCCCGCGCCGCCCAGCCGGCGAAGGCGGCGGTCCCCGCCGCGGCGGCAGCACCACCGGGCGCCCGCGCCGGGCGCCGCAGCACTGATCGGCTGATCTGACGAGGGCCGCTTCCCCGGGTTGGGGAGGCGGCCTTCGTCGTCGGCGGTCAGCTCGCCCGGGCTGGCTGCCGCGGACGTGGCACCGCAGCTCCAGTCGGAGGGCTGTTCTTGGCGTTGACGGGCAGTCGTTCGTGTCCGCCCTGCCGACCTGTTGGTTCGACGAGGGCCGCCTCTCCGGTCGGGGAGGCGGCCCTCGTCGCGTACCGAGTTGTCCACAGATCGCCGAGCGGTGGGTTGACACGGCCGGATCTTGGTTAGGTTGAGTGGAGGTGGGTGGTCTGCCCCCAGGGAGGGCGGGGCCCTGCCCTGCGCCGGATTTTGACTCGCGGGACCTGGCTTGCGCGGTCACCGGGCTACGGGCCTGGCTTGCGCAGTCGCTGAGGTGCGGGCCCGATTCACGCGGTCACCGGGCCGCGAGCCCGACTCGCGCCATCACTGGGCTGCGGGTCCGACTTACGCCGTCACTGGATTGCGAGCCTGGCTCGCGCGGTCGCTGAGCTGCGGACCCGACTCGCGCGGTCACCGGGCTGCGAGCCTGGCTCGCGCTGTCACCGGCCCGCAGATCCGACTCACGCGGTCGCTGGGCCGCGGGCCCGACTTGTGCCGTCACCGGGCCGCGGGCCAACTCGCACCGTCACCAGGCCGCAGGCCCGACTTACGCCGTCACCAGGCCGCAGGCCCGACCTGCGCGGTCGCGCCGCCGGGTCAGCAGTGCGCAGACGCTGGCCACCCAGCCGTGTTCAGCCGGTCGGCGCGCTGACGGACGAGGTGGTCGCGAGCGAATTCGAAAGTGACCAGCGCCGTGGGCCGTGGCGGCGCAGGAACCGGTGGACCTGCGGGGCCCACCGGTCGAGCGGCGTCGAGCGGCGTCGAGCGAGAACCCGGCTAGGCGGGCGCGATGCCGGCCACCGGGCCGACCACGATGATCGCCGGCGGGCGCACTCCCCAGGCCACGACGTCCGCGCCCAAGGTTTCCAGAGTGGACCGGTACACGCGCTGTGCGGAGGTGCTGCCCTCCTGCACGACGGCGACGGGCGTGCTGCCGGGGCGGCCTTCCATCAGCGCCGTGGCGAACGCACCCGCGCGTTCGACGGCCATCATCAGCACGACTGTGCCCTGCAGCCGTGCGATGGCGGGCCAGTCGACGAGGGAGCGCGGGTCGTCCGGTGCCACGTGACCGGAGACGACGACTACCTCGTGTGCCACCCCTCGGTGCGTCACGGGTACACCGGCCAACGCGGGCACACCGAACGCCGACGTCACGCCGGGTACCACGGTCACCGGGATGCCGGCCTCGGCGCACGCGAGCAGCTCCTCGAAGCCGCGGCCGAAGACGTACGGGTCGCCGCCCTTCAGGCGGACGACGAACTTGCCCTCCTTGGCGCGGTCGACGAGCGTCTGGTTGATGAAGTCCTGCGTCGCCGCGCGACCGTAGGGGATTTTGGCCGCGTCCACGACCTCGACGTGCGAGGGCAGTTCCTCCAGCAGTTCGCGGGGGGCGAGGCGGTCCGCGACCACCACGTCCGCCTGGGCCAGCAAGCGCTTGCCCTGCACCGTGATCAGCTCGGGGTCGCCGGGGCCGCCGCCGACCAGGGCGACGCCGACCGGCGGGGTGGACTGGTCGGCGATCCGGCCGTCGCGCAACGCCGCCACGACGCCGTCGCGCACTGCTGCCGAACGGCGGTGCTCACCGCCGGCGAGCACGCCGAGCACCATGCCTTCGTGCGAGCCCACGGCCGGTGTGACCGCCGTGCCCTCCACGGCGATGTCCGCGCGCACGCAGAACACGCGCTGTGCGAGCGCCTCTTCGCCGATCTGGGCGTTCACCTCGATGTCCGACGTGCACGCCAGCACGTACCAGGCGCCTTCGACGTCCCCCGGCTCGAACAGCCGCTCGTGCCACGTCAGCTCCCCCGCGTCGACCATGCCCTGCACGGCGGGGGTCACGACGGGCGAGACGAGCTCGACGACGGCGCCGGAGGCGATCAGGCGGGGCAGGCGCCGCTGGGCGACGGTGCCTCCGCCGACCACGAGGACGCGCCGGCCCCGGAGATCGAGGCCAACCAGGTAGTGCTGTTCAACGGGCATGCGTAGAAGCATCCACACGAGACCGGCCGTGTCCAGCCGAAGGGAACATGGTCACAGGCGCAACAGCTCGAAAGACGTCGCCAGGACGCCGCCGAACCGCTGGCCGACGGCCTCCGCCATGCCGCGCAGGAACGGTTCCGGCTCGGCCATGTCCCCGCTCAGCGCATCGAGATACGCCTTGTGGGCGCGCAAGGACTCCACGGAAGCGTCGAACGAGCCGGTGATGTCCACGGCGTGCGTGGCCATCGGCGAGGACGCCACCGCCACGTACCGGACGCCGTTCCACGGCTCGATGTCCAGATCCCGGAACACCCACCGGTTGCCCGCGTCGCGCACGGCGTCGACGGCGGCCCGGCCGACCGCGATGTGGTCGGCCATGTTGAGGTTTCCGCTCGGCCACGTTTCGCGGAAGTTACCGGTGATCACGAACTCCGGCCGGTGCCGGCGGATCGCGGCCGCGATGTCGCGCCGCAGCGGCAGCCCGTACTCGATCATGCCGTCCGCGTGGTCGAGGAACTCGACCTCGGTCACGCCGACGGCCGCGCAGGACGCGATCTGCTCCTCGACCCGCAACGGCGCGCACTCCTGCGGTGAGAGCGAGTCGATGCCCGCCTCACCGCGGCACGCGAGCAGGTACGCGACCTTCTTGCCCTGGGCGGTCCACCGCGCGATGGCGCCCGCACCGCCGTACTCCATGTCATCGGGGTGGGCGACGACGACCAGCGCGCTCGCCCAGTCCTCCGGCATTGCTTCCAGATCCGCCATCCGGGCAGCATACGACCGCGCACCCCGGGTCCACTGTGGACGCGGGGTGCGCGGTGGCGAAATGCTTAGAGCTGAGCGGTGATCACCGAGTTGTACGGCGCGATCCGCGCGTACACGCCGGGGTAGCCGGCGCCGGCGCAGCCGCGGCCCCAGGACGTGGCACCGATGAGCTTGCCGCCGTAGACCAGCGGGCCACCGGAGTCGCCCTGGCAGGTGTCGACGCCGCCCTGCGGGAAGCCCGCGCACACCATGGAGGTGTTGCTGTACTGCGAGTAGGCGGTCTTGCAGGTCGAGTCGGACGTCAGCGGCACGTTCGCCTGCAGCAGGTAGCGCGACGCCGAGCCACCGGAGGACGTGGTGCCCCAGCCGAGGATCAGCGCGGAGTTGCCCGCGGCGTACAGCGCGGTGTCGGACGGCGTGGCGAGCGGCAGGGTCGCCGAGCTGATGTTGCGGTCCAGCGTCAGCACGGCCACGTCGTAGCCGGCGGTCGCGGTGGTGTAGCTCGGGTGCGACCAGATGCGGGTCACGTTCGCGACGGTGCCCGCGGTGCTCTGCTTGTCGTCACGGCCGTGCACCACGCGGGTGCTGGAGGCCGAGCGGCCGGCGACGCAGTGGGCGGCGGTGACGACCTTGTTGGCCTTCACCAGGGTTCCGCCGCAGAACTGCGAACCGGTGGTGGAAGCGAGGTAGACGACCCACGGGTAGGTCGCCGTGCTGGCGCGCGTACCACCGACGATCATCGGCGAGACGTCGTCGGCGTTGGCTGCGGGAGCCGTGAAGAAGATGCTCGCGAGAGCGGAGACCACGACAGACAAGATCAGGCGACGCAGGGTTTTCGCCATGTTGCCAGTCCTTCCCGATGACGCTGTGTGTGCAGGGTGTCCAGCGGCGGCACACACAGCGTCACGCCCGGGATCGAAGTGGCACAACCGCCACTAGTCGGACATGTCCGGCTTCACAGTTGACTCACGCGATGCCGCGCGCGGTGAACGCGGCCTGGACGGTGGCGGCGTCCTTGTCGCCGTAGAGCTTCTTCGCCGCGGCGACCGTCGCCTTGGCAGCGGCCGCGAACGTCGTCGAGGGGGCGTAGGAGAACTGGCCCTCCAGCACGATCTTCGCCGCCTTGTCGCGGCCGAACGCCTTGTAGACGTCGAACAGCGCCCGCGACCAGATCTGGCCGTCGAAGTGGACCTCGCCCTTGCGGTCGGCGTACTTCAGCTCGGTGTCGGTGCGGCGCAGGCAATGCGGCGTCTCGGTCGTGTACGCCGTGGCGTCCCAGTCCATGATGCACGCGAGCGGCGTCGTGGCCGTGTCCTTCGCGTCGCGCGAGGACATGATCAACGCCCACCAGTCGCCGAAGCCCTCACCGATCGAGCCCGCCTCCGTGGTGGAACCGAAGCCGGGCACCTGGGCGTCCTGGATCGCGTGGCCGAGCTCGTGCCACACCACCTCGACGTCCTCGGCGTCGTCCACACCGCCGGTGCCGAACGTGATCTGGTCCTTCGACGGGTCGTAGAACGAGTTGTCCTCGGTGAGGCCGATCGTGGTGATCTTCTGCGCCTCGTTGTTGACGTTCGTGAACCCGAGGCCCTGGATGTACTTCTGCGCCTCGGTCACGCCCCAGTACGCGTTGACCTGTTCGAAGAGGTCGTTGGCGCGCGTGTACTCGAACTTGTTCGCCTTGCTGTAGGCCAGCTTGCTCTTCGGCCCGGTCAGCGTCGCGTACTTGCCCCTGAGGTAGCCGGAACCGTCCAGGTGGGACAGCGTCACCGACCGGTAGGCCGCGGCGGGCACGGCGGAGTCCGCGTCGTCGGCGTCGGTCAGGTTCTGGTTCTGCAGCGCGGAGACGGGGTTCGGGCTGAACACCTTGCCGGTGCCGTCCGCGTGCTTGACCAGGCTCTCGGTCCGCACGACCGCGCCGGTCTCCGCGTGCACCAGCGTGCGCTCGGACCCCTTGCCGTTGTCCGAGATCACCTCGTAGACCAGGCCCGTCCCCGGCAGGACGGTCAGCTTCGCCGTCTCGGGCACACCGGCGGACCTCGTCCGCGCGTCCTCGGCGGTGACGGCGGGCGTGAGGTCGACGGCACCCACGGCGATGCGGCCGTCGTCCACGGTCTTCGCGCCGGTCGCCTTGTCGACGTGCTCGACGTAGTAGGCGCCCAGCACCGGTTTGCCGTCGAAGGTCTGCTCGTACCAGGTGTGCGTGGCGGTCAGCGAGTCGCGCACGGCGAGCAGGCGCAGGCCGTCCTTCGGGGCAGCGGCGGCGGCGTTGATCGTGAGCATGGACAGGGCGACACCTGCTGTGCAGGCGACCGCGACGAGACGACGGGCTCTCATGTCGCTCTCCAGTGCATCCGGGCCCGGCAGGGTGGGCCGTGTGCATGGCGACGCTAATCCGCAAATCTTCTGGGCAGACCCTACGAAAGAAGGAAAAACGCTACCGTTCCCACACTCCGGGAACAACAACCACGTCGGCTTCGACCGGATTGTCCAGCGTTGGTCCAGTTCCGAACGCGACGTGCGCGACCGCCGCGCCACCCTCCGCGAGCTCCGGCGCACCATCGGCACGCGTCTGGGTGCCCGGCCGCAGCAGAGCGGCCACCGCGTGCACGGCCTCGGGCGTGCCCACGACGACCGCGGCCCGCCGGATCTCGGCCTCCGCACGCGGCGTGCGCTGCTCGGCGCCGCCGGGACCGAGGCCGACGAGCGCGAGCCGGCCGCGCGGCAGCACCCGTGCCGCGGCCACGGTCACGTTGTCCCGCTTGAACTTCTCCGCTGCGAGCTCGACCGGTGCGCCGTGCGCGACCTGCCGTGCGCCGCACAGCGCCGCCGCCTCCGCCACGCTCGCGGTGCCCAGCGAGTTGCGCACCACCGAACTCGGGTTCGGCACACCGACCGCGTTGAGCTCCTCGGCGCTGAACGTGATCAGGTCGGCCGTGTCGCCGTGCCAGAAACCCCAGTCCTCCACCGCGTCCACGATGCCGGGCTCGTCCGCCTTGACGTCGACCGTCGCGAACGCCTTGATGGCGCGCAGGTCCAGGCCGCCCTGCGCGTCCAGCTCGGCCAGCGCGGCACCCACGCTCGTGGCCGACGCACCCCGCGTCGACCCCACGCCCACGACGAGCGTGCGCGGCACGATCCGCAGCACGTTGTCCTTCGGCGCGGCGGCGCGGTCGTCGATGACGATCACCCACGCGGCGTCCTCGTCGGCCGACACCACGTTCGCCGACAGCGCGGGCAGCGGGAAGCTCAACGGGTTGCGCAGCACCACCTTCTCGCCCGACTCGATGACTGCCGCGCACGCGGCGACGTCGCCGTCGGCCGTGGCGTCGAGCTGCTCGACGAGCTCGTCCAGCACCGAGTCGATCGACGGGCCGGTCGTGACGACGGCGGTGCGGTTCAACGCGTCCGCGACGCGCCACGCCAGGTCGTCCGCGGCACCGGCGAGCGCCACCGCGAACCCGGCGTCCACGCACACCACCGCGGGGTCGGTCCGCTTGTCCCGCAACAGGGGCGCGATCAACCGGACAGCGGTTCCCGCGTCGAGGAACAGCACGAGCGCGTCGAGCCGGTCCCACAGCCGGTGCACAGCGGGCCGGATCGGCCCGTCCGGCACCACGGCGTCCGAGCCCAGCACCCCGGCGAGGTCGGCCGCGTCACCGCGCTGGGCCGTCCCCGCGAACACACCGATCACGGCCGGACTCCCCGCACCACGACACCGCCGCCCACCCACGACATCACTTCTTGGTTCCCCACACCACGGTCACCGGCGCCGCGGCGCCGAAGCCGGAGTCGAGCAGGCGGGAGGCGGTCAGCTGCACGCCCTCCACCTCGTACCCGGCCGCCCGCAACGCGTCCCGCGCCGGCACGACCTCGTCCACCCGCTCGGCGACCACGACCACGCGCCGCGCGTTCACCGCCGCGCACGCCCTCACCTCGGGCAGCGACCCGCGGCCGACGAACACCGCCTCCGGGCGCGGTAACGCCGTCGTGTCCAGCCCGGCCTCCTCCACGCGCACGTCCACGCCGTGCGCGGAGGCGTTCGCGATGATCCGCACGCACTCCACCGGGTCCGGTTCCACCGCCACGACCGCGGCACCGAGCCGTGCGCACTCCACGCCGACCGCGCCGGAGCCCGCGAGCACGTCCCACACCAGCACACCGGGCCTGGGCGCGAGCACGGCCAGCACGAACGCGCGGACCTCGGCGCCCAGCACCTGCGTCCTGGTGGAGAACGCGTCCTCGGGCAGCGCCCACCCGGTGCCGCGCAGGAACTCGGTGTCCGCCAGGCACAGCACGGCCTCCGGTGCGATCCAGCGCCGGGTGACCGCATCCTTCGGGTCCACTGTGGACAGCTCACCGACGTCGGCGACCACGAGCGTGCGCCGCCAGCCGGCCAGTCCCGCACCGATCTCGGCCGGACCGGCGCCAGCCGCCACCTTCACGATGACGGCGGACCGGGCGCGGCACAGGTTCAGCGCGGGCCGCAGGCCGTCGGCGGCGTCCACGACCTCGACGCCGGGCCGGCCCGCCGCTTCCCGCAGCTCCTCGACGAGGGCTGACATCAGTTGGCGCGCTTGGGCTTGCGGGCGGTGGACCGGCGCTTGGGCGGGTTCGAGGTCGAGGCCTGCACCGTCGGCGGCTTCGGCGTCGCGGCAGCGACCACGGTCAGCTTCGGCTTGGGCTTCTGCGAGGACTCCTCAGCCTGCTTGCGCACGGACTGCTGGAGCTCCTCCACCGCGTTCCAGGCCGGGTTCGGCTCGGCGGAGGTCGCGGGGGCGACCGGGACAGCGGGAGCGGGCACCGGCTCGTCCGCACGCGTCGCGATGCGCGAGGCGGCCCTGCGCGACCAGCGGGTCGGGCGGGCGGTGCGGGCCGGTTCGTCGGCGGCGGCCGCGGTCGCGGACTGGCGGCGGGCCGGTGCGGCCTTCACCGCGGCGCCGACCAGGAAGAGCGTCGGGCGGTACAGCTTGTGCTGCTTCACCACGGACTCCAGCTCGCCGACCGTGGTGTGCACGACCAGCTCGTCGGCCTGGCTCACCTTGTACGCGACGACGACCGGCGTCTCGGCGGTGTAGCCGCCCTCCAGCAGCTGCTCCACGAACTGGCCGGTGCGCGCACCGGAGACCGTGGCCGCCATCGTGGTCTGCAGTGCGGCGAACTCGCGGACGCCCTCGCTGCCCTCCGGCGCGAGGAACACCGCGGAGGAGGCCTCGGTCAGCGTGATCTCGCGGCCGATCCGCGCGGCAGCGGCGGCGACGACCGACACGCCCGGCACGACCTCGACCTCCAGGCCGAGGCGCTGGCACAGGTCGTGCTGCTCCTGCACTCCGCCACCGGTCGCGGCGTCGCCCGCGTGCAGCCGCACGACCTTCAGCCGCGCGGCGGCGGCACGGCGGTACAGGTCGGTGATCTCCTCCGCGGTGACGCGGGAGAAGTCGACCAGGTCGGCACCCTCGCGCGCGTGCTCGCGGACGCACTCGGCCTCGACCGCACTGGGAGCCCAGACGACGACGTCGGCCTCGGCGATGCGGCGCGCGCCGCGGAGGGTGATGAGGTCGGCGGCACCCGGACCGGCGCCGACGAAGGAAACCCGACCGGTCGTCGTCACGACAGCTCCACAGGGGTTGGACGAAAGGCTTAGGCGAAGACCGTACCGCCTGCCGAACCCGCCACGAACGGGTGGCAGGACCGCACGAACCTGGCCACCGCCTCCGGGTCGCCGGCCGGGTGCGTGTGCAGGTACGAGGCGTGCACACCGCCGACGACGAACCCCTCGGCCACCGGCCGGTTCTCGACGCCGCGCCAGTGCCACGCGGGCGGCAGCGAGTGCGGTGTGGACAGCTGGGTGCGGTGGAACTCGTGGCCGGTCACGCGACCGCCCGGCGGGTGCAGCGACGAGCCGGTGGCCGCGACGGCGTCGCGGTAGCCCAGGGTCAGCTTCGGCGTCATGAAGCCCTCCGCGTCGAGCACGCCGCACATCTCGTGCCCGTCGAGCGAGCGCGCGAGGTACAGCAGCCCGCCGCACTCGGCGTGCACCGGCGCGCCCGAGCGGGCGAACCGCGCGACCGCCTCGCGCAGCGGCGCGTTGGCCGACAACGCCTCCGCGTGCTGCTCGGGAAAACCACCCGGCAGCACCAGACCGGCGGTGCCCTCGGGCAACCGGTCGTCGCGCAGCGGGTCGACGACGGCGACAGCGGCACCGGCCGCCGCCAGCACCTCGGCGTGCTCCGCGTAGCCGAACGTGAACGCCGCCCCGCCGGCCACCGCGATCACCGGTTCCCCGCGGACGGCCTCGACCTGCGGTTCCCACGGTGCCACGGCCATCGCCGGCACCGACGACGCCAGCGCGCGCACCGCGTCCAGGTCGACGTGCTTGGCCACCGCGGCGGCGATCGCGTCGACCGCGGACACCGCCTCGCTGCCGTGCTCGGCCGCCGTCACGAGCCCCAGGTGCCGTGAGGGCAACGAGAACTGCGCGTCGCGCGGCAGCACGCCGAGCACGTCCAGGCCGACCTCGTCGCACGCCGACCGCAGCACCTGCTCGTGGCGCTCCGACCCGACCTGGTTGAGGATCACGCCGCCGAGCCGCACGGTCGGGTCGTAGCCGCGGAAGCCGTGCAGCAGCGCCGCGAGCGACCGGCTCTGCCCCCGCGCGTCGACCACGAACAGCACGGGCGCGCCGATCAGCTTGGCCACGTGCGCGGTCGAGCCGATGCCCGCGGTGTCGACGCGGCCGTCGAACAGGCCCATCACGCCCTCGACCACGGCGAGGTCGCAGCCCCTCGACCCGTGCGCGAACAGGCCGGCGATGCGGTGCTCGCCGACCAGCACGGGGTCGAGGTTGCGGCCGGGCCGCCCGGTCGCGAGCCCGTGGTAGCCGGGGTCGATGTAGTCGGGTCCCACCTTGAACGGCGCGACCCGCGACCCGGCCCTGCGCAGTGCGGCCATCAGGCCCGTCGCCACCGTGGTCTTGCCACTGCCCGACGCGGGTGCGGCGACGACCAGCCGGTTCACCACTCGATCCCCCGCTGGCCCTTCTGCCCCGCGTCCATCGGGTGCTTGACCTTGGTCATCTCGGTCACCAGGTCGGCGGCGTCCACCAGCTGCTGCGGCGCGTACCGGCCGGTGATCACGACGTGCTGGTGGCCCGGCCGGTTGACCAGCACCTCCACCACCTCGTCGACGTCGATCCAGCCCCAGTGCAGCGGGTAGGTGAACTCGTCGAGCACGTAGAGGCCGTGGCGTTCGGTCTCCAGCCGGCGGCGGATCTCCTGCCAGCCCTCCAGCGCGGCGGCGGAGTGGTCCTCCTCGGTGCCCTGCTTGCGGGACCACGACCAGCCCTCGCCCATCTTGTGCCACTCGACCGCGCCGCCTTCGCCGGTCTCGTCGTGCAGCCGGCCGAGCGCCTTGAACGCGTTCTCCTCGCCGACCTTCCACTTGGCGGACTTCACGAACTGGAACACGCCGATGTCCCAGCCCTGGTTCCAGCCGCGCAACGCCAGGCCGAACGCCGCCGTCGACTTCCCCTTCATCTCACCGGTGTGCACCATCAGCAACGGCCGGTTGCGCCGCTGTCGCGTGGTGAGGCCGTCCTGCGGCACCGCGGTGGGTTGTCCCTGTGGCATTGGGGTCTCCTCCCTAGGCGGCGCGGACGACGCCGGCGAGGTGGTCGGCGCTGAGCTGGTCGAGGCGGACGCAGGTGCCCCGCAGGGCGTCGGCGACCTTGGCCGCGAGCCCGAGCCTGATGTGGCCCTGTTCGCAGTCCACGACGACGACAGCGGTCTGTTCGAGCAGCGCGGCGGCCTTGAGCGCGTCCTTCGTGGGGTCGCCGCCGAGACCGGACGACGTGGCGCGGCCGTCGGTCAGCAGCACCACGAGCGGGCGCTTGCGGGGGTCGCGCAGCCGTTCGATCTCAAGAAGCTTGTGCGCCTTCAGCAGTCCGTCCGCGAGCGGAGTGCGGCCGCCGGTGCGCATCTTCTTGAGACGCGTCGCGGCGGCGTCGACCGAGGTGGTCGGCGGCAGCGCCACCTCGGCCTGGTTGCCGCGGAACGTCACCACGCCGACCTTGTCGCGGCGCTGGTAGGCGTCGCGCAGCAACGAGATCACCGCGCCGCTGACCGCCGACATCCGCTTCTGCGCGGCCATCGAACCCGAGGCGTCCACGACGAACAGGACGAGGTTCGACTCCTTGCCCTCGCGGACGGCCTTGCGCAGGTCGCCCGGCACCAGCTTGAGGCCGGCACCGGTGCGCCCGCGGTCGTGCTGGTGCGGTGCCGCAGTGGCGAGGGTGTCGACGAGGTGCAGCCCGCTTCCGTCCACTGTGGAGGAACGCACGACCCGGCCGGTGCGCGCGCGTGCCCGCGACCGCTTGCCAGGAGCGCCTTCGCCGACGCCGGGCACCTCCAGCAGCCGGGCCTTGAACGCGGGCGACGGCTCGGGTGCGGGCCGGTCGCCCTGCGCGTTCCCGTTCCCCTTGGGACCGTCCTGCGGTTCGGGCAGCTCGCCGCCGCCGGGGCCGTCGTCGTCGGGGCCGTCGGTGGGATCGGGTTCCTGGTCCTCTGGCTCTCGGGCGTGCTCGGCCGCCTGCCGCATGGCGTCCTCGAGCTGCTGCTCCTCGATGCCCGGCTCGTCGAACGGGTCGCGCCGGCGCCGGTGCGGCAGCGCGAGCCGCACGGCGACCTCGACGTCGGTCTCCTCGACCTCGGCGGCACCGCGCCAGGCCGCGTGGGCGGTGGCGGTGCGGGCGACCACGAGGTCCGCGCGCATGCCGTCCACCTCGAACGCCGCGCAGACGGCGGCGATCCGGCGCAGCTCGCCGTCGGGCAGGGACACGGTTTTCAGGGCGGCGCGGGCGTTGGTGATCTGCTGCTTGAGCCGGGCGTCCTCGTCGGCCCAGCGACCGGCGAACGTCTCCGGGTCGGCCTCGTAGGCGAGCCGGCGCCGGATCACCTCGGTGCGCACGGCCACGTCCCGCGCGGCCTTCACCGACACCGTGAGCCCGAACCGGTCGAGCAGCTGCGGACGCAGCTCGCCCTCCTCCGGGTTCATCGTGCCCACCAGCAGGAACTGCGACGGGTGCGCCACCGAGACGCCCTCGCGCTCCACGTGCGCCCGCCCCATCGCCGCCGCGTCGAGCAGCAGGTCGACCAGGTGGTCGTGCAGCAGGTTGACCTCGTCGACGTAGAGCACGCCCCGGTGCGCTGCCGCGAGCAGGCCGGGCTGGAACGCCCGCACGCCCTCGGTCAGCGCCTTCTCCAGGTCGAGCGAGCCGATCAGGCGGTCCTCGGTGGCGCCCACGGGCAGCTCGACCAGCCGGGCGGGCCTGCGCTCGCTCCCGGCGTGCGGTGCGTCCGGGCAGTCCGTGCTGCCGGGCACGCAGCCGAACCGGCAGTCGCGCGACACGTCGAGCTCGGGCAGCAGGGCGGCGAGGGCCCGCACGACGGTCGACTTCGCGGTCCCCTTCTCGCCGCGCACGAGCACGCCGCCGATGCCGGGGTGCACCGCGTTCAGCAACAGGGCGAGCCGGAGGTCGTCGTGTCCGACGACGGCCGAAAACGGGAACATGCTCCAGCGAGTCCTTCCTCGGGTGTCCACGCCCGGGTCCGGTCGGGTAAGAGGGGGACGAGTTCCTGACTCCCGACGCGCGTCGGTCACAGTCGCGGGACGGCGCCGGATTCGCACCGGCTTCCTCGCGCTCCCCTCACAGCCCCGAGATCGTCGCACCTCGCACCGGCAGGACCAACCCCGCGGTCAGGTGGCCTTCACGACAGGGCGCTCCCCTGCCGCGCTCACCACGACGACCACCAGCGTGATACCGACGCCGACGAGGACCGCCGCGGAAGCGCTGAACGCCTCCATCGCCACCGCCGAGATGCCCGCCGACGCGCTGTACCCCACCCCGGCCGCGGCGTACATCACCGAGTAGGCGGGTGCGTGCGCGTAGGACGGCAGGCGTTCGCGCAGGGCCAGGCTGCGCGACACCATCGCACCGGACTGGAACAGGCCGGCCACCAGCAACCCGGCGGCGATGCCTGCCACCCCCGGCAACACGGCCACCAGCGCGATCGACCCGGACATGGCCACCAGCAGCACCAGGCACTGCACCCGCAGCGAGCCCGGCCACGTGCGCAGCCCGTACAGCACCGCGCCCCCGGCGCAGGCCAGCGCGAACCAGGCGAGCAACGGCCCGGCCCAGCCCACCGCGATCCCGCGCTGCTCCAGCAACGCCGGCAGCATCAGCTCGGTGGCCGCGAACACCGCGTTCGAGGCGGTGCCGGTGAGGTAGATCGGCCAGGCCCGCCACAGCGACCGGCTGATCGGCGCGGTGACCGGTTCCGGGGCGGGCAGCCAGCGCAGCCCCAGCGCGCCGACCAGGAAGAACGCCGCCGCGAGCACCAGCGGCACACCGGGGTGGACCTGCAGCGCGAGGAACACCACCAGCGCGGGTGCCGCCGCCCAGACGACCTGCGACAACACGGCCTCGCCGCTCAGCGCCCGCGCCGCCCGCGACTCGGGCACCAGCGAGGTGAGGATCGCGCGGGTGCCACCCGGAGCCGCGGCGGGTGCCGCGCCTGCCACGAACACGACCGCGAGCAGCACCGGCCCGTCGACGAACGGCAGCACCGCGAACGCCAGCGCACCGACGACCATCCCCGCCGGCAGCTGCCCGCGCGACCGGCCGAGCCGCGCGCCGAGCACCGCCGACCCGGCGATCTCGCCGACCACGTACAGCGCCGCCGCCCCTGCGCCGAGCGCGTAACCGCCGGAGGTCGACCGCCCCAGGAACACCAGCGCGAGCGGCGCCATCGCCACCGGCAACCGGCTGCCGGCCGCGACGAGCCCCCACAGCAGGAGCGGACGGCTCACAGCGACTCGCGGAACTGCCGCCACGCCTCCCTGACCTCGTCCGCCGTCCACTCCAGCGCCGGCTCGGCGACGGTGACCTCGGTCTTCGCCAGCTGCCCCGACCGCCAGAACCGGCCGAGGAACTTCCCGCTCAGCTCGGTCAGCCGCGCCGGATCACCCGGCAGGTGCAGCGCGAACTGGTGCGTGTCCGGTTCCGGCAGGTCCATCGCCGCCGCCACGACCTTGGCGTGCTCGACGTAGCGGCCCAGCCGCGGCAGCACGGTGTCGAGGCCGTGCAACGCCGACAGCGCCGCCGGCCACTGCTGGAACAGCATCCCGCCGTACCGGTGCCGCCACACCCGCGCCTGCTCCACGAAGTCGGCGGACCCGGCGAGCGCCGCGCCGGAGATGCCCTCCAGCGACTTGTAGAACGACACGTAGACCGAGTCGAAGAGGCCGGCGACCTCGTCCAGCGGCTTGCCCAGCCCGTGCACGGCCTCCCACAGCCGCGCGCCGTCGAGGTGCACGACCGCGTCCCGTTCGCGGGCGGCGTCCACGGTCGCCACGAGCTCGTCCCAGGTGGGCAGCACGAACCCGGCTTCGCGGTCGGGCACCTCGACCAGCAGCGTGCCGAACGGTTCCGGGCACGCCGCCACCTCGTCGTTCGCCACGCGGACCGGGCGCAGGCCGGACAGCGCGGTCAGCGCGTCGTCCTCGTGGTGCAGCGGGTGGGCCTGCGGGTGCATCGCGACGATCGGGTTGTGCGTGCGGTCGGCCCAGCAGCGCAACGCGATCTGCTGCGCCATCGTCCCGGTCGGCACGAACAGCGCCGCCTCGGTGCCCAGCAGCCGGGCGACCCGCGTCTCCAGCTCCTCGACCGGGCCGCCGTCGCCGTAGCGGTCCGGGGCGGCGTCCGGCACCGGGCCGAGCGACTCCAGCAGCGTCTTCTTGCGGACTCCCGAGAGCTGGCGGTTCATCACCCCGGCATCAAACACCGGCCGCGAGCGACTCCGCGAGCGGGATGTCCCCGTCCCGCAGCTGTTCACCGAGCACCAGCGGCGAGATCGCCGGGCTCATCGCGCGACCGTGACGGACCTGGGCGCGCGGAACGACAGGAGGTTCAGCCACTCCGGCTCGTCACCGGCGAGCCGGAGCGAGGGCTCGTGCTCGGCCACGGTCCGCAGCACCACCGCGGCCTCCAGCCGGGCCAGCCCCGCGCCCAGGCAGAAGTGCCGCCCGTACCCGAACGCCAGGTGCCTGGGGTCGTCCTCCTCACCGCTCAGCACCAGCACGAGCTCCGCACCGGCCGGGACGCGCACACCGGACAGCACGACCTCCCGCGCGGTGAGCCGCCGCCACGTCACCACGGGCGTCTCGGTGCGCAGCACGTCCTCCACGAACGCCTCCGCGACACCGGGCAGCGGCAGCCGTTCCCACACCGAGCGGTCCCGCAACGCCCGCCGCAGCGCCGTGGACAGCAGCTGCGTCGTCGTCTCCTGACCGGCGATCAGCAGGAAGTAGCAGAGCCCGGCGGAGTCCTCCGCGGACACACCGGCGTCGGCCAGCGCGCAGAACAACGCCCCGTCACGGGCCTCGTACCGCTTGACCAGCCACTGGTGGAACGCGCCGACGTCGTCGACCAGCTCCAGCTGCCGGTCACGCGTGATGTCGCCCCAGAAGAACTCCAGCGACGCCGTGCTCCACCGCTTGAGCGTCGGGATGTCCACGTCGTCGAGCCCGAGGAGGTCCATCAGCACGATCGCCGGCAGGTCCCACGCCAGCGACCGCACGAGATCTGAGCCACCAAGCCGTTCCACGGCGAGTGCGCGGATGCGGGGCTCCACGGCGGCGACCCGTGCCGGGGTGAAGAACGACGCGACCAGCCGCCGCAACCCGGCGTGCGAGTCAGACCCGTTGTTCGCGAGCGTCGGCGGCAACGAGAACCGGGCCCTGACCAGGGACCGGAGCGCTGCCGGCGCCACCGGCGTGACCGCGGTCAGCGCGTTGTCCGGCAGGTAGGTCACCGGGTCGGCGAGCACCGCGCGCACGTCGGCGCAGGACGACACCACCCAGCGGCCGTCGCAGAACTGGACCGGCGAGGTCAGCTCGGCGCGCGTGAAGGTGAACAGGTCCACGAGCGGCACGCTAGTCGGCGGATGGGAGACTCAGTCGGTGAGCGTGAGCACAACTGAGGCGTCGTCCAGCGGTGGTGAGGCGACGTTCGACTGGATCGACGTCAGGGCCCAGGCGCGCGCCAAGGCGGGTCTGTCCCGGCGCCTGCGGCCGCGCCAGGCCGACTCGGTGGACCTCGACCTCGCGAGCAACGACTACCTGGGGCTCGCGCGGGACAAGCGGGTCGCAGGGGCGGCCGCCGCGGCGACGCTCAAGTGGGGTGCGGGGTCGACGGGATCGCGCCTGGTCTCGGGGTCGACGGAGCTGCACGCCGAGCTGGAGTACGAGCTCGCGAACTTCTGCGGCAGCCAGTCGGCGCTGGTGTTCTCCTCCGGCTACGCGGCGAACCTCGGCGCGGTCACCGCGCTCACCGGCCCCGGCACGGCGATCGTCGCCGACCAGCACATCCACGCCTCGCTGATCGACGGCACGCGGCTGTCCAAGGCCGACGTCGTGGTCGCGGAGCACTGCAACGTGGGCAAGGTCCGGCACGCGCTGGAGACCCGCGGCAAGCGGCGCGCGATCGTGGTGACCGACTCGGTGTTCTCCGTGGACGGCGACATCGCCCCGCTCGCCGAGCTGCACGAGGCCTGCCGCGCGAACGGTGCCGGGCTCGTGGTCGACGACGCGCACGGCCTCGGCGTCGTGGGCCCCGGCGGGCGCGGCGCGGTCGCGGAGGCCGGGCTCGTGCGGGCACCGGACGTGGTCACGACGCTGACGCTCAGCAAGTCGCTGGGCGCCCAGGGCGGTGCGGTGCTCGGACCGAGCCGGGTGATCAAGCACCTCGTCGACACCGCGCGCACGTTCATCTTCGACACCGGTCTCGCCCCGGCCAGCGCCGCCGCCGCACTGGCCGCCATCAAGATCCTGCGCGAGGAGCCGGACCGCCCCGAGCGCGCGCTGACCGTGGCGCACGACCTGAGCTTCCGCCTGAAGGAGGCCGGGTTCCAGGTCAGCACGCCGACCGCGGCCGTGGTGAGCGTGCGGGCCCCTTCGCCGGATCAGGCGTTCCGGTGGGCCGAGGCGTGCCGCACCAACGGCGTGGTCGTCGGCTGCTTCCGCCCGCCGTCGGTGCCGGACCAGATCTCGCGCCTGCGGCTCACCGCGCGCGCCGACCTGACCGAGGCCGACATCGAGCGCGCGGTGCGCGTGATCACGGAGTGCGCCGCATCCGCAGGTGTGGAATCCCGTCCTCGATGAACTCGGCGCCCTCGGGCACGAAGCCGAACGAGGCGTAGAAGTCGGTGACATAGGTCTGCGCGTCCAGCACGCACGGCGCGGTACCGACGTCGACCAGCGCCGCCTGCACGAGCCGGCGGCTGAACCCGCGGCCGCGGGCCATCCGGCCGGTCACGACGCGGCCGATGCGGAACGTGCCGCCGGGTTCCTCGGTGAGCCGCAGGTACGCCAGCGGCTCGTGCGTCGCGTCCGCCTCCAGCCAGAAGTGCCGGGTGCCCTGCTCCAGGTCGCGGCCGTCCACGTCGGCGTAGACGCAGTTCTGCTCGACGACGAACACGTCCTGGCGCAGCCGCAGGATCGCGTAGAGCTGGGCGGGGCTCAGGTCGAGCCCCCACTGCCGGCGCAGGGTGGCCGGGAACGGTGTGGTTCGCACCTGACCTTGGATATCAGAAGCCGACCGTGGACCGGTAGTGAGCCAGCCGCGTGTAGACGCCCGGCTCGTCCGGCCGCGCACACCCGCGCCCGTACGACACGACACCGGCGAGCCTGCCCTTGACGACCAGCGGCCCGCCCGAGTCGCCGGTGCACGCGTCCTTGCCACCGCGCCCGGCGCACAGCATCGCCCCCGGCCGGTAGTCCGGCTCCTTCGCCGCGCACTCGCCGTCCGGCAGGATCGGCACCGTCACCTTGCGCAGCGACATCGCGGGCTTGTCGAGCTCCGCGGTGCGGCCCCAGCCGAGCACGACACCGCTCTCACCCGCGTCGCCCAGCGCGATCGTCCGGTACGGCAGCTCCCGGTCCAGCGTCAGCACCGCCACGTCGTCGCCCTGCGTGACGTCCTTGAAGTCGGGGTGGCGCCACACGTTCGTCACCGCCGCCTCGGCACCCTCGGTCGTGCGCAGGTCCGTGCGGCCCGCGATCACCCGCATGTGCTCGACCGGGCGCTGGGTGCGGCCCGCGAGGCCCTTCACCGTGGCGCAGTGGGCCGCCGTCACGACCTTGTCCGGGGCGACGAGCGCGCCACCGCAGATCAGCTGCCCGTCCGGGGTGGTGATCGCCACAACCCAGGGCGTGTCGGCCGCCCGCGCGGGTGTCCCCCCGACGATCGCGTTCGCCGTCGCTGCCCCGCTGACCAGCGGGACAACGGCGGCGAGCACGGCAAACCGCTTACCCCTCACGGGTCACTCCTCGTTGCGCCAGGTGGACGATTGGTCACCAACGGTAGCGAGCACGTTAGGACGGCGTCAAAACCGGAGAATTTGGTGTTAGTGTTCCATCTGGCCGGAGATTTTACGGCCAGTGTCGTAGATCACGGGGGTATGTGCGGTGTTGTTCGACTTCGGCCAGGTTCCGGCCTTCCTCATCGCGTGCGCGGTCGTCATCGTGACCCCCGGTGTCGACGCGTTCCTGCTGCTGCGCACGTCGCTGCGGTCGGGAGTGCGGTCGGGGCTGCTCGCGCTGGCCGGCATCCACACGGCCGCCGCGGTCCAGGTGGCGCTGGTGATCTCGGGCCTGGGAGTGGTGCTCGCCCGGTACCCGGCGGTGCTCGTCGCGTTGCGCTGGATCGGTGCCGGGTACCTGCTCTACCTCGCGGTTTCCATCGCGCGCGGGCTGCTGAAGCGCGGTGTGCAGGAGCCGGAGGAGGTCGTCGGCGACCGGCCGTTCCGGCAGGGCTTCCTGACCAACATCACGAACCCGAAGATGATCCTGTTCGCGCTGGCGTTCCTGCCGCAGTTCATCGGATCGGGTGAACCGGCAGCGCAGCTCACGATGCTCGCGGCGGTGTTCCTCGGCCTGGCCGCGGTGTGGGAGCTGATGATCGTGCTGGCGGCGAGCAGCGTCGCAGGACGGCTGCGCCGGCCCGGGGTCACGAAGGCGCTGGACGTGGTGTGCGCGACCGTGTTCTTCACGATGTCCGTCGGCCTCGTGGTCTGAGACGGCTCACCGCGGCGGCCGGTCCGGGGACGGCCGTCAGGACGTCCGCACGCGCAGCCGGGGCAGCACCCGGCCGGGGATGGAGCCCGACGGCGACTCACCGATGCGTTCGGCGCCCATCCGCAGGTAGAACCCCTCGGCGTACGGGTCGGCGTCGATGTCGAGGTGGTCGTAGCCGGCGGCGGACGCCACGGCGTGGTCCCACAGCGCACGACCGAGCCCGGTGCCGATCGCGGCCGGCTCCACCCACAGGTCGGTGAGCTCACCCGCGGGCGGCGTCCCGCCGATGCCGTACCAGCCCAGCACGACGCCGTCCCGTTCGGCGACCACGTGCAGCCGCCGCTCCACGTCCTCCGGCCGGACGGTGAGCTCGGCGCGCACGGCCTCCAGGAACGCCGCGTCGTAGGGCCAGTGCGCCTTGGCCGCCAGCGCCAGCTCGGTCAGCACGCCCGCCTCGTCCGGCCGGGCCCGTCGCAGCACCACCACGGGCCCAGGCTGGCACAGCGCCGGGCCCGCGGCGACCGGGTTTCACGGCCGGACCGGGCGGGTCCTCACGCCGGGGGCTCCTCCGCGGGAGGCTCCTCCGCCGGGGGTTCCACGACGCCCACGACCGGCTGGAGGTCCTTCGCGTACCGGGCGACCCGGACGTACACGCCGGGCTTGCCCCTGCGCGCGCAGCCCTCGCCCCACGACGTGACGCCGACGAGCCTGCCCGCCGCCACGACCGGGCCGCCGGAGTCGCCCTGGCAGGTGTCGACCTTGCCCTCGGGGTAGCCGGCGCAGAACATGTCCGCCCGCACGAACTGCGGGTAGGAGCCCGCGCAGTCGGCGTCGGGCAGCACCGGCACCGTCGCCCCCATCAGGTAGCGGGAGGTCCTGCCGTTCTCGCTGGTGCGGCCCCAGCCGAGCGCCCGCAGCGGGGTGCCCGGCCGGTAGAGGTCGGTGTCGGCCTGCCCGGCGATCGGCAGCGGGGTGAACGGCAGCGGCGTGGCCATGGTCAGCACGGCGAGGTCCTCGCCCCGGTCGGCGGCCACGTACTGCCGGTGGACCCAGACCTCGACCGGCGTGGCTACCACGCCCTCCGAGCTTCTTCTTGTCCTCGCGGCCCGCGACGACGCGGAACTGGGAGGCGGGCCGGCCGACCGCGCAGTGCGCCGCCGTCAGGACCTTCGTCGGGGCGACGATCGTGCCGCCGCAGAACTGGTAGCCGTTCGGGTCGGTCAGGTAGACGACCCACGGGGTCGTGGCGATGGGGACCCGTTCACCGCCGACGACCTGTTCGTCGGCGGCAGCGGTGCCCGCCGTCAGGAGCAGAGCCAGGACCACAACAGCGAGTCGTCTCATGACTCCAGATGGTAGCTACTCCGCTGGTCCATTTGGAGCAACTTTGCTCCACATCTTTCCCGCGGCACCCATCACGGTCTCGCCGATGTCGTTGATCGTCTTGATCAGCGGGTCCGCTGAGCTGCTCGCCGACTCCCGGTAGGACCGCGCCGCGCTCTTGACGTCGTCGGTGAGGTTGCTCGTCGGGTGGTCGTCCTCGCGGCGCGGGTAGACGCCGGTGAGGATCTCCCGGTACTCCTCGCCCGCGGCCCAGCGCTGCAGCTGCGCGGCCCTGACCACGGCCAGCGGGTGCGAGCGGCGCTCGTTGTCCATCAGCTTCAGGATGCTGTCGCGGATGTCCTCGCCCTCGTACTCCTTCGCCTGTTCGAGGAACGCCGCGATGTCGACCTGGCCGCCGATGTCGCCCGCGAACGCGAGGTGCACGCGCAGCGCGGCCTGCGGGTCCTGGCAGGCGAGCAGCCCGGCCCGGTCGCAGGACAGCTCGGTCTTGCGCTGCCACTCGTAGAGGGCGGCGATGACCGCGCGCAGGGCGAACGCGCCCGCCGGCATCCAGCCGAACGCGTACTGCAGGTTGAGCAGGCGTTCCAGGATGGTGTTGTAGAGCCCGTGGCCGGACATCGCGTGGCCGGTCTCGTGCCCGAGGACGAACCGCAGCTCCTCGCGGTCGAACCGCTCGACCAGCGCGGAGTTCAGCACGATGAACGGCTTGTCGATGCCCCGCGTGAACGCGTTGACCTCCGGAGAGTGCCGGACGAAGACCTCCGGCGCCTCCTCCAGGTCGAACGCGGCGGCGACCTCGTTCTGGATGCGGTGCAGGTCCGGGTACTGCTTCGGGCCCACCCGCACCGAGGAGGCGACCTGGACCAGGCGTTCCCCGCGTTCGGAGAACGCCGCCGCGACCGCCTTGACGATCGGTGCCACGGCCGGCACGGCGCGGAGCACGGCGAGCGCGCCCCGGTCGGCTGGGTGTTCGTAGGCGCGCGAGCTGATCCCCGGGAAGCGCACCCTCGACGACTGTTCGATGTCCCCCGTCATCGGTCCAGGTTAGACACGATCCGGACAAGGGTGCGCGGAATCGCCGGTTTTCGGGAGCAGACTGGCGCCGTGAGCGACGAAGACACCACGGTCCTGCCGTTGCGCGGCGGGGCCACCGCGACCCTGGTCCGCAGGCGGGCCGCGCAGGCCGACCGCGGCGCGATCCTCTACGTGCACGGGTTCGCCGACTACTTCTTCCAGGAGCACGTCGCCGAGCACTACAACGCTCAGGGCTACGACTTCTACGCCGTGGACCTGCGCGGCTACGGGCGGTCGTTGCGCGACGGCGAGGTGCCGAACTACACGACCGACATGGCCGTGTACTTCGAGGAGATCGACGCGGCCGTCGCCGTCGTCCGCGCCGAGCACTCGCGGGTCGTGCTGATGGGTCACTCGACCGGTGGGCTCACGACGTCGCTGTGGGCGCACGAACGGCGCTCGGAGGACCTGATCGACGCCCTCGTGCTCAACAGCCCGTGGCTGGACGTCGTCGAACCGCCGCTCCTGCGGCGGGTGGTGAAGCTGCTCGGGAAGGTCGCGCCCTCGGTGAAGGTCCGCGGCGGGCTGGGCGACGCGTACGGCGCCTCGATCCACTCCTCGCGCAACGGCGAGTGGGACTTCGACCTGAGGTGGAAGCCGCTCGACGGGTTCCCGGTGCTGGCCGGGTGGATCCGCGCGGTGCTCGTGGCGCAGGAGAAGGTGCACGCCGGGCTCGACGTGCGCGTGCCCGTGCTGGTGCTGCACTCCGACCGCAGCACGCTCGGCGCCCGCGAGTGGAACGAGGACGTGGCGAAGGCCGACGCGGTGCTCGACGTCGAGGGCATGCGCAGGTGGGGACCGAAGCTCGGCACGTCCGTGAAGGTCGTGGAGATCAAGGCCGGCCTGCACGACCTGTTCCTGTCGCCGGAACCGGTGCGCGCGGCGGCGCTGGCGGAGGTCGACGCGTTCTTGAAAACGGCTTGACCTCGACTCAGCTGGAGGTCGCAGACTGGGCGTCGTGAACATCGACTTCAACGCCTGGTACGCGCTCGAAAGCGCGATGCAGGACAAGGAGAACCGCCGCGTCAGCCGGGCGACGTTGAAGCGCGTCGCCCGGTTCGCCCGTCCGCAGCGGCGTGCGGTGCTGGCCCTGCTCGCCACCAGCGCGGTGGCCGCGGTGCTGGCGGTGGCGAGCCCGGTCCTGGCCGGCCGCGTGGTCGACACGATCATCGGCGGCCGCGACCTGGACCTGGTGGTGTGGCTGGCACTCGCGATCGCCGGCGTCGCCGTGCTGGAGGCCGGTTTCTCGCTGGCCGAGCGCTGGCAGTCCGCCCGCGTCGGCGAGGACCTGATCCTGCGGCTGCGGCAGTCCGTCTTCGACCACGTGCAGCGCATGCCGATCGCGTTCTTCACCCGCACCCGCACCGGCGCCCTGGTCTCCCGGCTCAACAACGACGTGATCGCCGCGCAGCGGGCGTTCTCCGAGACGATCTCCGGTGTCGTCATGAACCTGATCGCGCTGGTGCTCACGCTGGTCGTGATGCTGACGCTGTCGTGGCAGGTCACCGTTCTCGCGATGGCGCTGCTGCCGGTGTTCCTGATCCCGGCGCGGCGCATGGGCAGGCGCCTGGCGTCCATGCACCGCGAGGCCGCGAACCTCGACTCGGCCATGACGACCCAGATGACCGAGCGGTTCTCCGCTCCCGGCGCGACCCTGATCAAGCTCTTCGGCCGTCCCGCCCTGGAAAGCGCGGAGTTCGGTGCGCGCGCTCGTCGTGTGCGTGACATCGGTGTGCGCACGGCCGTTGCGCAGTGGCTGTTCCTGGTGGCGTTGACGTTGGTGTCGTCGCTGGCCCTTGCGTTGGTCTACGGCCTCGGCGGCTACTTCGCGTTCATGGGTCAGATGGCACCCGGCACGATCGTGACGCTGGCGCTGCTGCTGACGCGCCTCTACGCCCCGTTGACCGCCTTGGCCGGTGCACGTGTGGACGTGATGACGGCGCTGGTGTCGTTCGAGCGCGTCTTCGAGGTGCTCGACCTGCCGCCGCTGATCAAGGAGGAGCCCGACGCGGTCTCCGTGCCCGACGGCCCGGTCTCGGTGGAGTTCGACGACGTCCACTTCGCCTACCCGGCCGCGGACAAGGTCTCCCTGGCCTCGCTGGAGGAGGTCGCCACCCTCGACACCCGCGGCGGTGACGCGGTCCTGCGCGGCATCTCCTTCACGGCCGCGCCGGGCTCGCTGATCGCACTGGTCGGCGCCTCGGGTGCGGGCAAGTCGACGATCGCATCCCTGCTCCCCCGCCTGTACGACGCCGACTCCGGCGCCGTCCGGCTGTCCGGTGTGGACGTCCGCACGCTGTCGTTCGACTCGTTGCGCGAGACCGTCGGCATGGTGACGCAGGACGGCCACCTGTTCCACGAGTCGATCGGCGCCAACCTGCGCCTCGCCGCACCGGCCGCCACCGACGAGGAGCTGTGGGACGCCCTGCGCCGCGCCCGCCTCGCCGACCTGGTGTCGTCGTTGCCCGACCAGCTCGACACGGTCGTCGGCGAACGCGGCTACCGCCTGTCCGGCGGCGAGCGCCAGCGCCTCACCATCGCCCGCCTGCTGCTCGCCAAGCCCCGCGTCGTGATCCTGGACGAGGCCACCGCGCACCTGGACTCCCGCTCCGAGGCGGCCGTGCAGGAGGCACTGGTGGAAGCCCTCGCCGGCCGCACCTCGCTGGTGATCGCCCACCGCCTGTCCACCGTCCGCGCCGCCGACCAGATCCTCGTCGTCGACGCCGGCCAGGTCGTCGAACGCGGCACCCACGAGTCCCTGCTGGCCCTCGGCGGCCACTACGCCAAGCTGTACCGCACCCAGTTCAGCGAAGAGCCGATCGGAGCGCCGTGACCATCCCCTCGCCCGACAACCTCTACCCGTTGCCGGACATGCCCCGCACCGTGCTCCTCAAGCCGTTGGTCAAGAACCCGCAGATCGAGATCGGCGAGTACACCTACTACGACGACCCGCACCACGCCATGGAGTTCGAGCACCGCAACGTGCTCTACAACTTCGGCCCCGAGAAGCTGGTCATCGGCCGCTACTGCGCACTGGCAGAAGGGGTGCGGTTCATCATGTCCGGCGCCAACCACGGCATGTCCGGCGTGTCGGCGTTCCCGTTCACGATCTTCGGCGGGGCCTGGGCGGAGAAGACGCTGGACATCGCGCTGGGGGCGCCGTCGCGCGGGGACACGGTGGTGGGCAACGACGTGTGGCTCGGGTACCGGTCGGTGGTCATGCCCGGCGTGCGGATCGGTGACGGGGCGATCGTGGCCGCCGGGTCGGTGGTGGTCGGGGACGTGCCCGCGTACGGGATCGTCGGCGGCAACCCGGCCCGGCTGCTGCGGACGCGGTACAGCGACGAGGAGGTCGCCGTGCTGCAACGGGTCGCGTGGTGGGAGTGGCCCGTGGAGAAGGTGACGGAGCACGTGCGGGTGATCATGGTGGGGACACCGGCCGAGCTGGCCGCGGTCGCGGCGGCGGAAGGCTTGCAGGACCCGCCGGCAGCACGGGACGGGACCGGTTCGGTGGCGTCTGAGTGAACATCGCTGACGGACCGTGGTGATCGCGCGACCATGGGCACATGGAGTACGACCGCTACTGCGACCTGACGATGCGCGGCGGCACGACCAGCGGAGTCGTGTACCCGCTGGCTGTCGCGTCGCTGGCACGCCACTACGAGTTCCGGCAGATCGGCGGCGCGTCGGCGGGGGCGATCGCCGCGGCGTTCGCCGCCGCCGCCGAGAAGGGGCGCGGCAGCGGCGGGTTCGAGAAGCTCGCGGGGCTGGTCGACTGGTTCGCCGGCGGCACCGGGGCGGACCGGTGGCGGCTGGCGCAGCTGTTCCAGCCGAACGCCAAGACGCGCGCGCTGTACCGGATCGTCGTCGCCACCATGCAGCAGCGGGCGACGACCGGGCGCAGTGCGGTGTCGTGCCTGTTCTTCGCGTTGCTCGGCGCGGTCGGGTTGCGGGCGAAGGCCGTGCTCGGGCTGATGGCGCTGCTGTGGCTGACCGGGCCGGTGCTGTGGTCGGCGTGGCTGGCGCCGCGGGAGTACCTGCCGTGGCTCGCGATAGCGCTCACGGTCGTGGCGGTGGCATGTGTGCCGTTGGTGTTGTGGCCGTTGCGGAACAGCTTGCCTTGGCAGGCATGGGTGTTCATGGCGGTGCCGCTGGTGCTCGGCATGGTGTTCGCCCGGCACTGCGGCACGGCGGCGGTCGTGTTGCTGGTGTGGCTGGTGTTGACGCTGGCGATGGTCAGCGCGTTGATCACCACGTACGCGTATGCGATGCAGCGGTACATGAAGAACAACGCGCGCGCCGTCCACTTCGGACTCGTGCCGGGCACGGGTGACTTCCGGCCGTCGTGGCTCGACCGGTTGGCGGGGGTGCCGAAGTCGACCGGGGTGCCGCCGCTCGCGGACTGGCTGGCGGACCGGCTCGACGAGCTCGCGGGCACCGAACGCGCGTTGACGTTCGGGGATCTGGGCGAGGTCAACCTCGTACTGATGACCACCGACCTGTCCGAGGGGCGGCCGTACCGGTTGCCGCTCAGCGAGGAGTGGCAGTACTGCGAGGAGTGCCTGGGGTACGTGCTGCCGCGACGGGTCGTGGAGCAGCTGGACGGCGTACCGGCGGACGGCCGGTGCCCGCTGCACGAGCACATGCCGTTGCGGCAGCTGCCGGGCCGGGAGCGGTTGCCGGTGGTGGTGGCGGTGCGGATGAGCCTGTCGTTCCCCGGCCTGATCGCGGCGGTGCCGCTGTGCCGCGGCGGGAAGGTGCACTGGTTCTCCGACGGCGGGATCACCAGCAACTTCCCGATCCACTTCTTCGACGCGCTGCTGCCGCGGTGGCCCACGTTCGGGCTGAGCCTGCAGTCCTACCCCGACGGCGACACGGCTGAGGTGTGGCTGCCCGAGCAGGACGCGTCGGACAGCGGGACGCCCTACCGGCAGCTCACGTCGATGCCGGGGTTCCTGATGTCCATCCTGGACACGTTCCTCGACTGGCGGGACACGATGCAGTCGGCGCTGCCCGGCTACCGCGGCCGCATCGCGCACGTGCGCCAGGCGGAGGACGAGGGCGGCACGAACCTGTTCATGACGCCCGAGACCATCCGCACGCTGGCGTTGCGCGGGCAGAAGGCCGGCGATCTGCTGCGCGAGCGGTTCACGCAGCAGCAGAACACCGACCGCTACCGCTGGATCCGGCTGCGCATGGCGTTGCGCGAGTACCAGGAGCTCGGCGTGCAGGCCGAGGACCGTGAGGCGCTCTACGACGCCGTGCTCGCCCGGTTCGAGATCCCCGAGGCGCTGCACGAGTGGTTCCGCACCCCACCGGCGGACGGCGACCCGTACCGCGACGCGATCGAGGTCGCGCTGGACGACGTGGGCCGGCTCGCGGAGGGCGGTCCGTTCGACGGGGTACCGCCGGTGGACCCGGATCTGCGGCTGACACCGCCCGAGTGAGCGCGCTACCCTCGTGGACATGACGCGCCGATTCAGCCACCCCCGACCCGCGGCGGTGGCGCGCGCCTGAACCACCTTCCCGTCGGTCGGGGGACCTCGCACCAGCACCCCACGCCGAGAACGGGAAGAACCCATGTACCGCACCGATGAACTCGTGCGCGCCCTGAACGTCCGCGACCTCACCGATCCCGCCCAGGGCCCGCACGCGATGCAACTGCTGATCGCCGACCTCAAGGCAGCGTTGCCGGACACGAGAGAAGTGCGCCACCATCCGCTCGTACCGGTGGAGCACAACTACGAGCACCTCGGCTATCCCGCCGACGCCATCACGCGCGATGCCCGCTACACGAGGTACGTCAGCGAGACGTGCATGTTGCGCAGCCACACGACGGCGATGATCCCGCCCGCGCTCAAGGACGCGCGGCCCGACGTCACGCTCCTGTGCCCCGGTCTGGTCTACCGCCGTGACACGGTCGACAGGCTGCACACGGGCACACCGCACCAGCTCGACCTCTGGCGCATAACGCACGGAGCCGAACCGCTCGAAGACCTGATCCACGTGGTCGTGAGCACGGTTCTCCCCGGCAAGCGCTACCGCACGATCGACGCCGAACACCCGTACACCACGCACGGCAAGCAGATCGACGTGTGGCACGACGGCCAGTGGGTGGAGATCGGCGAGTGCGGGTACGCGGCGCGGCACGTCCTCAAGGACCACCCGCACGGGCTCGCGATGGGGCTGGGCCTCGACCGGTTGGTGATGCTGCGCAAGGGCGTTCCCGACATCCGCCTGCTGCGCAACGGGGACGCGCGCATCGCGGAGCAGATGCGGGACCTGGCCGAGTACCGCCCGATCTCCCGGCACCCGGCCGCGACCAGGGACATCTCGATCGTGGCCGACGGGCACGAGGACGCCGAGACGCTCGGTGACCGGATTCGCGCGCTGGACCCGCAGGACCTGGTCGAGGAGATCGCGGTTCTCAGCGAGACACCGGCCGAGGAGCTGCCCGCGCACGTCCGGGAGCGCCTCGGTGCCCGGCCGGGGCAGAAGAACGTGCTCATCCGCGTGACGATGAGGGCGCCGGAGCGCACCCTCACCGACCGCGAGACGAACGAGCTGAGGGACCGGCTGCTTCAGCGCTTGCGGGCGACCGCGCCGTAGATGCTGATGCGGTCCTCGTAGGAGTCCGGGCGCCACTCGTTCACCGGGACGACGCCCGGCTCCAGCACGTCCATGCCGTCGAAGAAGCGGACGACCTCGGCGTGCGAGCGGACGCTGATCGCGTTGTCGGTGCTGCGGTACACCGCCATGACCTGCGCGGCCTCCTCCTGTTCCTGCGGCGAGAGGCCGTCGTGGGTGGCGTGCGTGATCGCCAGGTACGAGCCGGAGGGGAACGCGGCCATGTACTCGGCGGCGGCGCCGTACGGGTCGTCGGAGTCGGGCACGAAGTGCAGGGCCGCGATGATCAGCACCGCGACCGGCCGGTCGAAGTCGAGGACGTCGCGGGCGGCGTGCAGCACCTTCGCGGGCGCGCGCAGGTCGGCCTGCAACGCCGTGGCGTGCGGGTTGTCGGCGAGCAGCGCGGTGCTGTGGGCCACGGCGACGGGCTCGAAGTCCACGTAGACCACGCGTGCCGACGGGTTGTCCTGCTGGGCGATCTCGTGGACGTTGCCCACGGTCGGGATGCCGGAGCCCAGGTCGAGGAACTGGTCGACGCCCTCCGCGACCAGGTGGCGCACGGCCCTGCGCAGGAACGAGCGGTTGGCCCCCGCGCTGTGGGCGATGCCGGGGAAGATCTTCTCCACCTGCTTGGCGGCGGCGCGGTCGGCTTCGAAGTTGTGCGAGCCGCCCAGGTAGTAGTCGTACATCCGCGCGACGCTCGGACGCGTGACGTCGACCGTGGACGGGACCCACTTCAGCTCTTCCTTCACGCGAAGATCCTCGCTAATCGCCGCACGGGTGTCCACCGCCACACGCCCGGTCGCCCGCCGTGTCACCCGCTTCCCCGCTCGCTCACAGCGAACGGACCGGGGGAACACCACCCCGCTGAAGTTGGTTGAGCGGTACAGACTCAACTTTGGAGGGTGATGGAGATGGGCGAGACGTTGGCCCTGCCGGTGCTGCCGCTGGACGACGTTGTGGTGCTGCCCGGCATGGTGGTGCCGATCCGCATCTCCGGTGCGGAGGCCAGCGCGGAGGCCCGTGCCGCCGTGGACGCCGCCACGACGGCGGCGAACCACCAGGTTCTGCTGGTACCACGGCTGGACGGGAAGTACGCGGCGGTCGGCACACTGGCCGAGATCGAGCAGGTGGGACGCCTGCCGGGCGGTGAGCGCGCGGCGGTCGTGCGCGGTACCAAGCGCGTGCGGATCGGGACGGGGACCACGGGGCCGGGTGCGGCGCTGTGGGTGAACGCGACCGTCACCGACGAGTCGCCGGTCACCGACCGGACGCGGGAGCTGGCCCGCGAGTACCGGGCCATCGTCACGAACGTCCTGCAGACGCGGGGTGCGTGGCAGATGGTCGACTCGGTGCAGCAGATCACCGACCCGTCCGCGCTCGCCGACCTCGCCGGCTACGCGCCCTACCTCGACGAGAAGCAGAAGATCTGGCTGCTGGAGACGAGCGACGTCACCGCGCGGCTGGAGAAGCTGGTCGAGTGGGGACAGGCGCACCTGACCGAGCTCGACGTCAACGAGACGATCGCGAAGGACGTCAAGGAAGGCGTCGAGAAGCAGCAGCGGGAGTTCTTGCTGCGCCAGCAGATGGCCGCGATCCGCAAGGAGCTGGCCGAGCTCGACGGCAAGCCGGCGTCCGAGGAGGCCGACTACCGGGCCCGCGTCGAGGCCGCGAGCCTGCCGGAGAAGGTCGAGAAGGCGGCGCTCGCCGAGGTCGAGAAGATGGAGCGCACCTCGGAGCAGTCGCCGGAGGTGGGCTGGATCCGGACGTGGCTCGACACCGTCCTCGAACTGCCGTGGAACGAGCGGACCGAGGACTCGTACGACATCAAGGCCGCGCGTGAGGTGCTCGACGCCGACCACGCGGGTCTGGACGACGTGAAGCAGCGCATCACCGAGTACCTGGCCGTGCGCAAGCGCCGGGCCGATCGCGGTCTTGGTGTCGTGGGCGGTCGTCGTTCCGGTGCGGTGCTCGCGCTCGTCGGTCCCCCCGGTGTCGGCAAGACGTCGCTGGGCGAGTCCGTGGCGCGCGCCATGGGGCGGAAGTTCGTGCGGGTCGCTCTGGGCGGCGTGCGCGACGAGGCCGAGATCCGCGGTCACCGCCGCACGTACGTCGGCGCGTTGCCGGGCCGGATCGTCCGCGCGATCAGCGAGGCCGGTTCGATGAACCCGGTCGTGCTCCTCGACGAGATCGACAAGGTCGGCTCCGACTACCGCGGCGACCCGACGGCGGCGTTGCTGGAGGTGCTGGACCCGGCGCAGAACCACACGTTCCGCGACCACTACCTGGAGGTCGAGCTCGACCTCTCGGACGTGGTGTTCCTCGCGACCGCGAACGTGCTGGAGTCGATCCCGGCGCCGCTGCTCGACCGCATGGAGCTCGTGCAGCTCGACGGCTACACCGAGGACGAGAAGGTCACGATCGCCCGCGACCACCTGCTGCCGCGCCAGCTCGACCGGGCCGGTCTCACGGCGCAGGACGTCGCGATCGACGAGGCCGCCCTGCACCAGCTCGCGAGCGAGTACACGCGGGAAGCCGGTGTGCGGCAGCTGGAACGGTCCCTCGCGCGGATTCTGCGCAAGGTGACCGCGAAGGTCGCGCTGGGCGAGCGGGAGCTGCCGATCGAGGTCGACCGGCCGTCGCTCAAGTCGTACCTGGGCAGCCCGAAGAACACGCCCGAGTCGGCGGAGCGGACCTCGGTGCCCGGTGTGGCAACGGGTCTGGCCGTCACGGGCGTCGGCGGTGACGTGCTGTTCATCGAGGCCTCGCTGGCCCCGAAGGACACCGGGTCGACCGGCGTCACGCTCACCGGCCAGCTCGGCGACGTGATGAAGGAGTCGGCGCAGATCGCGTTGTCCTACCTGCGTTCGCACGACGACAAGGCCGCGGCGCTGGCCGACCGGGGTGTGCACATCCACGTCCCGGCGGGTGCGGTGCCGAAGGACGGGCCGTCCGCGGGCGTGACGATGACGACGGCGCTGGCCTCGCTGCTGTCCGGCCGCCCGGTGCGCTCGGACGTGGCGATGACCGGTGAGATCTCGCTGACCGGCCGGGTGCTGCCGATCGGCGGCGTGAAGCAGAAGCTGCTCGCCGCCCACCGCGCCGGCATCACGACCGTGCTGCTGCCCCAGCGCAACGAGCCGGACCTGGACGACGTGCCGGAGTCGGTGCGCGAGCAGCTGACCGTGCACTTCGTCTCGGACGTGTCCGAGGTGCTGCGGCACGCGCTGTCGGCGGAGACGGCCCAGGAGACCGTTGCGGCGTAACGGTCTCCGGTAGACCCCCCGCGGGGGCAGCAGCGGCGACTGCTGCCCCCGCGGGGCTTTTCAGTGACCGATGTCGATGACGAGCCGGTTCGGACCCGTCAGCGTGAACACCCGGTGCCACGACGCGGCGTCGCCGTACCCGACGGCGATGCCCAGCGTGGCCTCGAAGTCACAGGTGAGCGCGACCCCGCGGACGTTCTCCAGACCGGGCGTCGGGAAGTTGCGCGACCCGGTGTAGGTCGGGTTCCCGGCGTCGTCGTGCGCGGCCGCACCGATCAGCGTGACCTCCAGGACCTCGTTCCCGGGAACGGCGACCGGCAGCCCCGACCCGCAGTTCGAAACAGCGGTGACCTCGCGGACCCGGTGCTCGGCCGGCAGGCCGGACAGGTCCAGCACCACCCGGTCGAACCCGGTGTTGCGGCCGGTCCTGATGTCGGACAGCGTCGGTGTGCTCTGCGCCGACGCCGTCGGGACGACTGTGCCGACCGCGAGCACCGCCACCAGCACCGCGGTGAGACGTGTGTTCATCTTCGGCCCCCTCTCAAGGCTCGTTCGATGACCTGAAGACGTGTGAGCCGGGCCACAGTTGCGTCGCCGCCGCGGGTGGATGTCGATGACGACCGCGGGTGCGCGGTCAGGCGAGGAAGTCCTCCAGCGGCACCGGCGTCAGCCCGTCGTGCTTCGCCCGCTCCAGGAACGCGGTGAAGTCCTCCACGAACGTGGTGCGGAAGTGCATGAGCACGATGTCCCCCGGCCGCAGCCGGTCGCCCACCTGGAACTGCACCCGGCCGTCGTTGACCGCGGCGGTCCAGTTGACCAGCGCCTTGAACCCGCAGCCGGCAGCCGCCCTGCGGGTGTTCGCGTCGTAGTTGCCGAACGGCGGGCGGAACAACGTGGGCCGCTTGCCGTACTCGGCCGCGAGGAAGTCGGCGTTGCCGCAGATCTCCTGCCGCTGGAACTCGTAGCCCTTGCCCTGCAGGTTCGGGTGGTTCGTGGTGTGGCTGTGGACCGTGACGGGCATGTGCTTGAAGTAGTCCTTGTGCCCCTCGGCGTACTTGGTGTTGAGGAACAGCGACGGCCACACGCCCGCGTTCTCCATCAGCTCGCGCGCCTTCGGGTGCTGCACCGCGCCGTCGTCGATCGTGATGAACACGTACGGCTTGGCGGTTTCGATGCGCGTGACGACGGGCACCATGCCGTCGTGGACCGCCGGCGCGTGCGCCTGCACCGTGCCGTACGTGTACGGCGGCTCGAACATCCGCTTCGGCTGCTCGGTCGTGGCGGTGGTCGTCTGCGGCGCCGTCGTGAGCACCAGCCCACCCGGCTGCGCGTCGGGTTGCCGCGCACATGCGACCAACACCACGACCAGCACAAAGGCAGCACAAAGCCGCAACTTGGACATCATTTCCCCCTCCACGCGGAAGACTCCGCGCAGGCACCCATGGTTGCACGGGGATAAGGTCGAAATGATCACAAAGAGGAGGAGTTCCGATGAGCCTTGAGCGTCCAGTCGCTCCCGACCCCTACGCCCTGCTCCCCGCGGTCGGCACGTTCTCCGTCACGTCCGCGGACGTCCGCGACGGCGAACAGCTCCCCGACGCCCAGGTGTTCGAGGGCGGCAACACCTCGCCGCAGCTCTCCTGGTCCGGTTTCCCGGCCGAGACCCGCAGCTTCGTCGTCACCTGCTTCGACCCGGACGCCCCGACCCCGTCGGGTTTCTGGCACTGGGTGGCCGTCAACCTCCCTGCCTCGACCACCTCGCTGGACACCGGCGCCGGCGAGTCCGACGCCACGCTGCCCGGTGACGCGTTCCACGTCCGCTCCGACTACGGCACCCGCGCGTTCGGCGGTGCCGCCCCGCCCAAGGGCGACCACCCGCACCGCTACTTCTTCGTGGTGCACGCGGTCGACGTCGACGCCCTCGACGTGGACTCCGACGCCTCCCCCGCGGTGGTGAGCTTCAACCTCGCGTTCCACACGCTGGCGCGCGCGATCATCACGCCCACCTACCAGCACTGACCTGGTCCGGCCGTGCCCGGTGCGCCCGCGGGCGGGCCGGGCACCGTCGTGCGGCGGGCCCCGTCTCGGGAACACCGGTCCCCGAACAATGGTTGGATCGTCACGTGAGGCACTTCGACCTGGTCATCATCGGCACCGGCTCCGGCAACTCGATCCCGAACGACGCCATGGCGGACTGGCAGATCGCCATCCTCGAAAAGGGCACGTTCGGCGGCACCTGCCTGAACGTCGGCTGCATCCCGACGAAGATGTTCGTCCACACCGCCGACCAGGCCGCGGCGCCTGCCAACGCGAAGAAGCTCGGCGTGGACGCGCACCTGGACGCCGTGCACTGGCCGGAGGTCCGCGACCGGATCTTCGGCCGGATCGACCCGATCTCGCAGGGCGGCCGGAACTGGCGGGCCAACGAGAACGCCAACGTCACCGTCTACGAGGGCACGGCGCGGTTCATCGACGCGCACACGATCGACACCGGCACCGGCGAGACCATCACCGCCGACCGGATCGTCATCGCGGCGGGGTCGCGGCCCACCACCCCCGACATCGCGGACCTCGACACGACCGGGTTCCACACCAGCGACACCGTCATGCGGCTGGACGAGCTGCCCGAGAGCCTCATCATCGTGGGCAGCGGGTTCATCGCCTCCGAGTTCGCGCACGTCTTCAGCAGCTTCGGCGTGCGGGTCACGGTGATCGCGCGGAGCAACCTGCTGCTGCGGCACGAGGACCTGGAGGTCGCCGAGCGGTTCACCGAGGTCGCGAAGACCAAGTGGGACGTGCGGTTGCAGCGCAAGACCACGCGCGCCGAGAAGACCGTCACCGGGGTGCGGCTGCACCTCGAAGGACCCGACGGCGAGGAGACCGTGGAGGCGCAGCAGCTCCTCGTCGCGGTCGGCCGGCAGCCCAACACCGACCTGCTCGACGCGGGCAAGGCGGTCGAGCTGCACGAGGACGGCCGGGTCAAGGTCGACGAGTTCCAGCGCACCAGCCAGCCGCACATCTTGGCGCTGGGCGACATCAGCTCGGACTACCAGCTCAAGCACGTCGCCAACCACGAGGCGAAGGTCGTGCAGCACAACCTGCTGCACCCGGACGAGCCGATCGCGAGCGACCACCGGTTCGTGCCGGCCGCGGTGTTCTCCAGCCCGCAGATCGCGAGCGTCGGGCTCACCGAGGAACAGGCCAAGGCCCGGGGCATCCGGTACGTCACCGCGAGCCAGGCCTACGCGAGCATCGCGTACGGGTGGGCGATGGAGGACCGGACGGGCTTCGCGAAGCTGCTCGCCGACCCGGCCACCGGCCAGCTGCTCGGCGCGCACATCATCGGGCCGCAGGCCTCGACGGTGATCCAGCCGCTCATCCAGGCGATGAGCTTCGGCCTGGACGCGAAGACCATGGCGCGCGGGCAGTACTGGATCCACCCGGCGATGCCGGAGCTCGTGGAAAACGCACTCCTCAACCTGCCTCTGGACTGAGGCAGGCCCTTCCAACGGCGCCGCGCCACGCCGACTCCCCTGCTGCTAACGGCATCTGCAAGTACCAGTACTTGCAGATGCCAGCGGAGCAAGGGGTTAGGACTGTTGGACGCGCACGGTGTTGCCGGCCGGGTCGCGGAACACGCAGTCACGGGCGCCCCAGGGCTGCGAGGTCGGTTCCTGCACCACGTCCGCGCCGCCCGCCTGGAGCTTGTCGAACACGCCGTCCAGGTCCGGGGTCGCGAGCGTGATGTACGCGTAGCTCCCCGCCGCCATCATCTCCGCGATCGCGGTGCGGTGGGCGTCGGTGAGGCCGTCGGCCATGGCGGGCGGTTCGAGCACGACCGACGACGCGGAACCGGCGGGTGCGACGGTGATCCAGCGGTGCGCGCCCTGACCGACGTCCAGGCGGACCTCCCAGCCGAGCAGGTCGCGGTAGAACGCGAGCGAGGCGTCCGGGTCGGTGTGCGGCAGGAACGTGGCGTGAATGGTGATGTCCATGCCGGCAACGCTATGAGCAGCGCGAACGCCGTGCTTCTCGATTCCTGACCGAAGCTAGACGTAACGGGGACGGCCGGCGACCCAGCCGAGCGCCGTCAGCGCGGCGAGCAGGACGAGCTGCAGCACCAGCGACACCGTCCACGACCCCGTGGCGTCGCGCAGCAGGCCGAACGCGAACGGCCCGGAGGCCGCGATGAGGTAGCCGAGGCTCTGGGCCATCGCCGACAGCCGCGCGGTGTCCGTCGTGGACTTCGTGCGCAGCGACATCATCAGCAGCGCCAACGGGAACATGCCCATGCCGAACCCGATCAGCACCATCCACAGGCCGGGGGCGGCGGCCGGTGCCACGAGCATCCCGAGGATTCCCGCGAACGACAGCACGCCCAGCACCAGCACCATCGGGCCCTGGCTGGAGAACCGGGCGGCGATCGGTGGCACGAACAGGCTCACCGGCACGCTCAGCAGCATCGAGACCGCGAGCAGCAGGCCGGCGGTGTTCCGGTCCACGCCGGCGTCGACGAGCATCGCGGGCAGCCAGCCCATGACGGTGTAGGCGAACAGCGACTGCAGGCCGAAGAACACGGTGATGACCCACGCGAGCGGGCTGCGCAGCAACGAGCGCTTCTCCGCCGGGGTCGCCGGCTTCACGACCGTGGCGGAGGAACCGTGCCGGGCCGCGGCGGACCAGACGAGCACCGCGCCCAGCGACAGCAGCGCCCACGAGCCGACCGCGAGGCGCCACGAGCCGAGGAGGTCCTCCAGCCGGGGCGTGAGCGCCGCGGCGAGTGCGGCACCCGCGGCGAGCGTTCCGGTGTACACGCCGGTGAGCAGGCCGACGCGGTCCGGGAACGACGCCTTCACCACCACGGGGATCAGCACGTTGGAGACCGCGATGCCCGCGCACGCGATGAAGGTGCCACCCAGCACGACCCACGGGCCGTCGACCACGCGCAGCACCAGGCCGAGCGTGAGCACCCCCAGTGACAGCCCGATCGCGCGGGCCATGCCGAGGCGGCGGCTGAGCCACGGCGCCGCGAACGCCGCGAAGCCGAAGCACAGCGCCGGAACGGCCGTCAGCGCGCTGGTCCACGCGGCGGAAACGCCGAGGGCGGCGCGGACGTCGCCGAGGACCGAGGCCAGACTGGTGACCGCTGGGCGGAGATTCGCCGCCGCGAGGGCGACCCCGACCGCGAGGAGCGTGGACCCGACCAGCGGAACGTGACGATTCTTGACGACCGTCACCCTGCGACCCCGATCGGTGGCAGTCTGTGCGGCACTAGTCGTCTGCTGGATCGTCACGCGCACCACTATCGCAGACATGGGATGTTCGGATGAAAGGATGACGCTGTGCCGTTGGCCACTACCCGACGGACGGGCCTCGTCGACCAGGTGATCGAGCAGATGAGAGGTGCGATCACCAGCGGCGAATGGCCCGTCGGGCAGCGCATCCCGCCCGAGCCCGAGCTGGTCACGGCGCTCGGGGTGGGTCGGAACACGGTTCGCGAGGCCGTGCGGGCGCTGTCGCACGCAGGCCTGCTGGAGGTGCGGCAGGGCGACGGCACGTTCGTCCGCGCCACCAGCGAGATCTCCGGCGCCGTGCGCCGGATGTGCGGAACGGAGCTGAAGGAGGTCCTCCAGGTCCGCAGGACGCTGGAGGTCGAGGGCGCACGACTGGCCGCCAAGCACCGCACCGACGCCGAGCTGGCACAGCTCACCGAGCTGCTGCGCCGGCGCGACGCGGCGATGGAGGCCCAGGAGTGGGCGGAGGTCGTCGAGCACGACACCGCGTTCCACGTGCTGCTCGTGCGGTGCTCGCACAACACGCTTCTAGCCGAGCTCTACCAGGGCTTGACCGAGGCGGTCAAAGCTTCGGTGGCGGCCTCTGTGGACACCAGCCAGCCCGGTCGTGACCAGGTGTCGCACACCGGGCTGCTGCACGCGGTCCGCGACGGCGACCAGGAGAGGGCGGCGATCGAGGCGGGCGGGTTCTTCGAGGAGCTGATCGAGAAGTTCTGCTGAACGCGGACAGCACCTGTCCGCACGAGCTGCATAGCGTGGGGGCCATGGAGATCGTGCCGTTCCGACTCGAGATCCCGCAGGCCGAGGTCGACGACCTCCGCTCCCGGCTGGCGAACACCCGCTGGCCGGAGGACGACCTGCCGGGCGTCGGCTGGTCCTACGGCATCCCGCTGAGCTACCTGCGACCGCTCGCCGACTACTGGGCCGACGGGTTCGACTGGCGTGCGCAGGAGGCGCGGATCAACGCCCACCCGCAGTTCACGACGGAGATCAGCGGGCAGCGCATCCACTTCCTGCACGTCCGCTCGCAGAACCCGGACGCGCTGCCGCTGCTGCTGGTGCACGGCTGGCCCGGCTCGTTCGTCGAGTTCCTGGACGTCATCGAGCCGCTCTCGCGGGACTTCCACCTGGTCATCCCCTCCATCCCCGGCTTCGGCTGCTCCGGGCCGGTGAAGAAGCCGGGCTGGAACGTGCTGCGCATCTCGTGGGCGTTCGCGAAGCTCATGGAGGGCCTCGGCTACGACCGCTACGGCACCCAGGGCGGCGACTGGGGCTCCGGCATCGCGCAGGAGATCGGCCGCGTCTTCCCCGAGCAGGTCGTCGGCGTGCACGTGAACATGCTGCAGACCTTCCGGCCGCAGGGCGTCAACGACCTCTCACCGGAGGAGCTCGGGGCGCTGGAGTCGCTCGACCACTACCAGAAGGAGCTTCTCCGGCTACATGCACCAGCAGCGCACCCGCCCGCGGACGCTGGCCTACGGCCTGACCGACTCCCCCGTCGGCCAGCTGGCGTGGATCGCCGAGAAGTTCCACGACTGGACCGACAACGACGGCACGCCCGAGAGCGCCGTCGCGCGCGACCACGTCCTCACGAACGTCTCGCTCTACTGGTTCTCCCGCACGGCCGGCAGCTCCGCCGCCCTCTACAAGGAGCAGGCCGCGTCCTGGGGCAACCAGCAACCCACCACGGTGCCGACCGGCGTGGCCGTCTTCCCGCACGACATCAGCCGGCCGGTGCGGTCGCTCGCGGAGAAGATGATCCCGACGATCGTGCACTGGACCGAGTTCGACCGCGGCGGGCACTTCGCCGCGATGGAGGAACCGGACCTGCTGGTCCAAGACATCAGGAAGTTCTTCGGCTCACTGTGACCACTCTTTCGAACCGCACGCTCAACCGGACGCTGCTCCAGCGGCAGCTGCTGCTGGAACGCACCGACATGCCGATCGTGGCCGCCGTCGAGCACCTCGGCGGACTGCAGGCCCAGGCCCCGATCCCGCCCTACCTCGCCCTGTGGACCCGGCTCAAGCCGTACAGGGTCGACGCGCTGAGCAAGCTCATCATCGACCGCTCACTGGTGCGGATGACGTTGTGGCGCGGCACGCTGCACCTGATCTCGGCGGATGACGTCCACCTCATGCGCACGGCGTTGCAGCCGGAGCTGAACAAGTGGGCGAAGATCGTGATGCCGCCCGCCACCCGCGTCGAGATCGACCTGGACAAGCTGGCCCGCATCACCCGCGAGTACATCGACACCGAACCGCGCACGGTCGCGGAGATCGGTGCCCACCTGGAGGAGCACTTCCCCGAGGCCAGGGCGCGCGAGCTGTCCACCCAGGCGCAGATGCTGGTGCCGATGGTCCAGGTGCCCCCGCGCGGCATCTGGGGCGTCGGCGGGGTGCCGCAGAACGTCGCGATGGCCACCTGGCTCGGCCGGGAGCTGCCCTCGTCGGCCGACGTGCCCGAGCTGATCAAGCGCTACCTGCGCGCGTTCGGCCCGGCGACGCTCGCGGACATGCAGGCGTGGTCGCGGCTGATCGGGCTCAAGGCGCACGCCGCCGGCCTCGACCTCGTGGAGTACGAGAACGAGGACGGCAAGGTCCTCTACGACGTGCCGGACGGCGTGATCGTCCCCGCCGACACCCCCGCGCCCGCCCGGCTGCTGCCCGCGTTCGACAACGTCCTGCTGGGCCACGCCGACCGCACCCGGATCATGAGCGAGGAGGCCCGCTCCCGCTGGGGCGCGGTGCGCAACGGGGTGTTCCCGCCGACGTTCCTGGTCGACGGGTTCCTGCGCGGCACGTGGAACGTGGTGGAGACCAGGGACGCCGCGACGCTGACGATCGAGCCGTACTTCAGGACCACCAAGAAGGACCTGGCCGGCGTGGAGCGGGAGGCGAAGGCGGTGCTGAAGGTGATGGCGCCAGGGAAGGAGCACGTCATCGAGCAGCGGCAACCTGCCTGAGCACGTCGAGCGCCGCGGTGATCGCCGGGCGGCGCGAGGCCTGCGTGCGCCAGATCGCGTAGAGCGTGCGGGTGGGGGCGGGCCGCATCGGGACCGCCCGCACGTTCTCCGGCACGACCCCCCTGCCCAGCCGCGGGATCAGCGCGACCCCGATCCCCTTGCTCAGCAACGCGAACTGCGTCTGGTACTCGCTGACCCGGTAGGCCAGCTCCGGTTCGATGCCCGCGCCGTGGAACGTCCGCACCAGCCAGTCGAAGCAGATCGCACCCTCCGGCTGGCACATCCACCGCTCGCCCGCCAGGTCGGCGGGCACCAGGAACTCCTTGTCCGCCAACGGGTTCGACGTCGGCACCAGCACCTCGGCGAGGTCTTCGCACAGCGCCACCCGCGACAACGAGTCCGGCACCGGCAGCGGCGTGTTCTCCCAGTCGTGCACGACCGCCAGGTCGAGCTTCTCCGCGTGCCACGGCCTCGGTCGCGAGCGGCGGGTCGATCTCCTTCATCCGCACGTCCAGCGCGGGGTGCTGCTCGGCGAGACCGACCAGGACGTCCGGCAGCACCCCGCGCGCCGCCGTGGCGAACGCGCCGATGCACAGCCGGCCGACCGCGGCACCGCGGTGCTCCTCCAGCGCCACCTCGGCCTCTTCGACGAGCTTCAGCACCTGCCCGGCCGTGTCGGCCAGCAGCAGCGCGGCGTCCGTCAGCGCCACCCCGCGGCCACGCCGTTCGAGCAACGTCGTGCGCGTCTCGCGTTCGAGCTTCGCGATCTGCTGGGAGACCGCGGACGGCGTGTAGCCGAGCACGTCGGCGGCCTCGCCGACGGTCCCGTAGGTCGCGACGGCGTGCAGGGCCCGCAGGCGTCCGAGATCGAGCATGTAGCGATGCTAAACCCAATACCCCACGACTTGGAACTGGTGCTAAACAGTCGTGCGGCGCACGCTGGGCAGCGTGAACCCACGCCACGTCCTGCTCGCCGTGCTGGTCGCCGCCATCTGGGGCTTCAACTTCGTCGTGCTCAAGGTGGGTCTCGACGAGTTCCCGCCGATCCTGTTCTCCGCGCTGCGCTTCCTCGCCGCGGCGGTGCCGGCGATCTTCTTCGTGGGCCGGCCGAGCGTCGCGTGGAAGTGGGTGGTGGCGGTCGGGCTTGTGCTCGGCGTCGCGAAGTTCAGCTTCCTGTTCATCGGCCTGCACGCGGGCATGCCCGGCGGGTTGTCGAGCCTGGTGCTGCAGAGCCAGGTGATCTTCACGGCGGTGTTCGCGGCGGTCGTGCTGCGCGAGCGGCCCAGACCCGTGCAGGTCACCGGCATCGCGCTCGCGGTGGCGGGCATGGGGATCATCGCGTGGGACTACGGGCTGTCGTCACCGCTGCTCGGGTTCGTGCTGGTGATCGCGGCCGCGGCGTGCTGGGGCGTGTCCAACGTGCTGATGCGCTACGCGCGGCCCGCGGACACGTTGCGGTTCATGGTGTGGGTGAGCGCGGTGGCGGTGCTGCCGCTGTTCGCGCTGTCGGCGCTCACCGAGGACATGAGCGCGCTGGGCCGCATGGACTGGGCGGGCGTGGGCGCGATCGGGTACGTCGCGTGGGTCTCGACGCTGCTCGGGTTCGGGATCTGGGGGTTCCTGCTGCGCCGCTACGAGTCGTCCGTCGTCGCGCCGTTCTCGTTGCTGGTGCCGGTGTTCGGGATGTTCTCGGCGTGGGCGTTCCTGGGCGAGGACCTGACGGCCGTCCGCGCGGCGGCCGGTGGGCTGGTGCTGGCGGGGCTCGCTATCCCGCAGCTGGTGGGGCGCCGGGCGGCACGAACGGCAGTCCCGCCGGAACCCCTCGTTCCAGCAGGTCGGTGACGGCCTTCGTGTCGAGGTGGTCGGCGACCAGGTCGCCCAGCAGGTCGAGCTGGGCCTCGCGGGCGGCCTGGAAGCTCACCTCGCCCGGCACGAAGTCGCGCCCCGACCGGTCCGCCGCCCACCGCAGGAACCGGCGGCGGAACCCGTCGTTCTCCAGCAGGCCGTGCCAGTGCGTGCCCAGGACGCGGTCGGTCTCGGCGCCCTCGTCACCGACGAGCGGGCGTTCCCCGCTGCGCACGACCTGGCCGTGGTGGATCTCGTAGCCCGTGACCGGCTCGCCCCACGCCACGTCCGACGGCCTGGCCAGGGTCTTGCGCGCGGCGAAGCGGACGTCGACGTCGAGCAGGCCGAGCCCGTCGACCGCACCGTCACCGGACTCGACGTCGTCCTCGATGCGCCGGGACAGCATCTGGAACCCGCCGCAGATGCCGAGGACCGGGCCGTCGAACCGCGAGACCGCCTCGGCCAGGCCCGTTTCCCGCAACCAGCGCAGGTCCGACACGGTCGCCTTGGAACCGGGCAGCACCACCAGGTCCGCGTCCGCCAGCCGGGACGGCTCGGTGACGAACCGCACGGACACACCGGGTTCGCAGGCCAGCGCCTCGACGTCGGTGGCGTTCGAGATGCGCGGCAGCCTGACCACCGCGACCCGCAGCCAGTCGCGCACCGGTGGCAGCGGCCGGCCGATCACGCCGTCCGCGGTGTAGGACAGCGAGTCCTCCGCGTCGAGCCACAGCTCCTCCCGCCACGGCAGCACGCCCAGCACCGGCCGCCCGGTGAGGTGGCGGAGCTGGTGCAGCCCGGGTTCGAGCAGGCGCGGGTCGCCGCGGAACTTGTTCACCACGAACCCCGCGACCAGCGCCTGGTCCGCCGCGTCCAGCACCGCCACCGTGCCGAAGAGGTGAGCGAGGACACCACCGCGGTCGATGTCACCGACGACGAGCACGGGCAGTCCGGCGCGGGTGGCCAGGCCCATGTTCGCGATGTCGTTGCGGCGCAGGTTGATCTCGGCCGGTGAACCGGCGCCCTCGCAGACCACGACCTCGTGGTCGCGCCGCAGTCCGTCCAAAGTGGACAGCACGGTGCCGAGCAGCTCCTGCTTGCGCTCGCGGTAGCTCAGCGCCGAGACCTCGCCCCGCGCCTCGCCGAGCACCACCACCTGGGACGTGCGGTCGCTGCCCGGCTTCAGCAGCACGGGGTTGAAGCGCACGCTCGGCTCCTTGAACGCCGCCCGCGCCTGCACCGCCTGCGCACGGCCGATCTCGCCGCCGTCGAGCGTGACGAACGAGTTGTTGGACATGTTCTGCGCCTTGAACGGCACGACGTCGACCCCCTGCCGCGCCAGGAACCGGCACAGTCCGGCGACCAGGACGCTCTTGCCCGCGTCCGAGGTCGTCCCACAGATCAACATCGCACCCCGCATGGACGCCAATGCTGCCATCATCACGGGCATGGTCACCGTCGTGCTCATGCACAGCCCTTTCCTAGGCCCGTCGAGCATGCGTCCGCTCGCCGACGAACTGGCCTCAGACGGGGTGGCGGTGCTCCTGGTGGACCTGCAGATGACGGTGAACGAGGCCCCGGTGCACCAGCGGCTGATCGGCGCGTTCGCGGACGCGCTGGAGGACTCGGGTGTCGCCGGACCGCTGGTGCTGGTCGGGCACAGCGGCGCAGGTCCGTTGCTGCCGGGGTTCGCCGACGCGCTGGAGACCGAGGTGGCGGGGCTGGTGTTCCTCGACTCCGACCTGCCGACGCCGGGCAGGGCGTGGCGCGACACCGTCGACCCGGCGCTGGTCAGCCAGGTCAAGGCGTCGGTGCGCGACGGCAAGCTGCCCCGTTGGGACCGCTGGTTCGACACCGACCCGCTGACGCTGGTGCCCGCTGAGCTGCGCGGGGAGATGCGTGACGAGGCGCCCGAGGTGGCGTGGGAGTTCCTGAAGGAGCAGCGGCCGGTCGTGGAGTGGGACGGACCGTGCGGGTACGTGCTGCTGTCGGCGGTCTACGAGGACGCGGCGGACGCGGCCGAGAAGCTCGGCTGGCCGGTCGAGCGCGTCGAGTCGCACCACCTGGCGGCCGCGACGTCGCCCTCGGCGGTCGCGGCCGCGCTCAAGGCCGTCCTCAGCAGACTGTGAGGATTTCCGAGCCGGTCTCGGTGACGACGATGGTGTGCTCGAACTGGGCGGTCCAGCTCTTGTCCTGGGTGGTGACGGTCCAGCCGTCGTCCCACATGTCGTGCTCGAAGCCGCCGAGCGTGATCATCGGCTCGATCGTGAACGTCATGCCCGGTTCGAGCACGGTCTTCATCGACGGCTCGTCGTAGTGCAGCACCACGAGGCCGCTGTGGAAGTCGCGGCCGATGCCGTGGCCGGTGAAGTCGCGGACCACGCCGTAGCCGAAGCGGTTCGCGTACGCCTCGATGACGCGGCCGATGACGTTGATCTCCCGGCCCGGCTTCACGGCCTTGATCGCGCGCATGGTCGCCTCGTGCGTGCGCTCGACGAGCAGCTTGGCCTCCTCGGAGACGTCGCCCGCGAGGAAGGTCGCGTTCGTGTCGCCGTGCACGCCGCCGATGAACGCCGTCACGTCGATGTTCACGATGTCGCCGTCCTCGACCACTGTCGAGTCCGGGATGCCGTGGCAGATGACCTCGTTCAGCGAGGTGCAGCACGACTTCGGGAAGCCCCGGTAGCCCAGCGTCGAGGGGTACGCGCCGTTGTCGCACAGGAACTCGTGCGCCACCGCGTCGATCTCGTCCGTCGTGACGCCGGGGACGACGACCTTGCCGGCCTCCTGCAGCGCCTGGGCGGCGAGACGGCCCGCGACCCGCATGGCCTCGATGATCTCCGGCGTCTGCACCCACGGGTCGTTGCCGCGCGTCGGCGCGGGCTTGTCGACGTACTCGGGGCGAACGATGCGTGACGGCACCGGACGACGTGGAGATTGCACACCGGGTTGCAGCGGAGCACGAACAGCCATGGTCTCCACCCTACTGGGCGACGACGGAACCGCCTCGGACCTGGTCCTGCGCGTGCGGCCACAGCCGTTCCGCGTGGAGCAGGCGTTCCCGCAGCGCGGAGAGGTCGTCAGGGCTCATCACGGCACCGCCTGGAGGAACCGCGCAGCGACGTCCACCGCCGGGGTGGAGGTCTCCCCGCTGAGCACCAGGGTCGCGAACGCGAGATCACCCCGGTACCCCATGAACCACCCGTGTGAGTGCACGCCGTCGCCGAACTGGGCGGTACCGGTCTTGCCCCGCACGTCCCCGTACGGCTTGAGCTGTGGTGCGGTGCCGTAGTCGACGACCTCGCGCATCATCTGCCGCACCGGGTCGAGCGCCGTGGGCGGGGCGGGCTGCTTGTCGGCCTTCGTCTCCTTGCCGCGCACCAGCTGCGGCGTCGGCATGGACCCCTTCACGATGGACGCGGACACCAGCGCCATGCCGAACGGCGAGGCCAGCACCTTGCCCTGGCCGAACGCGTCCTCCGCGCGTTCCACGACGTCCTGCGCCGGCGGCAGCGAGCCGGTGATCGTGGTGAGGCCCTGGATGTCGAAGTCGACGCCCAGGCCGAGCGACAGCGCGGTGTTCGTGAGCAGGTCGGCCGGCATGTCGACGGCGAGCTGCGCGAACGTGGTGTTGCAGGAGAACGCGAACGCCGAGCGCAGCGGGATGGTGCCCTTCTCGAACTCGTTCGAGTTCGGCACGACCCGGCGGCCCGCGATGGTGGTCTTGCCGGGACACGGCAGCGGGGTGTCGGCGGTGGCCTGACCGGACTGGACAGCGGCGAGCGCCGTCACGGCCTTGAACGTCGACCCCGGCGGGAAGCGGCCGGTCAGCGCCAGCGCCCCCTGCGCGTCGGCGGCCTCGTTCTGCGCGACGGCCAGGACGTCACCGGTGGACGGCTGGAGCGCGACGAGCATCGTGGGCTGCTGCAGCGGCTCGACGGCGTCCTCCGCGGCGGTCTGCACGATCCGCGACAGCGCGGTGCCGATCGCCTTCGCCGGCTCGGGTGCCTGCTGGTGCAGCTCGTCGACCTCGGCGCCCTGCGCGTTGACCGTGGCGACGCGGAAGCCGGTGTGGCCCGCGATCTCGTCCTCGACGGCCTTGCGGATCGCGGGCAGCACCTGCGAACCGAACGTGCGGCTGGGTGCGAGCAGTGAGGTCTGCGAGCTGAACCGCACGCCGGGCAGCTCGTAGATCTTCGGCTTCACCGACTGGTAGTCCGGGTCCCGCAGCGCCGCGACCTGGTAGGCCTGCCCCTCCGGCGTCTTGGCCGCGCCGTCGGTGATGGACTGCTGGGTGATCGCCTTGTCGAGCGGGTTCAGCGCCTCCCCCAGCGCCCTCGCGACGGCGGCGACGTCACCGGCCTCCTTGGGCACCAGCAGCACCGACACGACCCGTTCCGGCGAGAGCAGCGGCGTCCCGTCGCGGTCGAGCACCGGCGCGGGGTCGGGCCTGAGCTCGGTGAGCTTGACGGTCTGCTGTGGAGCGAGCTTGGGATGCGGCACCGACGTGGCCCAGCGCACCTTCCAGGCGTCGCCCTCCCGCCGGACCTCGAACTTCGTCGGGTACGACCAGTGCCGCCCCTTGCCGAGGTCCCAGTCGAGCGAGACCGACGCCTCGGCCGCCGTGTCGCCGTTGTTGCGGATCTGGTCGACCTTGCTGGTCAGCTTCTCCGGCTTGAGCGCTCCGCGGAACTTCTCCAGGGTCTCCTTGGCGTCGGCGGGGTTGTCGGTCAGGTTCGCCGCGCCCTGCACGTCACCGGAGGCGAGCTTGCCCAGGAAGTCGCCGGTGATCTCCGGAGCGCCGGGTTCGTCCTCGAACAGCCCGCAGCCGCTCACCGCCACCAGGACCGCCGTGGTCATCGCCAGAAGTCGCACGGCCGCGAGTATGCCCGTTTCAGAAGAGGACCGTGGCGTACTGCCCGACCTGTTCGAACCCGATCCGCCGGTAGGCGGCCTGCGCCACGTGGTTGTAGCCGTTGACGTAGAGGCTCGCCGTGCGGTCCAGGTGGTGCACGAGCCGGCTGGCCACCGCCGCCGTCCCCGCGGTGCCGAGCCCCTCACCCCGCCGTTCCGGTCGCACCCAGACCCCCTGGATCTGCCCGACCCGCTTCGACATGGCCCCGATCTCGGCCTTGAAGACGACCTCGCCGCCCTCGAACCGGGCGAACGCCCTCCCCGCCGCGATCAGCTCGCTCACGCGGGCCCGGTAGCCCGCGCCGCCGTCCTCCGCGCACGGGTCGATGCCGACCTCTTCGATGAACATGGCGATCGCGGCCGGCAGGTACCGGTTGAGCTCGCTGGGCCTGACCTGCCGCACCATCGGGTCCGGCGCGACGTCGGGGGTCCGGCTGAGCGCCATCAGCGGCTGGTCACCGCGCACCTCGCGGGCCGGTCCCCAGTCGCCCTGCAGCTCGTCCCACAGCGTCAGCACCTGCTCGGCCGGTCCGACCAGGCTGGAGCACATGCGGCCCCTCCTGCGCGCCCGGTCCGCGAACATGCGGATGGCGCTGGGGCTGCCCCGCAGCGGGATGAGGTTCGGCCCGGAGAAGCACAGGCCGTCGACCTTGCCGCGCATCGGCCGGGCGTCCGACCCCCACATCTCGCCCCCGAGGCGCCACGGGTCGAGACCGGCGGTCTCCACCCTTGCCGCGACCATGCACGCGGCCACGGGGTCGCTGTCGAGCACCCCGCGCACGTCGATCAGGTCGCGCTCGTCGAGCACGCGCGCTCCGGCCAGCCTCAGCACGTCATCCAGCGTGCCAGATTTGCCGCGCGTGTGGGATCAGCCAACAGTGCGGCCTGATCGTGACTGACCGCACTGCGAGTACCCCCAACTCATGATCGTTCCGCTCATGACCACACCCAACTAGTTCGACGATCGCCGAACTGGTTGGGTGCGGTTACGAGCCTGTTGATGTTGAGTTGGGGGTGCTCGCAGACGCCGTCAGCCGACCGTGACCGCCGGAGTGCCGCCCTCGACGGGCTCCATCTCCTCGGCGAGGCGCATCGCCTCCTCGATCAGCGTCTCCACGATCGCGTGCTCGGGCACGGTCTTGATGACCTTGCCCTTGACGAAGATCTGGCCCTTGCCGTTGCCCGACGCGACGCCCAGGTCGGCCTCGCGGGCCTCACCGGGGCCGTTCACGACACAGCCCATGACGGCGACGCGCAGGGGGACCTCCATGCCCTCCAGACCGGCCGTGACCTGCTCGGCGAGGGTGTAGACGTCGACCTGGGCGCGGCCGCAGGACGGGCAGGACACGATCTCCAGCTTGCGCGGGCGCAGGTTGAGCGACTGGAGGATCTGGTGGCCGACCTTGATCTCCTCGACCGGCGGTGCGCTCAGCGACACCCGGATCGTGTCGCCGATGCCCTGCCGCAGCAGCGCGCCGAAGGCCACGGCCGACTTGATGGTGCCCTGGAACGCGGGACCGGCCTCCGTCACGCCGAGGTGCAGGGGGTAGTCGCACTGCTCGGCCAGCAGCTCGTAGGCGCGGATCATGACGACCGGGTCGTTGTGCTTGACCGAGATCTTGATGTCGTGGAAGTCGTGCTCCGCGAAGAGCGAGGCCTCCCACATCGCCGACTCGGCCAGCGCCTCCGGGGTCGCCTTGCCGTACTTCTGCAGCAGCCGCGGGTCGAGCGAACCCGCGTTGACGCCGATGCGGATCGGGGTGCCGTGGTCCTTGGCGGCGGCCGCGATCTCCTTCACCTGGTCGTCGAACTTGCGGATGTTGCCGGGGTTGACGCGCACGGCGGCGCACCCGGCCTCGATGGCGGCGAACACGTACTTCGGCTGGAAGTGGATGTCCGCGATCACCGGGATCTGCGACTTCCTGGCGATGGCGGGCAGCGCGTCCGCGTCGTCCTGAGACGGGCAGGCGACGCGCACGATGTCACAGCCGGCCGCGGTGAGCTCAGCGATCTGCTGGAGCGTCGCGTTCACGTCCGACGTGAGCGTCGTCGTCATCGACTGGACGGAGACGGGGAACTCGCTGCCGACACCGACGTTGCCCACCATCAGCTGCCTGGTCTTGCGACGTTCCGACAGCACCGGCGGCGGCAGTGCCGGCATTCCGAGCATCACGCCGTCACTCATGGGTTGTGCACCTTTCCGTAAGTCACTGCAACCTGATCGGGTTGACGATGTCGGCGGTCACGGTCAGCAGCGTGATGGCGCCGCCGAGGAAGATGACCACGTAGGTGAGCGGCAGCAGGCGCATGTAGTTGACCGGGGCGCCGGCGGGTTTCCCGCGCAGCTTCCTCACCCAGTCTCGCACCCGTTCGTAGAGGTTGACGGCGATGTGACCACCGTCAAGCGGCAGCAGCGGCAGGAGGTTGAACACACCCACGAAGAAGTTCAGACCCGCGAGCATGAGCACGAAGAACGCCCACAGCCCGCGCTCGGCCGCGTCACCGCCCAGGCGGGAGGCACCGACGACGGAGATGGGGGTGTCCAGGTCGCGTTCGCCGCCGCCGATGGCCTTGACCACGGCCGGGATGCGCTCGGGGAAGCGCATGAGGCCCTTCCAGGTGTTCACGAACATGTCGCCGGTGAACGCCACGGCCGCCGGGACGGCCTCGACCGGCCCGTAGGTGAACGACTCCTTCGGCAGCACGCCGATCGCGCCGATCTCCTTGGTCTCCTTGCCGCCCTTGCCGTCGGTGAGGGTGCGGGTGACCTTGGCCACGTCGACGGTGACCGTCATCTCCTTGCCGTCGCGCAGGATCTTGAACTCGGTCGGGCCGGTGCGCTCGCGGGTGACCCGCTGCATGTCCGGCCACGTCGGCGTCTGCTGGCCGGCGATCGCGACGATCTCGTCACCGGGCTGCAGGCCGGCGTTCCTGGCGGGCGCGGGCGAGCCGGACGGGCACGAGCCGTCGGTGACGTTCGCGACCGGCACGCACGGCGTGACCTCCTGCAGCACCGGCAGGCCCTTGTTGTTCGGCAGGCCCAGCGACATCGCGAGGACCAGCAGGATGATGAAGCCGAGGATGAAGTGCGTGATGGAGCCCGCCGACAGCACGACGACGCGCTTCCACACCTTCTGGTTGTAGAACGCGCGCTTGCGGTCGTCCGGGTGCACCTCCTCCAGCGCCGTCATGCCGGTGATCTCGCAGAAGCCACCGGCCGGGATCGCCTTCAGGCCGTACTCGGTCTCGCCCTTGCGGAACGAGAAGAGCTTCGGGCCGAACCCGATGAAGTAGCGCGTGACCTTCATGCCGAAGGCCTTGGCGGTCAGCAGGTGCCCGAACTCGTGCAGCGCGATCGAGACCGCGATGCCGAACGCGAACAACAGCACCCCGAGGATGTTGATGAATGTGTTCACGGTGACGTTCAGTTCCTTCCGACCAGCTCGCGGGCGCGTGCGCGTGCCCAGTCCTCGGCGGCGAGGACCTCCGCCACATCGGCGGGGTCACTCTGCCAGTCGCCCGCCTCGCCGACGACTTGGCCGATGGTGTCGACGATGGACAGGAACGACGTCGCACCCGCGACGAAAGCTGCGAGGGCCTCCTCGTTCGCTGCGTTGTAGATCGCGGGCAGACACCCGCCCGCACCGCCCGCCTGCCGCGCGAGCTCGACCGCCGGGAACGTGACGTCGTCCAGCGGCTCGAACGTCCACGAGGTGGCGTTGTCAAAGGTACAGGCGGGTGCGGCACCGGCCACGCGGTCGGGCCAACTGAGACCGAGCGAGATGGGAAGCCGCATGTCAGGCGGCGAGGCCTGCGCGAGTGTAGAGCCGTCTGTGAACGTCACCATCGAGTGAATCACCGACTGCGGGTGCACCACCACGTCGATGCGGTCGTAGGGCACCTTGAACAGCAGGTGCGCCTCGATCAGCTCCAGCCCCTTGTTGACGAGGTTCGCCGAGTTGATCGTGACGACCTGGCCCATCGACCACGTCGGGTGCGCCATCGCCTGCCCGACGCTGACGTCCGCGAAGCTCGGCGCGGGTCTTCCCGCGGAACGGCCCGCCGGACGCCGTCAGCACCAGCTTGTGCACCTCGTGCGCCGCGCCACCGCGCAGGCACTGGGCCAGGGCCGAGTGCTCGGAGTCGACGGGGACGATCTGGTCCGGCTTGGCCGCCTTCAGCACGAGGGGCCCGCCCGCGATGAGCGACTCCTTGTTCGCGAGCGCCAGCGTCGCGCCGGACTCCAGCGCCTTCAGCGACGGCTCGAGCCCGCGCGACCCGTCCATCCCGTTGAGGACGACGTCCGCGGGGCACGCCTCGATCAGGTCGACCATGCTGGTCAACGTCTTGACACCGGGCACCTGGGCACCGCTGGCCACCGCCACGACGGGCACGCCGAACTCGGCTGCCTGCTCCGCGAGCAGGTCAAGCTGACGTCCACCCGCACCGAGCCCGACCACCCTGAACTGGTCGCGGTTGCGGCGGATGACGTCGAGCGCCTGGGTGCCGACGGAGCCGGTCGAGCCCAGGATCAGGACAGTGCGTGGAGTACTCATCGCCCCTCATTGTTCCGGAGAGTGCCTGAGAGCCCGGCACAGCCCGCTACTTTGATAACGGAGTGGTTTTGGAGGTGTGAAGTCGCCAGTTCGGGGGCATTCCGTCCGCGTCAGGCAGATGGAAGGAGACTTTCCGTGGGCATCCTTGGATGGATCGTGCTCGGCCTGTTGGCCGGAGCCATCGCGAAGGCCGTCATGCCGGGGAAGGACCCCGGCGGAATCATCATCACGATGCTGCTCGGCATCGTGGGCGCGATCCTCGGTGGATTCATCGGATCGGCGCTCTTCGGGACCGACCTCGGTACGTTCTTCGATCTGCGCACGTGGCTGCTCGCCATCGTCGGATCGTTGATCCTGCTCGGCATCTACCGCCTCGTGACGGGGCGACGAAGCCGCGTGTAGGCGCACATGACGTTTGGGGCCGTTCGGGTGACACCCGAACGGCCCCTTCGTGTTGTTTGGCGCTCGCTTCGCTCGCGCGGCGGGTTCGCCGGGAAGCTGGTCGCGAACCCGCAACCAGGCCGGACTCAGCCGCAATCGCTTGCGCCCGCTCGCGCGGCGTGCCGGGAGCGGACTATCCCGCCAGGCCCGCATCGCGTGCCAGCAGTGCCGCCTGCACCCGGTTCGTCAGCCCCAGCTTGGCCAGCAACCGCGACACGTACGTCTTCACCGTCGCCTCGGACATGTGCAGCTTGGCCCCGACGTCCGCGTTGGACATCCCCTGCCCCAGCAGCGCCAGCACCTCGACCTCGCGCTCGGTCAGCCCCGCGACGGCCTTCTGCGCCTCCTGCCGCTTCGGCTGCCCGGAGGTCGCGACCATGCCGACGACCCGTGACGTGACCATGGGTGACAGATAGGCCTCGCCGCTGTGCACCGCGCGCACGGCGCGCAACAGCTCCTCGGGCGCCGAGTCCTTCAAGAGGAACCCAGCCGCGCCGTCGGACAGCGCGCGCACGATGTTCTCGTCCTCGCCGAAGGTCGTGAGCATGACGACGCGCACGGACGGTGCCACGACGCGCAGTTCGCGCGCGCAGGCAAGGCCGTCCATGCGGGGCATGCGGATGTCGAGCACGGCCACGTCGACGCGGCGTTCGCGCACGATCTGCACGGCCTCGCGGCCGTCGCCGGCCTCCGCCACCAGCTCGATGTCGTCGGCGGTGCCGAGGATGGCCTTGATGCCCGCGCGCATCAACGGCTCGTCGTCGGCGATGAGCACCCGGATCATGGCTCGTTCCTCTGGACGTGGATCTTCTTCTCGACCAGCTTGCCGTCCTTGAAGCAGAAACGCACCACCCGGGTGCCCTTCGCGAGGTATGACTGCTCGTCGGTGATGTGGTAGACGCACCGGGAGCCGGGTGGCTCGGGGGTGGCCTGGGAACGGCGTTCACCGTCGCCGACCAGGGGTTCGTCACCCGCAGGCAGCAGGGCCATCACCTCGGGCTCCGGCTGGCCCACCGAGATGCTGTCGAGGGTCTGCCCCGACACGACCTCGGTGACCGGCTGCGCGCCGAGGTAGGTGAAGCCGCCGATGATGACGGACAGCACCAGGGACGCGCCCGCGATGGAGCCGACGCCGGCCCACTTGCGCAGGCGGCCGGGTGACTGGGTCTCCTCCTGCTCGTCCTCGGGGTCGTCGGGGAGCGGGGCTTCCTCGTACGGCAGCACGGCGGCGATGCGGAAGCCACCGGACGGTAGCGCGCCCACGTGCAGGACGCCGCCGGCAACGCGCACGCGTTCGCTGAGACCGATCAGGCCAACACCCGGCTCACCGGTCGGTGAACCGTTGCGGGACGGGTTGTTGCGCACCTCCACGACGAGTGCGTCCGGCTCGTACTTCACCGTCACCTGCACGGCCGCTCCAGGCGCGTGCTTGGCCGCGTTCGTGAGGCCTTCCTGTGCGACGCGATAGGCGGCGTGAGAGACACGGGACGGCAACGGGTGCGCTTGCCCGCCACGGACCAGGCTGACGAGCACGCCTGCCTTGCGCGCGTCGGCCACCAACGAGTCGATGGACTCCGCTGTGCGTGTCGCGGGGTCGTCGTCGGGGCCGTCTTCCGCGCGCAGCACCCCGATGATCGACCGCAGCTCGCCCATTCCGGTCAACGCCGCCGAGCGCAGCACGCCGATCGCCTCGCGCTGCTTCTCCCCCAGCGACGGGTCCAGCGCCAGCGCGCCGGCGTGCACGGAGATCAGCGACAGGCGGTGGCCGAGGCTGTCGTGCATGTCCTGGGCGATGCGGCTGCGTTCGCGCAGGCGCACCTGCCGCGACAGCAACCGGTGTTCGCCGCGCATCCGCGCCTCGCGGTCCTGCATGGCCTGCACGAGCGCCTCGCGCTGGGCGAGGTAGCGGCCGACGAGGAACGGCAGCGCCACGGCCACGCCGAAGATCGTGATCAGGATGAGCATGCCGTAGACGGGTTCGATCTCCAGCGGCCGTGCGTCCCAGTCCCACAGCAGCACCACGACGACGAACGTGATCGCCGTCGACACCACCGCCTTGACCCACGACTCGATCCGGCGGCCGGCCGTGTAGCTCAGCACCACCATCAGCGCCGCCCCGATGAACGGGATCGCCGCGGCCGCGATCATCACCGTCGCGGGCAGCGCGTGCCGCAGCGGCAGGAGCACCAGGTAGACGGCGAAGTAGGCGGCGAGCAGCCAGCCCGTCACCCGCTGCTCGGCCCACGGGCCGGGCCAGAGGTCCAGCAGGACGACGGCGACCGCGACGAGCACGTCCCCGGCGACCCGCACGGGCGTCAGCGCCCTGAACCGCGCCAGGTTGTCGGCGACGAACGCCTCGGCCCTGGCCCGCACAGCAGTAGTCACGCGGTCCAAGCTACGAGACGTCCCACCACCGCGCGGCACGCTGGAGTATCGGTTTCCCGCGACGAAAGTTGACCCTCAGACCAGCTGCGCGGTGGACCCGGCCCTCCGCGCCCGCCACGACGCGAGCACCACACCGATGATCAGCAGCAGGGCCGTGGCCGCCACCATCAACGTCGACAGCGCCACGACCTCCGGCGAGATGCCCCGCTTCGAGGCCTGCGCGTAGACGAACACCGGCAGCGTCGTCGACCCGACACCGGTCAGGTACGACGAGATCACCACGTCGTCGAACGACAGCAGGAACGCGAACGCCGCACCCGCCACCACCGCGGGCGCGACCAGCGGCAGCGTCACGGTCCGGAACGCCACGAACGGCGACGCCCCGAGGTCGGCCGCGGCCTCCTCCAGCCGGACGTCCATCCCGGACACCCGCGACCGCACCACTACGACGACGAAGCTGAGCGAGAACGCCACGTGCGCGAGCAGCAACGCCCCGAATCCGAGCGGGATTCCGGCAAGCTTCACGAAGAACCCCAGCATCGCCACACCCATGACGACCTCGGGCACCACGAGCGGCAACGACAGCAAGACCGTCCACAGCCCACGACCGGGGAACGCGCGCCGCAACCCGAAGGCCGCCAACGTGCCGATGACCGTCGAGATCACCGCGGACGCCAACGCCAGCTGGAGCGTCAGCTGCAACGACTCCAACACGCGGGTGTCGCGGAACAGCTCCTCGTACCACCGCGTCGACACGCCGCTGATGCGCGACAACGACCGCGAGGAGTTGAACGACGCGATGGCGAGCCACACGATCGGCGCGTACAGGAACACGAACACGAGCAGAGCGACCGCACCGAGCGCCCACGGCCGACGGTTCACAGCACGTCCTCCCCACGCCGCCCGCGCAACACGAGCACGAGCACCACCAGCACGAGCAGCAGCACCGCCATCGCCGACCCCAGCGGCCAGTTGTTGCCGCCGCGGAACTGGTCGTCGATCACCGACCCGAACGTCGACTGGTCGACCCCGCCGAGCAGCTTCGGCGTGACGAAGTCGCCCGCCGAGGGCACCAGGACCAGCAACGACCCGGCCAGCACGCCGGTGAGCACGCCCGGCAGCACGATCCGGAAGAACGTCGACACCCGCCCGTGCCCGAGGTCGTACGACGCCTCCACCAGCCGGAAGTCGAACCGCTCGCACGCCACGTAGAGCGGCAGCACCATGAACGGCAGGAACCCGTAGGTGAGCCCGAGGACCACCGCGCCGTGCGTGAGCAGGAAGCCGCCGTCGCGGTCGAGCCCCACCCAGCCGAGCACGGTGTTGACCAGGCCCTCCCCGTCGAGCAGCGCCTTCCACGCGTAGATCCGCGCGAGGTAGCTCGACCAGAACGGGATCAGCACCGCCGCCAGCAACGCCGTCCGGTACCGGCCGCCGTGCCGCGCGATGAACCACGCCAGCGGGAAGCCGAGCAGCAGGCACGTGACCGTCGTCGCCACCGCGTAGACCAGCGTCCGTCCGAAGATCGGCAGGAACGCCGGGTCCAGCGCCGTCAGGTAGGCCTGCGTCGTCCACGGCAGCACCGCGCGGGCCACGCCGGTGTCCCGCGTCGCGAAGCTGAACTGGACGACGAGCGCGAGCGGTGCGATCAGGAAAATTCCCAGCCACAGCCCGGTGGGCGTGAGCAGGGCGTTGGCCTTCAGCCAGCGTCGGAGCACGAGCGCACATCCTGCCACGTGCCCGCTCCCGTACCGTGGTGGTCAAGGTTGTCGGCAGGACCACATGCCGCAGTCGCTTCCCGGCAAGGGGGTAAGCGGTGCTGGAGTAGCTGAACGGCCATGAAGACCCACATCCGATCTACGAACGGATCCGCGCACGGGGACCGCTGACGCGCGACGGCGGCCTGTGGACCACGACCAGCCACTCGCTGGTGAACAAGATCCTGCGCGACCGCCGCTTCGGCGTGCGATACGCCAACGGCACCTATCCGGGCACGCCGAACGTGCTGTCCGGGTCGTTCCTGGAGCTGGACCCGCCCGACCACACCCGGTTGCGCAGGCTGGCCGCGCCCGCGTTCAGCCCGAAGAAGATCGACGGGTACCGGCCGCGGGTCGAGGAGGTCGCCGGCGCGCTGCTCGACCGGGCCGATACCGAGTTCGACCTGATGAGCGACTTCGCGCAACCGCTGCCGATCGCGGTGATCAGCGAGCTGCTCGGCATCCCGGACGCCGACACCGGCGATTTCGCGCGCTACGGCCGCCTCGTCGCGGAGTCGTTCGACGGCAGGGTCTCCCCCGAGAAGGACAAGGCCGACGACCGGGTCTTCGCGTTGTTCGAGCGGCTCATCGCCGAACGCAGGACGCGGCCCGGCGACGACGTGATCAGCGCGCTCGTGGCCGCGGAAGCGGAGCAGGAGCTCACCGTGCCGGAGTTGCTGAGCACGCTGGCGCTGTTGCTCATCGCGGGCTTCGAGACGACGGTCAACCTGATCGGCAACGGCGTGCGCGCGTTGCTCGACCACCCGGCGCAGTGGGCGTTCTTCACAGCGCACCCCGGCATTGCGCCCGACGTGGTCGAGGAGACGCTGCGCTGGGCGCCGCCCGTGCAGTTCACCACCCGGCTCGCGCACGAGCCGGTCACGTTGCTGGGTGAGGAGATCGGCGTGGACGAGGGCGTCCACCTGCTCCTCGCCGCCGCGAACCGGGACCCGCGGGTCTACCCGGAGCCGCACCGCTTCGACGTGATGCGGGTGCAGCAGCCGGAGCACCTGGCGTTCTCCAGCGGCCTCCACTACTGCCTGGGCGCGGCGCTCGCGCGGCTGGAGGGCGAGGTCGCGTTCCGCGCGATCGCACGCGTGGCGCCGGACCTGCGGCTGGCGGGTCCGGCGACGTTCCGCGAGTCGGTGCTGATCAGGGGGATGCTGAGCCAGCCGGTCAGCCGGTCTTGACCTTCGTCCAGGCGTCGGCGTACCGCGCCTCCACGTCACCGCCGAGGTCCTTGGTGAACGGCAGCTTCTTCAGCTGCTCCTCCGACGGGTAGACCAGCGGGTCGTCCAGCAGCTCCTTGTCGATCAACGGCTTGGCGGCCGCGTTCGGGCTGCCGTAGCGCACGGCGTTGGACAGCGCGGCGCCGGTCTCGGCACCGAGGATGTAGTCGATGAACCGGTGCGCGTTCTCGGCGTGCGGCGCGTCCTTCGGGATGACCAGCAGGTCCACGTAGGACAGTCCGCCCTCGGACGGGATGGCGTACGCCACGTCCTCGCTGGTCTCACGCGCCTGGAACGCGTCACCGGAGTAGGCCTGCGCCAGCCGCACCTGGCCGGAGGTGAGCGGCTCGATCACGTCGGAGGTGATCTGACCGAGCTTCTTCTTCAACGACAGCAAGAAGTTCGCCGCGTCGTCGATCTGCTTCGCGTCGGTGGTGTTCGGGTCGTGACCGAGCCCCAGCAGGCCCAGCGCCATGCCGTCGCGCGCCTCGTCGAGGATCGTGCTGCGGCCCTGCGCGTTCGGCAGGTCGTAGGCGGAGAACCCGGTGACGTCGCCGCCGATCTGCGACTTCGAGTACGCGAGACCGGTCGTGCCCCACGCCCACGGCACCGAGTACCTGTTGCCGGCGTCGTAGTCGGCCTCGACGAACCGCTTCTCCAGGTTCTTCAGGTTCGGCAGCGACGAGTGGTCCAGCGGCTGCAGCAGGCCCGAGCGCAGGAACCGGCGCAGGAAGTTGTCCGACGGCACCACCAGGTCGTAGCCTGCGGAGCCGGAAGCGATCTTGGCTTCCATCTCGTCGTTGGTGGAGAAGTTGTCGTAGGTGACCTGGATGCCGGTCGCGGTCTGGAAGCCCGGCAGGGTGTCCTTCGCGATGTAGTCGGTCCAGTTGTAGAAGTTGAGCTTGAGCTCGTCCTTCAGGTTCTTGGCCTTCGCCGCGGCCGAGGTGGCACCGCCGGTCGTCGGCGCCTCACCGACACCGCAGGCGGCCAGCGCGAAGAACGTCATCGAGCCCAGCATCGTGCGCCGGGTCACCCGCGCTGAGTCGTTGTCCCACAGACGGGCGATCCGGACGTTCTTGTCAGTCATCAGCCTTCTCCAGCAGCACGGTGAACTCGGGGTCCCACGCCATCCGCACCGGTTGTCCCGGCGCGCCCGCGTCGTCGATGCGCTGGGCGTTCTGCACGAACGCCACCAGCTCTCCCACCGGGGTGTCCACGACGAACTGGGTCGACACGCCCGTGTAGACGACGTCGTGCACCACGCCCTGGAGCACGCACCAGCCCGTGGGCGGTTCCGCGGTCTCGTTGAACAGGTGCACCTTCTCCGGGCGCACGGTCGCGGCGACCTTCTGCCCGTGCGCGGCGCTGCCGGTCAGCCGCGCGCGCAACCGGGTAGCGCCGGGGGCGGTCAGCTCGGCGAAGCCGCCGTCCACTCCGGACACCTCGGCGTCCAGGATGTTGGACGTGCCGATGAACCCGGCGACGAACCGGGTGGCGGGGCGTTCGTAGACGTCCTCGGGGTAGCCGACCTGCTCGATCTTGCCGGCGTTCATCACGGCGATGCGGTGCGAGAGGACCAGCGCCTCCTCCTGGTCGTGCGTGACGTAGAGGAACGTCGTGCCGACCTCGCGCTGGATGCGCATCAGCTCGATCTGCAGCTCCTTGCGCAGCTTCGCGTCGAGCGCGCCGAGCGGTTCGTCGAGCAGGAGCAGCTGCGGACCGGCCGCCAGCGCCCGCGCGATGGCGACGCGCTGCTGCTGGCCGCCGGAGAGCTGGGCGGGCCTGCGCTGCGCGAACTGCGACAGCCGCACGAGCTCCAGGTGCTCGCCGACGCGCTTGCGCAGCTCCTCGCCGCGCAGCTTCTTGCGCTTGAGGCCGTAGGCGACGTTGTCCCACACGGACATGTGCGGGAACAGCGCGTACGACTGGAAGACGGTGTTGACGTCCCGCCGGTACGGGGGGACGCCCACCATGTCGTCGCCGTCGAGCTCGATGCGGCCCTCGTCCGGGTCGACGAACCCGGCGATCATGCGCAGCACCGTGGTCTTGCCGCAGCCGGACGGGCCGAGCACGGAGAAGAACTCGCCCTCGTGGACGTCGAGCGAGATCCCGTCGACCGCCACCTGGTCGGAGAAGCGCTTGCGCACCCCGTGCAGGCCGATCTCGACGGGGGCGGACGTGTCCGGGGTGGAGCCCTCGGCGGGGGAGAAGCCGGTCAAGTCGGTGGCGCCTTCGCAGGGTGGGACGGGTGGGCCGCGCTAACGGTAACGGTGCACGACCCCGCTGATAAGGCGTGCGCGCGCGACCTCACACATCCGCGCGCGTCCCCGTGTGCGACGATGACCAGGTAACCGGATGAGCAGTGGAGGAAACCGTGGCTTCGTCCTCGGAACTGGACAAGCGTCCTGCCGTCGACCCTCACGAGGAGCCGTCGCACGAGTGGGGCTGGCACGGCACGCTGCCCAAGGGCACCCGGATCGCCGGCTGGCTCTCCGCGATCTTCTGCTTCCTGATGCTGATCGGCAACCACCACGGTCGCATCGAGAACATCTACCTCGTCGCCACCGGCGTGGTGATCATCGCCCTGCTGGTGTGGGACATGGCGCGCCGCAAGACGTCCTGGCGGCGCTAGTCCCCCGTCAGACCTCCAGCACGAGCTTGCCCCGGGTGCGACCCTTCTCGCCCAGGGCATGCGCTTGTCCGGCCTCCTCCAGCGGGAACGTCGCGTCCACGTGCACGCGCAGCGCACCGGACTCGACCAGCGCGGTGATCGCCTCCAGGCCCGCGCGGTCCGGCTCGACGAGGATCGGGCTGGTCCTGATGTCGTCGCGGTGGCCGACGGCGACCCCCGACGGCACGCCGACGAAGAGCCCACCGGGCTTGACCGGTGCCGACGAGCTGCCGCCGACCAGGTCGACGAGCACGTCGACGTCGCGGCCCCCGTACTCGGCGACCGTGTAGTCGACCACCTCGTCCACGCCGAGGTCCTTCAGGAACGCGTGCTTCTGCGCCCGTGCCGTCCCGATCACGTGCGCGCCGCGGGCCTTCGCGATCTGCACCGCGAGGTGCCCCACTCCCCCGGCCGCCGCGGTGACCAGCACCTTCTGCCCCGGCTGGACGTCGGCGGTGTCGGCCAGGACCTGCCACGCGGTGAGCGCGGCGAGCGGCAGCGCGGCCGCCTCGACGTGGGTGAGGCCCTGCGGCTTGCGCGCGAAGTGGCGCGACGGGGCGGTGACGTACTCGGCGTAGGCGCTCGCGGCGTGCGGGAAGCGCGGCATGCCGTAGACCTCGTCACCGGGCTTGAGGGTCGTGACGCCGAAGCCGACCTCCTCGACCACGCCGGACACGTCCCAGCCCAGCACGAGCGGGAACGCCTGCAACCCGGCCATGCCACCGCCGGCGCGGGTCTTCCAGTCGACCGGGTTGATGCCGGCCGCGTGCACCCTGACCAGCACCTCCGTCGGAACGGGCGTGGGCTTGGGCAGGTCGATGAGGGTCAGGACCTCTGGTCCGCCGAACTCGGTCTGGCTGATCGCTCGCATGTGCACAAGCTTGCGTGACCTGGTCACCGTTCGCAATCAGGCACTAGTTTGTGCACTGGGTACCTGATAGAAACTAGGCGTGATCAGGAACGTTTACTCGAAGATGTGCCCGTGCCGCGACCTGCTGGACATGGTCGCGTCGAAGTGGACGGCTCTGGCGATCGGCGCGATGGAGAACGGGCCGGTGCGCTTCGGCGAGATGAAGCGCGAACTGGAGGGCATCAGCCAGAAGATGCTCACGCAGACGTTGCGCGCGCTCGAACGCGACGGGCTCGTCACGCGCACGGTGTACCCCACGGTGCCGTTGCGCGTGGAGTACGAGCTCACCGAACTGGGCCGCAGCGTGATCGAACCGCTAGCGGCGCTGCGGGTGTGGGCGCAGCAGAACTACGACTCGGTCGCCGAGGCGCGCGAGACGTTCGACAACACCGCGCCCGTCGGCCTGGAGCCCGCCACCACCCGTTGAGGGGTCAGCAGCCGTCGCGTCCGCGAGGTGGTCTGTCCCCGACCTGATCGGTCTCCGCTCTTTCTGCTGCGGAGCCATTCCCAGCCCATGGGCACTGTTGCAGGTATGCGCATGCGGCAGTTGGCTCATCGACATACGTCCAGGTGAAAGGACCAGATCATGTCGGTGACCGACGAGTTGCTCGCCCACAACGCCACCTACGCCGCCCAGTTCTCCGGACCACTGCCCCTACCGCCCTCGAAGCAGGTCGCCGTGGTGGCGTGCATGGACGCGCGCCTCGACATCTACCGCGTGCTCGGGCTGAACGAGGGCGAGGCGCACGTGATCCGCAACGCCGGCGGCGTCGTGACCGAGGACGAGATCCGCTCGCTCGCGATCAGCCAGCGGCTGCTCGGGACGAGGGAGATCATCCTCATCCACCACACCGACTGCGGCATGCTGACGTTCACCGACGACGACTTCAAGCGCTCGATCCAGCAGGACGTCGGCGTGAAGCCGCCCTGGGCCGCCGAGGCGTTCGCCGACCTGGAGGAGGACGTCCGCCAGTCGATCGCGCGCATCACCGGCAATCCGTTCGTGCCGGTCAAGGACTCCGTACGAGGCTTCGTGTTCGACGTGGCCACCGGGGCCTTGACCGAGGTGGAACCGTAGACCTCCGACGCTGCCGGCCAGGCCCTGGCCGAGACCTCGGTCCGGGGCCGGTCAGCCTTCAGCGGCGAGCTGACCGCAGGCCGCCGCGATCTCCTGCCCGCGCGTGTCCCGCACGGTGCACTCGACACCCTGCTCCCGCACCCGCCGCACGAACTCCCGTTCAACCGGCTTCGGCGACGCGTCCCACTTCGAGCCCGGCGTCGGGTTCAGCGGAATCAGGTTCACGTGCACGAGCTGCCCGAGGTGCTTGCGCAGCTTCTTGCCGAGCAGGTCGGCCCGCCAGCCCTGGTCGTTGATGTCGCGGATCAGCGCGTACTCGATGCTGACCCGGCGCCCGGTCTGGTCGGCGTACCCGCGGGCCGCCTCCAGGACCTCGGCCACGTCCCAGCGGGTGTTGACCGGCACCAGCGTGTTGCGCAGCTCGTCGTCCGGCGTGTGCAGCGACACCGCGAGCCTGACCTGCAGCTTCTCCTCGGTCAGCTTCTTGATCGCGGGCACCAGTCCGACCGTCGACACGGTGACGGTGCGCTGGGAGATGCCCAGCCCGTCCGGCGCCGGCGCGGTGATGCGGTGCACGGCCTCGATCACGCGCTTGTAGTTCGCCAGCGGCTCACCCATGCCCATGAACACGATGTTCGACAGCCGGCCGGGCCCACCGGGCAGCTCGCCGTCGCGCATCGCCGCGGCACCCAGGCGCACCTGGTCCACGATCTCCGCGGTCGACAGGTTGCGCTGCAGACCGCCCTGACCGGTCGCGCAGAACGGGCAGGCCATGCCGCAGCCGGCCTGGGAGGAGATGCACAGCGTCGCGCGGTCCGGGTAACGCATGAGGACGCTCTCGATGAGCGTGCCGTCGTGCGCGCGCAGGAGCGTCTTCGCGGTCGTGCCTTCGTCGGTGGTGACCTTGCGGACGACCGTGAACAGCGGCGGCATCAGGTCGGCGACGAGCTTGTCGCGCGTGGCGGCCGGGATGTCGGTCATCTCGGCCGGGTCCACGGTCAGGCGGCTGAAGTAGTGGTTCGACAGCTGCTTGGCGCGGAACGGCTTCTCACCGAGGGCGGACACCGCCTCGGCGCGTTGCGCGGGCGTGAGGTCGACCAGGTGGCGCGGCGGCAGGCCGCGCTTGGGCGCGTCGAAGACGAGGGGAAGCGAGGTCATAGCACATCCAGTGTCCCACGAACTTCGCCAACACAAGACCGTTGCATCGCGATAGCTTCCGATATATCGTTAACGGCATGATGATGAGACCACACCACAGGAACCACGTTCACAGGCACCGCCACGGCCCGTTCGGGGGCGGTGGCAGGGGCGGCCGCCAACGGCGCGGCAACGTCCGTGCGGCTGTGCTGTCCTTGCTGGCAGAACGCCCGATGCACGGCTACGAGATCATCCAGGAGATCGCCCGGCGCACCGGCGGCGGCTGGAGCCCGAGCCCCGGCTCGGTCTACCCGACGCTGCAGATGCTGGCCGACGAGGGCCTGATCTCCTCCGCAGAAGAAGGAGGCAAGAAGCTGTTCACCCTCACCGAGCACGGCAGGACGGAGCACACGGCCCCGCCCTGGCGCGACATCAACTTCCAGCTCGACCCGGTCGACGGCGAGCTGCGCACCGCGATCCGGCTGCTCGGCAGCGCGATGGAGCAGATCTCCCACGCGGGCACGCCCGAGCAGAAGGCCCGTGCCGTCGAGCTCTACAACGAGCTGCGGCGCAAGCTCTACGCCATCCTCGCCGAGGAGTGACCTACCACCGGTCGTGCACGTGCGGCCTGATCAGCTCGTCGTACACCGCTTCGACCGCCTTCTGGTCCACTCCGGTCAACTCAGCCGCCGCCGCGTTGGACCGCGCCTGCTCCACGTTGCGAGCACCGGGGATCACCACGGTGACACCGGCCTGGTCCACGATCCACCGCAGCGCGAACTGCGCCATGGACGCGCCCTCGGGCACCAGCGGCCGGAGCCGTTCCACAGCCTCCAGCCCCACCTCGAACGGCACCCCGGAGAAGGTCTCGCCGACGTCGAACGCCTCACCGTTGCGGTTGTAGTTGCGGTGGTCGTCCGCGCCGAACTGCGTGTCCTTGCTGTACTTGCCGGACAACAACCCGGAGGCCAGCGGCACCCGCGCGATGATCGCGACCCCCGCCTCGGCCGCCCTGGGCAGCACCTCTTCGAGCGGCTTGAGCCGGAACGCGTTCAGGATGATCTGCACGCTGGCCACGTTCGGCCGCTTGATCGCCTCGAGCGCTTCCTCGACCTTCTCCACCGACACGCCGTAAGCAGCGATCCGCTGCTGCTCCACCATCTCGTCGAGCGTGTCGTACACCTCGTCCCGGCTGTACACCGGCGTCGGCGGGCAGTGCAGCTGCACCAGGTCGAGCGTGTCCACCCCGAGGTTGCGGCGGCTCCGGTCGTTCCACGCGAGGAAGTTCTCGCGGTTGTACCCCTCCGTGGTCTGCGCCGGCAGCCGCCGCCCCATCTTGGTGGCCACGAAGACGCCGTCGTCCTTGCGCTCCTTGAGGAACCGCCCGACGAGCGTCTCGCTGCGCCCGTCGCCGTACACGTCCGCGGTGTCGAAGAAGTCGACCCCCGTGTCGGCGGCGGCGTGCAGCAGCGCGAGCGCCTCGCTCTCGTCCACCTCGCCCCAGTCGGCGCCGAGCTGCCAGCACCCCAGCCCGACGACGCCGACCTGGCGGTTCAACCTGCCTGCGTTTCGCTTCTCCACGAACCGAAGCCTAGTCCGGATCCGGCGGCTGCCTCGTGTACTCCGTCGGCGGAGCGTCTCCCCGGCGCTCCCGCCAAACCCAGAGCCGGCCGCATGTCGGACAATCGATGACCTGCATGCACCTCCCCAGCATGTCACCCAGCTCGGCAACCGAGTCGTCCTCGTAGTCACGCGACCGGAACATCAGCAAGCCGTGGTCGGGGTCGTCATCCCGAGTGACGGTGCCGCACTTGCACTTGAACTTGGCCATGATCACCTGTCCCAGGGGAGCCACGCTCCCCAGCTCACACGATCAGCCCGGTCGGCTTGCGCCGCACGTGCAGCCGATACCCGACCGGAAAGCTCAACCCCTCAACGGACGCGATCGCCCGCTCAGCCACCCCGGCGGAGAACTCGATGCGCAACACCGACTCTAGGGCCTCGCGCGACTCGAACCGCCACTCGGCGACGACCCGGCGCAACGAGAACGCGTTGTCCGTGAAGAATTTCTCCACGGCGGCCGGGTCGTACCGCGGCTCGTCCGCGCACAACCACGGCCCGTACGGCTCAGCCGACCCGTCGAGGTCGACGATCGCGATTGCGCCACCCGGCCGCAGCACGCGGTCCGCCTCCCGCAGCCCCGGTTCGCATCCGGGACCGAAGAAGTACGCCGTCCGCGCGTGCACCAGGTCGGCCGAGGCGTCGTCGAGCGGCAACCGCTGGGCGGGCCCGGACACGACGCGGGTGTTCGGCAGCCCGGCCACCCGTCGGCCAGCCCGCGCGACGAGCGGCGGGTGGGGTTCCACGCCGACGACCGAACGCGCGGACGCGGCGAAGATCGGCAGGTGGAAACCGTCACCGCAGCCGACGTCGACCACGTCGGCCGAGTCGAACGGGCACTCCTCGCGCAACGCCGCCCAGATCGCGCCATGCACGTCCTGCGCGCGGTTCTCCACCTCGTAGACCTCAGGCCAATGCCAGATGTTCGGGCTCGGCACCACGTCCACCGGGCGCACCGCCGCCAGCGCCGCCCGCACGAATCCCCTCACGCAGCCACTGTAAGACCTCTATTTGCCGGTGACCGTACGAATTCGTCCACTTACGGCGTAGCGTGACCGCATTCCTTCCCTGCAGGAGGCGGCAGTGTCGATCGCGCCCAACACACCCCAGCTCGCGCCCTTACTCGGAGGCAGCCCGTGCTGGGTCGAACGCTCCGTCGACGACCTCCGGGCGACGATCGAGTTCTACACCGGACTGTTCGGCTGGCACTACGCCGACGACAACGGCTGCACGGTGGCGATGGTCGACGGCGTCCCCGTCGCCGGCTTACCGCAGGGTGAACCGGAGCCGTGGCGGTTGTACCTGGTCACGCCGCACGCGCGGGCCACAGCGGAGAAGGCCCTCCTGCTCGGCGGCTCGGTGCTGCGCGACCCCGAGGACGGGGCGGACCACACCCAGAGCGCCGTGATCAGCGACCCGACCGGCGCCGTCGTCGGGTTCCGGCACGTACCGGAGGACTGGCGGTTCGGCATGAACGGGCACGGCGCCTACGCGTGGGCCGAGCTCAACACCCGCGACGGCGCGGCGGCCGACGAGTTCTTCGGCGAGCTGTGCGGCTTCGACATCACGCAGATCGGCGACGGGCAACGGCTGGACTACGCGTCGTGGTCCATCGAGGGCGTCGAGGTCTTCGGCCGGCAGAAGATGGGCCGCGAGTTCCCCTACGGCGAGCGTTCGCACTGGATGGTGTACTTCAACGCCGCGCCGGAGATCGGCACGGACTCCGTGGCCTACCGCGTGCTGGAGCTCGGCGGACGGGTCACCGTGGAGCCCTACGACACGCCGTTCGGGCGCATCACCGTGGTCGAGGACCACGCGGGAATGGCGTTCTCCGTGATCGACCCGTCCCGCGTCGTCGAGGCCGAGCCGCGCACCGCGGTGGACGACCCGTTCGACGACTAGTGGGGCGTCACTGCACGAACAGGTGCAGCAGCAGCCAGGAGGCGACGGCGGACGGCAGCAGCGAGTCCATCCGGTCCATGATGCCGCCGTGGCCGGGCAGCAGCGTGCCCATGTCCTTGATGCCGAGGTCGCGCTTGATCAGCGACTCGACCAGGTCGCCCGCGGTGGACGTGACGACGATCGCGGCACCGAACAGCGCGCCGTGCCACCACTGGCCGTCCAGCAGCGTGGTGACGGTGATCGCGCCACCGGCCACGCCGGCGACCAGTGAACCGGCGAAGCCCTCCCAGGACTTCTTCGGGCTGATCGTCGGCGCCATCGGGTGCTTGCCGAGGAACACACCGGCCGCGTACCCGCCCACGTCGGACAGCACCACGCCGATGATGAACGCGAACGCGCGGCCTGCACCGTCGTCGGGGACGACGAGCATGGCCGCGAACGCCGCGAACAGCGGCACGTAGACGACGGTGAACACCGACGCGCTCAGGTCGCGCAGGTAACCGTCGGAACCGCCGCGGAACCGCCAGAACATGCAGACCAGCACGGTGGCCACGAGCGTGGTCATCATGCCGTCGCGGCCCAGCGGCCAGGACAGCCAGATGATCGCCTGGCCGCCGATGAGAGCGGGCCACAGGGCGACGTTGATGCCGCCCTTCTTGAAGGCGTTCGCGAGCTCCCACGTCGACACCGCCGCGGCGGCCGCGACGATGCCGATGAAGGTCTCCTTGACGGTCAGCAGCGACGCGATGATCACCGCGCCGAGGCCGACGCCGACCAGGACCGCCGACCTCAGGTCACGTCCCGCCCGCGACGGCTTCGACGCGGGCACGTCCGCGGGACCGCCTGCCACCTGTGCTCCCATCACGACCTCCGCCCGGCCAGGGCAATCACGCCTGCCGCGACTCGGCCGGGCGAACCATCAGGGGGAATCAGACTTCGAGGAGCTCGGCTTCCTTGTGCTTCACGAGCTCGTCGACCTGCGCGGTGTACTTGTGGGTCAGAGCGTCGAGCTCCTTCTCACCACGTGCGCCGTCGTCCTCGCCGACCTCGCCGTCCTTGACGAGCTTGTCGATCTCTTCCTTCGCCTTGCGGCGGACACCGCGGACGGAGACGCGCGCGTCCTCGCCCTTCTGCTTGGCGACCTTCACCATGTCCCGGCGGCGCTCCTCGGAGAGCTGCGGGATGACGATGCGGATGACGGTGCCGTCGTTGCTCGGGTTGACGCCCAGGTCGGAGTCCCGGATCGCCTTCTCGATCGCGTTCAGCTGGCTCGCGTCGTACGGCTTGACGACCGCCATGCGCGCCTCGGGGACCGAGATGCTGGCCATCTGGTTCAGCGGCGTCATCGAGCCGTAGTAGTCGATGTTGATGCGGTTGAACATCGAGGGAGTCGCTCGACCGGTCCGCACGGAGGCGAGGTTCTCCTTCGCCACCGAAACCGCCTTTTCCATCTTCTCCTCGGCATCGAGGAGGGTCTCGTCGATCACGACTGCTCCTTGCTCTGCGTGTTCGTGCCCTTGTCCCGGTCCAGGTCTGATCCCACCAGGTCTAGAAGGCGGGCCGGCCACCGGGGGTGTTGACCAGGGTGCCGATCTTCTCACCACGGACCGCGCGCGCGATGTTCCCCTCGGTGAGGAGGTTGAAGACGAGGATCGGCATGTTGTTGTCCATGCAGAGGCTGAACGCCGTGGCGTCGGCGACGTTGAGGCCGCGCTCCAGCACCTCGCGGTGGGTGATGTTGTCGAACATCAGCGCGTCCGGGTCGATCTTGGGGTCGGCCGTGTAGACGCCGTCGACGGCCTTGGCCATCAGCACGATCTCGCAGCCGATCTCCAGCGCGCGCTGGGCGGCGGTGGTGTCGGTGGAGAAGTACGGCAGACCCGCGCCGCCACCGAAGATCACGACGCGGCCCTTGTCCAGGTGACGCATCGCGCGGCGGGGGATGTAGGACTCGGCGACCTGCGTCATCTGGATGGAGGTCTGCACGCGGGTGTCGATGCCGTGCTCGCGCTCGAGGAAGTCCTGCAGCGCCAGGCAGTTCATGACCGTGCCAAGCATGCCCATGTAGTCGGCGCGCGAGCGGTCCATGCCGCGCTGCTGCAGCTCCGCGCCGCGGAAGAAGTTGCCACCACCGATGACGACGGCCACCTGCACGCCGGACCGGACGACCGCAGCGATCTGCCGGGCGACTGTCTGGACGACATCGGGATCGACCCCGACGCCACCACCGCCGAACATCTCGCCACCGAGCTTGAGCATCACCCGGTTGTAGCCGTGGCTACCTTCTTCGCTCACAGGTCAGTCCTCCTCAGCGCCATTGGTCAGGACATAGCAAGGGCGGGGTCGCCGTCTTCTCGCAACCCCGCCCTCACCGTGATCAGCTCTGGCCGACCTCGAACCGAGCGAAACGGGTGACCGTCACGCCGGCCTCGTCCAGCAGGGCCTTGACCGTCTTCTTGCTGTCCGTCACGGAAGCCTGCTCCAGGAGCACGACGTCCTTGAAGAAGCCGTTGACGCGACCCTCGACGATCTTGGGGAGCGCGCCCTCGGGCTTGCCCTCCTCGCGAGCGGTCTCCTCGGCGATGCGGCGCTCGTTGGCGACCAGGTCCTCGGGGACCTCGTCACGGGTGACGAACTTCGGGCGCATCGCGGCGATCTGCATCGCGGCACCCTTGGCGGCCTCGGCGTTGTCGCCGGTGTACTCGACCAGGACGCCCACGGCGGGCGGCAGGTCGGCGGCGCGCTTGTGCAGGTAGGTCGAGACGGCACCGTCGAAGTCGACGGCCTTGGCCAGCTCGAGCTTCTCGCCGATCTTGGCGGAGAACTCCTGGACCAGCGCGTCCACGGTCTTGCCGTCGACCTCGACGGCCTTGAGGGCCTCGACGTCCGCGACCTTGTTGGCCTTGGCGATCGCGACGATCTCGTCCGCCAGCGCGATGAAGTCGGCGTTCTTGGCGACGAAGTCCGTCTCGCAGCGCAGCTCGACCATGGCACCGTCCTTGACGGCGACGAGGCCGTTGGACGTGGTGCGCTCGGCGCGCTTGCCGACGTCCTTGGCGCCCTTGATGCGCAGGATCTCGACGGCCTTCTCGAAGTCGCCGTCAGCCTCGTCCAGGGCCTTCTTGCAGTCCATCATGCCGGCGGCGGTGAGCTCGCGGAGCTTCTTGACGTCCGCGGTGGTGTAGTTCGCCATCGTTTTCCTTCTGCGATGTACGCGCTTGAGTCACGCGGCGCCCGCTGGTGTGCGGGCGCCGCGTGGGAGATCAGGACTGGACGGGCTGCTCTGCCGCGGCCGGGGCCTCGGCGGAGGTGCTGGCCTCGGCAGAAGTGCTGGCCTCGGCGGAGGTGTTGGTGAGGAGCTCCTGCTCCCACTCCGCCAGCGGCTCGTCGACGGCGACCTCGGGCTTGTCCTGGCCCTCGGCGGCGTCGCGACGGGCACCGGAGCGCTGCATGAGACCGGCGGCGGCGGCCTCGGCCACGACCTTGGTCAGCAGGGCGGCGGAACGGATCGCGTCGTCGTTGCCCGGGATCGGGTAGTCGACCTCGTCCGGGTCGCAGTTCGTGTCGAGGATCGCCACGATCGGGATGTTCAGCTTGCGAGCCTCACCGACCGCGATGTGCTCCTTCTTGGTGTCCACGATCCACACGGCGCTGGGCACCTTGGACATGTCGCGGATACCGCCGAGCGTGCGCTCCAGCTTGTCCTTCTCGCGGTTCATCATCAGGATTTCCTTCTTGGTGAAACCCTGGAAACCGCCGGTCTGCTCCATCGACTCGAGCTCCTTGAGGCGCTGGAGCCTCTTGTGGACCGTCGAGAAGTTGGTGAGCATGCCGCCCAGCCAGCGCTGGTTCACGTAGGGCATGCCGACGCGGAGCGCCTCGTTGGCGATGGCCTCCTGCGCCTGCTTCTTGGTGCCGATGAACAGGATCGACCCGCCGTGCGCGACCGTCTCCTTGACGAACTCGAAAGCCCGGTCGATGTAGGTCAGCGTCTGCTGCAGGTCGATGATGTAGATGCCGTTGCGCTCGGTGAAGATGTAGCGCTTCATCTTCGGGTTCCAGCGGCGGGTCTGGTGCCCGAAGTGCACGCCGCTGTCGAGCAGCTGCTTCATGGTTACGACGGCCATGGCCGGTTCGCACCTCATCTGTCGGACGCGCCAGGTCTCACCTTGCGCGTCGGTTCGGTTGACGCCTCCGGCCGGGGCGGCCGTCGGCCCTGGTGCCGTAGCCGCCGCCCGCACCCGCGGAGCATCTCTGCACCGCCAGGACCGTCGGACGTCGTGACTCGACCCAGCTAGCGACAGCAGGTCGGATCTGCGTTGGCACGCGAAGTCGTCCCGCACAGACGGGACGCGCCCGACAGTCTACGCCCCACCCCCGACAAACCTCCAATCGGCAGGTAGCCGGAGGGAGCACTTGTCCACAACCCCCGAGTTGTCCACAGTTCCCAGCTCGCCGGTGGTCCCCGGGACATCCCCTACCCGAAGCTGTCCCCATGCTCCTCCCCACCACCCTGCTCCTGGCGACCCTCCTGACCCCGGCCACCACGCGCTGCTCGTGGCCCCTGCCCCCGCCGCACCCCGTGGTGCGCGCGTTCACCGCCCCCGCCACACCGTTCGGCCCCGGCCACCGCGGCGTCGACCTGGCCGCCCCCGCCGGCACACCGGTGCTGGCAGCCGCCGACGGCACCGTCGCCTACGCGGGCGCGGTCGCCGCCAGAACCCTGGTCTCGCTCCAGCACCGCGGCCCCCTGCGCACGACCTACGAACCGATCACGCCCGCGGTCACCGCCGGGAGCACCGTTCGCCGCGGCGAGGTGATCGGCCACCTCCAGCCCGGCCACTGCCCGACCCCGTGTCTGCACTGGGGCGCCCGCCGCGGCCACGACTACGTCGACCCGCTCCGCCTGCTCTCCTCCGGCCGCGTCCGCCTGCTCCCCACACCCCCGCCGTCCACGGCCCGCAGCCCGTGATCCACAGCCCGTGATCCACAGCCCGTGACCCGCCCTCCGCTCACCGCCCGCACGGGCCGCTCGCGCACCCCGGTTCCACTGCGCAACCGATCGCCACTCGATCGAGTGAATTGCCCCAGACACCCCTCCGGGAGGCCCGATTCACCCTCGTTTCCGAGCCCCACTCACCTCTTTGAGACCTCAAGCCGCCCTTTCGTGGCGCCCTCCGACACGACAGGGGACCCCAGGGCGCGAGGTGGTGAGCCATGGCCCCGATCGGGCAGCGGCGAGATGCCCCGTTCGGGCGGCGGGTGCACAGCGCGAGCCACAGCGCGAACCGCAGCTCGGTCCGGCGGTCCCTGGTGAACCACCCTGTCCACCAGCCCCGACCCACCCTGTCCGCAACCCCAGCTCCTCCAGCCCGGTCCAGCGGCTTCGGGTCTACGAGCCTGAGGCCCACCAGGCTCAGTCCACCAGCCCGGTCAGGCGGCCTCAGGCCACCACCCACCCCAGTCGATCAACCGTGGCTCAGCGGTCATGTTCCGGCGGCGAGACCACAGGCGCGTGTCAACGGCAGCCCGGTACGGACCAGGTTGCGACGGAAAGGAGGCGGTCTAGGCCTCGGACTGCTCGTTGAGCTTCGTGCGCAGGCGCAGGACGGCGCGGGTGTGCAGCTGGCAGACGCGGGACTCGGTCACGCCGAGGACCTTGCCGATCTCGGCGAGCGTCAGGTTCTCGAAGTAGTACAGGGTGACGACCACGCGGTCGCGTTCGGCGAGCTGGGCGATGGCGTCGGCGAGCTGCCGGCGGCTGTCCTGGTCGACGAGGCTCGCGACCGGGTCCTCCGCGGCGTCGTCGGGCAGCGACTCGGCGAGCGAGGAGCCGCCCTTGTTCGGCGCGATCAGCTCGTCGAGGGCGACGACGCTGGTGAGCTGCAGCTGGCCGTAGAGCTCGCGCAGTTCGGCCAGCCCGATCTTCAGCTCTGCGGCGAGCTCGCGGTCGGTGGGCGTGCGCTGGAGCTTGGCGCCGAGGCGTTCGAGGGCGCGTTCGACGTCGCGGGCGCGGCTGCGGACCGAGCGCGGCACCCAGTCCTGCGAGCGCAGGTCGTCGAGGATCGCACCGCGGATGCGCTGCATGGCGTAGGTCTCGAACTTGAGGCCGCGTTCCGGCTCGAACTTCTCGATGGCGTCGACGAGGCCGAAGATGCCGGACTGGATCAGGTCGGCCACGTCCACGTGCGCGGGCAGGCCGGTTCCGACGCGGCCGGCGACGTACTTGACCAGCGGCGCGTAGTGCAGGACGAGGCGGTCGCGCTCGTTCTGGTCGCGCGACCCGCCATAGCTGCGCCACAGCGCGACGATGCCGGCCTCGACGTCGTCACCGGACCGCACGTCCGCGCGCGTCACCGCGGTCGGAGCGGCCACAGGCGTGCCGTTGACGTGCGTGTCCGCACCGGGTTCTGGGGCCGACCCGGTGCTCACCTCAGTGCGCGGCGCGCCGTTCTGACGGTGACCGTTGCTCGCCTGCTTGGTGGCGGTTGCGGGCACGATGGGTTCAGGGGGCACGGTCGCCGTACGCGATCCTCCCCCTGCGGCGTCAGGAACGGGGGTGGGTTCGGTCATGGATCGCCTTCAGCCGTTCGACAGTGACGTGTGTGTAAAGCTGAGTCGTTGCGAGCGTAGCGTGACCGAGCAGTTCTTGGACGGTGCGCAGGTCCGCTCCTCCTTCCAGCAAATGGGTCGCAGCGGAGTGGCGCAACCCGTGCGGCCCGATGTCCGGTGCGTCCGGCACCACGGCGACGACCTCGTGCACCAGCTGGCGAACGGCCCGCTGGTTGAGCCTGCCGCCGCGGGCGCCGAGGAACAGCGCCGGCGGTGAATCGGCTGCTACCAGGGCATTCCGGCCTTGGTCGAGCCAACGCCGCAATGCTCGCTCGGCCGGAACGCCGAACGGTGCGGTGCGCTCGCGTCCACCTTTGCCAAGAACTCGAATCACCCTTAGGGAGTAGTCGACGTCGTCGAGGTCAAGCCCGCAGAGCTCAGCCACGCGGACACCTGTGGCGTACAGCAACTCCACCACGGCCTGATCACGCAGCGCAACCGGATCGCCCTCGGAAGCGCCAGAGGATACGGCCTCCATCGCGTCCTTCGCCTGATCCGCCCGCAACACCGCCGGCAACGTGCGGTGCGGCCGCGGCGCGGCGAGCCGCGGACCGGGATCCGCGGCGAGGTGCCCGGCCCGGTGCGCCCAGGCCGTGAACGTCCGTGCCGCCGCCGCACGCCGCGCGAGGGTCGTGCGACTCGACCCTTCCGCGCGTTGAGCAGCCAGCCACGACCGCAGCCCGGTCAGGTCGATCCGGCCCACGTCGGCGTTCTCCGGCGTGTCCCCCGCGACGTGTCCGAGCAGCGCGACGACATCTCCCATGTACGCGCGCACCGTGTGCGGCGAGAGATCACGCTCCAACGTGAGGTGCCGTTCGTACTGCCGCAACGCCTCCGCGACGTTGGTCGGCAGTTTTTCGCGCAGGCGAACGAGATCGACACGGCGTGTCCGACCATGCGGCGGCGGGGACATAGGCCAAGACGCTGCGCCAGTCGGGGCGTTTGGTCAAGTCTCGCCACACCCCCACGCCGTCTGGGAGCGCTCTCATGATCGTTCAGCCGGTAACGTTCCCACTCCCCGTGACGACAATCGGCACAACAACGGCCACGGATCACCTTTCGGAGTAGCGTTCACGGCCACCACGACCGCCCAATCGGCCGAAGGCCCACCTTCTTCCCTCTCAACGTGGAATGAAGCCCTAACACCAGAACCGCTGACAGATTCATTTTGACTCCACAATGGACAGATGAGAAGCGCAGGTCATGCGGTCACCTGATCACCGCGGCACCTCCACCCGCTGCCAGCCGCCGTCGGCCTGCAGCGCCAACCCGGCCAGCTCCAGCTCGGGCAACAACGCCCGCACCCGTTCCAACGCCACCCCGGACTCGACCGACGCGACCTCGGCACTGACCGCGCTGCGCTTCCCGAGCGCCTCGTACACGCGCATCGCCTCGCCCTGCGGTGCGCCGATCTCGCTCTGCTTCTGCGCGGGCTGGGTGGCGAGGTCGTCCCCGAACCGCCCCACCGACTCCACGACCTCCGCAACGGAACTGACCGGTTCCGCCTGCCGGTCCCTGAGCAGCTCGTGGCACCCGGCAGAGCTCGCGGACGTCACCGGTCCCGGCACGGCCATGAGCACCCGCCCCAACGCCACCGTGATCGCCGCCGTGTTCTTCGCCCCGCTGCGCCGCCCCGCCTCGACCACGACGGTCCCGACCCCCAAGGCCGCGATGAGCCGGTTGCGCGTCAGGAACCGGTGCCGCGCCGGCGTCACCCCCGGCGGGTACTCGCTGATCACCAGTCCTTCCTTCGCGATCTTCCCGAGCAACCCCTGGTGCCCGGCCGGGTAGGCGATGTCCACCCCGCAGGCCAGCACCGCGACCGTCACCCCGCCACCGCCGAGCGCACCCCGGTGAGCCGCACCGTCGATCCCGTACGCCGCACCGGAAACAACGGTCACCCCGGCCTGCGCCAGCCCGTACCCGAACTCGGCGGCAACGTGCTCGCCGTACCCGCTGGCAGCCCGCGACCCGACGACGGCCACCGCTTTCTCGGTGACCTCCCCCAGGTCGTACGGCCCCCGAACCCACAACGCCAACGGCTCACCACCACACCGCAACCGCCGCGCGTGCCCCAACGTCAACGCGATGAACGGCCACCCCGGCCACTCCGCGTCCTCGGGCACCACCAACCGCCCACCCCGCCCAGCGATGCGCTCAAGGTCTTCATGCGCCCGCTCCTCGGCCCTGCGCGCGGACGTCTGGCTGACCACCGACGGCGAAACTTCGCCGCTTCGCACCAACCGCGCCGCCTCCACCGGCCCCACCTCCGACACCAGCCCGGCCAGCGCCCCGGCATGCGGTTCAGCAACACGCGAGAGGTATGCCCTGGCAAGACGCACGTCGTCGGGCGCGGTGCCGCTCACTGGAACCACCACCAGGGAAGCCACCGCTGCCATGGACGTGGCCACCACGGCGGACTGGTGGCAGGAGTCCATACGCGGACCACCGAGGGCAGCCGGAGGGATGGCAGGCCTGCGGTCGGCGAGGCGGCGATGGCCAGGGCGGGCGAGGCGGAGAACAGGTTCACGGTCGGACTCCTGTCTGAGGTGTCTGAGGTGGGTGGGTTGATCGGTTCGGGAGGGGACGGGCTGAGGAGAGCTGGAGGCGCGTGGGCGGCGTTGTGGGGAGGAGAGCGGGACGCCCGCCGGGGAGGGGCGGGCGTCCCGCCTGTGGGGCCGGACGCAGAGCCGGGGATCGAACGCTCTGTGTCCGGCTGTCTGGGGGTCATGCGGTTCCGGAAGGGCGGGGGGTGGGGCCGGGCGCGGAGTGGGAGTGGGCTCCGCGCCCGGCGGTCTGGTGGTGGCGGAATGCGGCGGGAAGTGGGCGGCGGCCAGCGCCGGGTCGGGTTGGGGCGGGTCGGGGCGGGTTGAACGGGTCGGGCCGAACGGGGCGGGTCGAACGGGGCGGGTCGAACGGCGTAGTTCGGGCCGGGGATGTGTCGGTCCTGGGCGGCGGGCGAGCCCGGTCGGGCTGGGTCGGGGAGGGACTCGGCCGGGCGGGATTCGGCCGGACGGGGTCGGACGGGACTGAGCTAATTGAGCTGGGCGGATCAGGACAGAGGGCTTGGGCTTGCCGGACGCCGCCTTGGGCCTGGCGGACGCTGCTTTGGCTTCGGCAGGCGCCGCCCTCGATGTGCGGTGATAACCGTGCTGGAGCGGTGGCGGTGGGGCGGTGGCCGTGGGGCGGTGGCCGTGGGGCGGCGGTGGTCGTGTGGTGGGGCAGCGGTGTGGCAGCAGCGGTGTGGCAGCGGTGGCCGTGGGGTGGGAGGTGGGGCGGCGGTCGCCGCAGTGGGGCGGGCGATGGCGTTGCTGGGGCTGGTTGCCCGCGCGGGCGAGGTGGGTTGTGGGCGGGTGGGTCGTGGGCGGGTGGGTCGTGGTGGGCGGGCGGAGTTGGGGGTGGGTTAGGAGCGGTCGCGGAAGGAGAGGGCTGCGGCCACGTGGTCGGAGGTCGGGCGGGCGGACTCGGAGAGGTCGGCGAGGGTCCAGGCGACGCGGAGGCAGCGGTCGGCGCCGCGGCCGGTCAGGGCGCCGGTGGCCAGGGCGCGGTCCAGGAGGGCGGTCACGGGGCGTGGGAGGGCGAACTCGCGGCGGAGGGAGGGGCCGGGGACGTCGGCGTTGGTCTGCCAGGGGTGGCCGTGGGCGGACCAGCGGGCGGCGGCTCGGGTGCGGGCGGCGAGGACGCGGGCTCGCACTGTGGCGGTGGGTTCGGGTGGGGTGGCGTCGGCGTTCGACATCGCGGTCATCGGGCGCATGCGGACGCGCAGGTCGACGCGGTCGAGCAGGGGGCCGGAGAGGCGCGACCGGTAGCGGCGGCGCACGGCCGGGGTGCAGCAGCAGTCGATCTCCTTCGGCGGGGCGCAGGGGCAGGGGTTCGTGGCGAGCACCAGCTGGAAGCGGGCCGGGTAGCGGGCGGTGCCGTCGCGGCGGGCGATGCGGATCTCGCCGTCCTCCAGGGCGGTGCGCAGGGACTCGATGGCCTTCTGGCCCCATTCGCAGGCCTCGTCGAGGAACAGGACGCCGCGGTGCGCGCGGGAGGCGGCGCCGGGTTTCGCCAGGCCGCTGCCGCCGCCGACCAGGGCGGCGATGGAGGTCGTGTGGTGCAGCGTCACGAACGGCGGGCTGGACACCAGCGGCGCGTTGCTCGACAGCACGCCCGCCACCGAGTGGACGGCGGTGACGGCCAGCGCGTCCTGGCGGCTCAGGGGTGGCAGCAGGCCGGCGAGGCGTTCGGCGAGCATCGTCTTGCCGGTGCCCGGCGGGCCGGTCAGCAGCAGGTGGTGGGCGCCCGCGGCGGCGACCTCCAGGGCCCAGCGCGCCTCGGGCTGGCCCACGACGTCGGTCAGGTCGGGGACCTGCGGCGGTGGCGGGTCGGCCAGCTCGGGGACGGGTGCCAGCGCCGGGACGTCGCCGCGCAGCCACGTGAGCACCTCGCCCAGCGTCTGCGCGCCGTGCACCTCCACGCCGTCGACCAGGGCGGCCTCCGGCAGCGCGTCCACCGGCACCACGGCGGTGCGCAGGCCGGCGCGGCGGGCGGCCAGCAGGGCGGGCAGGACGCCGCGGACCGCGCGGACCCGGCCGTCGAGCGCCAGCTCGCCCAGCAGCACGGTGCTGCCGAGGCGGTCGGGCGGGACCGAGCCGGCGGCCGACAGGGTGGCGCAGGCGATCGCGAGGTCGTAGCTGCTGCCGCCCTTCGGCAGCGCCGCCGGGGACAGGCCCAGCACGATGCGCTGCTTGGGCCACTCCTCCCGCGTGTTGCGGACGGCGGCCTTCACCCGCTCCTTGGACTCGTGCAACGCGGCGTCGGGCAGCCCGAGCAGGTGGGTGCGCGGCTGGCCGACCCCCACGTCCGCCTCGATCTCGACCACGAGGCCGTCGACGCCGTACAGCGACACCGACCACGCCTGCGCGAGGCCCACGTCAGGCCCCTCGCAGGTGCTGCACCTGCGGTTCGCCGCCCGGTGGCCAGAGCACCGAGATCAGGTCCACCCGCACGGGGCACCACCCGACCTGGTGCGCGCCGAGCCAGCGCAGCGCCGTGCGCCGCAAGCGGCTCAGCTTGCGCTCGTCGACCGCCTCGTCCGGACGCCCCCAGGCCGGCGCCGTGCGCGTCTTGACCTCGACGACCACCAGCTGGCCGCTGTCGACCGCGACGACGTCGAGCTTCTCCGTCGCGGCACGTCCAGTTCCTCGACAGGACCACCAGGCCCTGCTGCTCCAGGTACCTGCACGCCAGGTCCTCACCCCTGCGGGCCAGGTCCTGCTGCGGCCGCCTGCGGACCAGTACCGGTGCTTCCATCGCCTTCGCCTCCCTGCGGGTCGTTGGGTACGACCTTGCAGGGTGGGGCGGGGCGGGTGGTGGGGCCGAGGGGAATCTGTGGACAACTCGGTGGCTGTGGACAAGTCGGCCGTTGTGGATCTTGAAACGGCGGAGTTGTCGGTGGGGTGTGCTACGTGGGGAACGGCCCGCTCTCCGGCAGGCGCAGGTCCGGCTTGTCCAGCTCCTCCACGTTCACGTCCTTGAAAGTGATGACACGAACGTTCTTGACGAACCTCGCGGGCCGGTACATGTCCCACACCCACGCGTCCGACATGCGCACCTCGAAGTACACCTCGCCGTCGGCGTTGCGCACCTGCACGTCCACCGAGTTGGCCAGGTAGAACCGCCGTTCGGTCTCCACGACGAACGAGAACTGGCTGACGATGTCGCGGTACTCCTTGTACAGCGACAACTCCATCTCGGTCTCGTACTTCTCGAGATCCTCTGCACTCATTACGCCTCCGCGCGGTTCATCTGCTCCGCGCCCTCCCTCGTCGCGAGCTCCCGGATGTTCTCCGGGGAAGCCCCATTCTGGACCACGGCCGTCGCGGCCATGCTGCGCGCCACCCTGTGCGGCGCGGCGAGACCGTGCTTCTGTGCCGCGGCGGCCACGTTCACCCATGACCAGCGGTGCTCCGCGCACGGCCCGTGCTCCATCAACGCAGCCGTGTGCTCGGCCGTGCAGTAGCCCTTGTGCACGTTGAACGCGTACTCCGGACACCGCTCGTGCAGCTCGGCCATGATGCGGTCCCGCGTGACCTTGGCCAGCACCGATGCCGCCGCCACGCACGCTGCCGCCTGGTCGCCCTTGATCACCGCGACGCTCGGCGCGGGCATCCCCGGCACCTTGAAACCGTCGGTGAGCACGTACCCGGGTTGCGTCGACAGCTGCGCCACGGCCCGGCGCATGCCCTCGATGTTCATGACGTGGATGCCGAACGCGTCGATCTCGGCCGGCGACACCACGACGACGGAGTGATCCAAAGCACGCTTGCGCACCAGGTCGTACATCCGGTCGCGCGCCGCCGCGGTCATGAGCTTCGAGTCGTTCAGGCCCTCGAACCGCGCCGCGTCACCCGGCCGCAGCACGCACGCCGCGATCACCAGCGGCCCCGCGCACGACCCGCGCCCCGCCTCGTCAACACCGGCGACCGGACCGAGGCCACGGCGTTCCAGCGTGCTCTGCAGCGCCCAGTTCCCCGACGAGCCGCGTACGACCGCACGGGGCGGCATCAGCATCGTCATCGGCGGAATCGGTCCCGCAGTCGGCGTCCGAGCAACAGAAGCGGCCACGCGGCGACGATACCCAGGCCCATCGGGACGGTTTCCTGCCATCCCGGCGCACCCATCGACACGACCTGCGGGTTGTGGTCCGACACGCCCTGCCACCGCGACGGGGGCAGCACGATCACGCGCGCCTTGCCGATCACGTCATCCACCGGGACCAGGCCGTTCAGGCCACCCTGCCCCTGGCAGCGCGAGTCGCACGAGTGGTTGCGGTTGTCGCCGAGCACGAACAGCTTGCCCTCGGGGATCTTCAGCTCCTCGAACGACTCCTGCACCGCCTCGGTGCCCTCGTCGAAGTGCTTGTACGGCTCGTCGAGCGGTTTGCCGTCCACGAGCACCCGGTTCTGCTCGTCGCAGCACTTCACCGTCTGCCCGCCCACGGCGATCACGCGCTTGACGAAGTCCTCCTCGTTGGCCGACGGCAGGCCGACCAGCGACCCGAGCCACGACAGGCCCTCCGAGACCGGGTTGCCCGGCTCGTCGACGAGGAAGTCGTTCTGCCAGGCAGGCGGCCCGCGGAACACGATCACGTCGCCGGGCGCGGGCTCACTGAAGCGGTAGGTGACCTTGTCGACGAGCACCCGGTCGCCGTAGCAGTCGGTGCACCCGTGCAGCGTCGTCTCCATCGACTCCGACGGGATCATGTAGACGCGGCCGAGGAAGACCTGGATGCCGATCGCGAGACCGAACGCGACCAGGATGAGAACCGGCAGTTCCTTCCAGAAGTTGCCCTTTTTCTTCTTCTTCGAGGTTTCGCCCGAAGCGTCCGAAGTCGGCTCGTCACTGGACGGCGTGTGCTCTGGATCGACGTCAACCACGAGATCAGCCTAGGGGCTGAGGGTTGTGGTCGGACACCGCACGCCACCGTTCTTTCGGGAAAACGACGTACCGCGCCTTGCCGATGACGTTCTCGACGGGCACTGTGCCCGCTACGCCCCCGCCGCCCTGTTTGCGCGAATCGGTGGAGTTCATGCGGTTGTCGCCCATTACGAACAGGCGCCCATCCGGAACTCGTATCGGCGCGAACGGTTCGTGGTCGGCCGGCGACGTGCCCGCCTGCCAATGCACATAGGGCTCATCGAGCGGTTTGCCGTCGACCACCACGCGGTGCTGCGCGTCGCAGCACTCCACGGTCTGACCAGGCAACGCGATGACGCGCTTGACGAAGTCGCGTTCGTTCGCGGGCGCGATGCCCACCAGCGAACCGACGTTGCGCACAGCGCGCGCGATCGGGTTCGTCGACGGCGGGGCGCCGCGGAAGTCGTTCGTCCCCCACGCCTCGGGGCCGCGGAACACGATCACCTCGCCCGGCTCGATGTCGCTGAACCGGTAGGTGAGCTTGTCGACCAGCACGCGGTCGTTCTCGCACCCGGAGCAGCCGTGCAGCGTGCGTTCCATCGACGCCGAGGGGATCACGTAGACCCGCGCCACGAACGCCTGGATCAGCACTGTCAGCACGACCGCCGTCACGACGACGTGGAGAACATCCCTCCAGACAAGAGCACGCCCCCGCCCCGGTTCATCCGGTGCGGAGGCGTCCTCGAAGTCCTCTGGGCCTGAAGCCACCGATCAGGAGACCGGACGGGCCTCGCGCTTCTCCTTGATCTTGGCGGCCTTGCCGCGCAGCTCGCGCAGGTAGTACAGCTTGGCGCGCCGCACGTCACCGCGGGTGACGACCTCGATCTCCGAGATGTTCGGGGAGTGCACCGGGAAGGTGCGCTCGACACCGACGCCGAAGGAGACCTTGCGGACGGTGAAGGTCTCGCGGATGCCGCCGCCCTGGCGACGGATCACGACGCCCTGGAAGACCTGGACGCGCTCGCGCTGGCCTTCGATGACGCGGACGTGGACCTTCAGCGTGTCGCCGGCGCGGAAGGCCGGGACGTCGGAGCGCAGCGACTGGGCGTCAAGTGCGTCCAGGATGTTCATCGGTGGTCCTCACGTGTGTCTGTGAACTCCCCAGAGCATGTTCCATGGCTGTGCACGACATGATGGGGGTCGGCTTGGTGCGCACGCCGATGTGACACCGGCTGCGGCAACTGGTCCAGTGTGCCAGACCAGGCACTCCGGGACGAAATCGGGCTACTCCCCGCCCTCGCGCAGGCGTGCGAGCAGGGCCCGGTCGTGCTTGTCGAACGCGTCCGCCGGCAACGCCTCCAGCAGGTCAGGACGCCTTTCGAGGGTCCTGGCGAGCGATTGGTCACGCCGCCAGCGGTGGATCAGCCGGTGGTTGCCGGAGCGCAGCACGTCCGGTACCGCCAGCTCGCGCCACACCTCGGGCCGCGTGTAGCTCGGGCCCTCCAGCAGGCCGTCCTGGAACGAGTCCTCGGCGTGCGACTTCGGGTTGCCGAGCACGCCGGGCAGCAGCCGTGCGACCGCTTCCACGATCGCGAGCACCGCCACCTCACCGCCCACCAGCACGTAGTCCCCGATGGACACCTCATCGACGCGCACGCGCCGTGCGGCGTCATCGACGACACGCTGGTCGATGCCTTCGTAACGGCCGCACGCGAACACGAGGTGCGATTCGCCCGCGTACTCGTGGGCGAGCGCCTGCGTGAACGGGCGTCCGGCCGGCGTCGGGACGATGAGGCGCGTGGAGTCCGTGCACACGTCATCGAGCGCGTGGCCCCAGATGTCCGGCTTCATGACCATGCCGGGCCCACCGCCGTACGGGCTGTCGTCGACAGCCTTGTGCACGTCCTGGGTCCAGTCGCGCAGGTCGTGCACGCCGACGCTGATCAGGCCCTTGTCGATCGCCTTCCCGAGCAACGCGGCACGCAGCGGCGCCAGGTACTCCGGGAAGATCGTGACGACGTCAATCTGCATCGAGCAGGCCCTCTGGCGGGTCGATCACGACACGGCCACCGCGCACGTCCACGGTCGGCACGATCTCGCGCACGAACGGGATCAGCGCCTCACCGCTGTCGCGGAGCACGACGAGCAGCTCACCGCCGGGTCCGTGCAGGACCTCCTTGACCGTGCCGAGCTTCGTGCCGTCGACGAGCTCCGCCGCGAGCCCTTCGAGCTCGTGGTCGTAGAACTCGTCGGGGTCGTCGTTCGGCGGCAGGTCGTCGGTGCTGCCCAGCAGCAACGTGCCGCGCAACGCCTCGGCGACGTCGCGCGTGACGACCTCGGCGAAACGCACGAGCAGCCGCCCGGCATGAGGCCGGGCGGCTGACACGGTGAGGCTTCGGGACGTGCCGTCACGCAGCTTGGCCTGGAGCGTGGCTCCGAGCGCGAACCGCAGTTCGGGTGAATCAGTGCGCACGTCAACGGCGAGCTCGCCGGTGATCCCGTGCGCCTTGGCCACACGGCCGACAACGACGTCCATTTGCCCTTGAAGTTCGTTCAGCGGTCGGTGTCGACGACGTCGACCCGCACACCACGACCGCCGATGCCGGCCATCACGGTGCGCAGAGCCGTCGCGGTGCGACCGCCGCGACCGATCACCTTGCCGAGGTCGTCCGGGTGGACGTGGACCTCGAGGGTGCGGCCGCGGCGGGTCGTGACGAGGTTCACCCGGACGTCGTCCGGGTGGTCGACGATGCCGCGAACGAGGTGTTCGAGGGCGTCAGCCAACAAACTCACGCCTCGTCCTTGGTGGCCTCGGCGTCAGCCTTGGGGGCCTCGTCGGCCTTCTTGGCCTTCTTCGCCTTCGGCGTGGTGGCCTCGGTCATCGGCTCCTCGTTCGCGGCGGCGAGCGCGGCGGCGAACAGGTCGGCCTTCGACGGCTTCGGCTCCTTGACCTTCAGGGTGCCCTCGGTGCCCGGCAGGCCCTTGAACTTCTGCCAGTCACCGGTGATCTCCAGCAGGCGCTGGACCGACTCGGTCGGCTGCGCGCCGACACCCAGCCAGTACTGCGCACGCTCGGAGTCGACCGCGATGAACGACGGCTCTTCCTTCGGGTGGTACTTGCCGATCGTCTCGATCGCCTTGCCGTCGCGGCGGGTGCGCGCGTCGGCGACCACGATGCGGTAGTACGGCTGGCGGATCTTGCCGAGACGCTGAAGCTTGATCTTGACGGCCACGGGCCTGGTACTCCTCGAACTCTGTGTTGGTGGTTCGCACAGCCGCGGCCCGGGCAGAGGGGCCGACCGCGGCGGACAGCGGTCAATTGTGCCAGAGGGGAGCCGCCGAACCCGAATCGGGGCGGTCTAGGCGAACGCGGCGACCGTTCCCAGCGCCTCTCGCACCGCCTGCGCGTGGTGCACGGCACCCGGCGTGTCGCCGTGCACGCACAACGACTCGGCCCGCGTCTTGAGCACCGTGCCGTCGACGGCGACGATCTCGCCGTCGAGCAGGCGCTTGGCCCGTTCCACGACCTGTTCGGTGTCCGTGAGCAGGGCGTTCGGCTCCGAGCGCGGCACCAGCGTGCCCTGCGGGGTGTAGCCGCGGTCGGCGAAGGCTTCCTGCACCGCGCGCAGGCCGGCGGCCTCGGCCTTCGTGAGCAGCTGCGAGCCCGGGAGGCCGAGGACGGGCAGGTCCTTGAACGCCTTGATGCCGTCGACCACGGCTTGCGCCTGCCTCTCGTGGTGCACCGTCGCGTTGTAGAGCGCGCCGTGCGGCTTCACGTAGACGACCTCGGTGCCCGCCGCTCGCGCGCACGCGTCGAGCGCGCCGATCTGGTAGAGCACCTCGTCGGCCAGCTCGGCCGGGTCGGCGTCGATGAACCTGCGGCCGAAGCCCGCGAGGTCGCGGTAGGACACCTGGGCGCCGACCCGGACGCCGTTGCGCGCGGCCTGCTCGCACACCCGGCGCATGGTCGACGGGTCGCCCGCGTGGAAGCCGCAGGCGACGTTCGCGCTGGTGATGACGCCCAGCAGCGCCGTGTCGTCGCCCAGCTGCCAGATGCCGAAGCCCTCGCCGAGGTCGCTGTTGAGGTCCATCAGATGACACCGACCGAGAGCAGCAGGAGGGACAGACCGGGGAGGAAGTTGTTCATCACGTGCGCAACGATGCTCGCCCCGAGCCTGCGGGTGATCAACCGGGCCACCCCGATCGGGATGGCGATCACCAGCAGCAGCCACGTCCGTTGCGGCTCCAGGTGGCTGACCGCGAAGATCACGGTGGTCAGCACGAACGCGGCCCACCGGCTCCACCCCTGGCGCTCGACGGCACCCCACAGCAGCCCGCGGAAGATGATCTCCTCGCAGATCGGCCCGATGAAGCTCATGTAGAGGAACATCGTGATCGCGGCCGCGAGCGGCAGGTTCGCCTGGCTGAAGAGCTCGGCGATGGCGCTGGTCGCGTTGCCCTCGCCGACGATCTTGGCCCACGCGGTGGCGGCGACGTAGGTGAGGACGAAACCGGCGACACCGATCTTCAGGCCGATCGCCACGTCCTCTTTCGTCATGCTCAGCCTGAGGTCGACCACGGGCCCGTTGCCGCGCACGTAGGTGATCACCACGGCCAGGGTGGCGGCGAGCAGGATCGGCACCAGCGACCCGATCAGCACCAGCGACGTCGAGTTCTCCAGGGTCGCGCCGACGCTGCTGCCGACCGCGGTGATGAACACGGCCGACAGGATGAAGACGGCCTCCACCAGGAGGAACGCACCGAAACCCCAGCGCTGGCCGACCCGCTCCGGCTCCGGGTTGCGGCTGACGTCGCGCACGCTCTGGAGGAAGGTGCGCTTGGGGGACTCCTGCTCGTTCACGCTCTGCAATTTAGTCACGCCGCGGCTGCCAGCGGCTGTACTGCGTGCGGCGTGGTGTGTGGCGTGGTGTGTGGCGCACTCATCGGCTCACCTCGCGATCGACGGCTGCTGAGACACCGGTGCGGGACCGGTGCCTCGCGATACGAGTGGAGTGGGGACAGCGATCAGCGGCCCCGAATCCGAGGTTAGCGTGCTGCACCGGTGGAACCCGGCCAAGCGCCTGGCCAAAAGATGGTCAGATCGGGGCCTTGGCGGGTGTCCTTCTCCTCGTAGTCGAATCGGCGGGCGGAGAGGGGTCCAAACCTCCGCGCCGCGGTCAGCGGGCCAGCGGGTTCTCCCGTTCCATGTGCGAGAGCTTCGCCGGGTTGCGCACCGCGTAGAGCCCGCTGATCCGCCCGTCGTCGATGCGCAGCGCGATGACCGTGTCGAGCTCGCCGGCGAACTTGAGCACGAGCGCCGGGTAGCCGTTGACCTGCGCGGGTTCCATGGACCAGCCGGTCACCCTGGTGAGGCCGCCGAGCAGCATGCGGGCGACCTTCGCGGCGCCGACGACCGGGCGGGGGACGGCCTGCTTGACGCCGCCGCCGTCGCCGAGGAACACGACGTCCGGCGCGAGCAGGTCGAGGAGTCCCTGCAGGTCGCCGGTCTCGGTGGCGCGCCGGAACGCGGCCAGCGCGGCACGGGTGGCCGCCTGGGTGACGACCTCGCGCGGGCGGCGGGCGGCGACGTGGGAGCGGGCGCGGTGGGCGATCTGGCGGACCGCGGCCGGGGTCTTGTCGACGGCGGCGGCGATCTCGTCGTGGTCCAGGTCGAAGACCTCGCGCAGGACGAAGACGGCGCGTTCGGTCGGGGTCAGGGTCTCCAGGACGAGCAACACGGCCATCGAGACGCTGTCGGCGAGCTCGACGTCCTCGGCGACGTCCGGGGCGGTGAGCAGGGGTTCCGGCAGCCACGAGCCGACGTAGGTCTCCTTGCGGCGGCCGAGGGTGCGCAGGCGGTCGAGGGAGTGGCGGGTCACGATGCGGACCAGGTAGGCGCGGTGGTTCTCGACGGTGCCGTGGTCGACGCCGGACCACTTCAGCCACGTCTCCTGCAGCACGTCCTCGGCGTCGGCGGCGGAGCCGAGCATCTCGTAGGCGATCGTGAAGAGCAGGTTGCGGTGGCTGACGAAGGTGTCCGTCGCGGTGTCCGGCATCGGTGTCCCCCTTGAACGTGGCCTCCCCACCAGACGCCACCCGATCGGGTCCTGTGACAGTGGCACGGGTCACAACGGCGGCCTGTCACACGGTCTGGAGCGGCGGCGTCCTGTGGGCACCGAGCAAGACCCACGAGGGAGGAACACCATGGAACCCCGCTTCGACCTCTTCGCCACCGAGACCGGCGCCAAGATCGCCAAGCGGTTCGCGGGCCTCGGCCAGGCGGTGCACGGCACGTCGCTGCCGACGCTCACGGCCGAGCTGGTCAGCCTGCGGGCGAGCCAGCTCAACGGCTGCGGCTTCTGCCTCGACATGCACGTCAAGGAAGCCGTCGCCGCCGGTGAGGACCCGCTGCGGTTGCACCTGGTGGCCGGGTGGCGCGAGACCACCGTGTTCACCGAGGCCGAGCAGGCCGCGCTGGCGTTCGCGGAGGAGGGCACGCTGCTCACCAGGGACGGTGTCAGCGACGAGACCTGGGAGAACGTGCGCAAGCACTACGACGACGAGCAGGTGGCCGCGCTGGTGTGCCTGGTGGGGCTCATCAACGCGGCCAACCGGATGGCCGTCATCACGCAGCGGAAGGGCGGCTCGTACCAGGTCGGTGCGCTCGCCCGGGCTCAGTAGACCCGGCCCCGCAGCATGACCAGGCGCGGTGACCGCAGGACGTCGAGGTTCGTGCGCGGGTCCTCGTCGTACACCACGATGTCCGCGGCCGCGCCCTCGGTCAGCGACGGGAAGCCCAGCCACTCGCGGGCGTTCCACGACGCGGCACCGATGGCGTCGGCGGCGCTCATGCCCACGCGGTGCAGCGCGGCGATCTCGTCGACGATGCGGCCGTGCTGGATGCCACCGCCGGCGTCGGTTCCCGCGTAGACGGGGACGCCCGCCTCGACCGCCTTCGCCACCGTGGTGGCGACGCGGGCGTGCAGGTCGCGCATGTGGCTGGCGTAGGCCGGGTACTTGCCCGCCTTGTCCGCGATGCCGGGGAAGGTCTCGATGTTGATCAACGTGGGCACCAGCGCGGTGCCCCGTTCGGCCATCATCGCGATGGTGTCGTCGGTGAGGCCGGTGCCGTGCTCGATGCAGTCGATCCCGGCGCCGATCAGGCCGGGCAGCGCGTCCTCGCCGAACACGTGCGCGGTGACCTTGGCGCCGGCGTCGTGAGCGACCTTGATCGCCTGCGCCAGCTCGTCGTCCGTCCACAGCGGGGCCAGGTCGCCGACGCCGCGGTCGATCCAGTCGCCGACGAGCTTCACCCAGCCGTCGCCCTGCGCGGCCTGCTCGGCCACGGCGGAGGCGAGGTCGGTCTCGATCTCCACGCCGATGTGCGGCAGGTACCGCTTCGGCTTGGCGATGTGCCGGCCCGCGCGGATGATCCGGGGCAGGTCGAGGCGCTCCTGCAACGGCGTCGTGTCGACCGGCGACCCGCAGTCGCGGATCAGCAACGTGCCCGCGGCGCGGTCGGTCAGCGCCTGGTCGACGGCCTCGGGCAGCTCGACGCCACCCTGCGGGCCGAGGCCCACGTGGCAGTGCGCGTCGACCAGGCCCGGTACCAGGAAACCGCCGTCGACCACGGTCTGCGCACCCGGAACGGGCCGGGTGCGCACGCGGCCGTTGACCACCCACAGGTCTCGCGGCTCGCCGTCCGGCAGGACGACGCCGCGCAGGTGCATGGTCACTTCTTCTTTTTGTCGTCGCCGTCGAACTTGAACTTCGACGGGTCGAAGCCGGGCGGGAGCTCGTTCAGGCTGCCGCCGAGGTCGGGGAGGCCGCCGGGAGGCATGCCGGGGAGCTGGCCCATGCCGGGGAGGCCGCCCATGCCGGGCATCATCCCGGGGAAGCCGCCCTTGATCTTGGGGGGCGTCGGGCCGCGGCCCTTGCCCTTCTTCCCCTTCTTGCCCTTGCCCTTCTTGCCGCCACCGCCGCCGAAGCCCATCCGGCCGGCCATGGAGGCCATCATCTTGCGGGCCTCGAAGAAGCGGTTGACCAGGTCGTTGACGTCGCTGACCTTGACGCCGGAGCCGTTCGCGATGCGCAGCCGGCGGGAGCCGTTGATGATCTTCGGGTCGTCCCGCTCCGCCGGGGTCATGCCGCGGATGATCGCCTGGATGCGGTCGAGGTGCTTCTCGTCCAGCATCCCCAGCTGGTCCTTCATCTGACCGGCGCCGGGGAGCATGCCGAGCAGGTTCGCGATCGGGCCCATCTTGCGGATCGCGAGCATCTGCTCCAGGAAGTCCTCCAGCGTCAACTGGCCGGAGTGCAGCTTCTGCGCGGCCTTCTCGGCCTGCTCCTGGTCGAAGTGCTGCTCGGCCTGCTCGATGAGGGTGAGCACGTCACCCATGCCGAGGATGCGCGACGCCATCCGGTCCGGGTGGAAGACGTCGAAGTCCTCGAGCTTCTCACCGTTGGACGCGAAGAGGATCGGCTGGCCGGTCACCTCGCGGACCGAGAGCGCGGCACCACCGCGGGCGTCACCGTCGAGCTTGGTGAGCACGACACCGGTGAAGCCGACGCCGTCGCGGAACGCCGTGGCCGTGTTGATCGCGTCCTGGCCGACCATCGCGTCGACGACGAACAGGACCTCGTCCGGGTTGACGGCCGCCCGGATGTCGACGGCCTGCTTCATCATCTCCTCGTCGACACCGAGCCGGCCGGCCGTGTCGACGAGCACGATGTCGTGCTGCTTCGCCTTCGCTTCCTCGATGCCGCGGCGCGACACCGAGACCGGGTCGCCCACGCCGTTGCCGGGCTCGGGTGCGAACACGGGCACGCCCGCGCGCTCACCGACGACCTGCAGCTGCGTGACCGCGTTCGGGCGCTGCAGGTCGGCCGCGACGAGCAGCGGCGTGTGCCCCTGCCCCTTCAGCCACTTGGCGAGCTTGCCCGCGAGCGTCGTCTTGCCGGCACCCTGCAGACCCGCCAGCATGATCACCGACGGCGGGTTCTTCGCGAGGTTGAGCCGGCGCGTCTCACCACCGAGGACGTTGACGAGCTCCTCGTTGACGATCTTCACGACCTGCTGCGCCGGGTTGAGCGCCTGGTGCACCTCCGCGCCCTTGGCGCGTTCCTTCACCTTGGCGATGAAGCCGCGCACCACGGGCAGCGCGACGTCGGCCTCGAGCAGCGCGACCCGGATCTCACGCGCGGTGGCGTCGATGTCGGCGTCGCTGAGCTTGCCCTTGCCGCGAAGGCCCTGGAGGACCGTGGTCAGCCGGTCGGAAAGCGTCGAGAACACGCCTCCCAGACTAGCTGGCCGTCCCGTCACCCGAGGGCAGGCTCCCCATCTGCGTCGATTGCTGCAGGATTCAGCGCATGGGGCGCATCTTCGTCAGCTACCACGGCCACGACGAGGGCGACACCATCGCGCTCTACCTGCGTGAAGCGCTCCTGGCCGCCGGCTACGAGGACGTGCACGCCTACACGGCACCCGGATCAGGCCCGACGGTGTCGTTGCCGTGGAAGGACAGCCTGCGCCGTGAGCTGCTCGGCGCGGAGGCGTTGATCGTGGTCACGTCGCCCGGCTCCGCCTCCGAATGGTGCATCTGGGAGGTGTCGGTCTTCCGCGAACGCAAGCCCGAGTCGCCGTGCATCGAGTTCTTCAGCGCACGCACTCAAGGCCGCGTGCTCCTCAACGACCTGCAAGCGCAAAGCGTGGACGCGTCTGATCCGGCTTCGTTGGCGGCGGCTGCGGACATACTGCTCGGCACTCTCTCGCGGGCGGGTGTGAGCACGGCGGCGGGCCCTTCATCACCGTTTCCTGGTTTGAAGGCGTTCGACGAACACCAGGCGTCGCTGTTCTTCGGCCGTGATGACGATGTACGGCGGCTTGCCGAGCCTCTACTCGGACGGCGTACGTCTGGCGCGATAGCGGTCATCGGACCGTCAGGCGCCGGAAAGTCCTCGCTGGTCCGTGCGGGTTTGATTCCGCTGCTGAGGAAGCACGGGCGAACGATCACGGGCCCCCTCACACCTGCTCGGGACGCAATCGACATCATCACTGCCGGCAGCCATGCCGAACACCACGTCGTAGTGCTCGACCAGGCCGAGGAACTGTTGCTCGGAGCCGAGGACGGACATCTGGCTCCTGAGCCGTCCGCGCTGGTCAAGGCCTTGATTGAGGCAAGTCGCACCACAGCGTGGGTCGTGTACACCGTGCGGGCGGACTTCCTCGACGCGCTGATGCAGCACGAGGAGTTCACACCTCTGCTGCGCGACAACTTCTTGGTCAACCAACTCACCAGCGCCGACCTGCCGCTCGTCGTGAACGGGCCTCTGCGCTCACGCGGCTGGCACGTCGACGAGGAGGCACTCGGCTCGATCTTGGCGGACACCAGCCGCGGCTCGCTACCACTCCTTGCGTTTGCGTTGGAGAACTTGTGGTGGCACGTCAACCCGGATGGCACCCAGCCGCCGCGAGCGATCACCCGCGCCGAGTACCTGGCGTCGGGCCGAGTCATGGACATCCTCCGGCGGCAAGCCGAAGAAGCGTTCGCGATGGCTCGTGACCTCGTTCGCGACGGCGACGGGTCATGGCCTGATCCCCGAGAGGCCGAGCTCGAGGTGCTGCGGACACTCCACCGGCTGGCCACCGTCGACGCATCCGGCAGGTTCACGAGACGCCCGGTCGCGCTGCGCGGACTGAGCCCGTCGGAACGACAGCTGCTCGACTCGTTCATCGCGAACCGCGTCCTCACCACCGTCCGGCTGAGCGCGGTGGGCGAAGACGGCTGGGCACACTGCGGTCAGGACGCCGTTGAGGTTGCACACGAAAGCCTGTTCGAGCATTGGCCGCGGTTGCGGGAGAGTTTGCAACGCGACCAAGCAGCGCTGCTCGCCCGCCGAGAACTGGAGGGCATTGCCGCAGACTGGACACGACACCCCGACCAGCTCATCGCGCCCTCTCGGCTCACTTCCCTGCTTGCGGCGCTGTGGCCCGTCGCCGAGAACAGATCGTTCCGCGAGTCTCGCAGGCAGTTCGCTGAAGCAGTGGCTGCGTCCGGTCTGTCGGAGGACGCCCGGCAGTTGGTCGAGCTGTCACTGCAGCAACGGCTCGATGAGGTCGTGAAGCGCAAACGTCTGCTGGATCCCGAGGAGGTGTTGCGGTCACTCGCCGGTGACGACACCTCAGCCCGAATTCTGTGGCTCGCGCCTGATGTGGCCAAGTGGAAACAGGCGCTTCTGGAAGCGTTGTCATCCACACCGCTACTGCGGTCGACGCCCAGCCCCGGTGGGGGCATTGCGAACGTGGCTTGGTCACCCGACGACACCATGGTGGCGACCGGCTCCTCCGACGGAAAGATCAACATCCGCAACGCGGACCGAGATGAACCTCGGTGGACCCTCTCCCACGGAATCGGCACAACGGACGTCCGGTCGATCGCATGGTCGGTCACCGGCGACATCATCGCGTCGGCCGGGACCGATGAGGTTCTCCGTCTGTGGTCGGTGAGCGAGAAGCGGGAACTCCGGGAACTGCCGTTGCAGGGCAGGCCGGTTTCCGTGCGCTTCAACGCCGAAGGCAGGTTTCTCCTGGTCGCTTGTGCGAACGGAGTGGTCCGGGTCTGGGATCTCTTCGAGGAACTCCCCGACGCGATGTGGCAGTTCCGGACGCCGAACACCGCCGTGCAACCACCGGCGTTGTGGGACGCCGACATCTCAAGCGACGGCAGATGGGTCGCGGTCGCACGGGGTGATGGCGGCATCGTTGTCGCGAGCACGGCGAACGGCCCGGTTTCCTCAGAGCACAGACACATCGCGACGGGTTCGGTTGTCCACTCGGTGCGGTTCCACCCGTCGGACAACGAGGTGCTCGCGAGCGGGAGTGAAAACGGCAGCGCCGGGCTGCACCGCATGGACGCAGAACGCCACCTGCTCGGGCACACCGGGGCAGTCGAGGCGGTGGCGTGGTCGCCGGATGGGACGCGACTGGCCACCGGGGCCGTCGACGGCGTGCTGCGGGTCTGGGACGCGGTGACCGGGGAGGAGGTGTTGCGGCTGCACGTCCACCAGCACGCCGTGCGAGCCATCGCGTGGTCGCACCGGGGAGATCGTCTGGCGACGGTGTCAGCCGACGGCGTCGAACGAACCTGGAAGATCGGTTCGGAACCGGACTACCGGTGGTTCAGCGCGCGCGAACCGGTTCGCGCGCTGGCTTGGAATCCTCTCGGCCTCGAACTGTCGGTCGGTATGTCCGCGAACCTCCACGACGACCGGGCTCCGTCACGCTGGACGTCGGAGGTGAGCCGGCGCGACATCAGGTTCATCCAGTACCCGGCACCGGAGGCGTTGGCCTGGACACCGGACGGTGAGCAGCTCGCGGTCGGAGCCTCCCGCGGCGATGTGCTCGTCTACGACAAGAACTTCCGCATGGTGGCGCAGCTCACCGGACAAGCCGACCCCGCACTCGACGTCCACTGGTCGGCAGACGGCTCGCTGCTGGCGGTGGCATCGCTCAGCTACACGGGTGTGCCCAGGATCTACGGTCGCACCGGAGAACTGATCGTGCCGACGAACTGGAGGGACCACGCGGGATCGCTCAGAGCAGTCCGCTGGCATCCATCCCGGAACGTTCTCGCAGTCGCGGACTCGGAGAACCTGATCACCATCAACACCCTGGACCGCACACTGTGCAGTTTCAGGACCAACAAACGGTTCACCTGCCTCGACTGGCATCCGGGTGGAGAGCTCCTGTCGGTCGGATGCGCGGACGCAACCGTCCTCGTCCTGCGTCTCACAGATGAGCTGGGCGAGGAGTCCGAGCTGCGTGGACACCGCGATCAGATCAACGTCGTGGCATGGTCTCCGGACGGCGGTTCTCTTCTCACTGCGTCCGACGACCACACCGCTCGCCTGTGGGACACCACCACGGGCGGTCAGCGGACGGCGTTGATCGGGCACAGCTCCGCGGTGACAGCAGCGTTGTGGCTGCCCGATGACGTGATCGTCACCGGCTCGTCCGACCGCACGGTCAGGTTCTGGGACATCGCCGACGGCCGCACCCACCCGATGACGGGTTCGGCCGTCACCGGAGACCCCGATGACCTCATCGCGGAGGCCAGACGCAGGATCAGCCCATGGTGATGCGCAGGCCGCCGGACGTGCCCGCGCGGGTCAGCAGCGTCACCGACCGGAACCCGAACGGCACCCAGCCCGACTCGAAGCGCTCGCGCATCTCCACGCCGCGGCGCACGTGCCGTTCGAACGCGTGGGTGCGCACGATGCGGCGGCGCGCGATCTGGCCGTCCAGGGCCTGGGCGGCGGTGGCGTCGAGCCACAGGAAGTGGCGGGCGCGGCCGGAGAGCAGGCCGGCCAGCACCAGCATGGAACGGGTGCCGGGGCGGGTGGACGGCTCGTGGACGACCAGCAGGCCCGGGCTGAAGAGGGCCGCCCGGAACACGCGCAGGCGGTGGGTGAGGTGGACGACGACGCGCCAGTACCGGTACGGCAGCGGGATGCGGGGTTCGAGGAACGTGCGGACCTGGTCCGAGTCGAGCACCGTGACCGGCTCGTCCGCTTTCAGGCGGGTGAGCAGCGTCGTCTTGCCCGCGCCGGGGATTCCGGCGAGGACGACGAGTGAGCGGCGCTGCACTCGGACGGCGGTGGTCTGCGTGTTCAACACGGCGGTCATGTCCTAGAAGACGTCTGGGCCGGCCCTCTCGTTCAGTTTGGTCCGATTCATCACCGAATGCACGGAAAAATCCGGGTGATCAAGCGCACCGTCTGAGAGGAGAACGGCAACCGCGGCCGGAGCCACCGGCGGTGTCGGTCGTGCGGTGGCCTCCCCCAGCCCCGCCAACGCCCACCGCCGGTCTGCCCCGGCCGGGCCACCTCGTCCGGGAAGCGGTCCACCCCTCGAAGGACGCTTTCCGGACACGACGAAGACTGCCCTGTTCCGCGACGCCGCAGGAGCGTGAGCACCCCGAGTGGTTGTGCGTAGGAATACTCATCCGCTACCTGGCCGCGTCGAGCACGGCGCGTTCGACGCGCCGCCGGTCCAGGTCGGAGCCGGCGATGCTGAACGAGTCGACGACCGTGGCGCCCAGCGTCGAGACGCGCGCCCACCGCACGTCCACGCCGCACTGCTCCAGGGCGCCCGCGATCCGGTGCAGCAGGCCGATGCGGTCGGCCGCGCGCAGCTCCAGCACGACCGCGCCGGTGGCCTCGTCGTCGAACCACAGCACGCGCGCGGGGGGCGGGTCGAGGGGCGGGCCGCCGTAGTCGCGTTCCTTGGCGGCGAGCTTGTCGGCCAGCGGCAGGGAGCCCTCGATGGCCCTGGCGAGCTGTTCGCGCAGCAGGGCGGCGTCGGGGAGTGAGCCGAACCGCGGGGAGACCGTGAACGCGTCGACCGTCGCGCCGCCGTGGGAGCGCAGGGTCGCCGCGTGGACCTCCAGCGAGTTCAGCGCGAGCACGCCCGCCGCCTTCGACAGCATGCCGGGGCGGTCGGGGGCGAGCACCGTCACGACGGCCGCGTGGTCCTGCTTCTCCAGCAGCACGTCGGGTTTTCCGGTCGCCGCGACGCGTTCGGCCATCGCCACGTGGGCCGGGTCGAGGGGTTCCGGCTTGGGCAGCGCCTCTCCCGCCATGGCCGTGCGGCAGCGGGCGACCAGGTCGGCCAGCAGCAACGCCTTCCAGTCCGTCCACACGCCGGGACCGGTGGCCAGGGAGTCCGCCTCCGCCAACGCGTGCAGCAGCTCCAGCAGCACCGCGTCGCCGCCGAGGGTCTCGACCACGCGGTGCACGGTCGCCGGGTCCTCGACGTCGCGGCGGGTCGCTGTGTGCGGCAGCAGCAGGTGGTGGCGGACCAGGGCGGACAGCGTCGCGACGTCCTGCGGCCACAACCCGATCCGCTCGCCGATCGCCGTGGCCAGCGCGGCGCCGACCTCGGAGTGGTCCTGCTGCCGGCCCTTGCCGATGTCGTGGATCAACGCGCCCAGCAGCAGCAGGTCGGGGCGTGACACCGTTGTCGCCAGCCGGGCGGCGTGCGCGACGGTCTGCACGAGGTGCCGGTCGACGGTCCACATGTGCGCGGCGTCGCGCGGCGGGAGGTCCCGCACGGCGCCCCACTCGGGGAACAGCCGGCCCCACAGCCCGGTGCGGTCCAGTGCCTCCACCACGTCCACGAGCCCGCTGCCGCTGCCCAGCAACGCCAGCAGCTCCTCGCGGGCCTCGCGCGGCCACGGCTGGCGCAGCTCCGGCGCCGAGTCGGCGAGCCGGGTCAGCGTTCCGGCCGCGATCGGGTGCTTCGAGCGCGCCGCCGCCGTCGCGACGCGCAACAACAGCGCGGGATCACGGCTCGGGATCGCGTCACGGGCCAGGGACACCTCGGACCCGTGCAGCACAACGCCTTCGTCGAGCGGCCGGCGCGGCGGCTGGCCCCGCAGGAACGCGCCGAGCCCCCGTTTCGGAACCGCGGCACGGGCGGTCCGCGTGGCCACGTCGAACGCGTAGACGACCGTTCGTGCGGCGGAGGAGAGCGACCGGGCCAGCGCGAACCGGTCGGCCAGCCCCAGCGCGGAGGCCACCTCGTCACCGTCCTGCGCGCGCAGCACGTCACGGGGTTTGCGCGCCACCCTGCGGAAGCTCGGTGCGCACGTCCAGCAGCAGCTTGCGGGCCTCGTCCACGTCGGCCGACGGCCGGTCGACCAGCTGGGCCACCGACAGGGCGTCGAGGATCGTGATGTCCCGCAGCCCGCCGCGGCCGTGCTTCAGGTCGGGTTCCACGCGGTGCGCGATCTCGCCGCTGCGCGCCCACCGCTTGGTCGAGGACTCGGCGATCTCGTCGAGCCGGTTGCGCACGTTGCCGCGCCACGCCTGCCGCGCGCCGTCGGCGAGCTTGCGGGTGATCTCCTGGTCGCCCGCGACGTGCCGGATGTCCAGCAGCCCCAACGCGGTCCGCAGGTCTCCGGCGGCCACGCGCAGGGCCTCGCCGACCGTGCGGACGGAGTGGTCGAGGCCGATGCCGGAGTTCCACAGGGGGTACCAGAGCTTCTCGGCGATCTCGTCGATGTTCTTGAGACCGCCGTGCACGAGCACGAGGTCCAGGTCGGAGTAGGGCACGAGCTCGCGCCGCCCCAGCCCGCCGACCGCCACCAGCGCGACACCCGGTCCGGATGTCCCTGCTGCGCCCGCGTGTTTGGTCAACCAGAACTCGTGCAGGTCCACGAGTGCCTCGCGCAGCGGTTCGGCGGCCAAGCGACGACGACCTGGCACGAGCAGCCTCTCGCGGGCTCGCACCAGGTCGTCAGCCGTGACGACGGCCGTTTCGTTGTTCTCCACGGGCCGTCTCCCTCAGTCCTTAGAGCGCGTCCGATCCGCGTTCGCCGGTGCGCACCCGCACCACGGCGTCGACCGGGGTGACCCAGACCTTGCCGTCGCCGATCTTGCCGGTGCGGGCGGCCTCGACCACCGCTTCCAGCACCTTGTCGACGGCGGTGTCGTCCACGACGACCTCGATCTTGATCTTGGGCACGAAGTCCACCGAGTACTCGGCGCCGCGGTAGACCTCGGTGTGGCCCTTCTGGCGGCCGTAGCCCTGCACCTCGCTGACGGTCATGCCGAGCACCCCGAGCTGTTCGAGGGCGCCCTTCACGTCGTCGAGCGTGAACGGCTTGATGATCGCGGTGACCAGCTTCATGACTTGTTGCTCCCCTCGAGGACCGCGGTCGCACCCGCGGCCACGCTCGGCTTGCCGGTTCCCCGCGCACTGGTGAGGCTGCCGTACTCGTAGGCGCGCTCAGCGTGCTCGGACTCGTCGATGCTCGCCACCTCGGCCTCCTCGGTGGCGCGGAACCCGACGGTGAACTTCACCAGGTAGCCGAGGAGCAGGCTGATCACGAACGAGTAGCCCAGCACCGCGACCGCGCCGACGGCCTGGCGCCACAGCTGGTCGAAGCCGCCGCCGTAGAAGAGGCCGTTGATCTTGGCCGGGGCCGCCTCGCTGGCGAAGAGGCCGATCAGGATCGTGCCGGACAGGCCACCGACGAGGTGCACGCCGACGACGTCGAGCGAGTCGTCGAAGCCCAGGCGGTACTTCAGGGACACGGCCAGTGCGCACAGGACACCGGTGATCGCACCGACCGCGATGGCACCGATCGGCGTGACCGACGAGCAGGCGGGCGTGATGGCGACCAGGCCGGCGATGATGCCCGACGCGGCACCGAGCGTGGTGGCCTTGCCGTCGCGGATGCGCTCGGTGAGCAGCCAGCCCAGCATGGCGGCGCAGGTCGCGACGAGCGTGTTGACGAACGTGACACCGGCGAGGCCGTTGGCGCCCAGCGCGGAACCGGCGTTGAACCCGAACCAGCCGAACCACAGCAGACCGGCGCCGAGCACGACCAGCGGCAGGCTGTGCGGCTTCATCGGCTCCTTCGGCCAGCCGACGCGCTTGCCGAGCACGATCGCGAGCGCGAGACCCGCCGCACCGGCGTTGATGTGGACAGCGGTGCCACCGGCGAAGTCGATCGCGAGCAGCTTGTTGGCGATCCAGCCACCGGGGTCGATGACGTTGCCGTCGGCGTCCTTGCCGTCGAAGTCGAAGACCCAGTGCGCGACCGGGAAGTAGACGACGGTGGCCCACAGGCCCGCGAACAGCAGCCACGGGCCGAAGCGGGCGCGGTCGGCGATCGCACCGGAGATGAGGGCGACCGTGATGATCGCGAACATGGCCTGGAACGCCACGAACGCGGTGCTCGGGATCTTGCCGGCGAGCGAGTCCGCACCCAGCAGCCCGTCGAGGCCGAAGAACTCGAACGGCTTGCCCAGCAGGCCGGCGCCGACGTCCGCGCCGAACGCCGTCGAGTACCCGAAGAGCACCCACAGGACACCGACCACGGCCATCGCGCCGAGGCTCATCATGATCATGTTGAGCACGCTCTTCGAACGGACCATGCCTCCGTAGAAGAAGGCGAGGCCCGGCGTCATCAACAGCACCAGGGCGGCACTGGTGAGCACCCAGGCGGTGTCCCCTGTATCCACTTCGACCTCCACTGCACGTCGGTTGCAGGGAGCATCGGCATGGCCTGTTTCACGCGCCCGCGCAGAACGTTTCGCCGAGGTGAACTGTCGGGGCGGGGGTGTTACGACCGCGTTTCGCCGCGTTCACGGCTTCGGTTCGGTCACCTCACGGCGCCGGTCCGGTCACGAGGCGTGTCCCGCCCCGCTCACCCGCCCGTGACGCGAACCGCGCCCCCGGCGTACACACCGGGGGCGCGGTTCACGACGGGTGACGGACTAGAACGGGCCCACCGTGACCTTCGGCTTCGCCGACAGCACGGCCGGCTCGAGCGGCGGCTCGACGGCGGCGCAGGTGGTGCCGTTGCGCGGCAGCTTCAGCGACAGCAGGTACTCGTTGTTGATCTTCAGCGTGCACTCGCTGCGGTCGTAGACGCCGTGGCCCCAGCCCTCGTAGGTGACGAAGACGGTGGTGTCACGGGACTGCCGGTGCGCGTTGACGGCCCACTCGTACACCGTCGCCGTGTCGTAGCGCGAGTTGGTGAGCAGGATCTTCGGCGCGTTCTTGATCTTCAGCGGGCGCTGGGCGTTGGTGGCCTTCGGGAAACCGACGCAGCCCATCATGGCGCCGTGGCCGATCGACGAACCACGGGTGTTCGGCGCGACGCGGTTCTCCAGGGCGTTGAGGGCCTGGTACTCGCCCCACGAGCCGACGCGCAGGTTGTAGTCGTTGCAGAAGATGCCCGCGAACGGGTTCTCCGCGGTCTCCCCCGCGGCGAAGGCCTTGGCGGGCGCCGGCGCACCGGCCACGAGCGTCGCGATCCAGTCGGCGAACGGCTTGAACGACGGGCCGTAGCCCATGCCGACGACGTTGGCGCCGAGGTTCTCCGCGGTGATCTTGCGGCCGCTCTCGTCGACGAGCTCACCGCGGTCGGCCCTGGCGAGCAGGTCCTTCCAGATCTTGCGGAGGTCCTTGCCGTAGAACGGCGAGGCCGGCGTGCGGTCGCTCCACTTGACCCACTCGTTGAACATGTCGTCCGCGCCACGCGCCTCGGTCTCGAGGAACTTCCACGTGCCGAGGCTGTGGTCCATGTTCGAGTCGATGATCATGGCGCGGATGTTGCGGCCGTACTGCTCCGCGTAGTGCTGGCCCATGATCGTGCCGTACGAGACGCCGTAGTAGTTGATCTTCTGCTCGCCCAGCGCGCGCCGGATCGAGTCGATGTCGTGCGCCACGTCCCTGGTGGAGGCGTGGTCGAAGATCGCACCGGACTGCTTGCGGCAGTCCGCGCGCAGCTCCTTGTTGAACGCGACCAGCCGGTCGAACTCGGCCTTCGACTTCGGGTACTCCGACGGCGACTTCTGCAGCAGGTCGAGCGAGCACTTGATCGGCTGGCTGCGTGCGACACCGCGCGGGTCGAACCCGATGACGTCGAACCTGTCGACGATCTCCTTGCTGAAGTACCGGTCGGCGCCGAAGGAGAAGTCGACGCCGGAACCGCCCGGCCCACCGGGGTTGATGACCATGGCGCCGATGCGCTGCGCCGGGTCGTTCGCCTTGCGCCGCGACACGGCGAGCTGGAACTTCTCGCCGTTCGGCTTCGCGTAGTCGATCGGCAGCGTCAGGAACCCGCAGTCGACCGTCGGCACCTCCTCGCAGGGCTTCCAGTCGATCGCGCCGACCTTGAACTCCGGCTGTGCCTGCCCCTGCTCCGCCGCGGTGGCGAGCGGAGCCATGCCCAGAACCAATGCAGAACTCGCGAGCGCGGCCCCGAAGACGCGCATCATCGGTTGCATGGATTTCCTCCCTAGATCCCCGATCTGGCGAGAGGAAACGCTTCCACCGTTCGTGTGATCCGTACAACCGACCGAAGTATGGGGGCGAATCAGACCGTAGTCGGACAACCACCCTCAGTTGGTCGTTTCAGACCACACCGTCCGCAGGTGAGCTAGGCCGTCACTCGTAGGGGTACCGAGCAGACGGAGCCTTGCCATCCCGCCGTCGGGGTGGATGTCGAGCCGCGCGTGGGTCACCTCCGGGGCGTCCACGAGGAACCGGTGCCGCGTGTCGGGTTGCAGCCGGGTCAGCGGCAGCACGTCGAACCACGCGTCCGGGTCCCGGCGCGCGTCGCAGCCGCTGACCGATGCCCAGCCCGGCGCGTTGCCCTTGAAGTGGCTGGTGTCGAGCTCGACCAGCCGCACCACGCCGGCCGCCGCGAGCTGCACGGACACCCAGTCGTTGCCGTCGTCGCGGCGGCGCGCGGTCTCCCAGCCCTCACCCATCACCGTCGCCTGACCGGGGGCGATGAGGTTGTTGGGCGAGCTGTAGAACATGTTGCTGCACCCCACGACGACCGCGCCGTTCTCCAGTGCCGCCAGGTCGACGCCGCCGACGAGCAGGCGCGGGTCGGCGACCGGCTGACCGTGCACGCGCAACCGGGCGACTCCGCCGTCCGGGTCGATGGTGAGGCGGACGTGCGTGACGCGGCGGTGCTCGGTGACGTCGAAGAAGTGCTTCTCGTCGCCCTGGAGCGGCGAGCGTCCGACCAGCGGGAACCACCCGGTGATCTCGTCGGCCGCCGGGTAGCCGTCGACCTGGGCGCCCTCGACCCAGCAGAACGGCGGGTAGTTGCCCTTGAAGAACGCCGTGTCGACGACGATCCCGCGCACCACGCCGGGCATGCCGAGCCGGACCACGGCCTGGTCGACACCGGGCTCCCGGCGGCGCCGGGTCTCCCAGCCGTCGTAGATCTGGCCTTTGTGGCCGAAGGTGTAGACCTGGTAGACCGGCTCGGCGGGCTTGACCAGGTTCTCCCGCTCTGCGAACAGCTCGTCGTTCGCCCACACCACACCGCCGCCGACCACGCGCGAGGCGAGGTCGGGCAGCCGGGTCCACTCCGTCATGCTTCTCCTCTGCGTAGCAGCTTGCCGGGGGTCGTGCCGGTCTCCTTGCCGCGCAACCACGTCTGCCGCACCACGCCGTGCAGCTCGCGCCCGTGGTAGGGCGTGACGGGGTTGCGGTGGTGCAGCGCGTTCCGGTCCACCACGAACGTCTGGTCCGGTGCGAACACCACGAGGTCCGCGTCCTTGCCGACCTCGACGGCGCCCTTGGTCGTGAGCCCGGCCTGCCGCGCCGGGTGCGCCGCCATCCAGCGCACGACGTCGGTGAGCCGGAAACCGCGGTCGCGGGCGCCCGTCCACACCGCCGGCAGGCCGAGCTGCAGCGACGCGATGCCGCCCCACGCCGTGGCGAAGTCGCCGGCCTTCAGCTCGGCGGTGCTCGGCGAGTGGTCGCTCACGACGAGGTCGACCACGCCGTCGCGCAGGCCCTGCCACAACGCCTCGCGGTTGACCTCCTCGCGGATCGGCGGGCAGCACTTGAACTCCGTCTGCCCGTCGCGGATCTCCTCGGCGGTGAACGTGAGGTAGTGCGGGCAGGTCTCCGCGGTGATCGGCAGGCTCTCCCGCTTCGCGGCCCCGAGGATCGCCAACGCGTCCGACGACGACAGGTGCAGGATGTGCGTGCGAGCGCCGGTCTTGCGGGTCAGCTCGACGACGTCGCTGATCGCCTTGTTCTCGGCCTCGCGCGGCCGGGACGCGAGGAACCCCGCGTAGTCCGGCTCGGAGTCGCGGACCGTGTGCGCGTCCTCGGCGTGCACGATGGTCAACGCGTCGAGCGTCGCCAACCGCCGCAACGCCACGTCGAGCTCCGGCACGGTCACCGCGGGGAACTCGTCGACGCCCGAGTGCAGCAGGAAGCACTTGAAGCCGAAGACGCCCGCCTCGTGCAACGGCTTCAGGTCGTCGAGGTTGCCGGGGACGATCCCGCCCCAGAAGCCGACGTCCACCGAGACGTTGGCCGCGGCCTTGCGCTTGGTCTCCAGCGCCGCGACGTCGACGGTCGGCGGGATGCTGTTGAGCGGCATGTCGATGATCGTGGTGACGCCACCGGCGGCCGCCGCGCGGGTGGCGGTCTCGAAGCCCTCCCACTCGGTGCGGCCGGGGTCGTTGACGTGCACGTGGGTGTCGACGAGACCGGGCAGCAGCACCTCGTCGTCCGCGAGGCGCACGACGTTCGGCGACTCGATGAACGGTTCGACGGCGACGATCCGGCCGTCGGCGACACCGACGTCGCACGCGATCTCACCCTGCGGGGTGACCACCCTGCGGGCGCGGAACACCAGGTCCATGTCCCTCACTCTGACACCCAGTCGCGCGCGATGCGACCACCGAGACCCACCAGCAGCTCCTCCGCCCGCGCCAGGCACCGGGTGAGGTCCGGTTCGACGTCCAGCAGCGCGTAGGCGGCCTTCAACCCCAGGTCACCGGGCTCGACCGAGCACTGCCCTGCCACCGCGACCACCGGCACGTCACCGGAGGCCCGCACGACCCCGTACGGCGCCTTCCCGTGCCTGGTCTGGGCGTCCAGCGAGCCCTCGCCGGTGATCACCAGCGACGCGTCCGCGACCGCTCGGGCGAACCCGGCCAGCTCCAGCACCACCTCGATGCCCGGCCGGAACCGGCCGCCCAGGCAGAGCGCCGCGAACCCGATCCCGCCGGCCGCACCGGCTCCCGGCCGGTCCGCGAGCTCGGGTCCGGTCCGCTGCGCGAACGCCGCCAGCCGTTCTTCGAGGAGCTCCACCTGCTCGGGTGACGCCCCCTTCTGCGGGCCGTAGACGGCGGCCGCACCGGACGGTCCGAGCAGCGGGTTGTCCACGTCCGAAGCGAGCACCAGGTCGACGCCGTCGAACGAGGTGTCCCCGAGCGCTTCGAGCATGCCCGCACCCCCGTCGGTGCAGGCGCTGCCGCCCAGCCCGAGCACGACCGTCGTGCAGCCGACGTCCAGCGCGGCTCTCAGCAGCTCACCGACGCCGTGGCTGGTGGCGTCGAGCGGCGCGGGTTCGGCGAGCAACGTCAGCCCCGCCGCCGAGGCCACCTCCACCACGGCGGTCCGGTCCCGCACCGCGAACGACGCGGGCACCGGCTCGCCGACCGGTCCGGTGACCCAGCGCCCGACCCGGACGAACCCGGCGGCGACGGCCGCGTCGACCGTGCCGTCACCGCCGTCGGCCACCGGCAGACAACGCACGTCCACACCAGGCGCCGCCTCCCGCAGGCCGCGCGCGACGGCAGCGGCGACCCGCGGAGCGGTGAGGGATCCCTTGAACTTGTCCGGCGCGATGAGTACGCGGGGAGCTTTCGTACTCTCCTGGGGTGCGAAAGGGCCCCGCGTGTCCCTGAGGGGAACGCGGGACTCCCGCGTGACCTCGAAACCGGTCACGGGAGGGGCTCGTACTCGTGCATCGCGGCGATGGACGTGCCGTTGGCGGTGTTGCCCTCGCGTTCGATCATGATCTCCACGAGCACCGGCCGTGACGTGCGGTCGGCCTCCTTGCGGGCCCACTCCAGCGAGGAGCGGATCTCGCCGGGGTCGGCGACCCGGACGCCGGAGCAGCCGTAGGCCTCCATGATCTTGACGTTGTCCGAGCCCGTGGTGTCGTAGTGGATGTCGACCTCGTACCTCATGTCGTAGCCGCCGTGGTCCTCGGCCATCCGGATCAGGCCCAGGTACTCGTTGTTCAGCATGATCAGCACGAACGGCACGTCGTACTGCGCGCCGACCGCGAGCTCCTCCACGAGGAACTGGAACGAGTAGTCGCCCACGATGCCGACGACCTCGGCGTCCGGCCTCGCCTTCTTCACTCCGATGGCCGCCGGGATCTCCCAGCCGAGCGGGCCGGCCTGGCCGCAGACCTGGTAGTGCCGCGGCTTGTGCGCCTTCTGGTGCTGGCCGGACCAGATCTGGTAGAGCCCGATCGCGGTGACGAAATAGGTGTCCGGGCCGTAGAACTCGTTGATCTCCTTGAACACCCGCGGCGCCTTGACCGGCACGGTGTCGAAGTCCTCGCGCCGCAGCAGCGTCCGCTTGAGCTCCTGGCAGCGTTCGACCCAGGCGCCCTTCTCCCGGGGACCGTGCTGCTTCGCCTCGTCCAGCAGGGCCCGCAGGAACAGCTTGGTGTCCGCGACGATCCCGAGGTCCGGCCCGAACACCTTGCCGATCTGGGTCGGCTCGACGTCCACGTGGATGAACCTGCGGTCACCGCGGTAGGTCGCGAGGTCGCCGGTGTGCCGGTCGCCGAACCGCGCGCCCAGCGCCAGCACCAGGTCCGACTCCAGGAACGACGCGTTGCCGTAGCGCTGCGAGGTCTGGATGCCGGTCATGCCCGCGTAGAGCGGGTGGTCCTCGTCGAGCGCGCCCTTGCCCATCAACGTGGCCTGGACGGGGACCTGCAGGAATTCGGCCAGTTCCAGCAACTCGGCGGACGCCTCGCCCAGGACGACACCGCCACCGGCGAGCAGCAGCGGGCGTTCGGCGGCCAGCAGCATCTCCAGCGCGCGCTCGACCCGTGCGGCACTCGGAGCGCTCCGCTGCACCGGCAACGGTTCGTCGATCGTCGAGTCCCACTCGATCTCCTGCTTCTGCACGTCGATCGGCAGGTCGATCAGCACCGGACCCGGACGGCCTGAGCGGGCGATCCGGAACGCCTCGCGGAAGATCCACGGCATCTGCGCGGCTTCCTTGACCTGCACCGCCCACTTCGTGACGGGCGCGGCGATCGAGACGATGTCGACGGCCTGGAAGGCCTCCTGGTGCAGCTTGGAGACCGCGGCCTGGCCGGTGATGCACAGGATCGGCACGGAGTCGGCCTGCGCGGTGTAGAGCCCGGTGATCATGTTTGTGCCGGCCGGGCCCGAGGTGCCGATCGCGACGCCGACGTTGCCGGTCGTGCGCGACCAGCCGTCGGCCATGTGCGTGGCGCCCTCCTCGTGCCGCACGATGAGGTGCTCGATGCCGCCGTCTTCCTCCATCGCCTTGTACAGCGGGAGGATCGCGGCGCCGGGGCAGCCGAACACGACGTCGACGCCCTCGGACCTGAGGACCTCGACGACCGCTTGCATGACGGGGATCTTCGGCATCTGTCAGGCCCTTCCCGCGAAGTTCTCGATGACCTTGAGCAGCGCGGAGTGGTCGAGTGAGCCGTACCCCTGCGCGCGGGCCGCCGCGACCAGTGCGGCGATCTGGTTGGTGACCGGCAGCGCGACGTCGGCGGCCCGTGCCGCGTCCAGTGCGATGCCCATGTCCTTGTGGTGCAGGTCGATCCGGAACCCGGGCTGGAACTCGCGGGCGATCATCGACTCGCGCTTGAGGTCGAGGATCCGGTTCGCGGCGAGACCGCCCGCGAGCACGTCGAGGCCCGCCTTCGGGTCGACACCGCTCGCCTCCAGCAGCACGATCGACTCGGCGACCAGGGCGTAGATGCCGCCCACCATCAGCTGGTTGGCTGCCTTCACGACCTGTCCGGCGCCGTGCGGCCCGACGTGGACGACCGTCTTGCCGACGACCTCCAGGAACGGCCGCGCGGCCGCGAAGTCCCGCTCCTCACCGCCGACCATGATGCTGAGCGACGCCTGCACCGCGCCGGTCTGACCACCGGACACGGGCGCGTCGAGCACCCGCACGTGCGTCAGCCTCCGCGCGATGTCGATCGAGGTGGACGGGCGGATCGTGCTCATGTCGACCAGCAACGCGCCGTCGTCGAACGTCACCTCGTCGACGACGGCCTCGACCTGCGGGTGGTTCGGCAGCATCGTGATGACGACCTCGGCGCCGCTCACGGCCTCCTGTGCGGACGACGCGTCCTTGCCGCCGTCCGCGACCAGCTTGTCGAGCGAGGCCGGGCTGAGGTCGAAGCCCGTCACGTCGTGCCCCGCGGCCACCAGGTGGGCCGCCATCGGGCTGCCCATGATGCCGAGGCCGATGAAACCGATCTTCGTCATGCTTGGTCCCTCCACGCGAAGGAGTGGGTGACGGGCTTGTACTCGGCGCCGACGAAGCCGGTGTAGCCGTTGGCGCGGAGCTTCCGCAGGTGCCCGAAGAGGTCGAGCTGCACCGGTGCCGGGTTCACCGCGTCCGGGAGCGTCGGCGATCTGCACGTGACCGATGCGGTCCACGTGGCCGGCGAGCGCGTCGAGGTCGTCGCCGTTCGTGGCGAGGTGGTAGAGGTCCGCGAGCAGCTTCACGTTGCCGCGGTCGACCTCGTCGATCAGGTCGAACGCCTGCCGGGCGGTCTTGATCGGGTACCGCGGCGCGCCGCTCAGCGGTTCGACCACGACCTGCGCGCCGATCTCCGCCGCGACGTCGGCGGCGAAGCGGTAGTGGGAGATCGTCTGCGCGGTGGTCTCGAAGTTGCCGTGCAGCGCGTTGAGCGTGCGGCAGCCCAGCCGGCCCGCGATGGCCGCGGTGATCTCGACGTTCGCGCGGAACTCCGTCTCGCGGCCCGGCCAGCTCGCCAGTCCCCTGTCCCCTGCGGCCATGTCGCCCGCGTAGAGGTTCAGGCCGACCAGGCGCACCCGCGCGTCCACGATCGCGTTCTCGAACGCCTCGACCTCGCGCGTCTCCGGTACGGCGTCCGCGAACGGCCACCAGATCTCGACCGCGTCGAACCCGGCGGCTCGCGCGGCTGCCGGGCGTTCCAGCAACGGCAGCTCCGTGAAGAGCATGGACAGGTTTGCGTCGAACATCTTCGGCGATTCCTTCCACATAGCGGAAGTTAGATTCCGTACACCGGAGACACTAGACATTCCGCGAGCCTCAGGTCAAGAATGTGGAAGTTCAATTCCGCGATGTAGAAACTTGGAGAGCCGTGGAGAGCTTCAACAGCGCCCCGGAGTCGGAACTCCGCCCCCTGCTCACCGAGTGCCTCGCGGTACCCCGCTGGGTCGACGCGATCCTGGACGGCCGGCCGTACGCGTCGGTCGATGCGCTCCTCGCGGCTTCTTCGGTTGCCGCACAAGGGCTTTCCGACGAGGAGGTGCTCGGTGCCATCGCCGGGCACCCGCGCATCGGCGAACGACAGCGCGGTGGCGGGGTGTCGGCGAGGTGGTCGCGGTCGGAACAGTCCGGTGTGGACAGCGGTGAGGCTGATCGCCTGGCGGCTGCGAACGCCGCGTACGAAGATCGGTTCGGGCACATCTACCTGGTGTGCGCGACCGGCCTGAGCGGTGCGGAGGTGCTCGACGACCTGTCCTCCCGGATGGACAACCCGCCGGACGTCGAACTCCGCGTCGTCAACGACGAACTCGCGAAGATCGCCGCGCTGCGGCTGCAGAAGCTGATCGGGGAGCTGATCGACATGGCCATCGTCCTGGGCCCCAACCAGTACGGCAAGGCGGAGAACCGCCTCGTCACGGTGTCGCGCAACGGTTCGGTGCACACCATCAGGGATCTGACCGTCAGCACCTCGCTGCGCGGCGACCTCGCCGACACGCACCTCACCGGCGACAACGCCAAGGTGCTCGCCACCGACACGCAGAAGAACACCGTCTACGCCTTCGCGAAGGAGGCGCCGGTCGGGGAGGTCGAGGACTTCGCGCTGCGGCTCGGCCGGCACTTCGTCGGCTCGCAGGAACCGATCACCGGTGCGCGGATCCTCGTCGACGAGCACTCGTGGAACCGCATCGACGGGCACGACCACGCGTTCGTGCAGGGCTCGAACGAGAAGCGCACCACGGCCGTGACGATCGAGGGCGCGCAGGCGTGGGTCGTCTCCGGCCTGCGGGACCTGGTGGTGCTGAAGTCGACCGGGTCGGAGTTCCACGGCTACCCGAAGGACCCGTACACCACGTTGAAGGAGACCGACGACCGCATCCTCGCGACGTCGGTGACCGCGCGCTGGCGGTACACCGGCACGGACGTGGACTGGGCGACGTCGTTCACCGAGATCCGCTCGACGATGCTGAGGACGTTCGCGGACAAGCACTCGCTGTCGTTGCAGCAGACCCTCTACGCGATGGGCGAGGCGGTGCTGAACACCCGGCCCGAGGTCGCGGAGGTGCGGCTCTCCATGCCGAACAAGCACCACTTCCCGGTGGACCTCAGCCCGTTCGGCCTGGAGAACGACAACGAGGTCTTCTACGCCGCCGACCGCCCGTACGGCCTCATCGAGGGGTCGGTGCTGCGGGACGACGCCCCCGGCGCCGGTCGAGCCTGGAGTACTTTGCCAGCCTTCTGAACACCACCGGGGTGAACAGGCTCGCGGGCGGCGCGACCATGTGCACGACCCGGAGGAAGCGGCGGAACAGGTCGGGGTCGTGCACGATCCCGGCCTGCCACTTCTTCAGGTACCAGCCGAGCAGGCCACCGCGCTTGGTCCCCACCCAGCCGCGGTCGGCGTTGCTCGACATCGCCCACGTCCCCCGCGTGGTCCGCGCGACCTGCCGCTGGAAGTCCCGGCAGCCCTTGGCGCTGAAGTCCCCGTGGCTGCGGAACAACAGCGCCTCCATCGCCGCGACGGTGATCCCCTGGCCGTACACGGGGTTGAACGCGCACACCGCGTCGCCCACCGCCACCAGCCCGCCCGGCCACCGCGCGGTGTCCTCGAAGGCGTTGCGGCGGCTGGCCGTGCGGGCGAACAGGTAGACGGGCGTGAGCGGTTCCGCGCCGGCGAGCAGCTCCGTGATGGGCACCCGCAACGAGGCCAGGAACTCCCGGTAGCTCTCGGGGTCGCGCGGCGGGTGGTCACCGGCGGCGCCCTGCGCGGTCACCATGACCCGGCCGCCCTCGACGCGCATCGCCGCGACCCCGCGCCGCAGGTCGGGTGCGGACAGGCTTTCCGCGTACACCACCGGGAAGTCCGCCGGTGCGGTGTAGGTCCGGGTCGCGTACCCGGTGCGGGAGTCGACCACCTCGGGTTCCGGCGTGGTGATCCCCGCGGCGGCGAGCCAGTCCCGCAGCTTCGACGACCGGCCGGACGCGTCGACCACCAGATCGGCGTCCACCCGGCCGGCGCGGGTGAGCACGCCGTCCACGACGCCGTCGCGCATCGACAGCCCGGTGACGTGCACACCGGTCATGAACTGCGCCGTGACCCGGCGGCGGATGCGGGTCTCCAGCAGCGGGCGGCTGAGCGAGAGCAGCGGCATGCCCGTGGGTGCGGCGGCCAGCCAGCCGAGCGGGTTGAGGATTCGCATGTCCCCCGCGTCGGCGAGCTCCGCACCGGCCAGCACCAGCTCCTCGCGCAGACCGGGGAACAGCTCCTCCAGCAGCTCACCGCCGCGCACCAGCAACCCGTGCACGTGCCTGCCCTGCGGCACCCCGGCCCGGTACTCCGGTTCGCCGGACAGCTCGTCGCGTTCCAGGACCACCACGTCGTCGCACGTCTCGGTCAGCACCCTGGCGGCGAGCAAGCCGGCGATTCCCCCACCGATCACCACGGCCTTCATGGAGCCATTGAACCAGCGTTCAGCCGGGCGTCACCGGTTCTCGGACGAGCGCAGCGACATCTGCTGGTCGCGCCAGGAGTGGAACAGGTCGGCCTCGCTGTACCAGTCCACCCCGGTCGGCCGCTTCCCCGTGGTCATGAACTCCACCAGCAGCTGCCGGTACAGGCCGAGCGGAACCCCCACGCCGGGCGGGAAGTCCGTGTACTTCTCGTTCACGTACGGCGCCTCTGCTGAGCCCTTCGGCCAGCCCATGAACTCGTTGTCGACGTAGTACAGGTAGCCCCACCCGCCGCGGACGGCGAGCACGACGTTGTGGTCGGGGTCCCCCTCGGGGGTGAGCGGCCGGCCGAAGTGGTCGAGCGACCCGTCGTTGCACTCCGGCCGCCCCAGCAGCCCGATCAGGGTGTCCACGTCCGCTGCGCACGCGACGACCTGGTACCTGTGCTCCGCCGCGTCGAGGTCCGGCAGCCCGGTCCACAGGCCGGCTCGCATGCTCATGGGAGCCACCCTGCACTCATTGCCCACACCCGTCGACACCCGCTGCCAGAACCACCTGAACGGGCGAGCACCGGTCAGTCCGACCGGGCGGCGAGCCCCCGCAGCGCTGTTTCGTCGAGCCCCGTCGCCGCGTGCACCTCGGCCGGGTCGAGCGCCCCGCAGTCCACCGCGCGGAGGAAGAACGCCGACAACGCCTGAGCGGTCGCGGGTTCGTCCAGCACACCGCCGGCGACGCGCCGCGTGTAGTCCTCCAGCCGCCGGGCGTCCGCGGACAGCCCCTCCCGGTAGAAGGCGTACACGGCCGCGTAGCGCGTGACCAGCTGCGCCGGGTGCAGGTCCCAGCCCTGGTAGAAGCCGTGCTCCAGTGACCGCCTGGTCAGCTCGTAGTGGGTCAGCCAGCCGTGCTGCTTCTGCTTGCCGACCGGCAGCACGTTGGTCGACCCGTCGGACAGCCGGACGCCGGTGCCCGCCGTGGAGACCTGCATGACGTGCCGTGCGAAGTCGCACGCACCGTGCGCCAGGTGTTGTTGCGCCGCAGGCAACCCGCAGTCCGCGGTGTAGTCGTAGGTCCCGAAGTGCAGGCCGCTCACCCGGCCCCGTCCCGCGGCGATGAACCCCGGGATCGCGAGCCGGCCCTGGTCGTCCACGACGGACCGGGCGGTCTCGACCTGGATCTCGAACCGCAGGTCGCCGCCGAAGAGGTCGAGCACGTCCGCGAACACCTCGACCTGCTCGGCGGAGGTGACCTTCGGGAACGTGATCACGAAACCCGGCGGGACCTCTTCCAGCGCGGTCAGGAAGATGTCGAGCGTGCGCAGCCCGCGTTCGCGCGACGCCCTGGTGTCGAAGGACTTGATCCGCACGCCGAACGACGGCGGTGCGGTCCCGTTCTCCAGCCAGCGGGACACGATGTGCGCCGTGCTCTCGGCGTCCATGTCCTCGACGTCGTCCTCGGGCGCACCGTAGCCGTCCTCGAAGTCGATCCTGAGGTCCTCGACCGGTTCCCGGCGCAGCTTCGCGCGGACCCGGTCGAGCACGCCGTCGGGCAGGTCCGGCAACAGGTCCTCGTCGATGGACTCCAGTGCCTCGCGGCCCCAGTCGTCGACCGTGGACCCGATGAGGCGGCCGGCGGGCACGTAGCACGTGTGCACGGGCTGGCGGCCCACCGGCACCTTGCGCTCCACAGTGGACAACCGCGCCGTGACCCGTGCGACGTCGTCGGGCGACAGGGATGTCTCGTACATCAGATGCGCTCGTAGGCGGGCAGTGTCAGGAAGTCGACGAAGTCGTCGGACAGCGCGACCTGCTCGAACAGCTCGGCCGCCGCGGCGACGTGCTCGCCCTCGACCCCGCCCTTGACCCGGTCCAGCACCTCGCGGACCACGTCGGCGGTCACCGGGGTGCCGTCGTCGAGCACGACGGAGTTGTGGACCCACTGCCAGAGCTGCGACCGGCTGATCTCCGCGGTGGCCGCGTCCTCCATCAGGTTGTGGATCGCCGCCGCGCCGTTGCCGCCCAGCCACGACGCGATGTACCGCACGCCGACGTCCACGGCGCTCTCCAGCCCGGCCCGCGTCGCCGCGCCGCCCGCCGACGTGAAGTCCAGCAGCTGCTCCGCGGTGACGCTGACCTCCGGGCGCTGCTTGTCGACCTGGTTGGGCCGGTCGCCCAGCACCCCGTCGAAGATCTCACGGCAAATCGGCACGAGGTCAGGATGCGCCACCCACGACCCGTCGAAACCATCGTTCGCCTCGCGCGTCTTGTCCTCGCGCACCTTGCGCAGCGCGTTCTCCGTGACCTCCGGGTCGCGCCGGTTGGGGATGAACGCCGCCATGCCACCCATGGCGAACGCACCGCGCTTGTGGCAGGTCTTCACCAGGAGCTCGGTGTACGCGCGCATGAACGGCGCCGTCATCGTGACGCTGTTGCGGTCCGGCAGCACGTAGTCCGCGCCCGCGTCCCGGAAGTACTTGATGACGCTGAACAGGTAGTCCCACCGTCCGGCGTTGAGCCCCGACGCGTGGTCGCGCAGCTCGTAGAGGATCTCCTCCATCTCGAACGCGGCGGGGATCGTCTCGATGAGCACCGTGGCGCGGATCGTGCCGTGCGGGACGCCCAGCAGCTGCTGCGCCGTGGTGAAGACGTCGTTCCACAGCCGCGCTTCGAGGTGCGACTCCATCTTCGGCAGGTAGTAGTAGGGCTTGCCCAGCTCCGCGTTGTGGAAGAAGTGCAGCCCGAAGTCCACGAGCGCGCCGACGGCGTTCTTCCCGCCGAACTGCAGGTTCCGCTCGTCGAGGTGCCACCCGCGCGGCCGCACGACGATCGTGGGGTACGGCCCGCCCTTGAGCCGGTACTCCTTGCCCTCCTGCGAGGTGAACTCGATCGTCTCGCGCGCCGCCTCGTACAGGTTCACCTGCCCCTGCACCACGTTGTCCCAGTGCGGGGTGTTCGCGTCCTCCAGGTCCGCGAGCCACACCTTGGCCCCGGAGTTGAGCGCGTTGATCGTCATCTTGCGCTCGGTGGGCCCGGTGATCTCGACCCGGCGATCCCGCAACGGCTCCGGCGCCGGCGCGACCTGCCACTCGCCCTCACGGACGTCCCTGGTCTCCTCCAGGAAGCCGAGCGGCCGGCGGTCCTTGCGGCGGGCGAGCAACTCGTCGCGGCGCGCGGCGTGCGCCTCGTGCAGCTTCGCGACGAACTCAAGAGCCTCTGCGGTGAGGACCTGCACCTGGAGCCACCTCTCTCGGTTTTGCTGTGTGGACTATAGTTTCTGCATTGCGGAACGGCAACGGAAGGAGCCGCACGTGTCCACAGGTGGCGTGCAGTCCCTGCAGCGTGCCTTCGACCTGCTCGAACACCTCGCCGACGCCGGCGGTGAGGCGTCGCTGTCCGAGCTGGCCGTGTCCTCCGGCCTGCCGCTGCCGACGATCCACCGTCTCATCCGCACCCTCGTCACGCTCGGCTACGTGCGCCAGAACAGCAACCGCCGCTACACCCTCGGCTCGCGCCTGATCCGCCTCGGCGAGACCGCCTCCCGCCAGTACGGCACCTGGGCCCGCCCGTTCCTCTCGGCCCTGGTCGACTCGGTGGAGGAGACGGCGAACCTCGCCGTGCTGGACGGCGACGAGGTCGTCTACGTGGCGCAGGTGCCGTCGAAGCACTCGATGCGCATGTTCACGGAGGTCGGCAGGAGGCTGCTGCCGCACGGAACGGGCGTGGGCAAGGCGATGCTGTCGCAGCTCCCCCGCGACGACGTGCGCGCGCTGCTGGAACGCACCGGCCTCCCGGCCTACACCCCGAACACGATCACGGACGCCGCGGAGCTGCTGGACTCGCTCGACGAGATCTCCGCGCGGGGGTACGCGCTGGACGAGTCGGAGCAGGAGCTGGGGGTGCGCTGCATCGCGGTGCCGGTGATCGGCGGGCCGACGCTGGCCGCCGTGTCGGTGTCGGGGCCGGAGGGGCGGCTGACGAAGGACGCGGTGAACCGCATCCTGCCGGAGGTGCTGGCGGTGGCGAAGAAGCTGGCGGACCAGACCGCCACCGCCTGACGTGCATTTGGCCACGCCGACGCCGAAGGCGAGGCGTGAAGGCCTTTTCTCGGGCGGTTCCGCGGTGGGTGGCTTCCCCGTCTAGCGCTCCGATCGTCCTGCCGGGCCCGAGGAGGGATGTCAAGCAGGCACGCTTTTCGCCTGCTTGACATCCCTCCTCGGGTCTGGCGCGCTCTGGTGCGCTAGACGGGGCAGACGCCCACCGCAACGCAACCACCAACGCAACCGGCAGCCGCACAAAGCAACAGGCGTGCCATCAACCCACTCATCGCGCCGGGGGCTTCTTTGGGAGTGTCGGGGTCTGGGGCGGAGCCCCAGGAACCACCCGAATCGCCAGGTACGACCTCAGCCCAGCAGCGCGTCCACGAACGCGCCCGGCTCGAACGGGGCCAGGTGGTCCGCGCCTTCCCCGAGCCCGACGAGCTTCACCGGCACGCCCAGCTCCCGCTGCACCTGGAACACGATGCCGCCCTTGGCGGTCCCGTCCAGCTTCGTCAGCACGATCCCGGTGATGGCGACCTGCTCGGCGAACACGCGTGCCTGCGTCAGGCCGTTCTGCCCGGTGGTCGCGTCGAGCACGAGCAGGACCTCGTCGACCACGGCCTGCTTCTCGACGACGCGCTTGACCTTGCCGAGCTCGTCCATCAGGCCCTTCTTGGTGTGCAGGCGGCCCGCGGTGTCGATCAGCACGGTGGACACGCCGGTGTCCACGCCGCGCTTGACCGCCTCGAACGCCACCGAGGCCGGGTCGCCGCCCTCGGGGCCGCGCACGGTCTCCGCGCCGACGCGCTTGCCCCACGTCTCCAGCTGGTCCGCGGCAGCGGCGCGGAACGTGTCCGCGGCACCCAGCAGCACCGTGCGGCCGTCGGCGACCAGCACACGCGCGAGCTTGCCCGTGGTGGTGGTCTTGCCCACGCCGTTGACGCCCACGACGAGCAGCACGGCCGGCTTGCCCGCGTGCGGCAGCGCCTTCAGGGAGCGGTCCATCGACGGGTCCAGCGCCGCGACCAGCACGGAGTGCAGCAGCGCACGTGCCTCGGCCTCGGTGCGCACGCCGGTGGAGGCGATCTTCGTGCGCAGCGTGTCGACGATCTCGGTCGTGGTGGCGGCGCCCAGGTCCGCGATCAGCAGCGTGTCCTCGACGTCCTGCCACGAGTCCTCGTCCAGGTCGCCGGCGCCGAGCAGGCCCAGCAGGGACGAGCCGAAGCCGCTGCGGGACTTCGCGAGCTTGCCGCGCAGGCGCTCCAGGCGCCCGGCGGTCGGCTCGATCTCCTCGATCTCGGAGGCCTCCTCGGGGAGGTCGACCTCGACGAAACCGCGCTTGACCGAGTCGCGCGGCACGGAGGCGTCGTCACCCACACCGGGCTGGCCGTCGACCTCGGTGCGGTCGGCGACCGGGTGGTCGACCGGTGCGACGGGCTCAGGCGCGACGGGCTCGACGGGCTTGGGCGCGACGGGTGGGACGGGCTTGACGGGTGAGACGGGCTTGACGGGCGCGACGGGCTCGGCGACCACCTCCGCCTCGGCGTGGGCGACGGCCTCCGCCTCGGACGCGTCCGGCGCGGCCGGTGCGAGCGAGAAGCCGGACGAGGCCTGGTAGCCGGCCGGGCGCGGCGTCTCCTCCTTCTGGGTCAGGCTGATGCGACGGCGACGCGTCAGCACCACGCCGGTCACCAGCGCGGCGATCAGCATGACCGCGACGACGATGAGGATCAGGATCAGGGAAGACGTCACGGGAGCATCGTTTCACAGCGGTGCATGTGACCTGTCAACGAGATAGTGCTCAATTAGGCGAAGATTTCACCGCAGCTCTTGCGCCTGAACACGGTGTGGAATAGACCACACGTCGTGAGGGTGATCGGACTGATATCCGGCACGTCGATGGACGGCATCGACGTGGCCGTCGCCGACCTGGCGATCAGCGGTGACGTCGTCGAGCTCGTGCCGGTGCAGCACGCCGAGCACCCGTTCCCGAAGGACCTGCTGGAGATACCGCGGGACGCAGCTGAAGTGTGCGCCTTCGACACGTCGCTGGGGCAGGCTTTCGGCGAAGTCGCCGCCGGCTACCTCCCGGCGGACCTGATCTGCTCGCTCGGCCAGACCGTGCACCACGAGGTGCAGGACGGCGACTGCCTGGGCACGTTGCAGCTCGGGCAGCCGGCCTGGATCGCGGAGCGGACCGGCCTGCCGGTCGTCGCCGACCTGCGGGTGCGCGACGTGGCCGCCGGTGGGCACGGGGCGCCGCTGGCGAGCACGCTCGACGCGCTGTGGCTCGCCGGGATGGTCGACACGCCCGCCGTCGCACTCAACATCGGCGGCATCGCGAACATCACCGTCGTGCGGCCGGGCTCCGCGCCCATCGCCTACGACACCGGGCCGGGCAACGCGCTGCTCGACGCCGTGGTCGAGGTCCTGTCGGACGGCCGGCGCCGCCAGGACACCAACGGGGAGTTCGCCCGCCGCGGCACCGTTCGCGAGGACATCCTCGGCAAGCTGCTCGCCGACCCGTACTACGCCACGCCGTGGCCGAAGTCGACCGGCAAGGAGCTGTTCAACGCCGAGTACCTGCACGGGTTCCCGACGGTCCCGGCCGAGGACATGCTGCGCACCCTGGTGGAGCTCACCGCGCGCACCATCGCGGACGCCTGCCGCGCGCACGACGCCGGCGTGGTCGTCGCCTCCGGTGGCGGGATGCGCAACCCGGTGCTCGTGGAAGCGCTCACCCGTGCGCTGCACCCGATCCCGCTGCGGATCAGCGACGCGCTCGGCCTGCCGCGCGACGGCAAGGAGGCCTACCTGGCCGCGCTGCTCGGTTTCCTGACCTGGCACGGCGTCGCGGGCAACACGCCGTCCGCGACCGGGGCGTCCGGGCCGCGCCTGCTCGGCAGCATCACTCCCGGCAACGGGCCGTTGCGCATGCCGCAGCCGCACGGCACCGTCGTGACCAAGCTCAAGATGGGGGACCCGAAGTGCGCGGACTAGACCTCGCGATCATCGCCCTGTTCCTCGTCGGCATGCCGTTGCTCGGCACGTGGATCGGCGGCAGGCAGAAGTCGGCCACCGACTACTTCGTGAGCGAGAAGCGCATCTCGTGGTGGGTGGTGTGCCTGTCGGTGGTGTCGGCGGAGACGTCGACCCTCACGGTGCTCAGCGTGCCCGTGATCGCCTACATGGCGACGCCCGCGCAGGGCGGCATGACGTACCTGACGCTCGCGCTCGGGTACATCGTCGGGCGGATCGTCGTGTCGTTCGTGCTGCTGCCGCGGTACGTGAAGGGCGACCTCGTCACCGCGTACGCGTACCTGGGCCAGCGCTACGGCAACGGCATGCGCGCCACGGCGTCCGTCACGTTCCTGTTCACGCGCCTGCTCGCGGACGGCATCCGGCTCTTCGCCACGGCCATCCCGATCAAGGTCGTGCTGGCGCAGTACGGCATCACCGCGTCGTACTGGGTGATCGTGCTGGCGCTGGGCATCGCGATGGTGTTCTACAGCTTCTTCGGCGGCGTGCGCGCGGTCGTGTGGGTCGACGCGATCCAGATGCTCTGGTACGTCCTGGGCGGTCTCGTCGTGATCTGGGTGCTGGCCGGCAAGCTGCCCGACGGCTGGTTCGGGAAAGCCGCCGACGCGGGCAAGTTCCAGCTCTTCGACTTCACCTCGTCACCGCTGACGGGCGCCTACCCGTTCATCGCGGCGTTCTTCGGCGGTGCCCTGCTGTCGATGGCCTCGCACGGCGCCGACCAGCTGATCGTGCAGCGGCTCATGGCGACCAGGGACGTCAAGGCCGCGCAGAAGGCGCTGATCGCGTCCGGGTTCGTGGTGTTCCTGCAGTTCGCGTTCTTCCTGTTCATCGGCGTGATGATGTGGGCGTTCTACAACGGCGTGGACCCGGTGAAGGACCTGGGGCTGAACAACAAGGACGAGCTGTTCGCCCATTTCATCGTCAGCATGCCGAGCGGCCTGTCCGGCTTCGTGATCGCGGGCATCCTGGCCGCGGCGCTGTCGTCGTCGCTGGGCGCGCTGGCGTCGAGCACGGTCACCGACGTCTACGAACGCGTCCGCAAGACCCCGATGACCGACGAGGAACGCCTGCGCCACGGCCGGATCTGGACCCTGGTGTGGGCGGGGCTGCTGATCGTCTGCGCGGGCCTGTTCGCCTCCTCGAACAAGACCACGGCGGACCCGATCGTGGTGCAGGCGCTCGGCATCGCCGGCTACACCTACGGCGCGCTGCTCGGGGCCTTCCTCCTCGGCCTGGTCTTCAAGCGCGTCACGCAGGCGGACGCGATCATCGCGTTCGTGGCGACGGTCCTCGTCGTCGGGTTCGTGATCCTGGGCGTCAAGTTCGTCGGGAACACCCCGACGATCGACTTCGCGAAGGCGGACGCGACGCGCAAGTCGTTGACCGGCTGGTGGAACACGCCCCTGGGGGTGGCGGTCACGTTGCTGGTCGGCGGGTTGCTGTCACTGCGGCACCCGGCTGGGCGTTCAGGCGGTGTGCCGGTAGGCGACGAGCTCGACGTGCAGCCGAAAGCCTAGGCGGTCGAACATCCGCTGCGAGCTCTCGTTGCCCGCGTGGATCGACGCGGCGGCCTGCGGTCGTGCACCGTGGTCCGCCGCGAGCTTCCACAGCAGTTCGGTGACGAGGGCAGCGCCCACGCCCTGACCGCGGACGTCCGGTTCCACGGCCACGAAGTCGACGTAGTACTCCTCGGGCTGCGCCTTGCCCGCGGCGTAGCCGAGCACGCGCCGGCCGTCCATGGCGACGACGACGGTGCGGTTCTCCGGTTTGGACTCGACGAGCTGCTTGCCGGACAGGTACGTGCGCGGAAAACATCGCTCGTGCAGCACGGCAACGGCCTCGTGCACGTGCGGATCGGTGGGCAGGACGCGCATCTCACGCTCGCTGGGGCACTTCGCGTCCCGCAGCAGCAACGTGCGCAGATCCCCGTTGTCGAGCACGTGGATGGCACTCGCCTTGCCGGCGCTGAACCCGTGCCGCTCGGCGAACGCCGCGAGCCGCCGGTGGGCGGTGTGCCCGTACAGCTCGAGGTCGGTGATGCCGGTGAGCATCTCGGCGGCCCTCCGGAACATCGCGTCGGCGGTCTGGTCCCAGATCCGGCTGCCCGCCGGGTGGTTGACCGGCACGTCGACGAACGGCCCGTGCAACCAGGCACGGCCCAGCTCGCTGTCGACCTCGACGCTGAACATGCCGGTGATGTTGTCATCGGCGTCGGTGGCGACCACGGTGCAGTCGGCCCAGCTCGGCTCGAACTCGCCGAGCTCGGCGCGGAGCTCGTCGACTGTCTCACCGAGGTAGCCGATGTGGTGCGCGTTGTCGGCCTGGAGCCGGACGAGCAGCGCCATCGTGGCGCTCAGGTCGCCAGGTTCGGCGAAACGGATGTCGTACATGCAGGGAATGGTTGCTCGCACGGCCGTTCGAAGCGAGGGAGTTTTCGCGGGTGTCTCAACTGACGCGGTTATACCGGCTCTGACCTGCGCATACTCTCCTTCACAGCAGCCTGACGGTACAATCGCGCCGTGCCCGAGGAGGACCGCCCCGCCAACTCGGTGACGGGCGTGGTCCACGGGCCTGTGGTCCAGGTCTCCGGCGACGTGAACGGCGGCGTGCACCTCCACCCACCAACCGCGGAGGTGGCCTTCCCGATCCGCGTGGGCGTGATCCCGCGGCAGGCCGACTGTTACCAGGACCGCCTCATCGACGCGCCGCTCACCACCGGTCTGACGACGCTGACCGGCACGAGCGGGGTGGGCAAGACGCAGACGGCCGCCCACCACGCCCGTGCCAGCGACGCCGACGTGGTCGTCTGGGTCTCCGCCACGACGCGAGAAGCGATCCTGAACACGTACGCCGCGGCCGCCGCGTGCCTCCGGCTCGTGACGTCCGGCACGGACGTCGTTCCGGCCGCCGAGGAGTTCCTGTCCTGGCTCCAGACCGCGAACCGGACCTGGCTGGTCGTGCTCGACGACGTCGTCGACCCGGCGGCCGTGCGGGGCCTGTGGCCACCCGGCTCCGGCCAGACCCTGGTGACCACCCAGCGCCGCGACTCCGCGGTGCGGCGCGCCGACTCCCGCGTCGTCGACGTCCACACCTTCAGCGCGGCGGACTCCTCGTCGTACCTGGCGGCCAAGCTCGCCGCGCACCCGGACCTCCGCACGGGCGCCGAGGACCTGGCCGACGCGCTCGGCCACCTGCCGCTGGCGCTGGCGCAGGCGGTGGCCTACCTCGTCGACCGCGGCCTCACCTGTGCCGAGTACCTCTCCAGGTTCCGGAGCAGGCGGCTCGACGCGCTCGCCCCGGAACCGTCCGCGCTGCCGGACGACCACCGGGCGACCGTCGCCGTCACGTGGTCGCTGGCGGTCGAGCTGGCGAACTCCCTCACGCCGCAGGGCTTGGCCGAACCGCTGCTGCAGCTGGCGTCGCTGCTCGACCCGCACGGCATCCCGACGACCGTCCTCACGGGTGAGGCGGCGGTGTTCTGGCTGGAGGAGGCGACCGGCCGGCCGGTCGGCCCCGACGACGCCGCCGACGCACTGCACTGCCTGCACCGGCTCAGCCTGGTGGACCTGAACGCGGCTGACCGGGTGGTGACCCTGCACCCGCTCGTGCAGCGGGTCGCCCGCGACGACGTGCCGCTGCGGACCCGGTCGACGCTTGCGTGGATGGCCGCCTACGCGGTGCACCAGGCACTCCAGCAACAAGGGAACGACCTCTCCCTGGCGTCTCCGTTGCACGCCAACGCCTCCGCGGTGATCCTGGTCGCACTTCCGGCTCTGGTGACGTCGTCCGGATGCCATCCCCTGCTGTTCGACCAAGGGGAAGCCCTGAGGGCAGCCGGGCTCGTGGACGACATGCACGAGTACTACGGACTGCTGCTGGAACTCGCCAGCCGGCGCCTGGGTGCCGGCCACAGGCAGGTCCTCATGATCCGCAACAACAACGCCGGCGGCGAGAACGCGGTGGCGGACCTGACCCGGTTGCTCCAGGACTGCCTCCGCCTGGTCGGTCAGAACGACGAGCTGACCCTCTCCGTGCGGAACAACCTCGCGAGAGCCCGCGCGAGCTCGGGTGAGGTCGGTGCGAGCATCTCGGAGCTGGAGGAGCTGGTGGCCGACTCCCGGCGGACGCTCGGCGAGTCCCACCGGGGCACGATGAGGTCGAGGCACGGTCTCGCGGCGAGCCGTGCGGCAGCGGGCGACCCGGCCGCCGCGATCGCGGAGCTGGAGTCGCTGGCGGCCGATCAGCACCGGGTGCTGGGTGCCGACGACCGCGACACGCTCCTGAGCCGCATCAGCCTGGCCCGCTGCCGCGCTCTCACCGGCGACGGTCCGCGTGCGATCGCCGAGCTCGAAGAACTCGCCGAGCAGTGCGCGAACGCGCTCGGCACCGACCATTCCCGGACGCTGCTGGCGAACGAGGTTCTCGCCAGGTGCCGGACGGAACTGACCTGAGACGGGGCTCACCGTCGCGGTGAGTCGACGGGTGATTCGAGCGGCAACCACCAGATTCGGGCTTGCAGCCCAGGTGAGGGTGGGGGACTCTTCTACGGTGAGTGAGGAAACGATCCAACTCGATCTCAACGAATCCGGGGTGGCCGTCGACCTGCCGCTGCCGACGAACAACCGGGACCAGGTCCAGGGTGTTCCGTACCGGCCGGTCGAATTCCGTGACGATGATCTGCCCACCGCCCTCGAACGTGCCGCCGCGTGGCTGCGGCAGACGCAGGAGTGGCTGGGCGAACCCGTGGACGTCATCGCGGTCCACCTGGACTACGACGACACCAAGGGGAACCCGTACTACGACCTCAAGTTGCTCTGCAACGACGAGGACCTCGCGGGTGTGCCCAGGGTCATCCGGGACAAGGAAGGTACCGCTACCGGCGAGTAGCCGTTCCGGCTACTTTCTGAGGCATGTCGGATCTCGTGTACCCCCCGGTGATCGCCGCGGCCAAGCTCATGTTCCGCGTGCTCGACCTGCGGATCACCGTCAAAGGGGCGCATCACGTGCCGCGTGAGGGCGGGGCGGTGCTGGCGTCGAACCACGTCAGCTACCTCGACTTCATCTTCGGCGGTTACGGGGCGCTCCAGTCGGGGCGGCTCACGCGGTTCATGGCGAAGCACGAGATCTTCGCCAACAAGATCGCAGGCCCGCTCATGCGCGGCATGCACCACATCCCCGTCGACCGGAGCGCGGGTCAGGCCTCCTACCAGCAGGCACTGTCCGCGCTCCGCGGCGGCGAGGTCGTCGGGATCTTCCCCGAGGCGACCATCAGCCAGTCGTTCACCGTCAAGGACATCAAGTCCGGGGCGAACCGGCTCGCGCACGAGGCGGGTGTGCCGCTCGTGCCCGTCGCCCTGTGGGGCACGCAGCGGTTGTGGACCAAGGGGCGCAAGAAGGACCTCACGCAGCGGCACGTGCCCGTCACCATCCTGATCGGCGAGCCGTTCGAGGCCTCCCCCGGCGACTCCGGCGACGAGTTGCTGCGCGAGCGGATGCAGGACCTGCTCGACACCGCCCAGGCCGACTACCCCAACGAGCCGGGTGCGTGGTGGGTGCCGCGGCACCTCGGTGGCACCGCGCCGACACCGGAGGAAGCCGCGCGGCTCGACTCGCGCAGGCCTGAGTAGACCCCATCGAACCGCCTCTGACCTGCGGATGCAAGGTTTCCACAAGCTCGGCCGTGCACAGTTCGTCCTGCGAGCCGGGACGTGGTGCGGTGGAACTGGGGGATCACACCCCGCCCGGAGCGCGAGCTGCGTCAGAGCGGTGGCGAGGGGGCTCCCGGAGGGGGAGGCCACCGCGCTGACGCAGCCGGAAGGCCGCGACCGGAGCCGGTTCACGCCCCCCAGGCGCCCGCTCCGGTCGCCCTCGTCCTAGGCCTCGTTCGCGGGCTCGGGTTCCTCGCCCTTCGTCCGCAGCCGCTGCGAGATCACCTGCGAGATGCCGTCACCGCGCATCGAGACGCCGTACAGGGCGTCCGCGATCTCCATGGTCGGCTTCTGGTGGGTGATGATCAGCAGCTGCGAGTGTTCCCGCAGCTGCTCGAACAGGCTGATCAGGCGGTGCAGGTTCGTGTCGTCCAGCGCCGCCTCGACCTCGTCCATCACGTAGAACGGTGAGGGGCGGGCGCGGAAGATCGCCACCAGCATCGCCACGGCGGCCAGCGACTTCTCGCCGCCGGAGAGCAGCGACAGGCGCTTGACCTTCTTGCCGGGCGGGCGGGCCTCCAGCTCGATGCCGGTGGTCAGCATGTCGCCGGGCTCGGTGAGCACCAGCCGGCCCTCACCGCCGGGGAACAGCACCTTGAACACGACCTCGAACTCGCGCGCCACGTCCTCGTAGGCCAGCGTGAAGACCTCCAGGATCTTGTCGTCGACCTCCTTCACGACGGTGAGCAGGTCGCGGCGGGTGTCCTTGATGTCCTCCAGCTGCGTGGAGAGGAACTTGTAGCGCTCCTCCAGCGCCGCGAACTCCTCCAGCGCCAGCGGGTTGACCTTGCCCAGCAACGACAGGTCGCGTTCGGCGCGCTTGGCGCGGCGGGCCTGGGTGTCGCGGTCGTAGGGCGAGGGCTGCGGCTCGGAGACCTGCTCGCCGCGTTCCTTCGCCGCCTGGTACTCGGCGAGCTCGGCGGCGGTGGCGGGCACCACCACGTCCGGGCCGTACTCGTTCACGAGGTCGTCGAGGCCGATGCCGAAGTCCTCGGCGATCTTCGTCTCCAGCTGCTCGATGCGCATGCGCTGCTCGGCGCGCAGCACCTCGTCGCGGTGCACGGCGTCGACGAGCTTCTCCAGCTCGCCGGACATCTCGCGCACGAGGTTGCGCACCTGGGTCAGCAGCAGCTCGTGCTGGGCGCGGCGTTCCTGGGCCTGGTCGCGTTCACGGGCGGCGCGGGCGAGGGAGACCTCGATGCGCTCCAGCGCCTGCTCACCGCCGCGCACCACGGCCTTCGCGACCACGGCGCCACGGGCGCGGTGGGCGGTGGCGCGGGCGTGGCGTTCACGGGCCTCGCGTTCGGCACGGGCGGCGCGGCGCAGGCTGTCGGCCTTGCCCTGCAACGCACGCGCGCGTTCCTCGGCGGTGCGCTGCACGAGCCGGGCGTCCATCTCGGCCTGGCGCGCGGAGGCGAGCTCGGCGGCCAGCTCGTCGCGCTGGTCGGTGTCCGGCTCGTCGTCCATGGTCTGCTCTTCTTCGGCCATCAGCAGCCGCTCTTCGAGCTCGCCCAGCTTCAGCAGGGCCTCCTCGCGCGACCGCTCGACCTTTGCGCGCTGCTCGGTGATGCGGCCGACCTCGGCCTGCGCCGAGCGCACCGCGGCGGCCATCCGGTTCAGCCGCTCGCCGGAGCGGGCCTGGCGGACCTTGGCCTCCTGCACGGCCTCCTTGACCGCGTCGAGCACCTTGCGGCGGGCCTGCTGCTCGGCACGGGCGCCCTCCAGCGCCGCGGAGGCGTGCTGCAGCGCGCGTTCCGCGGTGGCCAGCTGCTCCTGGGCCTCGTCGACCGCGGCCTGCACCTCGATCACGCTCTGGCCCTGGCCGCCGGAGCCGCCGACGGCCCAGTCCGTGCCGAAGAGGTCACCGTCACGGGTCACCGCGCGCACGTTCAAGCCGGCCGCGGTGTCCAGGTCGTCCACCACGGCGAGGCGGTCGAGCGCGCGGGCCAGTGCGGGACGCAACGCCTCGGGCGCGTGCACGACGTCGACCGCCCACCGCGCACCGTGCGGCAGCGGTCCCCACCGAGCGGTGTCCACAGTGGACCCATGACCGCCGATCAGCACCCCCGCGCGGCCGGCGTCCTTCTCCTTCAACAGCTTCAGCGCCGCGAGCGCGCCGTCACCGGAGGACACCGCCACGGCGTCGGCGATCGGGCCGAGCGCGGCGGCCAGCGCCACCTCGTAGCCGGGGTCGACGGTCAGCAGCGCGGCCACGGACCCCAGCAGGCCCGGCACGTCCGACGCGAGCAGCGCGCCGGCGCCGTCCTTGCGCGTCAGACCGAGCGACAGGGCGTCGACGCGGGCCCGCCACGACGCGATGTCGCGTTCGGCGGTGCGCTCGGCCTTGACCAGCTCCTCGACGCGCTGACGGCCCGCGTCGTTGGCCTGCACGGCCTGGCGGAGCCGTTCGTCGAGGTCGTTGTCGCCCTCGTCCTCGAAGCCGGTGACGGCCTGCGCCTCGGCCAGCTCGACGGACGCGAGCTCGACGCGTTCCGCGGCCTCGGAGAGCGTGCCGGAGAGGCGTTCGATCTCCTCGGCGGTCGCGTTCGTCTTGCTGCGCAACGCCTCCACCTGACCGGACAGGCGCGCGAGGCCCTCCCGGCGGTCGGCGATCGCCCGCACGGCGGCGATGTGCGCCTTCTCGGCCTGGGAGACCATGCGCTCCAGCTCGGCGCGCGTCTCCACGGCCTCCGCCAGCGCGATCCTGGCCTCGGTCACGCCCTCCTGGAAGCTCCAGCTCCATCTCGGCGGTCTCCTCGGCCTCGCGGTCGAGGTCGTCCGGGTCACGACCGCGCGACGGCGCGTCCACGTCCGCGGACAGGTGCCGGGCGCGTTCGGCGGCCAGGCGGACGGTGCCGCGCAGGCGTTCCTCCAGGGCGGACAGCCGGTACCAGGTGTCCTGGGCGGCCTGCAGCTTCGGGGTGTCGGCGGCGACCCGCTCCTCCAGCTCGTTCTGCTGGTACTGGGCGGCCTGCAACGACTTCTCGACCTCGGCGCGGCGTTCGCGGGCCCTCGCCTCGTCGTGCTCCTCCTGGGCGATGGCCGCGCGCTGCGTCACGAGGTCGTCGGCGAGCAGGCGGAGCTTCGAGTCCCGCAGCTCGGACTGCACGACCTGGGCGCGGCGGGCGATCTCGGCCTGCTTGCCCAGCGGCTTGAGCTGGCGGCGCAGCTCGGCGGTGAGGTCGGTGAGGCGGGTCAGGTTGGCCTGCATCGCCTCCAGCTTCCGCAGCGCCTTCTCCTTGCGCTTGCGGTGCTTGAGGACGCCGGCCGCCTCCTCGACGAACGCGCGCCGCTCCTCCGGCTTGGACTCCAGGATCGCGGCGAGCTGGCCCTGACCGACGATCACGTGCATCTCGCGGCCGATGCCGGAGTCCGACAGCAGCTCCTGGATGTCCATGAGGCGGCAGGAGCTGCCGTTGATCTCGTACTCGGTGGCGCCCTCGCGGAACATCCGGCGGGTGATCGACACCTCGGTGTACTCGATCGGCAGCACGCCGTCGGAGTTGTCGATCGTCAGCGTCACCTCGGCGCGGCCCAGCGGCGCGCGGCCGGAGGTGCCCGCGAAGATGACGTCCTCCATCTTGCCGCCGCGCAGGTCCTTGGCACCCTGCGTGCCCATCACCCAGCGCAGCGCGTCGAGCACGTTGGACTTGCCGGACCCGTTGGGGCCGACCACACAGGTGATGCCGGGCTCGAAGCGCAGCGTGGTAGCCGAGGCGAAGGACTTGAAGCCCTTCAGCGTCAGGCTCTTGAGGTGCACGCCGCGCAGAGTACCCAAGCGCTTGCGCCGGTTGCGGGAGGCGGGGGCCGACCTGTGCCCCTAAGGGCGGAGGGTGACCAGCAGGCCGCTCTCGTCCGACACCTCCAGCCGGTCGATCTGGTCCACCCGGAACGACGTCGAGCCGGGAATCCGCTCGTCAGCGGTGTGGTCGGACCCCCACCAGCCGCCGATCTCCCGCTGCCCGCGCCGGTCGAACACGATGACCTTGCACCGCGCGCCCGGTTTGACGTTGCCGAGCTTGAACCGCAGCTCGGTGCCCCAGGTCTTCTGGATCATCGCGACCTCGGCGTTCACGCCGGTGCCGGCGTCCATCGCCGCCCACGTCGGTGCGGGCGGTGGCCGCAGGAACAGGATGCCGCCGGCGAGCGCGAGTGCGACGAGCACGGCCGCGCACACCAGCAGCACACGGCGGCGGCGACGGTGGTCGCGGACCGGTTTCGGCGGCTCGGCGGGCAGCTCGTCGAGGTGCTCGACCTCCCGCAGGCTCAGCCGGCCGAGCAGGCCCGGCAGCGGGGCGAACCGCAGCACCTCGGCCCGGCACGCCGCGCAGCCGGGCAGGTGGCGTTCGAACGCGGAGCGCTCCCTCAGGTCGAGCGATCCGAAGAGGTAGGCGCCGACGTCGACGGTGTGCGCGCAGCTCATGCCTCGGTCACCCCTCTCTCCTCCAGGGCGTCGCGCAGCGCCCGCAACGCGTAGAAGCAGCGCGACTTGACCGTGCCCGGCGGGACGCCGAGCGTCTTGGCGGCCTCCGCGACCGTGCGGCGCCGGTAGTACAGCTCGATGACGACGGCGCGGTGCTCCGGTGTGAGGGCCCGCAGCGCCGAGGCGATCTGCCACGCCTGCAGCACGTGCTCGACCTGGTCGCTGACCGGTGGCAGGTCCACGGGTTCGAGCGGCACCTCGGTCGCGCGTGCGCCGCGGCGCCGGTAGCCGGAGATGACCAGGTTCTTCGCGACCGTGTAGAGCCACGGTGCCGCGTCGTCGGGTTCCAGCTCGTCGTGGTGGCGCCACGCCCTGAGCAACGTCTCCTGCACCACGTCCTCTGCCTGTTGGTAGTCGCCGTCGACCAGTCGCAGCACGTAGTGCAGCAACGGGCCTCGCCAGCGTTCGTACAGCTGGTTGAGGACGTCTTCGCCGGAGTCCACGGTCTCCTCTACGCCACCGGTCGCCGGAAGGTTCAGCGTTCGACGAAGCCGTTCAGGCCGCCGCGGGCGCCGGACCACTGCTCACCCACCGATTCGACCTGTCCGGGAGTTTCACCCGAACGGAGAGCCTTCAGGAGTTGTTCACACTTGTCCCGTGGTCCCTCCGCGACCACCTCGACCCGGCCGTCCTCCCGGTTCGAAGCACTCCCCACCAGGCCGAGCTCCAGTGCTCGGGCCCGCGTCCACCAGCGGAAACCCACGCCTTGCACTCGTCCGCGCACCCACGCGTTCAGTCGTACGTCCACCTCCGAATGGTCGCGCAGTGACCCGAGGTGACCGAAGACGCACCCTGGGCTTATCACCCATTAGTGGTACGGTCCCCAGCCGTGAGTGCCCGCAGCCTCTTACTCGGCCTGCTGATCGGTGCGACCGGCGTCGGCGGCCTCGCCGTCAGCGGCACCTCTCCCCTCGGCATCGGTGTCACCTCCGCCGCGCGGCAGGAGAGCACCGACGCGGCGAACCAGTTCGGATCGGGCAGCGCCGCCGCACCCGGCAGGCAGACCGCGGGCGGCACCCCCGTCCAGGGCACCGCCACCCCGTCGTCGTCCTCCTCCGCTCCCACCACGTCCACGACGACGGCGACGCCCTCCTCGACCTCCTCGTCGGCGGCTCCCACCACCACGACGACGACCCAGTCCGAGGCGCCCAAGCCGCCGGACCCGCCGAAGCCGCCCACCGGTGACAAGACGCCGGAGCAGGCCGTGCTCGCCCTCGTGAACGACGCCCGCGCCGCGAAGGGCTGCAAGGCGCTCGTGATCGACGACCGCGTCACCACCGCGGCCCAGGCGCACAGCACCGACATGGCGAGCCGCAAGTACTTCAGCCACGACACCCCCGAGGGCGTGGACTTCGCCGAGCGCATGAAGGCGGCCGGGTACCCGAAGCCCGGCGGCGAGAACATCGCGCAGGGCTACCGCACCGCCGAGCAGGTCATGCAGGGCTGGATGAACTCCTCCGGCCACAAGGCGAACATCGAGAACTGCAAGTTCACGACCATGGGCGTCGGCCTGGACACCCGCGGTTTCTACTGGACGCAGAACTTCGGCTTCTGACGGCTCCACAGACGGCTACTGACGGTTCGAGCAGGGGAAACTTCGTGTACGAGAGCCCGGAACCCGACGCGCGTTCACGCTTTCGCGGTGCGCCCCAGATCATCCTCGCCGCCTCCGGCGTGGTGCTGGCCACCGTCTTCGCCGCGGTCGCCTCGCTGGCCGCGGGCTCGGACTCGGCCGCGGAGGCGCCCGTCCAGCAGCCGCCGCGCAAGGAGGCCGTGCGCGACGCGCTGAGCACCACCTCCACCACGGTGCCCACCACCTCGTCGGTCGCGGAGGTGACCTCGACGACGGCGGAGACGACCACGTCGGCCACCACGACCACGACGAAGCGGCCCACGCGGGTCACCACGATCACCCGCCCGGACGGCACCACGACGACGGTGACGACCGAGGAACCGCCGCCGGTGACGACGAACCCGACGACCACCACGACTGTCGTGACGACGACCACCGCGATCACGACGACCACCACCACGACGGCGCCGGCCACAACGACCACGGCGCCGTAGGGTTACGCCCGTCCCCACGACGTGACACAGGGTTACACGAAGGTGTGGCCCTGCTGAGGTCTTGGTGCGTTTCCGCCGATAACTCGAACGCAAAGCCATCCAACCGGGTTTCCCACGAGGAGATGGGTGTGTTCGAGGTAGATCATCCGCAGTCACCCGGCTCGCCGGCCGCACCGCAGAAGAAGCGCGTCGGCACGGCCGTCGTGCTGGCCGCCGGTGGCGTCGTCGTGGCCACGCTGTTCGCCACCGTCGCGGCCATGCTCGCCGGCTCCGGCCAGGAGGCCGCCCCGGAACGCGCGACCGCGGACGTCGTGCAGACGCTCACCTCGGTGGCCCCGGACGGCAGCACCAGCACCGTCGTCGTCACCGTGTCGTCGTCGGTCAAGGGGGCGGGCAAGGCCGGCTCGGACCGCAGGCAGGCCGCGCGTCCCGACGAGCAGCCCCGGCCGCAGGAGCCGGCCGCGCAGCCGCAGGTGACGACGAACCCCGCGGTGCCGACCGAGACGCACAGCAACCCGCCGACGTCGTGGACCGAGCCGGCCACGTCCACCCCGTCCACCGGGTCGTCCACGTCGAGCACGGCGCCGACCACGCCGTCGTCGACCGTCGGCACCTCGCCGGTCCCGCCCCAGCCGTAGGCGCCCTCAGGGCTCGAACCGGTAGCCCATGCCCGGTTCGGTCAGCAGGTGCCGCGGCCGGGCCGGTTCGGGCTCCAGCTTCCGCCGCAGCTGCGCCAGGTACACCCGCAGGTAGTGCGTCTCCTTCTCGTACGCGGGGCCCCAGACGTCCCGCAGCAGCTGCTTCTGGGCGACCAGCTTGCCCGCGTTGCGCGCCAGCACCTCCAGCAGTCCCCACTCGGTAGGCGTGAGGTGCACCTCCGCGCCGTCCCTCAGCACCCGTTTGGCCGCGAGGTCGACGGTGAACGAGGCCGTGTGCACGACCGGCTCGTCCTCAGGGCCGGTCACGGCGGAGCGGCGGACGGCGGCGCGCAACCGGGCGAGCAGCTCGTCCATGCCGAACGGTTTCGTCACGTAGTCGTCGGCGCCGGCGTCCAGCGCGTCAACCTTGTCGTGCGAGTCCGTGCGCGCGGACAGCACGATGATCGGCAACGTCGTCCAGCCGCGCAGACCGGCGATGACGTCGGTGCCGTCCATGTCCGGCAGGCCCAGGTCCAGGACGACGACGTCGGGCCGGCCGTCGGCGGCGAGCCGCAGCGCCGTCGCGCCGTCGGGTGCGGTGAGCACCTCGTAGCCGCGGGCGGACAGGTTGATCCGCAACGCGCGCACGATCTGCGGCTCGTCGTCGACGACCAGCACCTTCGTCACGGGGTCCCCTCCTCGGCCGGCAGCGCGATCACCACGGTGAGGCCGCCGCCGGGCGTGTCCTCCACCGTGATCGTGCCCGCCATGGCCTCGGTGAAGCCCTTCGCCACGCTCAGACCGAGACCAACGCCACCCGGCGTGCGGTCGCCGAGGCGCTGGAACGGGGCGAAAACCGCCTCCGCCGTCCCGCTGGGCAGGCCGCGGCCGTGGTCGACGACCCGCAGCTCGACGTGGTCGCCGTGGGCGCTGGCCCGCACCGCCACGGCACCGGCGTAACGCAGCGCGTTGCCGACCACGTTCGCGATCACCCGTTCGAGCAGCCCGATGTCGGCGCGCACGAGCGGCAGCGTCTCGGGGACGTCGACCTCGACGTCGCCGTTCAGGCCGCGCAGCGCCAGCGCCACCGCCTCGTCGCAGCCGACCGCGCGCAGCTGCGGCTCGACCGCGCCGGTCGCGAGGCGGGAGGAGTCGAGCAGGTTGTCGACGAGGCCGGTGAGCCGGTCGGCCGACTCCTCGACGGTCTCCAGCAGCTCGGCCGTGTCCTGGTCCGACAGCGTCAGGTCCGGGTCGCGCAGCGCCGAGACGGAGGCCTTGATGGACGTCAGCGGCGTGCGCAGGTCGTGGCCGACGGCGGAGAGCAACGCGGTGCGCAGCTCGGTCCGCGACGCCTGCTGCTGAGCCTCCAGCGCCTGCTCGGCCATCCGCTGCTGGCGCAGCGCGAGCAGGGCCTGACCGGCCGCCGCCTCCAGCACCCGCCGGTCGGAGGCGGGCAGCGACCGGCCGCGGGCCGCCAGGTGCACGTCCGCGGTCACCGCGATGTCGATCTCGGCGTCGTCCGGCTCGTCCGGCGAATGCGCGCCCACGGCCGCCACGCGCCGCCACTCGCCGTCGGCCCGTTCCAGCAGCGCGACCGACGTCAGGCCGAAGTTCTCCCGCACCTTCTCCAGCAGTCGTGCGAGTGGATGGGGGTTCGTCAGCACGGTGCGCGCGTACGAGGCGAGGAGCGTGGCTTCGGTGCGAGCGCGTGCGGCCTGGGTGGCGCGTCGGGCGGCGTAGTCCACCACCAGCGCGGTCGACACGCCCACGATGATCATCGCGACGAACGTGAGCACGTTCTGCTGCGCGTCGATGGTGAACGTGTAGAGCGGCTCGGTGAAGAAGAAGTTCAGCAGCAGCGCGCTCAGCAGGGCCGTCGCGAGCGCCGGTCCGAGGCCGCCTGCGGTCGCGACCACCATCGTCACCAGCAGGTAGCCGATGACGGTCGTGGAGAAGTTCAGGCCCTCGCGCAGGGTCGCGCCCGCCGCCGTGACCGCAGCGGGTCCGGCGACGGCCAGGACCCAGCCCAGCGCGAGCCGTCCCGGCCGCAGCGGACTGGCGGCGAACCGGGCCCGCCAGCCGGAGCCGGTCGCCGCGTGCGTGACCATGTGGACGTCGATCGCACCGGACTCCTGCACGACCGTCGAACCGATGCCCGCGGAGAACACACGTGCGAGCCGCGACCGGCGCGAGGTGCCGATTACCAGCTGAGTGGCGTTCACCCCGCGCGAGAACTCCAGCAGCGCCGTGGGCACGTCATCGCCCACGACGGTGTGGAACGTGGCCCCGACGTCCTCCGTGAGCGTGCGGTACCTCTGCAACGAGTGCGGATCGGCACCCGCGAGACCGTCACCGCGCAGGACGTGCACGACGAGAAGGTCCGCTCCCGCGCGCGCTGCGATGCGGCGCGCGCGACGGATGAGCGTTTCGCTCTCCGTGCCGCCGGTGATGGCGACGACGACTCGTTCGCGCGTTTCCCATGTGTCCGTTATCTGCTGTTCGGTGCGATAACGCAGCAACGCGACATCGACCTGGTCCGCGACCCACAGCAGTGCGAGCTCCCGCAACGCCGTGAGGTTGCCGACGCGGAAGTAGTTGCCGAGCGCGGCGTCGATCTTCGTGGCCGCGTACACGTCGCCGTGGGCGAGCCGGCGCCGCAAGGCTTCCGGTGTGAGGTCGACCAGCTGGGTCTGCTCGGCTTTGCGCACGACCTCGTCCGGGACGGTTTCCTGTTGCGGCACGCCGGTTATGCGCTGGACGACGTCGTTCAGCGATTCCAGGTGCTGCACGTTGACGGTCGAGAGGACGTCAATGCCGGCGTCCAGCAGTTCTTCGACGTCTTGCCACCTTTTTGCATTACGCGAGCCGGGTGCGTTGGTGTGCGCGAGCTCGTCGACGACGGCGACCTCGGGCGCGCGGGCGAGCACCGCGTCCACGTCCATCTCGGTGAGTTCGACACCGCGGTGCGTGCTCCGCCGCCGCGGCACGATTTCCAGTCCGCTGAGAAGGTCCGCGGTCTTCGCGCGGCCGTGCGTCTCGACGAGGCCGACGACCACGTCCGTGCCGCGTTCCCGGCGGCGGTGCGCCTCGCCGAGCACCGCGAACGTCTTGCCGACGCCCGGAGCGGCACCGAGGTAGATGCGGAGCTCGCCACGCCTGGGTTTCGCACTCACCTCGTCAGTCTGCCCCCGCACCCCCACGGCCGTTCGGAGGCACGCGCTACGCCACCCGGGCACACCGGCGCTCCTTCGCGGATCTTTGTCACACGTTCTGACCGATCGGAACCACGGTGCCGCACGCCACCCGTTCGCGGGAACCGCAGTGCGCTTTTTACGCCGTTTACCAGCGCATTCAAGCGTGCTGGACGCGCGCTGTGACACCTCCGGTCACCACAACGGCCGAATGGGTTATCGGCAATTGGCGGATAGCGCGCGGAGCGTGAATGAGGGAAAGTGCCAGGGTTCGTGTCCGAATTCGGACAATCACATGCGCGCGGAGAAACGATGCCCACCACCGTCACCAACCACGAGGCACTTCAACTCGTGGTGGCCGTGCACCGGCTGGTGCGAAGTCTTCGACAGGCCGCTCCGGCCCGTCGTCTGCAACCCACCCAGTTGTTGGTGCTGTCAGAACTGAGCGCCCACGGCCCGATGCGGATCGGCGAGATCGCGGTGCGCGCGCTGTGTTCGCAGCCGACCGCGACAACGGTCGTGACCAGCCTGGAGTCCACCGGACTGGTCCGCAGGGAGCCCGACGCGGCCGACGGAAGGGCCACGATTGTGGTGCTCACCGAAGTCGGCCGCGAGACGATCCTGTCGCTCGCTCACGGCGAAGCAGAACTATTGAGTGAAAGAATGTCGGAACTTTCGCCGGAAGACCGCGAACACCTGCGGTCCGCCATGCCCGTATTGCGCCACCTGGCCGACCCGCAGGAAAACAAGTAGGAGCGGGACCCCCCCGACGGGTCCCGCTCCCGGCATTACTTGCTAGGTGGCACAGAAGTGGGTGTCACCGAGCTCGACGGTGCGCCACTGGAAGGCGGTGGCGCACTCGAACTCACCGAACTCGGCGCCGATGACGGAGTGTCCGCACTCGGTGTCACGGTGTAACAGACACCGTTTTCGTAGTCGATCTTCGGCCGCGGGTACTGGTTCGCCGGAATCATCGGTTCCTCACCGCGGTTCTGGCAGCCGTAGTACCGGTCGGACGCGTTGATCGGCTGCCCGTCCTGGTCGTACAGCAGCACGTTGGTGAGCAGCTTGCCGTTCTCGTCGCGGACGTAGATGTTCTCGTACTCGCGCACGACCGGGGCCGAGTACGACTGCCGCGCCGGGCCGCCGAACCGCAGCTGGTCGGCCGCCACGTCGATCACCGAGAACAGCACGCCCACCGCCAGCGCGCTGACCGGCAGGGTGAACCACAGCCACCGGCGGTCGGTCTTGGCCCGCGGCGCCGCGAACACCGACACGACGGCGATCGCGGCCAGAGCGAGGAACCCGAGCAGGTCACGACCGGCGAGCAGCACGGCACCGAGCCCGAGCAGCCCGGCCCGCACCAGCCACCACGCGGGCTGCAACGACCGCAGGTAGGTCAGCGCGCGTTCGGCCGGCGTGCCCTCCTGCGGCGTCAGCCACTCCTTGAGCTTGACCGTCTCGCGCAGGTTCATCACCTCGGCCTGCTGCGGACCGCGGTCCTGCACCAGCGCGAGGCTGAGCACCAGGATCACCGCCGGCAGCAGCAGGATCGCCGGCTCCCGCAACGCCGCGGCCCCCGCGAGCAGCGTGATCCCGGTGGCCGCCGCCAACCCCCACGCCGCCGCACGCGGCCGCGTCAGCAGCGCCTGCTTGACCGTGACCGGCACCCGCTCGGTCCGCGGCGGGTACCCGGCGGCCTGCCGCAGCTCCCGCGCGTACTGCTCGGGCGGCCCGAGCCGCCGCTCGATCGTCTCGTCCTCGCCCAGCTCGGTCGACAGCTCCGCGAGGTGCGCCTCGACGTCCTCCATGATCTCGGCGACCTCGTGCGGCGGCAGGTCGTCGAGCGCGGCCCGCATCCCGGCCACGTAGTGCTCGACACCCAGTGCCTGCGTGTTCATGCGACCTCCCCGAGCAGGCCGTCCAGCGTGCTGGCGAACGACCGCCACGTGTCCCTCGACTCGGCCAGGCGCACCCGGCCGGGCTCGTTGATGCTGTAGTACTTGCGGTGCGGGCCCTCTTCGCTGGGCACCACGTACGACGTCAGCATCCCGGCGTTGTAGAGCCGCCGCAGCGTCCCGTACACCGACGCGTCCCCCACGTCGTTCAACCCCCCGGCGCGCAGTCTGCGCACCACGTCGTAGCCGTACCCGTCGTCCTTGCGCAGAACCGCAAGCACGGCCAGGTCCAGCACCCCCTTGAGCAGCTGACTGGTGTCCATGGCCCCTCCGACGCACTGTTGCGTGGTGAACAGTACTACGCATCGCACAGTACTGTCGAACCCGTTGGTGCTCCGGCGCGACGAGAACGGCCTCCCCCGTCGTAGGACGCGGGAGGCCGGTGCCGGTTGGCGTCGTCAGCTCGGACAGCCGGACGCCCCGGTCGGCTCGCCGAGCTTCACCGCCCCGAGCGTGATCTTCACGGTGGCCTCGGGCGTGCTGCCCGCGGCCGCGGACTGGCTGACCACCACCCAGTTCCGGTCGGCCACCTGCCGCCGCCCCTGCCCGGTCGCGTCCTCCGACGACAACACGAAGAACCCGGCCGCCTGCAACGTGTCCTGCGCCTTCTGCAGGTCGAGGCACACGACGTTCGGCACGGTCCCCTTCGCGGGCGGCGGCAGGCTCGTCGACGCGTCCGTGGGCTTGCGGACCTCCAGCACCACCTCCGTCCCGCCCGGTGCGTCGGCGCCGGCCTCCGGCAGCTGGGAGGTGACAACCCAGTTCCGCGGTTCGAGGACCGGCCGCCGCTGCCCGGTCGCGTCCTCCTCGACCACCCGGTATCCCCGTGCCTTCAGCACCTCGCGCGCCTCGGCGAGCCGCAGCTCCACGACCTTCGGCACCTTCTCCTCGGCAACGGTGGGCGTGCTCTGCGCGGTCGGGCCCGGCGGTGGCGTGTTCCCGCACCCGGCGAGCACGAGGACGAGCAGGGCAATGACGATCTTCATCCGGCGTGCTCCTGTCGGGTGGGCGGAACGCTGATCTCGGCAAGCCGCGCGCGCACCCGTTCGACGTGAGCGGGCAGGTCCGCCACGACGGTCCGGCGCTGCCACCGCTGCAAGCGGAACGCGAGCTCGAAGGTGACGGGACAGCACAGCAGCGCCACGACGACGGAGCCGGCGAGGAACGCCCCGTAGGACGGAACGGCGCCCTCGGCGATCGCGAGCACCGCGGAGCCGGCCACCGCGGCGAGGACGAGCACGTACGCCGCCGGCAGCAGGCTCCCCGTCTGCCGCAACCACGCCCACCTGCCCAGCCGGGCGAAGTCGTCCATCCGCCGCCGCGCCCACTCGACCTGCCCGAGCACGAACTCGACCTGGTCCCGCTCGGCCCTGGTGAGCAGGTCGCGTTCGGCCACGAACCGGCTGGCGTGCGCGAGCACACCGCGGACGGGCTCGGACCTCGGTTCGAGGTGCGGGTACGGCCACCGCTCACGGCGGCGTTCCTCCACCCACCGGTGGCCTCTCGCGAAGGCGTACGCGGCGACCACCAGCATCACCGCCACGACCGCCCGGTACGACAGCACCGCGCCGAGGAGGAGCAGGAGGAGACCGATGCCCGCGACGAGCAGGCCGTTGGTGATCTTCGAGTTCGGCCCGGCCTCGGCGAACAGCACGTCGTACCGGTCGTACAGGTGCCGGAGCGCGTAGCAGGCCGCGACCACCACCAGCCACACGACCAGCACCACGGTCATCGCGATCGACAGCGCCACCAGGAACTCCTCCGGCTGCCCCTGCCCCGCCGGCGAGTGCGCCAGCACCCACGGCGCCGTCAGGCCGGTGACCACCGCCGCGCCCATCTCCGCCCGGAAGTGCTTGCGGCGCACAGGCTCCGGTCGTTCCGCCGCCGGCAGGGGCTCGGTGGCGACCCGCACCTCCAGCGCTCGCAGCAGCTCCGCCAGCTCCTTCTTCCAGCTGCCGAAGCCGATCCGCCAGTACTGCCGGGTGCCGAGCTCGGCCAGACCGGGGAAGTCCTCGGCGAGCAGCTGCTCCTTGCCGGGCAGCCGGGCGTTGTCGAGCAGCACCGGGACGAGGTGCAGGCCCATGGCGAGCGCGGTCTCGACCTCCCAGCGCGCCCAGTCCCACTTCTCACCGCGACGCGCACGGAGGTCGTCCAGCCACTCGCGGTGGATCACCACCAGCACGACCTCGCAGCCCCGCAGCCAGTCGCGGAGCCGGGACGGGTAGTGGACGCCCGGCTCCAGCTCCACGTCGACGAGCACCTTCTCCTCACCGAAGTGGTGCTGGAGGCGTTCGACGATCGCCTCGATGGTCTGGGCGTGCACACGCCGTTCGCCGTCGTGCATCTTGCGGTAGCTGACGAAGATGCCGCCGCTCATCGCGCCGACTCACCTGCTTCCCGGGGCCCGTCGGTCCAATCCGCTCGAACTCTTGTCGCGCACGGTGTCCGTACCGCTACGGTCGCACGCCATGGGAGGCATCTTCCTGAACTACCGGCGCCACGACGAGCGCCTCGCGTTCGTCCGCGGGCTGTACGAGCGGCTCGCCGAACGGTTCGGCGCCGGCACCGTCTTCCTCGACTCCGCCTCGATCGGTCACGGCCGGCGCTACCCGAACCAGCTGCGCCGCCACCTCGACCGGTCCGACGTGGTGGTCGTCGTCGTGCACGACGGCTGGGCGCGGGAGCTGCGGACCGACGGCACGGACTGGGTGCACAACGAGATCCGGTGGGCACTCGCCGCCGGGAAGACGATCATCCCGTTGCTGCTGGAGGGCACGGCGATGCCCAGGGCGCACGAGCTGCCGCGCACGATCAGGGAACTCGCCCACTTCCAGGCCCACCGCGCGGCCGATGACCCCGGCCACGACGGTCTGGTCGAGAAGATCGACGCCGAACCGCGGCGGCGCGCCGCCGTCGCCGAGACGCCGCCACGACCGTGGGCCGGGCCGGTCGCGGGGGTGCTCGGCGCCGTCGCGTTCACCGTGCCGGTGCTGCTGATCCCGCGCGAGTGGTGGGAGGTGACCGTCTACCTCGCGGTGTTCGGGATCGTGGTCCTGATCGCGGTGATGATCGCGGTCGTGTGCGTCTCGCTCGTCCGAAAGCCGATCAACACGGCCGAACAGGTCGCGCAGGACCTCGACCCCACCAGGTACTTCCTGTTGGTGGGGTTGCCCTTGCTCATCGTCCTCATCGGTTCGCCGGCAGCGCTGGCCGTCGGCACACCGATCCCGCCGCTGGCGCGGCCGTTGCTGGTCTTCCTCGCCGCTGTCGCGGGCTTCCAGCTGGTGTTCCTGGTCCTCAAGGCCTACAAGACAGAGAAGTTCCGCGAGGACCACTGGCCGGTGGCGCTGAAACCCCCGGTGAAACCGGCCCCGGTGCGCCGCGAGCTCGAACGCCTGCTGCGCAAGCACACCACCGCCGACCCGCAGCGGGTCCGCTGGCACCTCCTGCACCTGGAGAACGCCGCCGACGTGCTCGCACGGGACGCGAGCCGCGGCCGGTGGCGGTGGCTCACCTCCGACCAGCCCGGGCGGCTGTGCGTGTACACGGTGTGGGCGTCGGCGGCCGTGGGGTTGCTGACATCGGCAGCACAGCCCGCGCTGCGGTTCTGGGTGTCAGCGATCGCCCTCGCCGTCGTCGTGGTCATCGCCGGGACCACCGCCGAGACGGCGTTCCGCCGGCAGCGCTGGGCGCGGCGCGAGGTGGCCGACGAGGTGCACGTCCGGGTGCAGCAAATCCAGGACCGGTCGGCCCGGGGTCAGGACCTGGGGCGCGGCTGACAGCGCGGGCAGGAGAACGACGACCGGTTCATGAACGGCTCTCGGACCATCATCGCGCCGCACCGCTTGCAGGGCCGGTTCTCCTGGCCGTACGCGTTGAGCGAGCGGTCGAAGTAGCCGGACTGGCCGTTGATGTTGACGTAGAGCGCGTCGAACGACGTGCCGCCCTGGCCGAGGGCCTCGCGCATCACGTCGGTGGCGTGGTCGAGCAGCTCGGCGGCCTTGACCTTGGTGAGCTTGTCCGTCATGCGGGTGCCGTGCAGCTTGGCACGCCAGAGGGCCTCGTCGGCGTAGATGTTGCCGATGCCGGAGACGAGGGTCTGGTCGAGCAGGGCTCGTTTGACCTCCGTGTGACGCAGGCGCAACGCGCGCACGGCGGCATCACGGGAGAAGAGCGGGTCCATCGGGTCGCGGGCGATGTGCGCGACCGTGTCCGGGACGAGGGTGCCGTCGACCTCGACCAGCTCAGCCAAGGCGAGGCCGCCGAAGGTTCTCTGGTCGACGAAGCGCAGCTCCGGGCCGCCGTCGGCGAACCGGAACCGGACGCGGAGGTGTTTCTCGTCCGGTGCCGTGGACGGCTGGACGAGCATTTGGCCGCTCATGCCCAGGTGGGCGAGCATGGCGGCTTTGTCGGCCAGTTCCACCCAGAGGTACTTGCCGCGGCGCCTGGCTGCGGTCATCGGCTGACCGGCCAGGCGCGCGCAGAAGTCCGCGGAGCCCAGGTCGTGCCGGCGGATCGCACGCGGGTGCAGCACCTCGACCGAGGAGATCACCCGGCCGGCGACGTGGGCTTCGAGGCCGAGGCGGACTACCTCGACCTCTGGGAGTTCGGGCACGTCAGGCTTCGGACTTGCCCTCGTCGACGGGCTGCGCCTCGATCACGGCGGCCTGCGGCTTGGTGGGCTTGAGCACCCACACACCGGCCCGGCTCGTGTCCCTGACCAGCACAAGGCCCTGGATTCCTCCGCTGCGGGAGGTGTTCACCGGCCCGCGGACGGTGCGGGTGCGGCGGTTCGTGCGGTTCCTGGTCGCATACATTGCGGTCTCAGTCTTCCTCGGTTGGGGCGGTCCCTGGCGTCACCGAGGCGCCATTCTGTCCGTTCGCGGACGAGGCCGGCTCCTGCTCGGCCTGCACGCGTTCCGACAGAACATGATAGGCCGCTTCCGCGGCCTTCTGCTCGGCTTCCTTCTTGGTGCGCCCATCACCCTTGCCGTAGGGCTGACCACCGACGAGCACCGTGGCGGTGAACTCCTTGCGGTGGTCCGGCCCTTGGTCGTCCACGCGGTACTCCGGGACGCCGAGACTGGCTTGAGCGGTGAGCTCCTGCAGGCTTGTCTTCCAGTCCAGTCCAGCACCCAGAAGCGGAGCTTTGGCCAAGAGTGGATCGAACAGCCGGTGAACGAACGTTCGTGCGGTATCGATACCGAACTGCAGGTACACCGCACCGATGACGGCTTCCAGGCCGTCGGCGAGGATGCTCGCCTTGTCCCTGCCGCCGGTCAGCTCTTCGCCGCGGCCGAGCAGCAGGTGCGCACCGAGTCCGCCCTCACCCAGGTTGCGTGCGACCCCCGCGAGCGCGTGCATGTTGACCACGCTGGCGCGGAGCTTCGCGAGCTGACCCTCCGGGAGGTCGGGGTGGGTGCGGTAGAGGTGGTCGGTGACGACCAGCCCCAGCACGGCGTCCCCCAGGAACTCGAGACGCTCGTTCGGCGGCAACCCGCCGTTCTCGTACGCGTACGACCGGTGGGTGAGCGCGAGCACGAGCAGCTCGGCGTCCAGGTGGACGCCGAGCGCTTCGAGCAAGGTCGCGCGGTCGGCTTGCGGAGCGCGCGGCGGCTTTCCCCCCACTACGTGGCCGAGGAGATCAGGCCGGCTGAGCGACCTGGCGGCCAGCGTACTGACCACAGGCCGGGCAGGCGACGTGCTGCGGCTTCGGCTGGCGGCAAGCCTTGTTGGAGCACGCCACCAGGTGCACGGCAGACGTCTTCCACTGGGAACGGCGCGCACGGGTGTTCGAGCGCGACATCTTCCGCTTCGGGACGGCCACGACTACTTCTCCTCGTTGTTGTCATCGCTGAACCGCTCTTGCAACGCGGCCCAACGAGGGTCGATCGTCTCATGCCCGTGGTCGGGCCCGAGCTCCGCCCACCTGCCACCACACTCGGGGCACAGCCCCTTGCAGTCCGGCTCGCAGAGCGGCGCCTGCGGCAGCGCGAGGACGATGGCGTCCCGCACCACAGGCTCGAGGTCGATCAGATCGTTCTCGATCCGACTGATCTCGTCTTCGTCGGTGGTCTCGTCCGTGGTGCTGTCCGGCCACGCGTAGAGCTCCGTGATCCGGACCTCGACCTCATCGGAGATGGGGTCGAGACACCGCGCGCACTCACCTTCGACCTTGGCGAACGCCGTCCCCGACACGAGCACGCCCTCCACGACCGACTCGGTGAGGAGGTCGAGCTCGACCTCCCCGCCTTCCGGCACCGCGATCACCCCCAGCAGACCCACTCCTGCGGCGGGTACCGACCGGATGAAGGGTCGGCTGGAACCGGCGCGACGGCCGAGGTCCCTGGTGTCGATGACCCAGGGTCCTGATGCTGTGGGACGCGTGGACGCGTGGCGATGCTCAGTCATGATCGGGTTGGGTGCTGGAACGGGGACCTACCACGTCCAGCCGGTCCAGGGTACGGGACGACGCCTCCGCGAGTGAAATCGCCAGGTGATCGCACCTGCCCGACGTAACACGAATCACACGTTCAGGTGCCCTCTCCCCTGTCCCCGGACGGCACGCGGGGACCCCGCGTGCCCTTCTGGGGTACGCAAGTTCCCCGCGTGCCCTCGGGAAACGCGAAGGGGTGAAAGTCAGGAGCCGTAGTCGAACGGTGCCGCGGCGCCCGCCACGGCCGAGCCGCGCAGGTGCGAACGGCCCTTGCCGACCGACCGCAGGGTGTGCGCGAGGAGGTCCTCGAAGTCCGCGAGCTTGCCGTCCACGTAGGCGTCGCACTCCGACCGCAGCCGGATCGACTCGTTCTGGGCGGCGTCGAGCAGCCGGGCGGCCTCGGCGTGGGCCGCGCGGACGACCTCCTGCTCGTTGACGAGCCGGGCCTGCTCGGCGCGGCCCTCCTCGGTGGCGCGCTCGTAGTTGGCCCGGCCGGCCTGGATCATCCGCTCCGCCTCGGCGTGCGAACGGCCCACCAGGTCGTCGTACTCCTGCCGGCCGGCGGCGACCGTGCGCTCCGCCTGGTCCTCCGCCTCCGCGACCATCCGCTCGGCGCGGGCGCGGGCGTCGGACAGCATCGCCTCGGCCTCCGCCTGGGCCTCGGCGAGGATGCGGTCGGCGTCCGAACGGGCCTTGGACACGCCGGTCTCTGCCTCGTGCTTGGCCTTGCCGACGAGCTCTTCCTTGTGGTCGAGCACGTCCTGCGCGTCGTCCAGCTCGGCCGGGATGGCGTCGCGCACGTCGTCGAGCAGTTCGAGCACGTCACCACGCGGCACGACGCAGCCGGAGGTCATCGGAACTCCGCGCGCTTCCTCGACGATCGTCACCAGCTCGTCGAGTGCCTCGAACACCCGGTACACGTCTCACTCCCTAACCCCTGTGGCTCCCACCCACAAGTGTGCCCTGCCGGTCTCCCCGAAAGAGGGAGATCGGCAGGGCGTGTCAAGATTCGGTGACACCTTGGGGGGACCGTGGAGATCATCATCAGGCGTGCGACCGCTGCCGATGTGGACCCGATCGTGGCGATGCTCGCCGACGACCCGCTGGGCGCGACCAGGGAGCGGCCGGGCGACCCGGCGTACCTGGCGGCGTTCGCGGTCATCGACGCCGACCCGCACCAGCTCCTGGCGGTCGCCGAGGCCGGCGGGGAGGTGGTGGGCACGCTGCAGCTCACGTTCACCTCCGGCCTGTCCCGCCTGGGCATGACCCGCGCGACGGTGGAGGCCGTCCGGGTGCGCTCCGACCAGCGCGGCAACGGCCTGGGCGAGCGCCTGCTGCGGTGGGCCGCCGACGAGGCGCGCGCACGCGGCTGCGGCATGCTCCAGCTGACGACGGACGCGTCACGGGCGGACGCGCACCGGTTCTACGAGCGGCTCGGCTTCACCGCGTCGCACGTGGGGATGAAGCTGGCCCTCTAACGGGTCTCGGCGAGGCGCTGCTGCAGCCGCTGCTCGACACTGGCCGGCAGCAGCGTCGACACGTCGCCGCCGTAGGTCGCCACTTCCTTGACCAGCGACGACGCCAGGAACGAGTACTGCGGGCTGGCCTGCATGAACAGCGTGTCGACGCCGGTGAGCTGGTGGTTCATCTGCGCCATCTGCAGCTCGTAGTCGTAGTCGCTGACCGCGCGCAGGCCCTTGACGATGGCCTTGATGTGGTTCTCGCGGCAGTAGTCGACCAGCAGCCCGTGCCAGGAGTCCACCCGCACGTTGTCCCACTGCGACGTGACGTCGCGGAGCATGTCCTGCCGCTCCTCGACGTTGAACAGGGTGCGCTTGTTCTTGTTGATGAGCACGGCGACGACGACCTCGTCGAACAGGTGCGCGGCTCTCCCGATGATGTCCAGGTGGCCGTTGGTCACCGGGTCGTAGGAGCCGGGGTACACGGCACGCGTCATGAGCCGGACGTTAGCACCCGATCGGATGCCGCCAGGCGGGTCCGTGGTTCTCGTCACCCATCGGCACGCACTTGCGCCCAGTACACCGCCGTGTCCCCGTATCGCTTGGCACGCAAGGGTTCCACCCCGTCAGGCCACGCTGGTTCGACACTTCGCGAAGCACGTTCGACGATCAGGACGGCGTCCCCGGTGAGCCTCGGCGCGATCCCGCGGAGCACCTTGGCGAGCTCGTCGTCCCCCACCGCGTACGGCGGGTCGGCGAACACCACGTCGAACGCCCCGCCCTCGGCGGTGACGTACGCCTCGGCCGTGCGGTTGGCGACGGTCGTGTTCGCGAACCCGAGCTCCCTGGCGTTGCCCTTGAGCACCTCGGCCGCCCGCTTGTCCGACTCCACGAACGTGGCGTGCCCCGCACCCCGGCTGAGCGCCTCGAACCCCAGCGCGCCCGACCCGGCGTAGAGGTCCAGTACCTGGGCGCCGTCGAGGTCCATCATCGCCTCCAGCGAGCTGAAGAGCGCCTCCCGCACCCGCTCGGAGGTGGGCCGCGTGCCCTTGGGCGGCACCTTGAGCCTGCGGCCGCCCGCGGTGCCGGCAACGATTCGTGTCACCGGCTCATCGTCCCAGGCGCCGCGAGCGCGGGGCCTGGCCGGGCAGCGGGCCCCGACCGGCGTGGGGCTGGTCGGCCCGAAGCGGGCGGGGCCGACGCCGCTCGGGCCGAAGCCGGAGGCGAGGCGTTCAGCGCTCTGCACGCGGGCTTCGGCGGTGGTGGCTTCCCGGCTTCTTCGGGAGTACCGGGGTCCGGGGCGAGGTCCCGGGAACAGCCGAGCCGGCCTCAGGCCAGCCCCTGCCACCACCCGTCGACCTCGCCCGGTGCGTCCACGTCCACCCGCTCCCCCGGCCGCGGCACGGCCAGCCGCATCCCGCGGGCCTTGACCTCCCGCCACACCCGGTCGATCGGCTCGCCCCACGGGTGCAGCGCCAGGTTGAACGTGGCCCAGTGCACCGGGATGAGCAGCCCGCCGCCGAGGTCGTCGAACGCGCGGACGCCGTCCTCGGGCGTCATGTGGATGTCGGGCCACGCGTCGTTGTACGCGCCGACCTGCATGAGCACCGCGTCGAACGGGCCGTGGGCCTCGCCGATCGCCTTGTAGCCGGCGAAGTAGCCGGTGTCGCCGCTGTAGAACACCGAGCGGTCGCCGCGGGCGATGACCCAGGAGGCCCACAGGGTGTTGTTGCGCTGCACCGAGCGGCCGGAGAAGTGCTGGGCCGCGGTGCAGGTGAGGGTGAAGCCGTCCACGGAGAACGACTCGTCCCAGTCGAGCTCGACGACGCGGTCGGCGGGCACGTCCCAGGCCGCGAGGTGGGCGCCGAGGCCCAGCGGCACGACGAAGACCGCGGTCGTGGTCGTGGTCAGCTCCCGCACGGTCGCCATGTCGAGGTGGTCGTAGTGGTCGTGCGAGATCACGACCGCGCTCACCGCGGGCAGGTCGGACAGCCGGTGCGGAACCGGGTGCAGGCGCTTGGGGCCGAGGTGCGCGGACGGCGAGACGCGGTCGCTCCACACCGGGTCCACGAGGACCGCGGCGCCGTCGACCTCGATCAGCGCGGAGGCGTGGCCGTACCAGGTGACGTGCAGGCCGGAGGCGACCGGCGCGGAGGGGGCCACCAGGGGGACCGGCGCGGACGGCGTGCGGTCGTCGCCGCCGAAGAGGAAGTCGCGCATCGAGAAGGAGTCGCGGTCGGGGACCGAGCTGACCTCCCTGTCGTTGTGGAACCTGCCGTTGCGGTAGCGCGGTGAGCGCGCCATCTCGAACGGGTCCGGCTTGCCCCCCAGCTGCTTCGGCACGTCCCGCAACGCCCACGCCACGCCCGCGAGCCCGAGCAGCCCGGCCAACGCCTTCTTCATGTCCATCCCTCTTCCTGACCCGGTGACCGGTGCAACGCAGGGAATCGTCGTGGAGTTCCACGGTCCGCGCAGCACGAAGGCCCGGCCGGAGCACCGGCCGGGCCTTCTCACGCGAAGATCACTCCAGGACGATCAGGAGGTCGCCGCCCTCCACCTGCTGGGCGCCGCGCACCGCCAGGCGCTGCACCACACCCGCCTTCGGTGCGGTGATCGCGGCCTCCATCTTCATGGCCTCGATCGTCGCGACGGTCTGCCCGGCCTCGACCGAGTCGCCCTCCTCCACGGCGGCCGTCACCACGCCGGCGAACGGGGCCGCCACGTGGTTGGGGTTGCCGCGGTCGGCCTTCTCCGCCGCCGGGACGTCGGCGGCCACCGAGCGGTCGCGCACCTGGATCGGGCGGAGCTGGCCGTTCAGGGTCGCCATGACCGTGCGGATGCCGCGCGCGTCGGCCTCGGAGATCGCCTCCAGGCCGATGAGCAGGCGGACGCCCGGCTCCAGGTCGACGGAGTACTCCTCGCCGGGGCGCAGGCCGTAGAAGAAGTCCTTGGAGCGCAGCACCGACGTGTCGCCGTAAGCCTCGCGGTGGGTCAGGAACTCCCGCGTGGGCGCGGGGAACAGCAGCCGGTTCAGCGTGGCGCGGCGGTCGTCCGCGAGACCCGCCTCGTCCTCCGGTGAGAGCTCCTCGACCGGCTTCGGGGCTGACCGGCCCTCCAGCGCCTTCGTGCGGAACGGCTCCGGCCAGCCGCCGGGCGGGTCGCCCAGCTCGCCGTGCAGGAAGCCGATCACCGAGGCGGGGATGTCGAACTTGCCGGGGTTCTCCTCGAACTCCTCCGGCTCGACACCGGCGCCCACGAGGTGCAGCGCGAGGTCGCCGACGACCTTCGACGACGGCGTCACCTTCACCAGGTGCCCGAGCATCCGGTCGGCCGCGGCGTACATCGACTCGATCTCCTCGAACTTCTCCCCGAGGCCCAGCGCGACGGCCTGGGTGCGGAGGTTCGAGAGCTGACCACCGGGGATCTCGTGGTGGTAGACGCGACCGGTCGGGCCGGGGATGCCGGACTCGAACGGCGCGTAGATCTTGCGCACCGACTCCCAGTACGGCTCCAGGTCGCAGACGTTCTGCAGGTCGAGGCCGGTGGAGTGCTCGGTGTGGTCGGTCAGCGCCACGATCGACGACAGCGGCGGCTGCGAGGTCGTGCCCGCCATCGACGCGGTGGCGCCGTCGATCGCGTCCACACCGGCCTGGACCGCCGCGAGGTACGTCGCGAGCTGGCCGCCCGCCGTGTCGTGCGTGTGGAGGTGGACCGGAAGGTCGAACTCCTTGCGCAGCGCGGTGATCAGCCGGGACGCGGCCGGTGCCCGCAGCAGGCCCGCCATGTCCTTGACGCACAGCACGTGCGCGCCCGCGCCGACGATCTGCTCGGCCAGCTTGAGGTAGTAGTCCAGCGTGTACAGCCGCTCGTCCGGGTTGGACAGGTCGCTCGTGTAGCAGAGCGCGACCTCGGCCACGGCCGTCCCGGTCTCGCGCACGGCCTCGATCGCCGGGCGCATCTGCTCGACGTCGTTGAGGGCGTCGAAGATCCGGAAGATGTCGATGCCGGTGTTCGTGGCCTCCTGCACGAACGCCTTGGTCACGGCCTCCGGGTACGGCGTGTAGCCGACCGTGTTGCGGCCGCGCAACAGCATCTGCAGGTTGATGTTCGGCACCGCCTCGCGCAGCGCAGCGAGCCGCTCCCACGGGTCCTCCGCGAGGAACCGCAGCGCCACGTCGTAGGTCGCGCCGCCCCAGCACTCCAGCGACAGCAGCTCCGGCGTCATGCGCGCCACGTGCGGCGCGACGGCGAGCAGGTCCTTGGTGCGCACGCGGGTCGCGAGCAGCGACTGGTGGGCGTCGCGGAACGTCGTGTCGGTGACGCCGACGGCCCTGCTCTCCCGCAGCCACCGCGCGAAGCCCTCGGGGCCGAGCTCGGTGAGCTTCTGCTTGGACCCGGCGGGCGGCTCGGCGCCGAGGTCGACGGCCGGCAGCTTCTCCCGCGGGTCGACCGCCGTGGGGCGGGTGCCGTTGGGGTGGTTGACCGTGACGTCGGCGAGGTAGGTGAGCAGGCGCGTGCCGCGGTCGGCCGAGTGGCGCGCCGTCAGCAGGTGCGGGCGCTTCTCGATGAACGACGTGGTGACGCGGCCCTCGAAGAAGTCCGGCTCGTCCAGCACGGCCTGGATGAACGGGATGTTCGTGGACACGCCGCGGATGCGGAACTCCGCGATCGCGCGGCGCGCGCGGGCGACGGCGAGCGAGAAGGTGCGACCGCGGCAGGTGAGCTTCACGAGCATCGAGTCGAAGTGCGGGCTGATCGCCATGCCCGCGCCCGCCGTGCCGCCGTCGAGGCGGATGCCGGAACCACCCGGCGAGCGGTAGGCGCTGATCGTGCCGGTGTCCGGGCGGAACCCGTTGGCGGGGTCCTCGGTGGTGATGCGGCACTGCAGCGCGGCGCCGCGCAGCTGGACGGTGTCCTGGGACAGGCCCAGGTCCTCCAGCGTCTCACCGGAGGCGATGCGCATCTGCGACTGCACGAGGTCGACGTCGGTCACCTCCTCGGTGACCGTGTGCTCGACCTGGATGCGCGGGTTCATCTCGATGAAGACGTAGTTGCCCTGGGGGTCGAGCAGGAACTCCACGGTGCCCGCGTTGCGGTAGCCGATGTGCCGCGCGAACTTCACGGCGTCGTTGCAGATGCGGTCGCGCAGCTCGGGCGCCAGGTTCGGCGCGGGCGCGATCTCGATGACCTTCTGGTGGCGCCGCTGCACCGAGCAGTCGCGCTCGAAGAGGTGGATCACGTTGCCCTGGCCGTCGGCGAGGATCTGCACCTCGATGTGGCGCGGCTCGACGACGGCCTGCTCCAGGAACACCGTCGGGTCGCCGAACGCCGACTCGGCCTCGCGGGAGGCGGCCTCCAGTGCCTCGCGCAGCGCCGCCGGGTCGTCAACTTTGCGCATGCCGCGGCCACCGCCACCGGCGACGGCCTTCACGAAGACCGGGAAGCGCATCGTCTTCGACGCTTCGAGCAGCTCGTCGACGTCGGAGGACGGCGCGCTCGACTCCAGCACCGGCAGACCGGCCTCGCGGGCGGCCGCGATGGCGCGCGCCTTGTTGCCGGTCAGCTCCAGGACCTCGGCGACCGGGCCGATGAACGTGAGACCCGCCTCGCGGCAGGCCATCGCGAGCTCGGGGTTCTCCGACAGGAAGCCGTAGCCGGGGTAGATCGCGTCGGCACCCGCCTTGCGCGCGGCCTTGATGACCTCCTCGACCGAGAGGTAGGCGCGCACCGGGTGACCGGGTTCACCGATCTCGTACGACTCGTCCGCCTTCAGGCGGTGCAGCGAGTTGCGGTCCTCGTGAGGGAAAACGGCGACCGTTCCCGCGCCCAGTTCGTAGGCGGCTCGGAACGCGCGAATCGCGATCTCGCCGCGGTTGGCGACAAGAACCTTGCGGAACATCCGTTGCCCTCCCGGAGTTGCTCGACGGTCAGTTCAGGCACGTTACCGTGCGACTCTTGCCTGTTGGGAGGACTGTCTCACGTGATGGGTGTCATCCTGATCGGTCTTGCCCCGTGAGGATTCTCGCGGTTTGAGCGTGGCGCGGACACCCGCCACCCGGTCGGACTCCTGCCGGTAGTGGGTTTGACCGGATCGAGTGACGATCATGGTCACAATCTCGGTAGGGTGAGCCATATGGCCGGGGCTGATGGAGCCGGGCAGCCTACTGCCCGCACACCGCATTTCGACGTTGTCCTCCGTGGTTACAACCAGCGACAGGTGAACGAGCGGGTCACCCGCTTGGAGTTCGACCTCAAGAACTCGAACAGGTCGCGCGACGCGGCGGCGGCGCAGGTGGCGGAGCTGACGAAGCTGCTGAACACGCTGCGCGCCGACCTCGACAAGACCAAGATGCAGCTGCACAACCTCGCCAACCGGCCGGTGGACGCCTCCAACGTCACCGAGCGCGTGCGCGTGATGATGACGCTGGCCGAGGAAGAGATCGCGGACATCCGCAAGGGCGCGCTGGACGCGGCGAACGCGACCCGCGCCGAGGCCGACAAGCACGCCGCCGAGCAGCGCGAGCACCACCAGCGCCTGCTCGCCGAGACCGAGGCCCGCCGCAAGCAGCTCGAGGTCGCCCACCAGCAGCGCACGACGGAGCTGGAGAAGCAGTTCGCCGAACGCCGCTCCGAGCTGGAGGCCGAGTTCGAGGCGCTGCGCACGAAGCTCACCGCCGAGCACGAGGCGCTGGTCGCCGAGGTCCGCGCCGCCGGCGAGCGCGTGACGGCCGACTTCGACCGCAAGTCCGCCGACCTGGACGCCCGCCGCGTCGAGCTGGACCAGAAGTACAAGGCCTACCACGACGAGCTCGACAAGGAGTACGACGGCCTCAAGGCGAAGCTGACCGCCGAGCACCAGAAGGTCCTCGCCAACGCCCGCGCCGAGGCCGACCGCATCGCCACCGAGGCCGAGACCGCCCGCGTCGAGGCGCTGCGGAAGCTCGACGAGGAGCTCAAGAGCAAGCGGACCGAGACCGAGAAGGCCATCGCCGACCTGGAGGCCGACGCCCTCGCGCGGGTCGAGAAGACCACGTCCGAGGCCACGGCGGCGGCCACCGCGCTGGTAGACGACGCCGAGTCGAAGGCGACGACCCTCGTGGGCGACGCCGAGACCAAGGCGGCGGCCCTGGTCTCCGAAGCAGAATCTCGCGCCGCGACGACCGTGCGCGAGGCCGACGAGAAGGCCGTGGGCCTGGTGAGCGTCGCGCAGGAGAAGGCCACCGGCCTGGTCCGCGAGGCGGAGGAGACGGTGACGCGCCTGAAGGCCGACGCCGACCAGCGCGCCGCCCACGCCGCCGAGCGCGAGGCCGCCCTGCGTGCCGCCCACGACAACCTGACCACCCAGTTCAACGCGGCCCAGGCCGCGGTCGAGGCGGCGATGACGGCGCTGAAGCCCCTGCCGTCCTCCGAGGTCGACTCCGACGCTGCCGCGGAGGCCACTGCCCCGAAGGCCACCGCTCCGAAGGCTGGCGGTCCGAAGGCCGCCGCTCCGAAGGCCGGTGGCTCGCCGGACTCCGAGCCGAAGACCGAGCAGTTCCCCAAGCAGCAGCGCCCGCAGAGCTGAGTCAGCCGGGGAACGGGGGCAACGGACCCGTTCCCCGGCTGACTTACGTGCGCTCGTTGCCGTGTGCGTCGATCAGGGTGTCGGGGCGAGTAGAAGGCGTCGGCGCCCGTCCACGACGACCCGCGTGAGGCCGCGCGAGGCGAGCAAAAGGCGTCAGCGGTCCGCTGCCGGTCCACGACGACCCACGCGAGGCGAGCAGAAGGCGTCAGCGGTCCGCCGCCCGTCAGGCCTTCTCCAGGAACTCCGCCCGTTCGTCCGTCAGCAGCGTCGTCACCATCCCCGCCAGCCCCGGATGCGCGGCCAGGTCCGGATCGGCGTCGACCACCACCTGGGCCGCGGCACGGGCGTCGGCGATGACGTCCTCGTCCCGCAGCAGCGACAGCATCTTCAGCCCGGACCGCTTGCCGGACTGCGCCGCGCCGAGGATGTCGCCCTCCCGCCGCAGCTCCAGGTCGAGCTGGGCCAGCTCGAAGCCGTCCAGCGTGGACTCGACCGCCCGCAGGCGTTCCATGGTGGCCGTCATCTCCGGCATCTCGGTCACCAGCAGGCACAGGCCCGGCGCGGAACCACGGCCCACGCGACCCCGCAGCTGGTGCAGCTGGGAGACGCCGAACCGGTCCGCGTCCATGATCGCCATGACGGTCGCGTTCGGCACGTTCACGCCGACCTCGATGACCGTGGTGGCGACGAGGACGTGGACCTCGTTCGCGGAGAAGGCGCGCATCACGGCGTCCTTCTCGTCCGGGGGCATGCGGCCGTGCAGGATCTCGACGCGCAGGCCCTTCAACGGGCCGGCGACCAGGGTGTTCGCCACGTCCACAACGGACAGTGCGGGGCGCTTGCCCTCGTCGTCGGGGCCCTTGGGCTCGTCGTCGCCGTCACCGATGCGCGGGCAGACGAAGTAGGCCTGGTGGCCCGCCGCCACCTCCTCGCGGACGCGGGCGAAGGCGCGGTCGAGCCACGCCGGCTTCTCGCGGACGGGGACCACGGACGTCTTGATCGGCGAACGGCCGCCGGGCAGCTCGCGCAGCGCCGAGACCTCCAGGTCGCCGTAGACGGTCATGGCGACGGTGCGCGGGATCGGGGTGGCGGTCATGACGAGGACGTGCGGGTTCTCGCGTTCGCCGCGGGCGCTCAGCGCCGCGCGCTGCTCCACGCCGAAGCGGTGCTGCTCGTCGACGACGACCAGGCCCAGCGAGTGGAACTCGACCTTGTCCTGGATGATCGCGTGCGTTCCCACGACGATGCCCGCCTCGCCGGTCACGATGTCCAGCAACGCCTGGCGGCGCTGGGCGGTGTTCATCGAGCCGGTCAGCAGCGTCACGCGGGTCGCGGTCTCGGCGGCGCCGAGCTGGCCCGCCTGGGCGAGGTCGCCGAGCATCTCCGCGAGCGACCGGGCGTGCTGGGCGGCGAGGACCTCGGTCGGGGCGAGCATGGCGGCCTGCCGGCCCGCGTCGACGGCCTGGAGCATCGCCCGCAGCGCGACCATGGTCTTCCCTGACCCGACCTCGCCCTGCAGCAGGCGGTTCATCGGCACGACCGAGGCGAGGTCGGACGAGATCTGCTCGCCCACCTCCACCTGGCCCGCCGTCAGCGTGAACGGCAGGCGCGCGTCGAACGCGTCCAGAATGCCGCCGGAGCGGCGGGCGCACGAGGGGGCCGGGCGGGCCGTGGCGGACTTGCGGCGCTGGGCCAGTGCGAGCTGCACGGCCAGGGCCTCGTCCCACTTCAACCGCTGCTGCGCCACGGAGATCTGCGCCCAGCTCTCCGGGCGGTGGATCGCGCGGAGCGCCTCCTCCAGGCCGATCAGGCCGTGCTCGGCGCGGAAGTCGGCGGGCAGCGGGTCCTCCGGCACGCCGTCCCAGACCTCCAGCAGCTGCTTCACGCAGTTGGCGATGTTCCACGTGTTGATGTGCTGCGAGGCCGGGTAGACCGGCAGGAACGCCTGGAGGAACGCGGAGCTGTCCGACTCCGGGGTGAGGACCTCGAACGCCGGGTGCACCAGCTGGAGGTTCTGCCGGTAGCGGCCGACCTTGCCCGCGAACAACGCCTTCGTGCCCGGCAGCAGCTCCTTCTCCGCGACGAACGCCGGCTTGCCGAAGAACACCAGGTGCAGCTCGGAGGTGCCGTCGGTGATGACGGCCTCGGTCATCTGGCCGCGGCGCGCCTTCATCTGCCGCTTCTGGCACTTGCGGACCTCGGCCTGCACGGTGACGTGCTCGTCGATTTCCAGCGATTTGATGTCGGTCAGCTGCCCGCGCTCGTCGTAGCGGCGCGGGTAGTGGCGCAGCAGGTCACCGACCGTCGTGAGGCCGAGGCCGGTCTCCAGCGCGTCGGCGGACTTCTTGCCGAGCAGCGGCTGCAGCTTGTCGTCGAAGGAGATCATCGCGTCCCATTGAACTACTCGACACCGACAAAAATCACCGCGTCCGGCTGGCCGCCGGGGTAGGCGGTCACCTCGACCTCCGGATGGGTGACGCGGAGGTGGTCCTCCAGCACGTCGACCAGGCCGCCGGGGGCGTCCGCTCCCAGCAGCACGGTCACCAGCTCGCCGCCGCCGGACAGCATGCGGTCGACCAGCCGGCAGGACAGGTCCAGCAACGACTCGGGAACCGCCGGGCCGGGCTCGATCAGCACGACCTCGCCGTCCAGCATGCCCAGCAGGTCACCGGGCTGGCAGCGGCCCACCCACGTGATGGCCTCGTCGGCGGCGATGGCGAGCTCGCCGCGGCGGGTCGCGGCGGCGGCCTCGGCCATCGCGACAACGTCGTCACCGGCCCGGCGTGAGACGTCGTGCACGGCCAACGCGGCGAGGGCCTGCACCGGCGACAGGGTGGGCACCACCACCACGTCCTGTCCTGCGGCCTGTGCGTACGCCACGGCCTCTTCCAGCGCCTCGCGGATGTCCGGGTCCCCCGGCAGCACGGCGACGTGACGTGCCCGCGTCGACACGATGGCGGACAACAGGTCCGTGGGCGTCGCCGAAGAAGATGCGAGGTCGAACACGGTGGCGCCCTCGGCGCGGAACAGGTCCACGGCTCCGCTGACCACCACCACGATCGCCCGGTCGCGCACGAACCGGGAGGCCTGCGCCGCGATCTGGTCGGCGAAGCGCGCCACCGTGATGCGGTGTGGACGCCCAGCGCGCACACCGGACTCGATGGCCGCGCCGATGTCGTTGCAGTGCACGTGCACGGTCCACAGCGAAGCGCCGTCGCCGACGACGGACACGCAGTCGCCGAGCCCGGTCAACGTGGCCCGCAGCTCGTCCACGGCCTTCTCGGAGGTGTCGTCGAGCAGGTACATGACCTCGTACTCGAACTCCGACGAGCCGCTCTCCCGCTCGGTGGTGAGCGACTCGGGCGTGCGCGGCAGCAGCGGCGCGTCCACGGGCGTCTCGACGGCCTGACCGGTGATCACCGCGGCCAGTGTGTCCAACAACACAACCAGCCCTCGGCCACCGGCGTCGACCACCCCGGCCTTGGCCAGGACGGCGAGCTGGCGGGGGGTGTCGGCCAGCGCGGCGGCACTCGCGCGGGAGGCCGCCACGACCACCTCGTCGAGCTCGTCGGACGGGCAGTCGCGGGCGGCTTCCGCGGCCGCGTGCAGCACCGACAGGACCGTGCCGGGAACGGGCTTGGACACCGCCGCGGTGGCCAGCTCGTCGGACCGCTGCAGGGCCCTGCGCAGCGCGGCCCCGGACACCTCCGAGATGCCCTGCGCGGTCTCCGCCAGGCCCCTGAGCACCTGCGACAGGATCACGCCCGAGTTGCCGCGGGCCCCGGCGAGCGCGCCGCGGGCCAGTGCCGACAGCGCGTCCCCCACGGTCGTCATGGGCGAGCGCAGCAACGCGTCGAGCGCCGACTGCATCGTGTGCAGCAGGTTCGTGCCCGTGTCGCCGTCGGGCACTGGGAAGACGTTGATCTGGTCGATCGACGCCCGGTTGGCGTCCAGCGACCGCACGCACGCGTCCGCCCACCTGCGCACCGCGACCGCATCCATGACCTGCATGGCGGGGAGGGTATCCACCCGGTTTGGTCACCGGTGCGGCCACCGGCTACCCTGACTGGGTTGCCGTGCCCGGTTGAGGCTTGTGCACGCTTGCGCGCCCACCGGGACGCGAGACTTACCGCTTGAGGAACCTGAAGGAGTGGCTGACGTGGCTGCCGTGTGCGACGTCTGTGGCAAGGGGCCGGGCTTCGGCCATTCGGTTTCGCACTCCCAGCGGAAGACGAACCGCCGCTGGAACCCGAACATCCAGTCCGTGCGCGCGAAGGTTTCGGCCTCGCAGCGCCAGCGCATCAACGTGTGCACCTCCTGCCTGAAGGCGGGCAAGGTCGTGCGCGGCTGATACCCCGCCACAGTTCGTGATCTACGAGAAGAGCCCGGCTCCGGCCGGGCTCTTCTCGCGTTCCGGGGTCCTGTGCAACGCGCAGATCGCGATTCCCCCGCACACCGCGCGCCGCCACCGGCGCGAAGCGTGCGGGGGACGACGGATTACGGCAGCTTCCAGTCGATCGGCTCTGCGCCCTGCTTCTCCAGCAGCTCGTTGGCGCGGCTGAACGGCTTCGAGCCGAAGAACCCGGAGTGCGCGGACAGCGGTGACGGGTGCGCGGACTCGATGGCGGGCAGCGGTTCGAGCAGCGGGCGCAGGTTGCGCGCGTTGCGGCCCCACAGGATCGAGACCAGCGGCGCCTCACGGGCGGCGAGCGCCTTGATCGCCTGCTCGGTGACGGCCTCCCAGCCCTTGCCCTGGTGGGAGTTCGCCTTGCCGGGCTGGACGGTGAGGGCCCTGTTGAGCAGCAGCACACCCCGCTCCGCCCACGGGGTGAGGTCGCCGTTGGACGGGATCGGGTGTCCCAGGTCCTCCGCGTACTCCTTGTAGATGTTGATGAGCGACTTGGGGATCGGCCGCACGTCGGGTGCCACGGAGAACGACAGGCCGACCGCGTGGCCGGGTGTCGGGTACGGGTCTTGGCCGACGATGAGCACCTTCACCTGGTGGAACGGCTGCTGGAACGCGCGCAGCACGTTCTCGCCCGCTGGCAGGTAGGTGCGGCCGGCGGCGACCTCCGCGCGCAGGAACTCACCCATGGCGGCGATCTGGTCAGCGACGGGGGCGAGAGCTTCAGCCCAACCGGCTTCGACAACTTCGTTGAGGGGACGAGCCACGACTGTGAACCCTATCCCACTCAATCCAGGCGCCGGAGGTTCTCCCGGTACACCGCGATGTTCTGCACGTATTTGTCGACGATGAATGCCCACGCCTGTTCGGGCACCACATAACCGGCCCGTTCTCGTGCGGGAACTCCGAGCACCATCGTGCGTTCGCGGACGTGGCCGTCGAACGAGACCACGGCACCGGCGCCGACGATCGCGCCCTTTTCCACGATGGAACCGTTGAGCACCACCGATCCCGACGCGATCAGGCAGTCGTCGGCGACGGTCGCGCCCTCGATGTGGACGTTGTGCCCGATGACGCACCCCGAGCCGATGTGCACGGGGTGCACCTCGGTGCAATGGATCACCGTGCCGTCCTGGACCGAAGTGCGTTCGTCGATCACGATTCGGCCGTAATCGCCGCGAAGAACGGCCTGGGGCCACACCGACGAATGCGCGCCGATGCGGACGTCACCGATCACCGTGGCATCGGGGTGCACGTACGCGTCCGGGTGGATTTGCGGCGTGTAGTCCCCGAGCGCGTAGATGGCCATGGAGGCGAACCTACAACGGCTTGCCGTAGCAGCGGCTGTCCGGGTGGTCGCGGTAGACGCCGAAGTTCGCGATGCGCTCGTAGCCGGTGGCCAGGTACAGGCCGATGGCCTCGGGCTGGCGGGTACCGGTTTCCAGCACCATCTGCTTGTGGCCGGCCTTGCGCGCGGTGTCCTCCAGGTTCGTGAGGACGAGGCGGGAGAGGCCACGGCCGCGCAGCGCCTCGGCGACGTACATGCGCTTGATCTCGGCGGCGCCGTCGAGCTCCTGGTGCACGCGCCAGCCGCCGCACGCCACGGGCGTGCCGTCGAGGTAGCCGACCACGAAGTAGCCGAGCGGAGCGGCGAACTGGGCCGGGTCGACCGGCGTCACGTCCTCCTCGCCGTAGCGCTCGACGAAGACCTGCTGGAGGTCCTCGATCAGCTTGACCGAGTCTGGATGGTCATACGTGCGCGTGCATAGTTCCACGACCTGCAGTCTACGCGCGCCAGTGCTCCCAGCCAGGGGGTTTCTCGTACGCCCTGCCGTCGACCGTGACACCGCTGCCCGCGCGGACCGTGCCGATCGTGGTCCAGCCCTCCGGCACGGACTTGGGACCGGGGAAGGTCGCGGCCAGCGCGTGGTCCTCCCCGCCGGTCAGCGCCCAGTGCCGCGCGTCGCCGCCGAGCGCGGACGCCACGTCCAGCAGGCGCGGGTGCAGCGGCAGCAGCTCGGTGCGGATGTCGATCGCCACGCCCGACGAGTCGGCGATGTGGCCGAGGTCCTGCAGCAGGCCGTCGGAGACGTCGATCATCGCCGTCGCGCCCGCCTCCGCGGCCCTGGGACCCTCCTCGTAGGGCGGTTCCGGGGTGCGCTGGGCGTTGACGATGCCGACCGGGGAGCGGAAACCGCGGCCCAGCACGGCCAGTCCCGCTGCCGCCCAGCCGAGCCGTCCGGTGACCGCCACGACGTCGCCGACGAGCGCTCCCGACCTCGTGACCGGCTCGAGCCCGTTCATGTCGCCCATGGCCGTGATGGAGATCACCAGCGTGGCGGAGCTGACCATGTCGCCGCCGACGACGCCCGCGCCGGCCTTGGCCGCCTCCTCCCACAGGCCCGCCATGATCCCGGTGATCGTCGCCGCGGGGGTGTCCGGCGGGCACGCCACGCCGACGAGCAGACCGGACGGCAACGCCCCCATCGCGACGACGTCCGCGAGGTTCACCGCGGCTGCTTTTCGGCCCACCTGCTCAGGACTGGACCAGTCGAGTCTGAAGTGGACACCCTCGACCAGCACGTCCATCGACGCGACGACACGCCCGTCCGGCACGGCCACCACGGCCGCGTCGTCACCGGGACCGAGGACGGTCGTCTCAGGCTGCGCCCGACCGGTCGTCACCCGGTGGATGAGATCGAACTCACCCACGTCGGCGACCGTCTCCGCGTCGTGCGGCGGCTCCGGACGCAAAGTTGCCTCCCAATCTGAGCATTCGGAACCCCAACTGGGGTACGTTGCGTGACACGTTCCTACCTCGACCCAACCTGTCGCGACGAAGGGGCACGCCGTGGTGCATGCATACATCCTCATCCAGACCGAGGTCGGCAAGGCCGCTGCAGTCGCCTCCGAGATCTCCGGCATCACCGGCGTCGCCACCGCCGAGGACGTCACCGGTCCGTACGACGTCATCGTCCGCGCCGAGGCCGACACCGTCGACCAGCTCGGCCAGCTCGTGGTGGCGCGCATCCAGAACGTCGAGGGGATCACCAGGACGCTCACCTGCCCGGTGGTCCACCTCTAGCCAGCCCGTGTTGTCATAGCCGGGTGACTCAGCAGGAATCCACGTCGGCGCTGTCCCGGCCGCTCGTCCTGGCGGTCGGGCTCGCCGTGCTCCTCGCCATCGGTGTCGCCGGGCTCGGCCTCGTGCTGGGCACGGGGAACCAGGTCGAGGACGTCCCCGGCCGGTCGGGCCCGCTCGCGCTGGTCTCGATCGACGCGCCGGACGCCGGTTCACCGCAGTGCACCTCGCTGGTCGAGAAGCTGCCGGTGGGCCTGCCGTCCGGCAAGGACATGCTGCCGCGCCGGGAGATCGCCACGCCCGCACCCGCCGGCGCCGTCGCGTGGGGTGACGCCCGGCACGACCCGGTGGTGCTGCGCTGCGGCCTGCCGCGGCCGGCCGAGCTGACCCCGTCGGCCCAGCTGCGGGTGATCTCCGACGTGCAGTGGCTGCAACTGCCCGGCTCGGGCACCTCGACGTGGGTGGTCGTCGACCGCGGCGTGCACGTGGCGCTGACGGTGCCCGACGACGCGGGCACCGGACCGTTGCAGGACATCTCCACGACGGTGCGCGACCTGCTGCCGAAGCAGCCGGTCAGGACCTCGCCCTAGCGCAGGCCGGACCCGCGCGCGACCGCCGTCTCCACGAGCGTGGTCAACAGCGTGGCGAAGTCCACACCGGTCGCCGCCCACGCCTTGGGGTACATGGAGATCGGCGTGAAGCCGGGCATGGTGTTCAGCTCGTTGATGATCAGCTGGTCGTCCTCGGTGAGGAAGAAGTCCACCCTGGACAGGCCCTGGCAGTCGAGCGCCTTGAACGCGGTGACGGCCATCTCGCGCAGCCGCGCGGTGATGTCGTCGTCGAGCTTCGCCGGGATGTCGGACTCGTAGGAGTCGTCGACGTACTTGGCGTTGAAGTCGTACCACTCGACGCCCTCGCCCACCGGCCGCAGCTCGGCGGGCAGCGACGCCTCGACCCGGCCGTCGGGGAACTCGAGCACCGCGCACTCGATCTCCCGCGCGTTCGGCACGGCCGACTCGACGATGACCTTCGGGTCGTGCTGACGGGCCTCGAAGACGGCGGCGTCGAGGTCGGCCCAGTCGCTGATCTTCGTGATGCCCACCGACGAGCCGGCGCGCGACGGCTTCACGAACACCGGCAGTCCCAGCAGCTCGCGCTCGTCGAGGGTGAGCGTGGTGGCGGCGCGGTCGAGCGCGACGAACGTGCCGACCGGCAGCCCCTCGGCCTGCAGCAGCTTCTTCGCGAAGACCTTGTCCATGGCGGCGGCGCTGGCGAACACGCCCGGCCCCACGTACGGCAGGCCGCCCAGCTCCAGCAGGCCCTGGATCGTGCCGTCCTCGCCCCACGCGCCGTGCAGCAGCGGGAACACGACGTCGACGCCTTCGAGCGCCTGCCCCGGCTCGACCGCGACGACGGTCCGGTTGCGCAGCGTCGGGAGGTTGCCGGCGCCCGCCTCCAGCGCGCTCGGGTCCGTGCCGAGCGCCCACTGCCCCTGCGGCGTGATGCCGATCGGCACCACCTCGAAGCGGTCGGGGTCCAGGTGCGGCAGCACGCTCTTGGCGGACTGGCAGGAGACCTCGTGCTCGGAGCTGCGGCCGCCGAACACCACGGCCACCCTCGTCTTGCGCTGCGTCATGCGGGCGACCCTACCCGTTTGGGCGATTGCCCCTGATGACACGTTGGTGGCCGTCAGCGTGGCGTCCGTGCTGGAGATCAGACCGCTCGACCTCGACGATCTGGACGGTTGCGTCGCACTGCGGATCGCGGCCCAGACCGTGGACGACCCCGCTGGGCCGGTGCCGGACGGGGAGCGGATCGCGCGCGGGCTGCGGAACCCGCGCGTGGAGCACGGCGAGGTCGTCCACCGCATCGCCGTCCGGGACGGGGTGGTGGTGGCCGCGGCGTCGGTGGCGTTGCCGCCGGACGAGAACGCCAAGATCGCCGCCGGTGGGATCGAGGTGCACCCCCGTCACCGCGGGCAGGGCGTCGGCACCGAGGTGCTGGAGGCGTTGCTGGCCGAGCTGTGCGCCAGGGACAGGGAGACGTTCGAGAACCTGTGGGTGCCCAGGGGCAGCGCGGGCGAGAAGTGGGCGGTCGCACGCGGGTTCACGGTGGGTGCGCACCGGCTGTGGCAGGAGCTGAGGATCGCGGACGTCGACCCCGCGCTGTGGGACGTGCCGGTGCCGGACGGGTACCGCGTGCAGCAGTGGATCAACGCGACGCCGGAGCACCTGCTGGCGTCGGTCGCCACGACCAGGCAGTCGATCGCGGACGCCCCGGCGGAGGGCATCGTGCTCGTCGCTCCCGCCTGGACGCCCGAGCAGGTGCGCGCCAAGGAGGCGCTGTCGAGGGCGGCGGGTGTCGAGCGGCGCATCGTCGTCGCCGTGCACGGTGACGAGGTCGTCGCGCTGACCGAGATGTCGCTCTACCCGTCGAACCTGACCTCGGTGTACCAGGAGGACACGGTGGTGGTGCCCGCGCACCGCGGCCGCGGGCTCGGCCGGGTGGTCAAGGCGCACATGCTGCGGTGGCTGCTCGCCGACCGGCCGGGACTGGAGCTCGTCGAGACGCAGACCAACGCGGACAACGTCCACATGATCAGGGTGAACCACCGGCTCGGGTTCGTCGACGCCCGGGAGTTCGTGACGGTCAGCCGGCCCTGCTGAGCAGTTCGGTGAGCACCGGCAGGGCGCTGATCAGCTGTTCCCGCGAGCAGGCGCTGTACCCGATGGCCAGCCCGTGCCACCGGGCGCGGTTCACGAAGTGGCGGGCCAGGCCGTCCACGCGCAGGCCGCGTTCCAGTGCCCGCTTCATCACCTCGCGCTCCGAGTCCGCGTTCGGCAGCAGGACCACGACGTGCGCGCCCGCGTCGTCGCCGAGGACCGCGATCCCCGCGCCGGCGAAGGTGTCGACGATCAGGGCGCGGCGTTCGGCGAGCTCGCGGCGGAGCTTGCGGAGGTGGCGGCCGAGGTCGCCGGTGCGGGCGAGCTCGACCACCACGCGCTGGCCCGCGGCGGCGGGGCTGGTGCCGGTGAGGTCGCGGTGTTCGAGGACCGCGGTGGCGATGTGCTCGGGGGCGACCATCCAGCCGGCGCCCAGGGTCGGGGTGAGGATCTTGCTGGTGGTGCCGAGGTGGACGACGACGTCCGGGGCCAGCGCCGCGAGTGACGGGAGCGGCGCCACGTCGTAGCGGAGCTCGCCGTCGTAGTCGTCTTCGATGACCAGCCATCCGTCCCGGCGCGCGCGCTCGACCAGTGCCACGCGGCGGCCGGCGGACATGCGGCCGCCGAGCGGGTACTGGTGGGCGGGCGAGCAGTAGACGGCGCGGACGCCCGCGGGCACGGCGCCGGGCAGCAGGCCCTCGGCGTCGACCGCGGCCGGGACGACCTTCAGGCCCGCCGCGCGGAACACGCCGACCGCGCGCTGGTAGCCGGGTTCCTCCACGGCCACGGCGTCGCCCCGGTGCAGCACCGCCACCGCGATCTCGGTGAGCACGGCCGTGGTGCCGCCGGTGGCGAGCACGGGTTCGGCGTTCACGGCCAGGCCGCGGTGGCGCAGCAGGTGCTCGGCGATGGCCTCGCGGTACTCGGGCAGGCCCGCGCGTTCCGGGCGGGACAGCGGGGGTGCGTCCGCGGCGGCCCGCCAGGCGCGGCGCCAGGCCGCGCGGTCGAGACCACCGGCCCAGGGGGCACCGGTGCCGAGGTCGACGAAGTCGGTGATGGCGGGCACGACGGCCTTGCGCGAACGTTTGCGCATGGGGCCGGGCGGCGTCGTCGTCACGTAGGTGCCGGAACCGTGTCGGCCGGCGATCCAGCCCTCGGCGTGCAGCTGGTCGTAGGCGGCGGCGGTCACCGTGCGGGACACTCCGAGGCGTTCGGCGAGCGCGCGTGTGGACGGCAAGCGGTCGCCCGCGCGCAACCGGCCTTCGGACGCCGCGGCGCGCAGGGCGTCGGCCAGCTGCACGGCGAGCGGCTCCGGCGACTCGCGGTCAAGGGCGACGGGCAGTGCGGTCTCCACCAAAGTGGCCTTCTCAGATCGATCGAAAATGGCGCTTCAATGATGCCACTTAGACCGTCAGAGTGGTGCGCATGACCACTGACGTGCAGCTCTCCCCCACCCCGCGCAGCACCGTCGTCCGCGGCAAGAAGAGAGCGGTCGAAGACCGCCGGGTGCTCTACGACATCCTCGACGCCGGACTGGTGTGCCACCTCGCCGTGGAGGTCGACGGCGCCCCGTTCCTCATCCCCACCGCGTACGGGCGGGACGGCAACCGGATCTTCCTGCACGGCTCGACGGGCTCACGGTCCATCAGGAGCATGCTGGAGGGCAAGCCGGTGTGCGTGTCGGTCACGCTCGTCGACGGCGTCGTCTACTCGCGCTCGGTGTTCCACCACTCGATGAACTACCGGTCGGCGATCATCCACGGCACCGCGCGGGTCGCCGAGGACCCCGAGCACGCGCTCAAGGTCATCGTCGAGCACGTCACCCCTGGCAGCTGGGACTACGCGCGCCGGCCCACCGGGAAGGAGCTGGCCGCGACGGTCGCGCTGGAGCTCGACCTGACCGAGGCCAGCGTGAAGGTGCGCGACGGCGGACCCGGCGAGGACCCGGAGGACCTGGCGGCGAACCTGGTGTGGGGCGGGCACATGCCGCTCGTCACGACGTGGGGCGCGCCCGTGCCGCACGAGACGGACAAGCCCGTCCCGCCGCACGTCAGCGCACGGGGCCGTTGACCGGGTCGTAGCGGTACGGGGTCATGGCGCGCGAACCGTGCCGGTACACGTGGACCGACACGGCCGGGTCGACGCCGTCGTTGCGCACGTGGTGCACGTAGCCGGGGCCCCACACGCGCGACTGACCGGTGTGCAGCGTGTGCACGACCTGGATCTTCGTCGTCACGACCTCGGTGAGCACGCCGCTGACCACGGTGAACGCACCGGTGGTCACGGCGTGGTCGTGCAGGGAGGCCGTCTGACCGGGGAGCCAGCTCATGAGCCAGATCTCCTGGTCGGCGGTCTTCTCCACCAGCGTCGAGAAGCGCTCCTCCGGGTCGTAGCGCAGCAGGTGGGCCCACCGGGAGCGGTCGGCGGCGACCGCCAGCGCCACCCGGACGGGGTGCAGCAGCGCGGAGCTTCTCGGGGAGCACGACGGTGTTCTCGGGAACGGCGAACATGGGAAGAACTGTCCTAACCATGGCGAATGCGCGAAAAGAGGACGCGGGACTATCGCCAGGTACAACACAGAACGCGGGAGGACATGTGGGAGAGGGTCCCGGAGCCGGGACCCCCCGTCAATCCAGTCCCAGCGCGTGGGACACGTCCGCGACCAGGTCCCGCGTGTCCTCACAGCCGGCCGAGAAACGCACGAGACCTGGGGAAACGGGGTCGCCGAACTGGGCGCGCCGGTCGGCCGTGGAGTGCAGGCCGCCGAACGACGTCGCCGCCGACACCACCCGAAGGCGTGACAGGAACTCGTCCACCGCCTCCGCCGACTCCAGCTCGAACGTGAGCACGCCGTTGAACCGCCGCATCTGCCGCGCCGCCACCGGGTGCGCGGGGTCCTCCGGCGCACCCGGCCACCGCAGTCCCCTCACACGGCCCTTCAGCAGTTCGTGGAGCGCCGCCGCGTTCTCCGCCTGCCGCGCGAGCCGCAGGTCGAGCGTCGCCAGGCCGCGCAGCGCGAGCCACGTCTCGAACGGTCCGGGGATGGCACCGTTCGACGTCCGCGCGGTCCGCACCCTCTCGGCCAGCTCGGCGGAGGCGAGCGTCACGTGTCCGAAGAGGACGTCGCTGTGCCCGGACACCGCCTTGGAGTCCGACGCCACCACGACGTCCGCGCCCAGCTCCAGCGGCCGCTGCCCCAGCGGGGTCGCCGTCGTGTTGTCCACGGCCAGCAGCGCGCCCGCCGCGTGCGCCGCGGCGGCCAGCTCCGCGATGTCGCACACGTCGAGACCGGGGTTCGACGGCGTCTCCAGCAGCACGAGCGTGACGCCCTCGAACGACGGGTACGGCCCGGCCGTGGGCACCTCGACGACGTTGACGTCCATTTCGGACACCACGCGCCTGGTGAGGAAGTAGCCGTCCGACGGCACCGCCAGCGTGTCCCCCGCGGACAGCACGGTGCGCAGCAACGTCATGATCGCGGCCATGCCGGACGGGAAGATGACGCACTCCCCGCCCTCCAGCGACCCGAGCGCGTTCTCCAGCGCCCGCCAGGTCGGGTTGCTGACGCGACCGTAGAAGTCGTCGCCACCGAGGTGGTACGCCGACGCGAACACCGGCTGCGCGCCGAACGGTTCGCCGGGGGAACCCTGCACCGCGTGCACGACGCGCGTGCCGTCACCGAAGGTCTCGTTCACTGGCGCTCGTGCTTCCTGTCTCGTCCCAGCAGTGCGGCACCGAGGTCACGCGCGCTCAGCCCGTCGTGGCACACCATGTGCACGCCTTCGGTGATCGGCATGTCGACGCCGTTGGCGCGGGCCAGCTCGCGGATCGACGAGCACGACTTCACGCCCTCGGCGACCTGGCCGTGCGCGGCCTCCTGGGCCTGCTCCAGCGTCTCGCCCTTGCCCAGCCGCTCGCCGAAGGTCCGGTTGCGCGACAACGGCGACGCGCAGGTCGCCACCAGGTCGCCCAGCCCGGCCAGCCCGGCGAAGGTCAGCGGGTCCGCGCCCAGCGCCGCACCGAGCCGCGCGGTCTCGGCGAGCCCGCGGGTGATGATCGACGCCATCGTGTTGTCGCCGTAGCCCAGGCCCGCCGCCATGCCGCACGCCAGCGCGATGACGTTCTTGCACGCCCCGCCGAGCTCGCAGCCGATCACGTCGGTGTTGGTGTACGGGCGGAAGTACGAGTTCGAGCACGCGTGCTGCAGGTCGATCGCGCGGTCGTGGTCGGTGCACGCGATGACGGTCGCGGTCGGCTGCCCGACGGCGATCTCCTTGGCCAGGTTCGGTCCGGACACGACGGCGACCTGCGCGGGGTCGGCACCGGCGACCTCGCTGATCACCTCGCTCATCCGCTTGAGCGTGCCCAGCTCCACGCCCTTGGACAGCGACACGAGCGTCGCGTCCGGCGGCAGCAGCTCCTTCCACGCCGACAGGTTCACCCGCAGCGTCTGCGACGGCGTGGCCAGCACCACCGCGTCGGCACCGTCGAGCGCCTTGGCCGGGTCCGCGGTCGCCGCCAGGTTCGCGGGCAGCGAGATGCCCGGCAGGTAACCGGAGTTCACGCGGGTCTCGGTGATCTCGTCGGCCACCTGCTGCCGGCGCGCCCACAGCACGACCTCGGGACCGGAGTCGGCGACGACCTTCGCGAAGGTCGTGCCCCACGAACCGGCGCCGAGCACCGCGACACGTTCGATTGCCATGTCAGGCCTTCCTCGGTCCGTAGAAGCCCGCCGGCGCCTGCTCCTGGCGGATCTCGGCGAGGCGGTCCTTGACGCTGCCCATCAGCAGGTCGGTGACCTCCCGCAGCAACGGCAGCGTCTCCTCCTTGCCGCGGTAGGCGGACAGGTCGACCGGCTCGCCGACGAGGTGGGTGATCGTCTTGCGCGGGAACGGCCGGAACTTGCGCTGGTAGTGGTTGTAGAGGTCGAGGGTGCCCCAGCGGGCGACCGGGATGACCGGGCCGTCGTGCTGCAGCGCCAGCCGCGCCACGCCGGTGCGGGAGTTCGCGGGCCAACCGTCGGGGTCCCTGGTGATCGTGCCCTCCGGGTAGATCACCACCACCTGGCCGTTCTCCAGCGCCTCGTGCGCCGCCCGCAGGCTCTGCTGGGCGTCGGAGGTGCCGCGGTAGACCGGGATCTGCTTCGCGCCCTTGAGGATCGAGCCCATGACCGGCACGTTCCACAGGCTGTGCTTGGCGAGGAAGTGCGGCACCCGGTAGCTGCGGTGCACGAACACGGCGTCGTAGCACGGGTCGAGGTGCGAGATGTGGTTCATCACGAGCAGGGCCGCACCTTGGCGCGGGATGCGGTCCTTGTGCAGGATCCGGTGCCTGCCCAGCACGAACGACATCGGGTAGACGATCGCCGCGGCGACACCGACCCAGAAGCCGCCCTTCTCCCGTTTGGCCACGTGGCCTCTCCTCACCTGCGTAGATCTGCGCCCATGCGCACATTAGTCGCCAGATCGTGGACTATGACGAGGTGCGGGATGAAGTCGACCTCGTGGTTCCGGTCAAGACGCTGGACAGGGCCAAGACCAGGCTGAGCAGCGCCACCGGCGGCGATCCGGTGTCGCACGCGGCGCTGGCGCTGGCGCTCGCCCTCGACACCGTGAGCGCCGCTCTGGCCACCCCCGGTGTCCGACGCGTGGTCACCGTCACATCCGACCCGGCGGTGGCCGCGGAGATGGCCGCGCTCGGCGTCGCGGCGCTGCCGGAGCCGCCCGAGCCCGGTCTCAACGAGGCGCTGCTGCACGGCGCCCGGTCGCTGCGGTCGCACCGGATCGGGGCGCTGCAGGCCGACCTGCCCGCGTTGCGGTCCGGCGAGCTGCAGGCGGCGCTGGTCGCCGCCGACGGCAGGCGCGCGTTCGTCCCCGACCGCCAGGGCACCGGCACGACGCTGCTGCTCGCCGCACCCGGTGGTGAGCTCGACCCGCGCTTCGGCGCCGGCTCCGCCGGGCTGCACGAGCGGTCCGGCGCGGTCGCGCTGGCCGGACTGTGGCCGTCGCTGCGCTGCGACGTGGACACGGAGGAGGACCTGCGGCTGGCGCGGACCCTCGGGCTGGGCCGGCACACCGCGAACGCCTTGCCCGCCTGGACAACCTGAGCGGCTCACACGCGTCCTCGGAGGTGATCCACGACCTTGGGGACCAATGCGAACTCTGATCGGACTGGCGGTGCTCACCGCCGTCGCCGGCTGCGCCACGGCACTGCACCTGGACCGGCCGGACGGGTACACCGCACCGAGCAAGCTGCTGTCGTGCCGCGCGGAGCTGCCCGCGGACTGGAAGGACCAGCTGTCCCGCAACGGGACCGAGGTGGGTTCGCACGAACACGTGAGCGTCGTCGCCGCCGACGGCACCGCGGGCACGACGCTGGTGAAGACCAAGCGCAACCGCACCACCGAGCTTCGTGCTGCGCGACCGGAGCAAGCGCCAGCAGGTCATGGCGGCGCAGGACGACGCGCAGATCTCGGACGTCGAGTTCGACGGCCGCTGGGTCACGTTCGCGACCGCGCCCGGCCAGGAGAGCCGCGACCTCACGATCTACGCCTGGGACTCCCAGAGGGACGGCGCACCCGTCGAGCTCGCGGGCCGCAGCGCTCCCGTGCTGCACAACGGCAAGGCCGCGTGGTCGGACGCCGGCGAGGTCCACCTGCACGACCTCGCGAAGAAGAAGGACACCGTCGTCGGCAAGGGCACGTCGCCGGCGTTCTTCGGCGACATGCTCGTCTGGACGCAGGACGGGAGGTTCCGCGCGGTGCGGACCGACCGCGGCGAGGCGGTGGTCCCGGAGCCGCTGGCGACGGCGGCACCCCGCGGTGACGTGGCCTCGGACGGCCGGACCCTCGCGTGGGCGCAGGAGGACGAGCTGTTCGCCTGGCGGGCGGACTGGTCGCGGCCGCGCAGGATCGCCGAGATCGAGGCGGTGCCGAAGACGGAGGGCATCGTGCTCCCGCGCGTCAGCGGCGACTTCGTGTCGTGGCGCTCGGAGTCCTCGTACGTCACGGACGTCCGCAGCGGCACCACCGTGCACACGACCGAGGACGACTACTGGCTGGAGGTCCACGGCGGCGCGCTCACCCGGCGCGGCCGCGACGTGGCGGCCGCCGCTCCCCTGTCGGCGCTGTCCGCACTGCCCGCCTGCTGACACCGTGACGAACGCCACGAATCAGTTACTCCGAGCAACGCAACGGGAACCCTCAGCACCTTTACATCCGTATCCCCCGAAGTAACCCCCCTGGCGACGTGCCCCCGACGTCGTGTTCCCCGACGCGTTCCCGAGGTGTTCTGAGTTGTCTTCGTTGACGCACGCCGACTACCTGGCGTTGCGCCGCTTTCCCGCGCTCGACGGCCTGCGCGCCATCGCCGCCGTGCTCGTCGTGTTCTTCCACTACGGCGGCCCCGACTGGTTGCAGGGCTGGGCCGGTGTCCAGATGTTCTTCGTCCTCAGCGGTTTCCTCATCACCACGCTGATGCTGCGCGAGGAACGCAGGACCGGCCGGATCTCGCTCAAGGAGTTCTACCTGCGCCGGGCGTTCCGGATCATGCCGGTGTACCTGGTGGTGCTGGCGGTCGCCGCGGTCAGCTCGGCGCTCTACGGCACGTTCACGAGCAACGGGATCGGCCCGTCGCTCAAGTACTTCCTCACGTTCACCAACGAGTTCGCCGACAACAGCCCGTACGGCCAGTCGTGGTCTCTGGGCATCGAGCAGAAGTTCTACCTGGTCTGGCCGTTGGTGGCGATCGCGCTGGGCACCGTCGTGCTGCGCCGCCGCGCCGGTGCCGCGCTGCTGGGCATGCTGCTCGCGCTCGTCGCGGTCAACTTCACGGTGGGCCACGGCAACCCCGGCTGGCCGCTGCACTACTTCTCGATCCTCACCGGCGTGCTGCTGGCCGTCGCGCTGCACAGCCCGCTCGGCTTCGCGGTGCTGCGGCCGCTGACGAACCGCGCGGCGCAGCTCGTCGTCCCGATCGGATTCGCCGGCGTGCACCTGGCCGTGAAGCCGATGGCCGCGTTCCTCGACGGGCTGGCGGGCATCCCCGGTCACGTCCTGGTCATCCCCGTCTACGCGGTGGCGACCGCGGTCCTGCTCGCCGCGCTGGTCTCGCCGGGACCGGTCACGACCCTGCTGTCCACCCGGCCCATGCAGTTCGTGGGTGAGCGGTCGTACTCGCTCTACCTCGTGCAGACGGTCGCGGCGACGGTCATCTGGTTCTTCTGGCCCGAGCTGTCCGGCACCGGGCAGGCCGTGGCGGTCACCGCGCTGGGGCTGGCGCTGGCGAGCGTCCTGTACCGCGCGGTCGAGATCCCGATGATCAACCTCGGCCGCCGGGTGATCGCCCGCCGGCGCGTCCAGGAGGCGGAGGTGCCTCAGCAGGGCGCTCCGCAGGCCCCCGCTCCGCAGTCGCCGGAGTCGGCGCGGTTGGCGACCATCGGGCAGGCTCAGCCGTAGAACGGGTTCGGGGCGAGCGGCACGGGTTCCCGGTCGCTCTCCCCGGCCGATCCGGCTCGTGCCCCGCAGGGCGGCGAACCCGGCGGGTGCTCGCGGGCCGGTCTTGGCGTCCGACCTGCCCAACCCCGCCGTCCACAGGAACGAGCACCCGTTGATGCACGCGGACGTGCCGGTGGGCAGCACCCCGAGTCCGGCCGGGTCCACAGCAGACACGATGTTGTGCCTTCGACGCCCCAAGTTCCCCCCTGGCTCTGCCGGCATCTGCAAGTACCACCAACTCAACATCAACAGGCGTTCCGGCTGGTCCGGTTCGGTGACGTCGGACGTCGTGAGGCCGGTCTCCACGCCGGCCCCGGCGGCGCACCGGTTCGGCCGGTCGGGTCCGGACGTCTATCGTTCTGCTCCGTGCAGGCGACGGTGTCCACGTTTGACGGTGATGGTTCCGCGGTGGTGCTGCGGGACGACGGCGTTCTGCTCGACGTGAGCGCGGAAGCGGTCGCGGCGGGTGGCTGGCGGATGCTGCGCCCTGGTCAGCGGGTGACCCTCGAACGCGATGCCGGCGGCGTCGTGACGGCCGTCCGGCCGCCTGTTCTGTGACGAGGAGTTCACCGGTCGGACGTTCTCGGCGGGGGCGCTCACGCCGATAGTGCGGAACAATGCGGGGCGTGAGCACGGAGAACACTGACGGCAAGCCGACACCTCCCCGGCGTCGAGCCACGCGGAGCAAGGCGGCGGAGACCCCGCCCGAGGCGACCACGCGCAAGCAGCCGCGCGCGGCCACGAGGCGGGCGTCCAACCCACCGCGGCGCAAGACCCAGCCCGCGCAGCCGGTGGCGACGCCGGTGCGGGGTGTTCCCTCCGCACCGCCCGCCGTGACGTCGAGCGCGCTGCCGACCGACCTGCCCGACGACCGCTACCTCAACCGGGAACTGTCCTGGTTGGACTTCAACTCGCGGGTGCTCGCGCTGGCGGAGGACTCCTCGCAGCCGCTGCTGGAGCGGGCGAAGTTCCTCGCCATCTTCGCCTCGAACCTCGACGAGTTCTACATGGTCAGGGTCGCCGGGCTGAAGCGGCGGGCGGAGACCGGTCTCACGGTGCGCAGCGCGGACGGGCTCACGCCGCTCGAGCAGCTGGTGGCCATCTCCAAGCGCTCGCAGGAACTGGTGGAGCAGCACGCCCGCGCGTTCCTCGACCACATCAGGCCCGGTCTGGAGGAGCACCGGATCAGCATCGTGACGTGGGGCGACCTCACGGACTACGACCGGCTGCGGCTCTCGAACTACTTCAGCGAACAGGTCTTCCCGGTGCTCACGCCGCTGGCCGTCGACCCCGCTCACCCGTTCCCGTACATCTCGGGGCTGTCGCTGAACCTCGCCGTGACCGTGCGCGACCCGCAGGGCGGCGGCGAGCGCTTTGCCCGCGTGAAGGTGCCGGACAACGTGCCGCGCCTGGTGCGGGTCGAGTCGGACCGGTCCTCGTCGTCGGCGACGTTCCTGCCGCTGGAGGAGCTGATCGCCGCGCACCTGGGCGAGCTGTTCGCCGGCATGCAGGTCATCGAGTGCCACGCCTTCCGGGTGACCCGCAACGCGGACCTGGAGGTCGAGGAGGACCGCGACGAGGACCTGTTGCAGGCGCTGGAACGCGAGCTCGCGCGGCGCCGCTTCGGCCCGCCGGTGCGCCTCGAGGTGGCCGACGACATGACCGAGCACATGCTCGAACTGCTGCTGCGGGAGATGGAGGTCGACCCGCACGACGTCGTGACCGTGCCAGGGCTGCTCGACCTGTCGTGCCTGTGGCAGCTCTACGGCATCGACCGCAAGACGTTGAAGGACCCGGCGTTCGTGCCGGCGACGCACCCGGCGTTCGGTGAGCGGGAGACGCCGAAGAGCGTGTTCGCGACGCTGCGCGAGGGCGACGTCCTCGTGCACCACCCGTACGACTCGTTCTCCACGTCCGTGCAGCGCTTCATCGAGCAGGCGGCGGCCGACCCGTACGTGCTCGCCATCAAGCAGACGCTGTACCGCACCTCCGGCGACTCGCCCATCGTGGACGCGCTGATCGACGCGGCCGAGGCGGGCAAGCAGGTCGTGGCGCTGGTGGAGATCAAGGCGCGCTTCGACGAGCAGGCGAACATCAAGTGGGCCCGCACGCTGGAGAAGGCGGGCGTGCACGTGGTGTACGGCCTGGTGGGCCTGAAGACGCACTGCAAGACCTCGCTGGTGGTGCGCCAGGAGGGCTCGACGATCCGCCGCTACTGCCACATCGGCACCGGCAACTACAACCCGAAGACGGCGCGGCTGTACGAGGACGTCGGCATCCTCACCGCGGAGCCGACGATCGGCGCGGACCTCACGGACCTGTTCAACGTGCTGACCGGGTACGCGCGCCAGGACGAGTACCGCTCGCTGCTGGTCGCGCCCTACGGCGTGCGCAAGGGCATCGTGGAGCGCATCAACCTGGAGATCGAGCACGCGCAGGCGGGCCGTCCGTCCGGTGTGCGCATCAAGGTGAACTCGCTCGTGGACGAGCAGGTCATCGACGCCCTGTACCGCGCGTCGCAGGCCGGTGTGCCGGTCGACGTGGTGGTGCGCGGGATCTGCGGCCTCAAACCCGGCATCAAGGGGTTGTCCGAGAACATCAACGTGCGGTCGATCCTCGGCCGGTTCCTGGAGCACTCGCGCATCTTCCAGTTCGTCGGCTGCGACGAGTTCTGGATCGGCAGCGCGGACATGATGCACCGGAATCTCGACCGGCGCGTCGAGGTCGCCGTTCGCGTGACCGATCCGCGGCTCACGAACCAGCTTTCGAACATCTTCGTCTCGGCATTGGACCCGCACACCCGCTGCTGGGTGCTGCGCGCCGACGGAGAATGGGAACCATCGCCCTCGGACGGCACGTCCGTGCGCGACCACCAAATGGAACTGCTGCACGAGCACGGAGCCCTTGGGTGATCAGAGCTGCCGGTGCGGTGCTCTGGCGCGACGCCGACGGGGACGTCGAGGTCGCGCTGGTCCACCGCACGCGTTATGACGACTGGTCGTTGCCCAAGGGGAAGCTCGACGACGGGGAGACCATCCCGCAGTGCGCCGTGCGGGAGATCGCCGAGGAGACCGGGTACGCGTGCGTGCTCGGCCGGCACCTGAAGCAGGTCTCCTACGACGTCAAGGGCGTGCCGAAGACGGTCGACTACTACGCGGCCGAGGCCGTGTCGGGGTCCTTCGCGGTCAACGACGAGGTCGACGAGCTGCGCTGGCTGCCGATCGCCGAGGCCCCCGCGCTGCTGACCTACGAACCGGACCGGCTGGTGCTGGCCGAGTTCGCGCGGCTGCCCGCGGACCTGCTGCTGGTGCTGCTGGTGCGGCACGCGAAGGCCGGCAAGCGGTCCGAGTGGGAGGGCGACGACGACCTCAGGCCGCTCTCCGACGCCGGGTGGCGGCAGGCCAAGGCGTTGCGGGCGCTGTTGCCCCTGTGGGCGCCCACGCGCGTGCACACGGCCCCTCGGGTGCGCTGTGCGGACACCGTGCGGGGTGTGGCCGCGGACCTGGACGTGGAGGTGGTCGAGGAGCCGCGGCTGTCCGAGGAGGGCTACTGGCCCGACCCGGAGGCGGGGCTGGTGCGGCTGCTGGAGGTCGCGGCTGACGAAGGCAGGGCCGTGGTGTCGTCGCAGGGCGGGGTGATCCCGTCCCTGGTGCAGACGCTGGCCGAGCCTCGGGGGTCTGCGGCTGCCGGAGGTCCCGTGCAAGAAGGGCAGCACCTGGGTGCTCGCCTTCACCCGCCCGTTCGGCTCCTGGTCCACTTCGGACGCGCCTTCGCGCTGGCCAACGCTGGTGTCGGCGCATTACCTGGCCTCGCCGCTGCCCCGTCCCTGAGACCGTTCCGGCCGCGCTCGCACCGCCGCCGCCTTCTCGCCCGACGAAAGTTCGCCTCCGGCAACTGAGTGGGCCGGGAAGGCGGCGGTTTCGCTTGTGCGGGGGTGCGTTCGGAAGGGCCGAGCGTTATTTGTATTGGCGGAATGGAGATTGGCGGCGCCATCCGCGCCGCGAGCTCACGCCTGCGAACTCAGCGCCGGTTCCGGCCCGCACCGGGGAACACGAAGGCCCCGGTGTGCGCACACCGGGGCCTTTCGCATGATGCTGAAGTGACGCAGCCTCCTCTCCGGGAGGCCCGTCTCACTTCTTCTTGGCAGCCGTCTTGCGAGCAGCCGGCTTGGCCGCGGCCGTCGTCTTGGCAGCGGGCTTCGCCGCGGCCGTCGTCTTGGCGGCGGGGGCCTTCTTGGCCGGGGTGGCCTTGGCAGCCGTCGTCTTCGCAGCCGTCGTCTTCGTGGCGGCGGCGGCCTTGGTGGCGGGCGCCTTCGCGGGCGCCTTGGCAGCCGTGGTCTTCGCCGCGGCGGCCGTGGTGGTGGTGCGACGGGTCGCGGGCGCCTTGGTGGCGGCCGCGGCCGTGCGCGTGCGCGTCGTGGTCGCGCGGGTCGTCGCGGCCTTGGTCGCCGGAGCCTTGGTGGCCGCGGGCTTCGCGGTCGCAGCGGCGGCGGCGGGCTTCGCGGCGGCCTTGGCCGCAACGGCCTTCGGCAGCTTCTTCGCACCGCTGATGACGTCCTTGAACGTCGAGCCGGGCCGGAACGCGGGCACGTTGGTCTTCTTGACCTTCACGGTCTCGCCGGTGCGCGGGTTGCGCGCAGTGCGAGCCGCGCGGGCACGCTTCTCGAAGACGCCGAAGCCCGTGATGTTGACCTTCTCGCCCTTGTTGACGCTTCGCACGATCACATCGACGAGACCGTCAACAGCAGCACCGGCAGTCTTCTTGTCTCCGAGGCGCTCGGCGAGCGCCTCGATGAGCTGGGCCTTGTTCACCTTCAGTCCCTCCCAGGACGCTCACGGCCCTAGCTCGGGCCGACTAGAACGCAACGGTAGGCCCAAATCGCGGGAAATACCAATCGCCACGCCAAAATTTTCGTTGTGGCGTGGCTAATTGCGCCCCTTCGAGGGACTCCGGGCGCCGGATTCGCCCCTCTCAAGGGGAGAATCCGGCCCCCTCTCAGACCGCCGGAAGCGGATCCGTTGTGGGCAACCAAGTCTGGCGATTGCCCTCGAAATCGCTGATCTCGGCCTCGTGGCGCAGTGTCAAAGCGATGTCGTCGAGGCCTTCCAGAAGCCGCCAGCGGGTGTAGTCGTCGATCTCGAAGGGCGCCACCAAGTCCTTGGCGCGGACGGTCTTGTCGGTGAGGTCGACGGTGACCGGGGTGCCGGGTTCCGACTCGAGCAGCTTCCACAGCAGCTCGACATCGGACTGGGAGCACTGGGCGGCGACGAGGCCCTGCTTGCCCGCGTTGCCCCGGAAGATGTCGGCGAACCGGGACGAGACGACCACCCGGAAGCCGTAGTCCATCAACGCCCAGACGGCGTGCTCGCGGGAGGAGCCGGTGCCGAAGTCGGGACCGGCCACGAGCACGCTGCCGGCCCGGAACGGCTCCTGGTTGAGGATGAAGTGCTCGTCACCGCGCCAGGCGGCGAAGAGGCCGTCCTCGAACCCGCTGCGGGTCACGCGCTTGAGGTAGACGGCCGGGATGATCTGGTCGGTGTCCACGTTGGACCTGCGCAGCGGCACACCGACGCCGGTGTGGGTGGTGAAGGCGTCCATGGTCAGTTCTCCAGGTCTGCGGGGGCCGACAGGGTGCCGCGCACGGCCGTCGCGGCCGCCACGAGCGGGGACACGAGGTGCGTGCGGCCGCCCTTGCCCTGCCTGCCCTCGAAGTTGCGGTTGGAGGTCGAGGCGCTGCGCTCGCCGGGGGCGAGCTGATCCGGGTTCATGCCAAGGCACATCGAGCAGCCGGCCTGCCGCCACTCGGCGCCCGCGTCCAGGAACACCTTGTCCAAGCCCTCGTCCTCGGCCTGCCTGCGCACCCGCATCGAACCGGGCACGACGAGCATCCGCACCCCGGAGGCGACGCGCTTGCCCTTGATGACGTCCGCGGCGGCCCGCAGGTCCTCGATGCGCCCGTTCGTGCACGAGCCGAGGAAGACGGTGTCCACCCGGATGTCGCGCAGCGGCATGCCGGGCTCCAGGCCCATGTACGACAGCGCCTTCTCGGCGGCCACGCGCTCGTTCTCGTCGGCGATGGCCTCCGGGTCGGGAACGCTCGCGCCGAGCGGCAGGCCCTGACCGGGGTTGGTCCCCCACGTCACGAACGGCGTGAGCTCGTCGGCGTCGATCGTCACCTCGGCGTCGAAGGTGGCGTCGTCGTCGGTGCGCAGCGTCCGCCAGTACTCGACGGCCTTGTCCCAGTCCGCGCCGGACGGTGCGTGCGGGCGGCCCTCCAGGTAGTCGAAGGTCGTGTCGTCCGGCGCGATCATGCCGGCGCGGGCGCCCGCCTCGATCGACATGTTGCAGACCGTCATGCGCGCTTCCATCGACAGGTCCTCGATGGCGGCGCCGCGGTACTCCAGGACGTAGCCCTGCCCGCCGCCGGTACCGATCTTCGCGATGACGGCGAGGATGACGTCCTTCGCCGTGACGCCCGGCTTGAGCGCTCCCTCGACGTTGATCGCCATCGTCTTGAACGGACGAAGGGGCAACGTCTGCGTCGCCATCACGTGCTCGACCTCGGACGTGCCGATGCCGAACGCCAGCGCGCCGAACGCGCCGTGCGTGGACGTGTGGCTGTCACCGCACACGACCGTCATGCCGGGCTGCGTGAGGCCGAGCTGCGGGCCGACCACGTGCACGATGCCCTGCTCCAGGTCGCCCATCGGGTGCAGCCGCACGCCGAACTCCGCGCAGTTGCGGCGAAGCGTCTCGACCTGCAGGCGCGACACGGGGTCCGCGATCGGCTTGTCGATGTCGACGGTCGGGACGTTGTGGTCCTCGGTGGCGATCGTGAGGTCGGGCCTGCGCAGCTTCCTGTCGGCGAGGCGCAGCCCGTCGAACGCCTGGGGGCTGGTTACTTCGTGCAGCAGGTGGAGGTCGATGTAGAGCAGGTCCGGCTCCGCGCCACTGCCGTGGCGCACAACGTGTGCCTCCCACACCTTCTCCGCGAGCGTGCGGCTCATCGCGACATCTCCCACAGTCTGGACGTGCCGACAGATCTGGACTTCTCACTGTCTGGGAAGTTAGTATCGGCTTGTGGGACAGCATAGCGGGATCGGCGTGCTGGACAAGGCAGTGGCCGTGTTGAACGCCGTGGCAAAAGATCCGTGCGGCCTGGCTGAGTTGTGCAATCGCACCGGCCTTCCGCGAGCAACAGCGCACCGCTTGGCCGTGGGCCTGGAGGTGCACCGCCTGCTGCGCCGGGGCTCTGACGGCCGTTGGCGTCCGGGTGCGGCGCTGGCGGAGTTGGCGGGTGGTGCGACGGACCCGCTCCTGGACGCGGCGTCTTCGGTGTTGCCGCGGCTGCGCGACATCACCGGTGAGAGCGTGCAGCTGTACCGCCGTGACGGCATGCAGCGCGTCTGCGTCTCGTCGGCGGAGCCCCCATCGGGTCTCCGCGACACCGTGCCGATCGGTGCCCGCCTGCCGATGACTGCGGGTTCGGGCGCGAAGGTCCTGGCGGCCTGGTCGGATCCCGGTACCCAGCGCGCGGTCCTCGCGGACGCCGTCTACGGCGAACGCACGCTCCTGGAGGTCCGCCGCCGCGGCTGGGCGCAAAGCGTCGCAGAACGCGAACCAGGCGTCGCCTCAGTCTCCGCTCCAGTCAGAGACTCCTCCGGCGCCGTAGTGGCCGCAGTCTCCGTCTCAGGCCCCATCGACCGCATGGGCCGCCGCCCCGGCGCCCGCTGGGCAGCAGACCTCCTGGCCGCCGCAGAAGCTCTCCAAAGCCGCCTGTAACCCTCCACACACAAAGCCCCCGTCGCTCCAGCGCCGGGGGCTTTGTCGCACCAAACTAATAAGCCCCCGCCACCGCTCCCATTAATCGGGGGCGAGCGAAGCGACGCCCAGTCTGCCTTCGTTGTTTGTCACCCAAGGGGCGAGCGAAGCGAAGCCCGCACATTCCTCGACGGGAACCCCAACGGGGGGTCCGGGGGCGAAGCCCGCCGGCTGGGGGTCTGGGGGCTCGGCCCCCAGAGGACAAAGCGAAAGAGGCCTGTCAGCGCTTTCCGCTGACAGGCCTCTCCCACCTCTGTAGCCCCGAAGGGATTCGAACCCTCGCTACCGCCTTGAGAGGGCGGCGTCCTAGGCCGCTAGACGACGGGGCCCTAGAACTTCTTGCCTGGAGGAACCTTATCAGATCGCTCTGCCGGTTCCAAATCCGGGCTATTCAGTTCGTTTTCTTGCTTTGCCGAGATTCTCGATCGGGAGCTTACCACTCTCGATTTTCTTCTCAGCAGCTGGGGTACCAGGACTCGAACCTAGACTAACTGAACCAGAATCAGTCGTGCTGCCAATTACACCATACCCCATTGGCTCTCACGATCGTCTTCGGTTCTCGCTGAGTTCCGAAGGCCCTCGTTGCTGCCGGGAGAAATACTAGACCACGTCCCCGCCAGAAGTGAAATCGGCCCCCACCCAACGGCAAAAGCCCAGGTGGGAGCCGGTCTCGGGGAGCGCTCAGGCGGTGGCGGCGGAGAGCTCGCAGACGAGCAGCTCCGGCAGTTCCGCCAGCGTCGTGATGGACGACAGGCCCGTGGGCAGGGTGCCGCCGGTGGGGCCGGTGCGGTTGATCCAGACGCCGTGCATCCCGGCGTCCCTGGCGCCAATGGCGTCGGCGTGCAGCCGGTCGCCGACGTGCACGGTGTCGCCGGGCGGGACGCCCAGTGCGAGGCACGCGGTGTGGAAGATCACGCGGTCGGGTTTGGCGCAGCCGACCTCGCCGGCGATGAGCACGGCGTCGAAGTACGGCGAAAGGCCGAGCTGGGCGATCTTCACGCGCTGGTGGCGTCCGGAGGCGTTGCTGATCGCGGCGATCGGCAGGCCGGTGGCCCGCAGCCAGTCGAGCATGGGGATGACGTCCGGGAACAGGCACCAGCCCGCCGAGAGGACCGCCTGGCGGCCGAGCTCGCGGCGGGTGGCCTCCTCGATCGACAGCTCCTCGCCGAGGGCGGAGAAGAAGGCCTGGGTGCGGATGTTGCGCATCTGCTCGTACTGGAGCTCGCCGGCGAGCTGGCGGGAGACGTGGTCGTCGGTGATCCGCTGCCACAACGACCAAGCGTCGGCGTTACCGACCATCGAGGCCAACGCGGCGCGCGAAGAGGTGCTGTAGTCGACAAGTGTGTCGTCGACGTCCAGGCACACAGCGCGGATCTCGCCGGTTCTCTTACGCGTGAAAGTCGGGGACGCAGTTGTCACCCAGGAAGGTTAGGTGCGTGGGCCCCTCGTCCGATTCGGCTAACGAGGTGATTCCCGTGGGTCCTTGCTCGATCCAGCCGACCTTGAGGCCCCGAACGAACCAGTGAGACTCGTCCGGCCGCCGAATGCAATCGCCCGGACGAGTGTTGTTCGACTACCCCTGGCACCACTCGGAAGGCGGTTGTTCCAGCGGCGCGACACCTTAGCTCCAGTCGCACTGGATCGCACCAGCCGCAACGGTTTCGGGGCCTGGGGTACCAGACAGTCCACAGAGGACTGTCGAGCTGCGGTGCGACCGCGCGACACCCGCCACAGCACGACCGGCTTGACGGCCATGGCGATCAGGAGCATGCTGAATTTATTCAACGAGGGTTGAAAAGAGGGGATCGACATGGAGAGGACCACCTGCCTCGTCGTCGGAGGCGGACCCGCGGGAATGGTGCTGGGGTTGCTGCTGGCGCGCGGGGGCGTCGAGGTGACGGTGCTGGAGAAGCACGCCGACTTCCTGCGGGACTTCCGCGGTGACACCGTGCACGCGTCGACGCTGACGCTGCTCGACGAGCTGGGCCTGGGGCCTGCCTTCGAGCAGGTGCCGCACCAGCTGGTCGACGAGGTCGAGGTGCTGCTGGACGGCGGCCGCAAGGCCACGATCGCCGACTTGAACCGGCTTCCCGGTGCCCACCGGCACATCGCGATGGTGCCGCAGTGGGACTTCCTCGACCTGCTCGCGGACGCGGGCCGGCTGGAGCCGCGGTTCCACCTGCGGATGAGCACCGAGGTCACCGGGATCACCAGGAGCGGCGGCCGGGTCACCGGCGTCACCTACCGGGACCGGGCCGGCGGGCACGAGGGCGAGATCGCCGCGGACCTGGTCGTCGCGGCAGACGGGCGCGGCTCGATCCTGCGCGACGCCGTGGAGCTGCCGGTGTACCGCTTCGGCGCGCCGATGGACGTGTGGTGGTTCCGGCTGCCGCGCACCGAGGACGACCCGGTCCGCGGCGGTGCCGGCCGGTTCAGCGCGGGCAGCGGCCTGGTGCTGATCCCGCGCGGTGAGTACTTCCAGTGCGCGTTCCTGATCCGCAAGGGCACCGACGAGCAGGTGCGCGCGGAGGGCGTGGAGAAGTTCCGCGACCGCCTCGTCACGCTCGTGCCGTGGCTCTCCGACCGGGTGGGGCACCTGACCACCCTCGACGACGTCAAGCTGCTGGACGTGAAGCTGGACCGGTTGCGGCGCTGGCACGTCGACGGTCTGCTGTGCATCGGTGACGCCGCGCACGCGATGTCGCCGGTCGGTGGCGTCGGCATCAACCTCGCCGTCCAGGACGCGGTCGCGGCGGCCGCGCTGCTCGCGAAGCCGTTGCGGCAGGGCGGGGTCACGGGTGCCGTGCTCGCGAAGGTGCGGAGCCGCAGGCTCTTCCCCACCGTGGTCGTCCAGACGATGCAGCGGGCCGTCCACCGGCTGTTCCTCGGGCGCAAGCTCAACAGCACCGAGACGGTGTCGAGCACCGGCACGCCGTTCATGCTCCGGGTGGCGCGGCGGTTCCCGTTCCTGCAGGCCGTGCCGGCCTACCTGGTGGCCATCGGCCCACGTCCGGAGCACGCGCCGGACTTCGCGCGCAGGGCACCGCAGACCATCGTCAGGTCGTGACGAACGCCTCGGAGCTTCTCCCCGAGCACCATCGCCACGGCGTGGGCCCGGTCGCGGGCGCCGAGCTTGCGCAGGATCGCCTTCACGTGCGTCTTCACGGTGTCGTTGCTGATGAAGAGCCGCTGGGCGATGCGGGCGTTGTCCATGCCCTTCGCCATCTCGGCCAGCACGTCGAACTCCCGCGCCGACAGCCGGCCGAGCGAGGCGGGCGGCGGCATCCGCGCGGGCAACCGGGCGAAGGACCCCACCCGTGCGTCGATCGTGGCGGGCGCACCCCGCACCGCGGCCGCGATCAGCGGCAGCAGCTCGGCCACGGGTGAGGTCTTCAGCAGGTAGGCGACCGCGCCGGCGTCCAGCGCGGCGCGGGCCCAGCTCGGACTGTCCGCATTGGACAGCACGACGACGCGGGCGTCCGGCCGGTACTGCGCCGTGTCCCGCACGGTGCGCAGCGGTCCGGCGCCCGGCACGTCGAAGTCCGTGACTACCAGGTCCACCGGCACGCCGCGCAGGCAGCGCGCGGCATCGGCCACGGTGTGGGCGATGCCCACAACGCGGAAGGAGTGCGTGCGGTGCAGCGAGATCCGCAGCCCCTCGGTGAGGAGCTGTGAACCGTCGACGAGCAGCACGCGGGTGGACGCGGGGTCCGTCATGACACCGGGAAGTTACTAGCGGGTACCCCGGTGCGTAACCTGCCGAACGCCGGATTGCTCCGTACGGCTACCTATTTGCCACCGGATTGGTGAGCGTGCCAAGGCCGTCCACAGTCACGGAGACCGTCTGTCCGGCCCTCAGCGGTCCCACGCCGGCGGGCGTGCCGGTGAGGATCACGTCGCCGGGCAGCAGCGTCATGACCGCAGAGACGTACTCGATGAGCGACGGGATGTCGTGCACCATCGAGGAAGTACGTCCGTCTTGCTTGACCTCTCCGTCGACCTCGGTGACGACGCGGACGTCCGACGGGTCGAACTCGGTCTCGATGAACGGACCCATCGGGCAAAAGGTGTCAAAGCCCTTGGCACGGGTGAACTGCACGTCCTTCTTCTGCAGGTCGCGCGCCGTGACGTCGTTGGCGATGGTGTAGCCCATCACCACGCCCATGGCCTTGGCCCTGGACACGTCCCGGCACGGCTGGCCGATGATGACGGCCAGCTCGCCTTCGAAGTCCACTCGTTCGGACGCGGCCGGAAGCTTGATCTCCACGTTCGGCCCGACCACCGAGGTGTTGGGCTTGAAGAAGATCAACGGCTCCGCGGGGACCTCGTTGCCGAGCTCCGCCGCGTGGTCCGCGTAGTTCCGGCCGACCCCGATGATCTTGGTGGGCAGGATGGGCGCGAGCAGCCTGACGTCGGCCAAGGGCCACTTGCGTCCGGTGAAAGTCGGTTCGCCGAAGGGGTGTTCGGCGATCTCTGCGGCTTCCTCGCCGTGAACGGCGACGAAAGCTACGCCTTGCGGGTGAGCGATCCTGGCAATACGCACGTACTACACCTTAGATGTGTGAGCCGGAACGCATCGACTTGTGCACCAACGCGTCGCACAGTGCAAGCCAGGAGGCCTCGACGATGTTCCCGTGCACCCCCACGGTCGTCCACTCGCGCTCGCCGTCCGTCGACTCCACCAGCACGCGCGTCACCGCGTCCGTGCCGGGGTGTTCGGTGAGGATGCGCACCTTGTAGTCGGCCAGCTCGACGGCGTCCAACCAGGACAGGTGCGGCAGCAACGCCTTGCGCAGGGCCGCGTCCAGTGCGTGCACGGGTCCGTTGCCCTCGGCGGTCGCGATGACCCGCTCCCCCGCCACGTGCACCTTGACCGTGGCCTCGGACACGATCTCGCCGTCCGAGCGGTGGTCGAGCACGACCCGGTAGGACTCCAGGGTGAACGGCGGGGTGTCCAGTTCGGACAGCTCGCCGCGCAGCAGCAGCTCCAGGGAGGCGTCGGCGGCCTCGAACGACCAGCCCTTCGCCTCCAGGTCCTTCACGCGCTTCAGCGCGGTCCCGACCTCGGTCCCCCGGCCGGCCAGGTCGAGCCCGAACTCACGTCCCTTGAGTTCGAGGCTCGCCCGACCGGCCATCTCGGTGACCAGCACCCGCATGTCGTTGCCGACGGTGTCCGGATCGATGTGGTTGTACAGCTCCGGGTCCACCTTGATCGCGCTCGCGTGCAGACCCGCCTTGTGGGCGAATGCTGACGACCCGACGTAGGCCTGGTGGGTGTCGGGTGCGATGTTCGCGATCTCGGCCAACGCATGGGAGACACGGGTGAGCTCGGCCAGCGCCCCGGTCGGGAGCACCTCCAGGCCGAGCTTGGTCACGAGGTTTCCCACGACGGCGAACAGGTCCGCGTTGCCTGCTCGCTCGCCATAACCGTTGGCGGTGCACTGGACGTGCGTCGCGCCTGCCTGGACGGCGGCGAGGGTGTTCGCCACGGCGCAGGACGTGTCGTCCTGGCAGTGGATCCCCACCCGGAAGCCGGTCTTCGCGATGACGTCGGCGACCGTCTCGGCGAGGCCGAGCGGCAGCTGGCCGCCGTTCGTGTCGCACAGCACGACGACGTCGGCGCCACCCTCCACAGCGGACTCCAGCACGCGCAGCGCGGTGTCCGGGGAGAAGGCGTAGCCGTCGAAGAAGTGCTCGGCGTCGAGGAAGACGCGCCGGCCGTTGTCCTTGAGGAACCGGACGGTGTCGCGCACCATCCGCAGGTTCTCCTCGGCGTCGGTGCGCAGCGCGCGCTCGATGTGCCGCAGGTCCGACTTCGCCACGAGCGTGACGACCGGTGCCTGGGAGTCGAGCAACGCCTTGACCTGCGGGTCTTCCTCCACACGCACACCGGCCTTGCGGGTGGCGCCGAACGCGACCAGCTCGGCGTGCTTGAGCTCCAGGTCCCCCGCCGCCGCGCGGGCGAAGAACTCCGTGTCCTTGGGCAGAGCGCCGGGCCAGCCGCCCTCGATGAACCCGACGCCGAGCCCGTCCAGCAGCCGCGCGACCGCGAGCTTGTCCGTGACGGAGTACGAAATTCCCTCGCGTTGTGCGCCGTCGCGCAACGTCGTGTCGTAGACGTGGAACTCGTCGGCGGGGCCGGCCATCGCGGGTCATCTCCTGTCCAGGACAAACAAAAAGACCCCCCGCGGATGCGAGAGGTCTGCGCGTCGGGTGCCAGGGGCGGCGACTACCCGACGCGCTCGTCGATAATGATGGCGGTGTGCTGAGCCATGACCGGGATGCTGCCACAGCTCAGCACGACGTACCAAGTGACGGGAGGAAATCTCCCACTATCTGGTCACGGGTTCACGCCTGGGACAGGTACCGCGCGAAGGCCTCGATGGAGGCCGGGTTGCGCGGCGACTCGACCAGTGCGGCGTACGGCAGCGCGTAGAACCGCTTGTTCCGCACAGCCGGCGAGTTCTGCAGCGGTGCGTAGCCCTCCAGGAACCGCTGCTTCTCCTGCGGGGTGTTCGCCTCGCCGTCGGCGTAGTCCACGATGAGCACGACGTCGGGGTCGCGCTGCACGACGGCCTCCCAGTTGACCGTGGTCCAGCTGTCGTTGAGGTCGCCGAAGACGTTGTCGCCGCCGGCCTTGGAGATGACGTCCTGCGGGGCCGCGTTCCTGCCGGAGGTGAACGGCTGGTCCTGGCCGCTGTCGTAGAGGAACACCTTGGGCCGCGGCTTGCCGGCCATCAGCCTGCCGGCGTTCTCGATCTGCTGCTGGTAGCCCTTGACCAGCTCCTCGGCCCTGGCCTCGACCCGGAAGATCTTCCCGAGGTTGCGCAGGTCCGTGTAGAGCGCGTCGAGGGCGGGCATGATGCCGCGCTGCTTGCCCACGCCGTTGCGGCACGCCTCGGTGAGCTGGTAGGTGGCGATCCCGAGCTGCCGCAACGCGTCCGGGGTGAAGCCGGTGCTCTCGCTGAAGCCGTAGTTCCAGCCGGCGAACACGAGGTCGGCGTTGGCGCCCTGCACGACCTCCTTGGAGATCTTGTCGGACAGGTGCTTCGCGCTGTCGAAGTCGGCCTTCCACGGCGAGGTCCGCACGTCGACGGTGTCGATGCCGTTGACGACGTAGCCGGCCATGCGGTCCCTGAGGCCCAGCGCGAACATCAGCTCGGTGATGCCGGTGTCGTTGGTGACCACTTTGGACGGAATCTTGTCGTAGGTCACCTGCTGCCCGCAGTTGGTGACGGTGACGGGTTCGGTCGCGGAGGTGTCCTGCGCGACCGTGGCGCCGCACCCGGAGACGAGCAGCAGGGCGGCGGTGACGAGTGCGGTTCTCACGGGGTGACCTCCTGGTCGAACAGGAGCTGGGGGACTCCTGTCGTGGGGTGGGCGACCACGTGTGCGGTGACGTGGAAGACCTTGGCGACGAGCTCGGGCACGAGGACCTCCGCCGGGGTGCCGGAGGCGACCACCCGGCCCTCGTCGAGGACGTAGAGGCGGTCGCAGTACGACGCGGCGAGGTTGAGGTCGTGCAGCACGGTCAGGACGGTGACGCCGAGTCCCCGCGCGAGCGCGAGGACGTCGAGCTGGTGGCGGATGTCGAGGTGGTTGGTCGGCTCGTCGAGCACGAGCACGCGGGGTTGCTGGGCGATGGCGCGGGCGATCAGCACCCGCTGGCGCTCACCGCCGGAAAGGCTGAGGAAGCTGCGGGCGGCGAGGTGCCCGACGTCCACTGTGGCCAGAGCCTCTGCGACGACAGCGGCGTCGCGCACGGGGTCGCGGTCGTGCGGCAGCCGGCCCATCTCCACGACCTCGGTGACGGTGAAGTCGAACTCGACCTGCGACTCCTGGGTCAGCGCGGAGAGGTCGCGGGCGAGGCCCTGTCGCCTGTGGACGTTCTCGCCGTCGAGCAGGACCGCGCCGGCGTCCGGTCGCAGCGCCCGGTAGACGCAGCGCAACGTCGTCGACTTGCCGCTGCCGTTCGGCCCGACGATGCCGACCACCTCGTCGCAGGCGTGCAGCGTGATGCCGGAGATGATGTTCCGCACGGTGACGTCGTGCACCTCGACGCGCATCAGCGGCCTCCGAAGACGTACGCCCTGCGGCGCATCAGGAAGATGAAGCACGGCACGCCCAGCGCTGCCGTGATGACGCCGAGCGGCAGCTCCTCGGGTGCGGCGAGCATCCGCGCGGCGACGTCCACCCACACCAGGAAGCTCGCACCGGCCAGCGGTGCGAGGGCCAGCACCTTGCGGTGGTCGGCGCCCACGACCATGCGGGTGAGGTGCGGCAGCATCAGCCCGACGAACCCGACGGCCCCGCTGACCGCCACCAGCACCCCGGTCATGGCCGCGGTGACGACGAAGAGGTGCGTGCGGAACCGGTTGACCCTCACCCCGAGCGTGGTCGCGGTCTCGTCGCCCATCGCCAGCGCGTTCAACGGCCGCGCCTTGGTCATCAGGTAGGCGATGCCCAGCGCGGTCACGACCGTGGCGACCGGCAACGACCTCCAGTCCGCCCCGCCGAGGCTGCCGAGCAGCCAGAACATCGCCGCCCGCGCCGCCTCCCCGTGCGGTGCCTGGAACACCAGCAGCATCGCCACGGCCGAGAACCCGTAGGCGAGCGCGGTGCCGGTCAGCACGAGCCGCAACGGCGTGAGCGCCCCGCTCGACCGCGCGGTGAGGTAGACGAGCGCGGTGGCACCGAGTCCGGTGAGGAACGCCCCCGTCGACAGCGCGTACACGCCGAGCCCGGACAGCACCCCCATCGTCGCGACGGCCGTGGCGCCCACGCTCGCCCCCGAGGAGATGCCGAGCACGTACGGGTCGGCCAGCGCGTTGCGGACCATCGCCTGGATCGCGACGCCGACCGCGCTCAGCCCCGCGCCCACGACGGCGGCGAGCAGCACGCGCGGCAGCCGGATGTTCCAGACGATGTGGTACTGCCCGGCGAGGTGGGCGGGCACGGTGCCGCCGGTGACCGCCTGCCACAGCAGGTCGGCGGTGACGCCGAAGGGGACGGAGACGGGGCCGAGCGCGACGCCCGCCACGATGCTGACGACGAGCACGCCGACGAGCGCGCTGATCTTCCCGATCACATGTGCCCTTCCCGCAGTCCACGGCAGGAGTTGGAGTCCTATGTCTGCCGTGTGCGGGCATTCGGGCTCGTCCCCTGGCCGGGGACCTACCGTTGCGGGTCAGCGCCGGACTTCGACCGGTCTTCCCCCACGCACGACTTCGGGTGACCCTACCTGCGCAAACAGGAAGTTCGAAAATTTCTCCGCTGTGATGTCGATCCGGCGGGGTGCCCGTTCGACCTGTGGACGTCAGCGAGCAGGGCACAACGCAGGGAGACCACCGTGAAGTACATGCTGATCATGCGCGCCACCGACGAGGCCTACGCGAACATGGGCGAGCTCGACTTCGACAAGATGCTGGAGGTCGTGGGCGCGTTCAACGACGAGCTGATCCGGGCCGGGGTGCTGCTCGCCGCCGAGGGCCTCGCCGACCCGTCCGAGGGCGTCGTCGTCGACTTCTCCGCCGAACCGGCGATCGTGACGGACGGCCCGTACGGCGAGACCAAGGAGCTGTTCGGCGGCTTCTACCTGCTCAACGTGTCCTCGCTGCAGGAGGCGGTCGAGTGGGCGAAGCGGATGCCGATGGCCGGGCCCGGGTTCAAGACCGAGATCCGCCGCGTGCCGACGATCGACGAGTTCCCGCAGGACAACGAGTGGATCCAGAAGGAGCGCGCCTGGCGCGAGTCCACCGCCCAGCTGTGAAAGTCACGCGGGGACCTTTCGTGCTCTACAAGAGTACGAAAGCTCCCCGCGTGCACTACAACGGTCAGCCCGTGCGGACGTTCGAGGACACGAGGGCGGCCAGGCGGTCGCCGATCGCGTACGTCGCGCCCGGCGACTGGTGGTCGCGGGTCGCCAGGTCGAACGCCACGGACGCCTCGATCCGGCGCGACGCCTCGTGCTCGCCGAGGTGGTCGAGCAGCAGCGCGACCGACAGCACGGCGGCCGTCGGGTCGGCGATGCCCTGGCCCGCGATGTCCGGTGCCGAACCGTGGACCGGCTCGAACATCGACGGGTTGCGCCGCGTCACGTCCATGTTGCCCGACGCGGCCAGGCCGATGCCGCCCGTAACGGCGGCGGCGAGGTCGGTCAGGATGTCGCCGAACAGGTTGTCCGTCACGATCACGTCGTACCGGGCGGGGTCGGTGACCAGGTGGATCGTGGCCGCGTCCACGTGCTGGTATGCCACCGTCACGTCCGGGTGCTGCAGCGAGACCTCCTCGACCACGCGCGACCACAGCGAGCCGGCGTGCGTGAGGACGTTCGTCTTGTGCACCAGCGTCAGGTGCCGCCGCGGACGGGCCGAGGCGCGCGCGAAGGCGTCCCTGACCACGCGCTCCACGCCGAACGACGTGTTGAGCGACACCTCCGTGGCGATCTCGTGCGGGGTGTCCTTGCGCAGCAGGCCACCGTTGCCCGCGTACGGGCCCTCGGTGCCCTCGCGGACCACCACCATGTCGATCTCCGGCGGGTCCGCGAGCGGGCTGCGGACGCCGGGGTAGAGACGGGCGGGGCGGAGGTTCACGTGGTGGTCGAGCTCGAACCTGAGGCGCAGCAGCAGGCCGCGCTCCAGGATTCCGCTCGGCACCGACGGATCGCCTACCGCTCCGAGCAGGATCGCGTCGTGCTGGCGGAGCTCACCGAGCACCGACTCGGGCAACAACTCTCCCGTGGCGTGCCAGCGCGCCGCGCCGAGGTCGTAGCGAGTGATCTCGGCCGCCGGAACGACCTCGTTGAGGACCTTCAGGGCCTCAGCGATGACCTCGGGCCCGATCCCGTCTCCTGGGATCACTGCGAGCCGCATCCACACACCTCCCAGGTGTCAGTCCCCAATTGGTGGGACTACTTTCCTCCGCGAAAGGTTACCGGCACCACGGCCGCTCGCCGCATGCCGGACACCCCATCGGGGTGTTATCTCCCGTACTGCGGGACACCCACACGGCCCATTCCGCACTTTCGAGTGTCACTCGATCGCAGGAACGGGGTCGCGTCAAGGGGTGACGCCCGGCAGTTCCACGCAGTAACCCCGCTTCCCCCGGAACGCACGCGGGGACCTTTCGTACTCTCTGAGAGCACGAAAGGTCCCCGCGTGGACTTCAGAAAAGGTCGGAGGAGAAGGGGCTAGGAGCGGACGGCGCCTCGGACGGTGACGACAGAGGCGCGGTCGCCGGTGGCGTTGTGGTGGTTGAGCACCAGCAGGCCCTCGGACTTGTCGAGCTCCAGGGCCTTCGCGTCCCGGTTCACCACGAGCGCGGTGCCCGGCTTCGCGAGGTACGACAGCGCCGCGTCACCGCCGCCCTGCACCCACAGACCCGGCTTGAGCGGGTCGAAGGACAGCGGGCGGTCGATGACGTCGATCAGGCCGTTCGCGTTGCCCGGCGCCACGTAGTAGCCCGTGGTGCCGGCGGTGTACGAGATCCGCGAGGTGTCCTTCGCCGGGTCGATGCCGAGTGCGGTGAGCAGCACCGGCAGGACCGCGACGTTGGTGTCGGCGGTGTTCGTGTCGACGTCGCCCCACTGGTTGTTGACCGCCTGGATGTCGACCTCCAGGCCCGTCTTGAGGTCGACGGTGGTCGCGACCAGCAGGTCGGTGTCGGTCAGGCGCGTCGCGAACGTCTCGAAGTCCGCGACCCCGTCACCGGTGGTGTCGATGTCGATGAACGGGACGGTGTTGACGCCGAGGTTGTACCAGTTGCCCCACGTCGCGACACCGAACGCGAGCAGCGCCTCCTCCGGCCTGCCCTGGGCCTTGGCGAGCGGGGCCGTGGAGGCCGCGCCGACGTAGCGCAGGTCGCCGCCCTTGGCGGTCTCGTTGAGCGCGCAGTTCTCGGTGACGTTGCGGCGGCAGTCGCGCAGCTTCGGCGAGGACGCCTGCAGCTCCAGGACGCTGACCAGCGAGCGGTACGCCTGCGAGCCGGTGCCCTGGTCGACGCCGCGGCCGTTCAGGTTGAGCACGGCCTGCTTGTCGCCGCCGCGGAACCGCAGCGACGGGAAGGTGCTGATGTCGGCCACCGGCTTGGGCGCGGCGTAGACGGACACGCGCAGCGGCACCACGGCACCGGCGGTCGGCGTGAGGGTCACGCGACCGGAGGCGTCCGCGAGGAACTGGCGCGGCGTGTCGAGCTGCGTCGTCGCGACGGTCGGGTCGATCGTCTTGCGCAGCGCCTTCGGGTCGTCGATCTTCAGCGTCACCTTGACGCGGGCGACGCCGCGCGGGCTCAGCTTGACCTCGTCCTGCGAGAGCACGTAGCTCACGCCGGGGATCGTCGTGGCCGCGGTGTAGCCGACCCTGTACTCCACCGGCTTCGTGGACTTGTTGACGATCTTGATGGTCTTGCTCCTGGAGACCGGCTTCGAGACCTCGACGGTGCCGAAGTTGGCGCTCACGTAGCCGTGGTCGTCCTCGACGAACGCCAGCACCTGGTTGTCCAGCGCGGACTTGGCGTCCACGCGGCCGGTGCCGACCCGGTTGGGCGCGAAGGTCTTGCCGTTCTCCTTCACATCCGCACCGGCGGTGTTCATGATCGAGGCCTTGACCTCCTCCAGCGTCCAGTCCGGGTGCGTCTGGCGCACCAGGGCCGCGATGCCCGCGACGTGCGGGGACGCCATCGAGGTGCCGGAGATGACCGAGCGGTCGTTGCCGGAGCCCACGGCGGTCGAGGAGATCGTGTCACCGGGCGCCGCGACGTCCGGCTTGATCGACTGACCGCGGGTGCCGCGGCTGGTGAACGAGCTCGGGGTGTCCGAGATGGACTGGTCGTAGGTCGGCGTCGAGGTGCGCAGCTCGCCCGCGAGGCGGACGGTCAGCGTGCCCGCGTTCAGCGCCGGGCGCACCTGGGCGGTGGCGTCACCGGTGAACTGGAACATCGGGATGGCGGTGTTGCCCGCGATGCCGGCCGCGAAGTTGTTGAGCGTGGACGACAGCAGCACACCGGCACCACCGGCGGCCTGCACGTTGTTCGCGCGGGCGGCGGAACCGCAGCGGCGCGTCGCGTCGTTGTCGTCCCACTCCAGCCACACGAACTTGCCCGCGACCGCGTCGGTGATCGGCTGGCAGCCGTCTAGGTTGCCCGCCTGCGTGAGCTTCACCGCGGGCAGCGTCTTGTCGTAGCCGGGGTAGCCGGTGAAGTTCTGGCTGTACTGACCGGCCTTGAGGCCCTGACCGGGCACCTCGGCGCCGTCGCGCAGCACGTAGGAGTCGCGCACCGACGCCACCGTCAGCGCCTCGGGCGTGTTGCCCGGCGAGCCGCCGATGTCGTAGAGGTCACCGCCGTTGCCCGCGGAGAAGACCGGCATGACGCCGACCTTGAACAGCTTCTTCACGAAGAGGCTGTCGGGGTCGTCCGGGGCGCCGTAGTCGGAGCCGAGCGACAGGTTGACCACGTCGAGGTGGTCGGAGAAGTCGCCGTCGCCGTCGGGGTCGAGCGACCAGTCGAGCGCCTGCGAGGTGACGTTGGTCGAGCCGTCGCAGCCGAAGACCTTGAGCGCGTAGACCAGGGCCTTCGGCGCGGTGCCGGGGCCGATCCTCATCGCGTTCAGGCTGTCGGCGGTCAGCTTGGTGTAGTCGCCCTTGAACGTGCTGCCGTCGGCGTTCTCACCGAAGCCGGCCGTGGTGCCCGCGACGTGCGAGCCGTGGCCGTTGCAGTCGATCGGGTTGGGGTCGGGCTTCGGCGTGTTGATCGCCGGGTCCTTGCTCTCCCCGTCGTAGTCCTCGCCGACGAAGTCGTAGCCGCCGACGACCTTCGCGGTCGGGAAGTTCGGGTCGGCCTTGCGCGGGTCGACGGCCTTGAACGCCTCGACCGTGCCGGGGCCGCCGAAGTTGGCGTGCGTGTAGTCGACGCCGGTGTCGATGATGCCGACCCGGACGTCGTCGCCGAGCTTGCCGTACTGCTGCCAGGTGTTGACGACCCTGGTGAGCTGCACCGCGTTCGAGTTGTCGCGCTTCTTCGGCACGACCGGGTAGACCGCGACGACGTCGGAGCGCTGGGCCAGCTCGCGCACCTTCGCCGCGTCCGCCGTCACGACGACACCGGGAACGCCGTTGGAGGTGCGGAACACCTCCCTGGTGGCGCCGTCCTTGGCCGTGAGCTCGCGGACGACCCCGTCGACAGCGGCCGACGTGTCGTTCTTCGCCTGCTTGGCGGCCTGCTTCTGCGCCTCTTTGCCCTGGCCCTGCTTCTCCGCGAACGCGTCGACGGCGGGCTTGCGGTCCAGCGCGACGAACGCGGTGACCTGGCCGGCCTGGTTCAGCCTGGGAGAAACCTTGAGCTGCAACGCCTTCGCGTCGAGCCCCTGAGCACCCTTGACCGGCTGCGCGAGCGGTTCGCCCTGCGCCTGCGCCGGTGCGGTGGCGGGTGCGATCAGCAGTGTGGTGATGGCGGAGAACACCACCAGGCTTGATCGTCTTTTCACAACGTTGCCCCAACCGAGGTGTGTGCCTTCGACCCGAACACGCAGTGCCGCGCCCTCGACGGCACCGGGTCAACCTCGCTGGGACGCTAATCGCTGATCGTGTGTCTGCGATTGCCCCGAAAGTATGAATGTTGTCTACGGGTAGTTGCCTGTTACGACTTCGTTGTGAAGGACGACAGAACCGGGAAGGGGACTTTGCGGTCCCCTCCCGGTTTGTCGTGACTATCCGAAGTCGACCGAGCGGACCGTGCGCGCACCCACGGCGGCACCGATCGGGTCGAGCACGGCGGTGTCGACCGGGCGGTCCACCCGCAGCACCATCACCGCGTCGCTGCCGGTCTGGCTGATCTGCGCGGCCTCGATGTTCACGCCGGCCTCGCCGAGCAGCGTGCCGACCGTGCCCATGACACCGGGGCGGTCCGGGTACTCCAGCAGGAGCACGGTGCCCTCGGCGCGCAGGTCGAAGTTGCGGCCGTTGATGTTGACCAGCTTCTCGACCTGGGCGATGCCGCTGACGGTGCCGGAGACGCTGTTCGTCGTGCCGTCGGCCTGCACGGCCCTGACCGTGACGAGGCTGCGGTGGTTCGGGCTCTCCGTCTCCTTGGTGCAGCTCGACGCTCACACCCAGGTCCGCGGCGAGGCTCGGCGCGTTCACGAACGTCACCTGCGACTCGACGACCTTCGAGAAGACACCGCGCAGCGCGGCCAGCGGCAGGATCTCGACGTCCTCATTGGACAGTTCGCCGCGCACCTCGACGGTGACGCTGGTCGGCGCCTTGGGCGAGAGCGCGCTGAGGACGGTGCCGAGCTTCTGCACCAGCGGCAGGTACGGGCGGACCTCCTCGCCGACCGCGCCGCCCTGGACGTTGACGGCGTCCGGCACGAACTCGCCGGCGAGCGCGAGGATCACGCTCTTCGCGACGTCGGTGCCCGCGCGGTCCTGCGCCTCGGCCGTGGACGCGCCGAGGTGCGGGGTGACGACGATGCCCGGCACGTTGAACAGCGGGCTCTCGGTCGTGGGCTCGGTGGAGAACACGTCGATGCCGGCGCCGCCGACCTGGCCCTCCTTCACGGCCTCCGCGAGGGCTTCCTCGTCGACGAGGCCACCGCGGGCGGCGTTGACGATGATGACGCCGCGCTTGGCCTTCGCCAGCTGCTCGGCGCCGATGAGGCCCTTGGTCTCCGGCGTCTTCGGCAGGTGGATGGAGATCGCGTCGGCGCGCTCCAGCAGCTCTTCGAGGCTCACCAGCTCGATGCCGAGCTGCGCGGCCCGCGCGGCCGAGACGTACGGGTCGTAGGCGATCAGCTCGACGCCGAACGCGGCGATGCGCTGCGCGAACAGCTGGCCGATCTTGCCCAGGCCCACCACGCCGACGGTCTTGCCGTTGATCTCGACGCCGTTGAACTTGGAGCGCTTCCACTCGTGGTTCTGCAGCGTCTCGTGCGCGGCCGGGATCTGGCGCGCGACCGACAGCAGCAGCGCGACGGCGTGCTCGGCCGCCGACACGATGTTGGACGTCGGCGCGTTGACCACCATCACGCCGTTCTGCGTGGCGGCGGGCACCTCGACGTTGTCCAGGCCGACGCCCGCGCGGGCCACGACCTTCAGCTTGCGGGTAGCGGCGAACACCTCGGCGTTGACCTGGGTGGCGGACCTGACGAGGAGGGCGTCCGCGTCCTGGACGGCCTCGAGGAGGGCCGCGCGGTCGGTGCCGTCGACGTGGCGCACTTCCACGCCGTCACCGAGCGCGTCCAGAACGGACGGTGCGAGCTTCTCGGCGATGAGGACAACAGGTCGGCTGGTGTTGGTCACGGACATCGCTCCCAGGAAGGGTCGGATCGTGGGGCGCGGGCGTGGTCGGGGGCGGCAGGCCCGCGCCGACCGGGCACCGCAATGTGTCCGGACTGTTAACGAGCATAGACACCGGGCCTGCCGCGGGCTTCTGGCGGGTGGCTCAGGTCACTGCGGGCGTCCTGTGGGATGGGACGGGGTTTGCGCTGGTTACCGCACGGGTCACCAGGGCTCGTCGAACTCCCCGTCGCGCGCGCCGGCCACGAACGCGTCCCACTCGGACATGGTGAACACCAGGACCGACTCGGGGTGCAGCGAGTTGCGCATGGCCACGTACGTGGCGCCGTCGGTGTGCTCCACCTGGGCGATCTCGGCGTCACCGCCCTCGGACGGCGGGCCGGGCGGGCGCTGCCAGACGGCGTTGCGCAGGTCCAGGTTGCCGCGCACGTGCGCTTTGTTGTCGTAGATCGGCGCGCTGTCGGTCATGGCCCCAGAAGCTAGCGGATGCGGACGAACGGCCCGCGGCTCTGGGCCGCGGGCCGTCCGGAAAATCAGTCCAATAGACCAATCAGGCGGTCTCGGTGATCGGGCGGTCGACCCACGACATCATGTCGCGCAGCTTCTTGCCGGTCGCCTCGATCGGGTGGTTCTCACCCTCCTGCTGGAGCTTCTTGTAGTTGGCGCGGCCGTTGTCGTCCTCGGCCACCCACTCGTTCGCGAAGGTGCCGTCCTGGATCTCGCCCAGGATCTTCTTCATCTCCTCCTTCACCGCGGGGGTGATGACGCGCGGGCCGCGGGTCAGGTCACCGAACTCGGCGGTGTCGGAGATCGAGTAGCGCATGCGGGCGATGCCGCCCTCGTACATGAGGTCGACGATCAGCTTCAGCTCGTGCAGGCACTCGAAGTAGGCGACCTCGGGGGCGTAGCCCGCCTCGGTCAGCACCTCGAAGCCCGCCTGGACCAGCGCGGACGCGCCACCGCAGAGGACGGCCTGCTCGCCGAAGAGGTCCGTCTCGGTCTCTTCCTTGAACGTCGTCTTGATGACGCCGGCACGGGTGCCGCCGATGCCCTTGGCGTAGGACAGGGCGAGCGCCTGCGCGGTGCCCGAGGCGTCCTGCTCGACCGCGATGAGCGCCGGGACGCCCTTGCCGTCGACGAACTGGCGGCGCACGAGGTGGCCGGGGCCCTTGGGGGCGACCATGGCGACGTCCACACCGGACGGTGCCGTGATGAGGCCGTAGCGGATGTTGAAGCCGTGGCCGAAGAAGATCGCGTCACCCTCGTTGAGGTTCGCGGCGATCTCGTTGGCGTAGATGTGGCGCTGCGCGGTGTCCGGCGCCAGGATCATGATCACGTCGGCCCACGCGGAGACCTCGGCCGGGGTACCGACCTCCAGGCCCTCCTCCTCGGCCTTGGCGCGGGACTTGGAGCCCTCCTGCAGGCCGATGCGGACCTCGACGCCCGAGTCGCGCAGGGACAGCGCGTGGGCGTGGCCCTGGCTGCCGTAGCCGATCACGGCCACCTTGCGGCCCTGGATGATGCTCAGGTCGGCATCGTCGTCGTAGAAGATCTCGACGCTCACAGTATTTTCCTACCTTCTGGATTTAACGAACCGCGGTGGCGGTGATGGAACGAGCGCCACGGCCGATGGCGACCATGCCGGACTGGACGATCTCGCGAAGCCCGTAGGGCTCCAGCATGCGCAACAACGCGTCGAGCTTCTCAGACGTGCCGGTGGCCTCGATCGTGACCGCCTCCGGCGACACGTCGACGACCTTCGCGCGGAAGAGCTGCACGGTCTCGAGGACCTGCGACCGCACCGTCGCGTCCGCGCGGACCTTGATGAGCACCAGCTGCCGCTGGACGGAGGCGGTCGGCTCCAGCTCCACGATCTTGATGACGTTGATGAGCTTGTTGAGCTGCTTGGTGACCTGCTCCAGCGGCAGCTCGTCGACCGACACGACGATGGTCATGCGGGAGATCTCGGGGTACTCGGTGCGGCCGACCGCGAGCGACTCGATGTTGAAGCCGCGGCGGGAGAACAGGCCGGCGACGCGCGCGAGCACACCGGGCTTGTCCTCGACCAAAACGCTCAGCGTGTGCCTGGTCATCACAGATCCTCGTCGAACAGGGGGCGGATGCCGCGGGCGGCCATGATCTCGGAGTTGCCGGTGCCGGCCGCGACCATCGGCCACACCTGCGCGTCCTTGCCGACGACGAAGTCGATGACGACCGGGCGGTCGTTGATCTCCAGCGCCTTCGCGATCACGTCGTCCACCTCCTCGCGCGACTCGGCCCGCAGGCCCGCGCACCCGAGGGCCTCCGCCAGGAGCTTGAAGTCTGGGATGCGGTGCTTGTGCGTGCCCAGATCCGTGTTGGAGTACCGCTCGCCGTAGAACAGCGTCTGCCACTGGCGGACCATGCCCAGGTTGCCGTTGTTGATGACGGCGATCTTGACGGGCAGGCCCTCGATGGCGCAGGTGGCGAGCTCCTGGTTGGTCATCTGGAAGCAGCCGTCGCCGTCGATGGCCCACACCGTGCGGCCCGGCTCACCGGCCTTGATGCCCATGGCCGCGGGAACCGCGAAGCCCATCGTGCCCAGGCCGCCGGAGTTGATCCACGTGCGCGGGTGCTCGTACTTCACGAACTGCGCGGCCCACATCTGGTGCTGGCCGACGCCCGCGGTGTAGATCGTGTCCGCCGGGGACAGCTGGCCGATGCGCTCGATGACGTACTGCGGCGACAGCGTGCCGTCGTCGGGCCAGTCGTAGCCGAGCGGGAACGTCTCGCGCAGCGCGTTCAGCGTGTCCCACCACGGCGTGAGGTCGACGGCCTTGGCGTTCTCGCGCTCGGCGCGGACCGCGTCGATCAGCTCGGCGATGATCTCCTTGCAGTCGCCCACGATCGGAACGTCCGCGCGGCGGTTCTTGGAGATCTCGGCCGGGTCGATGTCGGCGTGCACGACCTGCGCGTCCGGCGCGAACGAGCCCAGCTGGCCGGTGACCCGGTCGTCGAACCGGGCGCCCAGCGCGACCAGCAGGTCCGACTTCTGCATCGCCGCGACGGCCGCGACGGTGCCGTGCATGCCGGGCATGCCCAGGTGCTGGTGGTGCGAGTCGGGGAACGCGCCCCGCGCCATCAGCGTCGTGACGACCGGGATGCCGGTGTCCTCGGCCAGGCGCAGCAGCTCGGCGTGGGCGTCCGCCTTGATCACGCCGCCGCCCACGTACAGGACCGGCTTGCGGGCGCTGACGATCAGCTTGGCGGCTTCGCGCACCTGCTTGCCGTGCGGCCGGGTCGTCGGCCGGTAACCGGGCAGGCGCAGGTCGGGCGGCCAGGAGAAGCTCGTGGTCTCCTGCAGCACGTCCTTGGGGATGTCGACGAGGACCGGGCCGGGTCGGCCGGTCGCCGCGATGTGGAACGCCTCCGCGATCGCCCGCGGGATCTCCGCGGCGTCGGTCACGAGGACGTTGTGCTTGGTGATCGGCATCGTGATGCCGCAGATGTCCGCCTCCTGGAAGGCGTCCGTGCCGATCAGCGGCCGCGACTGCTGGCCGGTGATCGCGACGACGGGCACGGAGTCCATGTTCGCGTCGGCGAGCGGCGTGACGAGGTTCGTGGCACCCGGTCCCGAGGTCGCCATGCAGACGCCGACCTTGCCGGTGGCCTGGGCGTACCCGGTGGCGGCGTGGCCGGCACCCTGCTCGTGGCGGACCAGGATGTGCCGGACCTTCGTGGAGTCGAGCAGCGGGTCGTAGGCGGGCAGGATCGTCCCGCCGGGGATGCCGAAGACGACCTCGCAGCCGACCGCTTCAAGCGAGCGGACGAGCGACTGGGCACCGGTTACCCGGATCGGCGCGCCGGTGGGCGGAGCCGGTTTGGGCCGCGGACCTGGACGTGGCGACGTCGGCTCGGAAGCCTGTCGCGATGGTGCGCTGGTCATCTCATTGCCTCGTGGGTATCGGGGTCCGGACACGAAAAAACCCTCGACAACCCGGAGAAGGGTCGTGCGAGGGTCGCGCGTCGACGCAGGCTGTTCGGCTCAGGCGTCGACGCGCCTGAGAAGTACGAGAACGAGCGTGCGCTGCATGAAGCGGACGTTATCCCCTCCCGCAAGAGTGCGTCAACTCTGCGGGACGCATTTCCCGGATGGTGGACGTGGAACAATCCTCCGGGTGAAGAAGCTCGTCTTTCGCATCCAGTCAACGGCGCTGCTCGCGGCGTGTTTGATCGCGATCTGCGTGACTCCCGTCGCGTGGACCGTTCCCGGACTGCAAGCGCTCTACCTGTTCCCCGCCGGGTACGCCTACTGGGTGCTCCGCAACCGCACGACCGCCACCGAGGAGCGCCTCGTCGCCCGCGGCCTGTTCGGCTCGACGACGGTCGAGTGGTCGGAGCTGAAGTCCATCCGGCTCGCCGACAAGGGCTGGCTGAAGGCGGTGCGGGCCGACGACACCGAGGTGACGCTGCCCGCGGTGCGGATGGTGCACCTGCCGGCGCTGTCGTTGATCAGCGGTGGCCTGGTGCCGGACCCGAGCGCCTCGCTGGAGGAGGCGAAGGCCGCGCGGCAGGCGGCCGAGGCCGAGGAGGAAGCCGGAAAGGCTGAACCCGGCGAGCCGGCCGTCGCGTCTGACGAAGCCGGAACGCCGGACTCCGTACAGTCGGAGAAGTGATCAAACGAGTTCCGCTGCTGAGCCTGCTGCTGTCCGTCGCGGGCCTGCTGGTCTCGGCTTACCTGACGTACGCGCACTTCGACCGGGACGCGCTGGTCTGCTCGGCCGACGCGGTCGTGGACTGCGAGACGGTGACCTCCAGCGACCAGTCGGAGCTGTTCGGCATCCCCGTCGCGATCCTCGGGCTGGCCTTCTTCGCGTTCCTCACCGTGATCTGCCTCCCGTTCGCGTGGCGGGTCGAGCCGCTCAGGTGGGTGCGGCTGGGCGCGGCGGGCATCGGCGTGCTGATGGTGGTGTACCTGGTGGCGGCCGAGTTCCTGATCATCGGCAAGATCTGCCTGTGGTGCACGGCTGTGCACGTCATCACGCTGGCGCTGGCCTACCTGCTGGTCGCGGCCGATCTGCGTGGCGGTGCAGCCCACGGGCACGAGTAACCTTTGAGGCACCGCCCCCAGACTGGTGACGCCTGACCCGGCCGTCCCGCGCGCATGTCTTCTTGAACTGAATCTGGAGGAGCAGTGCCTCAGCTCCGCTCTCGCACCACCACCCACGGCCGCAACGCCGCCGGAGCCCGTGCCCTCTGGCGCGCGACCGGCATGACGGACAGCGACTTCGGCAAGCCGATCATCGCGATCGCCAACTCCTACACGCAGTTCGTGCCGGGCCACGTGCACCTGCGTGACCTCGGCGACATCGTGGCCGAGGCGGTGCGCGAGGCGGGTGGCGTGCCGCGCGAGTTCCACACCATCGCGGTCGACGACGGCATCGCCATGGGCCACAGCGGAATGCTGTACTCGTTGCCCAGCCGCGAGATCATCGCCGACTCGGTCGAGTACATGGTCAACGCGCACCAGGCCGACGCGATCGTCTGCATCTCGAACTGCGACAAGATCACGCCCGGCATGCTGAACGCGGCCATGCGGCTCAACATCCCCGTCGTGTTCGTGTCCGGTGGTCCGATGGAGGCCGGCAAGGCCGTGGTCGTCGAGGGCGTCGCCGTCGCACCGACCGACCTGATCACCGCGATCTCCGCGTCGGCGTCCCCCGCGGTGAGCGAGGACGGGCTCTCCGAGGTCGAGCGCTCCGCGTGCCCGACGTGCGGTTCCTGCTCCGGCATGTTCACCGCGAACTCCATGAACTGCCTCACCGAGGCGCTGGGCCTCTCGCTGCCGGGCAACGGCTCGACGCTGGCCACGCACGCCGCGCGCCGCGAGCTGTTCTCCGAGGCCGGCCGGGTCGTCGTGGAGCTGTGCAGGCGCTGGTACGGCGAGGACGACGAGTCGGCGCTGCCGCGGTCGATCGCGAACCGCAAGGCGTTCGAGAACGCGATGGCGCTCGACATGGCCATGGGCGGTTCGACGAACACCGTGCTGCACATCCTCGCCGCCGCGCAGGAGGGCGAGATCGACTTCACGCTGCAGGACATCGACGACCTGTCCCGCCGCGTGCCGTGTCTGTCGAAGGTGTCGCCGAACTCCGATTACCACATGGAGGACGTGCACCGGGCCGGTGGCATCCCGGCGTTGCTGGGCGAGCTGTACCGCGGTGGTCTGCTGAACGACGACGTCACGTCGGTGCACACGCCCACGCTCGCGGAGTGGCTCGGCAAGTGGGACATCCGCGCCTCGGACCCGTCACCGGAAGCGTTGGAGCTGTTCCACGCGGCGCCCGGCGGTGTCCGGACCACGCAGGCGTTCTCCACGTCGAACCGCTGGTCCTCCCTGGACACCGACGCGACCGGCGGCTGCATCCGCGACGTCGAGCACGCCTACACCAGGGACGGTGGCCTCGCCGTGCTGCGCGGCAACCTGGCCGAACGCGGCGCGATCATCAAGTCCGCGGGCATCGACGAGGAGCTGTGGCACTTCGAGGGCCCCGCGCGGGTCGTCGAGTCCCAGGAGCAGGCCGTCTCGGCGATCCTGAACAAGGAGATCCAGGCGGGCGAGGTCCTGGTCGTGCGCTACGAGGGCCCCTCCGGTGGCCCCGGCATGCAGGAGATGCTGCACCCCACGGCGTTCCTCAAGGGTTCCGGCCTGGGCAAGAAGTGCGCGCTGATCACGGACGGCCGGTTCTCCGGTGGTTCGTCGGGCCTGTCGATCGGCCACATCTCGCCGGAGGCGGCGGGCGGCGGCACGATCGGCCTGGTCGAGAACGGCGACCGCATCCTCATCGACGTGCACGAGCGGCGGCTGGAGCTGCTGGTCGACGACGAGGTGCTGTCCGAGCGCCGCGCGAAGATGGAGGCGTCGGAGCGCCCGTGGCAGCCGGTCGACCGAATCCGCCCGGTGACCGCTGCGCTGCGCGCGTACGCACGCATGGCAACTGACGCGTCCACGGGCGCCGTCCGGGACCCCAGCCGCTAAAGAGCGAGAGCGAGCGCCAGACTGACGCCGAACACGAGCCAGCCCGTCAGCGGACCGCTGACGGGCTGGTTCGTCTTCTTGACCATGAGACCGGCCACGACCAGGCCCGCGAGCAGGCCGAGCGGTGGCAGCAGGGAACGCGCGCTGAGCCCGAACGGGAACGCCACCAGGTAGACGACCGGGATGCCGGCCACCAGCAGGGCGAGTTGGAGCAGTGCTCCCGTCAGGTTCTTCCGCATGCCGCGTTTCTACCGGAACACGAAGAACGTCAGCGCCGCACCGCCCGCCGCGAGCAGGAGTGCGAGGAAACCGGCCACCAGCGGGTGGCGGAACCAGCTGCGGTTGTAGTCCAGCGCGGCGCGGCCGGGGCCGGCGAACAGGGCCGCGAACGCCATGCCCGCGAGCGCCAGCTCCAGCTCCACGCCGTTGGGGCCGAAGAAGCCGCCCTTGTACTTCAGCGCGATGACGTTGGCCATCACCGCGAGCAGGCCCGCCGCCGCGAGCGGGGTGAAGAGGCCGAGGACCAGCAGGCCGCCGCCGGCCAGTTCCGTGACGCCGGTGACCCAGGCGAGGACGACCGGCTCGCGGTAGCCCATCTTCTCCAGCGACTGCGCGAAGCCGGTGATGCCGGGGCCGCCGAAGAGGCCGAAGACCTTCTGCAGGCCGTGCAGCACGAAGATGCCGCCGAGCACGGCGCGCAGGCCCAGCAGGCCGAGGTCGGGACCGGCGGTCCAGCCGAACTTCTTGCGCCGGTCGTCGAACGGGTCGTCGCCGGCACCGCCGTTGTCCACAGTGGACCTTTCCAGCGGGGTGTAGGCCGTGGTGTCGAACGCCTTCGTCGTGGAGTCGTACGGCGAAGTGCCCTCGCCGACCCCGGTGGTGCCGTCGTCGAAGTGGTGCACTCCCCCTCCGCTGCCCGAGTAGAACGAGTCGTCGGAGAAAGCGCTCGGACTGCCCGAGCCTTTGTCGTGAGTAGCCACGCCCGCACGCTAGGAGACCGGGCAAGCCCGCGCGAGAGCCGAACGGCAGCCGAACTTCACCCCGATGGAGTAGCGGAAGGGCTAGTAGCTGCCCTGGACGAGGTTGCGCGGTTGCTCCCCCGCGGCGAACCGGGAGAGTTCGGCGGCGACCACGGCGTAGGCGCGCTGCATGCTCCCGGTGCAGCTCCCGGCCACGTGCGGGGTCAGCAGCAGGCCGGGTGCGGTCCACAGTGGATGATCGGCGGGCAGCGGTTCGGGATCGGTCACGTCCAGGGCCGCGCGCAGCCGCCCGGAGCTCAGCTCGGCGAGCAGCGCGCCGGTGTCCACGACCGGGCCGCGGGCGCCGTTGACCAGGATCGCGTGGTCCTTCATCGCGGCCAGGAACTTCGCGTCGACCAGGTGCCTGGTCTCCTCGGTCATCGGCGTGAAGATCACGACGGCGTCGAACTCGGGCAGCAGCCCCGGCAGCTCGTCGATGCCGTGCACGCCCTCGCGGGCCGTGCGGCCGACCATCGTGGCGGTCGCGTCGAACGGTTCCAGCCTGCGGCGCAGCTGCTCGCCCAGGTCCCCGGCGCCGACGATCAGGACCTTCTTGTCCTGCAACGTGTCCGTGGGGTGGAAGTCCCAGCGGCCCTCGGCCCTGGCCCGGTCGAAGACGAGGAGGTCCCGGTAGATCGCGAGCAGCGCGCCGATCGCCCACTCGGCCGTGCTGCCGCCGTGGGCGCCGCGGCAGGTGGAGAGCAGCACCCCGTCCGGAATCCGTCCGACGAAGTTCTCCGCTCCCGCGCTCAGCAGCTGCACCAGCTCCAGGGCCGGCAGCTGCTCGAACACCTCGCGCGGGTCGGTGCCGGCGAGGAACTTCGGCACCAGGACCCTGGCGGTCGCGGCCTCGGCGGGCAACGGCTCGCCCGGCGTGTAGCGGACCGGCCGGACACCGTCCACCCGGGACAGCGCCTGGACTCCGAAGTCATCTGGCACCAGCACAGTGAGCGTCACCCCTGCAAAGTACGTCAGAATGTCGGTCATGCGGGAGCACGACGTCCTCTCCTGGGACGGCACGAAGATCCGGGCCTGGCGACCGGGCGGCGACGGACCGCCGGTGCTGCTGTGCCCCGGCGTCGGCTCGGGGCCGGAGTCGTGGCCGTCGCTGGCCGGTCGCGGTGGTCTCACCAGCTGGTACATGCGCGGCACGATGGGCTCTGACCGCCCGGTCGACGAGCGCAACATCGGGCTGGACGACCACGTGTCGGACGCGCTCGCGGTGCTGGACGACGCGGGTGTCGAGCGGTGCGTGGTCATGGGCTGGTCGATGGGCGTGACGATCGCCGCCGAGCTCGCGCTGCGCCACCCCGAGCGGGTCGCGGGCCTGCTGCTCGTGGCGGGTGCGCCGGGTGACTCGTTCGACGCGATGCTGCCGATGGTGCCGAAGTCCGTGCGCAGGCTGGTCGGTCTCACCGGCACGCGGCTGCTGCGGCAGGCGGGACCGGTGCTGGACGAGGTGCTGCACCGGGTGCCGGTGACGGACCTGACGACGTCCCTGCTGCGGTACACCGGCGTGGTCAAGCCGAGCAGCGACCCGAAGGCCGTGACGCACGCCGTCGGCCGGTTCCTGCAGCACGACTGGCGCTGGTACTTCACGCTGGCGCTCGCGCTGGGCGCGGCACCGCGGCAGGACCTCGGCTCGATCGTGTGCCCGGTCACACTGCTGGCGGGCAGGGACGACGTGCTGGCGACCACGGAGAGCATGGCGGCACCGGCCGGTGCGCTGCCGCAGGCGCGGCTGAGGGTGCTGCCGTGCAGCCACTACCTGCCGCTGGAGGCGCCCGAGGTCGTGAGCGAGGAGCTGGACCTGCTGCTGGAACGGGTCGAGGCGGTCGACTTCGCCACTTCCGAGGTGTTCACCCCAGGCTCACGGTCGCGCACCTAGCCTGGTCCCGTGGTTCGTTCCGTTGCGTTGTTGGCCGCCGCCTGCCTGCTGGCAGGGGGCTGTGCGAGCTTTCCCGACGAGCCGCCGCCCACGAGCTGGAGCGCGCAACCGCAGCTGACGCCGCAGGCGGGCCCGCGACCGGAGCTGCCGGGCGAGTTCCGGCCCGCACCCGGTCAGAACGGCCAGAACCCGACGCCGCAGAGCGTGCCGCCGCCGCAGGGCTGCAAGGACTTCAACCCCGGCGTGATCGCCACCTGCCTGAACACGGTCACCGGCGTGGCGCCGATCGGCGGCGACTCCAACGGTGGCGTGGCGGCCTACGCGACCGAACGCGGCGGCCGGCTGCTGAAGGTCACGAAGGACGCCGACCCCGTCCTCGTCGCACAGGTCGACGTGGACGCCTCCTCCGACGGCGGCCTGTCCGGGCTCGCGATCTCGGCGACGTTCGCCGAGGACCAGCTCGCCTACGTGTACGTGACGACCGCCACGGACAACCGGGTGCTGCGGATCGCACCGGGCGACGCGCCCAAACCGATCCTGACCGGCATCCCGAAGGGCCCGACCGGCAACCGCGGTGCCATCGCGAGCGACCGCACCGGCTCGCTGCTGGTCGCGACCGGCGACGCGGGCAACCCGGCACTGGCCGCCGACCCGAACTCGCTGGCCGGCAAGGTCCTGCGCATCGACGGTTCCGGCAAGGCCGCCCAGGGCAACCCGGCGGCGGGCTCCGCGGTGATCGCGTCCGGTCTGCGGCTGCCCGGCGGCCTGTGCGTCTCCGGTGACACCTCGAAGATCTGGGTGACCGACTGGGCCGCGACCGGCGACGTGGTCTACCGCGTCACGGCGGGCAAGCCGCTGGGCGACCCGGCGTGGCGGTGGACCGACCGGCCCGGCGTCCTGGGCTGCGCGTCGCTGTCGGACGTGCTGTGGGTGTCGACGTCGAAGGTGGCGGGCTTCCAGAACCTGCCGATGAACGCCGCCGGCGCCATCACCGGGAAGCCGGAGCCGGCCATGCAGGAGAACGGCTACGGCCTGCTCGGCCCGATGGAGCTGCTGAACGACTCCGCGGCACTGGTCGGCACGGTCAACAAGGCCGGTGGCCAGCCGGTGTCGTCCGACGACCGGGTTGCGTTGATCACGCGCCAGGGCCCACCCGGCGGCACGAAGGACTGAGCGCCGCCCCCTGGTTTTCCAGGTCACGCGGTTGAGGTGGAAGCCGTTCTCCCGCGTCCCGGCGCATGTGCCCGTCGTGACACAACGGCCCGCGCATCGGCGAGAGCCGACAGGCGGGCCGTTGGCACGGACCCCGGCTCCCAGCCTCACCCCCTGGGGGGCTGCGACGACCGGGTCCGTTCCCCTCGGTCGAGGGGGTAAGGGTGGCACAGAACCCGCCGGAGCTGCGAGAAAAGTTCACCAACCACAGCCGCCAACCGGGTACAAGTCACAGCTGACCAGCGCGTTCGACAGCACGTGACCGGGACAACCACCCGATCGGCCTAGCCGGACCCCAGGCAGAGGAACGGCCGGCGGAACGGGTCCTTCGCCATCGCCTCCGCCAGCGCCACGGCCGGTGCCGCCCCGGCGAGCAGCGCCCGGTGGTAGTCCGCCATCGCCGCCGCGCTCGCCTCGTCCCCGACCTTGCTGGCCGCCGCGACCACGGTCCGGGTGCCGCCCGCGAGCATCGCCCCGGCGAACCCGAGTGCCTCGTCACCGGGCCTGATCCGGTTCAACGCGAGCGAGCACGCCGACAGCACCACCTGCGTCGGCGGCCTGCGCAGCCGCCCCAGCTCGTGCGCGAACAACGGCCCGTCGAACAGCTCCAGCCGGGAGAACAACGCGTTCTCGTTCTCGTGCTCCCCGTGCGCCGCGACGTGCACCAGGTCCGCGCCGTCGAGGTGCGCGAGCACCTCCCCCGCGGTCGCCCGGTCCCCCGCGAGCACGGTCGCCTTCTCGTGCTGTGCCCCCAGCCGGTCCAGCTCACCGTCCGCGAACTGCAACCCCGGACCCCGCACCAGCAGCACCCGGTCGGACCTCGGCTCGACGGCCTGCGTGGCGGCGAGCCAGGCCGTGGCCGACGGTGCCGTGGTGACCGGTCTGCCGTGCAGGCTCGGCAGCACACCCCACGGCACCGCGTAGAGCGACCCGGTCGGCACCATGACCAGCTCGCGCTCACCGATGAGGTGGGCCAGCGGCTTGATCAGCAACGTGTCCAGCGCATCCGCCTGCTTGCGCGCCGACGCCCCGATGACCTGCACCAACGGTGGCGGCAGGTGGTCAGGCGCCAGCGCGTTGAGGTCGAAGTGCAGCTTCTGCGCCCCTTCCAGGGCGGGTTCGGCGACCCCCAGGCGCACCATCCGCACCCGGCCGCCCACGAGCACAACGGCGACCATCTCACCGTTGGACACCACGAAGCTGACCATCGCCCGCTCACCCAGCTCGGCGAACACCTCGCCGACCGTCGCCATCGGACGCGTGCGCCCCCAGCGCTGCGCGTGCCACCCGAGCCGGTTCGCCTCCCGCTGCGCCTTCGCGATCTCCGCCCGCAGCCTGGTGGTCGGCCGCCCGTCGAGACCGGCGCGCATCAGCTCCCGGCCCAGCCCCCGCACCTCGGCGATGCGGTCGGCCAGCTCGGGGTTCTCGACGAGCTCCAGCGGTTCGTAGCGGTAAGTCTGCGCACGGGTGCGTTCGATCCACAGGAACACCTGGCGGGCGTTGTTGCTCTCCAGGGCGAGCCGGATCGCCAGCTCCCGCAGCTCACGGCCGTGGACCGCGGTGGCGGACACCAGCTCCAGCCCGCCCAGCTGGTCACGGACCAGGCCGAGCTCGTCGAGCCCCTTGCGCGCGTGCAGCAACGCGGTCCGGCGGTCGCCCTTGGCCAGCGCCAGTTCGGCGAGCACGAGCCGGCGCTGCATCCGGTGGTCGATCGGTGTGACGGCCCTCGGCCTGGGCAGTTGCCGCAGCAGCACCTCGCCCTCGGCGAGCCTTCCCCTGCGGACCTCCAGCCGCACGGCGAGCACCTTCGCGAGCCACGCCTCGTCGAGCAGGTGGTTGGCCTCCAGCTGCGACGACAGCGACAACGCCTTCTGCACCAACGCGTTCGTCACGCGCTTGACCTGCATGGCGTGTGCCCACAGCTCGATCAGCGCGGCCATCATCGACCAGGTGCTGCCGCGCTTCTCCAGCTTGCGCATGGACGCCTTGGCCATCCGGCGGGCGAGGTCGAACTGGTCGTCCAGCAACGCGGCCGACGCCCGGTACATCTCGACCTCGGCGATGTCCTGGCTGACCTTTCCCTGGCGCAGCACCGGCAACGCCTCGTCGAGCATCCGGCCGACGTCGTCGGACATCCCGACCATCAGCATCGCTTCCGCGTGCAGGAGCTGGACAGCGGCGAGCACCGAGGGCTGTTCGGCCGCGCGGAAGATCCGTTCGGCTTCCTCGTAGCGCCGCAGCGCCTCGATCAGGTCGCCGCTCTGCTTGTAGGTGTTGGCCAATGCCACCACCGTGTAGGGGTAGATCGTGTCCAGGTTGTGCTCACGGCTGAGGACGGCGACCCGTTCGAGGTCAGCGACGGCGAGTTCACGCCGGCGGATGGCGGCGTTCGCCAGCGCCCGGCTGGTCAGACTGGTCGCGAGCCAGTGCATCCACTCCGCGGTCATCCGCTCGGGTGAGGTCCGCAGGGCGTTCTCGGCGAAGCCGATGAACGGCTCGTACCACTGGACCGCCTGCTCCGGCTGTCCCAGGCGCATGATCAGGATGCCCTGGTTGTAGTCCGCGTTCCCCTTGAGGAGGGTGCGCAGCCACGGGTCGGCCACCAGTTCGATCTCGCGGCGGGCCTGGTCGAACAGCTCGACGGCGGTGTCGAGGCCGCTCGTCTCGCCGAGGCACCGGCCGAGGTTGTAGAGGATGCGGGCGCGCAGGTCCGTCCGCTCCGGACTGTCCTGGGCGCGATCGGCGTGCGCGAGTGCACGCTTGAGGTGTCGGCTGGCGGGCAGGAACCGGAACTTCGCCTGCTCCGCCCATCCCCGCATGTACAACTCGCGCGCTGTGTCCAAGGCACGAGCGGGCATGTGATCATCACACCACATTCGCCCGAATGGCGCTGTCCTCCAACCAGGCGCAGAGCCCGGTTGAAGGACAGCGCGGAGCGTGACTAGCTCGCCACTTCTTCCTTCGGAGCGTTGTCCGGGTGGTTCGGGCAGTTCGCCTCGTGCTCCACCGGACCCTCGGTCACCAGCTTGTGGCCACCCATGATGGGCCATCCCGGAGGCGGCGGGCCGCAGCACTGCGGCACCATCGGCGGGTCTTCCACCTTCGTGGGGTTCTTGTGCTCGTCCGAACCGTCGAGCAAGTCCTTGACCTTGTCGACGATGTCGCCCAAGAACCCTTCACGCTGCGTCGTCATGAGGTTTCCCCCCTCGTTTGGACTATTACGCTCCATCCCCCCAGATGGATGCACGGAGAGAGTGGCACACACGGCTACGGGTATACGTCTCATTTAGCTAACAGCCACTCGGACGGCCTAAGATCACAAAGGGTCACCTGCACGAACAGGTGACCCTTTGTGATCTGTCCATCTATTGCGTATCTACCGAGCGCTGCCGCCCTCGTGCCGTGCTGAACGCAGCGTCACAACCTCAGCTGCACCGGGCGATGATGATCTCGCGCACGCGTGCCGCGTCGGCCTGGCCCTTGGTGGCCTTCATGACCGCGCCGACGATCGCACCGGCGGCCTGGACCTTGCCGTCGCGGATCTTCTGCGCCACGTCCGGCTGAGCCGCGAGGGCCTCGTCGACGGCCTTCTCCAGCGCCGAGTCGTCCGAGACGACCTTGAGGCCGCGCTTCTCGACGACCTCGTCCGGGGAGCCTTCGCCCTCCAGCACGCCGTTGACGGCCTCGCGGGCGAGCTTGTTGGTCAGCGCGCCCGTGTTGACCAGCTCGATCACGCGCGCCACGTCGGCGGGCGTGATGGGCAGGCCGGACAGCTCGACGCCGCGGGTGTTGGCCTGCTGCGCGAGGTAGGACACCCACCAGGAGCGGGCCTCGTCCGGCTTGGCGCCGGCGACGACGGTGGCCTCGATGAGGTCCAGCGCACCGGCGTTGACCAGGTCGCGGAGGACCTCGTCAGTGAGGTTCCAGTCCTTCTGGATGCGCGCGCGGCGCTCCCAGGGCAGCTCCGGCAGGGTGCCGCGGAGCTCCTCGACCCACTCGCGCGACGGCGCGATCGGGACCAGGTCGGGCTCCGGGAAGTAGCGGTAGTCCTCCGCCGTCTCCTTCTTGCGGCCCGGCGAGGTGCTGCCGGAGGACTCGTCGAAGTGACGGGTCTCCTGGGTCACCTCACCGCCGGACGCGAGCACCGCGGCCTGGCGCGTCATCTCGAAGCGGACGGCGCGCTCGACGCTGCGCAGCGAGTTGACGTTCTTGGTCTCGGTGCGGGTGCCCAGCGCGCCGGTGGTCTTCGGCGACAGGGACACGTTCGCGTCGCAGCGCAGCGAGCCCTGGTCCATGCGGACGTCGGACACGTCGAGCGCCTTGAGCAGGTCGCGCAGCGCGGTGACGTACGCGCGGGCCACCTCGGGGGCGCGGCGGCCGGTGCCCGGGATCATCTTCGTGACGATCTCGATCAGCGGCACGCCGGCGCGGTTGTAGTCGAGCAGCGAGTGCTCGGCGCCGTGGATGCGACCGGTGGCGCCGCCGACGTGCAGCGACTTGCCGGTGTCCTCCTCCATGTGCGCGCGCTCGATCTCGACGCGGATGACCTCGCCGTCGTCGAGCGTCACGTCGAGCCAGCCGTTGAAGGCGATCGGCTCGTCGTACTGCGACGTCTGGAAGTTCTTCGGCATGTCCGGGTAGAAGTAGTTCTTCCGGGCGAACCGGCACCACTCGGCGATCTCGCAGTTCAGCGCGAGGCCGATGCGCATCGCCGACTCGATCGCCTTGGCGTTCACCACCGGCAGCGCGCCCGGCAGACCGAGGCACGTCGGGCAGGTGTTGGTGTTCGGCTCGCCGCCGAAGACGTTGGCGCAGCCGCAGAACATCTTCGTGTTGGTGTGCAGCTCGACGTGCACTTCCAGGCCCAGGACGGGGTCGTACTTCTCGACGACCTCGTCGTAGTCCATCAGCTCAACGAGAGAGGTCATGCCAGCTCGTCCTTCCGCAGAGCGCGTGCCGCGAGCGCCGCACCGGTGACCGCCACGACGATGCTGGCGACCGCGTTGGCCAGCATCAGCTTGTCGTTCTTCGCGCGGGCGTTGCGGAAGCCGGAGAACGCTCCCACCGCACCCGCGACGGCACCGGCGAGACCCAGCAGGCCCCTTGCCTTCTTGATGTTCACAGCGACGGCCCTCCAAACGCGCCGCGCGCCAGCTCGTACGCGGCGGCCACGCGGTACATGCGGTGGTCCTGCAACGCCGGCGCCATGAGCTGCAGACCGACCGGCAGACCGTCCTCATCGGACAGACCGCTCGGCACGCTCATCGCCGGCGTGCCCGCGAGGTTCGCGGGGATGGTGCAGAGGTCGGCCTTGTACATGGCCATCGGGTCGTCCGCGCGCTCACCGATCTTGAACGCCGTGGTCGGCGTGGTCGGGGAGATCAGGACGTCGAAGTTCTCGAACGCCTTCGCGAAGTCCTGCGTGATCAGCGTGCGGACCTTCTGCGCCGAGCCGTAGTAGGCGTCGTAGTAGCCCGACGACAGCGCGTAGGTGCCGATCATGATGCGGCGCTTGACCTCGGGGCCGAAGCCGGCCTCGCGGGTCAGCGACATGACCTCCTCGGTGCTGCGCGTGCCGTCGTCGCCGACGCGCAGGCCGTAGCGCATGGCGTCGAACCGGGCGAGGTTCGACGAGCACTCGCTCGGCGCGATGAGGTAGTAGGCGGGCAGCGCGTAGTCGAAGCTCGGGCACGACACGTCCGAGACCTCCGCGCCGAGCTCCTTGAGCTGCGACACGGCGGCCTCGAAGCTGCGCAGCACGCCCTGCTGGTAGCCCTCGCCGCTGAACTGCGTGACGACGCCGATGCGCAGGCCCGACAGGTCACCGGACAGGCCCTCGCGGGCCGCGGCGACCACCGGCGGCACCGGCGCGTTGATGGACGTGGAGTCCATGTGGTCGTAGCCGGCGATGACCTCGTGCAGCAGCGCGGCGTCGAGCACCGTGCGCGCACACGGACCGGCCTGGTCCAGCGACGACGAGAACGCGACGAGGCCGTAGCGGGACACGCCGCCGTAGGTCGGCTTCACGCCCACGGTGCCGGTGACCGCGCCGGGCTGGCGGATCGAGCCACCGGTGTCGGTGCCGATCGCGAGCGGCGCCTGGAACGCGGCGAGCGACGCCGAGGAGCCACCGCCGGAACCACCGGGGATGCGGTCGAGGTCCCACGGGTTGTGCGTGGGGCCGTACGCCGAGTTCTCGGTCGACGAACCCATGGCGAACTCGTCCATGTTCGTCTTGCCGAGGATGACGACGCCAGCTTCCTTGAGCTTGCGCGTCACCGTCGCGTCGTACGGCGGCAGCCAGCCTTCGAGGATCTTCGAGCCGACCGTGGTCGGAATCCCCTCGGTGGTCATGACGTCCTTGAGCGCGAGCGGCACACCGGCGAGCGGCGAGACGGTCTTGCCCGCCTTGACGTCCTCGTCGACCTTGCGGGCCTGCGCGAGCGCGCCCTCGGTGTCGACGTGCAGGAAGGCGTTGACCTTCCCGTCGGTCTCGGCGATGCGGTCCAGGTGGGCCTGCGTGACCTCGACCGAGGAGACCTCGCCGCTGTGGATCTTCGCGGCGAGCTCGGCCGCGGTGGCGTGGATCAGGTCGTTGGTCATGCTTCCTCACCCAGGATGCGGGGCACGCGGAACCGGCCGTCCTCGGCGTCAGGAGCGCCAGAAAGCGCCTGCTGCTGACCGAGGCTCGGACGGACCACGTCCTCGCGGAAGACGTTGGTCAGCGGAACGGCGTGCGACGTCGGCGGGATGTCGGCCGTGGCGATGTCGCCCACCGTGGCCACCGACTGGAGGATCACGTCGAGCTGGCCTGCGAAGAGGTCGAGCTCTTCGTCGGTGACGGCCAGCCTGGCGAGCTTCGCCAGGTGCGCGACCTCGTCGCGGGAGATGCTGGGCACTCCTGTCAACCCCCGTAGGGTCGGGATTCGAATCGGGAACCCCGTGAGTCTATGGGCTGGTCAGCAGCGTCTTCGAACGGGTTGCCGAGCGACCGCTCAACTTAACCGTTCCGCAACGCGGACAGCAGGTCATGCGTTGAGGATGCGTCTGCGAGAATCACCGACCGGCAACGGCGCGGGACGCGGGGTCCCGCGCACGAGCTATGGAGGCGTTCACCTTGTCGTTCCTGATCCGGGTCCAGCTCCCGGACCGTCCCGGCACCCTCGGCGCGGTCGCAACGGCACTGGGGGAGATCGGGGCGGACATACTCAGCGTGGACGTCGTGGAGCGCGGCTCCGGTCTCGCGATCGACGACCTCGTGGTGGAGCTGCCGTCGGGGCGCCTGCCGGACACGCTGATCACCGCGGCCGAGTCCGTCGAGGGCGTCGAGGTCGACGCCGTGCGGCCGTACGCGGGCATCCTCGACACCCACCGCGAGCTGGAGCTCGTGGAAGAGATCGCCGAGGAGCCGCACAAGGGCCTCGAGGTCTTCACCGAGGGCGTCCCGAAGATCATCCGCGCCGGCTGGGCCGTCGTGGTCGGCCCGGAGGGCACCGGCATCAACCGGCTGACGTCGTCGTCGGCGGCGCCGGAGACCCGGATGGCGAACGTGCCGTGGTTCCCGCTGGAGCGCGCGACCGTGCTCGACGGCGAGGAGGAGTGGGTGCCGGAGACCTGGCGCGAGCTGGGCACGGAGCTGGCCGCCACGCCGCTGGGCAAGCCGGACCGGGTGCTGGTCGTCGGCCGTCCCGGTGGTCCCATGTTCCGCGCGGCCGAGGTGGCGCGCCTCGCGCACCTGGCCGGCATCGTCGCGGTCGTGCTGCCGGACTGAGCCGCTACTGCGGCGCCTTGGTCCGCAGCGTCCTCCTGGCCAGGGCGACCAGCTCGACGTTGTTCCTGGCCGGGCGCCCGTCGGGCAGCGCGAGCGTGTCCGCGAGACCCATGCGGGTGCTGTGCTCCAGCCTGCCCGCGCGGTCGAGCACCGGCCACGCCTCGTCGTCCACGCCGTGCAGCAGGATCGGCCGCTGGAGCGGTTCGAGCAGGGCCAGCAGCTCCCCCGCGTTCGCACGGGTCGCGGTGACGCGCAGCCGGGCGACCCGGTCGACGGTCGTGAGCAGCCGCGCGGCGCCCACGCCGTCGACGACCAGCTCGACGGCGACGTTGACGTTGTGCAACGCCTCCACGACCTCCTGCCAGCCCGGCCGGCCGACCCGCACCGAGGCGATGTCCGGCCGCCCGGTCGCGAGCGGCGCCCAGCTGCCGATCACCGCGGCCCGCGGCCCGTCCACGTCGGTCGACACCCCGATCTCGATGCCGGGCACCGCCGCCCTGACCGTGGCGATGGTGGTGGCCACCTCGGGCCCGACGAGCGTGAGCGCGCCGATGACGTCCCTCGGGTGGATGTGCACGGACGTGACACCGAGCGCGGCGACGTCGGCGGCGTCCTCGGCCAGGCGCTCGGGGGTCAACGGCAGGGCCGGGTGCTCCTGCGCGGTGCGGGAGCCGTTCAGACAGGCTTGCAGCACAGGTCAACGGTCCCACACAACGCCGGTCACCGCGTTGCGCCGATGGGTGCCGTCCCGGGGTGGTGCTCGCCCGGCGGAAACGCCGGAGGCGCCCCAGAATCTGCCGTGGTCGAACCCTTTCCGCAGACGGAGGTGACGGATCATGGCAATCACGGTCAACCTCGACATGCTCCTCGACAAGGCCTGCGAGAACCTGCCGCTGTCCGAGATCCTCGACGCGCCCGTCGACGCGTTGCAGGGCGTGAGCGCGGGGGACGCGGAGAAGCTGAAGGCCGCCTTCAACATCAAGACCGTGCGAGACCTGGGCACGAACAAGTACTTCCGCGCCGCCGTCACGTTGCTCGACCTGGAGACGACGGCCCGGTAGGGCTGCGGGTGGTGGGCGTCCTGGCCGCCTCGGCGAGCGTGCGGGCGGTCGCCTCGGCGGCCGTGCGCTCGCTCACCGGCCGCTCTCGGCGGGGTGGGGTGGACTGATCGCGATCATGTTGATCCTCGCTGCGGTCACCCGGTTGGATGACCCCCGTGTCGACGACCCTCACCACCGAGCTGCTGTTGCACCGCGCGGGCACCAAGTCGTACTGGCGTGGTCTGACCTACCGCGATGCCGTGCGCGCGTTGCGGGTGCACAGCAGGCACGTGACGGCGCTCGTGCGGGGCAGCGAGGACGCGCTGTACTCGGTGGAGCTGTCGTGGGCGCAGACGCACCTGGCGGGCACGTGCACCTGCCCGCACGGGTCCGAGGGGTTCTTCTGCAAGCACTGCGTGGCCGTGGGGCTGGTGTTGCTGGAGCGCGGGGAGACCGTGCCGCCGCCGGACGCGGAGGACGTGGAGCTGCGCGACCGGCTGAGATCGCTGTCGCCGGACGCGTTGCGGGAGCTGTTGTACGAGCAGGCGGCCGCGGACCTGGCGTTGCGGTCGCGGATCATGAAGGCGAAGAAGGACGTGGAGCGGGCGCCGGGTCAGCCGGTGGCGTAGCGCTTGCCGGGCACGTCTACCCCGTGCAGGTCACCGCCTGGGGTTCGGGCAGCAGGCCGCAGGCCTCGGAGTGCTCGACCGCCACGCCGGCGAGCACCCAGTCGCCGTTCTCGCGCCGCACGGTCAGGTGGTGGAGCAGGCCGTAGCCGGTGGCCGGCACGGTGCCAGGGCGGTCGAAGTGCAGCTCGCCGGCCTCCCGCACGTGCGCCACCACCAGGTCGCGGTGCTGCACGTCGAAGCGGGTCACCTCGGTCCGCACCACCGCGGACCGGTAGCGGGTGCGCCGGTGCGACCACGAGGTGCGCGCGGCCGCCAGTTCCTCCTCGTGCGTGCGCAGCTCGGCGGCCAGCGCCGGGGTGAGCGGGACGCCGAAGCCGGGTGTCTGCGGGCCGGTCGTCACCTTCCGGGCGCGGTTCTCCAGGTAGCGCTGGGCCAGCGCGGCGATCCCGTCCCGGTCGTGGCCGGGCAGCTCCAGCGGGGTGGCCGAGGCGGCGGTGGCCAGGGCCGTCAGCGCGGCCAGTGCGAGCAGCGGTGCGGCTCTCATCGTTCGCGAACCCCCATTCGCGGTCGGCACCGGTGGACGCGTGCCCGGGGCACCGGGTTGCGCTCACAACGGCAGGACGTAGGCGAGGAGCTTCAGGCCCGGCAACGGGGACCAGTCGCGGTCCGGCAGCCGGGTGAACCCGAGCCGCTCGTACAGGCGGTGCGCCGCCCGCATCTTCTCCGACGACGACAGCACCACCCGCTCGGCGCCCAGGGTGCGGGCGCGGTCCAGCACCGCCCGCACCAGGGCCTCGCCCACACCGCGGCCGCGCGCCGCGGCGGCCACGGACAGCATGCGGAACTCGGTCTCGCCCGGTTCGGAGATCTCCGCGAACGGGCTGCCGGGCAGCACCACGGTGACCGAGCCCAGCACCTCGCCGCCGGAGGGGTCCACCGCGACCAGCAGCTCGGCGTCGCGGGACCGGGCCGCCGCGTCGGCGAGGTGCGCGACGTAGTCGTCGCCCTCGTCGACGAAGCCGTCGGCCTGGTAGGCCTCGACGGTGAGCGCGCCCACGACGGGCAGGTCGGCCGCGGTGGCCGGGCGGATGAGCAGCTGGGTCATCAAGCCTCCTCTTCGGGGTTGACGGCGACCTCCCGCGCGGCGTCGGGTCCGGAGTCGAGCAGCACCCGGAAACCGGACTCGTCGAGCACCGGCACCTTCAGGGAGACGGCCTTGTCGTACTTGGATCCTGGCGAGTCGCCGACCACGACGAAAGAGGTCTTCTTCGACACCGACCCGGCCGCCTTGCCGCCGCGGGCGAGGATCGCCTCCTTCGCCGAGTCGCGGGAGAACTCCGCCAGCGACCCGGTGACCACGATGGACAGCCCCTCCAGGTTGCGGGCGATGGACTCGTCGCGCTCGTCCTCCATCCGCACGCCCGCGGCCGCCCAGCGGCGCACGACCTCCTGGCGCCACCCGGTCTCCCGCCACTCCACGACGGCGGCGGCGATGGTCGGGCCCACGCCCTCGGCGCCGGCCAGCACCTCCTCGTCCGCGGCGACGATCGCGGCCATCGACCCGAACTCCTGTGCCAGCGCGCGGGCCGCGGTCGGGCCGACGTGGCGGATCGACAGCGCGACCAGCACCCTCCACAGCGGACGCGACTTCGCCGCCTCCAGGTTGTCGAGCAGCTTCACCGCGTTCGCGGACAGCTCGCCCTTGACCGTGACGAACCGCTCGACCTGCCGCAGCGACTCGGCGTCGAGGTCGAACAGGTCGGCCTCGTTGGTGTAGGCGGTCGACTCGGTGATCGCCGCGGCGGCCTCGTACCCGAGCACCTCGACGTCGAGCGCCGCGCGGGAGGCGAGGTGGGCGAGCCGTTCGCGCAGCTGGCCGGGGCACGTCCGGGCGTTGGGACAGCGGATGTCGACGTCGCCCTCCTTCATCGGGCGCAGCTCGGCGTTGCACTCGGGGCAGCGGGCCGGCATCACGAACTCGCGCGCGTCGGCGGGGCGCGCGGCCAGCACCGGGCCAAGCACCTCCGGGATCACGTCGCCGGCCTTGCGGATGACGATCCGGTCGCCGATCAGCACGCCCTTGCGCTTGACCTCCGACGCGTTGTGCAGCGTGGCGCGCGCGACCGTCGAGCCGGCCACCTTCACCGGTTCCATCACCGCGAACGGCGTGACGCGGCCGGTGCGCCCGACCTGGACCTGGATGTCCAGCAGCGTCGTCGTGGCCTCCTCCGGCGGGTACTTGTACGCGATCGCCCACCGCGGGGCCCGTGACGTGGTGCCCAGGCGGCGTTGCAGCGCGACCTCGTCGACCTTCACCACCACGCCGTCGATCTCGTGGACCGCGTCGTGCCGGTGCTCGCCCCAGTGCTCGACGTGCTCGGCCACCTGCGCCGGGTCGGTCAGGACCCTGGTGTGCGGGGAGACCGGCAGGCCCCACGCCCCCAGCGCCTCGTAGGCGAGCGACTGCCGGTCGGCCGAGAAGCCCTCGGTCTTGCCGATGCCGTGGCAGATCATCCGCAGCCGGCGCGACGCGGTGACCTTGGGGTCCTTCTGCCGCAACGACCCCGCCGCGGTGTTGCGCGGGTTCGCGAACGGCGGCTTGCCCTGCTCGACCAGCGCGGCGTTGAGCGCCAGGAAGTCCTCGACCGCGAAGAACACCTCGCCGCGGACCTCCACCAGGTCCGGCACCGGGTACTCGCCCGTGCCCCGCAGGGTCTGCGGCACGTCCGCGATGGTGCGGACGTTCAGCGTGACGTCCTCACCGGTGCGGCCGTCGCCCCTCGTCAGCGCGCGGGTGAGCTTGCCCTTCTCGTAGAGCAGGTTGATCGCGAGGCCGTCGATCTTCAGCTCGCACAGGAAGTGCGTGCCCGCGCCCGTCTCCCGCTCGACGCGCTTGAACCACTCGGCCAGCTCGTCCTGCGCGAACACGTTGTCCAGGCTGAGCATCCGCTCCAGGTGGTCGACCGCGCGGAACTCCGTGGAGAACGTGCCGCCGACCCGCTGCGTGGGCGAGTCAGGAGTGGCCAGACCGGGGTGCTCGGCTTCGAGCGCCTCCAGCTCCTTCAGCAGCGCGTCGAACTCACCGTCGGTGACGATCGGGTCGTCCAGCACGTAGTAGCGGAACTGGTGCGAGCGCACCTCTTCCGCGAGCACGGCGTGCCGTTCGCGGATCTCGGCCGGAACGTCTTCAAGGCTCTCGCTGGTCACGTCCGCAAGCTTAGTGACCAGGTCCGACAATTCCGGAGGGCTCAGCCGCCGGACGCACCGGCGAGTGTCCGGACGAGTGAACGCAGCTCCAGCAGGCTGATCGTGCCCTCCGGTTCCAGCTGGGCCGTCTCGACGCGGCGCAGCCGCTCCCCCGCCAGCCGCTCGCCGAGAGTGACGTCCAGCGGCAGGAACGTCATCGTCTGCCGCTGGTGGTCGGAGAGGTCCTTCAGCGCCGGGTGGTACACGGCGACGTCGACGACCTCGCCGTCGACCTGCGCCACGATCCGGAAGTCGCCGAGCCGCATCCGCACCTCACCGAGGTTGACCACGACCTCGGTCGGGTCGGGCACCGGCGGCACCGAGTCGTGGAACTCCCACACCATGTCCGAGGGCGGCGCGGCGGCGATCCACGCGTCGGTGTACGGGCGCAGCCGCGGGTCCTCCTGGCCGGTGACCACCAGCGCGTACATCGCCAGGTGGCCCTGTTCGAGGCTGAACACGAGGTCCGGGTGCAGTCCCTCGACCAGCGCGCGCAGGTCGTCCTCGACGCGGTGCGGTTCGCCGTCGCCCAGCGCCGCGCTCACCACCGGCACCAGCTCGAACCACTGCTCCCAGAACCGCTGGGCGGCCTCCCCGGCGTTCGGCAGGTGGGCTGGCGCGACCTCTTCGGCCTTGCGACGGCGGAACCACTTCATGATTCTCAAGCGTAGAGCTTGCGCCCCTCGGCCAGCATGCCGACGAACTGCGCGATGCGGCGCTGCCGGGTCTCCTGCCGCTTGGCGTCGTGCACGCGCAGCAGGATCGCGTACCGGTTCTGGCTGTTGAGGGTCTCGAAGAACGCGGCGGCCTCCGGGTTGGCGTCGAGCGCCGCCCTGAGGTCGGCCGGCACCTCGATCGTCGCGGGTCCCGCGTAGGCGGCCTCCCAGCGGCCGTCCGCCTTGGCCTTCTCGACCTCGGCCAGCCCGGCCGGCAGCATCCGCCCTGCTGCGACGAGCTCCTCGACCTTGCCGCAGTTGCGCTTGGACCACTTGCTGCGCGGCTTGCGCGGTGTCCAGCGCTGCGAGTAGTACGTGTCGTCGACCGACCGCACCAGCCCGTCGATCCACCCGTGGCACAGCGCGACGTCCAGCGCCTCGTCGTAGGTGATCGTCCGCAGCCTGGACCCCTTCTTGGCGTACTTGATCCACAGCTCGGTCTCGGTGGCGCCGTTGTCGTGCAGCCACCGGTCGAACTCGTCCGGACCTTCGAAGATGATCAACGCACCCTCCCCTCAGCACTCCCCGCGTCCCCGAATTATGAGTGGCGTCGCGCGCGTTGTCCGGACAAAGTGCGCGTCATGCTGATCCGCCGGGAAACGCCCGCAGACATCGACGCCATCCGCGACGTCACGAACCTCGCGTTCAAGAACGGCCCCGAGGCACCGCTGATCGACTGGTTGCGCGCCGACCCCGGCTGGATACCGGAGCTGTCGCTGGTCGCGGACGGCGTGCTCGGTCACGTCGTGTGCACCCGCGGGTACGTCGGCGACACGCCCGCGCTCGGGCTGGGGCCGATCGCGGTGCACCCGGACCACCAGCGTTCCGGCATCGGGAAGGCGTTGGTGCACGCGGTGCTCGGGGCTGCGGAGGCCCGCGGTGAGAAGGCCGTGATCTTGCTCGGCGATCCGCGCTACTACTCGCGGTTCGGCTTCCGGCCGGCCGCGGAGTTCGGCATCACGCCGCCGGTCGCCGAGTGGGCGCCGCACTTCCAGGCCCGGTTGTTCGCGCCGGTGGAGCCGGGTCCGTTCCGGTACGCGGAGCCGTTCAACCGACTTTGAGCACGGTCCCGTCGGCCTTGCGCGCGTAGACCGCACCGTCGGGCAGCGCGGCCACGGTGTCGATGAAACGGCCGTCGCCCAACGGTTCCCACGTGGGTCCGAGGCGGTGCACGCGGCCGTCGAGCAGCGTGTGGGCGGCGATCGTCCCGTCCGGACGGAGCACGACCTCGGGGCTGCCGGTGAGCCCGCCGGCGATCTCCCGCCACACGCCGGCCGTGTGCGCCATCAACGCGCTGCCGGACCGCACGTACACCGTGACGGACCCGTCCGGGTGCACGACCGCCGACGGCTTGCCCGCCGCGAACCCGGCCGCGCTCAACGGAATCGATCCCGCCTGGCCCCCCTCCGGGGGGCCCGAAGCCCCCACTCCCATCGTCGCAGGGAGGTCTGACAGTTTCGCGACGCTGCCGTCGGCCAGGACCGCGAACACCGCCACCGAACCGTCGGGGAGCAGCACGGCTTCGGGGTCGCCCGCCACGCCGGACGCGAGCGGGCGCCAGGTGCCGTTCAGCACCATGACCTCGCCGCGGACCGTGCGCGCGTAGACCAGCTTCCCGGCCACCGAAGGGCGCCCGACGAAGTCCGCGGTCGTGCTCAGCTGCTGCGGCCCCGCCCAGACGTCGCCGTCGTCGACCACGTACACGACGTCGGTCACCTCGGGCCCGCCCTGCCACGCCTGCCGCAGCATCGAGGTGGCCCGGTCCACCGCCAGGTCGTAGCGCTCCGGGCAGCACGACCGCTGCACCGCGTCGGCCAGCAACCCCGGCGTGAGGTCCGGCCGGTCCAGCCGCACGGCGGCCTCGAAGAACCGCGTCGCCGCGTAGGTGACGTCCATGATCTGCTCGGGCGTGCCCCAGCCCATCGAGGGGCGCTGCTGGAACACGCCCAGTGAGTCGGCGTCACCGCAGTCGAGGTTGTGCATGTGCGACTCGACCCAGCCGGCCTCGAAGCCCGCGAGCATCACCTTGTCGCTGACCCGCAGCGCGAGACCGGCCGCGTGCACCTCGCGGACGACCTCCGGGTCGTGCACCGCGGGCACCCTGCACTCGGTGTTCAACGGCAGTGCGTGAGCGGGAACGCCCACGAGGAGCAGCACGACGACCAGCGCGAGCCTGAGCACAGTCCGAATTGGACACCCAGGCCCGCGCCGCCGCCACTCAGCCGTGCCCGATCACCCGTGCGCGATCAGCGAGAAGCCCAGCACGCCCGTCGCCGTGAAGTCGATGGCCGGCTCGGAGCTCGGCCACGACCGCAGGTCATCGGCGAACACGGACTTCGCGGAGTCGAACTCCCGGGTGTACGGCTTGGTGCAGTCCACGGAGCCCGGCGGCATCTCGCCGAGGTCGCCGAACAGGGAGGCGTCGTTCGGTCCGTTGATCACGGCGCCGACCAGCACCTTCGCGCCGCCGTTCGGTGAGCCGGAGAGGTTGGCCGCCTGGTGGTGCGGGCACTCGGGGAACTTCGCGCCGACACCGACGATCAGCGAGGTGCCCCAGGCGTTGGTGCCGAGCGCGAACCCGCGCTGCTGCGTGCCGAACGTCTGGTACCTCGTGTCACCGGTCAGCTTCCGGTAGAGCGCGGCCGTGGTGATGAAGCCGAACGTGCGCGAGCCGACGTCCCAGGTCTCGACGTTCGCGGCGGTGCGGAACGGTGAGTTCTTGGCCGCGTCGGCGCCCTGCTGCAGCTGGCGCCGCAGGTCCCCCACGACCTGGGCCTCGGTCACCTCGGCACCGTGGACGCCCGCCTTCAGCAGCTTCGCGAGGTCGGCGTGGGCGAGCGCGGAGATGTTGTAGACGTTCAACGTGTCCGGGTCGTTCGTCGCGAGGAACTCCTTGGCCCAGTGCGTGGCGGCCTTCGCGAACTGCTGGTACCGCTTGTCGTTCAACGCCTTCGCGGCCAGCGCGAGCTGGGTGGCGCCGAACTCCAGGTCGTCGGTCCACGACGGTTCCGGGTAGTAGGCGTGCGGGAACGCCGTGACGAGCTGCCCGACGTCCTCGGTCTTGGCGAGCGAGAACAGCCGCGCGGCCTTGTCCAGGTGCGCGCGGGCCAGGCGCGGGTTCTTGCGGGCCTCGACCTGTGCGGCCAGCGCGAACGAGCCGGCCACCCGGCCGACCAGGTTGGGGCTGATCTTCTCGCCGGCGGCGTTCGCGCGGAAGACGGGGCGGTACTTGATGAAGTACTCGCTGTCGCCGGGCTTCACGTCGAGCCTGTCGTCGGCCTCGGGGAGCCGCCACACGTCGTGGTCGCCGACGAAGCCGAACTCCGCGGAGCCGGTCCCGATGCCCACCTGGGCGTAGAGGGTGCCGGTCTGCTCGTCCCAGGCCTTGTCGAGCCACCTGAGCCCGAACTCGGCCTCTTCGTACAGCGCGTCGTCGTGCTTGTTGCGCAACGCGAGCAGCATCGACGCCGTGGAGTACGACGAGGCGTGGGTGAACTTCACGAAGTCGCCCGCGTCGAACCAGCCGCCTTCGAGGTCGACCTTGGTACCGGTGGGCTGCAACGGCGCCGCGATCTGGTCACCGCCCTCGCCCGCGAACACCGGCTCCTCGTAGACGAGCGCCTCGCGGTCGGTGAGGTGCGCGGGCTTGCGGTTCAGCCGGCCGGGGACGACGTCGGCACCGTCGCGCTGGGCCTGGAAGAACTCGACGGTGTTGCGGGCGACCGGCGCGAACAGCCGGTTCAGCGAGTCGACCCGGAACGCCGCGGAGGTCGCCGAGCCGATCTTGACCCGGTACGTCCCCGCTTTTCGCACGCCGGAGAGGTCGATCGGGTGCACGGCCGGGAACTTCGCGCTCCACGCCCCGGTCGAGGCACCCGTCCGCCCGGTCAGCACGGTCCGGCCGCGGCTGTCGACCACGGAGAACCGCGCGTTCGCGGCACCACCGAGCACGTAGGCGTGTTTCGCCTCGGCGGTGCCGAACCCGACCTGGTCGAGCCTGATGTGGGAGGCGGGGGCCGCCTCGGCAGGTGCCACGACCACACCGGTGAGCACTGCGGCGACGAGCGCCGCACGTCTGATGCGCATGTTCGGAACTCCCGATCCAGGCCCGGCGGTGGCCTACGGTTAAGAAAGTTTCCTAATAGTTCGCAGCAGACTAGCTCCACAAACCGGACATCACCAGCCCTCAGGTGGCTCCACGAACGCCGAGGAGAGGTCCCGCGTCAGGGCGAGCGAGCGCTTGACCCACCCGGACGTGGCACCGGCCAGGCCGCACGTCGGCGTCGGCAGCGCCTTCTCCGCGAGGACCGACCGCGGGAAGCCCAGCCGGTCGGCCAGCGTGAACGCCCGCTGCCCGACGTCCTTCAACGTCACCGGCGTGCCGGGGTCGGTGCTCGGCACCAGCCCGAGCGCGAGCGTCGTGCCCGCCTCCCAGGTCTCGCCGATCTCGTCGAGCGCCGCGGCACCCTTGACCAGGGTCAGGTCGAACGCGATGGCCGCCGCGCCCGCCTCCCGCAGCAGCGTCAGCGGCGGCTGCGGCGCACAGCAGTGGACGAGCACCTCGTGGCCGTCGAGCGCCTCGATGACGGTGGCGAGCACCGCGCGCGCGTCCGGTCCGGGCACCGCGGGCACCGTCCCGAGCTTCGACGGGGTCGGCAGCAGCCCCTCCAGCACGGCGGGCAGGCCGGGTTCGTCGAGCTGCACCACGACCTTCGCACCGGTGCGCCTGGCGACCTCGGCCGCGTGCCGGCGCAGGCCTTCCGCTAGCGACTCGGCGAACTCCTTCACGGCGCCGCGGTCCGTGAGCACCCGATGCCCGCGCATCAGCTCGATGTTCGACATCAGCGTCCACGGCCCCGCCGCCTGCACCTTGACCGTGTCCGGGCTCGCACCAGCGCGTTCCAGCGCCTCGTCGAACGCGTCCAGGTCACCGCGCAGCAGGTCGACGGCACGGCGGTGGTCACGGCCGGGCCGCGGCGTCACCCGGTAGCCGGACGTGATCACCTCGATCGCGAGGTCGACGAGCAGGCCGGCGGTGCGGCCGATCATGTCCGCGCCCACTCCCCGCGCAGGCAGCTCCGGCACGTGCGGCAGTTCCGGCAGCTCGCCGACGACCACCCGCGCCGCCTCGTCGATGTCGGTTCCGGGCAGCGATCCGATTCCAGTTGCTCCGCGCACCGGCAGATTGTTCCACTGTCCTGCGGACAGAAGAGGTCTAGACCCATTGACGCCATGGTCTAGGCCACTTACCGTGATTGAGCAGGTGCCGAGCGTGCGAGCACCTCCCCGCACGTGGTGTGGGAGCGCGACGCGCCCCGCGTTCCCGCACCACTCCCCACCCGGCGACGGCGAGGGCCGGCGCGGAGTTCACCGCGCCGGCCCTCGTTCGTCCTGTCCGAGCCTCCTAACAGCTGCTGCAGCACCCGCAGCCCGGACCCGTGCACCCGCCGCAGCAAGAGCATCCACCCATGATGACCACCTCCGTTTTGAGCGATCAAGCATTCGGACAGTAAGGCCGGGTCGACGCGGGGTGACACCACCGCCAGGGTGATTACGCTGCCACGAATGAATGGTCCTGCTGAGATGCTGGCCGCGGACAAGGCCTCCACCGCCCTGGGCATCACGCCGGTCGAGCTGCGCGACGGGTACGCGGTGCTGCGGATGACGGTGACCGAGCTGATGCTGAACGGGCACGGCATCGCGCACGGCGGTTACGTCTTCCTGCTGGCCGACTCGGCGTTCGCGTGCGCCTGCAACAGGGCCGGGTCCGTCACCGTCGCCGCCACGGCCGAGATCGACTTCATCCGGCCGGTGCACGCGGGCGACGAGCTCGTGGCGGAGGCGGTGGAACGGACCCGGTTCGGCCGCAGCGGGATCTACGACATCACGGTCAGGCGAGGGTCCGAGGTCGTGGCTGAGTTCCGGGGCCGGTCCCGGACGTTGCGCGCCGCAGACCGATGAGCTGCAGCACCGCGAACCCGAGCACCGCGAGGCCCTGGGCGAGCACCAGCGCGACGCCGAGACCGGTCAGCGGGAACCACTCCAGCTCCGCGGTGAGAATGCTGTCGAGCGCCCACACCGCGTTTCCGATGATGACCAGCAGCACGATCCGGCGGTCCGGGACGGCGCGCGTTCCGAGGAAGAACACGCCCGCGCCGTAAACGACGCAGAAAGCACCGAGCCCGATCTGCCAGCCCACCGGCATTCCCACCTCCGGGCGGATCAGGAGGGTCAGCAGGCCCAGGCCGCACGAAGCGACACCGTCGAGTTTCAAGGCGAATTTCAACATGGCCCGACCGTGGCCCGGTGATCACTGCCAGGACCACGTCAAGCGCTGCCGACTCCTGCCACCAGGTCCGCCGCGACCAGCCGGGCGGCCGCGTTCTGCCAGTTGTGGAGGGTGCGCTCGGGCACCTGTGTCACGAACCACTGCAGCGCGCGGCGGTCCTCGGCGTCGAGGTCCTCGCGCTTGGTGCGGACCGAGTACGGCCGGATTCCCTTGACGTAGTAGAAGTACAGGGCGTTGTAATAACGCCATTCGTCGCTCGTGCCGAAATCGCCGTCCGCGGGCTTGAGCCGTTGGATGCTCGTCAGCAACATGGATTTCAGCTGTGCCGCGCGGTCGAGCGGTGGTGCTTCCCCGGTCAGCGCGATCAACGGGCTCGCGACGAGCTTTCCGAGGTCGCCGTAATGGCTGAGCGCCCTGCGGGTCAGCCGCGCGAACTCGGCCTCGTCCTCGGTCACCAGCGGGCGTTGCCTGGGCAGCGCCTCGGCCGCGTCGCGGAAGCTCGGCGCGTTCGGCGGCGACGGCGGGCACGGCGAGGCGGTCGACGGCGGCGGCGAGCGGGTTCGCCAGCACCTGGACCGCGATGGCGGCGGCGACCGTCGTGCAGGCGAGGAGCTGCGGGCCGTCGAAGAGCAGCACCTGCGAACCGAACAGGACGGCGGTGAAACCGGAGATCATCAGCGAGCGCAGCATGTCGGCGCGGATCGCCTGCCCTTCCTCGACCGCGTCCGTGACGGCGACGAGCACGCCGAACAGCAGCACGTCGAGTCCGATCGCCGGCAACGCGACCGCGGTGGGTACCCAGTCGAGCAGGAACGCCGCCGCTGAGAGCGCGAACATCACCCCAACGAGTGAAAAATAGGCACGCTTCCCCGCCGCCAGCGCAGTCGCCGCGGCCAGCGGGAGCAGCACGACCCACGGCAGCCACAGCGCCGCGGCGAAGACCGGCACCACCGCGAAGATCCACCAGCGGACGAGCTCCGGCCGTGCCAGCACCAGGATCGCCCCAGTCCACGCGAGTGCGGGCACGCCCAACAGCACAGGATGAGGCATGACGACGAGTGCTGCACATCCGACGAGGCCGGCGCCGGACCACCACAGCACGGGCTTGGCGGGATCGCGGGCGAGCAGGTAGAGGCCGAGCCACCACGCGAGGCCGGACACCACAAGCGACAGGACGAACACGGGTCAAAGCTAGCCGCGCCTGCGAAACTACTCGGCATGCCGGTAGAGCTGACGCTCAACAAAGCGGCCGAGGAGCTGCGGCGCGGCGACCTCGCGAACGTGCTCCGCGCACGTCAACGCCTCGCGGGACTCGTCGGCACCTACCCCCACCGGCTCGACCTGCGCGACCGCCTCGCCGAGGCGTACCGCGTGCTCGGCCAGCCCGCGCAGGCCGGTCGCTGGACGTACCTCTCCGACGACCGCGACCCCGAGGAAACCCTGGCGTTCGAACGCGCCTACCGCCGCGCGCAGGTCCGCCTCGTCGCGCTGAACTGGGCCGGCCGTGTGGAAGAGGCCCCGACCGAGGCCGCTCGCACCCGCCTCGCGTCGCTGTACCTGGAGGCGCGCGTCGAGCTGCAGCACGAGCTCGACGCAACCCCGCGGGAGGAGACGTCCTGGGGCGCCTGCCTGCTCGTGATGGCCGGTGGGACGTTCGTCATCGTGTGTTTCCTGCTGGGAATCGTGACTCTGGCGCAGTTCTTGTGGAAGCTGGTCACATGAGAACGCTTTCTGACCACGTGCGCCGCACCCCGGTCCTGCGCACCGCTGTGGACGGTCGCCCGGTGGTGTTCAAGCTGGAGCACCTCCAGCTCACCGGTTCGTTCAAGGTCCGCGGCGCGGTCAACAAGCTCCTCACCCTGTCCGGCGTGGACGAGGTCGTCACCGCCTCCGGCGGCAACCACGGCATCGCCGTCGCCCAGGCCGCGCACCTGCTCGGCATGCACGCCACCGTCTTCGTGCCGATGACCGCCCCCGAGGCGAAGACCCGCCGCATCGAGGCGTTGGGCGCCAAGCTGATCCGCCACGGCACCACCTACGCCGAGGCCGCAACCGCAGCCCGCGACCTCGGCCCGCTCTACGTCGAGGCCTACAACGACCCGGTCGTCATCGAGGGACAGTCCACGGTGACCCGCGAGATCGTCGAGGACGTGCCCGAGGTGGACACGATCGCGATCGCCTCGGGCGGCGGCGGCCTGATCGCCGGCGCCGCACTGGCCTCTGGCGGTCGCTTGATCGTGAACGTCGAGCCGTCCGGCTGCTGCGCCGTGCACCGCGGCCTCGAAGCCGGTGAGCCCGTGGACGGTCCGGTGGACTCCGTTGCGGCGTCGGCACTCGGGGCGACGCAGGTGGGCACGGTGCCGCTGGAGGTGTTGCAGCGCCACAACGTCACGTCGGTGCTCGTGTCCGACGCGGAGCTGCTGGCTGCGCGGGATCGGCTGTGGGAGGAGTTCCGGTTGGCGGTGGAGCCGGCTGGGGCGGTGGCGTTCGCGGGGTTCCTCAAGGGGGAGGTTCCCGGGGAGCTTCCCTGTGTGCTCCTGTGTGGAGCGAACTCGGAGTGGCTGCCGGGGTGAGGGCGGCCTGGTCGCGGGCGGGCTGAGCGCAGGTGGGCTGGGCGTGGGTTGGCCGAGCGCGCGGCTGGGCTGAGTGCGGCTGGGCTGAATGCGGGTGGCTGAGCGCGGGCGGGCGAACGCAACTAGGCGAGCGCAGGTGAGCTGGTCGCGGCTGGCTGAGCGCGGACGGGCTGAGCGCCAGGGACTGACGCGGCCCACCGCCAGTCCTGACCCCACGAGCCCGCACACCCCGGAACCACCGCGACCGCCGTGCCACCCCGCGTTCCTCTTCCCCCACGGGGCGAGCGAGCGAGCGTTTCCGGACACACATCACCCGACCGGGCGACACCCCAACACCGACAGCCCCAGCGAATCAGCTGGTCGCGTCGATCGTCGCACTGGCCAGCACCACGTCACCGCCGGCATCGGGCCGGTAGATCGCCACCGCCTGCCCGGGCGCCACACCCTTCAACGGCTCCCGCAGCTGCACCCGCAACACACCGCCGACCACCTCGGCCACGGCGGACGAGGTACCGCCGTGCGCGCGCACCTGGGCGACGCACTCCACGGGACCGTCCAGGTCGACGTGCGTGATCGGCGAGGAAGCCGAGATGCCCGTGACCGCCAGCTTCTCCACCGAGCCGACCCGGACGTTGCCGGAGACGGGCTCCAGGGCCAGCACGTAGCGGGGCCGGCCGTCGGGGGCGGGGCCGTCGATGCCCAGGCCCTTGCGCTGGCCGATGGTGAACTCGTGCACGCCCGCGTGCCGGCCGAGCACGGCGCCGGTCGCGTCGTCGATCAGCAGGCCGGGCTTGGTCTCCATGCGGGAGGCGAGGAACTTCTGGGTGTCGCCGTCCGGGATGAAGCAGATGTCGTGCGAGTCGGGCTTCTTCGCGACCGACAGGCCGCGCGCTGCGGCTTCGGTGCGCACGTCGTCCTTCGTCGTGTCGCCCAGGGGGAACATGGCGTGGGCGAGCTGGTCGGCGGTCAGGGAGGCCAGCACGTACGACTGGTCCTTGCCGAGGTCGGCTGCGCGGCGGAGCTCGGGGCGGCCGCCGACCACCTGCAGGCGGGCGTAGTGGCCGGTGCAGACCGCGTCGAAGCCGAGGGCGATGGCCTTGTCCAGCAACGCCTCGAACTTGATGCGCTCGTTGCAGCGCAGGCACGGGTTCGGGGTGCGGCCGGCGGCGTACTCGGCGACGAAGTCCTCGACGACGTCCTCGGTGAAGCGCTCGGCGAAGTCCCAGACGTAGAACGGGATGCCCATCAGGTCGGCGGCGCGGCGGGCGTCGTGGGCGTCCTCGACGGTGCAGCAGCCGCGGGCGCCGGTGCGGAGGGTGCCGGGCTTGGCGGACAGGGCCAGGTGCACGCCCGTCACGTCGTGTCCCGCTTCAACGGCGCGGGCCGCCGCCACCGCGGAGTCGACACCGCCGCTCATCGCCGCGAGGACCTTCACTGCTTGACCACCTTCCGGGAACGCCTCATGCCTGCCAGCCCTGCCGTGCGCGCGCGCTCGACCACGGGACCGATCACGCCCGCCAACTCCTCGACGTCGGCACGCGTCGAGGTGTGCCCGAGGGAGAACCTCAAAGATCCGCGTGCCGGCGCGGGTTCGACGCCCATCGCCAGCAGCACGTGCGACGGTTGCGCCACGCCCGCGGTGCAGGCGGAGCCGGTGGAGCACTCGACGCCGCGTGCGTCGAGCAGCATCAGCAGGCTGTCGCCCTCGCAGCCGGGGAACGTCAGGTGTGCGTTGCCGGGCAGCCGGTCGACCGGGTCGCCGTTGACGACCACGTCCGGCACCACCGCGCGCACCGAGGCGATCAGCTCCTCGCGCAACGCGACCAGTTCGGCGGCGCGCTGTTCCTGCTCCTCCACGGCGATGCGGACGGCGCGGGCGAGGCCGACGATCGACGGCACGTCCAGGGTGCCGGAGCGGACGTCGCGTTCCTGGCCGCCGCCGTGCAGCAGGGGCGTGCACTTCACGTCACGCGCGAGCAGCAGCACGCCGACGCCGTAGGGGCCGCCGACCTTGTGGCCGGTCATGGTCAGCGCGGACGCGCCGGACGCGGCGAAGTGCACCGGCACCGCGCCCACCGCCTGCACGGCGTCCGTGTGGAACGGCACACCGCGCTCGGCGCACAACGCCGCGATGTCGTGCACCGGGTTGATGGTGCCGACCTCGTTGTTCGCCCACATGGTCGTGACGAGCGCCACGTCGTCGTCCAGCGCCTCGCGCACCGACTCGGCGGACACCCGCCCTAACCGGTCGGCCGGCAGCCAGGTGACCTCGGCGCCCTGCTGCTCCAGCCACTCGACGGCGTCGAGGACCGCGTGGTGCTCCACGGCCGAGGCAAGCACGCGGCGCTTGCCCTCGCGGGCCCAGTAGACGCCCTTGACCGCGAGGTTGTCGCTTTCGGTGCCGCCGCCGGTGAACAGCACCTCGGACGGCCGGGCGCCGAGGGCGTCGGCGATGTTCTCCCGCGCCTCCTCGACCGCACGCCGCGCCCGCCGGCCGGAGGTGTGCAGCGACGAGGCGTTGCCCGTGGTGGACAACGCCTCGGTCATGGCCGCGACCGCCTCGGGGTGCATCGGGGTCGTGGCAGCGTGGTCGAGATAAGCCATCAGGGCTCCAGCGTAGCCCGCATGCGGGGCCCGGTCAGAACCGCTCCCACCACGGCCAACGCCGCCATCGACAGGTTCAGCACCACCACGCCCGCCGTGGGGGCGGTCGCCAGCACCAGCACACCGCCGAGTCCGATCATGGTCGCGGAGCCCAGCATGTCGGAGATCTGCAGGGCAGCCGAGTTGAAGCCCCGGTCCTGCTCGGGCGAGGCGGCCATCATCAGCACGCCGACGCTGGAGGTCGCCATGCCCATGCCGGCGCCCGCGACGGCCCACAGCAGGAACGTCAGCCAGGCAGGGCCCCACGAGGGTGCGACGAGCGTCACGGCCGCCATGCCGGCCGCGGTGAACAGGAACCCGGTCCGCACGAGGGTGTAGCGCTCGATCTCGGGGTGCCGCGACGCCCACATCGACGCTCCGGCCCAGCCGAGGGCGCTCACCGTGAGCGGGATGCCGGCCTCCAGCGGCGAGTAGCCGTGCACGACGGTCAGCGTGAGCGGGATGAAGCTCTCGACCGCGAAGAACGTGCCGGCGAGCAGGCCGCGGGCGAGGATCGTGACGGGGAGGCCTCGGCGGGCGATCAGCGTGCCCTTGGGCAGCAGGATGCGCACCGCGGGTGTGAGGAGCAGCAGCGCGACGGCGAGCAGCCACCACGTGCGGTGCTGCAACGCCCAGCTCAGGCTCGCCACCCCGGCACCGGCGGCCAGCGCGGCGGCGGGCAGGAACCGGCGCACCGGCGGGGTCGCGGTGTGCGGTGGCAGCTTCCTGAGCACCGGGACCAGCAGCACGCTGCCGACGAGCACGAGCGGGACGATCGCGAGGAACACGAGCCGCCAGGTCAGGTGCTCGGTGGCCCACCCGGCGACGGCGGGTCCGACGAGCGACGGCACCACCCAGGCCGCCGACAACGCGCCGAACACCGCGGGCCGGTCGCTCTCCGGGTAGGCCAAGGCGATGACGACGTAGATCGCGACGATCAGGAAGCCGGCGCCGAGGCCCTGCAGGGCCCTGCCCGCCAGCAGCACGGTCATGTTCTCCGCGACGCCCGCGACGACCAGGCCGGCGAGGAACAGGCTCACGCCGATCAGCACGGCGGGCTTGGGGCCGCGCCGGTCCGACAGGCGGCCGGAGAAGACGGTGGCCATGACGCTCGCCGCGAGGTTCGCGAGGAACGGCCACGCGTACAGCGCCTCGCCGTGCAGCTCGCGGACCATGGTGGGCATCGCCGTGCCGACGCCCATCGCCTCGAAGGCGAGGAGCGTGACCAGCAGGACGATGCCCGTCGTGGGCCAGCGGCGGTCAGGCGACCAGAGGCGAGACGGCCGGGGCGCGGTGAGTGTCACCGGTAGATCGTGCAACTTCCAGTTCGGTCGAGGTCAAGCGATTTGATTGCTCTTGTGCAAGTTTTGCGAGCTGCCTGCGGTTCTCCGCGCGGCCGGGGGCGATCTCGTCGAGCACGTGCACCTCGACGGTGAGGCCCCTCACCCGCAGCACCCGGCGGATCGAGTCGACCAGGGTGTCGCTGCCGATGAACGCGGGCTGCGTGCTCACGTGGCCGTCGACCCGGTAGCGCAGCACGATCGGCCGCACCGGCACACCGGCGTCCAGGGCGGCCTGGAACAACGCCGGCCGGTAGCGCCCGGAGGCGAGCCCGCACCACGTGGTGCCCTCGGCGTGGATGCCGACGGCGGACCCGGCGCGCAGGGTCGCCGCCAGCTCGGCGACGGTCCGCGGCAGCTCGCGCAGCCGTTCGCGGTCGAGGTAGACGGTGCCGGCCGCGGTGATGATCCGGCCGAGCACCGGCCAGCCCTTGATGTCCTTCTTGGCGACGATCCGGATGGGCTGCACCGCGTCGATCGCGAGCTCGTCCAGCCACGACACGTGGTTGCTGGCGACGAGCACACCGCGTTGCGGCACCTCCTGGAACCTGCGGGCGCCGTGGACCTCCAGGCGCACGCCGAACGCGCGCAGAATGGCGTGGAACCACAGCCGCACCACGGTTTCCCGTTGTGCGCGCGGCAGCAGCAACGCGAGGACGATCCCCACGCCGCACAGCAGTGCCGTCAGGGCCGTGACGGCACGCCAGAGCTGCCTGACCCCGCCCGCGGTCCGCGGCGCCGACCCGACGCACCCGTCGCCGCACGGCGAGGCGGGCATCCAGGCGTGGCTCACGACGTCTCCCCCAGGAAGAACCTCAGGTACCGCTGGTCCACGTGGTCCATGCCGAGCAGGATGAACAGGTCGGCCACCCCGAAGTCGGCGTCGAGCGCGGGCCGCCCGCAGATCCGGGCGCCGAGCCGCAGGTACCCCTTGAGCAGCGGCGGCAGCACGGTCCTGGCGGGCCGCTCGACCGCGTCGACGTCCCACGGCCGGTGCGGCGTCACGCGGTACTGCTCGGGCGCGTAGTGCTTGGCGTGCACGGTGTCCCACACCCCGGCCGCGAGAGCACCGCCGTCCTGCAACGGGATGCTGGCGCAGCCGACGAGCCACTTGTGGCCGCTCAGCAGCATGTAGCGCGCGATGCCGGCCCACACGAGGCTCACGACGGCGCCGTTGCGGTGGTCGGGGTGCACGCACGACCGGCCGGTCTCGACCGTGGTGTGCCGGATGTGGTCGAGGTTGGCGAGGTCGAACTCGGTGTCGGCGTAGAGCCGCCCGGCCTCCCTGGCGCGCTCCGGCGGCAGCATCCGGTAGCCGCCGACGATCTGGCCGGTGCGGTCGTCGCGCACCACCAGGTGGTCGCAGTGCCGGTCGAACTCGTCGACGTCGTGGCCGGGCACGCTCGTGGTCAGCGTCGCGCCCATCTCACCGGCGAACACCTCGTGGCGCAGTTTCTGCGCGGCGACGACCTCGGCGCCGTCCCTGGCGACGAGGAGGGAGTAGCGGGGAACGTCCTCACCCTGCCGGGCGGGGGTGCTGACAAGCAGTTCCGGCTGCGTCATGCGCACCAGGGTGATCCCGCGTTGGCGAATGACAGCAGGGCACAACGATGACCGGTCAGTGGCAGTCGGGTGAAGAGCCGGTGGTGCCCGCGCACGCGGAAGGGCCGCCCCGCGCACGGGACGGCCCTTCCGGTGAGCTGGTCGTGCTCAGCCCTTGCGCTTCTGGACCTCGCCGGTCAGCTGCGGTGCGACGGCGAACAGGTCGCCCACCACGCCGAAGTCGGCGATCTCGAAGATCGGGGCCTCGGGGTCCTTGTTGACCGCGACGATCGTCTTCGAGGTCTGCATGCCCGCGCGGTGCTGGATGGCACCGGAGATGCCCAGCGCCACGTACAGCTGCGGCGAGACCGTCTTGCCGGTCTGGCCCACCTGGAACTGGTGCGGGTAGTAGCCCGAGTCGACCGCGGCGCGCGAGGCACCGACGGCGGCACCGAGCGAGTCGGCGAGCTCCTCGACGACGGAGAACTTCTCGGCGGAGCCGACGCCGCGGCCACCGGAGACGACCACGGAGGCCTCGGTGAGCTCGGGGCGGTCGCCGCCGACCACGGCCTCGCGGGAGGTGACGCGGGCGGCCTTGGCGGTGTCCACGGACACGGAGACCGACTCGTCGAGCGCGGCGTCCGCGGCGGACTCCTCGGCGTCGACGCCGCCGGGGCGGACCGTGATGACCGGGGTGCCCTGGCTGACCTTCGCCTTGACGACGAACGCGCCACCGAAGATGGACTGCACGCCGGTGCCGTCGGCCTCGACGTCCACGACGTCGACGAGCCAGCCGGAGCCGATGCGCACGGCCAGGCGGCCCGCGACCTCCTTGCCCTCTGCGGTCGCGGAGACGAGCACCGCGGCGGCGTTCGGGGCGAGGGCGGCGAGCGCGTCGACCTTCGGCGTCACCAGGTAGTTGACGGCGTCGTCGGACTCGACGGCGTAGACCTTGGCCGCGCCGTACCTGCCGAGCGACTCGCGGACCTTGGCGGCGGTGCCGGGGGCACCGACGACGACCGCGGACGGGGTGCCGAGGCGACGGGCGGCCGTGAGCAGCTCGTAGCTGACCTTCTTGACCTCGCCGTCGACGTGGTCGACCAGGACCAGTACTTCAGACATGGTTTCCACTCCCTCAGATGAGCTTCTGGCCGACGAGGTACTCGGCGATCTTCGCGCCGCCGTCGCCGCCGTCCTCGACGCGCTGACCGGCGGTGCGCGGCGGCTTCGGGGCCGCTTCGAGCACCTGGGTCCACGCACCGGACAGGCCGACCTCGGCCGCGTCGACGCCCAGGTCCGCGATCGAGACCGTGGAGACGGGCTTCTTCTTCGCGGCCATGATGCCCTTGAAGGAGGGGTAGCGCGGCTCGTTGATCTTCTCGGTCACCGAGATCACGGCGGGCAGCGACGCCTCGAGGAACGCGACGCCCTCGTCGGTCTCGCGCTCGCCCTTGATCGTGGTGCCCTCGACGGTGACCTTGCGCAGCTGGGTGACCTGCGGCAGGCCCAGCAGCTCGGCGATGATGGCCGGGACGGCGCCCGCGCGGCCGTCGGTCGCCTCGTTGCCGGCGATGACGAGGTCCACGCCCTCGACGGTGCCGATGGCCTTGGCGAGGACCTTCGCGGTGGCCAGCGAGTCGGAGCCGTGCAGCGCCTCGTCGTTCACGTGGATGGCCTTGTCGGCACCCATCGAGAGGGCCTTGCGGATGGCGTCGGTGGCGCGGTCGGGACCCATCGCGATCACGGTCACCTCACCGCCGTGGGCCTCCTGCAGCTGCAGGGCCTCTTCGACGGCGCGCTCGTTGATCTCGTCGAGCACTGCATCCGCGGACTCGCGGTCAAGGGTGTGGTCGGCGTCGGTGAGCTTGCGCTCGGACCAGGTGTCAGGCACCTGCTTGACCAGGACAACAATGTTCATAGGTCCTCTTCGACCTCCTGCGGACGGGCGGCGACGCGCAGAGGACTTCAGAACTGCGCCGCCGGGTGTTCACGACCCTGCCATCACCCGGATGTTACCCGCCAGTAGCAGCGGTGCAAACGGGAGCAAGCACTCCGCTAGCGTGACGGTTCTCACCCGGTCGCACCACCGATTGAGACGTACCCCATTCGGGCGAGTAACCTGCGCGGACATGTACCGGCGAGTAGTAGTAGTGACCGACTCCACGGCCTGCCTCCCGGCTCACCTGACCGACCAGCTCGGCATCGAGGTCGTGCAGATCCAGGTCAGGATCGGCGACCACACCGACGACGAGGCCCGCGTCCCGGTTCCCGACCTCGTGTCGGCCATGCGCGCGAACGTGCCCGTCGAGACGATCCCGCCGGATCCGGGCGCCTTCTTCTGGACCTACGGAGACCTCGCCGCCCAGGGCGTCCAGGCCATCGTGTCGGTGCACGTCTCCGGCCGGCTCTCCGCCACCGTGGACGCCGCCCGCACCGCCGCCGCGCAGTCGCGCGTCCCCGTGCACGTCGTCGACACCCACACCTGCGGGATGAGCATCGGCTACGCGGTCCAGGCCGCCGCCAAGGTGGCCGAGGCCGGCGGGACCGTCGAGCGCGTGATCGAGACGGCCCAGCGCCGCTACGACCGGTCCACCGAGCTGATCTACGTCGACACGCTCGAATACCTGCGGCGCGGCGGCAAGATCGGTGCCGCGGCGGCGCTCGTGGGCTCCGCGCTGTCGCTCAAGCCGCTGCTGACCATGTCCGACGCCCAGATCACCCCGCTGGACCGGGTGATCGGCGCCGACCGCGCGCTGAACCGGATGCTGGACATCGCGATCAAGCGCGCGGGCACCGACCAGGTCGACATCGCGGTCGAGCACTTCGACGCGCTGGAGAGGGCGCAGCGGCTGCTGGGCAAGCTGCGGCGCGGTGTGCCCAACGTCCGCCAGTTCATGCTGACGCAGGTCAGCTCGGCCATCGGCGCCCACGTGGGCCCCGGTGCGCTGGGCATCACCGTTTCGCCGGTGTGACGTCCGGGAACTCCAGGTACCCCGTGTTGCGTTGAAATGGACGTAACGGACACCTGGAGGACCCGATGGCGTTCATGGACAAGATCACCAAGTTCCTGCACAGCCCTTCGGGGCGCCGACTGCAGGACAAGGCACGTGAGCTTCTCCCGCGACCCCCGCCGCCGCGCGCAGGCGGAGCAGCTGCTGCGCAAGTTCCGCAGTGGCGGCAAGAAGAAGTACTAGACCGGCTGACAGGTACTAGAACAGCTCGTTCAGCTCCCCGTACCCCAAGCCGTCCCTCGTGCTGTCGTACGTGCCGGCGCTCAGCAGCTCCTCCGCCGCCTTCTTCGCCACGGCGTAAGCGGCGGAGGCGAGCGCGGTGCCGACGCTGATCCTGGCCGCGCCCGCCTGTGCCAGCTCCGCCGTGGCGGGCGCGCCGGGACCCGCGAGGACGTTGAGCGGTGCCGCGATGTTCTTCGCCAGCTCCGCCACGTCGGCGAGGTCGGTCACCCCCGGCACGAAGATGCCGCTCGCGCCCGCCGCCAGGTACGCCTCCGCCCGCCGCAGGGTCTCGCCGAGCCGGTCAGCCGGGTCGCCGACACCGCGCAGGAAGACGTCGACGCGGGCGTTGAGGTAGAGCTCCGGTGCGCCCTCCCGTGCCGCGCGCAGTCGTTCGGACTGCTCCTCGACGGACCGGAGCGCGCTGCCGTACCCGTCCTCGACGTTCACACCGGACGCACCGGCGGCGGCGACCGCCGCGAGGGTCGCGCGCACCTCGTCGGCGGTCTCGCCGAACCCGGCCTCGATGTCCGCGGTCACCGGCACGGACACGGCCTTCGCGATCCTCGCGACGAGGTCCACCGCCAGGTCGCGGTCGAGCCGGTCGCCGTCGGGGGCGCCGAGGCTCCACGCGACACCGGCGCTCGTGGTGGCGACGGCCTGCGCGCCGGCGGCCTCGACGATCAGCGCCGAGGCCACGTCCCAGGCGTTGGGGAGCACCAGGGGCGGCTGCCGGTGCAGGGCGTGGAAGAGCTGCGTGCGGTCGGAGCTGGAAGTCATGATCAAGTGATAGCAGCCGGGACCGCGCGAGTCCGGCAGTTTTCCGACATCTACCGCGGGTTTCCAACATCTGCCACGAGGTCGCGGGCCGTCCGCTCAGTTGCTGCCGGCCTTGCGCCGCACCTCGTCGAACGTCCGCAGGTAGCGCTCCCGGAACTCGTCCCGCTCGGCCCACGTGGTGTGCTCGGCGGACTGGGGTCCTGGCGGGGGCGGCAACACGGCCTCGGCCGGTTCCTCGTCAACGGGTTCCGGTCCGGGTTCGGGCACCGCTTCCACCACCGGCTCCGGCTCGGGTTCCGGCTCCGCCCGCCGCAGGCCCACCACGGCGTTGCGGTGGATCGGCCGGGTGTCGTAGTCGGCGTCCGGCATCGGCTGCGGCACCCACGCGTCGACCGCCGGACCCGGCCGCGTCTCCTCGGCGTCCTCGCGGCGGCGCGTCACGACGTACATCAGCGCCGCCCCCAGGGTGAAGGACAGCAAGCACAACCCGAACACGATCTCGACGGCACCGGCCACCTCAGGCTCCTGCCTGTCCGACGAGGGTGACGGCGCCACCGGAGACGGTGCGCGGCACCGCGGGCGACGCCCACCGCACGTTCTGCTGCGCGACGGCCGCCGGGACGAGCAGCGGGGCGGGCCGCTCCATCCGCAGCGGTGGCAGGAAGGCCGGGAGCGGCACCGGCCCCGCGGGTGGCGGCGGCGGTGTGGCGGGGGACGGCGACAGCGCGGTCGTCAGCTCCTCGCCCGCGACCGAGAAGCCGGCGGCCGTGACCGCGGCGGGCACCAGCACCGCCCCCAGCACGAGCGGCACCCACTGCCTCACGAGGCGGCCACCTGCTCCGGTATCAGCGCGGGCGCGACCTGGTCGGCGGCGGCGGTCAGGGCGGCACGGGCGGCCGACAGCTGCGAGTGCACGACTCGGCGCAGCTCGCGCAGCTCGTCCACCTCCCGCGCCACCTCGGCGAGGCGGCGGTTCGACTCGCGGCAGGCCATCGTCACCACGAACCCGGCGCGGGCGCGGGCCAGCGCCTCCTGCTGCTCCAGGTGCTGCGCGGCCTCGGTGCGGCGCCGGGTCGTGGTCAGCTCGAAGAACCGCTGGGCCTTCTCGCGCTTGCGCTCGGCGTCGGCCTCCAGCGAGCTGCACGCCAGCGCGGTCTCGCGCAGCAGCCGGTCGGCGTCGGACTGGGCCTGCTCCACCGCTTCGGCGCACTCGCGCTCGACCTGGTCGGCGCGCTGCCGGTGCTGGGCCTCCAGGTCGGCGCAGCGGCGCTCCAGCTCGACCTCGCGCTCGTCCATGGCGGCGGCACGGGAGGAGCACTGGCGGCGGGTCTCGCGCAGCTCGGACTCGGCCTCGGCCCGCAGGGCGGCGGACTCGCGCTCGGCCTCGGCGACCAGCGCGGCGCACTCGGCCTCGGTGCGCAGGCGGAGGTCGGCGCACTCGCGGCCGGCCCGCAGGTGCATCTCCGCCGCCTCGTCCTCGGCGAGGCGGAGCATGCGGTGCATCCGTTCGGTGGCGCTCGCGTGCGACCCGGGGGTGGACTCCAGCCGCTCGATCCTGGCGCGCGCCTCGGCGAGGTCCTGGCGCGTCGTCTCCAGGAGCCGGCGCAGATCGGCGGCCTGCGCGAGCGCTTCGGCCCGGTCGAGGCTCGTGAAGCGGAGCTGCTCCTCGAGATTCTCGATGTGGTCGATGACCTGACGTCGGTGAAAACCTCGGTGGACAACGTCGAAACCGGCGTGCAGCGGAACTATCTCGTGCCCTTTTGCACCCATGGTCACCTGCTCACTCACACCGCGGAAGATTGTGCGAGCGTACCGAGTTGACCACGCTCCAACCAGTGTCGACAAAGGACCGTAGGGTCTCCGGCGGCGGTCGGGAACACGGTTCCTTGCAGGGCAAACACGGAGATCCTAGATCAACTCCACCAGGCCGTCAGTCACCCGATTGTGTAAGCGGGTCGCCCTTTCTGTGGTGTTCACTCCGTGCGTTCGTCGTGTACGGAAAGCGACGATGCAGGCATACGTCACACGAATTGCCATCCTTCGCCAGTGGTTCAAGCGATCACGCTTCGTTAACCTTCCTTCCCGTGTCCTCACGTGTAGCCGTCGTCACCGACTCGACCGCGTCACTCCCGGCCCGGCTGGCCGACCGGTTCAACATCATCACCGTGCCGATGCAGCTGAAGATCGGATCGGAGTTGATCGACGAGGCGTACGTGCCGACCGAGCGCCTGCTGCAGGCGTTGCAGGCGGAGATCCCGATCACGACCCAGCCGCCGGCGCCGGACGCGTTCTTCTGGGCCTACCAGGACGCGTGGGCCAAGGGCGCGGAGACGATCGTGTCGGTCCACGTGAGCCCGAAGCTCTCCCCCGCGACGGACGCGGCGAAGGCGGCAGCGGCCAAGTCGCGCGTGCCGGTGTTCATCGTGGACTCGCACTCGTCGGGCATGACCCTCGGTTTCGCGGCGCTCGCCGCGGCGCGGATCGCTCAGACCGGCGGCAACGTGCAGCACGCCCGCAGCGTCGCCGAGCAGCGCGGCCGCGACGCGCACGTGCTGATCTACGTCGACACGCTGCACTACCTGCGCAAGGCCGGCCGGGTGAGCGCGACGGCGAAGCTCTTCGGCGACGCGCTCTCGGTCAAGCCGCTGCTGACGGTCGTCAACGGCGAGGTGGAGCCGTTCGGCAAGGTCGTCGGCCGCGACCGGGCGCTGTCCAAGCTCGCCGACAAGGCCGTGGCACTGGCCCACGGCCGTGACGTGGACCTCGCGGTGGAGCACTTCGCCGCCGAGCAGGAGGGTCAGGAGCTGCTGCAGATGCTGCAGAGGCGGATCCCGCACGCCCGCGACATCGTGCTGACCCAGGTGAGCGCGGCGATCGGCGCGAATGTGGGTCCCGGCGCGCTGGCGGTCACGGTCTCGCCCTTCTGACCGCGCCGGGATGCTCGTCCAGGCACCGCGGAGGCCCGTGCAGCGGGGAGGTGACCGGGTGCTCCGCGGTACCGACTGTCACTACTGGCAAGTAACCTGGCGGGCGTGACCCTCCCCCTGACCGGCGAACGCACGGTACCCGGCATCGCGGAAGAGAATTACTGGTTCCGCAGGCACGAGGCCGCATACCTACACCTCATCGGCCACTGCGCGGACGCCGTGGTGCTGGAGGCCGGCTGCGGCGAGGGCTACGGCGCCCAGCTGATCCGCACGGTCGCGCGGCGGGTCGTCGCGCTCGACTACGACGAGCTGACCTCGCGGCACGTCGCCCGCACGTACCCGCGGCTCGACGTGCTGCGCGGCAACCTGGCGACGCTGCCGCTGCGCACCGGCTCCGTGGACGTGGTGGCGAACCTGCAGGTGATCGAGCACCTGTGGGACCAGGAGCAGTTCCTCGCGGAGTGCCGGCGCGTGCTGCGGCCCGGCGGCACGCTGATCGTGACCACGCCGAACCGGCTCACGTTCTCCCCCGGCCAGGACACGCCGCTGAACCCGTTCCACACCAGGGAGCTGGCTCCGTCCGAACTGGACGACATGTTGCGGGCGGCCGGTTTCGCCGTTGACGAACTGAGCGGGCTGCGTCACGGACCGAGGCTCGACTCGCTCCTCGGTGGACGGATCATCGACGCACAGGTCGAGGTCGCCCTGTCCGGCGCGCCCTGGCCGGCTGAGCTCAAGGAGGCCGTCGAGTCGGTGACGGTGGACGACTTCGACATCACCTCCGCGGACCTGGACACCAGCCTCGACCTGGTGGCCGTGGCGGTGCGCGCGTGACGGGCGGGCACGAGGGCACCTTCTGCCTGGTGCTGCACAGCCACCTGCCCTGGCTCGCCCACCACGGCGCGTGGCCGGTCGGCGAGGAGTGGCTCTACCAGGCCTGGGCGCACTCGTACCTGCCCGTCGTGGACATGCTGCGGCGCTTCGCCGACGAGGGCCGCCACGACGTGCTGACCCTGGGCGTCACGCCGGTGCTGGCCGCACAGCTGGACGACCCGTACTGCCTGCGCGGCGCGCACGACTGGCTCGGCAACTGGCACCTGCGCTCCCAGTACGCCGGACGGCGGCTGCCGGAGCTGTCGGCCTACGAGCACCGCGCCTCGGCCTGGGCGCTGGAGCAGTTCGAGACCCGGTGGCGGCACGGGTTCTCGCCGATCCTGCGGTCCCTTGTGGACTCCCAGACCGTCGAGCTGCTCGGCGGACCCGCCACGCACCCGTTCCAGCCGCTGCTGGACCCGCGGGTGCGGGCGTTCGCGCTGCGGACCGGCCTGGACGACACGGCACTGCGGGTCGGCCGCGCGCCGGAGGGCATCTGGGCGCCCGAGTGCGGCTACTCGCCGGGCATGGAGACCGGGTACGCGGCGGCGGGCGTGCGGCGGTTCCTGGTCGACGGGCCCGCGTTGCACGGCGACACGTCCACCGCGCACCCGGTCGGCTCGTCCGACGTGCTCGCGTTCGGCCGCGACCTGGAGGTGTCCTACCGCGTCTGGTCGCCCAAGGTCGGCTATCCGGGTGACGCGGCCTACCGGGACTTCCACACCTTCGACCACCCCACCGGCCTGAAGCCGGCGCGGGTGACCGGCAAGAACGTGGCGCCGCAGGACAAGCGGCCCTACGACCCGCTGCTCGCCCGCGAGGCGATCGAACGGCACGTCGAGGACTTCGTCGGCACGGTCGTGCGGCGGTTGCGCGCGATCGACGGCGGACTGGTCGTGGCGGCCTACGACACCGAGCTGTACGGGCACTGGTGGCACGAGGGTCCGATGTGGCTGGAGGGCGTGCTGCGCGCGTTGCCGGAGGCCGGTGTGCGCGTGACGACGCTGCGCGGCGCCGTCGAGGCCGGCCACGTGGGCGCGCCGGTCGAGCTGCCCGCCTCCTCGTGGGGCAGCGGCAAGGACTGGCGGGTCTGGGACGGCGCGCAGGTCGCCGACGTCGTGTCGCTGAACGCGGCGGTGCAGCGGGAGCTGCTGGAGCTCGACCTCTCCGGCACCACCAGGGACCCGGTGCTGGACCAGGCGGTGCGCGAGGCGTTGCTGGCGTTGTCGAGCGACTGGGCGTTCATGGTCACGAAGGACTCGGCCGCCGACTACGCGCGGTACCGCGCGAAGATTCACAGCGACCGGTTCAGCGAGCTCGCCGCGCTGGCCAGAAGTGGCCGGGGCCGGGCGAGGGCGGCGGAGCTTCCGCGCGGCGGACGGCCCGTTCGGGCAGCTGGACGCGCGAGGAATGAGGTAACGGCATGCGCGTGCTGATGTTGTCGTGGGAGTACCCGCCGGTGGTCGTCGGCGGGCTGGGCAGGCACGTCCACGCGCTCGCGACACAGCTGGCCGCGCAGGGGCACGAGGTCGTCGTGCTGTGCCGGCAACCGTCCGGCACCGACGCGGTCACGCACCCCACCGCGGACGTGGAGAGCGAGGGCGTGCGGCTCGTCCGGGTCGCCGAGGACCCCGCGCACCTGGTGTTCGAGAAGGACCTCGTGGCGTGGACGCTCGCGATGGGCCACGCGATGGTCCGCGCCGGGCTGGCGCTGGCACCGTGGCGACCGGACGTGGTGCACGCGCACGACTGGCTGGTCTCGCACCCGGCCATCGCGCTCGCGGAGGCCCACGGCGTACCGCTGGTGGCCACGGTGCACGCGACCGAGGCGGGCCGGCACTCCGGCTGGCTCTCGCACCCGCTGAACCAGCAGGTGCACTCGGTGGAGTGGTGGCTCGCGAACCGGGCCGACGCGCTGATCACGTGCTCGTCGGCGATGCGCCGGGAGGTGGCGCACCTGTTCGAAGTGGACACCGCGGACGTCTCCGTGCTGCACAACGGCATCGAGCCCGGCGGCTGGCGGGTGCGCCCGGCGGACGTCGGTGCGGCCCGGCGGCGGCACGCCCCGCACGGCGACCCGCTGCTGCTGTTCTTCGGCCGGATCGAGTGGGAGAAGGGCGTCCAGGACCTGATCGCCGCGCTGCCGCGGATCCGCAGGGCGTTCCGGGGCACGCGGGTCGTGGTGGCCGGTGGTGGTTCGCAGACGGAGTGGCTGCGGGAGCAGGCGCGCAAGCACCGGGTGCTGCGGGCGGTGGAGTTCGTGGGGCACCTGTCCGACCGGTCGCTCGCCGCGCTGCTCACCGCCGCGAACGCGGTCGTGCTGCCGTCGCGGTACGAGCCGTTCGGCATCGTGGCCCTGGAGGCGGCCGCCGCCGGGACACCGCTGGTGGCCTCGACGGCGGGCGGCCTGGGCGAGGTCGTGCTGGACGGGGTGACCGGGCTGTCGTTCGCGCCCGGTGACGTGGACGGGCTGGCCCGTGCGGTGCGCGCCGTGCTGTCGGACCCAGCGGCCGCTGCCACCCGTGCGCGCGCCGCCAAGGCACGGCTCGCAACGGACTTCAACTGGGCCACGATCGCGGCGGGCACGGCGGAGGTCTACGCGTCGGCCGTCGTGCGCGAGCCGCGGGTGCTGGGCCGTCCCAAGATCGCGACGGGAAATCTGTTCACCTAGCTCCAGTACAGTCCGCGGCCACGTGAACGAGAGGTGACCGGGGACTGAATGAGATACCAACGCTTCGTGGCACTCGGGGACAGCTGCACCGAGGGCCTGGACGACCTGCTGCCCGACGGCGCGTACCGCGGCTGGGCTGACCGGGTGGCGTCCGTGCTGGACGCGCCCGGTTTCCGCTACGCCAACCTCGGCGTGCGCGGACGCCGGCTCGACCAGATGCTCGCCGAACAGGTGCCGCTCGCCGCCGAGCTGTCACCGGACCTGCTCGTGCTCTTCGGCGGCGGCAACGACGTGATGTCCGGCGCGACCTGCGCCCAGATCGCCGACCGGGTCGACGCGGTGGTGTCCGCCGTGTCGTCGCTGGCGCCGACCGTCGCCGTGTTCACGTTGAGCGACATCTCGCACCGGATGCCGTTCGGCCGGCGCATGCGCCCGCGCATCGAGGCCCTGAACGCCGCGGTGCGCGCGGCGGCGGCCCGGTACGGCGTGCTGCTGGTGGACGTGTGGGCCGACGAGTGCGTCAACGACTCGCGCTACTTCGGCCCCGACCGCCTGCACCTGTCGTCGCTGGGCCACCGGCGGCTGGCCGGGCACCTGCTGTCCGCGCTGGACGTGCCGTTCGACCCGGCCTGGACGGCACCGCTGCCCGGCGCCGCGGCCGGCGCGTCGCTGTGGGACCACTGGCGGTGGCTGCGCGACCAGGTCCTCCCGGTCGCCTACTCGCGCTCGCGCAACAGGCTGATCGGCCGCCAGCCCGGCGACGGCTTCACGCCTAAGCGTCCGCAGCTTCTTCCGCTCGCCTAGCCAGCGCCTCCTGGGCCTTGCGCGCCATGTCGGCGACGTCCGCCCGGCGCTGCGCGTCCGCCTCGTAGTCGGCGCGCCGGTCCCGCACCACGCGGGCGGGCGCGCCGACCGCGATCTTGAAGTCCGGCACGTCCCCGCGCACCACCGCGTGCGCACCGAGCACGCACCCACGCCCGACCCGCGTGCCGCGCAGCACCGTGACCTTGGCGCCGAGCCAGCAGTCCGGCCCGATCCGCACCGGCGACTTCACGATGCCCTGGTCCTTGATCGGCAAGGTGATGTCCTCGGTCTTGTGGTCGAAGTCGCAGATGTACACCCAGTCCGCGACCAGGCTGGACGCCCCGATCTCGACGTCGAGGTAGCAGTTGACCGTGTTGTCCTTGCCGAACACGACCTTGTCGCCGATCCGCAACGACCCCTCGTGGCACCGGATGGCGTTGCCGTCCCCGATGTGCACCCACCGCCCGATCTCCAGCCGCCCGTACCCCGGCCGCGCCATCACGTCGACGCGCTTGCCGAAGAACACCATGCCCCGCAGCACCACGTGCGGGTTGAGCAGCCGGAACCTGAGCAGCCGCCAGTACCGCACCAGGTACCAGGGCGTGTAGGCGCGGTGGCGCAGGACCCAGCGCAACGACGCCATCGTGAGGAAGCGCGCCTGCTGCGGATCCCGGCGCGACCTGGCCCACCTGGTCCACACGGGTGCGCCCCACATCGAAGTCATGCACGGCACTGTAACTTCAGCCGGCAATTGCCTGATCAGCAGTGTTTCGCGGGTGAGACAACCATCCGACTGCCGCAAGCTTGCCCAAAAACCATACTTTTGCCGCAGAGACAAGTTACGATTCAAGGCAAGTTTTACTAGAGTCAGGCACCCTCGGAGAGGAGAACGGGTGGATGAGCCGGACGCCACACCTGACACTGTGCTTGAGCAGGCACTCCGTGCCCTGCGGGAACTCCTGGGGACCGGATGGGAGGTGACCGCGCTTCCGGAGCCCGACAGCTCCTGGACGGACGGCGCGGTGATCAACAGCCGGGTTCAGATAACTCCGCCCGACCAACAGCGGTTCGCCGAGCTGCTGGTGATCGCACGGACGGCTCTCACCCCCCGTCACGTCGAGACACAGCTCAGGCAGATCAACGACGTCCTGCACCACACGGGAGGCCATCAGACACTGCTGGTCACATCACCGTGGATCAGTGCTCGCACCCAGCAAGCATTGCGTGAGCAGGGGATCTCGTACCTGGACCTGACGGGCAACGCGTCCATGGCGATCAGCAATCCGTCGGTTCGCATCGAGACTCACGGCGCACAAAGGGCTCCCAGGTCGTTGACCGCCGAAGAGCCTCCGCACTCGAGGACCGTCACGCTCGCCGGCGCCCGAGCCGGGCGCGTCGTTCGGTTCCTCGTCGATCGGTGTCCCCCGTACCGGGCAGGTCAGATCGCCGATGCCACAGAGGTGAGCCTGCCGTGGGTGTCGCGACTGCTCGGCCAGTTGGAGGACCAGCTGCTCATCCGCAGAAGCGGGCGGATGATCACGGAGGTCAGATGGCCCGAACTCCTGCGTGCACGAGCAGAGACCTACGACTTGCTCCGACACAACTCGTACGTGAGCACCGTCGCGATCAACGGCCAAAGCGCTGTTCTCGCCCAGCTGGCAGAAGCGCTGCAGTCCGACACCGATGTGGGCGACATTGCGGTCACCGGCTCCTTCGCTGCGCACAAGATCGCGCCGTACACCGTGGGCGGGCAGTTGATGCTTCACGTCGAGGCTGGGCCGCACACCCCGGATCACTGGGCGGACAGACTCGGCCTGCTGCGGGCGGACGGCGGTGACGTCCTGCTTCTTCGCGCCCACGACCGGGTGGTCTTCGAAGGCACCAGGAACGTCCAGGGAGTCCCTTACGTGGCACTGAGCCAGCTCGCCCTCGACAGCTTGGCCGGTCCAGGCCGGATGCCCGCCGAGGGGGAGAAGGTGCTGGAACACATGATCGAACACGAGCAGGAGTGGCGGCTGCCACCCGGTCATGGTTGATCACGCACCGCCGAGATGACCTGACCACAAGTGCAGCAGAAAGTCCGAACCACGTGTCCAAGGTGCCCGAGGGCGTTCACCGATCTGACCTGAACGTCGTCGCTCGCAACGTTCTTCTCGACGGCTTGGAAGCGCTGGAGGATCACCGCGCCTCGATCACCGTTGTCGGTGCTCAAGCGGTGTACCTCCGCACTCAGCACGCCCAGCTCTCCACGCCGGCGTTCACCTCGGACGGAGATCTGGGACTCGATCCGCGAACCCTCGACGACGAACCGCTCATCCAGGAGCGGTTGAGGGCGGCGGGTTTCGAACTGCTGGTCCCCAACCAGCCCGGCTTGTGGGGGCGCCGAGAATCTGTTGGGGGTGTTGTCGTTCCCGTGGAGCTGGATCTGCTCGTCGGCGAGAAGCTGGCTGGGTCCGGAACTCGCAGTGCGAACATCCGGCCGCACGACAAAATGACAGCACGCAGAGTTCCGGGGCTTGAGGCTGCGAGCGTCGACCGCTCGCCGATGACGATCACTGCGCTCGACGGCAGCGGACGCTCGGCGGAGGTGAACGTCGCGGGTCCAGCAGCGCTGCTCGTCGCCAAGGCGCACAAGATCCACGACCGGTTGGGATGCCCGGACAGGCTGACCAACAAGGATGCCGGTGACGTGTACCGCCTGATGGTGGGAGCACCTCAACGAGAGGTCATCTCGTCGTTCCGAACCCTGGTGAACAGCCCATTGGTCGACGACGTGACGATGAGCGGACTCAAGTACCTCCGCGAGCAGTTCGGCGGACCTGCCGCTCCAGGGGTGCTGCTCGCGGTCGATGCGCTGGCCGGTGACATTCCTGCCGAGCGAATCCGGCTCGTTGCTCCCGCATACGTCGCCGCGCTGGAGGATCTGGGCTGAGCCGGACGTGGCCGCGGTGAGTCCGGGTCTGAGGCAGGCTGGGGGCATGGCGATTCCTCTCATCATCGACACCGACCCCGGCGTGGACGACGCGTTCGCGATCGCGCTCGCCGCTCGCAGTCCCGAGGTCGAGCTGGTCGCCCTCACCACCGTGTTCGGCAACGTGCCGCTGGAGCACACCACGCGCAACGCCCAGCGGTTGCTGGCGCACCTGGGGCGGACGGACGTGCCCGTGGTCAGGGGTGCGGAGGGGCCGGGCGGGGCCGCGGACGTGCACGGCGCGGACGGGCTCGGCGGGCGGGCGCACACCTTGCCGGAGAACGACAGGGCGCTGCACGAGGGTGACGTCGTCGAGTTCTTCCGCGAGCACGTCACGGCCGAGACCGTGGTGGCGGCGATCGGGCCGCAGACCAACATCGCCAGGGCTGTTGAGGCCGGGGTGGAGTTCCCGCGGCTGGTCGTCATGGGTGGCGGGCTGGGGCTGGGCAACACCACGGAACGGGCCGAGTTCAACTTCTGGGCCGACCCGGCGGCGGCGCGCACGGTGGTCCGCAGGGGCAACCCGGTCGTGGTGCCGCTCAACCTCACCCAGCGGTGCATCGCGGACCCGGCGTTCCTCGACGCGGTCGACCCGGTGCTCAGCGGGCTGACCGAGACCTACCGCGCCTACCTCGCCGGGCGGTCGGACTACGAGGGCATCCTCGTGCACGACGCCGTCGCGGTCGCCGAGGCGATCATCCCCGGCACGCTCACCCTCAAGACGCACCTGCTCGACGTCGACGACGAAGGCGCGCTGATCGGCGGAAAGCACCAGGTGGCGGTCGCGGAGGACACCGACTGGCCCGCGCTGAGGACGTTCATGGAGCAGCGGTTGTCCGTTTGACGACAGGTTCGTGTCGCTCTCTGGGGTTGAGCGGGCACGGAAAGTAGGGTCCGCGACCATGCAGCGAAGAGTCCTCACGGCAGCTGCGGTGGCGGTGGCCATGACGTTCGGAGTGGTCCCTGCCTCCGCTCAGCCCCAGGTTCAGGTGGTGCCGGACCCGGCAGCACACGTCAACCCGTTCATCGGCACGACCAACCTCGGGAACACCTTCCCCGGCGCGGTCGTGCCGTTCGGCATGTTCTCGTTCAGCCCGGAGGCCTCCCGCGGCAACACCCTGCGCGCCGCGGCCCCCGGCGGGTACCGGTACGACGCCACGAAGATCCGCGGGTTCAGCCTCACCCACATGTCCGGCACGGGCTGCGCGGGCGGCAGCGGGGACGTCCCGATCTTCCCGCACGTCGGCACCGTCACGACATCGCCGACGACCGACGCCACGGACGCGGTCTACGCCAGCGAGTTCGCGCACGCCGACGAGGTGGCCAAGCCCGGCCGCTACGACGTGACGCTCAAGTCCGGCGCGAAGGCCGAGCTGTCCGCCACCGAACGCACCGGTGCCGCGCGGTTCACCTTCCCCGCCGGCAAGCCGGCCACGGTGCTGGTCAACACCTCCAAGTCGCAGGTCGGCTCCTCCGACGCGCAGACCGCGGTGGACCAAGAGAAGCGCACGATCACCGGCAGCGTCACGTCCGGCAACTTCTGCGGCTACATCAACCAGGCCGGCCGCCGCAGCTACTACACGCTGCACTTCGTGGCGGAGTTCGACCAGCCGTTCAAGGAGGTCGGCACGTACCAGGACAACGTTGTCACGCCCGGGAGCACCACCTCGAAGGGCGGCACGACGTACGGCACGAACGGCTGGCCGGTGCTGGGCAAGGGGTCCGGCGCGTACCTCGGCTTCGAGCCGGGCGCGCAGGTGAACGTCAAGGTCGGCATCTCCTACGTCAGCCTCGACAACGCCAGGGCGAACCTGCGGGCCGAGAACAAGGGCCAGTCCATCGAGGACATGCGGGACAACGCCTACATCGCGTGGCAGCAGCAGCTCAAGCGCATCGAGGTCGGCGGCGGCTCCGATGACGACCGCACGAAGTTCTACACCGCGCTCTACCACTCGTTGTTGCACCCCAACCTCTTCAGCGACGTCAACGGCGAGTACGCCGGCTTCGACGACAAGGTGCACAAGGTCAACCGGCAGCGGCAGAAGGCCCAGTACGGCACGTTCTCCGGCTGGGACGTCTACCGCTCGCAGCTGCAGCTGCTGACCCTGCTGGAACCGCAGATCGGCTCGGACATCGCGCAGTCGCTGCTGAACCAGGCCGAGCAGAACGGTGGCGTCTGGGACCGCTGGACGCACGCCAGCGGTGGGACGCACGTGATGAACGGCGACCCCGCGCCGATCGCGCTCGCCGCGATCTCCGCGTTCGGCGGCCGGGGCTACGACCTGCGGGCCTCGCTCAAGTCGCTGGTCAAGGCGGCCACCGTGCCGACGCCGCTCGACCTGAGCAAGGACGGCTGGGCCGTGATGTCGGTCGGTCAGCGGCCGTCGCTCGACAAGTACCTGGAGCACGGGTACATGCCGTCGGTGTCGAACGCCTGGGGCGGTGCGGCGGAGACCCTGGAGATCTCCGCGGCCGACTTCGCGATCAGCCAGCTCGCCGAGCGCACGGGTGACCGCAGGACCGCGAAGACGTTCGCCGAGCGGTCCCAGTGGTGGCAGCACAACTTCGACCCGGTCGCGCACAGCACCGGCGGCTACGTCCGCAACCGCAACGCCGACGGCACGTGGGTCAAGGACTTCACGCCCGACACCGGCAACGGGTTCGTCGAGGGCAGCAGCGCCCAGTACACCTGGATGGTCACGCACAACGTGGCCGGGCTCGTGGAGTCGCTGGGCGGCAAGGACCGCGCGAACAAGCGGCTCGACGACTTCTTCCACAACGCCGACGGCAGCTGGGCGCTCACCGGCAAGGGCGGCGCGAAGTCCGAGCTGGACAACGAGCCGTCGGTGAACGTGCCGTGGCTCTACAACTACACCGGTCAGCCCGCGAAGACGCAGGAGACGTTGCGGGAGACCGTGAACACGCTGTGGAAGAACACCCCCGGCGGCATTCCCGGCAACGACGACCTCGGCGCCATGTCGTCGTGGTTCGTGTTCACCGCCATGGGCGTGTACCCGCAGGTGCCCTCGCGCGCCGAGCTGGTGCTGAGCAGCCCGCTGTTCACGTCGGTGAAGATCAACCGCGGTGGCGGCAGGGACATCACCATCACCGCACCCGGCGCGAGCACCGCGAACAAGTACGTGCAGTCGGTGAAGGTCAACGGCCGCACGGCGACCAAGACCTGGCTGCCGGAGTCGTTCGTCGAACGCGGCGGCAAGCTCGACTTCGTGCTCGGCGCCAAGCCGTCGTCCTGGGGCACCGGCGCGGCCGACGCGCCGCCGTCGTTCCGCGACGGCGAAGAGCCGATCAAGCACGACCAGCCCTACTACCTGAGCGTCGAACCGCAGCAGGTCGTCGTCACGCCGGGCGGAACCGTCACGGCGAAGGTCAACGCGGTCAAGCTCTACGACGGCGACCCGAAGGCGACCTACGCGATCACCGGCCCCGAGTCGCTGACGTTCACCCCGGCCACCGGCGCGGTGCCGTCGTCGTTCCAGGTGAGCGCCGCGGCCGGTACGGCGGAGGGCTTCTACGACTTCACCGTCACGGTGACCGTGGAGGGCGCCGCCAAGCCGGTCGTGCTGCCGATGACGGCGAAGGTCGCGCAGGAGGGCAGCATGCTCGCCGCGGTGAACAACGTCGGTGCCTCCGACGACGCCACCGGCGACGGCGACTTCGACGGCGGCGGCTACAGCTACTCGCGGCAGGCGCTGGCCACGGCGGGGCTCGTGCCCGGCCAGACCGGCACGGTCGACGGGCTCACGTTCACCTGGCCCGGCTCCCCCGCCGGCCGCCCGGACAACGTGACCGCGAACGAGCAGAAGCTCACGCTGTCCGGCACGAGGCTCGCGTTCCTCGGCTCGGCCGCCAACGGCGCCCGCACCCGCACCGCAACGGTGACGTTCACCGACGGCACCACGGCACCGGTCGAGATCGGGTTCAGCGACTGGACGCTGGGCGGCGGCGGGGCCACCCCGAGCTACGGCAACGTGGTCGTCGCCGCCACCCCGTACCGCAACCAGCTCGGCGGCGGCAACGAGAAGGTCGCCACGCACATCTTCGCGACGAAGACGTACACGGCCCCGGAAGGCAAGGTGCTGCAGGGCATCGTGCTGCCCGAGGACGGGGACCTGCACGTCTTCGCCGTGGCCACGGGGTGATCTGAGCCGGGGCTCAAGTCACCACCAATAGTGTTGGTCCGTGTTCACAGTTTCCGAACGTGACCGGTTGCGCGACGACCTCGTCAGCGCCGCCGACTCCGACCCGCGGGTGGTCGGGGCGGCGCTGACGGGGTCGTCCGCGCTGGGACGGGAAGACCGCTGGTCCGACCTCGACTTCGCCGTGTCCGTCGACCGCGACATGGACGCCGTGGTGGAGGACTGGACCGACCTGCTCTACGCGTGCGGCGCGGTCAGCCACCTCGACGTGCAGCACGGCGCCACCCTCTTCCGGGTCTTCCTGATGGCCACGACCCTGCAGGTGGACCTCGCGTTCTGGCCCTCGGCGGAGTTCGGTGCGTCCGGGCCCGCCTTCCGGTTGCTGTTCGGCGAGGTCAACGACATCCCGAAGGTGCGGCCACCCGACCGCGGCCAGCTCATCGGCCTGGCGTGGCTGCACGCGCTGCACGTTCGCGCGAGCCTCGCGCGGGGCCGGGTGTGGCAGGCGCTGCACCTCGTCAACACCATGCGCGACAACGTGATGTCGTTGCGGTGCCTGCGCCGGGGCCTTCCCGCCGTGCAGGGCCGCGGCCTCGACGACCTGTCCGACGCCGGCGAGTTCGGCGCCACCCTCGCGCGATCCACCGAGCCGGAGGAGCTGCTGCGGGCGTTCCGCGTGCTCAGCGGGCTGCTGATGCTGGAGATCGAGGACCCGCAGCTGGTGCGGACGGTGCGTGAGCTGACTCGCGCAGCAGCAGTGCGGCCGTGATCAGCACGAGCACGGCCGCCGAGCCGTGCACCGCGGCCGCGTAGGCGGCACTGCCTCCCGACGTGACCACCGAGAAGAAGTCGCCGATCGGGATGACCGCGTCCGCGAGCACCACCCAGCCGAGCGCCCGCCGCTGCCGCAGCACCAGCAGGATCAGCGCCGTCAACGCGTACGCCAGGTCGCGCACGCCCTTCACGACGTAGTAGCCGCTCGGGTCGGCGATGCCGAACCCCGCGGCGGCGCCGTGCCCGTTGAACAGGAAGTTCAGCCCGAACACGAAACCCGCCGCGACGACGAGCCACGCCATGGTCGTGGTCAACCGCATGACACCCTCCAGTATCTAGCACTGCTAGCGACACGAGCAACGCTAAATGAACGCCGCTCGGTTGTCTAGCAGTGCTAGATTCTGGGTCGTGTCCGTCCAGCAGCGCCGGGAGCGCGAACGAGCAGAGCGGCACCAGCTGATCATCGACGCGGCCCGCGAGCTGGCCGAGTCGGACGGCTGGGACGCGGTGACGACGCGCCGGCTCGCCGAGAAGGTCGAGTACAGCCAGCCGGTGCTCTACAGCCACTTCAAGGGCAAGGACGCGATCGTGCGCGCGGTCGCGGTCGAGGGCTTCGCCGAGCTCGGCCGCCGGATGCGCGCCGCGCGCACCACCGCCGCTGCCACCAGCACCGCCCCGCTGCGCGCGCTCGCCGAGGCCTACCTGCGGTTCGCCGGGGAACGGCCCGCGCTCTACGACGCCATGTTCGTGCAGCGGATCGACATCGCGTTCGGCAGCGAGGAGACGCCGGCCGAGCTGCGCACGTCGTTCGGCGAGATCGTCGCCGCACTCGAACCCGTCGCAGGCGACCGCGACCTCGACGTGCTCGCCGAGGCGTTCTGGAGCGCCCTGCACGGCATCGCCACGCTGCGCCACGGGCAGCGGTTGCTCCCGGAGCTCGACGGGGACCGGCTGGACCTCGTGCTCGCCGCGTTCGCCCCGGCCTGACCCCGGCTCAGGTCCGCTCTGCCCGGCACAGCAGCATGACCGGCCTGGACCCGATCCTGGTCAGCACGACCGACGCCTCGTCGGGACCGCTGGGCTTGAGGCGCTTGCGCAGCGTGTTCGGGTCGACGTCGAGGCCGCGCACCAGGATCTCCACCCGGCCGATCCCGCGCGCCTTCAGCAGCGTCTTCAGCGCCTTCTCGGTGTAGTGCGCGTGGTCGAGCACGCGGAACGCCCTGATGCCCGGCGGCGGTTCCGGCCCGCTGAGGTAGGCGATGCGCTCGTCGAGCTGGTGCAGGCCGTGCCGGGCCGCGTAGTGCCGCACCAGGCCCGCGCGCACGACGGCGCCGTCCGGGTCGACGAGCCACTCGCCGGGCGGGGCGACCGGGCAGTCGTCGGGTTCGGCGTCGGTGAGCGTCCACACCTCCGTGCCGTGCAGGACCGTGGCGCGGCGGGACACCCCCGGTGTGGCCAGGCCCCTGGTCCACAGGCAGGCCTCGCGGACGGACCCGTCCAGCGACACCAGCTCGACCTCGTCGGCCCACGGCGCGACCGCGAAGTCGATGCCGGGCGCGCACTTCACCGCCAGGTCGGCGTGCGCGTACACCTCGGCCAGCTCGTCCAGCGGCGGCAGGAAGTCCTGCGGGTGCCAGCGGCGGCGGCCGGCGGAGTCGCGGCGGGCCGGGTCGGCGGTGACCGCGGTGGCCCTGGAGACCGGCCGCAGCGCGTCGGCCCGGACCACGAGCGCACCGGGGACGTTGTGACGGGCCATGGCGAGCCGGACCGGGTCGAGGTCGGAGCCGAGGCAGCGGGCGGCGACCTCGTGCAACGCCCCCAGGTCAGCGCCGACCGAGCACGTCACGTCGTGGACGTCCCGGCCGCGGAAGCGTTCCGCCCGGTGCCGCGCGACCGGGGAGGCGGTCGCCTGCTGGAGCGCGTCGTCGGTGAACAGCCAGTCGCGCGCACCGTCCAGTTTGGACCGGGCGCGGCGGCGCAGCAGCACCGTCTCGACCACGGGGGCGAAGCCGTCGCCGAGCAGCCTGCGGGCGGCACCGACGTCGTGCAGCCGGGTGGCGTCGGTGAACGGCAGCGCGTCCACCTCGGCGAGAGCGGCGGTTCCGGCGGCAGAGCGCAGGAACGCCACGTCGGCCGAGGTGAACGCGTACCCCAACGCCCTACTGCGACTTCCTGCCGGTGATCGACACGTTGTAGAACACCTCGCGCGGCAGCACCTTCGAGAGCACGTTCTGGTCGAGCCAGGAGAGGTTCTGCCAGGTGCGGTAGGCGAACATCGCCCAGCCGAACCCGAGCTTCTCGCGCGGCACCGCGGCCTCGAACGTGCGCACCGGCCAGCCGAACAACGCCGCCGACAGCTCGTCGGTGACGGCGCGGACACCCACGGCACCGGCACGCCGGGCCGTGGCCTCCAGCTGGTCGGGGTCGAACGTGTGCAGGTCGACGACCGCTTCCAGCGCGGCGGCGCGGGAGGACTCGTCGAGCTCCTCCTGCGGGCGGCGCCAGTCGTTCAGCACCGGCACGGCCTTGGTGATGGTGGTGGTGAGCCACCACGTCGCCTGGCCGAGCCTGCGGGCGTAGAAGTTGCCGATGTTCGTCGGGTCGCCCGCGAACACGAACTTGCCGCCGGGCTTGAGCACCCGCAGCACCTCGCGCATGGCCGCCTCCACATCGGGGATGTGGTGCAGCACCGCGTGGCCGACGACGAGGTCGAACGTGTCGTCGTCGTACGGGATGCGCTCGGCGTCGGCGACCCGGCCGTCGACGTCGAGGCCCAGGTGCTCGGCGTTGCGCAGCGCGACCTCGACCATGCCGGGCGACAGGTCGGTGACCGAACCCTTCTCGACCACCCCGCCCTGCATGAGGTTCAGCAGGAAGAAGCCGGTGCCGCAGCCCAGCTCCAGCGCGTGCCCGTACGGTCCGGCGTCACCGGCGGCGGCGCGGAAGCGCTCGGTCGCGTAGGTGATGCAGCGCTCGTCGTAGGAGATCGACCACTTCTCGTCGTACGTGCCCGCCTCCCAGTCGTGGTAGAGCACCTGGGCGAGCTTGGTGTCCTGGTAGGCCGCCTCGACCTGTTCCTCGGTCGCGTGCGGGTTGGGTGCCGGGTCAGTTGCCACTGAACTTCGCCTTCCCGGGGCCGTTCTCGATGAACGACTCCACACCGGCCTTCTTGTCCTCGGTCGCGAACAGCGCCGCGAAGAGGTGGCTCTCCAGCTTGAGACCGGACTCGAGGTCCGTGTCGAGGCCGCCGTCGACGGCGGCCTTGGTGGCGGCCAGCGCGAGCACCGGGCCACCGACGAACTGCTTGGCCCACCGCACGGCGGCCGCGTACACGTCGTCGGGCGCGACGACCTCGTCGACCATGCCGATCTCCAGCGCCTCCTGGGCGCCGACGAACCGGCCGGTGTAGAGCAGGTCCTTGGTCTTCGCGGGGCCGATCAGCCGGGCGAGGCGCTGCGTGCCGCCACCGCCGGGGATCAGGCCGAGCAGGATCTCGGGCTGGCCGAGCTTGGCGTTGTCACCCGCGATGCGCCGGTCGCAGCCGAGCGCGACCTCGAACCCGCCGCCGAGCGCGTAGCCGGTGATGGCCGCGACCGTCGGCTTGGGCACCGTGGCCAGCGCGCCGAGTGCGTCGGACAGGCCCTTGGCCCGCAGCGTCATCTCGGCGTGGGAGATCTTCGCGAACTCCTTGACGTCCGCGCCGGCGGCGAAGACCTTCTCGCCGCCGTAGACGATCACCGCGTAGACGTCTGACCGCTCGGAGGCCTCCTTCGCGGCGGCCTGGAGCTCGGTCTGCACCTGCCGGTTCAGGGCGTTCATCGGCGGCCGCTCCAGGCGGATCGTGCCGATCCCGTCCTCGACCTCGAGCCTCACGAACTCAGCCACTACGGCGCCTCCATCAGTTGTCGCGACAGCGGTGTCACGTTACCCGGCAGTAGTCGCGAGTTCGCGCCGGTCGTCCGGCTGACCGCCGGTGCCGGATTCGGCGGAGCCCAATTCGGTGCCGGTGATCGGCCGGATGACCGGCTTCCCGGCGAACTCGCCGCCGTCTGCGGAGCAGCGGCCGACAAGCACAGTAGCCGTCAGCTCTTCCTGCGGGCGAAGAAGCGGTCCCCGGACTTCTGCAGCTCCAGGTCCTGGCCGAACGTCTTCGAGAGGTTCTCCTCGGTGAGGGTGTCCTCCAGCAGCCCCTGCGCCACGATCGAGCCCTCGCGCAGCAGCAGGGCGTGGGTGAAGCCCGGCGGGATCTCCTCGACGTGGTGCGTGACCAGCACCATCGCGGGCGCGTCCGGGTCGAGCGCGAGCTCGGAGAGCTTCGCCACGAGGTCCTCGCGGCCGCCCAGGTCGAGGCCCGCGGCGGGCTCGTCGAGCAGCAGCATCTCGGGGTCGGTCATCAACGCGCGGGCGATCAGCGTGCGCTTGCGCTCGCCCTCGCTCAGCGTGCCGTAGAGGCGGTCGGCGAGGTGTGCCATGCCGAGCGTGCCGAGCAGCTCGCGGGCGCGGTCGGTGTCCTGCTTGCCGTACTCCTCGCGCCAGCGGCCGAGGACCGCGTAGCCGGCGGAGACGACGAGGTCGACGACCGACTCGTCGGGCGGGATGCGGCCGCCGAGCGCCGCCGAGCACAGCCCGATCCTGGGCTTGAGCTCCTGCACGTCGGTCTTGCCGAGGCGTTCACCCAGGAGGTGGACCTTGCCCTTGGTCGGGTGCAGGTCGGCGCTGGAGAGCCTCAGCAGGGTGGTCTTGCCGGCGCCGTTCGGGCCCAGCACCACCCAGCGCTCGTCCAGCTCCACGTTCCAGTCGATGTTGCCGACCAGCGTGTTCTTGCCTCGGCGGACCGACACGCCCGCCATGTGCACGACCAGATCTGTCACGTCGACGTCCGCCACGCCCCCATTGTTCCGAACGGCCTCCGACCGACCACTCATCGGGGTGCACCTCACACCGGGCACGACCGCTGCGCCGCCTGTGTGAAGTCTCAAGTTTTTTGTCGGTGGCGGATGCCAAGATCGGAGGCATGGCTACGCGACCGGAGTCCGAGGTGCTGGCAGGCCGACCGTTCCCGCTGGGGGCACACGCCGAGGCGGGCGGTGTCCGGTTCGCGGTGACCTCGCACGTCGCCGACGCGGTGGAGGTCTGCCTGGTCGGTGAGGACGGCGCGGAGAAACGGGTCGAGCTGACCGAGCGGACGTTCGGCGTCTGGCACGGCCTGGTGCCCGGCGTCACACCCGGCCAGCGCTACGGCTACCGGGTGCACGGCCCCTACGACACCGGCAGGGGGCTGCGCTGCAACCCGGCGAAGCTGCTGGTCGACCCGTACGCCCGGCAGATCACCGGCGCGGTCACCGACCTGGGCAGGGCGCTGGGCTACGTCGGCGACCCCATGCACGGCCCGCCGTCGGCGGAGGACTCGCTGGGCAGCGTCCCGCTGAGCGTCGTCAGCTCGCCGGGCGGCGCGAACACCGGGACCAAGCCCGAGGTGCCGTTCGAGGAGGCGGTGATCTACGAGCTGCACGTCAAGGGCTTCACGAAGAGCCACCCGGACATCCCGGAGCGGCTGCGCGGCACCTACCTCGGCCTCGCGCACCCGGCCGCGGTCGAGCACCTGACCAGGCTGGGCGTCACGACCGTCGAACTGCTGCCGGTCCAGGCGTTCCAGGACGAGCCCTCGCTGATCAGCCGCGGGGCCCGCAACTACTGGGGCTACTCGCCGCTGGCGTACTGCGCGCCGCACCCGGCGTACGCGAGCGAGCCGGGCAACGAGGTGCAGGAGTTCCGCACGATGGTCGCGGCGCTGCACGCGGCGAACATCGAGGTGCTGATCGACGTCGTCTACAACCACACCTGCGAGGGCGGCCCGGACGGCCCGACGCTGTCGTTCCGCGGGTTCGACGCGCCCGGCTACTACCTGCACGCCGGTGGCGGCAGCACGGTCGACATCACCGGCTGCGGCAACACGCTCGACGCCGGTTCCCCGCAGGTCGTCCGCCTCGTCACCGACTCGCTGCGGTACTGGGCGGAGGAGATGGGCGTGGACGGGTTCCGGTTCGACCTCGCCTCGACGATGGGCCGTCCCGGCGGCGGGTTCTTCGACCGCGACTCGGCCCTGCTGACCGCGATCACCACGGACCCGGTGCTGTGCCGCGCGAAGCTGATCGCCGAGCCGTGGGACGCGACCGGCGACGGCTACCGGGTGGGCGACTTCGGCATGCAGTGGGCGGAGTGGAACGGCCGCTACCGCGACACCGTGCGCGACTTCTGGCGCGGGCACACGTCGGTGCGCGACCTCGCCTACCGCCTGTCCGGCTCGTCCGACCTCTACGCCGACGACCTGCGCCGCCCGTGGCAGTCGATCAACTTCATCACCGCCCACGACGGTTTCACGCTGCGGGACCTGGTGTCCTACAACGACAAGCACAACGAGGAGAACGGCGAGGAGAACCGGGACGGCACGAACGACAACCGGTCGTGGAACTGCGGCGCCGAGGGCGGGACGACCGACCGGGACGTCCTCGCGCTGCGGGCGAAGCAGGCCCGCAACCTGCTCGCCACGCTGCTGCTGTCCACCGGCACGCCGATGATGGTGGCGGGCGACGAGATGTGGCGCACTCAGGGCGGCAACAACAACGCGTACTGCCTGGACAACCGCGTCTCGTGGGTCGACTGGACCAGGACGGACGCGGGTGAGGCGCTGCTGGGGTTCACGCAGCGGCTGATCGACCTGCGCTCGTCCTCGCCCGCGCTGCGGCAGCCGGAGTTCTTCGAGGGCCGCACGACCCCGAGCGGCAACCCGGACCTGGTGTGGTTCCGGCCGGACGGCCAGGAGATGGCCGAGACCGACTGGTTCGACGAGGGCCGCCGCACCCTCGGCATGTTCGTCGACGGCTCGAACTGCCTGTCCCGCACCCGCGACGGCGAGCTGGTGTCGGACGACTCGTGGCTGCTGCTGATGCACTCGGGCGCGGAGGCGATCACGGTGAGGCTGCCGCACGAGCGGTACGGGCCGTCGTACGAGCCGTTCCTGGACACGACGACCCCGGACGGCTCGCCGGCGGACACCTCGGCGCTGCTGCCGCGCACGAAGCTGACGATGGAGGCGCGGTCGCTGCTGTTGCTGCGGCTGCCGCGCTGACCGGCAGCTCGGAGGCAGTTCCGGTGACCAGCCCGTGGACGCTGTGGCGGCCTTCGAGGCAATCGTGGCAACATCACGGTCGTGCTGGTCCACTACTGGTCCGACCGCACGATCGACCTCGTCCTGGTGGCGTCGTGCGGGTGTAGCTCGACGCGACGCGCGCGCTGAACGACGGCCGCCGTCGCGTCTTGATCGCTACCCCGTACCGACGTGGCCTTCAGGAGCGAGCCGGTGACTTCCACCCTTTCCGAGTACGACCTGCACCCCGTCCTGGACACCCAGCTGCTGCGTGACGTGATCCACCCGTCGCGGTCGCTGTGGACCCCGCGCGAGCTGCGCGACCTGACCTCGTTCGTGGCGAGCGAGCTGACCACGGGCCTGCTCCAGGTCCTGGAGTACTCGGCCGAACGCCGCTGGTGGGCGCGTCTGGGCCTGACCGAGGGCGTCGAGCTGTGGCTGCTGTCGTGGCTGCCCGGCCAGGGCACCGAACCGCACGACCACGGCGGGTCCGCGGGCTCGTTCACCGTGCTGACCGGCCGGCTGCACGAGGACTACCGCTACCCGGCCGGCCCGGTCCGCTCCGCCGTCCGCACGACCGGCGACGCGCTGGGCTTCGGCTCCGGCCGCGCCCACCAGGTGACGAACCCCTTCGACACCCCCGCGGCCACCGTGCACGCCTACTCACCGCCCCTCGTGCCCACGCGCGAGTACGCGTCGCTGCTCGACATCCCCGACCAGATCCCACCCCTGCCCGCACAACGGCTGCCGCTGTCCGAGCTGCGCCGGCTGGCCGACCTGGAGGGCCCGTGAGCAACGTCGACGCCTACCTCGAAGCCGCCCGCGCCCACCTCACCCGCCTCACCCCGCAGGAGGTGCACGCCCTGCCGGACGCGCTGGTCGTCGACATCCGGCCGCTGCCCAACCGGCTCGCCGAGGGCGAGATCGAGAACTCCGTGGTGGTCGAGCGGATCGTGCTGGAGTGGCGGCTCGACCCGACCGGCGACTGGCGGCTGCCCGGGTTCACCGCCGACACCACGGTCGTCGTGGTCTGCAACGAGGGCTACTCGTCGTCGCTGGCGGCGCGGGACCTGCAACGGATCGGGCTGCCGAACGCGACGGACCTCGTGGGCGGGTACCGGGCGTGGCGGGCCGCGGGACTGCCGGTGCGGGAGGGCGGCACGCAGGCGGTGGCGTGAGGCCGGGGAACCGGGGCTGGTGCGCCGAAGCCGGTGGTCCGGGAACGGCACTCCGAGACGCGCCGACGGCCGGCCGGTCCCCCACATCGGCCCGAGCCGGGAACCGCGAGCCCGCCGAGTAGCGTCTGCGAACCGTGACAGTTGTGCGCTGGGCCCTCGCGGCCCTGGTCGTGGCGGGCACGATCGCGTGGGACCCGTCGGCCTGGTACCTGGGGCTCGCGGGGGCGGTGACCGGGTTGCTGCTGGAGCTGAGCGTGGTGCAGGCGGGGCTGGCGCTCGGCGCCGTCCTCTTCGGACTGCGGCTCACCCACGTGACGATCGGCGTGGGCAGCGAGGTGAGGTCGTGGACGAGCAACGACCGCCGGGTCGTGCTGCGGTCGGTGCCGCTGCTCGCGTCGTTGAGCTTCACCGGGGTGAAGCCGGGGGTGCGGCGCCGGACCGTGCTGGCAGGGGTCACCGCGATCGTGGTGACCGCGCTGTTCGTGGCGGTGACGTGGCTGCTCACCGGCTGGGCGTTCGGCAAGGGCATGGCGCTCGCCTCGACGGCGCTGCTCGCGGTGCAGCTGTGGCCGCTCGAGAAGCCGGGGCACACGAGCCTGGGGTGGTTCGTGTTCCGGTTGCCGAAGGTCAGCGGGCGGCCGCTCGACGAGATGGAGGCGCGCCCACTGGTGGGGGCGGGGATGGACGCCTACCACCGCGGTGACGTCGAGGCGGCGGAGCGGATCTACGAGGAGGCGGTCGCGCGGTACCCGCACCTGCTGACCGTGGTCGGGCTCAAGGTCGTCACGGCGTGCGCGCGGGAGAAGTACCTCGACGCGTTGCAGACGGTGGTCGGGTTGAGCTCGCGCTCGGACCTCTCCCAGCGGGAGCTCGCGTTCGTCATGGCCACGGCCGCGGGGGTGGCGGCGCAGGCCGTGGAGTCCGGGCAGTTCCCGCGCGAGATTGGGCTGGAGACGGCGAAGAACATGCTGGTCAACGCCTACGAGGCGGGGTACCCGAAGCACCGGGCGCACGGGACGCTGGCGCTGATCGCGTTGATCGAGGGGCAGAACGCGGAGGCGCGCAAGCTCGCGACGTGGGCCGCGGAGAACAGCGAGCAGGCGCTGGGGCGGGCGGACGACCTGGTCACGGTCGCGCGGGCGTGGATGGCGGACGGCGACAACGCGAAGGCGCGTGCGTTCGTGGCCGAGGCGCACGAGCTCGCCGGCTGGTACCCGCGGGTCGCGGCGACCCGCGCCCGGCTGGAGATCAGCTGACCCACCGGTGGGAAGGGCCCGCCACCGACACCGTGACGGGCCCTTCCCACCCCGCGCCGGATCAGCCCTGCCCGACCGGCAGCGGCGCGCCCGACATCGCGGGCATGCCACCGGACGGCTTCGGCAGGCCGCACTTCGCGAGCAGGTCCTCGGCGTCCTTCAGCACGCCCTTCAGCAGCTCGGTCAGCTGGGCGGCGTCGGGCTGGGCTCCGGCGGCCGCACCCAGCACCGTGCCGCCGAGACCGGCGACGGACGAGATCAGGTTCAGCACGGCCGCCACGCACTGGTCGGCGGGTCCCTCGTAGGTCTTCGCGGTGACCGGCGCGGGCACGCTCGGCGCGCTGACCGGTGGTGCCGGCAGACATCCCGCGTTCTGCATCGCCGTCAGGATGGCGAGCACGTCACCGACCAGCGGTGTCAGCGCGGCCACGTCGGGGGTCGGGACGAGGCTGGCGACGGCCTTCTTGAGCTTCGCCGCCAGGTCGGAGACGAGGTCGGCGCAGGCGGCGGGCGGTTCCGGCGCGGCGGTCGTGACGGAGGCAGCCGGAACCGTGGAGGCGGCGAACAGAGCTGCGGCGAGCGAGAGCGCGGTAATCGTCTTCTTCACGGCTACCTTCTTCCTCAATGCGCAATCAGGTGGGGCCGCGCCGGAAAGTTCCGTCGGAATTCGGCTGCGGTTCGTCCGATGCGATCGAGCGTAAGTCGGTCCACCGACCCCTACCAGCGGGGATCGTGAAATCACCCGCCGGAAAAGGGCGTCATCCGGATGAGGAGACGTGCCTGGGCGAGATGCGCCTGAACCAGGTCACGAGCAGTGACCGGGCACGGTGAAAATGAACAAATCAGGGCATCCAGCCCGCCGGAAGAAGGCGAGCTGGATGCCCTGCGTCGATCGGGCTGAGCGATCAGCCGGCCAGGACCACGCGTCCCAGCTCCGCGGGCGAGGCCAGCAGGCCGTGCCGGGGCAGCACGCGGACGGTGTAGCCCAGCGCACCGGCGTGCGGCAGCGGCACCTCGGCCTCGTAGTTGCCGTTGCCCGCGTAGTTCATCGGCGCGGTGACGACGTCCTTCAGCTCGTCCGAGTCGTGGGTGAGCTTGCCGAGCACCACCTGGACGTCCACTTCGGACGGTTCCAGGCCGGCCAGCTCGACGCGGGCCCGCACCACGACCGGCGACCCGAGCACCGGCACCGACGACCCGGCGATCACCAGGTCGCTGTCGAGCACCCGCACCCGCGTCCACGAGGCGCGCAGCCGGTGCCGGTACGCCGACAGCTCCTTCGCGCCGCGGAAGCCCTCACCGACGACGTTCTGGGCGGACGCGGCGGCCGGCGCGTAGTACGTCTCCACGTACTCGCGGACCATGCGCGAGGCCTGCACGACCGGGCCGAGCGAGGCCAGCGTGTGCCGGACCATGGACATCCACCGCAGCGGGACGCCCTCCTCGTTGCGGTCGTAGAACAGCGGAGCGACCTGCGAGCCGAGCAGCTCGTAGAGCGCGTTGGCCTCCAGGTCGTCGCGCCGGATCGGGTCGTTGACGCCGTCCGCGGTCGGGATGGCCCAGCCGTTGGAGCCGTCGTAGAGCTCGTCCCACCAGCCGTCGCGGATGGACAGGTTGAGCCCGCCGTTCAGCGCGGCCTTCATGCCGGACGTGCCGCACGCCTCCAGCGGGCGCATCGGGTTGTTCAGCCACACGTCGCAGCCCCAGTACAGGTAGCGGGCCATCGACATGTCGTAGTCGGGCAGGAACACGATCCGGTGGCGCACGCCCGCGTCGTCGGCGTAGCGCACGATCTGCTGGATCAGGGCCTTGCCGCCGTCGTCGGCCGGGTGCGACTTGCCCGCCACCACGAGCTGCACGGGCCGTTCGGGGTGCAGCAGCAGCGACCGCAGCCGCTCCGGGTCGCGCAGCATCAGCGTGAGGCGCTTGTAGGTCGGCACGCGGCGGGCGAACCCGACGGTGAGCACACCGGGGTCGAACACGCCGTCGGTCCAGCCCAGCTCCAGGGCGGAGGCGCCGCGCTGCAGCCACGACTCGCGCAGCCGCCTGCGCACCTCGTCGACGAGCCGGCCGCGCAGCGTCGAGCGCAGCTCCCACAGGCCCGCGTCGGTGACCGGCTCGAACGCGCCGAGACCGATGCCGCTGGTCTGCGTGTCCGCCTCGGAGGCGCCGAGCAGGCGACTCATCTCCGCCGCCGCCCAGGTCGGGCCGTGCACGCCGTTCGTGACCGAACCGATCGGCACCTCGGTGGCGTCGAAGCTCGGCCAGAGGCCGCGGAACATGTCCCGGCTGACCTCGCCGTGCAGTTTCGACACGCCGTTGGCGCGCTGGGCCAGGCGCAGGCCCATGTGCGCCATGTTGAACATGCCGGGGTTGTCCTCGGCGCCGAGCGCGAGGATGCGCTGGGTGTTCACGCCGGGCACGAGCTGCTCGGACCCGAAGTAGTGCTGGACCAGGTCGACCGGGAAGCGGTCGATGCCCGCGGGCACGGGGGTGTGCGTGGTGAACACGGCACCGGCGCGCGCCGCGGTCAGCGCCTGGTCGAAGTCGAGGCCGTCGTTGGTGATGTACTCGCGGATCCGCTCCAGGCCGAGGAAGCCCGCGTGGCCCTCGTTCGTGTGGAACACCTCGGGCTGCGCGTGCCCGGTGAGCTCGCAGAACGTGCGGACCGCGCGGACCCCGCCGATGCCGGCCAGGATCTCCTGGCGGATGCGGTGGTTCTGGTCGCCGCCGTAGAGCCGGTCGGTGACGCCGCGCAGGTCCTCGTCGTTCTGCTCCACGTCGGAGTCGAGCAGCAGCAGCGGCACCCGGCCGACCTGGGCCTTCCAGATCTTCGCGCGCAGCACCCGGTCACCGGGCATGGCGACGTGCACGAGCAGCGGCAGGCCGGACGGCTCGGTGAGCAGCTCCAGCGGCAGGCCGCGCGGGTCGAGCGACGGGTAGTGCTCCTGCTGCCAGCCGTCGAGCGACAGCGACTGGCGGAAGTAGCCGGAGCGGTACAGCAGGCCGACCGCGATCAGCGGGACGCCCAGGTCGGAGGCCGCCTTCAGGTGGTCGCCGGCGAGGATGCCGAGACCGCCCGAGTAGTTCGGCAGCGCCTCGTGCACGCCGAACTCCATCGAGAAGTACGCGACCGAGGTGGGCAACGGGGTGTCGGTGCCGCCGCCGTGCTCCCTGCGCCCGGCGATCTCGTCCTGGCGGCGCTGGTACCAGCGCGGACCGTTGACGTAGCGGTCGAGGTCGGACGCCAGCGCGTGCACCTTCAGGAGGAACTGCTCATCTCTCGCAAGTGTCTCCAGCCGTCCCGCGTCGGCGGCGCCGACAGCGGACAGCAGGCGCAACGGGTCGCCACCGACCTCGGACCAGACCCGGGAGTCGATCGAGGAGAAGAGTTCCTGCGTCGGCGGGTGCCACGTCCAGCGCAGGTTGGTGGCGAGCGTGCTCAGCGCGGACAGGGGCTCCGGCAGACTGGCGCGGACGGTGAACCGGCGAAGTGCTCGCATGACGAGGCAACTTACCCGGCACCCCCGCGGCACTGACAACGTTCCCGGTCACACGCCCGGCGGACTACGGGTGGTCGCGGCTCGCGATCAGCGGCCTGTCCCCGTCACCGGCGACGTTCAGGGTGTGCTCCTCGGTCTTGGTCTTGTCCCCCTCGGCCTCGGTGAGCTTGAGCGCCACCGTCACCGAGAAGCCGTCGTCGTTCGCCTCGACCAGCGGCGTGCCCTGCAGCGCGACCTTGCTGAACGCCTTCCAGTAGTCCTGGTAGTCCGCTGCCCTCGGCGCGCTCTCCTTCGTGAAGTCCTTGATCGCGGCGTCGGTGTTGCCGGGCAGCTTGCCGTAGTGCTGCTGCACGAACTGCGTGACCTGCGCCTTGCTGAACTTCGGGCCGCTCGGTTTGGACGCGGTGGTGGTCGGCGCGGTGGTGTAGGTCGGCGCCGGCGGCTTCTGGGTCGGCTGCGGCTGGGTGGTGGTCGGCTCGTCACCGGCGGTCGGCCTGGTCGGCTCGACCTCCTGCGACGTCGAGGGACCGGGGTCGGCTGTCCGCTGGTCGTCGCCCGTGCCCTGGATGATCGCGTAGGCGACGCCCGCGACCAGCAGGACGGCGAGCACCGAGGCGGCCACCGCGAGGCCGCGGTTGCGCTTCGGCTCCGGTTCCTGGTCGGGCTCGCGGGGCGGCCGGGTGGGCGGGCCGGGCGGGCCCGCGGGCACGGCCTGGCGGGCCGTGGGGGGCCGGGACGCGGCCCCGTACGTGCCGGTGCCCGGTCCCTGGCGCGGCGGCAGCGACGGCGGGCCGGACTGGCGCAGCGTGCCGCCGGGAGGCGTGCCGGGCGGCAGGACGGCGGTGCCACCGGGCGGCGTGCCCGCACCGGGCGGGATGAACGTCGTGGCCGGCACCTGCTGGCCCGCGGCGACGGCCCTGAGCGCCTCGGCGGCCTGCGCGGCGGTCGGGCGCTGGTGCGGCTCGTTGGCGAGCAGGCGGGTGAGCAGCGGCGTGAGCGGGCCGGAGCGCATCGGCGGCCGGGTCTCGCCGCGGGCGACCTTGTAGAGCAGGCCGAGGTCGTTCGTGCTCTTGCCGAACGGCGGTTCGCCCTCGGTCATCGCGTAGATCGTCGCGCCGAGCGAGAACACGTCCGACGGCGGCGCGGGCTCGGAGCCGCGGGCGAGCTCCGGCGCGAGGTAGGCGGGCGTGCCCGCGAGCATCCCGGTCTTCGTCACGGCCACGTCGCCCAGGGCGCGGGAGATGCCGAAGTCGGTGATCTTGACGGCGCCGTCGCGTCCAATGAGGACGTTGCCGGGCTTGATGTCGCGGTGCACGATGCCGGCCTCGTGCGCGGCGGCCAGCGCCCCGGCGGCCAGCGAGCCGATCCTGGCCGCCTCCTGCACGGGCATGGTGCCGCGCTCGCTCAGCAGCGCCGACAGGTTGCGCGACGGCAGGTACTCCATGACCAGGCAGGGCTTGCCGTCCTCGACCACGACGTCGTACACGGCGATCGCGTTCGGGTGCTGCAGGCGGGCGGCGATGCGGCCCTCGCGCATGGCCCGCTGGACGGCCTCGTGGAACTCGTCCGGCTGCACCTCGGTGAGGAGCAGCTGCTTGACGGCCACGTCGCGGTGCAGCAGCTCGTCGCGGGCACGCCACACGACGCCCATCGCACCCGCACCGAGCTGGTCGAGCAGGACGTACCGGTCGCCAACCTTGTTCACGCGGGCACGGTACCCGTAACACCCCGGTGACCCGGTGGGTATCACGAGAACGGTCCACTGGAGAGGTTCGAGGCGCCGGAGGCCCGGCCGGGAGACCTCGGACACGGTCCGTGTTCGAGGTGTGCGATCGGCGGCAGCGGGGTACGGATCTACTTGGGGTAACCCGCTGACAGGGCGTTTGACCGAACAAGGCAAGATTCGCAGGCATCGCGGAGATCCACGGCGGAAGGGCGCTGCCGATGAGTGGACGGCTCGGTATCGACGACGTATCCCCGGTGGTGTCGGCTGGTAGGTATCCAGCCAAAGCCGTTGTGGGAGAACACATTCCGGTCCAGGCGACAGTCTGGCGCGAGGGGCACGACAAGCTCGCGGCCACAGTGACGTGGAGGGGACCGAACGACCGAGTCGCTCGTCAGACCCGCATGCACGAGGTGGGAACCGGGCTCGACCGGTGGGGAGCGACCATCGTTCCCGACGCCGAGGGCGCGTGGACCTTCCGGGTCGATGCGTGGAGTGATCCCTGGGGCACCTGGAACCACACCGTCGAGGTGAAGATCGCCGCCGGCCAGGGGGCCGGCGAACTCGCGAACGACCTCGAAATCGGCGCTCTCCTGCTCGATCGGGTGGCAAGGCGCCCCGATCGGAGGCAGGACCGAGCACTCCTCATGAACGCGGCCGCGGCGCTGCGCGACGACGAACGGCCGCTGGCCGAACGGGTGGCCCCGGCGCTGGCCGGTGACGTGCAGAAGGTGATGTTCGAGCACCCGGTGCGCGAGCTGATCACCAAGGGCAAGCCGCACAAGGTCTGGTGCGACCGGAAGAAGGCCGCGTACGGCTCCTGGTACGAGTTCTTCCCGCGCAGCACCGGCGGGATCGACGAGACCGGCCAGGCGGTGCACGGCACGTTCGCCACGGCGACCAAGGAGCTCGACCGGGTCGCGGCCATGGGCTTCGACGTCGTCTACTTCCCGCCGATCCACCCGATCGGCCGGGTGAACCGGAAGGGCCCCAACAACACGCTCGTCGCGGGTCCCGAGGACACCGGCTCGCCCTGGGCGATCGGTGCCGACGAGGGCGGTCACGACGCGATCCACCCGCAGCTGGGCACGATCGAGGACTTCGACGCGCTGGTCGCACGCGCGCACGAGCTCGGCCTCGAGGTGGCGCTGGACTTCGCACTGCAGTGCGCGCCGGACCACCCGTGGGTGCTCAAGCACCCGGAGTGGTTCACGACCAGGCCCGACGGCACGATCGCGTACGCGGAGAACCCGCCGAAGAAGTACCAGGACATCTACCCGATCAACTTCGACCTCGACCCGCAGGGCCTCTACCACGAGGTGCTGCGCGTGGTCCTGTACTGGGCCGAGCACGGGGTGCGGATCTTCCGGGTCGACAACCCGCACACCAAGCCGCCGGACTTCTGGCAGTGGCTGATCTGGAAGGTCAAGGAGGTCTACCCGGACACGCTGTTCCTGTCCGAGGCCTTCACCCGGCCCGCCCGCCTCTACGGGCTGGCCAAGCTCGGCTTCACGCAGTCCTACACCTACTTCACGTGGCGGACGAGCAAGCAGGAGCTGATCGAGTTCGGCGAGGACCTCCGCGACCACTGGGACGAGGCGCGGCCGAACCTCTTCGTCAACACGCCGGACATCCTGCACGAGTCGCTGCAGCACGGCGGCCCCGGCATGTTCGGCCTGCGTGCGGCACTGGCGGCGACACTCTCCCCCACGTGGGGCGTGTACAGCGGCTACGAGCTGTTCGAGCACGAGGCGGTCAAGCCCGGCAGCGAGGAGTACCTCAACTCCGAGAAGTACCAGCTGCGGCCACGCGACTACGCCCGTGCACTGGCGGACGGGCGTTCTCTCGAACCGTGGTTGCGCAAGCTGAACCACATCCGCAAGGCGCACCCCGCGCTGCAGCAGATGCGCACGTTGAAGTTCCAAGAGCTGGACAACGACGCCCTGGTCGCGTTCAGCAAGCGCGACCCCGGGACCGGTGACACCGTCGTGGTGGTCGTGAGCCTCGACCCGAACAACGCGCAGGAGGGGACGCTGTACCTCGACCTGCCCGACCTCGGGTTCGACTGGCACGAGCGGGTGATTGCGCACGACGAGGTCACGGGCGAGACCTGGGACTGGGGACAGGCGAACTACGTCCGCCTCGAGCCGTGGCGTGCGACCGCGCACGTCGTGAGCCTCCAACGACGTTTTTCCTAGAGCGCGCGCAAGCCGCTCCACCGCACAACCCCCGACGAGGTGGGCATCATGGTCGACGACCCGCGTCCCGACGCTGCACTCGGGCTGGAAGGAACACCGCACACCGGAGAAGCCATCGACGACGCCGGTTTCCTGGTCGAGCCGCAGGCCGAGGACTTCAAGTCCGCGCGGCAGGCGAAGCCGAACCCGGACTGGTACAAGGGCGCCGTCTTCTACGAGGTCCTGGTCCGGGCGTTCAGCGACTCCAACGGCGACGGGACCGGTGACCTCCGCGGGCTCGCGTCGCGGCTCGACTACCTGGAGTGGCTGGGCGTCGACTGCCTGTGGTTGCCGCCGTTCTACGCTTCGCCGTTGCGTGACGGCGGGTACGACATCAGCGACTTCCGTGCGGTGCTGCCGGAGTTCGGCACGGTGGAGGACTTCGTCTACCTGCTGGAGGAGGCGCACCGGCGGGGCATCCGGGTGATCACGGACCTGGTGCTCAACCACACCAGTGACGCGCACCCGTGGTTCCAGGAGTCGCGGCAGAACCCGGACGGCCCGTACGGCGACTACTACGTGTGGAGCGACGACGACTCGCGCTACTCCGACGCGCGGATCATCTTCGTCGACACGGAGTCGTCCAACTGGACGTACGACCCGGTGCGCGGGCAGTTCTTCTGGCACCGCTTCTTCAGCCACCAGCCGGACCTCAACTACGAGAACCCGGAAGTGCAGGAGGCGATGCTCGACATCCTGCGGTTCTGGCTCGACCTCGGCATCGACGGGTTCCGCCTCGACGCCGTGCCCTACCTCTTCGAGGAGGAGGGCACGATCTGCGAGAACCTGCCGCGCACGCACGAGTTCCTGAAGAAGTGCCGCAAGGTCGTCGACGACGAGTTCCCCGGCCGGGTGCTGCTGGCGGAGGCGAACCAGTGGCCGTCGGACGTGGTGGAGTACTTCGGTGACCCGGCGGTGGGCGGGGACGAGTGCCACATGGCGTTCCACTTCCCGTTGATGCCGCGGATCTTCATGGCGGTGCGGCGGGAGTCGCGGTTCCCGATCTCGGAGATCCTGGCGCAGACGCCGGCGATCCCGGAGAACTCGCAGTGGGGCATCTTCCTGCGCAACCACGACGAGCTGACGCTCGAGATGGTCACCGACGAAGAGCGCGACTACATGTACTCCGAGTACGCCAAGGACCCGCGGATGAAGGCCAACATCGGCATCCGCCGGCGCCTGGCCCCGCTGCTGGAGAACGACCGCAACCAGCACGAGCTGTTCACCGCGATGCTGCTGTCGCTGCCGGGCTCGCCGGTGCTGTACTACGGCGACGAGATCGGCATGGGCGACAACATCTGGCTGGCCGACCGCGACGCGGTGCGCACGCCGATGCAGTGGACCCCGGACCGCAACGCGGGGTTCTCCTCCTGCGACCCGGGCCGGATCTACCTGCCGGTGATCATGGACCCGGTCTACGGCTACCAGGGCCTCAACGTCGAGGCGCAGCTCAACAACTCCTCGTCGCTGCTCAACTGGACGCGGCACATGATCGAGGTGCGCAAGCAGCACCACGCGTTCGCCGAGGGCGACTTCACCGAGCTGGGCGGCTCGAACCCGAGCGTCCTGGCCTACAAGCGGATGTGGAAGCGCCCCGATGGGCGCGAGGACATCGTCCTGTGCGTGAACAACCTCTCCCGCTTCCCGCAACCGGTCGAGCTGGACCTCTCCGAGCACCGCGACTACACGCCGGTGGAACTGACCGGAGGTGTCAAATTCCCCTCGATCGGGGAACTCCCCTACCTGTTGACCCTTCCCGGTCACGGTTTCTACTGGTTCCAGCTGGTAGAGGCGGGCGACGACAGCGAGATGAGGTGAGGCGCGCATGATCGACCCGGACGAGCTCGCCGACAAGCTGGTCGGCACCCTGCCCGACGTCCTGCCGACGCTGCGGTGGTTCGGCGGCAAGGACCGCGCGATCACCGCCGTCCGTCCACTGCGGACGACCCCGCTCACCGACGACCTGGTGCACTGCGTCGTCGAGGTGGAGCAACCCGGCCGCACCGAGGCCTACCAGCTCGTGATCAGCGAGCACTCGGACGGCTTCGACGCGACGGCCGACCCGGAGCGCAACGGCCTGCTGCTGGAGAAGATCGCCGCCGGCGATCGGGTCAACGGCATCGAGTTCGCGCACGAGCCGGGCGTCGAGCTGCGCACGGCGCTGCGCGGCCGCCCGATCGGCGTCGAGCAGTCGAACACGTCGCTGATCTACGGCCAGCAGTACATCCTGAAGATCTTCCGCAAGCTCGCCCGCGGCGAGAACCGCGACCTGGTCATGCACCGGGCGCTGCAGTCGGTGGGCTGCGAGCACATCGCCCGCCCGCTCGGCTCGATCTCGACGACGCTCGACGGTGAGCCGGTCACGCTCGCGATGCTGCAGGAGTTCCTGCCGGACGCGGTCGAGGGCTGGGACATGGCCAAGACCTCGGTGCGCGACCTGATGGCCGAGGCCGACCTGCACGCGTTCGAGGTGGGCGGCGACTTCGCCGGCGAGGCGCAGCGGCTCGGGCACGCGGTGGCCAAGGTGCACGCCGACCTCGCGGAGGCGCTGGGCACCCGCATGGCCGACGACGACGCGGTCACCCGCGCCATCGCGGGCATGCAGCGGCGCCTGGACACCGTCCTGGAGGCGGTGCCGGAGCTGGGCCGCTACGAGAGCGCGCTGCGCGCGTCGTTCGACGAGGCCCGCAGGCACGTCGGGGCGATCCCGATCCAGCACGTCCACGGCGACCTGCACCTGGGCCAGGTGCTGCGGACCGTGCACGGCTGGCTGCTGATCGACTTCGAGGGCGAGCCGGCCGCCGGTGTCGAGGAGCGCAACGCGCTGCGGTCGCCGTTGCGCGACGTGGCGGGGATGCTGAGGTCGTTCGACTACGCGGCCAGGCAGCTGCTCGTCGGCCAGCCCGACGACGACCAGCTCGCCTACCGCGCGATGGAGTGGACGAAGCGCAACCGGGCCGCGTTCTGCGACGGCTACGCCGAGGTGGCGGCCGACCCGCGGGACAACGCGCACCTGCTGCGCGCGTTCGAGCTGGACAAGGCGGTCTACGAGGTCGCTTACGAGCACGCCAACAGGCCGGAGTGGTTGACGGTGCCGCTGTCGTCGATCGCCCGGATGACTTCTGGAGGAGAGTAAGCCGTGAAGGCCGACCTGGACCGACTCCTGTCCGGTGCGCACCACGACCCGCACTCGGTGCTGGGTGTGCACACCGTCGGCGACCAGGTGGTCGCGCGGGCCCTGCGGCCCGGCGCGACCTCGGTCGCCGTGGCGTGGGGTGACAAGCAGGTCGAGCTGCCGCGCATCGCCGACGGCCTCTTCGAGGGCGAGCTGCCGGAGGCGCCCGGCGACTACCGGCTGCTCGTGTCCTACGGCGACCGCACGATCGAGGTCGACGACCCGTACCGGTGGCTGCCCACCGTCGGCGAGCTGGACCTGCACCTGATCGGCGAGGGCCGCCACGAACGGCTGTGGGACGTGCTCGGCGCGCACGTGCGGTGCTACGAGACGGTCACCGGTGACGTCACCGGTGTGTCGTTCGCCGTCTGGGCGCCGAACGCGCGCGGTGTGCGCGTGACGGGTGACTTCGACGGCTGGGACGGGCGCGCGAACCCGTTGCGGTCCATGGGGTCCTCCGGCGTGTGGGAGGTGTTCCTCCCGAACGTGCCGGTGGGCTCGCGGTACAAGTTCCGCATCCTCGGCGCCGACGGCGTGTGGCACGAGAAGGCCGACCCGATGGCGTTCGCCACGGAGGTGCCGCCGCAGACGGCGTCGGTGGTCACGCGGTCCGAGCACGAGTGGCAGGACGCCGAGTGGACGGCCCGGCGTGCGGCGACGCAGTGGGCGAACGCGCCGATGTCGATCTACGAGGTGCACCTCGGGTCGTGGAAGCCCGGCCTGAGCTACCGGCAGCTCGCGACCGAGCTCGCCGACTACTGCGAGGACATGGGCTTCACGCACGTCGAGCTGCTGCCCGTGGCCGAGCACCCGTTCGGCGGTTCGTGGGGCTACCAGGTCACCTCCTACTACGCGCCGACCTCGCGGTTCGGCACCCCGGACGACTTCCGGTTCTTCGTCGACGCCCTGCACCAGCGCGGCATCGGCGTGCTGGTCGACTGGGTGCCCGCGCACTTCCCCAAGGACAGCTGGGCGCTCGCGAAGTTCGACGGCACCCCGCTCTACGAGCACGCCGACCCGCGCCGCGGTGAGCAGCTCGACTGGGGCACGTACGTCTTCGACTTCGGCCGCAACGAGGTGCGCAACTTCCTCGTGGCGAACGCGCTGTTCTGGATCGAGGAGTTCCACCTCGACGGGCTGCGCGTGGACGCCGTGGCGTCGATGCTCTACCTCGACTACTCGCGGCCGGAGGGCCAGTGGCTGCCCAACGAGCACGGCGGCCGGGAGAACCTGGAGGCGGTCCGGTTCCTGCAGGAGCTGAACGCGACGGTCTACAAGCGGCACCCCGGCATCGTGATGATCGCCGAGGAGTCGACGGCGTGGCCGGGCGTGACGCGGCCGACGCACCTGGGCGGTCTCGGGTTCGGCTTCAAGTGGAACATGGGCTGGATGCACGACACGCTGCACTACCTGTCGCGTGAGCCGGTCCACCGCTCGTTCCACCACAACGAGATGACGTTCTCGCTGGTCTACGCGTGGAGCGAGAACTTCGTGCTGCCGCTCTCGCACGACGAGGTGGTGCACGGCAAGGGCTCGCTGTGGACCCGGATGCCCGGCGACGACTGGAACAAGGCGGCGGGCGTGCGGTCGCTGCTCGCGTTCATGTGGGCGCACCCCGGCAAGCAGCTGCTGTTCATGGGCGGCGAGTTCGGGCAGCGGCAGGAGTGGTCGGAGTCGCGGTCGCTCGACTGGCACCTGGTCGAGCAGGAGCCGCTGCACCAGGGCATCCAGTCGTTGCTGCGCGACCTGAACTCGGTCTACAAGACCGCCGCGGCGCTGTTCTCGCACGACGTGACGCCGGAGGGCTTCCAGTGGATCGACGCGAACGACTCGGGCGGCAACGTCCTGTCGTTCCTGCGGGTCGGTGAGGACGGCTCGACGCTCGCCTGCGTCGCGAACTTCTCCGGATCGCCGCACCACGACTACCGGGTCGGCCTGCCGTCGACCGGGCGGTGGAAGGAGCTGATGAACACCGACGCGGCGCACTACGGCGGGTCGGGCGTGGGCAACATGGGCGGTGTCGTCGCCGAGGCCAAGCCGTGGCACGGGCGACCCGCGTCGGCGGTCCTGCAGCTGCCGCCCTCGGGCGTGCTGTGGCTCGTGCCGGACCCCGCCGACGAGCTGTGACGCCGGCCGGGGTGCGGCCGCAGCCGGTCGCGCCCCGGTCACCGGCGGTGATCTCGCCGGGTGAACCCGATCGGCCCGGCACACGTTGACCCTCACATGCGCCTGAGTTCGCCGAGTAGGGCCTCCGTCGAGCCGGGCGGCAGGCACAATGGTGTGATGCGGCACTGGAGCATCGCGCTGATGGTCGTCACCGCCCTGCTCGCCACGGGGTGCACCGCCGGGATACCCGGCCGTCCCCGTGCCGCCAAGGTGGTCAAGCAACAACCCGCCAACCCGACGATCCAGGTCCGCGGCAGCGACAACGGCCGCATCGACCAGCTCGCGGCGACGGCGCTCACGGACATCGAGGTCTTCTGGACCGACTCGTTCCAGAAGACGTTCGGCAAGCCGTGGAAGAAGCTGAGCGGCGGCTACTACTCCGTCGACACCGCGGACTCGGCCGCCAAGCCGCCGCCGTGCACGCAGAAGGCCGCCGACGTGGAGGGCAACGCGTTCTACTGCCCCTCGGCCGACGCCATCGCCTGGGACCGCTCGTCGCTGCTGCCCGTGCTGGAGGACCGCTTCGGCGAGGCCGCCGTGGTCGTCGTGCTGGCCCACGAGGTCGGCCACGCCGTGCAGAACCGCATGGGCATCACGCCGGAGGCGGAGCGCCGTGAGCCGGACAAGTACCCGACGATCCTCACCGAGGCGCAGGCCGACTGCTTCGCGGGCTCGTTCGTCCGGCACGTCACCGACGGCGACTCCGAGTACCTCGACATCGGCACCGACGCGCTGGACAAGGCGCTGGGCGCGCTGATCACGTTCCGCGACCCGGTCGGCACCTCACCGGAGGACGAGCAGGCGCACGGCAGCGCGTTCGACCGCGTGGCCGCCTTCCAGGACGGCTTCGAGCAGGGCCCCAAGTTCTGCGCCGCCATGTCCGTGCAGAACCGCACGTTCACCCAGCGCGCCTTCACGAGCACCCGCGACCGCGCGAACGGCGGCAACCTGCCGTTCGACGAGATGCTGGAGTCGGTCACCCCCGACCTCGACACGTACTTCAAGACGCTGGCCACGACCCAGAGCAAGACCTGGCCGACTGTGCGCGCCGAGGCCGCGTCCAGCGAGCCGGACTGCTCCGGTGACCAGGGCCCGGTCGCCTACTGCCCGTCGGACAAGACCATCAAGATCGACACCAAGGACGAGCTGCCCGCGCTGCACAAGGAGCTCGGCGACTACGCCACCGGCACGCTGATCGCCACCCGGTACGCACTGGCCGAGCTGGCCGTCCTCGGCAAGCCGACCGAGGGCGAGGAGGCCTCGAAGGCCGCGCTGTGCCTGGCCGGCGCGTACACCGGCGCGGTGTTCCAGCGGCAGGACGGGTTCGGGCTGTCGCCGGGCGACTTCGACGAGGCGGTGACGGTGCTGCTGCGGTTCGACTACGCGGCCCGCGACGCGACCGGCGGTGACGCGGTGGACCCCGGCTTCGAGCGGGTGGCCCGGTTCCGCGAAGGGGTGTTCGAGGGCCCGAAGAAGTGCGGGCTGAACTGATCTCGCGCCCGGCAGCCGAAAGCCCGCAGCGGACCGTTCCGCTGCGGGCTTCACTGTGCCGGGGGGCGGTCAGCTCGACTGGAGCGAGATCTTCGCGCCGGGGATCTTCAGGGTGCCGCCGGCCAGGTCCGCGTTGCGCACCGTGACCTCGGTGAACGACGCGATCGGCACGTTCAGCGGCGGCGGGTGGGCCGCGGTGTAGTCAACCGGGATCTTGATGCCGAGGATGTCCAGGTTCCCCTTGAGCTGCACGGTGAACAGCTCGATCCTGGCCGGTGAGCCGAACGGGACCGAGACCGTGGACGTGCTGCCAGGCGCGGCCCTCGTCACGAGCTGCACGCCGGGTGAGACCTCGCCGGTCTGCACCAGGTCGCGGATCTTCATGTCGGTGGCCGTGAACTTGAGGACCTTCACGACCTGGCCGTTCAGCACCGAGTCGACGACGCCCGCGAAGTTCAGGCCGACCAGGTCGAGCCGGGAGGCGGTGAGGGTCCACTCCCTGCCGCCCGCCACCGGGGCAGGGGCCGGTGGCGGGGTGGCCGGCGTCGACGGCGGCACCGTGCTCGGCGGTGGGGCCGGCACGGACGACGACGCCGGCGGCGGGGTGGAGCTGCCCGGCGGGGTGCCCGGTGGCGTGCTGCTCGACGGCGGTGCGACGGAGCTGCTCGTGGGGGCCTGGGTGGTGCTCACGGGCGGCGGTACCGACGGGTCGGCGGGGTCGGCGGACGGTTGCTGGACGGCGAGCAGCGCGATCAGGGCCACGGCGGCCATCGGCGGTGCCGGGTTCTCCAGGGAGAGCTCCGACCGGCCCTTCCTCCTGCGCTTCTCCCCCGGTGCCTTCGGTTCCTTCGGCACGTCGGTCCACGCCACGGCGAGCGCGCCGCCGAGCAGGCTGAGGACGGTGCCGAGCAGGAAGCCGCCGAGGTTCGTCGTCACCAGCGCCACCAGCGACAGCAGCACGGTGACGATGCCGGAGGCGAGCCGGAACCCCGGCGCGATCCACAGCGACAGACCGCAGATGATCAGCAACGTGCCGATCAGCAGCGCGGAGACGCCGCCGATCGTCTTGATCGAGATGATCATGTCGCCGAGCTTCACGCCGACGAACGGCGGGAACAGGATGACCATCGCACCGGCGATGACGAACAGGCCGGCCCAGAAGGGCCGGCCACGCCGCCACGCGGTGAAGCTGCGCCAGAGCCTCAGAAGCACTCGTTCTGCCCCTGCTTCAAGCTCAGGCTCATCCCCTTGAACTTGATGGACTGGGCCGTCGTGCTCCACGCGACCTGCCGCAGCGCCGCGATGTTGACGGTGTCGGCCTGCATGCCGAACGACCCCGGCAGGCCCTTCAGGCCCTCCGGGCCCTTGGACAGCGTGCCGGCGTCGATGCCGATCTGCGGGTTGCCCAGCGTCAGGTCACCGCTGATGTCGGTGAGCCCGACGACCAGGTTGGTCGCCTCCATGCCGCCCTTGCCGCCGGCCTCGATGCGCATCGTGAGGTCGCCGACGACCGGCATGTCGGGGACGAAGACCGACTGGCAGAACTTGTCGAGCGATGCCGACTTGAAGCCGTTCACCGCGACCGGGTGCACCTGACCGGACCCGGCGTCCACCCCGCCGAACTGGACGTACCCCTGGCCCGTCAAGCCGTCAGCGGACACCTTGAAACTGCTGCCGGACACCGAGAACGAGGCGGCCAGCGCTCCTTGGGACATGCCGAAGAGGAGCACACCGGCGCCCACGGCACCGATGCCGAGCACCCCGACGAACCGTGCCCAGCGCGTTCTTCCCATACCGCCAAACTCCTTCCACGCCGAAGGCTTGCGTGGGGGGACTGTGCGCTCCGGAACATCGGCGGGACAAGGAAACGAGTCCGTGCAGTCTTGAAATCACCCCAGGGGGTGAGGGAGTTTCACGTTTGGCCGCTGGTGGTTCCCTCACCAGGCCCAGAGGGCACTGAGTAGCCTCTGACCATGGGGATCGGACGCCTGGCCGCAGCGCTCACCACCGTCGTCGCGCTGGCGGGATGCTCCTCCGTGGTCGAGGGAGCACCGAAGGGCGAGCGGCCCGACCCCACGAAGGTCGCGGGCCTCGCGATCACCAACGGCCCGTCCGGCGCCAAGCCCGGCGTGCCGAACGCCGACCTGTCCGTCGAGAACGGCGACGGCGGCGAGATGGACCAGCTCGCGATCAACACGCTCGCCGACGTCCAGGAGTTCTGGAAGGACGAGATGCCGAAGGCGTTCGGCGGCAAGGCGTTCGAGCCGGTGAAGCGGTTCATCTCCTACGACTCCAACGGCAAGGGCGTCGAGGTCTGCCGCCTCAACACCACCGGCATCGCCAACGCGTTCTACTGCGCGGTCGACGACAGCATCACCTGGGACCGCGGCGAGCTGCTGCCGATGCTCAAGGACGCGTTCGGCCCGATGGCCGTCGTCACCGTTCTCGCGCACGAGATGGGCCACGCCGTGCAGTACAAGCTCGGTGCCGCGTCCGGCATCGGGCCGAACACCCAGTCGATCGTCAAGGAGCAGCAGGCCGACTGCTACACCGGCGTGTTCATGCGCTGGATCGCCGAGAACAGGTCCAAGCACTTCGAGCTGTCCACCGGCGAGGGCCTCAACCAGGTGCTGCAGACCATGTTCTTCATCCGCGACTCCGCCGGCACCTCGTTCGAGAAGCAGGGCGCCCACGGCAGCGCGTTCGACCGCGTCTCCGCCTTCCAGTTCGGGTTCGTGCGCGGTGCCGCCCGCTGCGCCGAGATCAACGAGGCCGAGATCGACAAGCGCATCACCGAACGCCCGTTCTCGTTGCAGGACACCGACCAGGGCCAGGGCCGCGGCAACGCCCGCATCGACCAGGACAAGTACCTCAAGGCGCTGGAGGAGTCGCTGCGCGACGCCTACAGGTCCAGCGGCGCGGCCTTCCCCGCCCTCGACAAGGGCGGCATCAGGTCCTGCGCCGACGCCCAGACGACCTCGCCCGCGTCCTACTGCCCCGCCACGAACCAGGTCCAGCTCGACCTGCCGTCGCTGGTCAAGATCGGCACCCCGCCCAAGCGCGGGCAGAAGGGCGGCATCGGCGACTTCGCCGCGTTCGCCGTCGTGGCGTCCCGCTTCTCGCTGTCCATCCAGAGCGCCACGGGCTTCAGGCTCGACGACGACGCGGCGGGCCAGCGCACGGCGTGCCTCACCGGGGCGTGGGCGGGGCTCACCAACCGCCCCGACCCCGCCGCGGGTCTGCGGCTGTCCCCCGGCGACCTCGACGAGGCCGTGGCCGAGCTGCTCGCCGACGACAGCCTCATCGCGGCCGACGTGAACGGCAAGGCGGTGCCCTCCGGGTTCGCGCGGGTGGAGGCCTTCGCCGACGGGTTCTTCCGCGGTTCCGCGCTGTGCGTGAAGAAGTACTCGGTTTGACCCTTTGATCGACGCCGGTCGATACTTTTCCGGTGCTGACCGATGAAGCCACCACGTACGCCTCGTGGTTCGCGAGCCTGTCCGACCCCACGCGCGTGCGCCTGCTCCACCAGGTCGCGTCCGCGCCCGGCGAGGTCACGGTGGGCGAGCTGACGACGTCGCTCGGCATCAGCCAGTCCACCTGCTCGCACCACGTCCGCAAGCTCGCCGAGGTCGGCTTCCTGCGCGTGCGGCGCGAGGGCACGGCGACGATGGTGTCGGTGAACCCGTCGTGCTGCACCGGTCTGCCGCACGCCGCCGACGCCGTGATGGGCGCGCTGACCACCGGTTCGGTCCGGCCGGTCGCCGGTGTCGCCGTGCGCGCGATGACCGCGGCCGACTGGCCCGATGTCCGCCGCATCTACGGCGAGGGCATCGCCTCGGGCAACGCGACGTTCGAAACCGAGGTCCCGTCCCGCCGCACGCTGGAGCCGAAGTGGCTCCCGGACCACCGCTGGATCGCGGTGGTGGACGGTTCCGTGGCGGGCTGGGCCTCGGCCGCCCCGGTCTCACCGCGCGAGTGCTACGCGGGCGTGGCCGAGACCTCGATCTACGTGAGCGACGCGTTCCAGGGCCGCGGCGTGGGCAAAACCCTGCTGCACCACCAGGTCTCGGCCGCCGATGCCGACGGCCTGTGGACGTTGCAGGCCGTGATCTTCCCGGAGAACCGCGCCAGCATCGCACTGCACCACCGGGCGGGGTTCCGCACGGTCGGACTCCGCGAACGGATCGCCCAGCACCACGGCAAATGGCGCGACACCGTACTCCTCGAACGCCGCCGCCCCTAATTCAGAGGGTACGCGGGGTCCCCGCGTACCCCAGAAGGGAACGCGGGGACCCCGCGTGCCCACAAAAGGGAACGTGGGGTCCCCGCGTGCCCCCAAAGGGAACGTGGGGGCCCCGCGTGCCTCAGAGGGGGACGTGGGGGGCCCGCGTGCCGGTCAGTAGAGGGCGGAAGCGAGGTTGCGGCGGGCTGCGGCCACGCGCGGGTCGTCCGCGGGGAACAGCTCGAACAGGCCGACCAGGTGCTGGCGCACGCGGTCGCGGTCGTCCCCGTACACCCGCCGCACGGTGTCGACGAGGCGCTTGAACGCCTCCTCCACCTGCTGCGACGCCACCTGCGCGTCGGCGGCGGCGAGCTGCGCGTCGACGTCGTCCGGTGCGCCGTCCGCCTTCGCGATCACCGCCGGGTCGACGGCTTCGGCCCGCTCGGCGAACCGCGCCTGCGCGAGACCTTCCTTCGCAAGCTCGTTGGACGGTTCGGCGTCGAGGATGTGCTGGTAGGCGGCCTGCGCGGCGGCGTAGTCGCCCCGCTCGAAGGCCTCCTCGGCGGCGACGAACCGCGGGTCCTCTGGAAGCTCTTCCGGCTCGGCCGGCGCGGTGGCGTTGGCCTCGCCGGCGCGGATGCCCGGCAGCCGGTCGCGCAGCGCGTCCAGCAGCCGCGCGATCCACTGCTGCAGCTCGGCGTCAGCGAGCGGGCCGGCGAACGCGTCGATCGGCTGCCCGCCGGCGACGGCCACGGTCGTCGGCACGGACTGCACGCCGAACGCCTGGCCGATGCGCGGGGCCTGCTCCAGGTCGACCCGCGCGAGGATCCACGAGCCGCCCGACGGCTGGGCGAGTCGCGTGAGCGACGCGGCCAGCTGCTGCGACTCCGGGCTGTAGGAGGCACCCAGCAGCACCACGACGGGCACCTGCAGGGACTGCTCGACCACCGCCTGGAACGACGCCTCTGTGACGTCCACGATCCACGGCGCGGACCCGTTCGGAGGCTCCGGCGGGACCGGCGGCGGGAGCGGGCGACGCGGCCGCCTGGCGGGCGGCGTCGGCGCGCGCCTTCAGGGCACCCAGGTCGACGGCGCCCGAGAGCGCGGCGGACAGTGCGGCGGTCTTGCGAGGATCAGGCCTTGTCACGTGTTCCATCCTGGCACGGCTAGTTCCCGGACCGGGTCCAGGGCCATCGGGTTGACGCGCATCGCCTCGTTGCCCGAAGCGATGCGTAGTGCAAGCGGTGTCATCAGGTCGACGAACCGCTCGGTTCGCTGTCCTCCCAGCGCTTCCCACGGCGCGCGGGCGGCCTCGTCGGTCGCCCGTTCCACCGCGGCGAGGTCACCGGGCAGGTCGGCGGCTTCCCATTCTTCCTCCGTCCACCCCCTCGCCGTCCGCATGTACGCCGGATCGAGGGAATGCTCACGCGCGTAGAGCGCAAGCGCTTGGCACGGTCCCACACCGTGGGCCACGAGCGCAGCCACATGCCCATCTCCACGCGACTCGCGCAAGATCGTGCACGCGTGCCACAGCGCCAGGTGCGGCTCGTCGGGCCACGGCAGCGCGCGGTTCGCCGCGGCCAGCGGGCGGCCCGCGATCGGAGCGGCCTCGGCGGCGTCCCGCGCGAGCACGGCCAGCTCGGTGATCTCGGGGGTGTCCACCGCGCCGAGCAACCGCCGCAGGGCGCCGTCGACGCCCTCCAGCCGGGCCCGCAGGAACTCCGCCGGCGAGGCGACCTCCCACGCGTCGGGCAGCGCCCGTGCGACCTTGCGCGGGGCGAAGTTGTAGAAGACGGCCGTCACCAGCTCGCGGGAGGCGGCGCCCAGCGGTGCGGCGCGCAGGCCGAAGTAGCCCATCCAGCCGCCCTTGCAGCCCAGCGCGTCGGTCGCAGCGCGGGACTCGGGCGTGAAGTAGGTGACGTCGTGGTACGGCTCGAACCGCAGCCACAGCTGCCTCACATCCACGCCCGACACGCTAACCCAGCGGACGCCGCCGCACGGACCCGCTCACCGGTGCGGCGTAGAGCCCTCGGCCGTTCGTGCGGACTGTTGCTCCACACGGGTCACGGGGTGTCGGCGAGGTGGTCCTCGATCCGCTGCACCTTGGCCTTCAGCTGCCCGGTGTGGCCCGGCCGGATGTCGGCCTTGAGCACGAGCGAGACCCGCGGTGCCGCGGCCTGCACCGCCTCCGTCGCGCGCTTCACGACGTCCATCACCTCGTCCCACTCCCCCTCGACCAAGGTGAACATCGAGTTCGTCTCGTTGGGCAGTCCCGACTCCCGCACGATCCGCACGGCCTCGGCGACGGCCGCGGCCACACTTCCCGACGAGTCCGATGCGGACGGAGCAACGCTGAACGCGACAAGCACACGTGCCTCCCTGGTGATCTCTGCGTGTACTGACTGGTAGCTTCCGTGCACATGACACCGCTGCCGTTCGATCCGATCGCCCGCGCGGCCGAACTGTGGGACGAGCGCGTCGGTTCGGCCACGTCGATGGCCGCCGTCACGAGCGTCATGCGTGTCCAGCAAATCATCCAGTCCGCGGTGGACGCAGCCCTCAAGCCGCACGGGCTCACGTTCGCCCGCTACGAGGCGCTGGTGCTGCTGTTCTTCTCCCGCAAGGGCGCGCTGCCGATGCGGGTCATGGGCGAGCGCCTGCAGCTGCACCCGACGTCGGTCACGAACATCGTCGACCGGCTGGAGAGCGACGGCCTGGTCCGCCGCACGCCGCACCCGACCGACCGCCGCACGACGCTGGTGGAGATCACCGAGGCCGGTCTGCAGCGCCGGGAGGCGGCGACCGAGGCGGTCGTGCGGGTCAACCTCGGGCTCAAGGGACTCACCGACCGGCAGACCGAGCAGCTCACCGACCTGCTCGCCAAGGTGCGCAGGGCCAGCGGCGACTTCGAGGACTAATTCGGTTGGCACGCGACCGGAGCTGTGGCGTCATGGGCGGGTGATCCGAAACCGCCCTGACCGCTCGATCGTCGCCCTCGTCAGCACCCCGAGCGGGTTCGCCGGGCGCACCGGTGTCCTGCCGGTGCCGACCCCGGAGTGGAACCACGTCGAGCCGGTCAACGCCGTGCTGCGGGAGCTGCTGGGCGTCGAGACGAGCGTGCTGCGGCTGGTGTCGGTCGAGGGCGGCCAGGTGCCGTGGGGCGGCACGGTCACCTACCACGTGGAGGCGCACGGCGAGCCGGACCGCACGGAGCTGCGGCCCGCGGAGGAACCGGAGCCCGACGCCGAGAACCGGTTGCCGTGGGCGCGGCTCGGCGGTCCCGCGGAGCTGGTGGCGTGGGCCGACACCGCGGTCACCCGCACCGGTCCGGCCGTGCAGGTCAGGACGTGGAACCTGTCGAGCGTGCACCGGCTGCCCACCGCGGGCGGCCCGGTGTGGCTCAAGGCCGTGCCGCCGTTCTTCTGCGACGAGGGCGCCGTGCTCAAGACGGTCGCGGCGCACGACCCGACGCTCGTGCCGGCGGTGCTCGCGTCCGCGCCGGGCCGGGTGCTGCTGAGCCAGGCGGAGGGCGGCAACTGCTGGGACCTGACGCCGGAGCTGGTCGAGCGGGTCGTGCCGCGCTGGGTCGCCGTGCAGCACGCGCTGGCCGGCGAGCCGCAGCTGCCGCCGTCGGTCGTGCCGATGCCGTCGTTCGGGCTGCCGGACACCCTCGTGCACGGCGACTTCCACCCCGGCAACTGGCGCGACAGCGGCGTCGTGATCGACTGGTCCGACGCGTGCTGGGGCCACCCGGCGCTCGACGCGTGCCGGCTTGCGGAGTTCACCCCGCACCTGAGCGACGTGATCAGCCGGGTGTGGAGCGAGGCCTGGCTGCGGCACCGCCCGGACAGCGAGCCGCTGAAGGCGCTCGCCGTCGCCCGTCGTGCCTCACGGCTGCACAACGCGGTGAAGTACCAGGAGTTCCTGGACAACATCGAGGCGTCCGAGCGGATCTACCACGAGGGCGACCAGGAGGCCGAGCTGCAGAGCTGTTCGGGAGCTGCCCGTTCGGTGAGGCGGCCGGTCTTCGCGGCCCAGCGCTCGAAGATCACCGTGCCGAACGGCGGGATGCTGGAGAGCAGGCCCAGCAGCAGCGTGCGGGCGTCCCACCGCAGCGGCTCCTTCGCCATGAGCGTGACGAGGATGAAGGCGACGAAGACGAAGCCGTGGATCGGGCCGAAGACCTTGACGCCGATCTCGTTCTGCACCACGACGTACTTGAAGAACATCCCGAGCAGCAGCCCCGCCCAGGAGATCGCCTCGGCGAGGGCGAGGATGCGGAACCGTCCGGCCGCGCTGGAGAACGTCATGGCTCCCCATCATGAACCGTGATGGAGAGCACAACGCCACCGGGGTTGTCTATTTATGTCCTATTCCTCCCATTTGAAGACGCGGGAGGCGAGGAACCCGACCACGAGCGCGAACCCGGTGAGGACAGCGGCCGGCACCACCAGCGCCTCGACCCCCTTGCCGCGCACCAGCACGTCGAGCATGCCGTCGTTCATGTGCCGCAACGGGAACACCTTCGACACCGCCTGCAGCCACCCCGGCGCCTGGTCGACCGGGAAGAACGTGCCGGACAGGAACGCCATCGGCAACACCACGATGTTCGCCGCGGCCGACGCGGACTCCTCGGTCTTCGCGAACGCGCCGACGAGCATGCCGAGCGCGAAGAACGCGACCGTCCCCAGCAGCAGCAACGGGATCGCCAGCCACCAGTGCCCCGAGAGCCGCAGCCCGAACACCGGCAGCATCGCGATGCCGACGAAGATCGCGCCCTGCACCAGCGCGACGCCCGCGCTGACGAGCACCCGCGACGACAGCACCGCGGTCGTGGACACCGGCGCGAGCCTGATCCGCCGCAGCACCTGCTTGCGCCGCCACGACACCAGCGTCAGCGCGGAGCCGAACACCGCCGACACCGCCACACCCCACGACAGGATGCCCGGCGTCAGGTACTGGATCGGCTTGAGCGAGGCGTCCTCGACCTTCTCGGCGGCGAAGGTGAACCGCGGCGGCTGGCCCGTGGCGGCGAGGTTGGTCTTGTCCACGAACCCGTTCACGATCCCGAGGACGGTCGCCGACTGGACCTGGTCGCTCTGCGCGTAGCGGACGTCGAGCGTCTGGCCGCGCACGATCAGCGCGGCCGGCAGGTCGCCGTCCTTCACCTTCTGCAAGGCGGCGTTCTCGTCGTCGAACGCCTCCAGCTCCAGCACACCGCTGTCCCTGAGCGAGCTGACCACCGGGCCGTCGCCGACCACCGCGATCTTCGTCTTGTCCGTGCCCACGTCCCGCAGGAGCAGACCGAAGATCACCAGGAACATCAGCGGGAACAGGAAGGTGAAGAACAGCGTCACCCTGTCCCGGACGAACCCCTTGAACATCGCGAGCGAAAGCGTTCTGAACGCGGTCATGCGCGGTACTCCCGCCCGGTCAGGTCGAGGAAGACGTCTTCGAGGGTGGCCGTGCGGACCTGGAGGCCGTCGAGCGCACCGCGGTCGGCGAGCGCGGACAGCACCGGCGCGGGGCGGCGGGTGGAGATCGTCAGCGAGACCTCGTCCTCGTGCGCCTCCTCGACGCCGTCGAGCGCGGTGGCGTCCACGACGGACAGCAGGCCCTTCTGCAGCGTCACGTGAGTCGGTGCGTCCAGGCCGCGCACGAGCACCGCCGGCGGGTCGAGAGCGAGCACCCTGCCCCTGTCCATGATGGCGACGCGGTCGCAGAGGATCTCGGCCTCGTCGAGGTAGTGCGTGGTGTAGACGATGGTCTTGCCGCGCTCCCGGATGGCCCGCAGCACGTCCCAGAGGTTGCGCCGGGCCTGCGGGTCGAGCGCGGCCGTGGGCTCGTCCAGGAACACGATGTCCGGGTCGTGCACGAGCGCGCACGCGATGGAGAGCCGTTGCCGCTGCCCGCCGGAGAGCTTGTTCTCCTGCTCGTTCGCCTTGTCCGCGAGGCCGACGAGCTCCAGCATGTCCGCGGCGGTGCCGGGGCTCACGCCGTAGAGCGAGCCGAACGTCTGCAGCTGCTCCTTCGCCGTCAGCTTCTCGAAGAACGACGACGCCTGCAGCTGCACACCGATGCACGGCAACAACTTCGTGTTGCGCGGCCACGGGCTCTCGCCGAGCAGCGACACCTCACCGCTGTCGGGCTCGCGCAGGCCTTCGACGATCTCGAGCGTCGTCGTCTTGCCGGCGCCGTTGGGCCCCAGAATGCCGAAGAACTCGCCCTCGGCCACGGTGAACGAGACCCCGTCCACCGCTTTCAGCTCGCCGTAGCTCTTGCGGACGTCCCGCACCACGACCGCCGACCGTTCCTGCGTCATGGCGCGACGGTAGGTCAGCGGCAGGTCCAGCACGCCGCGGATCGACCAAAGTCGTCGCGAAGTCGAGACGAAAGCCGTCAGCCGCCCGCGACCAGCAACGGGCGTTCGGTGTGGACGTCGGCCGACCTGCGCAGCGCGGCGGCGAACTGCTCGAACCGCGCCCGCGGCACGGCCGTGCGGACCTCGCCCAGCGCCTGCCACGCGAGGCGGTGCTCCGCGGTCTCGGCGAGCCGCGGCACCGGACCGCCCATGACGTCCCCGGCGAACGCGAGCGCGACGGTCGCCGCCCGCAGGCACGCGGTCGCGAGGGTCACGCAGTCCTCGACGAGCGGGCCGTCACCACCGGGGCGCACGACCCCGCCGACGGCGAACCGGACGACCTGCATCAGCGCGAGGTGCAGGCGCTGGCCGGCCAGGACGCGCTGGTGCGACAGGTCCTCGGAACCGGTGCCGGGCATCACGACGGTCATGCCGACCTGGGGCCGGCGCAGGACGTGGTCGAAGAGGGCGGTGGGCGCCCACACCAGGGTGCGCCAGGCGTCCCCGCCCAGCGAGGTGCCCATGCGGGTGGCGTTGCCGAGGACGTCGAGGTAGGCGGTGAGGACGCCGGACAGGAACACGGCGCCGCTGTCGCCGCCGGCCCTGGTGATGCCCAGCCGCCGGTCGTCGGCGAGGTGGCCGTCGCACGGGCCGGGCTCCCACCCGATGACGTCGCTGCTCGCCAGCACCACGCGGGCCAGCCGCTGGTGCACGGGCGAGGCGGAGAGCACCGTGTCGTCCAGCCCCATCCGGGCGAGCACGGACGCCGCGTGCCGCACCGACTCGCGGTGCCGCGGCACGAGGTCGGGGTGCAGCAGGCGGAACGGTTCCACGTCGTCCCCTCCGTTGGTTGTCATCACAATGACCTGCGGGCGGCGGGAAGTCATCCGGATGGGCCGCTGCGTTACGTCTCAGTTGGACTGCACCCAGGCCGCGAGCTGCGCGCGGGTCGACAGGTCGAGCACGGTCTTCACGTTGTGCACGTGCGACTCGACGGTGCGGTGCGAGATCCCCAGGCTGGCCGCGATCTGCGCGTTCGTGAGGCCCTGCGCCACCAGGTCGGCGACCATCCGCTGCCGGTCGCTCAGCACCGCGTCGCGCGCGGCCGCCTCGTCCAGCGCGGTCTCCACGGCGTAGCGGAGGTCCATCGCGCGACCGGCCCGCTCGGCCCGGCTGAAAGCCGCGCGGGGCAAGGCTTCCCGTGCGACGTCGCGAACGGCGGCGATCTTCCGCCGCCACCACGGTCCCGGCGGGACGTCCCACACCGCGCGCATCTGCCGGCAGGCGGCCAGCAACCGCACCCCGAGCTCGTGCCGCCCGGACAGCACGGCGACCAGGGCGCAGCCCTCGACCGCCTCCAGCACCGCCCGCGGCGCCGCCGCCGACATCCGCGTGCTCTCGGCGAACCGCGCGCCCGCCCTGCCCAGGTCGCCGCGTTCCAGCGCGACGCAGCCGGAGGTGTGCAGGGCGGTGGCCGCGATGTCGGGGCGACCCAGGTCCGCCAGCACGGGCAGGGCCGCGGACACCAGCTCGTCGGCGCCGTCGACGTCGCCCAGCTCCAGCCGCACCCGGCCGAGGTTCCGGCTCGACACGGCGACGCTCACGTCGTCGCCGTTGCGCACACCCCACTCGATCGACCGGCGCAGGGCCCGCGCCGTGTTCGGCAGGTCGGCCATGCCGTCGTAAGCGCCCGCGACCGTGCGGTAGAGGCGGCACACGACGAGCTGCTGGCCACCCGCCTCTGCGGTCTCGACCGCCTCCAGCGCGTACCGCACCGCGTCGTCGTGCCGTCCCTCGTGGCTCGCCAGCAGTGACGCGTACTCCAGCGCGAGGACGCGGTAGCGCGCATCGGCCGCCGTTCGGTCCAGCACCTGCATCAGCACGGTGCCCGCTTCGGCGAAGCAACCGCGGTCCGAGCAGACCCGCAGCAGGATCGTGGCGAGCATCAGCCGGCGTTCGTCCCACGGCTGCACCAGACGGGCGAACGCGTACGCCACGTTGTCGTACTCCTGGTGCTGCACCTCGACCTGCTCGGGCGTGAGGACCGACGACGTGACACCGGGTTCGCCCATCCCGCACAACCAGTCGACGATCCGGCGCGCGGTCTCGGCGTACTCGTCGCGGCTGCGCAGCTGTTCCTCCGCGTAGAGGCGCACCGACTCCAGCATCCGGAAGCGGCCGTCGTTCTCCCGCACCACCAACGACTTCGCCTGCAACGCGGCGAGCGGCTCGACCACCGGCCCGCCGTGCACGACCTCGGCGATGCCCAGCCCGAACCCGCCTGGCAGCAGCGCGAGCCTGCGGAACAGCGCCTCCTCCTGCCCGGTCAGCAGGTCGTGGCTCCACGCGATGGCGGCGCGCAGGCTGCGGTGCCTGCTCTGCCCGTCCGCGTCGGCGAGCAGGTCGAGCCGTTCGTCGAGCCGGTCGGCCAGCTCGCACAGCGGCACCGACCGGATGAGCTTCGCTGCCAGCTCCACCGCGAGCGGGACGCCGTCCAGCCGCGCGCACACGGCGGCGATCTCGGCCTCGTGCTCCGGCGTGGCGCTGATCCCGGCCCGGTCGGTGAACAACCGGACGGCGTCGGCCGCCATGCCCCGCACCGGGTAGACCGCCTCCCCGAAGGCGCGCAACGCCTCCCGGCTCGTGGCCAGCACCTGCACCCCGGGACAGCGCGCCAGCAGCGCGTCCACGACGGCACAGCACTCCTCGACGAGGTGCTCGCAGTTGTCGACCAGCAGCACCACCCTGCGTCCGGCCAGCTCCGCGAGCAGGGTGCCGTGCAACCCGGCCCCCGCGTGCCGGTGGACCCCGACGGCGTGGGCGAACGCGGGCACCACCTGGTCGGCCGCGCCGACCCGGCTCAGCTCGACCGTGCGCACCTCCACCCGCTTCAGCCGGCCGGCGAGCTCCGCCGCGAGCCGCGTCTTGCCGACACCGGCCGCGCCGACGAGCGTGAGCATCCTGTGCTTGCGCAGCAACACCTGCAGCTCGGCGAGCTCGGTGGCGCGTCCGACGAACGCGTCGGCGTGGGCGGGCACCTCGGTGACCACAGTGGACGTACCCGCGGTGCGCCGCCGGTAGGCCCGCTGACGGCACGCGTTCGAGCAGTACCGCGCCCTCGACGGCCGGGGCGCGAAGTGCGTGCCGCACGTCGCACAGGTGCCCATCGCGTGAGTTTACGGCCGATTCGGTGTCTCAATTGGGAAGTGTGCCCAGTTCGACGTCCAGCACGGCGCCGGACCGCAGCTCGGCGACCTCGATCCGGTCCCTGGTCCTGGCGAGCCACCCGCCCCGGACCCGCCGCACCACCTGCGTCTTCGCGAGGTCGGCGCCCTCGGCCCTGATCACGACGTCCCTGCCGTTCTCCAGGTGCACCACCGCCCTGGTGAACTTCGGGGCGTGCGGCACGAACTCGCCGGTGCCGGGCACCGCCGGGTACATGCCGAGCGCGCTGAACACGTACCAGGCCGACATCGTGCCGAGGTCGTCGTTGCCGGTGACCCCGGCCGGGCCGTTGACGAACAGCGTCTGCGCGGCTCTGACGACGACCGAGGTCTTCTCCGGCTTGCCGATCAGCGCGTACATCCACGGCGCGTGCAGGTCGGGTTCGTTGTTCGGGTTGTACCGGAACTGGTTGTAGTAGTCGTAGGGCCCGACGACCCACTTCTCCCGCACCGTGCGCCTCGGGTCGGTCAGCAGGTCCGGGTAGGCGAAGAAGTCGTCGAGCCGCGCCTCGGCCGCCGCCGCGCCGCCGACCGCGGTGAGCAGGCCGGGGATGTCGTGCCGGCACAACCACTGGTACTGCCAGGCCGTGCCCTCGTGGAACCCCTCCGAGCCCTGCGGCGTGTACGGGTCGAGCCAGGAGCCGTCCCGCAGCTTCGGGCGCGGGAACCCGGTGAAGCCGCGGTCGCTCACGCCCCGGTCCCACAGGGCGCGGTGGTTGAGGCCTCGCTGCCGCAGCCGTTCCGCGTCCTCCCGGTGCCCCAGCGCCTCGGCCATGACCGCGAGCGTGGCGTCGGCGAGCGCGTACTCCAGCGTGGCGGACGCGCCGTGGTGCGGGTCGGTGTCCTGCCCCTTCTTCGGGAAGTGCTTGTCGTACTGGACGAACCCGTTCGCGAGGTAGCTCGGGTTGCCCGACCGTCCCTGGAACCGGGAGCTTCTCCGGCGGCACGCCGTCGGCGTTCTGCAGCAGTGCCCGGTACGCCTGCTCCTCGAAGCCCTCCAGGTGCCCGAACCGCCACAGGTCGACCAGGAACGGCGTGACCGGGTCGCCGGTCATGCAGTTGGTCTCCTGGTTGGCGAACGCCCACCGCGGCAGCCACCCGCCCTGCTCGTGGACGGCGAGCACGCTGCGGGCGATGTCCTTGCTGCGCTTGGTCCTCAGCAGCGCCAGCAGCTGGTTGTGCGCGCGATAGGTGTCCCACAGGCTGAAGTACTCGTAGTAGGTCCAGCCGTCGGCGCGGTGGACCTGCCCGTCGAACCCGCGGTACCGGCCGTCGAGGTCGCTGCCGGTCAGCGGCTGCAACAACACGTGGTACAGCGCGGTGTAGAAGACCGCGCGCTCGTCCCAGTCGTCCGTCTCGACCTCGATGCACGCCAATTCGTCGCGCCACGCCTGCTGCGCCTCGTTGCGAAGCTCGTCGAAGCTCTTCTCCCCGGCCTCGCCGAGGTTCCCGGTCGCCCCGTCGGCGTCCACTTGCGACAGTGCGGTCTTCGCCGTGACCGGCCCGGGCTCGAAGGTGACCCACGCGCCCCGCAGCCCGGCACCGCCCCGCGACTCGCGCTGCCCCGGCTTCGCCCCGTTCGGGCCCCAGGTGCCGAACTCCCGGAACGGCCGGTCGAACCGGGTGGTGAAGTGGGAGACGTACGGCCGGCCGCCGCAGAACGCCTGCGTCTCCACGGTTCCGGCGATGGTGCGGTCGTCCAGGACCACCACGCTGCTGGCCGAGACGGGTTCCTTGTCGTTGGCCTGGCCGACGTTGACGAGCACCGTGCCGCCCACGCCACCCGGCCACGTGAACCGCTCGACGCCGACGCGCGTGGTGGCGGTGCACTCGACGGTGATGTCCCGGTCCAGCCTGACCTTGTAGTAGCCGGGCTTCCCGATCTCGCCGTCGTGGGTGTACTTCGCGCCGTAGCGCCGGTGGTCGAAGCTCGCCGGCAACGGGCCCGAGATCGGCAGGATCGAGACCAGCCCGCCCTGCTCCCAGCAGCCGGCGCCGGAGAGGAAGAAGTGGCCGAAGCCGCGGATGACCTGGTCGTCGTAGCGGTAGCCGGCGTAGTGCGAGCCGATCGGGCTGGAGTGGGCCTTGCCGAACGGCATGGAGGCGCCCGGGAAGGTGTTGCCCTCGTCCTTCGTGCCGATGAAGGTGTTGACCGACTCGATGGGGTCCAGTGCGTCCACGAGCCTCACCCTAGACGGGATTCCGGGCGCGGGCAGTGGTGCGGAGGAGTGGTTCCGCGAGCACCGGCGGAACGCGGTTGATCCTCCACAGTGGACATCGCTGGCGACCGCCCGCCACCCGGCCCCGCTTGACCGGTGCCGAACGGTTGACAAGGGCGTGGAGCCGGGGTGAGATACGGCCACTATGACAACGTTGTCCCCCAGCGGCCAGGCTGCCGGCCAGCGCAAGGTCCGCCGCGCGACGATGAACGACGTCGCACGGCTGGCGGGCGTGAGCATCAAGACCGTCTCGCGCGTGGTCAACGACGAGCCGGGTGTGCACCCGTCCACCGCGGAGCGCGTGCTGGCGGCCATCGACCAGCTCGGGTTCCGGCGGAACCTCAGCGCGCGCAACCTGCGCAGGGGGTCGTCCACCGGCACGATCGGGCTGGTGCTGGAGGACGTCGGCAACCCGTTCTACTCCGGGGTGACCCGCGCTGTCGAGGAGATCGCGCGGCTGCGGGGCAGACAGGTGATCTCCGGATCGTCCGACGAGGACCCCGGCCGGGAGCGCGAGCTCGCGCTGGAGTTCTGCAGCCGCAGGGTCGACGGGCTGCTCATCGTGCCCGCGGGCCTGCAGCACAGCTACCTGGTGCCGGAGATGCGCGCGGGGACGCCGGTGGTGTTCCTGGACCGGCCGGCCGGGGACGTCGTGGCGGACACCGTGCTGGTCGACAACATCGGCGGGACCGTCGAGGCGGTGATGCACCTGGCCTCGCACGGGCACCGGCGGATCGCGTTCCTCGGGGACGCGCCGGACATCTTCACCGCCAACGAGCGGCTGCGCGGGTACCGCGAGGGCTGCGTGCGGGCCGGGATCGGGTACCACGAGGAGCTCGTGGCGATGGGACCGCACGACGAGGCCAGCGTCGTGACGGCGTTGCAGCGGTTGCGGACCATGCGGGAGCCGGCGACGGCGGTCGTGGCGGGCAACAACCGCATCACCGTCTCCGTCCTGCGCGCGCTCGCCGGGGTCGCGGACAAGCCCGCCCTGGTGGGCTTCGACGACTTCGAGCTCGCCGACCTGCTGTCGCCGCCGGTGACCGTGATCGCGCACGACGCGAGCGCGCTCGGCAAGGCGGCCACCGATTTGTTGTTCGCCCGACTGGACGGCGACAACTCACCACCGCGCCGCGTCGTGCTGCCGGTGCGCTTGGTGCCACGAGGATCCGGGGAGGTCCACGCGTGAGTTCTGGCTTGCTCCACCAGCCGGTCAACCTGCCGGCGAACCAGCCGAAGCAGTTCTACCGCGGCGGTGAGGCGATCGCCGCGTTGCGGGGTGGCGCCGCCGCCGACTTCGGGCCGGAGGACTGGGTGGCGTCGACGACGACGCTCTTCGGCCGCAGCGACGCGGGGCTGACGACGTTGCCGGACGGCGTCCTGCTGCGGGACGCCGTCGCCGCGGACCCGACGGGGTGGCTCGGCGCCGACCACGTGGCCGAGTTCGGCGCGGACACGGCGCTGCTCGTGAAGCTGCTCGACGCCGGGCAGCGGTTGCCGGTGCACTGCCACCCCTCCAACGCCTTCGCCGCCACGCACCTGAACTGCCGGCACGGCAAGACGGAGGCGTGGATCGTGATCGGCACGACCGGCGCGAACCCGACCGTCTACATCGGATTCAAGGACGAGGTGCCCGCCGACGTCGTCGCCGGCTGGGTCGCCACGCAGAACACGACGGCGATGCTCGACGCGCTCAACCCGGTGTGCGTGCGGCCCGGTGACACGGTGTTCGTGCCCGCCGGTGTGCCGCACGCGATCGGCGAGGGCGTGTTCATCGTCGAGCTGCAGCAGCCGACCGACTTCTCGGTGACGCTGGAGTGGCAGGGGTTCCTCGCCGACGCCGACGCCGGCCACCTCGGGCTCGGCTACGACCTGGCGCTGGACTGCGTCGACCGGCAGAGCTGGGGCTCCTCGCTGGCGGAGCTCGTGCACCAGACGTCGGAGAAGTGGGCGCCGTCGGTGGACCTGCTGGGCCGCGCCGCCGACCCGTTCTTCCAGGCCGACCGCCTGCACGTGGAGGGCTCCTCCACCCTGGAGCCGTCGTTCGCCGTGCTCGTCGTGCTGGAGGGCTCCGGCCGGCTCGGCGCGCTGGACGTGCACAAGGGCAGCACCGTCGTCGTGCCGCACGCGGCCGGTGAGCTGGGGCTGACCGGTGACCTGGTGGCGGTCCGCTGCCGTCCACCCGTTCTGTCCACCTTGGAGGGCGCATCGCGATGAGCCGGCCGCTGCTGGAGGCGCGTGATCTCACGAAGAGCTACGGCACCGTGGAAGCACTCCGCGGTGCGTCGTTCACCGCCTGCGCGGGCGAGGTCGTGTCGCTGATCGGCGACAACGGCGCCGGCAAGTCCACCCTGGTGAAGTGCCTGTCCGGGGTGGAGCAGCCAACCGGCGGGACGCTGCTGTTCGAGGGGGAGCCGCTCGTGCTGGGCTCCCCCAACGACGCCCGCGACCGCGGCATCGAGACGGTGTTCCAGGACCTCGCGGTCGCGCCGGACCTCGACCCGGCCGCGAACATGTTCCTGGGCAGGGAGATCCTCAAGCCGGGTCTGCTCGGGTTCCTCGGCGTGCTCGACAAGAAGGCGATGCGCAGGCAGGCCACCGAGCACTTCACCCGCTTCGGCGCGGCGCTGCAGAGCGTCGACGTGCCGATCGCGGCGCTGTCCGGTGGTCAGCGGCAGTCCGTGGCGGTCGCGCGCTCGGTGGCGTGGGCGTCGAAGCTCGTGTTCATGGACGAGCCGACCGCGGCACTCGGCGTGGTGCAGCGCGAACGCGTGCTCGACGTGATCAAGCGGGTCCGCGACGAGGGCGTCGCGGTGGTGCTGATCAGCCACAACATGCCCGAGGTGCTGTCGGTGTCCGACCGGGTCGAGGTGCTGCGCCTCGGTCGCCGGGTGGCGCGCTTCACGGCGTCCGAGACCAGTGTCGAGGAGCTCGTCGGCGCGATGACGGGTGCGCTGACCCAGGAGGACGCGGCCTGATGACCGAGGAGAAGACAACGTTGTCAGCCTCATCGGACGACCGGCGCACGCCGTTGCTGAAGCGGCTCGCCGGCGCGAACACGCTGTGGATCGGCCTGGTGCTGCTGGTGCTGGTCGCGGTGTTCGGCGCGATCCGGCCGGACGCGGTGTTCCAGGTGACCACGCTGCAGTTCCTGCTCGCGGAGACCGCCGTGCTGCTGGTGCTGTCGGTCGGCATGACGTTCGTGATCATCACCTCCGGCATCGACCTGTCCGTGGGGTCGGTGCTGGTGTTCGCCTCGGTCACGTCCGCGCTGGCGATGAACGCCCTGTCCGGCGGTGACGCGACGAACGCGGGCTGGGGCGTGATCGGGCTCGGGTTGCTGGTCGCACTCGTCAGCGGCGCGGTCTGGGGCCTGCTGAACGGCCTGCTGATCTCGCGGGCGAAGATCCCGCCGCTGATCGTCACCCTGGGCTCGTTCGGCGCGGCGCAGGGCGCGGCCCTGTTGCTGAACAACGGTTCCAACGTCGCCGGTGTCCCGGACAGGCTGAGCCGCACGTTCGGTTCCGGCACGTACCTGGGCATCCCGAACATCGTGATCGTGGCCGCCGTCGTCACCGCGCTGGGCGCGCTCCTGTTGTCCACCACCCGGTTCGGCCGCTACACCTACGCCGTCGGGTCGAACGAGGAGGCGGCGCGGCGCGTCGGCATCTCGGTGCGCGGCCACCTGACGAAGGTCTACCTGCTGGCCGGCACGCTCGCGGGCCTCGCGGGGTTCCTGGGCAACGCGTTCTTCCGCGTCGCGGTCGTCACCGGCCACGAGACGGACAACCTCAACGCGATCGCCGCCGTCGTGCTGGGCGGCACGAGCATCTTCGGCGGGACGGGTTCGGTGGTGGGCACGGTCTTCGGCGTGTTCATCCCGGCGGTGCTGGAGAAGGGCCTCGTGATCATCGGGGTCAGGGAGTTCTGGCAGCCGATCGCGGTCGCGGTCGTGCTGGTGGCCGCCGTGTGGCTGGACCAGACGCGGCGGCGGGCGCGCAACCAACGTTGAGAAAGGGTGCTGGACCAATGAAGATCCGCTCCGCAGTGGCCGTCTCGGCCGCGTTCCTGCTCGCCGCGTGCGGTGGAGGTGGCCAGATCGGCGACTCGAACACGGGCGGCACCGCCGCGAACAAGAAGCTCGTGCTGATCCCCGGCATCACCGCAGAGCCGTTCTACATCTCGATGCAGTGCGGGTTCGAGGAGGCCGCCAAGGCCGCGGGCTACGAGTTCGACACGCAGGCGCCCGCCAAGTTCGACGCGGCCCAGCAGACCCCGATCGTCACCGGCGTCCTCGCCTCCAAGCCCGCCGCCGTCCTGATCGCGCCGACCGACGACAGGGCCATGGCGGGCCCGATGAAGCAGCTCAAGGACGCGGGCATCAAGGTCGTCGAGGTCGACACCAAGCTCCAGGACACCTCGATCGCCGCGTCCTCCATCTCCTCGAACAACGAGCAGGGCGGCAAGCTCGCCGCGGAGACCCTGAACAAGCTGGCCGCCGGGAAGTCCGGCTCAGTCCTGGTGCTCAACACCAAGGCCGGCACCTCCACCACCGACGCCCGCGCCAAGGGCTTCGAGGAGGCGGTCAAGGCCTACCCGAACCTCCGCTACATCGGCCAGCAGTACACCGACAACGAGCCGGCCACCGCCGCCTCGAAGGTCACCGCGACCCTGGCCGCGAACCCGGACCTGATCGGCGTGTTCGCCACGAACCTCAACACCGGCGAGGGCGCGGCGACGGGCCTGCGCAACGCGGGCAAGACGGGCGCGGTCAACCTGGTCGGGTTCGACGCCTCACCGAAGCAGGTGCAGGACCTCCAAGCGGGCACCGTGCAGGCGCTGATCGCACAGGACCCGGCCACGATCGGCAAGCAGGGCGTCGAGCAGGCGCTGGCGGCGATCGAGGGCAAGCAGAACGAGCGCGACATCGAGACCGACCTGGTGGCGATCACGAAGGACGACGCCTCGGCGAACTCGAAGTACTTCTACAGGGAGAAGTGCTGAGCTTCCCGCAAGCCTGGCGCAGGGCCGTTCCACCGCGGTGGGAGCGGCCCTGCGCCATGTCACGACCCCGAGACCTGCCAGGGAAAAATGACAACCGTCATGGCCGCATGGCCGGGTTGGGCTAAGACCAGAGGTGTACCGGGGGATCACCCTTCAGCCGTTGTCCCGCGCGCCGGAAGGCGGTGGGCTTGGGGCACAACCGAAGGGGGAACCACCGATGCGCCGAAAGCAGTTAGCGGCCGCACTGGCCGTCGCCACGGCAACATCACTTCTCGTCGCACCACAGGCTTCGGCCGCGCCCGCGCAGACCATCGCCTGGCGCGCCTGCTTCAGCGAGGTCCCGCCGGGAGCGCCGCCCGGTGCCGAACGGCTGGAATGCGGCACGTTCACCGCGCCGATGGACTGGAACCACCCGAACAACGGCAAGACCGTCACGATCGCCGTCAGCCGGCTCACGCCGAAGGACGGCAAGGCGAAGTCGACCGTCTTCACCAACCCCGGCGGGCCGGGCGGCGAGGGGCGCACGATGCCGCTGCTGTTCGCCGAACGGCAGAAGCTGGCGGACAACGCCGAGATCATCGGCATCGACGTGCGCGGCACGGGGGCGAGCAGCAACGTCACGTGCGGCGACTACTTCACGCTCCCCTCGACCGACCCGCGCGACCGCAGCAGGGCGAACCTCGACCTGCTCTACGACGGCATGGCGCTGCAGGCGAAGTTCTGCCAGACCAAGTCCGGTGAGCTGGGGCGCTACATCACCACCGACCAGACCGTGAAGGACCTCGACCTCCTGCGCCAGCTCCTGGGCAGGAAGAAGGTCAGCTGGCTCGGCTACTCCGGCGGCAGCTGGCTGGGCGCCTACTACGCCACGTACTTCCCGAAGACGCTCGACAAGGTCGTGCTCGACTCCAACGCCGAGTTCACCGCGCCGTGGCAGGCGGTGTTCGGCGACTGGGGCATGGGCTTCGAACGGCGGCTGCGCGTCGACTTCCTGCCGTGGGTGGCGAAGTACGACAGCGTCTACCACCTCGGGAAGACCGCCGACGAGGTGTGGCAGACCTACGAACGCACCCGCAGGAAGCTCAACGAGCAGCCGGTGACGTTGCCGGAGGGCGTCTACAACGGTGTGCTGCTCGACTTCGTGACGCGCGCCGGGCTCTACCAGAAGGGCGCGTTCGACGGCACCGCGACCAAGATCGCCGAGCTGGCCGGTGCGGCACCGCGGCGGATGAGCGCGCAGGCCACCTACCCGGACGCCTCGATCGGCACGCTGTTCTCGGTCCTGTGCAACGACACGCCGTTCCGCGGCGGGCGCGCGCACCTGGAGCGCGACGCCGTGCGCGACGGCGCCCGGTGGCCGTTCTTCGGCTACTACCAGCTCGCCGGGCCGTGCGCGTTCTGGGACCGCCCGAACGTCACCCTGAAGCAGCCCACGGGCAAGGGCGTCGTGCCGACGTTGATGGTGCAGTCGGTCCGCGACCCCGCGACGCCGCTCGAAGGCGCCCAGCGCGCGCACCGGGGTTTCCGGAACTCGGTGATGCTCACCGTGCAGGACGAGGGTGACCACGGCATCTACGGCTTCGGCAACGCGTGCGTCAACGACGTCGTCGAGCGCTACCTCGTCGACGGTGTCACGCCCGCGAAGGACCTGACGTGCCCCGGCGTTCCGCTGCCCGCTCCCGGCGAGACCGTGCAGAACCCGCTCACGAAGGCACGTCAGCTGGCCACCGCTCTCGGCTGGTGACCCGCATTTCCTGACGGCATCTGCAAGTACCACCAACCCTTGATCAAACCACCGCTAATTACGACCAACCTGTTCGCCGCCCGTCGAACCAGTCGCGGGCGGCGACCCTGGTAACCCGGTCAGAACGTGCCGGGGTGGAGGCGTCTGCGCCGCGCCGCGTAGACGCCCGCCTCGGTCCTGCGGTCGAAGCCGAGCTTGTGCAGCAGGCTCGACACGTAGTTCTTCACGGTCTTCTCGGCCAGGAACAGGCGGTTCGCGATCTGCCGGTTCGTCATGCCCTCGGCGATCAGGTCGAGGATCCGCTTCTCCTGCGGGCTCAGCGCGGCGTAGCGCGGGTCCTCCTCCGGGCCGCCGCGCAGCCGTTGCAGCACAGTGGCCGTGACGCCGGCGTGCAGCAGGCTGCCACCGGAGGCGAGGGTGCGCACCGCGGCCACGAGGTCGTTCCCGGACACCTCCTTCAGCATGTACCCGGACGCACCGGCCATGATCGCGCCGAACAGCGCCTCGTCGTCCGAGTAGGACGTGAGCATCAGACAGGCCGGCGGTGGCTGCACCAGGCTCCTGATCTCCCGGCACACCGTCACGCCGTCACCGTCGGGCAGCCGCACGTCGATGATGGCGACGTCGGGGCGCAACCGCGGCGCCTGCGTGATCGCGGAGGTGGCGCTGTCGGCCTGGCCGACCACGGCTATGTCGTCGGCCTGCGCCAGGAGCTGCACGAGCCCCCGCCGCACGATCTCGTGGTCGTCCACCAGCAGCACCGCTATCGCCATCTCGCCTCCTGCAGCACCAACGGGACGGACCAGGTGATCCGCACACCGGCACCGGGAACGGAGTCCACCGCGCAGTTCCCGTGGTGCCGCCGCGCCCGTGCCGCCATGTTCGCCAGTCCTCCGGCGTGCTGGGCCTCCCCGCCCGGATCGTCAGCCGACGGCAAGCCGCGACCGTCGTCCTGGACGGTCAGCTCCAGTCCGGTCAGCTCCCGGTCGACGCCGATCGCGACCTTCACGCGGGTCGCCCGTGCGTGCCGTGCGACGTTGGTGAGCGCTTCCCTCAACGTGGCCACGAGGTCCGGTCGCAGCTCGTCGGGCACCACCGAGTCGAGGGGCCCCTCCAGCGACACGTCCGGCTCGAACCCCAGCAGCTGCACCGAGTCGTGCACCGCCCGCAGCAGCTGCCCGCGCAGGCTCGTGGAGCTGGTCAGCGGCTCCTGCAACGAGAAGATGGTCCTGCGGATCTCGCGGATCGTGTGGTCGACCTCCTCCACCAAGCCGGTGATCCGCTCGGTGAGCTGCGGCTTCGCGGCCATCCCGGTCAGCCCCTGCAACCCGAGCCCCAGCCCGAACAGCCGCTGGATGACCAGGTCGTGCAGGTCCCTGGCGATCCGGTCGCGGTCCTCCAGCACCGCGATCCGCTCGGTGTCCCCCTGCGCCTCGGTGAACTCCAGCACCAGCGCCGCCTGCGCGGCGAACGCCTGCACCAGCTCCAGGTCCTCGAACGGCGGCTGGCTGCGGGTGCGCGCCACGATGAGCACGCCGAGCGTCCGCTCCCCCGCCGACATCGGCACGACCACCAGCGGCCCCGGCACCAGGTCGACCTGCCCGGCCTCGTGGCACTCCGCCCGCCCGGTCTCGTAGACCCGGTAGCTGACCGTGCCGTCGCGCGGCACCCGCATGCCCTCCGCGTCGTAGGTCCCGCCGTCGGTGACCTCGATGACCAGCTCACCGGCGTGGTCCGGCAGCACCAGCGCGCTGAAGTTCGCGTTCGCCGCGACCCGCGCCCGTTGCGCGACGAGGTAGAGCGCGTCGCGCCCGGTCGTGCCGGTGAGCAGGGCGGTGGTGACCTCGGCCGCCGCCGTCAGCCACGTCTCCCGCTTGCGCAGCCGGTCGTGGTCGCGCTGCTTCTCGATCGCCACCCCGGCGGCTGCCGCCAAAGTGGCCACCCGCTCCCGGTCGTCGTCGCCGAACACCGGTTTGCCCGCGAGGTGGAGGTTGCCGAAGTCCTCCCCGCCGACCTGGATCGCCGCCCCGATGAAGTGCGTGTCGTCGATCGAGCGCGGGTCCCCCGCGGTGATGTGGCCGGGGTGCTGCCCTGACCACTCGACGAGCTCCCGGTGGCCGTTCACGACCGCCAGTGCGCCGTAAGGGGCGTCGACCAGGTCGCAGGCGGACTCCACGACCAGGTGAAGGAGGTCGGGCAACGAGCGGCTGTCAGCGAGCGACAACACCACGTCGAGAAGGCGCTGATCGGTGCTCAAGTTGCCGCCGCCCACGGGCTTCACCTCTTTGCCAGGGAGAGAAGTGACACCGCACGAACGACTGAGGGTAACTCCCCTGCGTAGTCAGAGGGGAGACCATCACCGGAAATGGTGAAAACTGAGGTTACTCAGAGTAGAGGGTCGGTCGAGTTGCCCGGCGGGGTCAGTGCAGCCCGACGGTGAACCCCTCGTCGATCACGCCGCGGTAGATCTGCGGGGCGAACGTCCGCAGCCCGGCGTCGATCGGCGCGATCATCGACGCCGAGTCGCCGAGGGCCAGCCGGTACCCGTTCTGCACGCGGTGGAACTCCCACAGGGGCTCCATGGTCGGGTGGGCGGCGCGGAAGCGCGGCGGGTCGAGGGGGTGGAGGTCGACGCGGACCAGCGTGCGGCGGACCAGGGCGTCGGCGAGCTCGACGGCCCGTTCACGGGTGCGGGAGATCGAGACGGCGCCGAGGTCCTGCCAGGCGACGGCCCACGGTGCGCCCTGCGGGTCGTCGAGGCGGATGCCCTGCTGCTCGATGACCAGCTTGCGGGGCCGGGAGATGGTCTTGAACTTCACCAGGGCCATCACGCCGATGAAGGTGAACGCGAGGCCGATGACACCGGCGGTGGAGCCGCCGACCGGTTCGCCGTCGAGGAACGCGGTCACGGCGCCGATCAGCGCGAGGATGCCGAGACCACCGGCCAGCGAGCCGCCGAGCAGGACCTTGCGGGTGTCGCTCTTGCCCAGGTCGAGGACGACAGGTGCGGGCGCTCCCCAAGCGGTCATGCCCGCAGGTTACCGCTGATCAACTGCTCCGCGGCCGTGAACGGGTCCAGCTCGCCCGCCACCACGCGCCGCGCGAGCCCGTCGGCGGGGCCGAGGCGGGTGCGGACGCGGTCGACGGCGATGGCCTCGACCTCGGCGGCCGCGCGGCGCAGGCGGCGTTCGGCGAGCTCGCCGTGCTCGGCCATCCACCGCTGGTGGGCGTCGATGGCCGCCACGACGGAGTCGAGGCCCTCCGAGCGGGCGGCCACCGTCTTCACCACGGGCGGGCGCCACACCGGGCCGGTGCGGTCGCGGCGGCCCAGGGAGATCATGTGCTTGAGGTCGCGGGCGGTCTGGTCGGCGCCGTCGCGGTCGGCCTTGTTCACGACGAACACGTCGGCGATCTCCAGGATGCCCGCCTTGGCGGCCTGGATGCCGTCGCCCATGCCCGGCGCGAGGAGCACGAGGGTGGTGTCGGCGAGGGCCACGACCTCGATCTCGGACTGGCCGACGCCCACGGTCTCCACGAGCACGACGTCGAACCCGGCCGCGTCGAGCACGCGCAGCGCCTGCGGGGTGGCCCAGGACAGTCCGCCGAGGTGGCCGCGCGTGGCCATCGAACGGATGAAAACGCCCGAGTCGGTCGCGTGGTCGCCCATCCGGACCCGGTCACCCAGGAGGGCGCCGCCGGAGAACGGGCTGGACGGGTCGACCGCGATCACGGCCACCCGCTTGCCCGCGGCGCGGAAGGCGCGCACGAGGGCGTTGGTGGAGGTCGACTTGCCGACGCCGGGGGCGCCGGTGATGCCGACGACCTGGGCGTGCCCGGTGAACGGGGTGAGCGCCGCGGCCACCAGGGGCAGCTCGTCGCTGCCCTGTTCCACCAGGGAGATCAGCCTGGCGACCGCGCGCGGCTCGCCGTCACGCGCGCGGCCGACCAGTTCTGCTACGTCAACGGCCTTGGCCACAAACGCGGTCCCTAGGCCTTCGCCGGCACGCGGAGGATCAGGGCGTCGCCCTGCCCGCCGCCACCGCACAGCGCCGCGGCACCCACGCCGCCGCCGCGCCGCTGCAGCTCGAGAGCGAGGTGCAGGGCGATGCGCGCGCCGGACATGCCGATCGGGTGGCCCAGTGCGATGGCCCCGCCGTTGACGTTGACCTTGTCCTCGGAGATCCCGAGCTGACGGGTCGACACGATGCCGACCGCCGCGAACGCCTCGTTGATCTCGACCAGGTCGAGGTCGGCGGGCGAGATGCCCTCCTTGGCGCACGCGGCCTTGATGGCGTTGGAGGGCTGCTCGTGCAGCGAGGCGTCGGGGCCGGCGACGACGCCGTGCGCACCGATCTCCGCGATCCACTCCAGGCCCAGCTCCTCGGCCTTGGCCTTGCTCATCACCACGACGGCGGCCGCGCCGTCGGAGATCTGCGACGCCGAGCCCGCGGTGATCGTGCCGTCCGCGGCGAACGCGGGACGCAGCTTGCCGAGCGACTCGGCGGTCGTGTCGGCGCGCACGCCCTCGTCCGTGCTGAACAGGACCGGGTCGCCCTTGCGCTGCGGGATCGACACCGGGGCGATCTCGGCCTCGAACACGCCGTTCCCGGCGGCCTTGGCGGCGAGCTGGTGCGAGCGCGCGGAGAACGCGTCCTGCTCCTCGCGCGTGACGCCGTAGCGGCCGTTGTACTTCTCGGTCGACGAGCCCATCGCGACCTGGTCGAACGCGCAGAACAGACCGTCGTGGGCCATGTGGTCCTGCATCTGCACGTCGCCGTACTTGAACCCGCCGCGCGACTTCGGCAGCAGGTGCGGCGCCTGCGTCATCGACTCCTGGCCACCGGCCACGACCACGTCGAACTCGCCGGCGCGGATCAGCTGGTCGGCCAGCGCGATCGCGTCGATGCCGGACAGGCACACCTTGTTGATGGTCAGCGCGGGCACGCTCATCGGGATGCCCGCGGCGGCGGCGGCCTGGCGGGCGGGGATCTGGCCGGCACCCGCGGTCAGCACCTGACCCATGATCACGTACTGGACCTGCTCGGGGGCGACGCCCGCGCGCTCCAGTGCCGCCTTGATCGCGACGCCGCCCAGTTGGGCACCCGAGAAGTCCTTGAGCGATCCGAGCAGTCGACCCATCGGGGTGCGCGCCCCGGCGACGATGACGGAACCGGACACAGCTGCCTCCATGGAAGAGCGAACGGTCGTTAACTGAGCACCATACCCGCGGCTACTCGGCGGTAACGCTGTGAGACCTCGCACAGGGGCGCCTGCACCGATCGAGTCGATACCCTTCGCTCTCATGAACGCAGAACTCACTCGATTCGTGACCGCGATCGACCACGTGGGCATCGCGGTGCCCGATCTCGACGTCGCGATCGCGTTCTACCGCGACAACTTCGGCCTCGAGGTCGCCCACGAGGAGGTCAACGAGGAGCAGGGCGTGCGCGAGGCGATGCTGCACGCGCCCGGCGACCACGACGGCACCGCGATCCAGCTGCTCGCGCCGCTGAACGAGGACTCGACGATCGCCAAGTTCATCGGCCGCAGCGGCCCCGGCCTGCAGCAGCTCGCCTACCGGGTGTCCGATGTGGACGTTGCGGCGGACGCGCTGCGGGCGAAGGGCCTGCGGCTGCTCTACGCCGCCGCCAAGCGCGGCACGGCGAACAGCCGGGTCAACTTCGTGCACCCGAAGGACGCCGGCGGCGTGCTCATCGAGCTGGTCGAACCCGCGGAGCACTGACCGGAGGACCCGGTCCGGTGAATGCGCGTGGCATCCCTCACAGGTGTGACTCTGAATCGGTTACTGCTGAGTAACCTCCGGCAACCTGCGACTATCCCTCAACCGGGAAGGAATGCCGCCGTGCAGAAGATCCTTGACGCGATCCTGGCCGACGAGCTGGACGCGATCGGTTCGCTGGACGTTCCGGAGAGCTATCGGGGCGTGACCGTGCACGCGGACGAGGCCGACATGTTCGCGGGCCTCGAGACGCGGGACAAGGACCCGCGCAAGTCGCTGCACGTCGACGAGGTCGCCACGCCGGAAGCTCGGGCCGGGTGAGGCGCTGGTGGCCGTCATGGCCTCCGCGATCAACTACAACACCGTCTGGACCTCGATCTTCGAGCCGGTGTCCACGTTCGGGTTCCTCCGGAAGCTGGGCGGCCGCCACGACCTGCCGTACCACGTCGTGGGATCGGACCTGGCCGGCGTCGTCGTGCGGGTCGGCCCCGGCGTCACCGCGTGGAAGCCGGGTGACCGGGTGGTCGCGCACTGCCTGGACGTGCCGCTGGAGGCGCCGGACGGGCACAACGACACGATGCTCGACCCCCAGCAGCGGATCTGGGGCTTCGAGACGAACTTCGGCGGTCTCGCGGACCTCGCGCTGGTGAAGTCGAACCAGCTGATGCCGATGCCCAGGCACCTCACGTGGGAGGAGGCGGCGTCGCCGGGCCTGGTGAACTCCACCGCCTACCGGCAGCTGGTGTCGACCAACGGCGCGAACATGAAGCAGGGCGACACGGTCCTGATCTGGGGCGCGTCCGGCGGCCTGGGTTCCTACGCCACGCAGTTCGCGTTGAACGGCGGCGCGACGCCCGTGTGCGTCGTCTCCTCGCCGGAGAAGGCGGAGATCGTCCGTTCGATGGGCGCCGAACTGATCATCGACCGTTCGGCGGAGGGCTACAAGTTCTGGAAGAACGAGCACGAGCAGGACCCGCGGGAGTGGAAGCGGTTCGGCGCGAAGATCCGCGAGCTGACCGGCGGCGAGGACCCGGACATCGTGTTCGAGCACCCCGGCCGTGAGACGTTCGGCGCGTCGGTGTTCGTCGCGCGCAAGGGCGGCAAGATCGTCACGTGCGCGTCGACCTCCGGGTACATGCACCAGTACGACAACCGCTACCTCTGGATGAACCTCAAGCACATCCTCTCGTCCCACTTCGCGAACTACCGCGAGGCGTGGGAGGCGAACCGGTTGATCGCCAAGGGAAAGATCCACCCAACGGTGTCCAAGGTGTACTCAATGGACGAAACGGGCCAGGCCGCGCACGACGTCCACCGCAACGCGCACCAGGGCAAGGTCGGCGTGCTGTGCCTTGCACCGGAAGAGGGTCTGGGTGTGCTTGACCACGAACTGCGTGCGAAGCACCTCACGGCCATCAACCGATTCCGGGGTGTGTGACCTTCTGAAGACACTCGAACGGGTAGCGTGAGGGGCATGGGCCCCCTCGCCGACGACCGTGACCTCGTCCCTCTGGGATCCGGATTCGACATCGTCAAGCGCGGTTACGACCGCGCCCAGGTCGAGGACCACCTCGAACGCCTCGACTCGGACCTGCGGCTGCTGGCCGCGGACCGCGACGCCGCCGTGTCCCAGACGTCCGACCTGGCGCGCCAGCTGGAAGCCGCACGCTCGGAGATCACCGAGCTGCGCAACCAGGTGGAGCGCCTGTCGCTGCCGCCGACGACGCTGGAGGGGCTCTCCGAGCGCCTCCAGCGCATGCTGCGGCTGGCGCAGGACGAGGCCAACGAGATCAAGGCCCGTGCCGAGGCGGAGAGCGGGCACATCCGCGCCAAGGCGGAAGCCGACGCGGGGGTGCTCCGCCAGCGCTACGAGAAGCTGATCCAGGAGCTCGACGAGCGCCGCGCGGCCATGGAGACCGAGCACAGGGGCGTGCTGGAGACGGCGCGCGGCGAGGCCGAGAAGATCGTCTCCGAGGCGGAGGCCGCGGCCCGCAAGATCGCCGACGACTCCGAGCAGCGCCGGGTGACCGTCGAGGAGGACTTCGAGATCGCGATGGCGGCCCGCCGGTCGGAGGCGATGGCGACGCTGGCCACGCAGGAGGCCAACTCCAAGGCCGAGGCCGACCGCCGGCTGCGGGAGGCCTCCGAGGAGGCCGCGCGCATCCGCGCCGCCGTGGCGCAGGAGCAGGCCACCTCGAAGACCGAGGCCGAACGCCGCGTCCGCGAGGCGACGGAGGAGGCCAACCGCCGCCGCCACGACTCGGTGACCGAGGCGACCGCGCGCATCCAGGAGGCCACGGACGAGGCGAACCGCCGGGTCCGCGAGGCCACCGAGGAGGCCAACCGCCGCACCACCGCCGCCACGCAGCGCGTCGACCAGCTCCGCACCCTGCGCAACCGGCTGTCGCACCAGCTGCACGGCGTGCGTGCGGCGCTGCAGGACGTCGTGCCGCTGCTCGACCCGATCGAGGAGCAGCCGGAAGCGACCGCGCCGGAACCGGCCGAGCCGAAGGCAGCCCAGCAGGCCGTCCAGCCGGTTCAGCAGCCGGTTCAGCAGGCGCCCGCCCAGCAGCAGCCCACTCAGCAGCAGCCCACTCAGCAGCCGCCTGCCCAGCCCGCCGCCGAGGCGCAGAAGGCCGCGCCCGCTCCGCAGCAGGTCCCGCAGGCGCAGAACCCGCAGGCCCAGGCCCCGCAGGCCGCTGCTCCGGTTCCCGCCGCGCCGACCAAGGCAGCGCAGACCCAGTCAGCACCGGCCAAGGCACCGGCGGCACCGACCAGGGCCGCGGCTCCGCACGCCGTTCCGCAGCCGCCCGCCACGCCCGCACCGGCCCCGCAGCAGGCCCCGGCGGCTCCCGCCAAGCCCGCGCAGCAGGCACCCGCCGCGGTGGACGGTCCGACGAAGAAGCTCACGCGCCCGCAGCCGGCCAAGAAGTCCTGACAGCACCGCAGTCACAGCGGCCGCGACTCCACCGGAGTCGCGGCCGTTGCTCGTTCAGCGGCACGCAACCGTTGCGCCATCTGGGGTTTTCCCGTTCGTGACGTGCCGCTGGACCGTTCACTGTTTCGATCCCGATGGCGAAGCTCACGGCGCTCGTCCCACCGGGGAGTGGCATAGTCGCCCGCAAGTTACTCCTTGGTAGCCCACGCTTTGTCCCGCAGGGAGGTCTGCAGTGGCGCGCGAGATCAACACCGTCGGAGTCGTCGGTTTCGGAACCATGGGCGCGGGCATCGCGGAGGTGCTCGCACGCACCGGGGTCGCGGTGCGGGCGGTGGACGTCGACGCGGCCGGTCTCGAACGCGGCCTCGGGCACCTGGAGCACTCGACCGCGCGGGCGGTGCAGGGCGGCAAGCTGACCGAGGACGAGAAGACGGCGCTGCACGGCCGGATCACGACCTCGCTGCGGCTCGCGGACCTCGCCGACTGCGACCTGGTCGTCGAGGCGGTGCCGGAGAGCATCGAGCTCAAGGCGGGCATCTTCCGCGAGCTCGACCAGATCCTGAAGCCCGAGGCCGTGATCGCCTCGAACACCTCGTCGCTGTCGATCACCGAGATCGGCGTGCACACCGGCCGGCCGGGCAAGGTCGTCGGCCTGCACTTCTTCAACCCCACGCAGGTGCTGAAGCTCGTCGAGGTCGTGCGCACGGTCGTCACCGAGGCGGACGTGGTCGCCGACGTCGTGGCGTTCGTGGAACGGCTGGGCAAGTCGCCGGTCGTGATCGGCGACCGCGCAGGGTTCATCGCGAACGCGCTGCTCTTCCCGTACCTCAACCACGCGGTGAAGATGCTGGAGTCGAAGTACGCGACGCGCGAGGACCTCGACGCCGCGATGCGCTACGGCTGCGGCTACCCGATGGGCCCGCTGGCGTTGCTGGACCTCATCGGCCTGGACACCGCCTACGAGATCCTCGACACGATGTACCACCAGTCGCGCAACCGCCTGCACGCGCCGGCGCCGCTGCTCAAGCAGATGATCACGGCGGGGCTGCTGGGCCGCAAGTCGGGGCGCGGCTTCTACACCTACGACGGCCCCGACTCGCCGACCGTGGTGGCCGACGCGCTGACGCCGTCCACTGTGGACAGCTCGGTGCCGGTGCGCGAGGTGCAGCGGGTCGGTGTCATCGGCACCGGCACGATGGCGACCGGCATCGCCGAGGTGTTCGCCAAGCGCGGCTACGACGTGGTCCTGCGGGCGCGCAGCCTCGACAAGGCCGAGAAGGCGATCGGGACGGTGGGCAGGTCGCTGGAGCGCGCCGTGTCGAAGGGCAAGCTCAGCGAAGCTGACCGGGACGCGGCGCTGGCCCGCGTCACGCCGGCCGTGGAGTTCGTGGACCTCGCCGACTGCGACCTGGTGGTCGAGGCGGTCGCCGAGGAGATCGGCGTCAAGAAGGAGGTCTTCGCGGCGCTCGACGAGGTGTGCAAGCCCGGCGCCGTGCTCGCGACGACCACGTCCTCCCTGCCGGTCATCGAGGTCGCCGCGGCCACGTCCCGCCCCGCCGACGTCGTGGGCCTGCACTTCTTCAACCCGGCGCAGGTCATGAAGCTGGTGGAGGTCGTCGAGACGATCTCCACGAGCGCGGACGTCGTGGCGACGGCCCGCAAGGTCTGCCTGGACCTCGGCAAGCACCCGGTGCACTGCGGTGACGTCGCGGGCTTCATCGTGAACGCGCTGCTCTTCCCGTACCTGAACGACGCGGTGAAGATGCTGGAGGCGCACTACGCGGAGGCCGACGACATCGACAACGCGATGAAGGTCGGCTGCGGCCTGCCGATGGGCCCGTTCGCGCTGCTGGACGTCGTGGGCCTGGACGTGTCGCTGGCCATCGAGCGCACCCTGTACCTGGAGTTCCGCGAGCCCGGTTTCGCTCCGGCGCCGCTGCTGGAACACCTGGTCACAGCGGGTCGCCTGGGCCGCAAGACGGGCAAGGGCTTCCGCGACTACACGTGAGCGCTGTACCGCTGACAGGGGCACCACGCCGGACGTGGCATGGTGGTGCCATGCGTCGACTGGTGCTCCTGTTGGCTGTCCTCGTGCTCGTCGCCGGCTGTGCCGGGAAGACGACGGTCGAGGGCAGTCCGAAGGCGCAGGACGCGATCGACGCGGCCTCGCCGTTCGACCAGGAGGCACCGCCCTCCGAAGACCCGGACCCGTCCGGCGACCCCTCCGAGGAGCCGGACACCACGCCGATCGACGGCGAGGTGCAGGGCGTGTGCGCCGTGCTGAAGTGGACGGACCTGCCCTACCCCGGCGCCAAGGCGGAGACCCCGCCGACGCAGATGAACTACGACTCGACGTTCGACCAGTCGTGCCGCTGGACCACGAAGGTCGACAACGCCGAGGTGGGCGTCTCGCTGCGGTTCCGCGAGGGCAAGCAGATCACGATCGAGCGCACCACCGGCGAGTACGAGGTCGGCGGCACGAAGGTGCCCTACCTCGACCGGTCCGACGACCCCGAGGTGCAGCCGACGTGCGTGCTGGTCGCCCCGTACGACGGCGGCGGGCTCGGGATCATCGTGATCGACTCGACCGGCAAGTTCGGCGGTGTCTGCGACCAGGGCCGCAAGATCGCCGAGATCATGCTGTCCCGGTCGCCGTCCTAGCCGCAGCAGCCTCCGCCGCAGCACCCGCCGCCACCGCCGCCCGGTTGCCGGGCGGTGCCGCCGATCCCGGCCATGGACAGCAGCTTCACCGTGTCCGCGTGACCACCGGGACAGCTCGCGGGCGCTGACGACTCGCTCATGGGGCGCTTCAGCTCGAAGGTGTCGTCGCACGTTCGGCAGCGGAACTCGTAGGTCGGCACGACCCGATTCTACGAGCGGTTACCGTGTGGCCGTGCCGCGTCGCAACAGCCCCAAGCCAGAAGAGCACCGTCCGCTGGGCGGCGGTGTCGGCTGGGCGCGCTCCGAACGGGGTCCCGACGGCGAGGACTACCTGGTGCGCGCCATCTCCGGCACGCAGGCCCAGAAGACCTACCGCTGCCCCGGCTGCGACCACGAGATCCGCCCCGGCACCCCGCACGTGGTGGCGTGGCCCGCGCACGAGGCGGGCTCCGCGGAGGAACGCCGCCACTGGCACCAGGGCTGCTGGGACTCGCGCGGCCGGCGCGGACCGACCACGCGCCGCTTCTAGAGCCCGACCTGGACCCGCCACCGCTCCAGCCGCGCGCGGAACTCGTCCGGCTGCTCGACCGGCGGCAGGTGCCCCGCGTCCTCGATCCGTTCGCTGGTGCTGCGCTTCAACGTGACCGCGAGCTTCGCGGCGACGTCCGGCGGCGTGAGCCGGTCGTGCTCACCGACCAGCACCAGCGACGGCACGTCCAGCGACTCCAGCACCTCGGTCGAGTCCGGCCGCTGCGCCATCGCGCGCTGCCACCAGGCCACGTCCTCCGCGCTCTGGTCGAGGACCATGGCCCTGGTCAGCGCCTTCGCCTCGGCCGACGCGCCCGGTCCGAGCAGGTTCGGCAGCATCGCGTCGGCGAGCCAGTCGCCGACGCCCTCCCGTTCGACCCGCTCGGCCATCGCGTACCGGTTCGCGGCCGCCTCCTCGGTGTCCGCGGTGTGCTTGGTGTCGACGAAGACCAGGCCCTTGACCCGTTCCGGCGCGATCCGCAGCAACGCCATCGCCACGTACCCGCCCATCGAGCACCCGCCGAGCAGGAACCGGTCGAGGTCGTCGAGCCCGGCGAGCACTCCCTCGGCGAGCGTCGTCAGGTCCGGCTCACCGGCCCCGCGCAACGACGGCGTCCGCGCCCCCGGCACGTCCCACATGCGCGCGTCGAGCGGAAAGGCGTGCAACAGCACGAGGTCATCCATCGATCCACTCCGGAGCCAGCACCGACCACACCTCCATGTCGTGACGCACACCGCGGTAGAGGTAGTGCTCCCGCAGCACGCCGTCCTTCCTCATGCCCAGCCGCCGCGCCACCGCGATGCTCGGCGCGTTGGCCGACGACACCAACCACTCAACCCGATGCACACCCCGCTCGCGAATCGCCCAGTCGACCACCAGCCGCGCGGCCCGCGTGACCAGCCCCCTGCCCGCGGCCGACGGCTCCAGCCAGCACCCGGCCTCCGCGGTGCCCTGCCGCAGGTCCATGACCCGGAACAACACCCCGCCGACCAGCTGCCCGTCGAGCCAGATGCCGTAGATGCGGCCGGAGTCGGTCTTCGCCTTCTCCGCGTACCCGGTCAGGTAACCCCGCGCCGCCTCCACGTCCGGAACGGCGTCGGGCAGCGCGATGTACCGCCCGATGAACTCGCGCCCGCGCTCGATGTTCGCGAAGAACTCCGGCGCGTGCCACGGCTCCAACGGCCGCAGCGCGGCGCCGTCGTCGCCCAGTGACCTGCTGAACATCCCCGTCTCCCCAGTGTCAAGATCAGTCTGCGGGGGACGGTACCTCGCGGGTGGGTGGCGGCAGGGCAGTTCGGCGGCGAGCTGTGCGGCGGGGTGGCAGGAGCGGCACGGTTGGTCTGGACGCGCCGGGTGCGGCGCCTCCAGCGCGACGGCACGGCTCGACGGCACGGCGGCACGGCGGCACGGCGGCGCGCGGCACGGCGGCACGGCAGGGCACGGCGGCACGGCAGGGCACGGCGGCGCGGGGCGGCACGGCGCGGCACAGCGGCACGGCGCGGCGGCACGTCAGGGCACGGCGGCACGTCAGCGCGGCACGGTGCGTTGGGCCGAGCGCGGCGGGCTCGGCCTGCGCAGCAAACCGCAGCCGCCAACCGTCCCCGGATCGAACGCGGCGACGCCGACCGTCGCCAGCCGGCCTCGCTCACCTCCGACCGCCCTTGCTCGCCTCAGCCGACCGCAGCCCTCCTGCCCCCGCCAGCCCTACCCGGCCCGAGCCGACCGCAGCCGACCGCAGCCGACCGCAGCCGACCGCAGCGTTGCCGTCCCGCCAGCCCCACCCCACCCCGCGCCGCCCGAGCCAGCCTCACCTGGCCCGAGCCGCCCACAGCCGTCCCGAGCCCGCCCGCAACCGTCCCAAGCCGCCCACAGCCGTCCCGAGTCGTCCCCCGCCGTCCCTCGTCCCTCAGTCGTCGAAGCCCCTCTCCGCCAGCTCCTCGATCCGCCGCACCGCCTCCCGCGCGTCCTTTCCCGTCGCCACCACCGTGATCGACGAGCCGCCCGGCGCGCTCAGGCCCATCAGCCCCAGCACGCTGGCCGCGTTCGCCTCCTCGCCGCCGTGGCGCACGACCACGTCGGCGTCGAGCTCGGCGACCGTGCGCGACAGCAGGGCGGCCGGGCGGGCGTGCAGGCCGACCTCGTTCGTCAGCAGCACGTCGGCCGACACCTCGTCGGACACCAGGTGCAGTGCCGGGCGGGACGGGGTTGCGGCGGGGGTGTCGCCGGAGGCGCCCTCGGCCGAGGCGGCGACGTCCGCCAGGGAGGCGCCGCCCTGGGCCGTGACCGCCGCCGCGACCGCTCCCTCCACCAGGGGTGCGTCCACCACCGCGTAGCGGCTCGGGTCGTCGGCGGACTCCACGGCCATCTCGGCGGTCATCTTGGCGCTGCCCAGGTCGTACAGCACCACCACGCCCGAGCCGGAGTCCGCGTCGGACAGTGCCTCGACCACCGCGCCGTAGTCGGTGCCCAGGCCGCCCTCCTCCGTGCCGCCCACGGGCACCACCGCCACGTCCGGCGCCATCTGCGCGGCCAGCTCCGCCACGCCGTTCGCCAGCATGTCGCTGTGCGAGACGACCACGAGTCCGACCCGCGCCACCGAGGCCGCCGTCACGACTTGGCCGCCGCGTCCGCGAAGGCGCGCAGCAGCAGCGCCGTCGAACGGGCACCGGGGTCGAGGTGCCCGGCGCTGCGCTCGCCCAGGTAGGACGCGCGGCCCTTGCGCGCCACCATCGGCACCGTCGACTCGGCGCCCGCCTCGGCGGCGTCGGCGGCCGCGCTCAGCACCGCCGCGACCGACCCGCTGCCGGCCGTGGCCGCCGCGGTGACAGCGGGGGTCAGCGCGTCGACCATCGTCTTGTCGCCCACCGCCGCCTTGCCGCGGGCGAGCACGCCGTCCAGCGCACCCTGCAACGCCCGCGCCAGCAGCTCGCCGTCCAGCTCCTCGGCCTCCCCCACCGCGGTGGAGGCGCGCAGGAACGCCGTGCCGTACAGGGGGCCGGCCGCGCCGCCCACCGTCGAGATCAGCGTGGTGGCGGCCAGCTTCAGGACCTTGCCCGGTGTCGCGGGCGGGTCGGCCTCCAGCTTGGACACCAGCGCGGTGAACCCGCGGCGCATGTTCTCGCCGTGGTCGGCGTCGCCGATCGCCTGGTCCAGCCGCACCAGCTCGTCGCGGTGCTCCTGCACGACGGCGGCGGCCAGGCGCAGCGCCGCCACCACGTCCGAGGCCGTGCACCCCATGTCAGACCCCCCACCGCAGCGCAGCGGTGTGCACGGGCGCGTCCCACAGCTCCACCAGCTCGTCGTCGAGCTTGAGCAGCGTGAGGCTCATGCCCTGCATCTCCAGACTGGTGATGTACGGGCCGACGAGGCTGCGTTCCACCGTGATCCCCCTGTCTGCCAACGACTGCTCCGCGATGCCGTGCGCCAGGTACAGCTCGATCAACGGCGTGCCGCCCATGCCGTTCGTGAACAGCAGGACCCGGTCGCCGGAGCCGAACGGCAGGTCGGCCACGATCGGGTCGAGCAGCGCGGCCACCATCTCGGTGGCCGAGCCGACCGGCACCCGCCGGCGGCCTGGCTCGCCGTGGATGCCGATGCCGATCTCCATCTCGTCGTCGGCCAGCTCGAAGCTCGGCGTGCCGACGTGCGGCACCGTGCACGAGGTCAGCGCGAGCCCCATCGACCGCACCGACCCGATCACCCGCCGCGCCAGCGCCTCGCACGCGGCCAGGTCGTCGCCGCGCTCGGCCGCCGCCCCGACGATCTTCTCCAGCAGCACGGTCCCGCCGACACCGCGCCGTCCCGCCGTGTAGAGCGAGTCCTGCACCGCCACGTCGTCGTCGACCACCACCGACCGCACCTCGGACTCGGCCAGCTCGGCGGCCATCTCGAAGTTCATGACGTCGCCGGTGTAGTTCTTCACCAGCAGCAACGCCCCGGCACCGCCGTCGGTCGCCGCGACCGCCGCGGCGACCTGGTCGGGCGTCGGGGACGTGAAGACGGCACCCGGACAGGCCGCGTCGAGCATCCCGCGCCCGACGAACCCGCCGTGCAGCGGCTCGTGGCCCGACCCGCCACCGGAGATGATCGCGACCTTGCCCCGCACGGGCGCGTCCGCCCGCGTGATGACGGCCGGGTCGTACTGGACCGACAGCAGCCCGGGATGGGCGGCCCGCATCCCCCGCAGTGCGTCCCGCACCACGGTCTCCGGATCATCGATGATCTTCTTCATCCCACACCCTCCCGATCGGCGGTGACCGTGTTCCTTCTTACTCCGAGGGTCTGACACTCGGAACGGGATATCGTCCCGATGTACGTTAGGTTGCCCTAATTCCCGCAGGTCAGCGTCACTGCTCGTAGTGGAGGAACAACGTCGTGTCGAAGAGAGCAGCGCTGCTCGTCGCAGTGGCCCTCGCGGTCACCGGCTGCAGCTCCAGCACGCCCGACCAGCCGTCCGTGGCCCAGGGGGGCACCGACTTCGGCAAGGCGACCCAGCTGAGCGACGGCTTCGGCACCACGGCGAAGCCCGGCGAGTTCCCCAGGACGGTCAAGCACGCCATGGGCGAGACGAAGATCGAGAAGAAGCCGGAGCGGGTCGTCGTCCTCGACACCGGCGAGCTCGACAACGTCGCCGCGCTCGGCATCAAGCCGGTCGGCATCGCCTACACCGACGGTTCGCCCACCATGCCGTCCTACATCGGTGAGAAGGGCGGCACGCCGGAGAACGTCGGCACGATCAACAACCTCAACCTCGAAGCGATCACGAAGCTGAACCCGGACCTGATCCTGGGCTCGAAGCTGCGCGCGGAGGCGCTGTACCCGAAGCTCTCCGCCATCGCCCCCACCGTCTTCGCGGTGCGCCCCGGCTACGTGTGGAAGGAGAACTTCCTCCTCAACGCGGCCGCGCTCGACCGCCAGGCGGACGCCGCGAAGATGCTGGAGGACTACACGAACAAGGCCACCGAGACCGGCACCGCGATCGAGCAGAAGCTGGGCGTGCGCCCGACGGTGACGGCGCTGCGCTTCATGCCGGGCAAGATCCGCCTGTACGCCAAGAAGTCGTTCATCGGCACGATCCTGATCGACGCCAAGCTCCCGCAGCCGTCGCCGTCGCAGGTGGACGACCTCGCCGCCGAGGTGAGCGCGGAGCAGATCAGCAAGGCCGACGCGGACCTGCTCCTCTACTCCACCTACGGCGACGCGGCCAAGACCGCGCAGGGCGACGTGCTCGGCGGCCCGCTGTGGAGCGGCCTGAACGCGGTCAAGGGCGGCAAGGCCAAGCCGGTCGCCGACGAGACCTACTTCCTCGGCCTCGGCGTGCTGGCCGCGAACGTGGTCCTCGACGACCTCAAGAAGCAGGCCGGCGCCTAAGAGCTTCCCCTCGCGCGGGTGCTCTACCGGCCGAAGAGCATCCGCGCGAGGCGCAGCATCTGCTTGCCCGCCAGCGAGGATCGGTCGAACGTCGTCATGGTGAGCACGGCCTTGAACCGCTGCTTCGTCACGGCCTTGGCGTAGGTGAACTCGCGCAGCCCGTCCTCGCCGTGGATGCGCCCGAACCCGGAGTCGCCGACACCGCCGAACGGCAGCCCCGGCACCGCCGCGTAGGTCAGCACCGCGTTGACCGACACCATGCCGACCCGCAGCTCCCGCGCCAGCTCCTCGCCGCGCGCCTTGGAGAACACCGCCGCGCCCAGCCCGTACCGCGACTGGTTCGCGAGCCGCACGCCCTCCAGCGCGTTCGGCACCCGGTTGATCACGACCGTCGGCCCGAACGTCTCCTCGGTGACCGCCAGCGAGTCCTCCGGCACGTCGGCGAGCACCACCGGCTCGACGTACGGCGGCCGGATCGACTCCGGCCCGCCCACCAGGGCTTTGCCACCGCGGTCGAGCGCGTCCCGCACGTGCTCGCGGATGATCTCCACCTGCGACGGCATCGTGATCGGGCCGAGGTTCGCGTTCGGCTCGCCGCCGGGCTTGAGCTTGCGCGCCCGCTTCACGGCGATCTCGACGAACTCGTCGGCGACCTCCTCGGCCACGTAGACCCGCTCGACGCCCGCGCAGGTCTGGCCGGCGTTGGACACCGCGCCCCAGATCGCCGCCTCGGCCGCCGCGTGCAGGTCGGCGTCGACGTCGACGATCAGCGCGTCCTTGCCGCCGCACTCGACCAGCACCGGCGTCAGCGTCGTGGCGCACGCGGCCATGACCTTCTTGCCCGTGCGCGTGGACCCGGTGAAGGCGATCTTGTCGACCCCGGCGGCGCACAGCGCCGCACCGGTCTCACCGAAGCCCGTGACCACCTGGAACACCGGGAACTCCGGTACCGCCTCGGTGAACGTCGAGGCGAGGAACGTGCCCACGCCCGGCGTGAACTCCGACGGCTTGAACACCACGGCGTTGCCCGCGGCGAGCGCGTACGAGATGGAGCCCATCGGCGTGTGCGCCGGGTAGTTCCACGGCCCGATCACGCCGATCACGCCCAGCGGCCGGTACTCCAGCGACGCGGTGTGGTTGAACATCAGCAGGCCCGACGAGACCCTGCGCCTGCCCAGCACCCGGCCCGCGTGCCGGGCCGCCCAGTGCAGGTGGTCCATGACCAGCGTGATCTCCAGGCGCGAGTCGTCGGCGGGCTTGCCGGTCTCCGCGCTGATCAGCGAGATGAACTCGTCCGAGCGCTGCGAGAGGATCTTGCGCCAGGCATCGAGCTTGGTCTTGCGGCCCTCGAAGCCCAGACCGGCCCACCACGCGGCAGCCTCGCGGGCGGAGGACACGGCGTCCTCGACCTCGGCCGCGGTGTGGATCGGGTGGTGCGCCACGACCTCGCCGGTGCGCGGGTCCAGTGAGGCGAACCGCCGCTGCTCACCATCGGCCGACAGTGCGCTGTCCGAAGCGGTCTGCGTCATGGGGCCCTCCGATACTCGCCAGTAACCTGACCCTAACGCGATCCAGGAGAACTTTCAGCCCCCGCCGGGCGGTGTCAGGTCCCGCAACGGTAGTGGTGCGCGTCACGCCCTGGGCAGCTTGGGGAGCACCGCCTTGGCGATGGCGGCGGCGACCTGGCAGCGGTCGAACTCCTTGTCCTTGACCCCCGCCGCGCTGAACAGCGCGATCTCGCCGTTGCCGCTGCCGGAGTCCCTGGTGCGCACGACGGTCAGGTCGCAGGTCGGGAACGGGCCGTCCTTGAAGACCGCGTAGCCCTTCACGCCACCGAGGTCGACCTCGGTCTGCTTGTCGTTGAACTTGAAGTCCGCGGGCACGCGCGTCGTCTTGAACTCCAGCTGCACCTGCGCGCTCTGACCGCTCCACGTGCACGAATGCAGCCCGAACGGCTGCGACCGCGGCGAGGCGCCCAGCGGGGTCGCCAGGTCGGCCTTCTCCACGACCGAGCAGGCGTCGACCTCGACCGGCGAGCCCTTCGGCGGGGTGTAGCGCTGCGGGTTGCCCTTGAGCTTGCGGATCGCGCCCTCGGCGATCTTGCGGCCGGGCTCGCACGGCTCCGCGCCGTCGTTGCCCGTGCCGATCTGCACGCGCACGGCCTGCGGCGGGTTCTCCTGCGTGATGACGGAGATGAAGCACGCCGAGCTGTTCAGCTTCTGCTCCACGCTCTTCAGGCCCGCGACCTGCTTGGTCGCCTTCTTCACCTCGGTGGAGAGCAGGGTGTAGCCGATGTCGAGGGTGACGTTGAGCGTCTTGCCCGACTTGTCCTTCATGTAGTTCGAGCAGCGGGTGTACGAGCTGCTGGAGTAGCGCGACGGCGTGCCGACCGTCTCCAGGACGTCCTTGCCGATCACCGCGCACGGGTCGACCAGCCGCAGCCGCTCGGCCGCGAACGCCGGATCGGCCGGCTTGTCCGGCGGGACCGACGACCGGGTCGACGGGTCGGGCGCGTTCGTCTCCGCCGCGGCCTGGACGGTGCGGCGCGGCGACTGGGACTTCGCGAGCCCGGGACCGGTGGCGCACCCGGCCAGCAGCAGCGCGGTGGCGGCGAGCAGCGCCGTGGCACGAGAACGAAGCACGACGTGCACGTTAGCGACCTTTCCCCGGGTTCGTGGCGAGTACCCCGCGTTGCCGCCCGGCCGAGACCGTGGCCGAGGTCACCGTCCGCTTCGGGAACGATTCAGAAGCTCTGTGCGATGTACTTGGTGAAGACCCCGACCAAGAGGAGAGACGTGCTCAACCGAATTCGCCGCGCAGTCACCTGGATCGACGCGTGGACGATCGAGGCCTTCAACCCCGTGTACCCCGGTCGTCCCCGCTCATAGCTCCTTGAGCGGCTGCTTGTCCGTGTCCGCGAACTGAGGCCGCAGCATCGCCCACACGGCGAACAACGCCGAGATCACCACCATGGCGATGCCGGCCCACAGGTTGATGTTGACCCCTTCGGCCTTCTGCAGGTCCGCGTCCGTGGTGAACGCGAGGCCCATGACGACCAGTACGACGCCGTACAGGCCGAAGAGGAACGCGATGATGAGTCGCAGGTCGAACAACCTCATGACGGCCTCCCTCAGCCGAAGACGATGTAGAGAACGGCCGTCAGCGCCAGCACCCCACCGCCGAGCAGGGCGGGCGAGCGGTACCAGCCCGCGTCCTCGCCGGTGGTGGCGTGCGCGCGGTCCTCCTTGGGCGTGAGGCTGTAGACCAGCCCGACCAGCTCGCTGTCCGGCTTCGGTCGCGTGACCGTCGTGACCGCGACGCTCACGACGATGTCGACGACGAACGCGAGACCCGCACCGAGGAAGCTCGAGCCTTGGCCCGGCAGCTCCAGCAGCTCGATGCCGAACGACGGCTCCGAGACCACGTAGATGAAGATCGCCGTGAACGTGCCGGCGAGCAGACCGACCCAGCCGGCGGTCGGCGTCATCCGCTTCCAGAACATGCCGAGGATGAACGTCGCGAACAGCGGCGCGTTGAAGAACGAGAACAGCGCCTGGATGTAGTCCATGATGTTGGACCCGCCGAGCGCGGCCGCGATGAACGCCGTGCCGATCGCGAGCACGCACGCCCCGACCGTGGCGAGCCGCCCGATCCGCAGGTAGTACTCGTCCGGCCGGTCCTTCTTGACGTAGTCCTGCCACAGGTCGTAGGTGAAGACCGTGTTGAACGAGCTGACGTTCGCCGCGACACCGGCCATGAAGCTGGCCAGCAGACCCGTGATCGCGACACCGAGGATGCCGTTGGGCAGCAGGTCGCGCATCAGCAGCGGCAGCACGTTGTTGTAGACCACGCCACTGCTCGTGTCGCCGGCCTTGAGCTGCGCCATCTCCGGCACGACCACCGCGGCGATGATGCCGGGGATGATGATGATCGCGGGGATGAGCGCCTTCGGGTACGCACCGATGATCGGCGTGCGCTTGGCCGCCGACATCGACTTCGCGCTCATCGCGCGCTGCACCTCGGCGAAGTTCGTCGTCCAGTAGCCGAACGACAACACGAACCCAAGACCGAACACGAGCCCGATGACACTCCACACGGGACTGTTGATGCCGGTCAGCTCCGTGGCGGGCCACGCGGACAGCTGCTCCTGGTCGGTCACCTTGTCGACCAGCCCCTGCCAGCCGCCGACCTTGATGAGGCCGAGGATCGTGATCGGCGCGAGCGCGGCCACGATCACGAAGAACTGCAGCACCTCGTTGTAGATGGCGGCGCTGAGCCCGCCCAGCGTCGTGTACGCCAGCACCACGAGCGCCGCGACGCAGATCGAGACCGGCAACGGCCACCCGAGCAGCGCCTCGACGATCACCGCGAGGGCGAACAGGTTGATGCCCGCGATCAGGACCTGCGCGACGGCGAAGCTGATGGCGTTGACGAGGTGCGCGGGCTTGCCGAACCGGCGGCGCATGAACTCGGGAACGCTGCGCACCTTCGAGCCGTAGTAGAACGGCATCATCACCAGACCGAGGAACACCATCGCGGGGATGGCGCCGATCCAGTAGTAGTGCACGGTCGCCATGCCGTACTGCGCACCGTTGGCGGTCATGCCCATCAGCTCAAGGGCACCGAGGTTCGCGCTGATGAACGCGAGCCCGGTGACCCACGCCGGCAGCGACCGCCCGGACAGCAGGAAGTCGAGGCTGGAGGAGACGGACCGGCGGGCCATCAGGCCGATGCCGAGCACGACGACGAAGTAGATGACGAGCAACGCGTAGTCGATCGGTCCCGCGTCGAGCCGCAGGTCCGCCTCGGCCATCACCGACACCGTCCACCTCCCAAACTTCGACAAAGTCGAACATCAACGACCAGGAGAGGACAGCACTCCAGGTGCGCGACGTCTTACCCCGCGTACGTGGACACCAAACCACGTGGTGATCCACAACGCTCGCCGAAGCCGATCGGACCGGAGGAACCGGACAAAAACGAACCCCGCACCCTGACGAGGCGGGGTTCGCGCCGTCCGGGGCCGGTCAGAACAGGCGGAACTCGTCCGGTTCGATCCCGCGCAGCGCGTCGTAGTCCAGCACCACGCACCGGATGCCGCGGTCCTCGGCCAGCACCCGCGCCTGCGGCTTGATCTGCTGCGCGGCGAACACGCCCCGCACGGGCGCGAGCAGCGGGTCGCGGTTGAGCAGCTCCAGGTACCGGGTCAGCTGCTCGACGCCGTCGATGTCACCGCGGCGCTTGATCTCCACGGCCACGGACGCGCCGGCGCCGTCGCGGCACATCAGGTCCACCGGGCCGATGGCGGTCGGGAACTCGCGGCGCACCAGCGAGTAGCCCTCGCCGAGGGTGGTGACGTGCTCGGCGAGCAGCTTCTGCAGGTCGGCCTCGACGCCGTCCTTCTGCAGGCCGGGCTCCGGGCCGAGCTCGTGCTTGGAGTCGTGCAGCACCTCTTCGAGGGTGATGATCAGCTTCTCCCCCGCCTTGTTCTGCACGGTCCAGATGTCCGGGTCCTCGATGAGCCAGCACGGCGGGCTCATCCAGTTCAACGGCTTGTAGGCGCGGTCGTCGGAGTGGATCGACACCGAGCCGTCGGCCTTGATGAGCAGCAGTCGCTGGGCCATCGGCAGATGAGCGGTGAGTCGTCCGACGTAGTCGGCCTTGCAGCGAGCGATGACGAGACGCACCGCGACAGGCTACGGGGTGCGGCTGGACACAACCACGGCGAGGTAGCTATAGACCAAGCTACACGTCAAAACCTCATACAACCGGACAAGGTAAATTCCACTTATCGAGAGGATAGCTTCGTTTTCATCAGCGTACTGGCACGAGCACGCGTGCTGCGGTCAATAAACTCCTGGAGAGGCTCGTTTCCATCCAAAAAAGCAGAGTATTTCGGCCAAGCGGACAGGACTGAAGAAATCGCGTCAACTACATGTTCCGCCAGGTCGACCCCACCGCCAACCGCCAGCTTCTCCTGAAGCCTGGAGAAGGTACCCAAACTAATTCGATGAAAATTGCGCGTGTCACCGAACTTCAAAGCGAGACGTTCAGGCATGTCACTGACGGGATAAAATCCAGTAGCCACCAGGTCATAGGCTGGCGCAAGCTCCGGAACTTGAGGATTTCGATAAATGAGTGACCAGTTCTTTAGATGGGCATCACCATTAGAGATCAAGATCGAAAAAGTCAAGCGTCGAACAAATTGGATCAGCGACTTGACGTCATGGCGTCGATAAATCAGGTTCGCGACAGTTTCAAAGGATCCGAAGTACTTCCGTTCAGGGTAGAAATTCCTTACCTGAGCAAGATCCTCAATATGAATTCGACGATGTCCGCCTTCTTCTCGATCGAATCTACGTATAGCATAAGCATAACTTTCACTCTCAGGCCAGAGGTCACCCGGAACCCGTTTATCCACCGAATCGCGATGAACTAGCTCTATTTCCGGCACGTCAATTCCAGCGGAGCTGGCCAACGACATCATCACGAATTCATTTCGAGGGACATCTCGAAAGACTCGATCGGGAAGCTTGACTATCCAGTCCCCACCCTTGCCATGCGCAGGAAGCACCAGCTGGCCTTGCCTTTTGAGCATCGAGAACTTCATTGCCACACCAGCAAGAGAGAATTGCAGCCGATCACCTTTTCGTCCGTTGAACGGGCCGCACGGGTAGGACTCTTCATCTCTCAAAGATGCCACTATGGGAACCTCATCTTCCGCCAGTACTCGAACTGCGCCGGGAAGATCATGACCAACTTGAGACAGAAGTTCCATTTCTCGTTTACGGTTGACATTTCGCTCACGAGCAATCCATGCTCGCAATTGACCTTCCGGAAGCAAGTTTGAAAACCATGGTGCAAGTCGGACCGCAGCAGCATGCGAAGCGGTTGGGCGGTCCTCGAAGACGAGACCGAGTACAGGACGTTCTGGATCACCTCTATATTCTTCGTCCAATGTAAATTGAGTGCGATCCCCTTGCTGCCGAATGGTGCCCACACGCCGGTCGTCCAGCCAAACGCCGAATCTTTTTTCAGAAGAGGACATCGAGTTCCTCGTCTTCATCAGAGTCGTCTTCGTCGTCACCGTCGAGCACAAGCTCTGAAAGAGAGGGTGTATTTTCAAAATTCCATTCACATTGACGCTGAAGAAAATGAGAAAGTTGATCTTGAAGTGCCTCTTGCCGGGATTGAAGGAACTTGACGACTTGGCCATTTGCCAGGTGACGAATCATAGATTCATCGATACAATGCGAGGAAATCGTCTGCCGCCACAGCTCGGGTGACATTTCCCTACGCCGACGCGTAAGCCACGCGTCAACTGTTCCAATCTCATTTTCCGACGACGGAAGCAAAACACGATCAGAAGCCCAAAGCCGATACTCTCTCGGGACAGAATATCGCGAGACGACATAGTGAACCGCATCGAGCGCGGTGGGCCGGTCAAGCAGACATTGAGACAATTCTTCACGCTCGACTAGTTCGCCTGTCATAACGGAACGCGGCCCCATGCTCCACCAGGAACACAAGATTATTTTGGTGGCTGCCTCATTACTGCGGAAGCGCCGAAGGTCTGGCAGCGGAGCGCCAGGGCGATCAACTAGATTCAAAAGTTCTTGAATCGATCCAACTAGGTCACTTGGGCGGACCGCGAAATTTAGCGCCCGAATGGCGCCAGTGGTGCTGCCACGGAAAATCTCTGGCCCAACCAGCGCAGCGCGCCAGAACCAGCGATTAAGAAGTTGATAACTACGCAAGTCAGGGTCGGGATAATGAGCAAATAGTCTGGTGAGCGTAATGAGCAGATGTCGGTAAGGTAGGACGCTTATATGCGGAACTCCTGCATGATTTTGCAAGAACAGTACCGCGCGACGCATGGCTTCCTCGCCCTGAGCATAGGCAGTATCACGATCTTCATCGGGAAACTCGATAATAGCTCGTCCTGGCTGATGCCCTCTACGCGATAGGCCGACTTTCTCCTCATCACCGAACTCATTACGGATCTCGCGCTTCACATCTGGCCCGCGTCTTGCCAGTACGCATTGCAGCACTGTGTCGTTATCGATAAGCCCAAAACCAAGGTTATCATCGATGTTCTGGGCAATACGATCGAGCGTAGATGTGGTATCTTTGGCCGCTTCATCCCCTGGGAAGAGGCCGGAAAATATCTCAGCGCGGCTAAGCCTTTTACCGTAGTTGTTCATGCGGTCAAAGATGTCCTGGAGGACGCGTGGATCCTCTTGAACGACCTCGTAGGCTGGAATTTTGAACTGCCTCAGCGTTCGCGTGATCTCATTGGCATGATCAACGAAGTCTGCAGCTTCCGGATGCTTGGTAAACCAGCGCAAGACTCGGGTTAGATCAAAGATGACCGGAAGTGGTATTACAGTCGACTCCTCCACCTGAGGCAAAGGAAGGAATTGTCGACTCTTCAAATCATACGCCAGAGCAAACCGCGAATCTTCAAGACCGTCTGGATGAAGAGCATTAGCTAGACTGATGATGCGTTGCTGCCCATCGACAACCCACAACGCCTCTCGAGCCTCGGGGGCTGATATTCGCAATGCGCCAAGCTGTATGTTCTCCGCGTTTGCCGACCTTCGCCACAACAACAAAGAGCCAACAGGGTAGCCGCGCACGATGCTATCGAACAGGCGGATAACATCACCGCGTTGCCAGCGAAGCGAGCGCTGAAAATGCGGAACCCTGATCCGACCTGCCCAAGCCAGCTGTGTGAGCTCCTCCAAGTCGAGGGTTGTCGCCTTAGGACGAGTGTCAAGCCCAGCGCTCATACCCGGCTCCCTACCATCAAATCGAGCACTTCAAGCGCAGCCGTACCAGCGCCGAATTAGGTGTCAAACTATACCCAACCTGCCGGTCAAGCGACTGGATACCTTGCAGCCTCGCTTAGCTTGGATCGCGAGACCTCACAGCACCGCCAACGCTCACTATGGACACCACCGAGACATCACTGCAGGTGATGAGCCCTCTAGGTGCACCAAGCCGCTCGTTGATACGGTCCGTGCCGTGGAAAGCCTCGGCACCCGTCAGGTGTACGCAAACCCGTGGATGACCGTTCGCGAGGACGCGATCCGGCGTGCGGACGGCACGCAGGGCATCTACGGCGTGGTCGACAAGCCGGACTTCGCGCTGGTCATCCCCCTCGACGGGGAACGCGTGCGGCTCGTCGAGCAGTACCGCTACCCGATCGGGCTGCGGCGGTGGGAGTTCCCGCAGGGCACCGCCCCCGACCGGGCCGACACCGACCCGCTCGCGCTCGCCGCGCGGGAGCTGCGGGAGGAGACCGGGCTGCGGGCCGGGAAGCTCGTCGCGCTCGGGCTGCTGGACGTGGCGCCGGGCATGTCGTCGCAACGCGGCCGGGTGTTCCTGGCAACGGACCTGGTCGAGGGGTTCCACGAGCGCGAGCCCGAGGAGCAGGACATGCGCTCGGCGTGGTTCGCCCGCGCGGACTTCGAGAAGATGATCACCAGGGGCGAGATCACCGACGCGCAGTCGATCGCCGCCTACACGCTCCTGCTGCTGCACGAGCACGCTCAGCCCTGAAAGGCCGCGCGGTAGGCGTTCGGTGAGGTGCCGGCGACCCGTTTGAAGCGGTCGCGGAACGCCGTGGCCGACCCGAAGCCCACCCGGCTCGCGATCAGCTCCACCGGGTGCCTCGTCGTCTCCAGCAGGTGCTGCGCCCGGCGGATCCGGGCCCGGTGCAGCCACTGCAGCGGTGTCGTGCCGGTCTGCTCGCGGAACCGCCGGTTCAACGTGCGCGTGCTCATCCCGGCGTGGTCCGCGATGCCGGCCAGGGTCAGGTCGGGCTCGGCGTTGGTCTCCAGCCACCGCAGCAGCGGTTCGAGCTCGGCACCCCGCGGCGCCGCCGGTGGCGTCACGATGAACTGCGCCTGCCCGCCCTCGCGTTCCAGCGGCATCACGGACAGCCGTGCCGCGTCGGCCGCCGCCGCGGACCCGTGGTCGCGCCGGATCAGGTGCAGGCACAGGTCGAGCCCGGCCGCGGCGCCCGCGGAGGTCAGGAACTGCCCGTTGTCGACGTAGAGCACGTCCGGGTCGACGTCCACGGCGGGGAACCGCGCCGCCAGCTCGTCGGCGGCCAGCCAGTGCGTGGTGGCGCGCAACCCGTCCAGCAGGCCGGTCGCCGCGAACACGAACGCACCGGAGCAGATCGACGCGATCCGGGTGCCGCGAGCGGCCGCCGCTCGCACCGCCCGCACCACCCCGTGCGGCACCACCAGGTCCGCCGCGTGCCCTGGGAGGATGATCGTGTCCACTTCGGACAGCAGCTCCAGGCCGTGCGGCACCTTCAGCTCGAACAGCTCGGAGCGAACCGTCCTCTTCGGACCGCAGAGCCGCACCCGGTAGTGCCCGGTTCGGCTGAACGCCTCGACCGGCACCGCGAAGTCGAACGGGATGACGCTGTCCATCACCAGTACGGCCACCTCGTGCATGCCCCCACCGTAGCTGGCGAGAATCCGTTGGAACATGGCATTCCAGCCACTCCCCCGCCACTCGTCCCGCTCCTACGGTTTCGATCAACGGACCAGTGAGGAGCGGTGGAGTGAAAGCGCAAGTGGTGTTGTTCGACGGTTTCGACCCGTTGGACGCGATCGGCCCGTACGAGACGCTGAACGCCGGCGGGGTGGACGTCGAGCTGGTGTCCGCGGAAGGTCCGCGCGAGGTGCCGAGCGGCCTGCGCCCGTCCCTCGCGGCGACCGCCCGGCTGGACCCGGAGGACACCGATCTCGTCGTCGTCCCCGGTGCAGCGGCCGGCACCGAGGACGAGATCCTCGCGTTGCTGGGCAAGGCCGCCGCGACGTTGAGAGCACCGCTCCAGCGGGCCCTCGACCGCGAGGGCCTGACGGTGGCCACCGTGTGCGGCGGTTCGCTGGTGCTCGCGATGGCCGGTCTGATCACCGGCCGCACCGCCACGACCAACCACCTCGGCCTGCACGCGCTGGAGTCGATGGGCGTGCACGCGGTCCGCACCCGCCTCGTCGACGACGGCGACCTGGTCACCGCCGCCGGCGTCACCTCGGGCGTCGACCTCGGCCTCTACCTGGTCGAACGCGAGATCGGCGCGCGCAAGGCCGTCGAGCTGGAGACCCTCTTCGCCCACGAGCGCCGCGGCACGGTGTGGAGCGCGGCATGAGCAAGCTCTTCCTCTCGCTGCACGTCCTCGCGGCCATCGTCGCGATCGGCCCGGTCACCGTGGCCGCCAGCATGTTCCCCAGGGCCGTCACCACGAGTGGCAACGCCGCGCTGCTGCACCGGATCTGCCGCGTCTACGCGCTGGTCGGCATCTCGGTGCCGGCCCTCGGGTTCGCGACGGCGGGCGTGATGGGCGTGACCGGCCACCCCTGGGTGGTCGTGTCGATCGCGCTCACCACCGCCGCCGCGTTCGTGCTGGCGCTGAAGGTGATCCCCGGTCAGGAACAGGCGCTCCGGACCGGGGACGCCGAGCACCTGGCCATGTACACCGGGATCTTCAACCTGCTGTGGGCGACCGTCACCGTGCTCATGGTCCTGCGCCCCGGTTCCACCACCGGCGCCTAGCGCGACGCCACCGGCCGCACCACGATCTCGTTGACGTCGACGGAGTCGGGCTGCGCGACGGCGTAGGCGATGGCCTCACCGATCGCCGACGGGGGCAGCGCGCCCGCCCGGTAGTCCTGCATCAGGTCCGCCGCGTACTGCTCGGTGATGGTGTCCGCGAGCTCGGACTCGGTGACACCGGGCGAGATCACGGTGACCCGCAGGTCGTCGCGCTCCTGCCGCAGCCCCTCGGACAACGCCCACACCGCGTGCTTCGTCGCGCAGTACACGGCGGCGGTCGGCATGACCATGTGCGCGCCGATCGAGGCCACGTTCACGACGTGACCGCCGCCGGCGAACCGGGGCAGCACGGCCGCGATGCCGTTCAGCACACCCTTGACGTTCACGTCGACCATGCGGTCCCACTCGTCGACCTTCAGGGAGTCCATGAGCGACAACGGCATCACGCCCGCGTTGTTCACGAGGACGTCGACCCGCCCGTACCGCTCGACCGCCGCGTCCACGAAGGACTGGAACGACTCCCGCGAGGTCACGTCCAGCTCCCGGTAGCCGCCACCGGTCTCCTCGGCCAGCGCGGCCAGCCGGTCGACCCGCCGGGCACCGAGGAACACCCGGTGCCCGGCCTTGGCCAGGACGCGGGCCGTCGCCTCGCCGATGCCGCTGGACGCTCCACTGATCACCACAACTTTGCTCATGGCCACCACGATCGGCTGGAGGAGCCGAGCCGGCCAGGACACCGTCTCCCCAGGAGTGCCACACCCAGGCAACAGCTCCAGGCCCGCACTAACCTCGCAGACGTGCTCGGTGAGTTCCTGAAAGCCCATCGCGCCCGCGTCAACCCGGAGGACGCGGGCCTGCCCTCGCACACCCAGCGCAAGGTCAAGGGCCTGCGCCGCGAGGAGGTCGCGGTGCTCGCCGGGGTGAGCGCCGACTACTACGCCCGGCTCGAACAGGGCCGTGAGACCAACCCCTCGGCGCAGGTCCTCGACGCCCTGAGCCGTGCGCTGCGGCTCGACCCGGACGCCCGTTCCCACCTGCACCGCCTGGCCGGTGTCGTCGCGGACGAGGGGCACTCGACCGACAAGGTCAGCCCCGAGCTGCGGCAGCTCATCAGCGGCATGCACGACATGCCGGCGTTCGTGATGAGCTCTACCTCGACATCCTCGCGACGAACGCCCTGGCCGACGCCCTGTACGAGCCGTTCACGCCCGCCGACAACCTGGCCAGGATGGCGTTCCTCGACCCGGCCGCCCCGAGCTTCTACCCGCGCTGGAACTGGGTCGCGCAGAGCACGGTCGGCAACCTGCGGCTGACGGCGGACCCGAAGTCCGCGCGGCTGGCGCGGATGGTCGCGGCGCTGCGCCGCAACCCGGTGTTCGAGGAGCTCTGGGAGCACCACGAGGTGCGCGGGAAGACCCAGGACGCCAAGGACTTCGTGCACCCGGCGGTCGGTCCGCTCCGGCTGACCTACCACTCGTTCGACGTCCGCGAGGCCCCCGGCCAGTTCCTCGTGATCTACCAGGCGGAACCGGGCCCGAACGCGGACGCGCTGAGGCTGCTCGCGACTAGGGCGTGTCCTGCGGATCTTTCTCATGATCGTGTGCAGATGATGGTGTGTGGTCGGACGTGGTGAGCTGACGGACAAGGCCTGGGCGGAGACCGCGCCGTTGCTGCCCGCGCAGAGCGGGCAGCGCGGTGGCCGGTGGCGCAGCCACCGGCAGGTGATCAACGCGATCCTGTGGAAGGAACGCACCGGCGCGCCCTGGCGTGACCTGCCCGAACGCTACGGGCCCTGGAAGACAGCGCATGAGCGGCTGCGCAAGTGGACCGCGGACGGCACATGGGACCGGATCCTCGAGCACGTGATCGTCAAAGACGACTCACTCGGGACACTCGAGGACAACGTCGCGTTCGTGGTCAGCGTCGACTCCACGAGTATCCGGGCCCACCAGCACGCCGCGGGTGCCCGGAAAAAGGGGGCTGCGCGGACTGGATCGAGGCCCTCGCCATCGACGGCGAATGCCTCGGACGCTCCCGCGGAGGGCTGACGACCAAGCTCCACCTGGCCGTCGACGCGACCGGCCTGCCTTTGGCGGTGATCCTCACCCCCGGTCAGGCCGGCGACAACCCGCAACTGCTGCCACTACTCGACGACATCTGCGATATCGACGTCGACGGCCAGCGGGTGCGGGTCGGGCGCGTGATCGCCGACAAGGCCTACACCCACCCGAGCACCCGCACCGCGTTACGACAACGACGAATCAAGGCCACGATTCCCGAGCGCACAGACCAGATCGCTCGCCGCAAAGCGAAGGGCTCGGCCGGTGGCAGGCCACCGGCCTTCGACGCCGACATCTACAAGCTGCGCAACGTGGTCGAGCGCTGCTTCAACCGCCTCAAGCAGTTCCGCGGCTTGGCCACCAGGTTCGCGAAACGAGCCGCCTACCACCGCGCCGAGATCGTCCTCGCCTGCATTGTCCTTCACCTCAGGTGAAGATCCGCAGGACAGGCCCTAGTCGGGCCACACGGGCTGCCGCTTCTCCAGGAACGACGCCCGCCCCTCCGTGGCCGACGGGGACTGCGACGTCTCGGCCATGACCGCCAGCGCGATCTCGTAGGCGTCGGCCTCCGGCCGGTCCAGCTGCGCGTAGACGGTCCGCTTGCCCACGGCCTTCGACGCGCGGCTGCCCCGCGTCGCGCGCGCCAGCAGGTCGTCGACCTCGGCGTCCAGCGCGTCGGCCGGCACCGCGCGGTTGACCAGGCCCCACTCCGCGGCGGTGGCCGCGTCCACCACGTCGCCGGTGAGCACCAGCTCCATCAACCGCTTGCGCCCGATCGACCGCGCCACCGGCACCGCGGGCGTGTGGCAGAACCAGCCGGCCTTGCCGCCGGGCAGCGAGAACCCGGCCGTGTCCGCCGCGACCGCGAGGTCGCACGACGCCACCAGCTGGCACCCGGCCGCGGTCGCCAGTCCCTGCACGCGTGCGATCACCACCTGCGGCACGGCCTGGATGGTCTTCATCAGCACCGTGCACAGCTCCAGCAGCAGCCGCACGCCCTCTTCGTCACGCGCGTGCACGTCCGCGAAGTCGTGACCCGCCGAGAACACCGGCCCCTCGGCCGCCAGCACGATCCCGGCCGCGTCGGACGCACCGGCCTCGCGGAACGCCTCCAGCAGCTCGGTCAGGTGCTCGGCGGACAGCGCGTTGCGCTTGGCCGCGCGGTTCATCGTGATCCGGACTACCGACCCATCGCGCGCAACGTCGACCATCCAGCGAATCTAAGGCCCTAGGCCAGCGAGTGCACCTCGCGGATCACGGTGACGATCTCGTCCATGATCTCGGTCAGCTCGTAGTCCTTCGGCGTGAACACCCGTGCCACGCCGCGCTCGTGCAGCTTGGCCGCGTCGTCGGGCGGGATGATGCCGCCGACGATCACCGGGATGTCCCCGGCACCGGCCGCGCGCAGCCCGTCGACCACCGCGGGCACGACCTCCAGGTGCGACCCGGACAGGATCGACAGGCCCACGACGTGCACGTCCTCCTGCACCGCGGCCGCCACGATCTGCGCAGGCGTCAGGCGGATGCCCTGGTAGACGACCTCGAAGCCGACGTCGCGGGCGCGCACGGCGACCTGCTCGGCACCGTTGGAGTGCCCGTCGAGACCCGGCTTGCCGACCAGCATGCGCAGCCGTTCGCCGACCTCCTCGCCGGTCGACCGCACCCGGTCGCGCACCCGTGCGATCTCCGAGCCCGCCTCACCGGAGGCGGAGGCGGCGGAGACACCCGTGGGCGCCCGGTACTCGCCGAACGTCTCGCGCAGCGCCTGCGACCACTCTCCGGTCGTCACCCCGGCGCGCGCACAGGCCAGCGTCACCTCGACGAGGTTCCGGTCGGTCTTCGCCGCTTCGCGCAACGCGTCCAGCGCCGCCTCGACCGCGGTGTTGTCACGGGAAGCACGCCACTGCCGGACCGCCTCGACGGCGTGCATCTCGACGACCGGGTCGATGGTCTCGATGGCGTTCGCGCCCTCGGCCTGAAGCGGCGACGGCTCGGTCGTGTCGAACCTGTTGACGCCGACGACGACCTCCTCGCCGGACTCGACGCGCCGGCGCCGGTCGGCGAGCGACGACACGAGCTGCGACTTCATGTAGCCGGACTCGACGGCCGCGACGGCACCGCCCATCGCCTGCACGCGGTCGATCTCCTCGCGCGCACCGGCGAGGATCTCGTCCACCTTCGCCTCGATGACGGGCGAGCCGTCGAAGATGTCCTCGTACTCCAGCAGGTCCGTCTCGTAGGCGAGGACCTGCTGCATGCGCAACGCCCACTGCTGGTCCCACGGCCGCGGCAGGCCCAAGGCCTCGTTCCACGCCGGCAGCTGGATCGCGCGGGCGCGGGCGTTGCGGGACAACGACACCGCGAGCATCTCCAGCACGATGCGCTGGACGTTGTTCTCCGGCTGCGCCTCGGTGAGCCCGAGCGAGTTGACCTGCACGCCGTAGCGGAACCGGCGGTGCTTGGGGTTCTGCACGCCGTAGCGCTCCAGCGTGATCTCGTCCCAGAGCTGGGCGAACGCGCGCATCTTGCACATCTCCTCGATGAACCGCACACCGGCGTTCACGAAGAAGGAGATGCGGGCGACGACGTCACCGAACTTCTCCTGCGGCACCTGACCGGAGTCGCGCACGGAGTCGAGGACCGCGATCGCCGTGCACATCGCGTACGCGACCTCCTGCGCCGGCGTCGCGCCGACCTCCTGGAGGTGGTAGCTGCAGATGTTGATCGGGTTCCACCTGGGCACGTTGGAGACGGTCCACGCGACCATGTCGGTGATCAGCCGCAGCGACGGTCCCGGCGGGAACACGTACGTGCCGCGGGACAGGTACTCCTTGATGATGTCGTTCTGCGTCGTGCCGGCCAGCGCGGCCGGGTCCGCGCCCTGCTCCTCGGCCACGGTGACGTAGAGCGCGAGCAGCCACATGGCCGTCGCGTTGATCGTCATCGACGTGTTGGCGCCGCCGAGCGGGATCTGGTCGAAGAGCTGCCGCATGTCGCCGATGTGGCTGACGGGCACGCCGACCTTGCCGACCTCGCCCTTCGCGAGCTCGTCGTCGGGGTCGTAGCCGGTCTGCGTGGGCAGGTCGAACGCGACCGACAGGCCGGTCTGCCCCTTCGCGAGGTTCCGCCGGTAGAGGGCGTTGGACGCCGCGGCCGAGGAGTGACCCGCGTACGTGCGCATCACCCAGGGGCGGTCGCGTTCACGGTCAGCTGGGTACGGCACAGCACCTCCCACAACGTCGTTGTCCGGAGCGTACTGGCCGGTAACCAGAGCTGCGCGTGCGCTTGCTCACTGAATCGTGACCAAAAAGAGCATGATGGAGGGGTGACGGGGATCTACCAGACCGTGGTCGTCTTCGCGGCGCTCGGCCTGCTCGCGGTGCTGCTGCGCTACTTCGTGGGCAACGACAGGCGGCCGGTGCCGGACCTGGACGGCACCGACTTCGGGTTGCTCAGCGAGGTCGCCGTCGTGCCCACCGAGGAGGCCGCGAAGGTGCTCGTGCAGAAGCTCCGGCGCAACGGCGTGAAGGCCACGCGCTCGCGGAACGCGCCCTACCGGGTCATGGTGTGGCCCGCGGACGTCGCGAACGCGCGGCTCGTCCTGAAGTCGTGACCGGCGGTCAGCCGCTGACCCGCTCCACGTCGGCGCCGAGCTTGCGCAGGTTCTCCACGAACCCGGGGTAGCCGCGCTCGATGTGGAAGATCTCGTAGACCTCGGTGGCGCCGTCCGCGCACAGACCGGCCAGCACCAGCCCCGCACCGGCCCGGATGTCGGAGGCCCACACCGGCGCGCTGGACAGCTTCTCGACCCCGCGGATGACCGCGTGGTGCCCGTCGGTGCGCGCGTCGGCGCCGAGCCGGATCATCTCGTCGATGAACCGGAACCGCGCCTCGAACAGGTTCTCCGTGATCATCGACGTGCCCTCGGACACCGCCGACAACGCGATGGCGAACGGCTGGTTGTCCGTGGCGAAGCCGGGGTAGGGCAGCGTCACGAAGTCGACCGCCTTCGGCCGCCCCTCCATGACCACCCGGAAGCCCTCGTCCTCGCCCTCGTAGACGGTCACCTCGGCGCCCGCCATCCGCAGCTTCTCCAGCACCAGGTCCAGGTGGTGCGGGTTCACGCCGCGCACCCGCACGTCACCGCGCGTCATGGCGGCGGCGAACCCCCACGTGGCACCGACGATCCGGTCGCCGATGACGCGGTGCTCGGTCGGCTTGAGCTCGGACACCCCGTGCACGGTCAGCGTGGACGTGCCGGCGCCCTCGATCTTCGCGCCCATCTGCGTGAGCATCAGGCAGAGGTCGACGATCTCCGGCTCGCGCGCGGCGTTGTCGATGACCGTGGTGCCGTTCGCGAGCACCGCCGCCATCAGGATGTTCTCGGTGGCCCCCATGCTGGGGAAGTCGAGCCAGATCTGCGCGCCGTGCAGCCCCTCGGCCTCGGCGACGATGCAGCCGTGCTCGATCCACGTCGTGGCGCCGAGCTTCTCCAGCCCGCTCTGGTGCATGTCGAGCGGCCGCGACCCGATCGCGTCCCCGCCCGGCAGCGCCACGACGGCGCGCTTGCACCGGCCGACGAGCGGCCCGAGCACGCAGATGCTGGCGCGCAGCTTTCCCATCGCCTCGGAGTCGGCGTGGTAGCTGAGCTCGGACGGCGTGGTGATCCTCGCCACGTCACCTTCGAGCTCGACCTCGCACCCGAGGCTGCGCAGCGCGTCCGCCATCAGCGGTACGTCCAGGATGTCCGGGCAGTTGGTGAGGGTTGTGGTCCCCTCGGCCAGCAGGGCAGCCGCCATCAGCTTCAGGACGCTGTTCTTGGCGCCGACGACCTCGACCTCGCCGACCAGACGCGCGCCGCCGTGTACCCGGAAATGCTCGCTCACGCGGCAATCCTACGTACGGCCTTACAGTGCCCGTTATGGCGGTGCATCTCACCAAGATCTACACGCGCGTGGGCGACGACGGCACGACCGGTCTCGGCGACTTCTCGCGCGTTCCCAAGACCTCCCCCCGCATCGAGGCCTACGCCGACGTGGACGAGACGAACGCGGCCCTCGGCGTGGCCCTGGCGCTGGGTCAGCTGGCCCCCGACGTGCACGAGGTCGTGCGCAAGGTGCAGAACGACCTCTTCGACGTCGGAGCGGACCTGTGCACGCCGATCGTGCCTGACCCGCAGTACCCGCCGCTGCGGGTCACCCAGGCGTACGTGGACCGCCTGGAGGGCTACTGCGACACGTTCAACGAGAACCTGGGCAAGCTCGACTCGTTCATCCTCAACGGCGGCACCCCCGGCGCGGCCCTGCTGCACCAGGCGCGCACCATCGCCCGTCGCGCGGAACGCCGGGCGTGGGCGCTGGTCGAGGCCGAGCGGGAGCAGACCAACGTGCTGACGGCGAAGTACCTGAACCGGCTGTCGGACCTGCTGTTCATCCTGGCGCGGGTGGCGAACCCGGACGGTGACGTGCTCTGGCAGCCCGGCGGCAACGCCTGATCGAGAAACACGAGAAGGGCGCCTCCCGTTGCGGGAGGCGCCCTTCTCACGTTCGTCAACTGGCCCAGGGAATGGACCGGCCCGGAGGCGCTGACTCCAACCAGGACAGGAATCCTGTCAGCGCGTCCGGGCCCATCGCGATCTCGACCTCACCGGCGGCGGACCGGCACCGCAGCACCGTCGCCCCCACCGGCATCGCGTACGCCTCGGGGCCCGTGGGCTCCCGCCGCGCCTCGATCTCGAGGCCGTCTCTGGAGATCATCTGGTCGGGGCCTGACCCGAGCGAGAGCACCCGGAACCAGGCGAACTTGTCGCCCCGGTAGTGCCCCACTCCCAGGTGCCAGCCCCGGCCACGGTCGTCGAACCGGCTGCGCAGGGCGACGTGCACACCGCCCTCGCGCAGCAGCCGGACCCGGCGCCACGCGAGGCACACGATGACGACGGCCACCCCGAGAAGGATCAACCCGGCAATCTCGGTGATCCCCACGACTGAGCCCTCGCGCCCGGTCTCAGGCCGACTGTTCCACGGCCCGCACGCGCGCTGCCGCACGTGCGCGCTCGGCATCGTCCGCGTCCTGCAGCGCCGACCGCGCCGCGTTCACGTCGATCTCGCCCGCGAGCTCGGCGTCCTCGGCGAGGATCGACACGCCGGTGCCGGTCACGGACAGGAAGCCCCCGTGCACGGCGGCGGTGACCAGTGCACCGTCCGTCGTGCGGATCCGCACCACACCACCCTCGACCAGCTGACCGAGAACGGGCTCGTGACCGGGCAGGATGCCGATCTCGCCCTCGGTCGTCTGCGCCGAAACGGAAGTGGCCGTACCGGACCACAGGCGGCGTTCAACGGCGACCAGTTCAACGGTCATCTCGGCCACGCGCATCTCCCTCGTCGTCTGGAGTCGAACTGAGTCTAAACGGTCGCCTGACAGCCTCGCCGGGCCGCCCGGTGTAGCGGGGTCCGAGGACCGCCGCAGAGCCGCACAGGTGCCACCCGGTGCGAGCGCGAGTTGTTGTGCCTGCACGGAATCCAGCACCCGCACCACCGCGGCACCGGCGGCGAGATCCGCGCCGGCATCACCGCACGCCGGGCACGACCGCTTCCGCCCGCACCCCGACGGCGGCCACCCCGGCCGCCCCCAGCGCCGCGACCACGGCGAACACGTAGAACCCCCACGGGTGCGCCAGACCGGCCGTCAGCAGCGCCCCACCGAGCAGCGGCCCGCTGATCGCCCCGAGCCGCCCGATGCCCGCGGCCCACCCGATGCCGGTGGCCCGGTTCTCCTCGTAGACCCGCCCCGCGTAGGCGTACACGAGCACCTGCGCGCTGAACACGAAGCACCCGGCCAGCAACACGGCCACGTACACGCCGATCCCCGGCAACCTGATGCTCAGCAACGCCAGGAACACCACGGCCCCGGCGAACCAGCCGATCGCCGCCGGCCGGACACCGACCCTGTCCGCGACCGCGCCCGCGATCAGAAGTCCCACCACCGCACCGATGTTGAGCGTCAGCAGCAACGCGAGCGCGGTCCCCAGCTCGTAGCCCGCACTGCGCATGATCTGCGGCAGCCACGTGTTCAGCCCGTAGACCAGCAGCAGCCCCATGAACGACGCCACCCAGAACGCCACGGTCGCCTTGCGCAACCCCGGCTTGAACAACGACCCGACCGCCTCACCGGCCGGAGCCTTCCGCACCACCGTCTCCGGCAGGTACCGGAGCATCAGCGGGATCAGCACCAGCGCCGGCACCGCACCGGCGACGAACAGCGCCTGCCACCCGAGCCGCGGGATGAGCAGGATGCCCAGCAACGCCGTGATGACCGCACCCACGTGGTACCCGGTCATGATGAGCGTGGTGGCCCGTCCGCCCTGCTGCGGCCGTGCCTCGTTCACCAGCGCGATGGCCGTGGGCAGACACCCGCCGAGCCCCAGCCCGGCGAGGAAGCGGAAGACGCCGAACGTGGTGGCGTCCTGCGCCAGCGCGCAGGCCAGGGTGAACACGGAGAACCCGGCGACGGCGTAGATCATCACCTTCCGCCGCCCGATGACGTCGGTGACGGTCCCGATGACGAGCGCGCCGAACATCATCCCGACGAGACCGGCCGTGGACACCGCACTGGCCGACGCCGTCGTGAGCACCTGCTCCTGCAACAGGGTCGGGATCACCGTGCCGAGCACGACGAGGTCAAAGCCGTCGAGCAGGACCGCCGTCCAGCACAACGGCAACACCCATTTGTTCACGCGCTCTCTCCTCGCTGAGGGGCCCTGGTGATGCCGAGCATCGTGCGGCCCGGGACCCGCAGGCGGGAGAGCTGTTTCCGGTGAACGGAAATGTCATGTCGTCCGAAAAGGCGAAGGGCCGTCCCTCCACAAAGGAGGAACGGCCCTTCGTCACGTCAGCCTGCCTCAGTTGCCGGCGAGCTTCTTCGCGTTGGCCTCAACGTCGTCCAACCCGCCACAGGAGAAGAACGCCTGCTCCGGGTAGTGGTCGAACTCGCCCTTGCACACGCGGTCGAACGCCTCGATCGTGTCCTTGATCGGCACGAAGGAGCCGGGCTGACCGGTGAACTTCTCGGCCACGATGAAGTTCTGGCCGAGGAAGCGCTCGAGACGACGCGCGCGACCGACGAGGACCTTGTCCTCCTCGGAGAGCTCGTCCATGCCGAGGATGGCGATGATGTCCTGCAGCTCCTTGTACTTCTGCAGGATTCGCTTCACCTCCTGGGCGACCCGGTAGTGCTCCTCGCCGACGATCGACGGCTCGAGGATTCGAGACGACGACGACAGCGGGTCGACGGCCGGGTAGATGCCCTTCTGGGAGATCGGACGGGAAAGCTCCGTCGTCGCGTCCAGGTGGGCGAAGGTGGTCGCCGGGGCGGGGTCGGTGTAGTCGTCCGCGGGCACGTAGATGGCCTGCAGCGAGGTGATCGACTTACCGCGCGTCGAGGTGATGCGCTCCTGGAGCTCACCCATCTCGTCGGCCAGCGTCGGCTGGTAACCCACGGCGGAAGGCATGCGGCCCAGCAGGGTCGACACCTCGGAACCGGCCTGGGTGAAGCGGAAGATGTTGTCGATGAAGAGCAGCACGTCCTGGTTCTGCACGTCGCGGAAGTACTCCGCCATCGTGAGAGCGGACAGCGCGACGCGCATGCGCGTGCCGGGCGGCTCGTCCATCTGACCGAACACCAGGGCGGTGTCGCCGAGAACGCCCATCTCCTCCATCTCGAGGAGGAGGTCGGTGCCCTCACGGGTGCGCTCACCGACGCCGGCGAACACCGACGTGCCGGAGAACTCACGCGCGATACGCGTGATCATCTCCTGGATGAGCACGGTCTTGCCGACACCCGCGCCGCCGAACAGGCCGATCTTGCCACCCTTGACGTACGGGGTGAGCAGGTCGATGACCTTGATGCCGGTCTCGAGGATCTCGGTCTTGCCCTCGAGCTGGTCGAAGGCGGGCGCCTTGCGGTGGATGCCCCACTGCTCGCCGTCGCGGCCGAGGCCGGGCTGGTCGAGGCAGTCACCGAGGGCGTTGAAGACGTGGCCCTTGACGACGTCGCCGACGGGCACCGAGATCGCGGCACCGGTGTCGGTCACGGTCGTACCGCGGACGAGACCGTCGGTCGGCTGCATCGAGATGCAGCGGACCAGGTTGTCGCCGAGGTGCTGCGCAACCTCGAGGGTCAGCGTCTTGGCGACCGCCTCGAAGGTGATCTCGGCGTGGCAGGCGTTGAACAGCTCGGGCACGGCGTCGCGCGGGAACTCCACGTCGACGACCGCACCGATCACCCGGACCACACGGCCGGTGCGGGTGGTGGTGGCAGTAACACTCATGTCAGTCATCACTTCCTGCGCCACCGGTAAGCGCGGAGGCGCCACCGACGATCTCGCTGATCTCCTGGGTGATCTGGGCCTGACGGGCCGAGTTCGCCGCCCGGCTGAGGTTCCGGACGAGCTCCGTCGCGTTGTCCGTCGCGGCCTTCATGGCCGTGCGGCGTGCCGCAGACTCCGATGCCGCCGCTTCCAGCAAGGCGGAGAACAGCCGGGTCTTCACGTACTTGGGCAGCATCGCACCGAGCAGCGCTTCCGCACTGGGCTCGAAGTCGTACACCGCACGCGGCCCCTTGGGGGTCTCGCCGGTGTACTCGACGTCCATCGGCGCGATCCGCCTGGCGGTGGGCGTCTGGCTCAGCATGGACTTGAACTCGGTGTACACGACGTGAATCTCGTCCACGCCCTGCGCACCGTTCTCCGTGCCCTCCAGGAACGCCTCCACCAGCGCGTTGCCCGCCTCGACGGCGTTGACGTAGTGCGGAGTCTGGGAGAACCCGCTCCACGAGGCGGTGACCTCGCGGCGGCGGAAGTTGTAGTACCCGATCGCCTTGCGGCCGGTCGCGTACAGCACCGGCTCCTTGCCCTCGGACTTGAGCAGCTCGATCAGCTGCTCAGCGGCCTTCAGCACGTTGGCGTTGTAGCCACCGCACATGCCCTTGTCGCTGGTGACGACGAGGACGGCAGCGCGCTTCGGGTTCTTGCGTTCCGTCAGCAGCGGGTGGTCGAGGTTCGCCGAGGCCTCGGCCAACGCGGAGAGCACGTTCGTGATCTCGTCCGCGTAGGGGCGCGAGGCCGCGACCCTGGTCTGCGCCTTGGCGAGGCGAGACGTGGCGATCAGCTCGTAGGCCTTCGTGATCTTCTTGGTCGAGTTGACCGTTCGGATCCGCTGGCGGAGCTCCCGAATCTGTGCGCCCATGGCTCAGATCACTTCTTGGTCGGCTCGGGCTTGTTGACCTTCACCGACTCCTGCGCGACCTTGTCGGCGTCCATGGCCTTCTCGGGCGCCTCGTTGACGATGGTCGTGCCGTCGGAAGCGGTGAACTGCTTCTTGAACTCCGCCACGGCGTCGGCAACGCGCTTCTGCGAGTCCTCGGGGAACTTCTTGGTCTCGATGATGCTGCTGAGCAGGTCCGCGTGGTTGCGGCGCAGCGAGTCCTTGAAGTCCGCGACGAAGCGGCGGATGTCGGCGACGGGCACGTCGTCCAGGTGGCCCTTGGTCGCGGCGAAGATCTCGACGACCTGCTCCTCGACGGGGACCGGGGAGTACTGGCCCTGCTTGAGCAGCTCGACCAGACGGGCACCGCGGTCCAGCTGGGCGCGCGACGCGGCGTCGAGGTCGGACGCGAACGCGGAGAAGGCCTCCAGCTCGCGGAACTGCGACAGGTCGAGGCGCAGCGAGCCCGCGACGTCCTTCATCGCCTTGATCTGCGCGGCACCACCGACGCGGGAGACGGAGATACCCACGTTGACGGCCGGGCGGACACCGGCGTTGAACAGGTCGGACTCGAGGAAGCACTGACCGTCGGTGATCGAGATGACGTTGGTCGGGATGTACGCCGACACGTCGTTCGCCTTGGTCTCGATGATCGGGAGACCCGTCATCGAGCCGCCACCGAGCTCGTCCGAGAGCTTCGCGCAACGCTCGAGGAGGCGCGAGTGCAAGTAGAAGACGTCGCCGGGGTAGGCCTCGCGGCCCGGCGGGCGGCGCAGCAGCAGCGAGATGGCGCGGTACGCCTCGGCCTGCTTGGTCAGGTCGTCGAAGATGATCAGGACGTGCTTGCCCTGGTACATCCAGTGCTGGCCGATGGAGGAACCGGTGTACGGCGCCAGCCACTTGAAGCCGGCCGAGTCAGAAGCGGGGGCGGCGACGATCGTCGTGTACTCGAGTGCGCCCGCCTCCTCCAGCGCGGTCTTGACGCCCGCGATGGTGGAGCCCTTCTGGCCGATGGCGACGTACACGCAGCGGACCTGCTGCTTGGGGTCGCCCGACTCCCAGGCCTTCTTCTGGTTGATGATCGTGTCGATGCAGACCGCGGTCTTGCCGGTCTTGCGGTCACCGATGATCAGCTGGCGCTGGCCGCGGCCGATCGGGGTCATCGCGTCGATGGCCTTGATGCCGGTCTGCATCGGCTCGGACACCGGCTGGCGCTCCAGCACGGAGGCCGCCTGCAGCTCCAGGGCGCGGGTGTCGTCGGCGACGATGTCACCGAGGCCGTCGATCGGCTGGCCCAGCGGGTTGACGACGCGACCGAGGAAGCCGTCGCCGACCGGCACGGACAGGACCTTGCCCGTCCGGCGGACCTCCTGGCCCTCTTCGATCTTGTCGAAGTCACCGAGGATGACCGCACCGATGTTGCGGACCTCGAGGTTCAGTGCGACGCCGAGGACGCCGCCGGGGAACTCGAGCAGCTCGTTGGTCATCGTGCCCGGAAGGCCCTCGACGATGGCGATGCCGTCGTAGGTCTCGGAGACGACACCAACCTCTTCCCGGCTGACCTCCGGGGAGTAGCTCGAGACGTACTTCTCGATCGCACTGCGGATCTCGTCCGACGAGATCGTCAGCTCCGCCATGTCGTTCCTGCTCTCACTTCTTCGTTCTTGGGAAAGGGCTCAGGGGCTAGCTGGCGAGATTGCGGCGCAGTGCCGCCAACCGGCCGGCGACGCTTCCGTCGATGACCTCGTCGCCGATCTTGATCTGGAGACCGCCGCCCAGCGAGGGGTCGACCTCCACGTGCAGCGCGATCGGGCGCGAGTAGATCGTGGTCAGCGTCGCGGTCAAGCGGTCGACCTGTGCCGCGGTCAGCTCCACGGCGGACCGCACGTGGGCCACGGAACGCTGACGGCGCTTGGCCGCCAGGTCGGCGAGCTCGGCGAGCCCGTCCGCCACGCGCACCCCGCGCGGGTTGCGGACCAGCTGGTCCACCAGCGTCTTGGTGACGGAGCCGACCTTGCCCTCGATCAGGGAGCCGACCAGTGCGACCTTGGTGTCGGCGGTACCCGCGGGGTCCGCCAGCAGGAGCTCGAGCTCGTGCGAACCCGCCACGATGCGGCCGAGCCGGAACAGCTCGTCCTCCACCGAGTCGAGCTGGCCGTCACCCTCCGCACGCACGAGCAGTGCGGTGCGGGCGAGCGACTCGACGCCCTCGACGAGCTCGCGCGGGCTGGACCAGCGCGCGGTCACGACGGCGGCGAGCACCTGCAGCGTCCCGTCGCCCACCTTGCCCGCGAACAGGCCGCGGACGAACTGCTCACGGCCACCGGGCTCGGACGAGGCGTCGGCGAGCGCGCGGCGCAACGCCGGCTGCTCGACCAGCAGGCCGAGCACGGCGAAGAGCTCCTCGCCCAGCTTGGCCTGCTCCTGGGAGGACGCAGCGTCGGCGAGCTCCAGCAGCCGCAGTTCCGCGGCTGCCAGAGCTTCACGACTTGCGGCATGCAACGTCATCGGCTGCCTCTACTTGCCCGCGGGCGCCGCGACGGCGTCCAGCTCGTTGAGGAAGCGGTCGACGGTGCCGCGGCGGCGGGTCTCGTCCTCGAGGGACTCGCCCACGACCTTGCTCGCCAGCTCGACGGCGGTGCGGCCGAGGTCGGCGCGCAGCTCGGCGACGATCTGGGCGCGCTGCGCGTCCAGCTGGTGCTGGCCCTGCGCCACGATGCGGGCGGACTCGGCCTGCGCCTGCTCACGCAGCTCCTCGACGATCTGCAGGCCCTCGGCCCTGGCGTCGTCGCGGATGCGAGCGGCCTCGGCGCGAGCCTCGGCCAGCTGCTCCTTGTACTGCTCGAGCATCTGCTGAGCCTTGGCCTGCGCCTGCTCCGCCTTCTCGATGCCACCCTCGATCTTGGCCGTCCGCTCCGCGTACAGCGCCTCGAAGCGCGGCGACACGAACTTCTTGATGACGAAGAGGAGGAGCAGGAAGGCGACGAGCCCGAGGATGATCTCCGCGGTGTGCGGAAGGACCGGGTTGACCTTCGCAGGGTCCTCCGCGGCCAAGATCAAAGCGTGGAACACGGCGTCTCCTAACGCGTCGAAGGGTTAGGTCAGGCGCCGGCGGTCGCGATGAAGTACACGACGAAGCCGATCAGCGCGAGGACCTCGACGATGGCGAAGGTGGTCCACGCGAGGCTGAGCAGCACGCCGCGGGCCTCGGGCTGGCGGGCGGTGCCGCTGATGACCGAGGAGAAGATCAGACCGACGCCGATGCCGGGGCCGATGGCGGCGAGGCCGTAACCGATGGCCGCAAGACCCGGGTTGATGTTGACGGCGTCCTGGGCGATCTGGAGAGCGCTCACTGTTGCTGTTCCCTTTCCAACTCGGTCCGCGAGTGTTCGCGGATCGGAGGCTTTGTGCTGTTTCTCAGTGCTCTTCTGCCAGCGCCATGCCGATGTAGCTGGCAGACAGCAGCGCGAAGATGTAGGCCTGCAGGCACATGATCAGTGCCTCCAGGAAGGTCAGCGCGATGGCGAAGGCGAAGGACACCGGCGCCACGATGACGGTCAGCCCGCCATTGAGCAGCAGGAACTCACCGGCCAGGGTGAACACCAGCAGCAGGAGGTGACCCGCGAACATGGCCGCGAAAACTCGGATCGCCAGCGTGAGCGGGTTCAGGATGAACTTCTGGAAGAACTCGATCGGGATCAGCAGCGGCAGCACGAACCACGGCGCGCCCGGCGGAATCGTCTGGTGCTTCAAGTAACCCACGAAGCCGTGCCGCTTGAACCCGACGAAGTGGTACACCGGGTAAACGACGAGCAACGAAACGGCGAGCGGGAAACCGATGTGCGACATCGTCGGGAACTGGATGATCGGGATGAGCCCGAACAGGTTGTTCACCAGGACGAAGGTGAAGATCGTGAGGATCAGCGGGATGAAGGGCTTGAAGTCCTTCGCGCCGATCTGCTCCCTGGCGATGTTGTTGCGCCCGAAGTCGTAAACCGACTCGGCGGCGAACTGGAACTTGCCGGGAACGAGCTTCATGTTGCGCGTCGCGGCGACGAAGAACACGCCGATGATCACGATCGACAGCACCAGCAGGACCATCGGCTTCGTGACCGAGCCGAAGATCGGCGGGAGGAAGAAGTCCTTCACACCGGGAGCGACGAACTCGCCCCCCGAAGCCAGCAACTTGGTCACTGTGTTCCTTCCGGTTCTCCCGGCCGGCGTTCACTCCGCCGGGGGAATCGTCACGATCTGGACTTAACGTACCTTACGGTTCGCAAGCGACTACCAGAGGCACCCCTGCGATCGGGTGTCCCTGGCCTGCGCGGACCATATCAGCAGGTCTAGGCGCCTTCGGAGGCGGGGACCACCATCTGGCTGCGGCTGCGCTTGGACGCCCTGGCCTCCAGGTACGACGTCACCAGGACCGTCGCCACCAGGGTGATTCCGAGTGCCTTGGGTTCGAGCCAGTCCTGGTTGCGCAGCAGGATGACCGCGAGCAGCAGCACCATCAGCTTGCCCGTGAATCCGCCGAGTGCGGCGACCATCACGAACATCGGATCGAGCGCGGCGGTCTTGCGCATCAACAACAACGTCGCGAGGCTCGAGAGGATGGCGATCGCGCCGCCGATCAACGACCCGTGGAGACCCGCGGTCCCCCAGATCACAGTTGACACGACGACGCCGAGGAGAAAGGTGCCGAGCGCGGCCCAGGCGGCCGCGCGGAACATTTCCCCGGCGAGCCGCTGGACGACCAGCTCGTGCGTGACGGCCTTGTCCGCGTCGCTCATGTCCCGAAGTGTAGGAACCCGCTTTTCAGCACGTGCAGGCAGCCCCCTCGACAATCCCTCAGGACTTGCGGGCCTCGCGCAGCCGGGGAATGACGGAGACCACGAACGTCACGACCAGCCCGATGACGAAGCAGGTCGCCACGATGACCGGGTCGAAGAGCGTCAAAGCTACGGCCCCAAACGCGAGCACGCCCGCCCACAAATAGATGAGCAGCACCGCGCGCCGTTGTGAGTGGCCGATCTCCAGCAACCGGTGGTGCAGGTGCATCTTGTCCGGGGAGAACGGGCTCTCGCCCCGTCGCGTGCGCCGGATGATGGCCATCAGCAGGTCGAGCACCGGCACGAACAGCACGGCCGCGACGACGATCAGCGGCGACAGCAGACCGAGCAGGTCGGCGGCGCTGCGGGTGGACGGGTTGATCTTGCCGGAGGCGCTGGTGGTCGCGGCGGCGAGCATGAGGCCGATGAGCATCGAGCCGGAGTCGCCCATGAAGATGCGCGCGGGGTTGAAGTTGTGCGGCAGGAATCCCAGGCACGCCCCTGCCAGCACGGCGGCGATCAGCGCCGGCGGGTAGGCCTCCACGGCCCCTTCGCGCTCGACGAGGATGCCGACCGAGAACACGCACGTGGCGGCGGCCGCGATGAGCCCGATGCCGGCGGCGAGCCCGTCCAGGCCGTCGACGAAGTTCATCGCGTTGATCATCGTGACGGTGAGCAGCACGGTGAGCAGCGCGCCCTGGTTCTGGTCCAGCGACACCGTGGCCCCGAGCCCCGGCACCCACGCGAGCATCCACTGCAGGCCGAAGAGCACGAGGATGCCCGCGGCCGTGACCTGACCGGCGAGCTTGGTCAGCGAGTCGAGCTCGAACCGGTCGTCGATCGCACCCACGAGCACGATGACACCACCCGCGACGATGACACCCCACGGGTCGTTGGAGAAGTCGAACGCCGCCCGCAGCACCGGCAGCTGGTGCGCAAGGAACATGCCACCGAGCACACCGCCGTAGATGGCGACGCCACCCATGCGCGGCATCGGCTGCACGTGCACATCGCGCTTACGCGGATACGCCACCGCACCAACCCGGAACGCAAGCGCGCGCACCAGGCCGACGAGCAAGAACGTCACGATGGCAGCCGTCAACGCAACGAGCAGGTACTCGCGCACCGGCAATACGAACGAGGATGCGGGCCCCACGGGCCTACCAATCAGGTCGGGGTCTTCTTCGGGGGTCTTCTTCGGGGTGGCCGCCACGGTACCCGCGGCGCCATGATCAATTCTGTCAGCCGCCGCTCAGCGCGCGACTTCGACCTCGACGCCGAGCACCTCGTCGACGTCGGCCTTCGAGACCGCGCCCTCGCGCAGGATCACCGCGTCGGGCCCCGTGAGGTCGATGATGGTGGAGGCGATGTTCTCCCCGCTCAACCCGCCGTCGAGGAAGACCGGCACCGAGTCCCCGAACTGGTCCCGCGCCTCCTGCGCACTGGACGCCGGCGCGTACCCGGACTTGTTGGCACTGGACACCGCCATCGGCCCGACGTCCCGCAACAGCTCCAGCGCCACCGGGTGCAACGGCATCCGCAACATGACCGTCCCCCGCGCCTGCCCCAGGTCCCACGCCAAGCTCGGCGCGTGCGGCAACACGATGCTCAGCCCACCCGGCCAGAACGCCTCGATGAGCGCCCGCGCCTGCCGCGGCACGCTCAGCACCAGCCCGTCGATCGTCGTCCACGACCCGACCAGCACCGGCACCGGCATGTCCGGCCCCCGCCCCTTGGCCTGCAAGAGCCCCCGGACCGCCTCCGCGTCGAAGGCGTCACACCCGATCCCGTAGACGGTGTCGGTCGGCATGACGACCAGCCGCCCACTCCGCACCGCGCCGGCGGCAGCGGCAAGCCCCGCCGCGCGGTTGTCAGGTTCGCTGCAGTCGTAGACCGTGCTCACCCGGCTGAGCCTAGCCAGGTGAGCCACCCCGCCGCCGGACCCCCTCCACCGACCACTGACCGTGGCACCGCGCATTTCTCGCTTTATGCCACCGAAGCTGCGCTGCTGTTCTCACTTGAAGCACTCATACCGGCTTTGACCAGGCACGGTTTTGCCCCAAACGGGTGTAAGTAGTTCAACTCATCCACCGAATGGTGGCACCGCTGTATGGTCATTGACCGACCACAGAGCGCAATCGGGGAGGGTCGGCTTCTGTGTCCGAAGAAGCAACATTCACACGAGGCACCAGCATCACGGACCACGCCGCGAGCGGCTCGTGGAACGCCATCCTGGGGGGCGGCCTCAGCGCGATCGTCGACGCAGGCCGGGCTGTCGCGATCGCGGTGGAGACCCAACAGCTCTCCGTCGACCCGGACCTGGTCGACAGCATGATCAAGAAGTTGACGGCCATGCAGGACACGCTCGGCGAACTGCAGCAGAGCGCCCTGGACCTCAGTGCGGACACCAAGCTCGGCGGCGGCTACGCCGAAGCGATCAGCCAGGGGAACAGGACCTTCGGCACCGAGGCCCAGAAGACGCTCAAAGACGTCTACAAGGCGATCGACGACCTGAAGACGCAGATCGACAAGAGCCGCGCGTCCTACCAAGGCGTCGACCAGGCACACGCGGACGCACTCAAGAAACTCGACGGGAAGTCATGAAGCGCATTCTCATCGCGACCACGGTCGGCCTCGCCGTGCTCGCTGCCGGTTGCACCGGCACTTCCGGCAACGCCAACCCGACGCCGACCAGCGGCAGTTCGACGCCGACGAGCGAGTCCGCCTCGGCATCGGGTCTGGAAGCGCTCAAGCCGTGCGACCTGCTCACCCAATCCGATGCCACGAGCCTGGGTCTGCCCTTCCCCGGCAAGGCCTCGCAGGTCGGCACCTCGGACGGGTGTGCCTGGAACGCCAGCGGCAACGGTGGCGTCCGAGCCGGCATCCGCACCGAGTCGGGCGTCAAGGAACTCAACCTCCAGGGGGACAAGGTCTCCCAGACCAAGGTGGGCAAGTACGACGCGACCAAGGTCGAAGCGCAGGACGGCGCGAAGAACGCCTGCACCATCGCGATCGCCGTCAGCGAGTCGTCGTCCGTCCTCGTGATCGGGACGTTGAGCCTCAGCTCGGAAGACACCGCAGCAGCTTGTGAACGGTCCTCCAAAGCCGCCGAGCTGATCGCACCGAAACTGCCCTGAAGACGCCCGAGGGGGATTCGAATGGCGCCCGTCACGCCCACGGTTCCACATCCGAACACCAACTACCCGGGCCAGCCGCACGAAGAGATGAAGAGGCTGGTCAACGACAAGTACCACCCGACAGCGGCGGACCAGGTGATCGACGCCTGGGCGAAGCTGGGCAGTCAGTTCAAGAACCTGGCGACCGACTTCAGCATTCTGGTCAACGGCTCGCAGGCGGGGTGGACCGGCCAGGCCGCGGATGCGGTCCGAGGTGCCCTCGGCAAGGTCGGGAAGTTCGCGGACACGACCGGAGCGGGCTTCACCCGCACCTCGGAAGCCATCGGACAGCAGCGCGAAGCCGCGGTCCAGGCGAACACGAACATGCCGGAGCCAGTTGAGTTCAACCCGTTGAAGATCGCGGGCGACTGGTTCACGAACAAGGGCGGCTTCATCAGCCCGATCATGATGGCGGGCGCGCCGATCGACATGATCATGACGCACAACAAACAGCAGGACGCCAAAGAAGAAGCTGTGCGCGTCATGCAGCAACGCGACAACACGATGATGGCTGCTGCCATGTCGATGCCCACAATGGAGTCGACCCCGGTCGTGACCCACGATCAGGGCATCACGCCACCGGGCACCAATAACAACAACCAGAACACTCTGGGCAACAACGTCTACCGCCCGCCCGCCACCACGGGCATGCCCGGCATGCCGTCGTCGTCCTCCTCCACGGGCAACGGCACGACCAACGCGTCGTGGGTGGCCCCGCAGGTCAACGACCCGAACCTGCCGAACAACAACAACAACAACAACAACCAGAACCAGAACGGCGGCAACAACCAGAACCGCCCGCCGATCGGCACCCCGCCCGGCATCCTCCCGCCCGGCATGCGGCCTCCCGGCGGCAACCAGACCGGCCGCCCGCCCCTGCGCGGCGGTCCCGGCATGCGCCCAGGCGGTCCCGGCGGCCTCGGTGGCCCCGGTGGCGGCGCCGGTGGTGGCCGCGGCACGGGTCCCGGCGGCATCGGTGGGCCCGGCAGCGGCGTGGGTGCCGGTGCGGGTCGCGGCATGGGCAGCTTCGGCCCGGCCAACCCCGGCGGTGGCGCAGGGGTCATGGGCGGCGGTGCGGGTACCGGTGCCGCGGGCGCGGGTGCCGCGGGACGTGGTGGCGCGGCCGGCGCTGCGGGCATGGGTGCCGGCGGTGGCGCAGGTGCCGGCGGTGGCCAGGGTGCGGAGGACAAGGAGCACAAGTCGAACTACCTCGTCCCGACCGACGAGTTCTTCGACGACGACCGCATGGTCGCGCCGCCGGTGATCGGCGGATGAGGCAGATCGCGCAGCTCTCCCTGCCCGCGTTCGAGGTCCTCTGGGAGGACCTGCGGGCGGGGAGCCTGCCCTACCCCTTCGACATCCCGTCGCACGGCGACACGCTCGACGAACGCGAGCGCATCAAGAAGGCCGTGCACCAGGACCTCGAACGCCGCGGCCTCGCCCGCCGCGGCCGCCCGGAGCCGGACCTCGACGACGCGCTGCGGCTGCTGGCGCGTCCCGAGCTCCGCGTCATCGCCCTGTGCATGCCGGACATGAGCCGGGAGAAGCTCGTGCGGGCGTGCGTGGTCGCGCGTGGCGGATATGCCGTGCTGGTGTCCCAAGAGGACACCACGATGACGCTGAACCAGGTGCAGCCCAACGAGATCGCGACGAGCCTCGCGGGCGTTGTGCCGCAGGGCCGCCCCGGCCAGGGCAAGCTGGTCACCGTCCCGGCACAGGCCTTCGAAAACCAGCCGCAGCAGCACCGGGAGGGCTTCCGCCAGGCCGTCCGCGCGACCGAGAACGAGGACGTCCGCCTCGCCAAGCAGATGCTGGCCGGTCCGGCACTCGGCAACGGCCACTTCCTCGTCCAGCTGGACCAGGGCCGCACCAAGCGCGACTTCCCGCCGGTCACCTGGATCGACACCCAGAACGGCCGCTACGCCAACGTGCAGCTGCGCACCGGGTGGTTCACGATCTCGCCCGCGGACAACATGGGCCTCGCCCGTCACCTGGGTCAGGTCCTGGCGATGACGAGCGACCGGTGAACCCCGAGCGGATGATCGCGGACCTGGAGTCCCGGGCCCAGCAGCTCCAGCACCGCTCCCAGCAGATGCAGGAGCAGATCCAGCAGGCCAGCAGCACGGTCACCTCCCCCAACGAGGCGGTGACCGTCCGCGTGGCGCCCAACGGCGCCCTGCAGCACATCGAGTTCTCGCCGGCGGCCACCCGGCTGACCCACGTCCAGCTGGGCCAGCTCGTCATGCAGACCGTGCAGAAGGCCCAGGTCCAGGCCGCCGAGCAGGTCGCGTCCATCGTGGAACCGGAGTTCGGCGGCACGGAGGCCATGGACTTCCTGCGCAGCTTCATCCCGCAGCAGGAGGACGAGGACCCGCCGCCGGCACAGGAGGAGGGTCAGGTCATGCGCGAGGTCTCCTGGAACGCCCCGGCCCAGAAACCCGCACCGCTGCAGCGACCTGTGGAGGACGACGAGGACGGCTTCGGAAGCGTGCTCCGATGACAGGTTTCGGCGTCGATCCCACGGAGCTGCACAAGTTCGCCAAGGGCCAACGCGAGCGCCAGGCCGCGCTGGACGCCGCCGCCACCAGGTCGGCGCAGGTCGACCTCGGCGGGGACACCTTCGGCCAGCTGCTCTCGTTCTTCGCCGCCGGCGCCCAGCAGTTCGCTCAGGACGCCACCGCCGCGATCCGCGAGCTCGCCACCGCTGTCGGCGACGCCTCCTCAGATACCACGGCCACCGCCCAGACCTACGAGTCGCACGAGGACGTCAACCGCGACCGGTTCGGAGGTCCACGATGACCTGGACCGGGTTGAAGGGTGGCGACGACTGGGCAACACCTGACAACTACGCAGGTGCGGGTCCGGTCGAGTCGCTGGCCCAGACGATCGACTCGGCGAAACGGCTCGGTGATGGCGATCTCGCCGAGTTCGGCATGAACGCGGGCGCTCTGGCACTCGACGCCCTCGGTGCGTACATGGACCCCGTGGGCGCCCTGGCCACCGCCGGCATCGGCTGGTTGATCGAGCACCTCAGCTTCCTCCGTGAGCCCTTGGACTGGCTGGCGGGCAACGGCGACAAGATCAAATCCGCCGTGACGACGTGGAACGAGGTCGCGACCGATCTCCACAACATCGGTGAGCAGCAGGGCACGGCGGTGAAGAGCGAGTTCCTCTGCTGGGAGCAGGGCACCGCCGCCGAGAAGTTCCGCCAGAGCCAGGGTGAACTGTCCGGTGAGATCGCAGCGGTCGCGAAGACGTGCACCTTCGTGGCATCCGAGATCGCCAAGGCCGGCACGCTCACCGCAGCGATCCGCGGCATGATCAGGGACCTCGTCGCCCTGTTCATCTGGGAGGTCATCCGCAACGCGGCCATCGCACTCGCGTCCTCGTTCGTGTCACTCGGCAGCTCCGTCGCGGCGTTCTCCGCGTGGGCCGTCGGACGAGGCGCGGTGGTCCTCGGCAAGATCACGCAGCAGCTCGCGAAGCTGGTCAAGCTCGTCACCCGCGTCCTGGGCCGCGTGAAGGGCCTGTTCGGCCAGCTCGGAGACGTCCTGAAGAGGCTTGGCCGGTTCGGCAGAGGTGGTGGCCCCAGGACTCCTGATGCGCCGAGAACCGGCCCAGGCAGGGGTGACGGACTCGCGGACTCCGGCAAGCGGTTGCAGGACTGGGGAAACAGCCGTCCCCCGCTCTCGGAGGCCGGGGACAAGCTCAACCAGGCTGGCCGGGAGTTCAGCGACGGGTACGCCAACGCGGGCAACACCTGGAAGACCAAGTACGAGGAACCGTACGCCGACAAGGTCAAACCGCTCCCGCAGCCGCTCCAGGACGCGGTCGGCGCGTACACGCCCTACAAGCCGCACACTCGCGCTGACGGAACCGTGACGCCCCACTCGGTGCCAAGTGTCACCGACGGAGGGTGGGTCACCAAGGCGACGGCGGACCACCTCCGGGAGTGGGCGAAGTACGACGAGCTGGAGAACGAGGGCAGGAAACCGTTCCCACGGCAGCACGGATCACTGAGCGAGTGACGACGGTGCGACCGCCGGCCCAGCCGAAGAAGGTCCTTCTCGCAGCACTCAGCATCACGGCGCTCATGGTTCTGAGCTTCACCGCCAACGCGGGCGGTCTCTGGGCGATCCCGCTGGTGGTCCTCGGCATCGCGGCCTTCTTCGGCTACGTCTGGTCCCTGGCGAGCTACCGGCCGAACGGCGGGCGGTGGGTGGTCGTCCCCGCGATGGCGCTCTTCTTCGCCAGCCTCGTACTCGGCAACATCGGCGGCCACTCGCTGTGGCTCAGCGCGTTCGGCGAAACGGTGCGGTGCAACGTCGTCGAGGTGCAGAGCCACAAGCACACCCGAAGCCCCACCACCTACAGCAACACGCTCGACTGCGGCGGCCGGCAGCTGTCCTACCGGCCCACCACGGGCCACGAGGTAGCGGACGTGGGCGCGCGGCTCAGCGTCGTGGTGGACAGGACCGGGTTCGTCAGCAACCTCGAAGCGGCCAAGGTGAACCTGGGCCACTCCCTGCTGTTCCCGCTGGGGCTGCTCGTCAACGCCGCGTTCATCGCCTTCGTGGCCCGGCGCCCCGTCCGCGAACCGTGAAACCCGTCGTCGCGTTGTGCGCCGTCCTGCTCGGCGTCGTCATCGCGGGTTTCGTGATCGCCCTCCCGGTCCCCGAAGCGCTGTTCGCGGTGCTCATCGTGGTCCTGAGCCTGCCGCTGTCCGGCTACCTGATGGCGAAGGTCAGGCCGGGCACCACGGCCGTGCTGGCGGCGCCGATCGCGGTTCTCGTCGTCGCCGCGCTCAGCGGCACCGGCGGGCATTCCCCGTGGCTCACGGTCTTCGGCGAGAAAGCGAGCTGTGCGGTCACCGCCGTCAACACGCACGTGGGGCGCCGCTCGCCGACCAGCTACAGCAACAGCCTCGCGTGCGGCGCTCACCGGGTCGAGGTGCACACACCGTCGAGCGGCAAGGTCAACCAGCCAGGTGTGCCGACCGCCGCAACGACCGCGGTCGCGTTCGTCCTGATGGTGCTGCGCTGGCCCCGAAGAGAACCGCGAGCACCCAACAAGCAAGAGATCCGCAACGACTTCCTGTAGCCAAGACACGGTCACGCGCGAGATCGCTCCAGCGCGTGACCGTGTGCCCTCCCCACGGGAAAACATACGACCGTTCAACCCCGGCAAGAGCGAACGGCTACTTATTGGCCAGCATTTGGCAACTCGGAGAAGACCCCGTGCCGGAAGCGGGCAGGCTCTAGGAAACCCTGCGAGCGGTCGCGAAGCGAGGCCGGCCCGCCAGGTCGGTGTGGTCGGCGACGTCGGTCAGCACCCGGCGTGCCGACAGCAGTGCCGGCACCGACTCGCCCTGCGTGTCGTCGTGCTCGATGCCGACGGAACCGCCGGGGCGCAGCCACCGCGCGGCCGCCGAGACGACGTGGCGGATCACGTCCAGGCCGTCCGCGCCGGAGAACACCGCGTGGTGCGGGTCGTGCACGCCCACCTCGGGCTGCACCGGCGTTCCCTCGGGGACGTAGGGCGGGTTGCACACCACCAGGTCGACCGTGCCGTCCAGGTCGGGCAGCAGCGACGGGTCGGTCGCGTCGCCGTGGTGCAGCCGGATCGGGGTGTCGCCTGCTGCCGTTCGCGCGTCGGCGTTGCGGCGGGTCCACGCAAGCGCTTGCGGGTCCAGTTCCACCGCGTGCACCACGGCGTCCGGGCGGGCTGCGGCGATCGACAGCGCCAGGGCGCCCGTGCCCGTGCAGAGGTCCATGACCACCGGGGTGGGCACTCCCGCCACGGTCTTCAGGGCCCACTCCATCAGCAGCTCGGTCTCCGGCCGCGGCACGAACACCCCGGGCCCGACCTCGACGGAGATGGCGCCCATCGGCGCCCAGCCGAGGATGTGCTGCAACGGGATGCGCTCGGCGCGGGTCAGGACGAGCTTGTGCAGCTGGTCGACCACCGACGGGTCGACCAGCGGGATGAGCGGCAGCCGCCCGCGCTCCACCCCGAGCACGTGCGCGGCCAGGTGCTCCGCGTCGACGCGGGGGCTGTCCACCCCCGCCTCGGCCAGGACCTCGGCCGCCTCGGAGATCGCGAGGCGGAGCGGCTGCCGGTTCATCGTCGAGGACATCGAGGAGAAGCTACCTCAGAAGTTGATCATGTGCCCGGCCAGGCCGTGCACCGCTTCCTTGACGGCTTCCGAGAGGGTCGGGTGCGCGTGGACGTTGCGCGCGACCTCGTGGACGGTGAGGTCCCACTGCTGGGCCAGCGTGAGCTCGGGCAGCAGCTCGGTGGCCTCGGGGCCGATGATGTGGCCGCCGAGCAGCTCGCCGTGCTTGCCGTCGCTGATCAGCTTCACGAAGCCACCGGGCTCGGCGAGGCCGTGCGCCTTGCCGTTCGCGGTGAACGGGAACTTCGCGACCTGGACGTCGAAGCCCTTCTCGCGGGCCTGCTTCTCGGTGTAGCCGAAGGAGGCGATCTGCGGCTGGCAGAACGTCGCCCGCGGGATCATCACGTAGTCGAGCTCCATCGTCTCGGCACCCGCGATGGTCTCGGCGGCGATGATGCCCATCGACTCGGCGGTGTGCGCGAGCATCAGCTTCGCGGTCACGTCGCCGATGGCGAAGATGTGCGGCACGTTGGTGCGGCCGCGGCCGTCGATGTCGATCGCGCCGCGCTCGGTCAGCTTCACACCGGTCTTCTCGAGGCCGTAGCCCTCGACACGCGGCACGAACCCGATGGCCTGCATGACCTTGTCGGCTTCCAGGACCTCCTCGGCACCGTTCTTCGACACGGTGACGCGGACCTTCTCGCCCGACTCGTCGATCGACTCGACCCGCGTGCCGACGCGCACGTCGACGCCCAGCTTCTTGTAGCGCTTGAGCAGCTCGGCGGACACCTCTTCGTCCTCGAGCGGCACCATCCGGTCGAGGAACTCGACGATGGTGACCTTCACGCCGTAGTTGTGCATGACGTACGCGAACTCGACGCCGATGGCGCCCGCGCCGGCGATGATGATCGACTCGGGCAGGTCCTCGGTCATGATCTGCTCTTCGTAGGTCACGACGCGGTCGGACTTCTGCGTGTTCGGCAGCATCCGGGTCGTGGCGCCCACGGCGATGATCGCGTGGCCGAAGGTGATCGTCTCGTCCCCGACGGTCAGGGTGTGGTCGTCGGTGAAGTCGGCCCACCCGTTGTACTCGGTGATGCCGTTCTTCTTCATGAGGAAGTGCACGCCCTTGACGCGCCCGTCCGCGACCTTGCGGCTGCGCTGCCACGCCGCGCTGTAGTCGAAGCTGACGGTGCCGTCGACCTTGATGCCGAACGTCTTCTGCTCGTGCGTGAAGAGGTGCGCCAGCTCGGCGTTGCGCAGCAGCGCCTTCGACGGGATGCAGCCGACGTTCAGGCAGACGCCGCCCCAGTACTTCTCCTCGACGATGGCGGTCTTCAGCCCGAGCTGAGCCGCACGGATCGCGGCGACGTACCCGCCGGGACCCGCACCCACGACGACGACATCAAAGTGTGCGCTCATGAGCACACCCTAGGTCCCGAGCTGCTCCTGCAAGAACTCGACGGTCCGTTTCCACGCGTCCCGCCGCGCGTGCGCGGTGGCCTGCGGAACACCACCACCCGAGAAGGTGACGCCGGGTCCCGGATAGGTCACGTCGGTGGCGGGACGGTGCGGCGGGCCCGCGATCAGGTGTCCTGCCTCGGGATACACGACGTGCTCGTACGGGAACGGGTGGTCGTGGTCCTTCAGCCGCCGCAGCGCGACCTCGCTCAGCTCGGCCGACGGCCACGAGTCGTCGTGGCCGGACGAGATGAGCAACACACCCCCGGCGATGTCCTCGACGCGGATCTCCGCGTCCTCCGGCACGCCGTCGGTGGTGTCGAAGGCGAGCCTGAGCGGCACCGGTTCGTCGTTGACGATCCTGGCGCGCAGCTCCTCGCCGATGTCGTAGGGCAGGTACGGCAGCGGCTCACCCCTGTGCGTCCACGACGCCGCCTCGTGCGACAGCTTCTGCAGCAGGTTCGCGCCCGGACCGATGCCCTGGGTCACCACACCGCTGCCCACCACGCTCACGACCGCCTTGACCTGCGGGAACGTCGCGCCGAGCAGCAACGCGAGCTCGCCGCCGCGGGAACCGCCGACGACGCCGACCGCACCGGCGCGCTCGCCCAAGTGCTCGATCGCCTTGCCGAAGTACTCCAGCGGGATGTCGACGAGGTGGTCCGGCAGGCCCTTCACGCCGAAGTAGCCGAGGGCGAACGTCACGAACCCGTGTGCGGCCAGGAGAGCCGCGTCGGTCTCGTGCAGGCCGCCCTCGGAGCCGCCCAGCACGAGCACGCCGGGGAACTCGCCACCGTCGGCCTCAGGGGCGAACAGCGTGCCCACGAGACCGTTCTCGCGGACCTCGACGCGTTCGACGCCCTCGGGCACCTCCAGCCGCCGCAGCTCGACCTCGCCGGCGCCGTCCACGGACAGGCACGTGGGACCGGGCTTGCCGCCGGTGCGTTCGAGGGACCAGAACAGGCCCATCGCGTCGACACCGGTGTAGGTGCCCTCGACCGGGGCGTGCCGGGCCAGGTCCACGACACCGCGTTCGTCGGCGCGGAAGACGCCGTGGGACGCGCGGTCACCCGTGGACAGCTGCACGGTGACCTCGGCGTCGGGCGGCAGTCCCGTGACGACGATGCCGACCGGCTGGTCGAGGGGCGCCGCCTCGGGGTCCACCAGGATCTCGGCCACACCGCGCCCCTCTCACGTCGGATTACCCGCCTGCGAGCCGTTCTGCCCGGTCAGCGGCGGCGAGTGCGTCCACCACCGCGTCCAGGTCTCCGTCGAGCACCTGGTCCAGGTTATGCGCTTTGTACCCAACCCGGTGATCGGAGATGCGCGATTCGGGGAAGTTGTAGGTCCGGACCCGCTCGCTGCGGTCGACGGTCCTGATCTGGGTGCGGCGGGCGTCGCTCTGCTCCTGCGCCTTCTGCTCCTCGGCGAGCGCGGCGAGGCGCGACTGCAGGACCTGCATGGCGCGCGCCTTGTTCTGCAGCTGGCTGCGCTCGTTCTGGCAGGAGACGACGATGCCGCTCGGCAGGTGCGTGATGCGCACCGCGGAGTCGGTGGTGTTGACCGACTGGCCGCCCTTGCCGCTCGACCGGTAGACGTCGATGCGCAGGTCCTTCTCGTCGATCTCGACCTCGGCGGTCTCCTCGGTCTCCGGGAAGACCAGGACGCCGGCCGCAGAGGTGTGGATGCGGCCCTGCGACTCGGTGACGGGCACGCGCTGCACCCGGTGCACGCCGCCCTCCCACTTGAGCCGGCTCCAGACGCCGTCGGGGGTCGTGGCCTTCGCCTTGATGGCCACCGTGACGTCCTTGAACCCGCCCAGGTCGGAGTCGGTGCCGTCGAGCATCTCGACCTTCCAGCCCTGGCGCTCGGCGTACCGCGTGTACATGCGCAGCAGGTCGCCCGCGAACAGCGCGCTCTCCTCGCCGCCCTCACCGGACTTGATCTCCAGCAGCACGTCGTCGGCGTCGTGCGGGTCGCGCGGCAGCAGCAGCTCGGTGAGCTTCTCCTCCATCTTGGGGAGCTGCTCCTCGATCTGCTTGGCCTCGTCGGCGAACGCCTGGTCCTCGCTCGCGAGCTCCTTGGCCGCCTCCAGGTCGCTCTTCGCCTGGTCGATCTCCCTGGCCGCCTTCACGATCGGCCCGAGCGCGGCGTAGCGCTTGCCGAGCTTGCGCGCCCCCGCCTGGTCAGCGTGCACGGAGGGATCGGCGAGCTTCTTCTCCAGCTCGTCGTACTCGGCGAGCAAGCTGTCCAGCGACTGCGACACGTCTCCTGCTTTCGGTTCAGGGTGGCCTGGAAACGGCGACGGCGCCCGCCCCGGCCGGGTGGCCGAGGTCAGGCGCCGTGAAAGCAGCTACTTGTTGCGCTTGCCGTAACGCGCCTCGAAGCGCGCGACGCGACCGCCGGTGTCCAGGATGCGCTGCTTGCCCGTGTAGAACGGGTGGCAGTTCGAGCACATCTCGACGCGAACCTCGGACGCCGCGGTGGTGCTGCGCGTGGTGAAGCTGTTACCGCAGCTGCAGGTCACCTCGGTGACCGTGTACTCGGGGTGGATGCCAGTCTTCAAGATCTTGTCCCTTTCAAGGATGGCCGCCGGGTCCCAGTTTGTGAACGGGTGAACCGGAGCCGGACTCGACCGTTTAGTTTGCCAGACCGTTCAACACGTGCAAAAACGCGGTTGTTCCCGCGACGGCCACGACAGGCCCGGGGTGCCTGAGGTCACAACCGCTCAACCTCACTGGTACGCCGTTCGGCGCAAGGTGTGGCCGTTGGGCTGGATACGGCTCCACGTTGTTGGACGTATTCCATCAGACTGTGTGCCGTGTTCTGCACCGTCGATCGGCAGCTGAGCTGGCGCCTGTGGCTGGCCGTGCCGTTCCTGTTCGCCGCAGCCGTGTTCGGCCTGATGGGGTCGGCAGGGCTGGTCACCGCGTCCTTCGGGACCGTGCCGCTGTCCTCCGTGGTGTGGGGTGCCGGCGTGGCGGTCGCGGCTGCCGTGTCCCGCGGGGTGCGTTGGGCGTCCCGGTGGCAGCGGACCTGGGTGCGGTGGCCCTGGCTCGCCGCGGTGCTCGCCGGTGGTGTGGGCGTGGGCGGCGTCGAGGTCTCGGCCCTGGGTGCCGCGGTCGTCGGCGTGCCGGTGCTGCTGGGGCTGGTCGTGCAGTGCCTGCTGCGGCAGGACGAGGGAACGGCCGCGTCCAACTGCCGTTGAGCACGGACGGGCACGTGGTTCGGCATTCGAGTGAACAGACGCGGAAAGGCCCCCGGTGACCAGCGCCGGGGGCCTTTTCACGTGAAACTCGCGCGGGATCAGTCCTGCTCGGCGCCCGGCGTCGTCTTCGCCACCTGCATCAGGAACTCGATGTTGGTGCGGGACTTGCGGAGCCGGTCGAGCAGCAGGTCGATGGCCTGCTGGCCGTCCAGGGCGTGCAGCACGCGGCGGAGCTTGTGCGTGACCGCCATCTCGTCCGGGGAGAGCAGCAGCTCTTCCTTGCGCGTGCCCGAGCTGTCGACGTCGACGGCCGGGAAGGTGCGCTTGTCGGCGATCTTGCGGTCGAGCTTGAGCTCGGCGTTGCCGGTGCCCTTGAACTCCTCGAAGATGACCGAGTCACCGGCGGAGCCGGTCTCGACCAGCGCCGTCGCGATGACGGTCAGCGAGCCGCCGCCCTCGATGTTGCGGGCAGCGCCGAGGAACCGCTTCGGCGGGTACAGCGCCGTCGAGTCGACACCACCGGACAGGATGCGGCCGGAGGCCGGGGCAGCCAGGTTGTAGGCGCGGCCCAGGCGGGTGATCGAGTCGAGCAGCACGACCACGTCGTGGCCCATCTCCACCAGTCGCTTCGCACGCTCGATGGCGAGCTCGGAGATGGTGGTGTGGTCCGACGGCGGGCGGTCGAAGGTCGAGGCGATGACCTCGCCCTTCACCGAGCGCTGCATGTCGGTGACCTCTTCCGGACGCTCGTCGACGAGGACGACCATCAGGTGGCACTCGGGGTTGTTCTTCGTGATCGCGTTCGCGATCGACTGGAGCACCGAGGTCTTGCCCGCCTTCGGCGGCGACACGATCAGGGCGCGCTGGCCCTTGCCGATCGGCATCACCAGGTCGATGACGCGGGTGGTGAGGATGTGCGGCTCGGTCTCCAGGCGCAGGCGCTCGTTCGGGTAGAGCGGCGTCAGCTTGGTGAAGTCCGGGCGGTTGCGCGCCTCGTCCGGGTCCAGGCCGTTGATCTTGTCGACGCGGACCAGCGGGTTGAACTTCTGGCGCTGCTGCTCGCCGTCGCGCGGCTGGCGGACGGCGCCGGTGATGGCGTCACCGCGGCGCAGGCCGTACTTGCGGACCAGCGACAGCGAGACGTAGACGTCGTTCGAGCCGGCCAGGTAGCCCGACGTGCGGACGAACGCGTAGTTCTCCAGCACGTCCAGGATGCCCGCGACCGGCAGCAGGACGTCGTCGTCGCGCACCTCGGTCTCGCGGTCAGGACGCTCGACGCCCTCGCCACGGCCACCGCGGCGGCGGCGGTCGCGGAAGCGGCCACGACGGCCGTCGCCGTCGTCGTCCTGCTGGCCACCGCCCTGGCGGTCGTTGCGGTCGCCCCGGTCACCGCGGTCGCCGCGCTCACCGCGGTCGCGGTTGCGGTCACGGCCGCCCCGCTCGCCCCGGTCGCCGCGCTCACCGCGGTCGCCACGGTCCTGGCGCTCGGAACGCTCACCGCGGTCGGAACGCTCAGAACGCTCGCCGCGGTCAGAACGCTCGGAACGCTCAGCGCGGTCGGAACGCTCGGCGCGTTCGCCCCGGTCAGGGCGCTCAGCGCGCTCCTGGCGCTGCTCCTGCGGCTGCTGCTGGCCCTCGGCCACCTCGCCGCCCCCACCGCGGCCGGAACGGCGGCGGCGGTTGCCACGGCGACCGCCCTCCTCGGAGGAACGACCCCCGTCCTCGGCTCCGGCGTCGACGGCAGCGGCGGCAGGCTTCTCCGCGGCTACCTCGAGCTGCTGCTGAACAGGCTTTTCGGCAGGCTTCTCGGCCACCGGCTGCTCCGCGACGGGAGCCGGCTTCTCAGCGGCCTGCTTGGGGGCCCGCGCCGGCTTCTCGGCTTTCGCGGCCGGGGCACCGGAGCCCTGCTTCTCCTTGATGGCCGCGATCAGGTCGCCCTTGCGCAGACCAGCGGTTCCGGTGATGCCCAGCTGGCCGGCGAGCTCACGCAGCTCGGCGAGCACCATGCCGGACAGACCCGCGCGGCGGCGCGGCGTCGTGCCGTTCGAAGGGGTGGACAGAGCGGTCTCCTCGGCTCCAGAACCAGAAGCAGCTGCGACATCGCTGCTCAGCAAATCGGTGTTGCTCACACATGTCCTTCCTGACCAGGCCCCGCCTCCTACGCGGCCCAGCGGACCCGCCCTCCCGCTTCAACTGGGGAACGGCGGTCAGTCCGATGCAGACGGAAGCACACACCGCTTCCGGCAAGCACGGGACTTTTGTCAGGTCACACGGCGATCGGGTGCCTCTTTTGCGTCCGCCCCGCCCGCACGGCACAGAGCCAGAACACAAAAGGATTGCGACCCGGAACGAGTGTCCGGGCGCGACACCGGCGCCCGTGCGCGCGGTGACTGATCGCCCCCGAGGGTAGACGCCGGTCCTCCGCTGTGCAACAACCGGGGTCGGGCGTGTCAGTCCAATGGACGAACGCGCACGCCAGAGGCGTCGACGTCGAGTCTGCGCACGTCGAAGCCGTGCACGTCGACCTCGTCCGGAACGTCCCCGAACGCGATCACGGTGGGTCCCGCACCGGACACGCAGGCGGGAACCCCGAGCTTGCGGAGATCGTTGATCACTCGAACGGTGTCGGGCCACGCGGGCTCGCGGTAGTTCTGGTGGAGGCGATCCTCAGTAGCGGCAAGGAGAACCGAGGGGTCCGAGGTCAGCGCGTGCACCGCCAGGGCGGCCCGCCCCGCTGCGTGCGCGGCGTCAGCGTGCGGCACCTCGGCCGGAAGCAGGCCGCGGGTGGTCTTGGTGGACGACTCCTGCGACGGGACCAGCACGACCGGCCGCACCCGTGCGTCGGCGTCCGCCCGGACCGCACGGTAGCGCTCGCCCTCCGACCACGCGATGACGACTCCGCCGTAGAGCGAGGCGGCGACGTTGTCCGCGTGGCCCTCGAACTCGGCGGCGATCTGCAACGCGTCCGCGTCCAGCTCGCGACCCGTCAGGGTGAAGCCGGCTGCGACACCCGCCACGATCGCGGCAGCCGAAGAGCCCAGCCCGCGTGCGTGCGGAATCACGTTGTGGCACTTCAGGGCAAGGCCACCGGAGTAGCCGGCGGCGCGGACGGCCCGCACGACGAGGTGCGACTCGTCGAGCGGGACGTCACCCGATCCAGCGCCCTCCACGACCACCGAGAGGCCCTCGGCGACCGTGACCTCGACCTCGTCGTACAGGCCGAGGGCCATGCCCAGCGCGTCGAACCCCGAACCGAGGTTCGCGGTCGACGCGGGGACGGTGACGACGAACCTCACGCCAGCTCCAACGCGTGCGCCACGGCACCGGGGTCGACCGGGACCGGCTCGACCTCGGTGGTGCCGAGCAACGCGGTGTCGGGGTCCTTCAGGCCGTGTCCCGTGACGGTGCACACAACCGTCGAGCCCTTCGGCAGCCGGCCGTCCTCGGCGGTCTTCAGCAGACCGGCGATGGACGCCGCCGACGCGGGCTCCACGAAGATGCCCTCGGACGAGGCCAGCAGCCGGTAGGCGGAGAGGATCTGCTCGTCGGTGACCGCGTCGATGAGGCCGCCCGACTCGTCACGGGCGTTGACCGCACCGGTCCACGACGCCGGCGACCCGATCCGGATGGCGGTCGCGATGGTCTCCGGGTTCGGCACCGGCGCACCGCTCACGAGCGGTGCGGCACCGGCGGCCTGGAAGCCGAACATCTTCGGCAGGCCCCGGTCGTAGGACGTGTAGCCCTTCCAGTACGCAGTGATGTTGCCCGCGTTGCCGACCGGCAGGCAGTGCACGTCCGGGGCCTGGCCGAGCACGTCGCAGACCTCCCACGCGGCGGTCTGCTGCCCGACGAGGCGCACCGGGTTGACCGAGTTCACCAGCGTGACCGGGTACTCGGCCGCGGTCTTGGAGGCGAGCTCCAGGCAGTCGTCGAAGTTGCCGTCGATCTGCAGGATCCGCGCGCCGTGCATCACGGCTTGGGCGAGCTTGCCCATCGCGATCTTGCCGCTGGGCACCAGCACGGCCGCCGTCAGGCCAGCCTTGGCCGCGTAGGCCGCGGCGGACGCCGAGGTGTTGCCGGTGGAGGCGCAGATCACGGCCTTCAGGCCGGACGCCAGCGCGTACGTCATGGCCACGGTCATGCCGCGGTCCTTGAACGAGCCGGTCGGGTTCGCGCCCTCGACCTTCACCCACACGTCGCAGCCCGTGGCCGCGGACAGCCGCTGCGCGTGCACCAGCGGCGTGCCGCCCTCGTGCAGCGTGACGACCTCCGCGCCCTCCGGGATCTCGATGCGGTCCCGGTAGGCGTTGATGAGACCGGGCCAGCCAGCTCTAGCGCTCACTCTTCGCCCTCCACCCTCATGACGCTGACGACGTCCCGCACCACGGGGAGGCCACCGACTTTGTCCACAGTGGACCGCAGCGCGGCGTCGGTCGCCGCGTGCGTGACGATCACCAGGCTGGCGTCCTCTGTCCGGCCCTCCTGGCGCACCGCGGCGATGCTCACGTCGTGCTCGGCGAACACGGCGGCGACCTGCGAGAGGACACCCGCCTTGTCCGCCACGTCGAGGCTGATGTGGTAGCGGGTGGGCGTGTTGCCCATGGGCTGCGCCGGCAGCGCCGCGTAGGCCGACTCGCGCGGACCGCGTCCGCTCGCGACCTTGTTGCGCGCCACGGCGACCAGGTCGCCGAGCACCGCGCTCGCCGTCGGGGCGCCACCGGCGCCCTGCCCGTAGAACATCATCTCCCCCGCCGCGTCGGCCTCGACGAACACCGCGTTGAACGCGCCGTTGACCGAGGCCAGCGGGTGCGTCCTGGGGATCATGGCCGGGTGCACTCGAACCGCGACTGACTCCTGACCGGACGGCGAGACGACGCGCTCGCAGATCGCGAGCAGCTTCACCGTGCGGCCCAGGCCCTTGGCCGCCGCGATGTCGGCGGCGCTGACCTGGCGGATGCCCTCCCGGTACACGTCCGCGGCCGTCACGCGCGTGTGGAACGCCAGCGACGCGAGGATCGCGGCCTTGGACGCGGCGTCGAACCCGTCGACGTCGGCGGTCGGGTCGGCCTCGGCGTAGCCCAGCCGCGAGGCCTCCTCGAGCGTCTCGGCGTAGCCGGCGCCCGTGGCGTCCATCGCGGACAGGATGAAGTTCGTCGTGCCGTTGACGATGCCCATCACGCGCGTGATCCGGTCACCCGCCAGGGACTCCCGCAACGGGCGCAGCAACGGGATCGCGCCCGCGACGGCCGCCTCGAAGTACAGGTCGGCGCCCGAGCCGTCGGCGGCCTCGAACAGGTCGGAGCCGTGCTCGGCCAGCAGCGCCTTGTTCGCCGTCACGACGGACTTGCCGTTGTGCAGCGCCTCCAGCAGCAGCCCGCGGGTGGGGTCGATGCCGCCGATGACCTCGACGACCACGTCCACGTCGTCCGACTTCACCAGCGCGGACGCGTCCGTCGTGAGCAGGTGCTCCGGCACCTCGCGGTGCTTGTTCGGCCTGCGCACCGCGATCCCGGCGAGCTCGATCGGCGCGCCGATGCGGGCGGCGAGGTCGCCGGCCTGGTCCGTCAGCAGCCGGACCACCTCCGTGCCCACCGTGCCACATCCCAGCAAGGCGACCCGGATGGGTTTCGCTTCCGGCACCGTTCATACCTCCAGACGGAACAGGTCGTCCTCGGTCTCGCGGCGCAGCAGCAGCCGCGCCTCCCCGTCGGTCACCGCGGCGAGCGCGGGCCTCGGGAGTCGGTTGTACCCGCTCGCCATCGAGTAGCAGTAGGCCCCCGTCGCAGCGACGGCCACCAGGTCGCCCGGCGCGAGGTCCTCGGGCAGCCAGCAGTCGCGCACGACGATGTCGCCGGCCTCGCAGTGCTTGCCCACGACGCGGCAGAGCACGGCGCGCGCATCGGGCTCTGCGGTCCTGGACACGAGCCTGCAGTCGTAGACCGCGTCGTACAGGGCGGTGCGGATGTTGTCGCTCATGCCGCCGTCGACGCTCACGTACCGGCGGCGCGCGCCACCGTCGAGCTCGACGTCCTTGATCGTGCCGACCTCGTACACGGTGACCGTGCCGGGGCCGACGATCGCGCGGCCGGGCTCGACCGCGATGCGGGGCATCTCCAGGCCGCTGTGCTCGCACTCCTTCTGCACGATGTTGTGCAGCTGCCGCGCGAGCTCCGCCGGCGGGGGCGGGTCGTCGTCCGGGGTGTAGGCGATGCCGAGGCCACCACCGAGGTCGACGGTGGTCAGCGAGCCGATCTCGCCGTGCTCGGAGCGGATCTCCGCGAGCAGGCCGATGACGCGGCGGGCGGCGACCTCGAAGCCGGAGGCGTCGAAGATCTGCGAGCCGATGTGGCTGTGCAGGCCGACGAGCGTGAGCCCGCTCGCCTTCAGCACCCGGCGCACGGCCTCGGCTGCGTCGCCGGAGGACAGCGAGAAGCCGAACTTCTGGTCCTCGTGGGCGGTCGCGATGAACTCGTGGGTGTGCGCCTCGACGCCGACCGTGATGCGGATCAGCACCGGCTGCACCACACCGCGGTCGCGTGCGATCTGGTCGAGTCGCGCGATCTCGTGGTAGGAGTCGACGACGATCCCGCCGACGCCCGCCTCGACCGCGGCGACCAGCTCGGCGACGCTCTTGTTGTTGCCGTGCAACGCGATGCGCTCGGCCGGGAACTCCGCCCGCAGCGCGATGGCGAGCTCGCCGCCGCTGCAGACGTCGATGGAGAGGCCTTCCTCGGCCACCCACTTCGCGATCTGCACGCTCAGGAACGCCTTGGAGGCGTAGTGCACGAGCGTCGGGTCGCCGAACGCCTCCGCGTGCTCGCGGCAGCGCGCGCGGAAGTCCTGCTCGTCCATGACGAACAGCGGGGTGCCGTACTGCTCGGCGAGCCCGCGCACGTCCACGCCCGCCAGCTCCACGACGCCGTCGGCGTTGCGGGCGGCGTTGCGCGGCCACACGTTCGGGTGAAGGTGGTCGAGCTGGTCGGCGGTGGAGGGGCGGTCGCCGGCGGTGCTGCCGGGGACGAGGACGTCGGCGTGCCGGGGACCGGCCGGGTGCGCGCGCATCACATGCGCTCCGGGGCGGTCACGCCGAGCAGGCCGAGGCCCGCGGCGAACACGCGCCTGGTCGCGTTGACGAGCTGAAGCCTGACCTGGTGCAACGGAGTCGTCTCCTCATCGCCGCGCGGGAGCACGCGGCAGTCCTGCTGGAAGCGGTGGTACGTGCCCGCGAGCTCTTCGAGGTAGCGGGCGACGCGGTGCGGTTCGCGCAGCTCGGCGGCGGTGGCCACCACTCGCGGGAACTCGCCGATGGTGCGGATGAGGTCACCCTCGCGCTCGTGGGTGAGCAGCGCGAAGTCCCCACCGGGGGTGATGCCGAGGTCGCCGGCGTTGCGCAGGATCGACGACGTGCGCGCGTGGGCGTACTGCACGTAGTAGACCGGGTTCTCGTTGCTGTGCTTGCGCAGCAGGTCGAGGTCGATGTCGAGGCCGGAGTCGACCGACGAGCGGACCATGGCGTAGCGCGCGGCGTCCACGCCGACCGCGTCGACCAGGTCCTCCATCGTGATGACGGTGCCCGCGCGCTTGCTCATGCGCACCGGCTGGCCCTCGCTGACGAGGTTCACGAGCTGGCCGATCAGCACCTCGACGCTGTCCGGGTCGTCACCCAGGGCGGCCGCCGCGGCCTTGAGGCGCGCGACGTAGCCGTGGTGGTCGGCGCCAAGCATGTAGATGCACAGGTCGAAGCCCCGGCCGCGCTTGTCGACGAGGTAGGCGATGTCACCGGCGATGTAGGCCGGGTTGCCGTCGCTCTTGATGACGACGCGGTCCTTGTCGTCGCCGAAGTCGGTGGAGCGCAGCCACCAGGCACCGTCCTCCTCGTACAGCGAGCCGGTGGCCTTGAGCTTCGCGACCGCCTCGTCCACGCGACCGCTCCGGTGCAGCGAGTCCTCGTGGAAGTAGACGTCGAAGTCGGTGCCGAACTCGTGCAGGCTGCGCTTGATCTCGTCGAACATGAGCCCGACGCCGACCTCGCGGACCGTCTCGGGGTCGGTGAGCGCACCCGGCTCGCGGCGCAGCACCTCGGCGGCGATGTCGCTCACGTACGTGCCCGCGTAGCCGTCCTCGGGCGCGGGCTCGCCCTTCGCGGCGGCGATCAGCGACCGGACGAACCGGTCGATCTGCGCGCCGGCGTCGTTGAAGTAGTACTCGCGGGTGACCTCGCCGCCGCGGGCCCGCAGGATCCGGCCGAGCGCGTCGCCCACGGCCGCCCAGCGCGCGCCACCGAGGTGGATGGGGCCGGTCGGGTTCGCGGAGACGAACTCCAGGTTGATCCGCTTGCCCTTGAGCTCGTCGCCGGTGCCGTAGCCGTCGCGCAGCGCGTCCTCGACGATCGCGCCCTGGGCCTCGGTGGCGATGGTGAGGTTCAGGAAACCCGGTCCGGCGACGTCGGCCCGCGCGATGGCGGACTGGGTGCGCAGGGCCTCGGCGAGCCACGTGGCGAGGTCGCGCGGGTTCACGCCGACCTTCTTGGCCAGTTGCAGCGCCACGTTCGTGGCGTAGTCGCCGTGCTCGGGGTTGCGGGGTCGCTCGACCGTGACCTGTGCGGGTGCGGCGGCGGTGTCCAGGCCTCGTTCGGAGAGCAGCCGGGCAACCGTGGTCCGAACCAGATCGGCGAGCGCGTCAGGGGTCACGGACGATGAGTCTAGAGAAGCGTTGTCGCAGGTCTCGACCGGGTTACCGGGTCTCGGAGGGTGAGACGGCAAGTGTTAACGCGCACGTGGTATCGCACTGCCCTGACAGTGACCAGACACGTTGTCCCTACACTGGCGCCGGTTGACCAGGACGACATCTGAGGCGGACATGACCAGCGGCAAGAAGACGAAGGCCACACGCAACAGCGTGGCCGCAGCCCGTTCCTCGGTGGTGGGGAAGAAGCCCAAGCCGTGGGGCACGATCATCGCGGTAGTCGCCGTGCTGGGCCTCGCCGGCGGCGTCTTCGGCTACGCGTACTCGCAGATCCACGAGCAGAACGTCAAAGAGGCCGCCCTGGCCAAGTGGAAGCCCTCCGACACGAACAAGGACCCGTCGACGCAGCTCGCGGGCATCGTCGTGAAGGAGTACAAGGGCTCCCGCCACGTCGAGGCGACCCAGCGCGTCGCCTACGACCAGACCCCCGCGTTCGGCGGCCCGCACGACGGCCAGTGGGCCGACTGCACCGGTGTCGTCTACGACAAGGCCGTCCGCACCGAGAACATGGTCCACGGCCTCGAACACGGCGCCGTGTGGATCGCGTACAACCCGGACCAGGTCAAGGACGACGCACTGGGCAAGCTCAAGCCCAAGGTCGAGGGCATCCCGTACATGATGATGTCGCCGTACCCCGGTCTCGACAAGCCGATCTCGCTGCAGGCCTGGGGCCACCAGCTGAAGGTCGACACCGCCGACGACGAGCGCATCGACCAGTTCATCTCCTCGCTGCTGCGCAACGCCAACACCTACCCCGAGGTCGGCGCGTCCTGCGAGAACACGGCGTTCCTGTCGAACCCGGCCCCGTTCGTGGCCGAGAAGCCGGGCGCCGACGCCGTCCCGATGGACGGCGGCAAGGACGACTCCGCCACCGAGGGCCAGCCGAACGCCAGCACGCCGCCGTCGGGCTCGGTCTCGACGCCGCCGTCCAGCTGATGCCGGACACCTCCGACGAGGTCGTGGTCGTGGGCTCCGGGCGTCCCTCAGGCGTCGCCCGGACCCTCGTCATCACCGCAGCCGTCCTCGCCGTGCTCCTGCTCGGCGCGGCCGTCGGCCTGCTGGTGAAGCTCCCCGGCTCCTCGTCCACCGGCAGCGCCCCTGCCTCGGGCTCGGTCGACGTCGGCTTCTGCCAGGACATGGCCATGCACCACCTGCAGGGCATTCAGATGGCCAACATCGCCCGCGACCGCTCCACGGACCCCGACGTCCGCCAGCTCGCCTTCGACATCGCCTCCACCCAGCTCGAACAGGTGGGCCGCATGAAGGGCTGGCTGATGATGTGGAACGAACACGAGCAGAACATCTCGGGCGTCTACATGACCTGGATGAACGACGCCGGCATCCACGGCCACGGCGCCACCACCGCCGAGCCGGGCAAGCCCGCCATGCCGGGCATGGCCACCACCGAGGAGCTCGCCAAGCTCCGCTCCCTGACCGGCCGCGACCTCGACGTGTACTTCCTGCAGCTGATGCTCCGCCACCACGTCGGCGGCGCCCCGATGGCCGAGTACGCCTCGACCCGCGCGGGCCAGCCGGCGGTGCGCACGCTCGCGGAGAACATGCTGAAGTCGCAGTCCTCGGAGACCGAGCTGATGAAGGACTACCTGGCGAAGCGCGGAGCCGCACCGCTGCCGTAGCCCTGGTCGTCCCTCCAGGCCGTCCCCTCCTTCGCGGAGGGGGCGGCCTTTCGCGTTGGCCGTCGGGCCGTTGAGGCCCGGCTTTCACCCTCCGGACCGGTGGACATCCGCCTACCCCTGAGTAACGTGGGTCACACCCTTACTCGGAGGTAACCATGACCGTCGACGAGCGCGCGGCCAGACAGGTCGCCGAGCAAGCCCGAGAAACCCGCTGGCAGCGACCGAGCTTCGGCAAAGAGCTCTTCCTCGGCCACTTCCGCGTCGACCTCATCCACCCCCACCCGCAAGGCAGCCGGGAGGACCGGGAGCGCGGCGAGGCGTTCCTCGCGAAGCTCCGGGAGTTCACCGAGGCGCACGTCGACAACGCCGTCATCGAGCGGGACGCGCGGATTCCCGACGACGTGCTCAAGGGGTTGAAGGACCTCGGCGCGTTCGGCATGAAGATCAAGCCGGAGTACGGCGGCGTCGGCCTCACGCAGGTCTACTACAACAAGGCGCTGATGCTCGTCGGCAGCGCCAACCCGGCGATCGGCGCCATGCTGAGCGCGCACCAGTCCATCGGCGTGCCGCAGCCGGTGGCCATGTTCGGCAACGAGGAGCAGAAGCGGGAGTTCCTGCCGCGGTGCGCCAAGGGTGAGATCACCGCGTTCCTGCTCACCGAACCGGACGTCGGCTCCGACCCCGCCCGGCTCGGCACCACCGCTGTGCCCGAGGGCGACGACTACGTGCTCAACGGCGTGAAGCTGTGGACCACCAACGGTGTCGTCGCCGACCTCCTGGTCGTCATGGCGCAGGTGCCCGGCAAGGGCATCACCGCGTTCGTCGTCGAGGCGGACGCGGAGGGCATCACCGTGGAGAACCGCAACGCGTTCATGGGGTTGCGGGGGCTGGAGAACGGCGTCACGCGGTTCCACGACGTGAAGGTGCCCAAGAAGAACGTCATCGGCAAGGAGGGCGCGGGGCTCAAGATCGCGCTCGCCACCCTCAACACCGGCCGGCTCAGCCTGCCCGCCCTCTGCGCGGGCAGCGCCAAGTGGTGCCTCAAGATCGCGCGCGAGTGGAGCACCGAGCGGGTGCAGTGGGGGTTGCCGGTCGGCAGGCACGAGGCCATCGCGGGCAAGATCGCCTACATCGCGGCCACGGCCTACGCGCTGGAAGCGGTGCTGGACCTCAGTTCCGAGCTCGCGGACGCGGGCAGCCACGACATCCGCATCGAGGCCGCGCTGGCGAAGCTCTACGCGTCGGAGAAGGCGTGGCTGGTGGCGGACGAGCTGGTGCAGGTGCGGGGCGGGCGCGGGTACGAGACGGCGGAGAGCCAGGCGGCGCGCGGGGAACGGGGTGTCGCGGCCGAGCAGGTGCTGCGAGACCTGCGGATCAACCGGATCTTCGAGGGCTCCACCGAGATCATGCACCTGCTGATCGCGCGTGAGGCCGTGGACGCGCACCTCAGCGTGGCCGGCGACATCATCGACCCCGACGCCGACCGGCAGGCCAAGGTGAAGGCCGCGGCCAAGGCCGGCGGGTTCTACGCGAAGTGGTTCCCGACGCTGGTCGTCGGCAAGGGGCAGAGCCCGGCGGGCTACGCGGAGTTCGGGCCGCTGGCCAGGCACCTGCGGTTCGTGGAGCGGGCGGCGCGCAAGCTGGCGCGGCAGACGTTCTACGCGATGTCGCGGTGGCAGGGGAAGATGGAGCGCAAGCAGCGGTTCCTCAGCCGGGTCGTGGACATCGGGGCCGAGCTGTTCGCGATCAGCGCGACGTGCGTGCGGGCGGTGCGGGACCAGAACCCGGACGCCCAGCTGCTGGCCGACGCGTTCTGCAAGCAGGCGCGGGTGCGCGTGGACGAGCTGTTCGAGCGGCTGTGGAAGAACACCGACGACACCGACGTGGCGCTGGCCACCCAGGTCATGAACGGCCGGTTCACCTGGCTGGAGGATGGCGTCGTCGACCCGTCCACCCCCGGCAGCTGGATCGCGGACTCGGCGCACCGGGAGTCGACGGCGGAGAACGTCCACCGCCCGACTCCGCGCTGAGCCGTCCGTCCGTTGCTGCACGGGGCAGGTTGGTGGTGCGGGCGCGGCACCTGCCCCGTGCACGGCCGGTAGGGGGCTACGTCCCCCGCATCCCCCTACCGGCTCCCCTTGCAACGGAAGGACACAACACCCTCCAGGAGGAGGTTCTGGTAACGCTAAGCCACAAACGGCAGTTCACGGATACGGCAAATGAGTGAATTACCAGGTGAGGCACTCTCAACTACTCTCAGAGAGTAACTTCGAAGACCAATTCACGAGCGGTCCTCGGTCCCGTCGCGACCACGGACGCCACCGCGGCCCGTTCGAACCGTCCGCCCCGCACACCGTGAGAGCGATCCCAGCACCGGTCGCTGCGTGGGCCGCCGGTTCGGTCACCGTGTCGCGCGGGAGAGGACAGGTTCGAGGACAAGTTCCGCCCCGTGCCTTGACAACGATGTCAGGTGCAGAAACGCTGCCTCGCGAACGGGGCAGGCAAGGCGGCGGCGGGAAGGGTTGCAATGAGGCAACTGGGGAAGAGACGGACAACCACTCTGTTGAGCGTCGCGATCACTGCGACACTGGTGTGCGGCGTCACCAACGGCTACGCGGCCGCCGCACCAGAGGAGTCGGGAGTGGGCTTTTCGTCGTCCTTTGAGGACGGTCAACCGCAACCAGCGTGGGCGAACGCGGTCGAGACCGACGCGGCGGGCAATCCCAAGGCGTCCGGCGTGATCGGTTCCGACGGCTCGGGCATCCCCGGCAACGTCTCCGACGAGGTGCTGGAGGTCAAGGCCAACGGTGAGAACGCGGACTCGGGCGAGGTGAAGGAGAACCTCGTCGACGGCAGCGTCAACACCAAGTGGCTGGTCTTCGCCACCACCGGGTGGGCGTCGTTTCGCTTCGCCGAGGCGCAGACGATCCGCAGGTACGCGCTCTCGTCGGCCAACGACTCCCCCGAGCGCGACCCCAGGAACTGGACCCTGCAGGGGTCGGACAACGGCACCGACTGGACCGTTGTCGACACCCGCACCGGTGAGGCGTTCGCCGAGCGCTTCCAGACCAAGACCTACGACATCGCGGCACCCAAGGCGTTCACGCACTACAAGCTCGACATCAAGCTGAACAACGGCTCCACGAACATCGTGCAGCTCGCCGAGGTGCAGCTCTCCGACGGTTCCACCACCCCGCCGCCGCCGAACATGCGCAGCGTGGTCGGCAACGGCCCCACGGGCGGCTACGCGGCCAAGGCGCGGGTCGGCTGGACGGGCGTGAAGTCGTTCCGCTTCCAGGGTCGTCACACCGCCGAGGGCCGGGCGTACAGCTACAACAAGGTCTTCGACGTCGACGTGAAGGTCGAGCCGCGGACCGAGCTGTCGTACATGATCTTCCCGGACTTCGTGACGGACAACCTGAGCTACCCGAGCACGTACTCGTCGGTGGACCTGGCGTTCTCCGACGGCACCTACCTGAGCGACCTGGGGGCGGTGGACCGGCACGGCGCGGTGCTGTCGCCGCAGGGCCAGGGCGCGGGCAAGTTCCTCTACACCAACCAGTGGAACAAGGTCGCCTCGACGATCGGCGCGGTCGCGGCCGGTAAGACGATCAAGCGGGTGCTGGTCGCCTACGACGGTCCCAAGGGCCCGACGGAGTTCGGCGCCTGGGTCGACGACATCCGCATCGGCGACGTGGTCGAGAAGCAGTACGCGAAGCCGTCGGACTACGTGCTGACCACGCGCGGCACGAACTCCAACGGCTCGTTCTCGCGCGGCAACAACTTCCCGGCCACCGCGGTGCCGCACGGCTTCAACTTCTGGACCCCGATGACCAACGCGGGCTCCACGTCGTGGCTGTACGAGTACCAGCAGCGCAACAACGCGCAGAACCTGCCGACGCTGCAGGCGTTCACGGCCTCGCACGAGCCGAGCCCGTGGATGGGTGACCGGCAGACGTTCCAGGTCATGCCGTCGGACAAGGCGCCGACGCAGGACCGCGCGCTGCGGGCGCTGCCGTTCAAGCACGACAACGAGGTCGCGAAGGCGCACTACTACGGCGTGACCTTCGAGAACGGCCTGAAGGCCGAGATCGCGCCGACCGACCACGCGGCGGTCTTCCGGTTCACGTTCCCGGACCAGGGCGAGAAGAACCTCGTGTTCGACAACGTGAACAACCTCGGCGGGCTGACCCTCGACGCCGCCGCCGGTGTCGTCACGGGCTTCTCGGACGTCAAGAGCGGCCTCTCCACGGGCGCCTCGCGCCTGTTCGTCTACGGCGAGGTCGACAAGGCCGTGACGGCGAGCGGGAAGCTCACCGGCTCCGGCAGGGACGCGGTCGGCGGCTACTTCTCGTTCGCCGACAAGACCGTGCAGCTGCGCATCGCCACGTCGCTGATCTCCGTCGACCAGGCGAAGTCGAACCTGCGGCAGGAGGTCGGCGGCTCCGACACGTTCGAGTCGGTCCGGGACCGCGCGCAGAACGCGTGGAACGAGGTGCTCGGCATCCTCAGCGTCGAGGGCGCGTCCGAGGACCAGCTGATCACCACGTACTCCAACATGTACCGGCTCTACCTCTACCCGAACTCGGGCTTCGAGAAGGTCGGCGACAAGGTCCAGTACGCGTCCCCGGTGGCGCCCGCGACCGGTCCCTCGACGCCGACGCGGACCGGCGCGAAGGTCGTGGACGGCAAGATCTACGTCAACAACGGCTTCTGGGACACCTACCGCACGACCTGGCCCGCCTACAGCCTCTTCACGCCGTCCAAGGCGGGTGAGATGGCCGAGGGCTTCGTCCAGCAGTACAAGGACGGCGGCTGGATCTCGCGCTGGTCCTCCCCCGGCTACGCCGACCTGATGACCGGCACGAGCTCCGACGTGGCGTTCGCGGACGCCTACCTCAAGGGCGTGGGCAACTTCGACGCCAAGGCCGCCTACGAGGCCGCGGTGAAGAACGCGTCGGTGGTGCCGCCGAGCAGCGGCGTCGGCCGCAAGGGCATGGACCGGTCGATCTTCCTCGGCTGGACCGGCAACGACCAGCTGCACGAGGCGTGGTCGTGGGCGATCGAGGGTTACCTCAACGACTACGGCATCGCGCAGATGGCGAAGGCGCTGCACGAGAAGACCGGTGAGAAGCGGTACCTGGAGGAGCACGAGTACTTCCTCAACCGCTCCCTCAACTACGTGCTGACGTTCGACAAGAGGATCGACTTCTTCCAGGGCCGCAACGTCGACGGGTCGTGGCGCGTCGAGGACCCGGCGAAGTACAACCCGCAGGACTGGCGCTACGACTACACCGAGACGAACGGCTGGAACATGGCGTTCACGGTGCCGCACGACGGGCAGGGTCTCGCGAACCTGTACGGCGGGCGGGACGCGCTGGCGAAGAAGCTCGACCAGTTCTTCACCCTGCCGGAGACCGCGAAGTTCCCCGGCGGCTACGGCGGCGTCATCCACGAGATGATCGAGGCGCGGGACGTGCGGATGGGCCAGTACGGCCACTCCAACCAGCCCTCGCACCACATCGCCTACATGTACGACTACGCCGGTCAGCCCGCGCGGACGGCGGAGAAGGTGCGCGAGATCATGGCGCGCCTGTACGTCGGCAGCCAGGAGGGCCAGGGCTACGCCGGCGACGAGGACAACGGCGAGATGTCCGCGTGGTACCTGTTCTCGGCGCTGGGCTTCTACCCGCTGCAGATGGGCAAGCCGGCCTACGCGATCGGCTCGCCGCAGTTCACCAAGGCGACGGTGAACCTGGAGAACGGCAAGAAGCTGGTGGTCAACGCGCCCAAGAACAGCGCGAAGAACATCTACGTGCAGGGCGTCAAGGTCAACGGCAAGCCGTGGAACAAGACCTCCCTGCCGCACGACGTCCTCGCGGCCGGCGCGACGATCGACTTCGACATGGGCCCCGCCCCGTCGAAGTGGGGCACGGGCGCCGACGACGCACCCGAGTCGATCACCAAGGGCACCGAGGTCGCCACGCCGCTGCGCGACGTCTCCACCGGCCTGTCGGTGGCCGCGTTGTCGGACAACAACTCCGCGACCTCCGCGACGGTCCGCACGGTCGACCTCAAGCCCGCCGACGCCAAGGAGAAGGCGGAGTTCTACACGCTGACCAACGCGAAGACCGGCGCCTCGCCCTCGTCGTGGGAGCTGAAGGCCTCCTACGACGGCAAGACCTGGGCAACCGTCGACAAGCGCAGCGGTGAGAACTTCCAGTGGCAGCAGTACACCCGGTCGTTCAAGATCGCCTCACCGGGCCGGTACGCGTTCTACCGCCTGGAGTTCAGCGGCGACGTGGCGCTGGCGGAGTTCGAGCTGCTGTCGAAGCCGCTGCGGGCCGCCACCACCACGGTGACCGGTGCGGTCAGCGGCCCGCTGCAGGTCAGCGGCGTGACCCAGGTGGACGGAGCGACGATCAGCGGCCCGGTGACCGTCGCCCGCGGCGCCACGCTGTACGTGTTCGGCGGCGAGATCAAGGGCCCGCTGTCGGCCGCGGACGCCGCGTCCGTGGTCTTGGTGGGCACCAGGGTCAGCGGCCCGGTCTCGGTGAACGGCTCCTCGGCCGAGGTGGCCGTCGAGAACACGGCGGTCGGCGGCCCGGTGTCGCTGACGGGCAACAGGGCGGGCTCCGTGGTGGCGTTCTCGACCGTCGGCGGACCGTTGTCCTGCACGGGCAACACCCCGGCGCCGGTCAACAACGGCTTCCCGAACGACGTCAAGGGGCCGAAGGCAGGACAGTGCGCTGGGCTGTAACGCCCAACTGATCGGGAAAGGCCGCGTTCTGTCACGGAGCGCGGCCTTTCCCGTTCACCTGAACGGATCTTTCCGGTGCGGTAGGTTGTCCGGTGGGATCTTGGCAAACCGTTGGTGTTACTGGGGAGGTCGCTGTGGTGCCGTTCGCCCAAGGCAGGACGTGGGTTTCGGTACCCGAACAGCGCAGGCCCGTTCCGTCACGAACCGGCATCGCATCGACGAAGGACTTCGTGCGCTCCCTGCCGGTCAGCTCACCAGGAAAGCTCGCGGCACCGCTGCGCTGACGAGCCGCCCTCGACCTGCAGCGTGGCGTGCTCGATGTGGTACTCGGTCTTGAGGAGCACCTGCGCGGCCTTGAGGACGTCCTCGTGATCCGCGTCCTCGGCCGTCGTGAGGTGCGCCGAGGCCACCTCCATGCCGCTGGTGAGCGTCCACACGTGCAGGTCGTGCGCCTCGACCACCCCGGGCAACTGGGCCAGCGCCGCCTGCACCTCGGTGACGTCCAACCGCTCCGGCGCGTGCTGGAACAGGATGTGCAGCGCGTTCTTGGCCAGCGAGTACGTCCGCGGCAGCACCCACACGCCGATCAGCACACCCATGATCGGGTCGGCGTACCTCCACCCGGTCGTGATGGTGACCAGCGCGCTGACCAGCACACCGACCGACCCGATGAGGTCCGCCAGCACCTCCAGGTAGGCGCCCCGGACGTTGATGCTCTCCTTCGCGCCCTCCCTGAGCACGCTGAAGGACACGAGGTTGGCCGCAAGACCGAGGCTCGCCGCGATGAGCACCGGCCACCCCGCCACCGCCGGCGGGTCCTGGAACCGCCCCACGGCCTCGTAGATCACGTACCCGGCCACGCCGAACAGCAGCACCGCGTTGGCCAGCGCCGCGAGCACCTCGGCCCGGTAGAACCCGAACGTGCGGTTCTTCCCCGCCTTGGCCCTGCGCGCCACCATGATCGCCGCGAGCGCCATCCCGACCCCGAGCACGTCGGTGAGCATGTGGGCGGCATCGGAGATGAGCGCCAGCGAGGACGTCGCGAACCCCACGACGAACTCCACCACCATGAAGACCGCGCCGATCCCGAACGCGACCCACAGCCTGCCGGCGTGCCGCCCACTCGCGGACGCCGATCCGTGCCCATGCCCGTGACCCATGTTCGGAACATATAGCGACATGCGCATGAGTGCAATCCGGCGTATTCCTGACCTGGGACGGACGTGACGGACACCACCCGACGGGAGTTCATGGGGGTGGGTGTGCGGGGGTGGTGCGGGCGTGCGCTAGGATCTTCCGTGTTGGTAGCGCCCCCGTAGCTCAGGGGATAGAGCACCGCCCTCCGGAGGCGGGTGCGCAGGTTCGAATCCTGCCGGGGGCACCACGAAGACGGGAACAAGGTCAGCCATAGCTGGCGATCTTGTTCCCATTTTTGTTCGCGCTGGTCACGGCCCTGCTGAGCATCGTCGAGCGATGGCGCAGCGAGCGAGGACCGGCCGAACGAACCCGGACACGGGCACGCATCACGCGCAGTGTCGTGAGCCATGCCGGAAGAACAAGGCGGCCCCGCGCTGGAACCCACGTTGTCCGAATGGCTCAAGGCACGCAAGGAGACGGCCGGCCACCTGGCGACGGGTGCCCCTCGGACCGTGGACGACAACTGGGTGCAGCGGCTCGCCGATTTGCTGGCGACCGAACGGTCGTGGCAGGACCAGTACACGGACCTGGTCGGGCTCGGCAGCCCGGACGGCCGCTTCCCGTCCTCGAACCGCTGAGCACACCGACGACGTCGTCCTGGTGGAGTGTCACCGCGATCGTCGCCCAGCACGCTCCAGTGCAGTGCGGACAGATCGGCGGGCGGCACGACGCGGGTGTGGCGATGGCGCGGGTTCAGCGCACCGGCCTCCACGAAGTCCACAGTGGATTCACCCACCACGTCGTCGTGAAGCGGATCGGCGACGGCGATCCGGTGTGATCGACTGAAAACAGTGGTTTGTTCCCAAAACCGTGACCCACCATTCGGCGCGAACTCCGGATCGCAGTCGTGCAGCGTCAGGGCGCGTAGCGCGCCATGCACTCGGCGAGGTCCGACCAGCCCAGCGGCCGGGCTGCCGGCACCGGCAACCGACCGCCACCGGGCCGCGTCATGGACTCGGCCACCAGCCCGGCCACCGCCTCGGGAGCCTGCACGACGTCGCCGGCAAGCCGGGCGAGCACGATCAACGGCTCCGTGGGACCGGTCTCGATCGACACCGCCCATCCCTGCGTCGCACTCCAGACGAGCATGACATCGCGGTTCGGATGTGCCACCGCACGGCAGCCCAGCGCGATGTAGGCCGTGGCGGTGTCGGTGACCTCGAAGCTGACACCGTCGCGCGGCACGGAGAGCACCTCGGCGACCTTGAACACGTAACGCTCAAGGGCTCCGGACAGCAAATGCGTACCCTCTGACGTGGTGACCACCATGCTGACCCGTCTTCTTCCTCAGATCGCTGCGGAGCCGCGACCGAGCGCATGCAGACCGCGGAGGTGACGAAGCGAGTGGACAGGCCGATCAACGACCCTGCACCCACACTGTAGCCGAGGCAAAACCGAGCAGGCGCTGCCCGGACCGGTGCACCATGCTGACGCCCGAACCGTGGACGGCAGTGGCTGCCGCCGTGATGATGCTGGCCTCAAGCACATCTCCGCGGCTCAGCACCGCCTCCCGTCGCCTGGGAACTGGCAGGATGTGGTGCGGGGAGTCGTGCTCGTCGGACGCGCGTTCCCCTTGCCGGCCCGAGGATTGGACGCAATGACACGCTCGTCGGTGTTCACGTTCCAGTACATCGCCATCGACACGGAGGCCGGTGTCACGCCGGAGGAGTTCGAGGCCTTCGTGCGTGCTGAGGGCGTTCACCTGCCCCTGTACCCGGGGTGGCGGTGGACGCTGCTGCGCGGGTTGCGCGGGGAGCGGACCGGGCAGTACCTGATGTTGTACGAGATCGAGAGCGCCGAGCAGCGCGACCGCTACGTCACGGCCAGGGGTGAGCAGACCGAGCAGGCGCGGCAGTTCTGGGCGCGGCACCCCGAGGCGGAGGCCGTGCTGGCGCGGTGGCGGCGGCTGGGCACGTACGGCGAGCTGCCGACGTTGTTCACCGACTACCGGCTGCTGGCCGACAACCCGCGGAGCACCGTCACGCCCGGCCCCCGCTACCGCGACCGCCCCGGCGAGGAGCCCGTCGCCAGGGTCATCGGGATTCACAACCTGGCCTTGCGCGCCGGCGTGACCGAGGAGGTGTTCGACCGCTTCATCGCCGAGAACCACCACCGGATCGACGACTACCCGGACTGGCGGTTCCACGTGCTCAAGGGCGAGCGGGGCAACCGCCTCGACCAGTACGTGATGATGATGGAGATCGCGAGCCTGGACGCGCTGGACGTCTTCTACCCCGAGCCCGACATCGCCACCGGTGAGGCCGCGGAGTTCGCGGCCGCCCACCGCGACACCAAGCAGATGTACGAGGAGTGGAAGCAGCTGGCCTCGTTCTCGGGCTCGCCGCAGATCTACACGGACTACCTCGCCGTCGCGGAGAACCCGGCGTAGCGCCGCACGACCGGGACGGGCCCGGGTGCGGAGCCGGTCGCGCATCCCTGCCGGGCACCTCGCAGCGCGCGGGAAGAGCAGGGGGCGGAACCGCTCGTTCACAGCCTCTGGCCAGGATGCCGCGGGTGGTCGTCCAGCAGGGCGTGGACCAGCTCGATCGTGGGCTGCACCTCCTCGGCGCCCTCGTGGCGGGCCTTGGCGAGCTGGAGCACCCGAAGCGCGGTGTCCGGCCAGTTCCTGGTGTCCCGCACCCTGTCGTAGACCTCCCTGTGCCGGAAGGCGGCTGCGGCGATCCGAGCCGGCTGCGGTTCCGCCTTGTTGCGGAACGCGATGGCGGCCAGCGCTGCCGTGGTCTTGGCCGGCCACTGTCCGCTCTTCGTGCACAAGAGGTCCCATATCCACGCGGTGTCTCGGAACGACGGGTCACCGATGAGTTCCGGGGAGAGCAGCCGCCTCACGTCGTCCCAGGTGGTGACCGGGGTCGCGGCGAGCAGGGGTGGGATGAACTCGAAGAAGTCGTTCTTCCCGAAGCCGATCCACCACTCCACCCCCTGACCCCGCAGGATGGCGCGGCCGAGCACGGCCTCGACCGCCGTGTTCCTGTCCCCCATGAGGAGGTGGACGTAGGAGCTCAGCACGAACTCGGAGTCGAAGACACCGGAGCCCGACGTGCTGATCGTGGAGTGGGCTCGGGCGAACTCGACGAGGAGGTCGGGGAGTTCGTCGAAGGTCAGCCCCGCTCGCCACAACGCGACCGTGTCGTTCCAGCCGTGCTCCTGCTCCGGCCAGATGTCCGCCACCGAGAACGGGCCGAACGTCCTGACGTAGATCGCCAGGAGGTTGGCCGAGTAGATGGCGGCGGTGCGCACCATGTTGCGCCGCTCGGTCACATAGGTGGTGTAGCGGCGCGAGGGCGGGCGGTACGCGTGGTCGCGGATCAGCAGGCGCAGGGTGTCCCGGACGGACTCGGGGCACTCCTTGAGCATGTCGTCGAGGAAGAACAGGATCGGTGCCTGGGAGGACAGCGGCTGGTGCGAGAGGAGGGCGTGCAGGAGGTCGTCGTCGGGCACGTGGTTGCGGACCGCGAAGGTGGCGGTGGCCAGGTCGAGGAGGGTGGCGTGGATGTGCCGGGCTGCCAGGTGCTCGGCGAAGGTGAGGTGCAGGAACTCGTAGGCGTGGACGGTCGTCGCCTCGCGCGCTGTGCTGGTGTGGATGAAGAAGAACTCGCCGAAGACGTGCCTGCCGGTGCCGGTCTGCTCGTCCAGCGCGGCCAGGTCCGCGGTCAGCTCGGCCTCGCTGAGGCTCTGGCGGCCCCGGTTGACCATGCCGAGCGCCGCGATGGACAGCCGGCGCAGCACCGCCTCGACGTCGTCGGCCCTGGCAGCGGCGGTGGGCGGCGGGCCGTGCTTGCCGACCTCGCGATCCGCGTAGATCGTGAGCAGGCGCTCGTACAGCTCCGTTGTGGACAGCTCGGCGTCGTGGTCGACGCTGGGGTTGGCGTAGTACAGCGCGAGCAGCAACAGCAGCAGGGGCTGCCGGGAGATCTCCGGCTGCGCGGTCACGACCTCGAAGGGCAACGGCCGGCCTCCGGCGTTGACCCTGTTCCACCTGCTCAGCCACACCCGGACCTGGGCATCGGTGAAGTCGGCGATGGTGACCACGGGGGAGCCCTCCGGGATCTCCACCCGATCGGCGACGACCGTGCGCGAGGTGACCACCACCGCCACCGGACGCCCCAGGACGGCCTCGACGCGCTGGAACTCGGCGACCTGGTGCAGGTAGTCGAGCCGATCGGTGGGGCTGGCCCTGAGCAACTCGTCGAGACCGTCGAGGATGACGACGCGGATGGTGTCCGCGGCATCCTCGGTCAGGGTGGGCCAGCCGACCCGGCGGTGGGTGGCGGCCCGCAGCGACTGGTCGATCTGGTCGGCGATGGCCGCGTTCGCGCGCACGTCCCGCAGCCGCACCAGGACGACGGTGTAGCCGGAGCCGGACAGGCGAGCGGCGAGCACCCGCGACAGCAACGACTTGCCGGCGCCCGGCTGTCCGAGGACGACCAGCGGACGGGTGGTGGCGTCGGCCGTGGTGAAGTGGCGGGCCAGCATGAACTCGAGGTCACGCGAGGGCGGTTCGTCCGCGGCACCGCGGGGGACGTAGTGGGGGCTCACGAAGATCTGGTCGACCGTCGGCATGGTGAGCGGGAAGCCGTAGTCGGTGCTGGTGTCCAGGACGGGGCGGCCGAGCTCGGCCCGGTTCAGCTCGGCGATCATCTCGGTGCTGGGCCGTCCCACAGCACCCGGCCCGACCTTGAGCAGGCGTTCCAGCCTGCTCAGCGAGGTGTGCGTGGCCGCGTGGGCGATTTGACCCGCCCAGACGGCGAACTCCGGGACGTCGGTCTGCAGCTGGAGGTAGTACGACCGGTAGTTGCCGACCGTGGCGGTGCTCAGATCCGCACGCCGGATCCCGGCCGTGTGCGAGAGACCGGCCAGGAACTCGTACAGCTGGTCACTCACGGTCTGTGCCCACCGCTCGACCTCCTCCTCGACCTGTCCCGCCGTCACCGACGACGACGGGGTGGGGAGGGGGGCCGTGAACAGGGTGGCGAGGAGCCCCCGGTTGTTCGAGGAGTCGGCGACGGCGAGCTTCTCCTCCTCGGTCACACGGGCTCGGGCGAAGAAGGTCCCGTAGGTGGAACGGGCCGCGTCGAAGAAGGCGGTGAGGACGATCGTGGTGTGCGCGGCGATCACCAGCTCGTGCCGCCGGTAACCGGACGCCTCGGAGATCCGGTTGGTCAGCCGCCCGATGCCCTCCCGCACGATCCGCACGGTCTCGTTCTTCTGGTCGACCATCGCGAACAGCCCGTCCAGCGACAGGACCCCGGACCCGAGCACGACGCCGCCGGTCACGATGTCGAGCACCTTCAGCCACGGTGGATCGTCCTTGCCGAGGATCTTCAGCGCACCCCTGTACGACACCGCATCCCGCGCCATGCAACAACTCTAGTGCGCGATGGCCGCCGGTCGGCTGGCGAACGACCAGACCGGTGTCGATCAACTCCTGCTGCCCCTCGCGGCGGGTGACCACCTCGATCTCGTCGGATCAGGGCAGGCGCGCCCAGTCGAGTTCCTGGCGCAGGGCCCACTTCGTGCGGTGTGCGTGCCGCAGCGCGGCCATGTGGTCGCGGAAGTCACCGTCGCGGTCGCAACGGTCGAACAGGGCCTGAGCCTCGGCCAACAGGCGAGCCGCTGCACGGTAGGAGTCGCGGTTGCGGAGCTCGATCGCCTGGTCTGCGGCCCGCAGCAGGACGGGGGCCGCGTCGGCCGGGTGGTCGGCGGCACGGGCCCGCGCGAGGCGGAGCCACAGGCCGTCCGAGCAGCCGCCGTCGACGGCGGCCTGCCAGGCGGCGTCGATCTCGCCGTCCGCCAGCAGGATCTCCACCAGCGTCGAACGGCCCGGCGACCAGGGGGTGGTGGCGGGCGGTGTCTCGGCGAGGAAGGCGAGTGCGCGTCCCCGCCAGGGTGCGAAGCCCTCGGCGGTGGCGTGCCGGAGTGCGAGGTAGGACTCCTGGGCCGGGCGCTCGGTGAACTCGGCCCACAGCACCTCGCCCGCCTGGTCGCGCCTGCCCGCGCGCACGTGGATCTCGGCGGCCAGGGCGCGCAGGCGACGATCGGGCTCGAAGTCGGCCAGGCCGCGTTCCAGCCAGGTCAGCGCTTCGTCGTCGCGGCCGTCCGCGCACAGCCGCTCTGCGACGCGGAGCACGTCGTAGGCGCTGGTCACGTCCCTCGCCAGCACCTCGACCAGCCGGTCCGCGCCTCCTGACGACTCCGCCAGGTCCTCCATGAGGTGGGTGATGACGAAGCGGCGGGCGTTGTGGTCGCCCGGTCTCTTCGGCGGCAGCTCCTGCCACGCCTTCTCGACCAGTTCCCGGTACCGGGCCGTCCCCGCTGCGCCCAGCACCTCCTCGTACTCGGGGAGCGCGCCGAAGAACACCTCGTACTCGCTGTCGACCGCACGCGTGAACAGCCGCTCGGCCAGCTCCACCGGGTCCGGTGAACCCGCCTCGCACGCCGCCAGGTGGATCTCCTCCGCGCGGGCGATCGCCTCCGACAACCCGCCGTCGGAGTCGTCCACGTGCTCTCCCGAGGACTCCAGCAGCTCCAGCGCGTACTCGGCGAGGGTGATCGCGGCATCGGCGAAACCGGCGCCGATCAAGCGCTCGACCTCGTCCAGGGCCTCACCGACGTGCAGGAAGTAGCCGTACGCCTCGGCGTACTCGACGTAGTCCGGGATGTCGATGGCACGTTCCAGGCGATTTCTGATGTCCTGGTCGTCGAACGCGTCCGCGTGCCCGGCCGCGGCGGCGAGCCGGGCACGCAGCAGCCGGTCCGACTTCGCGGCCGTCATCAGCTGCTCGACCAGCCACTCCTGGTCACAACCGCGCAGGAACGCCCGCAGGCGCTTCTCGGTCAACGGTGCCGAGCGCGGCTCCCCCACTTCGCCGCCTTGTTCCAGCCAGGCCAGCGAGGCGGCGACGCAGTGCTTGCAGAACATCCCGTCAGCTCCGTACGGGCACGAGCAGCTTCCGCGCAGGCCCGTGCGCGTCAGGTCCAGCCGCACGCGGTAGGAGCGAGTGCCGTCCACCGTGGCGTTCACGGTCGAGCCGCTCACCGCGACCCGCCGGACCTGACCCGCCGCGAAGTACCGCTGACCTCGCTCGAACGACTTCGCGCCGGCCAGCTCCCGCACCGTGCTCTGACTCACCATCACGGCCGATCATGGTGCCAAGCCTCGCGAGCAGCGGACCTCCCGCCACAGCCGCAGTGCCCTCGCTGACAGGTGCGGTCCTCGTCGTCGACGGATCAGAGCAGACCCGCGCTCATGAAGGCCAGCACACCGATGAACCCGACGATCACGAACACCCACGCGCCGGTCGTCCACAGCCAGAACCCGCTGTGCCCGTCCCGCCTCCGCACCGCCACCGCGGCCAGCCCGCCGGCCACCGCCACCAGCAGTGCGATGCCGACGTACACCACCTTCGCGAGGTCGGGGCTCACGGCGTGCTCGCCGCGATGTCCTGCACGACCTGGCACGCGCTCGGCACGGGGTCGAGCGAGTTCACGTGCCCGGCCAACCGGCACAGCAGCCGCTTGAACGTCTCCCTCTCCTCTTCCGGCAACGCCGACAGCACGTGTGCCTCGGCGTGCCGCAGCCGCCGGTCGAGGTCCTCCAGGCGTGCGCGGCCGGCGTCCGTCGCCACCACCAGGCGCGTGCGGCGATCGGTCGGAGCCGGTTTGCGGGTGACCAGCGCGGCGCGTTCGAGGTCGTCGAGGAGGTACGTCATGACCGTGCGGTCGATGCCCAGCTGCTGGCACAGCGCGGACTGGCTCTCCGGCCGGTCGCGGGTCGCGGCGGTGAGGACCTGGTAGCCGCGGTGGCCGCCGGGCAGGTCGCCGACCGCGGCGCCGGTGGCCTTGACGTAGGCGCGGAAGACCACGCCGAGGGTCCAGCCGAAGTCTTCGTCGAGAGCGGTCACCCGACCAATGCTAGCCCGAACAGAACGTCTGCTCAGCAGAACATCTGTATGGCATACTTTCGGCATGACAGAGTATGGCCACCCGCTTGAGTTCGGTGTCTTCCTGCCGCCCACCGCCGAGCGGTTCTCGGACACGCTGCGCCTCGCCCAGGCCGCTGACGTGCTCGGACTCGACCTGGTCAGCCTTCAGGACCACCCGTACAACGCGACGCACCTCGACACGTGGACGTCGTTGTCGGTCATCGCCGCGGCGACCAGCAACGTGCGCGTGTTCCCCAACGTCGCGAATCTCCCGCTCAGGCCACCGGCCGTCCTTGCGCGTGCGGCCGCGAGTCTCGACCTCATCACCGGTGGGCGCGTGGAGCTCGGGCTTGGCGCGGGGGCGTTCTGGGACGCCATCGCCGCCATGGACGGGCCGCACCGCACGCCGCCGCAGTCGGTCGAGGCGCTCGAAGAGGCCATCGGGGTGATCAGGGCGCTGTGGACGCCGGGACGCGGGGTTCACCTGCACGGCAAGCACTACTCGCTGAACGGTGCGCGGCCGGGTCCGTTCCCCGCGCACGACATCGGCATCTGGGTGGGCGCCTACAAGAAGCGGATGCTGCAGCTGACCGGGCGCCTGGCCGACGGGTGGCTGCCGTCGAGCCCGTACGCACCGCCCGAGCGGCTCGGCGCGATGAACCGGGTCATCGACGACGCCGCCGTCGCCGCCGGCCGCTCCCCCGCCGCGATCCGCCGGCTCTACAACATCACGGGCGACCTCACCGCCGAGCAGCTCGCCGGCCTGGCGCTGGAGCACGGCATCAGCGGCTTCGTCCTCATGGTCGAGGCCGACGGCGACGAGGAGCTGCGCCGGTTCGCCGAGGAGGTCGCGCCCGCGGTGCGGGAGCTGGTCGCGGGCGAACGCAGGCCGGCCCCGCAGGTGGCCGACAGCCTCGGCGTCACCCCGACGCCGGACGACGGCACGCGGCTCTCGCGGGAGCGGCTGTGGGACGAGGGCGCACGTCCGACCAGCCCCGCGCCGCAGGACGACTCCGTCTACACCGCGGCCGGCAAGGCCATGGGCCGGCAGTTGATCGACGTGCACGACCACCTGCGCGAGGAGCTGGCGAAGGTCCGCTCACTGGTGCAGCAGGTCGCGAGCGGCACGCTCGACGTCGGCCGGGCGCTCTACCCGCAGCTGCGCAGAGGCGATGAACGTCTTGGGCCCGTGCTCGACCGCCTGAGCGAAGAACACCGTGTCATCCACGACGTGCTTGAACGCGTGGACGCCGCATTGGTCGCGACGGTCGCCGATCCGCACAAGATCGTGGAGCTGCAAGCAGCGGTCGACGTGCTGACGGACACGCTGCTGTCCCACCTGTCCTACGAGGAACGCGAGCTCGTCGAACCCATGGCGCGCATACCGTTGCGCCACTGACGGCGAACCTGGTGCCGCTGTGGCGGCAGCTCGACGCGGACCGAGGCGCCACGGCCGTTGGGCACGAACCGGACCGATCCGCCGTGCACGGCGACGATGTCCGCCACGATCGCGAGTCCCAGGCCGGAACCGGGCAGGCGCCGGGCGTCGGGCGCGCGCCAGAACCGTTCGAACGCGGCGGACCGGTGCTCCACGGGCAGGCCGGGGCCCTCGTCGGTGACCGTGAGCCAGCCCGGCCGCGACCGCACGGTGATCATGGACCCGGCCGGTGCGAACTTCACCGCGTTGTCCAGCAGGTTCAGCACGCTGCGCTCCAACGCGGCCGCGTCACCGAGCACCGACCACTCCGCGCGTTCGACGTCGAAGACGTGCTCGTGGGCCCGGCTGCGGGCGCGCCGGACCGCCCGGTCGACGACGCCGGAGACCTCGACCGGTTCGCGCGCCAGCTCGCGTTCGTCGCGGGCGAGCACCACCAGCTCGTTGACCAGGTCGCCGAACTCGCGGCTCTGCGCCTGCACCCGGTCCAGCACCTCAGCGCGGCCGGGCAGCTCGCGGCCGGTGCGCTCGGCGCGGACCAGCAGGTCGATGTTGGTGCGCAGGCTCGTCAACGGCGTGCGCAGCTCGTGCGCGGCGTCGTTGACCAGGTCGCGCTGGCGGCGGCGGGACTCGGCGAGCGCCGTGGTCATCGCGGTGAACGCCCGGCCCAGGCGGCCCACCTCGTCCTGGCCGGAGACGGTGACCGGCGTGGTCAGGTCCTCGGTGCGGGCTATGTGCTCGGCCGTTTCCGTGAGGCGTTCCATCGGTGCGAGCGCGCGCCTCGTGAGCCACAAACCGCCGGCGGCGACCAGCAACGCGCCGAGCACGGCGACGCTCGCGAGCACACCGGCCAGCGTGGTGAGGGTGCTGTCGATCTCGGCGAGGCTCCGGCTGAGCACCAGGACGGTGCCGTTGTCCAGCGGTTGCAGCAGCACCCGCGCCGCCGTGCCGGACCGGGTCACGCCGTCGCGGAACGTCGTGGACAGCGCCTGGAGGTCGGCGGCGGTCGTGACGACCGGGTCGACGCCGGGCGGTGCGCAGCTCGTGCCGTCCGGGCGGGCTTCCTGGATGCCCTGGAGCACCTGCTGCAACCCCTCGCCCGGTACGCCCTCGTCGCAGCGCAGCTTGAAGAACCGGACCTCGCCCGGCCGCTGCGGGAGCCGCACCGGTGGCGGCAGGCTCGCCACCAGCGACTTGTCGAAGCTCGGAGCGCAGGTTGTGCTCGGTGACCACCCACGTGACGACGCTGATGCCCGCTATCGCGACCGCGACCACGCACGCGGTGATGACCGCGAGCTTGCTCCGCAGCAGCACCGGGCCCCTCACAGCGACTCACGCAGGATGAAACCCAGGCCGCGCACGGTGTGCAGCAGCCGCGACCGGCCACCGGCCTCCGTCTTGCGGCGCAGGTAGCCGATGTACACGTCGAGGTTGTTGGTGCCCTGGTCGTGGCCCCACACCGCGTGCTTGAGGTGCTGCTTGGTGAGCAGCCGCCCCGGATCGGCGAGGAACACCGCGAGCAGGTCGAACTCGGTCGGCGTCAGGTCGAGCCGGGTGCCGCCGCGGCAGACCGCGCGTTCGACCGGGTCCATCCGCAGGTCGGCGAACTGCAGCAGCGACGGCTCCGCGCGGTGGCGGTTCTGCTTGAGCAACGCGCGCACGCGGGCCAGCAGCTCCTCCAGCGCGAACGGCTTGACGAGGTAGTCGTCGGCACCGGCGTCCAACCCGGTCACCTTGTCCCCCAACGCGTCACGTGCGGTCAGCATCAGCACCGGCAGCCGCTCGCCGGCCGCGCGCAACCGGCGGCACGCCTCCGAGCCGTCGACGTTCGGCATCATCAGGTCGAGGATCGCCAGGTCGATCCCGCTCAGCCGGCGCAGCGCCTCCGCCCCGTCCGCGGCCGTGGTGACGTCGTAGCCCTCGAACTCCAGGCTGCGCCGCAGGCTGTCCCGCACGTCCGGGTCGTCGTCCACCACCAGCAGTCGCATGGCGGTGACGGTAGGGCCGCGACCTGTGAGCCCGCTGTGTGAGCACGCGGGCTCTCACGAACCTCTCAGCAGAAGCCAAGGACGTTCTCACGACCGCACCAGAACCCTGGAGCGGGAACGACGCAACGTGTCCACAGTGGAACGGAGAGCAGATGGCGGTCAGCGGGGCGCCAGCCGCGGTGCGGCGCCGTGACGACAGGACCACGACGACCGTGGACATCATGATCCCCGTCCACAACGAGGAACGCGCGCTACCGGGGTGCGTCGAGGTGCTGCACGGGTTCCTGCGCGAGCAGTTCCCGTTCGACTGGTCGATCGTGGTCGTCGACAACGCGAGCACCGACGCGACCCTGGCCACGGCGCACGACCTGGCCGCGCGGTTCGACCGGGTGCGCGTGCACCACCTCGACCGCAAGGGCCGGGGACGCGCGCTGAAGGAGGCGTGGGGAGCGAGTGAGGCGGCCGTCGTCGTCTACATGGACGTCGACCTGTCCACCGGTCTCGACGGGCTGCTGCCGCTGGTCGCGCCGCTGGTCAACGGCCACTCCGACCTCGCGATCGGCTCACGGCTGGCACCGGGTTCGCGCACCGTGCGCGGGCCGCGGCGCGAGATCGTGTCGCGCGGCTACAACGCGTTGGTGCGGCTCACGCACGGCGCCCGGTTCAGCGACGCCCAGTGCGGGTTCAAGGCGGCACGGCTGGAGGTGGTCCGGCCGTTGCTCGAACGGGCCGGCGACGACGCGTGGTTCTTCGACACCGAGCTGCTGCTCCTGGCCGAGCACAACGGTTTGCGGGTGCACGAGGTGCCGGTGGACTGGGTCGAGGACGTGGACAGCCGGGTCGACGTGCTCGGCACCGCGCTCGACGACGTGAAGGGGCTCATCCGGGTGGCGAGGGCCAAGGCCAACGGCACCGCGCGCGTGCCGGACCTGCCGCGGCGCCCGGAGCCGCGGGCGATCCACCCCGACGCGGTGCTCAGCCGCAGCGAGGGCGGGCTGTCCTGGCAGGTGCTGTCGTTCGCGGTGATCGGCGTGGTCTCCACGCTCGCGAACCTGGCGCTGTACGGCGTCTTCCGCACGTGGTGGCCGGTGCTGACGGCGAACCTGCTGGCGCTCGTGATCACCACCCTGGTCAACACGGAGGCCAACCGGCGCTTCACGTTCACCGCCCGCAACACCGCCCGCGGCCGGACGCACCTGCAGGGCCTCGTGGTGTTCGGCCTGTACTACGCGTTCACGTCGGCCGCGCTGCTCGTGCTGCACGCGGCCACCCCCGACCCGTCCCGGCTGCTGGAGCTGGCGGTGCTGCTCGGCTCGTCGGCGCTCGGCACGGCGGGACGCTTCTTCCTGCTGCGGAGCTGGGTGTTCCGCCGGGACGACCGAAAGGAACCAGCATGACCGCCACTGCCGAGGTGGCCGCACCCGCCGCCACGCCCGCGGACACCCGTCCGGCGCGCTGGCCTGCCTGGGCGCTCGCGGCGATCTGCGCGACCGCCGGTGCGCTGTACGCGTGGCGGATCGGCGCGGGCCAGGTGGGCAACTCCTACTACGCGGCCGCAGCCAAGTCGATGTCGACGTCGTTCACGAACTTCCTGTTCGGCTCGTTCGACCCGGCCGGCGTGGTGACCGTCGACAAACCGCCGATGGCGCTGTGGCCGCAGGCGGTCTCCGTGTGGCTCTTCGGGTTCCACGGCTGGGCGGTGCTGCTGCCGCAGGTCGTCGAGGGCGTCGCGGCGGTGTTCCTGCTGCACCGGACGGTCCGGCGGTGGGCGGGCGAGCACGTGGCGCTGCTCGCGGCGTTGATCTTCGCGCTGACGCCGGTCACCGTGGCGATCAACCGCGACAACAACCCGGACACGCTGCTGGTGCTGACGCTCGTCGCGGCGGCCTACGCGCTCACGCGGTCGGTGCAGGCCCCCGAGAGCCGGGTGCGGACGACGTGGTTGCTGTGGTGCGCTTTCTTCATCGGCTGCGGGTTCCTCACGAAGATGCTGCAGGCGTGGATCGTGGTGCCGGGCTTCGCGCTGGCGTACCTGGTGGCGACGGGCTCACCGCTGAAGCGGCGGGTCGCCGACCTCCTGGGCGCCGGGGTGGTGCTGGTCGTGTCGTCGTTCTGGTGGGTGGCGCTGCACGCGTTCTGGCCGGGGTCCAAGCCGTACATCGGCGGGTCCACCGACGGTGGCGCGTGGGACCTGATCATCGGCTACAACGGCCTGGGCCGGGTGTTCGGCGGCTCCGGCAACCGCGGTGGCGGCGGCGAGCGGATGATCGGGACGCCGCCGGCGGGGATGGAGGTCGCCGGTCCCGGTGGCGGCGCGATGTTCGGCGGTCAGGCGGGCGTCACCCGCATGTTCGACAACGCGGTCGGCGGGCAGATCTCGTGGCTGCTGCCGTTGAGCCTGCTCGTGCTGGTCGCGGTCGCCGTCGGCGGGGTGCTGCTGCGGCGGCGGCGCGAGGTGCCGGGTGACGCGGCCGAGCGCGCGGGCTGGTTCCTGTGGGGCAGCTGGCTGCTCGTGACGATGGCGGTGTTCAGCTTCGCGCAGGGCATCTTCCACCCGTACTACACGACGATGCTGGCACCGGCCGTCGCCGCGATCAGCGCCGCGGGGCTGGTGATGTTCTGGCGGGCCAGGAGCGTCGTGCGGTTCCTGCTGCCGGTCTCGGTCGTGCTCACGGCGGCCTGGGCGTTCGTGGTGGTCTCGCGGGACACGTCGTGGCACGGGTGGGCGCGTTGGGCGGTCGTCGGGGTGGCCGCGGTGGCGGTCGTCGTGCTGCTGGCAGGGCTGCGCCGGACCGGGCTGGTCGCGGCGGTGGTGGCGGTGCTGCTGGTGCCGGCCGTGTGGTCCACCGCGACGGCGGCGACCGCGACGGACAACGGGGTGATGCCCGCGGCCGGACCGGCTGACGGTGGTGGGCAGTTCTTCCGCGACGGGCCGGTGCCAGGTGGGCAGGCTCCCGGCCAGATGCCGCCGAACGGGACCCGGCAGGCGCCTGACGGTCGTGCTGACCGCGGCCAGCAGATGCGCGGCCCCGGCCCCGGCAGTCGTGAGCTCACCCAGGAACAGCGCAAGATCCTGGCCTATGCCAAGGAGAACAGCAGTGGCGCCGCGATCACCCTGGCCGTCGCGGGCTCGGCGCAGGCGGCGGCGCCGTTCATCATGGGCTCCGACGAGGTGGTGATCGGCATGGGCGGGTTCTCCGGTTCGGACGACGCGCCGTCGGTCGACCAGCTCCAGGCCTGGGTGAGCGGGGGCAGGCTGAAGTTCGTGCTCGGCAACGGGGGCGGCATGGGCATGCGCGGTCCCGGCGGCACGGACAACGGCCGCCAGGAGTGGATCACGCAGCACTGCTCCGCCGTCGATCCGTCGCTCTACGGCGGCAGCTCCGCGCAGACGTTGCTGGAGTGCAAGGCGTAGCCCGTCCCTTCGTCCGGTTCGTCCCGCTCGGCCTCGCCGGGGCCCGCCTCCGCGAGGCCGAGCGCGTGCCGGATCTGCTCCTGGCTGGCACCGAACATGAAGCACATGCCCGCGACGCTAGGGGGCGGCGCGGGCCGTCGGCTTCTCGATTCCTGCCCGGTTCGTCCCGGCTCGGGGCAACTCCGGTGGAACGGCCGGCGAAATTTGCACGCGCACCGTGCGCGGAGGGCACCGGCGTGGTGGGCTGTGCGTCCTGCCGGACGGGAGACACGGCCGGCCGGGAGACAAGGGGGTGCCGCCGTGACCGATCGTGGCGACCGCATCGTGAGCGTGCTCGAAGAGGCGTTCACCGACCTGATGACGGCCGACCCGGCCGCGTTCCGGCACAAGTTCCGCAAGATGGCGGCGGAACCGTTCGCGTTCTACCGCGGCAGCGCCTGCCTGTTCTACGCGGACATGGCGGAGCTGCCGGACGAGTGGGCCGACGACCGCACCGGCCGCATCTGGATCCAGGGCGACCTGCACGCGCAGAACTTCGGCACCTACATGGACTCCGAGGGCACGCTCGTCTTCGACGTCAACGACTTCGACGAGGCCTACCTCGGCTCGTTCACGTGGGACCTGCGCCGCTTCGCCGCCTCCATGGCGTTGCTCGGCTGGCGCAAGGCGTTGCCCGACAGCGCGATCACCGAGCTGATCGGCACCTACGTGGCCGCCTACGTGACGCAGGTCCGCACGTTCGCCGAGAAACCCGGCGACGAGCTGTTCAGCCTCGGCCTCGACAGCACGGAGGGCGCCCTGCACCGCGTCCTGCAGCGCGCCCGCCTCGCCACCCGCATCGACCTGCTGCGCGAGAAGACCACGATCCGCGACTACGAGCGGACGTTCCGCCGTGACCGCGAAGGCACCCACGAACTGTCCGACGAGGTCCGCGCCGCCGTCGAACAGGCCTACGCCGCCTACCTCGACACGATCCCGCAGGGCAAACGCGCCAGCAGCCGCACCTACACCGTGAAGGACGTGGTGGGCCGCAGCGGTTTCGGCATCGGCTCCGCCGGCCTGCACGCCTACAACATCCTCGTCGAGGGCCGCACCCAGGCGCTGGAGAACGACGTGGTGCTGTCGATGAAGCAGGCCAACGTCGCCGCCCCGAGCCGCATCGTCCCCGACGACCGCATCCGCGCGTACTTCACCGACCACGGCCACCGCACCGCCGTCTCCCAACGCGCACTGCAGGCCCACGCCGACCCGTGGCTCGGCCACACCGAGATCGACGGCGTCGGCTACGTCGTCGCCGAGCTTCTCCCCGTACGAGGCCGACCTCGACTGGTCCGACCTCACCGAGCCCGCCGACATGCTGCCCGTGCTCGACTACCTCGGCCGCGCCACCGCCAAGATGCACTGCGTCGCCGACGAGGACTCCGAGCAGACCCTGGTGGACTTCCAGTGCGAGGAGGCCATCGCCGAGGTCATCGGGTCGCGCGAGCGCGAGTTCACCGAGTCGATCGTGACGTTCGCGCTGGACTACGCGCAGCAGACCCGGGAGGACCACCGGCTGTTCGTGGACGCGTTCCGGGACGGCCGGATCAAGGGAGTCGGCTCGACCGCCTGACCCGTCCCGTGCGGAGCCGACAGGTCCGGCGGGAATGTCCTGGCCGGACCGGCGCTTGTACCCGGTCGTGAAGCTCGTCTACGTCTTCGACGCCTACTGCGGCTGGTCGCACGCCTTCTCCGGCACGCTGCGCGCCCTCACCGAACGCCACCCCGACCTGCCGGTGGAGGTCGTCTCCGGTGGGCTGTTCACCGGGTCGCGGCGCGTGCCGATCCGCGAGTTCGGGTTCATCAAGGACGCGAACGTGGAGGTGACCGCACGTACGGGCGCGCGGTTCGGCGACGCGTTCAACCGGCTGCTCGACGAGGGCGAGTTCGTGATGGACTCCGAGGGTGCCGCCCGCGGGGTGGCCGCGGTGCGCGAAGCCGCGCCGGAGCGGGCCGCTGAGCTGGCCATCGCGGTGCAGCAGGCGTTCTTCCACGACGGCAGGAGCCTGTCCGACCCGGAGACGTTCCGCGGGATCGCCACCGACTTCGGGCTCGACGGCGACGCGGTGGTCGCGGCGTTCCACAGCGCGCAGCCGGAGGCGGACTTCGTGCGCGCGGCGCGGTTCGGCGTCAGCGGCTACCCGACGCTGATCGCGCTCGACGGGACGAACGGGTACGCGCTCGCCCGCGGGCACGCGACGGCCGAGGAGGTCGAGGAACGGCTCGCGGCCATCCGCTGAGCAGGGTGCCAGATGTTGTGCCTTCGACGCCCCGAGGTTCGCGCGGCGGTTCAGCTCACGTGCACGTGGTGGCGCCCGGCCCAGGCCCCCACGACCGGCAGCACGTCGGTCATCCACTCGCGTGCCGCGGCCGTCAACTCGTACCTCGCCGCCCGGCGGATCACGAAACCGTTGTCCTGCAGGCGTTCCAACGTCCGGTGCACGGTCGGGCCCGCCGTGGCGACGAGCTCCTCGAACGCCTTCGGACCCTCTGACAGCTCCACCAGCACGTGCGGCAGCAGGTCGCTGCCCATCAGCTCCTGCAACACGAGCAGGTGGTGCAGCGCCGCGGTGTCCGTGCGGCGTTCCGCGAACGAGCCGGGGTCGTGCACCTGGACGCGCGCCCGGCCGCCGCGCTTGGCGAGCTGCAGTGCGGCGTCGGCCTCGCGGACCAGGTCGACCACCGTGGCACCGGGGTCGGGGACGTGCGCGCCGACGCCGATCGAGGCGGTCTGGCCGGTCAGCGTGAGGCCGTAGCCGTCGTTCGTGGTGATGTCGGTCCGCAACGCCCTGATGCCGCGCAGAATCCGCTCGGCGACCACGGCGGCCTCGCCCGGTGTGGTGCGCGGCAGCAGGACCAGGAACTCGTCGCCGCCGTACCGGCAGACCAGGTCCGCGGAGCGGGTGTGCGTCGTCAGCACGCCCGCCACGTCGGTCAGCACCACGTCTCCGGCCGGGTGGCCGTAGTCGTCGTTGATCTTCTTGAACCGGTCGAGGTCGATCATGAGCAGCGCGACCTGCTCCCAGCGGCGCTGCGCCCTGCGGTACAGCGCGGGCGCCTGGTCGTCCCAGCCCCAGCGGCCGAGCAGGCCGGTGAGGCGGTCCGTGGCCCAGGCACCGAGCGGCTGAGCGCAGGAACCGCACCGCGAGGGAGCGCTCTCGTCGTGCAGGACAAGGGAACGAGCAGCACCGTCGTTCACAGTCAGCCCCATCCGCGCCGTCGTCATCAGTCCCCCCAGACGTCAGCCCTGACTGGCCTCAGCTGCCACGTTCAACTGAAGTGACGTCGTTCGGATCAAACGCGACACAGCAGTGGAAGCGGCGGACTGTGAGCATAGGGCTACGCACTGGTGGATTCAACCCTTGTGATGCCATATGCTCGCGAGGTTCCACAGCAGTGGAATGATTGCCGGCCGTAGGGTCGCTCCAGCGGAGGTGTGGCGTGAGGCCGTTCGCCGAGGTCCTCAACGAGCTGTGCAACAACCCGCCCAACCACCCCGGCAAGATGACCAACGTGGCGCTCGCGGCGGCGGTCAGGGAACGCGGCGGGGACATCGGGCACGGCTACATCTCGCAGCTGCGGCTCGGCGTCAAGGACAACCCGACCTGCCAGGCCGTCGTCGACCTCGCCGGCGCGCTCGGCGTGCACCCCGCCGTGTTCCTGGGCGGACGGCGCGAGCTCTACCGCGGTGAACGCCCCGGCTGGCGCGCCACCGCGCTGAGCACGCTGTTCGAGGCGGTGCACCCGCCCGACCGCGGCCCGTGGTCGCCGGAGGAGGTCGCGGCGTCGATCAGCAGCGCCGGCCACTACGGCAGCATCTCCGCGAGCTACATCCGCGAGCTGCTCAGCCAGGCCAGCGCGAACCCGCGGCTCAAGCACATCCTCGGGCTCGCCGACCACTTCGGCGCCGATCCCGCGTACTTCTTCGACGACGACGTCGCGGCGAAGGTCGACTCGGAGCTGACCGACTTCCTGGCGTTGCGCGAGCTCGGCGTGGTCGAGTTCGTCACCCGCCTGGCCGAGCGGACGGGTGAACTCTCCCCGCAGGCCAGAGCCGCTGCGGTAGAAGGGTTCCGGCAGGCGCTGGAGGTCGGCGAGGGCTGGACGTTCCCGATGAAGGGCCGCCGCACCCCGCCCGAGAACGCGTGAAGATCGCGATCTGGACCGCTGCTGCCGAGGACGAGAGGAGGCGCCGGGTGAACCGCAGGAAGCTGCGCGAGCTCGTCGACGAGGTCACCCGCGACCTCGACCTGCCGCCTGACGCGACGCACCGGGACGCGAGCCGCCGGGTCTGCGAGCTCATGGGCGAGCGGCTCGGGAGCCCAGTCGAGGTGCGCTTCGCGCAGATCACCGGGACGACGTGCCTGAGCGGCGCGACGGCGTTGCTGGAGAACGGCACGTACCTCGTGCTCTGCGCCGACTCGCCGTCGTGGTACCACCGCCTGCACGTGCTGCTGCACGAGTTCGCGCACGCGTTGCTGCGGCACGAGCCGGTGGCGCTGACCAAGGCCGAGGGCATGCGCAAGCTCGCCCCGAACCTGCTGCCGCGGATGGCGCAGATCATCGCCGGGCGCACCACGCTCACCGAGGACGAGGAGCGCCAGGCCGAGAACCTCGCCGACCACCTGCTGGAGCGCCTGACCGAGCACCACGTGTGGGCGGACACGGCGGGCACCGACACCGCTCCGCACGTGCGGCGGATCGCCGAGTCGCTCGAGGGGCGATCCCGCTGGGTGCGTCGTGGCGATCTTTGACCTGGCCTACCTCTCCAGCGGTCTGACCGGTCTGCTCCTGCTCGCCTACAAGATCCGGGCGCTGCGCTCGAACTGGGGCAGCCCCAGGGTCGTCGCGCTGATCTCGACGGTGTCGTTCTCCGCGTTCGCCGTGTTCTTCGCCGCGCCCGCGAACATCACCTGGATCAACTGGGTGTCGGGCGTGCCGAACTTCGCGGCGCTGCTGGTGTACTCGCTCGTGGTCGGGTTCTCCGGCTCGTCGTTCGCGTTGGTGCTGTACTGGCGTTGCCCACCGGTCCAGGCGTGGCAACGGGTCCGGCTGATCCTCATCGGCTACGGCACGATCATCGCGGCGATGGTGGTGCTGTTCTTCAAGTCCGAGGTCGGCGACGAGCGCCAGGTCGACTTCGACACGTTCTACGCCACGCAGCCGACGGTGGCGGTGTTCCTGTTCATCTACTTCGTGGCCACGGCGGTCGGCTGCGGCGGGCAGGCCTACCACTGCTGGCAGGGTGCGCGTGACGAGGCGATCTCGGCGCGGCCGTGGCTCGCGCGGGGGCTGCGCTGGTACGCGCTCACCGGTCTGGGCCCGGTGGCGTTCGCGGTGGTCAAGCTGTTCGTGCTGCTGATGAACTGGGCCGGTGAGCGCAGCTTCGACGTGCTGAGCACGGCCGCACCGCTGGTGGCGGCGCTCAGCATCGTCCCGCTGGTGATCGCGATGGCGTTGCCGGTGTTCGGGCCGCGCCGCCCGTCGCCGCGGCTGTGGCTGCGCCGGTGGCGGACGTACTTCCTGCTGCGGCCGCTGCACCGGTCGCTGGCGCACGTGAACCCGCACATCGTGCTGGTCGCGCCGGGCAAGTTCCTGAACCCGCACCACCGGGTGCGCAGGCAGATCATCGAGCTGAACGACTGGCGCTGGGCGCTGACGCCGTACTACGACCTGTCCGTGGGCGAGTCGGCCACCACCCTGGCCCGCGCGGCCGAGCTGCCCGCCGACGAGCTGGCCGCCGTGGTCGAGGCCGCCCAGCTGCGCGCCGCCGGCACCACCGAGGCCCGTCGCAGGCCACCTCAGCGCCGTCCCGTCGCCGAGATCGTCGACGGGACGGACCTCTCGACCGAACACGACCGGTGGGTGCGCATCTCGCGCGCGTTCCAGCACTCGCCCATCGTCGACGCCGCGGTGGCCGACGCCGCCCGCGTGCACGCAGCAGGGGGAAACGACTAGATGGCACCGACACACGCCGTGGTCCTCGGCGGAGGACTCGCCGGGATGCTCGCCGCGACCGTCCTCGTCAAGCACTACGACGAGGTCACCGTGGTCGAGCGGGACCAGCTGCCGGACGGCCCCGAGCCGCGCACCGGCGTGCCGCAGGCCCGGCACGCGCACCTGCTGATGTCCGGTGGTGCCCGCGCGATCGAGGAGCTGCTGCCCGGCACGCTGGACGAGCTCCTCGCCGCCGGCGCGCACCGCATCGGCGTGCCCAACGCGCTGGTGTCGCTGAGCGCGCAGGGCTGGGTGCCGCGGTTCCCGGAGATGCAGTACATCGTCTCGTGCAGCCGCAGCCTGCTCGACTGGGTCGTGCGCAGCCAGGCGTTGCGGGACAACAAGATCTCGGTGCTGACCGGCACGGAACCGGTGTCGTTGCTGGGTGACGGCGACGCCGTGACCGGGGTGCTGGTGGAGGACCGCGTCTCCCGCGAGCGCGTCTCGCTGGAGGCGAACCTCGTCCTCGACGCCACCGGCCGCGCCTCGAAGCTCGCGCGGTGGCTCGCGGACTTCGGGCTGCCCGAGGTGCCGCAGGAGACGGTCGACTCCGGTCTCGCCTACGCCACGCGCGTGTTCCGCGCCCCCGCCTCGGCGGCGACGGACTTCCCGATCGTCAACGTGCAGGCCAACCCGCGCGACCCGCACCCCGGTTGCACGGCGACGCTGCTGCCGATCGAGGGCGGGCGCTGGCTCGTGACGCTCTCCGGCACCCGCGGCGGCGAGCCCACCACCGACGAGTCGCGGTTCGTCGACTTCGCCCGCTCGGTCCGCAACCCGGTCGTCGGCGACCTCATCGCCGACGCCGAGCCGCTGACCCCGGTCTACGGCGCCCACGGCACCGCGAACCGCCGCCTGTTCTTCGAACGCCTGAAGTCCTGGCCCACGGGTGTGCTCGCGCTCGGCGACTCGGTCGCCACCTACAACCCGGTGTACGGCCACGGCATGTCGATCGCCGCGCAGAGCGCGCTGGCCCTCGACGCGGGCCTGCGCTCCGGTGCCACCGCGCAGCAGGTGCAGCGCGCCATCGCGAAGGTCGTCGACGGCGCCTGGGCCATGGCCACCAACCAGGACATCCTCTACCCCGACGCGATCGGCAAGCCGCTGCCGCTGGCGGGCCGCGTCCTGCAGCGCTACGTCGACCGCCTGGTCCGCACCGCGACCTCCGAACCGGCGGTGACCCGCGCGTTCATCGACGCGTTCACCCTCTCCGGCCCGATGACGAACCTGATGAGCCCCAGGGTGTTCCTGGCGACCCTCCGCGGCCCGCGCACCGCTGCCCCCGCCCCGACGCTGACCGCGGAGGAACGCGCCCGCGTCACCGGCCCGGCGTGAAGTCCAGGCTCTGCACGTACTCCATCGCCCTGCTGAACTCCGGGTCGCGCATCCTGGCGTCCAGCTCGTCCGGGGCCGGTTCGGCGACCCGCTGGTGCACCCACCACAGGTTGCCGAACGGGTCGGCGAACCTGCTCACCCGGTCACCCCAGAACAGCTCGGTCGGCTCGGTGAGCACCCGCGCGCCGTTCTCCACCGCCCGCAGGAGAACGGCCGCGTCGTCGGCGACGTACAACCGCAGGAACCCCGGTGTGGCCGGCCAGTCCGGATGGTCGAACATCATCACCACCGAGTCCCCGATCCGCACCTCGGCGTGGCCGATCGCCCCGGTCTGCCCGACGCGCCCCAGCTCCACCGCCCCGAACACCTCGACGACGAACTCGATCAGCTCCACCGTGCGGCCGCGCGTGATCAGCCACGGCGTGACGGTGTGGTAGCCCTCCGGCACAACGTTCATGGCCCGACCGTATGGCCGATGTAGGACGACATCGGTCCTACTTCTGGCCTAGGTTTCCGGCATGAGCGACGCCGCCCGGCTCCTGCGCCTGTTGTCCCTGCTGCAAACCCCGCGCGAGTGGCCGGGCAGCGAGCTCGCCACCCGCCTCGGCGTCACCGGCCGCACGATCCGCCGCGACGTCGACCGCCTGCGCGACCTCGGCTACCCGGTGGAGGCGACCCTCGGCACCCTCGGCGGCTACCGCCTGGTCGCCGGCCAGGCCATGCCCCCGCTGCTCCTCGACGACGAGGAGGCCGTCGCCATCACCCTGGGCCTGCACACCGCGGCCCGCCAGCCCGTGTCCGGCATCGCCGACGCCTCCCTGCGCGCCCTCGCGAAACTGCGCCAGGTCCTGCCCCCGCGCCTGGCCCGCCGCGTGGCGACCCTGACCGCCACGACCTCGTCCTCGCCGGTCCCCGCGGCCGCACTGGTCGACCCCGCCCAGCTGACCGTGGTCGCCGCCGCCGCACACGCCTGCGAACGCCTGCGCTTCTCCTACGTCTCCGCCGAGGGCGTGACTTCGAAACGCCACGTGGAACCCACCCGCCTCGTCGCACTCGGCCGCCGCTGGTACCTGCTCGCCCACGACCTCGACCGCGCCGACTGGCGCATCTTCCGCCTGGACCGGATCACGTCGGCCCTCGCGACCGGCGCCCGTTCCACCCCGCGCACCGCACCCGGCGGCGACGCCGTGGAGTACGTGGCACAGCGGATGTACGACTCGGTGCCGGTGCACCGGGCTTCCGCGACGCTGCGGTTGCCGGTGGAGGTGGCGCGGGCCCGCCTCGGTGACGCCGCCGGGGAGCTGCGGGCACTCGACGCGGCGTCGTGCCGGTGGGAGAGCGGGGAGGACACCGTCGAGTACCTGGCGTTCCGGTTGACGTTGCTGGACTGCGACTTCACGGTGCACGGACCGGGGCCGCTGGTCGACCACCTGCGCAGGGTGGCGGCCCGCATCACCCACTCGATAGGCGCCGGTTCAAGGACAGAAACATGACAAACGATCTGAACCGCACCTGGATCGTTAACCTGCGACCCACGGCAACTGTCCGCAGACCCCCAAGGCACAGCGGAAGAACGGTGACTCCCGTGCCCTTAGACATCCACCCGAAGGTGTTCCTGGCGTACGCCCACAAGGACCGCCAGCACGCCGACGCCCTGCAAGCCGGCCTGGAAGCCCGCAACGTCACCACCTCCCTCACCGAGCTGACCGACGCACCGGTGCCCGACGCGATCGCGTCGTCGGACTACTACGTCCTGCTGTGGTCGTCCCACACACCGTCGCGCGAGTGGGCCACGGACACCTGGATCGCCGACTTCGCCGCGGAGCTGACCCGCCGCCGCGCGTTCCTGTTCATCGTGCGCGTGGACGAGGAGCCGCTGCCGTTGCTGACGCCGCGCAAGCACGTGGACCTGGTGGACGCGGTCGAGCGGCTGGTCACGGCGTGGCGGTCGGACCGCAAGTCGGCGTTGCCGGTGTTCCCGCAGCCGCGGCCACCGGTCGCGGACGGGCCCACGGTCGCGGTGTCGGTGCGCAGCCACGACCTCGGCATCACGCACGTGGTGATGGCGCCGCTGCACCTGACCGGCGAGGCCCTGCACGGGGCCGTGCACACCGCCTTGCGGTTGCCGGAGGAGCAGGTCAGCTTCGACGGCACGGTCGCGATCCGGTTCTCCTACCAGCTGTTGCACCAGGACAGCCCGATCGCGCGGGATGAGTCCACTGTGGACCTGACAGCGGTCGACCTCGGCATCAGGGTCGAGTGGCTGGGCCCCGAGGACGCGCTCGACGTCGACCAGCAACGGCTGCTGCTCATCGCCGCGTTCCGCCATTTGCTCCCGTAGCGGTTCACCCGTTCCGGGGTCACACACGCGTGCATGCAACCCGGTAGGTTGACCGTCATGTCCGAGCCGTTCTCGTGGGTGCCCGCAGGAATCAACACCGACGTGCCCAGCGCGGCGCGCGTCTACGACTTCCTGCTGGGAGGTGGCCACAACTTCGCCTCCGACCGCGTGGTCGGCGAGAAGGTCCTCGGCGTGCTGCGCGACGGCCGGGCCATCGCCGCGTCGAACCGGTCGTTCATGCGCCGGGCCGTGCTGATGATGATGCAGCAGGGCATCACGCAATTCCTGGACCTGGGCTCGGGCATCCCGACGGTCGGCAACGTGCACGAGATCGTGCAGCAGGAGAACCCGGACGCGCGCGTCGTCTACGTCGACCACGACGAGGTCGCCGTCTCGCACAGCCAGCTGATCCTGGAGGGCAACCCGAACGCCGGCGTCGTGCAGGCCGACATGTGCTCCCCGCGGGACGTGCTGTCCGACCCGGTCGTGGAGGACCTCATCGACCTGTCCCGGCCCGTCGGCCTGCTGATGGTGGCCGTGCTGCACTTCGTACCCGACGAGAAGGGTCCCGCCGACGTCGTCGCACGTTATCGCGACGCCATGCCGCAGGGCAGCCTCATCGCGTTATCGCACCTCACGGCCGACTTCAAGCCGCAGGAGATGGGGACCGTCGTCGAGGCCATGCAGCACAGCCGCGACCCCATGTACTTCCGCTCGCGCGACGAGTTCCTCCCCATGTTCGAGGGCATGGAGGTCCTGGAACCGGGCGTCGTCGCGGCACCGCACTGGCACCCCGAACTCGGCCCCGCCGGAGAGGGCGGCCCCGAGGACGTCTACGTGGGACTCGCCCGCAAGCGCTGAGCACCACCACGGGAGAATGGCCTCCGTGGAGCCGCTCGAGACCGCGCCGGGTGTGCGGGCACGGATGAGCAAGCAGAAGTCCCGCGACACGCAGATCGAGATCGAGCTGCGCAGGGCGCTGTTCGCCGCGGGCCTGCGCTACCGCGTGCACCGCCGGCCCCTGAAGAGCGTGCGCAGGGAGGCCGACATCGTCTTCACCGGCGCGAAGGTCGCGGTCTTCGTCGACGGGTGCTTCTGGCACGGCTGCCCCGAGCACGCCACGTGGCCCAGGAACAACGCCGAGTTCTGGCGGACGAAGATCGAGACCAACCGCCGCCGTGACCTCGACACGGACGCGAAGCTCACCGATGCCGGCTGGCTGGCGGTGCGCGTGTGGGAACACGAGGACGCCGCAGCCGCGGCCGCCCGCGTGCACGAGGTGGTGCTGAGCAGGCGACCGCGCTGATCGAGCCGGGCGCTTTTCCTCCTCCAAGACCGGGGTGTCGTGGCGTGATCTGCCGAAGCGGTATGGGGGGGGCGGGCGGGTCGTGCGGCGGGCAGACCGAATCAGATGATCATGCTGTTGGCCGGTCCCGCGGCGGCCCTCGGCGGACGACTGCGTGTACTGATGTGCGTTCACCCCGATGGAGCATCAAGTCGCCCGTCCGCGACGCCGATGACCAGCATGTAGCCCGCCGGAGGGCCGCTACGATCACTGTGTGCGCGAACCGCTTGAACGAGATGACGAGATCGCGCACATCCGCGAAGCCCTGGACGCAGCCACCCGTGGTGAGGGTCGTGTCGTCGTCATCGAGGGGCGTGCGGGCATCGGCAAGACGCGGCTCGTGCACGAGTGCCGTGAGCTGGCCAAGGAGCGCGGGTTCGGGCGGTTGCAGGCGGTCGGCGACGCCCTGGAGAGCGCCATGGCGTGGGGGGTCGTGCGGCAACTGGTCGAGCGGTCGATCTCGCGCTACTCGGGTGAGGTGAGGGAGAAGATCCTCGCCGGGCCGTCGGGGGCCGCGCTCAGGGCACTCGACGACGCGGCGCTCGACCCGAGCGAGGCCGAGCTCGCGCGCACGTTGCACTCGCTGTGGTGGGTGGCGGTGGACCTCTCCTCCACCCGGCCGCTGCTGATCACCGTGGACGACGCGCACTGGGCCGACCTGTCGTCGCTGCGGTTCCTCGGCTACCTGGCGCGCCGGATCTCCGACCTGCCGATCGCGCTGGTCGTGGCCACCCGGCCGCCCGCGGACAACGCGGGCCCGCTCGCGCAGCTCAGCATGTCGGCCGACCGGTTGCTGCCGCGGCCGCTCACCCCGGACGCGATCGGCAGGCTGGTCGGTGGGCACGCCGAGGTGGTGAAGGCCGTGCACGCGGCCAGCGGCGGCAACCCGTTCCTGGCCGGGGTGCTGGTCGACGAGCTGGCGGCGCTCGGGTTGCCGATCGACGACCCGGACACGGCGGCAGAGGTCGGTGGGCTGGGGCCCAGCACGGTCTTCCGCGCCACGCTCGGTCGTCTGCCGGCGGACGCCGTCTCTCTCGCGGGTGCGGTCGCGGTTCTCGGCACGCACGCAGATCCGTGGCAGGCCGCGGCACTCGCGCGGACCGAGGACCTGACGGCCGCGGTCGAGGCGTTGGTGGCGGCAAACGTGATCGTCCCCGGCGACCACCTGGAGTTCGTGCACCCCGTGGTGCGTGAGGCGGTGTTGAGCAGTCTCGGCCCGATTGCGCGCGGGTCGTTGCACGCGCGCGCTGCGACGGCGTTGGCCGAAGCCCACGCACCGGCAGACCGGATCGCCGCGCACCTCGTCCACGCTCCGAAGGGCACGCTGCCGGACGCCGCCGACGTGCTCAGGAAGGCTGCGTCGGCGCTGATGGCCGCCGGTGACGCACGTACGGCCGCCGCACACCTCGCACGGGCCGTGGACGAACGGCCCGACGACGCCGCGTTGCGCGCGGAGCTCGGCCGGGCGTTGCTGCGCACCGGTGACGCGGTCAACGCCCACCGCCACCTGAAGGCCGCCGCGGCGGGGCTCCCGGACGCCGAGCTGGTGGCCGCCGCTGCTTCCGCGACGGCGGTGGTCGAGGGGCCTGCGGCGGCGATAGCGGAGCTCACCGAGGCCATCGCCCAGCGGCCGGTCGGCGAGTCGCGGCTGCACCTGGAGGCACGGCTCGCGGTGTTCCGCTCGTTCCTGCCGGACCAGCGCCAGACCGCGTCCGCGCACCTGAGCAGCTACCAGCACCTCGCCGGAGGCACCCCCGACGAACGCACGCTGCTGGGTCTTCTCGCGCAGATGGGCCGCTACGAGGTGTGGCCGCACGACGAGGTGGCCGCGACCGCGACGCGTGCGTTGGCCAACGGCGCGTATCTGGACGACGCGACCGGAAGCACCGACGAGATGGTCGCGTGGCTCGTGGCGCTCCTCGCGCTGATGGCCGCGGACGGGGTCGACACGGCGCAACGGGAGATCGAACGCGCACGGCTCAAGGTGCGCACCCACGGTTCACCGATCGAGTTCGCGATGGTGGCGAACGCGACCTCGTTCCTGAGCTGGCGCAAGGGCAAAATGCGTGCGGTCGAGGCGGAGGCCGAGGCCGCGCTGGCCGCCGTCGCCCAGGAGGACCCCACGTCCACGGTGATCAGCCTGCGCGCGACCTCCACCCACTTCGCCGTGTACGCCGCACTGGAACGTGGCGACACGACAGCAGCAGCGTCGCTCATCGACGCCTTCGACCGGGCACACGCCCACGCACGCCCGACCATGCCGACGATCTGGTTGCACGAGGTGCGCGCGCTCATCGCGTTGGCGGAGAACGACCCGCGCAAGGCGATGTTCGAGGCCTACCGCCAACGCGACGCGATGCACGAGGTGCACGTCGACCCGCCCACGATCCCGTGGCGCGCACCGGCGACGAGGGCCGCGCTGCTGCTGGGTGAGCACGAGCTGGCGGTGGAGCTCGCCACCGAACAGCTGGAGGTCGCCCGCGCGTGGGGGGCCGCCACCGAGGTGGGGGCCGCGTTGCGGCTGCTCGCCCACGCCGACGCCACCGCGCGCCTGGACCTGCTGACGGAGTCCGTCGAGGTCCTGGAGGGCTCCCCCGCCCGTCTGGAGCTGGCCCGGTCGCTGGTCGACCTCGGCGAGGCGCTGCGGGTGGCCCGCAAGCGCTCCGACGGGCGCGAACCGCTGCACAAGGCGATCGAGCTGGCCGGTGAGTGCGGCTCCGCGGTGCTCCGGACGCGCGCCACCGAGGCCTTGGAGGCGCTCGGCGACCGGCCGCGCCGGCAGGTCGTGGTGGGTGCGGAGGCGTTGACCGCCTCGGAACGCCGGGTGGCCGACCTGGCCGCGGCGGGGCGGGCGAACCGGGAGATCGCGCAGGAGCTGTTCGTGACGCCGAAGACGGTGGAGAACCACCTCGGCCGCATCTACACGAAGCTCGGGATCGCGGGTCGCAGGGACCTCTCCCGCGTTCTCGCCTGAAGCAGATGCGCGTGGGGGTGTCCCTGATACACCCAACTTCCGCGCTGGAGGGTTGAGGGTTCTCCCCTCATGCCCTTGGGGGTCCGCCTCGGCGAATCTTGTGCCACCGCAGGGGAACACAGGAACTCGAAGGGGACACCGACATGATCCGCAACGCTCTGATCGTCACTGCCGCGACCGCCACCATCGCCTCCGTCTTCGCCCCGATGGCGTCGGCCGACCCGGTCATCGGCACGCCGCCGCCGTGTGTGAGCGCCTCCGACCTGGCCGGACCGGACTTCACCATCCGCAAGTGCGGTGTGAGCGACGTGGACCAGTTCCGCGCCGGGCTGGAGAACAACGGCGGCGCCTACTGCGGCCCCACCTCGCTCTACAACGTCCTGCACTACTGGGCTCACGAGAAGGACGCCCCGGTCGGCTGGATCACCACCAAGGTCGCCAACCTGAACCCGAAGGACCAGGCCGACTACGGCGTGATCACCAACTCGATCGGCCGGATCGGCGTCGACGCGAAGTACAACGGCAGCACCAACCTCACGAACCTGCGCACGGCGTGGACCATCGCCACCAAGCCGGCCCGTGACGCCGGCTGGACCACCACGACGGGCGCGGTCGACACCAAGAACTCCCCCGACTTCGCCGGTGAGCTCGCCAAGAAGCTCAACGAGGGCCCGCTGCAGCTCGTCTACGGCCGCTACAAGGAGGGCCCGACGACCGGGTCCCTGCAGCGCAGCGGTGGTCACATCGTGACCGTCGTGTCCGCCACGGGTTCCTTCGGCGGCAACACGGTCCAGCTGAAGCTGGCCGACCCGGGCCGTGCGGGGGACCACGGCGAGGGCGACTACCTGAAGACCCAGTCCGCCTACGAGGCGCTCGACGTGACGCTGACCAAGAAGTCGATCAAGCAGTACGTCGCGGTCGCGGACGACGAGAACACCGAGGTGGACGAGTCGCTGCAGCCCGGCACGTACCGCACGGTGACCCGCTGGGAGCTGACCGGTCCGCGCTACGTCGGCACCACCCGTCCGATGGTCGAGGCCTTCAACTGGTTCGACATGGCCAAGTGACACCGGACCGCGAGGGCCGTGCTCCCCAGGGGCGCGGCCCTCGCGGCGTTGTTCTCAGACTGCTCTCACCCAACGCGTCTAACCTGGCCATATGCGTGTTCTCGTGGTGTCGGCCCCTCTGCTCGGGCACGTCTTCCCGCTGGTGCCGCTGGCGCTGGCGCTGCGCGAGGCCGGTCACGAGGTGGTCGTCGCCACCGGTGGTGAGGCGCTGAAGGCCGCGGAGTCGGGCCTGCCGGTCGAGGACGTCGTCCCGGCCGGGGTCCACTTCGGCCGGATCGCGGCCCGGATCGTGGTCACGCACCCGCTGGTGGCGCGCAGGGAGCTGCGGGGCAGCGGTGAGCTGGGGTTCGTCTCCCGCCTCTTCGGCGCCGTCGGCAACGCGATGACGGCGCCGTTGCGGGAGCTCGCCGCACGCTGGCGCCCGGACGTGGTGCTGCACGAACCGCTGGCCGCCGCGGGTTCGGCGCTGGGCGTGCCGTCGGTCGTGCAGGACGTCTCGCTGTTCGACGGGCTGCGGCTCACCGCCGCCGTCAGCGCTCGCATGGACGCCGAGACCCGTTCTCCCGCAACGGTTCTGCGCACCGCTCCCGCGAGTCTCGCGGAGTTCCCCGGTGGCCGGCCGATGCGGTTCGTGCCGCACAGCGGCGCTGGGGACGTGCCGGGCTGGCTCGCCGAACCGTCCGGCACGCCGCGCATCCTCGTCAGCCGCAGCACCGCGCCGGGTCCCGGTGCCGGCGCGATGATGGCCGCGGTGGTGCGGGCCGCCGCCCACGTCGACGCCGAGTTCGTGCTGGTCCGCCCGGACCGCACCGGCGGGCTGCCGGACAACGTGCGCACCACCGGCTGGGTGCCCGTCCCGGCGGTGCTGCCGTTCTGCGACGGCATCGTCCACCACGGCGGCGCGGGCACGCTGCTGGCGGCGCTGGCCGCGGGCGTCCCGCAGCTGGTCGAGCCCGGCCCCGGCGACCGGACGGTGCACGCCACCGCGGTCGCCGAGCGCGGCGCCGGGCTGAAGGCGGCGGCCGGTGACGTCACCCCGGAACTGCTGACCGCGCTGATCACCGCCCCGGCTCTGCAGGCGGCCGCGCTGGAGGTGAGCACCGAACTCGCGAAGATGCCTTCACCCGCTGATATTGCCGCCGAATGGGAAAACATCATCACCTAGATCGAGCAAGCTGAACCGCACCCGATTCCACGGGGCAGCACCTACTGTGATCGCGTGCGCATTCTCTTCTCGAGCCTGGGCTCGCACGGACACACCTATCCGTTGCTCCCGCTCGCGGTCGCCGCCCGCGAGCAGGGACATGACGTCCTCTACGCCGTGGACTCCGGTTTCCACGCCCCGCTGGCGCCGCTGGGGTTCACGGTCGTCGATGCGGGCCTGAGCATCTTCGACGCGTTCCACCAGGCCAACAGCCTGCACGGCACCGACCGGTTCACCCGCGACATGCTGCGGCAGACCGCCTCGGACGCCTTCGGTTCGGTGCTCCCCCGCGCCTACGCCCAGGACCTGGCGCCGGTCATGGAAAGGGACAAGCCGGACCTCGTCGTCTTCGAGATCATCAACCCCGGTGCGGGCATCGCGGCCATGCAGGCGGGAATTCCGACCGTGTGCCACGGATTCGGCAAGGTCGACGACCAGATGATCCCGGCGACCATGGTGGACCCGTTGCTGGCGTACCTCGCGGAACTCGGCATAACGCTGCCGAATGGGCAGAACTTCGGTCTCGGATCGCCTTATCTCGACATCTTCCCGCCGTCGTTGCAGGACCTCGACCACCTGAGGGGCGTCGAGCGCATCCCGGTGCGGCCGGTGCCGTTCGCCGAGCCGCAGCCGCTGCCGGACTGGGTGCTCGAACACCGCAGGCCGCTGGTGTACCTGACGTTCGGCACGGCGTTCGCGGGTCTTGAGCTGATCCAGCGCGCGATCGCCGGGCTGTCCCGGTTGGACGCCGAGGTCCTCGTCGCCACCGGACCGCTGGTGGAGGCGTCGCTGGTCGACGGCGTGCCGGACAACGTGCACGTCCTGTCGTGGGTGCCCCAGGCGGATCTGCTCGCGCACGCGGATCTCGTCGTGCACCACGGCGGCAGCGGCACCACGGTGAGCGCCATGACGGCCGGGGTGCCGCAGCTCGTGCTGCCGCAGGGCGCCGACCAGTTCCGCAACGGCGAGCTGGTGGCGGCGGAGAACCTCGGTTCCCACCTGGTCGACGACCAGTTCACCGCCGACGCCGTGCACGAGACGGCGGCGAAGCTGCTGAACGACGCGACCGTGCACGACGCCGTGGAGCGCATCCGGCTGGAGATCGCGGCGATGCCGTCGCCCGCGGACGTGGTGCCCAGGCTGGTCGACCTGGCCGGTTAGGCGCGCGGGTGCCCGGCGGGGGTCACTCGCTGGGCACCGGCTTCAGCGCGGTGAGGGCCTCCGGCACCGAGTCGTGCAGCAGGAGGACGTCCGCGACCCCGGTGACCTGCAACGGCCTGCGCACAGCCCGGTGCGGTGCCACGACGCGGAGGTCCTTGCCGTGCTCGTCGGCGAGCTCGTGGGCGGTGATCAGGGTCGAGATGCCGGTCGACCCGAAGAAGCTGACCTCGGTCAGGTCGGCGACCAGGGCCGACCCGCTCGTCTCGAAGCCCAGGCGCAGCGCGTCCAGCACGACGTCCGCGGTGTCGACGTCGATCTCACCCTCCACCGCGACGACCACCACCCCGGCGACCTCGTCCGCTCGCACGGTCAGCAGCGGCGACTCATTGAACTGATCTTCGTTCACCAGCACTCCCCGGTGGCCGAAGCGCGTATGACCCTGACTCCGAGCACGCTGCTGAACCCGGCTGCGTCATCGACGTTACGGCTGTTGCTTTCGGACCACAACCTATTGCAAACCCCTCCGTCGAACGGCGGCGACCGCCCTGCCTCCCCGGTCGGCGCTCGGAGATCACGGTCGCACATCCGGCAGCCAGAACTCCACGAGGGTCCCTCCGTCGGGCGGTCGCACGACGGTGCACCGGCCACCGGCCGCCTCGGCGTGTTCGCGCGTCTCGACCAGCCCGAAGTGCCCGGCTACCTGGGCGCCGGCGGGCAGTCCGACGCCGTCGCCGGTCACCCGCACGAGGAAGCCCAGGTCCACAGTGGACATGTCCACGAGCACCGCCGCGGCCCGCGCGTGCTTGCGGACGTCGGTGAGCGCCTCCTGGCAGATGCGGAAGGCGGTCATGGCCGCGTTCGATGCCGGGCAGGCGGACCTGGAAGACCAGGGTGCGCAGCCGGTCGACGGCCTCGCGCACGACGGCCTCGCGCACGTCGTCGTCGAGCTGTTCGGCGGTGTGGCGGTGCTTGTCGGGGAGCGTGCGGGCGAGCAGCTGGAGCCGCAGGCCGACGGCGATCACGACCTGGAGGGGGTCGTCGTGGACGTCCCAGGCGATCCGCCTGCGTTCCTGCTCCTGCGGTCGGGTGCCGTGCGCCGGACGTCGGTGAGGGCGTCATGGTCGTCAGCGCACGGCGAAGCGGAAGTTGCGCGACCGGCCGACGACGAAGGGCCGGACCAGGTCGAACACCTCGGCGTGCGCCCGTTCGGCGCCCAGCCGCGGTGAGATCAGCTTGAGCAGGTGAGAGGCGGGCCCGCCGATGCCGGCGCCGAGCGGGAGGAGGCCGAGGAAGATCGGGACGTCGGCGGTGGCGGCTTTCACGCGGACGCTGTGCAACGTCTCCGCGGGCAGTTCGCCGAGCAGCACGTTGTCGCCCTGGTAGGTGTGTGGCGGCAGTTGTGCGCCGAGCGCCTTGTGAAACGGCTTCACACCGAAGTCCTTGGTGAGGCGTGGCGCGACCTTCAGGCCCTCGACGTCGAACGGCCGCGTGCTCGCGAAGGTGATGCGCACGGTGTTCCTGCCCCGGAGCGGTGGCGGGAGCATCGGCAGGTCGGGGAACGCGATGGTGGCGAGCTGCGGTGTGACGTGGTCGGGCAGGTCCCAGCCGTGGAACGCGTCGAACACCGCTTCCGCGTGTGTCGCGTCGAAGTACATCTCACCGCTGTGAACCCGGTTCACAGGCAGAAGCCCGAACTCCATCGTCGTCACGACGTCGCCGACCTCGGTCGTGCCCAGGACACGGTCCGCTGCCAGGCCGAACTCGCGGGCGAGCAGCCCGTACCCGCCGCCGAGGGTGTAGCCGACGACGCCGACGCCGGCCGCGTCACCGCTGAGCGGGGCGAGGCCGTGCGGGGCGGCGGCGTCGAGCACCTGCTGCCAGACCGCGCCGGCCTCGACGGTGGCGGTGCGGCGGTCCGGGTCGACGTGGACGGCGTTCATCCGCCTGGTGGAGATGAGGACGCCGGTGGTGGGGGTCGTGAGGCCGTGGCCGGTGGCCTGCACCGCGTACGGCAGGCCGTTGGTCTCGGTGTACTCGACCGCCTTCTCGACGTCGTGGGCGGTCTCCACGACGAAGACGACCTGTGGTTCGTGGCGCAGGCCGGTCTGGAAGCCGCTGCGCTCGTCGTCGTAGCCGGGGTCTCCTGGGTGCAGGATGTGCATGATCTCATCGTTGTTGAGCTGCGGTTATATGTCCAAGAGCTGGTTGTGCTCGCGGCTAGAATCGTTCGTTATGGAGCTTCGGCAGCTTGAGTACTTCGTCGCGGTCGTCGAGGAGGGGTCGTTCACGCGGGCCGCGGAACGGGTGCACGTCGCGCAGCCCGGGGTGAGCGCGCAGATCCGGCGGCTGGAGCGGGAGCTCGGGCACGACCTGCTGGACCGGTCGGGGCGGTCGGTGACGGTGACCGACGTGGGCGCGGCGGTGCTGCCGCTGGCGCGGGCGGCGTTGCGGTCGGTGGAGTCGGCGCGGCGGACCGTGGAGGAGCTGGCCGGGCTGGTGCGCGGGACCGTGCGGGTGGGGATGGTGGTGTCGTGCGGGATCGAGGACCTGCCGGAGCTGCTGTCGGCGTTCCACTCGGCGCATCCGGGCGTGGAGATCACGTTGGCGGAGGCCAACTCCGACGAGCTGGTCGAGTCTCTTGTGGAGGGACGGCTCGACCTCGCGCTCGTCGGGTACGCGGGAGGGACGCCGGCCGGGTTGTCGGTGCGGGTGCTGGCCGACGAGCCGCTCGTGGCGGCGGTGTCGGAGTCAGATCCGTGGTACGGCAGGGAATCCGTGCCGCTGGACGAGCTGCTGGAACGCGGGTTGATCAGCCTGCCGGTCGGGACGGGCCTGCGCGGGGCGTTGGACGCGGCCTGCGGCGCGCGGCGGCCGCGGATCGCGTTCGAGGCCTCGGCGCCGCCGATGGTGATCACGCTGGCGCAGCGCGGTCTCGGGCCGGCGATCCTGGCGGGGTCGATGGTGTCCGGTCTGCACCCGGTGCGGATCACGGACCCCGTGCCGCACAGCAGGTTGGCGCTGGCGTGGCGGACCGGCGGCCCGCACAGCCCGGCCGCGCGGGCGTTGATCAGGCTCGCGGAAAACCGGGTGACAGCGGATCTGTGAGTCTGCCACGATCTGCGGCATGTTCGTGACGGCTGAGAACGCGATGCACGCAGGTGTTCCTGCGGGCGCGCTCGCCGTCGCCTCGGCACAGCCGGCCGGCGCCCGACTCTGACCCTTCTCCAGTCCGTTCCTCCAGGAACGCTGGGGGAGGGTCGTGGTGGTCGATCGGTTCTGGGCAACCCGGCTGTGTTCTCGAGGGAATGATGAAGCAGGAGTTCGTGCGCGCCAAGCCGCACCTCAACATCGGCACGATGGGTCACGTCGACCACGGCAAGACCACCCTGACCGCCGCCATCACCAAGGTCCTGTCCGAAGTGGACCCGTCGGCCACGTCCTTCACCGCGTTCGACCGCATCGACCGCGCCCCGGAGGAGCTGGCCCGCGGCATCACCATCAACATCGCGCACGTCGAGTACGAGACGCCGACGCGGCACTACGCCCACGTCGACATGCCCGGCCACGCCGACTACGTGAAGAACATGATCACGGGTGCGGCGCAGCTCGACGGCGCGATCCTGGTGGTCTCCGCCGAGGACGGCTCCATGCCGCAAACCCGCGAGCACGTGGTGCTGGCGCGGCGCGTGGGCGTGCCGCACGTGGTGGTGGCGCTGAACAAGGCCGACGCGGTCACCGACCCCGAGCTGCTCGACCTGGTGGAGCTGGAGATCCGCGACCTGTTGTCCCGCTACGGTTTCGACGGCGACGCCACCCCGGTGGTGCGCGTCTCGGGCCTGCGGGCGCTGCAGGGCGACCCGGTGTGGACGCGGTCGGTGCTGGCGCTGCTGGAGGCCGTGGACACCCACGTCCCCGTGCCGGAGCGGGACGTGACGAGCCCGTTCCTGATGCCGGTCGAGAACGTCCTGACCATCAGCGGCCGCGGCACCGTCGTGACCGGCGCGGTGGAACGCGGCGTGCTCGGCCTGGGCGACCAGGTGGAGGTGATCGGCCTCGGCGCCGCGGTGACGTCCGTCGCCACCGGCATCGAGACCTTCGGCAAGCCGATGCACCAGGCCCAGGCGGGCGACAACGCGGCGGTCCTGCTGCGCGGCGTCCGCCGCGGCGACGTCCGCCGCGGCCAGGTCCTGGCCCGGCCCGGCACCGTCGCCCCGCACACCCGCTTCCGCGCGTCGGTGTACCTGCTGTCGCACGAGGAGGGCGGCCGGCACACCGGCATCGCCACGAACTACCGCCCGCAGTTCCACTTCCGCACCGGCGACGTGGTGGGCGTGGTGCACCTCGACGCGCCGGCCCTGCCCGGTGACACCGTCGAGGTCACCGTGGAGCTCGGCAAGGCGGTGGCGATGGACACCGGTCTCGGGTTCGCGATCCGCGAGGGCGGCAAGACCGTGGGCGCGGGCACGGTCGGCGAGATCCTCGCCTAAGGCGGCGGCGACGGCCCGAGAAGGTGGTCGCGCTGCCTGGCAGGAGGGCGTGATGAGGGCTTCCGGCTCTCGTCACGCCCGCCTGTTTTGGCAGGTGGCTGGGGGTTCTTGCGCCCGGCGGACTCGACCCACCGAGCCGTCACCCCGACCGGTCGCTCACCGAGTGCGGCGCCCCGACGGGCTTCGACTCCGGTGATCCGCGCTGCCGCAGGTAGACGCTCAAGAACGCCATGGAGGCGATCGCCAGGAACTCCGACTGCCAGTTCTGCAACGACCGGCTCCAGAAGTCCGAGCTGAGGAAGTACTCGAACAGTCCCATCCGGGTGGCCAGCGGGTCGGAGTTGTTGGCGAACCACCCGGCGACCCACTGCATGGTCCACGAGAAGAGGAACAGCGTCAGCATCGCGAGACCGAGCGACTTCGAGTAGAGGGAGGTGCGCCAGCCGCCGGCACGGGCCCAGGGCGGGGACGACTCGGTGGTGTGGGCGCCGAGTTGCTGGTCCTCGTCGGAGCCCGGACCCGTCTTGTCGGCGGGTTTGGACTCCGGGGAGCCGCGTTGCACGAGCCAGACGGTGGCCCACACGTAGAGGAAGAACTGGAGGTACTCGGACTGCCAGTTCTCGACGACGTCGACGAGGAAGTCCGCGGAGACCAGGTAGGAGCCGAGGGTCAGGAGGGGCTGGCCGAGCGCGGCCTGGCGGTCGTTGTGGTCGGCGTGGCCCGCGAGGAGCTGACCGACCAGTGCGGCGAGGAAGAGCCCGCCGAAGACGAGCGTCAGGCTGTTCTCACGCCAGAACCTCCTCATGGGACCCGTGTTCCCGGCGGTGGACCGTTCAAACTTCGAGGAGCCGGCCCACACTTCGTGGACCGGCTCCGACTTCGAAGGGCGGCACCGACCGCGAAAGCAGCCCGCTCACACCTCGAGGAGCGGCACGACCTCCTTGGCCCAGAACTCGAAGAACGCCTCCTGGTCGGGCCCGATCTGCTGGACGTACAGCTCGTCGAACCCGGCGTCGACGAACTCCTTGACCTTCTCGGCGTAGCGCTCGGGGTCGGGGCCGCACGGGATCGACTCGCGGATCATGTCGGGGGTCACGAGCTGGGAGGCCTGTTCGAAGTGGCGCGGGGTCGGGAGGACCTGGGCGAAGCTCACCGGGCAGGCCGTCGTTGGGCCACAGGCGGTGCGCGGTGGTGACGGCGTCCTCTTCGGACGGTGCGTAGCAGACCTTGAGGGCACTCTGGGAGGGGCCGCGGCCACCTTCGGCGCGGTACTTCTCCAGGAGGTCGCCGGAGGGGCCGACGCACATGTAGCCGTCGCCGGCGCGGGCGGCGAGGCGGACGGCTTTCGGGCCGAAGGCGGAGACGTAGATCGGGACCGGGCGGTCGGGGAGGGTGTAGATGCGGGCGTTCTCGACGGTGTAGTGCTTGCCGTGGTGGGTGAGCTCCTCGCCCTGGTGGAGGGTGCGGATGATGCCGATGGCCTCCTCCAGCATCTCCAGGCGCACGTCGGCGGACGGCCAGTGGTCGCCGAGGACGTGTTCGTTCAGGGCCTCGCCGCTGCCGACGCCGAGCACGAAGCGGCCTTCGCACTGGACCGCGGCGGTGGCGGCGGCCTGGGCGATGACGGCCGGGTGGATGCGGACGGTCGGGCAGGTCACCGCGGTGGTGATCGGGATGGACACGGCTTCGGAGAGGGCGCCGATGGTGCCCCAGACGAACGGGGACTGGCCCTGTTCGTCGTTCCACGGGTGGTAGTGGTCGGAGATCCACAGGGCCTCGAAGCCGTGCTGGTCGGCCAGGCGGGCGTTGCGGACCAGCTCGCGCGGGCCGTGTTCTTCTGAGGAGAGGAAGTAACCGAGCTTCACGGCAGCAACTCCTGGATCTTGGTGCGCAGGCCGCGCGTGATGAGGCCCCAGGCGTCGGGGTCGCCGCGCAGCACTGCTTCGGTCATGTCCTTGATCTGCTCGAACGTGGCGTGTGGCGGGATCGGTGGCACGTCCGGGTCGCAGCGCACGTCGAGGACGGTGGTGCCCTCGTAGGCGAGTGCGGTGTCCCAGGCGGGGCCGAGCTGGTCGGGGTCGTCGACCTCGATGCCCTGCAGGCCGATGGACCGGGCGAACTGCGCGTACGAGAGGTCCGGGAGGTCCTGGGACGGCTCGAACTTCGGGGCGCCGCCCATGGCGCGCAGTTCCCAGGTGACCTGGTTGAGGTCGTTGTTGTGGAACACGCACACGACGCAGCGGATGTTGTGGTGCCGCAGCGTGAGGAGTTCGGCCATGCCGTTCATCTGCATCGCGCCGTCGCCGACGAGTGCGATGAGCGGCCGGTTCGGCTGGGCGAACGCGGCGCCAAGGGCGTACGGCACGGCGCAGCCCATGGTGGCCAGCGTGCCGGACAGCGAGGACCGCACGTCGCCGCGGATCTTCAGCAGGCGCGCGTACCAGTTGGTCGCGGAACCGGAGTCGGCGGTGACGATCGCGTTGTGCGGCAGGCGCTGGGACAGCTCGTGCACGATCCGCATGGGGTTGACCGGGTCGGCCGGGACGAGCGCCTGCCGTTCCAGGACCTCCCACCAGCGTTCGACGTTCTTCTCGATCGTCTTCCGCCACGAGCGGTCGGTCTTCCGTTCGAGCAACGGGATAAGAGCGCGCAGCGTCGCGCGGGCGTCACCGACGAGGTTGACCTCGGTCGGGTAGCGCATGCCGATGGTGCTGCCGTCGGCGTCGACCTGCACCCCCCGCGCGGCACCGGGCTTCGGCAGGAACTGCGAGTAGGGGAAGTTCGACCCGACGATCAGCAGCCGGTCGCAGTCGCGCATCAGCTCGTAGCTCGGTCGTGTTCCGAGCAGGCCGATGGACCCGGTCACGTACGGCAGGTCGTCGGACAGGACGTCCTTGCCCAGCAACGCCTTCGCGACACCGGCGCCGAGCAGTTCCGCGACCTCGCCGACCTCGGCGGCGGCACCGCGCGCGCCCTGGCCGATCAGGATGGCGACCTTCGAGCCGCTGTTCAGGACCTCGGCGGCGCGGCGCACCTCGTCGTCGGCCGGCACGACGACGGACGACGGCCGGGACGGCGGGCTGGACGGGATGTGCTTGAACTCGTGCTTGGGAGGTTCGTACTCCTGTTCCTGCACGTCGTTCGGGATGATCACCACGGCCGGCGCGCGTTCGGTGGCGGCGGTGCGGAACGCCCGGTCGAGGGCGTTCGGCAGCTGCTCGGGCACCGTGACGTCGATCAGGAACGAGGCGACGTCGCGGAACAGCGCGTGCAGGTCGACCTCCTGCTGGAAGCTGCCGCCCTGCGCGGTGCGCGCGGTCTGGCCGACGATCGCGACGACCGGCACGTGGTCGAGCTTCGCGTCGTACAGGCCGTTGAGCAGGTGGATCGCGCCCGGTCCCGAGGTCGCGAGGCACACGCCGACGTCGCCGCTGAACTTGGCGTAGCCGACGGCGGCGAACGCGGCCATCTCCTCGTGCCGGGTCTGGATGAACTTCGGGTCGTTGTCCGCTTTGCCGAACGCGGCCACGATGCCGTTGATGCCGTCACCGGGGTAGGCGAACACCTGCGCGACCTTCCAGTCGCGCAGGCGTTGCACGATGAAGTCTCCGACGGTCATGCCGACGCCCCTTCGAGCACGTACACCGCGTAGGCGGAGCGGATGATCGGCTGGGCGACGTTGCGGACCCGCACGCCGCCGGGGGTCATGCCCTGTTCGGTGCCGAAGTGCGCGTGCCCGTGGATCGCGAGGTGCGTGCCGGTCTTGTCGATCGCCTCGCCGAGCAGGTACGAGCCGAGGAACGGGTAGATCTCCGGTGGCTCGCCGCGCAACGTGTCGGGCACCGGCGCGTAGTGCGTGAGCGCCACCTTGATGTCGGTTTCCAGTTCGGACAGTGCGCTTTCCAGCGTCCCGGCGATGTCGCAGGTGTGCTGGATGAACGCCTTCATCTCGCGTTCACCGAACGCGCTGCCGCACTTGCCGGCGAACCCGCCGCCGAAGCCCTTCACCCCGGCGACGCCGAGCGTGCAGCCGTTGATGCGCGTTTCGAAGGTCGTGCCCTCCAGGACGTGGATGCCCTTGTCCTGCAACGTCTTGGTGACTTCGAGCGGTTTGTCGTCCTGGTGGTCGTGGTTGCCGAGCACGGCGATGACGGGCACCGGGAGGTCCGCGAACTCGTCGGCGACGACCTCGGCCTCGGCGACCGTGCCGTGCCGGGTCAGGTCACCGGCCAGCAGCAGCACGTCGGCGTGCTCGCCGACCTTCTCCAGCGCGGGCCGCAGGTGGCCGCGCATGTCCTCGCCCAGGTGGACGTCGCCGACGGCGGCGATCCGGATCATCGCAGGTCCTCCTCACCCTCCGGTTCACCGGCCGGTGTCACGCGCACGTCGTTGAGGATCGTCAGCTCGGGCGCTGCCTCGTGCAGCACCTCCTCCAACGCGGCCTTGCGGTCCGCGCACGCGACGTCGCCGGAGAGCATCACGTTGTCGCCGCGCACGGTGACGCGCACGCCGAGCTCGGCCGTTCTCGGGTCCTCCGCGACCGCCCTACGCAGATTCGCCGCGAGGTACTGCTCGGAGCCCATGGTCCCTCCCGATGATGTCCAGGCGTTCGATGAGCACCAGGAACGCCTCCGCGTACGGCGAGTTCTTGGTCTCGTCGCGCACCTGCTGCCAGTCGATCTGCTCCCTGAGCGCGCGGGCGAACGGCAGCAGCTCGCTGAAGTCGCAGCGGTGCCCGTCGAGCACCAGCAGCTTGCTGATCAGCACGTACGTCGCCGGCATCACCGGCAGCATCACCGAACCGACCGGCATCTCCTCCGCCATCGCGAGGAGGTCGTCGGTCACGGGCCGCTCGTTGGGCCGGAACAGCAGGTCCACCAGCGAGTCGCCGTCGTAGACCTTCAGCAGCCAGTCCTCCGGCGGTTCCGCGGCCCTCAGCCCGCGCGCGACCAGCACCCGCACGGCTTCCGTCGCGTCCTGCTCGCGCACGAGCAGGTCGACGTCGTGCTCGCTCGTCGGGCCGCCGCACGCGTAGCCGGCGCACCCTCCGGTCAGGGCGAATGGAATCCCTTCGCTGCGTAACGCGTTCGCGACTTTGGTCAGCGTCCGCAGCAACTCGTCCTGCACGTCGCTCATGTCAGCGGTTACCCGCGTTGCCCGCGCGGTGAACCTCACACCCGATCAGTGGCGAGCCGGGCGTGCCGTTCCGCGTCGAACCGCTGCCCGTCGTGCAGGAGCCGGCCCCGTTCGACGCCTTCCACCGCGTAGCCGGCGCGGGTGGCCACGCGACAGGAGGCGGGGTTGTCCACCCGGTGGGCGAGCTCCAGGCGGAACAGCCCGAGCTCCGTGAACGCCCAGTCGCTGATCGCGCGGCAGGCGCGGGTCGCGAGTCCTCTGCCGCGTGCGTGCTCGCGCACCCAGTACGACACCCAGCCGGTCTGGTGGCGTCGTTCCACACTCGACACGGCGATGTTCCCGGCCGGTTCGCCGTCCAGGAGCACGGCGAAGGTGTAGGCCACGTCGTCCACGCGCCGCACGGCGAGCAGGTCGATCCACGAGACGGCGTCCTCCAGGGAGGTGATCTCGGTGGTGAACTGGCGGTCCATCAGGGGTTCGCGGGCGGCGGCGAGGAGCACGGGGGCGTCGTCGGGCCGCCAGGGTCGCAACAGGTCGTCCACCTGTCCACCTTCTGAAGATGGCGGACCGGCTGCAACTCAGCGGGCCCGCGGGACGTCATAGGGACAACCCCAACCCCCAGGGAGCACGCGGATGGTCATCTTCGGCTGGCGAACGACGGTCCAGCAGCTCGTCATGCTGACGCTGGTGTGCGGCCACTGCGGTCACCAGGCGGCGCACAGCCTCACGCGCCGGGTCACGAAGCCCACGGTCTTCTTCATCCCGCTGTTCACGATCAGCCGCAGGTACGGGATGCAGTGCACGTTCTGCGGTGTCGCCTACGACATCAGCTCCACCCACGCGCATCAGCTGGGCGCGGGCGTCTGACAGGCGGCGCAGCCGGGCGCGTCCGCGTCGGTGGTGACGCGCCCGCACTCGGGGCAGACCAGGTCGAGGAAGCACGCACTCGAACCGGCGTCGCCGAGGTCCACGGCCAGCCGCTCGTCGCGACCGAGCGGACCGGGACGGTCATCACCGTCAGCCATCCTCCGAGCCTACGCCCGCGCTCTCCTCAACCGACAAATATTTTCTTCTTGACGATAAGTTTCTTCGGCGGCAGGATGACACCATGCCGCAGGAGAGGGAGAGCAGCTGATGGGCCACGCGTTCGAAGCGACCGACAGCGCCGAGGTACCGGCCTCGGTCGACGAGGTCTGGGAGGCGATCGCCACCGGGCCGGGCATCGACTCGTGGTACATGGGCCGCAACGAGGTGCGGAACGGCCAGGTCACGATGGCCTTCGGCGCCTACCGGCCGACTTCGGAGATCACCGCGTGGGACCCGCCGAAGCACTTCGCGCACGACAGCGGCAAGGCCGGGGACGGCCGGTTCATCGCCTACGAGTTCCTGGTCGAGGGCCGTGACCACGGCAGCACGGTGCTGCGGATGGTCACGAGCGGTTTCCTGCCCGGCGACGACTGGGCCGACGAGTTCGAGGCGATGCGGCTGGGCGGCGCGCTGTTCTGGCGCACGCTGGTCGAGTACCTGGGCCACTTCGCCGGCCGCACCGCGCAGCCGTTGACCGTCTTCGGGCCCGCGGTCACCGACTGGGACGAGGCGTGGCGCAGGCTCGACGACGCGATCGAGGCGAAGCTCCCCGGTGCCGTGGAGTACCACCGCAACTCGCACACCCTCGGGCTGCGCACCGAGAACGGCATGTACCGCTTCCTGCGCGGCTTCCACGGCCCGATGATCGCCGCGCACCACGTCTTCACGGGCGACGAGTCCGAACAGGACTGGCAGCTCTGGTTCGAGAACACCCTGGGAGAGCAGAAATGACCCGCTTCACCACCTCGGCCGACGGCACGCAGGTCGCCTGCTCGACCACCGGCTCCGGTCCCGCGCTGCTGCTCGTCGACGGCGCACTGTGCCATCGGAGGTTCGGGCCCAGCACGGAGCTCGCGTCCGTGCTGGACAAGGACTTCACCGTCCACACCTACGACCGCCGCGGCCGGGGCGAGACCGGGGACGGCGCCACGCCGTGGTCGCTGGAGCGCGAGGTGGAGGACATCGAGGCCGTCATCGGGGAGGCCGGCGGGTCCGCGTTCGTCTTCGGCGTCTCCTCCGGCGCGGTGCTGGCGCTCGAAGCCGCGTCGAGGCTGCCGTCGATCACCCGGCTCGCGGTCTACGAGGCGCCGTTCGTCGTGGACGACACCCACCCGGCCCGTCCCGCCGACTACGTGCGGACGGTGGACGACCTCATCGCGCGCGGCGACCGGTCCGGCGCGCTGTCGTCGTTCATGAAGCTCGTCGGCACGCCCGGTTTCGCCGTCGCGGTCATGAAGCTGACGCCGGTGTGGAAGAAGCTCAAGGCCGTGGCGCACACGCTGCCGTGGGACCTGCGCATCCTCGGCGACGACGGCCGTGGCGAGCCGCTGCCGGCTGACCGCTGGCACGTCGAGGTGCCGACGCTCGCCCTGGACGGCGGCAAGTCGCCCGTGTACCTCCGCAACGCGATGAAGAACGTCGCGGAGGTCGTCAAGGGCGCCGAGCACCGCACCCTGGCCGGTCAGACGCACATGTACAAGTCCTCGGTGATGGCGCCGGAGCTGGTGGAGTTCTTCTCGCGGGCCCAGCGCACCGCCGGTCCCATCGCGTAGCCGGCCAGCACGAACAGCCCGCCGACCAGCAGCCAGCCGAGGCTCCCCCACCCGAGCACGACGGTCGTGAGCAGGGCCGGACCGACCATGCGCGCGACCGCCGTGCCGGTGCCGAAGAAGCCCTGGTACTGGCCCTGGCGGTCGGCGGGCGCGAGGGAGAAGCCGATCTCCCAGGCCCCGGAGGCGAGCATCATCTCGCCGAGCACCTGCAGCGCGGCGGCCGCGACCAGCAGCGCCGCCGCGGGCCACGCCCCGATGCCGAACGCCGTGGCCGCGAAGACCACGCAGGACGCGCCCAGCACCAGCCCGGCGTGCCGCACCAGCCCCGCGGCCCGCGTGAGCCCGGTGGCCCGGCGGGCGATGCGGACCTGGAACAGGACGACGGCCGCGGTGTTGAGCACCAGCAGCGCGGCCGCGAGCCACGTCGGCGCCTCGGTGCGCTGCACGATCCACAGCGGGATGACCAGGCTGAGCAGCGGCATGTACAGCAGCATCACCGCATTGACCAGCGTGACCAGCGCGTATGGCCGGTCCCTGAGCACCTCGAACCGGCCGGGTGCACGGGTCGTCGCGGTCTCCGGCGATGTCGCGAGGATCGCCGCGGCGGCGAGGAAGCTCAGGGCGTCCAGCGCGAACACCGCCGTGTAGGCGAGCTCCGTGCCGAGGTGCAGCGCGAACCCGCCCGCCGCCGCGCCGATCGCGATGCCCGCGTTGGCCGTCGACTGGATCCGCGCCCGCACCCGCGTGCGCTCCTCGGGCGTCGTCAGTCCCGCGAGCAACGCCTGCCTGGCCGCCTGCAACCCGCTCTGGAAGCTCGCGTACAGGCACATGACCAGCACGAACGCCAGGTGGCCCCGTGCGACGAGCAGAACGCCGATGCTCGCCGCGGTCAGCGCCGCCAGCACGACCGCGGTGGTGCGCGGCCCCCACCGGTCGGCGAGCGAGCCGAGTGCGACACCGGCCGCCGCGCCGACGCCCCACGCGACGGTGAGGCCGAGGCCGACCTGCGCCGGGCTCAGGCCGGCCACGAGCGTGAAGTAGAGGGCCGAGCAGACGAGGAAGCCGCCGTCACCGATCGAGTTGGTCAGCTGCGCGTACGCGAGTCGCCGGGTCATGGAACGACCGTAGGACGCCGATTGGCCCTGACCTTGGGACAAGAACACACTGCTTCTCTGGGCCAATTCGGATCGGTCAGGGGTGCATCCGCGCGCCCTTGAGGATCTTGTCGATCGCGTTCTTCTGACCGTGCACCGCGAGGCCGACCAGGTCGAGGTCCCGGGTGTGCACCTTGCGCACGGCGGCGCGGTTGTCGGCGTCGTTGCCGGTCGAGAACAGGTCGGCCGTGAAGATCGACATGGCCTGGTCGCGGGTCAGCGCGCGCTGGTGGGCCTTCGTGAGCACGTCCCGGTCACCCTGCAGGACCACGACGGGCTGGCCGAACATCGGCAGGTAGGTGACGTCGTCGGCGTCGGTGTACGGCTCACCGCGCAGCTCCTGCGGGAGGCCGCTGACGAGGAAGGCGGTGACGTTCAGCGCCTGCCAGGAGGCCAGGTCGTCCCGCAGCAGCACAGCGATCTTGGTGTCGAACATGGCGTCCACCATCGCGGGTGGGGCCGCCGCCGGTCTTGTACGTTCCTGACATGAGCAGCACCGCCTGGCGCCCGGCGGTGGACGGCATCCGGGAGGTCTTCCACGCCGAGTTCACCACCCACGTCTACCCGGCGCACACGCACGACGCGTGGACGTTGTTGCTGATAGACACGGGTGCGGTGCGCTACGAGCTGGACCGGCACGAACACGGCGCGCTGGTCGACGGGGTGACGCTGCTGCCGCCGCACGTGCCGCACGACGGCCGGTCCGCGCACGAGTCGGGCTTCCGCAAACGGGTGCTGTACCTCGACGGCGACGTGCTGCCCGCCGGGCTCGTCGGCAAGTCCGTCGACACCCCCATGCTCGTCGACCCCCTGTTGCGCAGGCGGGTGGACCAGCTGCACCTGGTGCTGGACGAGCCGCTGGAGGCGCAGAGCCGGCTGGCGCTGATCACCGAGCGGATCACGCACCACTTCGCCGGGACCGCACCGCAGGTGTTCGCCGACCCGACGCTGGCCGACCGGCTGCGGGAGCTGCTCGACGCGTCGCTGCCCGCGGGTCTCACGCTGGCGGAGGCGGCGGCCGAGCTGCAGAGCAGCTCCACGCACCTGGTGCGCGCGTTCAGCCGGCGGTTCGGGTTGCCGCCGCACCGCTACCTGACCGGGCGGCGGGTCGACCTGGCCCGCCGGCACCTGCTGGAGGGGCGGCCCGCGGCCGAGGCGGCGGTGCTGGCCGGGTTCCACGACCAGTCGCACCTGACCCGGCACTTCCGGCGCGTGCTCGGTACCAGCCCGGGACGGTTCGCGCGCTGACAGAATCAGCCGGTGCACGTCGACGTCCTCGGTCCGGTGGAGGCCCGCACCGCGGCGGGCAAGGTCGCGGTGGGCGGTCCGCGGCCGCGCACCCTGCTCGCGTTGCTGGCGCTGCGGGCCGGTGAGGTCGTGCCCGTCGACCGGCTGATCGACGAGCTGTACGGCGAGGCACCGCCGTCCGACGCGGCGAACGCGTTGCAGGGCCAGGTGTCGCGGCTGCGCCGGGCGCTCGGGGCGGCCGAGCTGGTCGAGCTGCACCCGGCCGGGTACCGCCTCGCGCTCGACCCGGACACCGTTGACGCGCACCGGTTCGCGGCGCTGGCGGCGGCCGGGCAGCAGGCGCTCGACCGGGGTGACCCGCAGGCGGCGGAGGCACTGCTGGCCGACGCGCTGGCGTTGTGGCGCGGGCCCGCACTGGGCGGCACGACCGCGACCGGGCACGCCGACCGCCTTGAACGGCAACGCCGGAGCGCCGCGCACGGGTTGATCGCCGCGCGAGTCCGGTTGCACAGGGCGGACGTGCAGGAGATCCAGGACCTCGTGCGGCAGCACCCGCTGGACGAACGGCTGCGCGGTTTCCTGATGCAGGCGCTGCACCAGCAGGGCCGGTCGGCCGAGGCGTTGCAGGCCTTCGAGGACGCCCGCGCCGTGCTGGCCGAGGAGCTCGGCACCGACCCGTCCGCCGAGCTGCGCGCGATCCACGTGCAGCTGCTGCGCGGTCAGGCACCGCGGGAGCTGCCCGCCCAGCTCACCGGTTTCGTGGGCAGGCAGGCGGAGCTGGAGCGGCTCGCGGGACTGACCGAGGCCCGGCTGGTCACGCTCACCGGTCCGGGCGGGGCGGGCAAGACCCGGCTCGCGCTGCGGGCGGCGGCCGACGACGCCGTGTTCGTGGACCTAGCACCGGTGCACGACGTGGCCGCGGCGACGCTGCAGGCGTTGGGGCTCAAGGAAACCGTGCTGCCACCGGAGGAACGGCTGACGCTCGCGCTGAAGGACCGCGCGGTCCAGCTGGTCCTCGACAACTGCGAGCACGTCGTCGAGCAGGCGGCGCGGCTGGTCCAGCACCTGCTCAGCACGTGCCCGCGGCTGCGGGTCCTCGCGACCAGCCGGGAGGCGCTGGGCATCACCGGCGAGACGCTGTGCCCGGTGCCGCCGCTCGACCCCGAGCAGAGCGTGGCGCTGTTCGTCCAGCGCGCCAGGGCCGTGCGGCCGTCGTTCACCCGCGACGAGCACACCGACCGCATCTGCCGCGAGCTCGACGGCCTCCCCCTCGCCATCGAGCTGGCCGCCGCCCGCGTCCGCACCCTCACCACCGAGGACATCGCGCGGCGGCTGGGCGACCGGTTCCGCCTGCTGTCCAAGGGGAACCGCGCCGCGGCACCCCGCCACCAGACGTTGAGCGCGGTCGTGGGGTGGAGCTGGGACCTGCTCACGCCCGACGAACGCGACCTCGCCACCGCGGTCGCGACGTTCAGCGGTGGCGCCACCCTCGACGCCGTGGAACAGGTGGGCGGGCACGACCTGGAGGTGCTGGCAGCGCTGGTGGACAAGTCGCTGGTCGAAGCCGCCGACGGCCGTTACCGCATGCTGGAGACGATCCGCGAGTTCTGCGCGCGGCACGGTCGCGCCGACGCCGGGCACGCCGCGTTCTACAGCGCACTGGCCCGCCGCGCCGACCCCGAGCTGCGCGGCCCCGGCCAGCTGCGCTGGCTCGCCGCGATGAGCGCGGAGCACGCCAACCTCCTGCAGGCGCTGACCTGGACCACCGCCCACGAACCGGCGGCCGCTCTGCGCCTGCTCGCGGACCTGTCCTGGTACCTGTACGTGAAGGGCAGCCGCACCGAGGTCGAGCCGATCGCGCGCACCCTGCTCGGCGTGGTGCCCGAGCAGGTGAGCGAGGAGTACGCGATCCTGCTGGCACTGGCCGCACCCGAACGCGTCCGCGGTGTCCTGGAGCAGCTGCGCGGCCCGGTGCGCCAGCCGTTCGTGCTGATCGCGTGGGCCATGCTGGCCGGGCCGCCCGACCGCGACCGCCCGCGCACCCCGTTGCAGGAGGCGGTCGAGAACAGCACCGACCCGTGGGTGCGGGGCCTGATCGCGTTCAGCACCGCCTACACCGAGTGGGCGGTGAACGGCGACCGCGCCCTGGCCGTCGAACGGTCCCGGGAGGCCCTGCGCCGGTTCCAGGACCTCGGTGAGCGCTGGGGCGCGGCCCAGGTCCTCGACGTGCTCGCCACCCTGACCGACGACCCGCACGAGGCGCTGGCCCTCACCGACGAGGCCCTGCGCGCCGTCGGTGAGCTGGGTGCCACCGAGGAGCTGGCCGAGCTGCGCGGCCGCCGCGCCGACCGGTTGCTCGACCTTGACCAGGACGCCGCCGAACGCGACTACCGCGAGGCGCTGGACCTGGCGACCCGCGCGGGTCTCGCCGCGACCAGGGCACTGGCCCACGTGGGCCTCGCGGAGATCGCCCGCCGCCGGGACGACCCGGCGGAGGCGGAGCGGTTGCTGCTGGCCGCCGACCGGGAGCTCGGGTTCGGGTGGATGCACGCGAACGCCAAGCAGCAGGTGGAGGCGGCGCTCAGCGCACTCGCGCGTACTCGGGGAGCTTGATCGCGGTGGCGGCCCTGAGGTCCATGCGCGCGAACACCGGCGCCTTGCCCAGGAACCCGAACACCCGGTCGCGCACCCACATGCCGAGCCGCGTGCCCGGCGCGAGGAACGGTCCTGGGTTGCCCTGGCAGCCACGGGCGTACGGGCCGACCAGGGCCTCGTAGCGGGCGAACGCGTCACCGCCCGCGGCCAGCTCCCCGGCCAGCACGTACGCGCTCACGACCGCGAGCCCGGTGCCCATGCCGCCCAGCGTCGAGCCGTACCCGGCGTCACCGAGCAGGGTGACCCGCCCCGAGCTGACGGCCGGCATCCGCACCTGGCTGATCGAGTCGAAGTAGACGTCGGGCGCGATCAGCTCGTCGGGCAGCAGCTCCGGCGGCACCGGCGACTTGAACAGCACCCAGCCCGGTGCGCTGAGCACCCCCGGCGCGCAGGTCAGGTCCCGGTCGTCGCCGTCGGCGGGCCAGAGGGCGAAGTAGTAGCCCTGGAACCGCGGCCGGTAGTCCGGGAAGGTGAGCCGCCGCACGCCGGAGCGCATCCCGTCCGCGCCGACGACGAAGTCGAACCGCCGCGGCCGGCCGCGGGCGAACTCCACGTCCACGCCGGCGCCGTCGTCGTGCAGCGCCGTGACCCAGTCACCGAACACGTACTCCGCGTCCGCGGCGCTCGCGTCGTGCAGCAGGCGGGACAGGTCCCCTCGGAGGACCTCGACCTCACCCGCTGTGAACGACGCGGGCAGCCGGGCGCGTTCCCGTCCGTCGACACCGCGGAACACCATGTCGCGCGGGGTCGTCGCGGCGGCGCGGACGGCGTCGAGCAGACCCATCCGCCGCAGCACGGACAGGTGCGCCTCGCCGCGGAAGTCGACGGCCTGGCCGCCGGTCCGCAGCGAGGGCGCGCGTTCGACGACCGTGGCCGAGATCCCGAAGCGGGACAACCAGAAGGCCAGTGCGGGGCCGGCCACGCCGGCCCCCGAGATCAACACGTCCATGGCCCGGCAGGCAACACCGGGCCGCTGACCGGACGCTGACCGGCTACTGCCCGTTGATCAACGTCAGCATCTGCTGGATCTGACCGGACCGCGAGTCCCGCACGCGCTGGGCATAGGCGGTGGTCTCCGGGTTGGAGCCGTCCTTCAGCTCCGTCTGCGCCATCTCGACGGCGCCGCCCTGGTGGCCGGTCATCAGGTTGAGGTAGGCGAGGTCGAACTCCTCCTTGCTCCTGTCCTTGACCTCGGCGATGACCTTGGCGTCGAGCAGCGGCATGCCGCCGTGGGCGGCGTGCACGTTCGGGTCGCTCGACGGCTGCTCCGGCTTGCCCCAGAGCTTCAGCCAGCCCTTGAGCATCTCCAGCTCCTCGCGCTGGGTCACGTCGACCGCGCCGGCGAGCTCCTTGACCTTCGGCGCGGTGGCCATGGCCTTCGCCACCACCGCGAGGTCGATGCCCTGTTGCAGGTGGGCGACCATCATCTGCGCGAACATGACGTCCGCGTCGTTGAACCTCGCGGTGGCAGCGGGAGGTGGTGCGGTGGAGGTCGCCGCACCGTGTCCGTGGCCCTGCTGGTGTTGCTGCTGGGCCTCCGGCACGGCGGCACCTCCACCGCACCCCGCCAGCGCCAGGACCGCGACCGCGATCACCAGGCGCCTCATCGGATCAGATCTTCTCCCACAACGCGACCGCGTTCGGCGGCTCCCAGCCGGTCAGCGCGGTGTGCGCCTGCCGGCAGCGGTACGTCGAGCCGCCGTAGGTGACCTGGGCACCCGCGGCGTAGGACGTGTTCGCGGCCCACGTGCCACCCGCGGGCGGCTGCGTGGTCGGCGGGGTCGTGGTGGGCGGGGTGGTCGTCGGCGGCTGCGTCGTCGGCGGCGTGGTGGTGGGCGGCGGGGTGCCGCCACCGTTCACGTTGACGTCGATGCAGGAGTAGAACGCGGCGCCGGTGTCGGCGATGTTCCAGATGGCGAAGATCTTCTGGCGGCCGGAGAAGCCGCTCAGGTTGATCGTGTGCCGCACCGGGTCGGCCGGAGCCGCGTTGTTGCCGTTGACGTACCCGACGCGCGAGCCGTTGATGTAGTACTCGTAGTCGCGCGTGCGGTGGCGGGCGGTGAACGTCCAGCTCACCGTCAGGCTGGTGCCGGTGCTGGTGGCCCGCCAGCCCTTGCTGTCGTCGTTGAGCTCGTCGAAGTCGCCGCGCGCTCCGTTGCAGTTCATCAGGCCCTTGGGGCCTTCTGCGCTCTGCGGCTCGTACGTGGGCGCACCGCAGGGAACGGTCTTCTGCGCACACTGCGCCGACCGGCTCGGCGGTGACGACACGTACCCGTGCGCACTGGCCGAACCGACGGGCGTGACGAGCACGATTGCGGGGACCGCGGCCATGACGAGCGCCGCTTTCCTGGTGAGTTTCATTCTTCCGAACTCCTTGGATCGTTCCCAGGCGGGGTGGACCCCCGTTGCAGGGGCGGGAACCGACGGCGTTTCTGATCGCTCGCCGATCAAGTATCGGTGTGGTCTAGACCATAAACCGACGTTTCGAAAGTGGTCAAGGAGTCACCCGGAGCGAAGTTCGACGAGTTCCGCACCAGCCGGTCCACCGGGACAACTGGTCCTGTCAGCCGAGTAAGTCGCCTCCGGACGGGGAATCCCCGCGTCATGCGTGATTTCGACCAGCCCTCCCGAGCCAGTGGCCCCGGCGTCGTCGTCGACGGACCCGCAGGTGCCCCAACGGTCCTCGTGATCGATCCAGCAGGCGAGGCCCCGCACGAGGGCATCCCCGCCACCTGGCGCCCGTTCACCGACACCCTGCGCGTGGTGTGGCTGCGCGTCCCCGCCGCACCCGAGTGGAAGTCCACAGTGGACAAGGTGCTCGCCGCCCACCACGACGACGACGCGCCGGTGCGCCTCGACGTGGTGTGCAGCGGACCCCTCGCCGCCGACGTCGTCGACCTGGTGGGCCGGCACGAGCACCTCGTGAACTCGGTCCTGCTGGTGGACCCGGAGACCGAGGTCACCGCGCCGTTCGCCCGTGTCATCGCGCGCAGCGACGACAGCGCCGACGACCGCATCCCCGCACCGCTGCCCCTCGGCCACCCCGACGTGGTGTCCGCGGTGACCGAGCAGCTCGGCCAGCGGAACTTCTGAACCGGACAGAACGCCCCTCCGTATGCCTCGGCAGGGAACCGAGGACGGGAGGCTTCATGCGTGCGCGTCTGCTCATCGTGGTGCTGGGGCTGCTGGCACTGACGGGCTGTTCGACGTTCGGCGGGGGCGGCTCCGGCGAACCGGCGGCCAACGAGGCGGATGCGACGTTCTCGTTGCGCATGATCCCCCACCACCGGCAGACGATCGAGATCTCGAAGCTCGCCGTCGAACGTTCCAAGGACTCCTTCGTCGTCGACGTGGCCGACAGGATCGCCGCCGCGGAAGCGGGTGAGATCGAGCAGATGTCGACCTACCTGCGCACCTGGAACATCCAGGTCCCCGGCGACGACCCCCACGAGACGCACAAGATGGCGGGCATGATGACCGCCAAGGACGTCGAGGCGCTCAAGGCCGCGCAGGGCACCCAGTTCGACACGCTCTACCTGGCCACGTTGTCCCGCCACCTGCGCAGCGGCGTGGACATGGCGAAGGACGCCCAGGCGAAGGGCGTGCACGTGGGCTCGAAGGCGTTGGCCGGCAAGATCATCGTGTCGCAGACCGAGGTGCTGGACCAGATCGGCGCCCGGCAGAAGTCCTGACGTGGCCGCACCGGTGGCGGGTCCCCTCTCGAAGGGCGGCGGACCCGCCACCGCGTCGTGCGCGGGGCGGCGGAAAACCACGGGCCCTCCCCCGTTCCCGGCAATAGCCTGACCGCATGCACCCCCATCCAGAGCCCTACGACCAGGGCCTCCTCGACGTGGGCGACGGCAACCGCGTCCACTGGGAGATCAGCGGAAACCCGGACGGCAAACCCGCCGTGGTCTTCCACGGCGGCCCCGGTGCCCCCGGGAACAGCGCCCGCTGGCGCCGCGACTTCGACCCGGAGCACTGGAAGCTCGTCATCTGGCACCAGCGCGGCTGCGGCAACAGCACCCTGCACGCCGGCGACCCCGCCACGAGCATGGAGCACAACACCACCCAGCACCTCATCGACGACGCCGAGAAGCTCCGCGACCACCTCGGCATCGACAGGTGGCTGATCATCGGCGGTTCCTGGGGTTCCACGCTGGCACTCGCCTACGCCGAGCAGCACCCCGAGCGGGTCAGCGAGCTGGTCATCGCCGCGGTCACCACGTCCCGGCCGCAGGAGCACGCGTGGATCACCCGTGGCCTCAGCCTGTTCTTCCCCGACCACTTCGAGCGGTTCCTCGACGGCGTCCCCGAGGAGGACCGCGACGGCAACCTCGCCCTCGCCTACAACAGGCTGCTCAACTCCGACGACCCCGATACCCGCGCGAAAGCCGCCCACGACTGGAGCAAGTGGGACCTCGCCACGGTCACCGGCGGCGACAACGACTTCACCGGCACGCCCTACGAGGACCCGCTCTTCCGCTACACGACGGCACGGGTGGTCACGCACTACTGGGGCAACGAGGCGTTCCTCGAACCGGACCACGTCCTGGACAACCTCCACCGCCTGCACGGCATCCCCGGCGTGCTCATCCACGGCCGCAACGACCTCGGCGGGCCGCTGTGGACCGCGTGGGAGGTGGCGAAGAGGTGGCCGGACGCCGAGCTGGTGGTCCTCGGTGACGCCGGGCACCAGGCGAAGGAGGGCGGCAGCATGAGCGAGGCGATCGCCGCGGCCGTCGAGAAGTTCCGGTGACCGGGGACTGGCTGGACGTCGGTGACGGGCAGCGGATCCACTACGAGGTCAGCGGAAACCCGGCGGGCAAGCCCGCGGTCGTGTTCCACGGCGGTCCCGGCAGCGGGCTGAACCGGCGGTGGCGCGAGGACTTCGACCCCGAGCACTGGCTGCTGGTGCTGTGGGACCAGCGGGGCTGCGGCAAGAGCACCCCGCACGCCGGTGACCCCGCCACGAGCATGGAGCACAACACCACCCAGCACCTCATCGACGACGCCGAGAAGCTCCGCGAACACCTCGGCATCGACAAGTGGCTGATCGCCGGGGCCTCCTGGGGGTCGACGCTCGCGCTGGCGTACGCGATCCAGCACCCGCACCGGGTCAGCGAGCTCATCATCAGCGCGGTCACCACGTCCCGGCCGCAGGAGCACGCGTGGCTCACCCGCGGGGCCCGGTTGTTCTTCCCCGACCTGTTCGCGGAGTTCCAGCGCGGGGTGCCGGAGGAGGAACGGGACGGCAACCTGGCCGTCGCCTACAACAGGCTCCTCAACTCCGACGATCCCGATACCCGCGCGAAAGCCGCCCACGACTGGAACAGGTGGGACCTCGCGCTCATGGCCGGTGGTGCGACGGACTTCGCCGGCACGCGGTACGAGGACCCGCTGACGTCGTACACGCTCGCCCGGATCATCACGCACTACTGGGGCAACGAGGCGTTCCTCGAACCGGACCACGTCCTGGACAACCTCCATCGCCTGCACGGCATCCCGGGCGTGCTCATCCACGGCCGGTACGACTTCGGCGGCCCGCCGGAGAACGCCTGGGAGGTCGCCCAGCGGTGGCCCGACGCCGAGCTCGTGTTCGTCGGCGACGCGGGCCACCAGTCCACGCGCAGCACGGACGCCGCGTTGACGGCCGCCATCGCAAAGTTCCTCCAACCCTGCTTCCGCCGACATCTGCAAGTTGGTGGTACTTGCAGATGCCTTGCCAACAGCGGGGGTCAGGGGGCGACGGGGCCGGAGCGGTAGAGGCCCTCGCCGGCCCACAGGATGCGGTCGCGCAGCACGGGGCCCGGCGCCGGCACGAAGTTCGCGGCGTCGTCGGTGCTGCCGGTGCCGTCGTACACGGCGCGGGCCGGATAGGGGAACACGGGACGGGTGCGGGTCACGGCACCGGAGCCGTCCCGTCCCTCCGCGACCACCTTCGCCGGTGCCGCACCGCCCTCCACCCACCGCACCAGCGCGGGGAACGGGTCGAAGTCGGTCAGCTCGTCACCGCGCGCGCAGTGGTGCAGCGAGGGCACGACGAACAGGCGGGCCCAGTCCTGCGTCCGGCCGCCGGTCAGCCGCTGCCAGTAGTCCAGCGTGCCCTGCACCGGAATGCCGGGGTCTGCGGCACCGTGCCAGACGACCAGCTTGCCGCCCGCACGCCGGAACTCCCGCAGGTCCAGCGACATCGCGTTCGCCTTCACCGCCTCCCGTGCCACGCGGTGCAGCTCGCGCACGGTGAACTCGAACGAGTCCACAGAGGAGTGTGGCTGTCCGATGGGGTAGACGAGGTTCTTCAGCGCGTCGTCGGCGAGCTGACCGGAGATCGAGTGGCCGTCGACCGGGTTGGTCCAGTACTTCCAGCCCAGCTCCGAGCCGTAGGACTGACCACCGGGGTAGAGCCGGACACCGCCGTCGGACGGGCCCGCGTAGAGTCGGCGGGCGCGGGCGATCTCGTCTTCGGTCAGCTGACCGGCGAGCACGGCCGGGTCGAAGCGGCACAGCCGCGGCTCGTCGAGCTGGCCGTCCACCAGCCCGTCGAGACCGTCGCACGCGCGCAGCACGGCGGCGTGCAGCAGGTCGATCTTGTCGTTCGGGATGGCGTTGCGGGTGATCCACGCCTGGTAGCCCACGAGCGCCCCGAAGTAACCGGCCGGCGCGCCGGCCACGATGCCGTCGAAGTCGTGCGGGTAGCGCTGGGCGAGCTGCAACGCCTGGCGGCCGCCGTTCGAGCAGCCGGTGAAGTACGACTTCGCCGGTGCGACGCCGTAGAAGCTCCGCACGAGCACCTTCGACACCCGTGCCAGCACGTGCGGTGCGCGGAAGAAGAAGTCGTCGCGCGCCTGCTGGTCCGACCGCGCCCACGTCGTGTCCGTGGGGTCCTCCGGCGGCGTCCGGTGGCCCGCGTCGGTGGTCGCGACCGCCGCGTCGCCGAACGCCGGACCGCACTGGGGGAACTTCGCCGGCTCCAGGAACCCGCAGAACCCGCCGCACCCGTACTGGACGTACCGGCCGCGGTAGGTCCGGGTGGGCAGCTTCAGCTGGAACCGGACGTCCGGCTCGATCGTGCCCCGCACGTCGCAGAACTCCGGCACCCTGCCCGCGGCCGGGACGACCACGGCCGACTCGACCCGCGTCCGCGCGTCCGGCACCGGGTACGAGCGCACCAGCGCCGCGCACGACCGCACCGGCCGGGTCGGTCCGCCCGACGACGAGGCGGCGGGCACCGTTCCCGCCACGACCGTGAGCACGGCGACGAGTGCCGCCAGCGACTTGCGGACCATGCGATCTTCCCCCTGATTCGAACCAGGTGAAGTCTCGCACCTGTCCGGTGTGGTTCCGGAGGTGTTGGGCAGGATCCGGCTCGGCCGAACGGATGATCTCGCGCACGAACCGCCGCGGGTCAGGGCCGGAAGTCGGCGGGGAAGCCGGCCTCCTGCACGGACAGACCGGAGGGGCGCAGCGTTCCGATGCTGCCCTGCGTGTGCAGGTCGAGGAACATGTCCACGACGTCCGGGTCGAACTGTTCGCCGCGCCCTGCCCAGAGTTCCCGCCGCGCACGGTTCTCGTCCAGCGCGGTCTGGTGTGGACGGTTCGACCGCATCGCCGCCCAGGCGACGCACACCGAGAGGATGCGCGCCTCGGCCCGGATGTCCGCGCCCTTCAGGCCGTCGGGGTAGCCGGTGCCGTCGTAGCGCTCGTGCTGCTGGCGGATCACGTGCGCGACGCCCGCGAACCCCGGCACCATCCGCGCGAGCCGGTAGCCGAAGTCCGGGTGCTGGCGCAGCAGCCGCCACTCCTCCTCAGACAACGCGCCCGGCTTGGTCAGCACGACCTCCGGGATGATGATCTTGCCGATGTCGTGCAGCCGGCCGGCCAGCTGGGCGACCCTGGTCGTGGGTGCGTCGAGGCCGAACTCCCCGGCGGCCACCCCGGCCCAGCGCGACACGGACCGGCTGTGGTCGTAGCGGTGCAGCCAGCCGTCCACGCGGTCGGCGACCTGGCAGAGGAACTCCGCCATCGCGCCGTCGGTGTCCGGGTCGACGGCGGGCAGCGGCTCGGGGCCGACCGCGATCCGGTTGCGGCCTGCGGCCTTCGCCGCGTACAGCGCGCGGTCGGCGATCACCACGATGTCGTCGGGGCCGTCGCCGTGCGTCGGGAAGCTCGCCGAGCCCACCGACACCGTGACCGACAGCGGGATGTCGTCGTTGCCCGCGTTGACCGGGATGGGTTTCTCCGCAACGCGTTCGCGCAGCCGGTTCGCGATCACCGAGAGCCGGTTGGGGCCCGCGTCCGGGACGAGCAGGGCGAACTCCTCACCGCCGTAGCGCGCGAGCACCTCCCCCGACCTCGACGCCGCGCGCAACCGGGCGGCGACCTCCATCAGCACGTCGTCACCGGCCGGGTGGCCGTAGTTGTCGTTGATCGACTTGAACCGGTCGACGTCGATGATGAACACCGCGACCGACCCGTCGTTGCGACGTGCCCGCGAGATCTCCAGCGGCAGCTGCGCCTCGAAGAACCGGCGGGTGTGCAGGCCGGTGAGGCTGTCGGTGATCGCGAGCTTGCGCTGGTCGGCGACCAGGCCCGCGAGCCGCGCGATGATCAGCAGCGACAGCAGCGCGCTGCCCGCCGCGATCACCACCACGTCCTGCGACGACTCGCCGACGTCGTGCACCAGCATCAGCACCGGCGCGGCCAGCGCGGCCGACGACAGCGCGATGATCCGGCCGCGGCTCAGGCCGACGTCCTTCATGTGCGCGCGGTCCACGAGCCGCGCCATCGTCGGGTGCAGAGCGGCGGCACCGATGCACAGGTTCGCCGAGAGCCAGATGGCGTCGAGGAAGTTGCCCGCGTGGTAGCTGCCGTCGAGGCGTTGCAGCACGTAGATCGTGTCCGCGGTGAGGATGCCCAGCAGGTTCGCCGTCAGCAGCACGAACGCGCGCGGCCGCGGTCCGGCACCGAAGATCAGCCGCAGGGCCACGACGAACAGCGCGAGGTCCATCATCGGGTAGCCGAGCGAGGCGAGCTTGACCAGCGCCGGCGAGGTGAGCCGGGCCTGCGGGCCGATGACGTAGAGCCAGGACGCCATGCCGGCCACCACGGCGAGCACGGCGGCGTCGAGCAGGCTCGGCAGGTCCAGCCCCGGTGTGCGGCGGCGGATCAGCATGATCACGCCGGCCACCATCAGCGGGTAGTGGCCCAGGTAGAGGACGTCCGCGTACGACGGGTAGAGCGTGTACCGGAAGATGTAGTGCGAGGCGTAGAACGTGAGGTCGGCCAGCGCGTAGACGACCTGGCTCAGTGCGAGGAGCACCCACGGGCGCCGCCACTGCGGCCGGTTGCGGCGGACGCCGGCGAACATGGCGATCGCGGCCGAGGCGGAGATCGTGCAGTACAGCACCACGCGCACCGTCTGCCCCGTTGTGCCAGCCGGGCTCACCGGGATGAGGTAGTAGACCCCCAGCAGCAGGTGACCTGCCACCAGGTACATCCACCACGCTCCGGTCCGGCCGGCACGGAAGATGGTCACACGAGACCCCTCGTTCTGCGACTTGGTCGGGCCAGGTGATGATGCCCGACTCCTCATGACCGCGGCACCGCCGTTACTCCGATGAGGTGACCAACCAATACGAGTCCGACGTTACCGCAAATCACTGTTCTGTTTTCCGCGCGAATGAAATCCCAGCACCGTCGCGGCAGCCGGCGAGCCGGCTCACCCAATCCGCCCCACGAGTTCGTCCGACAGCGTGACGACGGCGGTTCCGGTCCGTCGCCGGTTCCCGCCCACGGGTGGACCGCGCCGATTTTCGCACGACTTTTGGCTGCTCGGCGGGGATTCGGGCACCTTTCCCCGTTCGACCACGCGCTGTGCCCGTGCCCTCCACCTGTTGGTGGACACCCGAGGGGCGCAACGGGGGTCTCCCGTGCCCGGTGCCGTCACGACTTTCCACCTGACTTGACGCACGGCGTTTCGCGCGAGTTCCGGAACCTTCGTCGTTGACCGTTGCTGGGTTTTGAAATCCGGTTACCGCGGCAGTAGCGCGATATCGTTATCGGGGCAGCCCTTCACCTGCACGGCTCCGGGTTTCTGCCTCTTCGGCCGGTGCGTGCGGGGAGCGGCTCGCAACAGTGCTATGGACGCACCGGGCAGCGGTGCCGCGGGAGCTGCCCGAGGCGCCGTCGAGGTGCTGACAAGGCGTGGAGCCGGGACTACGGTCGGCGGCCATGAGGCTACTGCTCGCCGTCCTGATGATGGTCGTCCTCGCCCCCGCCACCGCACACGCGGCACCGCCGACCGCGCGCTGCGAGTTCATCCCCACGCCGGAGAACCCGGCCGCCCGCCCGGTGCAGCCACCGCCGTCGACGGTCCCGGCCCGCGGCACCGTGAAGGTCACCATCGTGACGAACTACGGCGTCGTGGTCGCGAAGCTGGACCGCGCCACCGCACCGTGCGGGGTGGCGAACTTCGCGCACCTGGCGCGGAGCTGGTTCTACACGATGACGCAGTGCTGGCGGCTGACGGACACCGCGCGGCTGGGCGTGCTGCAGTGCGGTGACATCCACCGGGCGGAGGAGGGCGGTCCCGGCTACCGGTTCGCCGACGAGGTCAGCGGTGCGGAGACCTACCCGCGCGGCACCATCGCGTACGGCAACCAGGGGCCGGGCACCAACGGCAGCGAGTTCTTCATCGTGCACTCTTTCGCGAACATCAAGCCGGTCTACACGGTGCTGGGCCACGTCGTGTCCGGCATGGACACCCTGGACCGGATCGTGGCGGCCGGGATCGTGCCGCAGCCGGACGGAACGCTCGACGGCGCACCGAAGAAGCCGGTGCGGATCATCCACGTGGCCGCCTGACCGCGTTTCGCGATCGAGGTCAACGGTCAACCTCGTTCCCCTGCCTGTGATCCCGGTCGCCCCGCGGACCGAAAATCCCTGCTGGGCCCGTTCGCTCGACTGAACGGCGGTTGTACCGATCAGTAACGTCCGATTGGTACAACCATTCGCCCAGCAACGGAGGAGCCGCGGAGTGCTCACCGAGTTCGACCGCACCGGTGACGCGTTCCGCACCGCCGCGCAGACGTTGGACTACCGCCGTTTCCTGATGATCGTCGAGGACGAGCTCGGCTACTCCGGCGCACTGCAGCTCGTGCTCGACGAGTCCGCGTCAGGCGAGAAACTGGTGGTGCGCCTGGAAGAGGGCCGCGCACCCGACCCGGCGCACCCTGCTCGCCCGCTACGCAGAGGTGGCGGCCGCCGTGGAACAGGACCGCCCGCTCACCGTGCGCGTGGAGAACGTCGGCCTGGCCGACTTCACCCGCACCCGCGGCAAACTCGTCGCGGTCGTCGACCGGCGCGGATGATCCCACCTCTGGTCTAGGGTGTCGTGGTGCGAAAGATCCTGGTCATCGGCATCGGCGCGGGCAACCCCGACCACCTCACCCTGCAGGCCGTGAAGGCCCTGCGGACGGTCGACGTGTTCTTCGTGCTCGACAAGGGCGCCGTCAAACAGGAGCTGGTCGACCTCCGCCAGTCCATTGTGGCCGAACACGCGACGGGCCCCTACCGCGTCCTCGAAGGCCGCGACCCCGACCGCGACCGCACCCCCGACAACTACGTGCAGACGATCGAGGCCTGGCGCCGCGACCGCGCCGACGTCTGCGCAGCCCTCCTCGACCAGCTCGGCGACGACGAGGTCGGCGCGTTCCTGGTGTGGGGCGACCCCTCCCTCTACGACTCGACCCTGGCGATCCTCGACGACCTCCTGACCCGCGGCCTGGAGTTCACCGTCGAGGTCGTCCCCGGCGTCACCTCCGTGGCCGCGCTGACCGCCGGCCACCGCGTGGCGCTGAACCAGGTCGGCCGCCCCGTGCAGATCACCACCGGCCGCCGCCTGTCCGAGGGCTGGCCCGCCGACGTCGACGACGTGGCCGTGATGCTGGACGCGAAGTACTCCTTCGAGGGCGTCGACCCCGACACGTGGATCTACTGGGGGGCGTACCTGGGGATGCCCGACGAGGTCCTGGTGTCCGGGCGGGTCGGGGACGTGGCCGCCGAGATCCGCGCGGTGCGGGAGGAAGCCCGTGCGCGCAAGGGGTGGATCATGGACACCTACCTGCTGCGCAGGGGCTAGCCGGCGATCAGCTTCGCGACCGCCCGCTCGACCAGCTCCCTGCTCGCCACCGGCGTCGAGAACGCCAGGATCGACATGTGCACGGTCAGCGCGAGCAGCTCCTCGGCCCCGAACTCCCCCGGCAGCACCCCGCGCTCCTGCGCCTCGGCGATCGCCGCCACCTTGGCCACGTGCGCCTCCCCCTCCGCCCGGGAGATCGCCTCGAACCCGTTCTCCAGCCGGTGGTACCCGGCGAGGCTGAGCAGCTCGGGCTGACGCGCGTACGTCTCGAACAACCGCCCCGCGTACCCCGGCAGGTCGTCCGGCGTGATGGGGACGGCCTCGACCACGGCCGCGATCTGGATCTTCAGGACCTCCTCGAACAGGTCCTCCTTGCTGCCGAAGTAGGCGTAGATCATCGCCTTGTTGCACCCGGCACCGGCGGCGATGCGGTCGACGCGCGCGCCGGCGATGCCGTGCGCCGCGAACTCGGTCAGCGCCGCCGCCAGCAGCTTCGCCTTGGTTGCTTCCCTGTCCCTCACCACGGACCGATTCTAACCAACCAGTTGGTTGACAGTCGACCGCGACCGTGGTTGCCTGGAGTTAGCAACCAACCGGTTAGTTAGGAGCGCGGGCATGAAGGTCGCACTGGTCACGGGCGCGTCGTCGGGCATCGGCGAGGCGACGGCGCTGGCATTGCACGAGGCGGGCTACGCGGTTTACGCCGCGGCACGACGGGTCGAGCGGATGGACGGGCTTGCCGAGCGCGGCATCGAGGTGGTGCGGATGGACGTCACCGAGGACGCGTCGATGGTCGCCGGGGTCGAGCGGGTGGTCGCGGAGACCGGGCGGATCGACCTGCTCGTCAACAACGCCGGCTACGGGTCGTACGGGGCGTTCGAGGACGTGCCGCTCGCCGAGGGGCGGTACCAGTTCGAGGTCAACGTGTTCGGGCTGGCGCGGTTGGTGCAGCTGGTCGTGCCGCACATGCGGGCGGCGGGCAGCGGGCGGATCGTGAACGTGTCGTCGATCGGCGGGCGGATCTACGAGCCACTGGGCGGGTGGTACCACTCGACGAAGTTCGCGGTGGAGGGGTTGAGCGACTCGCTGCGGCTGGAGCTCAAGCCGTTCGGGATCGACGTCGTGGTGATCCAGCCGGGTGCGATCAAGACCGAGTGGGGCGGCATCGCGGTGGACAACCTCCGCAGGACGTCCGGGCAGGGGGCCTACCGCAAGCAGGCCGAGGCGCTCGCGGCGTTCTTCTCACAGGTCGAACGCGGGTCGGAACCTGAGGTGATCGCGGACGTCATCGTCAGGGCCTCCCGGGCGCGCAGGCCCAGGACCCGGTACGCGGCGGGGTTCGGTGCGCGGCCGATCCTGTTCGCCCGCAGGGTGTTGCCCGACCGGGCGTTCGACGCGCTCTTCCTCGGTGCGCTCAACCGGGCCGCCGCCTGATCGCAGCAGGTACCTTCGGTTCAGACCGGAGGGAGCGGTGTGCGCGGGGGTTTGTCGGCGGAGGCCGAACGGCTGTACCTGGCGTTGTTGCGCGGCGGCAGGGCGGATCCCGGTGCGGCGCTGGAGGAGCTCGAACGGCTCGGGCTCACCCGCGGTGGGCACGTGCGGCCGCCGCGGTCGGCGTTGACGGCGATCGCCTCCGAGCACGAGGTCGCCGCCCAGCGGGCCAGGGAGACCGCGGAGGTGCTGGCGCGGGCCTACGCCGGGCGGGGCGGGCTGGACGCGGACTTCGTCGAGGTGCTCAGGGACGCGGACGAGGTGATCACCGCGTTCGAGGAGATGCAGAGCCAGGCCAAGACCGAGGTGCGGGCGCTCGACCCCGGTTCGTACCTGAGCCCGCAGCCGGAGGCGAGTCCCGCGCAGCCGCCGGCGCTGGCCCGCGGGGTCTCCTACCGGGTGGTCTACGACTCGTCGCTCTTGCAGGACCCGCAGGGGTTCGCGTCGGTGCAGGAGAGCATCGCGGTCGGCGAGCAGGCGCGGGCGTTCCCCGGCGTGCCGTTGAAGCTCGTCGTGGCGGACTCGGACCGGGCGTTGATCGCCGTGCCGACGGTGACGGGCACGAACGTCGTCGCCCTGCTCATTCACCCGTCCGTGCTGCTGAGCGCGCTGATCGAGCTGTTCGAGGCGTTTTGGCGGATGGGCGTGCCGATCACGGCCGGCGGGCAGGACAGCGTCGGTGGCGAGCCGACGCTGGCGACGCACCGGTTGTTGTCACTGCTCAGCGCGGGCCTGACGGACGAGTCGATCGCGCGGGAGCTCGGCGTCAGCGACCGGACGGTGCACCGGCGCGTGAGCCGGCTGCAGCAGTTGCTGGGGGCGCAGACGCGGTTCCAGCTCGGGGTGCAGGCGTCACGGCGCGGCTGGCTTTGATCACAACGGGTTAGCGTGCGGCAGTCGTTCATCACTCTGTGGCACTCTTTGGTGACAGATTCCAGACATGGCGACTTTCTGCCATCACCCAGACGTGTTAAACGGCGTTGAAAACCTTTCTCCTCCTCTGAAGGCACGGGCTCATCAGGCCGTGCGGGGGCAGGAAGGGATCGACAGTGACGAAGACTCTCAGAGTCGCGTTGGCCGGGGCGCTCGCCGTCTCGAGCCTCGCGCTCTCACCGGGGGCGCAGGCCGCACCGAAGGCGGACCCGGACACGGCGGCGCTCGCGGGCGCGCTGACCACCCAGACGATCAAGTGGGAGGAGTGCACCTTCCCCGGCGTCGCGGAGGAGACGGTCGCGCGGTTCAAGACCGTCAAGGGGCTCGCGTGCGCCACGGTCAAGGTGCCGCGCGACTGGCACAACCCGCAGGACGGCAACACGATCGACCTGAGGGTCTCGAAGACCGAGACCGCCTACAAGGGCACCGCCCGCCAGGGCATCGCGCTGGTCAACCCCGGTGGCCCCGGCGGCTCCGGCCTGCCGTGGGGTGCGGCGATGGCCCTGCGCGCACCGGTTCTGGCGAGCCAGTACGACTTCATCGGGTTCGACCCGCGCGGCGTCGGCCTGTCCACGCCGCTCAAGTGCTCCTACACGGTCCCGAGCTCGACCGACGAGGACGTGCTGAACCGCGCGAAGGTCGCCGGCTGCCTGGAGAACCCGCTCACGCAGTTCATCACCACCGAGCAGACCGCGTACGACATGGACTTCATCCGGGTGCTGCTCGGGGAGAAGAAGACCTCGTACATCGGCTACTCCTACGGCACGTGGCTGGGCACCTGGTACGCCACGGTGTTCCCGGGCAAGGTGCACCGCTTCCTGCTCGACTCGGCCGTCGACGCCTCGCAGACCACGCTCGAGAAGACGTGGGACCTGCAGCCGCGCAGCCGTGACCGGCAGTTCCAGGAGGCGCTGCTGCCGTACGTGGCGCGCAACAACGCGATCTACGAGGCGGGCACCGACCCGTTCGAGATCCGCAAGAACTGGGAGAAGGCGGGCGGCACGCGCGACTTCCTCGGCCAGCTGTTCACCGCCTGGTTCATCATCCCGGCGATGTACGACACCAGCCAGTACGAGGTCGCGGCCTCCGCGGTGGCGACCGTCGCCGGCACGGTGACCGAGGGCACCACCGCCCAGCGCGTCGAGGCGCTCGTCGCGAAGATGCTGGCGCGTCCGGGTCTGTCGTCGGAGAACGCCGAGTTCATCGCGAAGGCCAAGGCGAACGCGCTCGCGGCCATCGAGAAGAAGGAGCGCATCGCGGTCAAGTCCACGACGGCCGCCGCCGAGGTCGAGACCTGGGACGCGACGTTCGAGGCGATCCGCTGCCAGGACGGCCAGTGGAACCAGAACCTGCAGTACTGGAACTACTGGAAGGCCGACCTGACCGTGAACGCGCCGTTCATCGCGCCGTTCATGAGCACGCCGCTGTGCGCGTACTGGCAGACCAAGAACTCGAAGCCCGCGCCGGACAAGAAGACCTTCCCGCGCGTGCTGCTGGCGCAGAGCGAGCTGGACGCGGCGACGCCGTACGAGGGTGGCGTGTCCACCACGAAGGCGCTGCCGGGCGCGAAGCTGATCAGCGTCGACAACGAGGGCTCGCACGGCCTGTTCCCGTACAACACGGACTGCGTCGACGACCCGATCACGTTCTACTTCCAGACCGGTGCCACGCCGCGCAAGCAGTTCACGGGCTGCCAGGCACTGCCGCTGCCGGGGGAGACCGAGACGTTCCAGGTGGGCGGCACGCTCTCCAACGGCAAGGTGAAGATCAAGATGATCACGCCGGCCGTGAAGAAGGCCAACAAGATCGTGAAGGACCTGCTGAGCTCGTCGTCCACCGCGCAGGCGGACGAGTCGGGCATGCCGTCGAACCTCTGACGGTCTGAGCTGCGGTCGTGGCCCCCGGGAAAGCTTCCCGGGGGCCACTTCTGCTTTGCGGCGCTTGGTCCTCGGCGCTTGCTTCCTAGCGCTGCCACCACTTCTTGCGGACGACGTCGACGATGACGCACGAGATGTTGTCCGGGCCGCCGTTGCCGTTGGCCAGTGCGACGAGCTGCCAGGCGGCCTCCGTGCCGTCCTCTGTGGACTGCAGGATCTCGTGCACGTCGCCCAGGTCGGTGTAGTCGGTGAGACCGTCGCTGCACAGCAGGTAGCGGTCGTCGAGGTGCGCCTGGTGCCAGGACAGGTCCGGGTCGTGCGAGTTGCCGGACTGCAGGGCCCGCAGCACGAACGCGCGGCGCGGGTGCCCGGCGGCCTCCTCCGGCGTCAGCCGGCCGGCATCGACGAGGGCCTGCACCATGGTGTGGTCGTGGGAGAGCTGGCGCAGCTCGCCCTCCCTCAGCACGTACGCGCGGGAGTCGCCGATGTGGGCCAGCTGGAACGCCAAGCCCTCCCAGCGGATCGCCGTCAGCGTGGTGCCGGTGCCCTGCGGGGCCTCCTCGTCGAGCCGGCGCGCGATCTCGCTGACGGCCGGGCCGAGGTCGCCCTGCCAGTGCGCCAGAACGTCCACCGCGATTGCACTGGCGAGCTCGCCGTGCTCGTGGCCGCCCATCCCGTCGGCCACCGCCTGCAGGTCCGCGCGGACGTACACCGAGTCCTCGTTCTGCTCACGGACCAGCCCCGGATCGGTGGCCACGGCGATGCGCAGCTCGTGTGTCATGCCACCAGTAGATCACTTGTGAAGTCACTTCACAAGCAATACGGTTGTGAACATGGATGAGACGGTCAACGCCGGTGACATCGCGCGTCTGGCAGACGTGGGCCGCGCGGCCGTGTCGAACTGGCGGCGCCGGTTCGACGACTTCCCGGTGCCGGTCGGTGGTACGGCCTCCAGTCCGTTGTACCTGCTGCGCGACGTGGAGGCATGGTTGCGGCGCAACGGCAAGCCGTTCCGCGTCTCCCCTGCCGAGCGCCTCTGGACCCAGCTGCGCACCGTCGACGACCTGAAGCTCGGTTCGGCGCTGCTGGCCGTGGAGGCGGACGCGGTGACGTTCGAGTACCTGCACGAGCGGTACGCGGCCGCCCACTCCCGCCTGCTGAACCCGACGCCGCCGGAGATCGCGCGGCTGATGGTCTCGCTGACCGAGGCCCACGACGGCACGGTGACCGACCCGGCGTGCGGCACCGGTTCGTTGCTGAAGCTGGCCGGTGCGCGCCGCAAGGTGGGCCAGGAGCTCGACCCGGTGCTGGCCGCGATCGCGCGCCGCCGCCTGCCGGACGCCTACGTCGTGGACGGCGACTCGTTGCGCCACAACGGGATCGTCGAGAAGGCGGATGCCGTGCTGTGCGACCCGCCGTGGCACGACCGCGCGTGGGGTCACGAGGAGCTGATCGGCGACCCGCGCTGGACGCACGGCCAGCCGCCGCGCGGTGAACCCGAGCTGGCCTGGGCGCAGCACTGCCTGTCGCTGGCCAGGCCGGGCGCGCCCGTCGCGATCCTGATGCCGTCCGCCGCGGCTTCCCGCCGGGCCGGCAAACGCGTGCGCGGCAACCTCCTGCGCGCCGGCGCCGTGACCGCGGTGATCACCGTCCAGCCGGGCCGCGACCTGTGGCTGCTGCGCCACCCGCACCCGAGCGACCGCGCACCCGAGCACGTGACGCTGCTCGACTCCCCCGACTCGGTCGACCGCCCGGAGTCGCTCGATCCGAACACGCGCGTGCTCGACCTCCTCGACGACGACGTCGACCTGAGCCCCGGCCGCCTGCGGGGCCAGCACGGCCGCGCCTACGTGGAGACCCGCGCGAAGTACTCGATGCCCGAGCCGCCGGAACTGCACGACCGCGTCCTGCCGCCGATGACGACCATCGGCGACCTGCTCCGGGCGGCCCCCGGCCCGCACGTCGTCACGTCCCCGACCGGCGCGACCTACGAGATCGACCCGGCCCGCCTCGACCCGGACTACCTGACCGGCCTGCTCCGCGCCGCGCTCGCCCGCACCCCCACCGGCTCGACGCGCTTGGACGTCCGCCGCACCCAGGTCCCGTCGCTGCCGCTGGACGAACAACGACGCTATGGCCGCGCGTTCGTGCAGCTCAGGGACCTGGAGGACAGCCTGGAGGGCGCTGCGGAGCTGGTCCGTTTGGGATACAACGGGTTGCTCGGCGGCCAGATCGGACCTGCGTAGGGCGCACGGCGATGAGCACGCACCGTGACCTCAATTCACCCGATCGGGATGTCCGGATTCGCGGTCTCGCCCGCCTCGCTGACGAGGAAGCGCGCGGGACAGGCGACCGGGACCCGCACGCGAACCGGAACAGCCCGTCGCCGGCGGCGGTTAGGCTGCGCCGGTGCTGATCGCCGACCGCTACGAGATCGACGACCTGCCGCTGGGCCGGGGAGGCATGGGCGCCGTGCACCGCGGCCGCGACCTGCGCCTGGATCGCCGCGTGGCGGTCAAGCTCCTGCAACTGCCCGGGAGCGACGAGGAGGTCCAGCAGCGCTTCGCACGCGAAGCGCGCATCGTGGCGAAGCTCGAACACCCCGGCGTCCCGGTGCTCTACGACTTCGGCACGTACGAGCAGCGCCTGTTCCAGGTGATGCAGTTCGTTGACGGCGTCACCATCGCCGACCTGGTCGACGAGTTCGGCCCCCTGCCCGAACCGTGGGCCGCCAACATCGCCGCCCAGACCGCCGCCGTGCTGGCCGCGGCCCACGACCGCGGCATCTGCCACCGCGACCTCAAGCCCACGAACCTGATGCTGTGCCCCGACGGCGCCGTGAAGGTCCTCGACTTCGGCCTGGCCCTGCTGCGGGAGAGCGACGTGGCCCCGTTCAGCCGCGCCGGCCAGATCCTGGGCACCCCCTCGTACATGGCGCCCGAGCAGATCCAGCGCGGAGTCGCCGAGCCGCGCAGCGACCTGTACGCGCTGGGGTGCGTGCTGCACGAGATGCTGACCGGCGCACAGCTGTTCACCGGCCCGACGGCGTACGCGGTGTTCGAACGGCACGTGCGCGAGGTGCCGCGAGCCGTCGCGGGCGGGCTCAACGGGGTGGTGCAGCGGTTGCTGGCCAAGGAGCCGGACGGACGGCCGGGGTCGGCGCGGGAGGTTTCCGAGGCGCTGCAAGGGGTTTCGAGGGATGTGCCGGCGTTGCCGGGGTTCGTGGCGGAGGGGTCGACGGGGACGATGTACGCCAACGTGCAGCGGCGGTACGGGAACCGTGCGGTGGATGGCGGGGGCGCGCCTCGGGTGGCGGGGGTCAGGCAGTAGGCGGGCACGCGGTAGGGGTGGCGGAACCGCGCCACAAGCGGTGCGGACGGTGCGAGCCAGGCCGTGGGCACAGAAGCCAAGTCGTAGGCGGAAGCCGCGCGGTGGGAGCGATCACGCCGTGAGCGGCGAAAACCAGGACGTGCGCGCGGAAGCCGCACTCCGGCGGTGCGAGCCATGGCCGGATCACGACGGAATGCGGTTCACCTCGTGCTCCCCGGTGGCCCACAGGTGCTGCACCGCATAGGACCGCCAAGGCCGCCACTCCGCAGCCCGCCGGCTCAACGCCGCCGGAGTCACCGGCAACCCGAGTGACGCAGCCGCCAGCTTGATCCCGAGATCGGTCGGCAAGAAGGCGTCCGGGTCTCCCAGGGCGCGCATCGCGATGGACTCCACGGTCCACGGCCCGAAGCCGGGCAAAGCGTGCAGGGCCTCCCGGACGACGGTGGGGTCCGCGGACATCGACAGGTCCAAACCGGACTCCAGGGCACCGAGCAGTGCGGCCATGGTCGTGCGGCGGGAGGTCGGCACGGCCAGGGTCGCCGGGTCGAACGACAGGGGGAACAGGTGGAGATCGGCGACCGGGGTGCCGAAGCGCTGGACCAGGCGGGCGGCGTGGGTGCGGGCCGCGGCGGTGGAGACCTGTTGGCCGAGGACGGCTCGGACGGCGAACTCGGCGCCGTCGACGGTGCGGGGGACGCGGCGGCCGGGGGCCTTGTGCACCAACGGTTCGAGGACCGGGTCCGCGGCCAGTGCGGTGTCGATGGCGGACGGGTCGGCGTCGAGGTCCAGCAGGAAGCGGCACAGGGCCACCGCTGCGGGCAGGTCGCGGACGTCGGTCAAGGCGAACACCGCTGCCACGTGGTCGGGGCGGGGGCTGAGTGCGGCGATTCCCGGGCCGTGCGGGAGGCGGAGGGTGCGGCGGTAGGTGTTGTCGCGCCACTCCTCCACGCCGGGGACGGCGGTGGCGATGAGGTGTCCGAAGAGGTTGTCGGGGAACAGCGGGGTGTGGAACGGCAGGCGGAGCGGGATCTGGTGCGGGAGTGCGGTGATGGCGGGCAGGGCGCGGCCGGCGGCGAACGCGGCGGAGAGGGTTCGGGCGTCGGCGCCCAGGGAGTCGACCAGTTGGGTGCGCAGATGGCTTGTGGTGCAACCCAGGTGGGACGCCAGTGCGCGGACGCCGGAGCGTTCGACGAAACCGTCGGCGAGCAGAAGTGTTGCGCGCTCGACGATGGACGCGCGGGCCGAGGGCGCGGAGTGGTGCATGTCCTCAATAGTGCCCGTGTGCGCCGTCGAATGCTGGCGGGAAAGGGACATCACCGCGACGGGGCCAACCGGGTGACCTGCTTCGCGATGCGATCAGGCCTGGATAGGCTGGTTGTCGCGCCGTTGCGACAGGGGTGGACTTCAGCAGGGAAGGGCGGCGTCGCGTGCGATGAGGGCGGCTTGGACGCGGTTGTCGCAGCGGAGTTTCGTCAGCAGTCGGCTGACGTGGGCCTTGATCGCCCCTTCCGACAGGTACATCAGCCGGGCGATGCGGGCGTTGGCCATGCCCTGGGCCAGGTACACCAGCACCTCCTGTTCGCGGCGGGTGAGCAGGCCGATGCGGCTGCGGGCGGCGTCGCGGCGGTCCGAGTCGGCGCCGGTGAAGTGGTCCACGAGGGCGCGGGTGGCGGACGGGGAGAGGACGGCTTCGCCCGCCGCCACGGCGCGGACGGCGGTCACGAGGGTGTCGGGGTCGCCGTTCCTGGGCAGGAAGCCCGCTGCTCCGGCGCGCAGTGCGGGGAACAGCAGCTCCTCGGTGGGCGGGGTGCAGAGCATGACCACCTGGGTGCCGGGGGCGTGCCTGCGGATCATGCGGACGGCGGTCAGGCCCTCCATGCCGGGCAGGGCGGCGTCCAGCAGCAGGACCTGCGGGCGGTGGCGGCGGGCCAGTTCGAGTGCGCCGGTGCCGTCGCTCGCCTCCCCGACCACGGCGATGGTGCCGGAGCGTTCCAGCACGCCGCGGACGCCGGTGCGGATCAGCACCTCGTCGTCGGCGATGCCGACGGTGGTCGTGCGCGGCTTGTTCACCAGTTGCAGCCCACCGTTCGTCCGCGAAGCACTCGTCGTCACCGTCATGCGTTCTCCCCGTCAGACCGGACCAGCCACCAGTTTGTTGCCGAACGAGGGTCGGGGGAAGGCAGGCATAACGAGCGCGGTGCGCACCGTCTCGCGCAGGCCGGGGCGTAACGGGGTGCATGCACTCGAACAACCACCGCCACCTGCGGGAACACCGCCGCGAGACGGCACCGGGCTGCCGTTACGGCTGGAGGAGAGGCGCTCATGACCAGCACCGGACGGTGTGCCCTGTGCGCCGGCGCGCTGCCTCCCTCGACCTCGGAGCAGCGCAGGTCCTACTGCTCCAACGCCTGCCGCCAACGGGCTTACCGGCGGCGGGTGAGCTCGGCCGTGCGGGCGCCCGCCACCAGGCAGAAGCCTCGGGTGCTGGCGAACCTGCCCGCGGCGAGGGACGCGTTCGTCGGGCGGCAGCAGGAGCTGACGAAGCTCGACCAGCTCCTGCGCCGGCACCGTCTCGTTACGCTCGTGGGCAGTGCGGGTGCGGGCAAGACGCGGCTCGCGCTGGAGGCGGCGGGGCGGTTGCGGCGCGGGCGCACGGACCGGGTGCTGCTGGTCGAGCTGGGCCAGGTGACCGACGGTGGTGCCGTGCTGCCGGCCGTCGCGCACGCCCTGGGGGTCGAGCAGTCGGACGAGCCGTTGCGGGACACGGTGCTGGAAACGCTCGTGAACATGAGGGTGGTCGTCGTCCTCGACAACTGCGAGCACCTGCTCGACACGTGCGCGGAGCTGGCCGACCTGCTGCTGAACCGCTGTCCCGGTGTGCGGGTGCTCGCGACGAGCAGGGAGGCGCTGTGGATCAGCGGTGAGGTGAGCTTCCACGTGGAGGGTCTGCCGGTGCCGTCGACGGACCGCGACCTGGTCACGACGGCGGCGCCGCGGTCGGAGGCGGTGAAGCTGTTCGTCGAACGCGCACGCGAGCGCAAGCCGGACTTCCGCCTCACGCCGGAGAACACGGCGGCGGTCGCGCTGCTGTGCGCGCGGCTGGAGGGCATGCCGCTGGCGATCGAGCTGGCCGCGCGCTGGGTGCAGCTGCTGCCGGTGGCGGACATCTGCGACCGCGTGGACGAGCCGCTGGAGCTGCTGACGCTGGGCTGCCGCAAGTCGCCCGCGCGGCAGCGGTCGTTGCGGGAGGCGATCGACTGGAGCTACCGGTTGCTGCAGCCGGACGAGCAGTTCGTGCTGCGCAGGCTGAGCGTGTTCGACGGCGGGTTCGACCTGGCGGCGGCCACCGAGGTGTGTTCGACGGAACGGTCGGCGGAACCGGTGCTGGACGTGCTGTCCCGGTTGCAGGCCAAGTCGTTGCTGACCGCGGTGCCGGGCACGACGCGGTTCCGGCAGCTGGAGCCGGTTCGCCTGCACGCCAGGGAGAAGCTGGCCGTGGCGGGTGAGCTGGACGTCGCGTTCGAGGCGCTGGCGCGGTGGTTCACCGACCTGTCGGACGTGCTGATCACCGCGCCGCTGTCGATGCCGGCGGAGGTGCAGGACCGGCTCGACAACCACGTCGACAGCCTGCTCGGCACCGTCGAGTGGGCTGCGGACCGCGCTGACGAGCGGTTGTTGCTGCTCACCGCGGCGCTCGCCGACTGCGCTGCCCGGCGGGGGCGGCTCGGCCAGGCCAGGGCGCTGCTGCGGGACGCACTGCGGCGACCGTCCACAAGGGACGACTACCGGTGCGTGGCGCTCAACCACGCGGCCAGGTTCGCCGCCGAGCAGGGTGACCGCGACGAGGCCGTCGAGCTGTCCGGTGAGGCGTCGCGGCTGGTGCGCGGCATCGGTCACCCGGCGCTGGTGATGAGCTGCCGCAGCACGCTCGCGGCGGTGCAGCAGTCGAGCGGCGACTGGGAGGCGTCGGACGAGAACAACACCGAGTGCCTGCGCGTCGCGGAGCTGCTCGGTGAACCCCTTGCGCGCGCGACGTGCCTGGTCGACCTGGCGCGCACGGCGTTGTCGCTGGGCAAGCACGAACGCGCCGAGAAGGCGGTCATGAAGGCGTTGCCGATCTCGCGCACGTCGGGTGTGCCCGCGCGCATCGCCGGTGCCCTCACCACGCGGGGTGCCGTGGCGTTGGTGCAGGGCGATCTGGATGAGGCGGCGCACGCCTTCCGGGAGGCGTTGCGGATGGACGGCGTGAACCCGCTGAGCGCCCCGGACGCGTTGGAAGGCCTCGCCATAGCGGCGATGCTGCGCGGTCAGGCTGAGCGCGCGCTGCGGTTGGAAGCGACCGGGCGTGCGATGCGCCGGTCGGTCGGCGTTGTGCCGGACCCGTTCTGGGCGGAGAAGGTCGCCGGTGCGATGAACACCGCGCGGCTGATGCTACCCACCCAGCGGGCCGATGAGGCCGCAACCCCTTTGACCCCGACCGAGATCGAGGCGTTCATCCAGGACGAGGTGTGGCTCGACCGCACGGAGGCCGCGCACGGCGAGCTGGACGACCACGAACGGCGTGTCGTCGCGCTGCTGTCGGCCGGACTGACGAACCAGCAGATCGCGAACCGGCTCAACGTGTCCGTCCGCACCGTGGCGGCCCGGTTGCAGCGCCTGCGGGACAAGCTCGGGCTGAGCAGCCGCGAGGACATCGCGGCGTGGGGCGCGGAACGCGCCATCGGCTGACCGGCAACCGGGCTGCGCAAAGGTTTGCGCGCATCGACCGACAGTAGGGCGTGGCGGCGGAAAAGGCTTCTGAACCGCATCAGCACTAGTCCGTTCGAGTGACGGCAGAGGTCTAGACCTTGACCTTCAAGTGGTCTAAACCACATCGTTCAGGCACCCCCTGCGACTGAGGAGACCGATGTCCAAGTTCCGATGGCATCTAGCTGCTCTCTTCGCGGCAGTAGCCGCGATGGTCCTCGGAATCGTCGTCGTGCCCGCCGCGAGCGGTGCCGGTGGCGTTTCCGCCACGTTCTCCAAGGGTTCGGACTGGGGAACGGGCTTCGAGGGCAAGTACACGATCACGAACAACAGCGCGGCGGCCCTGACGTCGTGGACCGTGGAGTTCACGCTCCCGGCCAACCACCGCGTGACCTCGCTGTGGGACGGCTCGTACACGACGAGCGGTCAGAACGTCACGGTCAAGAACACCTGGAACGGCAACATCGGTGCCGGCGGGTCGGTGAGCTTCGGCTTCAACGGCTCGTACACCGGCACGTTCGGTGCGCCGACGAACTGCAAGCTCAACGGCGGCTCGTGCGAGGCGGGCGGGACGAACCCGACCACCACGACCACGACCAGCACCACCACGAGCACGACGACCACCACCACGACCACCACGACGACGACCACCGGTCCGCCGCCGCCTCCCGGGAAGATCAACCTGGGCTACTTCACGGAGTGGGGTGTGTACCCGGCCCGCAACTACCAGGTGAAGAACATCGACACCTCGGGTTCGGCGTCGAAGCTCACGCACATCAACTACTCGTTCGGCAACGTGGTCGGCGGCAAGTGCACCATCGGTGAGGCCTTCCCCGCGATCGAGAAGGCGATGACCGCGGCGGAAGCCGTCGACGGCGTGGCCGACACGTGGGACCAGCCGGTGCGCGGCAACTTCAACCAGCTGATGAAGCTGAAGAAGAAGTACCCGCACCTCAAGGTGCTGTACTCGTTCGGCGGCTGGACCTGGTCCGGCGGCTTCGGTGAGGCGTCGCGGAACCTGCCCGCGTTCGTCGACTCCTGCTACAACCTGCTGAAGGACCCGCGCTGGGCCGGTCTGTTCGACGGCATCGACATCGACTGGGAGTACCCGAACGCGTGTGGCCTGTCGTGCGACACGAGCGGTGCGGCGGCGTTCAAGAACATGTCGCAGGCGCTGCGCACCAAGTTCGGCCAGAACTTCCTGGTGACCGCTGCGATCACGGCTGACGGCTCCGCCGGCGGCAAGATCGACGCGGCCGACTACGGCGGCGCGGCGCAGTACCTGAACTGGTACAACGTCATGACGTACGACTACTTCGGTGCGTGGGCGGCCCAGGGCCCGACGGCTCCGCACTCCCCGCTCACGTCGTACAACGGCATCCCGACCGCCGGGTTCAACTCCGAGGCCGCGATCTCGAAGCTGCGCTCGAAGGGCGTTCCGGCCAGCAAGCTCCTGCTCGGCATCGGCTTCTACGGCCGCGGCTGGACGGGCGTCACGCAGGCCACCCCCGGTGGCACGGCGACCGGCCCGGCTCCCGGCACGTTCGAGGCGGGCATCGAGGACTACAAGGTCCTGAAGACCAAGTGCCCCACCACCGGCACGATCGCCGGCACGGCCTACGCGTTCTGCAACGGCCAGTGGTGGAGCTACGACACCCCGCAGACGATCACCAGCAAGATCCAGTGGGCACGCGGCCAGGGTCTGGGCGGCGCGTTCTTCTGGGAGCTCACGGGTGACACCGCGAACGGAGAGTTGATCACCGCGATGAAGAACGCCCTCGGGTAGTCCTTCGACAACGCCGGGAGGGGAGCTGGTCAGCCCAGCTCCCCTTTCGTTTGCCCGGAAACAGCCGGGTCAGCAGAACGCTTCGGTGAGCAGCTTCAGGTAGGCGTCGGTGGGGTTGCCGCTGGTGGGTGCGCTGGTCGCCGACAGCTCCAGGCGCTTCCGGGTGTCCGGCGTGGTCAGCAGCTCCGAGGAGTAGCCGGGGATGCCGCCGCCGTGGCCCCACACCTTCGTGCCGCACGGCAGGGTCTGCACCTGCAGGCCCAGGCCGTAGTCGGGACTGACCGCGGTCGTCCTGCTGATCTCCTGCTGCTGCGCGGGCTTGAGCAGCTTGCCGCTCGCCAGCGCGACGACGAACGTGTCGAGGTCCTTCGTCGTGGAGATCATCTCACCGGCGGCCCACGCGACCGACGGGTTGAGGCGGGTGACGTCGGTCGGCTTGCCCTTCACGGTCGAGTAGCCGTGCGCGTGCGGGCCCCTGATGTCGAGGTCGTCGCCGGGCACCTCGGTGTCGGCCAGCCGCAGCGGCTTGAGGATGCGCTGCTCGACGGCCTTCTCGTACGGGCGGCCGGTGATCTTCTCGACCAGCAGGCCGGCGACGACGTAGTTGGTGTTGGAGTAGCTCCACTGCGTGCCGGGCTCGAAGTCGAGCGGCCGGTCCGTGGAGATCTTGAGCATCTCCTGCGGTGACCAGTGCTTGTAGCGGATCTGCTCGAAGCCGTCCGGGTCGAGCGGCAGCGCGCTGGTGTAGTCGTAGAGCCCGCTGGTGTGCTGCAACACCTGCCGCACGGTGATGCGGGTGTCGATCGAACCGGGCAGGTAGCGCACGACGGGCGCGTCCAGGTCGAGCTTGCCCTCGCCGGCGAGCTGCAGCAGCACCGTCGACACGAACGTCTTGGTGATGCTGCCGATGCGGAACCGGCCGTTCTCCGGCACCGGGCGGTTGCGGTCGAGCTCGGCCTTGCCGGACCGGGCGGTGAGGCGGTGGCGCCCGTCGGTCACCCTGACCTGGACGCCGAGCGCTCCCCCGCTCGCCGTGATCTGGTCGAGCGCCCCCTGCACGACCCCGCGGTCGATCGCGCCGCCGGTGGCGCCGGCCGTGGTGTCGGCCGCGAGCGCGGTGCCGGTGGTGGCGGCGAGCAGTCCGGCCGTCGTGATGCCGGCCACGAGTCGAACTCTCAGTCGAATCCCCATGTCCACCACCTTGTCGAGGCGCGGGGACCGCCGCATCCACCTCAAGGCGGACGGGCCTCCCTAGGGGTGACCCTGACCCGGGGTGCGTCCTGGCGTGGAATCGCCTGCACGGCAACGAGATCGGCCGCCACCGACCGGGCGGAGACCGGCGGTTCCAGGTGGCGTGATCTGCCCTTGGGGGCGAACGACGGCTGATCGGGCCGGATCAATAGGGCTTGTGCGCCGCTTTCATGGCCGAGACGAGCATTGCGCGCACTTTCGGCCAATGCACGTCCTGCTGACAGGAGAAAGGCGGCAGGAACCCGCCGCACGTGCCCGACGAGGCACCGATCTCCCAGACGAAACTCGGCACACCCAGGTCGTCGTACACCCAGTCGTCGGTGGCACCGGAGGCGTTGTAGAGCAGCTCGCCCGGCTGGCCCGCGCGGAACCCGGACAGCGCGGCCATCTCGTTCGCGATCCTGCGCAGCGCCTCGTCGTTGCCGGACTTCTGCGTGCTCCAGCCCCACGGGAAGAGCACGTAGTTGCCGTAGCTGTGCATGGAGATCACGGCACCGGTCGTGTCCGGTGTGGCCGCCGCGGTGTCACCGGGCGCGCGGGTGTCGCGGTAGAGGCTGCGCCACAACGCTTGCAGCGCCTGGGTCTCCACCTCGGAGTCGGCGCGCGGGCCGCGGTAGACCTCGCTGCACCTGTTCGCGGAGCTGCCGACCTCACCCCAGTGCGAGCCGGCGTTGCGGTTGAGGTCGACGCCGCGCGGACCGCTGGAGCAGGTGCCCTGCGCGTTCTTGCGGTGCGGCACGGGGGTGTCGCCGCCGGACTCGACGATGTCCACGCCGTCGGGGTTCGCGATCGGCACGACCCAGACCTCCAGGTCGTCGAGCAGCGCGGTCAGGTCGGAGCCGACCAGGTCGTCGACGAACCGCCACGCCAGGTCACCGGTGGTGATCTCGCGGGCGTGCAGCTGCCCCATCACGAACAGCCGCGGCTTCGGCGCGGCCGGCGTCAGCGCGCAGTCGCCGGGCGCCATCCTGGTGATGCAGACGGCTTTCAGGTCGTGGCCGCCGTCGCCCTGGGTCTTGCGCCAGGAGTCGCCGTAGTCGACGACGGTCGCGAGGTCCGGGTGCTGTGCGGCGACCTCGTCGAGGTGGGCGAGGTGCGCGGTGACCGTGCGGTAGCCGCCGTAGTAGGTCGTGGCGTCGGGCGACCGCGGCACCTGTTGAGACGCGGACAGCGCCGACTCGACAGTGGACTGGAAACCGTCGGCGCGGAGGTCGTCGGCGGTGTGCGCGTTCCCGATGACGAAGAGGTCCGCGCCGTCGCGGTGTTCCGCGACGTCATAGCCGAGGCCGAGCAGCCGTTCGGCCGATTCCCCCAGCGGGGCCGGGACCCGCAGCACGTACGTCGCCTGTGGACCGTCCGCCGGCGCCGGTGCCGGGCTGAGCAGCAGGGTCAGGCCGGCGAGCAGGGCGAGGGCGGTCCGCATGACCACCGATGATCGGCCGTCCGGGTGAGCCGCGCCAGTCCGTTCGACCGGACGGATGACTACCGTCCGGTCAGTGGGACCCGCAAACTGCCGCTTGGCGAGCTGTGACGAAAATCAATAAGATCGGTCCCAGCATCGCAGCGGTTATTGTGCTCCACGCCGAAACCGACTCGACGACAGCGAGGTCCGCACACAGCCCACGGGAACCCAACGGGAGCGTCAGCCATGGATCATCTCCACCTCGACACCAACGTCGCTGAGATCTCCTACCTCGGCTTGCCGGACCACCTGTACTTCCCCTGGCGCGGCTCCCTCACCGACGACGACGAGGGGCTGGAGCCCACGATCGTCCGCAGCCTGGACTGAGCTCGCCGGGATCGGGCGGGTCAGCCGGTGCGCAGGCGGTGGGCCAGCGCGGTGTGGCGGCGGCCGGCCCCCACGGTGCGCACGGCCTGGCCGATGGCGCGTTTCGAGCCCACGAGGACGACGAGCTTCTTCGCGCGCGTGACGGCGGTGTAGAGCAGGTTGCGCTGCAACATCATCCACGCGCTGGTCGTGATCGGGATGACCACGCACGGGTACTCGCTGCCCTGCGACCGGTGGATGGTCATGGCGTAGGCGTGGCTGAGCTCGTCCAGCTCGGAGAACTCGTAGTCGACGTCCTCGTCCTCGTCGGTGCGGATGGTGAGCTTCTGCTCGACCGGGTCCAGCGCGGTGACGACGCCCAGGGTGCCGTTGAAGACGCCGTTGCGGCCCTTGTCGTAGTTGTTGCGGATCTGGGTGACCTTGTCCCCCACCTTGAACACCCGGCCGCCGAAGCGCTTCTCCGGCAGGTTCTCGCGCGACGGCGTCAGCGCCTCCTGCAGCACCGCGTTCAGCGAGCCGGCACCGGCAGGGCCGCGGTGCATGGGAGCGAGCACCTGGATGTCCTTGCGCGGGTCGAGCCGGAACCTGCGCGGGATGCGGTTCGCCACGACGTCGACCGTGAGGGTGGCGGCGTCCTCGGCCTCGTCGGCGGCGAAGAGGAAGAAGTCCGGCAGGCCCTGCACCACCGGGTACTCGCCGCTGTTGATGCGGTGGGCGTTCGTGACGACGCCCGACTCCTGCGCCTGCCGGAAGATGTGCGTGAGCCGGACGTTCGGGACCGGACTGCCGTGGGCCAGCACGTCCCTGAGCACCTCGCCCGCCCCGACGGACGGCAGCTGGTCGACGTCGCCCACCAGCAGCAGGTGCGCGCCCGGCGGCACGGCCTTCACGAGCTTGTTGGCGAGCAGCAGGTCCAGCATCGACGCCTCGTCCACCACGACCAGGTCGGCGTCGAGCGGGTGGTCGCGGTCGTAGGCGGCGTCACCGCCGGGCTTGAGCTCCAGCAACCGGTGCACGGTGCGGGCCTCGTGGCCGGTCAGCTCGGTGAGGCGCTTCGCGGCGCGGCCGGTCGGGGCGGCCAGGACGACCTTCGCGCGCTTGGCCAGCGCCAGCCGGACGATCGAGCGCACGGTGAAGCTCTTGCCGCAGCCCGGTCCGCCGGTGAGCACCGCGACCTTGCGGGTGAGGGCGAGCTGCACGGCCTCCCGCTGGTGCTGCTCCAGCTCGGTGCCGAGCCAGGCGAGCGCCCTGTCCCAGTTCACGCCCTGGAAGCTCGGCATGCGGTCGGTGTCGCTGTGCAGCAGGCGCCTGAGCTGGGCCGCCAGTGAGATCTCCGCGCGGTGGAACGGCACCAGGTAGATCGCGATCTCGTCGTCGGGCAGCTCCTCGCGGACCACGCCCTCCTCCTCGACGAGCTCGGCGAGGCAGTCGATGACGAGCCCGGTGTCGACCTGGAGGATCTTGATGGCCTCCGCGATGAGCGCCTGCTCCGGCAGGTAGCAGTTGCCGTCGGTGGTGGCCTCGGAGAGCGTGAACTGCAGACCGGCCTTGACCCGCTGCGGGCTGTCGTGCGGGATGCCGACGGCCTTGGCGATCACGTCGGCGGTCTTGAAGCCGATGCCCCACACGTCGCTCGCCAGCCGGTACGGCTCCTCGCGCACGACGTCGACGGCCTTGTCGGTGTACTGCTTGTAGATGCGGACGGCCAGCGACGTGGAGACGCCGACCCCTTGGAGGAAGACCATGACCTCCTTGATGGCCTTCTGCTCCTCCCAGGCGTCCGCGATGGCCTTCGTGCGCTTGGGGCCGAGCTTCGGCACCTCGATGAGGCGCTCGGGCGTGTGCTCGATGACGTCGAGCGCGTCGACGCCGAAGTGCGTGACGATCTTGTCGGCGAGGACCGGGCCGATGCCCTTGATCAGCCCGGAGCCCAGGTAGCGGCGGATGCCCTGGATCGTGGCGGGCAGGACGGTCGTGTAGTCGTCGACGTGGAACTGCTTGCCGTACTGCGGGTGCGAACCCCAGCGGCCGCGCATCCTGATCGACTCGCCGGGCTGGGCGCCGAGCAGCGCGCCGACGACCGTGACCAGGTCACCGCGGCCGGTGTCGACCTTCGCGACGGTGTAGCCGTTGTCCTCGTTGGCGTAGGTGATCCTCTCCAGGACCGCTTCGAGGACGTTCATGACGTGAACCTACAGCGCTCTGCACACGATCTTCACAACTTGTCCCGGCGTCCTCCACGAGCGGGTCTTAAAGTCGCCGTCATGACAGGTCAGCGCCGGGTGCTCGTGGTCGAGGACGACATCACGATCGCCGAGTCCGTGGCCGCGCGGCTGCGGGCGGAGGGCTTCGAGGTGTCCGTGGCCCACGACGGTCCGTCGGGGGTGGCCGCCGCGGCGTCGTTCGTCCCGGACCTGGTGGTCCTCGACGTGATGCTGCCGGGGTTCGACGGGCTGGAGGTGTGCCGCCGCATCCAGGCGGCGCGCACGGTGCCGGTGCTGATGCTGACTGCTCGCGGGGACGAGACGGACCTGCTGGTCGGGCTCGCCGTGGGGGCGGACGACTACCTGACCAAGCCGTTCTCGATGCGCGAGCTGGCCGCTCGGGTGCACGTGCTGCTGCGGCGGGTCTCGCGGGCGGCGGTGTCGCGCACGCTGGAGCTGGGGGACCTGTCGATCGACCTCGCGGCACGGCGCGTGCACCGGGGCGGCACCGAGGCGCACCTGACGCCGACCGAGTACGACCTGCTGGTGTTCCTGGCCGAACGGCCGTCCGCGGTGCAGGGCCGCGACCGGTTGCTGTCCGAGGCGTGCGGGTGGCACGACGGCGCGTCGTCGCGGACGGTGGACAGCCACGTGAAGGCGTTGCGGCGCAAGCTCGGGGCCGACCTCATCCGCACCGTGCACGGCATCGGGTACGCGCTGGAGGTGCCCCGGTGAGGAGGGTCCTGGCTCTGCTGGACCTGCTGCCGCGTCCGCTGGACTCGGTGCGGTCCATCAAGCTGAAGCTCGGGATCGTGATCGTGGTGTCCGGGTGCGTGTCGTTCGCCTACTTCCGGTACGCGACCGGGTGGCTGCCGCCGCGCACCACGCTGATGGCGCTGGTGCTGGGGCTCATCACCTCGCAGCTGCTGGCGCACGGCATGACCTCGCCGTTGCGGGAGATGACCTCGGCGGCCCGGTCGATGGCCTCCGGCGACTACTCGCTGCGGGTGCGCGCGACCTCGGTCGACGAGGTCGGGCAGCTCGCGGAGGCGTTCTCGGTGATGGCCTCGGACCTGGCCGCCGCCGACCAGCAGCGGCGCGAGCTGATCGCCAACGTGTCGCACGAGCTGCGGACGCCGATCTCGGCGTTGCAGGCCGTGCTGGAGAACGTCGTCGACGGCGTCGCCCAGCCCGACGCGGCGACGATGCGGACCGCGCTGGCCCAGACCGAACGGCTGGGCCGGCTGGTCACGGAGCTGCTGGACCTGTCGAAGATCGACGCCGGGGTGCTGTCGCTGAACCGGGAACCGCTGTCGGTGGCGGCGCTGGTGGCGGACGTGGTGGCGGAGGCGTCGGTCGCTGCCCCCACGGCGTCCTTCGAGGTGTCGGTCGCCGACGGGCTGACGGTCCTGGCCGACGGGGAACGGCTGCACCAGGTGCTGGTGAACCTGGTGGACAACGCGGCCCGGCACGGTCCCACCGGGGGGTTGGTGACCGTGTCCGGGTACGCGTCCGGCGGGTCGGTGGTGCTGGAGGTGCGCGACGAGGGGCCGGGGATCGCCCTGGCCGACCGGTCGCGGATCTTCGAGCGGTTCACCCGCGGGGAACGCGCAGGCGGCGGTGGGACCGGGCTCGGTCTCGCCATCGCCCGGTGGGTGGTGGACCTGCACGGCGGCACCATCGCCGTGGTCGACCCCGGGTCGTGCATCCGGGTGACGTTGCCCAGCTGAACCACTTTTTCTGGCTTTCGTGCGCACCGCTGGCCGGTGCGCCGGTGGAGTGCGCCCTTTTTCTGGGCTTGGAGAGGGATATGACTGACTCGACGCGTTCGCCCGGTTCTTCTGAGCCGTTGGAGCCTTCGGAGAAGCCGGGGGGTGCCGGGCCGCGGTACCGGCACCTGCGCAAGGCGGCCTACCGGCCGCGGGTTCGCGCGGCGGAGGAACGGGCTGCGGAAGCTGCTGCGGCGGAACCGACTCCAGAACCTGCTGCGGCGGAACCGGCTGCGGAAACCGCAGCAGAGGAACGGGCTGCGGAGGAACCGGTTTCGAAACCCGCGGCGGAGGAACGGGCTGCGGAGGAACCGGTTTCGAAACCCGCAGCGGAGGAACCGGCTCCGGAACCCGTCGCGGAGAAACAGGCTCCGGAACCCGTCGCGAAGAGCCCCGACGCAGGCTCGCGCAGGGGTACCCCCGAACCGGGAACCCCTGCGTTTCAACGTACTCACGAGGTCCGACAAGATCCGGAGCCGAACGAGAAGCCGCAGGTCGAGCAGCCTCCGGCCGCCACCCTGCCGCCACCGTCCCCCTGGGGCGGACCACCCGCGCCACGCCTCGCCGGCCCGGTCATCGTCCCCTCCCCCAACCCGGTCCTCCCGTGGTGGCGCCCGCCCACCGACGCGGCACCGGCGAAGGTGCTCGGCGTCATGGCGGTCGCTGGTCTCGCCGCCGCCCTGCTCGCCCCGCCGAACAACGGCATCGGCTGGTTCCTCGCCGGGGTGTTCGGCGTCGGCGCCGTGGTGTTCCACGCGGGCAAGCCGACCGTCGAACGGGCGTTGTGGCTCGCGGCGGCGCTCGCGTTCCTCGCCATGGGGTTCCTGCGGGCCGCCGAGTGGTTGTTCCCGATGGCCGTTCTCGCGTCGATGGTGTGCGGTTCGATCGCCATGGCAGGCGGGAAGACGGTGCGGGGACTGGTGTTCGGCGTGCTCGGGGTCGGGCTGGCCGGGTTCCGGTCGATCCCGTGGGTGGCGCGGAGCCTGAGCCGGCGCGGGCCGAAGAGCCTGCGGCCGTTCATCTCGGCCGGTGTGGCGTTGGTGCTGTTGCTGGTCTTCGGGTCACTGCTCGCGGGTGCGGACAAGGCGTTCAACGATTTCCTCGAGGGCCTGGTGCCGGACTGGGAGGTCGGCGAGTACGTGCGCATGGGGTTCTACGGGGCCGTGGCGGCGTTCGGCGCGGTCGGTGCGTGCTACCTGGTCGCGGCGCCCGCGCAGATCGACGAGGACGCGGAGGCCAAGCCGGGGACGTTGCGGCTCAAGGACTACGGGCTGCCGGTCGGGGCGCTCGTGGTGCTGTTCGCGGGGTTCGTGGCGACGCAGGTCGCGGTGCTGTTCGGGGGTGAGGCCTACGTGATGCGGACGGCGGGGGTCACGTTCGCCGAGTACGCGCGGTCCGGGTTCTGGCAGCTGCTGTGGGTGACGATCCTGACGCTCGCGGTCATCGCCGGGGTGGCGCGGTTCGCGGCGAAGCAGACCGCGCGGGACCAGCTGTGGCTGCGCGTCCTGCTCGGGGCGCTGGCGGTGCTGACGCTGGTGATCGTGTCGAGTGCGTTGAGCCGCATGTGGTTCTACCAGCAGGCGTACGGGTGGACGGTGCTGCGGCTGCTCGTCGCGTCGTGCGAGATCTGGCTCGGCGTGGTGTACCTGATGGTGATCGCGAGCGGGATCACGTTGCGCGCCAACTGGTTGCCGCGGGCCGTGGCCGGGACGGGCGCGGCGTTCCTGCTCGCCGTCGCGGTGGCGGACCCGGAACGCGTGGTGGCCGAGTACAACGTGACGAGGTTCGAGGCCACGCAGAAGATCGACACGTACTACCTGTCGACGCTGTCGGAGGACGCGGTGCCCGCGTTGCTGCGACTTCCCGCGGACAAACGGGACTGCGCCCTGCTGCGCCTGCGGATGCCGGGTGCCGAGGCCGATTGGCGGGAGTGGAACCTGGCGCGCCACAACGCTCGTGAGTCACTCGAAGGCGTGAAGGTGAGCGAACGCATCTGTGAGTCGCCTTACTACACCGAACGGTAGTTGTTGGGCGGAGGTAAAGTTGCGGGTCCACCAGTTGCCGAGAGGGTGAGAAGTGACGCTGTCGTGACGCTTGCGGCCGAACCCGTTGTCCTTCGATCGATGTTCACGGCAGGGGATGCGCCCGCACCGCGCACACTGCTGGACATCCTGCGCGCGAGTGCCGAACAGCACCCGGACGCGCCGGCCGTCGACGACGGCACCACCGCGCTCACGTACCGCGCGCTGCTCGCGGAAGTCTTCGAGCTGAAGGAGAAGCTGGCCGCCGAGGGCATCGGGGTCGGCGACCGGGTCGGCATCCGCGTGCCGTCCGGCACCGTCGACCTCTACGTGTCGATCCTCGCCACCCTCGCGGCCGGCGCCGCCTACGTGCCGGTCGACTTCGAGGACCCGGACGAGCGCGCCGAGCTCGTTTTCGTTGAGGCGCAAGTGAGTGCGGTGCTCGGTGAAGGCCGATCCGTTGCGCTGCACGGAACTCCGCTGGGCGTGCCCGGCGAGCCCGGTCTCGGCAACGACGCGTGGATCATCTTCACGTCCGGTTCCACCGGCAAGCCCAAGGGCGTCGCGGTCACCCACCGCAGCGCCGCCGCGTTCGTGGACGCCGAGGCGCGGCTGTTCCTGCGGGACGAGCCGATCGGGCCGGACGACCGCGTGCTCGCGGGGCTGTCGGTCGCGTTCGACGCCTCCTGCGAGGAGATGTGGCTCGCGTGGCGCTACGGCGCCTGCCTGGTGCCGGCGCCGCGGTCGTTGGTGCGCACCGGGATGGACCTCGGCCCGTGGCTGGTCGAGCAGGAGATCACCGTCGTGTCCACGGTGCCGACGCTGGCCGCGCTGTGGCCGGTCGAGGCGCTGGACGACGTGCGGCTGCTGATCTTCGGCGGCGAGGCGTGCCCGCCGGAGCTGGCCGAGCGGCTCGCCGTGCCCGGCCGCGAGGTGTGGAACACCTACGGGCCGACGGAGGCGACCGTCGTCGCCTGCGCCGCCCAGCTGACCGGCCAGGGCCCGGTCCGCATCGGCCTGCCGCTGGACGGCTGGGAGCTCGTCGTCGTCGACCAGCGGGGCGAGGTCGTGCCGATGGGCGAGTCCGGCGAGCTGGTCATCGGCGGCGTCGGCCTGGCCCGCTACCTCGACGTCGAGAAGGACGCGCAGAAGTACGCGCCGCTGCCGTCGATGGGCTGGGACCGCGCCTACCGCAGCGGTGACGTGGTCCGCGCCGAGCCGGAGGGCCTCGTCTTCCTCGGCCGCGCGGACGAGCAGATCAAGCTCGGCGGCCGCCGGATCGAGCTCGGCGAGGTCGACGCGGCGCTCGCGGCGCTGCCCGGTGTCGCCGGTGCCGCCGCCGCCGTGCGCACCACGCGCGGTGGCAACCAGGTCCTCGTCGGCTACGTCGTCGTCGACGACGGGTTCGACCAGGAGGCCTCGGTCGAGCAGCTGCGCACCGAGCTGCCCGCGGCGCTGGTGCCGCTGGTCGCGGTGGTCGACACGCTGCCGACGCGCACGTCCGGCAAGGTCGACCGGGCCGCGCTGCCGTGGCCGCTGGAGTCGATGGACACCGCGGGTGTCGTGTTCTCCGGTCTCGAAGGCTGGCTCGCGGAGCAGTGGGCCGCCGTCCTCGGGTCCGGTCCCGCCTCCGAGGGCGCGAACTTCTTCGCCTCCGGCGGCAGCTCGCTGGGCGCCGCACAGCTGGTCTCCCTGATCCGCACGCGCTACCCGAGCACGTCCGTGCAGGACGTCTACCAGCACCCGACGCTCTACAAGCTCGCGCGGCGCCTGGAGTCCTACGGTCAGACGGCCGAGGTGCGCGAGGTCGCGCCGACGCCGCGCTGGACCGGTGTCGTGCAGACGCTGCTGATGATCCCGCTGCTCACCGTCGCCGGCGCGCGCTGGGTCGTGGCCCTGACGGCGCTGTCGAACGTCCTGGGCTGGACCTCCGTGTCGTGGTGGTGGGTCGCCGCGGGGTTCGTGGTGTTCCTGAGCCCCGCCGGACGGCTGGCGATCTCCGCGGGCGGCGCCCGGCTGCTGCTGCGCGGCGTGAAGCCCGGCGAGTACCCGCGCGGCGGGTCCGTCCACCTGCGGCTGTGGACCGCCGAGATGCTGGCTCAGCAGTCACGCGCCACCGAGCTGTCCGGCTCCTGGGTCACGCACTACGCGCGGGCGCTCGGCGCGAAGATCGGCCCCGGTGTCGACCTGCACTCGTTGCCGCCGGTCACGGGCATGCTGAAGGTCGGGCGCGGTGCCGCCGTCGAACCCGAGGTGGACCTGTCCGGCTGGTGGCTCGACGGCGACCGGCTGCGCATCGGCCGCATCCGGATCGGCGCTGGCGCGACCGTCGGTGCCCGCAGCACGCTCTTCCCCGGTGCGCGGATCGGCAAGAAGGCCGAGGTGGCGCCCGGTTCGGGCGTGCGCGGCTCGGTGCCGACCGGTCAGCGCTGGGCCGGTGTGCCCGCGATCCGCGAGGGCAAGGCGGCGCGCTCGTTCCCGTCGCGCCGGCCGGAGCGGTCGCGGTTCTGGAACCTCATGTACGGCGTCTCGTCCGGTCTGCTGGGCGCGCTGCCGCTGCTCGCGGCGGCCCCGGCGGTGCTGTACGTGCTGCGCCGCCCGGTGACGCTCACGTCGGCGCTGTGGGACGTGCCGGTGGCCTCGGCGATCTGGTTCGGCTCCTACGCCCTGCTGGTGCTCGTGGCCGTGCGGTTGCTGGGCATCGGCATGCGCGAGGGCCACTACCCCGTGCACAGCCGCGTGGCCTGGCAGGCGTGGACGACCGAGCGGCTGATGAACATCGCCCGTTCGGCGCTGTTCCCGCTGTACGCGTCGCTGTTCACGCCGGTGTGGCTGCGGCTGCTCGGCATGAAGGTCGGGCGCCGGGTCGAGGCGTCCACGGTCGTGGCGCTGCCGAAGATGACGCGGGTCGGTGACGGCGCGTTCCTGGCCGACGACACGATGGTCGCCTCCTACGAGCTCGGCGGCGGCTGGCTGCGGATCGCCACGGCCCGTGTGGGCAAGCGGGCGTTCCTGGGCAACTCGGGCATGACCGCACCCGGCCGCGCGGTGCCCAAGGGCGGGCTCGTCGGCGTGCTGTCCGCGGCGCCGAAGCGGGCCAAGGCCGGTTCGTCGTACCTGGGCATGCCGCCGATGAAGCTGCCGCGCACCGCGGCCGCGTCGGACGACTCGCGCACCTACGACCCGCCGGCGCACCTGCTGTGGGCGCGGGCCGTCGTGGAGCTGTTCCGGTTCGTGCCGGTGATGCTGAACGTCGCGCTGGTCGTGCTGGTGTTCTTCGCGCTGAAGGCGTTCGGCCTGTGGTGGGCCGGTGTGGTGCTGCTCGCCGCCGGTGTCGCCGCGTGCGTGGTGGCCGCGGTCGCGAAGTGGGTGCTGGTCGGGCGGTTCAAGGTCCGCGAGTACCCGCTGTGGTCGGCGTTCGTGTGGCGCAACGAGCTGGCGGACACGTTCGTCGAGGTGCTCGCGGTGCCGTGGCTCATCGGGTTCTCCGGTGGCACGCCGGTCATGAACCTCTGGCTGCGCTCGCTGGGCGCGTCGGTGGGCAGGGGCGTGTGGTGCGAGTCGTACTGGCTGCCCGAGGCGGACCTGGTGTCGCTGGGCGCCGGTGCCACCGTGAACCGCGGCTGCGTCGTGCAGACGCACCTGTTCCACGATCGCATCCTGCGGATGGACCGCGTGGAGCTGGGCGCCGGGTCCACCCTGGGCCCGCACGGGATCGTGCTGCCCGGCGCGTCCGTGGGCGACCACACGACGATCGGACCCGCCTCGCTGGTCATGCGCGGAGAAGATGTACCGTCGGGAACCCGTTGGCTGGGCAACCCGATCTCCGCGTGGACATGACCTTCTCCGTACACCATTACGCACTGGAGCTTGACTACAAGCCGCACTCCGCGCGCCTGTCCGGGCGCGCGGTGCTGCAGGCTTCCTGCGCCTCGCCGCTGTCGTCGTTCTCGCTGTCCTTCGGCTCGCTGCGGATCTCGAAGGTCCTGGTGAACGGCAGGCCGGCGCGCTACGGGCACGCCGGCGGGGTGCTGAACGTGCGCACCGCCGTGCGCGGGTCGTTCTCGGTCGAGGTCCGCTACTCGGGCACGCCGACGCCGATCTCGACACCGGAGTGGGGCGACCTCGGCTGGGACGAGCTCACCGACGGCTCGATCGTGGCCTCGCAGCCGATCGGGGCGCCGTCGTGGTTCCCGTGCCTCGACCACCCCTCGTCCAAGGCCTCCTACCACCTGGAGGTCACCGCGCCCTCGCCGTACACCGTGGTGTGCAACGGGGTGCTGGTGGACGGCAAGGTCTCCGGCAGCACGACGAAGTGGACCTACTCGATGGCCGCGCCGATGGCCACCTACCTCGCGACCGTCCAGATCGGACAGTACGTGGAGGCGCTGCCCGGTGTGTGGGCACCGGCGCGGCTGAAGCGCCTGGTGGCACACGACTTCGGGCGGCAGAACCAGATGGTCGAGCTGTTCTCGTCGCTGTTCGGGCCGTACCCGTTCGCCAGGTACGCGGTCGTGGTGACCGATGACGCGCTGGACGTTCCCGTTGAGGCGCAGGGGTTGTCGACGTTCGGTGCGAACCACGTGGACGGCCGTCGAGGCTCGGAACGGCTGGTGGCGCACGAGCTGGCGCACCAGTGGTTCGGCAACTCCGTGGGTGTCGCGGAGTGGGAGCACATCTGGCTGAACGAGGGCTTCGCCTGCTACTCGGAGTGGCTGTGGTCGGAGGCCTCGGGCGGCCGGTCGGCGGACGCGTGCGCGACCGGTGCCCGTGACCTGCTGCGACGGCTGCCGCAGGACGTCGTGATCGGCCGGCCGGACCGGGCCGACTGGTTTGACGACCGGGTCTACAAGCGCGGGGCGTTGACGTTGCACGCGCTGCGCCGGGAGATGGGCGACGACTCGTTCTTCGCGTTGCTGCGCGAGTGGTGCGCGCGTCACCGGCACGGCGTGGTGACGACGGAGGACTTCCTGGCGCTGGCCGGGCACCGGGACCTGCTGACCCGGTGGTTGTTCAAGCCGGAGCTACCGCGCTGAGACCTCGGTGCCGCAGTTGGTAGTGGAAAAGTGCTTGTTGATGTTGAGTTGGTGGTACTTGCAGATGCCCGGGAAGCAGGGGATCAAGCGGTGAAGCGCCACACCAGCGGTGGACGGCCGCCCTTGGGCAGTGCCGACGCGTGCTGGGTGGTGCGTTCCAGGCCGGGTACGCGGTCCATCGTGCGGCCCAGGTTGGCCGGGTAGGGGCGGTCGCCGGTCAGCGACTCGGTCACGTCGAGCGCCTGTGCCGTCGTGAACTCCGGTCCGAGCAGGCCCGCGGTGAACGCCACGTCGCGCCAGAGCTTGTCGGCGAGCAGCGGGCGGCAGTCGGCGACGATCCGGTTGTGGTCGAAGGCCAGCGCGGGCACGGCGTCCAGCGTGGTCCAGGTCAGGTCGTTCCGGCCGGGGCGGGTGAGCGTGGCCCACAGCGCGATCGACAGCGTCGGGCCGCGCGGGTCGCGGGATGGCTCGTCGAACATCGCGAGCTGGCCGGTGGCGGTCACGGACTCCTCGGCCAGGCCCAGCTTCCCGGTGACGGCCCTGGTGGTCGCGTCGCGCAGGCGTTCGCCCTTGCCCAGCAGCACACCGGGCAGGGCTAGCTCACCGGCGAACGGGTCGTGCGCCCGCGGTGCCACCCCCAGGAGCACCGCGCGCGCGTCCGGGTCGAACCGGAGTGCGATCACGTCCACCGACACCAGCGTCGACTCGATCATGGCGTCGATTCTCCCGCACCGCGTAGTCCGCCCTGGCCGGCCCCGCCCCGGTGACCAGCACCTCGACGCCGAGCAGGTGTTCCAGGTACGCCACCGGGTCCGGCATCTCCTCCATGCCCTCGTGGGTGGCGACCTGGAGGCCGTCGGCGTCCAGGTGCGTCACGGCCAGCCCGTCGACGCCACCGCAGCACCGCACCGAGTACTGGAGCAGCCGGGCGTCGAGGTGACCGGCCCGCCAGGCGCCCTGGAACTCCCCCGTGCCGTTGTGCCGCTCCGGGAACCGGGCGAGAACGGCCGGGTCCTCCGTCGGCAGCGGGCCGGCGCCGTGCCTGGTCTGGTAGGTCCTGGTCACGCCGATCACCCGGGCCGGGCGGCCGTTCAGCAGCTCCCTGGCGTTGCGCGGCGTCACGGTCGACCACGTCGTGTGCGGGTGGAACCCGTGGGTCTCGTCGAGCAGAACGCCTTGGGCGCCTTCGAAGACGACCCGGCCGGCACCGTCGAGCTCGTCACCGGTCGTGATGCGCACGGCGTCGGCGAAGGACCGGTAGAGCGCGACGAGCCCGTCGACGTCGGCGGTGGCGCCGGTCAGCGGCTCGTAGAACCGGGCGAGCGCGTCCAGCTTGTGCCGCAACGCCCTCGGGTCCAGGCAGTCGCCGACGGTGGGGGCGGGGCCCGGTTCGCCGAGCACCCGCTGCCCCTCGACCATCTCCCCCGCGTTCCTCCCGGCGAGCAGCCCGTACCAGGCGGTCTCGCCGATGCCCTTGCCGCACGAGCCGTGCCGGTCGGCGCCTCTGGCTCTCTCCCTGGCCCGGTTCGCGGCGACGTGGACCGGCGTGGTGAGCAGTGCCCGCGCGTCGACCGACATCAGCGACAGCGGGTCCGCGACACCGATGGCTTCCAGCTCGCGCGACTCGGTGGCGAGCGCGATCGGTTCGACGAGCACGTGGCGCGACAGCCAGGTCGGCACGCCCGCGAGCGTGCCCGACCCGAACTGGCTGAACGTGTGGTGCCGGTCGCCGACGACGACGTTGTGCGCGGCCTGCGCTCCCCCGTTGAACCGCACGACCTTCGACACCGACCCGTCCGCGCACAGGGCGTCGACCACGGCGCCCTTGCCCTCGTCGCCGAACCCGAGCCCGACGACGACCACGTGGCCGGTCACGTCAGCGTCACGTCGTCGGGGCCGTCGATGGCGAGCGGCGCGGCGGTGACCGGGCGGGCGGTGGCACCGACGGCGACCAGCGCCTTGCCGACCGACCTGCTCTCGGCGACCGACCCGATCTCGGCGAGGTCGACGAGCGCCTGGTCGAGGTCGACGACCTGCTCCTCCATGCCGATCGTGGCGGCGATCAGCTCGCACACCGCGCCGGGGTCGTCGAGCTTGAGGAAGTTCTGCCCGAGGATCGACCGCCAGTGCTCGGCGATGCTGTCGTCGTTGAAGTACGACGACTGGTTGGGCAGGATGAAGTAGACGTTCCACCTGCGGGCGAGCTCCCGGTACACCGACACGGGATCGATGTCCTGGTCGACGTCGTCGCCGATGACCCGGCGGATGTGCTTGGCCTTCAACCGCCGCTTGTTCAGCTCGTCGCCGATGATGAACAGGTAGCCCTTGCGGCCGCGCTTCTGCCAGGCGTCGGTGACCACGTGCCGCGCGATGAAGTACGCGGCCAGCTCGTACGACTCGCTCTTCTGCCCGCCGCCGTTGCCTTCGAGGAAGATGTCGCGCAGCTGCTCGTCCATGCGGTTGTCCGACTCGAACTGCCCGACCTGCAGCGGGACCCGGTCGCTGTCGGCGTCGCCGATGCCGCCGAACATCAGCTGCGGGTCGGTGAGGTACCCCTTGCGCTGCAACAACCCGTGCAGCTTGCCGAGCTTGCCCTGCATGATCCGCGGCACGCTGCCCATCGACCCGGTCACGTCGAACAGCACCGCGATGGGTGTCGAGTCGGCGTGGTCGGGCGAGTCGCGGCACTCGCGGAACGCGACCTTGAACGGGTCGAGCGCGGGTGCGGCCTTCCAGTCGTCCCGCGGCCGCGACCGGACCGACGCGGTGTAGCCGAAGTCGGCGATCCCCTTGGCGGCGCGGAAGGTCTTGGCCGCCGCGTAGGCGTTGTCGTCCCACTTGCCGTGTCCCATGGTCATTCTCCAGTCTCGGGGAGGGCGAACGGGCGGAACACCCGTGGCCCGTAGAGGTCTTCGAGCAGGTCGTCGTACTCGCCGAGCAGGTCGACGGCGTCCGGGCGGCGCCGCGGCTGGTCTTGCAGGCACCCGCCGGCGAACGCGAGCTGGCGTTCCTCGTCCGGCCGCAGCACCTCCCGCATCAGCAGGTGCGCCATGTGGACGTCGGTGGCCGCCGTGGCCGGGTGGCCCAGGCCGATCTCCGGCGGGTAGGTGGTCGTGCGGCTGGTGGCGAGGAGCCGCTGGCCCTCCTCGACGGCGAACGACCAGCCGGCCAGCACGATGCCGTGCTGCCGCGGGTGGACCAGGACGTTGTCCGCGGTGACGGCGCCGTGCACGAGACCGGCCTGGTGCGCGCCGGCCAGCGCTTTGAGCAGCCTGCGGTGCATCCACGCGTAGTCGCGGCCGTCGAGGCCCGCCGGGAAGGCCTTCCTGACCTCGGCGAGCGTCACGAACCCGTCCCGCAGCGGGTCGAGCACCGTGAAGGCGCGCGATCCCTTGGCGACGTCGCCGGAGGTGTCGAGCAGCCGCGGGTAGAACGGCCGCAGCCACTGGTTGTGGTCGGTGAACCGCTCCAGCCGCCGCAGCGCCTGCCACTCGCCGTGCAGCAGCGGGTTGAGCGCCGGGTTGCGCACGACCTTCACCACGTGCGGGCCGTCCGACTCGTACAGGTTGGCGATGCTGCCCCGCGCGAACGGCTCCCCGATGCGGTAGAGGCCCGTCCTGGTCCTGAGCTCGACGCGGGTGCCGTGCGCCCAGTCGTGGTGCAGGCCGGTCAGCTTCGCCGCCGCGGCGTGGGCCCGCGGGTGGTGCGGGCCCACCACGTCGGGGTGCAGGACCGAGGCCAGGGCGTGGTACCGGCGCTTGGCCTGCCTGCGGCCGGCCGGGTCGGTGGTCCGCGGGCCGAAGAGGGCTTCGGGGGTCGCGGCACCTTCCACCTGGTCCAGGGCCTCGGTCGTCGTGAGCATGGTTTGAGTCTAAGAGACTCAAACTCGGATTGCAACGGCCGGGTGACCGGTGTGATCCGGACGACCTTCCCCTGTACGAGTGAGGCGGCTCATGGTGTCCCACCGTCGGGACCACGGGTAACCGGTCCGGAACGGAAGGAGGAAACAGGTGCTGTTCGTGGTGCTCGGGTGTTCGGTGGTCTTCTCGTTGCTGGTGGTGGAGGTGGTGCACCGGCTGGTGCGGCGCTTCACCCACAGCGGGCGGATGTACCGTCCCGGGCAGGCGTTCGCGGCGGTGCTGGCCACTCAGATAAGCCTCAGCGTGTACCCGGTCGACGCGCCGGTCACGCAGCACGTCCTCGGCATAGCGCTGATCCTCGCCGGAGCGTGGTTGCTGGCCGCGCTCATCAGCACGCTCGTGGACGTGTCACTGGCGCGCATCCGCACGGACGTCACGGACAACCGGCACGCGCGGCGGGTGCACACGCAGGTCACGCTGGTGCGGCGGCTGGTGCTGGTGGTCATCGGCGTGCTGGCGGTCGGCGCGATCCTGATGACGTTCCCCGGTGCGCGGGCGGTCGGGTCGACGGTGCTCGCCTCGGCGGCGGTGATCGGCGCGGTCGCGGCGTTCTCGGCGCAGTCGTTGCTGGGCAACCTGATCTCGGGGCTGCAGATCGCGTTCAGCGACGCGGTGCGGCTCGACGACGTCGTGGTCGTCGAGGGCGAGTGGGGCCGGGTCGAGGACATCACGCTGACGTACGTGGTGCTGCACCTGTGGGACGACCGGCGGCTGGTGCTGCCGACCTCGTACTTCCTGAAGACGCCGTTCGAGAACTGGACGCGCACGCAGTCGGCGCTGCTCGGCACGGTGGAGCTGGACCTGGACTGGACGGTGCCGGTCGAGGCGATGCGGCACGAGCTGCGGTCCATGCTGGAGGGCAGCGACCTGTGGGACGGGCGGGTGTCCGTGCTGCAGGTGACGCAGGCGACGCAGGGGTTCGTGCGGGTCAGGGCGCTGGTCAGCGCGGCGGACGCCGGCAAGCTGTGGGACCTGCGGTGTCTCGTGCGCGAGCACCTGGTCGACTGGGTGCAGCGGCAGCACGACGGCGCGTTGCCGCAGATCAGGACGCGCGCGGTCAGCACCGTCAGGCGGGTGCAGCCGCAGACCGACCAGCACACCGACGCGCGGGTGTTCGGCGAGAGCGCGGACGGGGCGCAGCGCGAGCAAGCGTTTGCGGGGCCCAAGTAGAGCGCATGTCGCGAACCACGTGCTGCTCACCGCGACCGCGGGAGGGTCGATCCACCACACTGGACCCATGAGAACCGGTGACCAGGTCGTGCAGGGCCTGCCGTGGCGGTGGCGTGCGCAGGGCACGATCTTCGTCATCGGCGGGCTCGGGTTCCTGTTCGACGCGTGGGACGTCACGCTCAACGCGTTCCTGATCCCGCTGGTCGGCGCCGAGTGGGGGCTGAGCCTCGGCCAGCGCGGCTGGGTCGGCACGGCGAACCTGATCGGCATGGCGGTCGGGGCGTTCGCGTGGGGCGCGATCGCGGACACCATCGGGCGCAAGAAGGCGTTCAGCCTCACGATCCTGATGTTCTCGGTGTTCACGGTCGCGGGCGCGGCGTCACCGGACTTCGTCACGTTCTGCGTGTTCCGGTTCCTGGCCGGTGTGGGGCTCGGCGGGTGCATCCCGGTCGACTACGCGCTGGTCGGCGAGTTCACGCCGGCGAAGGTGCGCGGGCGGGTGCTGGCGGCGATGGACGCGTTCTGGCCGCTCGGGGCGACGCTGTGCGGGCTGACCGCCGCCCACCTGGCCGGCCTGGGCAGCTGGCGGCTGCTGATGCTCACGATGGTGCTGCCGGCGCTGCTGCTGTTCTGGATCCGGCGCTCGGTGCCCGAGTCACCGATGTTCCTGGTCGCGAAGGGACGCACGCACGAGGCCAAGAAGGTCATCGACGACCTGGTCGCCAAGACCGGCGCACCGCACGAGGACTGGCGGCTGCCCGCACCGCAGCAGCTGCAACGCCTCTCCCCCAGGGTGATGTTCGCGCAGCTCAAGGACATCTGGCGGTACGACCCGCGGCGCACGGCGGCGCTGTGGGTGCTGTTCCTCGCGGTGTTCCTGCTGTACTACGGCGCCGTCACGTGGCTGCCGAGCATCCTGAAGGCGCAGGGGTACGGCACGTACGCGGCGTTCATGGTCACGACGCTCACGGTGGCGGTGGGCATCGTGAGCGCGCTGGTCAGCGCATGGCTCGTGGACGTGTTCGGGCGCAAGTGGGTCATCGCGATCAGCGCGCCCCTCGCGGCGGTGGCGCTGGTGCTGTTCGCGGTGCAGCTCGACGTCGGCGGTGCCGCGAAGACGTGGATCACCGTGTACGGGGTGCTGATCCAGGTCACCATCCCCGCGCTGTACGCGTTCGCGCCGGAGCTCTACCCGACGCACCTGCGGGCCAGCGGGTTCGGCTGGGCGTCCACGGTCAGCCGGGTCGGGGCGGGTTTCGTGCCCGTCCTGTTCGGAGCGCTGCTGTGGCCGGTGCTGGGCCTGGCCTGGACTTTCGCGGTCATCGGCGCACTGGTGGTGGCGGCCGTGGTCGTGATGATGTTCGTGGTGCCCGAAACGCGGATGCAACCGCTCGCGGAGGCCGTTCCGTCCTAGGTTCATGAGAAGATCGCGGCTTGGGAGAAGACCGCTCGCCGTCGCGTTTTGCGCGCTGGCGCTCAGCAGCTGTGGTGCGAACGGGGCTCCAGCCGTTCCGATGGCGGAGGTGCCGACCGTGTCCTCAGCGAAGCCGGACCAGAACCGGATCGAGCAGGCGAAGCGCGACGGCCACCCCACCGTGCCACTGATGATCTCCGTGCAGCCGGGACGCGACGAGGAGGTCGAGCGGGCGCTGGTGGCGCTGGGCGCGGCCGTCGAGGCGCGCGATCCCAGGATCGGTTACCTGCGGGCCGAGATGCCGGTCGACAAGGTGGAGGACGCCTACCGGGTCGCCGGTGTGTCCAAAGTGGATGTGGACGAGCCGCTGCACAACCGGCTCCCGGAACCGTGAGAAGCCCCGGGATCACGTGGACCCCGGGGCTTCTGCGGTTTCTGGCTGGTGCTGTCCTGACTAGCTGACTGCCTGAACGATCACCGCGCCGCGGCCGACGACGTTCTCGTCCGCCGTGCGCACCTCGAGCTCACCGCGCAGGACGCGGCCGGCACCCGGCTGGCCCAGCGGGGTGATGACGCCCGTGGCGTTCCACGACGCACCGGCGGCGCGGTCGGCGTTGGCGTCGGTCACGCTGAGCGTGCCCAGCGCGGCCGAGGTGTAGACGTCGAAGTAGTCGTAGGCGGTGGTGCCCGCGGGCACCGCGTAGCCGTCGACCAGGACGATCCACGTACCGGCGGCCGGGTTGGCGATCGTCACCGACTCCTCGGAGTCCGCGTCGGCCGACTGACCGGCGAGGACGCAGCTGCCCGTCGTGCAATTGTAGACGGACAGGTCGAGGTCGGCAGCCTGGTCGGCGGTGTTGCCGATCGTGGCGGTCAGCTTCGACGCGCCGGCACCGACGACGACCTGGTACTGCTGCGACGCGAGGTTCTCGATCGTCGGGCGGGCCGTCTTGGCGCTGCCGACCGCACCCGCCGCGAGCCGGCCGGTGAACGCGGCCTGCGTGTTCGTGACGGTGTAGCTGCGCTCGACCGGGGTGCCCGCCGCCGCCGAGGCGATGACGTCCGGGTTCGGGCTGATCGAGGTGCCGAGCACCGAGGCGGTCACCGAGTACGGCGCCACGTCGGCGTCGGAGGTGCGGCGCGCCTCGACGACGATCTCCCAGACACCGGCCATCGGGTTGGTGACCGTGCGGCTGGTCGGCGTGCCACCGGCACAGCCGGCGCCCGCGTCCGGGTTGTAGCAGTTGGTCGAGGTGTTCGAGTCGGCACCGACGCCCTGCGGGGTGTAGCGCAGGAAGCGGACCTGGCCCTTGCCGGCCTCGGCGCCACCGGCGGCCATGTCGACCTTCAGCGCGGTCGTGCCCTTGGGGACGTCCACGAAGAGGCTGGTCGACTGGTTGCGCGCGATGGTGCCCGACTTGGTGACCGAGAACTTGTTGGCGGCGGTGAACTTCTGCGCCGCGAACACGGTGTTCAGGGTCTGCACGTCGACACCGGGGGTCTCGACGTCGTCGAGCTGCAGCACGGCGCTGTGCACGCCGGGCGTCTTCGCCTTGACCGTGACCGGGAACTGAACCGGGGTGTTCAGCGGCAGGAAGACCCAGCCGTCGGCGCGGAACGTGCCGTCGTCGCCCTTCCAGGTGACCCGCCAGCCCTCGACGTGGTCCTCACCGGTGGTGCGGGTCAGGGTGTACACGCGGGTGTACTCCTGGCCCACGGTGACGCCCTCGCGGTCGTGGATGCCGACACCGACGTTCGGGGTGGCCAGCAGGCCGCTCAGGACCGTGTTGACCGGGACCGAGACGTTCAGCTTGTTCGGCTTGGCGTGCTTGTCCAGCAGCGACCACGCGGCGTTCGTGTTGAACAGACCGGCGCCCTGCTCGTAGGCACCGAGGGTCTTCACGTAGTTCGCGCTGCGCTGGATCGCGTACCGCAGCTCGGCGCTGGTCGGACGCTCACCGTTGTGCTCGGCCTTGTACGCGCTCACGAGCAGCGCGGCGGCACCGGTCGCCTGCGGGGCGGCCATCGAGGTGCCGTTGAACATGGCGTAGCCGGGCGGGAGGGCGTAGGTGCCCGCCACGGGACCGGGGGCCTGCCAGCGCGGCGTGGTGGAGATCGCCGAGCCGGGCGCGATGATGTTCGGCTTGAAGCCGCCGTCCTCGGCGGGACCGCGCGACGAGAAGCCGTGCAGGCTCTGCTTCTGCTCGGTCTTCGAGCCGTAGTTGGAGAGCCAGGTCTCCTTGGTGATGTACGAACCGACGCTGACCGCGTCCGTCGCGACCGACGGGTCGCCGACCGTGTTCGCACCCGCACCCGAGTTGCCCGCCGAGATGAACAGCTGGACGTTGTACTCGTTGATGGTGCGGTTGTAGAGCTCGGCGCGGGCGTTGTTGCCGTCGTTGAGCGCCGGGAGGCCACCGATGGAGATGTTCACGACGTCGGCGCCGTTGCGCGCGGCGTAGAGGACACCGTCGATCAGGCCGGAGCTGGTGCAGGACGGCGTGGAGAGGCAGGCCTTGATGGCCATCAGCTTCGCACCGGGTGCGGCACCGGCCATCTTGCCGTCGAACATCTTGTGCGCCGCGGTGATGCCGGCGACGTGGGTGCCGTGCGCGGCGCCCGCGATGCCCAGGTTCACGTACGGCGTGCCCTGGTTGTCGTAGACCGAGCGGTCGGTCTGCACGACGAACGCGACGCGGTCGACGACGTCGGTCGCGGGGTTGTCGGTGCCGAAGAAGCCGACGTCCTTCTTGACCTTGTAGTCGATCATGCGGGCGTTGTTGGTGAAGTTGCCGTCGCCGTCGGTGTCGACGAAGACTTCCTTCGTGGTGATGTCCTGGATGACACCGAACGAGTCGACGCGGTCGCCGTCGCGGTTGATGTCACCGCCGGTCTCGCTGTTGCTCAGGGAGAGGTCGCCCGCGGTCTCGCTGAAGAGGCCGAACGAGTAGGGGCCACCGGTCGCCGGAGCAGTCCACTCGCGGCCGCCCTCGGTGAACTTGCCGACGCGGCCGGTCTTGGTCATGGCGACCCAGGTGCCGTCACCGGAGTTGGTGGCGTTCGCGTTGTACCAGTCGATGATCTTGCGCTCACCGGTGCTGGTGGTCTGCAGCGCCGGGTTCTCCAGGTCGATGCCGGAGTCGATCACGGCGATCGTGGTGCCGCGGCCGTCCCACTTCGGGTGCGCGGTGGCGAACTGCGCCGCCTGTGTGTCCTGCGTCGGCATGTACGGGTTGGTGCGCGGGGTCTTCGCGTCCGGCGCCTTCTGCGGGGCCGGCTGCTCCATGCCCTGCGGACGCGGGTCGTCGAGCTGGATCAGCCCGTCGACGTCCACCGTGCTGACGGAGGCGAGCTTGGCGGCCTTCGCCGCGTTGTCACGCGGGATGGTGACCTTGACGTAGTCGACGTCCTTCTCGGTCTTCTGGACCGTGGCGCCGAGCGCCTTCAGGTCGTTGACCGCGGCGTCGGTCTTGCCCTTCTCGGCCGCGACCAGCAGGTCGACGGTGGCCTTGCCTTCGGCGGCTGCCTTGTCGACCAGCTCGCGGTCGACCTTGTCGAGCTGCTTGGGAGCCTCGTTCGCGGGGTTCTGCTGCTGCGCGGTGGCAGCGGGGGTGGCGGCGAAGCCGAGCCCGGCAGTGCCCAGCACCGCGGTCAACAAGACCGTTCCGGTGCGGCGTCTCCAGTTCTTCACGGCGCGTGTGCCCTTCGTGGGGTAAAGAGTGTGTGGAAGCACATCTCTTCCCACGACGAGTGGCAATAGGTTCAACGGAGCATTGCCGAGTTCCACATTGGACTGTTCAGCCGCTTGAAAAGGCGCGCTTGAAGTGCTGCGCGTTTCTTCTTCGCAGTGGAACGAGCAGGTGCCTTCCAGTCAAGGGCTGATGGAGGGGAATGTCAAGAGGTGTGTCAACGGTGAACGTGCTTGCGGCGTAACGGCATCCCCGTCCAGAGCGATGTTATTTCCGAGAAATCGCGCGGCGCAGCCGGGTCCACAGCCGCGCCTGTTTTTGCGCTTTCGGCTGCGCGCCGCACGCGGTGCAGGTTTCCCGGTGCTGCGCCAACGCCTGCTGGAGCTCGGCGACCTGCTTCAGGGTCCGCGCGGGCACGACGTCCTTCTTGACCGAGAGCAGCGAGAGCTCGGTCAGCGGCCGCTTCCTGCCCGCCGCGTGCACGGCCGGCGCGATGGCGTGGAACACGATCAGGCTGCGCCTGCGGTCGGGCTCGATGGCCCGCACGTCGCACCACTGGATGGCGCTGGTGTGGTCGAGGCTGGTCGACTCGATGGCGTCGGGGGTGAGCTTCGTGCCCAGCCGGAAGCTGCGCCACGCGACGGTCGCGCCCATCAGGAACCACAGGCCGCCGAAGAGGTAGCCGTACCAGGGGCCACCCGCGGCCGCGACCGGTCCGGCAGCGGCGACCGCGGCGCCGAGCCCGAAGAGAACCCATCTCCACCTGGTGTGCATCTCCCCTCCAGGTGTACCGGATTCGTCCCGTTCCGACGAACGCGACCGGGTCGTTCGACACGACTGACGGCTGATCAGGCGCTACCTTGCGCCCATGGACCTCACGCCGGTCGCCGACGAGCTCTACGGGCTGACCCCGAAGGAGTTCACCGCGGCGAGGAACGCCGCGGCCAAGCAGGCGGACGACCAGGACCTGGCCAAGGCCATCTCCGAGCTGCGCAAGCCGACGGTGGGCGCGTGGGCGGTCAACCGGCTCGTGCGGGACGCGCCACCGGGCCTTCAGGAGGCGCTGGGGCTGTCCACGGCCCGGCTGACCATGCGGGAGCTGGGGCACAAGCGCAAGGAGCTGCTGGAGGCGCTGGTCTACCGCACGCTGGAGCTGACCGGGCCGATCACCGACGACGCGGTCACGCAGGTGCGCAACACGCTGACCGCGGCGATGTCGGACCCCGAGTCGGCGGAGCTGGTGCGCGCGGGGCACCTGACCAGGGGCCTGGAGTACTCGGGGTTCGGGTTCGCCCCGCCGGTGCCCGAACCCGCCGGGGACGACGGTGAGGACGCGCTGGCCCGCAAGCGACGGGAACGGCAGGAGCGCAAGCGGGCCGAGGCGCAGCAGGCGTTGGACGAGGCGGAGCAGGCGCTCGGGGAGGCGCAGGCCGACCAGCTGGCGGCCCAGCGGGCGTTCGACCGGGCCGCCGAGCGGCTGGAGGACGCCAAACGGGTCACGGCGGCGGCGGAGAAGGCGCGGAAGGCGGCGGAGAAGCGCCTGGGTGACCTGTCGTAGAGCGGTCCAGCGGGCCCCACTCCGGGGAGCGCTGGGCCGCGACGAGGTCCTCGCAGGTGTTCAGCAGGTCGTCGTCGACCCACGCCAGCGGTGTCACGCAGCGGACCAGCGGCTCGTTGTCGGGACCCCGGCCCACCTCCTCGCCGCGCAGCACCCAGGCGCGCACGTCGGGCCCGCGCAGGTCGCGCAGGTGGCGGTAGTCGTACAGGCGGCGGGCCACCCACAGCTCGCGCGAGCGGTCGTCCCACCAGGGTTCGACGTGCAGCGGGCTCGCGGACAGGCCGGGCAGCTCCACGCCGGTCAGCGAGTCGCGGGACGTGGCGGCGGAGTCGGCGGCCGGTCCCTTCGACCAGCGCACGTAGACGTCGTCGCCGAGCAGGGCGACCAGCTCGGCGAGTTCCGTGATCGTCGGAAGCTCATCGGTCACACCTGCTCACGTACCCGGGAAAAGCCGATGTAGGCGTGCGTTCCTGAAGAGAACCTGAAGGATTTGAGCCCGGTCACATCGAAAGCCGACCGGAACACGGGCCGCCGGTTGTACGTTCAACAATGTGGTTGGCCGCGGACGCTCGAGTCCGCGCCAGGGCGATCCGGCACCCCCAGGCCGGAAAAGCCCTTCCGCAGGCGTTGTGCACTCGCGCCGCGGTCAACCCGCCGTCGACCGGCACACCGGAAACCCCCCCTCACCGGTGGTGGCGGTCGGCGGCACCGGAAAGTGCGGTGCCCATTCCCCCAGGGCACCGCACTTCACAAACTCGCCGGGGCGGTCGCAGCCCCTCCCAGAGAAAGTGAACTTGATTCAGGTCTCGTGGCCCACCAGCGGTGGATCTAGACTCACCCGATGGCACATGACGCGGATGTCATCGTCGTCGGCGCGGGCCTCGCAGGTCTCGTCGCGACAGCGGAGCTCGCCGACGCGGGGCGCAGGGTCATCCTGCTCGACCAGGAGCCGGAGGCGTCGATCGGCGGTCAGGCGTGGTGGTCGTTCGGCGGGTTGTTCCTGGTGGACACGCCCGAGCAGCGCCGGTTGCGGGTCAAGGACTCGTACGACCTCGCACTGCAGGACTGGATGGGCTCTGCGGCGTTCGACCGGGACAGCGACCACTGGCCGCGGCTGTGGGCGCAGGCCTATGTGGACTTCGCCGCCGGCGAGAAACGCCCGTGGCTGCACAACATGGGGGTGCGCTGGTTCCCGTTCGTGCAGTGGGCCGAACGCGGCGGCTACCTGGCGAACGGGCACGGCAACTCGGTGCCGCGCTTCCACGTGACGTGGGGCACCGGGCCGGGTGTGGTGGAGCCGTTCGAGCGCCGGGTGCGCGAGGGTGTCGCCAAGGGGCTCGTGACGCTCCGGTTCCGGCACCGGGTCACCGCGCTCAACGTCACGAACGGCGTGTGCGACGGCGTGTCCGGCGAGGTGCTGGAGCCGTCGTCGGTGGAGCGCTCCCAGCCGTCGTCGCGGACGGTCGCCGGAGACTTCTCGCTGAGCGCCCAAGCCGTCGTCGTCACGTCCGGCGGCATCGGCGGCAACCACGACCTGGTGCGCCGCAACTGGCCCGAGCGGATGGGCACGCCGCCGGAGTTCATGCTCGCGGGTGTGCCGGACTTCGTGGACGGGCACATGCTGGAGATCACCCAGAAGGCCGGCGGCGCGATCATCAACGCCGACCGCATGTGGCACTACCCCGAGGGCATCGCGAACTACGCCCCGGTGTGGTCGAACCACGGCATCCGCATCCTGCCCGGCCCGTCGCCGCTGTGGCTCGACGCGGACGGCAACCGGTTGCCGATCCCGCTGTTCCCCGGTTTCGACGCGCTGGGTGCGTTGCAGCACATCACCTCGAACGGCCACGGGCACTCGTGGTTCGTGCTGAACAAGAGGATCATCGGCAAGGAGTTCGCGCTCTCGGGCTCCGAGCAGAACCCCGACCTCACCGGCAAGGACACCCGCGCCGTGCTCAAGCGCGCGCTGCCGGGTGCGGTGGCGCCGGTCGAGGAGTTCGCCAAGCGCTCCAAGGAGTTCATCCAGGCCCGCACGGTCGCGGACCTCGCCCGCGGCATGAACGCGCTCACCGGCGACACGCGCATCGACGCGGCGGCGCTGGAGAAGATCATCGTCGAGCGTGACCGGCAGGTCACCTCGGGCCTGGGCAAGGACATGCAGGTCAACGCGATCCGCGAGTCCCGGCACTTCCTGACCGACAAGCTGATCCGCGTCGTCGAACCGCACCGGCTGCTGGACCCGAAGGCGGGCCCGCTGATCGCCGTGCGGCTGTCGGTGATCACCCGCAAGACGCTGGGCGGCCTGCACACCGACCTGTCCTCGCGGGTGCTCGACAACGACGGCCGGCCGTTGCCCGGCCTGTACGCGGCGGGCGAGGCGGCCGGGTTCGGCGGTGGTGGCGTGCACGGGTACCGGGCGCTGGAGGGCACGTTCCTCGGCGGCTGCCTGTTCTCCGGGCGGGTCGCCGGACGCGCCGCCGCTGACGCGGTTTCCTAGGAAGGGCAAGGGGCTCCCGCGTGGTGGACGCGGGTTGACGGTCCCCCGGCTTGCGGCTGTGCTGGAGGCATGACGCAGATCGGTGTTCTGGTCGGCAACCCGCGGCCCGCCTCGCGCACCCTGCAGGCGGCGCTCGCCCTGCGCGAGGCCATCGCGGCGGCACTGGGCGTGCCCGGCGACGGACCGGTGGTGGACGCGGCGACGATCGCCGCCGACGTGTTCACCCGGCCGGAGACCGTCAAGGCGGCGCTGGCGGCGCTGGGTGCGGCCGAGGTGCTCGTGGTGGCGACCCCGACCTACAAGGCCGCCTACACCGGCCTGTTGAAAGCGGTGCTGGACCAGGCACCACCGGGGTGGTTGAGCGGCAAGGTCGTGGTGCCGCTGCAGATCGCGGCCGCGGACAAGCACGCGCTGGCCGTGGAGGTGCACCTGCGGCCGGTGCTGACCGAGCTCGGGGCCGTGGTGCCGCAGGCGTTGTTCCTGAACGAGAGCGCGCTCCCCGCGCACGCCACCGACTTCGCGCTGCACGCCGATGTCCTGAAGGCGCTGGTCCGGTGAAGGACCAGCTGCGCACCGCCCTGCGCCACCACGCCCAGGCCGTCACCATCGTCACCGCCACCGGCCAGGACGGCCCGGTGGGCACGACCGTCAGCTCGTTCACCTCGGTGTCCTTCGAACCACCGCTCGTGGTGGTGTGGATCGGCGAGGGCGCGTCGGTGTGGCCGGTGCTGCGGACGGCACCGCTGTTCGCCGTGCACCTGCTGGGCACGGCGCAGACGGGCCTCGCGGACCTGTTCGCCACCAAGGGCGTCGACTGGTTCGGCGCCGGCACCCGCTGGGAGTCCGACGCCGACGGGGTGCCGCACCTGCTGGACGCGCCGGTGCGGCTGCGGTGCCGGACGGTGCGGCGGATCGCGGTCGGCGACCACGTCGCGCTGGTCGGGGAACCGCTGGACATCACGCACTCCGACCTCGCGGCGCCCCTGGTGCGGCACCAGGGGCGCTACACCTCAGTCGCCTGACCCCTCGCCCAGCTGCCGCAGGACCGCCCTGGCCATCGCATCGTTCTGGCGGAAGGCCGGGGCGTTCGTCTGCGGCCGGGAGAACGCGGCGAACGCCTTCCCGGTCGTGTACGGGCCGACGGCGAACCGGACCGGGTCCTCCTCGCCGCGCTCGTTGACCAACCGGCCCTCCGCTGACACGCGCACCTGCCCGGCCGTGTCCTCGGAGACGTCGCCGACCGCCCGCAACGACCTCAGCACCGGGTCCGCCGTGCGCGACAGGACGTGCGCGGGCAGGCGGGCCTCGACCAACCCGTTGGCGCGCACGACCTCCGGGGTGGTGGCGCTGCCCGCGAGGAACGCGCCGTCGACCGCCTCGACCCACATGTCCGCTCCGAGGAAGCGCACGACCCCCGCCCGCGACAGGGCGAGCAGCTCCTCCAGGCGGTCCGGTGGCGGACCGGACGCGAGGTAGCTGAAGTAGCCGTGCCACCAGCCGTCGGTCTCGCGCAGCCGCACCTCCGGCAGCTGGCCGTAGACCGACAGCAATGCGAGGAACGCGCCCAGGTCGGCGCTGTGCCGCGGGTCCGACCGGCGGGCGACATCGGCGGCTATGTACTCGCGCAGGTGCTCCTGGAACTCCTCGCCGGTCTCGAACGTGCGGCCGTCCAGCGGGCGGTCCAGGCGTTCGAAGTCGATGCGGTCGGCCGGGTCGGGAACGGCGCGGGCCTCCAGCGCGCGCATCTCCCCGCTGTACCAGGGCATCGCGGCGAACGCGGCGGTGAACTCGGCGAACGGCACCCGCACCCGGTCGGGGTGGCCGGTGAACAGCTCGTGGTAGTGGCCCCAGGCGACCTCCTTGGCGATCAACGGCCACACGTCGGCGCGGAAGTCCCAGCGGTGGCCCCGCAGCGCCTCCGCGGTGAAGAAGCGCGGCAGCACCGGGCGTTCGCCCTGCAACCGGTAGCCGGTCTTCGAGTGGTACGGCACCCCGCGCCGCGAACCGACGAACAGCCGCGGCTCGGAACCCGATGGCACGTAACGCATGTCGGCACCGGAGCCTTCGAACCGGCCGCCGCGGCCCTGGGTCAGCAGCACCATCAGGTCGATGAACGCCAGCCCGAAGCCGCGCAGCACCACGTCGCCGGTCACCTGCGAGAGGTCGGCGTCCGCCGAGTAGAGCGGCGGGACGTAGACCAGGCCGTGCGCGGCGGCGTGGTCGGCGAGCTTGCGGTGTTCCGGCTCCGGTTCGGCGTCGAGGTGGCCGAGGGCCAGCACCAGCACGTCGGCGACCAGCGAGGTGCCGTCGTCGAGGTGCACCCGGTTGCCGACGGCCTTCACCGCGCGCGCCCGGTGCACCCGCACGGTGACGTTCGGCGGCATCGAGGAGACGACGTGCTCGAAGAACCACTCCAGGTACCCGCTCTGCACCTGCCGCGACGGGAACGACGTCGGGTCGACGTCACCCCACTGCGCCAGCGACGGGCCTTCGCGCACCGGGCCGAGACCGGTGAAGCTGGAGTCGGTGAACACCGTGACGTCCTCGGCCATGGAGTTCATGCGCAGCAACGGTGACTGCGCGTGCCGCCACACCCGGCCGGCGCCGGCGGGGAACGGGTCGACGACGTGCACGACCAGGTCCAGCGCGGGTGCCAGCGCGGCGATGCGTTCCAGCAGCCCGGCCGCGCGCGGGCCGCCGCCGATGACGACGAGGTCAGAGGACACGGGCCAGGAACTCCCTCGTGCGCGGGTGCGACGGTGCCACCAGCACGGTCGACGGCGGGCCCGACTCGACGACCTGCCCCGCGTCCAGGAACACCACGGTGTCGGCGACCTCGCGGGCGAAGCCGATCTCGTGCGTCACCACGACCATCGTCTGACCGGCCGCGGCGAGGTCGCGCAGCACGTCCAGCACCTCGCCGACCAGCTCCGGGTCGAGCGCGGAGGTCGGTTCGTCGAAGAGCAGGACCTTGGGCTCCATCGCGAGGGCGCGGGCGATGGCGATCCGCTGCTGCTGCCCGCCGGACAGCTCCGACGGGTACGCGCCCTCGCGCCCGGCCAGGCCGACGCGGGCGATCAGCGCGCGACCCCGTTGCAGCGCAACGTCCTTCGGCACGCCGAGCACCCCGATCGGCGCCTCGGCCACGTTCTCCAGCGCCGTCAGGTGGCCGAACAGGTTGAAGTTCTGGAACACGAACCCGATCGCCGCGCGCTGCCGCTGCACCACCCGGTCCGGCAGCTCGTGCAGCTTGCCGCGGTGGCGCCGGTAGCCGATCAGCTCGCCGTCGATCTCCACCTCGCCCGCGTCGAGCCGCTCCAGGTGGTTCAGCACCCGCAGCAACGTGGACTTGCCCGACCCGGACGGCCCGATCACGCACGTCACGGACCCGGCGGGCACCGACAGGTCGACCCCGCGCAGCACCTCGGTGGTGCCGAACGACTTGTGCACGTCCCTGATCTCGATCACGACCGCACTCCTCGCGCGAAGTACCGCTCGACGTGGTGCTGCGCGAGGCTGAGCAGGCTGGTGACGATCACGTACCAGACCGTGGCGACGACGAGCAGCGGGATGACCTCGTAGGTGCGGGCGTAGATCAGCTGCACCGAGTGCAGCAGGTCCTGCACGGCCAGCACGGACACGATCGACGTGCCCTTCAGCGTGCCGATCAGCAGGTTGCCCGCGGCCGGCACGATGGCGCGCATCGCCTGCGGCAGCACGATCCTGCGCAGGACGCGGACCCGGCCGAAGCCCAGCGCCCGCGCGGCCTCGACCTGACCGGCGTCGACCGACAGGATGCCGCCGCGCACGATCTCCGCCGCGTAGGCCGCCTCGTGCAGCGTGAGGCCGATCACCGCGGCGAGCAGCGGGCTGATCCCGGCGCCGAAGTTGAACCAGAACAGCAGCTGCACGATCAGCGGCACGGACCGGAAGAGCCAGACATACCCCCACCCCAGCGCGGACAGCACCGGGTTGCCGGACAGCCGGAACGTGGCCAGCACGACACCGAGCAGGAAGCCGAGCACCAGCGTGACCGCGGTCAGCCACAGCGTGGTGACCAGACCGTCGACCACGGCGGACGCGGTGAAGTAGCGCGCGACGACACCCCAGTCGAGGCCGGTGGCGGCGGCGTGCACGAGCCAGCCGAGCGCGGCCAGCGCGAGCACCGCGGTGACCACCCGGCCCGGCTTGCGCGCGGGGACGATCTCAGCAACGGGACGCGTGCGCACGTCCCCCAGGACGCTCATGGGCGGAGTCTTTCCGTTGAAGGGCAACAGGAAGCAAGCCGCGCCCCTCAACGCGAACACCACCACGGTACCCCGCGTGTGCAAGCAGATCCCGCTCTGTGGACGTCGTTGACCGCTCCTGCCGCCGGTGTTGCACTCGAAAGGCGTTCCCCTCAACGCGCTTCCGCCACCCACCCACCACGATCTGGGGATCCGCCATGCCAGTCGAGTTTCTCGGGATCGCCGCGACCAACAACGGCTCGGAGACGACGCCGCGGTCCGGCGGTGCGTTCGACAAGGACTACACGATCAGGCTCGCTCGCGCGCACGAGGACCACGGCTGGGACCGGGTGCTGTTCGCCTACGGCTCCGGTGCCCCGGAACCCGCGTCCGCCGCCGCGTACCTGGCGAGCAAGCTCGACCGGCTGGAGATCCTGCTGGCGCACCGGCCGAACGTGTCGTACCCGACGTTCGCCGCCAAGACGTTCGCGACGCTCGACCAGATCAGCGACGGCCGGCTGACCGTGCACTTCATCACCGGCGGCACCGACCACGAGCAGCAGCGCGAGGGCGACTACCTGACCAAGGACGAGCGCTACGGCCGCACCCGCGAGTACATCCAGATCGTGAAGAAGGCCTGGACGTCCCGCGAGGCGTTCGACCACGAGGGGGAGCACTACCGGTTCGCGGACTTCGTGAGCGACGTCTTCCCGGTGCAGCAACCACGTCCGAACGTCTCGTTCGGCGGCTCCTCCCCCGCCGCGTACGCCGCCGGTGGCGCGGAGGCGGACATCTTCTGCCTGTGGGGCGAGCCGCTCGCCGACACCGCGCAGCAGATCGAGGCGGTCAAGCAGGCGGCGAAGGAGGCGGGCCGCACCGACGTGCCGCGCATCCAGGTCGCGTTCCGGCCGATCATCGCCCCGACCGAGGAGCTGGCCTGGGAGAAGGCGCACCGCACGGTCGACCGGATCGAGGCGCGCAAGGCCACCGGCCCGCTCAGCCGCAGGCACTCGCTCACCAGCCCGGAGAACACCGGCTCGCAACGGCTCCTGGCGGTGGCGGACCGCGGTGAGCGCTTCGACCGTGCACTGTGGACACCCACGGCGCGGGCGACCGGCGGAGCGGGCAACTCCAACGCGCTGGTCGGCACGCCGGAGACGGTGGCGCAGGCGCTGCTGGACTACTACGACCTGGGCGTGGACATCCTGTCCGCCCGCGGCTACGACCTGCTCGACGACGCCATCGACTTCGGCCGGTACGTGATCCCGCTGGTGCGGGAGGAGGTCGCCAAGCGGGACCGGGCCCGCGCCGCATGACCACCCTCGAAGTGCGCCGCGTCCGGCAGTGGGACGCGGACGCGGCGCCGTTGGTGGCCGGCCTCACCGAGGAGTACACGACCCGCTACGGCGCCTCCGGTGCGCGTGAGATGAAACGGGCCGCGCACGTCTTCGAGCCGCCGCACGGGCAGTTCCTGCTGCTCGTCGAGGCCGGTGAGGCGGTGGCGGGTGGTGCGTTCATGCGGTTCGACGACGAGACCGCCGAGCTCAAGCGCATCTGGACGCACGCGCTGCACCGCAGGCGCGGGCTCGCGCGGCGGGTGCTGGTGGAGCTGGAGGGCGAGGCGGTGGCGTTCGGCTACCGGCGCATCTTCCTGACCACCGGGCCGCGGCAGCCCGAGGCCAAGCACCTCTACCTGGCGACGGGGTACGCGCCGCTGTTCGACGTGACCGCCGACCCGCTGACCCTCGACCACCTGGCTTTCGAGAAACACCTGGGGTGACCGTGCACCGCTCAAGACTCGTCCTGCTCACCGGTCTGCTCGCGCTGACCGCCGCGTGCGGGCAACCGCAGGCGGCACCGGAGCCCGGCATCGCGAGCGGGGTGGCGAAGGACGCCGAGCTCGCGAAGCTCGTGCCGCAACGCCTCAACGGCAAGCTGCGGATCGCCTCCAGCATCGGCGGCACGCCGCCCAGCGCGTTCTACGCCGATGACGGCAAGACCGCGCAGGGCGTGGACATCGACGTCGCCGACGCCGCCGCGAAGCTGCTCGGCCTGGAGGTCGAGCGCCAGGCCGCGTCGTTCGAGGCGATCCTGCCCGCGCTGACCAGCGGCAAGTACGACGCGGGCACCGGCAACTTCGGCGTGACCGAGGAGCGCAAGAAGACGATCGACTTCGTCACCTACGTCAACGACGGGCAGGGCTTCGCGGCGCGCAAGGACAGTGCGCTGCAGGACGTGAAGAAGCTCGACCAGCTGTGCGGGCTGAAGATCGGCACCGGCACCGGCACGACGTTCCAGACCACTCTGGAGCGCAACAAGGAGGTCTGCGCGGACGCCGGCAAGCCCGCCTACGAGGTGCAGGTGTTCTCCGACACCGGCGCCACGCAGCTCGCGCTCAAGCAGGGCCACGTGGACGTGATCATGAGCACCATCAACGGGCTGCGCCACCTCACCGCGAACCAGCCGGACTTCCGGTTCCTCGGCGAGTTCCGCAGGCTCGACGTCGGTTTCGCGCTGCCCAAGGGCTCCGACCTGGCGCCCGCGTTGCGGCAGGCGGTCGACCGGCTGATCTCCGACGGCACCTACCAGCGCATCCTGCGGCGGTGGGGCGTCGAGCCGTCGGCGATCCCGCGGTCGGAGCTCAATCCCGCCGAACACACCTGATCGGGTGATGGCGGATCGGCGGTGGACACGGACAGCGGCGGCGCGCCGGTGAGACCCGGACGCGCTTGAAGTGCACGCGGGGAGCTTTCGTGCACCAGGAGCGCACGAAAGGGCCCCGCGTGCGGTCCGAAATGCACAGCAGCCGATTTTCAACAGCCCGGAAGAGTGAAATTGTGGCGCTCGGACCGAATCTCCCGGTTCGGTTGGACAGGTTCCAAGTGATCAGTAAGCTTGAGCGTTGGACCCACGCCCGGTGGTGGTGCGGAACGGAGCTGTCACCCGTTCGACCGAATCTGGCGGAAGTGGGTTGCGGGGCGTATCGATTGGCGCCCGACGATCGATCACCAGATCACACCGGTCCCCACGAATGGCCACCTGAGCCGAATGAACACGGTCGACAGCAGAGAGCCCGCCGTCCGCTGGGCGGCGGCGATCTCCACCACCCTCCTCGCCAACCTCACCCGCGAGAAGCTCGAACAGCTGCTCGGCGGCTACGTCGAGCGGTTGCTCACCGGTGACGTCGACGAGGCCCGCCGGGTCGGCCGGTCCATGGTCGCGCACGACCTCATCTCCTCGGCCACGCTGGAGCTGACCCTCACCCACCTCGGCGAGCACGCGCCGGTCAGCGCGGCCCAGCTCGGCGCGCTCGCGGCCGGCTTCGCGGAGGGCCTGCGCGACCGCACCCTCGACCAGCAGGAGCTCAGCCGCACGGCCGCGATCAACGCGATGCGCCGCGCGGAGAACGCGGTGCGGGCGAGCGAGGCGAAGTTCCGCGCGATCTTCCAGGGCTCCGCGTTCCCGATCGTGGTGGTGGGTCTCGACGGCCTCGTCGCGGACGTGAACGAGGCCGCGCAGACGATGCTCGGCTACCGGCGCGACGAGCTGGTCAGGATGGCCGGCCGCGATCTCGCACACCCCGACGACCGCGCCGCGCTGCGCGAGATCGGCGAGCGGCTGATCCACTCCGACCTCGACCACGTGGTGGTCGAGAAGCGGATGGTCCGCAGCGACGGCGAGACCATTCAGACGCACATGGCCATCTCGCTGGTGCGCGAGGACGACGAGTCGCCGCCGTACTTCGTCACCATGATCGAGAACATGAACGAGATGCGCGCGCTGCAGACGCAGCTCGTGCGGCAGAGCCTCAACGACATGCAGACCGGCCTGCCCAACCGGGCGCAGTTCCTCGGCTGGCTGGAGGGCGCGGTCGGCACGAAGGGCCCGGAGGCGCTCGCGCTCGTGCAGGTTGACGTCGACGGGTTCCGCGGTGTGAACGACGCGTTCGGCCACGAGGTGGGCAACCGGGTGCTGATGGGCGTCGCCGGCCACCTGCGGGCGGTGTTCGACGGGGTCGGCAAGGTCGCCAGGATCGGCGAGGACGAGTTCGGCGTGCTGATCAAGGACCCGCGGGACGTGGCGGGCGTGGTCGCGCTGGTCGAGGAGTTCTCCCGGCGGCTGGAGGAACCGACCTGGATCGGCGGCAACGGCGTCGGCGTCACGTGCAGCGCCGGCGTGGTGGCACGGGCGGCCCGCGGCGGTGACGCGGGGGACCTGCTGCGCGCGGCGGACGTGACGGTCGGCTGGGCCAAGCGCGACGGCAAGGCGCAGTGGGCGCTGTACGACCGGGAGCGCGACCTGCGCGACCGGGAGAGCTACGCGCTGGCCGCGTCCATCCCCGGCGCGCTGGAGGAGGGGCAGTTCCGGGTCGGCTACCTGCCGGTCCACTCGCTCACCGACTCCTCCGTGCCCGCTCTGGAGGCGAAGATCGTCTGGGACCACCCGGTGCACGGCGTGCTGTGCCCGGACGCGTTCCTCGACCAGAGCTCCGCGAACGGCATGGTCGTGCGGCTCGTGCGCTGGGCGCTGGAGGAGGCCTGCGGTCAGGCCGGCCGGTGGTACGCCGAGCTCGGTGACGCGGCCCCGGTGCTGTCGATCGACCTGCCGCTGCGGCTGTGCCAGGAACCGGAGCTCGTGGCCGAGGTCGCGCGGGTGCTGGAGCGCACCGGCCTGCCCGCGACGCGGCTGCGGTTCGAGCTGAACGAGCGCATGTACGCGTCGCTGACCGATGTGCAGCTGGAGGAGCTGACCATCCTCGCCGAACGCGGCATCGGGCTGGTGCTCGACCAGGTGAACGGCGGCAACGTCGGCGTCGACCGGCTGCGGCTGCTCCCGCTGAGCGGCGTGAAGTTCACCGGCTCGGTGGTGCAGGGCCTGGCAGAGGGCGCGAACCGGGTCGAGGAGAGCGCTGCCGTGACGCTGCTGCGCTGGGCGTCGATCCTGCGGGTGCCGCTGCACGCCGACGGGGTGCGCACGGCGGTGCAGGCGGAGCGGCTGGCGGCGCTGGGCGTGACCGGCGGGCAGGGACCGCACTTCGGTGCCGTGCTGACCGCGGACGAGGTGGACCGGCTCCTCCTCACGTGATTCTTATCAGGGATTGCACGGCTTTCCGCACAGGTTGCTCACATGAACGCGGCCCATCCTTGGTTCATGACCGAGCAGAGCTTCCCCGCGATGAGCGGGACACTGGTTCCACCGCAGCCAGCCGTTGCGCCCGCGCCGAAGTTCTGGCGCCGCACGGCTCCGGTGCTGACCGCGGCGGCACTCGTCGCCGGGTTGTTCGGAGGTGTCACCGGAGCGGTGATCGCCTCCCCGGACGATGCGCAGACACCGTCCTCCGTCGTGGCGCAGACGGTCTCCAACCAGTCCACGACGGACTGGAGCTCCGTGGCCGCGAAGGTCCTGCCGTCCGTCGTGCAGGTCAACGTCGGCAACGGCCTCGGCTCCGGCGTGGTCCTCTCCGCCGACGGCCGGATCCTCACCAACAACCACGTCGTCGCGTCCGCCGGCGGCTCGGTCACGGTGACGCTGAACGACGGCCGCGAGGTGCCCGCCACCGTGGTCTCGACCGACCCGTCCTCCGACCTCGCCGTGCTGCAGGCCTCCGGGGTGTCCGGCCTGACGCCGATCACGTGGGCCAACTCGGACGACGTGAAGATCGGTGACGGTGTGATGGCCATCGGCTCGCCGTCGGGCCTGCAGGGCACCGTGACCACCGGCATCGTGTCCGCGCTGGACCGCAAGGTGACCGTCCCGGGCGAGACCCGGCGCTCGGCTTCCGTGTCGTACCAGGCGATCCAGACCGACGCGTCGATCAACCCCGGCAACTCCGGTGGTGCGCTGGTGAACGCCGCCGGTGAGCTGGTCGGCATCAACTCGGCGATCTACTCACCGGCGTCGAGCAGCGGTGAGGCGGGCAGCGTCGGCATCGGGTTCGCGATCCCGTCGAACACGGCGAAGACGATCGTGGACAAGCTGAGCTGACGAACAAAACCCCCAGGGCCGCGGGAACAGTGCTCCCGCGGCCTGCTGACGGTCAGGACAGCCAGTCGGGGCGCAACGGCATGTGCGAGGTCGTCCCGTCCAGCTTCACCCCGAGCACCTGGTGCAGCTGGATGTTGTTCCGGTCGAACCCCAGCCGCGACGCCGCCAGGTACAGCCGCCACACCCGTGCGCGGGCCTCGCCCACCTCGTCCACGACCTCGGCCCAGTGCCCGTCGAGGTTGCGGCTCCAGGCGGCGAGGGTCAGCGCGTAGTGCTCGCGCAGGTTCTCCTCGTGGCGCACCTCGAAGCCGGTGTCGTGCATGAGCGACACGAGGTGACCCGGCCCGACCAGCTCGCCGTCGGGGAACACGTACCGGTTGATGAACGGTCCGGACAGGGCGCGCTGCTTGTTGTCCGGCCGGGTGATGCAGTGGTTCAGCAACCGGCCGCCCGGCCGGAGCTTGCGGTACAGCGACTCGAAGTAGGCGGGCAGCTTGGCCTTGCCGATGTGCTCGGTCAGGCCGATCGAGGACACCGCGTCGAAACCGGACTCGCGCACGTCGCGGTAGTCGAGGTGGCGCACCTCGGCCAGGTCGGACAGACCGGCCTCGACGATGGCCTTCTGCGCCCACTCGGCCTGGTTGCGCGACAACGTCACACCGATGGCGCGCACGCCGTACTCGCGGGCGGCGTGCATGACCATGCCGCCCCAGCCGCAGCCGACGTCGAGCAGCCGCATGCCCGGCTTCAGGCCCAGCTTGCGGGCCACCAGGTCGTGCTTGGCGAACTGCGCTTCCTCCACAGTGGACTCTGCCGTCGGGTAGACGGCGCAGGTGTAGGCCATCGACGGGCCGAGGATCCACTCGTAGAACTGGTTCGAGACGTCGTAGTGGTGGGCGATGGCCTGCTGGTCGCGGGCCTTGGAGTGGCGCAGCCCGTGCAGCCGGGTCTCCTGCGGCGGCGGGGTCACCCGGTGGTTCAGCCGGACGCGGCCGAGCAGCCTCAGCAGCTCGACGCGCTGCAACCAGGGGACCTCCCGCAGCGAGAGCTCCGAGAGCTGCGACAGGCCCGCGTGCACGTCGCCGAGTATTTCCAGGTGACCGGTCACGTAGGCGCGGGCCAGACCGAGCTCACCCGGCGCGGAAGCCAGGTAGGACAGGGCTTCCGGGGTTTTCACGTCGATGGACACCGGGGCGGACGCCGGGCCGGCGGTGCTGCCGTCGTAGGCCTGGAAGCGGACGTCGTTGCCACCGGTGATGCGCTGAAAGAGAGAGGCCAACCGCATTCATCGTCCCCTGACACACTTGGCGTACAGATCAGGCAGGCGGTTCGTCTGGTCGTACCGTGCCTTAACGGACCGGTAGTGCGAACCGTTGTAGTGCCGCCAGAACTCGTCCTCCTCGTAGTAGGAGTCGGAGTACAGCGACTTGTGGCCGCCCAGCCGCGCCACCTCGCGCTCGATGAGCCGGTTGCGGTCACCCATCCGTTCTCCCGGCCGGACCGGGACCTCCGACCAGAACCCGACGTTGACGTACAGCACGTCCGGGTCCATCGGGTACAGCGGCCAGCCCGTGGTGTCGCGCAGGCGCACCGGGCACAGCCAGACCGGCGAGATGCCGATCTCCCGGTCGAAGAAGTCGAGGAACTGCGGCAGCGTGGACACCGGGATCTCCACGTCCTGGATCACCGGTTCCACGTCCGTGCGCGGCCGCAGCTGCCGGTGCTTGGCCACCAGCCTGCGGTACACGTCCGACCGCAGGTACCGCTTCGGCCACAGCCGCCGCACCACCGGGTGCTGCGCGCCGAACGCCCGCGAGCACCAGAACCAGTCGGTGTCCCAGCGCCACAGGTAGTCGTGGATCGTCAGGTGGTCGGTGCGCCGCTGCTGGATGGAGCGGTAGTAGATCCGGTTGCCGGTGTAGTCCGAGGTGTAGGGCGCGATGTCGGCGAAGTGCCCCAGCGTCAGGTACATCTCGCCGCGCGAGAACACGGTGCCGTCGACGAAGTCCGCCGAGCCGTCAGCGCAGACCTCCTCGATGACCGCCGCGCACTCCTCGAACGACCCGAACGGCACGTGCCGCAGCCGCACGTACTGCCGCACCGGTTCGAGCTCGACCTCCAGCCGCAACGCGTACCCGAGCGTGCCGTAGGAGTTCGGGAACGCCCGGAACAGGTCGTCGTCCGGTTTCGCGACCACGACCTCGCCGTCACCGGTGAGGATCTCCAGCTCCCGCACGGACTCGTGCGGCAGCCCGTTGCGGAAGGACGTGGACTCGATGCCGAGGCCCGCCACGGCCCCGCCGATCGTGATGGTCTTGAGCTGCGGCACGACCAGCGGCATCAGGCCGTGCCGCAGGGTCGCGGCGACGAGGTTCTCGTAGGTGGTCATGCCCTGCACCTGTGCGGTGCGTCCGACCGGGTCCACCGACAGCACCCGGTCGAACCTGCCGACGTCCAGCCCACCGGACTGCTCCGCGCGGAACCGGAACAGGTTCGACGTCTTCTTCGCGAGCCGCACCGGCGCACCTTCGCGCATCGCGGCGTACTGCGCGGTCAGCGCAGCCACGGCCGAGCTGTGCCCATGGTCACTCACGAGAGCGACGTTATTCCTCGTCAGCGCCGTTGGCACGCCCAATTTCACCAATGGGCCCGATGTCCGCAACGAACCCTGCCGAAAGTTACTACCGAGTAGTAGCGTGCTGGGCATGGCTACGCACGAGGTGACCAACCAGGTTCCGCCACTTGCCGGTCACGACGTGGCCGCCGACCCGGCACTGCTCAGCTGGGCAGACACCGCAGAGCTGCACGAGCTCGGCCGCCTCGCCGGCAGCCACGAGTGGCAGGAGCGCGGTCGCCTGGCGAACACCCACCCGCCCGTGCTGCACACCCACGACCGGTTCGGCCACCGGATCGACGAGGTCGAGTTCCACCCGGCGTGGCACGAACTGATGAATGTGGCTGTTTCGCACGGATTGCACGCTTATGTCGACGGTGAGCACTTGGAGCGTGCGGCCAAGTTCTACGTCTGGTCGCAGGTCGAGGCCGGCCACGGCTGCCCGATCTCGATGACGTACTCCGCTGTGCCCGCTTTGCGTGTGTCACCCGAATTGGTGGCCGAGTACGAACCGCTGCTCACCGCCCGTGAGTACGACTTCGGGCTGCGGGCACCGCTCACCAAGCGCGGCTTGATCGCCGGCATGTCGATGACCGAGAAGCAGGGCGGCTCGGACGTCCGCGCCAACACCACGGTCGCGCGGCCGGTGGACGACGGGTACGTGCTCACCGGGCACAAGTGGTTCACGTCGGCGCCGATGTCGGACGTGTTCCTGACGCTCGCGCAGGCACCGGGCGGGCTGACGTGCTTCCTGGTGCCGCGGGTGCTGCCGGACGGCACGCGCAACCGGTTCTTCCTCCAGCGGCTCAAGGACAAGCTGGGCAACAGGTCCAACGCGTCGGCGGAGGTCGAGTACGACGAGGCGTTCGCGGTGCGCGTCGGCGACGAGGGCCGGGGCGTGCGGACGATCATCGAGATGGTCAACACGACCCGGCTCGACTGCGTGCTCGGGTCGGCGGCCGGGATGCGCGCCGGGTTGCGGCAGGCGGCGCACCACGCGGCGCACCGCAAGGCGTTCGGGCAGTACCTCGTCGACCAGCCGGCGATGCGCAACGTGCTGGCGGACCTCGCGGTCGAGTCGGAGGCGGCGACCACGGCGGCCATGTGGCTCGCGGAGCACCGGTCGCGGCTCGGGCTCGCGGTGATCAAGTACTGGGTGTGCAAGCGCGGGCCGGTACACGCGGCGGAAGCGCTGGAGTGCTTGGGCGGCAACGGTTACATCGAGGACAGCGGGATGCCGCGGCTGTTCAGGGAGTCGCCGCTGATGTCGATCTGGGAGGGCTCCGGCAACGTCGCCGCGCTGGACGTGCTGCGCGCGATGGCGAAGGAACCCGAGTCGGTGCAGGAGTTCCTGGGCGTCGTGAGAGGGGTGGACCCGCGCATCGACAAGGCGCTGAACGAGCTGGGCGGCACGTTGTCCGATGTGGACCAGTCGCAGGCGCGCCGGGTCGTCGAGCGGATGGCCCTGGTGCTGCAGGGCGCCCTGCTGGTCAAGCACGGACACCCCGCGGTCGCCGACGCGTTCGTGGCCTCACGGCTCGGCGGGGACTGGGGTGTCGCTTTCGGCACGCTCCCCAGGTCCACCGACTTCGCGACCATCATCGCCCGCGCCGTCCCCAAGCCCTGACTGCCGGCGCATCCGCAAGTACTGCCGACCACCCGGTCGGCAGTACTTGCAGATGCCGGAAGAGCAGGGGTCAGAGGCCCAGTTCGCGGGCGATCAGCATCTTCTGCACCTCGGAGGTGCCCTCGCCGATCTCCAGGATCTTGGCGTCGCGGTAGAACCGGCCCACCGGGTACTCGTTCATGAACCCGTAGCCGCCGAAGATCTGCGTGGCGTCACGGGCGTTGTCCATCGCCGCCTCCGACGACACGAGCTTCGCGATGGCCGCCTGCTTCTTGAACGGCTCACCGCGCAACATCCGCGACGCCGCCTCGTAGTAGGCCAGCCGCGCCGTGTGCACACGCGCCTCCATCTCGGCGATCTTGAACTGGATCGCCTGGTAGGTGCCGATCTTCGCACCGAACGTCTCACGCTCGTGGGCGTAGCGCACCGACTCGTCGACACAGCCCTGCGCCAAGCCCACCGACAGCGCGGCGATGGCCACACGGCCCTCGTCGAGCGTCCGCAGGAACTGGGCGAAGCCGCGGCCACGCTCCCCCAGCAGGTTCGCGGCGGGCACCCGGCAGTCGGCGAACGACAGCTCGCGGGTGTCCGAGGCGCACCAGCCGACCTTCGAGTACTTCTTCGACACCGTGAAGCCCGGCGTGCCGGACGGGACGATGATCGACGAGATCTCCTTGCGGCCGTCGGGCAGCGTGCCCGTCACGGCGGCGACCGTCACCAGGCCGGTGATGTCCGTGCCGGAGTTCGTGATGAACGCCTTGGTGCCGTTGATGACCCACTCGTCACCGTCGAGGCGCGCGGTGGTCGCCAACGCCCCCGCGTCGGACCCGGAACCGGGCTCGGTGAGACCGAACGCGCCCAGCTTCCGGCCGGAGGTCAGCGACGGCAGCCACTCCGCCTTCTGCTCGTCGGTGCCGAACCGGTAGATCGGCATGGCGCCCAGCGACGTGGCCGCCTCGACCGTGATCGCGACGGACGAGTCGACGCGGGCGAGCTCCTCCAGCGTCAGGCACAGGGCGAAGTAGTCGCCGCCCATGCCGCCGTGCTCCTCGGGGAACGGCAGGCCGAGCAGGCCCATCTGCCCCATCTTCGCGACGACCGGGTACGGGAACTCGCCGCGCTCGTAGTAGTCGCCGATGACCGGGGCGACCTCGTCGCGCGCGAACTCCTCGACGGTCTTGCGCAGGTCCTCGTACTCGCTCGGGAGCCTGAAGTCCAACATTGCTGTCACTCCTCGTGAGAGACGACGGTGGCCAGCACCTGGTCGAGTGCGACCTGCTGACCTGCTTGCACGTTCACCTCGGCGAGCACGCCGTCGACCGGTGCGGTGACGGTGTGCTCCATCTTCATGGCCTCGACCACGAACAACGCTTGACCGGCGGTCACGTCCTCGCCCTGCTGCGCGCGGACCACCAGCACGGTGCCGGGCATCGGCGACTTCACCGGACCCCCGGAGGCCGCCGCGCCACCGGACGCGCCGACCAGGAACTCGGCCTCGGTCAACGCCCAGGACGCGCCGTCGTGGCCCAGCCACAGCACGTCGCCGTCACGGGCGACCGCGTACCGGCGCGACCCGACGAGCAGGTCGCCGCCCTCCCGGCGAGCACGGGCCCTGACCGGTTCTCCGGCGCCCACGACGACCTCGTCACCGCGCACCCGCACGTCGACGTCGTTGATCCGCCACGTCGTCCACGCGTGCTCACCGACGCGCCAGCCGGACAGCTGGTCCCACGGGTCGTCGCCACGCGGGTCGAGCGAGCGCTCCAGGCCGGCCGCCACGTACACGTCGTCCGGGACGTCCTGCGACGTCAACGCGTCCAGCTTGCGTTCGACCAGGCCGGTGTCCAGCGCGCCGGAACGGACGTCGGGATCACGCAGCAGTGCCCGCAGGAACGGGATGTTCGTCGTGACGCCGAGCAGCACCACCTGCCCCAGCGCGTGGTCCAGGCGCCGCAACGCCTCTTCGCGCGTGCGGCCGTGCGCGATCACCTTGGCGAGCATCGGGTCGTAGTCCGAGCCGACGACAAGTCCCTCGTACAGCCCGGAGTCGACGCGCACGGACGTGGGTTCGCGCAACGCCAGCACCCGGCCACCGGTCGGCAGGAAGCCGCGCGCCGGGTCCTCCGCGTAGACGCGCGCTTCGACCGAGTGGCCGCGCATCTCGACGTCGAGGTCCAGCACCTCACCGGAGGCGACCCGGAGCTGCCACTCGACCAGGTCGACGCCCGTGACCTCCTCGGTCACCGGGTGCTCGACCTGCAGCCGGGTGTTCATCTCCATGAAGTAGTAGTCGCCGGTCGCACCGTCCACGATGAACTCGACGGTGCCCGCGCCGACGTAACCGCAGGACTTCGCCGCGTCGACCGCCGCGGCGCCCATCGCCTCGCGCACCTCGGGTGTGAGGAACGGTGACGGCGCCTCCTCGATGATCTTCTGGTGCCGCCGCTGGAGGCTGCACTCGCGCTCACCGAGGTGGATCACGTTGCCGTGCGTGTCGGCGAGGACCTGGATCTCGATGTGCCGCGGGTTCGTGACGAACCGCTCGATCAGCAGCGTGTCGTCGCCGAACGACCCGCGCGCCTCCCGCCGGGCCGACTCGATCGCCTCGCGCAGCGCGGACTCCTCGTGCACGAGCCGCATGCCCTTGCCGCCACCGCCCGCGGAGGGCTTGAGCAGCACCGGGAAGCCGATCTCCACCGCCGCGTCGACGATCTCGTCGTCCGACATGCCCTCGCGGGTGCGGCCCGGCACGACGGGAACCCCCGCCGCCGACACCGTGAGCTTCGCGCGGATCTTGTCACCCATCGCGTCGATGGCCGCCGCGGGCGGTCCGACGAACACTATTCCGGCGTCGTCGCAGGCTTTCGCGAACGCCGTGTTCTCGGCGAGGAAGCCGTAGCCGGGGTGGATCGCCTGCGCGCCGGTGGACACGGCGGCCTGGACGATCTTCTCGATGGACAGGTAGCTCTCACGGGCCGCCGCGGGCCCGATCCGCACGGCCTCGTCGGCCAGGCGGACGTGCAGCGCGTCGGCGTCCGCGTCGGAGTACACGGCGACGGAACGGATTCCGAGCGCCTTGAGCGCACGGATCACCCTGACCGCGATCTCCCCGCGGTTCGCCACCAGAACGCTGTCGAACATGATCACATCCGGAAGACGCCGTAGGAAACATCGTCGATGGGGGCGTTGGCCGCGCTGGACAACGCGAGGCCGAGCACCGTGCGGGTGTCCCGCGGGTCGATCACGCCGTCGTCCCACAGCCGCGCGGTCGAGTAGTACGGGTTGCCCTGGTCCTCGTACTGCTGGCGGATCGGCGCCTTGAACGCCTCCTCGTCCTCGGCGGACCACTCGTCACCGAGCTGGTCGCGCCGGACGGTCGCGAGCACCGAGGCCGCCTGTTCACCGCCCATCACGGAGATCCGCGCGTTCGGCCACATCCACAGGAACCGCGGCGAGTACGCCCGGCCGCACATCGAGTAGTTGCCGGCGCCGAACGAGCCACCGATGATCACGGTGAACTTCGGGACCCGCGCGCACGCCACCGCGGTCACCATCTTGGCGCCGTGCTTGGCGATGCCGCCGGCCTCGTACTCGCGGCCGACCATGAACCCGGTGATGTTCTGCAGGAACACCAGCGGGATGGACCGCTTGTCGCACAGCTGGATGAAGTGCGCGCCCTTGACGGCGGACTCGCCGAACAGGATGCCGTTGTTCGCGACGATGCCGACCGGGTGGCCGTGGATGCGCGCGAACCCGGTGACGAGCGTGGCGCCGTACTCCTTCTTGAACTCCTGGAACTTCGACCCGTCGACGATCCGCGCGATCACCTCGCGCACGTCGTAGGGCGTCCGGGAGTCGGTCGGCACGACGCCGTACAGGTCGTCCGGGTTGACCTTCGGCGCTTCGACCTGGGCGACGTCCCAGGGCCGTCGGGCGCGCGGGCCGAGCGTGGAGATGATCGAGCGGACCATCCGCAGCGCGTGCGCGTCGTTCTCGGCCAGGTGGTCGGTGACGCCGGACGTGCGCGAGTGCAGGTCGCCGCCGCCGAGGTCCTCGGCGCTCACGACCTCACCGGTCGCGGCCTTCACCAGCGGCGGGCCGCCGAGGAAGATCGTGCCCTGGTTGCGGACGATGACCGCCTCGTCGGACATCGCCGGCACGTACGCGCCGCCGGCGGTGCACGAGCCCAGGACCGCGGCGACCTGCGGGATGCCCTTCGCGGACATCGTGGCCTGGTTGTAGAAGATGCGGCCGAAGTGCTCGCGGTCGGGGAACACGTCGTCCTGCTTCGGCAGGAACGCGCCGCCGGAGTCGACCAGGTAGATGCACGGCAGGTTGTTCTGCAGCGCGACTTCCTGCGCGCGCAGGTGCTTCTTGACCGTGACCGGGTAGTAGGTGCCGCCCTTGACCGTGGCGTCGTTGGCGACGATCACGCACTCGCGCCCGGACACCCGCCCGACGCCGGTGATGATGCCCGCGGCCGGGGCCTCGTCGCCGTACATGCCGTTCGCGGCCAGCGGCGACAGCTCCAGGAACGGCGAGCCGGGGTCGACCAGCGTGTCCACGCGCTCGCGCGGCAACAGCTTGCCGCGGTCGACGTGGCGCTGCCGCGCCTTCTCGGGCCCGCCTCGCGCGGCGGTGGCCAGCTTGCTCCGCAGCTCCTCGACGAGCGCGGTGTGCTCCTTGGCGTAGCGGTCCGATGGCTCGGCTGCGCTGCGCAGGACCGGTGCGTCCATGCTCCCCAGACCTCAGGTTAGCGGGCGTTAACAAGGCCATGTTAACGCCCGCTCACCTGGCGGTCCACCAGTGCCGCTCGAGAGCACCCAGGTCGCAGGTCAAGGTGCTCTTACGACACTCCCACGCACCGGAACTCCGTCAGCCGATGACCGACCGCAGAGCGGGCAGGTATCCGCTCGCGTGACCGGCCCGGTTCGGGTGGTAGGACTCCTCGACCGGCCAGCTCAGGCTGTTGAGCCACCAGCTCGACGAGCAGATCTCGTGCCCGGTGAACGCCCCGCGCACGTCGACGTAGCTGAACCCGGCCGCGGCGGCCCGTGCGCTGATCGTCGCGTGCAGCGCGTCGGAACCGGAGTTGATGGCGGCGCGCTTGGTGTCGCTCAGGCCGACGTTGCAGGTGCCGGGCACCTTGTACATGCGCGGGTAGCCGAGGACGACGACGCGCGCGGACGGGGACTTCGAGCGGATGGTGCCGTAGACGTTGGTGAGAAGGCCGGGAAGCGTGTTCGCGGCGTAGGCCTTGGCCGTGTTCACCCGGTTGATGCAGTCGTTGTCGGAGCCGAACGTGCAGGTGGTGATGACATCGGTGAAGCCGGCGTCGTTGCCGCCGACCTGCACGGTGACCAGGTTGGTGGCCGAGGTGACGGCCGCCGCCTGGGTGACGACGTCGCCCGTCCGGGCGCCGGAGCAGGCCACCGAGCGGAACGACGCCGGTGCTGCCGCGGCGGCCCACAGTGCCGGGTAGGCGAGCGGGCCGCGCTTGCAGCTGCCGCTCGTGCCGTCGTAGCTGCCGGTGCCGAGGCCGGAGGCGTAGGAGTCGCCGAGCGCCACGTAGTTGACGGCGGCGGCGCTCGCGGGGTTCGCGAGCGCGATGACTGCCGCGGCGGCGGTGACCACCGAGGCGATGAGGTGAGCAGGACGCATCGAAGACTCCCGAAGGGGCCGCAGGGGTGTGATGCAGTGCACGGCCATGGTTACTTACGAGTAAGACCCGTGTGAAGCATTGGTCAATAGTCAACGACTGGGGCTTGCGGCTGCGAAAATTTCACCCATCAGATTGAAAGTGAACGACTGCTAACCTTCCGGCGTGGCCGAGAAACCCTCACGTCGGGACCAGATCCTCACCGCCGCCGCGGAACTGTTCGCGCGGCACGGCTTCCACGGCGTGGGCATCGACGACATCGGCGCGGCGGTCGGCATCTCCGGGCCCGCGCTGTACCGGCACTTCCGCAGCAAGGACGCGATGCTCGGCGAGATGCTGACGTCGATCTCGGAACGCCTGCTCGACGGCGGTCAATCGCGGGTCGACGCGGCGTCGGACGCCGACGAGGCGTTGCGCGAGCTGGTCGGCTGGCACGTCGACTTCGCGCTCGACGACCCGGCGCTCATCACCGTGCAGATGCGCAACCTCGCCAACCTCACCGACCCGGACCGCCGGCGGGTGCGCGCCCTGCAGCGCCGCTACGTCGAGGTGTGGGTGGAGACGATCCGCCGAACCGTGCCGGAGTTCGACGAACCGACCGCGCGAGCCGCGGCGCACGCGGTGTTCGGGCTGATCAACTCGACGCCGCACAGCGCTCACCTCGACCGCGACCAGATGGCGGCCCTGCTGACGCGCATGGCCCTCGCCTCGCTCACCCCAGCCGCGGTCTCCTCCTGACCCCTCACCGAGAGTCACCCCCACCCCCTTGCTTTCCGCACGCGGGGGCCTTTCGTCCTTTCCTGGAGTACGAAAGCTCCCCGCGTGCGCAAAAGTGAGGCTGGTGGGGCACGTGTGGGTGAAGGCGGCTAGTTGTCGGTGGGTGGCGGACTGGCGATCAGCCGAGACCGTTCCGTAACCTGGCGCGACCATGGGTGCCCGTCAGCTCCTCCTCCTCCGCCTTCCGGTCTGGTTCCGGTTCACGGTGATCACCCTCGCCGTGTTCGTCGTGGGGGTGGTCGCCTCACGACCCGCGACCGGCGACAACGGCACACCCAGCGGTGACGTGCTGGCGGCGGCCAAGGCGGTGCAGGCGTTCACCACGCCGTCGGCGACCCACGACCCGCAGCTCGGCCTGCCCGCCGACTTCGCGGCGGAGATCGTGCGCGACCCCAAGACCGTGCGGGCGCCGGACGGGACGTTGCGCGTGGTCGACGTCGCCGGCGGGTGCTCCGGGCCGGCCGGTGACACGGAGTGGGACTTCAGCGTCGCGTGCCGTGCGCACGACATGGGCTACGACCTGCTGCGGTACGCCGAACGCAAGGGCCACGCGCTGGGACCGCAGGCCCGCAGGGGGCTCGACGACCGGCTCGCGGCGGACCTGCACCTGCAGTGCGAGCTGAACCCGCGCGGGGCCCGGCACACCTGCCACGCGGTCGCCAAGACCTACGCGCTGGGGCTGCAGTTCAACTCGTGGCGGCAGCGCTGGGGACCACCGGGGCACGAACCGGTCGTGGCGTGGGCGTTCGGCAGCGCGGTCGTGGTGTTCCTGCTGCTGGCCCGGCTGCACCGGCCACGCCGCGAGGAGGTCGCGGTCACCACCCGCGTCGAGCAGGACCGGTACGCGACGTTCCTGCGGTTGTTCAGCCTCGCGTTGCTGGTGCTCGGCGAAACCGTTGCCACGGTGGCACATCTGCGCGGTTCCGGCACGTCGTGGCTGTGGGCGTTGCAGGCGGTGCCGTTGTTCTTCTTCGCGGGCGGGCACGCGAACCTGCGCAGCTGGCAGGCCCACCAGGGCGGGTTCGGGTGCTGGGTGTCGAGCCGGACGTCGTGGCTGCTGCGGCCGGTGCTCGGGTTCGTGCTGCTGTGGGTGGTGCTGTTCACCGCGCTGAACCTGCTGGACGTCCGGGTCGACGCGTACAGCCGGCTGATCACGCACCCGTTGTGGTTCCTCGGGGTCTACCTGCTCGCGGTGGCGGCGACACCGGCCGCGGCCTGGCTGCACCGCCACCACCGCCGCGCCACGCCGGTCGTCCTCGCGCTGCTCACGCTGGCGGTCGAGGTCGCGCGCACGTCCACGGACTGGCGGACCGGCGGGTACGCGAACCTGGTCGTCGGCGCGCTGCTGATGCAGCAGGCCGGGTTCTTCTACGCCGACGGCACGGTGCAGCGCATCCCGCGCAAGGTGCTCGCGGCGCTGGGCGCGGTCACCCTGCCGGCGCTGGTGTTCTTCAGCGACTACCCGCGGTCGACGCTGGTGCTCGGGGTCGCGCAGGTCTGCCTCGCGCTGCTGGCCCGCGGGCACGTGTCGGCGTGGCTCGAGGGCCGGGCCTGGCACGTCGTGAGCTTCGCGCGGCGGGCACCGATGACCGTCTACCTGGCGTACCTGGCCGGGGTCGGCGCGGTCGTGGGACTGCTCGGCCTCACGGCGGCGCCGAGCTGGTTCGCGGGGCTGTTGCTGCCGCTGACGTTGCTGTTCCACCGGTTCGAGCGCAAGGGGGTCCGGTTCCCGCGGCTCGCGCACGAGTCGCACCGGACCCGGCTCGCCACGGCGCTGGGCGTGAGCTTCGGGACGCTCGGGGTGCTCGGGTTCGTCGTGGCCGGGTTCCTCGGCGCCGGGGTGCTGGTGCTGCTGCCGGTCGACCCGCTGCAGAACGTCCTGCACCTGCTGCTCGGCTGGTACCTGATCCACACCGCCCGCACCGGCAGCTGCGACACCCGGTTGCCGTGGCTGCTCACGGCACTGGCGTGTGTGCCACCACTGCTGGCGTTGCAGCCGGCACCGCAGGTCGTGGTGCTGCACGCCGTGGCGATCGGGTGCGCAGTGCTCGCAGCCATCCCCAGGTCACGGCCGCGCACACCGGCAGCCACAGCAGCCGCTGCCACACCCAGCCCGGACCTGGTTCCTGCTGCAGTCCCGGCAGCGGCCCCCACGCGCTGAACACCAGCGACACCGTGACGAGCGCGCTCTGGTGCACCAGCAGGACGCCGAGCGCGGTGCGGCTCAGCCAGTCATCACGCGGAACCTGCTTGCGCAGCAACGGTTTCACGACCAGGTAGGCGCCGACGAACCACAGCGGCTCCACCACCAGGACGGCGACGTTGCAGGCGGTGCCCTGGTCGACGCCGCGCAGCGCGAGTCCGAAGAGGACGGCCGCCCAGCAGCCGAGCAGCACCAGCACCTGCCCCACCAGCCGCCGCACCGGCACGGCCGCACCGGCCACGACCACCGGCAGCACCAAGGCGTTCAGCACCAGGCCGAACCAGAACGGCCGCTGCGGGCCCGGCACCATCCCGGCCGGCGTGTCGACCAGGGTGGTCGTGAGCCAATGGCCCGCCACGACCGCGCACAACGCGGTGCCCACGAGGACGTTCCTGGTCACGGCTGCTCCCCCACGGCGATGCGGGCCAGCGCGGCCAGCGTGTCGGTGCCCGGTTCGTAGTAGCTCGCGTGGGTGCCGCCGGGGAACCGCAGCACGGTGGCGCCGAAGCGGGCCGACACCGGGTCGGTGCCGTGCCCGAGGTCGAACAGCCGCAGGCCGGGGATGAACCGCGCCCAGTCACCGGCGTTGCGCAGCGCCCACACCTTGGCCTTCGTCCGCAGCTCGGCGACCGATGCCGCCCGCACGCCGGGGCTGCCGTTGAACACGATGTCGGCGACGTCGAGCTCGGGTGCCGCGAGTGCGACGACCACCGAGCCGTAGCTGTGGCCGAAGATGCGGATGCGCGCGTTGGTCTGCAACGCGCGCACGAAGTCGACGAGGGCGGCCGCACCCGCTCTGGCGAGCCGGCCGGTCGCCGCGTCCACGCCGAGGCCCTGCGGCGTCGCGTAGCCGAGCCAGGCGATCACCGCGAGGTCGTCGCGGCCCACGGCCTCGTACAGGTCGGTGGCGTTCTTGCCGACGGTCCGGTCGAACCGGTCGACGTCCACGTCGGACCCCGGAACGATGACCACGACGTCGCGGGCGGTGCTCAGGTCGCCGACGACGGCGACCCGGCGTGCGGCGTCGGAGCGCCACTCGCCCATCGACGGCGCGACGGACGGCAGCACGATCAGCACGAGGACCAGCAGGGTTCGGCGCATGACCGGAAAGCTAGGGAGGCGACCCGCCCGTGATCATCACGCTGACGTGCTGTTCTCCGGTGCTACCCCGGTACCACGAGCCCGCTCTCGTAGGCCGCGATGACCGCCTGCGCCCGGTCGCGCAGACCGAGTTTCGTGAGCACCCGGCTCACGTGCGTCTTGACCGTCTGCTCGGCCAGCACGAGGTTCGCGGCGATCTCGGCGTTGGACAGGCCCTGCGCGACCAGCACGAGGATCTCGGTCTCGCGCTCGGTCAGCGCCGCGAGCTGCGCAGGCCGGACGCGTTCGCTGCGGCGGGCCTTCACGAAGTCCTCGATCAGGCGTTTCGTGATCGAGGGCGCCAGCAGCGCCTCACCGGCGGCCACGACGCGCACGGCGTTCAGCAGCTCACGGGCGGGCGCGTGCTTGAGCAGGAACCCGCTCGCACCGGACTGCAACGCCTCGTACACGTAGTCGTCGAGGTCGAACGTGGTCAGCACGAGCACTTTGGACTCGCTGCCGCCGTCGATCAGGAGCCGGGTGGCGTGCAGACCGTCCATCTCGGGCATGCGGATGTCCATCAGCACGACGTCCGGTTCCGTGCGGCGGGCCAGCGCGACGCCCTCCACGCCGTTGCCCGCCGAGCCGATCACCTCGATGTCCTCCTGAGCGTCGAGCAGCGCGGAGAACCCCTCGCGCACCATCTCCTGGTCGTCCACCACGACCACCCTGATCACTTGTCCCCCAACGGAATCCGCGCCCGCACCAGGAAGCCGCCGTCCTCGGTCGACTTCACGGTCAACGTGCCGCCATGAACCGCCACACGCTCGTGCATGCCTATCAGGCCCTGACCGCTGCCACCGCCCCTGGACGGTCCACCCGCGGTGTTGCGCACCAGCACGTCCAGCTGGCCATCTCGCTTGTGGACGTGCACGGACGCCTTCGAACCGGGCGCGTGCCTGGTCGCGTTCGTGAGCGCCTCCTGCACGATCCGGTACGCGGTCAGCCCGACCGCCTCCGGCACGTCGTCCACGTCGACCTCGGCCTCGTCACCGGGCCGTGCCAGCTCGGGGATGCGGCTGATGCCCGGCTGCGGCTCCTTCGCCGGCGTCTCGCCGTTCGCCCTGAGCACGCCCAGCAGCCGTTGCATGTCGGTGATGGCCTCCCGCGCGGCCTGCCCGACCTCCTCGAACTCCTTCTGCGCGGCCTCGTTCAGCCCCGGCAGGCGGTAGGGCGCGGTCTCGCACCGGACGACCACCATCGACATGTGGTGCGCCACGACGTCGTGCATCTCCCTCGCGATGCGCGCGCGTTCCTCCAGCGCCGCCTTCTCGCCGCGTTGTTCCTCCAGCTCGCGCTCGACCCGGCCGCGCGCGCCGAACAGGTAGATCACGCCGGTGATGACCGGCACGGCCATGATCGCGTCGTGGTGCTGCGACTCGGAGAAGCCGACCACGGCCATGGTGAGCACGGTGGCGGTCAGGGTGACCCCGCCCGAGTAGAACGCGGCCACGCCCGCCACCAGCGGCAGCAGGGTCCAGTACTGGAAGTCCGCGACACCGGTCCAGCTGATCAGCGAGGCGACCGGGTACAGCGCGAGGGCGGCCACCCGCCAGGCGTAGAGCGGCGACCAGATCAGCAGCACGTACGGCAGGAACACCGACGCGAACAGGGCTGGCCACCAGCCGTCCGGATCTTGCAGCGAGACGAACCGGGCGGAGCCGACGATGGCGAACACCAGCGCGTAGACCAGCAGCGCGGCGTGGAACGGCTTGCGGAACCGCCCCAGTGCCCGTTCGAGCACGCGGGTGCGGTCGACGCCCAGCAGGGTCCAGTACAACGTGCGGAACACCACCCGAGACTAGGTGCACGCCCTCATCCGCACATTGACCTGCGGAGTGACATACCCCGGTAGCACTCTGATCAAGATGGGGCATTGCGATTGTGTTGGGCCGCCGGTAGGCAGTACCTGTGAGACCACCACAGGACCCGGATCGCTGGGCGCGGCTGACCGCCGTGGCCGGCGAGGCGCTGGCGGCTGCCAGGGCCGGTGAGGACGCTGTGGCGGTGGACCTCGTGACCGGCTATCTCAGCGGGTCGCCCGAGGGCAACGAGGAGATCCGCGAGCTCGTGCTGCTGCTGTTCGCCGAGTGCAGCTCGATGGTCGGTTCGCTCGGCTCCGGCGGCGCGACACCGGTGAAGATGCAGGTCTTCGACGAGGAGGGCCGTGAGGTCCAGATCGACGACGCCGACCCGCCGGTCCGCACGGCCATCCGCGCGTTGCTGGCCGAGGTGCACGGCGACCAGGACGCGGCCTCCGAGCAGATCGAGATCGCCCTGGCCAACGGCCAGCCGCAGGAGCTCGCGACCGTGGTGCTGCAAGCCCTGCGGTGGACGTTGAAGCTGGCGATCGAGTGCGAGACGCGCGACCTGCCCGTCGCGACCTGGATCACCGCGTCACTGGACGACCAGCCCTGACGTGCAGCACGGCGTCCACCCCGTCGAGCAGGTGCTGGTCGACGGGGAAGTAGCCCATCTCCAGCTTCGTGTCGGTGCGCACGGTCCCGGTCGGCTTCTCAGCGAGCCCCCAGGTGGTGAAACGGTCCTGCAGAGACCCTTCGAAGGTGCCTTCGTCCGGTTCACCGAGCCCGAAGCTGTCGTTGCGGCCGAGGGTGCCCGCGATGACCGTGTACTGGTCGCCGAGGATCGGGGCGACGAGCGCGCCGGCGGAGGACCACTCGATGCGCTCGCCGCCCATCTCCATCGAGCTGTTCGTGCGTTGCAGGTGGGCGTTGTGCATGAACACGAACGTCGGCCCGCGGCTCGCCTCGATCCGGCGGATCTCCAGCAGGTTGCGGGCCATCACGCCGTCGCGCAGCTGGCAGAGGCGGTTCAGGCGCACGCCGAGCGGGTTCGGCTCCGCGCACTCCCGGTGGTAGCGCAGGAGGCTCAGCGCGGCGCTCAGGTGGGTCTCCGCCCGCTCCCAGCCCTCGTCGCGCGGCCGGGCGTGCAACCGCGCAAGCATCTCCTGCCCGATCGCGCGGAACCGGACGGCCTCTTCGGACTGTCCGGGTGACTTCGTCACGTCCAGGACGGCCTCGTCGCGGCTCCACTTCTCGTCGTCGGTGCTCAGGTCGACGTCGAGGCCGAGGTAGTCGCGGGCGTGTTCGAGGTACGGGCGCGGGCTGGGCGCGCTGGTGGTCTCGGTCTGGAAGTCGGCGCCGTGGAACGCGAGCTGCTCGGCGGCCGGCCGGTCCCGGTTGTACTCGCGCATCCAGGCGACCAGCTCGCGGTTGGCGGGCCACTGGCCGAAGCGGTGGCTGAAGCCCTCCTCCAGCACCGTGTCGAGGTCACCGGGGCCGCCCTTGACGTAGTCGTCGACCAGCAGGCCCCTGACCCGGCAGGTCTCCAGCGCGATCGAGCGGAAGCCCGCGGCGGCCAGCTGCTCGAACAGCTCGTTGCGGATCCACGTGTGGGCGTGTTCGAGGTGGGTCGGTTCGCCGAAGGCGAGGAGCTCGGTGAAGGGGTGGAGGAACTCGCGGATGTCCTGGCTCATGTGGCTCAATCGTATCTTTGAAACCTCCGTTGAGACTTTTCCGCCATAGTCGCTGTAGGCAGGCGTTAAAGTCTCAACCGTGCGTCCAGCCGACCTAGCACGTGAACACGGCCTGTCGACGCAGGCGGTGCGCAACTACGAGCGGGACGGGTTCATCCCGGCCGCCGACCGCACCGAGTCCGGTTACCGCGTCTACACCGAGGTGCACGCGTCGGCGTTGAGGGCGTTCATCGCGCTGATACCCGCGTTCGGGCACGCGGTGGCGGGGCAGATCATGAACGCGGTGCACGCCGGGTCCGTCGAAGACATGCTGGTGACCATCGACCGCGGCCACCACCGGCTGCTGCGCGACCGCGAGACGCTCGACTCGGTGAGCCGCGCGGTCGCCGACCTGACCGAGGTGGAACCGGTCGTGGTGCCGCACTCGATCGGCGAGCTCGCGCGCCGGCTCGGCGTCACCCCGGCGACGCTGCGGGCGTGGGAGGAGGCGGGTGTCCTCGCGCCCGAACGCGCGGCGACCGGCTACCGGGTGTTCTCCGCCGCCGACGTCCGCGACGCCGAGCTGGCGCACCTGCTGCGCCGCGGCGGCTACCCGCTGGCGCGGATCGCGGTGGTGGTGCAGCAGGTCCGCACGGCGGGCGGCACCGAGACGCTGACCGCCGCGCTGGCCGACTGGCGGCGCAGGCTGACCGCGCGGGGGCTGGCGGTGCTCGCCGCCTCCGCGCGGCTCAACGACTACCTGAGTGCGCGGGCAGCAGCTCGCTGACCAGCGCCCCGACCTGCTCGCTCTCGATCAGGAACGCGTCGTGCCCGTACGGCGAGGTGATCACCCGCAGGTCGTCGGCGCCGGGGATGCCCGCCGCCAGCTCCTGCTGCTGCCCCAACGGGTACAGCCGGTCGGAGTCCACTCCGGCCACCGGCGTCCGCGCCGTCACCCTGCGCAGCGCGGCCCGCACACCACCGCGGTCGCGGCCCACGTCGTGCGAGTTCATCGCCTCGGTGAGCGTGACGTAGCTGGCGGCGTCGAACCGCCGGGCGAGCTTGGCCGCGTGGTGGTCCAAATAGGACTCGACCTCGAACCGGCCGTCCTCCTGCACCTGCCGGCCGAACCGCGCCTGCAGCTCCTGCTCGCTGCGGTAGCTGATGTGCGCGATCCGCCGTGCCACACCGAGACCTTCCAGCGGGTCGGCCCTGATCGCGTGCAGCTGCGCCGACGCGAGCGCGATCTGCTCCGCGGACGCGGCCGCCGTCGTGGCCAGCAGGAGCAGCGACTCCACCCGCTCCGGCTCGCTCACGGCCCACTCGACCGCCCGCATGCCGCCCATCGACCCGCCGAGCACCGCGGCCCACCGCTCGATGCCCAGGTCGTCGGCCAGGAGCACCTCCGCCGCGACCTGGTCGCGGATGGTGAGCGAGGGGAACACCGGGTGCTGCCACGGCCCGGTGCTGCCCTGGCACCCGCCGAGCACGTTGGGCGCCACCACGAAGCACCCGTCCAGCGGCCCGGGACCGACGAGCGCGTCCCACCAGCCCGGCGTGGGGTGACCCGGCTCCACGCCCCCGGCGACGTGGCTGTCACCGGTGAGGGCGTGGAGCACGAGCACCGCGTTGGAGGCCTCCGCGTTCAAGGTCCCCCACGTCTCGTACGCGAGCTGGAAACCCGGCAACCCGGCGAACGGTTCGGTGTGGCTGAACCACTTCCGCCGCCCGTTCGGGTCGCCGAAGCGCCAGCCGCCCACTACAACTCGGACTTCGCCGCGGTGAAGCCCGCCTCCAGGTCGGCCTTGAGGTCCTCCAGGCCCTCCAGGCCGACGCTCAGCCGCACCAGCCCCGGCGTGACGCCCGCGACGAGCTGCTCCTCCGGCGTGAGCTGGCTGTGCGTCGTGGAGGCCGGGTGCACGATCAGCGACCGCACGTCACCGATGTTGACCAGCTGGCTGAACAACGACGTCCCGTCCACGAACGCCCGGCCCGCCTCGACGCCGCCGCGCAGCTCGAAGCTCACCACCGCGCCGGCACCCCCGGGCAGGTACTTCTGCGCGTTGGCGTGGAACGGCGACGACGGCAGGCCCGCGTAGTGGACCTTCGCCACCTCGTCGCGCCCCTCCAGCCACTCGGCAAGCGCTTGCGCGTTCTGGACGTGCCGCTCGACGCGCAGCGACAGCGTCTCGATGCCCTGGATCACCAGGAAGCTCGTCAGCGGGGCGATGGCCGCTCCGGTGTCGCGCAGCCCCTGCACCCGCAGCTTCGCCGCGAACGCGCCGTGCCCGAGCGCCGGCCAGTACCGCAGACCGTGGTAGCTGGGGTCCGGCTCGTGGAAGTCGGGGAACTTCTCCGGCCCGTACTCGAACTTCCCGCCGTCGACCACGACGCCGGCGATGGCCGTGCCGTGCCCGCCCAGGTACTTGGTCGCGGAGTGGACGACGATGTCGGCGCCGTGCTCCAGCGGCTTGAGCAGGTACGGCGTGGGCACGGTGTTGTCGACGACGAGCGGGATGCCGTTCTCGTGCGCGACCGCGGCGACGCCCTCGATGTCGAGCACGTGGCTGCGCGGGTTGGCCAGCGACTCGCCGAACAGCAGCTTGGTGTTCGGCTGGACCTTCGCCCGCCACTCGTCGAGGTCGTCCGGGTCCTGCACGAACGACACCTCGATGCCCAGCTTGGGCAGCGTGTAGCGGAACAGGTTGTACGTGCCGCCGTAGAGCGACGCGCTGGACACGAGGTGGTCGCCGGCCTTGGCGAGGTTGAGGATGGCGGCGGTCTCCGCGGCCTGCCCCGAGGCGAACGCGACGGCCGCGACCCCGCCTTCGAGCGCGGCGACGCGCTGCTCCAGCACGTCCTGCGTGGGGTTGTTGATGCGCGTGTAGATGTTGCCGGGCTCAGCGAGTGCGAACAGGTCCGCCCCGTGCTGCGTGTCCCGGAAGACGTAGGAGGTGGTCTGGTAGATCGGCGTGGCGCGCGCACCGGTCGCCGGGTCGGGCGCTGCGCCCGCGTGGATCTGCGTCGTCTCAAAGGACCAGGACATGGCTGTGCTCCGAAAGAGTGTTGACGGGGGTCGGGATCAACGGGAGCTGCGACAGGCCATGCTGGTGACGCGCACGTAGTCCACGTGGCGTCGGCTCACGAGCAGCACGGTCATGGTTGCAAACCGTAGGGGGCCGAACAGCCGCAGGGACACCCCGTCCACCAGGTGGGACCGCTTACTCTGATCACATGCGCACAGCTCTGGTCGGCTACGGACTCGGTGGAGCCGCCTTCCACGCCCCGTTCATCTCGACGACCCCCGGTCTCGAGCTCTCGGCCGTGGTCACCGCCAACCCCCGCCGCCAGTCCGAGGTGCGCTCCCGCTACCCCTCCACCCGCGTGCTGTCCTCCCTCGACGAGGTGTGGTCCGGCGGCTTCGACCTGGTCGTCATCACCACCCCGAACCGCTTCCACGCGACCCACGCCCGCCAGGTCCTCGACCACGGCCTGAACGTGGTCGTCGACAAGCCCTTCGCCGCCTCGGCGGCAGAGGCCCGCGCCCTGGCCTCCATCGCGGCGGCCCGCGGCCTGCTGCTGGTCCCGTTCCACAACCGCCGCTGGGACGGCGACTTCCGCACCGTCCAGTCCCTGCTGGCCACCGACGCCCTCGGCAAGGTGCACCGCTTCGAGTCGCGCTTCGAGCGCTACCGCCCGGAGGTCAAGTCGTCCTGGAAGGAGTCCGGCGACCCCGCCGACCTCGGCTCCATCCTCTTCGACCTGGGCACCCACCTGATCGACCAGTCCGTGGCCCTGTTCGGCCGCCCGTCCTCGGTCCACGCGGAGATCGCGACCGTCCGCCCCGGCGCGCGCACCGACGACGACGTGTTCCTCGCACTGACCCACGAGGGCGGCGTCCACTCGCACCTCTGGATGAGCGCACTCGCCGCGGACCTCGGCCCGCGCTTCCGCGTCCTCGGCCACGACGCCGCGTACGTGAAGCACGGCATGGACCCCCAGGAGGACCGCCTGAAGGCGGGCGAGATCCCCGGCGGCCCCGGCTGGGGCGAGGAACCGGAGTCCGCGTGGGGCACGCTCGGCGGCACCCCGCACCGCACGGAGCCCGGCGCGTACCAGGACTTCTACGCGGCCGTCGCAGCCGGCACCGCTCCCGTGTCGCCGCTCGACGCCGTGACGGGCCTGGAGGTCATCGAGGCCGCGAAGCAGTCGGCGGCGACGGGCACCTCGGTCCGCCTCTGAGCCGAGGCCGGAGGCCGAGCCGTTCCCCCGGCCGAAGACGCGGCTCACCCCCGCACCAACGGCGGGTACAACACCTCCGCCACCCCACGCCGGAACAACGCCGCAGGCCGCCCCCCGTCCCGCCCGGTGCTCTCCCCCGTCGCCTCCAGCATCCCCTGGACCCCGGTCACCTTCCGGTGGAAGTTCCGCGGGTCCAACGTCACCCCCCACACGATCTCGTACACCCGCCGCAGCTCGGCGACCGTGAACTCGGCCGGGCAGAACGCGGTCCCCAGCGGCGTGTACTCCAGCTTGGCCCGCGCCCGCTCCACCCCGTCGCCCAAGATCCGCGCGTGGTCGAACGCCAGCGACGACACCTCCGCCACCGGCACCCAGGACGCGGCGGCGGCGTCCGTTCCCGCGACGGGCACCGGCAGGTCCGGTGCGAGGGCCAGGTAGGCGACGGACACCACCCGCATCCGCGGGTCCCGCCGGGGTTCCCCGTAGGTCGCGAGCTGCTCCAGGTGCAGCCCGGACACCCCGGTCTCCTCCCGCAGCTCCCGCGCGGCCGCCGCGTCCACCGACTCCGCCACGCGCACGAACCCGCCCGGCAACGCCCACCGCCCCCGGAACGGCGCCTCTCCCCGCCGCACCAGCAGGGCGCACAGCGCGTCCGACCGCACGGTCAGCACCACCAGGTCGACCGTGACGGCGAAGGGAGGGAAATCACTTGGCGTGTACACGACAGCGAGCATAGGGTTATCGTCAGATTGACGACAAGGAGACGAACCCATGGCCGACATCAGCCGCTACCCCGGACTCCGCCACCTGCGCGGCACCCCGACGGTCCACATCAGACACGTCCGCAACGGCGAGCTGGTCCACGACGGCACCGGGCTGAGCTTCTGGTTCCGGCCCAGGACCGCCGTGCTGAGCGAGGTCCCGGTCGACGACCGCGAGCTGCCGATGCTCTTCCACGCCCGCACGCAGGACTACCAGGACGTGACCGTGCAGCTGACCGTCACGTACCGCTGCACCGACCCGGAGACGGCGACCGCGCGCATCGACTTCTCGATCGACCCGGACACCGGCACCTGGCGGCAGGACCCGTTGAGCCAGATCGCGAACACCCTCACCGAGAGCACCCAGCAGCACGCGCTGAAGATCCTCGGCACGCTCGACCTGCAGACCGCGATCCGCACCGGCGTGGAGCGCGTCAAGCAGGCCGTGGCCGCCAACCTGACCGCCGCCCACATCGGCCTGGAGGTCATCGACGTGCGCGTCGTGGCGATCCGGCCGGACGCGGACATGGAGAAGGCGCTGCAGACCACCGTCCGCGAGCAGGTGCAGCAGGAGGCGGACAAGGCGACCTACCAGCGCCGTGCGGTGGCCGTCGAGCGCGAGCGCGCGATCAGCGAGAACGAGCTGCAGAACCAGATCGAGCTCGCGAAGCGGGAGGAGCTGCTCGTCGTGCAGCGCGGTGCCAACGCGCTGAAGAAGGCGGAGGACAACGCGCGGGCCGCCCGGATCGCCGACGACGTCAAGGCCGAGGGCATCCGCAAGCTCGCCGAGGCGGAGGCCGCCGGCGAGAAGGCGCGGCTGGAGGCCTACCGCGACGTGCCGCAGGAGACGCTGTTCGCGTTGGCCGCCAAGGAGTTGGCCGGCAACCTGCCCGAGATCGGCAGCATCACCCTCACCCCCGATTTGATCCAGCCGATCCTGCAGCGGCTCGCGCGATGAGCCTCGCTCCCCGAATTGTGGTGGTGCACCGGCGCACCGAGCTGACAGAGTTGCTGGCACGACACGGCACACGGGGCCAGGTCGAGTTCTTCCTGAAGTCCCGCAACCGAACCCTGGACGAGGTGGTGGATCGTGACCAGCAGACCCGGCGGGCGCTGGGAGAGGTCGGCGCCGCGATCCCGCTGGACTGGCGCCGCGGCGTGGTCGAGAGGGAAGACCTGTCGCGGTTCCTGTTCGCGCCCGAGGACGTAGTCGTCATCGTCGGGCAGGACGGGCTGGTCGCGAACGTCGCGAAGTACCTCGACGGCCAGCCCGTGATCGGCATCAACCCCGACAGGGGCGTGCTCGCCACGCACGCCCCGAAGGACGCCGCGGAGCTCCTGCGCGGCACCGGGAACACCGAGGACCGCACGATGGTCGAGGCGCGGTCGGACGACGGCCAGGTCCTGTTGGCGCTCAACGAGGTCTACGTCGGCCACCCGGGCCACCAGACCAGCCGCTACCGCGTGCACGGCGAGCGCCAGGCCTCGTCGGGCATCCTCGTCGGCAGCGGCACCGGCGCCACGGGCTGGTGCTCCTCCGCCCACCGCGAACGCGGGAGCACCCTCACCCTCCCCACCCCCACCGAACGCAGGCTCGTGTGGTTCGTGCGCGAGGCGTGGCCGTCGCCGGGCACCGGTGTCGAGCACACCGAGGGCGAGATCACCGACGGGCCGCTGCACGTCGACGTCGAGTCCGACGGGCTGGTGGCGTTCGGCGACGGCATCGAGAGCGACGCGCTACGCCTCGGCTGGGGCCAGCGGCTTTCCGTCGGTCTCGCCGCCCGCCGGCTCCGCCTCGTGCGCTGAGCCGATCACCAGCAGGCACACCCCGGACAGCACCGCGCCCGCGACCAGGTAGAGCGAGATCGCCCAGGTCCCGGTGCGCAGCAACGACTGCGCGACCAGCGGCGCGAGACCACCGCCCAGCACGGCACCGAGCTGGAAGCTCAACGCCACACCGCTGTAGCGCACGCGGGTGTGGAACAGCTCGGCGAAGTAGGCGGCGGACGGGCCGAACAACGCCGCCGAGCCGATGAACCCGAGCACCATCGCGAAGGTGAACCAGCCCGCGTCCGTGAGCCAGAACAGCGGGAACGCGAACGCGGCCTGGAAGACCGCGCCGCCGAACATCACCGGCAGCCGGCCGATCCGGTCCGACAGCAGCGCGAACGCCGGCACCGCGACCACCTGCGCGAGCGACCCGATCACGGTCGCCACCAGCAGGTCGTCCGCCGTGATCTTCAGCGCCGTGCGGCCGTAGCCGATCATGAACACGCTCAGCAGGTAGATGAAGATCGTGAAGCCCAGGTTGACGCCCGCGCCCAGCAGCACGACCCGCCACCGCGTCCGCAGCACCTCGGCGATCGGCAGCCGCGACTTCTCCGCGCGCTCGAACCGCGGGCTCTCCGCCACCCGCAGCCGGATGTACAGGCCGATCCCGACCAGCACGACCGAGAACAGGAACGGCAACCGCCAGCCCCACTCCAGGAACGCCGTCCCGGACGCCTTCGACGACGCGTACATCGCAAGGTTCGCCAGCAGCACACCCGCCGGCGACCCGATGAACACCCAGCTGCCGTACCAGCCCCACCGGCCCGGCGGCGCGTGTTCGACCGCCATCAGCGACGCGCCGCCCTGTTCACCGCCCATGAAGAAGCCCTGCACGAGACGCAGCAGCACGAGCAGCAACGGCGCGAGAATGCCCACCTGCGCGTAGGTCGGCAACAGCCCGATCAACGCCGTGGACAGCCCTGTCACCGAGAGGGTGACCACGAGCATCGAGCGTCGCCCGACGCGGTCACCGAGGTGCCCGATCACCGCGCCGCCCAGCGGCCGGGCGAGGAAGCCCGCGCCGAACGTGGCGAAGGCGAGCAGCACGCCGATGCGCGGGTCGAACTGCGGGAAGAAGATCTTGTCGAACACGAGCGCGGAAGCCGTGCCGTACAAGAGGAAGTCGTACAGCTCGATCGTGTTGCCGACCGCCGATGCGAACGCTGCCCTGCGTACCCCCGTCATCGTTCCAGCCTGGTGGAGGGATTGACAGTGCGCAATGGCCCGGTCACCCTTCGTCCTACGTTCCTACTGTTCAGTAACGAGGTAGCAATGACGCGCCGAGTGACTGTTGTCTCCGTGCTCACCGCCCTGGTCGCCGCGTTCCTGGCGCCCGCGGCCTCCGCCGCGCCGCAGTACCGCGAGTACGTCTCGCTGGGCGACTCGTTCGTCTCCGGACCGTTCATCCCGCTGCAACGGCTCGACCCGCTCAGCTGCTTCAAGTCCACGCAGAACTACCCGTCGGTGCTGGCCCGGCGGCTGAACGTCGAGAGCTTCACCGACATCTCCTGCGGTGGCGCGCAGACGAAGGACATGCTGGGCGTGCAGTCCGGCGTCCCCGGCCAGTCCGTGCCGCAGTTCTCCGCGCTCAAGGCCACCACCGACCTCGTCACGGTGTCCATCGGCGGCAACGACATCGGCTTCTCCGACATCATCCTCACGTGCGCCGCGAAGAGCGTGCTCGACCCGAACGGCGCGCCCTGCAAGGCGACCTACGGCGACCAGCTCGCCCAGCGCGTCGCCGCGACCGCCCCCGAGGTGGCCGCCGTGCTCGCCGGGATCAAGCAGCGCTCGCCCGCCGCGAAGGTCGTCGTGGTCGGCTACCTGCGCATCCTGCCGTCCTCCGGCGGCTGCTGGCCGGTCGTGCCGATCTCGCGCGGCGACGTGCCGTACCTCGACGGCGTGCAGCAGCAGCTCAACGCCATGCTCGGCGCGCAGGCCCAGGCCGCCGGTGCCACGTTCGTGAACCCCTACGACATCAGCGCGGGCCGCGACACGTGCGCCGCTCCGTGGGACAAGTGGGTCGAGGGCATCATCCCGACGAGCATCGCGTTCCCCGTTCACCCGAACGCCAAGGGCATGGCGGCGGTCGGTGACCAGGTCGCCGGCGCGCTCGCCGGGACGGAGCTCGCGGGCGTCTAGTTGCACGCCGTGAGGGCGGTTTACACGATCCGGTGTTACCGCTGAGTTGAATGGAGTTCCGGGTCCTCGCCACGCCATGGTGGTGGCATGGCAAGGACCCGACTTCTGCTCGCCTGCCTCGCGCTCGCCGTTCCCCTGGTTCCCGCGACCGCGCAGGCAGCGCCCTTCCTCCCCGCATCCGGCCTGGTGCTGACGGTGCAGCCGGAGATGGGCGCCCTCAGCACCACGCAGCTGCAGTGCGACCCCGCCGGCGGGCTGCACAAGCACGCCCAGCAGGCGTGCGACCAGCTCACGCCGGTCGACGGCGACTTCCGCAGGCTGGAGGACACCGGCGCGATGTGCACGATGGAGCTGAACCCGACGAAGGCGATGCTGCGCGGCAAGTGGCGCGGCAAGAGGATCGACTTCCAGCAGGTGTACTCGAACCCGTGCGCCGTGCGCGCCCACACCGGCAAGGTCTTCGACTTCTGACCCCCTGACCGCGCCACCGGTGTTCCAGCGCACCGCCGTCGTGCTGGAGCACCGGTGGCGTTCAGCTCGCTCAGCCTAGGCTGCGGCCATGGGGGACTTCCTGGTCTACGCGGTCGGCTTCCCGGCCACCTTCCTGCTGCTGGTGCTGGGAATGGCGCTGGCCGCGCGCCGCATCCTCGGCCTGCGCGTCGGCCTGGTCCGCACCGCGCTCATGTGCCTGCTGGCCATGTCGATCGCCTCCGGACTCTTCGGCGCCACCACCGCGGAGCCCTCGCCCGCGCTGGTGAGCGTCCAGCTCGGACTGTCGCTGCTCGTCGTGATCGGGCTGCTGGCGCTCGCCGAGGTGCTGGTGCCGACCGGCTCGATCCCGCCGGTCACCGAGTGGTGGGGCCTGCTCCGCCGCCGGATCGCCCGCACCCGCCGGTACTCGCGCATCACCGCCATCGCGTTCCGCCACGGCCTCGGCCCCTACCTGCGCGGCCGGGAACGCACCGACACCGGCCTCGCCCGGTCGCTGCGGCTCGCGCTGCAGGACGCCGGGGTGACGTTCGTGAAGCTCGGCCAGGTGCTGTCGACCCGCTCCGACCTGCTGCCCGCCGACTTCGTCGCCGAGCTCAGCCTGCTGCAGGACGAGGTGCCCGCCGCGTCCTGGGAGTCGGTGCGCGCGGTGCTCGACGCCGAGGTGGGCGTGGACGCGTTCACCTCGGTCGATCCCGAACCGCTGGCGGCGGCGTCCATCGCGCAGGTGCACCGGGCGGTGCTGAGGACCGGTGCCGAGGTCGTGGTGAAGGTGCAGCGCCCGGACGTGCGGGCGGTCGCCGAGGGCGACCTGGACATCGTGGGCCGGCTGGCCGAGACGTTGCAGCGCACGCGGTGGGGTGCGGCGCTGGGCGTGCGGGACCTCGCGAACGGGTTCGCGGTGGCGTTGCGCGAGGAGCTGGACTTCCGGGTGGAGGCGCGCAACATCGCGGCCGTCTCCGCCGTCGCGGACGCCTCCGTCGGCCTGCCGCACGTGCACCTGTCGACCGAGCGCGTGCTGGTGATGGACCGCCTCGACGGCGTGCCGGTCCGCCGTGCCGCGGCGGACGAGGGCCTCGCGCGCACGCTGCTGCGGTTCGTGCTGCGCCAGGTCGTGCTCGACGGCGTCTTCCACGCGGACCCGCACCCCGGCAACGTCCTGCTGCTCGCCGACGGCCGCCTGGGCCTGCTCGACTTCGGCTCGGTCGGCCGCATCGACTCGGCGCTGCGCTCGGCGTTGCAACGGCTGCTGCTCGCCATCGACCGCGGTGACCCGGCCGGCCTCACCGACGCGGTGCTGGAGCTGACCTCCCGCCCGGAGGACATCGACGAACAGCGCCTGGAACGCTCGCTCGGCCAGTTCATGGCCCGCCACCTCGGCGCCGGCATGCGCCCGGACGTGGAGATGTTCGGCGACCTGTTCCTGATCGTGTCCCGCTTCGGCCTGAGCATCCCGCCGGAGGTCGCGGCCGTGTTCCGCGCCCTGGCGACCCTGGAGGGCACCCTCGGCGTGCTCTCCCCCGGTTTCGACATCGTCGTGGAGTCACGCGCGTTCGCCGCCGAGCAGATCTCCGAACGCCTCACCCCCGAGTCGGTCCAGCGCACCCTCACCGAGGAGCTGCAGGCCGTCCTGCCCGTGCTGCGCAGGCTGCCGCGGCGCGTCGACCGCATCACCGGCGCCGTGGAACAGGGCCGCCTGAGCATGTCGATGCGCCTGTTCGCCGACGAACGCGACCGCGCCTACGTGACCGGTCTGCTGCACCAGGTGATGCTGACCGTCCTCGGCGCGACCGCAGGCGTGATGGCCGTGCTGCTGCTCGGCGCCGACGGCGGCCCGCAGGTCGTGCCGGACCTGGGCCTGCACCAGGTGCTCGGCTACAACCTGCTGATCATCTCGGTGCTGCTGGGCCTGCGCGTCGTCGTGGCCGTGTTCCGCCCGCGCCGCGCCTAGGTCCTTTGTGCACCAGCCACGGCGTGAGCGCTGAGCACCGGAGCGGGCACCCGGTGCGTCGAGACGACACACGTTCGGGTTCCAGTCGCTGAACCCGCGCCACTGGCGGATTGTCCGGCGCACCGCGGTGGGCGACCATCACCCGATGAGTTGTGAGACGGGCGTGCGGTGGAAGTGGATACCGTTCGTCGTGCTCGGCTTCGTGCTGCTGAGCTGGATCGTGTTCGAGGCGCTGAACCTGATCGACTTCGAGGGGGTCGTCACCTGGGTGCGCGGCATCGACCCCGTGTGGGCCGCGGCCGTGATCTTCGCCCTGCTCGTCGTCGACGTCCTCCTGCCCGTGCCGTCCACTCCGCTCATCGTCCTCGCCGGAACCGCGTTGGGCCTGCCGTTCGGCCTGGTGCTCGCGGTCGTGGGCTCCCTGGGCTCCTCCGCGGCGGGCTACGCACTGGGCCGCTTCGCACGCCCGTGGCTGGTGCGGCGCGTCGTGACCATCGAGGAGCTGCGGGAGATGCGGCGGTGGGGACGGCAGTTCGGGCCCTGGTTCTTCGGGGTCGCACGCGGAATCCCGATGATGGCGGAGACGGTGTCCGTGTCGGCCGGGGTGTCGCGGGTGTCGTTCGGGACCTTCATGACGTCCACCCTGCTGGGAACCGTCCCGATCTGCGCGGCCTACGTCTTCGCCGGGTCACGGGCGGACACCGTCGAGCAGATCGTCATGATCAGCGCATTCGGTTTCCTGGCCACCGCCGGGTTGTTCTACCTCCTGCGGCGTTTCGTGAAAACACCGTAAACCGCTTGCGCGGTGTGGTTTCCTGTAGTCAGGCCCGGTGCGCAGCAGAGGGTTACTTCGGTATCTCAGGTTCGACTCCTGAAGGCCGGCCAGTCCGGCTCTTCGCCCACCCCGGTGGGCAGTCACCTTCTGCGCCTTGACCTCGGGCCACCCTTCTGCCACGCCACCGAGTTCCTGAGAACAATTCGGTGGCGTGGCGTGGTTGTCTGTACGTGCACCCGGTGCGAAACCTTTCACCGCAAATGGGGCGGTCGCGGGTTCGAATCCCGTCAGCCGGATTCCTGTCCGCTGTGCGCTCCCCCGTCTCGCCTCCCGAGGGGGAAGAGCCATGTCGAAGTTCAACGTCCTGAAGGCGCGTCCGTTCGGGAAGAGCCCCATCGGGTCGAAGCGGTCCGGCCGCACCCACGAGGGCGGCGCCGGCTACGAGCGCACCGCTCTGGGCGAGCTGTTCCTGCTGGCCGTGTCGAACATGGGCGGCGAGCAGACGTTCTACGAGAGCGGCGGCACCCGCGACGAGCGCTACGCGCAGTTGGTGCGCACGGCGGCGTTGCAGGATCCCGAGTGGACGGCGCGGATGCTGGCGTGGCTGCGCGGCGAGGCGAACATGCGGACCGCGGCACTGGTCGGCGCCGCCGAGTTCGTGAAGGCGCGGCTCGAGGCCGGTGCCGACGCGGGCGTGACGAACCGCGCGGTCGTGGCGTCGGTGCTGCAGCGCGCGGACGAGCCGGGCGAGCTGCTGGCCTACTGGACCGCGGTCCACGGCCGGGCCGTGCCGAAGCCCGTCAAGCGCGGCATCGCGGACGTGGTGCGGCGGCTCTACGACGAGCGGTCGGTGCTCAAGTGGGACAGCGAGGCGCGCGGTTTCCGCGTGGCCGACGTGCTGAACCTCGTGCACCCGTCGCCGAGCGCGGCCTGGCAGGGGGACCTGTTCCAGTACGTGCTCGACCGCCGCCGCGACCCGGACGTCACCGTTCCCGAGTCGCTGCGGACCGTCGCGGCACGGCGGGAGCTGATGGCGTGGCCGGTCGAGCAGCGCCGGGCGTTGTTCGGGCGACCGGACGCGGCGGACGTGCTGCGGCGGGCCGGGATGACGTGGGAGTCGGTGGCCGGGTGGTTGCAGGGTCCGATGACGGCGCGGGTGTGGGAGGCACTGGCACCGTCGATGGGTTTCATGGCCGCGATCCGCAACCTCAGGAATTTTGACGAGGCGGGCGTGTCGGACGAGGTCGCGGCGCAGGTCGCGGCCCGGCTGGCCGACCCCGGCCAGGTGGCGCGGTCGCGGCAGTTCCCGTTCCGCTTCCTCTCGGCGTACGAGGCGGCGCGCCGAGCCTGCGCTGGGGCCACGCGCTCGACCGGGCGCTGCAGGCGTCGCTGGGCAACCTGCCGGCGCTGCCGGGCCGGTCGCTCGTGCTGATCGACACCTCGGGGTCGATGACCTGCACGGGCTACTCGGCGCGTTCGAAGGTCACGCCGGCCAAGGCCGCGGCCGTGTTCGGCGTGGCGCTCGGGGCCAAGGGCGAGCAGGTCGACGTCCACGGGTTCGCGACCGGCGTGTTCCGCCACGAGCTGCGGCGAGGGGCGTCGGTCATCAGCGAGGTCGACCGGTTCCTGGGCAGGGTCGGTGAGGTGGGGCACGGCACCGACGTCATCGGTGCGCTGAAGAGCTCGTACCGAGGGCACGACCGGGTGTTCATCATCTCGGACATGCAGACGGTCGCCGGGCCGGGCGGTGCCGGGGTCGACGACGTCGTGCCGCGGCACGTGCCGGTCTACGGGTTCAACCTGGGCGGGTACCGGCAGGGGGCGTTCGCGTCGGGCACGGGGAACCGGCACGAGTTCGGTGGCCTGACGGACGCGACGTTCCGCGCGGTTCCGCTGATCGAGGCGGGGCGCGACGCCGACTGGCCGTTCTGAGCCGGCAGGCCCGCACACGCGCTGTGTGCGGGCCTGCCGTCCGAGCGAGCACTAACTTTTCGTAAGTGCAATGGGGTACCCTCGCGGACATGGAGTTCACCGTGTTCGCGAAGGCGTGCCCGTCACGTCCCACGCTGGAGCACGTCACCGGCCGGTGGGGCAGCCTGACGCTGAGCGCGCTGGTCGACGGGTCGCTGCGGTTCAACGAGCTGCGCCGCCGGGTCGACGGCGTCAGCGAGAAGATGCTGTCCCAGACGTTGCACGCGCTGGAGCGCGACGGGCTCGTGCACCGCGACGCGCAGCCGACGAACCCGCCGCGGGTCGACTACAGCCTCACGCCGCTCGGGCGCGAGACGGCGGAGAAGCTGATGGCGTTGATCGTGCTGCTGGAGTCGCGGATGCCGGACGTGATCGAGGCCCAGCGCCGGTACGACGCCAGGCCCTGACCGGCCTCAGCACTCGATGACGTTGACGGCGAGACCGCCGCGCGCCGTCTCCTTGTACTTCACCGACATGTCCTTGCCGGTGTCCCGCATGGTCTTGATGACCTTGTCCAGCGACACGAAGTGCGAGCCGTCGCCGCGCAACGCCATGCGCACCGCGGTGATCGCCTTGACGGACGCGACGGCGTTGCGTTCGATGCACGGGATCTGCACCAGGCCGCCGATCGGGTCGCACGTGAGGCCGAGGTTGTGCTCCATGGCGATCTCGGCGGCGTTCTCGACCTGCTCCGGGGTGCCGCCGAGGACCTCGGCGAGACCACCGGCGGCCATCGAGCACGCGGAGCCGACCTCGCCCTGGCAGCCGACCTCGGCGCCGGAGATCGAGGCGTTCTCCTTGAACAGCACGCCGATGGCGCCTGCGGTGAGCAGGAACCTCACCACGCCGTCGTCGTTCGCACCGGGCACGAACCTGGTGTAGTAGTGCAGGACCGCGGGCACGATGCCGGCCGCGCCGTTCGTCGGTGCGGTGACGACCCGGCCGCCGGCCGCGTTCTCCTCGTTGACGGCCAGCGCGAAGAGCGTGACCCAGTCCATGACGCGCAGCGGGTCGGTGACGAAGTGCTCGCCCTCCAGCCGTTTGCGCATCTCGGCGGCGCGGCGGCGGACCTTGAGACCGCCGGGCAGGATGCCCTGCTCGGTGCAGCCGCGTTCGACGCACTCCTGCATCACGTGCCAGATGTGCAGGAGCCCGGCCCGCACCTCCTCCTCCGAGCGCCACGACAGCTCGTTGGCCATCATGATCTCGCTGATCGACAGGCCGGTCTCTCGGCAGCGCGCGAGCAGCTCGTCGCCGGTCAGGAACGGGTGCGGCAGCGGGGTCGAGTCGGGTTTGATGCGGTCGCTGCCGGACGCGTTCTCGTCGACGACGAAGCCGCCGCCGATCGAGTAGTAGACGGCGTGCTCGACCGGCTCGTCACCGCGGAACGCCTCGAAGCTCATGCCGTTGGGGTGCAACGGGAGCGACTTGCGGCGGTGCATGACGAGGTCGCGGTCGTGCGCGAAGCCGATCTCGTGCGTGCCGCCGAGCCGCAGCCGTCCACTCGCGACGATCTTCTCGACGCGGTGGGCGGCGGCCGCGGGGTCCACCTCCTCCGGGAGGTTGCCCTCCAGGCCGAGGAACACGGCCTTGGGGCTGCCGTGGCCGTGCCCGGTGGCGCCGAGCGAGCCGAACAGCTCGACGTGCACGCGGTCCACTTCGGACGCGCGGGCGCCGAGCTTCTCGACGAACATGGCGGCGGCGCGCATCGGGCCGACGGTGTGCGAGCTGGACGGCCCGATGCCGACGGAGAACAGGTCGAAAACGCTGATCGCCACTGATCAGTCCTTCGTGGTGGGTGCGAGCGGGTCAGTCCGAGGTGAGCTCGGCGTACTTGGCCGCGGTGAGCAGGTCCTCCGCGGAGTCCACGCGCACCTTGAACAGCCAGCCGGCGCCGTACGGGTCGGTGTTGATGATCGCCGGGTCGTCGACGACGGCGGTGTTGACCTCGAGGACCTCGCCGGTGACCGGGGAGAACAGGTCGCTGACGGACTTGGTGGACTCCAGCTCACCGCAGACCTGGTTGGAGACGACCTCGGCCCCGACCTCGGGGAGCTGGACGAAGACGATGTCACCCAGCGCGTCCGCGGCGTACTCGGTGATCCCGCAGGTCAACGGGTCCTGGGTGCCCGGCGTCCAGTCGACCCACTCGTGTTCGGCGGTGTAGAGCAGGTTCTCGGGGAACTCCACGGCGACTCCTCTGGCAGATGACGGGCAGGAAACGTGCGCCCCTCCGCCGTGCAGAGTTGCCTACCCCGAGTGGTCTTGCTGCCTGAGAGTGTGCGGGAGCTTGCCCCTTCGGCGCCCCGACCAGCTCGTCGAGGTCTCTCCCACCCGGGTTCTGGTGCCCATCAGGGGCACCGCGGCCGTTATTCAGTTCCGGTGGGAACGCTATGTGGGCCCGCCACCGGGTGTCAACGCGGGACCGGTACAGGCGTGGCGCAGGTCGCTTTGTCCCAGCAGCACAACCGGCCTGGTCCCGAACAGTGCGACCCGCACAGTGACATGACCTCCCGGCTGCCCCACATTGTGAGATAGCAGCCAGCCGAAACGGAGGAGTCATCGTGCGGATCGCCGTTCCTCGCGAGATCAAGAACCACGAGTACCGCGTCGCCCTCACGCCGGCCGGGGCCCACGAGCTGACCAGCCGGGGCCACGACGTGTACGTCGAGCAGGGCGCCGGTCTGGGCTCCGCGATCACCGACGAGGAGTACCTCGCCGCGGGTGCGAAGGTCCTCCCGACCGCCGACGACGTCTGGGCCGAGGGCGACCTGGTCCTCAAGGTCAAGGAGCCGATCGCGGAGGAGTACCCCCGCCTGCGCTCCGGCCAGACCCTCTTCACCTACCTGCACCTCGCCGCCGACAAGCCGCTGACCGAGGCCCTGCTGGCCTCCGGCACCACGGCCATCGCCTACGAGACGGTGCAGCTGCCGAACCGCTCGCTGCCGCTGCTCGCCCCGATGTCCGAGGTCGCGGGCCGCCTCGCCCCGCAGGTGGGCGCGTTCAGCCTGATGAAGCCCTCCGGTGGCCGCGGCGTGCTGCCCGGCGGCGTCCCCGGTGTCGCCCCGGCCCGCGTTGTCGTGATCGGCGGCGGTGTGGCCGGTGTCAACGCCGCCACCATCGCCGTCGGCATGGGCGCCGACGTGCAGATCCTCGACACCAACGTCGACCGCCTGCGCCAGGTCGACGCCCAGTTCCAGGGCCGCCTGCGCACGCTCGCGTCCAACTCGTTCGCGATCGAGCAGGCCGTCCGCGAGGCCGACCTGGTCATCGGCGCCGTCCTGGTGCCGGGTGCCGCGGCCCCGAAGCTCGTCTCGAACGCGCTGGTCGCGGAGATGAAGCCGGGTTCGGTGCTCGTCGACATCGCCATCGACCAGGGCGGCTGCTTCGAGGACTCGCGCGCCACCACGCACGCCGAGCCGACCTACGAGGTCCACAACTCGGTGTTCTACTGCGTCGCCAACATGCCCGGCGCCGTCCCCCGCACCTCCACCTACGCGCTCACCAACGTGACGCTGCCCTACGCGGTCGCGCTGGCCGGCAAGGGCTGGGAGAAGGCGCTGAAGGACGACCGTTCGCTCGCCCTGGGCCTCAACGCGCACGCCGGTCAGCTGACCAACGGCCCGGTGGCCGAGGCGACCGGCCTGGTGCACACGCCGCTGGAGTCCGTGGTCTGAGAGCCAGTCGGATGGAGGAGCCCCCGCACGCGGAGCACGCTGCGGGGGTTTCGCCTTTCACGGGCGCGCCTCCTCGCGGTCACCGCAGCGCGGCCACCCGCGCCTTGACCCCGTCGATCACGCAGTCCAGCCCGAACTCGAACTGCCCCTCCAGCGACCACAGCTCCTGCTGGTCCAGCATCTCGACGTAGCGGGGGTGCTTCTCCCGGTACAGGTCCGCGATCCGGCCGAGGTCCGGTGGCGGTTCGTCGTGGCCGCCGCGGCTGCGGAAGTTCGCCTCCGCCGTCGTGTACCCGACGACGAAGCTCGACACCGCCGACATCGCCTGCGACGCCTGGACCATCGTCAGGCCGGCCGCCCGCATGGGTTCGAGCATCGCGTCGGCCATGGCGACGGCGTTGGGACCGATGGTGGTGAACTCGCCGATGCCGCGCACCCACCACGGGTGTGCGAGCGCAAGACGGCGGAACGCGTGCATCATCTCGCGCAGCGCGGGTTCCCACGCGGCGCCGGGAGCCGGGCGCGGGAACTCGCCGTAGATCTCGTCGAGGCACAGCTCGATGAGCGCGTCCTTGGTGGGCACGTGCCAGTACAGCGACATCGGGGCCGCGCCCAGCTCGGCGGCGAGCTTGCGCATGGACAGCTTCGCCAGGCCGTGCTCGTCCAGCACCTCCATCGCCTTGCGGACGATGGCCTCCCGGCTCAGGCCGAGGTGCTGGCCGCTCGCCGGCCTGGGTTTGCCGAACCACACGCTGTCCACGGCTCGATACTAGGCACGCCGCAGCAGCACGCTCGCCACAACACCTCCCAGGAACACGGACACGGCGCCGGCCACCAGGCTGACGCTCATGCCCGACGAGAACGCCTCGCGCACCACGGTCAGGTCCGCGCCGCTGTGCAGCGCCTCCGACAGCGACCGTCCCGGCACGCCGTCGGGCAGCGCGGCGACGAACCGCGCGGACAGCAGCGCGCCGAGGATCGCGATGCCGAACGACGAGCCCAGCTCGGTCAGCGTGGACGACAGGCCGGAGGCGATGCCGGCGCGTTCCGGCGGGATCGCGCCCATCAGCGCGTTGACGGCAACCGGTTGGGCCACACCGACACCGACGCCGATCAGCACCAGCCCGGCCAGCGTCGGCGGGTAGGTGGTGCCGATCGAGAGCAGCACCACGCCGCCCGCGACGACCGTCATGCCGAGCAGCATCGCCTTGGCTGCACCCAGTTTCAGCACGAGCTGACCGAGGGTGTTGCTGGTGACGAGCAACGCGATCGCCATCGGCGCGACGCGCAGACCTGCCTCCAGCGGGCTGTAGCCGAGCACGCCCTGGAGGTGTTGCGTCAGCAGGAAGAGCGAGCCGGCCATGCCGAACGCCGCCAGCACGCCCGACGCCACGGCACCGGTGAACCGGCGGTCGGCGAAGAACCCGAGGTCGAGCATCGGGTCGGTGGTGCGCCGCTCCCACCACGCGAACACGGCCATCGCGACCAGCCCCAGCGCGAGCGGCACGCCGAACTGCGGCGAGCCGAACCCGTTCTCCGGCACCGAGATCACCGCGTACACGAGCGAGACCATGCCGATGATCGACAGGACCGAGCCGAGCACGTCCGGCCTGCGCACGGCCGGGTCCTTCGACTCCGGCACCAGGAACGCCACCGCCGCGATCGCGAGCAGCGCCACCGGCACGTTGATCAGGAACACCGAGCCCCACCAGAAGTGCTTGATCAGCGCGCCGCCGATCACCGGACCGGCCGCGAAGCCGAGGCTGGTGACCGCTGCCCAGATGCCGATGGCCTTCGGGCGTTCCTCCTCGTCGAACAGCTGCATCAGCACGGCCAGCGTGCCGGGCATCAGCAACGCCGCCCCGACGCCCATGAACCCCCGCGCCGCGATCAGCGCCTCGGACGAGCCCGCGCAGGCCGCCACGGCACTGCCCGCGCCGAACAGCGCCAGCCCTCCCAGCAACGCCCGCTTGCGGCCGAACCGGTCGCTCAGCGAGCCGGTCGTGAGCAGCAGGCCCGCCAGCGCCAGCGAGTAGGCGTTGATCATCCACTGGATGTCGGCGGTGCTCGCGCCCAGACCGGTGGAGATGGACGGGATCGCCACGTTCAGCACGGTGTTGTCCAGCACCACGACCATCACGGACAGGCAGAGCACGCCGAGCACGGCCCAGCGCTGCGGATGTGGCTGCACGCCGACGGTTTCTGTCGTGGTCGCACTCATGAAAACCTCCCCCTTACGGTGTACGAGCAACTTACAGCGTACGAGACCGCAGGGCGCAAGGGGGTTTTTCTGAACAAGAGGGAAGAAGTGGGAAAAATAAAGGGCGGCCGCGCTCAACCAGCCTGGGGGTCACTGGGAGCGGGGCCGCCGGGACCAAATATAGCGGCTCTTCGGCGGTGGCGCCCAGCACCCCCGCCGAAACGCGACCCAAAAGTTGCCTCGACCAGACCACCGCCCGTGTCCCGCTCATCCGGCAAACGAGTGAAATCCCCCGCTGCCGGTGCGCCGAGCAGGGCCGACGGCCGATGAAGCAGGAGTCGGGTGTCCCTCGAAGGGAGATTCCATGGCTGAACCACAGGGCTGGATCCACTGCCACGACCCGTTCGGTCGAGACAGGTCGATGACCGTTCTGGTGGAGAACGACCGGGTTCTGCTGGTCGCACCACCGGGCGAGGCCGCTGTGATGTCCGCCACCCAGACGCGCCGGCTCGGCTCCCTGCTCGACCAGGCCTCGGCGAAGATGTGATGGACGAGGTCCTGCGCGACGCGGTGCTGCACCGGTTGGCGCTGCTGGAGGAGGTGGCCGAGCAGGGCGCGGCCGAGGCGCTGGTCCCGTTGGCCCGCACCGAGATCCACCGCCTGACGGACGGCTGGCGGTTGCTGCTCACACTGCACCAGCCCGACGAGGACGGCCGGTGCCGGACGTGCCCGAGCCGGCTGCGGTGGAGGCGGCGCTGGCCGTGCCAGGTCTGGAACACGGCACACCGGCACCTGATCGGAGAGGGGCTGCCGCACCGGGAACGCCGCGGGCCGCTGCGCAACCCGTTCACCCGATCCGGTGCGATCGCCGAAGTGCCCCCGCGGACCCCCGCCGAGCCCACGCCCGAGCTGCCGATCTTGACCGACGCACCGCAGGTGGTGCACCGCGCGCCGGTCGTGTCGCGGCCAAAGCACGCGTTGCCCGACTGACCATCAGGCAGGATGGGCCGCATGCATGACGGCAGCGGCCTCATCGCGGTGCAGAACCTGACCAAGCAGTTCGGTTCGGTCGCCGCGGTGCAGAACCTGAGCTTCACCGTGTCACCCGGCAGCGTGACGGGCTTCCTCGGCCCGAACGGCGCGGGGAAGACGACGACCCTGCGCATGTTGCTGGGACTGGTGAAGCCGACCAGTGGCATCGCGACGATCAACGGCAGGCCGTTCCACCAGCTCGGCCAGCCCGGCCGCGTGGTGGGCGCGGTGCTGGAGGCGCAGGGCTTCCACCCGGCGCGCACGGCCCGCAACCACCTGCGCGTGTACGCGGCGGCGATCGGCGTGCCGGACGCGCAGGCCGACCAGGTCCTCGGACTCGTCGGCCTCGCGTCCGCGGCGGACCGCAACGTCGGCGGGTTCTCGCTGGGCATGAAGCAGCGGCTGGCGCTGGCCACCGCGCTGCTCGGCGACCCGCAGGTGCTCGTGCTCGACGAACCCGCGAACGGCCTGGACCCCGAGGGCATCGCGTGGCTGCGGACGTTCCTGCAGTCCTACGCGCGCATGGGGCGCACGGTGCTGATCTCCAGCCACCTGCTGGCGGAGGTCGAGCAGACCGTCGACCAGGTGGTGATCATCTCGCGCGGGCAGACGATGTTCTACGGCCCGCTGGACCAGCTGCGGCAGTCGCAGCGCAAGCGCGTCCTCGTGCAGCCGTCGGACGTCAACTCGCTGGCGACCGCCCTGCGCACGGCCGGCGTGCACGTCGAGCAGCTGCCGGACGGGCGGCTCGCGGTGTCCGGTGTGGACGCCAAGTACGTGGCGGACACGGCGTTGCAGGCGAACGTGTCGATCTACGGCATCCAGGAGGAGCAGGTCGACCTCGAACAGCTGTTCTTCCAGCTCACCAGTGGCCAGTACGCCGGGTACGCGCCGGCGCCGTACCAGCAGCAGCAACAGCAACAGGGTGGTTGGGCCTGATGGGCAACCTCGTACAGGCGGAGCTCCGCAAGACGACCACGACCGGGCTGTGGTGGGGGCTGCTGATCCCGACCGCCGTGCTGGCGCTGGGCTGGGGGCTCGCGACCGGTCTGCTCGGGCAGTTCTTCGTCGACCTCGCGTCGTCGTCGGACGTGGACGAGGTGTCGGACTTCCTAGGCGTGACGCCGGACCAGTGGAAGATCTCGCTCTTCGGCATCGCGCGGGCGATCAACGTGTCGACGATCTTCCCGTTGATCTTCGGTGCGCTGGCGGTGTCCGGTGAGATCCAGCGGCGGACGATCACCACGACGTTCCTGACCGCGCCGTCGCGGATGCAGGCGATGCTGGCCAAGATGCTGGTCTACGTCCTGTGGGGCGCGATCTACGGCCTCGCGATCATGGCCTTCATCGCGCTGGGCGTGGTGCTCACCTCGAACTCCGGGCAGCTGCCGGACGCGGGTGGCTGGGCGATGCTCACGCTGGTCTGCGTGCTGTCGTCGATCCTGATGACGATGTTCGGCGTCGGCGTCGGCGCGTTGATCCCGAACGTCGCGGGCTCGGTCGTGATCCTGATCCTGTACTTCCTGGTGATCGAGAACGTGCTGCACTTCGTGCTCGCCTACCTCGAGGTGCCGTCGGTGATCGGGTTCCTGCCGAACGGGTCGATCAACGGGTTGACCGGGTCGGTCGCGGTCGACCTCTTCCTGTCCACGGCCGGTGTCGTGCCGCCGGAGATCGAGGACGTGCTGCGCGCCATCGCGGGTGCGTCCGGCGCGCTCGACTGGTGGTGGTCGGGACTGGTGTTCGTGGCGTGGGCCGGCGTGGTCTTCGCGGGCGGCTGGGCGGCGACCCAGTCCAAGGACATCACCTGACCTGCGGTTATCACGATTGTCAGACCCGGTCCGTAGCCTCATCCGTGTGAAACAGGGCTGGGTCCGCCGACTGGTGGCGGCGTGTTGGCAGCATCCGCGGCTGGTGGTGCTGTCAGTGGTCGCCGCCGTCCTCGGCGTGGGTCTGCAGGCGGCCGGGCCGTTGCTGCTCAAGGTCGCGGTCGACGACTCGACGGCGGGGCGCACGGACCGGTTGGTGATGCTGGTCGTCGCCCTGGTCGTGCTGGAGGTGCTGACGTTCGCGTCGGCCTTCGTGCGGCGCTACGTCGGCGGACGGCTGGCGCTCGACGTGCAGCACGACCTGCGGCGGTCGGTGTTCTCCTCGGTGCAGCGGCTGGACGGCGCGAAGCAGGACGAGCTGCGCACCGGGCAGATCGTGTCCCGGTCGATCACCGACCTGCAGCTGGTGCAGTCGCTGCTGATGATGGTGCCGCTGGCGGTGGGCACCGTCGTGTTCGCGCTGGCCGCGCTCGCCGCGATGCTCTACCTGTCGGTGCCGCTCACGATCGTCGCGCTGGTCGTGCTGCCGCTGGTGGCGTGGCTGGCCGGGCGGACCCGGCTCACGCTGTTCCCGGCCACCTGGTCGGCCCAGCAGCGCGCAGCCGACCTCGCGCAGCACGTCGAGGAGACCGTCACCGGCGTGCGCGTCGTGAAGGGCTTCGGCCAGGAGGCGCGCGAGGTCGCCCGGCTGGAGAAGCACGCGCGGTGGCTGTTCGCCGAGCGGATGCGGGCCGCGAAGCTGTCTTCGCGGCCGCTGGCCACCGTCACGGCGCTGCCGCTGCTGGGGCAGGTCGGCGTGCTCGGGCTGGGCGGCTGGCTCGCGTTGCACGGGCAGGTCACGCTGGGCACGTTCCTGGCGTTCTCGGCGTACGTGGCGAACCTGGTCGGACCGACCAGGCTGCTGTCGAGCCTGGTGGTGTCCGCGCAGCTCGCGCGGGCCGGCGTGGAGCGGGTCTACGAGCTGATCGACTCGCAGCCGGACGTCACCGACGGGCCCGACGAGGTGCCGCCGGGTCCGCTCGGGGTGTCGTTCTCGGGCGTCACGTTCGGCTACACGCGCAGTGAGCCGGTGCTGACGGACTTCTCGATCTCGGTGGAGCCGGGCGAGACGCTGGCGCTGGTCGGCACCGCCGGATCGGGCAAGTCGACGGTGTCGCTGCTGCTGCCCCGGTTCTACGACGTGCACTCGGGTGCGGTCGCGGTGGGCGGCGCGGACGTGCGGACGTTGCGGCTGGAGTCGTTGCGCGGCGCGGTGGGCGTGGTGTTCGAGGAGGCCTTCCTGTTCTCCTCCAGCGTGTTCTCGAACATCGCCTACGGCAGTCCCGACGCCTCGCGCGAGGAGGTCGAGCGGGCGGCGAAGGCCGCGGAGGCGCACGACTTCATCCAGGCGCTGCCGGACGGGTACGACACGGTGGTCGGCGAGCGCGGGCTGACGTTGTCCGGTGGTCAGCGCCAGCGGGTGGCGCTGGCGCGGGCGCTGCTGTCGGACCCGCGGATCCTGGTGCTGGACGACGCGACGTCGGCGGTGGACAACGCGACCGAGGCCGCGATCCACGCGACGCTGGCGTCGGTCACGGCCTCCCGCACGACGTTGCTGGTGGCGCACCGCCGTTCCACGCTCTCGCTGGCCGACCGGATCGCCGTGCTGGACGCGGGCCGGGTGGTCGACGTGGGCACGCACGAGGAGCTGACCGAGCGGTGCGCGCTGTACCGCGACCTGCTGGCCGGTCCCGGCGAGGCGATCGAGTCGGCGGCCCCGGCACCCACCGGTGACCTGTGGCCGGAGGTGTCGCAGGAGGAGCTCGACCAGCGCCTCGTCGAGGACGCCCGGCCGGCCGGTGGCTCCGGTGCCGCCGCGCTGTCCGGTCGCCGCGGTGGTGGCGGGGGCGCCGCGTCCGCGCTGGCCGGTGGCCCGCCGACGCCGGAGCTGCTGGCACAGGTGCGCGCGTTGCCGCCCGCGACGGAGGAGCCGGTGCTGACCGAGGACCCGACCACACCCGACCCCGGCTTCCGGCTGGCCCGCCTGGTGCGGCCGGTGCGGTGGGCGTTGTTCGGCGTGGGCGCGCTGGTGGTCCTGGACGCGCTGGTCGGCATGGGTCTGCCCGCGCTGGTCCGGCTCGGCGTGGACGGCGGTGTGGTGGGCGGCGAGACGTCGTCGCTGTGGCTCGCGGTCGCACTGGGCGTGGGGCTCGTGGTGGCCGGCTGGCTGACGACGGCCGGCAGCACCGTGCTCGCCGCCCGGCTCGGCGAGCGGCTGCTGTACCTGCTGCGCGTCCGCAGCTACGCCCACCTGCAGCGGCTCGGGCTCGACTACTACGAGCGCGAGATGGCCGGCCGGATCATGACCAGGATGACGACGGACGTGGACGCCCTGTCGACGTTCCTGCAGACCGGCCTGGTCACCGCCGTGATCAGCCTGCTGACCGTCGTCGGCGTGACCGTCGCCCTGGTGGTGACCGACCCGTCGCTGGCCCTGATCGCGCTGGCCGTGCTGCCGCTGCTGGTGGTCGCGACGATCGTCTTCCAGCGCCTGTCCTCGGCGGCCTACGCGGAGGCCCGCGAACGCGTGAGCGCCGTCAACGCCGACCTGCAGGAGAACGTCTCCGGCCTGCGCGTCGCCCAGGCCTACACCCGCGAACGCCGTTCCGCGGAGGCCTTCGCCGAACGCAGCGACGCCTACCGCCGCACCCGCCTGCGCGCGCAGCGGTACATCGCGACGTACTTCCCGTTCGTCGCCATGCTGTCCGGCGTGGCCCAGGCCATCGCCCTCGCCGCCGGCGCCCACCGCGTCGCCACCGGCAGCCTCAGCCCCGGCGTGCTGCTGGCGTTCCTGCTGTACCTCGGCATGTTCTTCAGCCCGTTGCAGCAGCTGTCCGGTGTCTTCGACGGCTACCAGCAGGCCCGCGTGGGCCTGCGCCGCATCGGCGACCTGCTGCGCACCCCGACCACCGTCTCCCCACCGGCGTCCCCGGTGCCGGTCCCGGCGCACCTGCGCGGCGAGGTGGAGCTGCGCGGCGTCTCCTTCGCCTACCCCGGCACCGACCAGCCGGCCCTCGCCGACGTCTCCCTGCACGTCCGCCCCGGCGAGACCGTGGCACTGGTCGGCGAGACCGGCGCCGGCAAGTCGACCCTCGTCAAGCTGGTGGCCCGCTTCTACGACGCCACCGCGGGCACCGTCCTGGTCGACGGCGTCGACATCCGCACCTACGACCTCCAGGCCTACCGCCAACGCCTCGGCGTCGTCCCGCAGGAAGCCCACCTGTTCGGCGGCGACGTGGCGGAGAACGTGGCCTACGGCCGCCCGACCGCCACCCACGACGAGATCGAGCAGGCCGTGACCTCGGTCGGCGCCCTGCCGATGGTCGCCACCCTCCCCTCGGGCTTCCACCAGCCCGTCGGCGAACGCGGCAACCGCCTGTCCGCCGGCCAACGCCAACTGGTCGCCCTCGCCCGCGCCGAGCTCGTGCACCCCGACCTCCTGCTCCTGGACGAGGCAACCGCAGCCCTCGACCCGGCCACCGAGTCCGCGGTCCTCGCGGCCAGCGACCACCTGGCCGGCTCCCGCACGACCTTCGTGGTCGCCCACCGCCTGGCCACCGCGGCCCGCGCGGACCGCATCGTGGTGCTGGAAGCAGGCCGCGTCGCCGAGGTCGGCACACACGACACCCTCCTGGCCGCCAACGGCGCCTACGCCCGCCTCTGGCGACACGGCACCTCAACCCCCTGACCCTCGCCCCTGCTCCCGCCGCCCACCGCTTGGGGCGGCCAACGCGTACACGCTGCCGCTCGCCCGCGAGGTCGGCCGCGCAGGCACTCGCCCGCGCCTTCGCACGGCGGTAGGCGGGCGCGTGCCGTTTGCGGTCGGCACCGGGTTGAGCCGGACACGCTGCCGGTCACCTCGGGAGGGGTGGTCGCGCAAGGCGCTCACCTGCGCCTCGCACCGCGGTAGGCGGGCGCGTGCCGGATGCGGGCGACACCGGGTTGAGGCGAGCACGCTGCCGGTCACCTCGGGAGAGGTGGTCGCGCAAGGCGCTCGCTTGCGCCTTCGCACCGCGAATGGGCACGTCACCCGCAGTCTTGGCGCCAGGGGCCAGGCACGTTCTCTGTCACGTCGGCACAGCGGTCGGCCACGTCGCCCGCTGTGTCGGCACGCGGGCTGGGCACGTTGCCTGTCACGCCGACACAGCGGTCGGACACGTCACCCGCCACGTCGGCACGCGGGCCAGGCACGTCGCCCACCACATCGGCACCCAAGTCGAACAGCCGCAGACCGCGCGTTCGGGGTCCATCGCCGCTCCGCGGCAACCTCCGCTCCGACCGCCACCCGCCCCACGACACCAACCCCGCCCGTGGCGCCCCCCACGAAACCCTCGTGATCGGCCCCGTCCTCACGTACAAAGCGAACACCCCCACCCCCAGGAGCTCGCCGTGCCCGGTCGCCTCAAGGTCCTCTACGTCACCGACCTCTCCTACCCCGCCCGCGGCCGCCGGTACTGCGACGAGGACATCCACCTGACGTCCCGCCTGCGCGAGCACTTCGACATCGCGCTGTGCAACCCCCGGGACGCCGCCGCGTTCATCCGCGGCGGTGGCGGGTTCGACGTCGTGGTCGTGCGCAACAGCGGGCCGGTGATCGACTACCCGGAGGCGTACCGGGAGTTCAGGGAGGCGGCACTGGCGAGTGGCATCACCGTCTACAACCCGCTCACCGGCAAGGGCGACATGGCGGGCAAGCAGTACCTGGTCGACCTGACCGCGCTGGGGTTCCCGGTCATTCCCACGGTGGAGCGGGTCGCGGACGTCGGGCGGTTGCCGGAGGCGGAGCTGTACGTCGTGAAGCCGAAAGCGGGAGCGGATTCTCACGGGCTGGAAATCGTCCCGCGCGAGAAAATCCGGGACGAGAGCGACATGCTGATCCAACCGAAGGTCGACTTCAAATACGAGGTGTCGTTCTATTACGTCGACCGCGAGTTCCAGTACGCGTTGAACGCACCCGATCCCGCGCGGCGCTGGGAGCTGGTCGAGTACCGGCCGACCGGTGCGGACCTCGCGTTCGCGGAGAGGTTCGTCGAGTGGAACGGGCTGGAGCACGGCATTCAGCGGGTCGACGCGTGCCGGACGCGGGACGGGGAGCTGTTGCTGGTCGAGCTGGAGGACCTCAACCCGTACCTGTCGCTGGACCGGGTACCTGAGCGGACGAGGGACCGGTTCGTCGAGGCCGTGGTCAAGTCGATCACCGGTTCGGCCGGCTGACCGGAAGAGCGGGATCATTCCTCTGAGCGAAGTCGTTGTACCCGTCGTGATCTGATCACTGCGTTCGGTGTCCGTCCCGGTCCGGGAGCGCGGCGGAAAAGCACGATGGGATGCTTTACAGCGAGTTCCACCTCAAGGGATGCTCAACTGCGGGTGACGCGAAGGCCGTCCTGATCGATCCTGTGACAGAGCACTCCTTGCCAGGTGCCTCCAGCGTGTGAAGGGCCACGCTGAGGGGACTAACCTGACTACCGCATGAGTCACCACCAAGAGCGAGATGGATAGAGGCGAGCGCCAGCCGTGTCCAGCAGCAGTCCTGCGTCACAGTTCGGGCCGAACGAGTGGCTCGTCGAGGAGATGTACGAGCAGTTCCTCGCGGACCCGTCATCCGTAGACCCGGCATGGCATGACTTCTTTGCCGACTACAAGCGATCGGGCGGGAACGGGAACGCCGCCTCGGCGAGCGCGGGTGGCACGACGACCACCACGACCGTGACGCCACCTGCCGCTGACACCGGCAAAGCCCAGGCCGCACCCAAGGCAGAGGTCAAGGCCGCGCCGCAGCCCGCGGCCGCCAAGCCCGCCGCCGCGAAGCCCGCCGCCGCCGCCAAGCCCGCGGCTGCCAAGCCGGCGCCGCAGCAGGCCGCGAAGGCCGCCCCGGTCACGCCGAGCGCGCAGCCCGAGCAGAAGCAGCTGCGCGGTGCCGCCGCCGCCATCGCGAAGAACATGGAGCTGTCGCTCACCGTTCCGACCGCGACCAGCGTGCGTGCCGTGCCCGCCAAGCTGCTGGCCGACAACCGCATCGTCATCAACAACCACCTGAAGCGGACGCGTGGCGGGAAGGTCTCCTTCACCCACGTCATCGGCTACGCGGTCGTGCGGGCGCTGCAGGCGTTCCCGAACATGAACCGCCACTACGCCGAGGTGGACGGCAAGCCGTTCGTCGTCACGCCGGAGCACGTGAACTTCGGCCTGGCGATCGACCTGCCCGGCAAGGACGGGCAGCGCACGCTGGTCGTCGCCTCGGTCAAGGGCTGCGAGAACATGACGTTCACGCAGTTCTGGCAGGCCTACGAGGACCTGATCCGCAAGGCCCGCGGTGGGTCGCTCACGTCGGAGGACTTCTCCGGCACCACGATCTCGCTGACCAACCCCGGCACGATCGGCACGAACCACTCGGTGCCGCGGCTGACCGCGGGTCAGGGCACGATCGTCGGCGTCGGCGCGATGGAGTACCCCGCGCACTTCCAGGGCACCAGCGAGCAGGCGCTCACCGACATGGGCGTCAGCAAGATCATCACGCTGACCAGCACCTACGACCACCGCATCATCCAGGGTGCGGAGTCCGGTGAGTTCCTCAAGCGGATCCACCAGCTGCTGCTCGGCGAGGACGGCTTCTACGACGACATCTTCGCGTCGCTGCGGCTGCCGTACGAGCCCATCCGCTGGGTCGCCGACATCCCCGAGGGCGCCGTCGACAAGACCGCCCGCGTGATCGAGCTGATCGACGCGTTCCGCACCCGCGGCCACCTGATGGCCGACACGGACCCGTTGAACTACCGCCAGCGCAGCCACCAGGACCTCGACGTCCTGAGCCACGGCCTGACGCTGTGGGACCTCGACCGGGAGTTCCCGGTCGGCGGGTTCGCCGGCCAGGAGCGGATGAAGCTCCGCGACATCCTCGGTGTGCTGCGCAACTCGTACTGCCGCACGGTCGGCGTCGAGTACATGCACATCCTGGAGCCGGAGGAGCGGCAGTGGATCCAGGAGCGCGTCGAGGTCCCGCACGAGAAGCCCCCGGCCACCGTGCAGAAGTACATCCTCAGCAAGCTCAACGCGGCTGAGGCGTTCGAGACGTTCCTGCAGACCAAGTACGTCGGGCAGAAGCGCTTCTCGCTGGAGGGCGGCGAGACCGTCATCCCGCTGCTCGACGCGGTGCTGGACAAGGCAGCCGAGCACGAGCTCGACGAGGTCGTCATCGCGATGCCGCACCGCGGCCGCCTGAACGTCCTCGCGAACATCGTCGGCAAGCCGATCTCGCAGATCTTCCGCGAGTTCGAGGGCAACCTCGACCCCGGTCAGGCGCACGGCTCCGGCGACGTGAAGTACCACCTCGGTGCCGAGGGCAAGTACTTCCGGATGTTCGGCGACGGCGAGACCAAGGTGTCGCTGACGGCGAACCCGTCGCACCTCGAAGCGGTCGACCCGGTGCTCGAGGGCATCGTGCGCGCCAAGCAGGACCTCATCGGCATCGGCGGCGACACCTTCCCGGTGCTGCCGGTCGCCATGCACGGTGACGCGGCGTTCGCCGGTCAGGGCGTCGTGGCCGAGACGCTGAACCTGGCCCTGGTGCGCGGTTACCGCACCGGCGGCACGGTCCACATCGTCGTGAACAACCAGGTCGGCTTCACCACCGCGCCGGAGCACTCGCGGTCGTCGAAGTACTCGACCGACGTCGCGAAGATGATCGGCTCGCCGATCTTCCACGTGAACGGTGACGACCCCGAGGCCTGCTACTGGGTCGCGAAGCTCGCTGTCGACTACCGCCAGCGGTTCCGCAAGGACGTCGTGATCGACATGGTCTGCTACCGCCGCCGCGGTCACAACGAGGGCGACGACCCCTCGATGACCCAGCCGGCGATGTACGACGTGATCGACCAGAAGCGCTCGGTGCGCAAGACCTACACCGAGTCCCTGATCGGCCGCGGCGACATCACGGTCGAGGAGGCCGAGAAGGCGCTGCAGGACTTCTCCAGCCAGCTGGAGCACGTCTTCAACGAGGTCCGCGAGCTCGAGAAGCACCCGATCGTCGCGAGCCCGTCGGTCGAGTCCGAGCAGCAGGTCCCGGCGAAGCTGCCCACGGGCATCACCCGTGAGGTGCTGGAGCACATCGCCGACGCGCACGTGAACCTCCCGGAGGGCTTCACGCCGCACGCCCGCGTCAAGCCGGTGCTCGACCGCCGCGCCAAGATGGCGCGCGAGGGCGGCATCGACTGGGCGTTCGCGGAGCTGCTCGCGTTCGGCTCGCTCGCACTGGAGGGCCGCAAGGTCCGCCTGGCGGGCCAGGACTCGCGCCGCGGCACGTTCGTGCAGCGCCACGCGACCCTGATCGACCGCAAGACCGGCGAGGAGTACACGCCGCTGCAGAACCTGTCGCCGGACCAGGGCAAGTTCATGGTCTACGACTCGGTGCTGTCGGAGTTCGCGGCGGTCGGCTTCGAGTACGGCTACTCCGTGGCGAACCCGCAGGCGCTGGTGCTGTGGGAGGCGCAGTTCGGCGACTTCGTCAACGGCGCGCAGCCGATCATCGACGAGTTCATCTCGTCCGGTGAGGCCAAGTGGGGTCAGCGTTCCGACGTCGTGATCCTGCTGCCGCACGGCCACGAGGGCCAGGGCCCCGACCACACGTCGGGCCGCATCGAGCGCTGGCTGCAGCTGTGCGCCGAGGGCTCCATGACCGTCGCGGTGCCGTCGACGCCGGCGAACTACTTCCACCTGCTGCGCCGCCACGCCCTCGACGGCGTCGACCGGCCGCTGATCGTCTTCACGCCGAAGTCGATGCTGCGCCTCAAGGCGGCCGTCAGCGGCACGGACGAGTTCATCAACGACCGCTTCCAGTCGGTGATGGACGACCCGACCGTCAAGGACCGCAACGCGGTCACGAAGGTCCTGCTGTGCAGCGGCAAGATCTCCTACGAGCTCCACTCGGAGCGGGAGAAGCGCGCGGCGAGCGACGTGGCGATCGTGCGCGTCGAGCAGCTCTACCCGGTCCCGGCCCGCAAGCTGACCGAGACCCTGGAGAGCTACCCGAACGCGAAGGACATCCGCTGGGTGCAGGAGGAGCCGGCGAACCAGGGTGCGTGGCCGTTCTACGGTCTCGCCCTGCCGGAGCTGCTGCCCGCGCACCTGTCCGGTGTGAAGCGGGTGTCGCGCCGCCCGATGGCCGCGCCGTCGGCCGGTTCGAGCAAGGTGCACGAGGTCGAGCAGCGCGAGATCATCAACCGCGCGTTCGAGTAAACCCGGGTACGCCCGAACGAGCCGCCGGATCCGACTGGGTCCGGCGGCTCGTTTTTCCAGCCCTCACAGGAGTTCAGGCCATGTACCACACCGATCGCGGCATCGAGGAGCTCGAGAAGCGGCGCGGCGAGGAGGAGGTCACGTTCGCGTGGCTCGCCGACAAGCTGCGGGAGTTCGTCGACGCCAACCCCGACTTCGAGACGCCGATCGAGCGCTTCGCCACGTTCCTGGCGCGCGACGACGACGACTTCGAGGACTAGTCCCCGCGCTTCCTGCGAACGCACGCGGGGACCTTTCGTACTCTCTGAGGATACGAAAGGTCCCCGCGTGCGTTCAGCAAGCAGGGGGTGGCTACCAGGCGTAGGCCTCGGGGGCCGGCTTGGAGCCGTTGGGAGCGGGGGCCGGGAAGAGTTCGTCGAGCTTCGAGAGAACGTCCGCGTCGAGCTTCAGCTCCGCCGCCCGCAGCGAGCTGTCGAGCTGCTCGCCGGTGCGCGGGCCGATGATCGGCGCGGTCACGCCCTCCTGGTGCAGCAGCCACGCGAGACCGACGTTCGCCGGGTCCTCACCGATCTCCGCGCAGAGCTTCTCGTAGGCATCAATGGCGTCGCGGTGCTTCTCCAGCGCGTCCGAGGAACGGCCGGAGGCGCTGCGGGAGGCGCCGCCTTCGCGCTGCTTGCGCAGCACGCCGCCGAGCAGGCCGCCGTGCAGCGGTGACCACGGGATGACGCCGAGGCCGTAGTGGCGCGCGGCCGGCAGCACCTCCAGCTCGATCCAGCGGGTCATCAGGTTGTAGATCGACTGCTCGGACACCAGGCCGAGGAACCCGCGGGTGCGCGCGGCCTCCTGCGCCTGGGCGAGGTGCCAGCCGGCGAAGTTCGACGAGCCGAAGTAGATGACCTTGCCCTGCTGGCGCAGGACCGAGAAGGCCTCCCAGATCTCGTCCCACGGCGTGTCCCGGTCGACGTGGTGCATCTGGTACAGGTCGATGTAGTCGGTCTGCAGGCGCTTCAACGAGGCGTCGGCGGCGCGGCGGATGTTCAACGCCGACAGCTTCGTCTCGTTCGGCCACTCGCCCATGCTGCCGTAGAGCTTGGTGGCGATGACGGTCTTCTCGCGCCGGCCACCGCCCTGCGCGAACCACCGGCCGATGATCTGCTCGGTGACGCCCTCGCCCATCTTCCAGCCGTAGACGTTGGCGGTGTCGAAGAAGTTCAAGCCGTGCTCGTGGGCGCGGTCCATGATCGCGTGGCTGTCGGCCTCGGTCGTCTCGGGGCCGAAGTTCATGGTGCCGAGGCACAGGCGGGAGACAGAGAGGCCGCTGCGGCCGAGGTTCGTGTAGTCCATGGCTCAACCCTGCCCCTCCCGGCAGTGCTTGACCACGTGGAGCTGCTCCAGGTGCGCCCGGCGCGGCCCTTCACAGCCGCCACAGCTCGGCCACAGTTTTGACAGTATTGCCGGCTGAATTTTCGAACCTCCCATTTCACCCGTTGGTGCGGTTAAGTTCGTCACGTTCCCCAAGTTCATTCCCTGCCAGGAGGAACCAATGGCACGACAACGAGGTCGTGTGGCGGTTGCGGCGGCACTCGGGATCGCTTCCACGGCGATCTGGGCGCCCACTGCGGTCGCTGAGCAGGCCGTGCTGCCCGGTGCCGGCGAGAAGGCCGTCGAGGGCAGCTACATCGTGGTGCTGAAGGACGGCGCGCACACCCCTGCCGCGACGCTGGCCTCCCGCTACCGCGGCACGGTCCGGCACACCTTCACGACCGCGCTGAACGGCTTCTCCGTGGCCGGTCTGTCCGAGCAGCAGGCCCGCAGGCTGGCGGCCGACCCCGCCGTCGACTTCGTCGAGCGCAACACGTTCGCGACGATCCAGGGCACCCAGGCCAACCCGACCTGGGGACTCGACCGGATCGACCAGGCGAGCCTGCCGCTGAACCGCTCCTACACCTACCCGAACACCGCCGGGAACGTGACGGCGTACATTCTCGACACCGGCATCCGCAAAACGCACGTCGATTTCGAGAACCGCGCCTCGGACGGTTACGACTTCATCGACAACGATTCAGTGGCGCAGGACTGCAACGGCCACGGAACACATGTCGCGGGCACCGTCGGCGGTAAGTCCTACGGTGTTGCCAAGCAGGTGAAGCTCGTCGGCGTGCGGGTGCTCGACTGCGCGGGCAGCGGCCCGTGGGACGGCATCATCCGCGCGATCGACTGGGTCACGCAGAACGCGAAGAAGCCGGCCGTGGTGAACATGAGCCTCGGTGGCAGCGGCACGAACAGCTCGTTGGAGAACGCGGTGCGGCGCTCGATCAGCTCCGGCACCACCTACGTGCTCGCCGGCGGCAACAGCGGCCAGGACGCGTGCGGCTTCACCCCCGCCCGCACCCCCGAGGCGATCACCGTGGGTGCGTCGGACCGCAACGACCGGCGGTCGATCTGGTCGGCGGGCTCGTCGAACTACGGCCGGTGCCTGGACATCTGGGCGCCGGGCAGCGAGATCGTGTCCGCGTCGCACAGCAGCGACACCGGCACGCGCTCGATGGGCGGCACCTCGATGGCCTCCCCGCACGTGGCGGGTGCCGCGGCGCTGTACCTGAGCGCCAACCCGTCGGCGACGCCCGCCCAGGTGCGCAACGCACTGGTCGGCGCGGCGACGCCGAACAAGCTCACCGACACCAGGACCGGTTCGCCGAACCTGCTGCTGAAGGTGTGAGACATGCCGTCGTCGTCACTCCCTGCACCGGCGACGGCCATCCTGCGCCCTTGATGCTCCGGCCGAATGCGGCTCGGCCGTGAGCGTCGATCCACCGGGGGCGCCTCGCGGTGGGAGTGGGTACTAGTCCCACTCCCACCGCACTCCGTAGATGCCCGGCTTCGCGTTGCGCACGTGGATGTGGGTGGACGCGGTGGTCCCGATCCACAGGTCCGACACCGCGGTCTCCGGTTCGTGCAGCGAGGGCCGGGTGAACTCGAAGCACCGCGCGGGCACGGCGTCGGGGTGGAAGTCGATCTGCAGCACGTAGTCGCCCACCGGCCGCAGGAACCGCCGGTCGCAGACCTCGCTCTCCGCGCCGGGCCGCATCTTGGCCGTGTAGTCGACCAGGGCGGTCTCCCCCGCCCGCAGCATCCGGTCGAACAGGATCTCCGCGACGAGGAACCCGGTGGTGTCGTCGCTGCGCACGCGCCCGAGCCGGCACGGCGGACCCGCCTCGACCGTCGCGACACCGAGGTCGGTGGCGTCGGCCAGCTGAATCGCGAGGAACCGGTCGACCCCGTCCTCCAGTGCCTGCACGACACCGGTGCAGTGCATCTCGACCTCACGCCGGTCCGGCCCGATCACCTGCCGGTCGCGCACGGTCAGGTAGGTCGACGCGGTGGGTTGCAGGCGGTCGATCCGCGCCATGACCTCACCGAGGTCGGTGGCCCGCGAGTCCCACATGTCCTCCAGCGACATCGCCTGCCCGACCCAGCGGCCGCGGGGGCGCTTGTCGCCGAGGCGGTCGGTGAGGTGGCCCTCCGCCAGCCCGAGGAGCTCCTCCAGCGCCGTGACGACCTTCAGCGACTCGGGGCGTTCCGGGCGGCTGCGGCCGCGGCGCCAGTAGCTGAGCGTCGACACGCTCACCTGCATGCCGCGGGCGGCCAGGTGGTGCTGGATCCGTTCGAGGCTGAGCCCGCTGTCGTCGACGGCCCTGGTCAGCGCGTCCGCGAAATCCGCCACGGGTGGAACCATACGGCCGCCGGGCCCTGCGCCAGTAGGCCCACCCGGAGGGTTACAAGATCGCTATCTCGTTCGGTGCCAGATCACCTGTTCGCCGTTCTTCCAGACGGCGTGCGTGAGCGGCACGCCGGGCCGGTAGGCGAGGTGGGTGATCGACGGCGCGTCCAGCACGTGCAGGTCGGCGCGGGCACCGGCGCGGATCACGCCGACGTCGTCGCGGCGCAGGGCCAGCGCACCGCCGAGCGTGGCGGCGCGGACGGCCTCCTCGACGCTCAGGAACATCTGCAGCACCGCCGTCGCCACGCAGAACGCCATCGACGAGGTGTAGGACGAGCCGGGGTTGCAGTTGCTGGCCAGCGCCACGGTCGCGCCCGCGTCGAGCAGGGCTCGTGCCGGGGGCAGCGGCTGGCGGGTGGACAGGTCGCAGGCCGGCAGCAGCGTGGCGACCGTGTCCGACGACGCCAGTGCGTCGACGTCGGCGGCCGAGAGGTAGGTGCAGTGGTCGACGGAGGCGGCGCCGAGCTCGACGGCCAGCCGCACGCCGGGGCCCTCGCCGAGCTGGTTGCCGTGCACGCGCAGGCCGAGGCCCTTCTCCCGTGCCGCGAGCAGCACCGCCCTGGACTGGTCGTGGTCGAACGCGCCCTTCTCGCAGAACACGTCGGCCCAGCGCACCAGCGGCGCCACGGCGTCGAGCATCTCGCCGCGCACCAGGTCGACGTAGGTGTCGGCGTCCTCGCCGGGCGGGACGAGGTGGGCACCGAGGAACGTGACCTCCTCGACGTGCTCGGCGGCGATGCGGGCCGACCGCACCTCGTCGCGGACGTTCAGGCCGTAACCGGTCTTGGTCTCCAGGAACGTGGTGCCCTGCCGCAACGCCTCGGCGACGTGCCGGCGCACCCCCTCGGACAGCTCCTGGTCCGACGCCCCGCGGGTCGCGCCGACGGTGACCGCGATGCCGCCCGCGGTGTAGGGCTGACCGGCCATGCGCGCGCCGAACTCGGCGGTGCGGTCGCCCGCGAAGACCAGGTGGGTGTGCGAGTCGACCCAGCCGGGCAGCACCGCCCGGCCCTCGACGTCGACCTCCACGTCGGCGGCGGGGGCGTGCGCGGCGGACCCGACCCACGCGATCCGGTCGCCGTCGACGACCAGCGCGTCCCCGGTGTCGTCGGTGTTCGTGGTGAGCTCACCGATGCCGGTGATCAACACGCTCATGCCCACAGCTCCTCGATCGCGGACGCCAGCAGCCGGCCGACGTCTCCCAGGGTCTCGTGCACGCCACCGGAGGCCACCACCCGGCCGCCGACCACCACGGTGTCCACGTCGGACGCCGTCGCGGACAGGAACACCTGCTCCGGCAACGACCCGGCGGTGCGCGGGGTCGAGCGGCTGATCGCCACCAGGTCGCAGGGCGCGCCCGGTTCGATCCGCCCGCCGTCGCGGCCGAGCGCCGAGTGCCGGGTGGCGGCGGCGCGCAGCTCGACCGGCGAGAACCGGCCGCGCTGACCGGTGCGGAGGCGTTCGCCGTGCTCCAGCGCGCGCGTTTCGAGCAGCGGGTCGACGACGGCGTGCTGGTCGCTGCCCAGCGACAGCGGGCTGCCCGCGTCGGCGAGCTCGCGGGCCGGTCCGATGCCGTCCGCCAGGTCGGCCTCGGTGGTCGGGCAGAAGCACGCGCCGGTGCCGGTGCCGCCCAGGGTGGCGATGTCCTCTGCCGTGAGGTGGGTGGCGTGCACGGCGGTGGTGCGCGGGCCCAGCGCCCCCGCCTCGGCCAGCAACGCGGTCGGCGTCAGGCCGTAGGCGGCGAGGCAGGCCTCGTTCTCCGCGGGCTGCTCGGAGAGGTGCACGTGCAGCGGCGCGTCCGGGAACGCCTGCGCCACCACGGAGAAGCTCTGCGCGCGGGACGGCCCGCACGGAGTGGATCGCGGCACCGACCAGCATCACGTCGTCGGCCTTCAGCTCCGCGACGCGGTTCGCCCACGCCTCGGCGGTGCCGTCGGAGAACCGCTGCTGCACCTCGTTGACCGGCTGGTCGATGCCGCCGGCGAGGTAGCAGGTGTCGAGCAGGGTGAGCCGGATGCCCGCGTCCGCCGCGGCCTCCCGCAGCGCGTACCCGAACTCGTTCGAGCGGTCGTGCACGTAGTGGAACTCGCCGACGGCCGAGACCCCGGCGAGCGCCATCTCCGCGTAGACCGCGCGGGCCAGGCGGTAGTAGGACTGCGGCGTCAGCTTGGACGCGAGCGCGTACATGCCCTCGCGCCACGTCCAGAACGTGCCGCCGCCGTCGTGCGTACGGCCGCGGAGCGCGCGGTGGAACGCGTGCGAGTGGGCGTTCGCGAAGCCCGGCACGACGACGCCGTACAACCGGCGCACGCCCAGCGGGATCGTGTCCACGGTGGACACACTCGCGATCTTCCCGTCCTCGACCCTGATCAGCACCCGGTCCGCGAGGCCGTCGGGCAACCAGGCCCGCTCGCACCAGAAGTTCATGACCCGAGGTGTTCGATCGTGGCGGCGAGGGCGCGCACGCCCTCGTCGACGTCGGCCTGCTCGGCGAACTCCTCCGGCGCGTGGCTCACGCCGGTCGGGTTGCGCACGAACAGCATCGCCGTCGGCACGTGGGCGGCGAGGATGCCGGCGTCGTGGCCCGCCCCCGTCGGCAACGCCGGAACGCCGCCGAGCGCACCCGCGATGTCGTCCCGCAGCGCGCTGTCGAAGTGCACCGTGTCCCCGTACGACTCCTCGGTGATCCGCAGCTCGCAGCCCTCCTCCTCAGCCGCCTGGCCGGCTGCCTCGGAGATCTCCGCGACCATCGCGCGGGTGCGTGCGTCGTCGCTGTCCCGCGCGTCCAGCCAGACGTCCACGGTGGACGCGATGACGTTGGTGCCACCAGGGTTGGGGACGAGCCTTCCCACGGTGGCACGGCCGCCACCCCTGGCCGCCTTCCTGGCGGCGAGGACGAGCCGGGACGCGGGGAGCATCGGGTCGCGGCGGTCCTCGATCAACGTCGCCCCGGCGTGGTTGCCCTCGCCGGAGAACGTGAAGCGCCACCGGCCGTGCGCGAGGATGCTGCTGGCCACGCCCACCGGCACGATGAGGCCGCGGCCCTGTTCGACGTGCAGCTCGACGAACCGGCCGATGCGCCGCAACGCCCGTTCGTCCCGTCCGACCAGGTCCGGGTCGTGGCCGGCCACCTTCATGGCCTCGGCCAGCGTGACGCCGTCCGGATCCTTGAGCGCCAGCGCCTTCCCGGGCGGGATGGCCCCGGTCAGGAGCCTGCTGCCGAGGCAGGCGACGCCGAACCGGCCGCCCTCCTCCTCGGCGAAGACCGCGATCGCGAACGGTCGTGCGGGCTGGAAGCCCTTGGCCTGCAACAGGTCAACGGCCTCCAGCGCCGACGTGACGCCGAGCGGGCCGTCGAACGCGCCGCCACCGGGCACGGAGTCGAGGTGGCTGCCGGTGACGAGCGCGTCGTCGCCGGGCTCGCCCCACCACGCCCACAGGTTGCCGTTCCGGTCGGTCTCCACGCCGAGACCGCGCCGGACCGCCTGCTCCACGAACCAGTGCCGCAGCTCCAGCTCGGGCTTGTCGTACCCGTGCCGCGAGTAGCCGCCGCGCTTCGAGTCCCTGCCGACGTCCGCGATCTGGTCGAGCATCAACCCTCCACCGGACTGTGCATCATCGGGATGCGGACGCCCTTGTCCGCGGCCACGGTCTTCGCCTCGTCGTACCCGGCGTCCACGTGCCGGATGACGCCCATGCCGGGGTCGTTGGTCAGCACGCGCTCGATCTTCTGCGCGGCCAGCTCGGTGCCGTCGGCGACGGTGACCTGGCCGGCGTGGATGGACCGCCCGATGCCCACGCCACCACCGTGGTGCAGCGACACCCACGTCGCACCCGAGGCCGTGTTGACCAGGGCGTTCAGCAGCGGCCAGTCGGCGATCGCGTCGGAGCCGTCGGCCATCGCCTCGGTCTCGCGGTACGGCGAGGCGACCGAGCCGCAGTCGAGGTGGTCGCGGCCGATGACGATCGGCGCGGACAGCTCACCGGAGGCGACCATCTCGTTGAACTTGAGGCCCGCCAGGTGCCGTTCGCCGTAGCCGAGCCAGCAGATGCGGGCGGGCAGGCCCTGGAACTCGACCCGCTCACCGGCCATCTTGATCCAGCGGTGCAGCTGCTCGTTCTCCGGGAACAGCTCCAGGATCGCCCTGTCGGTCTTCGCGATGTCGGCCGGGTCGCCGGACAGCGCGGCCCAGCGGAACGGGCCCTTGCCCTCGCAGAACAGCGGCCGGATGTAGGCGGGCACGAAGCCGGGGAACGCGAACGCCCGGTCGTAGCCGCCGAGCTGCGCCTCACCGCGGATCGAGTTGCCGTAGTCGAACACCTCGGCGCCGCGGTCGAGGAACCCGACCATGGCCTCGACGTGGTCGGCCATCGACTTGCGCGCGCGGTCGGTGAACTCGTCCGGCTTCGCGGCCGCGTAGTCCTGCCACTCGTCGAGCGGGACGCCGACCGGCAGGTACGCCAGCGGGTCGTGCGCCGAGGTCTGGTCCGTGACGATGTCGACGGGGACCTCGCGGCGCAGCAGCTCGGGCAGGACCTCCGCCGCGTTGCCCACGACGCCGACGGACACGGCCTCACCGGCGGCCTTCGCGGCCAGCACCCGTTCGATCGCCGAGTCCAGGTCGTCCGCGATCTCGTCGAGGTAGCGGGTCTCCAGGCGGCGCTGGGCGCGGTGCGGGTCGACCTCGACGCACAGCGCGACGCCCTCGTTCATCGTCACGGCGAGCGGCTGCGCGCCACCCATGCCGCCGAGGCCCGCGGTGACGGTCAGCGTGCCCTTGAGCGTGCCGTTGAAGCGCTTGGTGGCGACGGCGGCGAACGTCTCGAACGTGCCCTGCAGGATGCCCTGGGTGCCGATGTAGATCCACGACCCGGCGGTCATCTGCCCGTACATCGTGAGGCCCTCGGCCTCCAGGCGGCGGAACTCGGGCCAGTTCGCCCAGTCCGGCACGAGGTTCGAGTTCGCGATGAGCACCCGCGGCGCCCACTCGTGCGTGCGCATGACGCCGACCGGGCGGCCGGACTGCACGAGCAGCGTCTCGTCGGCCTCCAGGTTCCTCAGCTCACGCGAGATCGCCTCGAACGACGGCCAGTCGCGCGCCGCCTTGCCGGTGCCGCCGTAGACCACGAGGTCCTCGGGGCGCTCGGCGACGTCGGGGTCGAGGTTGTTGTGGAACATCCGCAGTGCGGCCTCGGTCGGCCAGCTCTTCGCGGTCAGTTCGGTGCCGCGGTCGGCGCGAACGGTGGTCATCACAGAGCTCCACTTCGAATCAGGGCCTCGGCGGCGGCGATCTCGGGCGCGAGGTGGCGGTCGGGGCCGGGGCCCTGGACGGTCTCGCGCAGCTTCGCCACGGCGGCGGCGGTCGCGGGGGCGGGCTTGAGGGGCGCGCGCAGGTCGAGGGCCCGCGCGGCGGTGAGCAGTTCGACGGCCAGCACGGTCGTGAGCCCGTCCACGGCCTTGCGCAGCTTGCGCGCGGCGGACCAGCCCATCGACACGTGGTCCTCCTGCATCGCCGACGACGGGATGGAGTCGACGGAGGCGGGCACGGCCAGGCGCTTGAGCTCGGACACGATCGCCGCCTGGGTGTACTGGGCGATCATGTGGCCCGAGTCGACACCGGGGTCGTCTGCGAGGAACGGCGGCAGGCCGTGCGAGCGGGAGACGTCGAGCATGCGGTCGGTGCGGCGCTCGGCGATCGAGGCCACGTCCGCGACCGGGATGGCGAGGAAGTCCAGCACGTACGCGACGGGCGCGCCGTGGAAGTTGCCGTTGGACTCGACCCGGCCGTCGGCCAGCACCACCGGGTTGTCGACGACCGACGACAGCTCGCGGTCGGCCACCGTCGCCGCGTACGCCACGGTGTCGCGGGCGGCGCCGTGCACCTGCGGGGAGCAGCGCAGCGAGTACGCGTCCTGCACGCGGGTGCAGTCGGGGCCGCGGTGCGAGGCGACGATCTCGGAGTCCCGCAGGAACGCGAGCATCCTGGCCGCCGAGAGGTTCTGACCGGGGTGCGGGCGCAGCGCGTGCAGCTCCGGCTCGAAGACGCGGTCGGTGCCGAGCAGGGCCTCGACGCTCATCGCGGCGGTGAGGTCGGCGACGTCGAGCAGCCTGGTCAGGTCGGCGATCGCGAGCGACAGCATGCCGAGCATGCCGTCGGTGCCGTTGATGAGCGCGAGGCCTTCCTTCTCGGCCAGCTGCACCGGCTCGATGCCCGCGGCCCTGAGCGCGTCGGCGGCCGGGACGAGCTCGCCGGCCGCGGTGCGGACCATGCCCTCGCCCATCAGCGCGAGCGCGCTCGCCGACAGCGGCGCCAGGTCGCCGGAACAGCCCAGCGAGCCGAACTCGTGCACCACCGGCGTGATGCCGGCGTTCAGCATCCCGGCCATCGCGTCGACGGTGGACAGCCGGACACCGGTGTGGCCGGTCGCGAGGGTGCGCAGCCGCAGCAGCATCAGCGCCCGCACGACCTCGCGCTCCACCTCGGGGCCGGAGCCGGCCGCGTGCGAGCGGATCAGCGAACGCTGCAGCTGGGCGCGGCGGTCCGGCGGGATGTGCCGGACGGCGAGCGCGCCGAACCCGGTCGAGACGCCGTAGGTGGGGCGTTCGGCCGTGGCGAGCTGCTCGATGTGGCCGCGGGCCGTGCTGACCGCCTCGCGGGCCGCCTCGGTGATCGCCACCGGCGCACCGTCGCGGGCGACGGCGTGGACGTCCTCCAGGGTCAGCGGCTTCGGACCCAGCTCCACCGGTTGTGTCATGCAGACATCACAGCGCTCCGGGACCGCCTCAGCGACCCCGGAGCGCTCGATCGTGTCTGGGACTCCAGACGCCTACAGGCCGCGGCCGATCCAGGCCGTGTCCGGCTGCTCGACGACCTCGACCTCGTTGACCAGCTCGACCAGCTCGTCGGACCAGGAGCCGGCCGTCGCCGAGATCCACAGGCCGCCGTCCTGGACCGCCACGGTGTTGCCGTTGCGCACGCCCTGCTTGCCGCGCACGGTCAGCGGTTCGTTCGGCGCGGGCAGCTCCGGCTTGTCCGTCGCCACCTGCACGGACACCGAGTTCCTGCCCAGCGACGAGTGCCACCTGTCCGGTGCGGTGCCGCGCACGACCTCGGCGTACCTGCCGTCGAGCTTGAACGGCGGCGCGTGCGTGATCTTGGCGTCGGCCCGCACCGACTCGGCCACGCGCAGGGCGATCTCCCGCGCGTCGCCCACCCCGGTCACGGACACGTCCAGGACGTCCTGCGCCTGCCAGACGACGGTGGCGGCGTCACCCCTGACCTGCACCCTGGCCTCCAGGCCGCGAACACGGGTCAGGTCCCACCCGCGGACGTCCGGCATCTCGCCGTGCACCCTGAGCACGAGGCCCGGGTTGCCGTAGGGCGCGGCGCCCGCGGGACCCCACACCCTGGTGGGCCCCGCGTTCGTGGCGCGGAGGCTCTCGACGAACCCGGCCGGCAGCCAGTGCGGTGCGTACTTGAACGGAACGCCCTTGCCGGCGTCCTGCGCGAGCGCCGCGGCGGCGTCGTTCGGGTTCGGCGGGGTGTACCGCTCGCTCGCGACGAGTCCCGTGAAGATCAGGACCGCGACGGCGGCGACTCCGGCGGTGGCGATGAGGAAGACGTTGCGCTGCCTTTTGCGCTTGCGGCGCAGCGCGTTCAACGTCGGTCCGGGGTGCGGGGTGCGTTCGGCGAGCTGGCCGAGCGCCTCCTTGATCAGCTGTTCGGTGTCGTTCACGACAGGCCCTCCCCGAGCCGCAACCCGACACCAGCGGGCTGCGGCGTGTGGTCCATCCGGAGTGTGGCCAGCGCACGTGAGATGTGGCTGCGCACGGTTCCCTCGGCACAACCGAGCATCTGTGCGATCTCCGAGTCCTCGTAGTTCTCGTAGTAGCGGAGCACCACGGCCGCCCGCTGTTTGCGGGGCAGCCTGGCGATCCGCTGCAACATGGCTTCCCGCTCGTCGTAGTGGTGCGTCGTGTCCCCGACCGGCGGTGTGACGGACTCCAGGGTGGTCGTGCAGAGGGCGACGTCCTTGGCGGCCCTGCGTCTGCGCCACGAGAGGTACTCGTTGGTCACCATGCGCTTGACGTAGGCGTGAGGGAGGTCGACTGAACCGATGCGGTCCCACTTCTGCTGCGCGCGCAGCAGGACTTCCTGGACCACGTCCTGGGCCAGGTGTGGGTCGCACGTGAGCACGGTGGCGTAGCGCAGCAACGGGGTCACCTGTTCTGCCACGAAGTCATCGAAACTCGGTGTCAATCCCGACCCCCTTCAAAACCGTCACACCACTCCAACGCACCCGCGGCCCGTTCTGTTGAGTGTGCACTGACGGCGGATCGGCGTGGGCTGGATCACGTGGGAAAATCACCGGTGTGGGCAGCAGCAGTGATGTTCCCGCGTTGCGGCGAGGGCTCGCGGTCCTGCGCCTGCTGGCCGGCCGTCCGGGCCCGGTCTCCGCGGCGTCGGTGGCGCGTGAGCTCAACCTGCCCAGGTCAACGACCTACCACCTGCTCTCGGAGCTGACCGAGGCCGGTTTCGCGACGCACTTCCCCGAGGAGAAGCGGTACGGCCTGGGCGTCGCGTCGTTCGAGCTCGGCTCCGCCTACCTGCGCCACGACCCGCTGGAACGGCTCGCGCGCCCGTTGCTGCGCAAGCTCGCCGACCGGATGGAGAAGGTCGCCCACCTGGGCGTCCTGCACGGCTCGGAGGCGCTGTACCTGGTCCGCGAGCAGCCCCGGCAACCCCAGTCGATCGTCTCCGACGTCGGCGTCCGCCTGCCCGCCCACCTGACCGCCTCCGGCCGCGCCATGCTCGCCCACCTGCCCCCGGCGCAGGTCAGGGCGGTGTTCCCGTCGGTGGCGGCGTTCGTCGACCGCACCGGCCGCGGCCCGCACAACCTCCCGGCGCTGCGGCGGCTGCTGACCGTCGAACGACGGCAGGGCTGGGCCGTCGAGGACGGGTTCGTGACGGCCGGCTTCGCCTCGGTGGCGGCCCCGGTGTTCGACCACGGCGAGCGCCCGATCGCGGCGATCACGCTGACGTTCCGCCACCTGTGCGACACGCCGTGCGGTCAGACGTGGCCGGACCTGGCGAAGGAGGTCCGCAAGGCCGCCGAGGAGCTGACCGCGCGGATCGGCGGTCACGCGGCGACGCCCTGACCGCTCGTCCCGGCTGGAACGACCTGGGTTGAAGAGTTCGGGTTCGAGCCGCCGCGGTTCGCGGTGGTCAGGGAGCACGGCCGGATCGTCGGGTACGTCAAGCCCAGGTGTCCGAGGAGGAGGCGAACCGCTACCTCGCCCTGGTCACCGTCGTGGTGTTGCCGAGCCACCGGCGCAGGGGCATCGGCACGTCGTTGTTGCGCGCCGTACTGGGTCTGACGAGCGGCCGGACGATCGCGGAGTCGTGGGCCGTGTTCCAGGGCACCGGCCGGTGAGGGCTTCGCCGCCGCACGCGGCTTCCGGACGGTGACCTCGATGACGCGGCAACGGCTGGACGTGACCGAACTGCCGGAGGTCAGCGAGCTTCCGGCCGGGTATGAGCTGGTCACCTGGACGGGCCGGGTTCCGGCTCATCGCGGCAAGGGGCTGGGCCGGCTCATGAAGACGCGCATGATGCGCGAGCTGACCGGCATCGAGGTCGTCCTCACGCGCACCAGCAGCCAGAACGAGCACATGCTCCGGGTGAACCACGCCCTGGGCTACCGCGACCAGTTCGTCTACCTCGCGGTGCAGGCGAAGATCGCCGACCTGGCGGCGTGACAAGGGCGTCTGCAAGTACCACCAACAGCGTGTTGGTAGTACTTGCAGACGCCCGAGAGGCAGAGCGTCAGAGGCCGACCGAGGCCAGCCAGTCCTTCGCGACCTTGTCCGGCTCCGGCTTGTCCGGCGCCGCCAGCTTGGCGTTCAGGTCGAGCAGCGTCTTCGTGTCGAGCTTCTTCGAGATGCCGTTGAGAATCCCGCGGACCTGCTCCGACGCCTTCTTCTCGTTGATCAGCGGCAGCACGTTCTGCGCCGCGAACACGCTCTTCGGGTCCTCCAGCGCCACGAACTCGTTGGCCGAGATGGCGGTGTCGGTGGTGAAGAGGTCGGCGGCCTGCACCGTGCCGTCCTTCAGGCCCGCGACGGTGACCGGGCCACCGACGTCGAGCGCCTTGAAGGACTTGAACTCGCAGTTGTACTTCTCCTTCAGGCCGGGCAGGCCGTCGGGACGGGTCTGGAACTCCGGCGGGCCGCCGAAGACCATCTCCTTGCAGTACGGGACGAGGTCCTCGATCGACTTGAGGCTGTACTGGGCAGCGGTCTGCTTGGTGACGACGACCGCGTCCTTGTCCTCGGCCGCGGACTTGTCCAGCACGGTCAGGCCCTGCGGCAGCGACTTCTTCAGCGCCGTGTAGACCTCTTCCGCGGCCACCTCGGTCGCGTTCTTGTTGACGTGCTTGAGCAACACGCCGGTGTACTCGGGGATCAGGTCGATGGAACCGTCCTGGACGCCCTTGAAGTACAGCTCCCGGTTGCCGATGTTGAGCTTCTTGGAGACCTTGACGCCCTTGGCGGACAGGGCTTCCGCGTAGATCTCGGCGAGCAGGCGGGACTCCGGGAAGTTGCCGGAGCCCACGACGATCGTGTCCGTCGGGGCCGGGTTGTTGCCACCTCCGCCGGACAACGGGTCACCACCGCACGCCGACAGGAGCACGACCGCAGCAACAGCCGTGGCGATGCGCTTCATTTCTTTCCTCCGGTTCCCACTGGACGCAGCCCTGGCGAGACCGTCAGCCGTTGCAGTCCGGCGAACGCCAGGTCGACGAGGACGGCGAGCAGTGCGACGAGCACCGCGCCGGCGAGCATCTGACCGAATTCCTGGAGGGCGAGGCCGTCGAAGACGAACCTGCCCAGACCACCCGCGCCGGTGTAGGCGGCGATGGTGGCCGTGGCGACGACCTGGAGCGCGGCGCCCCGGAAACCGCCGTAGATCAGGGGAAGAGCGTTCGGAATCTCCACCTTCAGCAGCACGCCCGACTCGCGCATGCCGACACCGCGCGCGGCGTCGACGATCGCCGGGTCCACCGCGCGGATGCCCGCGTACGCGCCCGCCATGATCGGCGGGATCGCCAGCAGCACCAGCGCGACGTACACGGGGAAGTCGCCCAGCCCCGCCCACAGCACGACGAGGATCAGCACCGCCGTCGTCGGCAACGCCCGCAGCGCGTTCGACAGCCCGACGACGACGAACCCGCCACGGCCGGTGTGGCCGACGAACGCACCGAGCGGCACGGCGATCACGGCCGCGATCAGCAGCGTGAAGAACGTGAACCCGAGGTGTTCCAGCAGCCGCACCGGAATCCCGGTCTCACCGCTCCAGTGCGCGGGGTCGAAGAGCCAGCCCATCGCTCAGCTCACCTCCCCACCCGTGCCCACGGCGTGAGCAGCCGTCCGGCCAGCAGCAGCACCCCGTCCGCGAGCACCGCCAGCACCACCGTGCCGATGAGGCCCGCGACGACCTTCTCGGTGTGGTCGTTCTGGTAGCCCTCGGTGAAGAGCTGGCCGTACCCGCCGAGGCCGACGAGCGCGCCGACGCTGACCATGCTGATGTTCGACACCGTCGCGACCCGCAGACCCGCCACCGTGACCGGCAGCGCCAGCGGGAACTCGACGGTGAGGAACCGGCGCAACGGCCGGTAGCCCATCGCGTTCGCCGCCGCCACCACGTTGCCGGGCACCGCGGCGAGCGCGTCGGCGACCGAGCGCACCATCAGCGCCACCGTGTAGACCACCAGCGGCACGATGACGTTGATCTCGTCGAGGATCTGCACGCCGAGCAGCACCGGCGTGATCACGATCAGCGCGATGGACGGGATCGTGAACAGGATGTTGGAGAGCGGGAACAGCACCGCGCGCGCCGGCTGCGACCGGCTGGCCCACCACCCGAGCGGGATCGAGAGCACGAAACCGATCACCACCGGCAGGAGGGCGAGCCGGACGTGAACCTCCGTGACTTCCCAGAACTTCTCCCAGTTCTCGAAAATCCAGTTCACTTGGGGACCTCACCCGCCGCGCGGGCCTTCGCGAGGGCCTTGATCACGTCGTCGGCCCGCACGACGCCGATCACCGCGCCGGAGCCGTCGACGGTGACGCCGAGCGCGGACGGCGAGCTGAGCGCCGCGTCGAGCGCGCCGCGCAACGAGCCGCCGTCGTAGAGGGACCCGCCGGAGACGAGGTGGTCCTCGCTGACCAGCACCTCACCGTCCACTCCGGACAGCCAGCCCTTCGGCCTGTTCTGTTCGTCGACGGCGAGCGTCCAGTCGGTGACGGTGACGCGTTCGCCGATCCTGGCGGTGGCGACGGGGTGCACGGGCACGTCCGCGTGCAGGAACGTCAGGGTGCGGTAGCCGCGGTCCCTGCCGACGAACGACGCCACGAAGTCGTTGGCGGGCGCGCTCAGCAGCTCGGCCGGCCGCGCGTACTGCGCCAGGTGGCCGCCGGTCTGGAACACGGCGACCCGTTCGCCGAGCTTGAGCGCCTCGTCGATGTCGTGGGTGACGAACACGATGGTCTTGTCGAGCTCGGCCTGCAACCGCAGCAGCTCGTTCTGCAGGTCCTCGCGCACGACCGGGTCGACGGCGCTGAACGGCTCGTCCATCAGCAGCACCGGCGGGTCGGCGGCGAGCGCGCGGGCGACGCCGACGCGCTGCTGCTGGCCGCCGGAGAGCTGCGCCGGGTACCGCTTGCCGAAGCTCGGGTCCAGCCCGACGATCTCCAGCAGCTCCGCGGCGCGCGTGCGGGCCTTGCGTCTGTCCCAACCGGACAGCAGCGGCACCGTGGCGACGTTGTCGAGGACGGTGCGGTGCGGGAACAGCCCGGCCTGCTGGATGACGTAGCCGATGCCGCGCCGCAACGTGGGCGGGTCGACCTCGAGCACGTCCTCGCCGTCGACCAGGATCGTGCCCGAGGTGGGGTCGATCATGCGGTTGACCATGCGCAGCGACGTCGTCTTGCCACATCCGGAAGGACCGACGAACACCGTGATGGTACCCGCCTCGACCACGAGGTCGAGCTGATCGACAGCGATGGTCCCGTCCTCGAACCGCTTGGTGACGGCCCGGAACTCGATCACCCTTCGGATCCCTCCGGTCGTGACGGTCTCCCCGGTTCGGACCGCCCTGGATGCAGATCCCTGAGACCTTAACTCGTTCGGCGTACCCCGGCACAGCGTTCCAGAATGTGACAGCCCGTATGGTTTACCGCTTGTGACGATCGACCAGGTGCGCACGCTGCTGTCCGACCGCGGCGTGCACGCGCGCAAGCTCCGCGAGGTGTTGTCCCTGCTCAGCCAGGACTGGCACCCGCTGGCGGAGCTGGTGCGCCTGCCCGCTGTCCCCCGCCGCACGGTCCAGGACCTGCTGAAAGCCCTCGGCGACGACGCCGAATCTTCAGGTGATCGTTACCGCATCGCGCCGAAGCTGGTCCCCGCCTACCGCGAGGCGTTCGCCGTCGCCGGCGTGCGCGACCACACCGACGTGCTGCGCCAGATCCTCGTCGACATCGCCGACGTGCCACCGCCGTTGTCCTCGTTGGACCACGTGCAGGCCACCGCGGAGACCGCACTCCACCGCGCCGTGCACCTGAACTCGGTCTACGACCTCGCGGGCAAGCACCTGCTGTGCCTGGGCGACCACGACCTGACCTCGCTGGCGGTCGCCGCGGTGAACCCCGCGGTGTCCATCACCGTCGTGGACCTCGACGAGCGCCTGCTGGAGTTCATCGACTCGCGCGCCCGCGACCGCGGCCTCACCATCAGAACCTTGCACTGCGACATGCGTTTCGGCCTGCCCGCGTCCGTGCTGGAGTCGGCGGACCTCGTGTTCTCCGACCCGCCGTACACGCCGGAGGGCATGGCCCTGTTCGCCGGCCGCGCGGTGGAGGCCTTGTCCGACATCGCTTCGGGCCGCGTGCTGCTCGCCTACGGCTTCTCCGACCGCACCCCGGCACTGGGCCTGAAGGTGCAGCAGGAACTGCAGAAGCTCGGCCTCGTCTTCGAGGCGATCCTGCCCGCGTTCCACCGCTTCGACGGCGCCCAGGCCATCGGCTCGGCCGCCGACCTGTACGTCTGCCGCCCGACGGGCCGCCGCGCGGTGACCGGCGGCACCCGCATCTACACCCACGGCGCGCAGTCCGTGGAGTCCACCGGCCCGTCCCGCGAGGCCCTCGCCGCCCTGTCCGAACTGGCCCCCCGCCCCGAGTCCTCCCCACCCCCGAAGCCGCGCGCCGCCGGGTGGGCCGAACCGGTCGGCAAGGGCGCGGCGTCCCTGGCCGTCGACCTGTCCGCGGACCCAGGCCCGTGGCTGCTGCGGACGCTGCTGGCGTCCTCCCCCGCCCGCCTGGCCTGCCTGGTGCCGAACAACCACCCGGCCGTGTCGTCGGCGGCGGGCCAGCAGGAGCTGCAGTCGCTCGTGCGCACCCGCTTCACGCTCAAGTTCCTGCGCAACAAGCCGGACGGCAAGACCACGATCGTGGTCGCCGACCAGGTCCTGCACGGCTCGCTGTCCCTCGGCGACCGGGTCGTGCGCGAGGTCCTGATGAAGGCGCACGGCAAGCTGCGCAACGTCTGGCGCGAGGCGCTGATCACGGCCTCGCAGGGCCTGCTGACCAAGCGGCAGGCGGCCGAGGTCGTGGACAACGCCGCGGCGGACTCGGAGGACCTGGAGCTGCGGTTGATCGACCTGCCGAAGCACCGGATCGCGGCGTTGCTGCCGGAGGTGTCGGCCAGCGCGCGGTACGTGGAGCGGCCGGAGGGCTAGTCACCGTGGCGCAGGAGGTCCCAGGTCAGCCGAGCGTCCTCGGCGTCGTCGCCCACGGCACGCCATGCGTGGTGCTCCGGTTCGTCCAACACGGAGGCCTGTGCGAAACGGCCGTTCGCCGGAGGCGGACCCAACTGCTCCAGCAGCACGTCGGCGTCGTCCACCAGCGAGGTGAGGAACGCCAGGTCCTCCAGATGCCGGGAGCCGAAGGCCGCAGCGGGCGACCGGTGCGCCTCGCCCGCGTAGGCGGCGACCTTGAGACAGAGGGCTCGGGCCAGGTCCGGAAGCACAACGGCGCCCGTCCGCCTCGGTACTCGGCACGCACGGCGACACGGTTGCGCAGCGCGGCAAGGCCGCCGTACACCTCGATCGTCCGCCCCGGCGGCGTCGTGGTCAGGTCGGGTGGTGGCCGGACCCCGGCCGGCGCGAGGACGTCGACGCGTTCGTCGTTCGCACCGATGTACCTGTGCGTCGAGTCGTCCGGGCTCGCCGGATCGACCCGGTATCCCAGGCCTTGCAACACCTCGACGGCATCGCGCAGGCATGACGGGACCAACTGCACGTCGAAGAGCACGTCCACGTCCCGGGTGACCCTGACAGGTTGACGCCCCAGGACTGCACCGTGCAGGTAGACCATCACCCCGCCGATGATCACGTGGTCCGCCGGCAGCGCCTCGCTCAGATCGAGCAGGCTCGGCCACAGCGTCGAGTCGCCGAGTTCGGGCAGCACGGCCGTTCCCGCGACGTGCAGATCAGGCCAACGCGCGAAGATCATCGCGCAACGTTACCTAATATGGGTGAGCAGTTCCTGAGCAGCTCCACGTGACCGTTCGTCGCCCAAGTCCAGCAAATCCGCTGCGGCAACGGCTTTCGGCACGTACGGCGCGCCGAACACCATCTCCTCGACAGACCGGGGCAGCCCTCCAGGAAGGACACGCACAGTCACATTCGGCTTCGGCGAATCCCAACTGCTGCCCCTCATGCGCGCAAGCGCGTCGAACGCCTCGACAGAGGTCAGCAGCTCCGCGCGCGGCTCGTCCGCCGAGACCAGTGCGGCCTCGTGGTGGTTCGCGGCTCGGACGCCGCCGATCGCGACGCCCGGCAACTCCTCGGCACGACGAAGAACGTTCGCCAGCATGCGCGCACAGCGGACGTCCGCACGCCTGGCCAGCAATCGGGGCCAGTCGCTCAGGGGTCGCTGCGCATAGCGCTTCACGCGAACCAGTTCCGAAGGGGACAGCCAGTCCACGTGCGCACCTGACGCGTGAGCGAGCACGGCCCAAGCGATCCGCGGCGACCACGGTTGTCCGCGCTGCGGCTTCTCGACGTGCAGCCGCCGGTGGACCGCGTCAGCGTCGACCAGCAGGTCGCGCCCGGGTTTGACGGCGTTCAGCCGTCCTGCTGCCACCAGGTCCCGGACCTGCGCAGCGGACACCCCGAGCCGTTGGGCCGCTTCGGCGACCGAAAGCCATCCGACCAAGCTCATCCGCTGTCCTCCGATTTACAGTATACCCCGCATTAGGTGGGGGTTACTGTAAAAACGCAGGTGAGGGAACTGCTCACCCCGCACGGGGGATGTGCAGGGGCCCGAGGGCCAGTATCGCCCTGAACTCCTTCGGCGGCACCGGCCGGGAGAACAGCCACCCCTGGTATGCGTCCACCCCGACCCCGCGCAGCACGTGGAACTGCGTGGCCGTCTCCACGCCCTCGGCCACGCACTTGCGCCCCATCGCCCGCGCCATGTCGACGACCGCGCGGGCGACGGCGAAGTCGGAGGAGTCGTTGCCCACGCCGGAGACGAAGCGGCGGTCCACCTTGATGATCTGGGCCGGCAGGTCCTTCAGGCGCGCCAGCGACGAGTAGCCGGTGCCGAAGTCGTCCACCGCGAACTGGACGCCGCGCTGCACCAGCTCGTCCATCGACTGGCGGACCCGCGAGGGCAGGTCGACCAGTGCGGTCTCGACGAGTTCCAGCACGACCCGGTCCCACGGCACGCCGGACTCGAGGATCGCGGTCGACACGATGTCGACGAACTCGGGGTCACCGGGCACCAGGCCGGCGAGGTTCACGGCCACCGACACCGGGCGGCCGTCGGGTGCGGGCCAGGTCGCGGCCTCCTTCAGCGCGGTGCGGAGCACCCAGCGGTCGAGCTCGCGCATCAGGTCGCCCTGTTCGGCGACCGGCAGGAACACGTCGGGTGGCAGCAGGCCGCGGTCGGGGTGCGGCCAGCGGACGAGGGCCTCGGCGGTCAGGACCGAGCCGTCGACGCCGACGACCGGCTGGTAGTGCAGTGCGAGGCCGTCGTGCTGCAGTGCCTCGCGCAGCTGGCCCTCCAGGTGCACCTGGCGGTCGGCGGAGGCGATCAGCGCGGCGGAGGCGAGGGACACGCGACCGGCGCCGTTGCGCTTGGCCTCGAACATCGCCGCGTCCGCGAAACGCAGCAGGTCCGCGCCGTTCGCGCGGGAACCGTTCGGCACCGCGGCGCCGATGGAGGCGGACACGCGGACGAGCTGGCCGTGCACGGGGACCGCGGTCCGCAACAGGGACGCCACGCGGGTCGCCAGTGCGTCGACACCGCCCACGGCGTCGATGTCCTCACAGATGATCACGTACTCGTCGCCGGACAACCGCGCGGCCGTGCACCCGTCCGGAAGGCCGCCCTCCAGCCTGCGCGCCAAGGCGACCAGCAGCTCGTCGCCGGCGTCGTGGCCGAGGGAGTCGTTGACGCGCTTGAAGTTGTCGATGTCGCAGAAGAAGACGGCGACCTTCGACCGGCCGGGACCGTCCAGGAGCCGGCCGAGGATCTCCTTCACCAGCGCGCGGTTCGGCAGGCCGGTCAGCTCGTCGTGGGTGGCCTGGTGGCGCAGGGCCTCGGCGGCGCGGCGGCGTTCGGTGATGTCGAGGAACACGATCAGCCAGAAGCGGCGGCCGTCGTCCTGCACGGACAACGCGATGTGCAGCTCGCAGTACACCTTCTCGCCGTCGGGGCGGACGAGGATGCGCTGCGGGATCTTCTGCGTGCGCTCGGCGGCCCACTGCAGGCCGGGCGAGGTGTCCTCGGGGTGCGTGAGCTGCTCCGCGGTCATGCCGCGCAGCTGTTCCAGCTCCATGCCGAGCAGGTCGCACAACGCGTCGTTGGCGTCCACGAGCCGTTCGCCCTCGTCGAACAGGCCGATGCCCACCGGCGTCACGGACACGAGGTCGGTGAAGCGCTGCGAGGAACGCTTCATGCGCGCCTCGGCGGCACGCTGCTCGGTGACGTCCTGGGCGGTGCCGACGGCGAGCTGCTGGCCGTGGTTGTCGCGGACGATCATGCCGTGGCAGCGGAAGACGCGGGTCTGGCCGTCGTGGCGCACGAGCCGGTGCTCGCACTGGACGGGCACCTCGTCGCGGGCGAGCTGGCGCCACAGGTCGTCGACCCAGCCGCGGTCCTCCGGGTGGATCAGGTCGAGGTAGGTCTCGTAGCGGCTGCTGGCGTCCTCCGGCAGGCCGTAGAGCTCGCGCAGCATGTCCGACCACACCGTCTCGTCGGTGGCCGGGTTCCACTCCCACGTGCCCAGCCGTGCCGCCTGCTGGGCATCGGCCAATCTTCGGCGGTCGTCGCGCAGCTGGCGTTCCAGCGCGCGGGCCTCGGTGACGTCCTGGATGGTGCCGTGGAAGCGCTCGATCCGGCCGAACGAGGAGATCTCCGCGCGGGCGCGGCAGATGTAGACGCGGTCGCCGGACTCGCTGCGGACCTCGACCTCCACCGGGTCGTTGTCCTGCGCGTGCAGCAGCCGGTGGCGCAGGTCGGTGACGGCCTGGCGGTCGTCCGGGTGCACGCCGCAGAGCAGGTCGTCGTCCGGTGTCATGCCCAGCTCGGCGTACATCTCCAGCAGCACCTCGCTGCGGTGCACGGCGCGGGTGCCGGTCTCGTAGGCCCAGCTGCCGATCCTGGCGATGCGCTGGGCCTCCAGCAGCCGTGCGCGTTCCTGGGCGAGATCGGTGGCCGCGCGCTTCGACTCGGTGATGTCGCGGATGTAGCCGGTGATCTTGTCGAGCCTGCCGTCGGTGAGCCGCGCCTCGGCCACGCCGCGGATCCACCGCAGCTGGCCGTCCGGGCGGACGATCCGGTACTCGATGTCTATCGGGTCGCCGGTGATCTCGCGGCCGTGCCAGTACGACTCGACCATGTCGTAGTCGTCGGGGTGCACGACGTCGAGCACGGCCTGCGCGCCGGGGACGACCTTGCCGCGGGTGATGCCGAGCAGCTCGTAGTGGGTGTCCGACCACACCGTCAGACCGGTCTCGGGGTCGTACTCCCACGACCCGAGCTGGGCGACCCGCTGGACCTTGCGCAGCCGCCGCTGTTCGTCACGCAGCGCGTCCGCCGCCGCGGAGAGGTCGGACACGTCGATCAGGAGGACGGCCTGCAGCCCGGTGCCGGGAACCGCGTGCCGGGCCACCCGCACGGGCAGCAGCGTGCCGTCCGCGCGGGACAGCCGGAGGTCGGAGGAGTTGCCCAGCAGCAGCTCGCCCAGCGGGTGCCCGACGAGGTCGTCGGCCCCCTGCGCGCCGGCCAGCCCGACGGCGGCCGGGTTCGCCCGCATGACGACGCCTTTGGTGTCGACCAGCAACGACGGCGCGTCGGGCAGGGTCAGCCCGTCCAGCGTCACCGGCGGCTTCTCCGCCTCCTGAGCAGCCGCCGATCTGGCACGGCCGTTCACCACCGTCGCGCGTCCCACCCACTTGGGCACCGGCCCACCCTCTCCCGCATTAGCCGCCCGCGGCAATTCGGGTGGGCACGACAACGGCACCCGAACGGCGGCAAACACGAACCCTCTCCCCGGGTGAACACCCGAGGAGAGGGACGGTAGCGCTTCGGAGCGTCATCGCCCACCCCTGCACGGGTTAACGAAAAGCCACGTTCGTGGTTCCGCTCAACCGCGTGATGCACAAAGGTGGCAAATACGCGCGCCGCTCCGCTGTGGCGTTCGCCGAGATCAGACCACGCCGTCTGCCTTCGCCGCCACCGCGACGGCCGCGGCGACCTCGGGACCGACCCGCGGGTCGAGCGCGGACGGAACAATTCGGTCTGGGCCCAAATCATCTTTCGCGACCGCCAGAATGGCGTCGGCCGCGGCGAGTTTCATGCCCTCGGTGATCCGGCGCGCGCCCGCGTCCAATGCGCCGCGGAAGATGCCGGGGAACGCGAGCACGTTGTTGATCTGGTTGGGGAAGTCGCTGCGGCCGGTCGCGACGATCGCGGCGTGCCGTGCGGCGACCTCCGGGTGCACCTCGGGGTCCGGGTTGGAGAGCGCGAACACGATCGAGCCGCTCGCCATGCTCGCGATCAGGTCCTCCGGCACCTTCGACGACGAGACGCCGATGAAGACGTCCGCGCCGCGCAGGGCCACGTCGATGCCGCCGTCGAGGCCGGAGGTGTTGGTGAGCGCCGCGATCTCCTCCTTGACGGGGTTGAGACCGGCCCTGCCCGTGCGGACGATGCCGCGCGAGTCGAGCAGCGTGATGTCACCGGCGCCGGCGGCGATGAGGATCTTGGCGATGGCGATGCCGGCGGCACCCGCACCGGAGATGACCACCCGCTGGTCGCCGATGCCCTTGCCGAGGACCTCGTTCGCGCCGTTGAGCGCGGCCAGCGACACCACGGCGGTGCCGTGCTGGTCGTCGTGCATGACCGGGCAGTCGAGCGCCTCGACCAGCTTCCGCTCCAGCTCGAAGCAGCGCGGTGCGGAGACGTCCTCCAGGTTGACCGCGCCGAACGACGGGCGCAGCCGCACGAGCGTCTCGACGATCTCGTCCACGTCCGTCGTGTTGAGCACGAGCGGGATGGAGTCGAGGCCGCCGAAGGTCTTGAACAGCGCCGACTTGCCCTCCATGACGGGCAGCGACGCGCTGGGGCCGATGTCGCCGAGGCCGAGCACGGCGGTGCCGTCGCTCACGACGACGACCAGCCGGTGCGCCCAGGTGTACCGGGCGGCGAGGCTCGCGTCCTGCGCGATCGCCCTGCTCACCCGAGCGACACCGGGGGTGTACGCGATGGACAGCGCTTTGGGGTCAGCGAGCGAGGCGGTCGCACCCACCTCGAGCTTCCCGCCCAGGTGCGCGGTGAAGATCTCCTCGTCCGTCAGCTGCGTCGGATCGGAGTTCTCGGTACGGGCTTCGTTCACTGCTGTCACGGCGTCCCTCCTGCGGTGCGGGCGGCGTAGTGGCCCCTCTAGCTGTGGGCTCATCACCAAACGGCGCACCGGCCCAGCGTTGTCACACCGGGTACACGGGGCCTGGAAACTCGGTCGACGTCCTCCGACGAGTTGCGTCCGGGAACAGTCCGAGTGCTGCGGGTGGAGCGAAGTGTGGCAGGACCGGACCGACCTGTCTGCGGCGGGGATCACACTTTTTCCGCAGGTCAGAGGGCATGTAGCAAGACGTCCGTCCGGTTTTCTGCACCGACCGGTCGGTTTATGCAGGCAGGAAGCACCCGATCGGTCAAGAAAACATGACGCCTTAGAGTGACGGCATGCAGGCGAGTTCGCTGAAAATCGACGGCGCTTTCGAGTTCACGCCCCGGACCTTCCCCGACGACCGCGGCGTGTTCGTCTCGCCGTACCAGGAGGCGGCGTTCGTCGAGGCGGTCGGCCACCCGCTGCGGGTCGCCCAGACCAACCACAGCGTCTCGCGCGCCGGGACGATCCGCGGCATCCACTACGCGGACGTCCCGCCCTCCCAGGCGAAGTACGTGTTCTGCCCGCGCGGCTCGTTCATCGACGTGGTCGTCGACATCCGGGTGGGCTCGCCGACGTTCGCCCAGTTCGACGCGGTGCTGGTGACGGCGCAGAAGTGCAACGCCGTCTACCTGGCGGAGGGCCTCGGCCACGCGATGATCGCGCTGGAGGACGACACGACCATGAACTACCTGTGCTCCACCCCGTACAACCCCTCCGGCGAACACGGCCTCACCCCGCTCGACCCGGCCCTCGACCTGCCGTGGCCGCGCGAGATCGAGTTCCTGCTCTCGGAGAAGGACACCGCCGCCCCGACCCTGGCCGAGGCCTACGAGGCCGGCGTCCTCCCCCGCTACGAGGACTGCGTGGCCCTGTACGCGTCCCTCAAAGCCTGAACCGCGGCCGCGGCCACAACCGCGCCCTGACGACCCCGAGCACCTCGGCCGGCCCGAGCTGCCCGGAGTCCGTGCTGGCGAACGGGTTGTCCCCCACCACGTGCCACCCGCCGTCCACCAGGTGGGAGGCGCGCTTGACCGACAGCTGATCGGGCCGCTGCGCCCACCTGACCAGCACGACGTCACCGGCCCTGGGGCGCGCACCCCAGCTGACCAGCACGACGTCCTCACTGCGCAGCGCTGGTGCCATCGACGGTCCGCGGACGAGCACGGTGGAAAGGCGCGGTCTCAACGATCACCCTTCGGTCAGCCGGAGTAGGGTCCTACTTGTCGGAGCATCCACTGTTTTCACTCTGGGAGGAACGATGCGACTCGTGTCGCGCATTCTCCGCCCGCGCGTCGAAGCCACCGCGCACTGCGACCTGCCCTGCGGCGTCTACGACCCCGCGCAGGCCCGCATCGAGGCCGAGTCCGTCAAGGCGGTCCAGGAGAAGTACCAGGCCAACGAGGACCCGGAGTTCCGGGAGCGCGCCGTCCTGATCAAGGAGCAGCGCAGCGAGCTCGTCAAGCACCACCTGTGGGTGCTGTGGACGGACTACTTCAAGCCGCCGCACTTCGAGAAGTACCCCGAGCTGCACGACCTCTTCAACCGCGCCACCAAGGCGGCGGGTGCGTCGGGCACCAAGGGCTCGATGGACCCGGCGACGGGGCAGCAGCTGCTGGACCTGATCGCGCAGATCGACAAGATTTTCTGGGAGACCAAGCAGGGCTGAGGTCAGAGCCTTGTAAACGACGCTGACCAGCGAAGACCTCTTTCGTCGGTCAGCGTCGTTTGTCGTCTCTTGGCGTTGTTTCACGGCCCCAGGACGGCCCCAGTCAGTCCACTTTAGACAGTGTATCGCCAAGCCGTTGCAACGATTCGTGCATGAACGAAGATTGACACCCATTCGAACGTATGTGCGATGGTGTACAGGTGCGGATGACATGGCGGCAAGCAGCGCATTTCGACAATCAGGTGGACCTGCTGCGCAAGCTCGCCAACACTTCCACACGGTTCACAGTCGCCGAGGTGGATGGCCAACCCGTGCTCGTTGATGATCGCCTGGCAACCGGTGAATGCGTGCGGATCGACGGCCCATCAGCACCGGACCTGATGCGACATCTGTTCCACCTCAACCACTACGCGTTCTTATCGCTCATCGGCCTTCTCGAAGCAGCCCGTGGGACCAAGGCCGAGTCAGAGGCGGTCGAGTTCCTGCGACGCCTGAAGCTCGACCGAGACCCCGTGCGACAGTCCGAGAAAAGCTGAGCCTGAGGTGGTGAGCGGACAAGCCTTCGCACTCCAGAGCACCCCAAACAATTCCGAAACTTGCCCTCTTCGCTCGTGCCGACTCAGTGACCGGGCGCTACACAGCGAGCTGATGGCCGTGATCGTCCGCGCTCTGATTGAGCACATGGTTGGCTGACGAGATGGCCCCCTGGTTGTCGGCTATCGCCGCATCTCTCGCGCTGATCACGACCACTACAACACTGATCATCGGCCTGTTGGATCGACGGCGTGCACAAGCAGGACAGGTCTCGGTGCACGTGAACGTACTGCAGGACAGCAGGCCGCCGTTCGCAACGCTCACCGTGGCGTTCTACAACCTCAGCAGCTTGCCCGTTGCGAACGTAGAGCTGAGGCTCGCTTGGCGCGGAATGCCCGTTGGCGCACCTGAGCGGATCGCCTCGCTCCCTCCGCAGAATGCTGATCTTGTTCAGCCTCGGATCGATAAGTGGATCAACCAGGCTCTCCAGGAAGCAGCCATGCAGGATCCAGGAGGCGCTGATCAACTTGGCTTGTCAGTTACGTTCACGGATTCCAACGGTCGACGTTGGAATCGGGATCAACTTGGTCGCCTGACGGTCGTTCGCGGACATGAGAACCCGCGCCTCGCCGCCTAGTGCATTGCTCCTCTTCTATCGGAGCGACTGATCAGCCGCGGAGTTCCATCGTGCGGAGGTCCTGTGGATCAGCCGATGCCAGCATGACCAGCGGCGTAGGAGCGTCCTCGGCTTAGCTGACGACCGACGTTCCACGCATGTTCCAGGGACCGCGCGCCCCGACCGACCGGCGCAGTGAAGCGGATGTCGGGCGGGCCGGGGTGGATGGCCGCAGCTGCATATGGTTCGAGGGCAAGCCTGTGGGCTGGGCGACGCCGTCAAGGCGTTGAGCTGTCCACAGGCGCGGCAGCCGAGCGCCAAGACCAGCCTGATCACGCTGCCCACTCGGCGCTCGTCCCAACGTGCACTCGGATCTTGTGGTTCAACGAATCGACCCACGGCGGTTGCTCAGCCGCTTGTCCTCACGATCTCGGCGATCTGCCTAGCCACATCGTGAGGACCCTCATGTTCCCAGAACCGCAGCACTGTCCAACCCGCCTCGTTCAGCCGGCGGTTGGTGTCCACGTCGCGCTCACGGTTCGCCTGCACTTTGTTGGCCCAGAAACCCTCGTTGGCCTTCGGAGCTGTGTGGTGGTCAGGACAGCCGTGCCAGAAGCAGCCATCCACGAACACCGCGACCTTCGCGCGGATGAAGACCAGGTCAGCAGTACGACGCAAGGAGGGAACCGGCCGATATGAGACTCGATAGCGAAGCCCAAGCGCGTGCACGGCTCGACGGACAGCCAACTCCGGCCCCGTGTCACGCCCACGGTTCGACCGCATGCTCGCCCGGACCCCTGGAGACGACGCCCACGAGGGCTCAACCTGCACCACAGGTCGGAAGGTACAGCGTGACCGCAAATCCGATGTCGCGTCCCAAAAGTGTCAGACCCCCCGCATATGATGACCTAGTGCCCACCATGATCGACCTTTTCGCTGGCTGTGGCGGTATGACCGTCGGGTTCGCCGCGGAGGGGTTCACGTCCGAGCTTGCCGTGGAGTTCAACCTCCACGCTGCGGCCACCTACGCTGCCAACTTCGGCGAGAAGCACACCTTCTACGGGGACATCGCCGATCTCCGCGAGGCGGACATCCCAGAAGTTGATGTTGTGATCGGCGGGCCTCCGTGCCAGGGGTTCTCGAATCTAGGCAGTCGGGACATAGACGATCCGCGCAACCAGCTTTGGCGTGAGTATGTCCGAGTGGTGTTGGCTGCACGCCCCAAGGTCTTCGTCATCGAGAACGTTGACAGATTCATGTCCTCGTCGGAGTTCGCGCTGCTGGTGAACGAGGCGGACCACGGCGCTCTCGCTGAGTACGAACTGTCCTATGGACATCTCAATGCTGCCGACTACGGCGTCTCACAGCGCCGCAAGCGCACGATCGTCATCGGCTCTCGTGTTGGGAAGATCGAATTGCCGGCGCCGACGCATGCCCGCGCCCCAGTGCCAGGGTCTGGGCTAAAGCCATGGGTGGGAACTGCGGCCAGGATCGCCGTCCTGCCTGAGATTCCGGACACAACGGAACTGCCCCGCACGACTGTGGAATTCTTCGGACAGACCATGCCTGGTCCGTTCAAGGGACTGGACATTCACGTCGGCCGAAACCCGACCAGCCTGTCATTGCAGCGTTACGACAAGATTCCTCCGGGTGGCGGTCGTTTCAACCTGAACCCTTACCCTGAGCTTCTGCCCAAGTGCTGGCGAGACAAGCCAACCGGGACGACAGATGTCATGGGCCGGATGCGCTGGGATATGCCGTCCCATACAATCCGCACTGAGTTCTTCAAGCCAGAGAAAGGCGCTTACCTTCACCCACAATGGGATAAGGAAGGAAAGCACCGCGTCAACAGGCCCATCACTCATCTAGAAGCGGCACTTCTGCAGGACTTCCCAGAGAACTTCTTGTGGTGCGGCTCTAAGATCGAGATCGCTCGACAGATCGGCAACGCGGTGCCAGCCGGACTTGCCCAAGCCATCGCCGCCCACATCAAACCCCATCTCACGTAGCGCACAGGATCCGTTCGCCGCTGATCCACTCAAACGGCCCTATACGGCCCACAGGTGGTCTAGCCTCTGCGGGCGTGAGCGGACCCGATTCAGCTGCCCAACTGCCACTTATCCTAGAGCTGACCAATCCCTCTACCAGCGGCCTAGCTGGCCGAGGAGAGGCGCTACCGAGTCCTGACACGGACGGCGATCTAGACCGTGTACGGCGCTGGCTAATCGCGAACGACCCTGACGGCAAGAGGTTCGCACGGGTACTGCGTGAGTCTCTCGACCAAGTACTTGACGGCCCTCGGACCGGAAGATTCCGCTATTCCGACTTGCGCAAGACGGAGAAGACTCACGTCGGAACCATTGTAGAAATCAACCTCGCTAAAGAGTTTGGTTTCCAAGATGGTGCCGAAATGGATTATCAGATTGCAGGCGTGCAGGTCGACTGCAAGTACTCGATGAGCCGGACCGGGTGGGCAATTCCACTTGAGGCGATCGGCCATATCGTTCTATTGACCTGGGCAGATGACGACAACAGCAAATGGTCAGTCGGCCTTTGGCGCGTAGATCCGAAGCATCTGAATCAAGGAAACAACCGAGACAGGAAGCGGACAATCTCCGCTACTGGACGCGTTCAGATCCAATGGCTCTGGCGCGAAGCTGGGCTTGACGAGAACCTTCTCCTGCATCTCGACGCAGAAAAGCTGAATGGGATTTTCTCCCATGAAGGCAAGCGGAAGGGGCAGAAACGAGTAAACGAGCTGTTCCGCAGGGTTCAGGGCAGAATTATTCGACGCGAAGTTGTGCTTACAGTTGCTCAACAGAAGGATGGACCTCGGCGAGCCCGAATGGCCCGCGAGCCGAAACAACTCGGCAGGGAAGGCATAATCGTACTAGGGCACTACTCGTGGGATGTCCAGATTGCGAAGACACTCGGACTGCCTGTCCCGAAGTCAGGAGAGTGGGTCTCCGTCAGGATCGCACCAGTAACGCCAGAGTCGACTCGACCGAAGTTCCCGACAGAAGACGGACACTGGGCCATCTGGACCGATGGAGACCCGGTGGCACCAGCGCCTGTAGTACCCCGAGGGAAACCTCTGGACGATGAGTAGGAGGTCTATCGACCTGCTGGCCGTCGAGGCCTACGTTGCGGCGTGGCCTCTTGCTTGACCAAGACACGCGCAGCACGTCGTCCGGCTATCCAGTGACTAGACGGATCGCCCCAGGAGTGGAACGTTCACAGTCCTCGATACCACGAGATGGCTCATCGACATGAGGTACGCAGGTTGGCCACAGACGCAGACAAAGCGCCGCAAGATCCACTCATCACCCAGTTCATGGATAACCTCATCACATATCCTGACAACGATGCTTTTACGAGGCGATTTATACTTCACGGAAATTGCTTTGCGATCGACGAGCAGACGCATTACGACCTCAAGTCTGAGATAGCGGCCAAGTTCTCGCTAGAGTCAGCCACCGATATTTTCGTGGTAGGCTCGGCGAAGCTCGGCTTCAGCATTGCTCCCAATAAGCGATTTCGCGGCTTTCACGACACCTCGGACATAGATGTAGCGATAATCAATCACGATCTCTACAAGTCGGTATGGCATGAGGTGCACGAATTCAAATTGTCCGGCGAGGCGTGGCGTCAGCAGCAATCTTTTGAAAGCTATTTGTCCTGGGGATGGATCAGGCCAGACAAGCTACCCAAGAGTCGATACTTCTCGTTCACGAACGAGTGGTGGGAGTTCTTCAGGAGCCTGCAGGAGCGTAGAGTAGGTGGCCCCTACAAAGTTTCTGGCGCCCTGTATCACGACCCAACTTTCTTGATCAGGTACCAGAACAACGCCGTAAATCTATGTCGTTCCGCCAGCCCGGAGGGTTCGTGATGCAAACATCAGCAACCAACAAGCGTCTCCGAACGCTTCTCACGGGCATTCGAGACAACACCGTTATTCCTAATCCACACTTTCAACGCAGACTCGTCTGGTCCAATGACCACAAGCTTGCATTTCTGAAAACGGTCCTGGAGGGCCTACCATTTCCGGAGATCTTCACCAGCGCCGGAGATGTCAACCCCGATACAGGTGATGGCACAGAGCTGATTGTCGATGGTCAGCAACGAATTACGACTCTCTATCAGTACTTCAATGCACATGTAGACCTAAAACTCCAAGGCCAGATTCCTCCATACGCCGAGTTGAGCCAACCGCAGAAAATCGCGTTTCTTGAGTACGAGGTAGTTGTTAGAGACCTTGGACCTCTGTCCGAAGAAGAGACCCGCGAGATTTTCAATCGAATCAACTCGACAAAGTACTCGCTGAACGCGATGGAGGTAAACAACTCTCGATTTGATGGTGAGCTCAAGAAGTTTGCAGAGAAGATGGCCGGTGATGAGTTTTTCGAGTCACATGGTTTCTTCACTGCGCTCGACGGCCGCAGAATGAACGACGTGCGCTTTACGCTCACCTTGATCATCACTTTGATGAGCGGATACTTCAACCTCGATGAAGCCCACGAGGACTATCTTGAGCGCTACAACGACGATTTCCCCGAGCGTGAAGCAACGGAAGTTCGACTCAGGAAGATATTCGACTTCATAAGCTCCTGCAATTTCGATCGGCGCAGCCGGATCTGGCAGAAGGGTGACATGCTGACGGCGGCAGTCGAAATCGACCGGATCATCAACGTTGGCGGCCATCCTCTTGACCCACTTCGTACCCACGACGCAATTGGGCGGTTCTACGATGAGGTCAATAGTGTAACTACAACCACGTCTCCAGCGGTTGACGCAGCCGAGTACTACCGGCGAGTGCGAAGTGGCATCAACAACCGAAGTAATCGAATTAGCCGGGCAGAAGCGCTTCGTGGCCGGCTGGAGTCGATCGTGGATTGATCTAGATTGCCACCTCGCTGGCTTGGCAGGCCCCTTCCCCTTAGTGGTTGCTCTCGCGAAGTTCGTACGGACGGTGTCCGCCTCGGCACCATGCCTGAACGCCAGCAACCCTGCTCGTGCACGGCCCTCGAGTCATGCCCATCCGTGAGGATGCTGTGCTGTGGAGCTGATGGATGCCGCGGTCCCCTGCGGGGGCCGCTGGCCGTGCCCTTCTCCCTCGCGGACAGCCCCGGATGCCTCCGTGCCGCGCCCGAGGGCCGCCAGGCCCTCTTGGGCGCGGCAGACAAATACGTCCGGGGCTGAACTCCGCGAGGGGTACGGCACGAACGGCCAGCGGCCCCCGCAGGGGGCCGCCTTGATGAAGAAAAGAAACTCTGAACACGGCATCCCTGTTGACCTTGAGGCGCCACCAGCGCATAACCAGTTGGGACGCGCGCGGGCAGGCCGTACCTTCTTGGCATGCGTCCCTGGACCTCCCGCCGCGAAGCCTTCAGCCATGAGTACGAAGCTCATCTGCTAAGGCTCCAGCCGGAGGCCGAGAACCTGATCAAGAAACAGCACATCGTGTCTCAGGTACTACTGAGGCAGTTCGCCGGACAAGACAAGAACGGCGGTGCGTCCCTAGTTCCGTTCGACGTCAAAAACGGTCGAGAGTTGAATCAGACAGGTCCCGCAGGCTGCGCCTGGATTCCTCACTTCGTCCCGTATGCATCTAAATCGGTGGAAGAACTTTGGCAGACCGTCGAGGACAAGATCGGCGCCGCAATCGACAAGATCGAACAGGGACGACTCGACCTAAACACCGCAAGAATTATCAAAGATGCCATCGCACTTCATCTTGTTCGCAGCACTCACTATATGAAGATCCACCATGATAGCGCGAAGCGAGTACCAAACCGAATTCTTGACAAGGCTCTCCGAGAGCAATACCGCGCACTTCGATGTGAGTACCTCAAGCGGCACGGGCACGAGCCCAGCCCTGCAGACTTGATCCGCTTTACAGAGAAACTAATTACCGAACAGGCCGAAGAAAGATTCGATGGCTCGCATACGCGCGTGATGATCGAGCACACTTTCAACTCCGCTAAGCGGCTGTTGAGCAATCATGCCGTGCAGATCTGGAGAACTCCTCCCAACACCGAGCTACTGATCTCGGACTCGCCAGCATTTACAATGCAATACTCAGCAGATCGCCGTATTACGCGCACTAAGGTAGCAATTGGAGACGCCCATACTGTCGTGATGCCTTTGAGCCGCACAACACTAGCCTGCACCGGACTAAAGAAGAAGAGATCGGTTCTCACGACCGAACAGGTCGACTTTTTCAACGCGACATTGATCCGAGACGCTGATCGATTCGTTTACTACCACCCAGATAGCGGACTGAGGGCCTTCGTTTCACTCACTCAAGCCACACTAAGAACTACTCACTAAGCTCTTGATTAGATTATACAGTCCTTCCGAATCCGAGAGGTCGGGAAGAACGGCGGCAGCTCCGGCCTGCGTCAGTTCATCAACTGTGCTGCGGCCACTCGCGACAGCGATAACGCGTACGTTTGCTGCCAGGCCGGCTGCTACGTCACGTGGTGTATCACCAATGAGCAGGGTGTCGTCCTCGTCAAACTGTGTGCCGATCGTGCGCGATGCACGCTCCCTGGCAATCGCCACCAGCTCCGCGCGCTCGGCGTGGTCGTCGCCGTAGGAACTCGTCTCCAGATCGAGAAACCGGTCCAGTTCGAGCGCTGCAAGCTTGATGCGGGCTACCGCTCGCAGATTCCCGGTGAGCACCCCTTGGTGAAGGGTCGTATCGGCCGCCAAGGTCGCCAGTGCTTCCCGCGCTCCTGGTAGTGCTCGGCCTCGCTCGGCGAACTCGTCGCGGCCTACCTCGTAGCTGTGGACGAGCGCATCGGCGAGCTGCCGCACGGCGTCTTCGTCCGGCTCGATGCCGTGCAGCTTCAGGGTTTCGGTAATGATGTCCAGCTCTGTGCGGCCGCTCACGTCGGCGAGTTGCTGGAGCGGCCGGCCGAACGCTGCCGGGAACGCGCGCTCGTACATCTCGCGACCCATGCCGCGCGACTGGAGCAACGTGTGGTCGATGTCCCAGAGCACGAGCAGCCGCGGCTCGTTCGACGAGATCATGTAGCGAGTTTGTCACTCGATTGGGGTCTCGCGCTGGGGCGTAGCATCAGTGCAGGTCAACGCTTCGCAGGGGTGGGGATGAACGAACAGCTCGCAGCCACGATCGGCGAACGAGTGCGCGTGCGTTGCCTCGCGTCGCGCTTGCCCAAGACGGTGATTGCAGGACTGGCGGGCATCACGCCTGACTACCTCTATCAGATCGAGCGCGGGCTCAAGCTCCCCACGGTCACGGTGCTGAAGCAACTGGCCGAGGTGTTGAACGTGTCGGCTGACGAGTTGTTGAGCTCCACTCCAACGCGCGAGACGTCAACTAGACCGGAGCCAGCGGGCGAAGCGTTGTATCGAGCGTTTACCAGGCCGGTGACATCCGATGCAGTAGCCATCGATGTGAAGGCATTGCGCCGCAACGTTTTGAGCGCGTGGCAGACCTGGCAGACGTCGGCCACGCGATACAGCGAACTCACCCCGGAGCTTCCGGCACTCGTGATCGAGGCCGAGCAGGCCTTGCGTAGCCGCGCTAACGGACCAGCGGCTGATCGGCGAGAGGTTCAGTGCTGCGCTGCTGATCTGTATGCATTGCTGCGCAGTGTCGCCAAGAGGCTGGGCAGGGTGGACGTCTCGCTGCTTGCGGCGGATCGTGCAATCCGCGCCGGCGAGAACGCAGACGACCCGCTGCGGTTGGCGATGGCCCAGTGGAACCTCGCTCAGGTCTTGCTTGCCGATGGCGAAGCTGAGGGCGCCGAAGACGTCGCGATGCAGGCGGCTGAGGCACTGGCGACCTGGACGGACAACGACCTCGACGCCGTCGCGCTCCGCGGTGCGCTCCTGCTCGTCGGCTCCATCGCGGCCGCACGTCGAGGGGATGTCTGGCGGGCACGAGAGCGCGTACAGACAGTTGAGCCGCTGGCGAAGCAGACCGGCGAACGCAATACGTTGTGGACGGTCTTCGGTCCAACGAATGTCGCGATGCACGCGGTCAGCGTTGAGGTCGAAGCGGGCGCGGCTGCGGACGGGCTGCGCCTAGCCGAACGGATCGACCACGACCGCTCCCCCTCGATCGAACGTCGTGTGGCCTTCCTCCTCGACCAGGCTAAGGGCCAGGTGCAGCGCCGCGATTACGGCAGCGCGTTGGTCATGCTGTCCGCCACTGAACGGGAAGCACCCGAGGACCTGAAGCATCGGCCGGCTGCGCACAAGCTGCTGGGAACGCTCGTCCAGCGGGCTCGGCGTTCGGTCGCGACGGAAGCCGCGCGGCTGGCCACTCGCGTTGGTGCACCTCTCTGAGTAGCAGCGCTCCTGGCCAGGCCTAACCAACAGCTCGGGTTACTGATCAGTAGCCGACCTAGCGTCGCTGCTGTCAGGCGCCCTATAGCTGTCGCGTCGAGGAGTGCTCACCGTGTTGTCGTCCGAGGATGTCGATCTAGTTGCGGGCCTCCGTAAGGTCTCGGAGTTGATGCCTGGCATCGCGTTCGACATCGTCATGGAGACCCTGCCGCCTGAAAGCGAGCGTGAGTTCGGCCGAATTCTCATCGCGCTCGGCGAGACCTTGTCCGACCGTGCCGAAAGGCGAAGTCCGCCTGAGCGGGCAATAGACGGTCACGGGGCCACTGAAAGCTTGGGACCGCAGTGACGACGAACTTCCATCCGTCAATGGCCGAAAGGGCGATCGGCCGCGAACTGCGAAGGTGGCGGAACGACGCCGGCTTGAGTCTCTCCGATGCCTGCAAGAGGGCAGGGTTCTCGGCAGCGACACTCAGCCTGACCGAGAACGCCTTGAAGCCGTTCGACCCGCTGGACATCATGCTGCTCGGGCGCGTCTACGAGCTCCCCAACCATGTCTGGAAGCAGGCGGTCAAGCGCGCCGAGACTGCTGTGAGGGAACGCACCCAGAATGCGAACGGGCAGCAAAGTCCGGTTGAGCTAAACGCAGCCAGAGATGTGGATGACGCTTATCTGGAGGCTGCAACAATCTGCGCCTTCGGCGCGGACATGATCCCGCGCTTCCTCCAGACTCCTGAATACAGGATCTCTGCCACGACTCTGGGATGCCCTACCTATCCGGCTGACTGTCCGGAACGCACGGCAGAGCAGCAGACGCGCTGGACAGATGGCCTAACTGCGACGGCAGGACGTGGCCCTACCGTGAAGGTTCTGATCAGCAGGAAAGCGATTCGCCGAGTAGTCGGCAGCCCGCCGATCACGAACGCCGCTCTTCTCCAGCTGATACGGCTCTCTGAAGTCGAGACCTTCACGGTCCAGGTGACCGAAGGCGATCCTCTGCCGGAAAGCTCATATTTCCATCTTTCCTTTCCGCATCGACAACACGGCGACGCGGTGTACCTGGAAGACAAGGGCAACGCGAGGTACATCGAGGACTCGATCGTGTGCCAATTGGTCAGCCAGAGCTTCCGGGCGCTGCAACAGGTCGCTCTCAGTCCGGTGCAGTCCATAGAGGTAATAGCCGAGACGGCCAGCACCATGACAGACGGAGGCCACTGAGCGCATGGATCGGACATCACTCACGCCGCGGAGCCGCGAACTCGGCGACGAACTCCGGACCCTGCGGGAGCGGTTCGCCAAAGGGGTCGAGTTCGCCAAGGCACTCGACTGGGACCCCAGCAAGGTGTCCAACATTGAACGCGGGAAGGTCTATCCGACTGACGTAGACCTCGCTCAGTTCTTGACCGCGTGCGGCAAAGATCGACGCTGGATCACCGAGTTCATCGGCCACTACCGGCAGGCCTTCGAACCGTACTTCGCCCAACCGCCAACGAACTCCACGACGATCCTGTTCGCGGAACGCACGGCAACCACCATCACTGGCTATGGCGGGACGATGATCCCGGACCTGGTTCGGACTGACGCCTACACGGAGCACACGCTCCAGCAGTGCGGGGCGACCCCGGAGCAGATCCGGTCTGCCGTCCAGTCCCAACAGGAGCGCTGTTGCATTCTGCGAGCGTCCAGGCGGCCGGCGTGCATGTTCTACGTGAACGAAACGGCAGTCAGAGCGCAGCTCGATGACGACCGCACGCGGATGGATCAACTGGAGCTGCTCAAGCGTATGTCGTGGGCACTTCGCGTCGTTCCTGCGGGCAAGGAGCTGCCTTCCTCATCCGGCTTCACGCTCTACGAATACGAGAAGATGCCTGCCACGGCCGTCGTCGATTGCGATGTTGCGAGAGTTTTCGCGCAGGACGATGCGGCCACGTCTCGATGCCGGAGGGTCCTGGCGAGCCTGGACCGCATAGCCTTGAATCACTCCGAGTCGAGAGACCTCTTCAGTCAGTTGCTCACGGAGGAGTACGTGGCTGCTATCGCGGCCGCGTCGGGTGAGCGTCCGCAAGTGTCGTGACGCTGAGCTGGGGCTTCGGGGGTACCCGAGGTTCAGCCTTGACCTCTTCGGGCATCTAGAAGAGCTGGCAGGCCAAAAACCGAACCTCTAGCGTGGGCAAGGTGCACAACGTGCTTGAAGCGGACATCCCAGATGGGCCTTTCAGCTCTGGTCTTGTGTCTGCTGTGCTGAAGGCGGCTTCCGCCCACACGGGGATCGACTCGACTGATGCGCGCTTGATGCGGCTCGGCGAGAACGCCCTGTTTCATCTCCCGGATTCGTCCGCCGTTGTGCGCATCGCCCGGAGCCGCGATCACTGGGACGACGCAGTCAAGGAAGTGGCGGTTGCGGGCTGGCTCCACGAGAGTGGCTTGCCCGCCGCGCGGCTGTGCGACCTCGATCAGCCGATCTCGGTGTCCGGGTACCCGGTGACGTTCTGGCACTACATCGACGGTCGCAACGGCGGTCGCGGTGATGTCGACGCCTTGGGTCGCCTGCTGCTGAAGCTGCACGAAACGCCTCGCCCGACGACGTTCGAGCTGCCGAAGCAAGACATCCTCGCGCGCGTCCAACCTCGGATCGAATCCGCCAGCGTCCCAGATGCTGACAAGCTCTTCCTGCTGAACAGGGTCGCTGAACTTCGCGACGAGATCAATGCGCTCGAGTTCCCGCTTGAACCAACAGCGACCCACGGGGACGCGCACGTTCAGAACCTAATGATCAGCGACGGCGCAGCGATCTTGATCGACTTCGAGCGCTTCTCGTGGGGCCAGCCGGAGTGGGACTTGGCCATGACGGCGACCGAGTACCTGTCCGCCGGCTGGTGGACAGCGGACGAGTACCGCAAGTTCTGCGAGGCCTACGGCCACGATGTGACGCAGTGGGACGGCTTCAAGGTCCTGCAAGCCACGCATGAGATCAAGATGACTACGTGGATCATGCAGAACGTTGATGAGTCCGAAGAGATCGCTGCCGAGTACGCCACGCGGATCGAGACCATGCGGACCGGGCGCGCAACGGAGCCGTGGCGACCCTTCTAAGCGATCCGTGTCAGCAGTGCGGCGGTTCCCAGGTCGAGGCCCGGATAGTGCCGGATCACCCGCTCGACGAACAGGCGCGTGCGGTGGTCGTTTGCGTGTAGCGCAGCAAGTTGCGCGTGGAAGTCGGTCAGATAGCGCACATACCTGCTGGATTGCAGCGGACCAGCAAGGTCTACCGCGTCGATCGCGAGATCAACGGCTTCCTCCAGGTCGCCGTTCGTGAGCGCCCCGGCGGCCGAAACCATGCCGATGAAGGCTCGCGTCCGCGGCGGAGTGTCGTCGGGCGCGATGGCTTGCGCGGCGTAGAGCCTGGCCTTCTCCGGCTGTTTGAGGTCCCGGAAGCCGTGGGCGGCCTCCCCCGCCAGTTCTTCGGCGTTGAAGTAGCTGATCCACGGCGGCTCGTCGTCGGGAACGTGCTGGCTGAAGAAGCGCTCCGCCTCGTGCATCACGCGGGCGAACTCGCGCGCCTGGCCGTTGCTCGCCAACGCCCTCGCTTCCATCGCCAGGAACATCGCGGTAACCGCCGGCGTGGCTTTGCCAATGGTCGCCCCCTGCGCCGCACGTGCGAACTGGACGGCGTCGTTGAAGCGCCCGAGGTAGTTCGCCTGGTGGCTGAGGTTCGCCAACAATCGTCCACCTAGGACGTGGTCCTGAGCTTCACGGGCAAGCCGAAGTCCCTGCACGAAGTACCGCTGTGCTGCTCCGTGACGGCCCGCGTCGTAGGCACTCCACCCGAGCAGCTGCGCCACCTCCGCAGCTGCACCGAACAGGTCCCGCCGCTCCGACTCGCTGTGAGTGCCTTGCAGAAGCGGCGTGATCTCGGTCTTGAAGTAGAAGAGCAGCATCTTCCGGACGTGTCCGCCCCCGTACCGGAAGTCGAGGTCCATCAGGTTCGCTGCTGTCGCACGAATCGCCGATGCCGCCGCTCCCCCACCTCGACGCAGCTCGTGCGCATCAGCCACGTGCAGCGAGTCGCCGAACATGTAGCCGGTGATGATGCTCGGCGTCGCCTCCTGCGCCCACTGGGAACGCACAAGGGCAGGCTGGTCTTCGAGGTCAGCCGCGGTGAGCTGACTCATCAGGTCAACGGCTGCGTCCGCACTCGGCGGGTACTCGGCGCCGTGCTCTGTCGCATCAGGGCCAACGGTCTGGAGTCCGCCGTTAAAGCCGATCTCTGCCAGGTCGACGCGCCGGCCCAGCTTGGCGCCGAGAGCAAGTGCGATGTAGTTCTGAGTCGCTGCCTTGGGCCGCGTCCCGTCGAGCCAGCGGCGAACCGACACATGATCAGCCGAGATGGTCTGACCATCGCGTTGGGCGAGTTCCCGGACTCGTGCGGCAAGCCCCTTGTTGCTCATGTCGGCATCCGACATCACCGCAGCTAGGAGCTTGTTCGGCTCGTTGGTTCCGGTCAACTGATCACCGCGTTGGCACGCTGTGCACCTCCCGTGCACCCCCTCCGTGCACCAATGCACCCCCTTGAGCACACTGCAATGCACCCCCTCACCTGGCGTTCTATGTCTACATGAACGGAACACCGGATGAGTTGGAATTCATCAGCCTCAAGCTGCGTCAGTTGCAGTTCGCCATAACGAGGGTCACTGAGAAGGTGGAACAGATCGAGCGTCGTCGGCGGCTTCGAGGTGCTCGACACGCTCAGTCAGATGCAAGACCGCCGCCTGCAACTGATCGAGCTGGCGAATGACCGTCTCGATCGTGACCGGGCTTCGATCCTCGGCCGGCGGTTCTTGAACGAAGACGCCTACGGCGGGTTGGGAGACCACCCAGCCCTCGGTCTCAAGGATCTGCACAGCCTTCTGCGCGGTCCCGAGCGCGACGCCGTGTTGCTCGGCGAGTTTGCGGTGACCGGGTAGACGGGCGCCCACTTCCAGGGCTCCGGACCGGATGTCCTTCTTCACCGCTTCGACAACCCGCTGGTACGCGGCAAGTCCTGGCTGGTCGCTCACGGCATCAGCCTAACTTCACTGACCCACACTGCTACAGATCACCCGATTGGACTATGCCATCCGATCCATACTGCTCTACATTGGTATGTATCAGCCGTTCATCACCGGAGGTACGACATGGCTCTGAACGACATCCCCGTGATCCTGTCCCACTACAAGCTCCTGATCACCGAAGCGCCCTGCGTGAAGATGCGCGAGCTCGACGGCGGCCAGATGGTGCCCGTGGTCGACCGCAACACGAACGAAGAGCAGTTCGTGGTGGTGCTGTTCGCCAAGGCTCGCCCTTCGGAGGGACGGCGCAAGTCCAAGGGCGAAGAGATCAAGGTCAACCTGCCCCGTGACCCCGGTGAGGGTTTCGAGGAAGGCGACTACGTCGAGCTGATCAACCCTGTGATCAACACCTACGAGATGCGTGGGGAAGACGGCAAGATCACCGCCTCCGGCCTGTGGTTCAAGGCTGACGGTCTCACCCCTGCGGCGCGCATCGTGTCCGCTCCCGCGGCTTAGTCCCGGAAGCCCTGCCCGGTAGGCCGGTAGCCCGCTTCGAGTCGGGCCAGGGCACTCAATTTGTTCTTTGAGAATTACACAGTGAGTCGAACCATGCCTAAATCCGGAGCATTTCGCGTGCTCCGCGAGATTCGGTGAATCCAGGTACGACCTTTGTTCCTGGGTTTGCCGTGCCTCCCGAAAGGAGTTCCGGCATGGATGAGCGCTCTTACCCGATCGCACTGGCTGGTCCGAACGGCGATGACCCGCGCTTCACGTTCGGCCTCGTTCACGAGGTCGGCGAAGTACTTGAGAAGCACGGCTTTCCGGTTGTCGGCCAGAGCTGGCAAGACCACCTGGAGTTGCAGCAAGCGTTGTACCGCTTCATCTACGTGGGAGACACGAGGACTGAGAGGTTGGCCAGTTGATCCAAGAGATGTTGAACGAGCGAGCACAGCAGCGGTACGGCTCGTTCGTCGGCGCGATGGATTTCGTTGAGGAGTTGTTGGTGCCGCTGTAAAAGCTCATCAACCGGATGAGCGAGAAGCCTGGCAAGGCCGGTGGCTGGCGGGTCGCGACACCTGACGAACTCAAGGGCTACTTGCGGACCGTGCGGAACGACCTCAGTGCGCTCCGGGAGCAGGCCAAGCGGCACGAGATCAATTTGAAGGCCAAAGAGTGGGGAGCCTGATCGATGTCTCACCAGCTCGACAACGCCGTGTCCAACCTGGACCAGGCGATGAAGCAGCTCCGTACGGCGATGGACGGCATCCCGGTCCGTCGTGAGGGCTTCACGGACCTGCGGCGCCGGTTCGTCCGCTCGGTCAGCGTGCTGACCACGGAGGCGTCCTACGCCCGCGGGCAACTGCCCAACAACTGAATCCGCACTGATCAACGCGGCGGCCGATCTTCGACACATTCGAGGGTCGGCCGCCGCGCTTCCTGAGGAGTACTGCAATGGGTTGGAAGTGGAACGCAAGCAAGCGCGTCGTGGCCGCCGAGTTCCGCGCGGCGCGATGGCTGGCCAGGAACCCGGAATGGATGCTCGCCCCGTCCGCCGTCGCGGCCGGTGCCTACACGCTTGGCCCGAGCGTCACGGGCTACGTCCTCGGCGGCGCAGCTGGCGCGACCGGGCTTTGGTACCGGGGTCACCCGGACTCGTTCGACACCTTGGCCGCACCCACACTGCGAGCCTGGCAGCGGCGGTGGTTCGGGGCCTACGTCGGTGGGCGCTGGCGGGATCTGATGGACGTGCACAAGCTGACAACCGAGCATCGCCGGAAGAAGGTCACGAACTACCCGCGCGTGGTCCGCGTCCGGTCGTACTCGCCGTCGATCGACACCGTGTTGGTGAAGCTCGCCAAGGGCCAGTCACCGATGCACTTCGCCCGCCAGGCCGAAGAGCTGGCGCACGCGATGGAAGCTGAACGCGTCGCAATCGAGCTGGTGAAACCCGGTTACGTGGCGCTTGTCGTCCAGCGGGACGAACCGTTCACGGAGATCATCCCGGCGCCGGACATGCCCGAGCATTCCGAGGACGTGGACCTGCGGGCTGTGCTGCTGGGTGAGGACGAGTACGGCGGCGACTGGACCGAACCCGTCCAAGGCACGCACACCCTCACGGCGGGCGGAACCGGGTCGGGCAAGAACTCGCTCGCGTTCGCCAAGCTGCGCTCGATGGCCCCGCTGATCAGGGACGGCATCGTCCGCCTGTGGGTTTGCGACCCGAAGTACCTGGAGTTCGCGGCCATCAAACCGATCACGGAGAACCGCTACGCCGATGACGCGGGCGAGTGCCTGGAGCTGATCGAGAAGTGGGTGGACGACATGGAGCGCACCCAGAAACGAATGCAGCGGGCAGGACTTCGGTCGGTACAGCCGTCGCGTGAGTACCCACTCAACCTGCTGATCGTGGACGAAATCGCATCGCTGGTCGCCTACCGGCCGGAGTACGCCCGCGAGATCACGGGCCTGCTGGCTCGCGGCACCTCGATGGGACGGGCGACCAACCACGTGGCGGACGCCTACATCCAGGAACCGGACAAGGACACGCTGAAGATCCGGGACCTGTTCCCCAACCGCATCTGCCTTCGCACCACGTCACCAACGCACCCGGACATGGTGCTGGGTGAGGGCGCACGCGAACGAGGTGCGATCGCTGACCAGATCCCGGCCGTTCCTGAAACCGCCGGCATCGGCTACCGCACCGACGAACGCTCACGCGTTCCCCGTCGAGTCCGCGCGGCATACACAACGGACGAGAACATCCGCGAACTCGTGGAGTTCGTCCGCGACGGACAGACCGGCTCTCTTCGCTCGATCGCCTGACTTTCTTTTGCCCCAAGACTTTCGCCACTAATCGTGGAGGCCTCACCATGCCCGAAAACAACGCCCTTCGCCGCCTCGACGGCCTGCTCCGCGCAGTCCGCGGCCACATCCGCACTCTCGGCTTGCCCCGGCCGGACCGGCTGGTCATCTCCACACAGTCCGGCTCGGTGCACGCCGAATTCACCTCCGGCACCGCACCCGATCGGTTGGCCTGCCTGCTGGTCTGGGCAGCCTCGCTGCACGGGGTCGAGCTGACCTGGACCCTGCAAGCCGCAGGAACCCTCTCGGTCGCGGCGACCGGCCGCACTGCCTCTGGGATCACGCTCGGTCTCGCTGCCTCGGCCTCCGTGGTCGAACTGGGTGGCAAGGTCAAGTCCGGCTCCGGGGCGGTGCTCGCCAAGGCCTTCCGGTTGTCGGTGTGCACGCCGGAACAGGTCACCTTCGATGAGGTGGCCCAAGTCGTTCAGGCCGCGCGGGCGTCCACTGCCCGGCTGGCGGTGGCGGCATGAGCACCAATGACGCTGAGGCCTTCGGCTACCGGGTGTTGATGCGGGTCCTGTTCGGACCGACTGACGGACCGCCTGCCTGGCGTGAACGGGCCGCCTGCGCGGGCTCCGATCCGAGCCTGTTCGACACCGCCGGCCGAATCGCCGCCGCGAAGAAGGTGTGCGCGTCCTGCCCGGTCCTCGTCGAGTGCCGCCAGGACCAACTGGACTGGGAAGCCACCACTCCCCGGTTCCGTGCCAACGCCTCCGGCGTCGTCGGCGGCCTCACCGGTGCTGATCGGCGCCGCATCCACTACCTCGCCAGGAACGCAAAGGACGTGGCCTGATGAAGCTCGTGCTCGCTGTCCCGATCAATCTCCGCGGCTTCGTCCGCATCGCGCACATGGCAACCGCCGTGGTGACCTCTCTGATCTGCATGTACCTACTGTTCGGTTTCGTCGGATGCCTGGTGCTCGCCGTCGAACTGCTGTGGCTGGGGTGCCTGCTCCTCAAGGCAGCACACGGGGAGTAGGTGGCCTGGTGCCCGAGAAGTCCAATCACAGCAACGAAACCGAGTCCGAGGAAGCGCGCGAGACTCGCACTGTTCGACGGCTGCGGGCGCAACTCGATGAGGCGCAGGACATCCACAAGCTCACCGCGAACCCGTTGCTGGCGGCCGTGCAGGCGGACCGGTTCCGGGCCTCGGTGACACGCTCGATGTGGTGCTTCCTGACCTGCGGACTCGGCTTCACCGCAACCGGCGTGCAAGCGTTCCTCGCCGGACACCTCGGGCCGTCTGACCCGATGTGGTGGGGCGCGTGGCTCGTGGAACCGGCCTTCGCCGGAATCCTGATCACGCTCCTGCGGTGGGAAGCGCAGATGCTCGCTCACGGCCTGGCCGTCGACGACCGGCCGGTCAAGTGGCTCAAGCGGGTGCTGCTCGGCGCAACGCTCGTCACCAACGTGTGGTCGTCACTACGGCCACCGGACGGGCAGATCAACGCCGGGATGGTGTTCCTGCACCTCGTGATCCCGCTCGTGGTGTTCCTGCTCGCCGAAGTCATGCCGGTGATCCAGGCACGCTGCAACGCCGCCCGTGACAAGGTCGCTGAGATCGTTCCTGCGCCGACGTCCACCCCTCCGAGCGCTGTCACCCAAGCGGCACCCGCTCGAACCGCTCTGAGGCTTCCCGGACACCTGCAAGGTGCGCTGGACGCCAAAGCGAACGAGGTTCACGCGGAGGGTCGAGCGCTCACCGCGCAAGACATCCAAGACGCGCTCAACGTGCCTGAGGAGTACGCCGCGCGGCTCGCTGCGCAACTCGCAGCCTGAACCCATCTCAACCACGCGGGGCATGACCAGAAGACCGGTCATGCCCCGCCTTTCGTTTTCCCGCAACGATAAGGAGGGCGCCCGTGCTCACCCTGGAAGACCGCATCACCGCGCGAGTAAAGGCGGTCGACTTCCGGGCATGGCGAGACCGGGTGACCGCGATCGGTGGTTGCGCCGCACCCATCCGGTTGTCCGGCGCCTTCCAACTCCAGGACCTCAACGGCGGGCTGATCGAGCACATCGGCGGGGACGTCATGGTCCCGTGCGGCAACCGCCGCGAGTCCGTCTGCCCGGCCTGTTCCGACCGGTACGCGGCGGACGCCTACCACCTGATGCACGCGGGCCTGGCTGGTGGCAGCAAGGGCGTCCCGGAGACAGTGTCTGACAAGCCGCGCGTGTTCGCGACGCTCACCGCGCCGTCGTTCGGTCCGGTCCACAACCGTCCGATCGCCACGACCGGCAAGGTCCGGCCCTGCACGGGCTGCGGTGAATGGCACCACGGCGACGATCCCCGCATCGGCGGTGCCGTCGACCCCGGCACCTACGACTACACCGGCGCGGTCCTCTGGCAGGCACACGCAGGCAAGCTGTGGCACCGGTTCACCATCGCCCTGCGCCGCAAGCTCGCTGGCGCGGCCGGCCTGAAGGTCTCCGAGTTCAAGGACCACGCTCGGCTGTCGTACGCCAAGGTCGCCGAATACCAGCGGCGGGGCCTCGTCCACTTCCACGCCGTCGTTCGCGTCGACGGACCGGACGGACCTTACGACCCCACCCCGGCCTGGGCCACGGCCGAACTGCTCGCCGACTGCATCAAGGCGGCTGCTCGGGCGGTGCGGATCGACACCACGCGGCCGGACGGCTCGGCGCTGCACCTGCTGTGGGGCGAACAGGTCGATACCAAAGGAATCCGCGGCTCCCAGGTGGAAGACGAGTCCGGCGAGATCAGTGAGGCCCGGCTGGCGGGCTACGTCGCCAAGTACGCCACCAAGGGCACGGGAGCAAAGGACACGGCGGACCGGCCGATCCGCTCCCAGTTGGACATCGACATCCTCCAGATCTCCGAGCACCACCGACGGATGGTGCAAACGGCCTGGGACCTCGGCGGCCTGGCCGACTTCGAGGAACTGAACCTGCGCAAGTGGGCGCACATGCTCGGATTCCGCGGCCACTTCCTCACCAAGTCCAAGCACTACTCGACCACCTTCCGCTCCATCCGCGAAGAGCGCAGGACGTTCCGGAAGCTCGAAATGTTCGAGCGCCTCGAACTCGATCCCGCATCCGTGGTCGTCGTCAACGACTGGCAGTACGCCGGGTCCGGCTACGACAACGACGCGGAACGCGAACTCGCCGCCGGCATCGCCGAACGAGTCCGCGCGCAACGCCTACGCAAGTACGAAAGGGAAACAGCAGCATGAGCCAACAACTTTGGGACATCGCAGAAGTAGCCAACTACCTCCAGGTCACGGTCGCCACCGTCTACGGATGGCGCACCAAGAAGTACGGCCCCAAGGGAAGACGAGTCGGTAAGCACATCCGGTGGGACCCAGATGAGGTTCGTGCCTGGTTTCAGGCTCAACCGGCGGAGGTGGCGTGATGGGCCACGTACAGGACCGCTGGTTCACCACCGTCAAGGATCCGAGCAACCCCAAGAAGACTGTCCAGCAACCAACTTCGCGTTGCGGAGTCGGGAAGCGTTACCGGGCTCGGGTGATCGGGCCTGACGGTGGCGAGATCTCGGAGAGCTTCGCGGACGGTCAGGACAAGGCCGCTCAGGAGTGGATCAACACGACCGAAGCGAAGATCACGCTTGGGATCTACGAGTCTCCGCAAGCTTCCAAGAAGCCCAAGGGGATGCCTCTCCTGAAGCCGTTCGCGTCGGACTACATCGCCGATCACGACATGGATGAAGCCTCGCGGGAGATCCTGGAGATGCGTTTCGGGAAGCACATCTTCCCGCACCTCGGTGAAATGCCGCTCGATGAGATCAACGCATCGTCACTGAGGTCTTGGGACAGCAAGCTCCGCAAGGACAAGCTGTCGGACCGGTACCGGCACACACTGTTCATGAATCTATCGGCGGTCATGAACGCTGCGGTCGACGACGAAGTGATCGACAAGAACCCGTGTGAGGGCAAGTCGGTCAAGAAGCCGAAGCCGACCAAGAAGAAGGTGGTGCCATGGCCGGCCGCGCGAGTCTCGGCCGTACAACGGGGCTTGCCCGAGCGCTTTCGAGTTGGGACGAACCTCGGTGCGGGGCTCGGCATGCGCCAGGGTGAGTGCTTCGGCGTCGCGGTGGAAGACATCGACCGCAAAGCGCGAGAGGTGCATATCGTCCGGCAGATCAAGACCGTGAGGAACACGCTCGTCTTCGCGTTGCCCAAGAACAAGAAGACTCGCACTGTTCCACTGCCGGACCACGTCGAGCGCTCGATCGACGCGCACATGGAGCAGTTCCCGCCAGTCCGGACCACGCTGCCGTGGGAGACACCAGACGGTCCGTTGGTGACGGTCGAGCTGATCATGACGTCGATGAGGAGCCTCCCGATCCGGGCGAACGACTTCGACCGGAATTACTGGAAGCCCGCACTCCTCGGGGCAGGAGTGCCCGCGGGCCGGTACGAGAACGGCATGCACAACTTGCGCCACCTGTACGCCTCGGTCCTGCTCGACGGCGGCGAGTCGATCAAGACCGTGTCGGAACTGCTCGGGCACGCGGACCCCGCGTTCACCCTTGCGACGTACACGCACCTCATCCCCGAGAACATCCCGCGGACCAAGGGCGTGATCGACGGGTTTCTGGGGCAACTCCGCGACTAACGACCCAGAGACGACCAAGTCGCCAGCGCACCCGTTTTCGCAGTTCGGGGCATGTACCCGGACAAACCGCCAAGGTGGACCGTGCTATTCACTAGTCGGCGCGGCCGTGCTGCTGTTCGTCGACAACAGCGCATTGCACTGGATGCAAGCTCCTGCCTGCGCAAAGATTCTCATAAAACTCCTTAGGGTCATTTGATGATTTTGGCGTCACCGAATGCAACCTCAATTACATAGCCTCCAGCCTTGCCTTCCTCAATCGCAAAGGAACAATGAAGCTCCAGGCGGTTCACATTCCTAATGTCAACCGATATCGACTGCGACCTACTTACGCCCACGGTAAGGCTTTTCAGCGTTCTACCGTCACCCTTTATTGAAACTGTCGACGAATAATTAAAGGGCCACTTTCCCTCAACTCCAACAACGGCAGTTAGGCTAGCATAGCTTTTACCCAAAGTGTACACCGCCGGACTTTCGTCTTTAGGATTATGACAGACCGTAATAACACTCTTCGCGTAGCTGCGTCCATCAATTTCGGCTGCGCGCCGGTCGACAAAATTTCCCAAAGCCCCCGCCGGCTCTATGTCCGACACGAATGCATCCTTACCAACTTCACCGCTTGGGTTATCGAAGGTGGATACAGTTGGGTTGAGATCGCCGGAACTTGATGGCCGTTCCGTCGGTTCAATCTTACCTGAATGGTTGTCATCCTTACCGGTCGTTATGATTACACTTGCTAAAGCGAACAACAGCAAGGCAACCACAACGGCAACGGTTGGCATTTTTGCTGGCTTTGGGAGCCAGTTTGACAAGATCCCGATGGCCACAGCCACCAAGACTGCCGCTAGTGCCCACAACAGGTTCATTGGGTCTCCGCTGTACATATCGTGACTGGCGTGCCACCCGCTCGGGCGAGCCTCGATGGCAACGGTGGCAGGTTCAGGTCGGAGGTGCACCTCCTGTCGGCATGAGCCGCCCATGTACCGGCAACGAGAAGGGCATCTGCCGAACAGGTAAGCAGGTCCGGTGACCTTGCTCCTGATGTCTGAGGCTTGCGAAAACGTGACGGAAGCGAACAAGGATGACAGGTTGCGGATCTCACGGTTCAGTAGCGGCTGATGCGCTGCGTAGCTTATCCGGCCGCTCGATCAGGGATACGTCACTCTTTTGGGTGAAAATACTTGCCTACGCGCCGTCAGGGTTGCAGATTTCGGCTACATCAGGTCCAACAGTGCCATGGCCTCTATTGAGAAGAGCCCTCATCGCAGTCGGCCGTACGGGTTGAACGGGCGAATTTTGTCTGGAGGAATGATCCGTCCAACCGTACGTGCCAAGGGACACCTTCGCTACGGACGAGAGCTTGAGCGGGTTTACCCCTAGCGGGTGTGGCTGCTCTCATAGAGATCAGCGGATGACATGAATCCTGGTTGTGCTGGTTCGCGAACTATCGACGGCTTCGCGTCATCAGACTGCCCGCCTGCCCCGGCGAGGACATGATCTTTTGGCCTTGCGGACCTTGGTGAATTCGTTTGGTCGCCGTCCCGCCCAGCCGGTCCAGGCCCTACTTCTTGTCGCCCGCCGCAAGTAAGTGAAGGCCGACGCTGCCCAATTGCCTGAGCACCACAAGGGAGCCTGCGCTCGTCGGGGCGGGGGTGCCCGCGGGCCGGTACGAAAACGGCATGCACAACCTGCGTTACCTGTACGCCTCGGTCCTGCTCGACGGCCGCGAGTCGATCAAGACCGTGTCGGAACTACTCGGGCACGCGGACCCCACGTTCACCCTTGCGACGTACACGCACCTCATCCCCGAGAACATCCCGCAGACCAAGGGCGTGATCGACGGGTTCCTGGCCCAGCTCCACAGTGACGGCCCGGAGACGGCCCAAGTCCCCGCCGAGACCCATTAGTGCAGCTCAAGGCGTGTTCCCGGACAAATCGACAAGATCTTCTGGGAGACCAAGCAGGGCTGATTCCCTCAGCCTTGTGAACGACGCTGGCCTGCGAATTCGTTCGCGGGCCAGCGTCGTTTTGCGTCTGCGGGTTGTTCGACGACCTATGCGCCCAGAGTCGAGCGCCAGGAGGTCATTCTCCCCCGTTGTCGGCGTCGCGTTCGTTCTGCCGCAGCTTGTTCCACGTCGACGTGCAGCTCGGCCCGGATGCGCGCGACGCGCACCCCGAAGGCCTCGCGGATCTCCCGGGCATCCACCTCGTCGGGCTCGCCGTGGTCGTGGGGCTCGGAGGTCATGGCGAGCGGGGTACCTCGAACGGAGACTCCCCCAAACGTGGTCGCGGCCACTCCTTAGGATCGAACAGGTGAGCACCCACCTCTACCTGCTGCGCCACGGCCAGACCGAGTGGTCCGAGAGCGGCAGGCACACGGGACGCACCGACATCGAGCTGACGCCCGAGGGCGAGCAGCAGGCACGCAGGGCGGGCGCCACGCTCGCCCGGCTCAGAGCGACGGACCAGGCGCCCGCGCTCGTGCTGACGAGCCCGCGGCAGCGCGCCACCAGGACGGCGGAGCTGGCCGGACTGGAGATCACGGCGACGACCGAGGACCTGGCCGAGTGGGACTACGGCGACTACGAGGGCATCACCACGCCGCAGATCCGCGAGCGCGTGCCGGGCTGGACCGTGTGGACGCACCCGATGCCCGGCGGCGAGACGCACGCGGAGGTGCAGGAGCGGGCCCGCAAGGTGCTCGCCGAGGTGCGCCGCGTCCTGCCCGGTGGTGACGTGGTGCTGGTCGGCCACGGCCACTTCAGCCGCGTGCTGATCGCCGCGTGGCTGGGGCTGGCGCCCGACCAGGGCGTCCACTTCGGACTGGACCCGGCCGGCACCTGCCAGCTGGGCGACGAGCGGGGCGACCCGCAGGTGCGCAGGCTCAACGTGCCTGCCTGGGAGGTGTGATGATCCGGCGGGTGGAACCGCGCGACGTCGACGCGGTCGTGCGGCTGGTGCACGAGCTCGCGCTCTACGAACGGGCGCCGGAGCAGTGCCACCTCACGGCCGAGCAGCTGCGGACGGCGCTGTTCGGCGAGCACCCCGCGCTGTTCGGGCACGTGGCCGAAGTGGACGGTCAGGTCGTCGGCATGGCGTTGTGGTTCCTCAACTTCTCGACGTGGGACGGCGTGCACGGCATCTACCTCGAAGACCTCTACGTCACGCCGGAGCAGCGCGGCAAGGGCCTCGGCAAGCAGCTGCTGGAGGTGCTCGCGCGGGAATGCGTCGAGCGCGGGTACACCCGGCTGCAGTGGTGGGTGCTCAACTGGAACGAGCCGTCGATCGGGTTCTACAAGTCGCTGGGTGCCGTCCCGATGGACGAGTGGACGGTGATGCGGGTGGCCGATCACGCGCTGCGGGAGCTCGGCGCTGCACGCTGAAGGTTGACGGAAGGTCTCGAAAGGCTCACGAAACGGGAATTCCACTGAGGACCGGTGCTCGGTGCTGGCAGCGTCCCGCGTCGCCGATCCCCGGCAAATCCTGGAAGGACCTACCGTGTACGAAGACTCCGGCTCGAGCACCGGCTCCCTGATCTTCAGCCTCGTGTTCGCGGTGCTCGTCATCGCCGGCATGTGGGCGACGTTCAGCAAGGCCGGCAAGCCCGGCTGGGCCGCCATCATCCCGATCTACAACATCTACGTCTGGCTGAAGGTCGCCGGCCGTCCGGGCTGGTGGCTGATCCTGATGATCATCCCGCTCGTCAACCTCGTGATCTCGATCATCGTGTCGCTCGACATCGCGAAGTCGTTCGGCAAGAGCGGCGTGTTCGGGTTCTTCGGGCTGTGGCTGTTCGGCTTCATCGGCTACCCGATGCTCGGCTTCGGCAGCGCGCAGTACCAGGGCCCGGCCGCGGCCGGCGGCGCCTACCGGGGCTGACGCGGCAGCAAAACGACCAGGCCGGGCCCACCTCTGGGGCCCGGCCTTCGCCGTTCCCGCCGGAGGAGGAGCCGCGCGCCGTGACGAGCTTCTGGGACGAGCGCTACCTGCTCGTCAGTCCCGGATGAGCGCGACGGCACCGTAAGTCGACGCGTCGGCCGCCGCCGAACCGCCGGGCAGCTCACCGTCGGCCCGCCAGTGCGCGGCGAGCACGAGGCCCGGTTCGAGCAGTTCCAGGCCGCAGACGAACTCCTCGACGTCCTGCTTCGTGCGCGGCACGAGGGGCGTCTGCAGGCCGTCCGCCAGGGTCACGAGCTTGTCGACGAGCTCGGGTTCCACGTCGCGGGTCAGGTGGGTCAGCGCCAGCACGCTCCCCCCGCTCACCGCGGCCCGGTAGCGCGCGACGACACCGGTGGGGTCCTCGTGGACGTACGGGAGGATGCCGATCATCAGGACGGCCACCGGCTTCTCGAAGTCGAGCAGGCGGCGGGTCTCCTGGTCGCGCAGCACGGCGCCGACGTCGCAGATGTCGGCCTGGACGATGGCGGCGTTGAGGTTCTCGCGCAGCATCGTGCGGGAGTGGGCGACGGCGACCGGGTCGCGGTCCACGTACACGACGTGGCACGAGGGGTCGACGGCCTGGGCCACCTCGTGGACGTTGCCGACGGTCGGGATGCCGCTGCCGAGGTCGAGGAACTGGCGGATGCCGAGGTCCTCGGCGCAGAAGCGCACCACCCGGCGGGAGAACGACCTGATCGTGCGGGCCATCTCGGCGATGGGGAACTGCTTGATCGTCTCCTCGGCGAGAGCCCGGTCAACCGCGAAGTTGTGGGCGCCGCCGAGGTAGTAGTCGAAGAGGCGCGCCTCGTTGGGTCGTTCGGAACTGCTGCCTGTCGTCACCCGCTGCGGGCCGTCCTGCACTGCGCACCTCACCCTGCTCCCGAGCGGCGCGAACGCTGGCAGCACGGTAGCTGGCTACTCCGTTCGTGTCCATCCACCATTCGTGAACACGCTCGGTGACATACGCACGTGCTTCCACGTGACACGCGGGAGCCCCGCGTTCCCCTGAGAGGAACGCGGGGCCCCCGCGTTACTTCGGGATCAGACGCCCGCGTACTGGCGGATCCAGGAGCGGTACACGCCGACGTGGGTGTAGTTGGACCGCGTCGAGCGGTCCGACGTCGAGGCGACACCGACCTGCTTGCCGTTGGAGAACATCGGGCCACCCGAGTCACCGCCGGCGGCGATGCCGTCGACGCGGGTCACGGCCACCGCGGTGCCACCGCGGTAGTCACGACCGTTGACCGACGTCACGCGGGTGTTCGCGACCTTGAGGTAGCGCGACTGGCAGTTGATCTCCGGCTGGTTGGTGCAGGTGGCACCCCAGCCGTAGAGCTGCACGGTGTTGCCGTTGGCCACGTCCGACGTCGTGCCGAGCGGCGCGAACGGCGCCGACATCGACGTGCCGACCCGCGCGAGCGCGAGGTCGGCCGACGGGTGCTTGATGATCTGGGTCGCGGTGACCAGCTGGCCACCGGACGTCTGGTCCAGGCTGCCCGCGCGGAACGTGTACGTGCCGCTGCCCGAGACGCAGTGCTCAGCGGTCAGGATCCACTGAGGTGCGATCTTCGTGGCGGAGCAGTTCTCCCGCCCGTTGAAGAACAGGCGGGCGGCGTACGGGAAGTTCTGCGCGTAGCTGCCGCCGATGATCATCGGCGACATGCTCGGCTCTTCCGGCGCGGCCGTGGCCGTCGCCGTCATGGGTGCGAGGGAAAGCGCCGCCAGGAAAGCGCTCGCGATCGCGGTCTTGAAACGCATGGTTGGTCACCTCGTGAGTGCAGGGAGTGGTTAAGCAACCACCGACAGCTTCACCCGACTGCGTGACCGTGACCACCCTCCGTTAGTCGGCTTTGTCTTCTTCGACGCTCGGCAAACCGAGCGCCCACTCCCGGCCGTCGCGGGTGAAGAGCAGGACGAGCACCACGACGCAGTAGATGCCGCCCAGAGATCCGATGAGCGGCTGTTCGGACGGGCCGTAGGCGTACCAGGCGCAGCCCAGGAGCAGCAGCTGCGTGACGATCACGGGCGTGCGGGCGCCGTGCCGGCCGCGGAACAGCATCACGCAGGCGAAGATCACCCCGCCGAACCACAGCACGAGCACACCGGCGGCTCCGAGCACCGGACCTGCGGAGGGAGCGCCCTGCAGCACCCGCAGGACGAGCGCGCCGGCCAGTGCGATGCCGCCGAGCCCCTGGACGAAGGTGAGTGCGGCGGCGGTCCGCACCGCGCGCGGCGGGGCCGGGGTACCGGTAGTCACAGGCGACCTTTCCTCACGTTCTGTACTGGTCACGGATCGTAGGCCACCCGGTTGGAGGGCTCTGCGAGCACGCCGGGAGGGGGAAGATCAAGGGGCCTTCAGCGAGCCGGCGGTCGTCCGGGGTGCACTCGCCTGCGGGCTCGGCGCGGTGCGAGCGGGAGGGAGATCTACGCCACTTTCGTGAGGCTGGAGTCGCTCCGAGGGAGGACATGCGAACCGCGAGCGGTCACGCATTGTCCTACCCTCAAGTGGTGCGCGCTCTTCTCGTGGTGAACCCCCAGGCGACTACAACGACGCCGGCGGGTCGCGACGTGCTGGCGCACGCACTCGCCTCCGACGTGAAGCTGGAGATCGTCCAGACCTCCTACCGCGGCCACGCGCTCGACGCGGCCGCGCAGGCGGTCAAGGACGGGTTCGACCTGGTCATCGCCCACGGCGGCGACGGCACGGTCAACGAGGTCGTCAACGGCATCCTGCTGGACGGCCCCCGCCCCGGCACCCCGATGCTGGGCGTCGTCCCCGGCGGTTCCGCGAACGTCTTCGCGGGCGCGCTGGGCATCCCGCGCGACCCCGTCGAGGCCACGCACGTCCTGCTGCAGGCCATCGAGAACGGCACGACCCGCCGCATCGGCCTCGGCCAGGTCTTCTCCGACGTCATCGGCCGCGACGAGGGCCGCTGGTTCACCTTCAACGCGGGCATCGGCCTGGACGCCGACGTCGTGGCCGGTGTCGAGGCCAAGCGCGCCCGCGGCCGCAACGCGAGCCCGGCGCTCTACCTGGCGGTGGCGCTCAAGGCGTACGCGAAGCTCGTGCGCACGCCGGAGCGCTTCACCGTCGAGGTGCCGGACGAGCCGCAGTTCGATGTCGGCATGGTGTTCGTGTCCAACACGGACCCGTGGACGTACTTCGGGGACAACGACATCCACCTGAACCCGAGCACCTCGTTCGACAACGGGCTGGGCCTGTCGGCGCTCACGACATTGCGACCGCCGACCGTTGCGCGCTACATCACACAGGTGCTGGCCACCGGGAACCCGAAGAGCCCGAAACTCGTGCGGCGCGATGACGTCGAATATGTCAAAGTGAAGAGCGAGGAACCCGCCAACCTGCAGGTGGATGGCGACTTCCTCGGCACGACGACCCAGGTGGAGTTCCGGGCGGTTCCCCAGGCGTTGACCGTAGCTGTGTGACGCAGGGCGAACTCGACGGTCCGTGATCGTTCTGTAACCGTCTCGCTACCCATCCGGGATGTAGAGCAATCGAGTGACAGCAGAGCGTGAAACCCCAGGTGAACGCTGTCGATCTTTTGGGTGAGTTCACTCACCGGGTTGGTGCCAACCCCTTGACATCCCAGCCGTTCGTGAAAGCATTCACAAGCACCCCAAAACGACCGCTGACAACCGGCGTGCCTTTGTGCGCGCCAAGGCTGAGGAGTAGTTCCAATGGACTGGCGCCACCGCGCGATCTGCCGCGACGAGGACCCCGAGCTGTTCTTCCCCGTTGGGAACAGTGGTCCCGCGCTGCTTCAGATCGCCGAGGCGAAGACCGTCTGCCGCCGTTGCCCCGTCGTCTCCGACTGCCTCGCGTGGGCACTGGAGAGCGGCCAGGACGCCGGCGTCTGGGGCGGGATGAGCGAAGACGAGCGTCGCGCTCTCAAGCGCCGCAACGCTCGCACGCGCGCCCGCAGCAACGCCTGAGCAGGCTGTTCGCCGCGACAAGCACACATAGAGAAGAACCCGACACCGTGCCAGGTGTCGGGTTCTTTTCTTGTTTGCACACCCTCCCGCATGACCACGTGAGACCGCTGAGGCTGGTCGTCACGTGTGCACGAGGCCAGTTTAGCGCCGCCCCCGCAGCGGCACGCGCAGGACCGCCTCTGTACCGCCTCGGGGCCTCCGTCGCAAGCTCAACGAGCCCCTCAGTTCGGAGTCGACGAGGGTCCGCACGATCTGCAGACCGAGACGATCCGTGCGTTCCAGGGAGAAACCGGGCGGCAGGCCCTTGCCGTCGTCGGAGATCGTCACGTCGAGCCACTTCGCCGAGCGCTCGCTGTGCACGACGACCTCCCCGCGCTGGCCAGGGGCGTAGGCGTGCTCGAACGCGTTCTGCACGAGCTCGGTCAGCACCATGACGAGCGGGGTCGCGATCTCCGAGGAGACGATGCCGAACCCGCCCTCGCGGCGCACCTTCACCTGGGTCTCGGTGACGGCGACGTCGCCCATCATCGGGATGACCTTGTCGATGACGTCGTCGAGGTCGACGCGTTCGTCGACGGACATCGACAGCGTCTCGTGCACGAGCGCGATCGAGGTGACCCGGCGCACCGACTCGGCGAGCGCCTCCTTGGCCTCCGGGTTCGACAGCCGGCGCGACTGCAGCCGCAGCAGCGCCGCCACGGTCTGCAGGTTGTTCTTGACCCGGTGGTGGATCTCGCGGATCGTCGCGTCCTTCGACATCAGCGCGCGGTCGCGGCGGCGGACCTCGGTGACGTCGCGGCACAGCACGATCGCGCCCGCCGCCTGACCCCGTGGCCGAAGGGGCAACGACCGGAAGAGGACCGCGGCACCGCGGCGCGACTCGGCCTCCATGCGCATCGACGGCTGCCCGTCGAGCGCCTGCCGGATGCGCTGGGCGACCTCGGTCGCGTCGAACGGGTCACCGATCAGGCTGCGGGTCAGCGGCGCCAGGTGCACGCCGACCAGGTCGGACGCGTGCCCCATGCGGTGGTAGGCCGACAGCGCGTTCGGCGAGGCGAACACCACCGCACCGGACGGGTCGAGCCGGATCAGGCCGTCACCGACGCGCGGGCTGGTGTGCACGTCCGGCGACGGTTCGGGCGCGGGGAACGTGCCGTCCGCGATCATCTGGCACAGGTCGGCCGCGCTGCCCAGGTAGGAGATCTCCAACGGCGACGGCACCCGCGGCACGGCCAGGTTCGTGCTGCGGCTCAGCACCGCGATGACCTGCGTGCCCAGCCGCACCGGGATGGTCTCGCGCCGCACCGGCACGCCCAGGTGCCAGCGGGGGTCCTCCTCGCGGCAGATCCGCGACTCGTCCATCGCCCGGCGCAGCTGCGGGTGCTCGTCCGAGCGCACCTCGCTGCCGACCACGTCCTCGGGGTGGGCGGTGGGCGCCGTCGTGGGCCGGGCCTGGGCCACGCACAGGAAGACGTCGTCGTCCAGCGGCACCCACAGCAGGAAGTCCGCGAACGAGAGGTCGGAGAGGAGCTGCCACTCCGCCACCACCAGTTGGAGGTGGTCGGCGGCGGCGCCGGAGAGCTTGGTGTGCTCGGCCAGCAGGTCCGTGAGAGTAGACAGAACTCCTCCATGAGAAACTGGTCGGTGAAGCAGTTCTGATCCTAGGAGACACCCATGTCGAAGCGTGCTCGCAAGCGCCGCGACCGCAAAAAGGGCGGCGCCAACCGAGGCAAGCGCCCCAACGCCTGAGTGCTGCGAAAAGGCCTGGCCACCACGACGGTGACCAGGCCTTTTCGTTGTTCTGGGGCGGTGTGCGAGGCGCTCAGTCCTCGGTGCGGATCTCCACGATCGTGGCCCGGATGCGCGCCTTCAGGTCGGCGGGGGCGTAATCGCCGCCACACTTGCGCGCGAGCAGCGCCTTGAGGTGCTCCTCCAGCCCGAACTGCTCCAGGCACGGGTGGCACTCGTCGAGGTGGGTCTGCAGTGCCGCGCGACGACCCTGGTCGCACTCCTGGTCGAGGAACAGCCAGACCTCGGACAGGACCTCGGAGCAGTCGGTCTCGTGGGGTTCGCCGCAGTTCATGACGCGTCTCCGTTGCCACCGTTGCCACCGCGGAGGAAGCCGCGCTCGCGTGCGGTGTCCGCGAGCAGGTCGCGGAGCTGGCGACGGCCCCGGTGCAACCGGGACATCACCGTGCCGATCGGGGTGCCCATGATGTCTGCGATCTCCTTGTACGCGAAGCCTTCGACATCGGCGAGGTAGACCGCGATCCGGAACTCCTCCGGCAACCGCTGCAATGCTTCCTTCACGTCGCTGTCAGGCAGGTTGTCGAGTGCCTCGACCTCCGCGCTGCGCAGCCCGGCCGAGGTGTGGCTCTCCGCCTGCGCCAGCTGCCAGTCCGTGATCTCCTCGGTCGGCTGCTGGATCGGCTGGCGCTGCTTCTTGCGGTAGCCGTTGATGTAGGTGTTCGTCAGGATCCGGTACAACCAGGCCTTGAGGTTCGTGCCCTCCGAGAAGGACGCGAACGCCGAGTAGGCCTTGAGGTAGGTCTCCTGGACGAGGTCCTCGGCATCCGCCGGGTTGCGGGTCATGCGCAACGCCGCCGAGTACAGCTGGTCGAGCATCGGCATTGCATCGCGCTCGAAACGCGCGGCGCGCTCCGCCGTCGTCTCCGTCGTGCCGGTGGCGGGCACCGCGCTCCCTTCCCACAGGTCCTGGGTCGGTGCTGACTCTACGCGGGGCCGCTCGAGCGTGTTCGTAGCCACGTCCTGACCAACACGGACGTGCTGGTAGTAATTCCGCATGGCCGGACGTGGGACCCCCGCCACAGCGCTGCTGGACAAGCAGCGGGTGGCGCACACCTTGCACTCGTACGAGCACGACCCCCGCCACGAGTCGTACGGGCTGGAGGCCGCGGAGGCGCTCGGCCTGGTGCCGGGCCGTGTGCTCAAGACCCTGGTCGCCGAGGTCGACGGCAAGCTCGCGGTCGGCGTCGTGCCGGTGACGGTGCAGCTCGACCTCAAGGCGCTGGCGGCGGCGTTGAAGGGCAAGAAGGCGAAGATGGCCGTGGTCACCGACGCCGAGCGCGCCACCGGGTACGTCGCGGGCGGGATCTCGCCGCTCGGGCAGAAGAAGCGCCTCCCGGTCGTGGTGGACGCCTCCGCGCTGGAGTTCGAGACGGTGTTCTGCAGCGCGGGCCGGCGCGGGCTCGAGGTGGAGATCGCGCCGGCCGAGCTGGTGCGGCTCACCGGTGCCGTGGTGGCCTCGATCAGCGCCTAGCACGTTCCGGTCTCGGCAACGGTCAGCTCACCGGCCAGCCGATGTTCGTGAACTGCACGGGCGTGCCGACCCACGACGGCCACGCCGTGGTGACCCTGGCACCGAGGCTGCCCTTGCCCGGCAGGTCGAACCGGATGAACGCCGGGGTCACGGTGTCGCTCTTCTTCGGCGAGCCGACGTAGGCCACGGCGCTGAAGATCCCGTGGACCGTCGCCTCGGTGTACGGGCCCTGGCCGCCGGTCAGCGGGACGTTGAGGTCCCGGCCCTCGGCGTCGAGGAACCGCACGTTGCTCAGGCTGCCGCCGATCGTGCAGGTGACGCCCTCGACGGCCGCGAACCTGATGACGTGCCCCTTGTTCGGGCTCGTCGTCGGACGCATGTCGTGGGCGGTGATCACCAGGTCGTCGCCGGTGCACCACGGCGTCTCGGCCTGCGCGGGAGTGCCCGCGGCGGCCAGGAGGGCGGCACCGGCCAGTGCGACGGCGGTCGGACGGATCTTGTTCACGAGTTCTCCCCGATCATGTGGCGTTCGTCTACTTCCAGGTGAACGCCGCAGAGCCCCGATCGGTTGTCATTCGCCCGTTCGGCCGTCGACCGCCTCGCGCAACAGGTCGGCGTGGCCGTTGTGGCGGCTGTACTCCTCGACCATGTGCGTGAGGATCCAGCGCAGGCTCACCGTGCGGTCATCGCCGCGCCACGGTTTGCGCTTGGCCGCCTGGCCGAGGTCGCCGGTCGTCAGCGCCTCCTCGACGGCCTCGCGGGAACGGCCGACCTCGTCCTGCCACAGCGCGAGGAGCTCCTCCGGTGCGTGGTCGGCGGCCGAGTGCCAGTCCCAGTCGTGGTCGGCCTTCCAGTCCACGCTCTTCCACGGCTCCAGCGGCTCGCGGTCGTGCAGCACGACGTGGAACCACTGCTGCTCGACGTACGCGAGGTGCTTGACCAGGCCGCCGAGGGTCATCTCGGACTTGGCGGTGGTCATGGCCAGCTGCTGGGCGGTGAGGCCCTCGGTCTTCCACGCGAGGGTGGCGCGCTGGAAGTCGAGGAACCCGGTCAGGGTGGCGAGCTCGTCGCCGTCGGTCGGAGGTTCTGGTCTGCCCTGCTCGTCGATAACGGTCATGGGGCGGGACAGTAACGGCGCGACCCCGTCCCAGCAGGTGATTCAGTCGAGCGGCCGCAGCACGCGGTCAAGCCACTCGCCCACGCACCGGCCCACGTCCGCGATGGAGGCCTTCAGCGAGTGGTCGCCGTTCAGCAGCACGACCTCGCGGTGCGGGGCGCGCACCGGGCGGCCGAACGGGTCGTTCTCGCCCTGCACGACCAGGGTGGCGACCTCGACGCCGTCCAGCTCGGCCATCCGGGACTTCTCCGGCTTGCCCGGCGGGTGCACCGGGAACGCCAGGCACAGCACCGCCACGGCCTGGCCCTCGACGCTCGTCCGGCAGGCCACGCGGGCGCCCGACGACCGGCCGCCGAACACCAGCGGCAGGCCGTCGAACCAGCGTTCGCCCAGGTCGTCGACCACCGCGAGCCACGCCGTGTCGAGCTGGCCCGCCGGTGCGGGGGCACGGCGGCCGACCACGCGGTAGGGCTGTTCGACCAGGGCCACGTGCACGCCGACGGAGTTCGCGGCGTGGCACGCGGCCACCAGGTCGGGTGCCTCGACGCCGCCGCCGGCGCCGTGGCCGAGCAGCAGCGCGGCCCGCGGTTCGTGGGCGCAGTGCAGGGAGGCCCGTGCGGGGCCGTGCGGCGTGTCCACCGACAGCGTCGTCACGACAGCTCGACCGCGGTGGGTGCGGGCGTCCCGTCCTCGGTGAGCGAGACGCGGTCCAGCAACGACGGGTTGTTGTTCTTCACGCTGTTCACCGCGGTGGAGACCGGGCGCAGCTCCAGCGCGTCGACGATCGACGGGTCCGGCGCGAGCAGCCCGCTCGGGTCGAGCGAGGACGGGTCGAGCCACGCCGACCAGCGGTCGGGCGGCAGCAGCAACGGCATCCGGTGGTGCACCTCGGTCAGCGCGCCGATGGCGTCCGTCGTCAGCACCGCGCACGTCACGGTCGGGACGTCGTCCTTCCACCACACGGACCAGATGCCCGCCAGCGCGAGGGACGCGTCGTCCCCGAGCGTCATGAAGTACGGCTGCTTGCGGCCCTCGCCCGGCTGCCACTCGTACCAGCCGGTGGCCGGGATGATGCACCGGCGCTTCATCGCCGACTGCTTGTACGCGGGCTTGGACAGCACGGTCTCCGCGCGGGCGTTGATCATCTTCGCCGCGCCGGAGAGGTCCTTGGCCCAGTGCGGGACGAGGCCCCAGCGCATCACGCGGATGCTGCGCTCCAGGTCCTCGTCCTCCGGCTTGCGCTCGACCACCGCCATGACGTGCTTGGTGGGAGCGATGTTGTAGTCCGCCCCCGGCGCCTCGTCGCCGGTGGCGTCCACCGCTTCGAACTCGGCCGCGAGCAGCGCCGGGTCCTTGGTGGAGGCGTACCTACCACACAAAACCGATCACCTCCGAAGTCGCAATCGTCGCACGTCGGGAACACCTGTGCGAGCCGCCCTCGACGCCGTGCGGGATCATTCCGGGCATGACTCAGCACTGGTCAGCCCCCAGCGCGTCCGGCCCAGTCCACTCCACGGTGCCGGTGCCCGGCTCGAAGTCGATCACGAACCGCGTCCTGGTGCTCGCGGCACTGGCCGACGGGCCGTCCGCGGTGCACGCGCCGTTGCGCAGCCGCGACACCGTGTTGATGGTGAAGGCGCTCACGTCGCTGGGCGTCGGGATCATCGACCGGGAGGACGGCGGCTGGGACGTCACGCCGGGCGCGTTGCGCGGACCGGCCGACGTCGACTGCGGGCTCGCGGGCACGGTCATGCGGTTCCTGCCGCCGGCCGCCGCGCTGGCCGAGGGCGAGATCAGGTTCGACGGCGACCCGCACGCGCGGGTGCGCCCGATGAGCACGGTGCTGGACGCGTTGCGCGCGCTCGGTGCGGACGTCGAGGGTGACGCGCTGCCGTTCACGTTGCGCGGCAGCGGTTCGCTGGCCGGTGGCGAGGTCACGATCGACGCGTCGGGCTCGTCGCAGTTCGTGTCCGGGCTGCTGCTGTCGGCGGCGCGCTACGACAAGGGCGTGACGGTGCGGCACTCGGGCCGGCCGGTGCCCTCGTTGCCGCACATCGACATGACGGTGCAGACGCTGCGCTCGGTCGGGGTCGCGGTGGAGACCGACGGCAGCAGCGCGTGGCACGTCGAGCCGGGCCCGATCGCGGCGCGGACGTGGCACGTGGAGCCGGACCTGTCGAACGCGACGGTGTTCCTCGCGGCCGCCGCGGTGACCGGGGGCCAGGTCACGATCCCGCACTGGCCCGCGCGGACCACCCAGCCCGGTGACGCGGTGCGCGGCATCCTGGAACGCATGGGCTGTGCGGTCGAGGTGTCGGAGGAGGGGCTCACCGTGCGCGGACCGGCTGAGCTGTCCGGAGTGGACATCGACCTGCGCGACGAGAGCGAGCTGACGCCCACGGTGGCAGCGCTCGCGACGGTGGCTCGCGGTCGCACGCAGATCCGCGGTGTCGCGCACATCCGCGGCCACGAGACGGACCGCATCGCCGCGCTGGTGAACGAGATCAACGCGCTGGGCGGCAACGCCTCCGAGACCGAGGACGGGCTCGTGATCGAGCCGGCACCGCTGCACGGCGGGGTGTGGAAGGCCTACGCCGACCACCGGATGGCCACCGCGGGCGCGATCATCGGGCTGGTGGTGCCGGGCGTCTCGGTCGACGACATCGGGTCGACGACCAAGACGATCCCCGACTTCCCGGGGATGTGGGACGCGATGCTCGGCGGAGGCGCGTAGCAGTGGGCAAGCGGGACTGGCGCAAGCTCGACGAGTCGGACGTGCGGGTGCGCCCCGGCAAGGGGACGCGGCCGCGCAGCAAGATCAGGCCGGAACACGCCGACGCCGAGATCGCGATGGTGATCGGCGTCGACCGCGGCCGCTGGACGTGCGCGTTGGAGTCCGGTGTGGTCGTCACGGCGATGCGTGCGCGTGAGCTCGGCCGCACGCCCGTGGTGGTCGGCGACCAGGTCGGCATCGTCGGTGACACCTCCGGCCAGCCGGACACGCTGGCCCGCATCGTGCGCGTCGAGGAGCGGACCTCGGTGCTGCGCAGGACCGCCGACGACACGGACCCGTTCGAACGCGTCGTCGTCGCGAACGCCTCCCAGCTCATCATGGTCGTCGCGCTGGCCGATCCTCCGCCGCGCACCGGTTTCATCGACCGGTGCCTGGTCGCCGCGTACGCCGGTGGCCTGGAACCGGTGCTGTGCCTGACGAAGTCCGACCTCGCGTCGGCCGACGACCTGCTCGCGCTCTACACCGAGCTGGACGTGCCGGTGCTCGTGACCCGGTCCGACGAGGAACCGGCCGAGCTTCGCGAACGCCTGCGGGACACGGTGTCCTGCCTGATCGGCCACTCAGGTGTCGGCAAGTCCACCCTGGTCAACAAGCTCGTCCCGGACGCGAACCGCGCGGTCGGCGTCGTCTCCGGCGTCGGCAAGGGCAGGCACACCTCGACCCAGGCCGTCGCGCTGCGGCTGCCCGGCGGCGGCTGGGTGGTCGACACCCCCGGCATCCGCTCGTTCGGCCTCGCGCACATCACGCCGGACGACATCGTGAAGGCCTTCCCCGACTTCGCGGAGGCCGCCGAGGAGTGCCCGCCCGGCTGCGGCCACCTGGGTGCCCCCGAGGACCCCGGCTGCATGCTCGACGAGCTCGTGCCGGACGCGCCGGGCCGGTTGACGTCGTTGCGCCGCCTGCTCGCCTCCCGTGCCGGGCTGGACGACCACACGGACTGAGCTCCGACCCCCGTGACCGACTGCAGAGGAAGTGGATGAAGCGAGTTCTGGCCCTGGTGCTGCTGCTGAGCGCCTGCGGTGGCGACCCCGCTCCCCCGAAGTTCACCGACACCGACCCGTGCACGCTGCTGCGGGACGGTGACCTGGGCTCGTTGTCCGGTACCGCGAAGGGTGAGCGCGAGTGCACGTTCTCGTTCGGCTCGGCAACGGTGACGCTGAAGCTGCTGGAGGCGAAGTTCGAGCAGGAGTCGGCGCGGCTGCAGGCGAACGGCGGCTACGGCGCGGTGGTCGAGGACCGGCCGATGACCCGCCGGTGCGCGTCGTCGGCGTGCGAGGCCGTGGTGCAGGTCCGCGAGGGTGAGCTGCTCGGGCTGACCGTGACCAAGCAGGGCGAGGACGACAACGTGCTCGGGCAGACCACGCAGGGACTGGCGCTGAAGGCGTTGGAACGGCTGCCTGCCACGGGCTGAGCTGCCACGGGCTGAGCTGTCATGAACCGGGCCGTCACGAATCGGCAGCCTGTCCCGTCCACCGGTCATGAAGGTCTTCGTGATCGGTGCGACGGGTGTGCTCGGGCGGGAAGCTCTGCCGCGGCTGCGGGAGGCGGGCCACGAGGTCGGGGTGCTCGACCGGCACACCACCTCGATGTTCGACGCCGGCCGGCTGACGGCCGCGCTGAGCGGCTACGACGCCGTCCTCAACCTCGCCACCCGCGTCCCGTTGAGCGCCAGGGCCGTGCTGCCCGGTGCCTGGGCCGAGAACGACCGCATCCGCACGGAGGGCAGCGCGGCGGTGGCCGAGGCGGCGTTGCGGGCGGGCGTGGGCCGCGTGGTGCAGGAGGGCATCTCGTTCGTGTACGCCGACGGCGGTGAGCGGGAGCTGGACGAGAACGCTCCCATCGAGCCCGTCGGTCACATCGCCAGCTCGGTGACGGCGCAGCACAACGTCCTGCGCCACCCCGGCGGCGTCTTCCTGCGCTTCGGGATGCTGATGGGCGGCGCTGCCCAGTCGCCGCCCGTGCTAGTCGGCGACGGCTGGACGTCGGTCGTGCACCCCGGCGACGCGGCGGCCGCCGCCGTCGCCGTGCTCGGCGCGCCCGCGGGCGTCTACAACGTCGGCACGCCGGTCCTGAAGCGGGACCTGGGGATCACGCGGCTGCCGCGCGCGTTCGGGAGGCTCGCGGCGTCGTTGGCGGTGTTCGGGCGTTCGCAACGGGTCGTGAGCACCAAGCTCACCGCGGCGACGGGCTGGGCACCGCGGGCCCGCTAACCCATGTGCGGGTAGCCGTGGTGCGTGGGCGGCACCAGCGTCTCCTTGATGGCACGCGGTGACGTCCACCGCTGCAGGTTGTAGATCGACCCCGCCTTGTCGTTCGTGCCGGACCCGCGCGACCCGCCGAACGGCTGCTGTCCCACGACCGCACCGGTCGGCTTGTCGTTGACGTAGAAGTTGCCCGCCGCGAACCGCAACGCGCGGTGGGCCTGTTCCACCGCAACGCGGTCACGCGCGAACACGGCACCGGTGAGCGCGTACGGCGTGGAGGTGTCGATGACGCCCATGACGTCCTCGTAGTCCGCGTCGTCGTAGACGTGCACGGCGAGGATCGGGCCGAAGTACTCCGAGGTGAAGATGTCGTGGTGCGGGTCGGTGCCCAGCAGCACCGTCGGGTCCACGAAGTAGCCGACCGAGTCGTCGCAGGTGCCGCCGGCCAGCACGTCGACGGAGGTGGACGCGGACGCCATCAGCAGTGCGTCTTTGTGCTTGGCGAACGCGCGGTGGTCGATCACGGCGCCGCCGAACACCGACAGGTCCCTGACGTCGCCGTACGCCAACGACTTCGTGACGTCGACGAGCTGGTCGCGCACACCGTTGTCCCACAACGACCGCGGGATGTACGCGCGGGACGCGGCCGAGCACTTCTGGCCCTGGTACTCGAAAGCACCGCGCACCAGACCGGTGACGAGGGCGTCGGGGTCGGCGGAGGCGTGGGCCAGCACGAAGTCCTTGCCGCCGGTCTCGCCGACCACCCGCGGGTAGGCGCGGTAGTGGTCGAGGTTGCTCGCCATGGTCTGCCACAGCGCCTTGAACGTGCGGGTGGACCCAGTGAAGTGCAGTCCGGCGAAGAACCGGTCCCGCAGCGCCACCTCACCCAGCGCCTTGCCGTCGCCGGTGACGAGGTTGACCACGCCCGGCGGCAGGCCGGCCTCCTCCAGCAGCCGCATGGTGCAGTGCGCGGCGAGCTGCTGCGTCGGCGACGGCTTCCACACCACCGTGTTGCCCATCAGCGCCGGTGCCAGCGGCAGGTTGCCGGCGATGGCGGTGAAGTTGAACGGCGTGATCGCGACGACGAACCCGTCGAGCGGCCGGTGGTCCATCCGGTTCCACACGCCGGGGCTGGACGCCGGCTGCTCCTCCAGGACCCGGCGGCCGAAGTGGACGTTGAACCGCAGGAAGTCGATCAGCTCGCAGGCGGCGTCGATCTCGGCCTGCTGCACGGACTTCGACTGCCCGAGGACCGTGGCGGCGTTCAGCGTGTCCCGCCACGGGCCGGACAGCAGGTCCGCCGCTCGCAGCAGCACCGCGGCCCGTTCGTCGTACGGCAGCTCCTGCCACCCCGGTGCGGCGTGCTGCGCGGCCCTCATCGCCGCCGCGACGTCGGAGCCGGTGGCCTGCGCGGTCACCCCGAGCACGTGCCGGTGGTCGTGCGGCTGGACCACGTCGACGCGGTCACCGCCGCCCATCCGCTGTTCGCCGCCGATCGTCATCGTCAGCTCGTGGGTGGTGCCCTCCAGCTCCGCGATGCGGGCCTGCAGGGAGGCGCGTTCCGCGCTGCCGGGAGCGTAGGTGCGCACGGGTTCGTTGACCGGTTCGGGTGCAGCCGTCACGGCGTCCATTCCCCCATCGTGGCACGCGGTAGTAGGGTCCGTCGGGTGGCGCGGGTGACTGGCATCGGCGGGGTCTTCCTGCGTTCCCGGGATCCCGTGCGGCTGGCCGCCTGGTACCGCGAGAACCTCGGTGTGCCGATGAGCGAACGCGGCACCGTCACCTTCCACTGGCTCGACACCGCGACGTCGGACCGCCCCGGCACGACGACGATGGCGTTGTTCGCGCAGGACACCGAGTACATCGGCGAACCGCACCAGCGCACCATGCTGAACCTGCGGGTCGACGACCTGGAGTCGTTGATGGTGAAGCTGCGCGGCAGCGGCGTCGAGGTGCTGCCGGAAACCGAGGACTCGGAGTTCGGCCGGTTCGGCTGGTGCGTCGACCCCGAGGGCAACCGGATCGAGCTGTGGGAGCCCGCCGAGGGCATGTGAGTGGCGGTTTCCGCCGTGCTCAGGCCTGCCGCGCCGCGGCTTGGCGCCGCACGAGCTCGGCGACGTTGTCCGGCAACGTGGTCTCGAAGTCGGTCAGCTTCGCCCAGGCCGGCCGGATGACGATCCGGACCATGCCGTCGGTGTAGAGCGAACGGACGTCGGCCTCCCACTCGGCGCGCTGCTCCGGCGTCATGGACTTGGTCACCTGGAGGTACTCGGCCGGGATGTCGTCCACGGGGTCGAGCTCGGCCCTGCCGCGCACGGACAGGATCCGCGGCGGGAACGCCTCGGTGTCGATCGTGAGCGCGACGGCCGGGTTCGCGGCCAGCATCGCGAGCTTGCGGGCGTTCTTCGACGTGCAGATGACGATCTCGCTGCCGTTCCAGCAGAACCCGACCGGGAGGTTGCGGGGCGTGCCGTCCTGCGCGACGAACGCCAGCCGGGCGATGTCGCGGCCGAGCAGCTCCTGGCTCAGCGGGCGGTTCAGGACCTCGTCGACGTCGTGCTGGTTCATGGCGGCTCCGTCTCTCCGGTGTCGGACACCTCGGGGACGGAGCCGCTCACGGCACCTCTACCTCACTCCGACGTGACCTGAGTCACATCAGCTCCAGCACGAACGCCAGCTCCTGCGCCGCGTACCAGGCCAGCTCGTGGTCCTCGGCGCTGCCCAGCGCGAACTCGGCATCCGGGTCGCCCAGGTCCGCCGCGTCCACGACCTCGGCGGCGGCGCGCACGTCGTCCTCGGCCTCGGCCGTGTCCAGGTGCACGGACGCGACGTCCTTCAACGTGAACGGGCCCACGACCTTCACCACCGAGAAGTCCAGGTCCGGGCGCAACGTCACGTCGTCCGCGTCCACCGCGACGACCGCGCGGCGCGGTTCCGACTTCTCGTCACCGGCCAGCAGCCGCAGCGACGCGCGGGCCGCGTCGAGCATCGCGGCGTACTCCAGCTCCTCGGTGTCGCCGGCGGCGTAGGACTCGCGCAGCGCCGGCGTCAGCGCGAACGCCGTGCCGCCCACCGGTGTGCAGCTCGCCGCTGTCGACGAAGCTGCGCAGCATGGCCACCGTGGCCGGGATGTAGACCCTCATCACGCGCTCGCCGTCCCCATCAGTTCCTCCACCGACTCCTCGACCATGCTCGCGAGAACGTCCACATCGGACATGGCGTCGCGGTCGCCGTTCAGCCCGAAGTACACACCGCCGTCGTACGACGTCACCCCGATCGCCAGCGCCTGGTTCTTGGCGAGCGGCACGACCGGGAAGATCTCGGTCATTCTCGCGCCCGCCGCGTACAGCGGCACCTGCGGGCCGGGCACGTTGGTGACGATCACGTTGAACAGCCGGCGGCTGAACGAGCTGGCCGCCCGCGCGCCCAGCGCGTGCAGGGTCGGCGGCGCGAAGCCGGAGACCTTGACCAGCGCATCGGCGGCCACCGACTGGCCGGACTCCAGGTGGGCGCGGGTCGCGTGGCTCACGTGGTGCAGCCGCACCACCGGGTTCGGCTCGCCGACCGGCAGGTCCACCAGGTAGGCGGAGACGTTGTTGCCCGAGTCGGGGTCGGTGTCGCGCACCGACATCGGCGTCATCGCGCGGATCGTGGTGCTGCCGGTGACGTTCTCACCGCGGCTGAGCAACCAGTTGCGGATCGCACCGGCCAGCGCCGCCAGCACCACGTCGTTCACCGTGCCGCCGTGGGCCTTGCGGATGGCGCGCAGGTCGTCGAGCTGGGCGCGCGCCACGGCGAACCGGCGCTGCGGCGAGGTGATCCGGACGTTCAGCGGGCTGCCGGGCGCCGGGCTCGCGGCGGTGTGGATGGCGGCGGCGACCGCACCCACGGCGTTGACGACCTTGCCGACCGTGGCGACGGTGTCCATCGCGGCGCTGCGCACGTTCTCCACTAGCTCGCCCGGCCGGTGCACGATGTCCGTGACGGCGTCGCTCACCAGCTGCAACGAGCTGGGCTCCGGCTGCGGCATCCAGAGGTTCTCGACGTTCGTGCGCGGCGACGGCGACACGTCCAGCATGACCTGGCCGATCTCCAGCGACGCGATGCCGTCGACCATGGCCTGGTGGGTCTTGGTGATCACGGCGAGCTGGTTCTTCGCCAGCCCCTCCACGAGGTAGCTCTCCCACAGCGGCCGCGAGTGGTCGAGCGGCCGCGACATCAGCCGCGCCACCAGGTCGTGCAGCTGCTTCTCGTTGCCCGGCTTGGGCAGTGCGGAGCGCCGCACGTGGTAGGTGACGTCGAAGTCAGGGTCGTCCACCCACACGGGCCGCGCGATGCGGCCGGGGACGTGCACGACCTTCTGCCGGTAGCGCGGCACGAGGCTCAGCCGCTGCTCGATGAGGTCGACGAGCTTGTCGTAGTCGAACCCCGCCTTGGGCCTGCGGAACACCGCCACGCCACCGACGTGCATCGGCGTCGTGGAGCCCTCCAGGTACAGGAACGAGGCGTCCAGCGCTGACAGTCGGTCCGGCATGCCCGCCAGACTAGTGCCGTTTCGCGTCCATGAGCTTTTCCAGCGCCGCCCGTTCCCGCGGATCGCGGTCGTGCCGCTCCAGCCGGATGCGCGCGGCCTCCGGAATCGCCTCCCGCGCCCGCGGGTCCACGTTGGCCATGAACGACCTGAGGAAGTTCCACCGCGTCAACCGGCGAGCCGTCGTCAGCCGCGCGACCGCCAGCGACACCCAGGACAGCGCCACGTCGAGCCGCCGGTCGCCCCTCATCGCGCAGGCCCAGTCGAGCACGACCGGTCCCTCCGGGCCGAGCACGACGTTGCCGGGGTGCAGGTCGAGGTGCAGCAGGTCGCCGTCGCCGGTGAGGAAGTCGGGGGCCCGCACCGCGTCCAGGCGGTGGTGCAGGTCGGCGAGCTCGCGGCCCAGCTGACCGGCGAGCCACGGCTTGCGGCCGATCTCCTCGGACATCCGCGGGCCGGGCACGTACTGCATGACGAGCTCGTCCGCCGTCGCGTCGTGCACCCGCGGCACGGGGATGCCGTGACCGCTCAGGTACAGCATCATCTCGGCCTCGCGCCGCAGGTCACGGCCTGTGCGCGTGCGTTTGACGAGCAACCCGTCGGACCGGATGAACACGTCCGAGTCCTGGCCGCTCGCGAGGTGTTGACGTTGCGCGACGCTGCGCACACCTGACGTCATGTGACGATCATCATGCATATGATCCAAAGCACAAGGGCCGAACGGCTCTACTCGTGCTCTTCACCCGTTCGAGCCGGGCGTGCGGGGGCGTGCCGGGCCGTCTGGCACCCTCTTCGGCGTGGAGATCTCGCCCAAGGACCGCTTCGTCACCGTCTACGGCCGCAAGCCCGTGCTGGAGGCGCTGGACGACCCGGCGCTGTCGGTGGACAAGGTGGTGCTCGCCGACACCGCACGCGGTCCTGCGGCGCGCGAGATCCTGGACGCGGCCCGGTCGCGGGGCGTGCAGGTGCAGCGGGCGACCGCGCAGCGGGTGAAGGTGCTGGCGGGCAACGGCAAGCAGGACCAGGGCGTGCTCGCCGACGTCGTGGCGCCGCGGATGAAGCCGCTGGCGCTCGCGCTGGAGGAGGACGACCTGCGGTCCGTGCTGGTGCTGGACGGCATCACCACGCCGGCGAACGTCGGCATGATCCTGCGGACCGCGACGGCCGCGGGCATCGACGGCATCGTGGTGCCGCGCCGCGGCGTCGCCTCGATCGACCCGCTCGTGGTGAAGGCCTCCGCCGGGGTGGCTTTCCGCGCGCCCGTCCTGCGCTGCGGCACCGCGGCGGAGGCCTCCGCTCTCCTGCGCGCGTCCGGATATCCGCTCCACGCGCTCGATTCCCACGCGTCCGACACGATCTATTCCGCTGAATTCGCGGAACGGTCGGCATTCGTGCTCGGCAGTGAGACGTTCGGGATCACCGAGGACGTGCGCCCGCACATCACCTCGTGGCTTTCGATCCCGATGGCGGCGGGCGTGGAATCGCTCAACGTCGCCTCAGCGGCGGCCGTGCTCTGCTTCGAGCTCGTGCGGCGCGCCCAAGGCTGACCGCCTACAGCCAGTCGACGTGGTAGCCCTCGACCCACACCGGGCCGACCAGGCCGTCGCACCCGGCGATCGACGACCTCGCGCGCACGTGCCCGATCGTGCCGTGCTCGTCCCAGCTCGACAGCGTGGTCCGGCAGTGGGCGACGGCGCGGAAGTTGCCCGGCCAGCCGTCGTCGCAGAAGACCTCGACGCTGCGCCCGTCCCGCGGGAACTCCTCGCGGCAGCCGCGCTCCTGCGCCCGCGCAGGAGCCGCGACCGCCGAACCGACGGCGATGACGATCGCGGCACAAGCGGCAATTCTTCGCATTCGCTCTCCTGAGGATCAGCGGAACCAGGCCGCGTCGAAGTTATCCGGGGAGCGGAATGACCGGCAATTACGCCTCGGGGTGAACCCTCAACCGCGCAGCGCTGTCGCTAGCAGGATCTCCAGTTCCTCGAGGGTGGTCCGCGTCGACCGATGGTGGACGCCGACCATGCCCGCCTCGGCTGCGCCGCGGACGTTCACGGCGAGGTCGTCGACGAACACGCACTCGCCCGGTTCGAGACCGAGCTTCGCGGCCGTGAGCAGGTAGATGCCGGCGTCCGGCTTCGCCAGCCCGACTTCGCCGGAGATGACCGCCGCGTCGAACAGGCCGTGCCAGTGCGCCGGCGGCTGCCACCAGCCGTCCGCGTTGGACAGCAGCGCGGTCTTGAACCCCTGCTGCCGCGCCTTGCGCACCGCGGTGAGCAGCGGCGGTTCCGGCGGGTTGTCCTCACCGGGGTCGGTCAGGACGCCGCCGTAGTCCAGCACGAGGGCCTTCAGCATGGTCAGGACCGTACTACCCACTCCTTCGGGTGGTGGATGTCCTGATCGGCGCGCTGCGCCGCCGGTTTCGGCATGCCCCCAGTCGTTCGCCGCCTGCCCACCTACGAGCCGCCCGCCGGGGCGACTTTCGTGCCACGCCCCCGCGCACGCGGGTCGTGGCTGCCCGCACCGGAGCCACCGCCGCCGCCGCTCGACGCGGCCCGGCTGCTCACAGCCGTCCTGGAGGTGGTGGACGGCCGTCGCCCCGGCCGTTTGCTGCAACAGCTCGCCCTGCCCGCGCTGGCCGCCCGCCTGGTCCGGTCGGTGCGCGTGCGGACCACCCGCCTGCTGCGGCCTCCTCGTGTCTGCCACCCGACCCGGTTCGCCGCCGAGATCGCCGCCACTGTGCGCCGCGACGAGCGCGTGCTCGCCGTGGCCGCACGCGCCGAGCACCGCGACGGCCGCTGGCTGCTGACGACGTTCACAGTGCTGGAGTAACCCTCCCCGCTTCCGCGGAGCGCACGCGGGGACCTTTCGTACTCTCCTGCAGTACGAAAGCTCCCCGCGTGCGCTCCCTCAATTCCGCATGCCGGAAGTCACGCGGGGGCCCCGCGTTCCCTCCAGAGGGCACGCGGGGACCCCGCGTGCCCTTCCAGGTACACGCAGGGGCCCCGCGTTCCCCTGGGGGAAGCGCGGGGCCCCTGTGTGGCCGGTTGCTGCTAGCGCTTGCGGCGGTTGCCCTTCGCGGCCTGGCGGGCCGCCTCACGCCGCTCCTTGCGGGTGCCGCTCTGGGCGCCACCGCCGTTGTTCTCGTCGCTGTGCTGCTCGACGCCGCCGTCCTCGGCCGGGCCGCTGTAGCTCAGGTGCTGCTCACCGGGGCCACCGAGACCCTTGCCGCGCAGGGCGGGCGGGATCGCGTTGCCGGTGGCGAGCTGCGCCATCGCCGGACCCGCCGGGGCAGCCGGCTGCTGCTGCGCCTGCTGCTGGGCGGCCGCCGCGGCACGGGCGCGGGCACGGGCCCCCGTCGCGGGCAGCGGCTGCGGGGCCTGGCTCAGCAGGACCGGGACCTCCGGCTCCGGCTGGGGCTCCGGCTCTGCGGCCTCGACCTGCAGGTTGAACAGGAAGCCGACGATCTCCTCCTTCAACGCGTCGAGCATCGCGTTGAACATGTCGAAGCCCTCGCGCTGGTACTCGATGAGGGGGTCGCGCTGCGCCATGGCGCGCAGACCGATGCCCTCCTTCAAGTAGTCCATCTCGTAGAGGTGCTCGCGCCACTTGCGGTCGAGGACCGACAGCAGCACGCGGCGCTCCAGCTCGCGCATGGCGCCCTCGCCGACGCGGCCGTCGATCTCGGCCTCGCGCTCGCGGTAGGCCTTCAGCGCGTCCTCGACGAGCACCTCGCGCAGGTACTCGCGGCTGACGTCCTCGTCGGACTCCAGCAGCTTGTCCGGGTCGACGCTCACCGGGTACAGCGTCTTGAGCGCCGTCCACAGCTTGTCGAAGTCCCAGTCCTCGGCGTAGCCGTCGGCGGTCGCGCCGTTGACGTACTCCTCGACCACGCTCTCGATCATGTGCTCGACCTGGTCCTTCAGGTCTTCACCCTCGAGGACGCGGCGGCGCTCGGCGTAGATCACCGTGCGCTGGCGGTTCATGACCTCGTCGTACTTGAGGACGTTCTTGCGGATCTCGAAGTTCTGCTGCTCGACCTGGGTCTGCGCGCTGCGGATGGCGCGGGTGACCATCTTGTGCTCGATCGGCACGTCGTCCGGCACGTTCAGACGCGTCATGACCATCTCGACCATGGACGCGTTGAACCGGCGCATCAGCTCGTCCTGCAGCGACAGGTAGAACCGCGACTCACCGGGGTCGCCCTGACGGCCGGTGCGGCCGCGGAGCTGGTTGTCGATGCGGCGCGACTCGTGGCGCTCGGTGCCGAGCACGTAGAGACCACCGGCCTCGCGCACCTCGTCGGCCTCGGCCTTGCCCTGGGTCGTGCAGCTCCTCGACGACCTTGGCCCACTCGGCCTCGTACTCCTCCGGCGTGGTCACCGGGTCGAGGCCGCGGTCGCGCAGCTCGTGGTCGGCGATGATGTCCGGGTTGCCGCCCAGCACGATGTCCGTACCGCGACCGGCCATGTTCGTCGCGACCGTGACGGCGCCCTTGCGGCCGGCCTTCGCGATGATCAGCGCCTCGCGGTCGTGGTGCTTCGCGTTCAGCACCTCGTGCGGGATGCCCTTGCGCACCAACAGCTTCGACAGGTACTCGGAGCGCTCGACGCTCGTCGTGCCGATCAGGACCGGCTGGCCCTTGGCGTGCTTCTCCGCGATGTCCTCCGCGACCGCCTCGAACTTCGCCTCCTCGCTCTTGTAGACGAGGTCGGGCTGGTCCTTGCGCTGCGGCGGGCGGTTCGTCGGGATCGGCACGACGCCCAGCTTGTAGGTCTGGTGGAACTCGGCCGCCTCGGTCTCCGCGGTACCGGTCATGCCGCCGAGCTTCTCGTAGAGGCGGAAGTAGTTCTGGAGGGTGATCGTGGCGAGCGTCTGGTTCTCCGCCTTGATCTCCACACCTTCCTTGGCCTCGATGGCCTGGTGCATGCCCTCGTTGTAGCGCCGCCCGGCGAGCACACGACCCGTGAACTCGTCGACGATCATGACCTCGCCGTTGCGGACGATGTAGTCCTTGTCCTTGGTGTAGAGCTCCTTCGCCTTGAGGGCGTTGTTCAGGTAGCCCACCAGCGGGGTGTTCGCCGCCTCGTACAGGTTCTCGATGCCCAGCTGGTCCTCGATGAACGAGACGCCCTGCTCGGACACGCCGACCGTGCGCTTGCGCTCGTCGACCTCGTAGTGCGTGTCGCGCTTCATCAGCGGGCTCAGCCGCGCGAACTCGACGTACCACCGGGCGCTCTGCTCCGCGGGACCACTGATGATCAACGGCGTGCGCGCCTCGTCGATCAGGATCGAGTCGACCTCGTCGACGATCGCGTAGTAGTGCCCGCGCTGCACGCACTCGTCCAGGCTCCACGCCATGTTGTCGCGCAGGTAGTCGAAGCCGAACTCGTTGTTCGTGCCGTAGGTGATGTCCGCGTTGTACGCCGCACGCCGCTGCTCCGGCGTCATCTCGGACAGGATCGCCCCGACCGTGAGCCCGAGGAACCGGTGGACACGGCCCATCCAGTCCGCGTCGCGCTTGGCGAGGTAGTCGTTCGTGGTGATGACGTGCACGCCGCGGCCGGCCAGCGCGTTGAGGTAGACCGGCATGACGGAGGTCAGCGTCTTGCCCTCACCGGTGCGCATCTCGGAGATCTGCCCGAGGTGCAGCGCCGCGCCGCCCATGAGCTGCACGTCGTACGGGCGCTGGCCGAGGGTGCGCTTCGCGGCCTCGCGGGCCACGGCGAACGCCTCCGGCAGCAGCTCGTCGAGCGACTCGCCCTCGGCGTGGCGCTTCTTGAACTCCTCCGTCTTCGCACGCAGCTCGGCGTCGGAAAGGTCGACCACGTCGTCTTCGAGGTGGTTGATGTGTGCTGCGATGTTGCGGAGGCGCTTGAGCATCTTGCCCTCGCCGGCGCGGAGCAGTCGGGACAGCACCATCTGGATAGACCTCATCACCTGTATCGCGGCGCGCCCACGTCGGACGCCTTTCCCCTGCCCATCGTAGGCAAGTCGCCAAGATGTGTGCACAGACACAGGCGGATTGCCGCGCCTGACCTGGTATGGGCAGGTCAGGCAGGCCGTTCTGCGATCTTCCGCAGACCACCTGCCGCCGGTGCCCCCATCTCGGCTACTGGTGTGGAGAACGCATGAGGCCCGTGTGAAGGTTCCTGGCGGCGCGAAGTTCACCTTGACGGTGAACGAACCGCGGTTGACAAGCCCGTTTGGTCCCGTTTGCGCCATCGGCGGATGGCCGGTGAACGCACACCGCCGCCCTCACGCGCGAGGGGCGCGAAGGGCGGCGGTGGTCGAAGGTGTGTGGTTTACCGGATCAGGCCAGCCTGATCACGCCGTAGTCGAATCCCTTCCGGCGGTAGACGACGCTCGGGCGACCGCTGTCGGAGTCGGCGAACAGGTAGAAGTCGTGTCCGACCAGTTCCATCTCGTAGAGGGCCTGGTCGACCGTCATGGGTTTGGCGGCGTGCTCCTTCTCGCGCACCACGCGTCCGGGCAACTTGTCCTCGAGGCCGTCGTCCCACCGCTGCGCGGGCACTTCCGCCATGCCCTCGTAGTCGGCCTCAGGTGCGTCGAGCACCGCGGTCTTCGCGCGGCGCGACGTCATGACCTGACCGTTCTGGTCAGCAGCGGGGGAGGTGTCCACCAGCCCGCTTGTCGCTTCCGCCACCGAGATCGGGGCGCGGGCCCCGTGGTGGACGCGCCTGCGGTCGTGCGACCGGCGCAGGCGGTTCTCGAGCTTCGCGACCGCAGCGTCCAACGCGGCGTAGAAGTCACCCGCGCAGGCTTCGGAACGGACCACCGGTCCACGTCCCTTGCCGGTGATTTCGACCCGCTGGCAGTTCTTCGACTGGCGGCGGTTCGGCTCGTGGAAGAGTTCCACGTCGAAGCGGATGACCTTGCGGTCGTAACGCTCAAGCCGGGCCAGCTTTTCGGCGACGTGCACCCTGTAGTGATCGGGCACCTCGACGTTGCGGCCCTTGACGACGATGTCCATACACGACCTCCCTCGCTTTGCTGCGAGCTTTGGCTGGACTGATTTATCGAGCGCCGTGGCGATCTTGGATCGCAGATGTGTCGCAGAGGGTCGTCCTCGGCAGGTCTCACGGCGCCTGGGTCATGGGCTGTTCGCCTCCTCCCCGCGGGCCGGGAACGCTGATAGCGGTGCACGTTAGCTTGGGATTCACCGTCGCGTAAGCCCCCTTGCCGGGCGAACCGGCAGATTTTTCGGCGACTACGCAGCGCGACAACTCCCTGCCACAGCACGTGTTCCCAGCGTGGCACGAGCACCGCTCTCCGGCATCTCGCTCACCCGTAAGGCGCAGCGCGTGGCCACCACTCGACCGCAGCACCACTGCGTCGAACGGTTCCCAGCGCGGCCTCATACCTAGCCAACGGGTGACCACCGCGTCATGTTCCCGAAACTTCGAAGAGATCGATTCCGATGCCTCCGACTCCGGTCCAGATGCGACGGAACCGCGCATTCTCCAACTGAACCGTTCCGTTTCGCTGACCGATCACGAGCGTGTCACGCCCGGCACGCCAGCGGTTTTCGCCCATTCGCGTACGAGCCCGGCGATCTCCACCATGTCCGGCGAACCATGCGATTCCTCTGATAACCGCTGGTCAGCTCTACAAGTGAATAGGCGTTAACCGGAGCACCGAGCAGACAGCCGACATCGGGCGGTGCCAAACGCACCGCCTGCGAGGGTCACCGCACAGGGCCGCGCGACCAGCCCTGCCGCTCCACGCCCAGGGGCAGCGCTCTGCGGCGGCGCACGACACGGCGACGAAACACGGGTCTGTCCAACGTCGGGTCCAAACGTGCCACTCCGCAGTTCCGGATCTTCGGACAGGACGGGGCTCGCGACGACGACCTGGGGATTCCCGTCCAACCGGGACGAACCGGTGATCCACTGGCCGACACCAACTTCACCCTTGTGGGCGGTGCCGAAAGTCCCGGTCGAACCGTCAACCCCACGAACGCGCTGACGAAAGCGCCAGCACGGCCTGCGCGCGAACACCGGACGATCGCAACGCGCGGGCACATTCACCAGCCGTCGCACCCGTCGTGACCACGTCGTCCAGCAGCACAACTGTTCCCGGTGGGGGTCTGCCGCAAACGCGCACGCGCCCGTCCACGTTCCTCCTGCGCGCTCCCGGACCCAGCCCCACGGAGTCGGCCACGCCCGCCGTGAACGACAGGACCGGTGCCACGGCGGCGATCTCCACGGCCCGCGCGATTCTCACCATGTGGTCGCCCCCGCGTTCCTTGGCCGCCCCGGCCCGTGACGGCGCCGGCACCAGCACCCACGGCGCGGGCCCGACCGACACGAGCGCCGCGGCCACCACGGCGCCGAACCACGCAGCCAACGCCCGCGCACCCCGTTCCTTGAACGCGAGCACGAGCTCCCGCACCACGCCGTCGTACGCCGCCAGCGCCCACACCGGCGGCCCGACCCCGGGCACGGACAGGCGAGCCGGCGGCCCGAACGCACCGAGGCAGGACGAGCAGCAGGCGGGGCCGGGCCGCCCGCAGCCGGAGCAGCGGACGGGCACGATCAGCTCAAGGGGCATGTGGACCAGGGTGACGACGGGGTCTGACATTTTCCGCGGTCCCGCACACCGCCGAACCAGCGATGGGTGCGCAGGCGGCCGGAAGGGCGGTTGGCAGCGGAAAAGTGCTCGCTGATCTTGAGTTGGCAGTACTTGCAGACGCCGGTAGGAGCAGGGGGTCAGCCCGGGTAGAAGACCTGTGAACCGGTTGACGTGCGGATCGGGCTCGGACGCCACACGTCGGTGATGTCCGTGGCGATCCACAGCCCGGAGCTGTCGATCACCTGCACCGACCGCGACGGGCCCGCGGCCACCGACCCGACGAGCCCGGTGAGGTTCGACTGGCTGTACCGGTCGAGCTTGGCCCCGTCGATGTAGACCTTGCTGACCGGCAGCGCGGCCACGGACGACGACACGACCACGATGTCCTGTGACAGCCAGTCCACCGACAGCACCGAGGAGCCCAGCAGGGACGGCTGAACGGCCCGCGGGGAGCGCAGCGCCACGTCCTGCTGGTTGCGGACCACGGAGGCCACGTAGAGCTTCCCGGCGATGACCAGGGCCGCGCGCGTGCCGTCACGGGAGAGGCGGAGCTCGGTGATGCCGCCGAACGCGGCCAGGTCGGTGGTGTTGACGCTCTTCGCGGTCCAGTTGCCGTTGTCCGCACGGGTGACGCGCGTGACCGAGCTTCCCGTCGGCGACGGTCCAGACCTCCTTGCTCGGCTCCTTCGGACCGCTCGACAGCAGCCACGTCGGTCTGGTCAGCGAGGTGGCCGGCAGGTCCACCTCGGACAGCGGCTGCTCGTTCTCCCCCACCCGCAGGCGCATCGCCGCGCCGTCGCGGGTCACCACCGCCAGGCGCGAGCCGTCCAGCGACTGGGCCGCGCTCGCCACGGTGTAGGTGCCGTCGCCGGCCGGGCCCTTGACGGCGACGCCGTCGTTCAGCGAGCGCAGGCGGCCGTCCACGACCAGCATGCCGGGCAGGTTCACGTTCGAGGCCAGCAACGCCTCACCCGCGGTCGCCGACACGTCGGACGGGCGGTAGTCGCGTTGCTCGGCCAGGATCTGCTGGCCGTCGACGAGGACGCGGATGCGCGAGGACGTGACGCCCTGGAACGACTTCACGACCTGCGCGACGATCTGCTTGTTCTTCTCCGGCGTGCGGTCGTTGCCGACCTTGGTGAGGTTGACCTCGAGCGCGCCGTCGTCGGCTTCCTTGGTGTTCGAGAACTTGTCGGTGTCCGGGCCCAGCGCGGAGACCAGCGTGTCGCGCAGCGCGTCACTGGGGCCCTTGATCAGCAGCTCGGTCACGCGGGTCGGGATGTCGGTGGCGGGCGGCACGACCACGAACCGCGGGTCCGGCACCAGCACGCTGAACTCCGGGTTGTAGAACCAGAGCACGACGCGGCGGTAGCTGTTGTTGAACACGTTCTGCGGCATGTAGACGCCCAGCGGCGGCTCGGAGATGCGCCACTGGTTCTCGTTGTTGCGCTCCAGCTTCACCGGCGTCGAGAAGTCGCCGAGCTGCGGCACGAACGCGTTGTCGTTGGCGCCCAGGCGGCCGACGTTCTTGCCCTGCAGCAACACGGTCTGCGTCTTCTCGGCCTGCGCCTGCGAGGTCGGCACGGTCGAGAACGACGTCTCGATGATCGTGGGGCTCTTGGTGTCCCACTTCTTGTCGGCCTCCGGCGTCAGGTACGCCCGCGCCGCCGCGTAGTTGTGGTCCGGGTTGGACGTCGCGCCGATGAAGTCGCGAACCAGCTCGAACGGGTCGAGGTCGCGCCTCGGCTCGGGCGCCTGGTTCGTGTTCGAGGCCTTGTTGTCCTTGGTGCCGATGGGTTTCGGCTGGGTGTTCGTCGGGATCGCGGCACAGCCCGTGATCGTCACGAGCACGAGGAGCACCAGGGTCAGCCGCTTCACCGCACTTCCTCCGAAACCTCGTCGGGCACGCCGTCGACCGGTTCGGCCGGCTGCCAGGTGATCTCCTCGGGGGTCAGCTCGACCTCCTCCGGTTCCTCCGCCACCGGCGTCTCCGCGACGGCGGCGACCGCGCCGGTCGCGATGGCGGGCGCCAGCGGCAACGGGCTCTCGCGCAGCTCCTCGCCGTGCGTGCGCGGCAGCGTCAGGCGGAACACCGCGCCGTGGCCCGGTTCTCCCCATGCCTCCAGCCAGCCGCCGTGCAGCCGCGCGTCCTCCAGCGAGATCGACAGGCCGAGGCCGGTGCCGCCGGTGCGCCGGTTGCGCGACGGGTCGGCGCGCCAGAACCGGCTGAACACCAGGTCCGCCTCGCCCGGCCGCAGCCCGACGCCGTGGTCCCGCACGGTGATCGCGACCGCGTCGGCGTTGCCGCGCATGGTCAGCTCGACCGGCTGGCCCTCGCCGTGGTCGATCGCGTTCGCCAGCAGGTTGCGCAGGATGCGCTCCACGCGGCGGGAGTCCAGCTCGGCGGTGAGCTCCTCGTCCGGGAGGTCCAGCACCACCGGGGAGTTCGCCGTCGTCGACAGCGCGCGCACCGAGTCGTGCGCCCGGCGGGCCAGCACGCGGATGTCCACCTGTTCGGCGGTCAGCTCCTCGACACCGGCGTCCAGGCGGGAGATCTCCAGCAGGTCGCCCAGCAGCGACTCGAACCGGTCGAGCTCGTCGACCAGCAGCTCGGTGGAGCGGGCGAGCCCGGCGGGGAACTGCTCGCGCGAGGCGTGCAGGACGTCCGCGGCCATGCGCACGGTCGTCAGCGGCGTGCGCAGCTCGTGCGAGACGTCCGAGGTGAACCGGCGCTGCAGCTGGCCGAACTCCTCCAGCTGCTTGAACTGGGCCTGGATGGACTCGGCCATCTCGTTGAACGACTCGGCCAGCCGCGCCACGTCGTCCTCGCCGACGACGTGCATGCGTTCGTGCAGCACGCCGTCCGCGAACCGCTCCGCGACCTCGGCCGCCTGCCGCACCGGCCGCACGACCTGCCGGGTCACCAGGTTCGCGATCAGCGCGAGCAGCATCAGCAGCACGACGCCGCCGACCACGAGCGTCGACTGCACGACCTCGGCGGTGCGCTGCTCGGAGGCCAGCGGGAAGATCAGGTAGAGCTGCATCGACCGGGCCGTGGTGCTCATCGGCAGGCCGACGACGTACAGCGTGGTCGGTTGCCCGCCGCGCTGCACGGTGTGGATCTGGGTGCCCTCGCCGCCGTTCTCGACCATCTCGCGCAGGCCGGGCGGCACGTCGTCGAGCGGCCCGACGGACGGCACGCGGGCGCTGTTGGACGCGAGCCCGTCGGCCAGCACGGGTTCGAACGCGCCGGCGCCGGCCGCCGTGGCGTCGGTGCCGGCGCTGCCCACCGCGAGCTTGTTGATCGCGCTGGTGAACCGCGTCTGCACGCTGTCCGGACCGGGGTTGAGGCCCACGAGGTCGGACTGGATCAGCGTCTGCGAGGCCTTCGCCTGGCGGACCGCCGCCTCCTCCTTGGTGGCCAGCAGCTGGTTGGTGATCTGCATCTGCAGGACCATGCCCAGCACGAAGACCACGGCGGACGACAGCGCGAGCGTGGACACCACGACCCGCAGCTGCAGCGAACGCCGCCACAGATCACCGAACGCGGCCCACCGCTTGCGCGCCTCCTCGACGAGGAACTGCGCCTTCGCGGCGAGCGGCCGAACGAACTTCATACGCCACCTGTCACGGAGGGCCGGCCTTGTACCCGACACCGCGAACGGTCAACACCACCTCGGGGTGCTCCGGGTCCCGCTCCACCTTGGACCGCAGCCGCTGCACGTGGACGTTCACCAAGCGGGTGTCGGCGGCATGCCGGTAGCCCCACACCTGTTCGAGCAGCACCTCGCGGGTGAACACCTGGCGCGGCTTGCGGGCGAGCGCGACCAGCAGGTCGAACTCCAGCGGCGTCAGCTGGATCGGACGGCCCTCGCGCAGCACCTCGTGACCGGGCACGTCGATCGTCAGGTCGCCGATCTGCAGCACCTCGGACGGCTCGGCCTCGGTGCGCCGCAGGCGCGCCCGGATGCGGGCGACCAGCTCCTTCGGCTTGAACGGCTTGACGACGTAGTCGTCGGCACCGGACTCAAGACCCAGCACCACGTCGACCGTGTCGCTCTTCGCGGTGAGCATCACGATCGGCACGCCCGACTCGGACCTGATCGCCTTGCAGACGTCGATGCCGTTCATGCCGGGCAGCATCAGGTCGAGCAGCACGAGGTCGGGCTTGAGCTCGCGCAGCGCGGGCAGGGCACGGGCACCGTCGGCGACCACCGCGGTGTCGAAGCCCTCCCCGCGCAACACGATCGTCAGCATCTCCGCCAGGGCGGGGTCGTCATCGACGACGAGCACGCGTGCCTTCATGCCCAACATCGTTGCACTGCCGGTCGCGCGTTCGCGCACCACCCACGTTCCATCGCCGCTGGTGGCGGAGCGCGCTCGTTCGGTAACCGGCCGGAACCCTCGTTCCACGTGCCCCACCTCGCCTGATTCGGCCTGATCGTCGCGTGCATCGTCGTGCGACGGTCACCATTCGTTACCCGGTGGTGTCAGGCCGTGCGGACGGCCGAGGCCAGCCAGATGCGCGCGTCACCCACCTTCCGCGGGTCGGTGATGGCGGGCACCGGGCGTTCGTGCCGCGCGGCCAGGTCGACCTGGTGCGTCACGGTGCCGCGCCAGCCGTGCCCTGCCAGCCACGCCACCGGGTCCTCCACGTCGGAGCACCAGCCGGCGTCCATCGAGTCGAACCGCTGCTGCACCGCCCTCATCTGCGGCAGCTCCCTGAACGCGTGGTTGACGTGTTCGAGCGCGAGCGTGCTGCCGCGGGCCGACAGCGCGCCGACCCAGTGCATGATCCGCTCGCCGGCCTCGGGGGGCAGGAACATGAAGAGGCCCTCCAGCAACCACGCCGTGGGCCTCCTCGGGTCGTACCCCGCGTGGATCAGCGAGGTCGCCCAGTCGTCGCGCAGGTCGCAGGGGACGACGACCCGGTCGCAGGACGGGCGTGCCCCCAGGTCGCCGAGGGCCTGCTCCTTGAAGTCGAGCAGCTCGGGTAAGTCGAGCTCGAACACGGTCGTGCCCGGCGGCCAGTTCAACCGGAACGCTCTTGTGTCGAGCCCGGCCGCCATCAGCACGACCTGGGGTCGCGCCGCGTCGAGGAGCTGGTCGTCGAAGTAGCGGGTGCGCAGGACGAAGTGGTCACCGGCGAGGTTGCGCACGCCGTTGAGGTCGCTCGCGGAGCCTGCGGCCGTCACCAGCCCCTCGGCCAGCGGGTCGTCGAAGAGGCGGTCGAGTTGGCGTTGCTCGGTGGCACGGGCGGCGGCGATCAGGACCGCCGTCCGGGCGACCCCGACCGGGGTGCGCTGCAATACGCGCTTCAAATTGGGCACTCCTATTAACTCACAGTGACGTACCGACACTCGATCGTGTCAACGGGTACGCACGTGAGCGACCACTCAAGGAGTGAAGAGCGGTCCCAAAAGCGAACGGAAGTTCACGTTTGACCGGCCGTCGACCAATTGCCACGGCGCGAGCCAGCCGATGTTCGCCAATCCGTCGTAAACAGCACCGCAACGGGCTTGCAGGCCGCCATCGGATTCATAAATGTCTCGCGCACGAGACCCGTCTTCCCGCTCCCGTTTCGCGGCACGTTCCGCGGCGACCTCGACGGGCACGCGCAGCAGCAGGTGCAGGTCCGGAACGGGCAGCCCGAACCGCTCGACCTCCAGCTCGCGGACCCACCGCACGAACTCCCCGTGCTCGTCCTGGTGCAGCCGCGCGGCGCTGTAGGCGGCGCTGGAGGCGACGTACCGGTCGAGCAGCACGACGTCGTGCCGTTCGAGGTCCGCGCGGATCTCGTCGGCGGCACCGCGCCGGTCCAGCGCGTACAGCACGGCCATGCCGTAGACGGAGTCGCTGAGGTCGCCGATGGTGCCGTAGAGGGCGTCGCGGACCAGGTCCGCGTGCACGCTGATCCCGTAGCGGGGGAAAGCGTGGCTGGTCACGGTCCTGCCCTCGGCTTCAAGAGCGGCGATCAGACCGTTGGCCAAGGTGCGCTTGCCGGCCCCGTCGAGGCCCTCGATCACTACGAGCTTTCCCACGCCAGCACCCTACGGGACCGGTACCGGCCACTCACACGGCCGCAACCAGTCCCCCACACGGGCGAAATCCGATCTTTCGATCACCAGATCGAGTGACTACGGTGAACAGTCACACGGCTCGTGTGTGAAGGGTAGGTGCCGCGGTGGCCGCGGAATCCGGGCACGCCGAGTCGGTCGACGAACCGATCGGTAACCCGACCGGGGGTCTGCCGACCCCGCTCGCCGAGACGCTGCGCTACGGGCCGTTCCACCGCGCTCTGCGCGAGGCGATCGCCCACCGGGGCCTCTCGCTCGCACGGCTGCGCGCCCACCTCGAACAACTCGGTGTCCAGGTGGGCCAGTCGACGCTCTCGTACTGGCAACGCGGCCTGCGCCACCCGGAGGTCCCGCGTGCGATCAGCACCGTGCGCGCGTTGGAGTCCGTCCTGCGGTTGCCGCCATCGTCCCTGCTGGACCTCATCGGTCCACGCACCGCCAACACCTACCTGCCGCGCCCGGTGCCGACGTGCCCGGACTCGGCGCCGTTGCTCGCCTCGTTCGACTCGGTGCCCGAGGCCGCGCGCAGCAACGCCGACCTCGAAGTGCTCTCCGTGCACGACACCGTGCAGATCGGCATGCACCGCGAGCAGCGCTCCATCACCACACGGCTGGTCGTGCGCGCGGTGCGCCAGGGCCCGGACCGCTACCTCGCCGTCCACCAGGGCGACGACGGCGCGGTGATCGACAACGCGCTCGTGCGCGCGGGTGAGGGCTGCCGGCAGGGGCGGCTGCGCAGGGAGGGCGCTTCCCGGAACCTGGCCGTGGAGATGCTCTTCGACCGCAGGCTCTCGGCCGGTGAGGAGCACGTCTTCAGCTACACCGTCGTCGACGACACCGGCGGCGCGACACCCGGCAACCACCGCACGTTCCGCGACGTCTGCGGCTCCTACCTGGTGCAGCTGTCGTTCCACCGGCGGGCGATGCCGGCGCGGTGCACGAAGCAGTTCCGCGCGTCGGCCGAGGCCACCCCGGTCGACGTCGAGGAGCTGGTGTGCGGGCTCGGCGGCGTGGTGAGCGCCTACTTCAGCGACGTCGGGCCGGGGATCGCGGGCATCGCGGTCGAGTGGAGCTGAGAAGCGAGGGCGAGGAAAGCGAGAGGGCTATCTTTACAGGAGTGTGAGAAGGAAGCCCTCTCATGGCCTCGCGTCGTCCACGCTAGCAGTCCTGTCCAGGATTTTGTCCAGCTGCTCGACGGTCGCGGTGAGCGGACTTCCGTCCGGAGTGGACTTGCGGCGCACCACGTCGGCCAGGTGCCAGACGGTGAAGTGCTTGCGCCCCAGTACAGCCGCCACGGTCTCGCGCACGATGCCGCGGTTGCCCTCGACCCGGTTCCCCCACGAGGCGCCGCGCAGGTACAGGTGCAGCCACGTGGCGAGCCAGCCGCCCTCGCAGCGCTCGAAGACGACCGGCAGCGCGACCCGGCCGTTGCCGCGCATGGCACTGCGCGCCCGCACGGTGCTCGGCTCGAACGGCTTGCCGCGCTGGCCGGGCTCCCGGGTCATGAACCCGAACATCGACTCGGCGACCTCGTTGAAGCCCTCGCCGTCGTAGATGTTCACCTGCGGCACCACGTACTTCGCGGTGATGGCGGAGTGGGGCACGTCGATGAACTCCGTGGCACCGTCCGGCGCCTCGGTGAGGTCACCCGAGTAGTAGGCGCCGTCGCCGTGGTGGCTGGTCCACGACACCTGCCCCTTGAAGTCGAAGGCGGCGTTGAGCAGCACCGCGGACAGGTCGTAGTCGGTGCGCTGCCCCTTCTGCCGCCAGTACGCGAAGAACCGCAGGAGGTCGCCCTCCAGCCACGCCTTCGACCCGCGCGGCAGCACGTTGAACCCCTCTTCGGAGGCCTTGCCGGACAACGGGAGCACGACGTCGAGCGCCTCGGGCGCCACGCGCAGCTCCGAGACACCGGGCAGCCTGCGGACGAGCTCGTCCTCCAGCACGTCGACCAGGGCACCGACGACGGGGCTCGCGAGCGGCGGCCGGACGTCGTCCGTGACCCACGCCCGGCCGTTCCGGTTGGCGAAGACCCTCGCGGCGTCCGGCTTCTCGCGGTTCTGGAGGTGTTCGAGCACCGAGCAGAGCACGCGGCCGGACACCTCGGGCGCGGCGGCGCGCACGGCGTCCACGACCAGGTCCTGGTCCGCGCCGTACCGCAGCAGCCGGTCGAGCTGGCGCAGCAGCATCCCCGGTGCCGCGCCGAGGACACCGACGGCCGTGCGGAGGTCGCCCTCCTGGAACGCCAGCTCCACCCGTCCTGCGAACGACCTGACGACCTTCTCCCTGCGTGCCACCGCGAACACGTCCTGCGCGCACGGCAGCAGCTCGTACTCGTGCGGGTGCAGCCGTTCCCCGAGCCGCTTCCACGCTTCACGGTGCCGCGGCACGTCACCGAGCTTGCCGGGGTTGCTCCGCACGGTCTCGTCCAGCGCCGCCAGCAGGACCCGGCGCTCCGGCCGCCGGAACGACCGGAACCGGGTGGGCGTCCGCAGTGTCACGTCCCCGCCCGACGCCTGGCACGCCAGCCGCAGCACGTCCGTGACGGTGTCGACGGACGGCACGGCACCACGGGCCAGCCGGGCGGCGTTGACCACCGCGCGGTTCTCCCTGACCGGCACGGCCTCCGGCAGCTCGTCGGTCTGCTCGGCCAGCTCGGCGAGCAGGTGCAGGTCGGCCTCGCCCAGCGGCGTCGGGCTGCCGGCCAGCTCCAGGTAGAGGCGGCGGGTCTCCTCCGCCTCGGTCCCGCCGAGGTGCAGGACGGTGACGCGGTCCTTGACGGACGGGATCAGCGCGTCGTGCGCCTGGAGGAGCTCCTCGTAGGTGTGCCGGTGGGTGCCGTACTCCGGCAACGCGAGCAGGTTGAGCACGCCGTTCGCCGCGAGCTCGTCGGCAGGCACGTTCTTGAGCAGCGCGTCGCGCAGGCAGTGCGCCCAGAACTCGACGGTGTCCGGCACGCCGTGCGGGAAGTCCTTGAAGTAGGGGTTGTGCCGCACGTCGTCCCCGACGAGCCTGCGGACGGCATCCACGATCGTCCGGGTGTACGCGGCCGGGTTCTGCAGACCCGCCACGTGCTCGACGAGCTCCTTCGACGCCTTGAACCCCACCTGCACCAGCGCCGCGTCCAACCGCCTGGCTTCGGCCCGGCCGTCACCGGCGGCCCCGGTCGAGGTGGGCACGCGCAAGGTCCGGCCGATGAGGGTCATGAGCACCCGCTCAGTCAACCTCGCACGTCAACCGAGTAAGTGCACCCGTTCGGGGCCGATGTTGTTCTTCGCACAACGCCTACCTTCGAGTTCCATGAACGGTGACCCGTCCACCCCGTACAGCCGTGACCTCGGTGACGAGCTGCGCCAGATCCGCGAGCAGTGCACGACGTTCCGCGGGCGCAGGATCGCGCGGATGCTCGGGTGGGACCCCGCGAAGGTGTCGAACATCGAGCACGGGAAGGTGCGGGCGAGCGAGATCGACATCGTGCAGTACCTGGGGCGGTGTGGACGGTCGCTGGAGTTCATCGAGGGGTTTCTGGACCGGTATCGCCGGGCCTTCGACCAGTACTTCGTGCAGGTGCCGACGAACCTGCGCACGCTGTCGATGGCGGAGTCGAGCGCCGACAAGATCACGAGCTACAACTTGACGGCGATCCCGGGTTTGCTCCAGACAGAGGAGTACGCAACCGCGCTCTTCGAGATCTGCGGGAACGCCACCCCGGACGAGATCAAAGCGTTCGTCCGTTTCCGGATGGACCGACAGGCCATCCTTCGGCGACCGAACCGACCGCCGTGCACCTTCTACATCCACGAGAACGCGCTGCGGATCACGGTCGGCAGCGCCGAGGTCATGGAAGACCAGCTCATGAGATTGCTCTTCCACACCCACTCGATCCGGATCGTGCCCGCAGCGATGGGGATGGCCGGCATCCTCATGGCCCCTTACGTGCTGTGGGAGTACGAAAAACGGAGCAGCGTCGCTTACACCGAGTCCGACCTCGCCATGGTCTTCGTGCAGGACCTTGCCGGAGTCAAGCAGTGCAAGTCCCTCTTCAAGCGTCTGGATGGGCTGGCCCTCAGTGAGGAACAATCGCGAACGATGGTGGCGGACCTCGCCAGCCGATCGCGGGAGGACCTCAGTGGCCGGAAACTGCACCTGGCGTAAGAGCAGCTACAGCGGCGGCAGCAACGGTGGTCAAGAGTGCGTCGAGGTGGCGTTCGCCGAGGTCGTCCGCGTGCGTGACTCCAAGAACACCACAGGTCCCCAGCTGAAGTTCAGCGCCAAGGCCTGGCGAGTGTTCGTCAGCGGCGACGAACGCTAGTCGCCCGCCGCCTGCCACGTCACGCACTCAGGCCGCTTGCCCTCGTTCGCCAGCAGCTCCCGCAGAGCCTGCCGCACCAGGTCGAGCGGCACCTCCGAGTCGGCGGGGTACTCGTGCGCGGTGCCGTAGTACAGGAAGCGCACACCGTCGGGATTGACCTTCCCGCCTTTGCTGAACCACTCGCCGTCGTCGCCGGCGTAGCGGACGGCACCGAGCCCGGTGGCCTCGTCCACGCCGACCACCAGCTCGTGTGCGGGGTCCTCGTCGGCGGCCTCGTCCACGGCGTAGACCGTCGCCGACCGGTAGTCCGGTCCGGCGTTCAGCAGTTCGGTGAGGAAGCCGTCGATGTCACCGTCGCCGCGCAGGAAGCGCACGCCGGCACCGTGCTTGTACGAAGCCTCCAAGACATAGCTCATCCCTGGGCTTCCTTCCCCCGGTAGGTCCGCTGACCACCTGGCCAGTGGATTGTCACGGTCTGACCCGGCTTGAGGATTCTCGGCAAGAGGCGGTCGCAGGACCACCGGCCCTCGTCACACGGCGCGTTGTTGACGGCGAGCGTAACGCGCATGGACGACAGGGCGCGGAGGGCCGCGGCGAGCTTGACCTCGACGTGCGAAGCGACCCACAGGGTGCCCCTGGCCGGGCCGATCCCCAGCTCCGCCAGCACGCCGCGTGCCTGCTGCCAGTCGTGCTCGCCGCTGACGAGCGGACGCTCCACACCGTCCTCACCGACCCAGATCCCCGACGTCTTGCCGTTCTCCCGAGCGGGGAGCTTGGCGAGCAACGTCGCGCCGGGCGCAGGAACAGGTGCTGCTGGCAACGGTTCGTCGGCTCGACCGCTGCCCTCCAGCCTGTTCGCCACAGCCGTCACACCAGCGTGGATGGTGGTCAACCTGCGCTGCAACGCGTCGATGCCCGCGATCACCTGCGCGAACGTGTCGAGCACCTGGTGGATGTCGGCTTGGCCGCTTCCGGCTGCCGCCCGTTCGATGAGAACATGCGCTTCCTCGGCGGCGTCAAGTGCGTTGGCGAGTTCGGCGAAGGGCAGCCGTTCCAGGCTTGCGCGCAACGCGGCGATGACGTCTCCGAGCGTTGCCATGCACGTTCGTCAGCTGAGCTCGTACGGCACCGGCAACTCCATCGCCGCCAGGAACCGCGCCGTCTTGACCTCGACGAACACCTCGGCGCCGTCGAACGCGTCCACGTCCTCCTCGTCCCACGAGAAGGAGTCCGGGTCCTCGTCCTCGGCCAGGAACCCGCGGATCTTCTCGGCCGAGACGTGCCCAGCCCACGCGGCCAGCCCGGCAGCCTCACGCGAGACATCCGTGGGGTCGGACGCGCTGGGGTTCTCGAAGTACGTGCGCGGCGTCAGGCCCAGGTAGGCGACACCAGTGCCAGGCCCAGCAGGTGCGTAGACGACCGAGGTGATGTCGCTGTCGTGGATGTCGATCCACAGCCACGGCTCGGTCAGCGGCGGCAGTTCGCCCTCGGACAACGTGGTCCAGGAGCCGTTCTCGTAGGCATAGGTGCCGAAGAATCCCACGACGGACATGAAAACAGGGGCCGTGCGACGGTGCCGGTCAGGGTGAGTCGGCGAGTCGGGCGCGAATCGCCGCTGCCTCCCTGCGGGCCGCGGTGGCCTCGGCCGCTGCCCGGTCCCGATCTGCTGAGAACAGCAAGGTCTCGGCCAGCGCGTCCAGCGCATCGGCCATGTGATCACGCCACTGCGCGTAGGTGAGCGTGGTGGAAGGGCCGTCAGGTCTTTGCGCACGAACCGCGCGCAGGTTTCCCAGGGCTCGTTTCAGTTCGTCCGGAATCACCCAAGGCCCTCAACACGGCGACGAGCCCTCACCCCGGGAAAGGGGCAAGGGCTCGTCAGCGACCGATCAGTAGCGGTAGTGCTCCGGCTTGAACGGGCCCTCGACGTCCACGTCGATGTACTCGGCCTGCTCCTTGGTGAGCTTGGTCAGCTCTCCGCCGAGCGCCTCCAGGTGGATGCGCGCGACCTTCTCGTCGAGCACCTTCGGGAGGCGGTAGACCTCGTTGTCGTACTCCTTGAACTTGGTGAACAGCTCGATCTGGGCGATCACCTGGTTGGAGAAGGAGTTCGACATGACGAACGAGGGGTGGCCGGTGGCGTTGCCCAGGTTCATCAGGCGGCCCTCGGACAGCACGATGATCGTGCGGCCCGACGGGAAGGTCCACTCGTCGACCTGCGGCTTGATGTTGGTCTTGCGGATGCCGGGGTAGCGCTGCAGGCCGGCCATGTCGAGCTCGTTGTCGAAGTGGCCAACGTTGCCCAGGATCGCCTGGTGCTTCATCTGGGCCATGTGCTCGACGGTGACGACGTCCTTGTTGCCGGTCGTCGTGATGACGATGTCGGCGATCGGCAGGACCGTCTCCAGGCGCGCGACCTGGTAGCCGTCCATGGCGGCCTGCAGGGCGCAGATCGGGTCGATCTCGGTGACGATGACGCGGGCGCCCTGGGCGCGCAGCGACTCCGCGGAGCCCTTGCCGACGTCGCCGTAGCCGCAGACGACCGCGACCTTGCCGCCGATCAGGACGTCGGTGCCGCGGTTGAGACCGTCGACCAGCGAGTGGCGGATGCCGTAGCGGTTGTCGAACTTCGACTTGGTGACCGCGTCGTTGACGTTGATCGCGGGGAACAGCAGGTCACCGGCGGCGGCCAGCTGGTACAGGCGCATGACGCCCGTCGTGGTCTCCTCGGTGACGCCGCGGATGCCCTCGGCGATGTTCGTCCACTTCTTGCCGTCGCGCTCCAGCGACGCGCGCAGCGTGTCCAGGACGATGCCCCACTCCTCGGAGTCGTCCTCCGAGGCCGACGGGACGACACCGGCCGCCTCGTACTGCACACCCTTGTGGACCAGCAGCGTCGCGTCGCCGCCGTCGTCCAGGATCATGTTCGGGCCCTTGCCGTCGGGCCAGGTGAGCATCTGCTCGCAGGTCCACCAGTACTCCGGCAGCGTCTCGCCCTTCCAGGCGAAGCAGGAGACGCCCTTGGGCTCCTCCTCGGTGCCGTGCGGGCCGACGACGACGGCCGCGGCCGCGTGGTCCTGGGTCGAGAAGATGTTGCAGGAGGCCCAGCGGACCTCGGCGCCCAGGTCGACCAGCGTCTCGATGAGCACGGCCGTCTGGATGGTCATGTGCAGGGAGCCCGAGATGCGGGCGCCCTTGAGGGGGTGTGCACCGGAGTACTCGCGACGGAGCGCCATGAGGCCGGGCATCTCGTGCTCCGCCAGACGGATTTCCTTGCGGCCGAACTCGTGGAGTGACAGGTCGGCCACAGCGAAGTCGATGCCGTTGCGGGTCTGCAAGCGGTCCGCGGTCATTGCGAAGTCCTCCAAGGCACTTCGGAGAGGGTGTCGTGCGACCATACCGCCCTCACGATGCACCACTATGACCTCACGTCGGGTGAGGGAGGTCTGGGGTGTTCATTGCGGGCCCCGACACACGGGTGGTCGAACTGCGGGTGCACGGTGTGCAGGGGACGACGCCGCAGACGCTGGTCGACGCCGTAGCGGCCGTGGACGTCGCCGGAGACGGGCTGGGGCGCATCGTGCGCCCCGCCGACAGACTCCGCAGGCCCGCACCCGGTCCCGTGCTCCAGACGGAGAGCCGGTCCGTGCCCCGCGTCGTCGAGGGCTACCTGTGGGGCGGGATGACGTCCGGTGGTGTGGCCAAGGCCACGTGGGCGCTGCTCTTCCCGTTCAGCATCGCCAACGTCGCCCACTGGATGCTGCCCCCCGTTCCCGATCGGAACCTGCCGGCGCACCTGCTGGGGCTCGGTCTGCGGTCGTTGCTGCGGGTGTTCGCGCTGCTGCTCACGGCACTGCTGATCGCGCAGGTCTCGGTGGTGAGCCTCGACCTGCTCGCCGCGCAGTGCCTGCGTCCCGGCACCGGCTGCCTGACCAGCATTCCGGCCGAGGCGCGCACCTTCCCCTGGTTCCGGGCGTTCCTAGGACTTTTCCCAATCATCGCGTTGCTGGTCGTCATGCGCCGGATCTCGCACGTCGAGTGGCGGATCGAGCGCCGCGAGATCGCCGAGGCGGAGAAGGAGGAGCGGCAGCCGTCCTCCGGCCTGCCCGGCGCGCACGTGGCGACCGACCCGGACACGCCGGCGCTGCGCTCGCTGCACGTCGTGATGGGCCTGGCGACGGCCGCGCTGATCGCGCTGGGTGGGCCGTTGCAGCAGCTCACGGCCTCGGGGCCGATGGGGGTCGCGATCACCGCGGCGTGGGTCGCGTCGCTGGTGTTCATCGGGTTGTGCCTGGTCAGCGCGTTGCTGCTGGACGACCCGACGGGCGGCGCACCCCACCGCGGTGGGCGGTGGCTGCGGGCCGCGTTGTCGCGCAGGCCGCGCCGGGTGTTCCTCGCGCTGGCGGCGGTGCTGGTGCTGGTCACGCTGGGTTTGCAGGAACAGCTGCCGGACCGGGTGCCGGGCGCCGACGTGACCGTGCAGGTGATCGCGCTGCTGATGGCGTTCGTGCTCGTGCTGTTCGGGCTGGTGCTGGTGCCCGCGGCGGTGCTGGCCCGCGGGACGTGGAAGGACCTGCCGCGCGAGCTGCGGCCGTGGGCCGGTGGCTGGTTCGCCGCGCCGGTGCTCGCGGTCGCGGGGCTGCTGGGCGGCGGGTTCGGTGCCGGGATCGCGCTGCCGGTGCGCAAGGCGCTCGGCGAGGAGCTGCACCTGCCGGTCGGGTACGGCTACATCACGCTGCTGTGGGGTGTGGCGGGCGCGTTGGCGTTGCTGAGCACGTTCGCGGTGGCGTCGTTCACCGGCGCGGTGCGCTGGCGGGCGTTCCGCAAGGGCAAGCTGTGGGCGCGTGAGGCGTCGTTGCTGCACTCCGGCCGGATGCGCGACCTGCGGGCAGCGACGCGGGCGTGGTGGTGGGCGCGCTGGGAGCGCAACCACGGCCACCACCTGATGATGATCGTGGCGTTCGTGCTGGTCACCGGTGCCGTGATCGCGACCGTCCTGCGGGTGCGGGACGTGCCGCTGGCGGCGTGGACGCGGCCGTTCTCGGCGTTCGGCGTGGGCGTGCTCGGCCTGCTCGCCGTGTCGCTGCTGCGGGCGGTCTACCTGGCCGCGCGGCAGCCGGAGTCCGGGCGGCGGCTCGGGATCATCGCGGACATCGCGCAGTTCTGGCCGCGGGAGGCGCACCCGATCGTGCCGCCCTGCTACGCGCTGAAGGTCGTGCCGGAGCTGGTGTCGCGGGTCGAGGACCACCTGCGCGACCCCGGCACGCGCGTGGTCCTGTGTGGACACTCGCAGGGCTCGCTGCTCGTCGCCGTCGCGGCCGCGCGGTTGCTGGAGTCGTTGCCACCGCAGGACCGGGAGCGGATCGGGCTCGTCACCGCGGGTTCGCAGCTGCAGTGGGCCTACCCGCGGGCGTTCCCGGCGGTGGTGCCGCACGCGTCGCTGGCGCGGCTGGCCGGTGGGCTCGACGGCCGCTGGCGCGCGTTGTGCCGGGGCACGGACCCGCTGGGCGGTGCGGTGACGACGTGGCGGCGGCAGGTGTTCGACGGCATGCTGCTCGGCGCCGGCTACCGCGAGGACGGGTCGGAGGGCGCGCTGGCACCGGCGTTGCGCGGGCCGACGGGAGCGCTGGTGCTGGGCGGCGACCACTGGCTGCCGGACCCGCAGCGGGGGCCGTTCCCCGGCCGGCGCTGGCGGTCGGGCGTGTCGGCGCACTCCGACTACACCTCGGACCCGGAGTGGGACCGGGCCGTGGCCATCGCGGCGGGGCTGATGCGGGTGGACACGCCGGAGGCGCCGTCGCTGCCCTTCGCGCGCAAGCCGAATATCGGGTCGCGGGACACCCTCGGCGGCTCCTAGTGTCGCGGTCATGCTGACCGGGGATCTCGTGCGCCTGCGTCCCGTCGAGCCGGAGGACGCCGACGCGTTCTACCGCTGGCACAACGACGAGGACGTCATGCGCTGGTTGCAGAGCTACTTCCACGAGTCGCTGGCGGCCATCCGCAAGCGCTTCGCCGACCGCCAGGAGAACCGGCACGACAAGGTCACCCTGTGCATCGAGACGCTCGACGAGGGCCGGCTCATCGGCGTGGTCGCGCTGCGCGACGCGGACCCGGTCAACGCGCGGGCCGAGGTCGACATCTACATCGGCGAGAAGGAGTACTGGGGCGGCGGCTACGGCACGGACGCGCTGCGCGCGATCTGCCGGTACGGGTTCGACACCATGCGGCTGCACTCGATCGAGCTCGGCGTGGTCGAGGCGAACGAGCGTGCCGTCAAGTCCTACAAGAAGGTCGGCTTCCAGGTCGACGGGCGGTTGCGGCAGTCGTTCTACCGCGACGGCGAGTGGCACGACTCGTTGCTGATGTGCGTGCTGCGCGACGAGCTGCACGTGAGGGCGGGCGCGAGGTGGCCGATCGCCTCGCGCAGGTGCTCCTCCACGGTCGCCGCCGGCACCACGACCAGGCCGGACGGCCGCACGTCCACCCACCGCCGCACCGCCAGCCTGGCCGCCGCCGACACCGCGGCCGCCAGCACGGCCGCCCCGAGCGGGTCCTTGCCCAGCCGCTGCTCGATCACCTCGGCGATCGGCGGTTCCACCGCGGTGACCGAGTCCAGGTAGGCCTCGCGCAGCGACGGCGTCGAGGTGACCAGCGCGAGCGCCTCCGACGGCGGCTCCCGGTACTGGGCGGCGAACGCGGCGACGATCGAGTCGACCAGCGGTTCGTCGGCGGGCCGTTCCCGCAGGGCCGCGGTGACCTGCAACGCGCGCGTCGCCGTGATGCCCGCGACGATCGCGTGGTCGCGGCTCGGGAAGTAGTTGTTGTAGGTGCGCGGTGAGACGTTCGCGGCCTCGGCGATCTCGTCGACCCGCACGTTGTCGACGCCCTTGTCCAGGGCCAGGCGCAGTGCGGCGGCCGCCAGCGCCGCTCGGGTCTCGGTCTTCTTGCGCTCACGCAGTCCCACGGCGATCACTGTAGAGACCTGCCGGGACACCGGGGACACCTGTTGCAACACGATCACTACCGATTGACTTTCGATAGATGGCTACCGATACTCGATGCATGATTGCTGAGCGTTGGGCGGTGACCGCCCTGCGGGTCTTCCTCGTGGTCCTGTTCGGGATCCTGGTCGTGTTCGAGACGATGTCGTTGCCGGGCCAGTTCCGGCACATGGCGGAGACGAGTCCGAACGACGCGCACCTGAGGTGGCCCGCGACGATCATCACGGTGTTCTGGGTGGTGTGCGTGCAGGTCGTGGTGGTCGCCACGTGGAAACTGCTCACGCTGGTGCGCAAAGATCTGATCTTCACGGAGGCCGCGCTCAAGTGGGTCGACGTGATGATCTGGGCGATCACGGCGGGCTGGGTGGTGCTGGTGTCGGTGTTCCTGTGGGTCGGTTTCAACGCCGACGACCCCGGCCTGCCGATGTTGCTGTTCCTGCTGACGACCGGCGTCACGGTGGTGGGGCTCGTGATGGTCGTGATGCGGGCGCTGCTGCGGCGGGCGACGACGTTGCGCACCGACATGGAAGCGGTGATCTGATGGCCATCGTCGTGCGCATCGACGTCGAGCTGGCCAAGCGCAAGATGAGCGTCGGCGAGTTCGCGGAGAAGGTCGGGCTGACACCGGCCAACGTCGCGGTGCTGAAGAACGGCCGCGCCAAGGCCGTGCGGTTCAGCACGCTCGAAGCCATGTGCCGGGTGCTGGAGTGCCAGCCCGGCGACCTCCTGGAGTTCGTGGACGAGGACGCCGAGGAGCTCCTCAGCTGAGCCGCTTCGCCAGTCGGTCGGCGGCCTCGTGCCGCCCCGACTCGGCGAGCAGGCCCACCGGTGCCAGCACGTAGTCGCGGTCCACGGTGATCTCCGCGGTCCGCAGCACGGGTCGCAGCACCGGGTCGCCGCGCAGCGCCTCCTCGACCGGCGTGATGTCGGCCATGTGCCGGAACACACCGCCGGACAGCACGAGCAGGCCCGCGCCGTGCGGGCCGAGCTGGCCGTCGACCTGCCGCAGGTGCCTGCGGACGGCCAGGATCGCGGCGAACGACGCCAGCTTCGTGTCCACGGCCGGGTCCTCCGGCAGCCAGCCGACGTCCTCGGCCCGCCGCTGCGCCTCCGCGGTCAGGTCCTCGGTGGTGAGGCGTTCCGCGTGCGCCTCCTTGACCACTCCCGGAGCGGACCAGCGCATGCCGAGGTCGCCCTCGACGGTGCGGCGGTCCGGTGGCAGGGCGACGGTCCGCTCCACGCCCTCGCTGTCCGCTGTGGACACCGCGGAGTAGACGTCCGTCGTGGCACCGCCGACGTCGACCACGAGCACCGCTCCCTCGCGGTCCTGCGCGGCCAGCCGGGACACGCCTCCCAGCACCGCGTCGGGGGTGACGGCCCGCACCAGCCGCCGGAACCGCGGGCCCCTCGACAGGCCCTTGCCGCCGATGACGTGCTGCAGGAACGCCTCCCGGATCGCCCTGCGGGCGGGTTCCGGGGCGAGCCTGCCGACGTCGGGCAGCACGTTCGGGCAGGCGACGACGGTCCGGTTGTGCAGCAGCCGCAGCGCTTCCGGCTGCGCCTCGACGTTGCCGGCCAGCACGATCGGCACGGCCACGCGGGCCAGCTTGCCCGCGTTGTGCAGCAACACCGACTGGTCGCCGCCGTCCGTGCCGCCGACCAGCAGCACCAGGTCGGGTGCACTCGCACGCAACGCCTTCACGTCCACCGGCCCCGCGCTGACGTGCACGACCTTGGCGCCCGCGCTCAGCGCCACCCGGTATCCGGCCTCGGCGCTGACCACGCGTTCCTGGCCGACGACCGCCAGCCGCAGCCCGCCACCGGCCGACGAGCACGCGAGGACCTCACCGTCGCCCACGCTCGCGCGCAGTGCGTCGACGCCCCGCAGCACCTCGGGTGGGGTGGTCGGGTGCTGTCCCGTGCGGACCAGCTCGCCCTCCTCGGTGACGAGAGCGGCCTTGGTCCAGGTGGAACCGACGTCGAGGCACAGGATCACGAGGCAAGCTAACGCACCATGAAGCTCACGCCCAAGGTGATCCTCGAAAGCACCCGTCTGACCGGCAAGACGGACCCGGCCGACGCGCTCAACGAACACCCCGCCTCGTCGGTCACCGGAAGTACCGCTACCACTCACCGCTGAGCTACTGCTCGTGGATCGTCGACCGGTTCCACCTGTCCACAACGGCCTTCCAGGCTTGGGGCGTCGGAGGCACAACGTCTGGCGACGTGCTCAGTTGTCGGCCTTCTCGTGCACGACCTCCATGAGCTCGCCGAGCTGCGCGAGCTGGTCCGGCGTGAAGAGGTCGACGAGGTACTCGCGCACGGTCTCCACGTGACCGGGCGCGGTGGTCGTGAGCAGCTCCCGCCCGGCCTCGGTGAGGACGGCGACGATGCCGCGCTCGTCGGACTCGTGCGGTTCGCGCCGCACGAGCCCGCTCTTCTCCAGTTTGCCGATCTGGTAGGTCAGCGAGCTCTTCGACACGACCACCCGCCGGGCCAGCTCGGTCATCCGCATGCGGTTGCCGGGCTGCTCGGACAGCACGACCAGCACGTTGTACTGCGCGTGCGAGAGCCCCGCGTCGCGCTGCAACTGCTGTTCGATCTGCCGTTCGAGGAGGTGGTACGCCTGGACGAAGTGGTGCCAGGCGTACGTCTCCTCCTCGGACAGCCACCGCGGGTTCGCCATGGCTCGCAGATTAGTTGGTGGGCGTCTTCTGGTTGCCCTTGGCGAGCAGCGAGTTCCGCCGGCTGTAGATGAAGTAGGCACCGACACCGAGCGCCATCCACACGAGGAACCGGATCCAGGTGAACACGGTCAGGTTCAGCATCAGCCACAGGCAGGCGAGGATCGCGAGGATCGGCACCAGCGGCACGAGCGGCACCTTGAACCCGCGCGGCAGGTCCGGCCGGGTCTTGCGGAGCACCAGCACACCGGCGGACACGAGGATGAACGCGAACAGCGTGCCCACGTTGACCATCTCTTCGAGCGTGCCGATCGAGGTGAAGCCGGCCGCGATGGCGACGACGATCCCGATGATGACCGTGATCCGCGTCGGCGTGCCGTGCTTGCCGGTCTTCGCGAGCCCGCGCGGCAGCAGCCCGTCGCGCGACATCGCGAACAGCACCCGGCTCTGGCCGAGCATCAGCACCATCACGACGGTGGTCAGACCCGCGAGCGCACCGACCGAGATGACGGTCGCCGCCCACGTGACCCCGTTCTCGGCGAACGCACTGGCGAGCGTCGCACGCGACCCGTCGGCCTGGGTCTTGAGCTTCTCGTAGGGCACCATGCCCGTGATCACCAGCGACACCGCCACGTACAGCACGGTGACGATGGCGAGCGAGCCGAGGATGCCGCGCGGCACGGCCTTCTGCGGGTTCTTGGTCTCCTCCGCCGTGGTCGCCACGACGTCGAACCCGATGAACGCGAAGAACACGAGACTCGCGGCCGCGAGCAGTCCCAGCGTGCCGTACGAGCTGCCGCCGAAGCCGGTGATCGCGCTCAGCAGCGACTGGTCGACCCCGCTGTGCGCACCGCCACCGGTCTCCGCGGGAGGGATGAACGGCGTGTAGTTCTCCGCCTTGATGTACTGGACGCCCAGGATGATCACCAGCAGCACCACGGCCACCTTGACCGTCGTGATGACGGTGCTGACCCGCGAGCTGAGCTTCGTGCCCACCACCAGCAACGCCGACAGCGCACCGATCAGCACCACCGCGCCCCAGTCGAACTGCAGCGGCCCGAGCGCGACCGTCGTCTTGACCTGGACGCCCAGCTGCGCCAGCACCGTCTGCAGGTAGATCGACCAGCCCTTGGCCACCGCGGCGGACCCGAGCGCGAACTCCAGCACCAGGTCCCAGCCGATGATCCACGCCGCGAACTCGCCGAACGTGGCGTACGAGAACGTGTACGCGCTCCCCGCCACCGGCACCGTGGACGCGAACTCCGCGTAGCACAACGCCGCCAGCGCACACGCGATCGCCGCCAGCACGAACGCCAGCGACACCGACGGCCCCGCCAGGTTGCCCGCGGTGCTCGCGGTGAGCGTGAAGATGCCGGCACCGATCACGACCGCGACACCGAAGACGGTCAGGTCCCAGGCGGTGAGCTCCTTGCGGAGCTTGGTGTCCGGCTCGTCCGTGTCCGCGATCGACTGCTCGATGGACTTCGTGCGCCACAACCCGTTGCCCGGCACGATCGATACCTCCTCAATGGAACGCGTTCGGCCCACCCTAGAGGTATCACCAGGTGAGATGCCCGCAGCTGTGTTCGGACGTTGTCAGGACTTCCGTGCTTCCCGATCCCGAACGCGGCGAAACCCGCCGCGGCGAAGCGAGACGGGTTCCGGAGGTGTTCGAGGTTTTCTCGGGCGGTTCCGCGGTGAGCAGCTTCCCCGCCGAACGCCGCGATCGTCTGCCTGGGAGGAGAAGGGGAGTCACCCAGGCACGCTTCTTGCCCGGTTGGCTCCCGTTGTCGGGCCTGCTCCGCAGTGCGACCGCACAAGGCCCGCTCACGGCGAAGCCCGCCCCGGCCGAGACCGGGACGGGCTTCAGAGGCACAACCGTCAGGCGCTGGTGACCGTCGTCCGGTCCAGGTCCGGCTCCAGGTAGATGAGCCGCGCGTGCGGCACCTTGCCCCGCACCCGCTGTTCCGCGTCGTTGATGGCCTGCGCGACCTCGTCGAGCGGGAGCTGCGGCTCCAGCGCGATCTTCGCCGCGACCAGCAGCTCCTCGGGGCCGATGTACTGGGTCTTGATGTGGATGACGCGCTGCACCTTGCCCGCGGCGAGCTCGTCGCAGATCACGTCGAGGTCGGAGTCGGAGGCGCCCTCGCCGATCAGCAGCGACTTCATCTCGATGATGAGGATCACGGCGATGATGCCGAGCAGCACGCCGATCGCGATGGTGCCGAGCGCGTCGAAGACCGGGTTGCCGGTGACCATGGTGAGGCCGACGCCGAGCAGTGCCAGCAGCAGGCCGATGAGTGCGCCGAGGTCCTCCAGCAGCACGACCGGGAAGCTCCGGGGTGCGGGAGTTGCGGATGAAGCCCCACCAGGAGGCGTCGCCCTTGATCTTCTTCGACTCGTTGATCGCGGTGACGAAGCTGTAGGACTCCAGGCCGATCGCGACGACGAGGATGCCGACCGCCACGAGCGGGCTGGTGAGGCCCTCGGGGTGCTGCAGCTTGTGGATGCCCTCGTACAGCGCGAAGACCGAGCCGAGGGTGAAGAGCATCAGTGCCACCACGAACGACCAGAAGTACCGGTCGCGGCCGTAGCCGAACGGGTGCAGCCTCGTGGCCCTGCGCTGGGCCGTCTTCTGCCCGAGCAGCAGCAGGCCCTGGTTCGACGTGTCCGCGAGCGAGTGCACCGACTCGGCGAGCATCGACGACGAGCCGGTGATCAAGAATCCGGTGAACTTGGCCACCGCGATACCGGCGTTCGCCAGTAGCGCTGCGACGATGGCCTTGGTTCCGCCCCCTGCTGACACGCCTGTCTCCTCGCACCTGTCCCGGCCGGAGCCGGTCCGCTTTGTCCGGTCGTGAACCTTAGTCCGTTCCCGCCGTGGCGCGGAAAAGTTGAGCGGATTCAACACCATCCGGTCGAACGAGCACCGCCGGGTCCGACGCGGGCAGCCACACGGACTGGCCGCGGGTCAGGGTCAGCTCCTCGCCGCGGGAGTTGGACAGCACCGCGGCGCCGTCCGTGCAGATCATGATCTGCGGGCCGTCGTGGTCGAGCCGGGCCTCGCCGGTGAGGTCCAGGCGGGACAGCTCGAACTCCGGCGCGGGCGTCCGGTAGACCCGCACGCCGGGCGCGACCTCCTCGCCGGTCGACACGGGCATGTCGCCGCAGGCGAAGTCCAGCACGCGCAGCAGCTCCGGCACGTCGACGTGCTTCGGCGTGAGACCGCAGCGCAGCACGTTGTCCGAGTTGGCCAGGATCTCGATGGCGGTGCCGCGCAGGTAGGCGTGCAGGTTGCCGGCGGGCAGGTGGATCGCCTCGCCCGGCTGCAGCACGATGCGGTTCAGCAGCAGCGCGGCCAGCACCCCCGCGTCACCGGGGTAGGACTCGCCCAGCTCCAGGATCGTGCGGCACTCCAGGTCGAACTCGCCGCGCTCCTTCACGTGCAGCACGCACGCGTCGAGCACCTGCGGCAGCAGCGACGAGAGCGACGTCTGCGGCAGCGTGATCAGCATCGTGAACAACGCGCGCAGGCCCGACGAGTCGGGCTGGGCGACGAGCATCTCGGTGTACGGCGCGAGGTCGGGTGCGTCGAGCGACCGCAGCAGCGCCGCCGTGCGGTCGGGCGCCCGGAAACCCGCGAGGGCGTGGAACTCGGTCAGCGCGCAGATCAGCTCCGGCTTCGCGGCCGGGTCCTTGTAGTTGCGCACCGCGGCGTCGCGCGGCACGCCCGCGGCCTCCTCGGCGGCGAAGCCCTCGGCGGCCTGCGCGGCGGACGGGTGCGCCTGCAGGCTCAGCGCCTCCTCGGCGGCGAGCACCTTGAGCAGGAACGGCAGCCGGCTGCCCCACCGGTCGGTCAGGCGCCGTCCGAGCTGGGCGTCGGGGTCCGCTGTCAGCAGGTCGAGCAGCGAGTGCTCGGTGCCGTCGGCGCCGACCACGCGGGACGGGTCGCCGGGGTGGGCGCCCATCCACAGCTCGGCTTCGGGATGAGGTGCGGGCACCTCCTTCCCGAGCAGCTCTGCGATGGCCGTGCGTGATCCCCACGCGTACGGCCTCACCGCGTTGTGCAGCAGGTCCACTTCTCGTTCAGCTCCCCAAACTCAGTACGGGTTGCCGCCGAGCGTTCCGGCGGCCAGCCCGAGGTACAACGCGGCGAGCTCGAAGCGGAGCGCGAGCAGCGCGGCGCTGACCGCGTCGCCTCCCGCCACCACCTCGACCGCCGGTTCGAGCACGTCGGCACCGGGCAGCGCGTCCTCGGCGGCGCGCCGCAGCGCCTCGGCCACGGGGCCCTGGCGCACGGCCAGCAACAGCACGCGGACGAGTCCACCGGTCTCGTCGTCCGGGTCGGCGAACAGGTCCGCGCCGGAAGTTCCCTGCACGGCCCGCCGGTGCAGCACCGGGCGGGTCAGTGCCTGCGGATACCCGGCGACGTCAGAGGCAACCCCGGCGAACGCGGCCAGCACGCCCGCGCCGTGCACCCCGACGGACGTGGCGACGTCGTCGAGGCCCCACAGCAGCGGCGTGCGGTCGGCCACGCGCAGGGCCAGCGACTTCGCCGGGTTCACGAACGACTCGTGCACCGGGTGGTTGCGCTCGGCCTCGCGGTCGAGCTCGTCGGCGATCAGGTCGACGTCGACCTTCAGCAGGCCGAGCGAGCCCAGCACCGTGAGCCACGCGGCGAGCGCGCGGTGGAAGCTGAAGCCCGGCGGCACGTCCACGCGCGGCGGCAGCAGCACCGCCCTGCCCGCGGCCGCGGCGGCGACCGGGCCGGAGTCCGGCGCGGTCACCAGGGTCCGCGCGCCCCTGCGGGCGGCGCGGTCGATCGACTCGGCGAGCACCCGGTCACCGGGGTCCTCGGTGTGCGCGAGCACGACGTCGAGCGCGCCGACCCACGGCGGCACCTCGTCGGACACCACGACCGGCACCGAGCACCCCGGACCGAGCAACGCCACGACGACGCCCGCCACCGCGACGGCGTGACCGGGCCGGGTGACCAGGACGACCGCGCGGGGGCGTTCGGCGAAGACCCGGTCCACCCCCGCCTCGGCCGCGGCCTCCGCGGTGGCGCGCACCTGGGCGCCGGCCCGTGCGGCGGCACGCAGCCAGCCGCCCGTGTCGGCGTCGGCGAGGCGGCTCGAGTCGTCGAGCAGCGTGTCGTCGAGCACCTACGTCACCCAGCCGGCGGCGGCTCGACCGCCTCGTCGAGCAGCAGGACCGGGATGCCGTCGCGCACCGGGAACGAACGGCCGCACGCGGTGCACGTGAGGAAGTCCGCCTCCGGGTCGTCCGGCGTCCCGAGCCGCAACGGGGCGTGCTCGGGGCACGGGCAGGCCAGGATGTCCAGCAACTGCTCTTCGAGCTTGACGGCCACTTCTGTTCTCTCCTCAGCCCCGCACGATCGCCAGGACCTCGTCGCGCAGTGCGGCGACGGCCTCGGCGTTGGCGGCTTCGACGTTCAGGCGCAGCAGCGGCTCGGTGTTCGAGGCCCGCAGGTTGAACCACGACCCGTCCGGCAGCTGCACGGTCAGACCGTCCAGCTCGTCGATCGTGACGCCGTCCTTCGCGCCGTAGGCGTCCTTGATGGCGGCGATGCGGCCGGCCTGGTCGGTCACCGTGGAGTTGATCTCACCGGAGGCGGCGTAGCGGTTGTAGTCCGAGGTCAGGGCCGACAGCGGGCCGTCCTGCTCGCCGAGCGCGGCCAGCACGTGCAGCGCGGCCAGCATGCCGGTGTCGGCACGCCAGAAGTCGCGGAAGTAGTAGTGCGCCGAGTGCTCGCCACCGAAGATGGCGCCGGTCTTGGCCATCTCCTCCTTGATGAACGAGTGGCCGACGCGGGTGCGCACGGGGTTGCCGCCGTGCTCGCGCACGATCTCGGGCACGGCGTGCGAGGTGATCAGGTTGTGGATGACCGTGCCGCCGGGGTCCTTGGCCAGCTCGCGCACGGCGACCAGCGCCGTGATCGCGGAGGGGCTGACCGGGTCGCCGTTCTCGTCCACGACGAAGCAGCGGTCGGCGTCACCGTCGAACGCGACACCGGCGTCGGCACCCTCGGCCTTGGTGCGTTCCTGCAGGTCCACGATGTTCTTGGGGTCGAGCGGGTTCGCCTCGTGGTTGGGGAAGCTGCCGTCGAGCTCGAAGTACATCGGCACGACCTCGATGGGCAGGCCCTCGAAGACCTGGGGCACGGTGTAGCCGCCCATGCCGTTGCCCGCGTCCACGACGATCTTGAGCGGGCGGATGTTCTTCAGGTCGACCAGCTCGTTGAGGTACGCCGCGTAGTCGACGAGCATGTTGCGCTCCTCGAACGTGCCGGGCTCGACGCCCTCCGCGTCCGGCACCTGGTTCTCCGCGTCCTGGCGGATCTGCGCGAGACCGGTGTCCTGGCCGACCGGGCTCGCGCCCGCGCGGCAGAGCTTGATGCCGTTGTACTGCGCCGGGTTGTGGCTCGCGGTGAACATCGCGCCGGGCAGGTCGAGCTTGCCGGAGGCGAAGTACAGCATGTCGGTGCTGGCGAGACCGATGCTGATCACGTTGACGCCCTGCGCCTGCGCGCCCTCGGCGAACGCCCTGGACAGCTCGGGCGAGGAGTCGCGCATGTCGTGCCCGATCACGATCGCGGGTCCGCCGACCAGGCGGGCGAAGGCCGCCCCGAAGTCGCGAACCACACCGGCGTCCAGCTGTTCGCCGACCACCCCGCGGATGTCGTACGCCTTGACGATGCCGGACAGGTCACGCACGCCGCACACTCCCGAAACTCGCTCTTGACGGCCACTGCCAGGGCAGCCTACCGGCGAGCAGATCAGCGACGCGTGTGGTCGTGGGTTGAGTGGCTCAGTCCTCGTGCGGATCCGGAAGAACGCGCAGGTGACCGCGCCGCTGGGTCCCCGCCGGGACCTCGGGCAGCTTCGGGGTCACATCTGCTCGTCCGGCCTCGCGCACGGCCTCGGCAAGCGCCGTCAGGTCGTCCACGCTCGGCTCGGGGGCCGCGAACTCACCCTGATGCCTCACGACCTCCCAGCCGCGCGGCGCCGTGAGCCGCATCGCGTGCTCCTCGCACAGGTCGTAGCTGTGCGGTTCGGAGTACGTGGCGAGCGGTCCGACGACTGCGGTGGAGTCCGCATAGGCGTAGGTGAGCGTGGCGACAGCCGGGTTAGCACACCCGGTTCGCGAGCACCGTCTCACGCTCCGCACGATCCGGGACGATAGCGCGTCCACGCGGGGCTGTGTGTGAGGCACGCTGTGTTTGCTCCCGCGGGACAGCAACTAGGCTGCTGGGTTGTGGTGATGGCACGGGGTTCACGGCGGCAGGATTCGCCGCGTCGGCGCAGTCGCGACCGGCACGGCAGGGGCCTGCGCGGTCCGCTCTACCCGGCCACCCTGCCCGCGGCCCGCTCACGGGCGGAGCGCTTCGACGCTCTGGTGATCGAGGCGCTGGAGCCCATCGAGGCCCGCTGGCGCACCGAGCTCACCCAGCTCGACGTGGCCGTCGACGACGTGCCCGACGTGCAGGTGGAGGGCGAGGACGGGGTCGTCGAGGACGGCAACGTGCCGCTCGCGCGCCTGCTGCCCGCGGGTTCGGACCAGCGCGCCCGCATCGTGCTGTACCGCCGGCCGCTGGAGGCCCGCGCGAAGGACGGCGCGGACCTCGCGGACCTCGTGCACGAGGTGCTGGTGGAGCAGGTGGCGAACTACCTCGGGCTGGACCCGGACGTGATCGACGAGGGCTGAGGCCCCGCCGACTGTCGGACCCCGCGACTAGAATCAAAATCGGGGGATCCCGGCGCCGTCGTGTGTGTGGAAACACGCACGGCACCTGTGGCGGCCCGCTCACTCACGGCACCTACAGCGGCCCGCCCACGCACGGCACCTGTGGCAGCCCGCACCCGCACGACACCCACGGCGGCCCGCACCCGCACGACACCCACGGCGGCCCGCCCACGCACGACACCCACGGCGGCCCGCCCACGCACGACACCCACGGCGGCCCGCCCACGCACGACACCCACGGCGGCCCGCCCACGCACGACACCCACGGCGGCCCGCGCACCCACGGCACCTACAGCGGCCCGCCCACGCACGACACCCACGGCGGCCCGCCCACGCACGACACCCACGGCGGCCCGCGCACCCACGGCACCTACAGCGGCCCGCCCACGCACGACACCCACGGCGGCCCGCCCACGCACGACACCCACGGCGGCCCGCCCACGCACGACACCTACAGCGGCCCGCGCACCCACGGCACCTACAGCGGCCCGCCCACGCACGACACCCACGGCGGCCCGCCCACGCACGACACCCACGGCGGCCCGCCCACGCACGACACCTACAGCGGCCCGCGCACCCACGGCACCTACAGCGGCCCGCCCACGCACGACACCCACGGCGGCCCGCCCACGCACGGCACCTACTGCGGCCCGCTCACTCACGGCACCTACAGCGGCCCGCTCACGCCTGGCGCCGCCGCGTGGGGATCGCCGTCAGCACCGTGAACAACGCCACCGCGGCCTGCGCGAGCAGCAGCAGGTCCCGCAGGGTTGTGCTCATCGTCACCCTCACCTCGGCCCCCGCCCCCGGCAGCGGCACGCCGACGAGGTGGCCCCAGGACCGCACGACCGGCACCTGCTGACCGTCCACGAACACCTCCCAGCCCGGTTCGTCCTCGGCCGCGAGCACCAGCACCCGCCCGTCGGAGCCCGGCGAGACCCGCACCGCCACGTCCGGCAGCGTCACGTTCACCGGCGCCACCTCCGCTGCCGGTTCCGCGGGCGGGTCGCCGCCGGTGCGCGCGCGGCGGGCCAGTTCCGGCGGCAGCAGCACGCCGGTGTCGGACACCAGCCGGATGCGCAGCACGGGACGGCCCGCGGTCGTCGGTGCCGCCACCGACACCAGCTCCCCCGCCGCGGCACGCACGCGATCGGCGTCCGCGGCAGTGGGCAGCACCACGAACGACACGCCGGACGACGCCGCTTGGGCCAGCGCCACCCCCACGGCGGAGGACGACCCGTCGAGCAGGGACGTGGTCCACCGGCGCAGGCGTGCGGGTGAGGACGTGGTCGGCACGAGGTCGTCGTCGCCGAAGGCGGGCATGCGGCCGGCCACCTGGCGGGTCGGGGTGCCGAGGACCAGCACCGACCGGCCCGAGCGGTCCAGCTCCGCTGTCAGCGACGCGCTCAGCTGCTCGCCACCGTCGGCGCGCAGCGGACCGGTCCGCAGGTCGAGCACCCCCGCGACACCCAGGCTGGCCAGCGTCACCACACCCACGGCGTACACCGCGCGCCGCACCCGCAGCCGACCGGCGACGCCCGGCGTGACACCGCGCCGGCACCCGGCCAGCACCACCCAGACGAGGCCCCAGGCGAGGATCACCAGCGGTGTTCCCGGCCAGGCGTGGAAGGCGGTGACCGCGGCCAGCGCGCCGATCGCCAGCACGACCACGAACAGGCCGGGCAGCATCGCCGCGTTCGGGCGCAGGACCGCGGCGGCGAACGCGGCGGCCGCGAAGACCGAGCACACGATCAGGTTCGGCGGCGGTGACGAGTAGGCGGCGCCGAGGCCGTTCAGGACCATCTCGGGGTGTTGCAGCAGGACGGCGGGCCACGGCAGCAGCAGCGCCATCGGCAGCAGGACGATCGCGAACAGCGCGGCGATCCGGCGGGCACCGCCCGACACCGCCACGAAGCCGACCAGGGCCCCCACCAGCGCCACCACGTGGCTCAGCGGCGAGAACGCGCCGAGCACGGCGACGCCGACGGCCGTTCCCGAGGCCATGGCGAGCCATGCGTGCGTGGACGACGCGCGCAAGACCGCGTACACGCCGGCGAACACCAACGGCGTGACGATGTGCACGACGACGACGTCCAGGCGCCCTTCGGCAACGGCGGTCGTCGACACGGGCAGCAAGCCGTAGAACGCGGCGACCACCGCGCGCACGGAACGCCGTACGCGCATGCCACGGGAAGCGATGTACGCCGACAAGGCCGCCAACGGGATGTCACCCAGGAGCAGCATCGCTACCGCGAACCGGGGCCCGCCCGGCACCAGGCCGAGGAACGCCAGCGCCGCGGGAGCCGGGGCCGCTGTTCCGCCGGCCACCGGGTGCCACGACGCCAGGTACGCCGACCACACCTCGCCGAGCGACCCGACCGGCAGCAGCCGGCCGCCCGCGAGGTCCAGGCCGAGCCGCGACCAGTTCGCCACCACCGCCAGCGCCGACAGCCCCAGCAGCAGCAACACCGGTGGTGCCAGCACCAGCGACCGCAGCACCCGGCCCTGGTCGACCTCGACGAACACCATGTCGCGGCGCGGTCCCGGTGAGGGCCGCGGCTTGGGCGACGGCCGCAGCGCACCCGGCAGCGCCGCGTCGACCGTGACCACGACGGGCGGGCGGCGCAGGCCCGCGACCCGCGGCCGGCCCCGTGCGCCGGCCGGCAGCGCGGACGGTCCGACCGGCCGCGGCGAGTCCACTTCGGACGGCTCCAGCCACGCGGACCCGGAATCGGTTGCGGGCAAACGACCCAGTGCGGCGTCGGCCTCGACGCGGCGGCGGATCAGGAACGCGGCCCCGGCGCGCAGGGCGTTGCGGAACCGGGTCAGCCTGCTCGTGAAGAGGCCGGGCACGACCGCGGAACCGCGCCGCGCCCTGCGTCCCTCCAGCAACCGGCCGCGGGTCAGCAGGTACCGGGCGGCACCCACCTCCGCGTGCGCGTCGGCGAGACGTCGGAGCAGCAGGAAGCCCAGCGCCCGCAGCAGGGACAACAACAGCAGGCGCGGGAGTCCGATGAGGAACGAGGGACCCGAGGTGTTGACCAGGAACGTGCGCATCCCGTGCGCGCGGTCGACGCCGCGGACCGACGGACCGGGTCGTGCGACGGCCGCGTCCAGCCGGCGCAGGCCCTTCGTCGCCGCACGGGCGTGCCGCATCCGGGCGACCGGGACGCAGAGCACCAGGTGGCCCGCGCGGTTGACCCGCCAGCCGAAGTCGACGTCGTCGCGCAGCAACGGCATCGCCTCGTCGTACCCGCCGAGCGCGTGCCAGACCTCGCGGCGGATGAGCGACCCCGCCGACGACACCGCGAGCACCTCGGCGCTCTGCTGGAACAGCGCGCTGTGCTCGGTGGACGAGAGCCCGGTCTGCCGGTGGCCGGAGGCGTCGGTCGAGAGACCCGCCTCCACGACGAGCCGGGGGTCCTCCCAGTCGAGGCAGAGCGGGCCGAGCACCGCGGCGGAGGGCGAGACCTCGGCCGCGGTCAGCAGTGCGGCCAGGCAGTCCGGTTCGGGTGCGCTGTCGTCGTGCAGCAGCCACAGCCACTTGCCGGGGTCTCCCCAGCGGTCGACGGCGTGCTCGACCGCCAGCCGCAGCGCGGTGCCGAAACCGGTACCGCGCGGCAGCGACAGCACGCCGTCGAGCAGATCTTCGGCCTCCGCCAGTACTTTCGCGGTGCGATCGTGGGATCCGGTGTCGACCGCGATCACGTGGCGGGGACGAATTCGCTGACGCCGCAAAGCGGACAGCGCCGTGCTGAGCCACTGGTCGCCGTCGTGGCAGACCAGGACGCACAGCACCGGCGCGGTCCGGAGCCTCGGGTGAGGGCTTGTCACTCCCTCAAGTTAAGGCAAAAAGATCACACTTCCAGACGTCTCAGACGGCTCGCTTCTTCAGCTTGCGGCGTTCTCTCTCCGAGAGACCGCCCCAGATGCCGAAGCGTTCGTCGTGCTGGAGCGCGTACTCAAGGCACTCCGAACGCACCTCGCAACCCAGACAGATGCGCTTGGCCTCCCGCGTCGAACCACCCTTTTCGGGGAAGAACGCCTCGGGATCCGTCTGCGCGCACAGGGCGCGTTCCTGCCAGTCCTGCTCGTCGGCTGGGTCGAACAGGTACGACAGTTCGCCCTGTACGACCGGCTGCGCGACGTGATCTTCTTCGAATTCCTGCATTTCGTCCGCCTCCTCGCCTTCCGCTCTCCCCGGTTGGCGGACGCCAGACGCCGTTCCCACAACGACGAATGACACCGATGTGATTACACCTGCGTCACAGCGGGGGGTCAAGCCGAGTCCACACGTCGGGGGATATTCGCGCAGATGGCCGTTGAAACCTTGACGTGCAGCACAGACGGTGATCCACGTACCGCAACCCGTCCCCGAACGGCCCACCGCGCCAGCCGACACGCCACACTGGTGGGGTGAAGCGATCAGCGGTGCGCCCCAGTCCACTGTTCCTCGGCCTGCTCGCGGCGACCGCCGCCGGAGCCGTCCTCACCCTGTTCGAAGGCGATGTGGCCGTCATCGCCGGCACCGTCCTGTTCGTGCTCGCCGGCTGGGCGGTGACGTTGTGCCTGCACGAGTTCGGGCACGCGGCCGTCGCCTACCGGGGTGGCGACTTCTCGGTGCGCGACAAGGGATACCTGACCCTCGACATCCGCCGCTACACCGACCCGGTGCTCAGCATCGTCCTGCCGCTCGTCCTGCTCGCGCTCGGCGGAATCCCCCTTCCGGGTGGTGCCGTGTGGATCAACCACCACGCGCTGCGCTCCAAGAAGGTCGAGTCGATGGTCTCGCTGGCGGGCCCGGCCACCAACCTGGCGGTCGGTGCCCTGCTGGTCGCGGTCGTGGCGCTGTTCGACCCGCCGGGAGCGCTCACGGCGGCCATTTCGTACCTGGCACTGTTGCAGGTGCTCGCCTTCGTGCTGAACATCCTGCCCATCCCCGGCCTGGACGGCTGGGGCGTGTGGGAGCCGTTCATGTCGTACGAGGCCCAGCGCTTCGGCGCCAAGGTCCGGCCGTGGGCGCCGCTGGTGCTGTTCGCCGTCCTGTTCACCTTCTCCGAGGTCAGCCGGCTGCTGTTCCAGGTCTCGACGTGGGTGTTCGAGCTCATCGGCGGCAACTCCGTCGGCGCGTTCTACGGCTACGCCAACTTCATGTTCTGGCGCTGACTCCGGGCGCCTCGGGGCGCTGTGGAAGCATGGCCCGGCGTGAAGGTCGTAGCACTGGTCGGCGGGGTCGGCGGCGCGAGGTTCCTGCAAGGGCTCAAGCACCTGGGAGCCGACGTCACCGCGGTGGTCAACACCGGCGATGACGTGTGGATGCACGGACTGCGCATCTGCCCCGACCTCGACACCTGCATGTACACGCTGGGCGGCGGCATCGACTCCGAGCGCGGCTGGGGCCGTGCGGACGAGTCGTGGACCGTCAAGGAAGAGCTGATGGCCTACGGCGCCGAGCCCAGCTGGTTCGGGCTCGGCGACCGGGACATCGCCACGCACCTCGTCCGCACCCGGATGCAGCGCGCCGGCTACCCGCTGTCCGCGGTCACCGAGGCGCTGTGCACCCGCTGGCAGCCGGGCGTGAAGCTGCTGCCGATGTCGGACGACCGGGTGGAGACGCACGTCGTCGTCGAGCTCGACGGCGAGACGAAGGCCATCCACTTCCAGGAGTGGTGGGTCAAGCACCGCGCGGCCGTGCCCGCGAAGTCGTTCGCGTTCGTCGGTGCCGAGACCGCCACCGCCGGTCCCGGGGTGCTCGACGCGATCGCCGAGGCCGACGCCGTGGTGCTGGCCCCGTCGAACCCCGTCGTGAGCATCGGCACGATCCTGAACGTGCCGGGTGTGCGGGACGCGCTGCGCAAGACGGACGCCGGTGTCGTGGGCCTGTCGCCGATCATCGGCGGCAAACCGTTGCGCGGCATGGCGGACGCTTGTTTGGACGCGATCGGTGTCGAGACCTCCGCCGAGGGGGTCGGGCGGCTCTACGGTTCCCGCAAGTGCTCCGAGGACGGCATCCTGGACGCGTGGCTGGTCAACACCGGTGACCGCGCCGACGTGCCGGGGGTCGCGGTGCGCGCGGTGCCGCTGCTGATGTCCGATGTGGACGCGACGGCGCAGATGGCGCGCGCCGCGCTCGACCTCGCCGGGGTCGACGTTGGCTGACCACGCCGCGGCCGCGCTGGAGCTGCTGCCGGTGCCCGGTCTGCCGGAGTTCCGGCCGGGCGACGACCTGGCCCGTGCGATCACGACCGCCGCGCCCTGGCTGCGCGACGGCGACGTGCTCGTCGTGACCTCCAAGGTGCTGTCCAAAGTGGAGGGCAGGCTGGTCACCGTGCCCGCCGACCCCGAGGAGCGCGACCGCGTCCGCCGCGAGCACGTGACCGCGGAGTCGGTGCGGGTGCTGGCCCGCAGGGGCAGGACGCTGATCACCGAGAACCGGCTGGGCATCGTGCAGGCCGCGTCCGGTGTCGACGCCTCGAACGTCGCCGGTGACGAGATCGCGCTGCTGCCGCTGGACCCGGACGGGTCGGCGGCGGCGTTGCGCGCCGCGGTGAAGTCCCTGCTCGGCGTGGACGTGGCCGTGGTCGTCACCGACACGATGGGCCGTGCGTGGCGAGTCGGTCAGACCGATGCCGCGATCGGCGCGTCCGGTCTGCGCGTGCTGCACGACTACGCGGGCTCGGTCGACCGGCACGGCAACGAGCTGTTCGTCACGCAGGTCGCGGTGGCCGACGAGATCGCGGCGGCGGCCGACCTGGTCAAGGGCAAGCTCGGCGCGGTGCCGGTGGCGGTGCTGCGCGGGTACGAGGTGGTCGACGACGGGTCGAGCGCGCGGGAGCTGACCAGGCCGACCGAGTTCGACCTGTTCCGCCTCGGCACGGAGGAGGCGCTGGCCCAGGGCCGCGCGGAGGCCGTGCTGCTGCGCAGGTCCGTGCGGTTCTACTCGGACGAGCCGGTGGACCTCGCGGTGCTGCGGCGCGCGGTCGGGGCGGCGCTGACCGCACCCGCTCCGCACCACACGGGGCCGGTGCGGTTCGTGCTGGTGCGGGAGAAGCGGGCCGCGCTGCTGGCGGCGATGCGCGAGCAGTGGGAACGCGACCTGCGCGGCGACGGGTTCACCGACGAGCAGGTCGCGCGCCGGGTGCGCCGGGGCGACCTGCTGGTGGAGGCGCCGGAGGTGGTGGTGCCGTTCCTCGTCCGCGAAGGCGCGCACACCTACCCCGACGCGCGGCGGGCCGACGCCGAGAAGACGATGTTCACGATCGCCGGCGGCGCCGCCGTGCAGGGGCTGCTGGTGGCGCTGGCCGCCGAGGGCCTCGGTTCGTGCTGGGTGTCGTCGACGATCTTCTGCGCGGACGTCGTGCGTTCCGTGCTGGACGTGCCGCGGGACTGGGAGCCGCTGGGCGCGGTGGCCGTGGGCCACCCGCTGGAGCCGCTGGTCCCCCGCGCACCGCTGGAAGGACTGATCGAGCTGTGACACTGCACGCCGACGCCGTCGCGACCCTGCGGGCGTTCTCGGGGCAGGACGCGTTGAAGGAGGCCTACCTGGGCTTCCTGGCCGCACGCGAGGACGCCTGTCAGCGGTCGTGCGAGCCGGGGCACCTCACGGCCTCGGCACTGGTGCTGGACGCGACGGCCGAGCACGTGCTGCTGACGCTGCACCCGCGCGTCGGCCGGTGGCTGCAGCTCGGCGGTCACTGCGAGCCGGAGGACGTCTCGCTGGCCGCGGCCGCGTTGCGCGAGGCCACCGAGGAGTCCGGCATGCGCGGGCTGCGGATCGAACCGACCCCGATCCACCTCGACGTGCACCCGATCACGTGCTCGCTGGGCGTGCCGACCCGGCACTTCGACGTGCGGTTCCTGGTGCGCGCCCCGGTCGGTGCGCAGCCGGTGCGCTCGGCCGAGTCGGTGGACCTGCAGTGGTGGCCGCTGGACTCGCTGCCGGCCGACGTGGACGACCTGCACCCGTTGATCGAGTCGGCCCTGGCCCGCCTGCGCTAGAACTTGCATCACCTGATGACCGCAAGTCTCCGCAGTGCTGTGTCCCCATGGCAAGCATGGGGACACAGTCACTCCTACGGAGCCAACGGCGACCTCCGACGGAGTTGCTCCCACTTGTCTACCCACAGCCGCTGTTCCAACGGCCGGGTAACACCACATCCCATCAGGTATGCGACAAGAGTCGCCTTCTTGGCCGGAAGCCGACCACTGGTCACTATTCGATGAGCGCTGGACTTGGACAGTCGCCCTCTGCTGCGCTCAGCTACGACGGCGTATGAAAACCCAGCCGTCCTCTGAAGTTCCGCCAAGGCCGATACGTACTCGCCCGGACTTATGGCGGCGATCGCGTTGTTCAGCGGAGAGGCTCACGACGGCATTGCCAAGATCGCTCCGCCCCTCGCTCTCATCCTCCAGAAGACGCCATGAGATATCGGGGTTATCTGTCGCGTACGTACCTGCATCCTCATAATTCGTCGTCACATAGAATTCTGAGATCCTGGCTTGACGCTTGCTGCGATGGCGTCTCGCCACGCTCGCAGCCTCTCCGTCCCGTTGGCGCTCCAAGGCCGCCCAACGCCGCTTCCACGCGGTGGTTGCCTGAGGCGACGTTTCACCTGTGGCCGTGAGTACGGCTTGCACGACCTGCCAGTCCGGCAACACAGAGCCACCGCGCAGGAAGTGCCGGAAGAGCGCTGCAGGACGCCCCGACCGTCGGGACATCTCTTCGACCGTGAGGGGCTGACCCCTTCGATTGCACAGCCGCAACAACTCCGCCCGAAAGGCGGCCACCGTGGTGACGGCCTTCCGGTGCTTCCGCTGCGACACCGAGAGCATCGACGCTGCGGTCACGGGCTTTGCCGGCTCAGCAGGACTGCGGCGAAGAAGCAGCGAGGAGGTGCTGCATCAACCCGGAACTCAGCCAGCCCGACGCCCCCACGATGCCCAAGGCGGCGAAAGGATCCACCCCGAGGTTCTGAAGGACGACTAGAATCACCACTACCAAGACGCACACGACACCGTTCGTGCGCAGGCGAACCGAGCGGAGCGTGCAACCGCAATTGTCACCGGACCTGATGGGTTCCGGAACATGCACCGAGATCATGAGCAGTTACTACCTTTCAACAGGCCGGATGAGCGGATACCGGACTACGCCTTCGACGCCTGGGGTGTGCCTACCCGTCAGCGCCGAGATGAGTACTTGACAAGTCCGACAACAAACATCATCCAGGCGCAACGCTCTCGGTTCCTCCTTCAAAGCGTCCCATTTCGAGTCGCGGCATGTGTTCTCCGTCACCAGCGAATTTGCGCCACTCAGGCGTCCACAAATCCCCGTACGGTCCTGTTTTGCCTGATGAACAGGCGAACGGCTCGTCAAGGCGACCGTCCCAAAACACTGTTCTGCAATAGGCGCAGCGCGAACCTTTGGACATAGCTTCGCGGTGTCTACAGCTCCTACCGAGCCGTGATGAGCATGGGCAACTCTCCAACAGGCCGGATGAGCGCTCATGAGCGGTGGGTTCCCGTGCCTGGGAACTCACCGCGTATCGCCGCAGCAAAAACGCGCGCCAGCGCCGATGAGGACACTTGCAGGCGGTCGGCAGCCTGGGGGCGCTAGAACTTGCGGTAGTCGCGCGGTGAGAACCGCGGGGCTCGCCGTGGGCGGTGCAGGCCCGCGGCCTGGAGGTAGCAGACCGCGCGGTGCCGTTGTGGCGTGTAGGGCGCGAGGAGTTCCATCATTCCGTCGTCGTCGCCCGGCGTGCCGGTCAACGCCCACGTGACGTTCTTGGCGACGTGGAAGTCGCCGACGCTCACGGCGTCCGGGTCGCCCCAGGACCGCTGCGCCACCTCGGCGGAGGTCCACACGCCGATGCCGGGCACCTTCTCCAGCAGCTCACGGCTGCGCATCTCCGCCGCCTTCTCCAGCCGGTGCGCGACCTGGGCGGCGTTGACCAGCGTGCGCCGCCGCGCGCCGTCGAGGCCGCACTGGTGCCACTCCCAGTCCCGCAGGCCCAGCAACCGCTGCGGCGTCGGCGGGACCTTGAGCGGCAACGGTCCCGGCGCGGGTTCGCCGAACCGGCGGCCGAGCTCGCGCCACGTCCGGAACGCCTCCGTGCCCGTGACCTTCTGCTCCAGGATCGAGGCGAACAGCAGGTCCCACACCCGGCCCGTGCTGCCCAGCCGCAGTCCCGGCCGCCGCCGGCGCGCCTCGGCGACGACGTCGTGGTGCGCGACGAACTCGTCCACCGGGTCGTCCGCGCCGAGCAGGGCGGGCAGGCCGTCGAGCAGCCACAGCCCGCCGTCACCCCACGCCCGCGCGCGCACCTCGTCGCCGACCCTGGTGACGTGCAGCGTGCCGGGCCCGCACGGGGTGTTCGCCGCGAACCAGATGCCGCCCTCCGTGCTGAAGGACGGGTCACCCGGCCCGCGGCGCAACGGCCCGAGCACCGCTCCCAGGTCCAGTGGGAACGGTGGTGTCCAGCTCCTCTCAGGCATCCGTCGAAAAGCGCACACCGGCCTCCGGCAACACCACGCCGGGCCACACGCGCGCCCCACCGATCAGCTCGCACCGCGCCCCGATCACCGCCGAGTCGCCCACGACCGCGTCCCGCAGCACCGCACCGGCCTGCACCAGCGCACCGGCGCCGACGATCGACCGCTCGACCACCGCGCCCTCGCCGACCACGGCCCCGTCGAACAGGATCGCGCCGTCGAGCACCGCGCCCTCGGCCACCGTGCAGTTCGCACCGACCGTGCTGCCGCCGCGGACCGTCGCACCCCCGTGCACGTTCGCCCCGTCGAGCACGAGGAAGTCACCGGCCTGGGCGACCGCGGCCGACGGCGCGACACCGCGCACGAGGTCGGCCGACCCCTGCACGAACGCCTCCGGCTTGCCCAGGTCCAGCCAGTAGGTGGCGTCCACGTGCCCCTGCAGCCGCCGGCCGGCCTCCAGCAGCCCCGGGAACGTCTCCCGCTCCACCGACACCGGCCGGCCCGCCGGGATCGCGTCGATGACCTCGCGCTTGAACACGTAGCAACCCGCGTTGATCTGGTCGGTCGGCGGGTTCTCGGTCTTCTCCAGGAACGCCTGGACGCGCCCCTGCTCGTCGGTGGGCACGCACCCGAACGCCCGCGGGTCAGCCACCTTCACCAGGTGCAGCGTGACGTCCGCCGCGTGCTGCCGGTGCGTGTCCACGATCCCGGCCAGGTCGACGCCGGACAGGATGTCGCCGTTGAAGACCATCACGTCCGGCTCGCGCAGCTTGTCGGCCACGTTCCTGATGGCGCCCGCCGTGTCCAGCGGCACCTCCTCGACCACGTACTCCAGTTCCAGCCCGAGCCTCGACCCGTCCCCGAAGTACTCCTCGAAGACCTCGGCCTTGTAGGAGGTGCCGAGCACCACGTGGGTGATCCCGACCTCCTTGATCCGCGACAGCAGGTGCGTCAGGAACGGCACCCCCGCGGTCGGGAGCATGGGCTTGGGAGCGGACAGGGTAAGCGGGCGAAGACGGGTGCCTTTACCCCCGACCAGCACCACAGCTTCAACGCCGTGCACCTTTTTCCTCCTCCGCGTTACAGCAAGCCGTTCGACGGAATACTCTGACACGAAGCAGATCGTCAGATGGAGTCTGGTCCCGCCAGGGATCTGGTCCCGGCAAGGAGCTGAATCCGACATGGACCCCCGCGACCGGGCCGACGCCTTGCTCGCCCGCGCCCGCGCACGTGGGCGGAACATCGTGACGCCGGACAACATGACGTCCCCCATGGACTCCTCGGCCACCCTGCAGATCCCGCGCAGCCTGGTCAACGCGGTGGACCCGCGCCTCGACCCGGACTCGACGATGGTCCTCTCGGCCGCCCAGGCAGCGGGCCAGGCGGCCGTGCCCCGCCCCGGTCAGGCCCACCGCCCGCAGCAGCACCGCCCGCAGCAGCACCCGGTGCCGGCCCAGCCGCTGCCGTCCCCCGCCGCCGCGGCCGACGACGCGGAGATCACGCAGGTCGTGCAACCGGGCATGATCCCGACCGTCTCCCACCACCAGACGACCCGCTCCTCGCTCTCGCAGCGGTTGAGCGGCGACATGTGACCTGCGCGCCCGCGCGTGAGCCCGGTTCCGGGGTGAGCGGGATCACCCGCGGTCAGTCCGCGAACGTCACCGGGTGAGCATCCGGACCCGCACCCCCAGCCCCGCTCGCACCGCCCACCGGAACGGCGCCCACAGCACCCCGCGGTGCCGGTCCGCCAGGTACCGGTAGGCAGACCGGTGGTGCTCGGCCAGCATCCGGTCCGACGCCCGCGCCGTCGAGTGGCCGCCGATGTGCACGACCTCCGCGTCGGGCACGTACACGTTGACCCACCCGGCCCGCGCCACCCGGTCGCCGAGGTCGACGTCCTCGAAGTACATGAAGTACCTCTCGTCGAACCCGCCGACCGCGTCGAACGCCTCCCTGCGCATCAGGAAGCACGACCCGGACAGCCATTCGGCGACGCGTTCGACGGGTTCCTGCTCCTGCCGGTAGGCGCGCGTCCACGGGTTGCCCGGCCACACCACCGCGAACAGGGCGTGGCCGATGCCCCGCCCGACGGACGGCAGGAGCCGCGCGGACGGGTAGACCTCACCGCTGGGTTCGCGGATCAGGGGGCCGAACATGCCGCCGCGGGGCCAGCGGGCCGCCGCGTCGATCAGCGTGTCGACGCTGCCGGGGGAGAACTCGATGTCGGGGTTGGAGATCAGGATCCAGCCGACGTCGGCGGGCAGTGCCGCGACGCCGCGGTTCGCTCCGCCGCCGTAGCCGAGGTTGCCCCCGGTGGGCACGAAGGTGACGTGCTCGCGTTCGGCGGCCACCTGCTGGGGCACGCCGTCGGTGGAGCCGTTGTCGGCGAGGATCACCCTGATGTCGCGCGTTGTCGCCTTCGCGAGGGTGTCCACGAACGGTGCCAGCGTCTCGCCCGGCGAGTACGTGACCGTCACGACACCTAGTCCGTCGCCGTAGTTCACGCGCGACACGATAGTGGTTCGGTGTTGCGCGAAAACGCGTGCACCGTCAGCGGCGGTGGCGGATGAGCGATGCGCGCTCGTAGGCGAGCCGGTGGCGTTCGGCGCTGACGGCCCACGAGAAGTCCTTCGCGCGCTGCTGACCGGACGTGGCCAGCGACGATCGGCGGGCCGGGTCGTCCAACAACTCGGCGATCGCCGCCGCGATGTCACCCGCTCCGACACCGCAGTACGCGACCGCCTCGCCACCCACCTCCGGGAGCGACAGTCTTCGGGTGGTGAGCACGCAGGCGCCGCACGCCATCGCTTCGAGCACCGGCAGGCCGAAGCCCTCGCCGAGCGACGGGTAGGCGACGAGCTGCGCGCCGCCGAGGAAGCCGGCGAGCTGTTCGAACGGCAGGTAGCCGGCGCGGATCACGCGGATGCGGTGCGGGACCGAGTCGAGCGCGCGTTCGACCTGGCTGTCCCAGCCGGGCTGGCCGGCGAGCACCAGCGCGGGCGGGTTCGGGCGGCCGGCGACGGCCTGGGCGAAGCCGCGGATGAGCGCCGGCACGTTCTTGCGGGGTTCGAGTGCGCCGAGGAACGCCACGTAGGGCGTCTCCCCCAGCGACAGCGCGGTCCGCACGTTCAGGACCTCGTCGGGCGACGGCGGGTGGAAGCGCTCGGTGTCGACGCCGTGCTGGGCGATGTGCAACGCCCTGCGGTCGGCGCCGGCCACGCGCACCAGCTCGTCCGCGGTGGCCTGCGACGGCACCACGCACAGGTCGGCGCGCTTGAGCGACGCACGGGTCCACGCGCGGAAGAAGCGCGCTTTGACCGACGAGTGCAGCACGGGGTCGGTGAAGAAGGTCGCGTCGTGCAGCGTCACGACCGACGCGGCCTTGCTCGCGATCGGCAGCGTGTAGTGCGGCGAGTGCAGCACGTCGACGCCCAGTGTGCGCACCAGCCGCGGCAGCGTCGTCTGTTCCCAGGTCAGGCGGGCTGTCCTGGTGGCGACGGCGTCGGCGGCGCGGAGCACGCGGGCGTTCGGGGCGATCTTGGTGAAGAGGTCCTCGTCACGCGGCTGGCAGACGACGGAGAGCTTGGCGCCGTCCGCGTCGAGCGCCGCGACGAGCGAATCCACGTAACGCCCGACGCCGCCTCGGTCCGCGGGCACGGCGGTGGCGTCGATCAGCACGCTGGGTTCGACGATCGGCACGGTCAGCAGCGTACGGTCATCGCGAAACCCACTTACACCGAATGCATCAACTACGTGGTTGCACGTGGGTTGCCCAGACACCGCGCGCAGTCTTTTCCCAGGTGAACTCACTCGCGCGAGTGATCCCGGCCTCTTTGGTGTGGTCCGGGTCGGCCAGCACCGCCCGCAGTCCCTCCGTCAGCGACGCGAGGTCGCCGCGCCGCACCGCGGTGCCCGCTCCGCCCGCCACCTCCACGAGCGCCGGGTCGTCGGAGTGGACCACCGGCACGCCCGCCGCCATGGCCTCCAGCACCGGCAGTCCGAACCCCTCCGCGAGGCTCGGCGCGGCCAGCGCGGTGGCCCCGGCCAGCACCGATGCCAGCCGTTCGTCGCTGACGCCGCCGAGCAGCCGGACGTGCGGCGCGCGCAGGTCGACACCGCCCCAGCCCTGCGGCCCGACGACCACGAGCGGCACGCGCAGCCGTTCGGTGGCCCGCACGAGGAGGTCGAACCCCTTGCGCGGCTCGATCGTGCCGATCGCGAGCACGTAGGTGTCGGGGAGGTCCGCCGGCCTGCCGGTCGCCTGGAGGTTCGTGACGCCGTTCGGGACGACGTGGACCGGGACCTCGACCGGGACGTGCTCGGCGAGCTGGTCGGCGACCGCCCTCGTCGGCACGACCAGCGCCTTGGCCTCCCTGGCCGCGCGCGTGATCACCTTGCGGTGCCAGGCGACCCCGCGCGGCGTGAGCGTCTCGGGGTGCGTCCACGGCACGACGTCGTGCACCGTCACGACGGCCCCCGCGCGCGGTGCGAGCGGTGTCGGCGCGTGCACGTGCGGCCCGAGGTGTGGCGGAAGACCGCGCTCCCACAGCGCCACCAGCACCCGCCGCGGCACCCGCAGGTTCCGGTCGGCGCCGGCCGTGGCGGCGGTGCTCACGCCCCACCCGCCGGGCGCGGTCGCGCGGAGGGCGCGGAGCAGCTCCGCGGTGTACCGGCCGGTCCCGCCGGGGACGGGCGCGTTGAGTTGCTCGGTCAGCACTACCAGCTCGGGCACGTCGCGTACCGTCTCACGCCGTGTCGCCGCTCAGCACCGTGGTGGTCGTGACGTGGCGCGGCCGTGACCACGTCACGGCCTGCCTGGACGCCCTCTCCGCCCAGAAGAGTCCACACAGGACGATCGTCGTCGACAACGCCTCCGACGACGGCACGGCAGCGCTGATCAGCGGGCACGAGGTCGTGCGCCTGCCGTCGAACCGCGGCTACGCCGGTGGTCTCGCCGCGGTGCTGGCCATGGTCGAGACGCCGTACGTCGCCTGGCTGAACGACGACGCCGTGCCCGACCCGTCGTGGCTGGCCGAGCTGGAGCGGGCGCTGGAGGGTGATCCCGGCGCCGCCGCGGCCACCTCGTCGATCCAGCTGACCGACGGCTCGACGCAGTCGGTGGGCGTCGCGCTGACCGCCGACGGGTACGGCCGGGACGTGGTGCTGGCCGGGCGCGAGGTGTTCGGGTTCTGCGGAGGGGCGGCGCTGCTGCGGACCGGCGTGCTGCGGGCCGTGGGCGGGGTGCCGGCGAGCTTCTTCTGCTACTACGAGGACACCGACACGGCCTGGCGGCTGCGGCTGGCCGGGCACCGGGTGATCTCGGTCGGGCCGGCGCGGGTGCGGCACCGGCACGGCGCGTCGACCAGGCCCGGCTCGGTGCTGTTCCACCGCTGGAACGAGCGCAACCGCCTGCTGATGCTGCTGCGCTGCGCACCCCTGCCGGTCGCGCTCTCCCAGCTCGGGCGGTTCGCCGCGATCACGGCGCTGCTGCCGTTGCGGGAGAACGTGCCGGACGCGGCCAACTTCCGGGTCGGGTTGCGCGTCCGGGTGCTCGCGGAGGTGGTGGTGCGGCTGCCGGCGTCGCTGTGGCAGCGGGCGCGGATCACGACGACGGCCGGCCGCCGGCGCGTCTGGCGGGAATGGGCCGGCCGGTGATGTCCCGGCGCAAGCGCAGACCGGTCCGCACGAGGAACGGCCCGAGCCGCGAGCCACGCCCCGTCCACGACCCCGAGGAACCGGCGCACCGGCGCGCGCTCGACGCGGTGCAGCAGCGCCTCGCCCGGTGGCTGGTCGCGGGTGGCGGCGCGGCCGTCCTGGCCGGGTCCGCTCTCGGCATCACCGTCGACGTCGGCTTCCTGCTCGTCGGCCTGCTCGGCGGGCTCGCCTTCGCGCTCGGCATCAGCGCCCTGGGCGAGCGCAAGGCCGTCGCGCTGCCCGCGTTCGCCGTCGGGCTCGCGGCGCCGTTCGTCCTCACGTTCGGCGGGCACAGCGTGGTGATGGACGAGATCGGCCACACGGAGCAATGCGCGGTCACCGAGGCCGTCGAGCACCCACGGACCAAGTACCCGTCGGTCGACTACGTGCTGACCTGTCCCAGCGGCGAGGTCGAGCTGAGCCGCGACTGGCCCGACCGCCTCCGCGGGCACGAGGCCCAGGTCAGGATCGGTCCGCCGGCGCGGCCGGTGTTCGCGGAGCCGGGCGGGTGGAACCTCTGGGTGGTCACGGGCGTCCCCCTGGTGATGATCGCACTAGTGCCACTGGCCAGGGCCCTCAGGAAACGGCCATGAGCCGGCCCCTCCCGCTGATCGTGGCCGGCGTGCTCGGCATCGCCGCGGCCGCCGTCCTGGGTGCCGTCGTGCCCGACGAACACCGGCTCGCGGTGATGGTCCCCGGCTGCCTGCTCGCGTGCGCGTTCGCGTGGGGGATCGGCGAGCTGAGCGACCCGTGGCTGGTGCTGCCCGCGTTGATGGTGCTGGTGCCGGGCACGGCGGTGCTCGCCGGTGACGGTCACCGCGCGTTGATGGACGTGTTCGCGCACCGCGACACGTGCGTCGTCGAACGGGTCGACGAGGTCGCCGGCCAGGACAACCCCGCCCACGCGCACCGGGTCCTGTGCCCGGACGGGGCGCGGCTCACGATCGTCGTGCAGGGCGACGCCGACAAGCGGCTGCCGCCGGGACCGGCGACCGTGCTGCGGCACGAGTGGATGCGGCCGCTGCTCGCCGACCGCAACGACTGGTCGGTGGGCTGGGTGGCCGGCGTGCCGGTCGCGGTCCTGCTCCTGCTGATCTGTGCGACCAGCCTGCGGGCGCGCAGAGTGATGAGGCAGGCTTAGCGCGTGGATCGAGCCTCTCTGCCCGTCGTCTCGGTGGTCGTCGTCAACTACCGGGGCGCGGACGACACCATCACCTGCGTCCGCGGTCTCGCCGAGCTCGACTACCCGGCCGAGTTGCTGCAGGTGGTCGTCGTCGACAACGAGGCGCACGACACCGAGCGGCTCACGCGGGAGCTGCCGGGCGCGCGGATCGTCACCTCGCAGCAGAACCTCGGGTTCGCCGGCGGGTGCAACCTCGGCGTCGAACACGCCACGGGCAGCGTGCTGGCGTTCCTGAACAACGACGCGCGTGCCGACAGGAACTGGGTGAAGGCCGCGATCAGGGTCTTCCACTCCGAACCGGCGGTCGGCGCGGTCGCGAGCAAGGTGCTCGACTGGGACGGCGCGAACATCGACTTCGTCGACGGCGGGCTGACCTGGTTCGGCATGGGCTACAAGCGGCACGCGGGCCAGCCCGACGACGGCAGCCACGACGGCCCGCGGGACGTGCTGTTCGGCACCGGGTCCGCGCTGTTCGTGCGGGCCGAGGTCTACCGCGAGCTCGGCGGGTTCGACGAGCGGTTCTTCATGTTCTACGAGGACGTCGACCTCGGCTGGCGGATGAACCTGCGCGGCTGGCGGGTGCGCTACGAGCCCGCGTCGCTCACGTTCCACCGCCACCACGCGTCGATGAGCTCGATCGACCACAGCCGCGAGCTGTACCTGCTGGAGCGCAACGCCCTGGCGGCGCTCTACAAGAACTTCTCCGACGAGACGCTCGCGAAGGTGCTGCCCGCGGCGCTCGCGCTGTGCGTGCGCAGGGCGACCGCGCGCGGCGAGATCGACCCCACCCAGCTGGAGATCACCCGCAGGCCGGCGGACCCGGCGCTCGACCGCGAACCGGTCGGGGTGTCGCGGCAGGCGCTCGCCGGGTTCCTCGCGATCGACCAGTTCGTCGAGCTGATGCCGTCGCTGGCCGAGTCGCGGAAGGTGGAGCAGGCCAAGCGCCGGCTCTCCGACACCGACCTGGTGCCGTTGATGCGCAAGGCGCTGGAGCCCGCGTACCCGTTGCCGCGCTACCTGGCGGCACACGACGTGCTCGTCGAGGTACTGGGCCTGGACGACGTGTTCGGCAAGCCGCGCAAGGTCCTGGTGATCACCGGTGACGCGATCTCGGACCGGATGGCGGGTCCGGCGATCCGCGCGTGGCACATGGCGGACGTGCTGTCCGGCGAGCACCAGGTGCGGCTGGTCACCACGAACCCGCTGTGCGCGCCGCCGGACGCACCGTTCGCCGTCGAGCGGGCACGGCCGAAGGAGCTGCCGCCGCACGTGGCGTGGGCGGACGTAGTCGTGTTGCAGGGCCACGCGCTGGAGATGGTGCAGGAGCTCAAGCGCAAGTCGTCGACCAAGATCGTGGTCTGCGACATGTACGACCCGATGCACCTGGAACTGCTGGAACAGGGCAAGGACGACACGGACGAGAAGCGCGCGCTGGACCTGAAGACGGTCACGCGCGTGCTGAACACCCAGCTCGAACGCGGCGACTTCTTCCTGTGCGCGTCGGAACGCCAGCGGCACTTCTGGCTGGGCCACCTGGCGTCGCTGGGCCGGCTCACGCCCACGTTGTACGACAACGACCCCACGACCCAGTCGCTGCTCGGCATCGTCCCGTTCGGACTGTCGGGCAAGCCGCCGCAGCGCACCGCACCGGCGATCAAGGGCGTCGTGCCGGGCGTGACCGACGCGGACAAGGTCGTGATCTGGGCGGGCGGCGTCTACAGCTGGTTCGACCCGCTGACGCTCGTCGAGGCCATGGACCACCTGCGCAAGCGGCGGTCGAACGCCAAGCTGTACTTCCTCGGCATGAAGCACCCGAACCCCGAGGTGCCGGACATGGACATCGCCGGACAGACGCGCGGCCTGGCCGCGTCGCTGGGGCTGACCGGCGAGCACGTGTTCTTCAACGACGGGTGGGTGCCCTACACCGAGCGGCAGAACTGGCTGCTGGACGCGGACTGCGGCGTCACCACGCACTACGAGCACGTGGAGACCACGTTCGCGTTCCGCACGCGGGTGCTCGACTACCTGTGGTCGGGGCTGCCGATCGTCACCACGTCCGGCGACTCGTTCGCGGACCTGGTGGCGCGGGAGGGACTGGGCGTCGTGGTGCCGCCGGAGAACCCGGAGGCGCTGGCCGACGCGTTGGAGACGGTGCTCTACGACGAGGAGTTCGCGGCCGGGTGCCGTGAACGCATCGCCGTCGTCCGCGAGCGGTACACCTGGGAGACGGCACTCGCGCCGCTGGCCGAGTTCTGCCGCAACCCCAGGCCCGCCGCGGACCGCCTGCCCGGCTCGGCGCCGCTGGTGCGCACGCCGGAGCTGAGCAAGGCGGACAAGGTGAAGCGGGACCTGCGGCTGGTGCGCGAGTACCTGGACGCGGGTGGCCCGACGGAGTTGGCCAAGCGGGCGACGGGGCGTCTGCGCAAGATCGCGCGTGGCGGTGGCTGATGGCTCGCAAACCCCTTTCGGTGCTGCTCGACGGCACTCCCCTGCTCGGACACCGGACCGGCATCGGCCGCTACACGGCGGCGCTGGCCGAGGAGCTGGCGTCGATGCCGGACGAGGCCGACGTCCGTGCGGTGGCGTTCACCCTGCGCGGCTGGCGCGCGTTGCGGACGGTGCTGCCGCACGACGTCACGGCCCGCGGCCTGCCCGTCGCGGCACGGGCGCTGCGGCAGCTGTGGCTGCGCGCGCCGTTCCCGCCGGTGGAGCTGCTGGCCGGGTTCTCCGACGTCATGCACGCCACGAACTTCGTGCTGCCGCCCACGATCAGGGCCCGCGGGGTCGTCACGATCCACGACCTCGCGTTCCTGGACAGCCCCGGTGACCTGCCGGCCTCCGACGCCCGGCTGCCGGAGCTCGTGCGGCTCTCGGCCCAGCGCGCGGACGTGATCTGCACGCCGACCGCTGCCGTCGCCGACGTCGTCGCCGACCGGTTCTCGGTGCCGCTGGACAAGGTCGTCGTGACCCCGCTGGGCGTCGACCCGGCGTGGTTCGCCTCCCGCCCCCCGACCACGACGCTGCGCGGCCGGCTGGGGCTGCCGTCGGAGTACCTGCTGTTCGTCGGCGCCGACGGCCCGCGCAAGGGCCTCGGCCACCTGGCGAAGGCGCACGCGTCCGACCCGTCGCTGCCGCCGCTGGTGATCGTCGGCCCCGGCCGGTCCGGTGTGGACGGACGGGTGCTGCGGACCGGGTACCTGTCGGACGTGCACCTGCGTTCGGTGGTGGCGGGCGCGACCGCGCTGGTGCTGCCGTCGCGCGACGAGGGCTTCGGGCTGCCGGTGCTGGAAGCGCTGGCGTGCAACGTCCCCGTGGTGTGCTCGGACGTGCCGGCGCTGCGCGAGGTGGCCGGCGGACACGCGTTGCACGTGCCGGTCGGTGACGTCGAGGCGCTGGCGGCCGGGCTGGCGCAAGCCGTTGCGGCACCGGCGACCCCGGCGGCCCAGGCGGAACGGCGGGCGCACGCGGCGGGGTTCACGTGGCGGCGGTGCGCGGAGCTGACGCTGGGCGCGTACCGGCGCAGCAAGGCCTGACGTCCTGTGCTGTTGCGTGAGGGCGTCAGGAAGTCCTGACGCCCCACCACGTCGTCCACGTCACCGGGAATGCGGCCCCGGTGCGTACCTGTCGAGCTGGCTCTGCGACGCCTGTCGGGAGCCCGTCACCACGGCAACGCAGCGCAGGAAGCGCTGCCTGTCGGAATCCGTTGTCGCGGGACGCTGGGGTTTGCGCCCGGAATCGACCATGCCGAACAGGCTCCCGCATCGCCCACGGCCAGACCAGACCGGTCACCCCAATGGACCAGCTCAGGCACGCGGAGCGACCACACCCGCCCGGAATGCAGCCGTTAGGGCGCTGCGCCAGTGCGGCAACGGGCGCAGTCCCGCTGCTGCCCACGCCGCACCCGACAGCACCGAGTAGGCGGGCCTGGGCGCCGGCCGCGGGAAGTCCGCGGTGGTGCACGGCGTGACGCGCGCGGGGTCGGCACCCAGTTCCTCGAAAACGGCCTGGGCGAGGCCGAACCACGTCGTCTCGCCGCCGCCGGCCGCGTGCAGCAAGCGCGTGGACGGCAGCACGGCCGCCAGTTCGAGGAGACCGGCGGCGAGGTCGTGCGACCACGTCGGCGCACCGCGTTGATCGTCCACAACGGACACCGACGGGCGCGAGGACTCCAGTGCCGCCATGGTCTTCACGAAGTTGGAGCCGTTCGCGCCGTACACCCACGAGGTGCGCACGACCCAGCCGCCCTCTTCGAGCACCCGGCGTTCGCCTTCGAGCTTCGTGCGGCCGTAGGCGCTCTTCGGGCCGACGTCGTCCGTGGGCTCGTACGGGCGCGTGCCGTCGCCGGGGAAGACGTAGTCCGTCGACACGTGGATCAACGGGATGCCGGCCGTGGCGCACGCGCGCGCCAGCAGACCGGGACCGACGGCGTTCACCGCGAACGCGCGGTCCTCGTCGGTCTCGGCCGCGTCGACCGCGGTGTACGCGGCGCAGTTGATCACCGCCGAGTACCCGCGGACGTCGTCGGCGGTCACCGCGGTCACGTCGAGCTCCGCCGACGACGCCGCGTGGACGTCGGCGGAGAGCGCGGCGAGGTCGTGGCCGAGCTGACCACGACCTCCGGGAACGAGGATCACGCCGGCTCAGCCCTTCGCCAGCGCCGCGCGCTCCTTGAGCGGCTCCCACCACTCGCGGTGCGCGCGGTACCACTCGACGGTCTCCGCGAGACCGGTCGTGAAGTCGACCTGCGGCTTGTACCCCAGCTCCGCGGCGATCTTCGAGATGTCGACCGAGTAGCGCCGGTCGTGCCCCTTGCGGTCCTCCACCGGCTCGACGGACGACCAGTCACGGCCCGTGGCGGCGAGCAGGCGCTCGGTGAGCTCGCGGTTGGTGAGCTCGGTGCCGCCGCCGATGTTGTAGACCTCGCCCGGCCGGCCGCCCTCGGCGACGAGCTGGATGCCGCGGCAGTGGTCGTCGACGTGCAGCCAGTCGCGCACGTTGAGGCCGTCGCCGTACAGCGGCACCTTCTTGCCGTCGATGAGGTTGGTGACGAAGAGCGGGATCACCTTCTCCGGGAACTGGTACGGGCCGTAGTTGTTCGAACACCGGGTGATGCTGACCGGCAGCCCGTGGGTGCGGTGGAACGCCCGCGCGAGCAGGTCGGAGGAGGCCTTCGAGGCCGAGTACGGCGAGTTCGGCTCCAGCGCGTGCGCCTCGTCCCACGAACCCGATTCGATCGAGCCGTAGACCTCGTCGGTCGACACGTGCACGAACCGGCCCACGCCCGCGTTGAGCGCGGCCTGCAACAGGGTCTGCGTGCCGAGGACGTTCGTCAGCACGAAGTCCGCCGAGCCGGTGATGGAGCGGTCCACGTGCGATTCAGCGGCGAAGTGGACGACCACGTCGACGCCGCGCATCTGCTCGGCGACCACGACGGGGTCGCAGATGTCGCCGCGCACGAACTCGAACCGGCCGGCGACCGGGGCCAGGTTGGTCTCACTGCCCGCGTAGGTGAGCTTGTCGAGCACCACCACGTCGGCACCCGCGAAGGCCGGGTACGAGCCGCTCACCAACTCCCGCACGTAGTGCGAGCCGATGAACCCGGCCCCACCTGTCACCAGTACGCGCATGCTCATTTCCTCTCGTGGTGTTCCACCACTTGCAGTCTGTCATGGGGTCCATCGGTGCAACCCACAGCAATGTCACGTCGTTTGTCTTATAAACGACTAAACTCCGTGTGGTGGGGGAGGAACCAGCAGTGGAAGGCAGAGGTCTGCCGGTACGGGTCACGGTCACCCGCCCGTCGCCCGCTTTCCGCGCGTTCCTGGTCACGGGGCGCATCTTCGTCGCACTCGTCTCAGCGGGTGTGCTGCTCGTCACGTCGGTGGGCTGGGCGCAGTACAAGAGCGCCAACGACGGCATCACCAAGACGGACGTGATCGACCAGGAGATCGCGAAGGACGCCGGGCGCAAGCCGCTCGACGGCGCCGTCGACATCCTGCTGGTCGGCCTGGACAGCCGCACGGACGCGCAGGGCAACCCGCTGTCCCAGGAGGCGCTCGCCCTGCTCAACGGCGGCATCCCGGACGGTGAGCAGAACACCGACACCATGATCCTCGTGCACATCCCGGTGGACGGCACGCGTGCGGTGGCGATCTCGTTCCCGCGCGACGCCTACGTGGAGATGGCCGACGGGTTCGGCAAGCACAAGCTCAACTCGGCGTTCGCGCGCCAGCGCAACACCGTCGACCAGGAGCTGCGCAACAAGGGCGTCACCGACGAGAAGCTGATCCGCGACGAGTCGATGGCCGCCGGCCGCAAGACGTTGATCAAGACCATCGAGGGCATGACCGGCGGCTCGGTGCGCATCGACCGGTACGCCGAGGTCAACCTCGCGAGCTTCTACGAGGTCACGAAGGCCATCGGCGGCGTCGAGGTGTGCCTGAGGGAACCGACCAGCGACCGCGACTCCGGCGCCGACTTCGCGGCGGGCCCGCAGCTCATCGAGGGCCGCTCGGCGCTGTCGTTCGTGCGGCAGCGCCAGAACCTGCCCGGCGGGGACCTGGACCGGATCGTGCGCCAGCAGGTGTTCATCGGGGCGCTCGCGAAGAAGGTCCTCTCGACCGGCACGCTGACCGACTCGGGCAAGCTCTCCGGGCTCATCGCCGCCATCCAGAAGTCCGTGATCCTCAGCGACGGCTGGGACATCACCACGTTCGCCGAGCAGATGCAGGGCCTGGTGGGCGGCAACATCGAGTTCCGCACGATCCCGGTCGGCGACCCGATGGACACCTACGGTGACGGCAACGTCCTGCCGGTGAACCCGGCCCAGGTGAAGAAGTTCATCACCGGCCTGGCCGGCGACAAGCCGTCGAGCACCCCGCCGACGCCCACGACCACGCTGCCAGCGCCGCCGAACTCCGCGATCACCGTGCAGGTGTACAACGCGACCAACCGGCAGGGTCTCGCGGGCGAGGTGCTGAACGCGTTGGTCGCCAAGGGCTTCGCCCGCGGGCAGGCGCTCTCGGGGCCGGCCAGCGACTCCACCGTCGTGTACTACGCGGCCGGCGAGGAGGGGGCGGCGCGCAAGGTCGCCGCCGAGCTCGGGCCGAACGTGACCGTCGCCGAGGAGAAGTCGGTCCGAAGAGGACAGGTGCAGGTGCACGTCGGCACCGACTACGTGACTTCGAACGGTGACGAGGGGGACGGCGAGGACGTCGAGGCGCAGAACGCCTCCGGCACCCCGTCGACCGCGACGAGCAGCACACCTCCGATCACCGCGGGTGGTCTCGTCTGCGTCAACTGACCGGAAATCCCTGCGGTACCGGTTCTCGGCGGTTACGCTGTGCATTCGAAACCCGTACTGGAAGGAACCCGTGTTGAGCGCTGCATCGCGCGCCAGGAAGGCGTTCCTGGTCACCGGACGCACGGTGGTCGCGTTGGTCGCGGTGGCAACACTGGTGTTCTCCGGGTACTTCTGGACGGCACTGCGGCTGGTCAAGCAGAACACCAACACCACGCAGATCCTCGAGGTGCTGGAGGACGTCCCGAACTCGCCGCCGGTCGAGGACGGCGCCGTCGACATCCTGCTCGTGGGCAGCGACAGCCGCACGGACGCGCAGGGCCGGCCGTTGCCCGCGGACGTGCTGCGCAAGCTGCGCACCGAGAGCACCGACGGCGTGAACACCGACACCGTCATCGTGCTGCGGGTACCGCGCAACGGCGGCAAGGCGAGCGCGATCTCGATTCCCCGTGACACGTACGTGCCGATCGCCGGCTACCGCGAGGACAAGATCAACTCGGCGTACGGCGCGGTGAAGTACCTGACGGCGGAACGGTTGCAGGCCGAGGGCGTGAGCGACCAGGCCGAGCGCGAGCGCCGGTCGGACGAGGCAGGGCGCAAGGCGCTGGTGCAGGCCGTGCAGGAGCTGACCGGCATGCGCGTCGACCACTACGCCGAGATCAACCTCTACGGCTTCTACCTGCTGACCGAGGTCATCGGCGGCGTCCGGGTGTGCCTGAAGGCCGGCACGTCGGACCCCAACTCCGGTGCGAACTTCCGCGCGGGCGAGCAGACGGTCTCCGGCGGTGACGCGCTGTCGTTCGTGCGGCAGCGGAACATGCCCGGCGGTGACCTGGGCCGCATCGCGCGCCAGCAGGTGTTCATGTCGCAGGCGATGAAGCAGCTGCTGTCCGCGGGCACGTTCACCGACCCGGCCAAGCTGAACGGCCTGCTCGACGCCGTCTCGAAGTCCGTGGTCGTGGACCAGAAGCTCGACATCGCGACGCTGGCGACGCAGGCGCAGGGGCTCGCCACGGGCAACGTGGAGTTCGCCACGATCCCGGTCACGAACATCGACTTCCGCAACGAGCGCGGCCAGAGCGTCGTGGCGGTGGACCGCGAGGCCGTGAAGGCGTGGGTGCGCCAGCTGATCGGTGAGACGACGGCACCGGTGCCGTCGACGACCTCCGCCGCCCCCACCGGGTCCACCACCCCGAGCACGCCGTCGCGGTTCGGCGGTGAGAGGCTGCTGTCGCTGGACGGCGCCCGTGCCGTGGCAGCGCGGCAACCGTCTGTGCCCTGCGTCGACTAGGAGTGCGCCCGTGAGCGTGACCGAGATCCTCTTCACGCCGCTGCTGAAGGCCGACTCCGGCCGTCCGCTGATCACGCACTACGACGACGCGGCGGGCACCAGGGTCGAGCTGTCCCGCGCGACGGTGGCGAACTGGGCGGCGAAGACGGCGAACTGGCTGCGCGACGAGCACGACGTCGAGCCGGGCGACCGGGTGGCGGTGCTGCTGCCCGCGCACTGGCAGACCACGGGCGTGCTGCTGGGCGCCTGGTGGTGCGGGGCGCACGTGGTGATGAGCGCGGACGCCGCGGACGTGAAGGTGGCCGTGAAGGTGGCCGTGGTGCCGCCGGGTGGTTCTGCCGAGGCCGACGTGGTGGCCGTGGCCTCGTTGCACCCCATGGGCCTGGGCTCGGGCGCGGCGGTCGACTACAACGACGACGTGCGCGTGCACGGCGACGACTTCACGCCGTGGGACGCGGTCGACGGCTCCGCCCCGGCCCTCGATGAGTCCACTGTGGACGAGCTGGTGGCGCGGGCGCGCGAGCTCGGCGAGGCGCTGGGCGACCAGCCGCGCGTGCTGTCCACTCTGGAGTGGAACTCGCCTTCCGATGTGCTGGAAGGGTTTCTCGCCGTGCTCGCGGCCGGTGGCTCGCTGGTGCAGGTGACGAACCCCGACGCGGGCCGGTTGGCCGCGCGCCGGGACGTCGAGAGGGTCAGCGTCACGCTGCCGCTGGGTTGAGCACCCTGTTGTTCTTGAACAGCACGCGGTCCAGCGCGTAGGCGCCGCCGTTGAAGCCGAGCGCGAGCGCCGCCGCACCCAGGGCGACCACGAGCTCGGCACCGCCCTCGCCGATGAGGCCGTTGGGCAGGTGGACGATCAGCCACGCGCCGAGCATGTTGAGCGCCAGCAGGACCCCGACGACCGGCAGCGCGACACCGGCGATGAGCGCGACGCCACCGACGAGCTCGACGATCGCGGCGAACCACGCCGACAGGGTGGGCGCCGGCACCCCCATCTTCTCGAAGCTCGCGGCGGTGCCGTCCAGCCCGTACTGGGTGAACTTCTGCCAGCCGTGCGCGATGAAGACGGTGCCGATGCCGATCCGGCCGATCAGCGCGGTGACGTCCTTGACCATGGTTGGTGCTCCCCGATCCTGTCGTTCAGCTGTTCAACTTCGAACCAAAACTAGTGCAGGTTTGAACAACCTCACGATTTCGACAGGATTCCAACAGCTACTTCTTAAGTTGGATGCCGTCACCCTGCGTGTTCGTCAGGGAGAGCGAGCTGCGCTCGACCTCGTAGTTGACCTCCCCCTGCAACGCCCCCACCACAGCCTTCTCGACCAGCGCCTCGTCCGGGCCGCACGCCTTGTCGGTGTGCACGAGCCCCTCGAACGTGATGGCCCTCCCGTCCACCCGGTAGGACGCCGAACCTGAGTTGCAGCCGGTGAACACCTCGACCCGGCCGTTCTCGAACTTGAGCGTGGCCGGCACCGCCCCCGGCACCGACGAGGCGGCGTCGGCGGAGACGAGCGTGTCGACCCGCCACTCCCCGCCTTCGAGCCGGGCCGGCGCCTCCGGTGCGAGCACGATCTCGCCGCCCGCGCCGGTGACCACCAGGTTCTCGTCCTGGAGCCGCCAGTCCGGTGTGGCGCCGAGCAGCTTCGACAACCACTCGTCCTGCTCGTGCAGCTCGGGCTTCGGGCACCCCATCGCCGTGCTGGAGAGGTCGGCGACCTCCAGCTTGCCCCCGCCGAGGTCCACCGGGCCCTGCATCAGGTTGCACCCCGCCCGCGCGACCAACCGCCCGTCGTCGGTGAACCGCAGCTCCACCGACGTGCCCTCGACGAGCCGCCGGTCACTGACCGACGTCGACACGAACACCTTGCCGCGCAACGAGTCCGCACTCCCCGCCGATCCACCGCACCCGGCGACCGCGAGCAGGACGACGACAACCGGCACAAGTCTCATGCCTCCAGGACGGAACGAGGAGCAGGCGCGGTTGCCCTTGACATCTCGCCGACGATCTGGCGTACTTAACCCAGAGGTTAGATAACCAATCGGTTAGGTATGAGATGGACCAGCTGAGCGCCACCTTCGCCGCACTGGCGGACCCGACGCGCCGCGCGATCCTCGCGCGGCTCACCGAGGGCCCCGCGACGGTGAAGGAGCTCTCCGAGCCGTTCGACATCAGCGGCCCGGCGATCTCCAAGCACCTGCGCGTGCTGGAGAAGGCAGGCCTGATCACCCGCGGCAGGGAGGCCCAGTGGCGCCCCTGCCAGCTCGACGCGACACCGTTGCAGGAGGTCGCCGTGTGGGCCGAGAACTACCGCCGCTTCTGGGACGCGAGCTACGCCCGCCTGGACGCGCTGTTGACCGAGATGAAGGAGAACGAGGAATGACCACCACCTACGGCACCGCCGTCACCACCCCGACCGCCAGCACCATCACCATGACCCGCTCGTTCGACGCGCCGGCCGCGCTGGTGTGGAAGGCGTTCACCACCCCCGCGCTGGTCCGCCGGTGGCTCCTCGGCCCCGACGGCTGGGAGATGCCGATCTGCGAGATCGACCTGGCCGTCGGCGGCAGGTGGCGCTACGGCTGGGCCCAGCCCGACGGCTCCGAGGCGTTCGAGATCCACGGCTCGTACGTGGAGCTGGAGCCGTACACCCGGATCGTGCACACCGAGCAGTTCGAGGACAACCCGCCGGCGACCGTGACCACGACGTTCACCGAGGAGGACGGGCGGACGACGATGGTGTCGACGATGGAGCTGGGGTCGCAGGAGGCGCGGGACGCGGTGCTGGCGACGGGGATGGCGGACGGGGCCGGGCGCAGCTACGAGCGCCTGTCCGAGCTGCTGCCGACGTTCTGACGGCAGGCGGGTAACTTGGCCGCATGGCCGAGAACGGACGGGTCGGATATCGCGACATCGCCGACGAACTGCGGCAGCGCATCGACTCGGGCGAGCTGGCACCCGGCAGCCGGGTCCCCGGTGAGAACGACCTGATGTCGCGCTACGACGTCGAACGCCCGACCGCACGACAGGCCCTCGAAGTGCTGAAGAACGAGGGCCTGATCGTCGCTCGGCGCGGCTCGGGGACCTTCGTGCGCGAGTTCAAGCCGATCAGGCGCGTCTCCCCGAACCGGCTGCGGGCAGGTCAGTCCATCTGGGACGCAGACCTGGGATCCAGGCCGCGCACGGAGAACGTCACCGTAGACGTGGAGCAGCCTTCGTCGAAGGTCGCCGAGGCGCTGGACCTCGGCGACGGTGACCGCGTGGTGGTCCGCCGGCGCCGGTACGTGGTCGAGGACAAGCCCGTCCAACTGGCGACGTCCTACTTCCCGGAGTCGCTCGTGGCGGGAACCGCGATCACGCGGATCGACACGGGCTCAGGTGGCGTCTACGCCCGGCTGGCCGAACTGGGCGCTGAGCCGACGCGCTTCACCGAAGAGCTTCCGCGTCCGCATGCCGCGCGAGTCCGAGCGAGAAGCTCTCGACCTCGCCCAGGGCACGCCGATCATCCTGATCACGCGCACCGCCCGCACTGCGGACGGCCGCCCCGTCGAGATCAACGAGATGGCTCTCGACTCCGCCTCCTACCTGCTGGAATACCGCTTCTCCTCGAACGACTGACTTGCGTTCTCTAGGGAACTACGGTTGACTCCACGTCGCGTGGTTCTCTAGAGAATGCGAGTCCGATGATCGCGCCATACGTCACCGCTTGGAGTTCCGAGCACGACCTCCCGTGCGTGCTGGTGGACCGCCCCGACCACCGCCTCGGCTACGCGACCGAACTCCTCACCGACCGCGACCGGCACGGCGTCCTGTGGACCCAGACCGTTTCGCGCCGTGGTGACGGCCGCCCCGAGTTCGCCCGCGTCCACCCGCAGCGGCAACGCCGGGCGATGGAACGGCTGCTGTGCCAGGTGTGCGGCAACCCCGCCGACCAGGACGAGACCGGCGTCCTCTGGCTGCTGCGCGACTTCCGCGGCGACTGGCCGAACTGGCCGGAGGGCATGGCGTCGACGGAACCACCGGTGTGCCGCCCGTGCGTCCCGCTCTCCCGCCGCCTGTGCCCGTCACTGCGCAAAGGTGTCGTGACCGTGCGCGTCCGCCACCACCCGATCGCCGGCGTGCGCGGCTCGCTGTACCGCCCCGGCACCCTCGCCCCGGTCGCCGTCCGCGCCGGCGACTTCGCCTACGACGACCCGTTCGTGCACCGCGTGCTGGCCTCCGCACTGATCCGCGAACTGCGCGGCTGCACGGTCGCCGCCGATGTCGCTGGGTAGCTTCCGCGGCACCCGACCGTGACCTCGATTCCCCCTGTCGTGGCAGGTCAGGCGCGTTACGTTCGCCGCATGGGCCGTTTCCTCGTAGCGCTCGCCCTCTCGGCGAGCACCGCACTGTTGACTCCCCACGCCGACGCCGAGCCGTCAGGCCACTGGCAGGTCGAGCCGTGCCCCGCCGGCCAGAAGGCGCTCTGGCTGCCGCGCGTGGACACGGTCGGCACGGACCTCAGCTGCACAACGGAGGACGCCCGCAACGCGGCGGTGCAGGAGGCGGCGGGGAGCAACGACGCGGTGCGGTTGATGAACATCGTCATCGCGCTCGCGCAGCAGGAGTCGGACAAGTCGGTGACGGCGGACGCGGAGTGCGTGGTGGGGGCGAAGGCGGCGATCGGTGATGCGCTGGGGACGTGCGTGCCTGCTTGATGCCACGTGACGTGGCTTGTAATGGTCGTCGGGTGGCTCCCGATCAACAGCGTGCACCACCGCCGAGATCAGGAGCCGCAGTGACGTCGCCGAACTGGAAGGCCGAGTACGCCGAGGTCCGCTCGAAGTACGAGGCATATGAGAAGAAATTGCGCGAGCTCGTGTGCGAGATCCTCGATCACGCCGGCATCGACGTCTTCCAGGTCGAGGGCCGGGTGAAGACGCTCGACAGTTTCGACGAGAAGATCCGACGGAAGTCCGGCAAGTACGACAACCCGCTCACCGACATGACGGACCTGGTCGGTGTGCGGATCATCGCTCACTACGTCGAGGACGTGGACCGGATCGTCGAGCTCCTGGGCAAGGAGTTCGAGGTTCGCGAAGAGCACTCGATGAACAAGCAGGACGAACTGGCGCCCGACCAGTTCGGTTACACGTCGAATCATCTGGTCGTGCGAATCGGGAGTCGGAGCGAACGGTTGGAGTGGGCGAAGTACGCCGACATTTCCGTCGAGTTCCAGGTCAGAACGATGTCGCAGCACGCCTGGGCCGCGATGCACCACAAGCTCGGCTACAAGCGCGAGGCTGACGTGCCGGTGCCGCTGCAACGGAAGTTGTTCCGGCTGAGCGCGTTGTTCGAGTTGGCGGATGAGCAGTTCTCCACCATCAAGGACGCCATCGACACACTGTCCGGCGAGTACTCCGACAGCGTGAGGCACGGCATCCTCGACATGAACGTCGACGCGCAGTCCATCGAAGCCTACTTGCGCAACAGCACCAAGGTATCGACGATCATCGAAGTGGCGAGGAAACTGAGAATCACCTACTGGGAGAGCAATCTCAGCGTGCTGGTGGCGATCGCCGGGGCGCTCGACGCGAGGACCATCGGGGAGTTCGACGGGTTGCTGCCAGACGGGACCTCAGCGCACCGGGTGCTCACCGCGTTTTTGTCGGTGTTCGGCCCTCGGTCAGAAGGCCGCGCGATCGAAATCAGCTTGGGAAGCATCATCGCGACCTTCAACGGTCTGACAGAAGAACAGTTCACGCGAATCTTCCCCGACAGCGACAGCACAGGCTGGAGGATGTTCGAGGTAATCCACAAGAAGCTGCGGAGCCAAGAGTGAGGTTCTGGCTCCGCAACACCCGACGATCTAGCCGTTCAGAACCGCACGCGACATCACGACGCGCTGGATCTGGTTCGTGCCCTCGTAGATCTGCGTGATCTTCGCGTCCCGCATCATCCGCTCCACGGGGAAGTCCCGCGTGTACCCCGCCCCACCGAACAGCTGCACGGCATCGGTGGTGACCTCCATGGCCACGTCCGAAGCGAAGCACTTGGCCGCAGCGGTGATGAACCCGATGTTCGCCTCACCACGCTCAGCCTTCGCAGCGGCGACGTACACCATGTGCCGCGCGGCCTCGATCTTCATCGCCATGTCCGCGAGCATGAACTGCACACCCTGGAAGTCCGAAATGGACTTCCCGAACTGCTTGCGGTCCTTGACGTACGCGACCGCGGCCTCCAGGGCACCCTGCGCGATGCCCACGGCCTGCGCACCGATCGTCGGACGCGTGTGGTCCAGAGTGCGAAGAGCCGTCTTCAGGCCGGTCCCCGGCTCACCGATGATCCGGTTGGCGGGGATCGTGCAGTTCTCGAAGTAGATCTCCCGGGTCGGCGAGCCCTTGATGCCGAGCTTGCGCTCCTTCGGGCCGACGGAGAAGCCGGGGTCGTCCTTGTGCACCACGAAAGCAGAGATGCCGGCGGACTTCTTGGCCGCCTGGGGGTCCGTCACCGCCATCACGGTGTACCAGGTGGACTCGCCGGCGTTGGTGATCCAGCACTTGGTGCCGTTGAGCACCCAGTGGTCGCCGTCCAGCAGAGCACGCGTGCGCATCGAGGCGGTGTCCGAGCCGGCCTCGCGCTCCGACAGGGCGTAGGAAGCCATGGCCTCACCCGACGCGATGGACGGCATGACGAGCTGCTTGAGCTCCTCCGAGGCCGACAGGAGGATCGGCATGGTGCCGAGCTTGTTCACCGCCGGGATCAGCGAGGAGGACGCGCAGACGCGGGCCACCTCCTCGATCACGATGCAGGTGGCGACGGAGTCGGCGCCCTGGCCGTCGTAGGACTCGGGGACGTGGACGGCGGCGAAGCCGGCCTTGACCAGGGCGTTGTGCGCCTCCACCGGGAAGCGCTCGTTCTCGTCGACCTCGGCCGCGTACGGCTTGATCTCCTTCTCGGCGAGCGAGCGGACGGCCTCTCGCAGCGCCTCGTGCTCCTCGGCGAGCTGGTAGGTGCCGAAGCTCGGGTTCACCTTGTTACCTCCCGGTAGCGAGTACTCGGCACGATGTTAGCGCCCGTTCACACCGGGCGCCGCTGTGCCGTTGAGCACTCAGAGGGACTTCTGCAGAGCCGCGTCCTTGTCTAGTACGAGCTGCTCGAGTTCTGCCTGGAAGCGGGCCATGCGCTCCTGCAACGCCACATCGGACGAAGCCAGCACCCGCACGGCCAGCAGGCCCGCGTTGCGCGCTCCACCCACCGAGACGGTGGCGACCGGGACGCCTGCGGGCATCTGCACGATCGAGAGCAGCGAGTCCATGCCGTCGAGGTACTTCAGGGGCACCGGGACGCCGATGACCGGCAGCACCGTGGCGGAGGCGACCATGCCGGGCAGGTGGGCGGCGCCACCCGCGCCGGCGATGATCACCCGCAGACCGCGCGACGCCGCGGACGACGCGTAGTCGAGCATGCGCTGCGGGGTGCGGTGGGCGGAGACGACGCTCACCTCGAACGGCACGTCGAACTCGGCCAGTGCCTCGGTGGCGGCTTTCATCACCGGCCAGTCCGAGTCGCTGCCCATGATCACGCCAACCTGAACCGCACTCACTGCGCGCTCCGCTTCTCTTCGCCGTGGATGTCGTACCCGTCCGACCAGACGCCGGTGGACAGCCAGTCCGCCGCCAGCCGTGCGCGCGTGCGGACCGTCGTCATGTCGTTGCCGAGGAACGTCACGTGGCCGACCTTGCGGCCCGGCCGTTCCTCTTTGCCGTAGAGGTGCACGTGCGCGTCCGGGAAGCGGGCGAACAGGTGGTGCACGCGCTCGTCCGGGCCCATGGCGGGCGGTTCGGTGGCGCCCAGCACGTTCGCCATCACCACGGCCGGGGCCATCAGGTCGGTGCGGCCGAGGGGGTAGTCGAGGACCGCGCGCAGGTGCTGTTCGAACTGGGAGGTGCGGGCGCCCTCGATGGACCAGTGGCCGGAGTTGTGGGGGCGCATGGCGAGCTCGTTCACGACGACGCCGGAGGCGGTCTCGAACAGCTCCACGGCCAGCACGCCCACGACGCCCAGCGCGTCGGCGACCTTCAGCGCCAGCTCCTGGGCCGCGTCACCGTCCAGCGCGGGGGCGGGGGCGAGGACCTCGACGCAGATGCCGTCGGACTGCACGGTCTCGACGACCGGCCACGCGGCGCCCTGGCCGAACGGCGAGCGCGCCACCACGGCGGCCAGCTCGCGGCGCATCGGCACGCACTGCTCGACCATCAGCGGTGTCCCGGCCTCCAGCAGCTCGGGCACGACCCGTTCGGCGCCCGACGGGGTGTTCAGCATCCACACGCCACGGCCGTCGTAGCCGCCGCGGACCGCCTTCAGCACGCACGGCCAGCCGTGTTCGGCACCGAACCGCAGCACGTCGCGGACGTCGTTCACCTCGGTGAACGGCGGCACCGGCAGGCCCAGCTCCGCCAGCCGCACCCGCATCTTCAGCTTGTCCTGCGCGTACTGCAGCGCGTCCGGGCCGGGGTGCACCTTCACGCCCTCGGCGACGAGCGCGCGCAGGTGGTCGCCGGGCACGTGCTCGTGGTCGAACGTGACCACCTCGCAGCCCTTCGCGAACGAGCGCAGCGCGTCGAGGTCGGTGTGCGTGCCGAGGACCACGTCGCGCGCCACGAGGGCGGCGGGGTCGTTCTCCGAGACGGCGAGCACGCGCAGCGACTGTCCGAGCGGGATCGCGGCCTGGTGGGTCATGCGGGCGAGCTGCCCGCCGCCGATCATTCCGACGACGGGGAGACGGGTACGGGAGTCCACGGTTCAGGCAGCCTACCTGCACGTTCCGCAACCGCCGAACGGTGCCTGCTGAACGGCCACACCCCCAGTGGAGCCGTTCAGCAGGCGAGCGGGACCGGCCTACCCCTGCGCCGGGGCGGGGGCGACCGGAGCCGTCGAGACGTCACGGCGGTGCGAACGCGAGGGTCGCCAGCCGCCGCCGTTGCGCAGCAAGCGGAACGTCAGCCACAACGCCGCCGCGGCCAGTGCCGCGCAGACGCCGAACTCGATCCAGCGGAAGACGTCGATGCGGTCCGCCGGCTGGTAGTCGGTGTAGGTGCCGATGGCGGAGCCGGTGCGGCGCATGCAGCCGTTGGGGACCAGGCCCGCGCACCGGTCGGGCACGGGCACCGGTTCCAGGTCGCGGCCGACGAAGCCGTCGCCGATCTTCAACGCGTCGTTCGGCACCGCCGGGTTCTGGTCCCAGCGCGCGATCGAGCGGTGCACCGGCAGGTAGCGGTCGCGGGCCACCACGGCGAGCACGGTCCGGACGACGGTGTAGCAGACGAGGGTCGCGGCCATGGCGGTGAGCGTGTGCCGGGTCAGCAGACCGGCCAGGACGCCGATGGCGAGGCCCAGCAGCGCGTACCCGACCTGCACCACCCAGTTCGCCTCGAACATCGACCACGACCGGTCCTCGCTGCCGCCCAGGCCGTCGCCGACGCCGACCAGCGCGGCGAGCACCGCGGCGAGCAGGCCGAGCACGACCAGCTTGCCGCGCAACCACTGCGCGGGCGTGACGTCCTGCCCCCAGGCGACGAAGTAGGTGCGTTCCTCCAGCTCGCGGGCCAGCAGCGGGGCACCCCAGAACGCCCCGACGACAGCGCCGAACCCGAGCTGCACCACCAGGCCGTAGAACGCGGCCAGCGTCATCGTCACCTGGAAGTGCCGCAGCTCCGCCGACACGAGCCCGTACGCCGCGAACAGGGCGAGGGCCGAGGTCGTGGTGATGGCCCACCGGTGCTGGCGCCACGTCAGCCAGATCATCGTCTCCGCGTTCACGCCGCACGCTCCAGGTGTGCCACGACCAGCTCCTCCAGCGTCACGTACCGGGCGGTCCACGGCTCGTCCACCCGGGCACCGCCGGAGCGCACCAGGAACGTCGACTGCGCCTGACCGTGCCTGGCCAGCACCACCGGCCCCTCCACCGGTGGCTGCGAGGCGTGCGGGCCGGTGTAGAGGACGTGCTCCTCCAGCAGCTCGTCGGTGTCGCCGTCGACGAGCACGCGGCCGTCGTGCATCAGCAGCAACCGGTCGGCGACGCCACCGATCTCGGCGACGACGTGCGTCGAGAAGACGAGCGTCATGCCGTTGTCGGAAACCTCGGTCAGCAACGCGCTCATGACCCTGCGGCGCGCCAACGGGTCCAGTTCGGACAGTGGTTCGTCCAGCAGCAGCACGTCCGGGCGTGCGCCCAACGCCAGCGCCAGCGTCACGTGGGTGCGCTGGCCGCCGGAGAGGTCGCCCATCTGCAGCCGTCGCGGCACCTTGAACCTGGTCAGCCACGCGTCGGCGAGGTCGTTGTGCCACACCGCGTTCATCCGCCGGCCGAACTGCAGGACGTCCGCCACCTTGAAGTTGCGGTAGATCGGCTTGTGCTGCGGCACGTACGCGACGCGGCCCGCGACCGCCGTGTGCCCCGACTCCGGGGGCAGGTGCCCGGCCAGCACGTTCAGCAGCGTCGACTTGCCGGAACCGTTGGCGCCGACGACGGCGGTGACGCTGCCCGGCGGCAGCTCGAAGGAGACGCCACGGATGGCCCACTTCGAGACTTCGGCCGCGACCACGCTCATTGCGCTCCCCTGCTCAGCACCTCGCGCAGCAGCGCGTAGATGTCCTCGTCCTCCAACCCGGCGGCGCGTGCCCCCGCGACCCAGCCGGCGAGCGTGACCCGCAGCGGGTCCAGGTCCTCGGGGGCGGCGGACCCCAGGGATGCCTTGACGAAGGTGCCGGAGCCCTGGCGGGCCTCGACGAGACCGGCGAGCTCCAGCTCGCGGTAGGCCTTCAGCACGGTGTTCGCGTTCACCCCGCTGCGCGCGACGACGTCGCGGACCGTCGGCAACCGGTCGCCCGGCTGCAACCAGCCGAGCCTCATGGCCTCCCTGACCTGCCGCCCCAGCTGCAGGTACGCCGGAAGGCCACTGCCGCGGTCGACGTGGAACTCGACCACACATGCTCCCCAGATTGTGCTACTGAACTAAGACAATAGAACACTTCTCGCGCCGTTGTGAAGTGCACGCGGGGAGCTTTCGTACTCCAGGAGCGCACGCGGGGGCCCCGCGTTCCCCAGAAGGGAACGTGGGGTCCCCGCGTGACGGAGGGGAACGGGGAGCGCGCGGGCGCGGGACAGGGGGTCAGCGTCCGAGCGACGTGAGGAGGGCGCAGGCCTGGGAGTGGGTGTCGGGGAGGCGTTCGGTCCACACCTTCGCGGGACCGGCCGGGCGGACGTGCGGGTCGTCGGCGAGCCGGTCCGCGCTGAGGACGCGCAGGTTGGAGACGCGGCGCGCGAGGGTTTCGTCGCGGCGGGCCAGCACCGCGGCCACGCTCGGGCCGAGGGTCGCCAGGGTCTCGCCGCCGTCGAAGACCGTGCGCAGGGCGTCGGAGGCCAGCGTCATCGCGACCACGCGGGACCAGCCCGTGGCGCGGTGCGTGTCGAGGCGCAGCAGCACCAGCGCGTAGTCGAGCGGCACGACCGGCGTCTCGCGGTACACCTCGCCCAGCCGTGTCCGCAGGTAGGCGGTGGTGGCCAGCCCGGTCAGCGGGTCCTCGGCCGCGCAGTCGCCCGCCTGCCTCGTCACCACGTCCGCCCACCCCAGCGCCGTCGTGCGCACCATCCGCGACGGGAGCGCGTCGACGTCCGGCGACACGACGTGCGACTCGTCGGTCAGCACGGCGTGCAGCGCCGCCAGGTCGAGCAGCGTCTCGCCGAGACCGGCACCCGCCTCGGCACGAGCCCGTCCGAGCCGCACGAGCGCGTCGGAGGGGTCGGTGCCCTCCGACACCGCCGCGCACACCTCGTCGACCTCGGCGAGCGGCCAGTCTGCGGGGAACGCCCAGCCCGCGGCCATCGTGGCGGTCCGCCATCTGGCCTTCAGCAGGCGTTCCGCTTGTGCGACTCCCACCCGGTCCGTCTCCCTTCTCCGTGGATTCCAGGTGGGAGACGCGCCCGTGCCCGGCTCGTGACGCAACCCTCGCGGGGGATTGAGATGACTCTTCCGCGGGCCGTAGGTCACACTGGGCGCGCGAGGAGGGGAAAGAATCTTGGCGACCGTTCCTGCAGACGTCCAGGGCCCGAGCGACGCGGAACTCATCGAGTCCGTGCGCGGAGGGACCATCGACGCCTACGGCCAGTTGTACGAACGGCACGTCTCGGCGGCCTACAACCTCGCCCGCCAGTTGGCCCGCTCGCAGGCCGAGGCGGACGACCTGGTGTCGGAGGCCTTCGCGAAGGTGCTCGACACGCTGCGCGCCGGCCGCGGCCCCGACTCGGCGTTCCGCGCGTACCTGCTGACCGCGCTGCGGCACACCGCCTACGACAAGACCCGCCGCGACAAGAAGGTCGACCTCACCGAGGACATGACCGACGTCGCACCGCCCGTGGCGTTCAGCGACACCGCGGTCGCCGGTCTGGAACGGTCGCTCGCAGCGCGCGCGTTCGCCGCGTTGCCCGAGCGCTGGCAGACAGTGCTCTGGCACACCGAGATCGAGGGCCAGTCACCCGCCGAGGTCGGCCCGCTGCTCGGGTTGACGGCCAACGGCGTGTCCGCGCTCGCCTACCGCGCCCGCGAGGGCCTCAAGCAGCAGTACCTGCAGATGCACCTGGCCGAGACCGACGCCGAGCGCTGCAAGGCGACCGTCGACCGGCTCGGCGCGTGGACCCGCGCCGGTCTGTCCAGGCGCGAGGCGACGCAGGTCGAGGCGCACCTCGACGAGTGCTACCGGTGCCGTTCGCTGGCCGCGGAGCTCGCCGACGTCAACGGCGCGCTGCGCGGGTTCGTCGCCCCGCTGGTGCTGGGCGCGGGTGCCGCCACCTACCTCACGGTCGCGGGCGCGACCAAGGTCGCCGTCGGCGCCGGTGCCGCTGCGGGTGGCGCGGGCGCGGCCGGTGCCGCGCTGCCCCGCCAGCTGCTCACCGTCGGTGGGTCCGCCGTCGCGGTGGTGGCCGCCGTCGCGATCGCGCTCGCCTCCGGTGGCGGCGAGCAGGCGCCCGCGCGGGTGCAGGCCGAAGCGCCGCCCGCGCAGACGATCGTCCAGCCGCCGCCCCCGCCCGCCGTCCAGGTGCCGACGCCCGTTCCGCCACCTCCGCCGTCTCCGCCGGCGCCGGTCCCGACTCCGGAACCGGCGCCCGAAGCGCCGGTCCCCGCCCCGCCGCCGCAGGCGCCACCGGCCGAGGAGCCCGCTCCGCCGCCGCCCGCCGTGCTGACCCCGACCGTCCCGACCGGGTTCACGCTCACGCCCGGCGAGGAGGCCAAGGACCTGCCGATCACCGTCCGCAACACCGGCGGCACCGCGGCACCGCCCGCGAGCATGGTGCTCACGCTGCCGCCGGGCGTGCTGTCGACCGGCGGACCCTCGTCGTTCGCCGCGCGCCTGCTGCAACCGGACGGCGCCGCCGACCAGACCGTGAACTGCCCGGCCGGCAGCGGCGTGCTCACCTGCACGACCCCGCAGGGCATCGCCCCCGGCGGGCAGGCGACGTTCCTCTTCCGGCTGCGCGCCACGCCCGAGGCGGTGACCGGCGTCATCACCGGTGCCGTCAGCGCGGGCACGGCGATCAGCGTGAACGTCAGCGTCGGCGTCGAGGTGCCGCCGGTCAACGACGACATCGAGCTCACCGCCTCGACGTGGCACCAGGTGTTCTGGGACCCGCGGGTCGACGTCCAGGTGCGCAACCGCGGACCGCGGCCGGGCACGCTGAAGCTGGAGCTGTCCGCATCGTCCAACGTCGTGGTGTTCACGCCGTACCGCGACTGCACGCGCACGGACAAGAACGTCCTCCGCTGCGTCGCGGACCTCGAACAGGGCGCGAAGTTCCGGATGTCCGCGTGGGCGTTCGGGCTGCCGCACCGGGGCGGGTCGATCACCGTGACCGCCACCCTGGGCAACGCGACGAAGTCGGTGACCGTGCCGGTGAAGGGCCGGCCGGACCACTGGCCGGTCGACCCGGTGGAGCCGCCGGCCCCGGCCCCCGTGCCGACGACCGAGCCGGCGAAGCCGACCGAGCCCACGAAGCCGGGCCGGACGACCGAGCCGTCCACGCCGTCCACGCCGGTCGAACCGGCCGAGCCGACCACCCTGACGGTGCCGCAGGTCCCGGTGCCGAACCTGCCGCTGCCGCTGCCGTCCACACCACCGTCGACCACGGTGCCGGCGCCGCCCACGACCACTCCGCCCACGACGCCACCGCCCACGTCGGAGCCGTGCGAGCCGCCGCCGGTGTGGCGGCTGCCGCTGATCCCGGACCTCCTGCCGTGGCCGTGCCGGACGCCTGAACACTGATTTCCGGACATTCCAGACCAATCCGGACGTTGCGGAAAGTAACACCCCGGGGCGATGGCCGTTACCTTGATCCGTAAGCTGGCGCGGTGCTGCCGATCGCTCGCAAGGTCCTGAGCTGGTTCCCCGAACCTCTCCGGTTCCTCATCAACAAGCACCGTGAGCTGATCCGGTTCGCCGTCGTCGGCGGCACGACGTTCCTCATCGACAACGGCGTCTGGTACGCGCTGAAGCTGACGATCCTGACCGACAAGGTCGTCACGGCCAAGGTCATCGGCGTGCTGGTGGCGATCATCGCCTCGTACGTGCTGTCGCGCGAGTGGTCGTTCCACACCCGCGGCGGCCGCGAGCGCCACCACGAGGCGGCGCTGTTCTTCCTGGTCAGCGGCCTGGGCGTGGCGATCAACATCCTGCCGCTGTGGCTGTCGCGGCACCTGTTCGGCCTGCAGGCGCCAGCCGTGCCGGCACTGACCGAGGAGATCGCCGACTTCGTGTCCGGCTCGATCATCGGCATGCTGCTCGCGACCGGGTTCAAGTTCTGGGCCATGCGCCGGTGGGTGTTCCCGGACGCCGGTGCCCGGCCTGACCGGCGAGTTCACCCGATCTCCGTAGACTCGTCTCGTGTCACTATCCGAAACAGTGGTCTCCCGGTTTCCGGAACCGATCCGGTCGATCGCGCTGAAGCATCGTGAACTGGTCAAGTTCGCCCTGGTCGGGGGCACCTGCTTCATCATCGACACGGTGCTGTTCTTCGGCATCAAGACCCTGGTGCTCCCATCGCACCCGGTGACGGCGAAGATCATCGCGACCCTGGTCGCCACGATCGTGTCGTACGTCCTGAACCGCGAGTGGTCCTTCCGCACCCGAGGCGGCCGTGAACGGCACCACGAGGCCGCGTTGTTCTTCCTGGTCAACGGGATCGGCATCGTGCTGAACTCGGCGCCGCTGTGGGTGTCGCGCTACCTGTTCGACCTCCAGGAGCCGCACGTCACGCGGGTGACGGAGGAGCTGGCGGACTTCCTCAGCGCGCAGATCGTCGGCACGCTGGTCGCGATGGCGTTCCGCTGGTACGGGTACAAGAAGTGGGTGTTCCCCGAGGAGAACGCCCGCAACCAGCGCCCCCTCGACGACGAGCAGGCGCTCGGCCACTCCTGAGCTACCGGGGCGTGCTCGGCGCCTTCCAGGGGATGCCGACCACGTCCTTGGCCTTCGGGACCGGCAGGAACACCGCGAACGTCGCGGGCCGTGCCGTCGACAGCTCCAGCCGCCCGCCGTCCGCGTCGACGAGCGCGCGGGCCAGCGCCAGGCCCACGCCCGTGGAGCCACCGCCGGACACGCCACGCTCGAAGATGTGCGCGGCCAGCTCATCCGGCACACCGGCGCCGCCGTCGGACACCTCGACCACGACCGTGCCCTCCTCCCCTCGCGCGGAGACGACGACGGAACCCTCGCCGTGGCGCAGGGCGTTGTCGAGCAGCACGCCGATGGCCTCGCGCAGACGGGCGGGCGTGGCGCGCGCGAGCAGGCCATCGGGCACACGGACGCGCAACGCACGACCCTGGCTCTTGACCTGTTCGCGCCATTCCTCGGCGATGGCGGTCAGGGCGGGGCGCATCTCCAGCGGTTCCGCATCCACGGCACGGGCGGCGCGGGCGGCGGCGAGGAGCTCGTCGAGGACGGCGGCCAGGCGTTCGGCCTGTTCGAGGGCGGCACGGGCCTCGGCGGCCGTGTCGGGTTCCGGGTGCTCGGCAAGGGCCTCCAGGCGCAGCTGCAGTGCCGTCAGGCGGCTGCGGAGCTGGTGGGAGACGTCACCGACGAGCTCACGTTCGCGTTGGACGAGGCGGGCGAGGGCGGTGGCGGAGGTGTCGAGGGCCTCGGAGACGGCGTCGAGCTCGGGGATGCCGAAGCGCTGGCCGTCCTCGCGGAAGTCGCCGGCACCGAGGCGGGACGCACGGGTCGCGACGTAGATGAGGGGCCGCGACAACGTCTGCGCCGTCACCAGCGCGACGACCGTGCCGGTGCCGACGGAGAGCGCGAGCAGCAGCAGCACCAGGCCCGCCACCTGGTACTGCGTGGTGTGCATGGGACCGGAGGGGATCTCCAGCCGCACGGTGCCCTGCTGGGCGATCGTCAGCTCGACGGTCAGCGGGTCGGCACCGGGCGACGGACCCGTCACGGTCGTCGCGCCCCCGGACACCACGGTGAGGCGGCCACCGGTGGGAACGGCGAACTTCACGGCCTCGACGTCCAGGACCTGCCGGCCGGCGATCTGGTCGTCGAGCTTGGTCGCGATGCTCTGGGCGCGTTCGGTGAGGTCGCCGCGGGCGCTGTCCTCGACGAGCGTCAGCGCCGAGTAGCCCAGCGGGAGGCCGAGCACGAACCCGGTGACGGCGACGGCGAGCAGGATCGCCCGCAGGATGCGGCGGCGCATCAGTCGGCGTTGAAGCGGAAACCGCGGCCGCGCACGGTCGCGATGCGCTTCTCCGCGGAGTTCGGGGTGCCGTCGCCGAGCTTCCGCCGCAGCCACGACATGTGCATGTCGAGCGTCTTGCTGCCCTTGAGGTCCGGGTCGTTCCAGACCTCGGAGAGGATCTCGTCGCGGCTCACGACCTGACCAGCGCGCTGGATCAGCACCTTGAGCAGCTCGAACTCCTTGTTCGCCAGCTGGACCTCCCCGCCGTCGACGGTCACCCTGCGCGCGGCCAGGTCGACCCGCACGCCGTTGACCTCCAGCGTTCCGGGCGCGCGGCGGCGCAGCAGGGCGCGGATGCGGGCCATCAGCTCCGCCAAGCGGAACGGCTTGGCCACGTAGTCGTCCGCGCCCGCGTCCAGGCCGACCACGAAGTCGACCTCGTCGGCACGGGCCGTGAGCATCAGCACCGGGATGCCCCTGCCGTTCTGCCGGAGTCTGCGGCACACCTCCAACCCGTCCATGCCGGGCAGTCCCAGGTCGAGCACCAGGAGGTCGATGCCCCCGGTGATCGCGGCGTCGAAGGCGCTCGGCCCGTCCCCGACGACCTGCACCGAATAGCCCTCCCGCGTCAACGCGCGGGAGAGCGGTTCCGCGATGGCCGGGTCGTCCTCGGCCAGCAACACCACGCTCACGGCAATCAGACTATTCGTGGAACGATCGCCGCGTGTCACGCCACGATGCTGATCTCGAACTCGCCCTGCGCCTCGCCGACGCCGCCGACGCGATCACCGCCACCCGGTTCCGCTCCCACGACCTCGCCGTGGAGCGCAAACCGGACCGCACCCCCGTGACCGACGCCGACATCGCCGTCGAGGACGCCGTCCGCGCGCTGCTCACCGCCGAACGCCCCGACGACGTCGTCATGGGCGAGGAACGCGGCGGCACGCTGGACGCCGCACGGGTCTGGGTGCTCGACCCGATCGACGGCACCAAGAACTTCCTGCGCGGCGTGCCGATCTGGGCGACGCTGATCGCCCTGGTCGTCGACGGCGTGCCGGTCGTGGGCGTCGTGTCGTCCCCCGCGCTGGGCCGCCGCTGGTGGGCCGCCGCGGGCGGGGGCGCGTTCGCCTCCGACGCCGCCGGTGAGCGGGCGATCTCCGTGTCCGGGGTGCGGGAGCTGGAGGACGCCTACGTCTCGACGACCGACCTCAAGACGTGGGTGCGGTACCGCACCCGCGAGTCGTACCTGCGGCTGGTCGACGCCACCTGGGAGAGCCGCGCGTTCGGCGACTTCTACCAGCACTGCCTGGTCGCCGAGGGTGCGATCGACCTGGCCCCGGAAGCGGTCGCGAACCCGTGGGACATCGCGCCGTTCCAGGTGCTGGTGACCGAGGCGGGTGGCCGCTTCACCTCACTGGAGGGTGAGGAGCGCTACGACGCCGGCAACGTGCTGACGTCGAACGGCCACCTGCACGAGGCCGCTCTCACGCTGTTGGCGCCGTGAGGGTTCCGCGTGCGACCTGGGCCCAGGCGAGGCGGCCGAAGAGGTAGTGGCACGCCACGCTCTCGTCGTCGAACCTGGCCCAGTCGTACCGGTTGCCCTGCTCCTGCCAGAACACCTCGTAGCCGTCCTCGGTGAGGACGCACCAGCGCTGGTCCGCCTCCTCGCCGATGCTGACGACGTCGTCCGGCACACCGATCCTGGTCAGCCACTCGGGCAGCGTCTCGACGTTCATGCGGTGATCTCCGTGAGGTAGCCGAGCGCGACGAGGTCGGCGACCGGGTGGGTGGTGCGGTACCGCGCGCCGCCGCCGGGCTGGCCGAACCAGGGTGCGCTGATCGTGCGGTGGACGGGCAGGTCGCGGACGACCCGGTAGCGGCGGTAGCCCTGTCCGGCGCTGTGCGGCGGCAGGGAGCGCTCCGCGTACGGCGTGCCCGCGGTGCTCAGGACCCGGCCCTCCGGCGTGCCGAACCGGTCGAGCTCCGCGCCCGCCTGGAGCACCTCCGGCTGGCTGGCCTCGTAGCCGCCCTCGCGTTCGGCGGGCCACCTCGGCTCGCCGTCCTCGGTGAGGAAGAGGGCTTCCCAGTCGCGTTCGTGCATGCCCGCCAACGGGTCGTAGCCCTCCAGCAGGGCCTGCACGACCGGGTGGTCCGCGCCGAGCCCACCGGTCGGCTCGAACGGCCGCGGGGTGGACGGGTCGACCAGGTCCGCCCGCGGGTGGTCCTGCGGGGCGAACCGGGCGACCGGCTCGGTCTCCTCCTGCTTCGGCGCGGGCAGCTGGCGTGCGGGCTTCGGGGCCAGTCGCGGGGGCTGGCCCGCGCTGAGGAAGACCGCCATGAACCAGCTGCCGACCGCGGCCGCCGTGTAAGCGTGGCGGGCGATGTCATAGGCGATGCCGGGCGCACCGGCCAGTGCCTGCGACTGGTCGCGGTTCTCCAGGCGGTCGGCGATCGGGCTCGACTGCTGGCCGAGGTCCACGCCGGGGGCCACCGGGGCCGAGACGAGGGTGTCGCCGGGGTTCGGTGCGGTGGAGCCACCGGTCGCGGCACCGCCGGGCGCTTCGTCGGCCGGGTCGGGCAGGCCGTCCTTGAGCAGGGCGTCCTTCGCCGGGTCCTTGGAGAGGCCGTCCTTGGCACCGGGCTGGCCCTGACCGGGCTGGCTGCCGGACTGGCTGGACTGGCCGGACTGGGAGGTCTGGCCGGGACCGCTCTGGCCGGTCTGGGTGCCGAGCTGGCCCGGCTGGTTGCCGAAGGCCTGGCCCGCCGCACCCGCGGCACCTGCCGCGCCGGGCGCACCCGCCTTGCCCGCTGCGGACTGCGCACCCGGACCGGACTGCGTGCCGGGGCCGGACTGCGCGCCGGGGCCGGACTGGGCACCCGGCTGAGCCGCACCCTGGGCCGCGGCCTGGGCACCGGGCTGAGCGCCGACCTTGGCGCCCTGCTGGCCCTGACCCTGCTGGCCCTGGCCGGTCGCACCGGCCTGGCCCTGCTGACCGGCGACCGCGGCACCCGCGTGGGCCGCCGCGGCCGGAGCCGCGCCGACGGCACCAGCGGCACCACCCACCGCACCGCCGACACCACCGGCGGGTCCGCCGATCGGGCCGGACGGGCCGGACGGGCCGCTCATCCCCGGGCCGGCGGGTGCGTTCGGAGCGCTCGGGGCACCGGTCTGCGGGGCCGCGGGCTGGTTGTGCAGATCGGGCGTGAACGGGCGGTCGAGGACCGCGGCACCCGCGGCCTGCGTGGTGCCCTCGGCGACGGGGCCGAGGCTGCCGTGGACACTCGGGATGGCGTCGGCGGCGTGCTGCGCGACCGGGGCAACGGCGTCGGCGACCGGGCCGAGCACCTGCGGCAGGACCTGCGGGCCCTGGCCGCGGCCGGGGCCTTCGCCACCGCGGCCGGGACCGTCGGCAGGACCCTGGCCCCCACCCTGGGCGGGACCGTGGCCCTCACCGCGACCCTCACCGCGGCCGTGCCCGTCACCGGGTCCGTCGACCGCGTCGAGGACCGGTGCGGCGGCCTCGCGGCCACCGGGGACCGCGTCGAGGACGGGCGCCACGACGGCGGCGGCCGGTGCGGTGACCGGGGCCGCGGCGTCGAGTACGGGTGCGGCGACGTCGGTCACGGCGCCGACCACCGGGGCGACCGGGGCGGTGACCGCGCCGAGCACGGGTGCGACCGGTGCCGTCACCGCGCCGACCACGGGGGCCACGGGTGCGGTCACGCCGGACACGACGTCGGCGACCGGGGCGGTGACACCGGTGACGACCTCGCCGACGGGCGCGAGGACGCCGCCGAGCAGACCGCCGGGAGCGCCACCGAGGTTCAGGCCGGGGCCGTGGGAGCCGGGCGCGGTGTTGACCGGCTGGCCGGCCTGGCCCATGTCGACCCCGCTGTCCAGGCGGATGGCGGAGGTCAGGGTGTTGGTCAGGTTCGCGACGTTGGCCGCGGCGCCGCGGATCAGCGTCTCGAGGCCGAGCAGCGCGGTCTGGTTGCCGGTGCCGGCGGCGGCCTTGGCGGCGTCGTTGTTCTTCGCGAGCGTCACGAGCTCGCGGACGATCTCGACCTTGGCGGCACCGACCTGCTTGGCGGCGTGGTCGAGGCGCGCGGCGGCGGCGTGGCAGCCCTTCGCGGCGCGCTGGAGGTCGCCGTCGGGTGCCACGACCTTGGACCACGTGCCGCGTGCGGCGTCACCGGTCGCGCCGTGCAGGCTCTCGAACGCGCGGCCGGCGGCGCCGTCGGCGGAGGCACCCAGCCGGGTGATCTTGTCGCCGGCCTCGCGCCAGGCCGTGGCACTGGCGCGCAGCTTGTCCTCGTCCGCCTTGGGCCACGAGACGCCTGCCTTGGCGGCGACCTCGGCGAGTTCGGCGGGAAGCTCGATGCCCATGTCAGCCGTCCAACCTTCTCATCGCGGTCGCGTTGCTCTCCTCGACGTGCCGGTACGTCTCCGCGGTCTTGGCGAACTTGTCGCCGACGCCGCCGAACGTGGTCGCGACCGAGGTCAGCGCCGCGGCCGTGGAGTTCGCGGGACCCACGTGCGAGTCGGCGAAGCTGCGCCCGGCCGCGTCGTCGCCCCAGCAGGCACCGAGCGCCGACAGCGTCTTCTCGAGCGCACCCGTGACCTCACCGGCCTGCGCGGCGAACCCGCGCAGCTCGCCGGCACCGGCGTCGAGCCGGCCCAGATCGGCGTCGTACCCGGTCATCGCGCCCTCCTGTTGATGAGCTCGGAGTCGAGCCAGCTCTCGCGCTGCTCGTTGTCCTCGTCGTCGTCCACGCGCCGGCGCGCGGGCTGCTGACCCAGGACCGCCCGGTTGTCGTCGAGCCCGTACTCGTCCGGCTTGAGGTCCGCGGTGCCCGCGACCAGCGCCGCGGGGTCCGTGGCGGCGGGCAGCACGGCGCTCAACGCCTGGTAGGTGCCCTCGGCGGCCTGCGCGGCAGCGGCGGCCACGGTGCGCACGACCAGCTCGGCGAGCTGCTCCGGCCGGTGCCGCCGGTAGGCCACCTCGGACAGTTCCAGCGCCGTGAGCTCGCCGCGGCCGCCCACCGTCGCCGTGACCGTCCCGTCCGGACTGCTCGCCCGCCCGGCCACGGTCGCCAGCTCGCGCTGAACGGACGCCAGCTGCTCGCGGCTGCGCCGGTAGTCGGCCATCAGCTCCTCGACCTGCGCACGGTGGTCGTCCACCGAGTCCCCCTCACACGCATAGCCCTGGGCTCGGGCTGCTTGGACGCCGTTGCCATTAGATCGGTTCCCGGCGACTTCAGTTACGTACGATCAACGACGTGTTCGCCTTCGAGGATCTGCCGGCAGGCCGAATCATCCCGCTCGGCGAGGTGGTCGTCGACCGGGACGAGATGGTCGACTTCGCCCGGAAGTTCGACCCGCAGCCGTTCCACCTGGACGAAGAGGCTGGCCGCGACTCGATTTTCGGTGGGTTGTCCGCTTCCGGCTGGTACACCGCGTCCCTCTGGATGCGCGTCTACGTCGACAAGGTCCTCTCGAACTCCACCGGGCAGGGCTCGCCGGGGGTGCGGGAGCTGCGCTGGCTCGCGCCGGTGTTCGCGGGCGACCGGCTCGCGTTCGAGGTCGAGGTCCTCGGCGCGCGGCTGTCGAAGAGCCGGCCGGGGCTCGGGCTCGTGGAGATGCGCGGGTCGGCCCTGCGCGGCGGCGAGCTGGTCTACCGGTTCGAGTCGACGGGGATGTTCGGCACCCGCGGCTGACCGGACCCGCTACCCCGCCAGCGCCCTCACGACCCGCGACGGGCTCGGCCGCCCGAGCCGTTCCGCCATCCACACCGACGTCTCGACCAGCTTGTCGAGGTCCACGCCGGTCTTCACGCCCAGCCCGTCCAGCATCCACACCAGGTCCTCGGTGGCGAGGTTCCCGGTCGCCGACTCCGCGTACGGGCACCCGCCGAGCCCACCGGCCGACGAGTCCACGGTCGTGACGCCGCACCGCAACGCGGCCAGCGTGTTCGACAGCGCCTGGCCGTAGGTGTCGTGGAAGTGCACGGCGAGCCGGGAGACGTCGCGGAACTCGCCCAGCAGCGCCTCGACCTGGCCCGGCGTGGCGACACCGATCGTGTCGCCGAGCGAGAGCTGCGAGCAGCCCAGGTCCAGCAGCCGTTCGCCGACGGCCACGACCTGGGAGCGGGGCACCGCGCCCTCCCACGGGTCGCCGAAGCACATCGACACGTACCCGCGCACCGACAGGCCCGCCGCCAGCGCACGGGTCACCGTCGGCTCGAACATCTCGAACTGCGAGTCCAGCGTCCGGTTCAGGTTGCGCGAGGCGAACGTCTCGGTGGCCGACGCGAAGATCGCGATGTGCGTGACGCCGGCCTCCAGGGCGCGGTCGAGGCCGCGCTCGTTCGGCACCAGCACCGGGTAGGTGACCCCGGCCCTGCGGTCGAGGCCGGCCAGCAGCTCGGTGGCGTCGGCCAGCTGCGGCACCCACTTCGGGTGCACGAAGGACGTGGCTTCCAGGACGGACAGACCGGCGGTCGCCAGGCGGTCGAGGAACTCGATCTTCACCTCGACCGGCACGACCGCGGACTCGTTCTGCAGGCCGTCCCGCGCGCCGACCTCCCAGATCGTCACCGACGACGGCAGCGAACCGGAGCCGACCACGTCGGGCAGGCCGACCTCACGCGCGCCCATTGATGGTCCTCTGCTCGAAGTCGTCTTCGGGGTTGTCGTTCATCTCGCGGTACAGCAAGGTGTGCACCTTCTCCACGGACGGTACGTCGTCGATCGGGATCGGCGCGTCCGACGCCGACTCGACGACCAGGGTGCCGCAGCCGAGCACGCGGTCGACGAGGCTCTGCTCGAACCGGACGCTGTTCACCCGCGACAGCGGGATGTCCAGGCCGGTGCGCTTGACCACGCCCTCGCGGTAGATCACCCGGTCCGAGGTGATCACGAGGTGGGTCGTCCGCCAGCGGGCCAGCGGCACGAGCGTCAGCCCGACGACCAGCAGCAGCGCGACGACCGCCAGCACGGTCCAGGCGATGCCCGCCCACGACAGGTCACCGACGAGCCCGGCCAGGTACGTGCCGAGCACGACCACCACCAGCAGCCAGAACACCGGGAGGACCAGCACCTTCCAGTGCGGGCGCCGGTGGATCACGACGTGCTCGCCGGAGCTCAGCAGGTCGTCGGGGTAGGCCATGGGACAACCCTAGCTACGCAGGGCGCAAATGCACCACGTCACCAGCGGACACGCCGTGGTCGACGCCGTCGGTGCCGCGCACGACGAGGGTGCCGTCGGGCTCGATCCGCTGGGCCGTGCCTTCCAGCTGCACGCCACCGGCGAGCTCGACGCGCACGCGTTGCCCGACGGTCGCGCAGTGCTCCTGGTACTCCTCCAGCACACCGGACTCCACGGCGTCGCCACCGTTCTTGCGCCACACGCCTTCCAGCCCCGCCAGCTCGACGAGCAACCGGAAGGCCAGCTCGCCGCGGTCGAGCTCGCTCGCGCCCACGTCGGCCAGCGACGTCGGGGCGAGCCCACCCGGCGCGGGCTGCACGTCGTCCGGCAGGGCCGCGACGTTCAGGCCGATGCCGACCACGACGGCCGGCTCCACACCCGCGGTGATCTCGGACAGGATTCCGGCGCCCTTCTCGCCCTTGGCGCCGAGCAGCAGGTCGTTGGGCCACTTCAGCGCTGCCTCGACCCCGGTCGAGTGGGCCACCCGCACGAGCGCCAGCCCGGCGATGAGGTTCAGCCACGGCAGCCGCTGCGCCGGCACGTCCGCCGGCCGGAACAGCACGCTGACGTACAGCCCGCCCTCCGGCGACGACCAGCTGCGCCCGCGCCGGCCCTGCCCCGCGCTCTGCTCCAGCGCGATCAGCACGGAGCGGTCCCGCGCGCCCGCGACGGCGGCGGCGGTGAGGTCCGCGTTCGTGGAGGCGGTGGTCTGCACGACGTCGAGCGCGGCGTACGGACCGTGGGGTGCGACCAGCCGCGCGCGCAGCGCTTCGGCGTCGAGTGCGGTGTCCATCGCGCCAGGCTATTGGAACGGAAGAGGGTACGTGCGATCGAACACGACCAACAGGTTGCCGTGACCTGGACAACTGCACGGGGCAGTTCAGCAATGGTCTCGTTAGGCTGCGAGCCCATGAGCAGTGCGACCGAGCCGATCGGAAGCGTCCCCGGCGACGCTTCAGGCGCTCCCGACGTCCACACCACCGCGGGCAAGCTCGTTGACCTCTACCGGCGCAACGACGAGGCGGTCCACGCCGGCTCGGCGCGCGCGGTCGAGAAGCAGCACGTGAAGGGCAAGAAGACCGCCCGCGAGCGCATCGACCTCCTGCTCGACCCCGGCTCGTTCGTCGAGCTGGACGAGCTGGCGCGGCACCGCTCCACGAACTTCGGGCAGGAGACCAACCGCCCGTACGGCGACGGCGTGGTGACCGGTTACGGCACCGTCGACGGCCGTCCGGTGTGCGTGTTCTCCCAAGACGTCACGGTGTTCGGCGGCTCGCTCGGCGAGGTCTACGGCGAGAAGATCGTCAAGGTCATGGACCTGGCGATCAAGACAGGCCGCCCGATCATCGGCATCAACGAGGGCGGCGGCGCGCGCATCCAGGAGGGCGTCGTCTCGCTCGGCCTGTACGGCGAGATCTTCACCCGCAACGTCCGCGCGTCCGGCGTGATCCCGCAGATCTCGCTGATCATGGGCTCGAACGCGGGCGGGCACGTCTACTCCCCCGCGCTGACCGACTTCGTGGTGATGGTCGACCAGACCTCGCACATGTTCATCACCGGTCCGGACGTCATCAAGACGGTCACCGGCGAGGACGTGACGTTCGAGGAGCTGGGCGGCGGCCGCACGCACAACACCAGGTCCGGCAACGCGCACTACCTCGGCAGCGACGAGGAGGACGCGATCGCGTACGTGAAGGAGCTCCTCTCGTACCTGCCGTCGAACAACCTGTCCGACGCGCCCGCGTTCGAGCCCACCCTGGCCGCCGGCTCGATCTCCGACTCGATCACCGACGACGACCGCGCGCTGGACACGCTCATCCCGGACTCCGCGAACCAGCCGTACGACATGCACGAGGTCATCAACCGCGTGCTCGACGACGGCGACTTCCTGGAGGTCCAGCCGCTGTTCGCGCCGAACATCCTGGTCGGCTTCGGCCGCGTGGACGGCCACTCCGTCGGCGTCGTCGCGAACCAGCCCACCCAGTTCGCCGGCTGCCTCGACATCGACGCCTCCGAGAAGGCCGCGCGGTTCGTGCGCACCTGCGACGCGTTCAACATCCCGGTGCTGACGTTCGTGGACGTGCCCGGCTTCCTGCCCGGCACCGACCAGGAGTGGAACGGCATCATCCGCCGCGGCGCCAAGCTGATCTACGCCTACGCCGAGGCCACCGTCCCGCTCGTCACCGTCATCACCCGCAAGGCTTACGGCGGCGCGTACGACGTCATGGGCTCCAAGCACCTCGGCGCCGACATCAACCTCGCGTGGCCCACCGCGCAGATCGCCGTCATGGGTGCGTCCGGCGCGGCGAACATCGTGCACCGCAAGAAGCTGGCCGCTGCGGCAGCCGGTGGTGAGGACGTCGACGCGTTGCGCGGCCGGTTGCAGCAGGAGTACGAGGACGCGCTGTGCAACCCGTACGTGGCCGCCGAGCGCGGGTACGTCGACTCGGTGATCCCGCCGTCCTACACGCGCGGGTACGTGGCGCGGGCGTTGTCGATGCTGCGGGACAAGCGGGAGACGTTGCCGCCCAAGAAGCACGGGAACATCCCGCTGTGAGCGCCGCGGACGAGCAGGCCGCTCCCGAACGGCCGTTGCTGCGGGTCGTCAAGGGCGCGCCGGACGACTACGAGCTGGCGGCGCTGACGGTCGTCGTGGCCGGGCTGGCCGCGGGTGGGCCGGTCGAGGACGCGCCGGCGCCGCGGTCGGAGTGGGCCAACCCCGCCCGGCGGGTGCGCAGGCCGTTGCAGCACGGGCCGGGGGCGTGGCGCGCCTCGGGCCTCCCCGGCTGATCCGGCGTCTGCAAGTACCACCGACTGCCAGTCGGTGGTACTTGCAGACGCCTTCTGGCTAGCAGGGAACGCGGCGGCTCGTGAAGTCGAGGCCCACGGCCACCTCCCGGCACCGTTCCTCACCGTCCACCCTCAGCTTCAACGTCCAGAACACGCTGCCGTACGACTCGGTCGTGCGCAGCACCTGTGCGTCCTGTGTGGGCAGTGGCTGCCGGGACCGCAGCGCGGGTTCGACCTGTGCCAGCAACGCGTTCTCCGCGCGGTCGGCAGGGTTGGCGAACGGCCAGACGGGTACGCCGTAGCCGATGGGGTCGCTCGCGAGCACGCCTCCGACGGCACCGGCGCCGAGGAGGGCGCCGAGCGCGACGAGGAGTGCGGCGGTCCGTCTGCGCTTGCCTTCGCGATCGGGACCGCGTTCGGTGAGGACAAGCACCCAGCGCTTCACCCCACCGAGGGTGCCGACGGAAGAGGAGAGCGCGCATCAGTAGTCCTACGCAATCAGCAGACCGGGCTGCCTGGCGTGCCGTGTACGCCCTTTGCGTCGGTTTCTTCATGACGTTGCTGGACACCACGATCGTCAACGTCGCGATGCCCTCGATGCAGGCCGGGCTCGGTGCCTCGCTGAACGACATCATCTGGGTGAACAGCGCCTACCTGCTGGCGTTCGCCGTGCCGCTGCTGATGACCGGCCGGCTCGGTGACCGGTACGGGCCGAAGCGGCTCTACCTGATCGGGCTGCTGCTGTTCGTGCTCGCCTCGCTGGCGTGCGGGCTCGCGGGCAGCTCCACGGCGCTCATCGCCGCCCGCGCGGTGCAGGGGCTGGGGGCCGCGGCCATGACGCCGCAGACGATGGCGTTCATCACGCACCTGTTCCCGGCGGACCGGCGGGGTGCCGCGCTGGGCACGTGGGGCTCGGTCGCGGGACTGGCCACGGTCTCGGGACCGCTGCTGGGCGGTGTGCTGGTCACGCACCTGGGGTGGCAGTGGATCTTCTTCGTGAACATCCCGATCGGGGTGGTCGCGCTGGTCCTGCTCGCGCTGTGGGTGCCGGACCTGCGGCCCGGCCGGGCGCACCGGTTCGACGTGCTGGGCGTGGTGCTGTGCTGCGCGGGGCTCGGGCTCGTGGTGTTCGGCATCCAGAACGGCGAGCACTACGGGTGGGGGCGGGTCGCGGGACCGGTCACGATCCCCGAGGTCGTGGTGGCCGGGGTGGTGGTGCTGGTGGCGTTCGTGCTCTGGCAGGCGGCCCCGCGCAACCCGGAGCCGCTGCTGCCGCTGCGGATCTTCCGCAACCGCAACTTCTCGCTCGGCAACGTCGCGAACATCGCCATCGGGTTCACGGTCACCGCCTTCTTCGTGGCGCTGGTGCTGTTCCTGCAGACCGTGCCGAAGCTGTCGCCGCTGATGGCGGGCCTGGTCACGGCGCCGGCGTCGCTGATGTCCGGCACCACGGCGATCTTCGCGGGGCGCTGGTCGAACCGGGCGAACGCCAAGGTGCTGCCGATCAGCGGGTTCGTGCTGCTGGCGGTGAGCATCGGCACGATGACGTTCCTCCTGCACGACGGCAACCAGTGGGTGCTGGTCCCCTCGCTCGTCGCGCTGGGCGTCGGCATGGGGCTGGTGTACTCGCCGCTCACGAACATCTCCATCCGCACGGTCGACCGGTCGCTGCTCGGTGCGGGTTCGGGCATCTACAACACCTCGCGGCAGTTCGGGAACGTGCTGGGCAGCGCCGCGATGGGCGCGGTGCTGCAGGTGGTGCTGGCCGCGACCGGCGACTTCACCACGGCGGTGCGGGCGACGTTCTGGATGCTGATCGCGGTGCTCCTGGTCGGGCTGGTCGCCGCGGTGGCCTTCCGGCCCGTGACCCCGGCGACCACACCCCCGGGTAGCGCACCGCCCGTGCCAGACTCCGGGCGTGCACCTGATCCTGGCCTCCCAGTCCCCCGCTCGTCTTAGCGTGCTGCGGGCGGCGGGCATCGAGCCCGTCGTCCGCGTGTCCGGTGTCGACGAGGACGCGCTGGTCGCCTCGCTCACCGACCCGACGCCCGAGGAGACGGTGGTCGCGCTGTCCGCGGCCAAGGCGGAGGCGGTCGAGCACGACGACGAGTGCGTGGTGATCGGCTGCGACTCGATGCTGCTGTTCGAGGGCGAGCTGGTCGGCAAGCCGGGCACGGTCGAGGTCGCGCGGGAGCGGTGGCAGCGGGTGGCCGGCAAGAGCGGTGTGCTGATCACCGGGCACACCGTGCTGCGGGTGTCCGGCGGGGAGGTGGTCGACCGGGCGTCCGCGGCCGAGTCGACGACCGTGCGGTTCGGCACGCCGGCCGCCGAGGAGCTGGAGGCCTACCTCGCGACCGGTGAGCCGCTGCACGTCGCGGGCGGCTTCACGATCGACGGGCTGGGCGGCTGGTTCATCGACGGCATCGACGGCGACCACACCTCGGTGATCGGCATCAGCCTGCCGCTCACCCGGCGGCTGCTGGGCCGGTTGGGTGTTCCGGTGTCCACACTCTGGTAGCCCTGGTCACACTTCCTCCCAACAGGGAAGATTGTCCCCAGCGGACGCGTTGGGGGTACGCGGTGAACGAGTATTTGACGCGTCGTCGGACCATCGACCACGGACGCAGGACGAGCACGGGCTGTACGGGCTGACCGCCCCCAGCCCCCTTTCGCTCATCCCTGCCCAGGAGATGTTCCAGTGTCGATCGTCCAGACATACCGCAAACCCAAGGTCTTCGGCCTGACCGTGCTCGCCGCGCTCGTCCTCGGCGCGCTGGCCGGCTGGCTCGGGAAGGGCACGTGGCTCGCACCCGTGCTCGCCTGGATCGGCGGCAACTTCACCAAGCTGCTCCAGCTCACCGTCATCCCGCTCGTGTTCACGGCGATCGTCGTCGGCATCGCGTCGCTGCGGCACCTCGGCGGCGGTCGCACCGCCGCGCGCCTGGGCGGCAAGACGTTCCTGTGGTTCGGCATCACGTCGCTGGTCGCCGTGCTGATCGGCCTCGCCGTCGGCGCGGTCCTCAAGCCCGGCCAGGGCGTGCAGATCGAACCCGCCGCCGGTGCCGTCGACAAGCTCGCCAAGCGCGCGTCCGGCTCGTGGAGCGCGCTGCTCGACAACCTGGTCCCGTCGAACATCTTCAGCGCCTTCACCGAGGGCGACGTGCTGCAGGTCGTGTTCATCGCGGTGCTCGTCGGCTTCGCGGCCTACGCGCTCGGCGACAAGGCCGCACCGTTCACGAACCTGGTCCGCTCGTTCTTCGACATCGTGCAGAAGGTCGTCGGCTGGATCATCCTGCTGGCCCCGATCGGCATCTTCGGCCTCATCGGCAACGCCGTCGCCACGTACGGCAACTCGTTCGTGCGGCCGCTGTTCTCGTTGATCGTCGCCGTCTACCTCGGCACCGCGATCGTGCTGTTCGTCGTCTACCCGGTGCTGCTGAAGTTCGTCGGCAAGGTCTCGCCGGTCGAGTTCTTCCGCAAGTCGTGGACGGCCATCCAGTTCGCGTTCGTGTCCCGCTCGTCGGGCGCCACGCTCCCGTTGTCCCGCAAGGCAGCCACGGACCTCGGCGTCTCGCAGGAGTACGCGAACTTCGCCGTGCCGCTGGGCACCACCACCAAGATGGACGGCTGCGCCGCGGTCTACCCGGCCGTCGCGACGATCTTCATCGCGAACCTGTTCGGCATCCAGCTCTCGGTGTGGCAGTACGTCGGCATCGTCGCGGTGGCCGTGTTCGGCGCGTTCGCGACCGCCGGCACCACCGGCTGGTACACGATGCTCACCCTGACGCTGGGCGTCATCGGCCTGCCGCCGCAGGTGATCGCGACCGGTGTGGCCGTGGTCTACGCGATCGACCCGATCCTCGACATGATGCGCACCGCGACGAACGTGGCCGGGCAGATCACCGTGCCGGTCGTGGTCGCCCGCAGCGAGGGCCTGATCGAGGACGGCGCTCCCGCCGAGAAGGAACTGATCAACGCCTGACGCCTAGGCGTCGGTGCAGGGACGGAGCTGGGACAACCTCGGCGCCGGTGCGGGCCAGCCTGGCAGCTGCTCCCGCGCCGGCGCCGCCTGCGTGCAGCCGATGTCCGGACCGAGTGCGCTGAACACCTGCACGAACGCGTCGCGGCACTGACCGCCGCACGCGAGCTGCGCGGCGACGATGTCCGCGACGCCGTCCTCGTCGACGTCGTGCAGCCCCAGGTAGGCCGCGCTCGCCAGGTACGTCGTCTGGATGCGCGACCACGTGCCGTTCTTGCGGACCAGCACCTCGCCGAGCACCTCGTCGTTGTGCGGGCCGCGCACCAGGCACACGCTGACCGCCGACGCGTGGCACAGCAACGAGTCGGCGGTGATCGTCGCGCCCGCCTCGGCGGTGGTCATCTCGAAGATGAACGTGCCGGTCTCCCCGGTCACCCTGATCCGCCCGCCGCCGGTGCCGCCGAGCAGCTCCACCATGTCGCCGCCGACCGACCTGCCGACGACGGACTGGCAGACGGTGGTGCCGCAGCGCATTCCCCCGCCGCTGCCGGACTGGCCCGAACCGGTGTGGTCGGGACGCTGGGAGTAGGCGAACACCAGCCCCGCGACGACCACGGCGGCAGCGACGACGGCGACCACCCGCGAGGACCTGGCTGCACCCACAGAGCAGATTGTGGCGGATGGGCCCACGATGGATGTGAAGTGAGCCGTCTCTCCCTCTCCCCGTTCACCGGTTTCCGTAGACTGCGGCACCAGCCAGAGCCGTAATTGCCGGTCCCAGCAGGAGGTACGACGCCGTGTCGCTGCGCAAGGTCCTCATCGCCAACCGCGGTGAGATCGCCGTCCGGGTCATCCGCGCCTGCAAGGACGCCGGGCTGACGAGCGTCGCCGTCTACGCCGACCCCGACCGGGACGCACCGTTCGTCCGGCTCGCCGACGAGGCGTTCGCGCTCGGCGGGAACACCCCCGGCGAGAGCTACCTGTCGATCGAGAAGGTGCTGGCCGCCGCAGCGCAGTCCGGTGCCGACTCCGTGCACCCCGGTTACGGCTTCCTGTCCGAGAACGCCGAGTTCGCGCAGGCCGTGCTGGACGCGGGCCTGGTCTGGGTCGGCCCGACCCCGCAGGCGATCCGCGACCTCGGCGACAAGGTGACCGCGCGGCACATCGCGATGCGCGCCGGCGCGCCGCTGGTGCCCGGCACCAAGGACCCGGTGTCCGGCCCCGACGAGATCATCGCGTTCGCCGAGGAGAACGGCCTGCCGATCGCGATCAAGGCCGCGTTCGGCGGCGGTGGCCGCGGCCTGAAGGTCGCGCGGACGCTGGAGGAGATCCCCGAGCTGTTCGACTCCGCGGTGCGCGAGGCCGTCACGGCGTTCGGCCGCGGCGAGTGCTTCGTCGAGCGGTACCTGGACAAGCCGCGCCACGTCGAGGCCCAGGTGCTCGCGGACACGCACGGCAACGTGATCGTCGTCGGCACCCGCGACTGCTCCCTGCAGCGCCGCCACCAGAAGCTCGTCGAGGAGGCGCCCGCGCCGTTCCTGACCGACGAGCAGCGCGCCACCATCCACTCGTCGGCCAAGGCGATCTGCCTGGAGGCCGGCTACCACGGCGCCGGCACCGTCGAGTACCTCGTGGGCCTCGACGGGTCGATCTCGTTCCTGGAGGTCAACACCCGGCTGCAGGTCGAACACCCGGTGTCGGAGGAGACCACGGGCCTCGACCTGGTGCGCGAGCAGTTCCGCATCGCCGCGGGCGAGAAGCTGCGGTACACCGAGGACCCGGCGCCCCGCGCGCACTCCATCGAGTTCCGGATCAACGGTGAGGACGCCGGCCGCGGCTTCCTGCCGGCGCCGGGCACCGTGACCACGTTCGTGGCGCCGTCCGGGCCGGGCGTGCGCGTGGACGCCGGTGTGGAGAGCGGTTCCGTGATCGGCGGGCAGTTCGACTCGCTGCTGGCCAAGCTGGTCGTGACCGGCGAGACCCGCGAGGAGGCCCTGGCGAGGGCCCGGCGCGCGCTGGACGAGATGGTCGTCGACGGCATGGCGACCGTGCTGCCGTTCCACCGCGTGATCGTGCGCGACGCGGCGTTCACCGCCGAGAAGCCCGAGGGCTTCACCGTGCACACGCGGTGGATCGAGACGGAGTTCGACAACCGGATCCCGCCGTTCTCCGGTGGCGCGGACGCCGCCGCCGAGGAGGCGCCGCGGCAGACCGTGGTGGTCGAGGTCGGCGGGCGGCGGTTGGAGGTGTCGCTGCCGGGTGACCTCGCGGTGGGCGCGCGTCCGGCCGCCGGTGGTGCCGCCGTGAAGAAGCCGGCGAAGGCCAAGCGCGCGGGCGGCGGGTCGGCGGCGGTGTCCGGTGACGCGGTGGCGGCGCCGATGCAGGGCACCATCGTGAAGGTGGCCGTGGAGGACGGGCAGACCGTCGCGGCCGGGGACCTGATCGTGGTGCTGGAGGCCATGAAGATGGAGAACCCGGTGACGGCGCACAAGGCGGGCACCGTGACGGGGCTGGCGGCCGCGCCCGGTGACCCGATCACCCAGGGCACCGTGATCTGCGAGCTGAAGGACTGACAGCTCAAGCATCTGCGGGGGAAGCAGGGTGGGGGCTCGCCTACCATTGAGGGGTGAGCGACCCGGCACGGGACATCCGCATCGGCGACACCGAGCGCAGCCAGGCGTTGCAGGTGCTCGGTGAGCACATGAGCGCGGGCCGCATCGACGTGGACGAGTACGGCGAGCGGTCCGCGCGGATCACCACCGCGAAGACCCGCGGTGAGCTGCTCGCGCAGTTCCGCGACCTGCCGGACCCGCGGCCGCAGTTCGCCGTGCCGACGCCGATGTTCGACCAGCCCTCTGCCGTGCCCGCGCGCCGCTGGGAGGGCGCGGTGGTGCCGGTGGTCGGGGTCGCCGTGGTGATCGCGTTCTTCGTGCTCGTCAAGAACCCGCTGATCTTCCTGCTCATCCCCGCCGTCGCGATCCTGTGGGGGCAGTGGAACGGGCGCCGGCGGTGAAACCGCTGCTGCTGCTCGACCTCGACGGGGTGTTGCGCGCGTACCCGCCGACCCCGCCGGACGTCGCCGCCGTCGCGTTCGAGCCCGGTCTGCTGCACCGGGCCGTCACCGGTGAGATCACCGACGCGCAGTGGCAGGACGAGATCGCCAGGACGATCCCCCGCGAACGGGTCGACGCGTGGGCGGCGGGCGGTGAGGTCGTTCCCGAGGCCCTGCACCTGGCCCGGCTGGCACGCCGGCAGTGCTTCGTGGCGCTGCTGTCGAACGCGACCACGCGGCTGGAGGCGGACCTGGCCGTGCTCGGGCTCGACGGGGAGTTCGACGCGGTCTTCAACTCCTCCCGCCTGGGCGTCGCGAAGCCGGACCCCGCGATCTACCGGCGGGTGCTCGACGAGCTCGGCCGCACCACGGCGGTGTTCTGCGACGACAGCGAGGAGAACGCCGTCGCGGCGACCGCGGCCGGGTTGGACGGCGTGCACGTGCCGGACGTGCGGGCGCTGCGGGTGGCGCTGGCCACGCGCGGGCTGATCCCGCCGACCGTGCTGCTGGTGCTGCCCGACCGCGACGAGGCCGAGGAGCTCGCCACCGAGCTGCTGGGAGAGGGCTGGGCGCCCGCGCGGGTGCACCGGGACATGCTGGCCGGTGAGGACGACGCCGAGGACGTGGACTGGGTGGTCGAGCTGACCACCGCACCGGACGGCTCCCCCGCCTCCGCGCACCGCGACGAGCTCGACGAGCTGGCGGAGCGGCACGACGGGTTCGCCGCGGAGCACTAGCCTCACCCGCGTGGAAGCAGTCGAGATCAACGCCGGCGAGTACTACCTGAGGGCGTTCCGGCGGGACGACCGGATCAACGACGTCCCGGCGATCACGGCCGCGTTCGCCGACGAGGAGACGCGCCGGTACATGCCGAGGATGGGGCTGCACAACGAGGCGGCGGCCGAGATCTTCATCGACTACCTGACCAACGGCTGGACCTACGAGCAGCGCGTCTCGTGGGCGGTGTGCGACGCGACGACGGCCGAGCTGCTGGCCGGTGTGGTGATCCGCGACCTGGACCTGAAGTTCGGGCTCGGCGAGATCACCTGCTGGACGCAGCCGGAGCACCGCGGCCGGGGCGTGCTGACGATCGCGCTGAACTCGACGCTCGCGTTCGCGTTCGGCGGGCTGGGCGTGCACCGGGTCGCCTACCGGCACGCGGCGTCGAACAAGGCGTCGCAGCGCGTCGCGGAGAAGTGCGGGTTCACCCTGGAGGGTCGACTTCGCGACGAGGCGATAGTCGATGAGCAGCGAGAAGACATGTTGCTCTGGTCTCGCCTGGCCACGGACCCCTTCCCGGAGCAGCTACGGTGACCGGCCATGCGGATCCGAGCGCTCCTCACCGCCGCGGTGGTGGTGCCGGCGCTGGCGCTGACCGGGTGCACGACCGGGCCTGAACGCAGCTCCGGCGACAGCAGTGCCCCGCCGCCGGCGCCCACGTCCTCGGCGACCAGGCCGTCCCTGCCGCCCCGGCCGCTGGCGGTCCCGCTGGACGAGGTCGACCCGTGCGCGGTGCTGACCGCCGACCAGCGCACGGCGCTGAGCCTGGACAGCCCGCCGAACCCGTACGTCGAGACGAGCTTCAACGGCGCGAAGGCGTGCTCGATCCGCAGCACGACCAGCGGCAACGTCGCCCGCCTCGCGCTCGTCCTGGTCTCCGGCGCCGACGTGTGGATCTCGGAGAACGCCCAGGTCGAGTACGTCATCGGGGCGATCGAGGGGTTCGCGGCGATTACTGTCCGCACACCCGGGATCGACGACGTCTGCAACGTCGAGGTCGACGTCGCCGAGGGCCAGTTCCTCGACGTCATGTTCCGCGACGGCGGCAATTCCAGTGGCGCGCAACAAGATCATTTGTGTCTCGGGGCCCAGCGGGTGGCGGAGGCCGCGATGGCCAGTTTGACCCAGAAGCGCTGACCCACACGGGGGGAAGTCACCCGTTGCACTCCACAGCGTTACCTTCGGTGGTTAGAGTGGCTGAGCGCTTGCAAGCACAACCGCCGGAGGTTCCACCATGCCGCCAGGGGGACGCAGCGGGGCTGACTCCTCGCCGCCCGTCCAGCACGAGCTGAACGTGGAGCCGGACGCGATCCCCGCGTTGCGCAGCACCTTCTCAGCCGCGTTGACGAAGCTCGACAAGCAGATCGAGCTCGCCGTCACCGAGTTCCGGGTCCGCCCGTGGGCCGGCGACCCGGTCAGCGCCGAGGCAGCGGAGAAGTTCAACGAGCGGTCGGTCACCGACGGCGACTCCGCCCTCGAGGCGCTGCAGAACTACCAGCGGCAGCTGAAGACGGCGATGGACAACCTGAACCAGATCGAACGCCAGTACCGCGTGGTCGAGGGCGACAACACGGGCCTGATGGGGAAGAGTGGTTGCTGAGATGGTGGAGCACCGCTGGCAGGGCTACAGCCACGAGGAACTCTACGCGCGCATCCACGCCGGTCCCGGCGCTGCTGCCTCGCACACCTCGGTCGAGCGCTGGGCCGGTGTGTCCAGTGCGCTGAGCGAGATCAACGACGACCTGCACCGCGGCATCGCGAAGTCCGGCGCCCGGTGGCAGGGCAGGGCGGCCGAGCAGGCCGCCGCCGGCATGAACCCGCTCGCCGCCTGGGCCGACGGCGCCCGCGGCGGAGCCGACGTCATGCGCTACTCGGCCGAGCTGCAGGCCGACCACATCGCCAAGGCCCGCGCCGACATGCCCGCGCCGGTGAAGGTGACGGCGGAGCAGCCGAACGCGCTGGTCAGCGGCATCGTGCACCTCTTCGGCGGCCAGACCGACCACGAGCAGCAGGAGGCGGCAGCGGACTCCGCGGAGCGCCGCGCCCGTGAGGTCATGGCCACCTACGCGTCGTCCACGACGGCGAACACCTCGACGCTGGGCCAGTTCACCCAGCCGCCGCAGCTGCAGATCAGCGCCTCGGGCATCACGTCGAGCAGCGGCCCCGGCGTGCACACGCCCGGTGGCTGGGTCTTCGGCCCGCACGGCGGCACGGGCACCGGTCCGCGCACCCGCACGGGCTCCGGCTCGCGCGGCTCGACCACCGCGCCCCCGCGTGGCGGCAGCGGCACCGCTCCGGGCACCACGACCCGCAGCTCGGGCGTGTCGCCCGCGGCGACCACGGGCAGGGGCACCGGTTCGACGTCGCTGTCCTCGGCCGGCCAGGCCGGCACCGCGGGCACGTCCGGTCCGGCGGGCACCGGCGCGGCCGGCGTCGGCACCACGGGCGCCGTGCCCGGTCAGCGCACCGGCAACCGCTCGTCGTCCTCGGCCGGCACCGGTGAGGTGAAGGAGATGGAGGAGGGCGCGACCGCGTCGTCGTCGGCGGCCGTCGGCCAGATGGTCGGCCACAGCGCGACGGTCAACAACGCGGGTGGCGCCCACGGTTCGTCGATGGGCCCGCTGGGCACCGTCGGCGGGCAGAACAACGACCGCGTGCACCAGCGCTCCGTGCCGTTGCCGCAGTCGTACGACCCGTTCGGCGGCATGGGCCCGCGCAAGGGCGAGGACGAAGAGGACCTTGAGCACAAGGCCGCCGACTACCTGCGCGAACGCGATGACATCTACGGGATCGGCAGCTACGCGCTGCCGGTGATCGGGGAGAGCACGACCGACTGATGACGCTGCTGGGCCTGGACCTCGGGACGAGTGACACGCGCGACCCGGTGGTCATCTCCGCGCTGGAGTTCGACGTCCTCTGGGAGCACCTCGGCCTGGAGACGATGCCGCTGGTGCTCAAGGTGCCCTCACCGGGCAAGACCCGCGAGGAACGCCGCGTGCTCGAGGACCAGGTCTGGCGCCAGCTCGGCGCCCGCGGCCTGGGCGGCCCGCGGTCGCTGGACCCGACCCTGGAAGACCTGCTGCACGTGCTCAACCGCCCGCAGCGGGAGATCGACGCCCGCCTCTGGCTGCACGAGCGCAGCGTCCGCCTGCTGGCGGCCGGCAAGGGCCAGGCCGGTGTGCTCGCCGTCCTCGACGGCGGCCAGCTCCTGCTGCGCCCCGCGGAGGCCGACGGGCTGCCCCGTGAGGCCCTGACCGTCCTGCCGTCCGCGCCGGCCGGGGAGGGCCACTCCATCACCCTGCCGTCGGCGGACCTGGACGCGGCGGCCTCCTCAGCGGCCTCACCCGAGGACCTGGAGGCCGAGCTGCGCTCCCGCGGCCTGCGCGCCGACGACGCCCACGCGCTGGCCGACATGGTCCGCGACGCCACGCACCGCGGCCAGTTCGGCGCGGCGGCCCGCGACAAGTGGGGCAAGCGGGTGCGGCCGGACCGGGTGGTCTCGTTCTACGACACGCCCCAGGGCCGCTACCTGCAGATGCGCCGGGCCTCGGAGGGCAGGCCGCCGTGGTCGACGATCACCCCGGTGGACTACCGCCGGCTGCACCACCACCTGGTGGAGCTGCTGGAAGAGGCCACCGGCCAGCCGTTCTGACCCCTCACGCGCCCCTTCGCCCGCCTGCTGAGGTGCACGCGGGGAGCTTTCGTGCGCTGTGAGCGCACGAAAGGGCCCCGCGTGAGGGCAGCGGCGCGGGGCGCGCAGGGAGAGGGAGCTAGGGGCCGATGCCCTGGCAGGGGCGGGTCCGCAGGTCGTTGACGTAGTCGTGCGGAGCGCCGGCGGCCTCGGCCGCGTCCGCCACGACGCCGATGTACCGGGCGGAGGGCAGGCCGCCCTCGTACGCGTCGAGGACGTACAGCCAGGCCACCACGGACCCCTCGAGGGTCTGCACCCGCAGCCTGATCTTCTTGTACAGCCCGAGCGCCCCCTCCCACCGGTCCAGGCGCGACTCGTCGCGCGGTGAGACGTCGTAGAGCACGCAGAACGTCTGCTGGTCCGGCTCTTCGACGATGGTGGCGAGCGCACCCTCCCAGCCGAGGTCCTCGCCGCCGAAGGTCAGACGCCAACCCACGAGCCAGCCGGTCCCCGCGAGCGGGGAGTACGGGGCTCGCTCCATCATCTGGTTCGGATCCATGTTCGACCCGTACGCGGCATAGAGCGGCACGTCCGACAGAGTAGCGACTCGACGATCAGCTTTCGGTCCTGGCGACACGGCGGTTCGCGACAACGCGTACGGTTGTCCCGGCCAGCAAGCACGCAGAAGGGAACTGATCGTGACCCGCATCGTCATCATGGGCGGCGGACCCGCAGGTTACGAGGCAGCCCTGGTTGCGGCTCAGCACAGCGCTGACGTGACCCTGGTGGAGACCGACGGGGCGGGTGGCGCGTGCGTGCTGTACGACTGCGTGCCGTCGAAGACCTTCATCGCGTCGGCGGGGGCCCGCAGCGCCTTCCGCAACGCCGGTGAGCTGGGCATCCAGACCAACAACGACCAGGCGGCGGTCGACCTGCCGGTCGTGCACGGCCGGGTGAAGGGGCTCGCCCTCGCCCAGTCCGCCGACGTGCGGGCGCGGTTGCAGCGCGAGGGCGTGCGGCTGATCAACGGCCGGGCCCGGTTCGCGGACGGTTCGAAGGGGCTGGCCCAGCACCGCGTGGTCGCGACGACCCCGGACGGTGCCGAGGAGGTCCTGACCGCCGATGTGGTGCTCATCGCAACGGGTGCCACCCCGCGCGTCCTGCAGGGCGCCGAGCCGGACGGCAAGCGCGTCCTGACCTGGCGGCAGATCTACGACCTGCCCGAGCTGCCCGAGCACCTGGCCGTCATCGGCTCCGGTGTGACCGGTGTCGAGTTCGCCAGCGCCTACACCGAGATGGGCGTGAAGGTGACGATGGTCTCCAGCCGGGACCGGGTGCTCCCCCACGAGGACGCCGACGCGGCCGCGGTGCTGGAGGACGTGTTCGCCGAGCGCGGCACGGCCGTGGTCAAGCACGCGCGCGCGGACAAGGTTGAGAACGTCGGCGACGGCGTCCTGATCCACCTGGAAGACGGTCGCACGATCGAGGCGTCGCACGCCCTGATGACCGTCGGTTCCGTCCCGAACACCGACGACATCGGTCTCGACAAGATCGGCATCGAGCTCGGGCGCGGCGGTTACATCCCGGTCGACCGGGTCAGCCGCACGAACGTCAGCGGCGTCTACGCGGCCGGCGACTGCACCGGTGTGCTGCTGCTCGCCTCGGTCGCCGCCATGCAGGGCCGCATCGCCATGTGGCACGCGCTGGGCGAGGGCGTCAGCCCGATCAAGCTCAAGACCGTCGCCGCGAACGTCTTCACCAACCCCGAGATCGCGAGCGTCGGCATCAGCCAGCAGGCGATCGACTCGGGCGAGGTGCCGGCCCGCACGATCATGCTGCCGCTCGCCACGAACCCCCGCGCCAAGATGGAGGGTCTGCGCCGCGGCTTCGTGAAGCTGTTCTGCCGCCCGGCCACCGGCGTGGTCATCGGCGGTGTCGTGGTGGCGCCGAACGCGAGCGAGCTGATCCTGCCGATCGCGCTGGCCGTGCAGAACCAGCTGACCGTCGAGCACCTCGCGACGACGTTCTCCGTCTACCCGTCGCTCTCGGGCTCCATCACCGAGTCCGGCCGCCAGCTCATGCGGCACGACGATCTCGACTAGGTAACTCAGACCTCCCCCGGCAACCGAGGCGCCCTCCGGGGCGTCTTCGGGGTGCGAGTTCCACTCAGGGGGAGAAACAGATGAAGCGCATTTTCGCGACCGTCGTCGCGCTCGGAGCCACGTTCGCATTCGCACATGCAGCGGGCGCGCAGGAGAACGCCGGGTTCACCCTCGACAGGAGCGAGTACCTGCCGGGCGCACCGGTCGGGGTCACCGCTGACCAGGGGCACAACTGCGTCGGACCGGTCACCTCGAAGGGTTTCGCCGCGCCGATCGAGCTCGAGAAGAACCAGCCGAACCTCCTCGCAGGTCGCGGGACCGCTGTCGACCAGAACGGTGAGTACGAGGCCACGGCGACCTGCGGGGGCAAGCCGGTCACGGTCAAGTTCAGGGTGGTCGAGACGTTCTACTTCTTCCCGGACGACGTGGTCGAGGCGGGCGGCACCATCGACGTGCACCGGCAGGTCACGGCGATGTGCACGGGCCCGGTGACGTCCGCCGGGTTCGTCGAGCCGATCGACATCGTCTACAAGACCGAGGGATCGTTGCGGAACGGTCGCGGCAAGGTCGTCGACACGCCGGGGACCTACGAGGCGTCGATGCAGTGCTCCGGCCAGACCGCGACCAGGAAGTTCACGGTCAAGGCCAAGGCCGGACAGCCCGCGGCGAAGCCGAAGACGCCGATCGTGAAGCCCAAGGGCGCGCCGCAGACCGGCGGCGGGGGCACGGCCCGGTGAAGCGGCTCGCCATCGCGGTCGTGGTGGTGGCACTGGCGCTGCTCAGCGCCTGTGCCACCCCTCCCGCGGCAGAACCGCGGACGACCCCGCCGCCGAGCGGTTCACCGGCGCACCCGACCGGTTCCGCGGCACGAACGGTCGCCGAGAAGGGCATGCCACCGTCGGAACCGACCGAGGTGCGCATCCCGAAGATCGGCGCCACGTCGTCACTCGTCCCGCTCGGCCTGAACGCCGACGAGACGGTCGAGGTGCCGCCGGTCGAACAGCCGATGCAGGCCGGGTGGTACCGGCTCGCACGCACTCCCGGCGAGGCCGGTCCCGCGATCCTGCTGGGTCACGTCGACGGGCTGAAGAAGCCGGGGATCTTCTTCCGCCTCAAGGAACTGGTCGCCGGTGACGAGGTCGAGGTGTCCAGGAAGGACGGCACCACGGCCAGGTTCCGCGTGCGCAAGACCGAGCAGATCGCCAAGGCCGGTTTCCCCACCGAGGCCGTCTACGGCGACACCGCCGAACCCGAGCTGCGGCTGATCACCTGCGGGGGCAGCTTCGACGAGGCCGCGCACAGCTACCGGGACAACATCATCGTCTACGCGACGCTGATCTGAGGAAAAGGCCGCCTGTCGGCAACCGAACCGCCCGCTCGGGCGTGTTCGGTACCAGCAGTCCATGTGCCCGAGGGGGGAGAGACAGCCATGATCAGGTCAGTTGCCGCGCTCGCGGCCGTCGGCGTGGTGTTCGCGCTCACGCCGATCGCCGCTGCCCAGGAGGACGTCACGCCGAAGTTCTCGCTGGGGGGCGAGGTCTTCCCGCACGCTTCCGAGTTCACCGCGACGATCGAGGAGGGCACCTGTCCCGGCGGTCCGACGTCGCTCACGTCGCCCGGCTTCGCGACGTTCGACCTGGCCACCCTGCGCGGCAGGTTCGCCGACGTGCAGGGCCCGTTCGCGGCGTACCTGGAGTGCAAGGGCACCAGCGCACAGGGGGTCGTGCGCTACCGGCTGGACAAGCCGCAGCCGCCGGTGCCCCCGTTCGACGGCCGGTTCCTCGACAAGGAGGTGTACGCGCCGGGCGAGACGATCAAGGTGCAGGTCACCGGGTACTCGTTCTGCCCCACCGCCGAGTCGAACGGCTTCGTCGCACCGATCAGCCTCCCGAACAACCCCGGGGGCAGCGCGCACGGCGAAGGCAAGGCGACCGGCACGCCCGGAACGTACGAAGCGACGGTCCACTGCTACAAGAACCAGACCTTCGTGAACACGTTCACCGTCAAGGCCCCGCCGACCACCCCGCCGACCTCCACGACGCCTCCGGCAGCGCCCACGGCCAAGCCCAAGCCGCCCATCGTGAAGCCCAAGGGCGCGCCGCAGACCGGTGGAGGCGGCACGGCCTGATCACAGTTCGGCACTGTCCTGGCCGGACGAGCAACCTGACCACCGGATGTGCGTCAATGGGTTCGTGGGGACTCGTGTCTTGATCGCGGTGCTGAGCGTGGCCCTGGCCGGCACCGCCTGCTCGCAGCCGGCGCCGAAGCCGACGGCTGCGACGAGCGAGAGCGCACCGCCGCCGGTGGTGTCGCCGCTCGGCAACTCGGATCCGATGGAGCTGAGAGTCGAGCGCATCGGCGTGCGGTCCTCGCTGATCCAGCTGCCCCTCGGCGCGGACGGCGCCGTGCAGATGCCCCCGGCCAACGAGGGCATGCAGGCCGGCTGGCACCAGACGCAACCGAAGCAGTGGATCATCGTCGGGCGGATCGAGAGCAACGGGGCCCGCGGCGTGTTCTACCGGCTGAACGACCTGGCAGAGGGCGACGTCGTCGAGGTGTCCAAGAAGGACGGTTCGGTGGCGCGGTTCACGGTGACGCGCACCGAGCGGGTCATCCGCGACGACTACTTCGCCGAGGCCGTGGCGAAGGACGCGGACCAGCAGGGGCTGCGGCTGATCACGTGCGGCACCCGCGACAACGTGATCGTGCACGCTGTTTGACGGCGAGTTCGTGCCGGTCGTCCGGCACGAACTCGCCGTGCCGTGACTCCTAGTCCTCGACCCAGTCGAAGGTCTTCGTGACGGCCTTCTTCCAGTTCGCGTACTCCGACGTGCGGCGGGAGTCGTCCATCTGCGGCTCCCACTGCTTGTCCATCGCCCAGTTCTCGCGGATGTCGTCCTCGGTCTTCCAGAACCCGACGGCGAGCCCGGCCGCGTAAGCGGCGCCCAGCGCGGTCGTCTCGGCCACGACCGGCCGGATCACCGGCACGCCCAGGATGTCCGCCTGGAACTGCATCAGCAGCTCGTTCACGACCATGCCGCCGTCGACCTTCAACGCGGTGAGGTCCACGCCCGAGTCGGCGTTCATCGCGTCGAGCACCTCGCGCGTCTGGAACGCGGTCGCCTCCAGCACCGCGCGCGCCAGGTGGCCCTTGTTGACGAACCGGGTGAGGCCCACGATCGCGCCGCGGGCGTCGGAGCGCCAGTAGGGCGCGAACAGGCCGGAGAAGGCGGGCACGAAGTACGCGCCGCCGTTGTCCTCGACCGACCGCGCGTGCCGCTCGACCTCGGCCGCGTCGCCGATCATGCCGAGGTTGTCGCGCAGCCACTGCACCAGCGAGCCGGTGACGGCGATCGAGCCCTCCAGCGCGTACACGGGTGCCGCCTCGCCGATCTTGTAGCAGATCGTGGTCAGCAGGCCGTTCTCGCTCATCACCTTCTCGGTGCCGGTGTTGAGCAGCATGAAGTTGCCGGTGCCGTAGGTGTTCTTGGCCTCGCCGGGCGAGAGGCAGGCCTGCCCGAACGTCGCCGCCTGCTGGTCGCCGAGGATGCCCGCGATCGGCACGCCGGCGAGCGCGCCGCGTTCCCGCACCTGCCCGTAGACCTCGGAGGAGGACCGGATCTCCGGCAGCATCGACATCGGGATGCCCATGTCGGATGCGATGGAGGAGTCCCACTGCAGCGTGTCGAGGTCCATCAGCATGGTGCGGGAGGCGTTGGTCGGGTCGGTGACGTGCACGCCGCCGTTCACCCCGCCGGTCATGTTCCACAGCACCCAGGTGTCCATGTTGCCGAACAGCAGGTCGCCCGCCTCGGCCTTCTCGCGGGCGCCCTCGACGTTGTCGAGGATCCAGCGGACCTTGGGGCCGGAGAAGTAGGTGGCGAGCGGCAGGCCGACCTTGGCCCGGTAGCGCTCCTGGCCGCCGCCCAGCGCACCGAGCTCGGTGACGATCCGGTCGGTGCGGGTGTCCTGCCAGACGATGGCGTTGTAGACGGGCTCACCGGTGTTGCGGTCCCACACCACCGCGGTCTCGCGCTGGTTGGTGATGCCGACGGCGACGATGTCCGCGGTGGTCAGGTCGGCCTTCGCGAGCGCGCCGGCGGCGACCTGGCGGGTGTTCTGCCAGACCTCCTTCGGGTCGTGCTCGACCCACCCGGCCTTCGGGAAGATCTGCTCGTGCTCCTTCTGGTCGACCGACACCACCCGCCCGGAGTGGTCGAAGATCATGCAGCGGGTCGACGTGGTGCCCTGGTCGATCGCGGCCACGTACTGGGTCATGCGCGTGTGTCCTTTCAGACCGGGAGAACCAGGTAGAGCAACGCCGCGAGTGCGCCGCCGACCAGCGGGCCGACGACGGGCACCCACGAGTAGCCCCAGTTTGCGCCACCCTTGTCGCGGATGGGCATGAGGAAGGCGTAGGCGATGCGCGGACCGAGGTCGCGAGCGGGGTTGATGGCGTACCCGGTGGGGCCGCCGAGTGACGTGCCGATGACCAGGACCACGAACGCCACGCCCGCGTAGCCGAGCGCCGAGTTGCCGAACTGCGGCAGTCCGCCCTCGGCGGCCTTCGCGGACGGGGACAGCAGGACCCAGGCGACGAGCACGAACGTGCCGATGACCTCGGAGACCGTGTTCCACAGCGCGTTCGGCACGGTCGGCCCGGTGGCGAAGATGCCCAGGGTGTTCTGCGGTTCGTCGTGGGTGTCGAACTGCAGCTTGTAGGTCGCCCAGCAGAGCATCGCGCCGATGATCGCACCGGCCATCTGCCCGAGGACGTAGAACGGGACGTCACCCCACGGCGTCTTGCCCGCGATGGCGAGCCCGAACGTGAGGGCGGGGTTGAGGTGCGCACCGCTCGGGTTCGCGATGCTCGCACCCGCGAAGACCGCGAACGCCCAGCCGACGTTGACGAACAGGAACCCCGTGCTGTTGCCGAGCGTGTCTTTGAGCACCTGGTTCGCGACCACACCGGTGCCCAGGAGGATGAGGACCGCCGTCCCCAGCACCTCCCACACGAAGATCGAGCCTGCACCCACCGTCAGCCTCCTTCGTCTGCGGCCAGGAGGAGCGCACACCCGGAGGTCAGGCCGCGCTGCCCGCCTGCAACGTGCTCGGACGCTATTACCGGGCTGATCAGTTGTCCACGCGAGGTGGGTTCGCCGGGCCGTTTTCAGGCCGTGGGGACCCGGTGCGCTCGCCCGTGGGCGGAGGTCGGTGACTGCAGGTAACGTGATCCGCGAGTCGGCACAGGGGAGGCATCCGTCGTGGCCACGAACAAGGACGCAGCTGAAGCACCGCAGACCCCCGTCGCCCCTCCGGTCACCGGCGGGCTGGGCCCCGCCGAACGCGAGGAGGCGTGGCAGCGCCTGGGGTCCGAGACGTTCGACGTCGTCGTGGTCGGCGGTGGGGTGGTCGGCGTCGGCGCGGCACTGGACGCGGCCACGCGCGGCCTGCGGGTGGCCCTGGTGGAGGCCCGTGACCTGGCTTCGGGCACGTCGAGCCGGTCGTCCAAGCTCTTCCACGGTGGCCTGCGCTACCTGGAGCAGCTGGAGTTCGGCCTGGTCCGCGAGGCGCTGCGGGAGCGCGAGCTGATGCTGACCCGGATCGCGCCGCACCTGGTGAAGCCCGTCGCGTTCCTCTACCCGCTGACCAACCGGATCTGGGAACGCCCGTACACCGCGGCCGGCCTGTTCCTCTACGACACGATGGGCGGGGCCCGGTCCGTGCCGGGGCAGAAGCACCTCACCCGTGCGGGTGCCCAGCGGCTCGTGCCCGCGTTGAAGCGCGACGCGCTGATCGGCGGCATCCGCTACTACGACGCCCAGGCCGACGACGCCCGGCACACGATGATGGTCGGCCGCACCGCCGCGCACTACGGCGCCGTCGTGCGCACGTCGACCCAGGTGATCAGCTTCCTGCGGGAGGCGGACCGCGTGTCCGGCGTGCGGGTCCGCGACGTCGAGGACGGCCGTGAGGTCGACGTGCGGGCGCACGCGGTGATCAACGCGACCGGTGTGTGGACCGACGAGCTGCAACGGCTCTCGGGTTCGCGCGGCCGGTTCCGGGTGCGGGCGTCGAAGGGCGTGCACATCGTCGTCCCGCGCGACCGGATCGTGGCCGAGGCGGGCATGATCCTGCGCACCGAGAAGTCCGTGCTGTTCGTGATCCCGTGGCGCAACCACTGGATCGTCGGCACCACCGACACCGACTGGAACCTCGACCTCGCGCACCCCGCCGCGACCAAGCACGACATCGACTACATCCTCGAACACGTGAACTCCGTGCTCGCGACGCCGTTGACGCACGACGACATCGAGGGCGTCTACGCGGGTCTGCGCCCGTTGCTGGCCGGTGAGTCCGACTCGACGTCGAAGCTGTCGCGCGAGCACGCCGTGGCACGGGTCGCGCCCGGTCTGGTGGCGATCGCGGGCGGCAAGTACACGACGTACCGCGTGATGGGCGCCGACGCCGTGGACGCGGCGCAGGTCGACGTGCCGGGCCGCATCCAGCCGTCGATCACCGACAAGGTGCCGCTGGTGGGTGCCGACGGCTACCACGCCCTGGTCAACCAGGCCGACCAGCTCGCGGCCAGGCACGGCCTGCACCCGTACCGCGTCCGCCACCTGCTGGACCGCTACGGCTCGCTGGTGCACGAGGTCCTCGGCCTGGCCGCGGGCAACCCTGAGCTGCTCAAGCCGATCACCGCGGCCCCCGACTACCTCCAGGTCGAGGCCGTCTACGCGGCGTCGCACGAGGGCGCCCTGCACCTGGAGGACGTCCTGACCCGCCGCACCCGCATCTCCATCGAGTACGCGCACCGCGGCGTGGACTGCGCGGAGGCCGTGGCCCGCCTGGTGGCCCCGGTCCTCGGCTGGGACGACGACGCGGTGAAGCGCGAGGTCGAGGTCTACAACGCGCGGGTCGAGTCCGAGCGCACCTCGCAGACGAAGGCGGACGACCAAGCTGCGGACGCCGTTCGTGCCGCGGCTCCCGAAGCCCGTCCGCAGTTGACCGAACCCGTGAGCTGACGAGCCGGCCTCGGGCATGCTGGGCGGCATGCCCGGGGTCGATCGTCGAACGTTCCTGAAAGCCACTGCCGCCGCCGGTGCCGCTGGTGCCGCCGTCACCGGCACCGCGCACGCCACCACCGCACCCGTCTTCGAGCACGGCGTCGCCTCCGGTGACCCGCACCCGGACGGCGTGCTGCTGTGGACCCGCGTGGTCACCGACGGGCCGATCCGCTGGGAGGTGGCCCGCGACGCGTCGTTCACGCACGTCGTGGCACGCGGCCGCACCCTCACCGGCGCCCACCGCGACCACACCGTGAAGGTCGAGGTCTCCGGCCTGCGCCCGGCCACCCGCTACTACTACCGCTTCACCGCCGCCGACGTGGTCTCCCCCGTCGGCCGCACCAAGACCGCTCCCCGCCCGTCCGCCGACTGCGGCTCGCTGACGTTCGGCGTCGTCTCCTGCGCGAACTGGATCGCCGGCCACTTCGGCGCCTACGGCTACCTCGCCACCCGTGACGACCTGGACGCCGTGATCCACCTCGGCGACTACGTCTACGAGTACTTCGAGCCCGGCGTCCGCGTCACCGAACCGCAGCACGAGTGCGAGACGCTCGACGACTACCGCACCCGCCACGCCCAGTACAAGACCGACCCGCACCTGCAGGCCCTGCACGCGGCGCACCCGGTCATCGCGACCTGGGACGACCACGAGTCGGCGGAAAATTCCTCGTCCATCGGCTCCCCTGTCCACGACCCGGCCACCGAGGGCCCCTGGGGCGCCCGTCTGGCCGCGGCCACGCAGGCCTACTTCGAGTGGATGCCGGTCCGCGAGGGCAAGCTGACCCGCCGCCTGCACTTCGGCCGCCTCGCCGACCTCACCATGCTCGACCTGCGCAGCTACCGCACCGACACGACCATCCTGGGCACCGCCCAGCGCGCCTGGTTCACGTCCGCGCTGACCGACGGCCGCGCCCGCTGGAAGCTCGTCGGCAACTCGGTGATGCTGGCCCCGCTGAAGATCCCGCCCCTGCCCGGCCTGCCGCCGACGAACACCGACCAGTGGGACGGCTTCCCCGCGGACCGCGAGGTCGTGCTGCGCGCCCTCGACCGCGCGGGCATGAAGAACGCCGTGTTCCTGACCGGCGACATCCACTCGTCGTGGGCGATCGACGTGCCGTTCGGCGAGGGCACGGTCGCCACGGAGTTCGTCTCGACCTCGGTGACCTCGGACAACTTCGACGAACGCATCGGCGTGCCGCCGCGTTCCGCGTCACTGCAGATCGAGGCCCAGTTCCGCGCCCTGAACCCGCACGTGAAGTTCGTGGAGCTCGACTCGCACGGCGCGCAGGTGCTGACCGTGACGCCGGAGCAGGTGCGGATGGACTGGCACTACCTCGCCGACAAGCGCGACCCGAACACGGCGGTGACTCTCGCGCACTCGTGGCGGACGCTGCACGACACCGCTCAGGTGGACCAGGTCCTCTGACGCGAACGGCGTCTGCAAGTACCACCAACCACGTGGTTGGTGGTACTTGCGGACGCCTTCACAGCTAGGCGAGGGCGGCCAGGGCCGTGTGGACCAGCACGCGCACCCCGACGAGCAGGGCCCGTTCGTCCAGGTCGAACGTCGGCTGGTGCAGGTCCCGCTGCTTCTCCACCCCGTTCCACACGCCGAGCCGCGCGAACGACCCGGGAACGTGCTCCAGGTACCAGCCGAAGTCCTCACCGCCGGAGGACTGCTCGGTGCCGGCCAGCGCGTCGTCGCCGAGTGCGGCCTCGATGCCGGCGCGCAGGATCTGCGTCGACTCCCGCTCGTTGACCACGGGCGGGACGCCGCGGCGGTGGTGCAGGTCGAACCCGACGCCGGTCGGCAGCAGCAGACCGGTCACCAGGTCCTTGACCAGCGGTTCCAGCTCGGCCCAGATGTCGCGGTCGCCGGTGCGCAGGGTGCCGCGCACCAGGCCGTCCTGCGGCACCGCGTTGGGCGCCTCACCGGCGTGGACGGCACCCCACACCAGCACGGTGCCGGAACGCGGGTCGACGCGGCGGGACAGCATCGTCGGCAGGCCGGTGATCACCGTGCCCAGCGCGTGCACCAGGTCGGCGGTCAGGTGCGGCCGCGACGTGTGGCCGCCCGGTGACGAAAGCCGCAGCTCCAGCAGGTCGGAGGCGGAGGTGATGGCGCCGATGCGCGTGCCGATGCGGCCGACCTGCAGGCGCGGGTCGCAGTGCAGGCCGAAGATCCGCTCCACACCGTCGAGGCCACCCGCGGCGAGCACGTCGAGCGCTCCGCCGGGCATGACCTCCTCGGCCGGCTGGAACACCAGCCGCACCCGTCCTGGCAGCTCGGTGGCGGAGGCCAGTGCCAGCGCAGCGCCCAGCAGGACCGTGGTGTGGGCGTCGTGACCGCACGCGTGCGACACACCGTCCACAGTGGACGAGAACGGCGAGCCGGTGTTCTCGTGCAACGGCAGGGCGTCCATGTCGGCGCGCAGGGCCACGATGCGGGGACCGCGGCCGATGTCGCAGATCAGGCCGGTGCCGCCGGGCAGCACGCGGGGCTTGAGGCCCACCTCGCGCAGCAGCTTCGCCACCAGCTCGGTGGTGTTGTACTCGCGCCGGGAGAAGCTCGGGGTGGGCGTGGATGTGGCGGCGCCACGCGACGACGTCCGAGGCGTGTGCCTTCAGCCAGTCGTCGAGCCAGGCGGGGCCGCGGCCCTCTCCGAGATCATCCACAGGAGACATGCTCACCCCGGTGGGGTCGACGAGCATCTCAGGGGAGGAAGAAACCGCAGCGCCGGAAAGGCGGGAGTCCAGGACCGTCATGCGGCACCTCCGCTGGCCAGCAGGCGTTCCCGCTGCTGGGGGTCGGTGGCTGTCGCGATCGTCGTCCAGGCCATGGCGAGTGCTCCGTCGAGCATCGCGCGATCGGCCGATGCCGACGCACAGGCGGTCGCGAACTCTTGTTGGTGGTTCACCGCGTCTCCGCAGTCGATGGCAATGGTCGGGTGGATTGCGGGCAACACTCTGGTGACGTTGCCCATGTCGGTGCTTCCGATCTTCCTGCCCGCTTCCTCTTCTCGGGAGAGCGGCCGTCGCCCCAGCTCGGTGGCCGCGTGCCGGTAGGCATCGGCGAGCCACGGGTCGGGGGTCAGCTCGGCGTAGATCGGCGAGACCTGCACGACCTCATGGGTGCAGCCGGTCGCCAGCGCTCCGGCCCCGAAGCAGTCCCGGATCCGGTTCTCCAGGCGCTGCAACGATTCCAGGTTCTCCGCCCTCACATCGAACATCGCCGATGCGCGGGCGGGTATTACGTTCGGGACCGTGCCGCCGTTCGTCACGATGCCGGTCACCATCTGGCCGGGCTCGAGGTGCTGCCGCAGCAGGCTGATCGAGATCTGCGCGACGGTGACCGCGTCGGCGGCGTTGATGCCCAGGTGCGGGGCGGCGGCCGCGTGTGACGGCTTGCCGCTGTAGTGCACCTCCAGGTCGGTGATGGCGAGCGAACGCGCGGCGCACGACTCGTACGGCGCGGGGTGCACCATCATCGAGAACGAGACGTCGTCGAACACGCCCCGCTCCAGCATCAGCACCTTGCCGCCACCGACCTCCTCCGCGGGCGTCCCGATCACCTTCACGGTGACACCCAGGCGGTCGGCGACGTCACGCAGCGCAAGAGCGGTTCCCACCGAAGCGGCAGCGATGACGTTGTGCCCGCACGCGTGCCCGACCTCGGGCAACGCGTCGTACTCGGCGCACAGTCCCAGCACGAGCTCGCCGTCGCCGAACGTCGCGACGAACGCCGTGTCCAGGCCGGCGACACCGGACTCGACCTTGAAGCCCTCGCGGGCCAGCAGGGAGGTGATCTTCTCCGCGCTGCGGTGCTCCTCGAACGCCAGCTCCGGTTCGGCGTGGATCGAGTGCGACAGGTCCACCAGCGCGTCGGAGTACCGCTCGACGGTCGAGCGTGTGCTGATCTTCAAGTCGGTACCCATTTGCCACCATCCTGCATCACCGCCCCCAGGACGCGACGCGCTGATGATGATCAACCGGCTGGCCGGTCGCAGCGCTGCGCCGAGCGGCGAGCGAGTTTCGGTCTGACCGATCAACGATGACGCAAATGGCCGAGAAGCACGCTTAACTTTGACTATTACGTCCCATCAGGTGGGACGCGGCGTCTCAGGCGAACACACCTCGAACGTCCTCGAGTCAGCCCTTCTTGGCCGCTCGCGCCTTCTTCCACGCCGCCCACCGCTTCTTGTTGCGGTAGTAGACGATCGTGAACAGCACCAGCGCGATGCCGCCGATCCACAGCTTCTGCTTGGTCTCCTGCCGCACCTCCGGGGACGGCTCCTGCGGCGAGTCGAGGGCCGGACCGGGGTTCGCCGTCGTCTGCGCCACCACCACCGCGGGGGCGTTCGCACCCTCGTCGGCGACCGATGTCCCGGCGATCCCGAAGACGCCCATCAGCGCGAACACGCAGGCCAGCAGCAACCTCGACATGCCCTGAACTCTACAACGAATACCACGATCGAAGGTCACCCAAACTAGTTACGCACTCACCCAGCGTCGGCCTGGAAGGCTTTCAGGATCTGCTCCGCGGCGAGTGTCGCGGTGAGTTCCCCGCTGCGGACCTTCTCCTCCAGGGAGGGTGCCGACGCGCGCACGGCCGGGCTCTCGCGCACCTGCCGCCACAGCGAGTCGCGGACCATCATCCAGGTCCAGTCGACCTGCTGGCGCCGCCGGCGTTCGTCCAGCTCCCCGGCCTCGCTCAGGGTCGTCCGGTGTTCCAGCACGCGGGACCACAGCTCGTCGAGACCGACCCCGGTGAGGCCGGAGCAGGTGAGCACGGGCGGGTGCCACACCGCGTCCGGCGCGCGCAGCAGCTTGAGCGCGCCCGCCAGCTCACGTGCGGCCTTGCGGGCGTCCAGCTCGTGCTCGCCGTCGGCCTTGTTGACCGCGATGACGTCCGCGAGCTCCAGGATGCCCTTCTTGATGCCCTGGAGCTGGTCGCCGGTGCGGGCGAGGGTGAGGAACAGCGAGCAGTCCGTCATGTTGGCGACGGCCACCTCGGACTGCCCGACGCCGACCGTCTCGACCAGCACCACGTCGAACCCGGCCGCCTCGACCAGCACGATCGTCTCGCGGGTGGCCTGGGCGACGCCGCCGAGCGTGCCGGAGGTCGGCGAGGGCCGGATGAACGCGTCCGGGCTCACCGACAACCGCGCCATCCGCGTCTTGTCGCCCAGGATGCTGCCGCCGGTGCGGGTGGACGACGGGTCGACGGCGAGCACCGCGACCCGGTGGCCCCGCTCGACCAGCATCGTGCCGAGTGCGTCGATGAACGTGGACTTGCCGACGCCGGGGACACCGGTGATGCCGACCCTGACCGCCGCGCCGGACTTCGGCAGCAGCTCGACGAGCAGCTCCTGGGCCTGCGCGCGGTGGTCGGCGCGGGTTGACTCGACCAGCGTGATGGCCCTGGCGAGCACGCTGCGGTTGCCGCCGAGCACACCCTTCGCGTACTCGGCGACGTCGATCGCCCTAGCCATGGTGGCCGAGCTGGTCCGCGAGCTTGACCAGGAGGTCCTTGGCGGCGTCGGCGATGACGGTGCCGGGTGGGAAGATCGCCGCCGCTCCGGCGGCGTGCAGTTCGTCGAAGTCCTGTGGTGGGATGACGCCGCCGACGACGATCATGATGTCGGCGCGGTCGAGGTTGGCCAGTTCCTCGCGCAGTGCGGGCACCAGTGTGAGGTGTCCGGCGGCGAGGGAGGAGACGCCGACGATGTGCACGTCGGCCTCGACGGCCTGGCGGGCGACTTCGTCGGGTGTCTGGAACAGCGGGCCGACGTCGACGTCGAAGCCGAGGTCGGCGAACGCCGTGGCGATCACCTTCTGGCCGCGGTCGTGCCCGTCCTGGCCCATCTTGGCGACCAGGATGCGCGGGCGGCGGCCTTCCTGCCGCGCGAACGTCTCGACGACCTCGCGGCAGGCGTCCACGTTGGACACTGGGCCGACCTCCTGCCGGTAGACACCGGAAATGGTGCGGATCTGCGCGGAGTGCCGGCCCCACACCTTGCCCAGCGCCTCGGAGATCTCGCCGACGGTGGCTTTGGCGCGGGCGGCGTTGATCGCCAGCTCCAGCAGGTTGCCCCCGCCGCCTGCCGCGTTCGTCAGGGCGTCGAGGGCACTGTCCACGGCGGACTGGTCGCGTTCTTCGCGGAGGCGGCGCAGTTTCTCCAGTTGCTGTGCGCGCACGCCGGCGTTGTCGACCTTGAGGACCTCGATCTGCTCGTCGCCGGTCACCGGGTACTTGTTGACGCCGATCACGGGTTGGCGGCCGGAGTCGATGCGCGCCTGCGTGCGGGCGGCGGCTTCCTCGATGCGCAGCTTGGGGATGCCCTCGTCGATCGCGCGGGCCATCCCGCCGGCCTTCTCGACCTCGGTGATGTGCCCCCACGCCTTCGCCGCCAGCTCGTTGGTGAGTCGTTCGACGTAGGCGCTGCCACCCCACGGGTCGATCACCCGCGTGGTGCCGGACTCCTGCTGCAGCAGCAGCTGCGTGTTGCGGGCGATGCGGGCGGAGAAGTCGGTGGGCAGTGCGAGCGCTTCGTCGAGTGCGTTGGTGTGCAACGACTGCGTGTGCCCTTGCGTCGCGGCCATGGCCTCGACGCAGGTGCGCGCGACGTTGTTGAACACGTCCTGCGCGGTCAGCGACCAGCCGGATGTCTGGCAGTGGGTGCGCAGGCTGAGCGACTTCTGGCTCTTCGGCTGGAACTCGTTGACCAGCTTGGCCCAGAGCAGGCGCGCGGCCCGCATTTTGGCGATCTCCATGAAGAAGTTCATGCCGATGGCCCAGAAGAAGCTCAGCCTCGGTGCGAACCTGTCGACGTCGAGCCCGGCTGCCTGGCCTGCGCGCAGGTACTCCACGCCGTCGGCGAGGGTGTAGGCGAGTTCCAGGTCGGCGGTCGCGCCCGCTTCCTGCATGTGGTAGCCGGAGATCGAGATGGAGTTGAACTTCGGCATGTGCTCGGAGGTGTGGCTGAAGATGTCGGAGATGATCCGCATCGACGGCTGCGGCGGGTAGATGTAGGTGTTGCGGACCATGAACTCCTTGAGGATGTCGTTCTGGATGGTCCCCGTGAGCTGCTCCGGCCGCACCCCCTGCTCCTGCGCGGCCACCACGAACAGGGCCAGGATCGGCAGCACCGCGCCGTTCATCGTCATCGACACCGACATCTTGTCCAGCGGGATGCCGTCGAACAGGGTGCGCATGTCGTAGATCGAGTCGATCGCCACCCCCGCCATGCCGACGTCACCGGCCACCCGCGGGTGATCCGAGTCGTAGCCGCGGTGCGTGGCCAGGTCGAACGCCACCGACAAGCCCTTCTGACCGGCCGCGAGGTTGCGCCGGTAGAAAGCGTTCGACTCCTCCGCCGTCGAGAACCCCGCGTACTGGCGCACCGTCCACGGCTGGTTGACATACATCGTCGGATATGGGCCGCGCAGGAACGGCGCGACACCGGGATAGGTCCGCAGGAAGTCGAGGCCGTCGAGGTCCTGCGGCCCGTAGACCGGCTTGACCGCGATGCCCTCCGGCGTCTCCCACACGGGCAGATCGGTCTCGTACTTCGCCGACGGGAGCGAGCCGAGGTCGACGTCCGCGAAGTCGGGGATCATCGCTGCACTCCCAGGAAGTCGTAGGTGCTGTTCAGGATCTCCAGCGCCGGACAGCCCGCGTACACGCGGCCGTCGACGTCGGCATCGGTCTTCTTGCCGGCCAGGAGCACCCGTGCCGCACCGGCTTTCCGCAGCGCTTCGACGGTGTCGACGGCCAGTTCGGCGTAGCTGGAGTCGCTGCCGCACACGACCGCGATCTTGGCGCCCGAGCCCCGGAACCGGTCGGCCACCTCGTCGGCGGTCTTCGTCGGGCCCGCGCTCGGGGTGGCGAAACCGCCGGCGTTGAACAGGTTGGCCGCGAACGTGGCGCGTGCGGTGTGGGCGGCGACCGGGCCCAGGGTGGCGAGGAAGACCACGGGGCGTTCGGGCTGGGCGTCGGCGAGGTCGCGCAGCTCCTCGAAGGCCTGTGCATAACGCACCCGCGGCAGCCCGAAACTGTCAGACCCGCCTGAGATGATCGGGATGGGGGGTGCGTCCCCCCTGGGGGCCTGCGAGTCGGTATCGATTCCGAAGGGCGGGGTCACAGACACCGGGGAGGCCGAGGCAGGCGCGGGTGCGTGGGGCGGGCGGACCACGGGCTTCTCGGCCAGGTCCGGGAACTCGCTGACCCCCGTGATCGGGTCGCTGCGGTCCGCCAGCCGGGCCGACCGCCGCGCCCACGTCTCCGCGATCCGCGAGGCGACCAGCGCAGAGGCGTCCGGCAGCCCACCGGCCCGTTCGAGCTCCTGGAACCACGTCCACGCCGCCACGGCAAGCGACTCGGTCAGCTGCTCCACGTACCAGGACCCCGCCGCCGGGTCGATCACCGCGCCGAGGTGCGACTCCTCCAGCAGCAGGTTCTGCGTGTTGCGCGCGATCCGGCGCGCGAACTCGTCCGGCAGCCCGATCGCCGCGTCGAACGGCTGCACCGTCACCGCGTCGGCACCGCCCAGACCGGCGGCCAGGGTGGCGACGGTGGTGCGCAGCATGTTCACCCACGGATCACGGCGCGTCATCATCGCCGACGACGTCACCGCGTGCTGCACCTGCGGCACGTCCACGCCCGACACCTCGGCCACCCGCGCCCACAACCGGCGCGCCGCACGCAGCTTCGCGATCGTCGCGAACTGGTCCGCCGTGGCCGCGAAGCGGAACTCCAACTGCGCGAACGCCGACTCGACCGACAGACCACCGGAAACCAGAGCACGCAGGTACGACACGGCCAAGGCCAGCGACGCACCCAGTTCCTCCGCGTCCGACCCGCCCGCGTCGTGGAACGGCAACGCGTCCACCACGACCGTCCGCAGGCCGGGGAACCGCGACACGGCGTCCCGGATCACCGGCAAGGTGTCCGCCGACGGCACCAGGGCCAGGTTGCCGCGCACGTCGGCGGCCAGCAGCGGTGCCTGGTCGTAGATCCGCAGCATCGTCCGCGCCGCCTCGACGTCACCGTCGAGCACGACCGGTGCGAGGTCGAGGTAGACGCCGTCGAGCAGGCGTTCCAGCGAGGCGGCGGGCACGGCGAGCCACAGCGACGTGACGCCGCCTTCGAGGTCGTTCATCAGCGCGACCGGGTCGGGCACGGCGTGGCGCTGGCGGACGTCCCAGCCCTGCTTGACCGGCGCGAGCGCGTAGGGGGTGCCGAGCGCGTCGTCCGCGGTGTAGAGCGGCTGGAGGGAGAAGCCGTCGTAGGTCTGGGTGACCAGGGAGTCGAAACTGGCGCCGGTCTTGCTCAGCACGGCGTCGACCAGGTCACGCCACTGTTCCCGCGACGCCGCGGGGAACTCGTTCGGGCGGAATTCGGCGGGCAAGGCCAACTCCATCATGCGTTGCAGTGTCACCGACCGGTACGCGCTCGGCTATGTGAGGTTCACCGCCGTTAACGATGCAGCAAGTGTCTCAGGAACAATGGACCGGTGGACGACCAGGAGCGCTTGATCGCGGCTAGGTACCGGCTGCTGCACCTGCTCGGCCAGGGTTCCATGGGCACGGTCTGGGCCGCCCACGACGAGGTGCTCGGGCGGCAGGTGGCCGTGAAGGGCATCCTGCACACGCCCGGCATGCCCGACGCCGAGGCCGCCCAGCTGCGCGAGCGCACGATGCGGGAGGCGCGCGCGGTCGCCGCGCTGTCGCACCCGAACCTGGTGACGCTCTACGACGTGGTCCAGCACGACGGCGACCCGTACGTGGTGATGGAGCTGGTGCCCTCGCGCAGCCTCGGCGAGGTGCTGAAGGAACAGGGTTGCCTCACCGAGAAGCAGGGCGCGGCGGTGCTGGACGCGGTCGCGGCGGCGCTGGAGTCGGCGCACCGGGTCGGGATCACGCACCGCGACGTCAAACCGGGCAACGTCCTGATCGCCGACGACGGGCGGGTGAAGCTGACGGACTTCGGCATCGCGCGCAACGTCGCCGAGGCCACCATGACCGCCCGCGGCATCACCCTCGGCACGCCCGCCTACATCGCGCCCGAGGTGGCGCAGGGCGGTGACGTGTCCGCGGCGGCCGACCGGTGGTCGCTGGGCGCCACGGTGTGGGCGGCGATGGCCGGTGAGCCGCCGTACGTGGGCCGCAACGTCATGCAGACGATCAACGCGGTCATCCACGGCGACGTGCCGGTGCCCGCGGGGGCCGGGCGGCTGGCGCCGGTGATCAGCGGGCTGATGCAGAAGGACCCGGACCAGCGGATGTCGCTGGTCGACGTGCGGCGCAAGGTGTACCCGCTGCTGCCGGAACCGGGCACGGACGCGTTCGAGGCGCGTGCGCCGCGCACGCCGCCGGTGATCGTGCGGCCGAAGCCGAGGATCGAGCCGGACGCGCCGCTGGCCGCCGATCCGGGGCCGTTGCCGTTCCTGGTCACGCGGTCGACGGCGCCGGAACGCACGCCGGTGGGCAGGACGTTGGTGCTGGTCGCGGCGGTCCTGCTGTTCCTGGTGGGCTCAGGCGGCGGGTTCGCGCTGACGCGGCTCGTGGCCGGGGCGCCGCTGCTGCCGCCGGCCCAGCAGGGCGCGCCGACGCTGCCGACGCTGCCGGCCTCGCCGACGTTCGAGCAGCGCACCGAGGACGCGGTGACCGCGATCGGCGACCAGGGCGGCAAGTTCACCCTGAAGGTGGACAAGAGCTGGACGAAGTACGCGGAGCAGCGCGCGGCCGACCAGCGCGTGCCGGCCTCGGCGGTGGTGCACTTCGTGTCGCCGCCCGGCGCGTACGAGGTGGCGGTGCAGCGGTTCCCCGACTTCTACCCGAAGCGCCGGATCGCCGAGTACGTGGCGGCCGTGCAGGCGCGGTGGGCGACGCGGTTCTACGGCGGCGAGAAGGTGCCGACGCCCAACCTCGCAGGGCCGCGGTCGGAGGACGGCATCCAGTTCGTCTACCGGACCGTGGAGGGCGACGAGGCGACCGGGCTGCGGCGCTCGCACTTCTCCCGCGTGCTCCCCCACGGCACCGACCTGTGGGTGGTCGAGGTCACCGTCCCGACCGAACAGGAGGACGCGGCACGGGAGCGCCTCTTCGACGCGATCGCATCGACATTCGCCCCGGTTTAAGCTCTCGCGGTGACTCCAGAAGAGCTGGCCGGCAAGGCCGCGGAAGAGATCCAGGACCGCACCGGCGTGGCGAAGCACGACATCGCGATCGTGCTCGGATCCGGCTGGCGACCCGCCGCCGACGTGATCGGCGAGCCGGTCGCGGAGATCCCCGTCGGGGAGCTGACCGGGTTCGAGGCGCCGACCGCGCTCGGCCACGGCGGCACCATCCGGTCCGTCGAGGTGGGCGGCAAGAAGGTCCTCGTAGTCCTCGGCCGCACCCACGGCTACGAGGGCAAGGGCGTGCAAAAGGTCGTCCACGGCGTGCGCACCGTCGCGGCCGCGGGCGTGCGGACGGTCGTGCTGACCAACGCCGCCGGTGGCCTGCGCCAGGGCATGTCCGTCGGGCAGCCGGTGCTGATCTCCGACCACCTCAACCTGACCGCGCTGTCGCCGCTGGTCGGCGCGCGGTTCGTGGACCTCACGGACCTGTACTCGCCGCGGCTGCGCGAGGTCGCGCAGGAGATCGACCCGTCGCTGGAGGAGGGCGTGTACGCGGGGCTGCCCGGTCCGCACTTCGAGACGCCGGCCGAGATCCGCATGCTGCGCACCCTGGGTGCCGACCTGGTGGGCATGTCGACCGTGCACGAGGCGATCGCCGCGCGGGCAGAGGGCGTCGAGGTGTTCGGGTTGTCGCTGGTCACGAACCTCGCCGCGGGCATCACCGGTGAGCCGCTGAACCACCAGGAGGTGCTGGACGCCGGTGCCGCCGCGGCCGAGCGCATGGGCACGCTGCTGCGCGAGCTGGTGGACCGCGCATGAGCCTGACGCCGGCACTGCGCGACGCGACGTTCCGGTGGATCGCCGACGACCCCTCCGCGGCCACCCGTGAGGAGCTGCAGGGGGTGCTGGCGCGGGCGATGGGCGGTGACGCCGCGGCGCGCGAGGACCTCGCCGACCGCATGGCGGGACCGTTGACGTTCGGCACGGCCGGGCTGCGCGGTCCGGTGCGGGCGGGCACGAACGGCATGAACGTCGCCACCGTGGTCCGCACGACGGCCGGTCTGGCCGCCTGGCTGAAGGCGTCCGGCGCTGCGGGGCTCGTCTTCGTCGGCAGGGACGCGCGCCACGGGTCCGAGGAGTTCGCCGTCGCCGCCGCCGAGGTCATGGCGGCCGCGGGCTTCGACGTGCGGGTGCTGCCCGGCCCGCTGCCGACGCCGGTGCTCGCCTTCCTGGTGCGAGCGCACGGTGCGGTGGCGGGCATCCAGATCACCGCGTCGCACAACCCGCCCGCGGACAACGGCTACAAGCTGTACCTGGCCGGCGGATCGCAGATCGTGCCGCCGTCGGACGCGGAGATCGAGCGGGCGATCGAGGCCGTGCCCGCCGCGGTGTCGGTGCCGCGCGCCTCGACGTACTCGGTCGTGCCGGACGCGGACGTCGACGCCTACCTGGACCGGGTCGCGTCGCTGCCCAGCGGCACCGCGCGGACGTTGAAGATCGCGTTGACGCCGATGCACGGCGTCGGCGGCCAGTTCGCCGTGGAAGCGTTGCGGCGCGCGGGTTTCACCGACGTGCACGTGGTGCGGTCGCAGGCCGTGCCGGACCCGGACTTCCCGACGGTGGTGTTCCCGAACCCCGAGGAACCCGGTGCCGCGGACGAGCTGCTCGCGCTCGCGGACTCGGTGGACGCCGACCTCGCCATCGCGCTGGACCCGGACGCCGACCGCTGTGCGCTGGGCGTGCGGGACGGGTCGGCGTGGCGGATGCTGCGCGGCGACGAGACGGGCGTGCTGCTCGGCTCGCTCGTGCTGTCCACTGTGGAGAGTGCGGACCCGTTGGTGGCCACGACGATCGTGTCGTCGTCGCTGCTGAAGTCGATCGCCGAGGCGCACGGCGCGCGGTACGCGGAGACGTTGACGGGCTTCAAGTGGCTCGCGCGTGCCGGTGACGGCCTGGTGTTCGCCTACGAGGAGGCGCTGGGCAACTGCGTCGACCCGGAGTTCGTGGCGGACAAGGACGGCATCTCGGCCGCGGTCGTCGCCGCGGACCTGGCGGCGGGCCTGAAGGCGGCCGGGCGGACGTTGCTCGACGCGCTGGACCAGCTCGCGCTGGACCACGGCCTGCACCTGACCGACCAGGTGTCGTTGCGCTACACCGACCTGTCGCTGATCGGCGCGACGATGGCCCGGCTGCGCGCCGAACCGCCGGCGGACTTCACGTCCGAGGACCTGCTGCCCGGCGCGGACGTGCTGCGGTGGACGGCCCCCGGCGTGCGGGTGATCGTGCGGCCGTCCGGCACCGAACCGAAGCTCAAGGCGTACCTGGAGGTCGTCGAGCCGGTCACGGACGGACTGGAGTCCGCCCGTGCGGCGGCGCGGACGCGGTTGGCTGAGCTGCGGGAACGGGTGACAGCGCTGGTCAGCTAGCTCCCGGCGTCAGCCGGCGAGAGCGATCAGCAGGCACAGCACCGCGAGGGCGAAACCCCCGCCGGCCACCCAGTAGGCCCTCCTGGTCGGCGGGGCGACCGCGGTGCGGCGTCCCTCCGTCACGGCCGCGACCGCGATCCGGCCGAAGATGTAGGCAACCGAGCAGAGCCCCACGCCGAGTCCGAGCAACATCGTGTTGACGTCCCACGGGCTGTGGTCGAACCCCGGCCACAGCGACGCGAAGAGGGGCCCGATCCCGATCATCCCGATGCCGATCGCGAGGCCGAAACCCCAGGTGATGCGACGCTGTCGAGGACTCGTGGTCAATAGGGCGGTGGTCTTCATGGTCCCTCCTGTGTACACCTTCTAGGACGTCTTCCCGGCCGCGGGGTTGCGTTGCAACACCAGGAACGCCTGCGGTCCTGCCTCGTCCACACCCTTCTGACGCACGAGCCTGGCCACTTCGTTGAACCCGGCCGCGGTGGCGTTGCGCACGGTCTCGTCGACGTCGTGCCAGTAGACGTCCAAATCCACATCGTGGCCGTACGCGTGGTCGAGGTGCCGTTTCTCGTCACCCGCTTTGAACGCGTGCAACAGGTATCCGCCGGGCTTGAGCACGCGGTGGAACTCCCGCCACGGCACGTCCTGCGCCGGCATGTGCACCGTGGAGTACCAGACGACCGCGCCGCCGAGGCTCTCGTCCGCCAGGTCGAGCGCCGTGATGTCGCCCTGCCGGAAGTCGAGGTGCGGGTGGTGCTGCCTGGCCTGGGCGAGCATGCCGTCGGAGAGGTCGACGCCGAACACGTCCAGGCCCAGCTCGTGCAGGTGCTGGGTGATGCGGCCGGTGCCGCAGCCGAGGTCACCGACCCGTCCCGCAGCCAGCTCGGCGAAGGCGCGCGTGATCGCGGCGTCGAACGGGCGGCCGTCGTGGGCGTCGGGGAGGAGCCGGGCGTAGCTGGCCGCAACAATGTCGTAGCTGGCACGGGTCATGGTCATCTATCTTGCCGCGCATGGAGTACACCCGGCGTGACCTGGCCCTGGCCTACCTCGAGGCGTATCCGGTGCCGGAGCACCACGAGGTGGACCCCGAGTCGCTGTACGCCCGCATGAAGACCTACCACCGGCAACTGCTGCGCGGCCTGAAGCAGCTCTTCGGCTTCGACCTGAACGACGACCAGCTGCTGAAGTTCTTCTTCCGCAGCGTGGCGTACTCCTACCGCGGCAACCGCCACCCGCTCTCCGGCGTGCTGGAGGGCGGCCTGCTGGTCAAGCGGTTCGAAGGCACGGACGTCATGGACAGGTGCGTCGAGCTGGCCACCCTGCACGAGCGGACGCAGGAACGGCTCGTCGACCTCACGGTGGAGATCCTCGCACTGGCCAAGCCGGACGACGGAACGGTCGTGACGACCGAACAGCTCCAGGCCATCGGCGTGGACACCGCGGAGCCGACCGACCCCGACGGCGACTGGCTATAGCTTTGACCGCCATGAGGCTGCTGATCGTCCACCACACGCCCTCCCCGCGAACCTGGGCTACATGAGCGGTGCCGGCGCGACGGAACAGGATTCACTGTTCGCCCTGGTCACGGCGTCGCAGGAGCTTCCTGGCAAGAGACTGGGATCGAGTCGTCCGCAGTGCCTCGGCGGCGACCTTGAGGTCCTTCGCGCCTCCGCGCTCGTAAACCCAACGGAGAAAGCGCAGCTCGATCCAATGCCTGACAAGCCGAGAGACGGCTGGTACCGCCGTCACACCTGCCGCAGCCCACCACACCGACATGACGACTCCACAACGAAGAAGCCCACCAGTGAGCACAGCGGGTCGTTGTGATGCCGTACGCAGTTCGTCAATCACCAAGAGCGTGTGAGGACAACGCTGCCCTCTGCTCACGTCGGGTGGTAAGTCCGAGAAGGCTCGCGTCGCTCCAGTTGATCCTGGCACTCTTCGCACGGGTGACTCTATTGATCGAGCTGCCCGATGTCAGTGCTCACCACAGTTGCGGATCTACGATTCACCCGTCAGCGTGAACACATACCGCGTCTGTTGACCATCCACCACACGCCATCGTCGAACATGCAGGCGATGTTCAAGGCCGTCGTCTCCGGCGCGCCGCACAACTCATGCCCTGAGCAAGCTGTCCAGGAGGTTGAACCGGTCGTCGGTGCGCGCGGACGGCATCCGCGAAGCGAACTCCCGCGCTCGGCTCAGCGTGTCCCTCGCAGCGTCCAGAGCACCAACCCGCGCGTATGACTCCGCGAGCCACGAGAGGTAGAGCGCGACTTCCCGCGAGTGCTCTTCCGGGTAAGCGGCGACGGCGGCTGACAGCAGCGGTTCAGCTTTGCCGGGATTGCCCAGCTCGATCATGCAACGCCCGGCCATCACATCGATTTCGGCTCTGTTGAGCCAATAGACCCACTCAGGCTCTTCGACGCCGGGTGACCTCTGCTCGTACGCGTCGTCCACGGCATCGAGCACGCGGCGGGTTCCCTCGTGGTCTTTCGTCTTGGCGCTCGCCCACGCCACCCGCTCCAACAGCAGCGTCCGAACCACGGGCGTGGCATCGCGGGCACCCTTCACCGCGGACCGCGCCAGCAACAGCGCGTCATGCGGGTCGGCCACGTTCGCGATCTGGTAGCTCAGCGAGGAAAAAAGTTGCGCGGCAAGGGAATCGTTGCCCGCCTCCGAAGCCGCGGACACTCCACCGAGGTAAAGCCGCTGAGCCTCCGCGTACCTGCCCGCGTCCGACGCGACCCACCCGCCGAGCTGGGCGAGCTCACCCGTCGCGGTCAACAGCCGTCGTCCCGTGACTTCGGAGTAGGAACCGTCACGCACCAACGACTCCGTCTCGGACAGCTCTTGCCGCACAGCGGGCAACAGGTCCGTACTTCCAACCACGTCGTCCAGGTGCCGCAGCTCGACCACACGAGCTTCTACGGCGTCCGCGAGGGAGCCGCCGACCCTGCGGCCGGAACGGCTCTGCACGGCGATCGGGGAATCCGAGACAAGCCACTCGTGCGCGCGGCGCATCGGATCGCTGCCCAGCGGAACGCCAAGAGCCTGTTCGTACGCGGTGACGACGTCCGGGAGCGGCCGGCGCTTGCCGTTCTCGATCAGGCTCAGGTACGGCTTGCTGTAGTGGGTGAGCTGAGACATCCGGGACAGGCTGAGCCCGGCCGCCTCGCGCGCTGCCCTGAGGGCGTCACTCAGCTCCGACACGCCCGCTCCCGGTCCGCGTTGTCAACTCTTGTAAACGCGTTGATCAGCATAAACATCGTTTGACCCCGGTAGGAACAGAGGCAACCGGATCTACCGGAGAGGTTCATGAGCCGGTCGGCGCTCGGACCACGTCACGAACGAGGGGGAATCGTGGACCAGCAGCTCTTCCTTCGCCCGACCTCGGTCATCATGCAGCCGGAGACGCTGTGCAATCTCGACTGCACCTATTGCTACCTGCCGTTCCGGCACGAGCGGAACACCATGAAGCTCGCCGTGGCACGGGCCGTAGCCGCGTCAGTGCGTCCGTGGGCGGCATACGGAACGGTCGAGGTGTGCTGGCACGGCGGAGAGCCGCTGGCCACCGGCCGAGCCCATCTCGGCCGGCTGATGGACGCGTTCGCGGATGTCGACGTGAAACACGTGGTCCAGACGAACGCGACGCTGATCGACGACGCCTGGTGCGAGTTCTTCGCGGAGCGGGACGTGCACGTGGGCGTCAGCATCGATGGCGCGCCCGCCGACAACGCGAGCCGCGTGGATCGGCGGCGGATGCCCACGCAGGCGAAGGCGTTGCGCGGTGTAGAACTTCTGCGCGCTCATGGTCACGAGGTTCACGCCATCGCGGTGGTGTCCGATCCAACGCCCGTGCGCGCTCGCAGGCTCTACGCCTTCGCCGTCGAGTGCGGGATCACGCACCTGGGCGTCAACATCGAAGAGCAGGAAGGCGTCAACGTCTCCACCAACGCTCATCGCCAAGACGTCGTAACTGACTTCTGGACGACGCTCACGGCGAGTTGGCGCGAGAATCCCGCTGTCCGCGTCCGAGAGCTTGAGCGGGCTCTCAGCTATGCAGGTGCGGTGCTCAGGCGTGACAGCGCCACGCACCGCAATGAGACGCTGTTCGATCCTCTGCCGACTGTTGGCCACGACGGATCGGTAACCCTGATCTCGCCTGAACTCGCGGGATTCGAGTCGAACCGGGGCACCTTCTCCAGCGGAAACGTACTGCAGAACACCCTGACCGAGATCATCGAACAATCGACGTCCGAAGACTCCTGGGTATCTGAGTTCTCACGGGGAGTCAAGGCTTGCCGGCTCACATGCCCGTACTTCGACTTCTGCGGAGGCGGACATCCCGCCAACCGCTACTTCGAGCATGGACGCATGGATGGAACCACGACCAACTACTGCCGGAACAGCAAGATTTCACTACTGGAGGGAGTATTACGCCTTGACCGATCAACAGCTGCTGGAGGCCAGGATTCTGGAGTGTCGAACGATGCTCCTGAACCTGCTGACCAGGACCGGTCAGCTACCTACGCGGATCAGCGCTTTTGACAACGACCCCACGTGGGACAACGTGACCGGAGGCGGCGGATTCGACAATCGGCCCACGTGGGACAACTGGGACAAGAAGTAGGTCAGCCCGCAACCGTCAGGCCGGCTTCCTTGGCGAACTGAGCACCGAGGAAACCGGCCTGAACAGCTTCGATCTTCGCACCCCGCAGGGTCAACAGACCGCTGATGTCGCCAAGCCGGGAGGTCGTGAGGTCACAGCCACTCGCGCGGGTGGCCTCGAATTCAACCTGAGGCATCTCACATTCATCGAAAACCACGTTGGAGAGGTCTCCCACGAAAACCGCTTCACGGAATGAGCATCGACGGAAGACGACGGCGTTCTTGACCTGATCGATCTTGATGGTCGCGTAGTCGAACCGGCAGTCCTCCGCATAGATGTCCGAAGCCTGCCTCAGCGAAAGTCGAAGCCCGATCCCCTGACAGCGGAGGAAGTCCACCCTCCGCGCGGTCACATCGGCGAGGACGGCGTTCGCCAGGTTCACCTCTTCGAACCTGACGTCGGAAAGCACGAGCGGAGCCAGATGCGATTCCGACAGGTCCATGTCGGAGACGAGCGCACCAGCAACAGACCCCTCACCGGTTACGCCCGACTGGTCACCTTGCCGGACGCTGACTGCCTCAAGTTCGAAGTCACCGCGGAACGCGGCTACTTCACCGACGAGGTCTTCTTCCTCGATCGACGGCCGCTGAATCGTCTTGCCCGCGACTTTCAGGAACTCCATACGGACACGGTAGCGCACTCAACGAAGTTGGACACAAATGCACTCCGTTGCGAAGAATGTTGCGCAGACGACCAAGCTGCACATTCCGAATCCATAGATCAGCGGAACAGATTTTCGGGCACGGGCTCACTCGGGCAAGGCCGCGCAGCGCGGCGGTGACCTCGCCCATGCACCGCTTGACCACGGCACTGGCTATAACTGGGGTCATGAGGCTGCTGATCGTCCACCACACGCCCTCGCCCGCCCTGCAGGCGATGTTCGAGGCGGTCGTCTCCGGCGCCACCACCCCCGAGATCGAGGGCGTCGAAGTGGTGCGGAAGGCCGCGTTGTCCACAACCGCTGTGGATGTCCTGGAAGCGGACGCCTACCTGCTGGGCACGCCCGCGAACCTGGGCTACATGAGCGGTGCGCTGAAGCACTTCTTCGACACCGTTTACTACCCGTGCCTGGACTCCACGCGCGGTCGCCCGTTCGGGCTTTATGTGCACGGCAACAACGACACGACCGGTGCGGTCAGGAGCGTGGAGACCGCCACGACCGGCCTGGACTGGGTGAAGGCGGCCCAGCACGTGGTCGTCACGGGCGAGCCGGGCAAGGCCGACCTGGAGGCGTGCTGGGAAGCCGGGGCCACCGTCGCGGCTCAGTTGTCCACATGACCCCAGAGTTGTCCACAGCCACTTGTCCCCACCCTGTGGACAACCCTGGGGATGGATTCGAACAGGTGTTCTAACGGCCGATCGAGCTCATGTCCGGGTACCGGTCGCCGGCCACCGCGGACGCCGGAACTGCGGCCTCGATCGCGGCCAGGTCGGCCTCGGACAGCTCCAGGGCGGCCGCCGCGACGTTCTCCTCCAGGTACTTCAGCCGCTTGGTGCCGGGGATCGGCACGACGTCGGACCCGCGGTGCTGCACCCACGCCAGCGCGAGCTGGCCCGCGGTGACGCCGCGTTCGTCGGCCAGGGCGCGCAGGTCGGCGACCATCTTCAGGTTCGCGTCGAGGTTCGCGCCGGAGAACCGCGGGTTCGCGGCGCGGAAGTCGCCCTCGACGAAGTCGGCGGAGGAGGCGAACCGGCCGGTCAGCACGCCGCGGCCGAGCGGCGAGTACGGCACCAGGCCGATGCCGAGCTCGCGTGCGGTGGGCACGATCTCCGCCTCGATGTCGCGCGACCACAGCGACCACTCGCTCTGCAGCGCCGTGATCGGGTGGACGGCGTGGGCGCGGCGCAGCGTCTCGGCGCCGGCCTCGGACAGGCCCAGGTGGCGGACCTTGCCCTCGGCCACCAGCTCGCTCATCGCCCCGACGGTCTCCTCGATGGGCGTGTCCGCGGGCACGCGGTGCAGGTAGTAGAGGTCGATCACGTCGACCCCGAGCCGCTTCAGCGACCCCTCGACCGCCTGCCGCACGTAGGCGCGGTCGCCCCGCACGCCGCGGCGGTCGCCGTCGCGGACGATGCCGAACTTCGTGGCCAGCACCACCGAGTCCCTGCGGTCGGCGATCGCGCGGCCGACCAGCTGCTCGTTGGTGTGCGGGCCGTACATGTCGGCCGTGTCGATCAGCGTCACGCCGAGCTCCAGGGCCCGGTGGATGACCGCGATCGACTCGGTGTCGTCGCCGGCACCGTAGAACTCCGACATCCCCATGCAGCCGAGCCCCTGCGGCCCGACCTCCAGTGAACCGAGCTGACGGGTCACGCCGTCGCCTCCAAATCGCTCTCGACCACGGCGTAGTGGTCGATCTTGTAGTCCAGCACCTCGAGGCACGACTGCAGCTCCGCGATGCGGGCGCGGACGTCGGTGCGGTGTTCCACGAGGATCTGCTTGCGGCGGCCCGCCGTGTGCTCGCCGCGGTGCCTGAGCTGCGCGAACTCGCGCATCATGCGGATCGGCATGCCGGTGGTGCGCAGGCGGGTCACGAAGGCCAGCCAGCCGAGGTCTTCCTCCGAGTAGACGCGGCGGCCACCCGAGTCGCGGGCGGGCGGGTCGACGAGCCCGATTCGTTCGTAGTAGCGCAGGGTGTCGATGGACAACCCGCTGCGCTGCGCGGCCTGGGCTATCGAGTAACTCACGAAATCGACGCTAAGACCTGGAGTGCACTCTAGGTCAAGCGGAATCCTTGGGCAGCCCCCACGCCTGGAGGTGACCCGCCATCTCGGCCACGTCGATCTTGTCCCGGCCGAGGGCGCGGACGAGGTCGAGCGCGTCGTCCTCGTCGGCGTCGATCCAGTAGCCGTTGATGTCGCACATCGTGACGGCGGCGACCCAGCCGAGCCGCCAGTTGCCCTCGACGAGAGGGCGGGTGCGGACGATCGAGTCGAGGAGTGCGGACGACTTCAGCCACAGCGTGTCGTACGCCTCCACGCCGAGCACGGTCGCTCGGGGGCGGTACGCCGCCGTGTCCAGCAGCCCGATGTCCCTCACGACGAGGTCACCACCGGTCACAGCCGTGGCCAGCACCAAGAGGTCCCCGGCGTCGAGGTAGGAGATCACAGCACCCAGTTGATCACAGACGTCCGACAGTTTCAGGAAGATCCGAGCCTATCCAAAAGACCTCGGTACTTGGGCAGCACCCTCCCGAGGACCTCGCCCAGCTTCTCCTCCTGCTGCATGCGCTGGTAACGATCCGCGATCGCCAACCGCACGACCTCCTGCTTGGAGCGCCCCTCGGCCGCCGCGAGCTCCGCGAGCCGCAGGTTCTCCTCCTCGGTCAACCGCAAGGTCATCGCCATTCCCGGCACGGTACCAATGTGATACCACTCAGGCCAGGGGCCATTAGGATTGCGTGATGCCCAGGCCCAAGACCCACGACGACGCACTGCGCCGGCGTCTGCTCGAGCGGGCGGGCGAGCTGCTCAGCACCAGGGGACCCGACGCGGTGAGCCTGCGCAGGATCGCCACCGACGTCAACACCTCCACCACCGCCGTCTATTCCCTCTTCGGCGGGAAGCCGGCGTTGCTGGAAGCGCTCCACGACGAGGCGTTCAGCCGGTTCGGGGCGAACCTGGCCGCGGTGCCGACCACCGACGACCCGGCGGAGGACCTGCTGCAGATCGGTCTCGCCTACCGGCGCGGCGCGCTCGCGGACCCGCGGTTCTACTCGGTGCTGTACTCCAAGGTCGTCGAGCCGACGAAGGAGATGAGCCGCGCGGCCGGCCGGACGTTCGCGCCGGTGCGCAACGCGGTGCGGCGGGCGATCGAGCTGGGCGTCTACCGGGACGAGGACCCCGAGCAGATCGCGATGTCGATGTGGGGCATCGCGCACGGGCTGGTGAGCCTGGAGCTCAACGGGAACCTGCCGCGCGGAGTGGACGCCGCCGCCACGTACGAGCTGGCGTTGCGCGCGCACGGCCGCGGCTGGCTGGCGGAGACCCCGTCGCGGAAGTGATCCCGTCGCGGAAATGACGGAATCCGGGGAGGCGGCCGCCGCGAAACCTCCCCGGACCCGCTGAACTGTCCCAACGGGACAGTTCGCCTGTGGTGCGGCGTCTACCTGAGGGCGCCGTCCAGCGCCTTGATCAGCTCGCCGTTCGCGGTGTCACCGTCGAGCGACCAGATCATCGCGCCGCCGAGGCGGCGGTCGTTGATGAAGCGGGCCTTGCGCTTCATCTCGGTCGCGTCGTCGTAGGTCCACCACGTCTTGCCGTCGTAGATCCACGCGAAGCCCGCGCGCTCGTCGCGGTAGACCTTGTAGGTGTTGCCGGGTTCGGAGAGCTTCGCCTTGATGCGGTGGAAGTCCTCGTAGCCGTTCTCGTACTTGGCGGGCGCGGGCACACCGGTGCCGAACAGGCCGTTGCGGGTGCCGGGTGCGACGCCGTCCCAGCCGCGGCCGTAGAACGGCACGCCGAGCACGGCCTTGGAGCGCGGGGCACCGCGCGAGAGCCACGCGTTCACCGTCACCTCGGAGCTGAACTCGAACTCCGACGGGTCGCCCTTGGGCACGCGCAGCGCGGACTGCTGGTTCGCCGCCGCGTCCCACGCACCGTGGTAGTCGTAACCCTGCAAGGTGCCGAAGGTGAGGTAGCAGAACACCTTCGCGACCTCGAAGCCCCGGTCGACCTGCCTGGGGTCGGCCGGCAGGAACGCGGTGAGGTCGCGGTTCCAGCCCATCTGCTTGCGGTACTCGGCGAGCAGCTTGGTGAAGTTCTGCTTGTCCTCGGGGCGCACGACGTTCGGCGGCGTCGGGTTGCCCTCGCTCGCCGGCCACTCCCAGTCGAGGTCGACGCCGTCGAAGACGCCCTTCGCGGCGCCCGCCGGCAGCCCCGGCAGGTTGCCCTTGATCCACATGTCGGTGCACGACTTGACGTGCGCGGCGCGCGACTCGGGGGTCAGCGCGGCGTTGGAGAAGTACCGCGACCCCGTCCAGCCGCCCAGGGAGATGTTCACCCTCAACCCGGGGTACTTGGCCTTGAGCTGCTTGAGCTGGTTCAGGTTGCCCATGAGCACCTGACCGGCCTCGTCGGCCTTGCCGCTCACCGACTGCTCGGCGGTGTGGGGCATCTGCCAGTCCGCCCACGGGTCGGCGCTGACGCACTTGCCCGACTCGTCGAGGAACCCGAACGCGTAGTTCAGGTGCGTGAGCCGGGCCGCGGCCCCGCTGTCCACGAGGTTCTTGACCCGGAAGTTCCGGTCGTACACGCCCCACTGGATGAAGTACCCGACCGTGCGGGTCTTCGAGTACCCGTGGTGCCCGTTGGTCTCGACGTCGGCGTTCGCGGGCGCGGAAGCCAGCGACGCGGACAGGGCGCCGACCGCGAGTGCGGCGACACCCCATCTCCGTCTGGACATGTGACTCCTCAGTCAGATCGCGGCAGCGGCGATGCGGTCCACAGCACGATAGGCCTGAGGTCTAGACCATTGCTACGTCCGATCGGAGGTATGTCCTAAACCGCCCCGTACAGACGGTCACCGGCGTCGCCCAGGCCGGGCACGATGAAGCCGGAGTCGTTCAGCCGCTCGTCCACCGACGCCGTGACGAGGCGCACCGGCAGGTTCGAGTCCTCCAGGTGGTTGATGCCCTCGGGAGCCGCGAGCACGCACACCGCCGTCACGTCCGTCGCGCCGCGCTGGGTCAGCAGCCGGATCGTGTAGGCCATCGAGCCACCGGTCGCGAGCATCGGGTCGAGCACGAGCACCGGCCGCCCGGCGAGGTCCTCCGGCAGCGACTCCATGTACGGCGTCGGCTGCAACGTCTCCTCGTCGCGCGCGAGCCCCACGAACCCCATCTGCGCGTCGGGGATCAGCTTGTGCGCCTGGTCGGCCATGCCCAGCCCGGCCCGCAGGACCGGCACGAGCAGCGGCGGGTTCGCGAGCCTGAAGCCGGTGGTCCGCGCGACCGGCGTGTGCGTGCGGTCCTCCTTCAGCGGCGCCTCCCGCATCGCTTCGTAGACCAGCATGACGGTCAGTTCGTGCAACGCCGCGCGGAACGCCGCGTTGTCCGTGCGCGCGTCGCGCATGGTGGTGAGTCTCGCCTTGGCGAGCGGGTGATCGACGACGAGGACGTCCATGCCCGACACCGTAACCGCTGGGCGAACCCGGCAAGGTGTCCAGAGTGGACCAGGCCGCCGTCGTGAACACCGTTAACTCGGCGGGTGTAGGGTCAGCCGCGTGACGGACCACGTGCGCATCGGAGTGCTGGGCGCGGCCAGGATCGCGCCGACCGCTGTCATCCGCCCCGCCCGCTCCTCGACCGCCGCCGAGGTGGTCGCCGTGGCGGCCCGTTCCACCGACCGCGCGCAGGCGTTCGCCGACCGGCACGGCATCGCCCGCGTGCACGGTTCCTACGAGGCCCTGCTCGCCGACCCGGCCGTGGACGCCGTCTACAACCCGCTGCCCAACGGCCTGCACGGCCGCTGGACCCTGGCCGCGCTCGAAGCCGGCAAGCACGTGCTGTGCGAGAAGCCCTTCACGGCCAACGCCGCCGAAGCCGCCACCGTCGCGGCCGCCGCCGAGGCCTCCGGCCTGGTGGTGATGGAGGCCTTCCACTACCGCTACCACCCGCTGGCCCAGCGCGCGGCCGAGATCGTGCGGTCCGGTGCACTGGGCCCGCTGCGCCACGTCGAGGCCTCCGTCTGCTTCCCGCTGCCGGTGTTCTCCGACATCCGCTACGACTACGCGCTCGCGGGCGGCGCGATGATGGACGCCGGCTGCTACGCAGTGCACATGGCCCGCCTGCTCGGCGGCGAGGAGCCCGCGGTCCGCTCCGCCCACGCCCTGCTGCGCGCCCCGGCGATCGACCGGGCGATGCGCGCGACCCTGCGCTTCCCCTCCGGCCACACGGGTTCCGTGCACGCCTCGCTGTGGTCGGCCACCGTCCTCAAGCTGTCGATGAGGGCCGTCGGCGAGGACGGCGTGCTGACCGTGCTCAACCCGCTCGGCCCGCAGCTCGCCCACCGCTTGTCGTTGCGGCTCAAGGACAGGCGCTCGGTGGAGACGTTCGGCCGCCGCTCCACCTACGCCCACCAGCTCGACGCGTTCACCGACGCGGTCCTGCACGGCAAGCCGTTCCCGACGACGGCGGACGACGCGGTGCGGAACATGGCGGTGATCGACGCGGTCTACCGGGCCGCCGGTCTGCCGGTGCGCCGGCCGAGCGCCTGAGCTCCCGCCCCGCCCACCTCGTCCGCCCGCCCGCCTCGCCCGCCCCGTCGAGGAGAGCGACCGGCGGACCACCTGATCAGGGTCCTGCCCCACCCGTTCCGGGAGTCAAGAACCCGCTCCGCACCTCCGAAGTTCTTGGAGTCCAGACAAGACGCGGAGGTGTGAACGGTGATGATCGAGCAGAAGCCCGTCCGGCAGCGGTGTGAGTCGCCGCTGCTCATCCTGGTCGTGTCGGTCACCCTCGGGGTGCTCATCGGCGCGTTGCCGCGGCTGTGGCTGCACGAGCCGGCCCTCGCGTGCGGTCTCGCGCTGCTCCTGGTCGCGGCTTTCGCGATCACGGTCAAGTACGCACCGAACCGCAAGTGAGGGTTCTAGACTCGATCGGGTGAGCGACGAGCTGGTACCGGCTGACCAGAGTCACCTGCGCGCCTCGGACGCGGACCGGGAACGGATCGCGCAGGTGCTGCACGAGGCGACCGCTGAGGGGCGCCTCGACATCCACGAGCTGGACGAGCGGCTGACCGCCGTCTACGCCGCCAAGACCTACGGTGAGCTCGCTCCCATCACCGCCGACCTGGTGCTCAACGGGCTGCCGCAGCCCGCGGTGGGACCGCAGCACCACTCCGCTGTCGACCACCGCGTCGGCGGTGAGCCCGGCAGTGCCGTGTCGGTGGCGTTCTGGTCCGGCGTCAACCGCAAGGGCGACTGGGTGGTGCCGCGGCTGCACAACGCCGTGGCCGTCATGGGTGGCGTCGAGCTCGACCTGACCCACGCGCGGTTCGCCGAGCAGGAGGTCACGATCAGCGTCTTCGCGTTCTGGGGCGGGGTCGAGGTGCGCGTGCCCGACGACATCAACGTGAAGGTCGACGGGTTCGGGCTCCTGGGCGGGTTCGAGGACAAGGCGCCGAGCCGCCGGTACATCCCCGGCGCGCCGACCGTGCGGGTCACCGGGCTCGCGATCATGGGCGGGGTCGAGGTCAAGGGGCCCAAGAAGAAGAAGTCCAAGATCTTGCGCGAGCTCCTGGACTGACATCGGCCCCGACAGCGGGCCCGAGGCTGCCGCAAACGGCGCTGACCTGCGCGAACCCGCTCACTTAGGACGGGCGTCCCATTCCGCCTAGACTCCGGACCATGGCTGCTCCTACGACACTGCCGTCGGCCCTGGCGGACGCCGTGCGCGACGAATCGTCGCTGCGGCGCTTCCTGCACGGCCTTCCCGGCGTCGACCAGGTCGGCGTCGAGCAACGAGCCGCGGGCCTCGGCACGCGGAGCATCAAGAAGGCCAGCAAGCTGCACGCCATCGACCTGGCGATCAGCATGGTGGACCTGACCACGCTCGAAGGCGCCGACACCCCCGGCAAGGTCCGCTCGCTCGCCGCGAAGGCCCGCAGGCCCGACCCGGAGCGGCCGGACGTGCCGCAGGTCGCCGCTGTCTGCGTGTACCCGGACATGGTGAAGACGGCCGTCGACGGCCTGCAGGGCAGCGGGATCGGCGTCGCCAGCGTCGCGACGGCGTTCCCGAGCGGCCGCAGCACGATCGACGTCAAGCTCGCCGACACCCGGTTCGCCGTCGAGCAGGGCGCCGCCGAGGTCGACATGGTGATCGACCGCGGCGCGTTCCTCTCCGGCCGCTACGGGCTGGTGTTCGAGGAGATCGTCAAGGTCAAGGAGGCCTGCGGGGACGCGCACCTCAAGGTCATCCTGGAGACCGGTGAGCTGGTGACCTACGACAACGTCCGCCGCGCCTCGTGGCTCGCGTTGCTCGCCGGCGGCGACTTCATCAAGACCTCGACCGGCAAGGTGCAGCCCGCGGCGACGCTGCCGGTCACGCACGTGATGCTGCAGGCGGTGCGGGACTGGAAGACCCAGACCGGCGAGCTGCGCGGGGTCAAGCCCGCCGGTGGCATCCGCACGACCAAGGACGCGATCAAGTACCTGGTGGCCGTGAACGAGGTGGCCGGGCCCGAGTGGCTCGACCCGCACCTCTTCCGGTTCGGCGCGTCGACGTTGCTGAACGACCTGCTCATGCAGCGGCGGACCCAGTTGGACGGCCACTACAGCGGCCCGGACTACGTGACGGTGGACTGACACATGTGGGAATACGCCCCCGCGCCCGAGTCGCGGGCCATCGCGAACCTCAAGCCGAACTACCGGATGTTCGTCGACGGCGAGTTCGTCGAGGGCTCCGGCGAACCGCTCAAGAGCATCAACCCCGGCACCGAGGAGGTGCTGGCCGAGGTCTCCACCGCGTCGAAGTCCGATGTGGACACCGCGGTGACGGCCGCACGCCGCGCCTACGACCGCGTGTGGTCGAAGATGCCCGGTGCCGAGCGCGCCAAGTACATCTACCGGATCGCGCGCCAGATCCAGGAACGCGGCCGTGAGCTCGCGGTGCTGGAGTCGCTGGACAACGGCAAGCCGATCAGGGAGTCGCGCGACGTCGACGTCCCCACGGCCGCCGCGCACTTCTTCTACCACGCGGGCTGGGCGGACAAGCTCTCGTACGCGGGCTACGGCCCCGACCCGCGCCCGCTGGGCGTGGCCGGTCAGGTCATCCCGTGGAACTTCCCGCTGCTGATGGCCGCGTGGAAGATCGCCCCGGCCCTGGCCTGCGGCAACACCGTGGTGCTGAAGCCCGCCGAGACCACCCCGCTGACCGCGCTGGTGCTCGCCGAGATCATCCAGCAGTGCGAGCTGCCGCCGGGCGTCGTCAACATCCTCCCCGGTGCCGGTGACGTGGGCGCGACCCTCGTCGAGCACCCGGACGTGAACAAGGTCGCCTTCACCGGCTCGACCGAGGTCGGCAAGATCATCCAGGGCAACCTGGCCGGCACGGCGAAGAAGCTCACCCTGGAGCTCGGCGGCAAGGCGGCGAACATCGTGTTCGACGACGCCCCGCTCGACCAGGCCGTCGAGGGCATCGTCAACGGCATCTTCTTCAACCAGGGCCACGTCTGCTGCGCCGGTTCCCGCCTGCTCGTGCAGGAGTCCGTCGCCGACGAGCTGTTGGAGAAGCTGCACGCCCGCGTGTCCACGCTGCGCGTCGGCGACCCGCTCGACAAGAACACCGACGTCGGCGCCATCAACTCCCGCGAGCAGCTCACCAAGATCCAGGAGCTGACCGAGTCGGGCGAGGCCGAGGGCGCGGTCCGCTGGACCTCCTCGTGCCCGTTGCCGGACAAGGGCTTCTACTTCGCCCCGACGGTGTTCTCCAACGTCTCGCAGGCGATGCGCATCGCCCGTGAGGAGATCTTCGGCCCGGTGCTGTCGGTCCTGACCTTCCGCACCCCGGAAGAGGCCGTGGCCAAGGCCAACAACACCCCGTACGGCCTGTCGGCCGGCGTGTGGACCGAGAAGGGCTCGCGCATCCTCTGGATGGCGTCGAAGATGCGCGCCGGCGTGGTGTGGTCCAACACGTTCAACCGCTTCGACCCCACCGCCCCGTTCGGCGGCTACCAGGAGTCGGGCTTCGGCCGCGAGGGCGGCCGCACCGGTCTGGAGGCCTACCTCGATGTCTGATCGCATCTCGGTCGCGAAGACCTACAAGCTCTACATCGGCGGCGCCTTCCCGCGTTCCGAGTCGGGCCGCTCCTACCCGGTGACCGACACCAAGGGCGCCTTCCTCGCCAACGCCGCCCACGGCTCCCGCAAGGACGCCCGCGACGCCGTGACCGCGGCCCGCAAGGCGTTCGGCCCCTGGTCCGGCGCCACGGCCTACAACCGCGGCCAGGTCCTGTACCGGGTGGCCGAGGTCCTGGAGGGCCGCCGCGAGCAGTTCACCACCGAGGTCGCCGTCTCCGAGGGCGTCGCGGTGAAGAAGGCCCAGTCCCTCGTGGACACCGCCATCGACCGCTGGGTCTGGTACGCGGGCTGGACGGACAAGATCGCCGCGGTCCTGGGCTCCTCGAACCCGGTCGCCGGCCCGTACTTCTCGTTCAGCACCCCGGAACCGACCGGCGTGGTGGCCGTACTGGCCCCCCAGCAGTCGTCCCTGCTGGGCCTGGTCTCGGTCATCGCCCCGGTGATCGCCTCCGGCAACACCTGCGTCGTCATCACCTCGCAGGACCGCCCGCTCCCGGCGATCACGCTGTCCGAGGTGATGGCCACCAGCGACCTGCCCGGCGGCGTCGTCAACATCATCACCGGCCACACGGCGGAGATCGCCCCGTGGCTCGCCTCGCACGCGGACGTCAACGCCCTCGACCTGACCGGCGCCCCCGAGTCGCTGCGCGCGGACCTGGAACGGTCGGCCGCGGGAACGGTGAAGCGGGTCCTGCGCGTCCGGCCCGACGAGGACTTCACCCGCGAGCCGGACCTGTCCCGGTTGCGGGCGTACCTGGAGACGAAGACGGTCTGGCACCCGATGGGGGTGTGAGACCTCAGCCGGCGGCGTAGGTCTTGCCCTGCGCCGCCAGCTCCTCGCCGAGGATGCGGACCGCCTTCGGGCCGACGCCGTGGATGCTCAGCAGGGTCTTCGCGGAGACCTCGGTGAGGGAGTCGAACGTGGTGTAGCCGTGGGCGGCCAGCTCACGGGTGGCGACTTTGCCGATGGCACGCGGGAACTCGGTCTCAGGCTGTTCGGTCATGGCCACATTCTGGCGTTGTGGACGCCTGTCGAACCGAAGGCTCGCGTTCGTGACCGAGCCGAAGGCGAGGCGTCCAGAGCTCTTCCTCGGGCGGTTCCGCGGTGGGTGGCTTCCCCGTCTAGCGCTCCGATCGTCCTGCCGGGCCTGGGGAGGGATGTCAACCGGGCACGCTCTTCGCCCGGTTGACATCCCTGCCCAGGTCTGGCGCGCTCTGGTGCGCTAGGCGGGGCAGACGCCCACCGCAACGCAACCAACAACGCAACCGGCAGCCGCACAAAGCAACAGGCGTGCCATCAACCCACGAACGGCGCCGGCGGCTTCTTTGGGAGTGTCGGGGTCTGGGGCGGAGCCCCAGGAACAGCCGACGAGCCCCAGGAACAGCCGCGACGGCTCAGGAGTTCACCAGCCCCGCCCGCCAGGCCCACGAAGCGATCCCCACCCGGTTCTTCACGTTCAACTTCGTCTGCACCGACGCCAGGTGCGTCTTCACCGTCGACAACGACAGGTACAACGCCCCGGCGATCTCCTGGTTCGACAGCCCGCGGGCGACCTCCCGCACCACGTCCTGCTCCCGAGCCGTGAGCAGCCCGAGGTCCGGCCGCGACGCGGGCCGCGCGAAGTGCTCCAGCATCCGCACGGTCACCTGCGGCGAGATCAGCGCGTTCCCGGCGGCTGCCGCCCGCACGGCCTCCACCAGCAGCGCGGGCCCGGCGTCCTTGGTCAAAAATCCCGAAGCGCCGTTCTCCAGAGCCGTGTGCACGTACTCGTCCAGGTCGAAGGTCGTCACCACGACGACCTTGGTCGAGGTCACGGACAGCTTCTTGGTGACCTCCAGCCCGTCGAGACCGGGCATGCGGATGTCCAGCAGCGCCACGTCCGGCTGGAGTTCCCTGGCGGCGGTCACCGCGGTCACGCCGTCGGGCACGTCGGCGACGACGGTGATGTCGGGCTGCTTCTCCAGGATCATCCGAAACCCGACGCGGACCATCTCCTGGTCGTCGGCGATGAGGACCGAGATCACTTGGTTCCTTCCAGTGGCAGTTCCGCGAGCACCTGCCAGCCGTTCTCGCGCGGGCCGGCGGAGAACAGGCCGCCGAGCAGGTCGACGCGTTCACGCATGCCCACCAGACCGTACCCACCCTGGTTCAGCTCGCCGGGGCGGCCGTCGTCGGCGACCACCACGCGCAGTGCTCCCGCGGGGGTGCGGGAGATGTCGACGTCGACCGCGGTCGGGGACTCGGCGTGCTTGTGCACGTTCGTCAGGGACTCCTGGACCAGGCGCAGCACCGAGCGGCCCAGCTCCGGGGGCACGACCTCGGGCAGGTCCATGCGCAGGCGGGTGGTGAAGCCGAGCTCGCGGGTGCGTTCGACGGTGGCGATCACGTCGGCGGCGAGGTCGGTGGTGGCCACGTCGTTCTCGCCCTGGCGCAGGGTGCCGACCAGGCGGCGCATCGCGCCGAGGGCCTCCGTGCCGCTGCGGACGATGCCGGGCAGCAGGCGGTGGGCGGCGCGCGGGTCGTCGTCGGAGACCTCCAGCGCCGCCTGGGCCTGGATGAGCATGCCGGTGACGTGGTGGGCGACGACGTCGTGCAGCTCGCGGGCCAGGACGATGCGCTCCTCCTTCTGCGCGTCGGTGACGGCGGCGGCGATCAGGCGGCCGCTCTCGGAGTCGCGGGCGCGGAAGTACAGGCCGGTGCCGACGGCGAGGAAGCCGAGGACGAGGGAGCCGAGGACCTCGTTGTAGTTGTAGGACGCGAGCCAGTTGTCGCGGATGATCGCGGCGAACACGCTCACGGCCATCAGCGAGCCGACCGACCAGGTGGCGGAGCGGCGGGGTTCCTCGCGCACGACCACGGCGGTGAGCACCAGGCAGGCGGCGGTCTCGGCCACGGTGAGCGGGCTGAGGACCGTCGGCAGGTTCACGTCGAACAGCCGGACCACGAACGACGCCACGAAGATCGACGCCACGGTCACCGGGATGGTGAAGGCGCGGGACTTGAACGACGCCACCGCCGCGATGCAGGGCGGCACGCTGAGCAGCCACACCAGGGCCTGCGAGCTCGTCGGCCCCGACATGAAGATCAGCTCGGCGAGCATCAGCAGCGCGAGCCCGGCGGCGATCGGCCATTGGCCCCGATGACTGTCCACGGGAGACAACGGTAGGACCACCGAACCGTTCCGGCCTCGGTCATCCGGCTGATCCGGTGTGTCGTCAAGGCTGAGGTTTCCCCGGCGCGGACCCGGCACCGTCAGCACCATGAATTCGGTTCTGGCCGCTCGTGGCCTCGTCAAGACCTACGGCGACGTGCACGCGCTCGCCGGGGTGGACATCGACATCTCGCCCGGTGACGTGCTGGCCGTGGTCGGCCCGTCCGGTTCCGGCAAGACGACCCTGCTGCACGTGCTGTCCGGAATTCTGCGGGCCGACGGCGGTGACGTGTTCCTCGACGGGCGCGCGATCGGGGAGCTGAGCGAGACGGGGCGCAGCGAGCTGCGGCGCACGGCGTTCGGGTTCGTGTTCCAGTCCGGCATGCTCGTCGCCGAGCTGCACGGCCGAGGAGAACGCCGCGCTGCCGATGCTGCTCGGCGGGCGCTCGCGCGAGGAGTCGCTCGGCGCGGCCCGGCTGTGGCTCGCGCGGCTGGGCCTGCAGGGCATGGAGCAGCGGCGGCCCGGTGAGCTGTCCGGCGGCCAGGCGCAGCGGGTCGCCATCGCACGGGCGCTGGCGCACCGGCCGCGGGTGGTGTTCGCGGACGAGCCGACCGGTGCCCTCGACACCCGCACCGGGCAGGAGATGATGACCGCGCTGCTGCAGGCCGCGCGGGAGACGAACGCCGCTGTCGTGATCGTCACGCACGACAAGGCGATCGCCGACCGGGCCCACCGGGTCGTCGACATCCAGGACGGCCGCATCGCCGTTCCGAACCGCGGTCAGGTGCCGGCATGAGGATCGCGCTCGCGGTGCTGCGCAGGGACCGCCGCAGCCAGGTCGCCACCGTGCTGGTCGCGCTCGGCGTGATGATCGCGGTGTCGCTGGTGCTGTGGCTCGTCGCCGCACCGAACGGACTGCAGGCGCGCGCCGACCGCACCGCGTGGCGGGACGCGGTGAACCAGGGCACCCGGATCACGGTCGACCACACCACCGACTCGTTCCGCGGGCAGCTCGTCGAGCGGTTCGAGGTCTCCCGCAACGAGCCGGGTGACGTGCCGGTCGCCGCCGGTCTCGGCAGGTTCCCGGAGGCCGGCGAGGTCCTGCTGTCCCCCGCGCTGGCCGACCTGGTGCGCGCGCACCCGGCCGAGGAACTCGGCAACCGCTTCCCCGGCACGGTCGCCGGCGTGCTGGGGCCGGAGGCGCTCAAGCACCCCGGTGAGCTTCGTCGCCGTCGTCGGACGCGCGGGCGTGAACGGGTTCAGCACCGACGCGCTGCGCAACGCGGCGGGCTCCTACCGCGACGACCACCACGGCATGCTCTACCTGCTCACCCGCGTCGGCCTGGTCGTGCTGGTGGTGCCGTGCCTGGTGCTGGTCGCCTCGGCCGCGCGGCTGACGGCGGCGAAACGGGAACGGCGCCTCGCCGCGCTCCGGCTGGCCGGTGCGACACCGGGGCAGGTCGTCGTGATGACGGCCGTGGAGACCGCGGTCGGTGCCGTCGTCGGCAGCGTGCTCGGCGTGCTGGCGGCCCAGCCGTTCAGCCACCTGACCGCGAAGATCCCGTGGGAGGGCGGGACCTGGTACCCCGGCGACTTCGTGCCCTCGACCGCGGTGGTCGCCGCGGTGGCCCTGCTGGCACCGGTGCTGGTCATCGCGGCCGCGATCATGGGCCTGCGCCGCGTGGTGAACCGCCCGCTGGCCGCGGAGGAGCAACGGCGGGTGCGGTCGTGGCGGCTGGTGTCGATCGCCGTCGCGCTGGGCGTGTTCTTCCTCGGCATCGTCTACGCGCAGCAGGCCGGTGGTGACAGCCAGTTCACCGTGGTGCTGCTCGGGCTCGGCGCGGTGGCGCTGGCGCTGGTGCTGGCCGGTCCGGTGCTCACGGCGCAGGTCGGCCGGTTCTTCGTGGGCCGGTGGCGCACGCCGTCGACGTTGCTCGCCGGGCGCAGGCTCGCCGGTGACCCGGTGGCGGCGTTCCGCGGCTCGGCAGGCGTGGTGATCGCGGTGTTCACCGGCTCGATGGCGCTGACGATGCTGCCCGGCCTGGAAAGCCAGGTGCCGTTCCGCGACGCGACGTGGCAGGGGGGCGCGATCGTCGCCGAGCAGGTGTCGAGCGACCTCGGACCGCTGCGCGCGGCCACCTCGGCGCCGGTCGTGCCGATGCTCGACGGGTTCGTGAGCGACGGCGAGGAGGGCCGCTCCGGCCACTACGTCGTCGTCGGCAGGTGCGCGGAGGTCGCGACGGTCCTCACCGGCCTGGACTGCCGGCCGGGCCCGGCCGTCTACGCCCCCGAGGAGCTGCGGGGGGACCGGTTCCGCACCGCCGGGCCGGGTGACGAGGTCACCGTGCCGCTGCCGCGGCGGTACGAGACGCGGGCGTTCACCGGCGCGGGACGGATCTTCGCGGTGATCGACCCGGAGGTGCTGCCCCAGCTGGCGGGCCGGGTGTCGATGGTGGGCGTGCCGACCACGGCGGAGAACCGCGAGGTCGTGCACACGGCACTGGTCGGCACGTTGCCCGGCGCGCGGCTTGCCGACGGTGAGCAGCGCGGCCTCTACGGCGACACGCTGATGGAGGACCTCCGGCGCGCCACGGTCATCGGCCTGTCGATCGCGGCGGTGCTCGGCGGCATCGGCGCGGCGGTGGCGGCGGCCGGTTCGGTGATCGACCGCAGGCGCACCTTCGGCGCGTTGACAGCGGCCGGAACGCCGATTCGCGTGCTGGGTCGCGCATTGCGCCGGGAAGTGGTTCTTCCCGTGTTCGCCGTCACCATCGCGGCGTGCGGGGCGGGAGTCGCCGTGGGTCTCGGACTGCTCGTCCTGGCGCGCGGACTGGTGGGTCACGGGGAAATGCCGCTCACGCCGTGGGTGGTGGCACCGGTCGCCGTCGGAGTGGTGGTCGCGCTGGTAGCGGCGTTGGCGTGCGGCCCGGTACTACGCGGCATCAGCCCGCGGGATTACGCGGCGGAGTAGCACTCGGCCGGAAGTACGAGGCGGGAACTGGCCCTCAGCGCGATGTGCGCGGAGGGCCGTTTTCCTACTTTGGATTCATGACGAATGCACAGCTCGCCAGCATCCAGTGGGGCCTTTTCCTCTCCGTGGTCTTCATTGCGCCGCAGCTGTTCTTCCGTCAGCTCACCTGGCGCAGCGCGCTCGTCACCGGCTACGCGAGCATGCTGTTCGCCGCGACGTTCCTGCCGCTGCAGACGGTGCCGCCGCGCCAGTCCGTGCAGCTGGTCCCGTTCCAGTGGGTCGCCGACACGCTCCGCGACGGGCGGATCGCCTTCGACCAGATGACGTTGAACGTGCTGCTGTTCGTGCCCCTCGGCGCGATGCTGATGTTCTGGGGCAAGCGCACCATCGGCCAGACGGCGCTCATCGGCTGCGGCGTCTCGCTCGTCATCGAGGGTTCGCAGCTCCTGTGGGCGAACCGGATCTTCGACGTGGACGACCTGGTCGCCAACACCACCGGCACCGCGCTCGGGTGGCTCTGCGCGGTGGCCGCGGTGAAGGTCTGGACCGGCGTCGCCGACCGGGTCAGCTGGTCCGCCAGCCCAGCTCACCAGCGGAGTTGACCTCGGCCGTGCAGTGCCCGATCGCGCTGCGCGTCTCCAGTGCCGTGGCGACCTGGTCGAACATCTCGACGATCGACGTCCACTCCGGCTTGGACATCTCGTTGCGGTCCTTGTCCCACTCGACCACGCAGCCGCGCAGCACGCCGGGACGGAGGTCGACGGCGAGCACGTCACCGGTGCCGTCGAACGCGATCGGAAGCCATTCCGAGTGGAATCCGATCGTCGGCGAACCCGCTTCCGAAGAATCCGCCGGCTTCTTGACGTGGGTTTCCCTCAGCACAAAAGCCCGTTCAGCACCCAGCGGTGTGTAAAAGGGCGGCAGGATCTCGGCGAAGAGGTCGGGGTCCGTTCCGCCGTAGACGCTCCACCACAGCTGCAGGTCGTCGGGAACCCTCAGCTCAGGCAGTGCGTCGTACCTCGGACGGAGCACGGCTCGGGTAGCGGGAGCGTGTTCCGCCAGCCATGCCAGGATCCGGTTCCAGTGCTCGATGACACCCACTGTTCCATGATCTTGGCGGAACGACGGGCGAGGTACCGCTCATCGGGGCAGGATCAACGCGAACAGGTCACACCGGGGGAAGCGGCTTCAGATGGCAGAACAGGGTCTCAAGGTCGATCTCGACGCATTGACCGGATATGCGTCGGCGGTCAGCGGATTGGCGAACGAGATCGGCACGGTCGGCACCGGCACGTTGAGCGGCACCACCGCGCTGCCCGGCGACTGCTTCGGCAAGATCGGCGACGAGGTCGGGCTCAGCGCGGCCTTCCAGCAGGCCGCGCAGGTGCAGCTGGACGCGCTGAAGGCGGCGTCCACCGGGCTGTCCGGGCTCGGCACCGCCGTCACCAAGGCCCGCGAGGCCTACATCGCGCAGGAAGACGCGAACGCCGCCGCGCTGAACAAGGCGGCCCGCACGTGAGCGTCGAGGGGCTGCTGGGCCAGTTCATCGCGCCCATGAAGCAGGACCTGGCGAAGCTGGACGGCGACACCGGCGGTGCCCAGCGGGCCGGTGACGCGTTCGACCGCGCCCAGACCGCGCTCGCCGACCTCGGCGGCCGGCACAGCTCGGCCTCCACCGCGGTGCTGAACACGTGGTCCGGCGACAAGGCCAACGCGTTCACCGGCCGCGTGGCGACGTTCGCCGCGGCCACGAACGTGCTCGTGCAGAACGCCTCGACGGTGAAGGGGGTGGCCTCGGCCGGTGTCTCGGCCGTGACCGGCGGTCGCACCGCGATCCAGGGCCTCATCGACGAGTTCACCGCCAAGGCCACCCCGCGGCTCGCCGCCGCGGTGGCCGCCAGCCTCGTCGCGGGCCCCGGCGTCGTGCTGGCCGCGCTCGCCGACCTGGCCGGGATGGCCAGCGGTTATCAGGCGAAGACCACGGCCGAGCTGCAGAAGGTCCGCGAGCAGCTCACCCAGCTCGTCGGCCAGCTGAACGGCATGCAGAAACCCGACACCGGCGCTCTCGGCAAGCTCGGCGAGCCGCTGGGCGGTGACGACGGCTCGACCTCGACGTCGGGCGTCTCCGACTCCCCGAAGCAGGAGGCCGCTCCGTCCGGCAACGGCAACGGCAACGGCTCCGGCGGTTCGAGCGGTGGCGGCGGCGGTGGCTCCGGCAGCGGTGGTGGCGGAGGCGGCGGCGGTGGGGGCGGCGGCAACGGTGGTGGTGGCGGTGGTTCCGGCCCGCGGCTGCCGGTCGCGATCCCGCCGCAGCCCGGCGACGGCGTCGGCGTGAACCTGCCCGACGGCAGCAGCGCCGAGGCGCCGAACGAGACCGCGGCGATGGCCGTGCGCAACGCGCTGTCCGCGCTGGGCACGCCGTACGTGTGGGGCGGCGCGAACCCGCCGCAGGGCACCGACTGCTCCGGCCTGACGCAGTGGGCCTACAAGGGCGCGGGCTTCGACATCCCGCGGCCCGCCTGCGACCAGGCGATGGGCGCCTCGGTGCCGCCGGGCCAGGTGCTGCCCGGCGACCTCGTGGTGTGGGACGGCCACGTCGCGATGGTGATCGGCAACGGCCAGATGGTCGAGGCCGGTGACCCCGTGCAGGTGCAGCCGATCCGCACGACGAACTCCGGCATGTCGTTCTACGGGTTCTACCGCCCGACGGGCTGACCGGACAGCGCCTTCCTGAGGGCGCCGAGGCCGAGCTTGGCCAGGCCCTTCAGGAAGGCGCCCGCGACGTACGCGTGGTCGTAGTGGTCGCGCCACAGCACGACCTTGCCGTCCTTGACGACGAACGTGCCGCACACCCAGAACGCCGCCTCGAACCCGCCGCGCCGGACGACGTCGGTCCGTTGCGTGAGCACGACGCCGCCGTTGGCCGCGATGTGGTGGACGCGGACCTCGACGCCGGTGACGGCCCTGTTCATCAGCCGCAGGTGCCGGGCGACCGTCCTCTTGCCGCGAGCGGGCGGGAACGGCATGTTCCGCCACACCACCTCGTCGCCCATGTGCCGCACGACGGCGTTCTCGTCGAGGGTCTCGGTGGCGCGCAGCAGCGCCAGGACAACGTCGCTCGGGTTCGTCACGGCCATGACGTTAGCGAGGCGCGTACATGATCACGGCCACGCCCACCAGGCAGATCAGCGCGCCGGTGACGTCGTAGCGGTCCGGCCGGTACCCGTCGAGCACCATGCCCCAGGCCAGCGACCCGGCCACGAACACACCGCCGTAGGCCGCGAGGATGCGGCCGAAGTTCGCGTCCGGCTGCAGCGTGGCGACGAAGCCGTACACGCCGAGCGCGATCACCCCGCCGCCGATCCACGACCAGCCGCGGTCCTCCCGGACGCCCTGCCAGACCAGCCAGGCACCGCCGATCTCCAGCAGGGCGGCGAGCGCGAACAACGCGACCGAACGCAGGATCATGCGGCACACTGTCGCAGTAGGGGGTGATCAGGTGGACGACGACGTCGAGCGCGCTGCTCGGAAGGTGCGCGATGTCGGGCAGGCGGTGTCGGAACACGTCACGCGCAGTGGTCCCGTCACGGGACGGGCGTCCTCGCCGGACGGCGCGGTGACGGTGGTCGGGACACCGGGTGGTCCGCCGCTGGAGATCTCGGTGAGCGCCGCCGCGCTGCGGATGGGTCCGCACGGGCTGGCCGCCGAGATCGTGCGCGTCGCCGAGAAGGCCCGGCTCAGCGCCGGCTCGCGGCTGCACGAGACGCTGGAACGGGTCGTCGACCCGCGGGAGCTGAACGCGATGGGCTTCGAACGCGGCCACGACGACGAGCAGCAGCAGGGGTGGCTGCGGTGAACGAGGAACGCATGCGGGCCGTCGAGCAGCTCCAGCGCGACCTCGCGATGACCGCGGAGACCGTCGAGCACCCGAGCGGCCTGTGCACCGCCACGGCGACGGCGAGCGGTGAGCTCAGGGCCCTGCACCTGCACCCCGCGCTGCTGAGCCGGGGTGCGCGGGCGGTCGGCCAGGTCGCCACCGAGACCGCGCGGCTCGCGACGAACGCGGCCGTGCAGACGAGCTTCAACAGGATGGCGCTGGCGCTGGGCGACGGCATGGCCATCAACGTCGAGGCGATCGCCGGCGACTCGCCGTTCCGCGCGACGTGGAACCCGGTGGTGCCCCCGGTCGTTGCAGCTCCTGAGGCGGTTGCGCCCAGGCAGCCGAGGACGCCCCTCGTCGACGACCCGGACGAGGACGCCTTCTTCGAGAACCCCTTTGGGCGCCGGTGATCAGCACCGTTAGGCTCGCCCACGGCATTCGGCAGGCATGACCGGGAGGTCAGTGATGGCGCAGGACATCGTCCCCATCGAGCTGGGGCTGACGCAGGGTGACGTGGTCACGCTGTGGGCACCCCGGTGGCGTGAGGAGGGTGAGGAGTGGGAGGCCTTCCTCGGTGACGAGGAGGACCTGTTCGTCTTCCCCGACGCCGCGCACCTCGCCGCCTTCGTGCGCACCGCGGGCGAACACGACCTCACCGACCACCCGGCGTGGCCGATCGTGCCGAAGCTCGGCATCGCGGACCTCTCGCCGGACGACAACCACCAGTTCGACCTGGTGGGCGTGCCCGAGCTGGTCGCGGAGGACCCGGACACCTGGACCATCGGCGAGCTCGCGGACGTGATCGCGATCGTCCGGTCGCTCGCGGACGTCTGCGACCTCGAGAAGATCCACGAGGTGCTCGACTCCGCGGAGGGCTTCTCGCTGCTGCCGCAGGGCACGCTGCCGTTCAGCGGCCGTGACGGGGCGAAGCTGTGGGACGAGCTGTCCTCGGTCGTCTCGGAGAAGTGGGACGAGGTCCTCGACGCCATCGACAGCGTGGTCAACACGCCGGAGGTGCCGGAGAAGGAGCTCACCCTCGCGCAGGAGGAGCTGGCGGAGCTCGAAGCCGCCCAGCCCGCCGAGGTCGACGACGTCACCGAGGACGGCGACGAGGAGAAGGCGGAGCCCACCGGCTTCTGGGCCGAGGTCGGCATCGACCCCATCAAGATCATCACGTCCGCCGGCGAGTTCTACACGCTGCGCTGCTACCTCGGCGACGACCCGATCTTCCTGGGCCGCCGCGGCAAGATCGAGGTCTTCACCTCGTCGCGCGCGCTGAGCCGGTTCGTCGCCGAGAACGACGACCACGACCTGGCCGAGGTCGAGACCTGGAACGACGTGAAGGTCAAGGCCACCGCGGGCGAGCTCGACGCCGAGGTGGACGACGACAACGTCTACGTGCTCACCGGCATCGCCGAGGACATGGAGGAGGGCCCCGACGCCCTCGACCCGCAGCAGCTCGACCTCGCCGTCGAGCTGTTCGAGGACGCGGCCGAGTGGGCGGGCGACGAGTCCGTGAAGGAGGCGCTGGCCACCTCGGAGTCGCTGGGCTGGCTGGTGTCGTTCGTGGTCGCGCCGGACCCGACGCGGCTCGCGCCGTCCGCGCCGTACGACGCGGAGGTGGCGTCGTTCCGCGAGCTGCAGGCCAAGTTCGAGGACCGGCTCAACGTCAACTGACGTTCCGGCACGGGGAAGGGGCCGCTCGCGCGATGCGAGCGGCCCCTTCCTCGTCGCAGCGGCTCGCCGCCGACCTCCGCGACCGCAGCACGCTCGGCGACCACGGCCCGGCCGGGTCGATGGAGAGCGAGGCCGAGCTGGCCGGCGTCGACGCCACCGAGGCGTTCCACGGGGACTCGCCCTACCGGCCGCGCACGCCGTGCAACGCCTCCAAGGCAGGCGGCGACCACGCGGTGCGGTCGTACTTCGAGACGTTCGGGCTGCCGGTCACGATCACCAACTGCGCCGACAACTACGGGCCGAACCAGTTGCCTGGGAACGTGCTGCCGCAGTCGCGCGAACAGGTCGTGCCGGACCGGCCCGGTCACGACCGCCGCTACCTGCTCGACTCCCGCGTGATCGGCCGCGAACTGGGCCGGCGCCCGGAGATCCGGCCGCGAGCTGGGCTGGCGCCCGGAGATCGGCTTCGAGGCCGGTGTCCGGGACACCATCCGCTGGTACGCGGCCAACCGCGCGTGGTGGGAGCCGTTGCGGACGCTCAGCCCGGTCGACGAGAGCGCATGGACTACCGCGCGGTGAGCGCCGCGTAGCCCGGCTTGACGAGCTCGTTGATGATGGCGAGCCGCTCGTCGAACCCGATGAACGCCGACTTCATGGCGTTGATCGTGAACCACTGCAGGTCGGCCCAGCCGTAGCCGAACGTCTCGGCGAGCGCGGCGAACTCGCTCGACAGCGAGCAGTCGCTCATCAGGCGGTTGTCGGTGTTGACGGTGACGCGGAAGCGCAGCTTCGCGAGCAGGCCGATCGGGTGCTCGGCGAGCGTCGGAGCGGCACCGGTCTGCAGGTTCGACGTCGGGCACATCTCCAGCGGGATGCGGCGGTCGCGCACGTACGCGGCCAGGCGGCCCAGCTCGGCGCCGGCGACGTCGCCGTCGGACACCTTGATGTCGTCGACGATCCGCACCCCGTGGCCGAGGCGTTCGGCACCGCAGTGCTGGATCGCCTCCCAGATCGAGGGCAGGCCGAACGCCTCACCGGCGTGGATGGTGAAGTGCGCGTTCTGCTGACGCAGGTACTCGAACGTGTCGAGGCCGCGGGTGGGAGGGAAGCCGGCCTCGGGGCCCGCGATGTCGAACCCGACGACGCCGAGGTCGCGGTAGCGGACGGCGAGCTCGGCGATGCGCAGCCAGCCCTCGTTCTGGCGCATGGCGCACAGCAGCGTGCCGACGCGGATCTTGCGACCGGTTTCGGCGACGCGGGCGGACCCGACCCGGAAGCCCTCCTGGACGGCCTCGACGACCTGCTCCAGCGAGAGGCCCTTCTCGGTGTTCAGCTCGGGGGCGTAGCGGATCTCGGCGTAGACGACGCCGTCGGCCGCGAGGTCCTCCACGGCCTCGGCGGCGACGCGGACCAGGGACGCCTCGTCCTGCATGACCCCGCACGTGTGGGCGAAGCCCTCCAGGTAGCGCACGAGGGACCCGGAGTTCGCGTTGTCGCGGAACCAGCCGCCCAGGACGCCCGCGTCGGTGGTGGGCAGGCCCTGGTAGCCGGTGGCATCGGCGAGTTCGATCACCGTCTGCGGGCGGAGGCCACCGTCGAGGTGGTCGTGCAGCAGGACCTTCGGCGCGCTGCGGATGGTCTCCAAGGTAAGCGGCGTGGACATCACTACACGTTACTCCAGGCGACACGCCGCTTCAGAGCCGGATGAAATGATCTTGGCGGCGCTATGCTCAGGAGTCGTTCTCAGATGTTGCCGATCCGTGATCAGCAACTTTCTGCAACCAGGGCGAGGCTCACGTCACCCCAAGGTAGGAACATCACTTCTCGCTACCGCCCACTCGCGGCCAGTGACTTGGCGTTCGGTCCAGCGCGCTAGCCCGACCGGGCTGGTCGCCCATCCGCGCACGGCCTTTTTCCGGCGGGGGTGGTACGGAGCCACGCCATGACGCGGATAGGCTCCCGTGGTCTCCCCTCCCCTTGGACGAAGGCACTCAGCCGTGACAGAGAACAACAACTCCACGATGTCCTTCGATCGGATGCGCAACATGCTCACGCGCGCCGCGGAGATCCGTGAGAGCGAGCAGCAGCAGATCTTCGACGCGTTGGACGAGATCCACGCCCGGATGTCGCCTCTGGAGTCGCTGGGTTCGGTCCGCAAGCGCCTGTCGGAGCTGCCGGACCGCACCGAGGTCAGCGTGCTCGCGGAACGTCTCGACGAGGCACTCGCCAAGCTGGAGGCCCAGGACAACGCCGTTCAGGACATCGGCCGCGCGGTCGACGGCCTGGTCGACAAGCTCGCCAAGCCCTTCGCCCAGCTCGACGGCCGCCTCGACGGCGTCGCCGGCCGCTTCGAGGGCGTCGCCGGTCGCATGGACGGCCTGGAGGACAAGCTCTCCAGCATCCACAAGCGCATCGACGACCTCGACGGCCACCTGGACAAGCAGGACGGCAAGGTCGAGGCGCTCCCCGCCGCCGTCACGACGCCGCTGCGCGAGCGCATCGAGGCCCTCGAAGCCGCGCTGCGCGGCCGCCTGGACGAGGTCGACGAGGGCGTGCACGAGCACCTCGACGGCACCCGCGAGGCCCTGCAGAAGATCCTCGCCGAGTCGTTCTCCGGCCTGCACGGCCGCGCCGACGAGCAGCGCGACACCCTCGCCGCCGCCCGCGCCGAGCTGTCCGCCGCGATCACCGAGTCCCGCGACTCCCTCGCCGGCTCGCTCGCGGACCGCACCACCCAGATCTCGACGTCGCTGGCCGAGACCCGCGACTCGCTCGCCGGCTCCCTGTCGCAGGCCCGTTCCGAGCTCGCCGGCGCCGTGGTGGAGACCCGCGACTCGCTGGCCGGCTCGCTCGCCGAGACCCGCGCGGAGCTCACCTCCGCCGTCGCCGACACGCGCGACGTCGTCAACGGCAAGCTCGACGAGGCCCGCACCGCGCTGTACGCGGCGATCGAGCAGTCCCGCGACCAGGTCGACTCCGCGGACCGCCTGGAGGCGCTGGCCCGCCGCCTGGAGCTGGTCACCTCGCAGCTCGACACCATGACCAACCGCCTCGACAAGGTCGAGGACGGCTTCGCCGCGCGCATCGCCGAGCTCGGCGGCACCGTCGACGCGAGCCTCTCCAAGGTCGCGGAGACCGTCGGCGCCCGCCCGGACACCGACGCGCTGCAGTCCCTGGTCCGCCGGTCGAACCAGGAGTCGGAACTGCGCATCGGCGGCCAGCTCGACGAGGCCATGGCCACCTTCGCCGAGCTGATCCTCGGCGGCGGCTCGCCCACGCCTCCCCCGCCGCCCACCGCCCTGCCCCGCCCGCAGCGCCGCACCCGCAAGAACGGCGGCCCGAAGCCGGCCAACGGCGGCAAGGACGTGGACGACGACGACCTGGCGGCCGAGGGCGCCTGAGCGCCTGAGACCCCCACCAGGAACGGCCCCGGAGCAACGTCGCTCCGGGGCCGTTCCGCGTTTGCGGTGAACCGGTTGCCGTGCGACGCACGTGCCCACGGGGAGAGCGCTCACACAAGCCGTGGTTATGCTCGCGCCGGCTGGGGGTGACCACAAGGGCAGCCGGTGGCGTCCGGAAGGGAAGTCCGTGCAGCAGCAACAGCGAGTCGTCGCCAACCGCTACACCCTGCTCGTCGAGCTCGGCAGAGGTGCGATGGGTGTCGTGTGGCGTGCCCAGGACCAGCTGCTGGGCCGGGCGGTCGCGCTCAAGGAACTGCACCCGCCGCAGGGCATCGCCGCCGAGGAACGCACCGTGCTGGAGGAGCGCATGCTCCGCGAGGCGCGGACCGCGGGCCGGCTGAACCACCCGGCGGTCGTCACCGTCTACGACGTCGTCCGCGAGGACGGCCGCACCTACCTCGCCATGGAGCTGGTCGACGCGCTCGACCTCGCGAGCATCGTGCAGCGGAACGGGCCGCGCGACTCCACCTGGATGGCCGGGGTCGCGTTGCAGGTGCTGGGGGCGCTGGAGGCCGCGCACCAGGCCGGGATCGTGCACCGGGACGTGAAGCCCAGCAACGTCATGGTGCGTCCGGACGGGACGGTGAAGCTCACCGACTTCGGCATCGCGCAGGCCGTGGACGACCCGCGGCTCACGCACAACGGCGGCATCGTCGGGTCGCCCGCGTACATGTCACCGGACCGGCTGAGCGGCTGGGAGGCCTCGCCCGCGTCGGACCTGTGGGCACTCGGCGTCACGATCGCCCACGTGGTCGAGGGCATCAGCCCGTTCGAGCGGACGTCCACGGCGTCCACGTTGCACGCCGTCATGAACGAGCCGCCGGTGCTGCGGCGGGCGTCACCCGCGCTGGCCCAGGTGATCCGCGGGCTGCTGACCGTCGACCCCGCGCGGCGCCTGACCGCACCCCAGGCACGTCAGATGCTGGTCGCGATCGTGCAGGGCACGGCGCCGGTGTCGTTGCCGCGCAACAAGAACAGGCTCGTCGTGGTCGGCGCGGTCGCGCTCGGTGCGCTGGTGCTCGCGGGGGCGGCGTTCGCCGGTTACCAGGCCTTCAAGCCCGACGGCACCACGGGCTCCGCACCCAGCGGGCAGAGCTCCACCGAGTGGGCGGAGGCCTCGCAGCTCCCGGTGGGCGCCCCGCTGCCGGCCCGCCGCATCGCCACGTTCGGCCGTGGTGGTGACGTGCCCGAGTGGAACCTGTCGGGGACGCAGTGCGGGAAGGACTTCCTCACGCAGGGCTCGCCGGTGCGCACGAACGTGCCGTGCGACGGACCGCACGGAATCCAGCTGTTCTCCGCGGCGACGCCGCTGTGGGACAAGCCCAAGGAGACGCCGTACCCCGGCACGAAGTGGCTGGCCGACTTCACGAAGGACTACTGCACCGAGCAGTTCAGGGTGGTCGAGCCGAAGATCCAGGAGCCGCTCGGCTTCACCGGCCTCGTGCCCACCCAGAAGGAGTGGGAGGCCTGGCAGGACGCCACCGCACCAGGCCGCCAGGAGGTCCTGTGCGTGCTCTGGAAACAGGACAGGTCTCCCCTGGCCGGCTCCCTCGTCAACTGACCTCCCCCTGCTGGCCCAGGCATCTGCAAGTACTCGGTACTTGCAGATGCCGTGGAAGCCAGGGGCGGGGTTGCCAGTCAGCCGCGGATGGTGTCGATCACCAGCGGTGACCGTTCCGGCGCGGAGTCCGTGACGCTGCAGGCACCTTCGAGGGCTTGCAGAGCACCGGTGACCGCGTCGGGGGTGTCGGTGTGCAGCTCCAGCAACGGCTGACCGGCCTCCACGACGTCACCCGGCTTGGCCAGGCACACGACGCCGGCACCGGCCTGCACCGGGTCCTCCTTGCGCGCGCGGCCGGCACCGAGCCGCCACGCCGCGACACCCACGCCGTAGGCGTCCAACGTGGACAGCACACCGGCGGCCGGTGCCGTCACGACGTGCTTGTGCGCGGCCACCGGCAGAGCGGCCTCCGGGTCGCCGCCCTGGGCGCTGATCATCCGCGCCCACACCTCGTAGGCCTCACCCGAGGCCAGCACGGCGGCCGGGTCGGCGGAGATCCCGGCCAGCGACAGCATCTCCGCGGCCAGCGCGACGGTCAGCTCGACCACGTCGGCCGGACCGCCACCGCGCAGCACGTCCACGGACTCGGCCACCTCGACCGCGTTGCCCACGGCCCGGCCCAGCGGCACCGACATGTCCGTCAGCAGCGCCGAGATCCGCACGCCGTGCTCGACGCCGATCGACACCAGCGCCGAGGCCAGCTCCCGCGCGGACGCGAGGTCCTTCATGAACGCACCGGAGCCGACCTTCACGTCGAGCACCAGCGACTCGGCGCCCTCCGCGATCTTCTTCGACATGATCGAGGACGCGATCAGCGGGATCGCCTCGACCGTCCCGGTGACGTCGCGCAACGCGTAGAGCTTGCGGTCGGCGGGAGCAAGTCCTTCCGTGGCAGCGCACACCACGGCACCGACCGACGACAGCTGGTCGAGGATCTCCGAAGTGGACAGTGCGGCCCGCCACCCGGGGATCGACTCCAGCTTGTCCAGCGTCCCGCCGGTGTGCCCGAGCCCGCGACCGGACAGCTGCGGCACCGCGGCACCGCAGGCGGCGACCAGCGGTGCCAGCGGCAGCGTGATCTTGTCGCCGACGCCACCGGTCGAGTGCTTGTCGACGGTGGGGCGGTCGACGTGCAACGACAACCGCTCGCCGGAGGCGATCATCGCCTGCGTCCAGCGCGCGGTCTCCGCGGGCGTCATGCCGTTCAGGAAGATCGCCATGGCCAGCGCGGACATCTGCTCGTCGGCGACCGCGCCGCGCGTGTAGGCGTCGATCACCCAGTCGATCTGCTCGGACGTCAGCGCCGCACCGTCGCGCTTGACGCGGATGACGTCCACCGCCGAGAAGCTCATGGCAGGTCCTCCGGTCCGAACGCGTCCGGCAGCACCGACGACATCGGCAGGACCCCGGACGGCGTGTCCACCAGGCAGTCCCGGCCACCCAGCTCGTAGAGCACCTGGCGGCACCGGCCGCACGGCATCAGCAGCTCACCGGCACCGGACCGGCAGGCCACGGCGACGAACCGGCCGCCACCCGTGAGCTGCAGCTGACCGGCCATCGCGCACTCGGCGCACAGACCCACGCCGTACGAGGCGTTCTCGACGTTGCAGCCCGTCACGATCCGGCCGTCGTCGCACAGCGCCGCGGAACCGACCCGCAGCCCCGAGTACGGGCAGTAGGCGGACTGCGCCGCCTCCACCGCCCGTGCCCGCAGCACGTCCCAGTCGACCTCAGCCACGGCGGTACACCTCACCGTCGGCCGCCGGCATGCGGAGTCGTTGCGAGGCGACGGCGAGCACGGCCAGCGTCACCATGTGCGGCGCGTAGGCCACGAACTCGCTCGGGATCTCGTCGAGGCTGATGTAGAGCAGGTACATGAGCACGGCCACGACGATGGCCGCCGCCGCGGAGAACCACTTGCGGCGGATGAGCTGCCACACCACGATCACGCCGAGCAGCAGCACGACGCCGTAGACCAGCGCCAGCACCGTGTCGCCACCCGACCGCAGCTGCAGGCCGTCGGCGTAGCCGAACAGCGCCGCACCACCGAGCAGGCCACCGGGCCGCCAGTTGCCGAAGATCATCGCGGCGAGGCCGATGTAGCCGCGGCCGCCGGTCTGGCCCTCCAGGTAGGACAGCTGACCGGGGTTCAGCACGAGCGCCGCGCCACCCAGACCGGCGAGACCACCGGAGACGATCACGGCGACGTACTTGTGGAAGTACACCTTCACGCCCAGCGAGTCCGCCGCGTGCGGGTTCTCGCCGACCGAGCGCAGGCGCAGGCCGAAGCGGGTGTGCCAGAGCAGGTAGTACGACAGCGGCAGCAGCAGGATCGCCAGCATCGTCAGCGGTGAGACGCCGGTGACGAGGCCGCGCAGGATGCCGGCGACGTCCGAGATGAACAGGCGCTGACCGGCCTCCAGCTCGCCGAGCCAGTCGTCGAGGCCCGCCGCGGAGAACGTGTCGAACGGCTGCACCGGCGGCGACTGCCGCGGGTTGTTCGACAGCGGGAAGAACACCAGTGTCGACAGGTACTTCGTCAGACCGGCGCCGAGCAGGTTGATCGCCACACCGGAGACGATGTGGTTGACGCCGAACGTGACGGTGGCGATCGCGTGCAGCAGGCCACCCAGTGCGCCGAACACGACGGCCGCGAGCACCGCGACCCACGGGCCCCACTGGTAGCCGGCCCACGCCGCGCCCCAGGTGCCCATGATCATCATGCCTTCGAGGCCGATGTTGACCACGCCGGCGCGTTCCGCCCACAGGCCGCCGAGGCCGGCGAGCAGGATCGGCAGGCCCAGGCGGACCGCCGTCTGGGTCGTGCCGGACGAGGTGAGCTGCGGGAAACCGGTCTGCATCGACGTGATCGACAGCAGCGCGATCGCACCGGCGACGCCGAGCATGCCGACGGCCCACCCGGGAACCCTGCGCTTGCGGGGCGCTGCCGGGATGTGCGGCTTCTCCTCCAACGTCGAGATCACGCGGCACCTCCAACGGTTCCGAGCTCACGGCCGACGCGGCGCTGTTCGGCGGCGAGCTCGAAGCGGCGCACCACCTCGTAGGCGACGACGACCGACAGGACGATCGAGCCCTGCATGATGGTGACGATCTCCCTGGGCACGCCGACGTTGTCGAGCGCGAGGCCCGACTTGTCGAGGAACGCCCAGAGCAGCGCGCCGAACGCGATGCCACCGGGGTGGTTGCGGCCGAGCAGCGCGATCGCGATGCCCGAGAAGCCGATGCCGGCGGTGAAGTTCAGGCTGAACGTGTGGTCGCGGCCGAGCAGCTCCGGCAGCGAGATCAGGCCCGCGATGGCGCCCGAGAGCAGCATCGACACCAGGACCATCTTCTTGGCGTTGACGCCACCGGCGGACGCGGCGGTCGAGGACTCGCCGGACGCGCGCAGCTCGAAGCCGAACCGGGTCTTGTTCATCATCACCCAGTAGCCGACGCCCAGCGCGATGGCCACGAAGATGAAGCCGAACATCGTGCCGCTGCCGCCGAACGAGATGCCGGGCATCCAGCCGGACTCCGGGATCTCGGCGGTGCGGATGTTGTTGCCGCGCAGCTCACCGAAGACGTCGCGGCGGATCAGGTAGGCGGACAGGCCGATCGCCAGCCCGTTCATCATGATCGTCGAGATGACCTCGTTGACGCCGCGCGTCACCTTGAGGATCGCGGGGATCGCGGCCCAGGCGGCACCGGCGAGCGCGGCGACGATGATGATCACCAGCGTGTGGATGCCGGGCGGCAGCACGATCGAGCCGCCGACGACCGCCGCGATGACGGCGGCGACGCGGTACTGACCCTCGACACCGATGTTGAACAGGTTCATCTGGAACCCGATCGCCACCGCGAGCGCCGCGATGTAGTAGATGCCCGTCGAGTTGATGATGTCGACGAACGTCGTGCCCTTGCCGACCTGCGTCACCATCACGCCGAACGCCTTGAGCGGGTTGGCACCGGAGATGACGAGCGCCACGCCGCACAACAGCATCGAGAAGACGATCGCCAACGCGGGCGGCAGGAGTTTGCCGCGCAGGTGTCCCATCAGTGCTCGCCTTCCTCTACCGCGGCGGTCTCGTGCACCGCGGCACTCGTGCTGCCCGCACCCGTCATCGCGCTGCCGAGGTCCTCGGGCGTGACGGTGTTCGGGTCCGCGTCGGCCACCAGGCGGCCGCGCAGCATGACCTTGATCGTGTCCGACAGGCCGATCAGCTCGTCCAGGTCGGCGGAGATCAGCAGGACGGCGAGACCGGCGGCGCGGGCGCGCTTGATCTCGTCCCAGATCAACGCCTGCGCGCCGACGTCCACACCGCGGGTGGGGTGCGAGGCGATCAGCAGCACCGGGTCGCCGGACAGCTCGCGGCCGACGACCAGCTTCTGCTGGTTGCCACCGGAGAGCGCCGCCGCGGGGACGTCGATGCCGGGCGTGCGGACGTCGAAGTCCGCGACGATCCGCTCGGTGTCGTTCTTGGCGCCGTCGATGTCGAGCCACATGCCCCTGGAGGTGGGCTTGCGGGTCTGGTAGCCGAGGATGCGGTTGTACCAGAGGGGTTGCGTGAGCAGCAGGCCGTGGCGGTGGCGGTCCTCCGGCACGTAGCCGATGCCCGCCTCGCGCCGGGCGAGCGTCCCGAGCTTGGTGATGTCCTTGCCCTGCAACGTGATCGTGCCGCCACCGGCCTTGCGCATGCCCATGACGGCCTCGACGAGCTCGGTCTGGCCGTTGCCCTCGACGCCCGCGATGCCGACGACCTCGCCGGACCGCACGACCATGTCGACGTCGTCGAGGATCGGCCGCGCGCCGTCCGGGGTCATCAGCCGCAGGCCCTCGACCGCCAGCACGACCCGGTCGGTGACGGTGGACTCGCGGGTCTCCGGGCTGGGCAGCTCGCTGCCGACCATCATCTCCGCGAGCTGGCGCGACGACACCGTCTTCGGGTCCGCGCTGCCCACCGTCGTGCCGCGGCGGATCACCGTGACGGAGTCCGCGATCGCGCGGACCTCGTCGAGCTTGTGCGAGATGAACAGGAACGTGTAGCCCTGCTCCTGCATGCCGCGGACGGTGTCGAAGAGCTCGTTGACCTCCTGCGGCACGAGCACGGCGGTCGGCTCGTCCAGGATGATCACCCTGGCGCCGCGGTAGAGCACCTTGAGGATCTCGACGCGCTGCCGGTCGGCGACACCGAGCTGCTCGACGAGCACGCCGGGGTCGACGTTGAGACCGGTCTTGCCGGAGAGCTCGATGATGCGCGCGCGGGCCTTCTTGCCGATGCCGTGCAGCGCCTCGGCGCCCAGGACGACGTTCTCCTGCACCGTGAGGTTGTCGGCGAGCATGAAGTGCTGGTGCACCATGCCGATGCCGGCCTTGATGGCGTCGGACGGGGTGCGGAACCGCACCTGCTCGCCGTTCACCTCGATGGTGCCCTCGTCCGGCGGCTGCATGCCGTAGAGGATCTTCATCAGGGTCGACTTGCCCGCGCCGTTCTCACCGCAGAGCGCGTGCACCTCGCCGCGGCGGACGGTCAGGTGGACGTCGCTGTTGGCGACCACACCGGGGAATCGCTTGGTGATGCCCGTGAGCACCACCGCGGGGTGTTCGTCCGTGCCGACGGACGTGGAACTGCTCATCGTCGAGTGCTCCTCCTACCACGCACCGGGCCCTGTGAGGGCGAAACCTCACAGGGCCCGGCGGTGTTCGTGGCTTCCGGACTACGGCTTGTCCTTGACCGTGATCTTGCCCTCGATGATCTGGGCCTTGTAGCCCTCGAGGATGCCCTGCAGCTTCGCGTCGATCTTGCCACCCGTCGTGGCGTAACCGACGCCGTCGACCTTCAGGTCGAAGACCTTCGGCAGCGACGCGAGGTCGTTCTTCGCGACGGCGGCGATGTAGTCGTAGACCGCGACGTCGACGCGCTTGAGCATGGACGACACGATGACGTCCTTGGTGTCGGCGACGGTCGCCTGGTTGTACTGGTCGGAGTCGACGCCGATGGCCAGCACGCCCGCCTGCTTGGCGGCGGAGAAGATGCCCTTGCCGGACGCGCCGGCGGCCTGGTAGATGACGTCCGCACCCTTGTCGATCTGGCCCTTCGCGGCTTCCTGGCCCTTCGGGGCGTCCTGGAAGCCGGTGAAGTCACCCGCGGGCGTGATGTACTTCTTCTCGACCTTGATCTTCGGGGCGGCGGTCTGCGCACCCTGGAAGTAGCCGGCCTCGAACTTCTGGATCAGCGGGATCTCGACGCCGCCGACGAAGCCCACGTGGCACTTCTTGCTCTGGTACGCGGCGATGACACCGGCGAGGAAGGAACCCTCCTGCTCGGCGAACAGCAGCGGCGTCACGTTGGCCGCACCGTCGACGGAGCCGTCGACCAGCGAGAACTTGACGTTCGGGAACTCCGCGGCGACGAGCTTCATCGACTCGGCGTAGGCGAAGCCGACACCGATGATCGGGCTGAAGCCCTCGGCGGCCAGCTGGCGCAGCCGGGTCTGCTTGGCGGACTCGTCCTCGTTCGGGGCGGCGGACAGCTCGCGCGTGTTCTCCTTCTTCACGCCCATGTCCGAGATGGCCTTGTCCAGACCGGCGGCGGCGGAGTCGTTGAACGACGCGTCGCCACGGCCACCGATGTCGTAGGCCAGACCGATCTTCAGCGCGCTCGCATCCACCTTGGCGCCGTTGGCGGCGCTGGTGTTCGAGGTGGTGGGCGCGGGCGGAGCCGCGGCGAACTCGCAGGCGGCACCAGTACCAGCGCTCGAGTTGTTGCTTCCGCCACCCGAGTCCTTCGCGCAGGCGGCCATAGTCATCACGCTGGTCAACGCGATCGCGGCGACCGCGACACCACGCATACGACGACGCACGGCTCGTCTCCTCCCTGAGGTTCCTCCCCAACGACGTTGTTGGGTCCTAGACGCGGCACCGTACCTCTTAGTAACCAACCCCGTTGCCGCCAGCACCTACAAAGACCCCTATCGGTTACGCATTCGACGCTTTGACCGCACGAGTGGTGATCAGCCGTGTTCGCCGCGTGGCGGAAAAGTCCGCTTCGGCCGCTTCCGGGCCTTGGTCGTCGTCCCAACGGCCCAGTGGTGCGGCCCGAAGAGAGGTCCGGCAACTGTGAAACTTCTGCTACGGCTTCACACCGCCCAGCTGGCGTACTCGCCGGTAGCTGTGGCGTGGACCGCATTTCCGTATCGATAAAGACCGCTTGGCCGATCGACAGCGTGTCTCGTCAGTCACAGAGCGGGTACGCCTGCTGGGTCCGTCCCAACGTGCAGGACTACGATTTTCCGGTCATGGTCGGGATGAACCGTTTCGCCGACCACCACCACTGACGTTGGAGGCCGCGGCGCATGACCAGCGCAGGCGCACCCGAGCGGTCGGGCACCACCCGAGGGGGTGGGACGCTCTACCGCGGTGATCTGGGCATGTGGTCCTGGGTCGCCCACCGGATCACCGGTGTCCTCACGTTCTTCTTCCTCTTCACCCACGTGCTCGACACCGCACTCGTGCGGGTGTCACCGAACGCGTACGACGCGGTGATCGAGACCTACAAGAACCCGGTCGTGAACCTCTTCGAGGTCGGCCTGGTCGGCGCGGTGCTCTACCACGCGCTCAACGGCATCCGGGTCATGCTGGTGGACTTCTGGGAGAAGGGCGCCAAGTACCAGCGGGTCATGCTCTGGGTCGTGCTGGCCGTCTGGGTCGTCGTGATGATCCCCGGCTTCTACTTCATGATGGAGCGCACGATCTCCGACCTGGTTGGGGGTCACTGACATGTCTCTCGCACTCGACAAGCCCCGCTCGCCGCGCCGCCCCGCGGCCCGCCGCGGCAACGGCGAGCTCCGCAGCTGGCTGTTCATGCGGCTGTCCGGCCTGCTGCTCGTGGTCCTGGTCCTGGGCCACCTGTTCATCATGAACATCCTCGACGGCGGCGTCCACAAGATCAACTTCGCCTTCGTCGCCGGCCGCTGGTCGTCCCCGTTCTGGCAGTTCTGGGACCTCTCCATGCTGTGGCTCGCTCAGCTCCACGGCGGCAACGGCCTGCGCACGGTCATCAACGACTACGCGCGCAAGGACTCCACCCGGTTCTGGTTGAAGATGCTGCTCTACGTGTCGATGGTGCTGATCATCTCGCTCGGCACGTTCGTGATCTTCACCTTCGACCCGAACATCTCGAACTGACCCGCGCGGGGAGCCCACCACAATGCAGTTCCACAAGTACGACGTAGTCATCATCGGCGCTGGTGGTGCCGGTATGCGCGCGGCGATCGAGTCCGGCCAGCGCGCCCGCACCGCGGTGCTGACGAAGCTCTACCCCACCCGGTCCCACACCGGCGCGGCCCAGGGCGGCATGTGCGCCGCCCTCGCCAACGTCGAGGAGGACAACTGGGAGTGGCACACCTTCGACACGATCAAGGGCGGCGACTACCTGGTCGACCAGGACGCCGCCGAGATCATGGCGAAGGAGGCGATCGACGCCGTTCTCGACCTCGAGAAGATGGGCCTGCCGTTCAACCGCACGCCCGAGGGCAAGATCGACCAGCGCCGGTTCGGCGGTCACACGCGCAACCACGGTGAAGCCGCCGTGCGCCGCGCCTGCTACGCCGCGGACCGCACCGGTCACATGATCCTGCAGACGCTGTACCAGAACTGCGTCAAGCACGGCATCGAGTTCTTCAACGAGTTCTACGTGCTCGACATCTGCCTCACCGAGACGGAGAACGGCCCGGTCTGCACCGGTGCCGTCGCGTACGAGCTGGCGACCGGCGAGATCCACGTCTTCCAGGCCAAGTCCGTCGTGTTCGCGACCGGTGGCTTCGGCAAGGTCTTCAAGACCACGTCGAACGCCCACACGCTGACCGGTGACGGCATGGGCATCGTCTTCCGCAAGGGCCTGCCCCTGGAGGACATGGAGTTCTACCAGTTCCACCCGACCGGCCTGGCCGGTCTCGGCATCCTGCTGACCGAGGGTGCCCGCGGCGAGGGCGCGATCCTGCGCAACGCCTCTGGTGAGCGGTTCATGGAGCGCTACGCCCCGACCATCAAGGACCTGGCGCCGCGCGACATCGTGGCCCGCTCGATGGCCCTCGAGGTGCTCGAAGGCCGTGGCGCCGGCCCGAACAAGGACTACGTGCTGCTGGACTGCACGCACCTCGGTGCCGAGGTCCTGGAGACGAAGCTGCCGGACATCACCGAGTTCGCCCGCACCTACCTCGCGGTCGACCCGGTCGTCGAGCCCGTACCGGTCTACCCGACCGCGCACTACGCGATGGGCGGCATCCCGACGAACATCCACGGCGAGGTGCTGCGGGACAACGACAACGTCGTCCCCGGCCTCTACGCCGCCGGCGAGTGCGCCTGCGTCTCCGTGCACGGCGCGAACCGCCTCGGCACGAACTCGCTGCTGGACATCAACGTCTTCGGCCGCCGCGCCGGCATCGCCGCAGCCGAGTACGCGCTCTCCCGCGAGTCGCACGTCGAGCTGCCGGAGAACCCGGCCGCCGCCGTCGAGGCCCAGGTCGCCCTGGCGCTGTCGGAGCACGGCCAGGAGCGGGTGGCGGACATCCGCACCGAGCTGCAGGCCACGATGGACGCCAACGCGTCCGTCTACCGCACCGAGGACACGCTGAAGACGGCGCTGCACGACGTCCAGGCCCTGAAGGAGCGCTACGCGCACATCCAGGTGCAGGACAAGGGCAAGCGCTTCAACACCGACCTGCTGGAGGCCGTCGAGCTCGGCTTCCTGCTGGAGCTGGCCGAGGTGCTCGTGGTGGGCGCGCTCGCGCGCAAGGAGTCCCGCGGCGGTCACGCGCGCGAGGACTACCCGAACCGCGACGACACGAACTTCATGCGCCACAGCATGTTCTACAAGCAGGGCGAGGGCCTGGCCGCGGACATCCGGCTGGACTACAAGCCCGTGACCTTTACCCGGTACAAGCCGATGGAGCGCAAGTACTGATGACCGCCACCGCTGAAACCACTGCTGGCTCGCGCGGCTCCCAGCCGCCGGTTCCGGACGGCGCTGTCACGGTCACCGTCAAGATCCGGCGCTTCAACCCGGAGGTCGACGACGAGCCCCGCTGGGACTCGTTCGAGATCCCCGCGCTGCCGTCGGACCGCGTGCTGAACCTGCTGCACCACATCAAGTGGTACGTGGACGGCACGCTGACGTTCCGCCGCTCCTGCGCCCACGGCATCTGCGGTTCGGACGCCATGCGCATCAACGGCGTCAACCGCCTGGCGTGCAAGGTCCTGCTGAAGGACCTGCTGCTCAAGGACAAGCAGACCACCATCACCATCGAGCCCATCAAGGGCCTGCCGGTGAACAAGGACCTGCTCGTCGACATGGAGCCGTTCTTCGAGGCCTTCCGCGCCGTCAAGCCGTACCTCGTGACCTACGGCAACGAGCCGACGCGGGAGCGGATCCAGTCGGTCGCCGACCGCGAGCGCTTCGACGACACCACCAAGTGCATCCTGTGCGCCTGCTGCACGACCTCGTGCCCGGTGTACTGGACGGAGGGCTCGTACTTCGGTCCCGCCGCGATCGTCAACGCGCACCGCTTCATCTTCGACTCGCGGGACGAGGGCGCCGAGGAGCGGCTCGACATCCTCAACGACGTCGACGGCGTGTGGCGCTGCCGCACCACGTTCAACTGCACGGACGCCTGCCCGCGTGGCATCCAGGTCACCAAGGCGATCCAGGAAGTGAAGCGCGCGCTGCTGTTCAAGCGCACCTGATCTCCCCCGTTCGACGACGGCGCCGCGTTCCCCTCGGGGACGCGGCGCCGTGTCGTTGCACCCGGTGTGCCGACGACGAGGGCCCCGGCGCGATGTGCGCCGGGGCCCTCGTGGAAGAACGCTCTCAGAAGCCCTGTGCGGCCTGGGCGGCCTGGCGGCGTGCCCGTGCCGCCTTGGCCCTCTTGTTGCGGAGGTAGAGGAACACGGCGGCCAGCAGGCCCACGCCGGCGGCGGCCGTGATGGGGAGGCCGACGGTGCCGAACATGGTCGGGGCCGGGCGGCCGTTGGCGCTGTCACCGGGTGCCGCCACGGCGTCCGCGTCGGCGTTCTGGGTGGAGGTCACCCTCGGCTTGGGCTGCGGGGCGCCGTCCACGAGCTTGCCGACGCCGCCGGGGCCCATCGCGAAGCCGTAGTCGAGCAGCTTCGAGGCCTGGGTGGTGATCGGGGTCGGCGTCTGCTGGCCGCGCAGCAGCACGACGACGAGGCGGCGGCCGTTGCGTTCCGCGGCACCCACGTAGGTGTGCTGGGAGTCGTCGGTGAAGCCGGTCTTGCCGCCGATCGCGCCCTCGTAGTTCGAGAGGAGGCGGTTGTCGTTGGTCAGCATGATCGTGCCCCCGTTGCGGCCGGGGAACTGCGACTGCTTCAGCTTGATGGCGCTGGCGAACTCGTCGTACTTCATGGCGCCGCGGAAGATCAGGGCGACGTCGTAGGCCGACGTGCTGGTGCCGGGGCCGTCCAGACCGGACGGCGTGACGGCGCGGGTGTCCAGGGCGCCGAGCTCGCGGGCCATGGCGTTCATCTTGCCCAGCGCCCTCGGCACGCCGCCGAGCTGGCGGGCGAGGGTGTGCGCGACGTCGTTGCCGGAGGTGAGCAGCAGGCCGTGCAGCAGCTGGCGGACGGTGTACTGGCCGCCGTCGCGCAGGCCGACGCAGGTGCACTCCTGCTGCGTGTCCTCCGCGGAGGCGGTCACCACCATGTCGCCGCGCAGCTCCTTGGCCACGACGAGCGCGAGCAGGACCTTCATGACGCTCGCGGGGCGCTGGCGCCCGTGCGGGTCGTACGCGGCGATGACGGCGCCGCTGTCCATGTCGGCCAGCAGCCAGGAGGCCGCGGTGTTGCCGCTCGGGGGCTGCGCCGAGTTCGGCGGGAGGATCAGGCCGCACTCGCCGAGCCGGTCACCACCGATCGGCTTCTCGGGCACCTCGAGCGGTGCGGGGGCCTTCTGACCGGGCGCCGGCTGCTCGGAGGTGTCCACGGGCGGGGGCGGGGTCTCGCGGTTGGCGCACTGGGCGGCGAGGTTCTGCTGTGCCGTGCCGGTCGGTGCGGCGAACGCGGCTGTGGCCAGGGCGAGGACCAGGGCGACGATGAGCCGATGGGTGAAGGGCACGCCCCCAGGCTATCCACCCCCGTTCAACGTCTTGCACGCACCACGTCCGATACTGGTCGCCGTGAAGCTCTCGCGCCCGATGTCACTCTTCCTGGTGGCTTTCGGAGTGTGGTCGTGGGTGATCTGGCCCACGTTCCTGAAGAACATCTGGAACGACCCGCGTTCGTTCAGCGACGGACCGACCCCGTTCTTCACGGTGCACCTCGTGCTCGTGATCGCCTCGCTCGTCTTCGGCACCGTCATCGGCGTGCTGGGCGTGCGGGGTTTCCTCGCCACCCGACGTCGATAGGGAAACGCTGTGGAGTTCGTACGCCTGGTGCTGGTCTTCCTGCACCTGCTGGGCATGGGCATGCTCGTCGCGATGATCATGTTGCAGGCGAGGGCCGGCAAGGACGCCCCGGTGAACAAGGGCTGGCTGCACGGCGCCGCCCTGCAGCTGCTCACCGGCCTGGCGCTGGTCGGCATCGACCCGCTCGTCGACTCGGTGAAGTACGACCACGTCAAGATCGGCGTGAAGCTGGCCGTCGTCGTCGCCATCGCGGTGGTCGTCGCGATCACCGTGAACAAGCCCAAGGCCCCGTCCTGGCTGCTGCCGACCGCCGCCTCGCTGGTCGTGCTGAACGTGGGCATCGCGGTCTTCTGGACCTGATCGAGGGAAGTCCTGCTCACTCGCGGGTGACGTTGTCCCAGATCACGCGCGGCCCGATGTGGGCGGCGACACGATCGCGGGCATGTCTCGTATCGCCTACATCGGTGTGCTCACCGCGGGCGCGGTGCTGACGTTCGCCGGACTGCACGGCGCGTCGCCGGAGGCCTCCGCCTCCGGCGACGGCCAGGTGTGCGCCGCCTCGTGGTGCCCGCAGGAACGCCTCGCCCCCGTGGAAAGAGGCGAACCCACGACCAAGACCTCGTGGACCAAGCCGTCGACGACCACGACGACCCCCACGACGACCACGACCGACTGCACGACCACCACCACCGGCTCGACCACGACGACCACCGGTGCGACCACCACGACCACGGACTCCACGACCACCGGTTCGACGACCACGACGACCGGCTCGACCACCACGACCGGCTCGACGACGTCCACGACGACGTCGACCACGGACTCGACGACGACCACCACCCCGTCGAGCACGACCAGCACCACCGACACGTCCAGCACCACCACGACACCGGTCACGACCACGACACCGGTCACGACCACGACGCCGGTGACGACGACAACGCCGGTCACCACGACGACGTCCGCCACGAACGCGACGACGCCGCCGGCCACGACCACCAAGCCCGTCGCCGCGCCACCGCGCCACGACGAGGGCCACCTGGCCTCCACCGGCGCCTCGACCGGCTGGCTGGCCGCACTGGGCACGCTGCTGCTCCTCGCCGGCGCGCTCCTGCTCCTGCTGAACCGCACCAGGCCCGCCCGGCGCTGACCGCTCCGGAACTGTCGGTGGTCCTCGTCACACTGGTGACGTGCGAATCGACCAGTTGCGCGAACGCAGCGACCTCGGCGTCATCACCACCGCGACCCTGAAGTCCCTGGGCGTCTCGAACCCCTGGCACCGGTGCGCCTCGGGCGGGCCGTGGCAGCGCATGTACCCCGGTGTCGTGCTGCTGCACAACGGCCCGCCCACCCAGGACCAGCACCTCACGGCGGCCCTGCTGCGCGCGGGCCCCGGTGCCGCCGTGACGGGGGCGGAGGCCTGCCGCCGCCACGGCCTGCCCGCCTGCGGCCGCGAGCTCCACCTGCTCGCACCGGCCCCGGTCCGCGGCAGCGGCCGGCTGGTCGTCGAACGCGCGTCCCCGATGCCGCCGACCACGACCGTCGACGGCTTCCCCCTGGTGCGCCCGGCCCGCGCGGTCGTGGACGCCTGCCGTCAGCTCCGGTCGGCGGACGAGGTGACGGCCCTGGTCGCCGCCGCGATCCAGAGGGGCCGCTGCACCCCGGAGGCCCTCCGCGAGGAGGCCCGCACCCACCGCTTCGGCGCGAAGCTGGTCCGCTCGGTCCTCGCCGACCTGGGCCGGGCCGAGTCGGTGGCCGAACGGGACGCCCGCCGCCTCTCCCGCCGCATCCGCCTGACCACCCCGCACTGGAACGCCACCGTCGTCGACGCGCGCGGCCAGGTCGTCGGCAGACCGGACGCGTGGTTCGACGACGTGGCACTGGCCTGGGAGATCGACTCGCGCGCGTTCCACTGCGGAGCTCGCGACTACGAGCGCACGCTCGCCCGCAACACGAGGTACGCGGCGGCGGGGATTCTCGTCGTGCAGACGCTGCCGGCGCGGTTGAGAACGCACCCGGACCAGGTGGCGACTGAGCTGAGACGGGCCTACGAGGCCGCCGGGGCCCGGCCTCGGCCTGCGGTGCGGATCGCGCCGGACGACCGGGCCGCGCCGCGGGGGTGGTGAGCGGCTACCGCCTCTTCCACCTCAGTCCCACCAGCGCGCCGAGCACGGCGCCGACCCCGACCATCAGCGAAGGAGAGGGCCCCGGCCGCACCGACACGACCGGCGAGATCACCGCGGGAGCCGGGGCCTGCACGACCTCGGGCTCCCGGTTCTCCTTCGCGGTCGCCGTCCACGCGGTGATGAACAACATGAACTGCGCCACGAGGTTCGCGAACACGAGCACGCCGATGACCGACCCGAACGCGGCCGAGGTCGGCGACTTCGTCGTGAACGACAGGAAGATCGTGGCGGCCTGCTTGAGCACCTCGAAACCGATCGCGGCCGCCAGCGCGCCGCGCACGGCGCTCCGCCAGCCCACGGGCTTGCGGGGCAGGCGCGCGAGCACCCACAGGAACACCATCCAGTTCGCGAGCAGCGACAGCACGATCGTGCCGATCCGCAGCAGCACGTGCGCCCAGCCGGCGTCCTCGAACCCCAGCCACTTCAGGACCTGCTCGGCGAAGCCGGAGCCCGCGGCCGTGATGCCGAAGGACAGCACGATCGCCAGCCCGAGCCCGACCAGCGACAGGAGGTCCCGCCACAGCGTTCCCAGGAACGGCAGGTCGCCCTTGGCCTGACCCCACTGCGCGGTCAGCGCGTCGCGGAGGTTGCTCATCCAGCCGAGACCGGAGTAGGCGGCGCCGAGCAGACCGATGATGCCGACGGTGCCCTTCGACTCCAGGGCGGTGTCGACGGCCTCGTTGATCTGGGTGCGCAGCTGCTGGTCCGGCACGGCCTCGGCGATGCTGGCGCGCAGCGACGCGAGCAGGTCGGGCTGCGACTGCAGCACGAAACCGGCGACGGCGAAGCCGATCATCAGGATCGGCACGAGCGAGAGCACGCTGAAGTACGTGACCGCCGCGGCGTGCTGGGTGCCGTACCGCTGGTCGAACCGCTCGTACGCGCGGATGATGTGGTCGAGCCACGCGTACTTCTGCCGCCACTTGTCCACGGGTAGGACGCTAGTGCAAGCGCACTACTCGGGCAGAACGAAGCCGATCTTCTCGTACGTGCGGCGCAGCGTGCCGGCGGCGACGTCGCGGGCGCGCTCGGCGCCGGTGGCGAGGATCTTGTCCAGGCCGGCCACGTCGTCGAGGTACGTGCGGACGCGGTCCTGCACCGGCGTGACCCACTCGGTGAAGACCTCTCCGAGGTCCTTCTTCAGGTCGCCGTAGCCCTTGCCGTCGTAGTCGGCGACCAGCGACTCGACCGTGCGGCCGGTCAGCGCCGAGAAGATGGTGAGCAGGTTGGAGACGCCCGGCTTGTTCTCGACGTCGAAGACGATCTCGCGGCCGGTGTCGGTGACGGCCGAGCGGATCTTCTTCGCGGACCGCTTCGGGTCCTCCAGCAGCTCGACGACGCCGCCGGGGACCGACTTGCTCATCTTCGCGGTCGGGTCCTGCAGGTCGTAGATCTTGGCCGTGTCCTTGACGATGTACGCCTCCGGCAGGCGGAAGGTCTTGCCGTAGCGCGAGTTGAACCTGGTCGCGAGGTCGCGGGTCAGCTCCAGGTGCTGGCGCTGGTCCTCGCCGACCGGCACGTAGTGCGCCTGGTACAGCAGGATGTCCGCGGCCTGCAGGATCGGGTAGGTGAAGAGGCCGACGCCGACGGCGGCTTCCTGACGTGCGGACTTGTCCTTGAACTGGGTCATCCGCGAGGCCTCGCCGAAGCCGGTGAGGCACTGCATGACCCAGCCGAGCTGGGCGTGCTCGGGGACGTGGGACTGGACGAACAGCGTCGCGCGGTCCGGGTCGATGCCCAGCGCGAGCAGCTGGGCCGCCGAGACGCGGGTGTTCTGCCGCAGCTCCTTGGGGTTCTGCTCCACGGTGATCGCGTGCAGGTCGACGACGCAGTAGAACGCGTCGTGGTCCTCCTGCAGGGCCACCCACTGCCGCACCGCACCCAGGTAGTTGCCGAGGTGGAACGAGCCTGCCGTGGGCTGGATGCCGGACAGGACACGCGGCCGACGAACGGGCTGTGCGGGTGCGTTCTCCGTGGACACGGGAGAAATCTTCTCAGACCGGGGAAATCAGCTCAGCGGGGTGTCCTGCTGGACCAGGTCGACGCGCTGGTTCTGCGCCGACACCACCGCCGGCTTGCGGCGCTGCTTCACGAAGCCGTACACCAGACCACCGACGCCCGCCGTGACCGCGATCAGACCGACTGGACCCGCAGCGGTGCCCGAGACACTGCTCTCAACAGCAGCGCTCAGTACAAAACTCACGCCTTGCACTTGCCGAGCCTCCCCAAAGCACAGACCACCCCGGAACGGGTGAACCTTGCTGACTGATTGGCCGCCAAGCTACCGAGGACCGGTAGCGTCCATGCGCCAAGTCAGACTATCGGTCACCGGTGATCGGATCGCACTCGCCCATATGTCGTAGTTCGCTGACGGGCGTTACGCCCTGCTAGTGAAGCCATGGTGTTGAGCTCACGCACAGTGCGCGCCGACCCGTGTTCGGACCCTGCCATGCGGCTGATCGTCTCCTCCATCAACGTGCCGCCGAGGTCGTTGGCACCGCCGTTGAGGATCTCCGCGGTGCCCTCGTCGCCGAGCTTGACCCAGGAGCACTGGATGTTGTCGACGCGGCCGTGCAGTGCCAGCCGGGCGAAGGCGTGCACGGCCCGGTTGTCGCGGCGGGTGGGGCCGGGCCGGGCGACCCCCGCCAGGTAGATGGGGGCGTTGCGGTGCACGAACGGCAGCGCGACGAACTCGGTGAGCCCGCCGGTGCGGTCCTGCAGCTGCGCCAGCACCCGGAAGTGGCTGAGCCAGTGGCCGGGGTGGTCGACGTGGCCGTACATCATCGTGCTCGACGAGCGGATGCCCAGCTCGTGGGCGGTGCCGACGACGTCGAGCCAGGTCGCGGTCGGCAGCTTGCCCTTGGTCAGCACCCAGCGCACGTCGTCGTCGAGGATCTCGGCCGCCGTGCCGGGGATGGTGTCGAGCCCGGCTTGCTTGAGCTCGGTCAGCCACTCGCGCACGCTCACGCCCGCCTTGGCCGCGGCGGAGACGATCTCCATCGGGCTGAACGCGTGCACGTGCATGTCCGGCAGCCGCTTCTTGATCGCGCGGACGACGTCGGCGTAGTAGGTCACCGGCAGCTTGGGGTCGATGCCGCCCTGCATGCAGACCTCGGTGGCGCCCGCGTCCCACGCCTCCTGCGCGCGGTCGGCCACCTCCTCCGCCGAGAGCCGGAACGCGTCGGCGTCGCGCTCGCGTTGCGCGAAGGCGCAGAAGCGGCAGCCGACGTAGCAGACGTTCGAGAAGTTGATGTTGCGGTTGACCACGTAGGTGACGTCGTCGCCGACCACCTCGCGGCGCAGCTCGTCGGCGAGCCGGACGAGGTGCTCCAGCGCGTCGCCGTCGGCGGTCAGCAGCGCCATGGCGGCGTCGGTGTCGCCGAGCAGCGCGGCCGGGTCGTCCGCCGCGATCTTCAGTCCACGTTGGACGTCTTCGGGAAGTCGTTGCGGCGCAACGGGGACCTTGAGCTCGTCCCAGTCGCCGTAGACCTCGTCGAAGTCGCCGCGCCGGTCGCCGGTGCGGCCCTCGGTGTCGATCGCGGTGTTGAGGTCGGCGCGGCCGTAGGTGTCGAGACCGCCGTCCGGTTCCTGCCACTCGCGGCCGGCGACCTCGGCGTCCGGGTTCGCGAGCCCGTTCTCCAGCGCCAGCGCGGAGACGTGGGCGGTGAGCCGGGTGTCGATCCACTGCCCGGCGGTCGCGCGGACGTAGCGCGGGTAGACGTTCAGCCGTTCCCGCAAGGAGAAACCGGCGGCACGCGTGATGCCGGCGAGCTCGTCGACCTGCGGCCACGGCTTCTCCGGGTTGACGTGGTCGGGCGTGACCGGCGAGACGCCGCCCCAGTCGTCGACGCCCGCGCGCAGCATGAGGCCGAACTCCCCGCCGACCAGGTTCGGCGGTGCCTGCACGCTCACGGTCGACGGCATCACCAGGCGCGCGACGGCGATCGTCGCGGCGAGCTCGGTGAGGTCGGCGTCGGGCATGCCGCGCATCGCCGTGTCCGGCTTGGCGCGGAAGTTCTGGATGATGACTTCCTGGATGTGCCCGTACTGCTTGGCGATCTGCCGCATGGCGAGCAACGACTCCGCGCGCTCGGTCAGGTTCTCGCCGATGCCGATCAGGATGCCGGTCGTGAACGGCACGTTCACCCGGCCCGCGTCGGTGAGCACGCGCAGCCGGACCGCGGGGTCCTTGTCCGGGCTGCCGTGGTGCGGGCCGCCCTTCTCGCTCCACAGCCGTTCCGCGGTGGTCTCCAGCATCATCCCCATGCTGGAGGCCACGGGACGCAGCCGCTGCAGCTCCTCCCAGCTCAGCACGCCGGGGTTGAGGTGCGGCAGCAGCCCCGTCTCCTCCAGCACCGCGATGGCACTGGCCCGCACGTAGTCCAAAGTGGACTCGTAGCCGCGCGCCTCCAGCCACTCCTTCGCGGCCGGCCACCGGTCCTCCGGCCGGTCGCCGAGCGTGAAGAGCGCTTCCTTGCAGCCCTGCTCGGCTCCCGCGCGCGCGATCGCCAGCACCTCGTCGCGCTCCAGGAACGCGGCGGGCAGCTTGTGCGGCACGGTGGCGAACGTGCAGTAGTGGCACCGGTCCCGGCACAACCTGGTCAGCGGGATGAACACCGACCGGCTGTACGTGACGACCCCCGGCCGCCCCTCGGCGAGCAGGTGCGCGTCCCGCACCCGCCCGGCCGCGGCCAGCAGCGCGTCCAGGTCCTCCCCGCGCGCGTGCAACAGCACCGCGGCCTCGGTCGCGTCCAGCACGGCACCGTCGGCGGCCCGGCGCAGCGCACGCCGCAGGGCCGCAGCGCTCGGACGGGGCTGCGGTGGGTTCAAAGAGATGTCCACTGCCACGTCAACGACCTTAGGCCGCCGAAATTCCTGATCAGTTGTGACGGACTGTGGGACATCCCACTCGTCAGCGCACCGAGACGAGCAGTTCGGTGTTCCGGTCCAGCGGCGTGCCCAGCGGGTCCGTCCGCGAGTGGAGGTCGTTGTAGGTGAGCTCGCGGCACAGGCTGGCGAGGGCTTCGTCGCTGCGGTCGTCGTAGTCGACCTGATAGGGCGCATCGGCTTCGAGCAACGTCGTGAACAGCGACAACGTGCCGTCACCGTTGTCGGCCACCTCGATGACGCGGGCGTGCTGCGGGTAGTCGACGTGCGCCGCGGTGTTGATCTCCCAGAAGCCCCTGCCCGGGGTGTCGTGCCGGTGCGGCGTGATCACGTTGCGGTGCGTGTGCCCGTTGACCCACGCCAGCACGTTCGGGAACCGGTGCAGCAGGTTCACGAGCGCGTCACCGTTCATCCGCGGGTCGAGCGGCCGCCTGCGGTCGGGCAGGACGTTGCCCATCGTCTGACTGGTGTGGTGGCTGAACAGCACGAACAGCTCGTCGGTGACGTTCTGCCGCTGCGGCAGCCCGAGCCAGTCGTAGTAGAGCGAGCTGTTGCGCCGGAGGGTCCGCTCGATCCAGTTGAGCTGGTGCAGCCCGATCGAGCCGGTGGAGAACCCGGCGAGGTTCGTGGTGTCCATGCTGATGCCGGTCACCCCCGGCGCCATCCGGAACGTGTAGAAGACGTCCACCCCGTCCGCGTTGGCGTCCGTGTAACCGTGTCCGCCCGTCGGCAGATGCTTGCGCACGTACTCGCCGGTGGTGAACAGCCTGCGCCGGTCATCGGGCGTCACGGTCCTGACGACCCCACCACTCGCGAGGATGGCCATCGCCTCGGGGACGGCGGCGGGGTCGTGGAACGCCTGCGCGACCTTCGCGTTCTGCACGGGGTCGCCGAACCCGACGATCTTCTTGCGCCCGGTGTACCAGCCGTCGAGCAGCCCGTCCGGCAACGCCCCGACCACGCTGTCGTCGTGGTTGCCGATCGTGGCGTACCAGGGGATGTCGAGGCCGGGGCTGGTGAACGTCCTGGTGGCCGCGTCGAGCAGTCCCGGGAGCTGCGGGAAGCCCTTGGCCTTGTAGTCGTCGGTGCCGGACAGGTCCGGCTGCCAGAACGTGCTGATCGCCGCGTTCTGCACGCCCTCGTACCTGCTGTCGCCGGTGTTGGGCGTGATCCGGCCGCCGTTGAGGACCGTGAGGAACCAGTCGAGCTCGACGTGCTCGTGGTTGTCGGTGTTGTCGCCGGTGGTCATGAGGAAGTCGAACCTCCGCCCGGTGACGGGACCTCGCTGGACCGCGTTGACGCGCTTGACGAGTGCCGTCGAGCCCTGCGCGGTGAGCGTCTCCTGCGGCCGGTGCGCGCTGGACCCCATGACCGGGTGCAGGTACTCGAACCGCAGCGGGCTCTGCGCGTCGCAGATGTGCATGTCGCTGAACTGCACGAAGCTGGCGAGCGCCTGGCGCCGCGCCTCCCGGCCGGGCTTGGCCGCGACCAGGTCGCCGCGGACGACCACCGGCCAGCCCGGTCCCGCCTGGAGCCTGCGGTAGCCGCTGGTGCCGATGGGTGCGGCGGTGGTGTCGAGCGTGGTGCCCGCAGTGCTCGCAATCGCTTGCGCGTCCAGGTCGAGCAGTGGCACGCCCGCGGCGCCCACACCCATGGCCAGCAGGAAGTTGCGCCGGTTGAAACCCGTCATGCCCGCCCCGATTCATCGATGGTGAATCGTGCTCATGTTCGGGGAACGGGCGGGCTGAATCGAGCGGGCGGTCGGGTGACGGGAGCGATAAAGACCGGGTGGGCTGGGTCGGACGGCGGAACGGGTGACCGGCCGTGCGGCGGTGCGGCGCTGGGACGTGAACCGGGTGACGCCGGTCAGCTCAAGCCGGCCGACAACTGGCGCAGGTGCTCTTCCAAGGAGACGTAGTCCGCGAACGACTTGCCGTCGCTGAACTCGGCCAGCAGCTCAGTGGCGCGCACCGCGTCCCACAGGTACGCACGGGGATCACGCCGCATACAGGGTTTCCTTGGTGTCCATCACCTGCTGGTGGAAGTACGGGTTGCGGATGCCGGCGCCGACCACCAGGTCGACGGGCCGGTCGAGGATCCGCTCCAACCCCTCCTTCAGCGCGAAGTAGCTGCCGAAGTGGTCGAACCCGTCGGTGACGTCGAACTCCACGAGGATGTCCACGTCACTCGTCTCCACGTCGAACGACTACCCGACCGCCGACCCGAACACGTCGAGCCGGCGGACGCCCAGCGTCCGGCACAGATCCTCGATCTCGGTCAGCTTGGCGGCCACGACCTCGTGCACCCTCGTCACCTCCTGGGCACGATTGTGCCTGATCCGCAGCCTGCGATCAGCCCGAGTACACGACGGTCACCGGAGCGTGGTCCGACCACCGCTCCTCATAGGTGGCCGCCCGCTCCACCACCGCGGACACCGCCCGCCCAGCCAGCCCGTCCGTCGCCACCTGGTAGTCGATGCGCCAGCCGGAGTCGTTGTCGAACGCCTTCCCGCGATACGACCACCACGAGTACGGCCCGACGACATCGGGGTGCAGCGCGCGCACCACGTCGTTGTACCCGGAGGCGAACACCGAGGACATCCACTCCCGCTCGTACGGCAGGAACCCGGACTCCTTCTGGTTGGTCCGCCAATTCTTCAGGTCGGCCTGCTGGTGCGCGATGTTCCAGTCCCCGCACACGAGCACCTCACGGCCCGACACGGCGGCCTTCTCCCGCAGCGACACCAGGTACGGCAGGAAGGACGCCATGAAGCGGTCCTTCTCCTCCTGGCGCTCCGTGCCGACGTCACCGGAGGGCAAGTACAGGGACGCGACGACGACGCCGGGCAGCTCGACCTCCACGTAGCGGCCGCTCGACTCGAACTCCGCTTCGCCGAAGCCCACGCGGACCGATGACGGTTCAACGCGCGAGAGCACGCCCACGCCCGCGCGGCCCTTCAGGGACGACGGGGCGTACACGGCGTGCCAACCGGGAGGGGTGTGCAGCTCGGCTGCGAGGTCACCCGGTTCCGCGCGGACCTCCTGCAGGCACACGACGTCCGCCGAGGAGGACGCGAGCCACTCCAGGTAGCCCTTCTTGGCGGCGGCGCGCAGACCGTTGACGTTGACCGTGGAGACCGTGAGCACGACCGGGGAGCCTACTGGGAGGCCAGGCCCCAGGCGTGCGGGTACTCGGCGCCGCAGCCGGCGCAGTGGGCGCGCAGGTCGAGGTAGCCGACGAGGGTGGCCATCTCGTCACGGGGCAGCGCGAGTTGGCGCTGGCCGTCCAGCTCGGTGTAGAGGCCCTGCCACTCCGGGGTGCAGGTGCACCGGGTCGTGGACTTCGCCCGGCCCCACCGGAACATGTTGCGCAGCATGGCACCAGTGTGCCAGCCGGGTCTACCTGCAGGTGGAGTCGCTCGTCAGCGCCACGAACTGTCCGTTGACCCAGCGGCGGTCGCTCAGCATGCGGTAACCGTTCTCGACGCGGTCGGAGGCGTCGGTCACGGCGTCGCGGGGCATCGTGGAGACGATCGGCTGCATGTCGCCGGGACCGGAGCGGACGTTGAGGATGTCCGCGGTCACCGTGATCTTGCAGACCTGGTCGGCCTTGTCGGTGCCCATCGGCTTGCCGCCGTTCGCGACGTACATCACCCCGGCGACGCCGAGCACGCCAATCACGATCATGCCCCGGACCGGAACACCCAGCATCGTCGCCTCCCGCGCACCGCACTGCCTTCGATCAGCAGATATAGCGGCTGGGAGGATGCGCCGGACGGCTCGGCGCGGCAACCACCCGCAAGAGGAACCGACCGGGTGACGCGGGAACGAAGAAGGCCACCCCGGCGTGACCGGGGTGGCCTTCGACGAACCGTTCAGGCGAACGTCAGAACGACGCCATCTTCTTCTTGAGGTTCTCGTCCAGGGCGGCGAGGAAGTCCTCGGTGGTCAGCCACTCCTGGTCCTTGCTGATCAGCAGGGCCAGGTCCTTGGTCATCTGACCGGACTCGACGGTCTCGATGACGACCGACTCGAGCGCCTCGGCGAAGCGGATGACCTCGGGGGTCTCGTCCAGCTTGCCGCGGTGCATCAGGCCACGGGTCCACGCGAAGATCGAGGCGATCGGGTTCGTGGAGGTGGGCTTGCCGGCCTGGTGCTGGCGGAAGTGGCGGGTGACCGTGCCGTGGGCGGCCTCGGCCTCGACGGTCTTGCCGTCCGGCGTCATCAGGACCGACGTCATCAGGCCGAGCGAGCCGAAGCCCTGCGCGACCGTGTCGGACTGGACGTCACCGTCGTAGTTCTTGCACGCCCAGACGTAGCCGCCCTCCCACTTCATGGCCGCGGCGACCATGTCGTCGATGAGGCGGTGCTCGTAGGTGAGGCCCTTGGCGTCGAACTCCGCCTTGAACTCCTCGTCGAACACGCGCTGGAAGATGTCCTTGAACTGGCCGTCGTAGGCCTTCAGGATCGTGTTCTTCGTGGACATGTAGACGGGGTAGCCCCGCTGCAGGCCGTAGGAGAACGAGGCGCGGGCGAAGTCCTCGATGGACTTGTTGTAGTTGTACATGCCCATCGCCACACCGCCCTCCGCCGGAAACTCGGTGACGACGTGCTCGATCGGGTCCGAGCCGTCCTCCGGCTGGAACGTGATCGTGAGCTTGCCGGCGCCGGGCACCTTGAAGTTGGTGGCCTTGTACTGGTCGCCGTGGGCGTGACGGCCGATGATGATCGGCTTCGTCCAGCCGGGAACCAGGCGCGGCACGTTCGAGATGATGATCGGCTCGCGGAAGACGACACCGCCGAGGATGTTGCGGATCGTGCCGTTCGGCGAGACCCACATCTTCTTCAGGCCGAACTCCTCGACCCGCGCCTCGTCCGGCGTGATCGTGGCGCACTTGACGCCGACGCCGTGCTTCTTGATGGCGTTCGCGGCGTCGATCGTGACCTGGTCGTCGGTGGCGTCCCGGTGCTCGATGCCCAGGTCGTAGTACTCCAGGGTGACGTCCAGGTACGGGTGGATCAGCTTGTCCTTGATGAACTGCCAGATGATCCGGGTCATCTCGTCGCCGTCGAGCTCGACGACGGTGCCCTGAACCTTGATCTTGCCCATAACTCCGGGCGCTCCTCTCGCGACGATGCAAGCAAGACAAGCGTACTGGTAAACCGCTCCGACGCGCCTGCGACCCTGGTTACACCGGTTCGGGGTTGCGGTCGGTCGAGCGGCTCACGTGCTCCCACTTGTCGATTTCCGCAGTTCGTGCCTGGTCCGCCAGGCGGACCAGTTCCACCGCGTCACTGCCCAGCAGCAGACGCAGCGGCGGCTCGTCCATGGCTACCACGTCGAGCATGACCCTCGCCGCCTCGGCCGGGTCACCCGGCATGTTGCCGTCCGCGCCGCGAACCATGCCCAGCAGTACCCCGACAGACGGAACGTAGTCCTCCGACGGCTCGGTCACCACCAGGGACGGGCCCGTCCAGTCGGTCTGGAAGCCGCCGAGCTCCAGCAGGGTGACCTTCACGCCGAACGGCGCGGTCTCCGCCGCCAGCGACTCGGAGAAGCCGCGCAGCGCGAACTTGGCCGTCACGTACGGGCCGAGCCCGCCGCCGAACGCCACGTGCCCCGCGGTCGAACCGGTCATCAGGAAGTGGCCGGACCGCTGCCGCCGCAGCACCGGCAGCGCGGCGCGGGTGACGTTGACGACGCCGAAGAGGTTGACCTCCAGCTGCTCGCGGAAGTCGGCGTCCGAGCACTGCTCGATCGAGGTCACGTGCCCGGAGCCGGCGTTGTTCAGCACCACGTCGAGCCGGCCGAACTCCGCCACCGCGGTCTCCACCGCCCGTCTGGCCTGATCGGCGTCGCGCACGTCGAGTGCGACAGCCCGGACCCGGTCACCGTGCCGGGAGACGAGGTCGTCGAGGTCGCGGGGGTTGCGCGCGGTGGCGACGAGCCGGTGCCCGGCGGCGAGCACGGCCTCCGCGGTCTTGCGGCCGAGACCGCGGGAGCTGCCGGTGATGAGCCAAACCTGCGTCATGTCCACACGTCCTTCATCGAGTGATCAGTTGTCCGCAGATATGGAGTTCACGACCGACCGCGTGATACCTGCGACTACTGTTCACACTGTCGGGTGATCTTCAGGAGGGGCGTCGGTGTCCACTGGGCCAACACACGCGATGAGCGGCCTGCTTGCCTGGTCCGCCGTCACCGCGTTCGCTTCCGCTCACCCGATCGGCCAGCTGTCCCCGCAGAGCTGGGCGGTGGGGGCCGTGCTGGCGACCGGTGCGGCGTTGCTGCCCGACCTCGACCACCCCGGCTCGACCATCTCGCGCACGTTCGGCGCGCTGAGCGGCGGCCTGTCCGCCGGCATCAACATGCTGAGCGGCTTCGTCTACCGGACCACGAGGACGAAGAAGGACTCCAAGCGCGACGGCGGCCACCGCGGCCTGACCCACACGCTCGTCTTCGCGTTGTTCGCGGCCGTGTTCACCACCGCTGTCGTGCAGAACAGCCAGAAGTGGGCGCTGCCGGTGCTCATGTTCGTGTTCGCCGGTCTCGCGGTGCGCGGCATCATGAACGACTGGTGCCCCAAGCAGGACGCGTTGCTGATCACGGCGGTGTCCGCGGGGATCACGTGGGCGATGATCGCGTGGACGGCGCAGACGAACGCGTCCGCGGCGGCGGCCGGCATCGCGGTCGGCGTCGGGTGCTTCGCGCACTACGTCGGGGACGCGATCACCGAGCAGGGCTGCCCGATCCTGTGGCCGGTGCCGATCATGGGCAAGACCTGGTACCCGGTGGCGCCGCCGAAGATCATGCGGATGAAGACCGGCGGCGTGGTCGAGATGGCGGTCGTCGGGCCGATCGTGACGGGTCTGTCGCTGTGGCTGGGACTGGCCGCGTTGCAGGCCACGGGCGCGTTGCCGTTCCTGGACTGGATCGATCTGCTGCCGATCTGACGTTCGCCGGCAGTCCACCCGGCGGCCACCTCCGCCTCATCCGAACGGTCTAGCCTCCACGGACCCCGGCCGGTTGCGTGGAGGGTGTTGGTCACGGTGCGTCTGGCAACCTCGCCGAACAGTGCCGGCCGCGTGGCCGGGATGCGTAGGCTTGACCTCGTCCAGGGCGCGGTTACCGGCCGAACGACTTCTGAAACGTTGTCCACGCCACATGTGAACGTCGAGCGATCCTTCGAGCCGCGCTGGCACCATGCGGTCTTCACGCACACGTTCCGCAACGTCCGGAAGCCTTTCCACCTCAGACTGCGCGGAACCGACGGCAACCGCGGCGCGTTCGAACCGCAGGCGGACACTCCGGGAGCCGCGAACCCGTGGGAGGACCTGTGGTGCCACACCAACCCGATCTTCGTGGAGGTCAGGTGACCAGCACCTTCGTCGGCATCGACGCCGGTTACGAAAACCGCTGGGAAGCAGAGAAGATCGCGCTGGAGCTGCACGACACGTTGCTGACGACCGCGCGCACGGTCGTCGTCCACGAGGTCGAGGGCCACCACGCGATGTCCTTCCTCGTACCGCAGCCCCCGTCCGACATCGAGGTGGACACGCTGGTCCAGCAGGGCTTCGGCGTTGCCGTGCGCAGTGCGTCGTCCGGACGGCTGGTGGGCCCGGAGGCATTACGCGCGGGCGCGTCGGCTGCCGCCGAGGCGCACCAATACCGGCGTGAGGGGCGCGCTCTGCGTTTTCAGGGCCAGCGCTCGCTGCGCGGCCGTCACGGCGTGTCGGACATCCTCGCGTTCACGGCCATAGAAGCCGTGCTGCCGCGCGGAACCCACACGGTCGACACACGGGGCAACCTCACGCCGTTCTTCCAGAACGGCAAGCTGGTGCTGGTGGTCGACTAGGGTTTGCGCACGTGCGCGACATCGCTGTCTTCACCGGTACCGCTCATCCCGAACTCGCCGCCGAGATCTGCCGTCACCTCGGCGTCGACCTCTCCCCCAGCCGCGTCACCCGCTTCGCCAACGACTGCCTGGAGGTGCAGCTGCAGGCGAACTGCCGGGAACGGGACGTGTTCCTGATCCAGCCGCTCGTGCCGCCGGTGCAGGAACACCTGGTGGAGCTGCTGCTGATGCTGGACGCCGCCCGCGGTGCCTCCGCCGCGCGCACGACCGTGGTGCTGCCGCACTACGCGTATGCGCGGTCGGACAAGAAGGACGCGCCGCGGATCTCGATCGGCGGCCGCCTGGTCGCCGACCTGATGGTCGCCGCCGGTGCCTCGCGGGTGCTCGCGATGACGTTGCACTCGCCGCAGGTGCACGGCTTCTTCTCGGTGCCCGTCGACCACCTGCACGCGTTGCGGGAGCTGGCGGTGCACTTCACCCGCAACGACCTGACCAACACCGTCGTCGTCTCGCCGGACCTGGGCAACGCCAAGGAAGCGGCGCACTTCGCCCGCATCCTCGGCGTGCCCGTGGCCGCCGGTGCCAAGCAGCGCTTCGCCGACGACGAGGTGCAGATCTCCACGGTCATCGGCGACGTGGCCGGCCGCGACGTGATCGTGCTGGACGACGAGATCGCCAAGGGCTCGACCGTGATCGAGCTGCTGGACAAGCTGCGCGAGCGCGGCGTCGGGACGATCAGGGTCGCCTGCACGCACGGCCTGTTCTCGTCAGGCGCGTTGGAACGGCTCCAAGCCTTCGACGACGTGCTGGAGATCGTCGCCACCAACACGGTGCCGATCCCCGACGACAAGAAGGTGCCGAAGCTGCAGGTGCTGTCGATCGCTCCGGCGCTGGCGGAGGCCATGCGCCGGATCAACGTCGGCGAGTCGGTGTCGACGCTCTTCGAAGCTCCCTGAGACGCGCCCACCTGAGACGTGTCTACCTGAGATGCGCGAGCGCCGTGATCAGGCGCTCCGCCACGTCCTCCGGTCCCGGCATCTTGCGCACCACGGCACGTTGGTGCGCAAGGCCGTGGAGCCCGAGCCACAACGCCACCGCGTCGCCGTAGAGGTCGTCGCTGCCGTGCGCGATCCCGGCCTCCACGCACGCGCCGAGCACGTCGGCGAGCACCGCGAGCGCCTCCGCGCCCAGTGACTCCAGGTCGTCGTCGGTGATCGACGCGTCGTCGACCGACGGCGTCCACAGGCCGCCGAACATGATCCGGTAGCGCTGCGGGTGCTCCCGGGACAGGTCCAGGTAGGCGTTGCAGACGGCGAACAGCCGCGCGCGCGGGTCCGGGCCCGCCTGCTCGTCCGCCTCGCGCAGGGCGACGGCGAGCCGGTCCATCTCCTGCCTGACCACGGCCAGCATGATCGACGGCTGGTCGGCGAAGTGCGGGTAGATCGACGGTGCCGCGATCCCCGCCTTGCGCGCGACCGACCGCAGCGTGACCGCGCGTTCGTCGCCGCCCTCGTCGAGGATCTCGACGGCCGCCGCGATGATCTCCTCGCGCAGCTTCCCCCCTTCGCCACGACGGTTTCGCCTGCGTGCGGGGGTTGCCGACCCGGTGTTTGTCACGCTCGTAACCATACACGTGAAAGTTTATGAGTGTTAGGCCTTGCGCTCGTTTACTTACGATCGTTAGCTTATGACCGTAAGCACAACGATCCGAGGAGACACCGACATGAACGCCACCACCGCCACGACCCGCGCCACCGAGGTCGTCCTGCCCGGCGTGGTCGAGCCCGATGGCCTGCACGTGCGGGTCCGCGACCTGCCGGCACCGGGTGCGGGCCAGGCGGTCGTGCGCATGGAGGCGACCGGCGTCTCGTTCGCCGAGCAGCAGATGCGCCTGGGCAAGTACTACGACCAGCCCGCGTTCCCGTTCGTGCCCGGCTACGACGTCGTCGGCACGGTGGTCGCGACCGGGCCCGGTGTGGACCCGCTGATGAAGGGCCGCCGGTACGCCGCCGTCACCAAGGTCGGCGGCTGGGCCAGCCACCTGACCGTGGCCGCGGCCGACCTCGTGCCGGTGCCGGACGGCATCGACTCCGCCGCCGCCGAGACCGTGCTGGTCAACGGCGTCACGGCGTGGCAGATGCTGTACCGCACCGCCAAGGTGGAGCGCGGCGGCACGATCGTCGTGCTCGGTGCGAACGGCGGCGTCGGCTCGACGCTGGTGCAGCTGGCGAAGCACGCCGGCATCAGGGTGATCGGCACGGCCTCTGCCCGCCACCACGACGCGGTGCGCGAGCTCGGTGCCGCCGAGGTGGTCGACTACCGCGACCCGGAGGTGTACGACCGCATCCGCGCGCTCGCCCCCGGCGGTGTCGACGCGGTGTTCGACCACGTCGGCGGCGCGGGCCTGGCGGAGTCCTGGAAGCTGCTGCGCCGCGGTGGCGCGCTGGTCAACTACGGCTCTGCGGCGACGAAGGACGAGCCGGGCAGCGGCATGGTGCCGGTGCTCAAGCTGTTCGCGCGGCTGCTGGTGTGGAACGCGCTGCCCAACGGCAAGCGCGCGGGCTTCTACAACTTCTGGGCGGGCAAGCGGTTCCGCACCGCGGCGTTCCGCGCCCGCTTGAGCGAGGACCTCACGCAGGTGCTGCGCCTGGTCGGCAGCGGTGCGCTCACGCCGCAGATCGCCGCGCGCGTCCCGTTGACCGACGCGGCCGCCGCGCTGGCGCTCGCCGAGTCGCGCACCGTCCTCGGCAAGGTCGTCATCGTCCCGCAGCCGTGACCAGGCCCGGCTGCCGCGAGACCATCGTGGCGGCGGCGACCGCCCTGGTCGACCGGAGGCACGCGGTGACGCTGCGCGCCGTGTCCCGCGAGGCGGGCCTGCCCACCTCGTCGATCTACCCGCACTTCCCCGATCCGCCGGCGATCCTGCTGGCCGTGTGCCACGAGTCGTTCCGCGAGCTCGAAACCGCGGTGCTCGGCGCGGCCGACGCCTGCTCGGCCGGCCTCGCCTACCTCGACTTCGCCGTCGCGCACCCGCACCGCTACCGCGTGATGTTCGGTGCGGCGGACCTCTCCGGACCGGCGCTGCGCCTGTTCACCCGAGTGCTCGCCGACCCCCGCCGCACCGAACCCGCGGCCGACGCCCTGGTGCTGTGGCTGGGGCTGCACGGCCTCGCCGACCAGCGCGCCACGACCCGGCGCTCACCCCGGTTCGCCGTCCTCGCACCACGCCTCATCACCTCGCTCATCTGACTTCCAGGAGGTCCTGCCATGAACGCCACCACGATCCGCTCCACCGCCGTCGTCCCCGCCACCGAGATCGACAACCGCCCCGCCTACCTGGGCTTCGCCACCGCCTACGTCCTCGGCCACGGCAGCGCGGCCCTGTCCAGGGGCGTCGACCCGGTCGTGGTGCTGCCGTCGTGGCTGCCGGTCGCGTTCCTCGCCGCCGGCATGCTCGTCGCCACGGTGCTCGCCACGACCGCGGCGCTGCGGGCCCAGCGTGCCGCCGCCCCCGCACGGCGACGAGCGGAGAAACTCGTCGGCGCGGCCTGGATCGTCGGGTTCACCGCGCTCGCCCTCGCGATCACCGGCCTGACCACCGTGTTCGACCGCCCGGAGCTGCAGGCCGTGCTCTGGCCCGCGGGCTCGACCATCGTGGTCGGCCTGATCTACCTCGCCGAGGGCGCCGTCCGCGGCAACGCCCTGCACCACAACCTCGGCACGTGGCTCGCCCTGGTCGCCGCGGCGGCGCTGTTCGTGCCCGGCGCCGGGTTCTTCGGGGTGCTGGCGGTGCTCGGTGGTGCCGCGTACCTGCTGGCCGCGTTCCTGGAGCCCCGCCGCCTGGCATCGCTTGCCTGGTAAGGGTTCCTACAGCCGCACTCGCACCGTGACCCGGCCTTGGGCGTCACGGTGCGATGTCGTGTGCCCGGTCCGTTGCCCGCCATCGAGCCGGCGTTGGGCTTCATGCACGCCAACGCAGCCGGACAAGCGGAGGCCTAACCGGGGTGCGCGCCGACGGTGTCGCGGATCTGCGCCCCGAGGTCGGAGGACGCCGACCGCGCGCAGTGGGCGCAGCAGAAGAACCGGCCCTCCACCTCCACGCCGTGCCCGATCACCCGGCAGTCGCAGTGCTCGCAGCGCGGGGCGAGGCGCTGGATCGCGCACTCGAAGCTGTCGAACGTGTGCACACCACCGCCCACCGTGCGGACCTCGAAGGCCATCCAGTACTCGTTGCCGCAGACGTCACAGGTCGCCATGCGCGGAAGACTGCGACAGGTCGGCCGGGTCGGCAACTCGAAACGTCAGGTCGCACACGGTCGATGAGAGGTCCACAGAGGACACGACGCCTCGGCTGAGCGGGACCGGCCGGATTCGAACCGGCGTTCTCCCTCCCCTGTGGGAGGGCGCGTCGACCACTGCGCTACAGGCCCCTTCGCACCGCGTACGACAACACTAGTCCGTGAACAGCGGGCCGTATGCCCTGCGAAAGTGTTGGACCCATAAGGTTCGTGCAACAACCTCGGACTGGACGGTGTCGTGCCAGGGATCGACTACTACGAGTTGCTCGGTGTCAGCCGGGGCGCCAGCGCCTCGGAGATCAAGTCGGCCTACCGGTCACTCGCCAAGGTCATGCACCCCGACGCGGGTGGTACCTCGGGCGGCTTCCGGCTGCTCCAGGAGGCCTACGAGACGCTGAAGGACCCGGTCCGCCGAGCGGACTACGACCGTCCCGCAGCGCCCACACCGTCCGTGGTGCGCCCGCCCGCACGCCCGCGACCTCGGCGAACGGGCCGGACCGGGCGGTTGCGCGACTTCGGCGACGACCCGAGCTACCTGGCGCCCAAGCCGCGCGTCGACCTCGGTTCGATGGGCTGGTGGAACCGGATCGACCTCGGTCAACGGGTCCGCTACGTCCCCGCCACCGGCCTCGGCCACGCCCCCGCGGCGGCCGCGATCGGCGGGTGGTTCGTCCTGCTCATCCCGTTGGCGCTGCCGTTGTCGCCGCTGCTGCTGGCCGTCTGGCTGCCCCTCGTGGCCGCCGCCGGTTACGGGGCGTTCCGGCTGGTCCGCCGGTACGTCGCGGTCGCGCGGGCCGAACGGGCGTTCGCCGGGGAGTACGACGGGAACACCATCTTCGGCCGTCCGGGTGAAAACAGACGCGAACGGCTGACGGCCGGACTGCTGACCGAGTACCTCACCCAGCTGCCGGGGGTGCGCGTCTTCCACGGCCTCGCGTGGCCCGGCTCGGTGTTCGCCGACGTCGACCACGCGCTGCTGTGCGGGCGCCGGCTCGTGCTGATCGAGTCGAAGTCGTGGCTGCCCGGCCACTACTACTGCGACGAGGACGGCGAGCTGTGGCGCAACGGCCACCCGTTCCGCGGCGGTGGCACCCAGCTGCTCGAAGGCGTCGAGCGGTTCCAGGAACTGTTGCCGTCGCTGGAGGTCCGCGGCGCGCTGATCATCTACCCGAGCCGCGCGGGCGAGGTCACCTGCGACGACGACCTCGACTTCGAGGTGCCGCCGATGACGCCGGAGCAGTTCGTGCGCGAGATCGGCGAGTGGCTGGCCGACGACCCGGCCACGGTCGACCGCGAGGCGCTGCGCGTGCTGGTGCGCCAGGTGGTGTCCGAGGTCCGGGTCGCCGGCGCCTGACGGCCTACCGGTCGGCGAGCAGGTCCAGCTCCCGCAACGCCTTCTCCACGTCGGCGACGCGGTTCTGCGACCGGTAGAGCGCCAGAGCCGCGCGCCAGCACGACCGCGCCCACGCCAGCCGGTTCAGCGCCGCATAGGTGCCGCCGAGCTGCGCCAGCGTGTCCGCCTCGCCGTAGCTGTTGCCGAGCTCGCGCCTGATCGTGAGCGCGCTCTCGTGGTAGGCCATGGCACACGCGTGGTCGCCGATGGCGCCGAGCAACGTGCCGAGCGCGGCGAACGCGGCCGCCTTGCCCGGCGCGTACTCGTGCTCCTGGAACAACTCCAGCGCCTTGTCCGCCGACGAGTGCGCGAGGTCGTGATCGCCCAGCCGCCCCGCGTACGTGCCGATCATGATCAGCGCCCACGCCTCCCGCATCGGCAGACCGGCCTGCCGGTAGTGGTGCAGCGCCTCGACCGCGTGGTGCAGCGCGCGACCGAAGTCGCCCCGCTCCCCGGCCGCCCGCGCCGCGGCGTGGTGCACCGAACCCCGCCGGTGCGGGTCCCCCAGCTCGTCCACCAGCGCCAGCGCCTGGTCCAGCTGCTCGGACGCCTCGTCGTACTGCCGCAACCGCGAGTACGAGAACCCCAGCATCTGGTGCACGAGCACCCGCGACGACAGGTCGCTCGCCGCCGGCGCCGCCGCCCGCCACGCCCTGAGGTCGTCGTGCAGGTGCCCACGCCACCAGTGGTAGCCGTGCAGCACCCAGGCGAGCTGCCACACCGCGTCGCCCTCCGCGAGCTGTTGCGCCGCAAGGACGTTCTGGTGCTCGATGTCGAACCACTCCAACGCCTCCGCCTGCGAGGCGAACCCGAGCGGCACACACCGCGGCGGCGCCGGCGCGACGTCCTGTCCGTCGGGGTCGAGCAGCCGGTCCCCGTTGTGCGCGGTGTGCAGGTAGAAGTCGACGAGCCGGCGCCGGACCTCGTGCCGTGCCGCGTCCTGCGCCGCCAAGTCCTCCGCGTAGAGCTGCACCAGGTCGTGCATGCGGTACCGCCCCGGCATGTGCTCGTGCACCAGCGAAACCCGTTCCAGCGCACGGAGCACCCGCGCCGCCTCCACCACCGGCACCCGCGCCATCGCCGCCACCGCACCGAGGCTCACGTCCGCCGTCCGCGTGACCCCGAGCATCCGGAACACCTCGGCCTCCCGCACCGACAACGCCGCGTACGACCACGACAACACCGCGGTCAGGCTCAGCGCACCGTCACCCTCGTCCAACGCCCCCAGCCGGGTCAGCTCAAGCTCCCGCACGAACGCCGCGAGCGGGAACGACGGGTGCGCCGTCGCCCGGCTCGCCACGATGCTCAACGCCAGCGGCAATCCCGCGCAACACGCGACCAGCTCCCCCGCCGCCTGCGGTTCCGCGTCCACCCGCTGCTTCCCGATGAGCGTGCGGAGCAGCTCGTGCGCCGCACCGTCGGACAACACGTCCAACGTCACCGACCGCGCCCCGTGACTGCGCACCAGCCCCGCCAGCCGGTCCCTGCTGGTCACGATCACCACGCAGGACGGGCTGCCCGGCAACAACTGCGCAGCGTGCGCCGCATCCCGTGCGTTGTCGAGCAGGATCAACATCCGTCGCCCCGCCACCAGACTCCGGTACAACCCCAGCCGCGCACCGACGTCGACCGGAATCCGGTCCGCGGCGATCCCGAACGCGTCGATGAACCCGCGCACCGCCGTGTCCAACGACATCGGATCGCCACTCGCATCCCGCCCGCGCAGATCCACGAACAACTGCCCGTCCGGAAACCTGTCCACATTTCGGTGCGCCCACCACAAAGCGAGCCAGGTCTTCCCGATCCCGCCCGTCCCGGCCAATGCGGAAACCACCACCGCCCCACCCTTTCCCGCGGCCTCGTCCATCGCAGCCGCCAGCAACGCCAACTCGCGTTCCCTCCCCACGCACACGAACGGCGCCGCCGGCAACTGCCGCGGAACGGGCAGGACCTGCGCAAACCCGTGCAGGTGCACCCCGCCCTGGATGGACCCGGCCTGCACGACCTGACCCTGCACACCTCCGCCGACCCCGTTCTCCACCGTCACGAAACCACGAGGAACAATCCCCCGCCCACCAGCGCCCCCTAGTGCTCATTCCCCGGTCACGGGGAATGGAACGGCGTTTTCCGCCCCTGCCCTTAGAGTGGCGTGACTGTTCGAACACGGATTGCCACAGCGGCGTGCGTGCTCATTTCAGCGGCGAGCGGTCAGGCCGCTTCGTTCGGACCTATACGAAAGACCGAATCGGTTCGCGTTGCTTTAGGAAGTGCTGCCGGACCAGCACATCGCCTGAACGAGGCAGTTCACCCCTTGGTGCAACGTTTGCTACACCTAAGATGTAGCAAACGCTGCATACGGTGTAGCGTTGGTGCATGGAACGTGTCATGGCCCTTCAAGTCATCGGCGAGATCGCTGCTGACCAGTGGGGCCTGTTCACGACCCAGCAGGCGGACGCAGCAGGGGTGAACCGCACGACTTTGACCCGGCTGGTCTCGGCGGGGCTTGTCGACCACGTGACGCGCGGCGTCCACCTCGTCGTCGCAGCGGGAACTCCGAACCACCTCGAAGAGAAGTCGGCATGGCTTCGCCTGGATCCGTCTCGCCGCGCTTGGGAGCGAGACGTCGCCGACTGCGACAACGGCGCTTTCTCGCATCGCACCGCTTGCGTCCTGCACGGCCTCGGTGACATACCTGCGCCACAGGTCGAGATCACCGTGCCACGACGACGAACCACCCGGATCTCCGGCGTTCGACTGCATCGAGGCACGCTGACCCGCGACGAGATCACCACGACCGATGACGGTCTACCGGTGACCACGGTCGAACGAACCATCAGGGACCTCCTCGTCGCGCAGGTCGACGGAGGCCATCTGGGCGGAGTCCTGCACGACGCACTTCGCCGCCGGCTGGTGGACGTGCAAAACCTTCTGCTGGTGCTGGCCGACCACGCAGCCGCATATGGCATCAGCGGAGACGATGGGTCCCGTCTGCTGCAGCACCTGCTGCACCAGGCAGGGGCAGATGCTGCGTTCGGCAGCCGACCTGCGGTGACGATGTCCGCCGAATCCAGCCTTGCGGCAACAGCGACGGTTCACTCGATCGCCACCCAGCTCGCCGGGTTGGACGTGGCGCAACTGAAGAAGTTGCAGGCGGCCGTGAACGCGGCGATCGACGAATCAACCAGCGACAACCCCGAGCTGGAGAGCAAGCAGTGAGCTACGCCTCGCCCCTGGCACTGAGCCGCGCGCTTCGAGATCGCGCCAAACGCGAGGCCGCGAACGCCGGCACACGTCCTGGCGATCTGCTCAACAGGTTCTTCTTCGAGCGGCTCCTCGCCAGAGTTTTCCGCCACGACCCCGATGGTTGGCTCCTCAAGGGCGGCCAAGCGATGCTGGTGCGCTACCGCGATGTCCGCCACAGCCGGGACATCGACCTGTGCCGCCCGCACGCCACCGATCTGAACGAGGCGGTGGCTGCGATCCGCGCTGCCGCGGACTTCGACCTGGGCGACTTCGTTCGATACGTGTATCGCGGACGTGCCGAGATGACGGAAAACCGCCCGACCACGCGCGTTTCGTTCACCATCCTGGTGGGCCAGCGGACGGAGGGCACCGTCAGCGTCGACCTGGTTGTGCACTCACCGCTGCACGGAACACCCGAGCTGCGGAGGTTGCAGCCGTCCGTCCCTGTTGACTGGCCTGACGACTGGCCAGTGGTCAGGCTGTACCCGCTGATCGCTCACGTAGCGGACAAGGTGTGCGCCCTGTACGAAAAGCACAACGGAAGGGTTTCCACGAGGTACCGCGATCTCGTGGACCTGGTGCTCATCGCTCTGCGCGAGTCCGTTGTGGGCCGAGAACTGCAAATTGCCATCAGGCACGAATGTCAGCGGCGCCGTGGTGCAGGCATCGATCTTCAGCTCCCCGAGGTGTTCACCGTGCCGGAACCTGCCTCTTGGGGCACCGGGTACGAACGCGAAGCCAGCACCCTCGATGCCTTGGCGGCGCATCGGACGCTCACGCAGGCAACCGAACTCATGAGGAGGTTCCTCAACCCGATTCTGTCGGCAGAGGATCCTGGTCGGTGGATTGCCGCCGAACTGCGGTGGAGCCCGAACCCGTGAGTTCGCCGGGCGACAGTCGCTTGGTCCGTGACACCATCCCGCCATGACCCGCACGCTGTGCCTCGCGCAGAACCCCGACGCGGACGCACTCCTCGCGTCGGACATGTTCGCTCTCCTCCTCGGCATGACCCTCGACCAGCAAATTCCGATGGAGAAGGCGTTCTCCGGCCCCAAGGTCATCGCTGACCGAATGGGCAGTCTCGACGTGCACCGCATCGCCGAGGCCGACCCCGAGGAGTTCGCCGCCGTCATGGCGACGCCGCCGGCGGTGCACCGCTTCCCCGCCTCGATGGCCAAGCGCGTGCAGGCGCTCGCGCGGTTCGTGGTGGCGGAGTACGACGGGGACGTGACGCGGATCTGGGCTGAGGGGGACGGGGGCGCGGTGTTCAAGCGGCTCAAGGCGTTGCCGGGGTTCGGGGACCAGAAGGCGAAGATCTTCCTGGCGTTGCTCGGCAAGCAGGCCGGGGTGGCGCCGGAGGGGTGGCGCAAGGCGGCCGGGCACTACGGCGACGAGGGCAGCAGGCGCAGTGTCGCGGACGTGACGGACCGGAAGTCGCTGCTGGAGGTGCGCGACTTCAAGAAGGCGGCGAAGGAGAAGGCGAAGGCGAAGTAGCGCCGGAGGCGGTCGTCTGGTCCACTGGGGGCACGCCGCCAGCCCGAACGGGGTGCGTTCGCGCCTCGTGGGAGAAGGGGCGTTGCGTTGCGCATCAAGGCCATTGGCGTGTTCGCGGTTCTCGCGCTCAGCTTGGCGATCACACCCGCGTCGGCGGCGTCCACGTGGCCGGGGGACTCGGCCACCAGGCCCGCGGACGGTTCGAACGTGTTCGGCACGAACCTCAGCGGGGTGTCGTTCGAGAGTGCGGGGGTCGTGTGGGCCGTGAAGAACGGGCCCTCGACGCTCTACCGGCTCGTGCCGGGCGGGAGCGGGAAGTGGCAGGTGGACCGGAAGGTGTCGCTCCGGTTCCCCGACGGGCAGGGTGATCCGGATGCCGAAGGGGTCGTGAGCACGCCGGACGGGTTGTTCGTCGTTGTCGAGCGGGACAACGACGACGGTGACGTGAGTGCGCCGGCGGTGTTGAAGGTCGGCAGTGGGAGCAGTGCCGCCAAGGCGTGGGAGCTGCCGGGGATGCCGGAGGTGGATCCCAACGACGGGCCCGAGGGCATCGCGTGGGTGCCGGACTCGTTCCTGACCGGGCAGGGCTTCAAGGACGACACCGGGAAGCGGTACGACCCGGCCGACTACCCCGGGCACGGCAGCGGGTTGTTCGCGGTGGGGCTGGAGGCGACCGGCGGCGTCTTCCTGTACGCGTTGCAGGACGGTGGGGCGCGGCTCGTGGCCGGGTTCGCGAGCGGGCTGGCGCAGGTGATGGACCTCGAGTTCGAGGGCAACCGGCTGTGGGCGGCGTGTGACGACCATTGCAACGGGCGGTCCACGACGCTCGCGATCCGCGATGGGCGGTTCAAGGTCACGGCGACCTACGACCGGCCGGCCAAGCTGCCCAACGTGAACCTCGAAGGGTTCGCCATCGCTCCTGCCTGCGTGAACGGCAAGAAGGTCGTGCTGTGGGCCGATGACGACAACACGGGTGGGCACGCCCTTCGCAGTGGCGCGTTGAACTGCGCGTAAAGCCACGGCGCCCCCGAGACAATGTGTCCCAGGTCACATTGTCTCGGGGTCGTCCGCATCCCAGGCTGAGATCCGCTGGTGCAAGGGAGGGCATCGGCGGGTTTGTACGAACTCACACTTGGGGGAACGAGTTCCATGGGCAGAGCCCGCCAGTTCGGCGTGCGCAAAAGACGGCACGCTCTCATCCTCTTCCTGGTCCTGACGGTCACTCTCGGCGTCTTCGGGCCCGCTCTCGGGCAGGTGCTGTCCGAGCAGCTCGCCCGGTCCGCTGCCGAGCGGGAACCAGGTCACGGGCCTGATCAACGGCTCGGCACGGCGAGTGCCGAGGGCGCGACCGGCGAGCGCAACAACGCCGAGGCCGCGACGTTGCAGTCGAAGTACCCACCGGTCGAGCTCAACGCGAAGCCGAAGGCCGCGAACGCCGCGCAGGTGGTCGACGCGACGGCGAAGGCGCAGCTCAAGGGCTTCGACGCCGCCACCAGCACGGAGGTGACCGATCGGCGCGGTGAGCGGAGCAGGACGTTCCGCAACGCCGACGGCACGCTGACCTCCGAGTACAGCAAGGACCCGCTGAACTTCCGCGAGCAGGACGGCAGCTGGGCACCGATCGACACGAACGTGGTGGCAGACAACGGTTTCCGCAACGCCGCCGACTCGGTCCGCAGCCGGTTCGCGCCGTTGGCCGACGCGCAGAAGCTCGCGGAGCTGCAGCTCGACGCCGGCCACCGGGTCGAGTTCGGGCTGGCAGGCGCGGCACGGGTGCCCGGCACGAGCTCGGGCAGCTCGGTCACCTACGCCGGTGTGCGGCCGAACGCGGACCTGCGGTTCGAGGTGGAAGCGGGCGGCTTCAAGGAGTTCCTGGTCCTGCACAACCAGGACGCGCCGCACGTGTGGGACTTCCCGCTGAAGCTCACCGGCCTCACCGCCGAGCTCAGGGACGGCGACGTCGTCCTCAGGGACGAGGGCGGCGACGAGCGCGCCGTCATCCCCCACGGCTTCATGGCCGACTCGAAGAAGGGCGAGATCTCCGGCATCACGGCCGAGTCGCGCGGCGTCACGTACGAGCTGCTGGGCGACAAGGGCCGGCAGGTGCTGCGGGTCGGCCTCGACTCCGCGTGGCTGCGCGACCCCGCCCGCGTCTACCCGGTCGTCGTCGACCCGCCGGTGCACCGCAAGGACGCGTCGGCGTCGATGTTCGTGCAGCGCAACGGGGACGGCTCGACGTTCAGCCAGCCGGGCGGTGAGCTGCGCGCCGGTCACGTCGTGGACGGCGGCTCGTTCACGGCGGCGTCGTACCTCCACTTCCCGAACGTGCAGAACGACCTGGCGGGCCACCGCATCCTCGGTGCGCAGCTCGCGATCACCAACTACCACGCCACGTCCTGTTCCGCGACGCTGCCGATCACGGTGCACGCGGTGACGCAGGACTGGACGGCGCGCACCGGGTACAGCTTCCCCGGCCCCGGCTACGACGGCACGGTGCTGGGCAGCGCGCAGTTCGCGCACGGCTGGATCGCCCCGCGCACCACGGTGTCCAAGTGCCCCACGGCGACCGAGCTGGTCACGCTCGGCGAGAACGGCCGTTCGCTGATCCAGCGCTGGGTCACGGGCCAGCAGGCCAACTTCGGTCTCAGCGTGCGCGCGTCCGAGACGGACGGCCGCAGCTGGAAGAAGTTCACCGGCGCCGGCACGGCCAACCCGCCGCGGCTCGCGATCACGCACTCGCCGTTCGACGCCGGCTACCGGTTCGAGAACCCGGTGCCGGACCCGCCGGTCACCCGCACCAACGGCGGCAAGGTCAAGATCACCGTCACCAACCGCAGCGCGGTCGACTGGGGTTCCAACGACTTCGCGCTGGCGTACCGGCAGTTCAGCGAGAACGGCACCTACCTCGGCTGGAGCGAGTCGGCGCCGCTGCCCGGCACGGTCGGCCGCGGCGCGTCGGTCACGCTCGACGCGAACATCCTCAAGACCGAACCGGGCACGTACCGGTACGAGTTCTCGATGCTGCGCCGCGGTGGCGCGATGTTCACCGACGAGCAGGTGCCGCCCGCGGGCCTCACGTTGCGGGTGGAGGAGATCGCTCCCGCACTGCAGGAGCAGTGGCCGCCCAACGGGTACTCGTCACCGTCGCTCACGCCGACGTTCTGGGCCAGGGCGATCGACGTCGATGCCCCTCCCACCGGCGGCACCCTGCAGTACCGCTTCGAGATCTGCGACAAGAACGAGCAGAACTGCTTCGACTCGGGCCGCATCAACAGCCAGACCTGGACCGTCCCGCACGGCAGGCTGAGCTGGAGCACCGAGTACAAGTGGCAGATCTTCGCCTGGGACGGCCAGAAGGAGAGCCCGAAGATCGGGTTCGCCACCCTGCTGACCGCCGTGCCGCAGCCGGAGATCACCGCGCACCTGGGCACCGCGCCGTACAGCGGCAGCGGCGGTGACTTCTCACCGCAGGTCGGCAACTACACCACCGGCGCGGTCGACGCGTCGGTGACGACCGTCGGGCCCGAGCTGCACGGTCAACCGCACGTACAACAGCCTCGACCCGCGGCGCACCGGCCTGTTCGGCGCCGGCTGGTCGAGCCGGTACGACATGCGGATCACGCCCGACGACGACGGTTCCGGCAACGTCGTGGTCACCTACCCCGACGGCCAGCAGGTCAGGTTCGGCGCCGACCTCGACGCGCAGGGCAGGCCCACCGGGGGCCGGCTCGCTCCCCCACCGGGCAGGTGGGCGACGCTCGTGCCGCAGACCGGCGGCGGCTGGCTGCTGACGGACAAGTCGAACACGACGCACCTGTTCGCCGCGGACGGCACGCTGAGCAGGACCACGGACGCCGCGGGTCGCGCGGTCGCGTTGACCTACGAGTCCGGCAAGCTGAAGACCGCCAGGAACACGACCAGCAACCGCACGCTCACGTTCACGTGGGCGGGCAACCACGTCAGCACCGTCGCCACCGACGCGGTGAACGGCAAGACCTCGACGTGGCGCTACAACTACGAGACCGGCACCGACCGGCTCAGCACCGTCTGCGACCCGCTGAGCAACTGCACGACGTACAGCTACCAGCAGGGCACGCACTTCCGCAGCGCCGTCATCGACAGCAACCCGGACAGCTTCTGGCGGTTCCGCGAGGACAGCGGCACCGACGCCCGCAGCGAGGTCGCGACCAACCTCGGCAAGGACACCGGCCGCCTCACCGACGTCACCCGCACCGCGGTGGGCGAGGGCGTGGCCGGGGCGGGTGACCGCGCGGCCTCGTTCAACGGCACCACGTCCGCGGTGGCGCTGCCGCAGGGCCTGATCAAGAAGAGCCGTGAGGTCACCGTCGAGCTGTGGTTCAAGACGGGGGCCGGCGGTCCGCTGGTCGGCGCCCAGAACACCCCGCTCGGCACCGCGCCCGCGAACACCGTGCCGGTGCTGTACGTGGGCACGGACGGCAAGCTGCGCGGCCAGTTCTGGCACGGCGCGGTCGACCCGATCACGTCCACCGCGGCGGTCAACGACAACCGCTGGCACCACGTCGCGCTCACCAGCACGGTGAACAGGCAGTGGCTGTACCTCGACGGCCAGCCGGTCGGCGACCGGACGGGCACGATCGACAACTCCACCCTGACGCACGTCCTGGTGGGTGCCTCGCAGCAGCTCAACACGACCGACTGGGCCGGTTGGGGCAGCACCGTGCGCAGGCACTTCTCCGGCCAGATCGACGAGGTCGCCGTCTACCAGCACACGGTGGGGCAGCTCGCGATCACCGCGCACCGCGCGGCGCTCGACCCGGCCGACCAGCTGACCAAGGTCGCGCTGCCCAGCGGCAAGGTGGCGGCGGAGGTCAGCTACGACGTCCAGCGCGACCGGATGCACACGCTGGTCGACGGCAACGGCGGCAGGTGGACGCTGAGCGAACCGGTCGTCAGCGGCCCCAGCCGGGAGAAGATGGTCCGCACGGTGCGGGTGATCGACCCCGGCAACCGCTCCCACTTCTACGACTACGACCCGCTGCGCGGCCGCATCCTGCGCTACCTCGCGCCGCTGGGCATGGAGGTCAGGCCGGAGGACCGGCCGACCCAGCCGACGACCACCACCACGACCACGACGTGCGTCAGCCAGCCGGGCGGCTCGTTCTGCGAGGTGCCGATCGGCGGCGGGCCCGGTTCGTTCGTGCCGGTCGAGATGCAGGGCGCCCGCACCTACGAGTACGACGAGGCCGGGTTCCAGAGCAAGATCACCGACGAGACCGGCAACCGGGTCACGCTCCAGCACGACAAGCGCGGCAACATCGTCTCGCGGACGTCCTGCCGCTCGGGGCTGTCGGACTGCCAGACGTCGTACTTCCAGTTCTTCGCCGACGAGTCGAACCTGACGGACCCGCGGCTGGACAAGGTGATCGCGGCGCGGGACGGCCGTTCGGCCAGTGCGACCGACGACACCTACAAGACCAGCTACACCTACACGGCGCTCGGCGAGCTGGACACCCAGACCACGCCGGACGGTGCCGTGGTGCGGCACCTCTACACCGACGGCAACCAGCCGGCGGTGGGCGGTGGCAACGCACCGGCCGGGCTGGTGCGCGAGAGCACCGACGCCCGCGGCGCCGTGACGAGGTACCGCTACCACGCGACCGGTGACCTCGCCGAGGTGACCACGCCGGCGGGTCTCGTCACGACCTACACCTACGACGCGCTGGGGCGCAGGGAACGGACCACCCAGAACGGCGTGTTCTCCGCGACGACCTACGACCAGCTGTCCAGAGTGGACAGCGTCACGCAGCCGGTGGTGAAGAACCCGGTCACCGGTGTCTCGCACCAGCTGCAGGTGCGGACCGACTACACCGTCGACGGCTTCCCGGAGCGCGTCGAGGCCAAGGACCTCACCGGCGGGGACGCGACCAGGACCGCCACGACCGAGTACGACGACCGCAACCGGGTGCGGCGCCTGGTCGACGCCGAGGGCCTGGAGACCACCTTCGGCTACGACAGCTCCGGCAACCGCACCTGGACGGTCGGCCCGGACGGCGTGAAGTACGAGTACGCCTACACCGCGCGCAACATGGTCGCCGAGGTGCGGCTGCGCGGCTGGCGCGACCAGTGGCGGCCGGCGGAACCGGACGAGGAGACCAGACCCGTCTCCCCCGACGACCACCTCGTCGTCGCCGCGTACGACTACGACCTCGCGGGCGAGCTCGTCGGGCAGACCGACGCGATGGGCCGCAAGACCGGCTACCGGTACTACACCGACGGCTCGTTGAAGCAGACCTACGCGAAGGGCTTCCACGACGAGGACGGCAGCACGCGCGACATCGTGCTCGCCGACTTCAGCTACGACAACGCCGGCAACCTGACCAAGGTCGTCGGCACCGGGAACCGGGTCACCACCACCGAGTACGACCGGGTCGGCCGGATCACCGCCACCACGGCGGACCCGAACGGCCTCAAGCGGCGCTCCGCGCTCACGTACGACCTGAACGGCAACGTCACCAAGGTCGTCCGCTCCGGCCTGGAGTCCAACACCGGCTCCCAGCTGGTGTCGACCGACGTGGAGACCGTCGAGTTCGGCTACGACGCGGCCGGGCGCCAGACGTCCGAGCGCGTGTGGGTGGACGGCAAGTGGCTGACCACCGTGCGCGGCTACAACGCGCAGAACCAGCTGACCTCGATCCACGACCCGCGCGGCACCTCGACCACGGCGGAGATCAGCTACGACGTGCTCGGCCGGGTGATCGGCACCAGGGCACCCGAGGTGTCGGTCGAGGCCGGTGACGGCGGCGCCGCCGTGCGCACCCGTCCGGAGACCAAGGCCGGGTACAACACCTTCGGCCAGCCCACCGAGTCCGTCGACGCGCAGGGCAGGACGTCGCGGGCCACGTTCGACAAGCTCGGCCGGCTGGTCGACGCGTTCGCACCTCCTTACACCCCACCGGGTTCCACCTCGGTGATCACGCCGCGCCTCACGCACAGGGACTACGACGGCGACGGCAACCTCGCCGCCGTGACCGACGCCCGCGGTGCCGTGACGCGGATGAGGTACGACCAGATGAACCGCGTCGTCGAGGTGGCCCACCCGCACCCGACGACGCCGGGCGAGTCGCAGGGCACCTCGTCGTTCACCTACACCCGTGTCGGTGAGCTGCTGTCGAGCGTGAACGCGGACGGCGGGCGTGCCGAGCGCACGTACGACGACCTCGGTCGCCTGGTCACGGCCACCCAGCTGGAGCGCAGGCCCCAGCCGGGCACGTTCACGAGCCGGTTCAAGTACGCCGACTCCGGTGACCTGCTGGAGAAGGTGTCCGCGGGCGGCTCCAGGTCGACGTTCAGCTACGACGCGGTCGGCGCGCTGACCAAGGTCGTCGACCCGGCCGGCGTGCCCACGCACTACGGCTACGACATGGTGGGCCGCCCCGCCACGGTGAAGGACGCGCTGGGCCGGTCCACGCGCACCAACTACGACACGGCGGGCCGGGTCAAGAACTCCGTCGACCTGAACCCGCTGGGCCAGCTGCTGCGCCGTTCGTCGGTCACCTACGACGCGGCCGGCAACGTCGAGACGACGCGTGACCCGCTGAACCGGACGACGACGTTCACCTACGACGCCCTGAGCCGCGTGGTGCAGCAGGCGGAGCCGGAGTCGGTCACGACCAGCTTCGGCTACGACGCGGCGGGCAACCTCACCCGCTACACCAACGGCAAGCAGATCCCGACCTACAACACCTACAACTCGCTGGGGTTGCCGGAGAAGACGGTCGAGCCGTCGACCGCCGCGCACCCGAACGCGGCCGACCGGACGTGGGTGACCTCCTACGACACCGGTGGGCTGCCGGTTCGCGCGGTCGCCCCCGGTGGCGTGGCGCGGGAGCGGACGTTCGACCTGCGCGGGCAGCTGACGCGCGAGACCGGGTCCGGTGCCGAGGCCCCGACCGTCGAGCGGGTCATGGCCTACGACGTGCTCGGCAGGCTGACCTCCGCGTCGGCTCCCGGCGGCACGAACACGTTCACGCACAACGACCGCGGCCAGCTGCTGACCGCCGACGGCCCGTCCGGCACGTCGTCGTTCGGCTACGACTCCGACGGCCGCGTGACCACGCGTTCGGACGCCTCCGGTGCCTCGACCTACGCCTACCTCAACGGCCGTCTGAGCAGCGTGCAGGACGCGCTGACGGGCACGCTGCAGGTCGCCTCGTACAACGAGGTCGGCCAGGTCAAGGCGATGGAGTACGGCGGCGGCCGCAAGCGGGAGTTCGAGTACGACGACCTCGCGCGGCTCAAGGCCGACAAGGTCGGCGGCGCCTCGAAGACGTACACCTACGACAACGGGAACCAGCTCAAGACGGCCACCTCGGCCGGCTTCGCGGGCCCCGCGCTGCAGGAGTACGGCTACGACGCGCTCGGCCGGCTGACCTCGTGGAAGTCCGACGGGGTCGAGACCGCGTACGGCTGGGACGCGGCGGGCAACCGCACCTCGGCGGCCGGCAAGACGGCGACGTTCGACGAACGCAACCGCCTGCTGAACGACGGAACCGACTCCTACGTCCACTCCCCGCGCGGCACCACGGTGTCGAAGGGCGCGCAGCAGTCCAAGTTCGACGCGTTCAACCGCCTGGCGTCCCAGGGCGCGGCCACGTACTCGTACGACGGCCTCGACCGGGTGGTCAAGCGCAACTCGACCACCTTCGCCTACTCCGGCACGGGCAACGACCTGGCCTCCGACGGCTCGTCGACGTTCAGCCGCGGTCCCGGCGCCGACCTGCTGGCGGTGCAGCAGAACGGCACCAAGCGGCTCGCGGTGGCCAACGGCCGTTCCGACGTGATCGGGTCCCTCGACCCGGCCTCCGGCACGCTGACGGACACGACCTCGTACGACCCGTTCGGCAAGGTCGTGGGCGGCATCAAGCGCCCGCTGGGCTACCAGGGCGACTGGACCGACCAGGAGACCGACCAGGTCAACATGTCGGCCCGCTGGTACGACCCGTCCCGCGGCGCGTTCTCCAGCCGCGACTCGGCCGCGCTGCCGGCGAACCCGTCGTCGTTCGCGCACCGCTACAACTACGGTGCGGGCGCGCCGACGAACTTCGTCGACCCGAACGGCATGAGGCCGCGCGACGTCACCTGCGACTACCCGCGCCCCTACCCGTACTGCTACGAGAACGACCACGCGGAGGGCAAGCCCTCTCCCGGGATGTTCGACAAGATCAACCCGCCGAGCAGCCAGGGCGGTGACGACTGCACGGCCCGCAAGGCGTTCTCCGGCGGCGGGTGCGACACGCCGTGCAACGGCGCCGGCCGCGACCCCAGCCTGCTGGTGTCGTTCGGCGGCGGGAGCTCGTGCGTCAACGGCTCCGGTGACGGCGACACCGAACCCGGCGGCCGCAACCCGAACAAGCCCAACGGCTACAACTACGCGCCGCCACCGCCGCCGGACCCCGCGATCGCGGCCCGCGCGGAGAACCGCCGCGCGGCGATGAACAACCCGATGCCGATCCCGTCGGCACTGGGCCAGCCGCTCTACGGCGACAGCTTCGACCCGCCGGTCTCGTCGTCGCCGCAGACGCCGTCACACCAGTTCGCCGACCAGGTCGACCCGGTCGACGGCGTGGCGATGACGTACCAGAAGATCGAGCAGTCGATCACGCGCGCCGAGGTCCTGCTGATGAAGGACGTCGTGGCGCTCGGCAGCTCGCTGGAGCTGAACGAACCGAACCGGCCGGACGGGGACCTGTTCCAGGCCCAGCTGAAGAAGACGTGGGAGGACTTCAAGGCCGACCCGAACGGGTTCGGGCAGGCTCTGACGACCGGGCTGTGGCACGTGTCGCTGGACCTGCTGGGTCTGGTGCCGGTGGTCGGCGAACTGGCCGACGGGCTGAACGCGCTGTTCTACGCGGCGGAGGGGAAATGGCTCGAAGCCGAGTTGTCGGCGGCGGCGATGGTGCCCGGGATCGGGATCGGCGCCACCGCGGGCAAGGCGGTGGCCAAGACCATCCCGTCCGACGTGGCGACCCTTCTGGTCAAGAACGCCGGTACGCCCGACGCCTACGTGCCCTTGCTGAAAGCACCGTGGCCGCGCGAGGTCAAGGAACTGGTGGAGCAGGGCTTCACCAAGGACCGCTTCCCCGGTGAGCCGTTCAGCAAGCGGGCGAGGGACTCCGACCCCGACGGGTTCGCGTACTTCACCACCGATCAGGAGCTCGCCATCAAGTACGCGTTGGAGCGCAGGAGTGGCGTCCTGCAGGTCAAGGTTCCGCTGGCCGACTACGTCCAGCACTTCCAGCAGTTCGAGAAGACCTACGACGGCGGACCGCACACCGAACTGCCCGTTCCCAACACGATGTTCGATCTGCTGAACAGCTACAAGAGGGATTACTTTTCACTGCAATGAGCACCGACACTGATTGGGAAGCCGCGAAAGAGCGCCTTCCGGTGGGCCAGCAGGTGGACGCGACCGTAGCGGCCACGAGGAGGTTCGGCCTCTTCCTCACATTCGACGAGGTTCCGAACGCCACGGGTTTCGTCGACGCGCTCTCGTACCGGCCGCAGGGCGTGTCCCTCAGCCCTGAAGAGCTGCCGGAGGCGGGTTCCAGGATCCGCGGTCTGGTGGTGGAGCACAGCGAGCACAACAAGCAGATCAGGGTCCGGGTCGGGCCACCCGTCTGACGGAGGCGGGCGAACGTCGAGTGACCGGCACGGGCCGGGTCTGGTGTCCAGACCCGGCCCGTGCCGTCTCCGGATTGTCGGTGGCGTCGCCTAAAGTGCCGCCCGTGACCGCACCCCACATCCCCGGCCTCACTCTCCTGAGACCCCTCGGCTCCGGCGGTTTCGCCACCGTCTACCGCGCCCACCAGGCCCAGCTCGACCGCGACGTCGCCGTCAAGATCGACAACCGCGTGCTGGCCGACGAGCGGGATCGCAGGAGGTTCGTGCGGGAGGCGCACGCGGCGGCCAAGCTGAGCGGGCACCCGCACGTCGTCGGGGTGCACGACGCGAACATCACGCAGAACGGCACGCCCTACCTGGTGATGGAGCTGTGCGACGGCGGGTCGCTGGCTGACCGGCTGGAGAAGCAGGGGCGGTTGCCGGCCGAGCAGGTCAGGGATCTGGGGATCAAGCTCGCGGACGCGCTCGCCGCCGCGCACAGGGAGGGTGTGCTGCACCGGGACATCAAGCCGGGCAACATCCTCGTCGACCGGTACGGGACGCCGAAGCTCGCTGACTTCGGGTTGGCCGCGCTGCTGGACGCGCAGGGCGGGAGCACGGTCACCAGGGACGCGCTGAGCCCCAGCTTCGCGCCGCCTGAGGCGTTCGCCATGGCGCAGCCGACGCCGCAGGCGGACGTGTACTCGCTCGCCGCCACGCTCTACACGTTGCTGGCCGGGAAGCCGCCGCGACCGGTGCCGTGGCCCATCACCAGCTTCGACCACCTCGGTGAGGTGCTGCGGAAGCCGGTGCCGACGGTCGACGGGGTGCCGTCGGCGTTGCACGACACGATCGCCCGCGCGTTGCACCCGGACACGACGCAGCGCACGGCGACTGCGGCGCAGCTGCGCGACGAGCTGCGGAGCTTGACGCCCCAGCAGCCCAAGGCCGCGAAGAGGTGGCCGCTCGTCGTGGCGGCCGTGGCGGTCGTGGCGGTCACGGCCGGGGTGCTGGTGTGGAGCTCCAATGGTGACAAGACGCAGGCGAGCACGCAGGACCCCCGGCAGCAGAGGACGAACGAGGTTGCGCTGGAGTCCGTGCCACCGTTCCTGAAGGTGTGCGACAGCGGTTTCTGCGTCGACAGCTCCACGTGCTTCCGCGGCACCGTGCAGGCCGGTGGTGCGGCGGCCACGGCGCGGCGGACCGGCAGTTGCTCGGAGGACCACTTCTGGGAGGCGTTCGCCGGCGGGTGGCTGTCGGGGCCGATCCCCACGGCCGACCCGGAGGACCTGGCGAAGGCGCCGGAAGCTCGCCAAGACCTGTTCACCCGAGGTGATGAAGGCGAACACGAAGGCCGGGGTCGACACGACCGGCTGGGACATCGTCGCCGTCGGCTTCAAGGACGGCGAGCGGAGCTACTACCTGTGCCTCGGGTCGCCGCCGGACGTGGGTGAGACGGTCACGGCCGCTTTCGGCAGTTGAACAAATCCACTTGCGACGGGTCGTAACGTGGACCGCTGTGCGTGTTCACGCCGATTTGATCATTGCTGGGTTCCGAAGGTATTCGACCTACCGACAGGCGATGCTGGCCGGGATGACCACGAACGTGGTCTTCGGCCTGCTCAGGGTCGCGGTCCTCGTCGCCGCCCTCAAGGCGGCGAACGGTGAGATCGCCGACTACGACATCGCCGCGACCAACACGTACGTCTGGATCGGGCAGGGGCTGCTCGGGTTCGTCCTGCTCTGGGGACCGAACGAGCTCGCCGAGCGAGTGCGATCCGGTGACGTCGTGGTGGACCTGTACCGGCCTTGGCACCTGTTGAGCGCCTTGCTCGCACAGGACGTCGGGCGCGGCGGGTACGCGTTCCTCGTGCGGCTGCTGCCGCCCGCGTTGTTCGGCATGCTGTTGTTCCCCTTCCAGTTCCCGGACAGCCCCCTCCGGTGGCCGCTGTTCCTGGTGAGCGCGCTCATCGCGCTGGTGTGCAGCTTCGGGGTGCGGTTCCTCGTGGAGGTCAGCGCGTTCTGGCTGCTCGACAACCGCGGGCTGTACGGGTTCTGGAACGTCACGTCCGGCCTGCTGTGCGGGTTGACCGTGCCGATCGCGTTCTTCCCGCAGTGGGCGCGGGACCTGCTGTGGATGAGCCCGTTCCCGGCGTTGCTGCAGGCGCCGATCGACGTGTTCCTCGGCCACGGCAGTGTCGTGAGACTCCTGCTGTACCAACTGTTCTGGGCCGTCGTGGTGCTGGTGCTCGGCCACTTCGCGTTGCGGCGCGCGGTGCGCAGGGTGGTGGTGCAGGGTGGCTGACGTCATCTACCCGCGGCTCATCGGCGCGCGGCTGCGCAGCCAGCTGTCCTACCGGGCGTCGTTCGCGCTGGACTTCGTCACGCAGGTGATCGCGCAGTGGTACGAGCTGCTCGTGATCCTGGTGCTGTTCGGGCAGGTCAACGCGCTCGGCGGGTTCAGCAGGGACGAGGTGCTGCTCATGTACGCGTTCGCTGGCGCCGCGTTCGGCGCCGCGGACCTGTTCGCGGGGCAGCTCGACAACCTGCCGACCTACATCCGCACCGGCAGCTTCGACGTGCTGCTGATGCGCCCGCTCGGCACGTTGCCGCAGATCATGGTGTCCGACATCCGGTTGCGGCGGATCGGGCGGATCTTCGGCGCGGTCGCGGTCATGGTCTACGCGCTCAACCGGGTCGCGGTCGACTGGTCGCCGGCGAAGGTCGCGCTGGTGGTCCTGACCCCGGTGGCGGGCGCGGTCATCTACAGCGCGGTGTGGGTGGTCGCGTGCTCGATCTGCTTCTGGATCGTCGACGGCCGCGAGTTCGCGAACGCGGTCACCTACGGCAGCGGCGCCTTCACCTCGTACCCGATCAACGTCTACTCCCGGCCGCTGCGCTGGTTCATGGCGTTCGTCGTGCCGGGGGCGTTCGTCGCGTACTACCCGAGCCTCGCGCTGCTCGGGAGGCAGGACCCGCTCGGACTGCCGGGCTGGGTCGGTTGGACATCACCGCTCGTCGCGGCACTGGCGGCCGTGGTCGCCGGGCTGGTGTGGCGGTTCGCGGTCGGGAGATACCGGGGAACGGGATCATGATCGAGGTCAGGGAGCTCCGCAGGGAGTTCAAGGTCGCCACCACCAAGGGCCTGCGGCGCAAGTACAAGACCGTCACCGCGGTGGACGGGGTCAGCTTCGACGTGGCGGCGGGCGAGGCCGTCGGGTACGTCGGCCCGAACGGGGCCGGCAAGTCGACGACGATCAAGATGCTGACCGGCATCCTGGTGCCGAGCAGCGGCCGGGTCCAGGTCAGCGGGGTCGACCCGGCCAAGCAGCGGCGGGACCTCGCCAAGCGGATCGGCGTGGTGTTCGGCCAGCGCAGCCAGCTGTGGTGGGACCTGCCGCTGCGCGACAGCTTCGACCTGCTCCGGTCGATCTACCGGGTGCCGCCGCCGGACTACCGGACCCGGCTCGACGAGTGCGTCGAGCTGCTGGGCCTGCGGGAGTTCCTGCTCACACCGGTGCGGCAGCTCTCGCTCGGGCAGCGGATGCGCGGTGAGATCACCGCCGCCCTGCTGCACGCGCCGGAACTGCTGGTCCTCGACGAACCGACGATCGGCCTGGACCTGGAGTCGAAGGAACGGCTGCGGGAGTTCCTCAAGGACCTCAACGCCCGCCGCGGCACCACGCTCCTGCTCACCACGCACGACCTCGACGACATCGAACGGCTCTGCCCGCGGCTGATGGTGATCGACCACGGCCGGGTGCTCGCCGACGGGGCGCTCGACGCGCTGCGCGAGGAGGTCACGCCGGAGCGCGAGCTGGTCATCGACCTCAGGGAACCCGGCCCCGCGCCGGACGTCCCAGGAGTGACGGCCGTGCGCAGTGAAGCGAGCGGGACGCGCCACCACCTGACGTTCAGGAGAGCGGAGACGACGGCGGCCGAGCTGATCACCAGGGTCGTCGCGCAGGTGGAGGTGCACGACCTCGCCGTCGTGGAGCCGCAGATCGACGACGTCATCAGGAAGCTCTACCAGCGCCAGGTCGAAGAACACGCCCACCGGTAACCGCAGGTCGGTAGAGTCGGGGACAACACAAACGGACACTTCGGGCAGAGGGAGAGCGAATGCGCCTTATCGGACCGCTGGCGGCAGCCGTCATCGCGTTGGGCAGCTTGACGGCCTGCGACACGATCCAGGGAGTCAGCGACACCGCGGACAAGGTGAAGCTGTGCGCCGACGCGATCCAGCTCGTGGGGTTCTCGCCGGACATGAGTGACCCGCAGAAGGCGCTGGAGGACACCAAGGCCAAGGCGACCGAGCTCGAGAACCTGGCCGGCTCCGCACCCGACGAGCAGGTGAAGAAGGCGCTCGAGGAGGCCGCGAACGGCATGCAGAACGTCGGTTCCGCGGCGGACTGGGTCACGCAGAAGGCTGACATGGTCGCCAAGGTCTCCGCCGCGTGCGGTGGATGAGCACTCGAGTCCCTGTTGCGCACCTCCGGAAGCGGCCTAGGCTTTGACGCCTGACCTCACGCCGCTCCCGGAGGTGTCGCAGCGCCATGCAAGCAACAGTTGGTGACAGGCTCCACGTCCACAGCCGCTCCATCGGTCTCGAGGAACGCCTCGGCGAGATCCTCGAGGTCCGCGGCACCGACGGTGCCCCGCCCTACCTGGTCCGCTTCAACGACGGCCACGAGGGCCTCGTGTTCCCCGGACCCGACTGCGTCGTCGAGCCGCGCGGAACCGTCTAAGCCAGCGCGGTCGCGATCAGCTCCTCGGCCAGCTGGGGAGTCGCCGCCGCCACACCGGACCACCGGCGGGACAGGTCCGGGTCGAACGTGAACGGCCGGCCGTGCAGGTCGACCAGCACCCCGCCGGCGGCCGGCACGGTGACCAGCGCCGTGGCCAGGTCCATGATCCGGTGTGTATCGGTTCCGGGATCGATGAAGCCGTCGACGGTCCCCTCGGCCACGAGCATGGTCTCCAGGCACGTCGTGCACAGCACCCGGATGCGGTCGGCGCGGTTCGCGATGCGCAGCCACGCGTCCTGGGTGCCGGTCTTGGGCCGCATCAGGCAGATCGACGCACCGTCCAACGACGTGCGCCCCGTCGTGCGGAACGGCGTGTCGACACCCGCGCGCGCATGCCACGCACGGCCCGTGTCGAACCATGTGGTCAAAGCTTCGGTAGCCGTGTCGTCAATGACAACGGCACCGGCGAAGCAGGAGAGCGGAACGCCGAACGCGGCGTTCGCGGACCCGTCGACCGGGTCGATGACGAGGGTGACCGCCGAGCCGTTGTCGACGAACCCGGCTTCCTCGGACAGGAGGTTCACGCGACTGCGGTGGATCGACTCCAGGATCGCGTCCTCGACGATGCGGTCGACGCGCATCGTCGGTGTTCCGTCCGCACCGTCGGCGACCTCCTCGCGGAGCTCGAGCCGGGTGTGCGCGGAACGGGCACGCCCGTACGCCGCCGACGCCGCACGGGCGGCGTCAGCGAGCGCGGGGTGCACGTCGTCGGAGATCTGCGGCTGGGGCACGGGCCAGGGAATCAGCACGTGCCCCACAGTGCCACGAAATCCGCGCCGCGGATCAGATCAGGCCGAGGCCCTTGACCGCGTCGCGCTCCTCGACCAGCTCGGCCACGGAGGCGTCGATGCGGGCGCGGGAGAACTCGTCGATCTCCAGGCCCTGGATGATCTCGTACGAGCCACCGGAGCACTTGACCGGGAACGACGAGATGATGCCCTCGGGCACGCCGTACGAGCCGTCCGACGGGATGGCCATCGAGGTCCACTCGGTGCCGTTGACCCAGTCGTGGATGTGGTCGATGGCGGCGTTGGCGGCCGAGGCGGCCGAGGACGCGCCACGGGCCTCGATGATCGCCGCACCGCGCTTGGCGACGGTCGGGATGAAGTCGTTCTCCAGCCACGCCTGGTCGTTCACGGCCTCGGCGGCGGTCTTGCCACCCACCTCGGCGTGGAACAGGTCCGGGTACTGGGTGGCCGAGTGGTTGCCCCAGATCGTCATGTTCTTGATGTCGGTGACCGCGACGCCCAGCTTCTTGGCGAGCTGCGACAGGGCGCGGTTGTGGTCCAGGCGCGTCATCGCGGTGAAGCGCTCGCGCGGGACGTCCGGCGCGTGCTGCTGGGCGATGAGGGCGTTGGTGTTGGCCGGGTTGCCGACCACGAGCACCTTCACGTCGTCCGCGGCACCGGCGTTGATCGCCTCGCCCTGCGGCTTGAAGATGCCGCCGTTGGCCTCCAGCAGGTCGCCGCGCTCCATGCCCTTGGTGCGGGGGCGGGCGCCGACGAGCAGGGCGACGTTCACGCCGTCGAACGCGGTCTTCGCGTCGTCGGTGATCGTGATGCCCTTGAGCAGCGGGAAGGCGCAGTCGTCGAGCTCCATCGCGGTGCCCTCCGCGGCCTTCAGCGCCGGGGTGATCTCCAGCAGCCGCAGGTTGACCGGGGTGTCCGGGCCCAGCAGGTGGCCGGAGGCGATGCGGAACAGCAGTGCGTAGCCGATCTGGCCGGCGGCACCGGTGACAGTGACGTTCACGGGCGTGCGGGTCATGAGCCTTCCCGAATGACGGTCCTCGTTGACGTCGGGCAGGTCGCCCGGCGTCCCGCACGTTACCAACACGGGGAGCGACCGAGGGTGTGAGAGTGGACAACCACGCCGAGGTGCTAGGACACGGCGTCGAGCGGCTGGTCGGCGCCGCGCCAGGTGTCCGCGAGCTCCTGCACCGGCACGCCGAGGGCCTCGCCGAGGCAGATGATCGTGCCGAAGCCGGGCGTCGGGAGACGGCCCGTCTCGATCTTGCGCAGGGTCTCCGGCGAGATGCCGGCCGACTGCGCGACCTCCACGAGGTCCCGCCCCGCCCGTGCGCGCCGCAGCAGGGCGCCGAGTCGGCGGCCGGCTTCGATCTGCTCTGGCGTGAGCGGTTGGCGGACCATGCCACCAGGATAGGTTGGTATTACTATACCGACAAGTGTTAGGGTGCCGGTATAACTATACCAAGCCAGTGAGGTAGCTCGTGATTGAACTGAAGTCGCCTGCGGAGATCGACCGCATGCACGTGACCGGGCGCTTCGTGGCCGAGGTCCTCACCGAGGTCGGCCGGCTCGCCGACGTGGGCGTCAACCTCATGGACCTGGAGCACCACGTCCGCGGGATGATCTCCGACCGCGGTGCCGAGTCCTGCTACTGGGACTACGCGCCGTCGTTCGGCAAGGGCCCGTTCCGCAACGTCATCTGCCTGTCGGTCAACGACGCCGTGCTGCACGGCCTGCCGCACGACTACGTGCTGCGCGACGGCGACGTGCTCACCGCCGACATCGCCGTGGGCATCGACGGCTGGGTCGCCGACTCCGCGCGCACCGTCATCGTCGGCACGCCCGCGGAGGAGGACCAGCGGATCGTCCGCGCCACCGAGGAGGCGCTGGAGGCGGCGATCGCGGTGGCCCGCCCCGGCAACCGGCTGGGCGACCTGTCGGCGGCGATCTACCAGGTGGCGCGCTCGTACGGCTACCCGGTCAACACCGAGTTCGGCGGCCACGGCATCGGCCGCACCATGCACGAGGACCCGCACGTGTCGAACAAGGGCCACGCCGGCCGCGGCATGACCCTGAAGCCGGGCCTGACGCTCGCGCTCGAACCGTGGCTCGCCCGCACCACCGACAAGATCGTCTACGACCCGGACGGCTGGACCATCCGCTCGGCCGACGGCTCCCGCACCGCGCACTCCGAGCACACCGTCGCGATCACCGAGGACGCTCCCCTGGTGCTGACGCGGCGCGAGTCGGAGAAGGCCGCACCGGTCGAACAGGTGAGCGACGCTCCGGCACACTAGGGGCCGTGGACAACCCCGTCGAAGAAACCGGCCCGGTCGAAGAGGTCGGCGAGGACTACGCCGACGCGAACATGCCGAACCAGCACTGGGAGAAGCGGTCCTTCACGGACTGCGACTTCACCGAGGCGGACCTCCGCGAGCTGGTGACGACGGGGTGCACGTTCACCCGGTGCGACTTCACCCGGACCGACCTGGGCGAGTCGAGGCACCACGCGACGGCGTTCCGGCAGTGCACGTTCGACCGCACGGTGCTCACGCGCTCCAGCTTCACCTCGTGCAGCCTGCTGGGGTCGAACTTCGCGGACTGCGTGCTGCGCCCGGTCACGTTCACCGAGGTCGACTTCACGCTGGCGTCGTTCGTGAAGGCACCGCTGCACGGCTTGAAGCTGGGCGGTCAGCGGTTCCGCGAGACGAACCTCAGCGAGGCGGACCTGCGCAACACCGACCTCAGCCGGGCGGACCTGATGGGCGCGCGGCTGCTCGACGCGAAGCTCGACGGGGCGGACCTGCGCGGGGCGCAGATCGACGCGAACGGGCTCCGGCAAGCGAAGCTCGCCGGAGCCCTGATCGACATCGACACCGCGGTCTCGTTCGCGGCGGCGTACGGCCTAGTTGTCTCCTGAGCCCGTGATCTCCACGAGCACGCCCTCGGCGATCATCTCCTCGACCGCCTTCGGCAGCAGGTAGGCGGTTCCGCCGCCGGGCTGCTCGAACCACGGCACCGCCACGCCGGTCAGCACCTCGAGCGGCCGGCGCAGGCGGTAGACCCGGTACGGGCGGTTGATCCACGACGGCACGAGGCTGCGTTCCGGGAACGGCGTGCCCGCCACGTACACGAGGTTGCCGCTCTGGTCGCCGTAGCGGTCGACCTCGGTGCCCGCCGGCAGCTCGAACATCTGCTTGTGGCGGAACAACGTCAGCGGCGGCTCGCCGGCCAGCGGGGTGATCGGGAACTTCCGCTTGGCCGGGTCGTCCTGCTGCACGGCGACGGGTGCCGGTGCGGGGGCGGGTGCCGGGACCACGGCCGTGGGGGCCGGGGGCAGCGGGGCCGGGAGCGGCGGGGCCTGCATCGGCGGGCGCTGCGGGGGCACGGGGCGGCGCGGTTCCTCGCGGAAGCCGTTGGCGATGGGCCGCTGCGGTGCGGGCGGGGTCTGGCCGCGGGGCGGGATGGTGCGGAAGTTGCCCATCACGAGCCGGCCGACCAGGTACGCCGAGGCGTCCTCGACCTTCTCGAACCGCACCGGGTTCTTCGGGCCGTGGTCGAACCAGCACACCTCCCAGCTGTCGCCGTCGAGGCGCAGGTTCCAGGTGCGGTCGGCGGGTTCGCCGCCGATGCGGTAGACGCCGTGCGGCACGTTCAGGTCGTCCAGCGCGCGGCGGGTGCCCGCGAGCTCGCGGTCCTCCTCCGGCGTGACCTGGCGCGGGTGGGGCTCCGGCTCCGGCTCGGGTTCCGGCTCGTCGTCGGCGAAGAGGGCCGCGTCGAACTGGGCGGTCTCCTCGACGACCGGCACGGCGGGCTTGACCGGTGCGGGCGGCACCACCGGCGCGGGCTCGGGAAGGCGCTCGGGTTGGTGCTGGGTCTGGTGCTGGGGTTGGTGTTCGGGAAGGCGCTCGGGGAGGTGGAGGTCGCGCGAGTCGAGCTCCGCGGTCGTGCGCAGCTCCTCCTCGGCGAGGTCGGGCTCGTCGGCCTCGACCGCGACGACCGGGTGCTCCTCGGTGACCTCGGTGGCGTGCTCCAGCGGTTCGTCCGGGACCGGGCTCCACGCCATCGTGTCCTGCATGGCGTCGCGCGGGCGGTCCTCGGCCTCCGGCACGAAGCTGTCGGTGCGCTCCTCCTCGCGGTGGTGCGTGAACAGCTCCGGCTCGTCCTCCTGCTGGTGCGTGAAGAGCGCGGGCTCGTCGGGCCCCGCGGTCGGCACCTCGGGCTCGTCGTCCGGCTCGACGACGGCGACGGGCTCCTGCTCGTCCTGCTCCGGCAGGTCGTCCTCGACCTGGGCGAACTCCTCGGTCGGGTGCGGCGCGAAGAGGTCCATGCCGGCGCCGTAGGTGTCGCGCAGGTGCCGGTCGTCGACGCGGTCCGGCACGCCGTCGGAGTCGAAGATCACCCGGTAGGGCGGGCCGTCGTCCGCCAGCGGTGCCGCGACGGAGACCGGGCGGCCCAGCGGTTCGGGGTCGTCGTCGAGCGGGGCGCGCTCGGCGGTCACCTCGACCGGCTCCTGCTCGGCGGCGTGCTGCGGTTCCGGCTCGTCGTCGAAGTCGGGGGCCGGCATGAACCGGGTCGACTCCTGCGGCGGCTCGAAGTCGGGCTCGTCGTCGAACTTCGGTGCCTCGACGAACTGCGTCGCGTCCGGCTCCGGTTCGCGGGTGGCCTCGGGGTCGGGTTTCTGCTCGGGGGCCGGGCGGGCCTCGACCGGCGGGGGCGGCGGCAGCACCGTGCCGGGAGGGGCCGCGGGCGCGCCGATGTTCGCGGCGGCGGCGAGCCGGGTCTCCTCGGACACCTCGGGCAGCGCGAAGCCCCTGCCGCGGGCCCGCTCGACCAGCTCCGGCTCGGGCGGCACGCCGTACTTGCGCAGGTAGTAGGACACGCCTGCGGGCCAGATCCACACGCCGTCGGTCTGGAACCCCGCGGGCACGACCGGCGGGGAGTCCGCGGCCAGCAGGTCGGCGTCGAACCCGCGGCCGGCCACGGCGACCGGCGCGTTCGACAGGTAGGCGAGCAGCGGCGCGACCTCGGGCTCCGGCACCGGCGGGCGGTTGACCGACGGGCGGCCGTTCGGACCGGCGCCGTCGAACACCCGGACGCTGCGGAACACCGGCGTCGGCGGGTTCAGCCTGCGGCGCAGCCAGTCGGGGACGTTCTCGTCGGCACGCGGGAAGAACCGCATCTCGTCGACGTACGCCTGCGGAGGCGGCGGCGTCTGCCACTTCGGCTCCGCGCGGTCGAAGTCGAGGTTGTAGCTCGACGGGTGGTCGAGCTGGTAGCGGGCGTTCGACCAGCTGCCCCTGCCCTCGCGGTGCATGCCGGCCCTCAGCCGCGCGAAGAGCTGCGCGACCTCCTGCGGCGGCGCCCACGGCCGCGAAGTACCGTCCGCGACGTGCAACTCGGCGGCCAGCTCGAAGTACCGGCCGGTGGCGCGGTACTCGGCGACCACCCTGCGCCAGTCCTCCGGGGCGGCCCGCATGAGGGTCAGGCCGATCTGCTTCACCAGAGCGTCCTGCTCGGTAGGGTTCAACGGCTTCGGCTCGGACACGCCAACATCTTCCCCCGCAACTCGCCGGATCGCACACGTCCCCCGCCGCTGCGCCGAACGGTGGAGGCCCGACCATAACGCGGGTGGCGTCCACGTTAAAGCTGATCAAGAACACCCCCGTCGGAGCAGGAGGCCCCTTGTCACGGTCCGCACAGGTGTCCGGCGGTCTCGTCGCGGCACTCAGTGGAGTGGCGATCGCGGTCCAGGGACGGGTCAACGGCTCGCTGGCCCAAGCGCTGCAGAACGGTCCCCTGGCCGCGTTGGTCTCGTTCGGCGGCGGGCTGATCGTGCTGCTCGCGGCCGTGTTGTCCCGGTCGTCGGCACGCGCGGGGCTGCGGCGGCTGGCCGACGCGCTGCGGCACCGCCGAATCCGCTGGTGGGAATGCATCGGCGGGATCAGCGGCGCCTTCCTGGTCGGGTCGCAGGGCATCGCGGTCGCGACCATCGGTGTGGCGGTGTTCACGGTCGCGGTGGTCGTCGGCCAGCTCGTGAGCAGCCTCGTGGTGGACCGGGCGGGCCTCGGGCCGGGTGTGCCGAAGGCGCTGACGAAGACCCGCGTCGCCGGTGCCGGGCTCGGTGTCGTGGCGGTCGCGGTGGCGGTGTCGCACCAGTTCACGTCGCCGGGCACGTTGTGGCTCGCGGTGCTGCCGCTGGTCGCCGGGCTGATGATGGGCTGGCAGCAGGCGGTGAACGGGCTGGTGCGCGAGGCCGCCCAGCACTCGATGGCGACGATCCTGGTGAACTTCAGCGTGGGCACGATCGCGTTGACGCTGGTCAACCTGGCCGTGCCGCGCGGTGTGCCCGGTGCGTTCCCGTCGCAGTGGTGGCTGTACCTCGGCGGGTTGCTGGGCATCGTCGGCGTGGGCGGCGCGATCGTGTCCGTGCGGTTCATCGGCGTGCTGATGGTCGGGCTGTGCGGCGTGAGCGGTCAGCTCGTCGGCGCCGTGCTGCTCGACGTGGTCAGCGGGCACCTCGCCACGGCGACGGTGGTGGGCGTGGCGCTGACCCTGGTGTCGGTCGGCGTGGCGGCGTTGCCCAGTGGGAGGATGGTGCGGTGACTGCGACGCTGCTCAACGGCCGGGAAACCCGAGACGCGCTGTTCGAGGACCTGAAGGCGAGGGTCGCCGCACTGCCGGCGCCGGTGGGTCTGGCGACCGTGCTGGTCGGCGACGACCCCGGTTCGCACTCGTACGTGAAGGGCAAGCACACCGCGTGCGCGAAGGTCGGCATCGCGTCGATCCGCCGCGACCTGCCCGCCGAGACCACCCAGGAGGAGCTGGAGGCCGTCATCGACGAGCTGAACGCGAACCCCGAGGTCACCGCCTACATCGTCCAGCTGCCGCTGCCGAAGCACCTCGACGCGAACGCGGTCCTGGAGCGCATCGACCCGCGCAAGGACGGCGACGGCCTGCACCCGGTGAACCTGGGCAAGCTGGTGCTCGGCGAGACCGCCCCGCTGCCCGCGACCCCGCGCGGCATCCTCGAACTGCTGCGCCGCTACGAGGTGCCGATCGCCGGCGCGAACGTCACCGTGGTCGGCCGCGGCGTGACCGTGGGCCGCCCGATCGGCCTGCTGCTGACCCGCCGCAGCGAGAACGCCACCGTGACGCTGTGCCACACCGGCACCAAGGACCTGGCCGCGGAGGTGCGCCGCGCGGACATCGTGATCGCGGGCGCCGGCTCCCCCGGCCTGATCACGAAGGACATGGTCAAGCCGGGCGCGGCCGTGGTCGACGTCGGCATCACCCGCACGGAGAACGGCCTGGTCGGCGACGTGGCACCGGACGTGGCCGAGGTCGCGGGCCACCTGGCGCCGATCCCCGGCGGGTCCGGCCCGATGACCGTCGCGATGCTGCTGACGAACACCGTCGAAGCCGCCGAGCGCGCCCATGCAGCGGTCTGACGCAGAAGCGCTCATGCCGGAACAGCGCTGGCGGTCGGGTGCGGGCAAGCACCTGCCGTTCGCGCTGGTCCTGGGCGTCGGGGTGCTCGGGCTGGTGCGGATCTTCCAGTACCACTGGCGGCAGGGCGCCGTCCTGCTCGGCGTGTCGCTGCTGGTCGCGGCCGTGCTGCGGGTCCTGGTGACCGACGAGCAGGCCGGCCTGATCAAGATCCGCGGCCGCGGCATGGACGCGTTCCTCTACAGCACGCTCGGCGTCGTGGTGATCGCCGTGGCGCTGACGATCACCGGCGGCCCGCTGAGCCGCTAGGCCGGACCGATCACGCGGTCGACGAGGTCTTCGACGAGCCGGTCGAGGTCCTCGTCGGCCAGCACGTCCGGCAGCGTCAGCCGCTCGTGGACCAACCCCGTCATCGCCAGGTACAGCAGCACGACCGCCGTCCGGTCGCCGGGCAGTCCCGCCTCCTCGTTGAAGCGCACGTTGAAGTCGAGGCCCTCGGCGACCGTCTTCGTGATCGCGGTGCGCAGGTCCGGGCGCCGCGTCGACTCCAGCCGCAGCTCCATCATCGCGAGCCAGCAGGCCTTGTCGGCGTCCGCCCGCTTGATGATGTCGTGCATGAACTTCACGGTCAGCGCCCGGTCGCGCGGCAGTGCGAGCGACTCCGCGACCGAGGAGTCCGACGGTTGCAACCGCTGGAACACGCGGGTCATCACCTCGGACATCAGGTCTTCGCGGCTCGCGAAGTAGTTGGACGCCGTGCCCGCCGGCACCTCCGCCCTGGCGTCGATCGCCCGGTAGGTCAGCCCGCGCGCGCCCTCTTCGGCCAGGACGTCGACCGCCGCGTCGAGCAGCGCCGTTCGCCTCGCTTCGTTCCTCACCACGATTTCCTCCTTGCAACCACTACACACATAGTACTACGGTTGTCGTGGTTGGAGCTACAGGAGGTTCTGGGGATGCGAAAGCTCGTGTACTACGTCGCCACCACGCTCGACGGTTTCATCGCGGCCGAGGACGGGACCTATGACGGGTTCGTCTTCGAAGGCGACCACATGGACGGCATCAACGCCGAGTACCCGGACACGCTGCCCACGCAGTTCCGCGAGGCGCTGGGGCTGCTGGACGCGCCGAACAAGCACTTCGACACGGTCCTGATGGGCCGCAGCACCTACCAGGTGCCGGGCGGGCTCGCGTCGCCGTACGCGCACCTGCGCCAGTTCGTGGTCTCGACCCAGATCACCGGCACGCCACCCGACGTCGAGGTGATCCGCGAGGACGTCGTCGGCCGGGTGCGCGCGCTCAAGGAAGAGGACGGCCAGGACATCTGGCTGTGCGGCGGCGGCAAGCTGGCCGCGACCCTGCTGCCGGAGATCGACGCGCTGCTGCTCAAGATTCACCCGGTCGTGTTCGGCCGCGGCATCCCGCTGTTCGACGGGAAGGCCGACATCACGAAGTTCACGCGCACCGACGCGCGGCTGTTCGAAAGCGGGGTCTCCTTCATGACCTACGAACGCAGTTCTTGATCCCGCCGACCGCGCGGGTACGGCGAAGGGCTCCTCCCGCTGCGCAGCGGGAGGAGCCCTTCGTCCTCACACCGGGATCAGGCGGTGGCGTGGAGCGTCCACCGCTGGTTCGTCAGACCGTTGACGTCCCAGATGCCGACCGCGGCACCGTTCTGCACGGCGTTGCCGATCGCGTCGGCGGCCTTGCCGGCCAGGACGCTCTCCAGCACGTAGCTGCCGTCGGGCTGGCTGGAGAACGCGAACTGCTCCGTGTCGCCGTAGTGGCAGTCGTACTGGATGAGCTGCGAGCCGTTGAGCTGCACGCCGTTCTTGACGTCGAGGCACTTGCCGGACATCACGTTCTTGAGCGCGTACCGCTTGCCGCCCAGGTCCACGAGGTCCCACGCCATCTTGCCGCCGCCGACGCAGTCCCACAGCTCCTGGCCGGCGAGGTTCGCGAGCGCACCCTGGTTCGGCGTGTCCCACAGACCGGCGGTCTGCAGGCAGCGGCCGGACTGGACGCCCTTGAGCTGGTAGCGGCCGACGGCGATCGTGGCGACGTCCGAGCGGTGCACCAGGTTCAGCAGGCGCCAGCGCTGGTGGCCGTCGTTGGTGCCGACGTAGGTGGTGACCGGGCTGGCGTTCGGCGTCTGGCCGTCCCTGACCGTCACGAACTTGCCGGTGCCGACGTTCTTGATCTGGTACGTGCCGTCGGCGTTCTCCAGGAAGCTCCAGCGGTGGTAGCCGTTGTTCGCGTCGCACGGGTACTGGCGCAGCAGGTCGCTGTGGCCGTCCATGCACTGGCGCGAGTTGCCGTTCATGAGCAGGTACTCGTTGGTGGCGACCTGCTTCAGCGCCCAGACCTGCTTGGGGGCGGGGCGGATGCAGTCCCACAGCTCGTTGTACTGGCCCTGTTCGATGGCCTGCGCGTCGACGCCGGCGATCTGGGCGCACCGCCCGGAGGCCTGGCCCTGCAGCTCGACCACCAGCTCGTGGGCGGGCTTGATCTGGTCGCGCTTGGCGGCCTCGTACCGGCCGAGGTTGATGAACTCGTTGCGCGCCTTGAGATCACCGGCGAGCGCGGCGGTGGCGGCCGCGACCACGTTCGGCAGGTACCCGTCGCGCTTGGCGCGGTCGAGGATCTCCTTGATCTGCTTCTCGGTCTCCACGGCGCGGGCCGCGTCCTCCTCGGCGACGTCCCTCTGGTGCGCCGTGTGGATGCCGGTGAAGATGAAGGCCTTGATCTGCGCCGCGTCGTGGGTGTCCAGCGCGCCCTGGGCGGCGGCCTTCACGAACTTGCGCGCCAGCGGAGCCCGGTAGACCTCCCAGGTGAACTCGCTGTCGGTCATGACCTTGAGCGAGGTGGTCAGCTCCGCCTGGGCCGCGACGCGCCACGCGTCACCGCGCGCCTTGAGCATCGCGTCCCGCTCCTCGATCGCGGTCCGCTCGCGCTCGGCCGCCTCGCGGCGGCGCTGCACGTCGAGGTTGTAAGCGGTGAAGATGCCCTCGGTGACGAACTTCTGGCGCTGCTCGTCGGTCGAGGTGTTGGTCAGCACGGCCGAGGCCTGCGCCTTGATCTCGGGGTTCTCGGTGCCGTTGGTGTTGATGAACAGCTTGGTGACGAACTCGCTCAGGTTCGAGTCGAGGTAGTACCGGTCGACGTTCATCCAGCCGATGAGGTCGGTGGCCTTGAGCCGCTGCCGGTGCCGCTCGTCCATGATCGGGATGGCCCGCACGTCCTCGCGGAAGGCGAGGTGGATGCCGGTGACGATGAAGTCGTAGCAGGCGTTCTCGTCGGTCTCGTTCGTGAGCGCCTTCAACGCCTCGCGCTTGACGGCGCTGTCGCGCGGAGCGTTGTTGTAGATCCAGATGACGAAGTTCAGGTCGGCCATCCGGGCTTCCCTGGACGTCACCGACGCGCTGATCGTGCTGGCAGCGGCCAGTTTCTGGTCGAAGTCCGACACCAGGGCGGCGGAGAAGCTGACCGTCGACACGTCGGCCGGTGCCGAGGGGTCGACCCCCGGCGGTGCGGCGAGTGCCGGAGTGGCGAACAGGCCGCCGGCCAGCGTGATGGAGACCGTGAGCGCGGCGACTGCGCGCAGGCCACGGTCACCCAGACTGCGTCTGGACAAGGTGAATCCCCCAAGATTCGTCGTAACGGCATCTGCTCCAAGCGCGGCGTGAACCCCCCAGGCCCGGCCGCTCGACTCCCCAGTCGTCGGATGCCGTGGGGAACTTCGCACGGCGCCCGCCTTGTCCGCAATGCGGTGTGAGCTGGGTCACTTCACTATCGGTGTCCCCGCGGGCACTCGAAGTGCTAGGAACTTTTAGGGCGATCAGCCCACCACGTGAAGTTCTGGGGGGAACACATGGGGCGTCATGCGCTCATGCCTGCGTTTCTCGCCGCCGCACTCGCGGCCGGCGCCGTCGGAACCGTCCACGCCACTCCCGCGTTCGCGGAATCGGTGGCCATCAGCACGACCGCCACCGCACTGGCCGCGTCCATGCGCGAGACGGTGTTCCAGATGTCGTTCAACGCCGCGCTGCAGTCCGAGGTGCGCGACGCCGCCTACGTGGCCATGGCCTCCAACGACGAGGCGAAGATCCGCGAGTTCGTGCTCGTCGGCTACGGCAAGGCGAAAACCCGTGCCACGCAACGAGAAAGACTCAACACCGACATCATCCGGGAGATCAACCGGACCGCTATCCCCGGCAGCGAGGTGCAGGGCTCGTCCCTGAGCGCGCTGGGTTCCTCGTTCAACGCCCAGGAGCTGTACGTCCACAGTGGATACGACCGGGCCGTGGAGCTCGACCGCGTCCACGACAACAAGCGCCAGGAACGGCTGGCCCGGCTGTCCGGAGAGGACCGCGCCTACGTCGCCCACCTCGCCGCCACCGACCCCGGCGTCCAGGTGCGGGCCGCGGCGCAACGCGCGCTGAGCGGTGGTGACGACCGGTCGATCGGCCTGTTCTTCGCCTACGAGTGGAAGATCGGCGCCGAGCTCGACACCGAGCGGTTCGTGCGGACCACGACCGAGCAGAACCAGGTCTGGCACGACCAGATCGCACGGCTGACCGCGTCCGCGCTCGCGGCGGAGGCGGCCGAGCGGGAGGCCAGCGGGGAGCTGGCGCGCAAGCACCGGCTGGAGGCCCAGCAGCTCTGGGAGCAGGTCGACCGCGAGGCAGGCGAGTCCTCTGTGGACTGGCTGGCGGAGAAGGCCAAGGCGGACAGGCAGGCGGCGATGTGGGCCGAGGTCGCCGAGTACGCCCGTGGCGCCCAGTCGGAGCAGGACTGGCTCGCGATCCTGGCGCAGGCTAACAGCGGCCGCATCACGTGGGAGGAAGCCGCCGGCAAGGCCCGCGACTCCGCCGCCCACTGGCAGGCCGTCGCCGAACAAGCACGCAAGGCGGCGAAGGACGCCGCCGACCGCGATCTGGGGGATCGCTGACACCATGAAAAGAAGATCATCAGGCGCCACCTCGGTGTGGCGCAGATCAGTCGTGCCCATTTCCGCAGCGCTGGTCCTCACCCTGTTCGGTGGGACAGTGCAGGCAGCCGCCGCGCCGACACCCGTTCCGGTGCTCCAGCAGGCAGCGGCGAACGACCCTCCTCCGCAGGAAGTGGACGAGGAGTTCGAGTTCTACAAGATGCTCGTCACCGACATCTCCGAGCACGCGGAGGACGTCGAGGTCCGCGACGCGGCCAAGGCCGCGCTGGCGGTCGGCACCAAAGAGCGGCTGATCTGGTTCCTCGACCACGGTCAGGCGGAGGCGCAGGGCCGTGCCGACGTGCGCAAGCGCGCCGAACTGGCCGAACACCGCCGCAAGGTCGAGAACTGGGCAGCCACCGGTGGCCCGAACGTCCGCGCGGGGGCGCAGGCCGCGCTGACGGCCGGTGACCAGGCCATCAGGGACTTCGTGGCCTATGGCTACGAGATCGCGCTGAAGCGGGACAAGCAGCAGGCCGAGGACGACAAGGCCGAGCAGGACCGCATCATCGCCCGCGTCCGCGACATGGTGGCCATGGGCGGCCCGCAGGTGAAGATCGAGGGCGAGGCGGCGCTCCTCAGCGGCGACTACGCGCGGATCCGCCAGTTCTACCTCGTCGACTACCACGAGGCGAACCAGCGCGACCACGACATGCGCGCGGTCATCCAGAAAGCCCTGGAGGACCGCAACAAGGCGATCACCGAGCTCGACCAGATCGCCCGTCGCGCCGAAGCCGCGGCGAGTGCGCGCGCCGAGATCCTGCGCGCCAACATCGACGCGGTCAAGCACCTGGAAGACGTCACGTACGCCATGAAGCGGGCCGTGGAAGCGGCTCACAGGGCGGACCGGATCTTCCGCGACGACAAGCCCGGCCGTGCCCACGGCCAGCTCGGCCGCAACGACCTGCTGGACGCCGAACGCGCCAACGCGGCGCGCGAGTCCGAGGCCGCCGACCGCATCGCGCTGGCGTCCGTCGAGGCGAACACGCGTGCGCGCAACGCGGCGCAGCGCCTGGTCGACAGCGGCATGACCGACGGCTTGGACTGGGCCAAGGTCACCATCGGCATCGGCAACGCGGTGGACGCCGCGGCGCTGGCCGCCGAGACGTCGATGCACGCGGCCACCGCCACGCTGGCCGACAGCCGCGCGCTCGACGCCGACCGCAACGCCCAGGAACACGCGAACAACGCGGCGAAGTACCGCGCGGAGGCGGAACGGCAGGCGGCCAAGGCGGCCGAGCTCGCCGAGGCGGCGAAGAAGCAGCAGGACATCGCGATCGCCGCGCGCAACCGCGCGGAGCAGCAGAAGAACATCGCGAGCGCGAAGGCCGCCGACGCGCAGCGCCACGCCACGAACGCCCGCAACCACCGCATCAACGCGCAGGCCGCCGCACGCAACGCGGCTGTCACGGCGAACGCGGCCTACGCCGCGAACGCCGAGGCCGCTCGCCTGGCCGGCGAGCACGACGCCGCGGTGGACAAGGTCCGCTCGATCCAGACCCAGGTTGACGTCATCGGGCGCATGCACAACGCGCGCCTGATCAGCCTGGAGAACATGGAGCTGCGGCTCCGTGATCGCGAGCAGGTCGCCAGGGAACGCGGCGAGAACGTCGAGGAGGTCACCAGGGAGATCCGGGGCCAGGTCGACGTGGCCCGCGGCGCCGCGAACGAGACGGCAGGCTGGGCCTCGGCAGCGGCGTCGTCGGCCGCGGCGGCACGGGCATCGGCCCAGCAGGCTGCGGCAGCGGCGCAGGCCGCCCGCACCGCGGCGAACAACGCGACCAGGGAGGCCGTGACCGCACGCCGGGCCGCCGACGAGGCGCACCGGATCACGCTGGAAGCGGTGAACGTGGCGCTGGGCGCCAAGGCGTCCGCCGAGATGACCCAGCAGGAGGCGGAGGCCGCGGTCCGCGAGGCGAACCAGGCCGTCTTCCAGTCCGTGGTCGCCGACCGCGCGGCCTCGGCGGCGGCGGCGTCCGCGGCGCTGGTGGTCGACTCGGCACGAGCGGCCGAGCTGATCCTCAAGCCGTACGCGGCGCTCAACGCCGACGCGCGCAGGGCGTTGCAGACCCTCTCCGACGCCCTGCTCATCAGCGAGGAGCAGTCCCGCCTGGCCAGGGAGAAGGCCGACGAGGCCGCGCAGGCGGCGGTCAGGGCGGCCAAGGCGGCCGACGACGCCACCGCGGACGTGAAACCCGCGTACGAGGCGGCCTCCCGTGCCGCCGACTCCGCGAACCAGGCGGCGCAGTACGCCCAGGTCGCGAACGACGCGGCCAACCAGGCCGTGCAGCACGCCCAGGCGGCCCACGGCGCCGCCGGCACCGCGGGTCGCTGGTCGAACACCGCCCAGCAGGACGCGGTGGCCGCGGGCAACGCCGCCGCGGCGGCGAGCGCATCGGCTGCGAGCGCTGACCGGGCGGCAGCCGCGACCGAGCAGATCTACGCGATGGCCAGGGCCAGCGCCGACAAGGTGCAGGAGTTCATCCAGTCCGTCGTCGACCACATCGACGACGTCCACGAGTACCGCGTGCGGCTCGAGATGGCCGAGCAGATCGCGCGGGAGGAGGCCCAGAAGAAGGCCGACGAGCTCAACGGGCAGCTCATCAAGGGCATCCTGACCGTCGACCGGTGCCTGGACAACCCGGTCTTCTACTTCGAGGACTGCAAACGCGCCGCGAACAAGGTCGAGGAGGTCGCGAAGAGCGGCCTCAAGGCCTACGGCGAGGCCGCGGTCGAGTCGTTGCAGACGGGTGCCCGGTGCGCCGCCGGTGACCAGGCGGCCTGCCAGCTGCTGCGCGAGGGCAAGGACAAGCTGACCCTGCTCTACAAGCAGATCGGCTCGGGCATCGTCGAGGGCGCCAAGGGCACCCTGGACGGCCTGCTCACCGGTCTCGACTGCGTCGGCGGCTCGGTCTTCGGCGACTTCCACTCGTGCAAGCAGATCTGGGACGGGCTCGTCTACACGGTCCAAAACCCGTACACGCTCATCCACCTGGAGGAATGGCACGACAACCCGGCGAAGGCGCTCGGCCTGACCCTGTGGGACCTGTCGTTCGGTGCGGTGAGCACGGTCGCGAGCGGCGGCGCCGGAGCGTTGACCAAGACGCTCAGCGTGATGAAGAACGTGCTCGGCAAGGGCACCGGCAAGATCCTCGACAACCTCGCGGAGCTCCGCGGCGTCATCGTCAAGCTGGACGACACCGTGCCGCACCGGCTCCCCGGTTCGCTCGGTGAGATCTTCAGCGCCAAGGTCCACATCGAGAACGGCGTCGGCAAGATCGACAACGCGGTCGTCGCGATCGACGGCAGGCTCTACCGCCTGGAGTCGTACTCCAGCCGGCTGGAGGGCGACCTGTCCAAGCTGGACGGTGCGGACATCCGCATCGAGGGCGGCACGCTGCGGATCGAGAACGGCCTGGCCAAGCTCGACGACGCGAAGTTCAAGGTGGAGCAGCCCAAGGTCTGCGCGCACGGCCTGATGGCCGCGGCCGCGGACTGCACGAGCCCCACCCCCGATCCCGACGCACCGGTGTACAAAGAGCCGACGTTCGTGAACGGCGACTACTGGCACGACATCGGCGCGCTCAGGGTCCGGATCAGCGCGGCCGACTACCAGTGGGCCGACGCCCAGCTGAAGAAGGCCGCCGACGCGGAGAAGCGCATCACCCCGGACGTCGACGGCATCGCGGACGCGATCGGGGCCGACCGCAAGTACCGGATCGTGGAGCCCGGCAAGAAGCGGACCGAGCTCAAGAGCGCGGAGTCGTACCTCCGCAAGCTCTTCGACGAGATGAACGACGGTGGTGTCAAGCGCGATCCGCGGGACATCCAGCACAAGATGAACGACGCGGTCCGGTACACCTACGTGTTCCCGGACGCGACGTACACCAACAAGTTCTACGAGGCCCTCGTCGCGTTCGAGGCCAAGGGCTACACCCTCGTGGAGGTCAAGAACTTCTGGGCGAAGATGAACGGCTACCCCGGCATCAACACGACCTTCAGGTCGGCGGACGGTCAGCTGTTCGAGCTCCAGTTCCACACGGACAAGAGCTTCAAGGCGAAGAGCGACGAGACCACGCACTACGAGAAGCGCCGGACCAACGACGCCCAGGTCGCGGCGATCCAGGGCAGGGCGGCGGCGGAGAAGCGCCCCCTCACGGAAAAGGAGAAGCTGAAGATCAACGAGCTTGAGGCGGACACCGCGGCCGAGAAGGTCAAGTCCGATGCGATCTTCAACGAGGTCGACATCCCACCGAGTGCGCTCATCATCCCGAACTTCAAACTGCTGAGGTGATGACGACGCGCCCCTCGCACCCGCGAGGGGCGCGTTCCCTCTGACGAAACGAGCTGTGCGACATGGAACCTGAGGACGGGCAGTACTCCTACCTCGCCTGGGTGGACTGGGGATCTTCGTCCGCCGAGCCCGACGCGGTCATCCGGACCTGGACGAGCCCGCAGGGCTACGACCTGGAGGAGCGGTACATCACCGAGTCCGGCTGGATGCGCAGCCGCGTTCGCGAGGAGCTGGACCGGGGACGCCGGGACGGGCGGCTGGACCCCATCGACCAGGCCACCGCCGACCGGATCATCGAGCGCTGGGAACAGCGGCGCGCCGGCCAGGCCTGATCAGCGGAAGTCCCGCGACCGCGAGGGGATGCGCAGGTCGAGGTGCTGGAGCCGGTCGGCCAGCAGGCTGACCACCCCCTCCGCCGACTCGACGGTCCCCCGCACCAGCATCGCCCCGCTGCTGCGCGCGATCCGGCGGTAGCGGGCCCACAGGCCCGGCGAGCACACCACGTTCACCATGCCGGTCTCGTCCTCGATGTTGAGGAACGTGACGCCGCCCGCGGTCGCGGGGCGTTGGCGGTGGGTGACCGCGCCGCCGATCAGGACGCGGGTGCCGGACTCGACGCCGGCGAGCGCGGCGGTGGGCAGGGCGCCCATCGCGTCCAGGGTGGACCGGACGAACTGGGTCGGGAAGCTGTCCGGGGACAGGCCGGTGGCCCAGACGTCGGCCACGGCCAGCTCCACCTCGTCCATGCCGGGCAACGCGGGTGCGTCGACACCGGTCGTGGTTCCCGGCAGGCGGTCGGGGCGGATCGCGGCCACCGCTCCGGCGGCCCACAGGGCCTCGCGGCGTTCCAGGCCGAAGCACGCGAACGCGCCCGCAGTGGCGAGGGCCTCCACCTGGGCGGTGGTGAGCTGCACGCGGGAGCCGAAGTCCTCCATGTCGCAGAACGGTTGTGCGGCGACGATGCGTTCGGCGTCCGACTGGCCGACGCCGCGGACCGAGGCCAGACCGGTGCGGACGGCGTTCACGCCGCCCTCGAAGGGTTCCAGCGTCGCGTACGGCAGGGAGGCGTTGACGCACGGGCCGTGCACGGTCACGCCGTGCCTGCGGGCGTCGACCACCAGCGACTGCGGTGAGTAGAAGCCCATCGGCTGAGCGCGCAGCAGTGCGGCGCAGAAGGCGGCCGGGTAGTAGAGCTTGAACCACGCGCTCACGAACACCAGGTGCGCGAAGGACAGCGCGTGCGACTCGGGGAAGCCGAAGTTGGCGAACGCCAGCAGCTTCGCGTAGATGCGGCCCGCCAACTCCTCTCCGATGCCGTTCGCCGCGCAGCCCTCGTGGAAGCGGTCGCGCAGGCGTTCCATCCGCGCTGTCGAGCGCTTGGCACCCATCGCGCGGCGCAGCTCGTCGGCCTCCACGGCGGTGAAACCGGCGGCGTCCACGGCGATCTGCATGAGCTGTTCCTGGAACAACGGCACGCCGTAGGTCTTGCGGAGTGCGTTCTCCAGCAACGGGTGGTCGAAGTCCCACTTCTCCTGCCCGTTGCGGCGCCGGATGTACGGGTGCACCGAGCCGCCCTGGATCGGGCCCGGCCGGATCAGCGCCACCTCGACGACCAGGTCGTAGAACTCGCGCGGTTTCAGGCGCGGCAGCGTCGCCATCTGCGCACGGCTCTCCACCTGGAAGACGCCCACGGAGTCGGCTTTCTGCAACATTTCGTAGACGCGCTGGTCATCCAGGTCCAGGTGGCCGATGTCGACCTCGACGCCCTCGTGGTCGCGCACGAGGTCGATCGCGTGGTGCAGCGCGGAGAGCATGCCCAGGCCGAGCAGGTCGAACTTCACCAGGCCGATGGACGCGCAGTCGTCCTTGTCCCACTGCAGCACCGTGCGGCCGGCCATGCGCGCCTTCTCCACCGGGCACACCTCGCTGACCGCGCGGTCGCAGATCACCATGCCGCCGGAGTGGATGCCCAGGTGGCGCGGGAAGTTCTCCAGCTGCGCGGAGAGCTCCAGCACCGGGACGGGGATGTCGCAGTCGTCGGTGGTGGTCCGCAGCGGGCCCCAGCGCTCTATCTGCTTGCTCCACGCGTCCTGCTGGCCGGGTGAGTGGCCGAGCGCGCGGGCCATGTCGCGCACGGCGGAACGGGCCCGGTAGGTGATGACGTTGGCGACCTGCGCGGCGTGCCGGCGGCCGTACTTGCGGTAGACGTGCTGGATGACCTCTTCCCTGCGGTCGGACTCGATGTCGACGTCGATGTCGGGAGGGCCGTCGCGGGCGGGGGCGAGGAAGCGTTCGAAGAGCAGGTCGAAGCGGACCGCGTCGACGTTGGTGATGCCGAGCGCGAAGCACACCGCGGAGTTCGCGGCGCTGCCCCGGCCCTGGCAGAGGATGTCGTTCTCCCTGCAGAAGCTCACGATGTCGTGCACGACGAGGAAGTAGCCGGGGAAGCCGAGCTGCTCGATGACCTTCAGCTCGTGCTCGATCTGCGCGAACGCCCGTTCCCGGTGCTCGGAGTCGGCGTACCGGCGGTGCGCGCCCTCGTGGGTGAGCCGGCGCAGCCAGCTGATCTCGTCGTGACCGGCAGGCACGTCGAACGGCGGCAGCCGCGGCGCGACCAGCCTCAGGTCGAACGCGAGCTGCATGCCGAGCAGTGCCGCGTTGTGCACGGCGCCGGGGAAACGGCGGAACCGGTGCATCATCTCCTCGCCGCTGCGCAGGAACGCCGCGGGTGACGGCGGCAGCCAGCCGGCCATCTCGTCGAGGCTGCTGCGCGCCCTGACCGCGGCCATCGCGGCGGCCAGCCGGCCGCGGTCCGGTGTCGCGTAGTGCACGGCGTTCGTTGCCACGACCGGGAGTTCGAGGTGCTTGGCCATCGCGTGCAGCAGGTCGTTGCGGCGGCTGTCCTCCGGCAGGCCGTGGTCGGTGAGCTCGACGTAGACGCGTTCCGCACCGAAGAGGTCGGTGAGCCGGACCAGTTCGCGGAACGCCGCCTCCGGACCCTCCCTGGTGAGCGCGCGGCGCACGGTTCCCTTGCGGCAGCCCGTCAACGCCACGACCTCGCCCCTGGTGTCGGCCAGCAGCTGATCGAGGTCGTAGACGGGTTTTCCCTTCTCCGCGTCGTCGTGGAGGTGGCCGGTGGTGAGCGTGCGGCACAGCCGGTGGTAGCCCTCCTGCCGGCACGCCAGCAACAGCAGGTGGTCGCCCTCGGGGTCCGGTTCGCCGCCGGCGGGCCTGCTCAGGCCGACGCTCAGCTCCGCACCGAACACCGTGTGCACGCCCAGTTCCTTCGCCGCCTCGGCGAACCGCACCACTCCGTACATGCCGTCGTGGTCGGTCAGCGCGAGCGCGTCGAGCTCCAGCCGCTGCGCGGCCTCGACGAGCTCCTCCGGGTGGCTCGCGCCGTCGAGCCAGCTGAAGTTCGAGTGGCAGTGCAGCTCCGCGTACGGCACGCGCATGCGGGTGACCCGCTCGTCGGCGCGCAGCTGGAACCCCGGCGGCGCCGAGTACCGGTCGCGCCGCCGTGACCAGGCGGGACCGTCACCGCCGTCGGGCCTCTGCTCGTGCGGCTTGCCGGAGAGCGCGCGTTCCAGGTCCTTCCAGCGGACCGGCGGGTCATTCCAGCCCATCCGGTGCCCTGCGCGGCGACGGGATCAGCTGCTCCAGGCCCTCGGGGACCTCGTAGTCGTAGTCGTCGAACATCAGTCGTACACCCCTTCCAGAAACCACCTCTGGTCCCTGCGGATCAACAGGAACGCCTGGTCCTCGGTCTGCACCTGCACCCGTGCCGCCCGGTGCGCGTCCGGTGCCCACCACCGCTCGTCCACCGGCCACGGGCCCGCCCACGCGACCACGTCCCGCGTTCTGCCGTTCGCGGTGACCTGCCGCGGCCGTGCCGTGAGCTCAAGCCGTCCGGTCACACCGACCTCGCCGCCGTTCGCGTCCCTCAGCGCGGCGGGTTCGTCCCTGAGCGTGGCGGGAGCGCGGGTGAGGCGGCCGGGCCACGGGTGGTCCGGGTTGAGCGCCGGCGTCCGCTCGTCCCCCCACGACACGAGCCTGACCCGCTCCCGCGGCCCGCGTCCGCCGTCGAGCACCGGCACCAGCACCGCGTCCGGCCCCAGCAACCCCTGCACGTGCAGCAACGCCCTGACCGCGCGTTCGTCGTCCTGCCCCCACAACCCGAGCTGCAACGCGGTGCCGTCGACGACCTCGGCGGGTTCGAGGGTGAGCGTCCGGATGCCCGACGTGAGCCGTTCACGGGTGAGCCAGCCGTCCAGCTGCCACCGCACCCGGTCCGCGATCCCCCGCGGTGTCAACGGTTCCGCGGCCCGCCACACCCGGTGCAGCTCCTCGTCGCGCTCGGTGCGGGCGTGGATGCCGAGCCGGGTGCACGCGAGCCCGCGGTCAGCGAGGTTGGCGTGCAGCCTCGCCGCCAGCGTCCGCGCGGCGAACGCGGCCGAGTCGACCCGGTCGACCGGTTCGTCGAACGTCTCCGCGACCGCCAGCTCCGGCGCCGGCCTGCGCTTGTCGAGCGGCCGCTCCGACAACCCGCGCGCCAACCGGTGCTGCCTCGTGGCCGAACCGCCGAACCGGGACGCCACCGCGTTCTCCGGCACGTCCGCGAACGCGCCGAGCGTCTTCAACCCGAGCCTCCTGAGCAGGTCCACGAGCCCCGGCTCTGCCAGCTCGTGCACACCGAGCGGCCGGAGGAACTCCGCGGTCCGGTGTGGCGGCACGATCACGTTGCGGTGCGCGGCCTTCGTGGCGGCGAACAGGCTGTCGGCCACCCCGACCTGCGCCTCCGTGCCGGTCCTGGCCGCGACGTGGTCGACCAGCCGCTCAGCCGCCCGCTCGGCACCGCCGAAGTACGCGATCGGCCCCCGCGCCTGCACCGCCACCACCCCCGGCTCCACCACCTCGACACCGGGAGCGAGCTCCTCGACCGCCTCCGCGACCGGCTCGAAGAACCGCGCATCCCGCTGCGGCTCGTGCTCGAACGTGACGAGCTCGGGACACATCGCCTCGGCCATCCGCCGGCGCATGGCCCTGCGGATCCCCTCGGCCCGCGCGACGGCCGAGGTGGCCACGACCTCGTTGCCGTCGACCACGACCACCGGGACGTGCGGGCTGGTGCCCGTGGCGGCGCAGGCGGCGATCACGGGCCAGTCGGGGCACCAGACGACGAGCAGCCGGGTGTCCTTCACCGCGGCTCCGCTGCGCCGGAACTGTCGGTGGTGCCTGGGAGAATGGAATGTGGGGGATCCCAGGCCGAAGGGGACCCCTGCGCGAGCGTGCGCGTTCGCTCTGCCTGCTGGGCCCGCTCCGCCTGCTGCGCCTGCTCCGCCTCCCACGCCCGCTCAGCCCCCTCCGCCTGCCGCGCCCGCTGGGCCTGCAGCTCCTGCTCCCCCTGCCGCGTCCCTTCCGCCCGCCGCACCCGCTCCCCCTGCCGCCCCCGCCGCGCAGCCAGCTCATCCCTCTCGGCCGCCGCCCACCTGGCCACGACCGCGGCCGCGCGTTCGGCGGCAGAGCGCTTGTCCCCCAACGCGTTCACCCGCCTGGTGACCGGCTCGTCAGACCGGCCCGGACCGGCATCAGCCGGCTCGTCGGGCCGGACCGGGTCACCGGTCACCAGCGGGAGCTCGATTTCTTCCTCGCCGAACGTCAGCACCGCGGTGCGCGGGCGGCCTGCGGAGCCGCGGCCGCCGGTGCGGACGTCGATCTGCTGGCGGCGCAGGGTGCCGGCGCCGTCGTCGAGCCGGTTCCAGCGCACGGACTCCGCCGTCAGCTCCACGTCGGGAGAGGGCCAGGTGCCGAACGCGATCAGCACGGCGCGGCGTTGCCGGGCGCGGGCGGTGAGGCGGCGGGCCAGCGAAGGGGGCAGGGGGCAGCCGACGGCGACGAGGTCGAGGCCGTCCAGCAGGGCGGCGATCACCGGGCCGGGATCGGTGCCGGGGTGTGGGACGAGTGCCAGCCGCTGCACCGAGACCCCGAGCTCGGCCGCGGCCAGCACCCCCACCTGCGGCAGGCCGACCACGGCGGCCCAACAGCCGTCCGCGGTCGCACCCGCCAGCAGGGCGAGCAGCAACGATGTCGATCCGCCCACCGACACCGTGCTGCCACGCCGCAAGCCGCCCCACGGCAGCAGGTCCGCCAGTTCCCCGCGAACCGGCAGCACCCGCCCCGTGGTCTGGTCGGTGGAAGAGCGGGTCAGCTCGCTGGCCGGGTTCACCCCGAGCGCGGCCAACGACGCCGTTGCCGACCTCGACACTCCACCCACCTCCCGTCCTGATCGTGCGCACCCCTGTGCACGATCGCCGCGGGAAGTTCGGCGACTTGCTTATTCGAACTCTTGTTCGAACGAACGTCATGATCGTAGCGCGTCCAAGCACCCCTGTGTCAATGCTGGGGTGTCACCCTTTCGGTGGACATGCGCACACGGGTCCGGACGGTCCTCTACGGTGGCTCGAACAGCACCGCTATCTGGGGAAACAGTGAACCAACCACCTCCGCACGGCTGGCACCGGCAACCACCGCAGCAGCAGTACCGGGGTCACCCGCAGCAGCCCGGCTGGGGTCCGCCGCAACCACCCGGTAAGAGCAAGGCGCCGGTCATCATCGCCCTGTCGATCGTCGCGCTGCTGGTCCTCGGCGGCGGCATCACCGCCGCGGTCCTGTACCTCGGCGCCCACGAGGACGGCGGCTCTCCCAAGCGTGCCGACCAGCTGCCCGCGGCTTGTTCGAACGTCTCCGAGGCGGCGTTGAAGAAGGCGCGCACGACCAACCCGAACGGGCTCGGCTCGTCGGAGACCGACCTGGGCAGGGGCAAGCGCACGATCTGCTCCTGGAACCAGACCGAGGGTGTCGACGGCGAAGGCCTGCGCAACACCGACGTGTACGTCACGCAGGACGCGAAGGAAGAGGACAGGGCGTACCAGGAGGCCGTGCAGATGGCCATGGCCAACACTCAGGGCACACCGCGGCAGAAGCCGATCGACGGTCTCGGTGACGAGGCCACCGCCGTGCTGATGGACGGCACGTCGGCGTTCACCGACATCTCGATCATCGCGCGCAAGGGCGACCACGTGGTCGAGGTCGACCACACCGGCTGGGACGTCGGGCTGTTCAGCCCGAAGCGCGGGGACACCGCCGAGTTCGAGGCCGCGGCCAAGGGCATCGCCGAGGAGATGCTCGCCAAGCTCTGAGACGCGAAGGGGCCGCTCCCCCAAGGGAAGCGGCCCCTCCTCACAGCACCGATCAGTGCGCGAAGTGGCGCGTTCCGGTCAGGTACAGCGTCACGCCCGCCGCCTCGGCCTTCGCGATCACCTCGGGGTCGCGGACCGAACCGCCGGGCTGCACGACCGCGCGCACACCCGCGTTCAGCAGCACCTCGAGGCCGTCCGGGAACGGGAAGAACGCGTCCGAGGCCGCCACCGCGCCCTTGGCCCGCTCACCCGCGCGCTTCACCGCGAGGTGCGACGAGTCGACCCGGTTGACCTGGCCCATGCCGACGCCGACCGTGGCACCGTTGTCCGCCAGCAGGATCGCGTTCGACTTGACCGCGCGGATCGCGCGCCACGCGAACTCCAGGTCCGCCAGCGTCTGCTCGTCGGCGGGCTTGCCGCACGCCAGCGTCCAGTTGGCGGGCGAGTCGCCGTCGGCGTCGATGGCGTCGCGCTGCTGCAGCAGCAGGCCGCCGGACACCGGGCGCATCTCCGCACCACCGCGGGCGGGTGCCTCGGCGACCAGGATGCGCACGTTCTTCTTGCGCTGCAACACCTCCACCGCACCGTCCGCATAGGACGGAGCGATGACCACCTCGGTGAAGATCTCCGAGACGAACTCGGCCATCTCCACGGTGACCTCGCGGTTGGCCGCGATGATGCCGCCGAACGCGCTGACCGGGTCGCACTCGTGCGCCTTGCGGTGCGCGTCCGCGATGCTCACGTCGGACACCGCGATGCCGCACGGGTTGGCGTGCTTGATGATCGCGACGCAGGGGCGCTCGTGGTCCCACGCGGCGCGCCACGCGGCATCGCCGTCGAGGTAGTTGTTGTACGACATCTCCTTGCCGTGCAACTGCTTCGCCGACGCGAGACCCACACGGCCGTCGCCCTGCGCGTAGATCGCGGCGTGCTGGTGCGGGTTCTCGCCGTAGCGCAGCACGTTCGAGCGGTTCCAGGTCGCGCCGACCCAGCCGGGGAAGCCCGACCCCTCGTCGTCGGGCGCCAGGGCGTTGCCCATCCAGGACGCCACGGCCACGTCGTAGGTCGCGGTGTGCCGGAACGCGTCCGCGGCCAGGCGCTGGCGGTCGGCCAGGGTGAAGCCGCCCTCGCGCACGTTCTCCAGCACCCAGTCGTAGCGCGCGGGGTCGACGACCACGGCCACGTTCGCGTGGTTCTTCGCCGACGCGCGCACCATCGCCGGGCCGCCGATGTCGATCTGCTCGACGCACTCGTCCGGCGAAGCACCGGACGCCACGGTCTGGGTGAACGGGTACAGGTTCACGACCAGCAGGTCGAACGGCGCGATGTCCATGTCGCGCAACTGCTGCGCGTGCGTCTCCTTGCGCAGGTCCGCGAGCAGACCGGCGTGCACGCGCGGGTGCAGCGTCTTCACGCGGCCGTCGAGGCACTCGGGGAACCCGGTGACCTCCTCGACCGGCGTGACCGGCACACCGGCGGCGGCCAGCACCTTCGCGGTGCCGCCGGTCGACACGATCTCGACTCCGGCCGCGTGCAGGCCGGTGGCCAGTTCCAGCAGGCCGGCCTTGTCGGAGACACCGACCAGTGCCCGACGGACCGGTCGCCTCTCGGCGGGAGTGCTCACGGAATGCTCACCTTTCGTCCGTTCACGGTGCAGCCCTCGCGGGCGAGCCTGCCGACCGTCTCGACGAGCAGCCGGCGTTCGACGACCTTGATGCGTTCGTGCAGGGTCTCCTCGGTGTCGCCGGGTTCGACGACAACGGCCTCCTGCGCCAGGATCGGCCCGGTGTCCACGCCCGCGTCGACGAGGTGCACGGTCGACCCGGTCACGCGCACGCCGTAGTCCAGCGCGTCGCGGACGCCGTGCGCGCCGGGGAACGCCGGCAGCAGCGCGGGGTGGGTGTTGATCATCCGGCCGCCGAAGCGGGCCAGGAACTCCGGCCCGATGATCTTCATGAAGCCGGCGGACACGACCAGGTCTGGCTCGTGCGCGGCGACCGCCTCGGTCAGCGCGACGTCCCACGCGGCCCGGTCGGCGTGGTCGCGCAGCTTGACGGCGAAGTGCGGGACGCCCGCCCGTTCGGCGCGCTTGAGGCCCTCGATGTCCTCGCGGTCCGCGCCGACGGCGACCACCTCGATCGGGAGGTCGGTGGCGTCCAGCAACGCCTGCATGAGGGTTCCGGAACCGGAGACGAGCACGACGACGCGCGCCGGTGTGGGAAGCCGAAGTTCGGTGCTCAGCGTCTACTCCTGGTCTTGCAGCGGTGTTGCAGCAGCTCAGGGGCAGTTTAGGTCGTCACCGCCGCGGCTTGTCGTCCAGGTCCTCCTCCGGACCCATGCCGAGCATCTCGTCGAACTCCGCGTCGAAGTCTTCCTCTTCCACCACTTCGGGTTCGGAGCTCTTGTCCTCGTCGACGGGCTCGTCCTCGGCGACGTCGTCCTCGTACTCGTCCTCGTCCTCGTCGGCGACAGCTTCGTCGGCGACGGCCTCGTCGTCCTCGTCGTACTCGGCGTCAGCGTCGTCGTACTCGGCTTCGTCGTACTCGGCCTCGTCGTCGTAGTAGTCGTCGTCGAGGTCCTCCTCGACCTCGAACTCGTCGGCCGCCACGACCTGGAGCTGGTCGGTGAGCTCGTCGTCCTCGAAGACGACCTCCTCGTCCACGGCCTCGGCGTCCTCGACGAAGTCCGGCTCGACGAACTCGGCGTCCGCGGCCACGACCGGCTTCACCCGCGCCCCGGCGAGCCACGCGACGAGCGCTCCCGGCACCAGCACCCACAGCGCCACGAGCAGCCCGAGCAGGCCGGCGGGGATGGTGACCGGGTCGAACGCACCACCGGCGAGCCGCCCGCCCGCCGTCGCGGCGAGCACCAGGCTGCCGACGGCCGCGGTGATCGCGGCGACCAGCACCGCCCGCAGCCGCGACGTGGGCCGGTCGGACACCTTGCGGCAGGTCCACCCGACGAACGCGCCGATCAGCGGGGGCACGACGAGCACGGCCGGGCTGAGCAGGTGCTCACCCTCCGGCATCGCCGCGAGCAGCGGCACACCGGGCACCTGACCACCGGTGAACGTCAGCGGCGTGACCTCGACCAGGCCCATCGAGAAACCGGAGCCCGCGACGTAGGACAGGCCGGCGACGACGGCGTTCGGCAGGTAGCCCAGGCACAGCAGCCACACGCCGAGCCCGACACCGACCGACGGACCCGCGTCGGCGAACAGCTCCGCGGTCCTGGGCCACGAGATCGCGAGCCCGGCCGCCACCGCCAGCGCACCGGCGCTGAAGAGTGCGAACAACGCCATGAAGCCGGACCGCAGCCCCTGGAACGCCACCGGGTCGAGCTTGTCGAACACCAGCTCCACCAGGCCGCAGCGGCGGGCGACTCCGACCGTGGCAGCGACACCGGAGACCGCGGCGCAGCCGAAGAACGCGACGGCCGGCGTCGCGCGCACGAGCCCGTCGTCGCCCATCAGCAGCGCGATCATGCCGCCCACCACCGCGTGGGCGCCGGAGATGCTCAGGACCACGGAACGGGCCTGCAGCGGTTCGTAGAGGCCGAGCCGGTCGGCGGTGCCCGCGGCGGTCCTGCCGACCAGCAGCATCAGCAGCGCCGTCGGCAGCAGCGGCAGCACGCCGAGTTGACCCGCCTCGAAGCGCAGCGGCACGTGGTGCGCGGCGAGCCAGGCGGGCGCGGCGCCCGTGAGCACGCCGGCGGTGTCGAAGTCGGCGTACGTGGCGGTGGCCGTGATCAGCGCGAGCAGAGCGGCGACGGCGGCGTAGCCGACCACCACCGAACCGACGGCGGCCGCGGCGAGGACGCGCATGCGTTCGGCACGCGAGAACTCCGGCGGGCGCACCGCCGTCACCTCGCGGGTCACGTCGCGTTGCAGCACGGGCATTTCCCCACTGTGTCAGGCCGGCTGGTCCATCCGGATGAGGCTCGCCGCACGCAGGAGGGGCGGCACCGTGGTCCGGTACCGCCCCTCCTGCCCACGGCGTCTGCAAGTACTACCAACACGAAGTCGGTGGTACTTGCAGACGCCCCGACTGCTTACTGCTGCGGGCCGCCGAAGCCACCGGGCGGCGTGCCCGGCGAACCGAACTGGCCCGGCTGCGGCATGAAGCTCGTCTGCTGCGGCGGCTGACCCGGCTGCTGGGGCTGCTGCGGCTGCTGACCGAACTGCTGTTGCTGCTGCGGTGCCTGCTGCTGCGGCTGCTGGCCGAACTGCTGCTGCGGAGCGGCGTGCTGCTGCTGGTGCTGGTGGCCCTGCTGCGGGAACGCGCCCGACTGCGGGTTCCAGCCACCGGGCTGGCCCGCGTACGGGTTCGCCGGCTTTGGGTCGAACTTCACGATGCCCTCGCCGAGCAGCAACGCCAGCACGAGCGCGGCGGTCTGCAGCAGCGAGACGATCAGCAGCACGATCGCGAGGCCGTCGACCGACGAGGCCTTGATGATGCCCTGGAGCAGTTCCAGCGTCTGCACCGCGGCGAGCGCGGCGGCGACCGGCAGGAACCTCGGGGCGTTCGGCAGGAGCGTGAGAGCGGCGAGTGCGGCGGCCGCCAGGATCCACGTCACGCCGCCGACGCTGTCGGAGAAGGCGAGCAGGTAGGCGACCAGGCCGAGACCGGCGCCCACCATCGGGAGGATCATGCCCAGGTTGAGGTTGCTCGCGCCGGGAGCGGCGCTGGGCTGCTGCGGTGCCGGACCCGGCGGCTGCTGTTGGGGTGCGCCGTAAGGCACGGACATGTCGAGGTCTCCTCCTCCAGCTGGGTGAATCCCAAACGCTAGTCGATGCGTGTGCTCAGACGATGACCGGATCACGCCGGTTCCGCCACACGAACCCGTCCGACCCGAAATTACCCCTGCCGCAGACGCACGCGGGGACCTTTCGTACTCGATGACGGTACGAAAGGTCCCCGCGTGCGGTTCAGCTCAGACCGGCTCGGGTCAGAGGGCGTTCATGATCTCGCGCATGAGGGCGGCGGTCTCGGACGGCGTCTTGCCGACCTTGACGCCGGCGGCCTCGAGGGCCTCCTTCTTCGCCTGCGCGGTGCCCGCGGAGCCCGAGACGATGGCGCCGGCGTGGCCCATGGTCTTGCCCTCCGGAGCGGTGAAGCCCGCGACGTAGCCGACGACCGGCTTGGTCACGTTCTCCTTGATGTACGCCGCGGCGCGCTCCTCGGCGTCACCACCGATCTCACCGATCATCACGATCGCGACGGTCTCCTCGTCGGCCTCGAAGGCCTCCAGGGCGTCGATGTGCGTGGTGCCGATGATCGGGTCGCCACCGATGCCGATCGCGGTGGAGAAACCGAAGTCCCGCAGCTCGTGCATCATCTGGTAGGTCAGCGTGCCCGACTTCGACACGAGGCCGATCTTGCCGCTGCCCGCGATGTTCGCGGGGATGATGCCGGCGTTCGACTTGCCGGGGCTGATGATGCCGGGGCAGTTCGGGCCGATGATGCGGGTCTTGTTGCCCGTCGCGACGGCGTGCGCCCAGAAGTAGGCGGTGTCGTGCACCGGGATGCCCTCGGTGATGACGACGGCCAGCTCGATCTCGGCGTCGATCGCCTCGACCACGGCGGCCTTCGAGAAGGCCGGCGGGACGAAGATCACGGTCACGTTCGCGCCGGTGGCCTCCATGGCCTCCTTGACGGTGCCGAAGACCGGGAGGACGGTGCCGTCGAAGTCGACCTTCTCGCCCGCCTTGCGCGGGTTCACGCCACCGACGATGTTCGTGCCGGACGCGAGCATGCGCTTGGTGTGCTTGGTGCCCTCGGCACCGGTCATGCCCTGGACGATGACCTTGCTGTTCTCGTTGAGGAAGATAGCCATCTGACTCAGACCCCCGCAGCCGCGAGCTCGGCGGCCTTGGCGGCCGCGTTGTCCATCGTGTCGACAACGGTCACCAGCGGGTGGTTGGCCTCGGCGAGGATCGCGCGGCCCTCCTCCACGTTGTTGCCGTCCAGGCGGACGACGAGCGGCTTGGTGGCCGAGTCGCCGAGGATCTCCAGCGCCTTCACGATGCCGTTGGCCACGGCGTCGCACGCGGTGATGCCGCCGAAGACGTTGACGAAGACCGAGCGGACGGCCTCGTCGCCGAGGATGACGTCCAGGCCGTTCGCCATGACCTCGGCGGACGCGCCGCCGCCGATGTCGAGGAAGTTCGCGGGCTTCACGCCGTACTGCTCACCGGCGTACGCGACGACGTCCAGGGTGGACATCACGAGACCGGCACCGTTGCCGATGATGCCGACCTCGCCGTCGAGCTTGACGTAGTTGAGCCCCTTCTCCTTGGCCTTGGCCTCGAGGGGGTTCTCCGCCTGCTTGTCGACCAGCTCGGCGTGGGCCGGGTGGCGGAAGCCGGCGTTCTCGTCCAGCGTGACCTTGCCGTCGAGGGCGATGACCTTGCCCTCGGGGTCGCGGACCAGCGGGTTGACCTCGACGAGCGTGGCGTCCTCCGCGACGAAGGTCTCCCACAGCTTGACGATGACGTCCACGACCTGGTCCTTGACCTCGGCCGGGAAGTTCGCCGCGTCGGCGATCTCGGTCGCCTTGGCCTGGTCGACACCCTGGATGGCGTCGATGTGGATCTTCGCGAGGGCCTCGGGCTTGGTGGCCGCGACCTCCTCGATGTCCATGCCGCCCTCGACGCTCGCCATGGCGAGGAAGGTGCGGTTGGCGCGGTCGAGCAGGAAGGAGAAGTAGTACTCCTCCGCGATGTCGGAGGCGGGCGTCACCAGCACGCGGTGAACGATGTGCCCCTTGATGTCGAGGCCGAGGATGGCGGTCGCCTTCTCCTCGGTCTCGTCGGCGTCCTTGGCCAGCTTCACGCCGCCGGCCTTGCCGCGGCCACCGGTCTTGACCTGGGCCTTGACGACGACGGGCTGGCCGAACTTCGCGGCGATGGCCTTGGCGTCGGCGGGGTTGGTGGCCACATCGCCCGGCAGTACCGGGACGCCGTGGGCGGCGAAGAGGTCCTTCGCCTGGTACTCGTACAGGTCCACTCGGGTCTCCTGCGACGTCGGTGTCGGAACACCGCGCCTGGGTGGTCCTCAAGGGGCCGTCAGAACCCACTTGACGCGGCTGGGCCCAGACACTATCGACCTGCGCCTACTGCTCGCACGCCACTCCCGGTGAGGTCGGTCTCAACGGCGGTGAGGTCGATCACGCGTGCATGCGTACGTGCGTCCCAGCGCCCCTGCGGAAGCCGGGTGCGAGCCTTCTCACCTGCTCGCGCGAGCCGCCATAGAGCCCGCCGCGACCAGGAGCGCGACCACGGACGCGAGCGCCAGCCACGTGCCCGGCGCCGCGGTCATCCCCTCGACCCGGTCACCGGTCAGCGGCAGCTCCAGCGCGCGGACGCCGACGAGCACGGCCGCACCGGCCAGCACCGCCGCACCGCGTTCCGGGCGGGATCGCAGCGCGAGGGCCAAGCCGGTGACGACCAGCAGCAACGCGGCGACGAGCGTCGTGGAGACGATCGGGTCGTAGTTGCCGAGCAGGTCCGGCGGGGTGTAGCCGGCGGCCTTCATCGTCGGCAACGCGAACGCGCCCACGGCGAACAGCCCGGCCAACAGCACCGCACCCAGCTCTGCGACCGGCACCTGCTCGGCCTTGTGCTGCTCGACGCTCTCGCGTTCGGCACCGCCCGCGACGGCCGCGCACACCAGCGCGATCAACCCGAACGGGTAGACCGCGGACATGAGCCAGAAGCCCGGCGCCGGCTCGGCCAGGCCGGACTGGCTGGCCAGGCTCACCGTCTGCACGGAGAACACGGACGCGAGCAGGGTCGCGTAGACCGTGAAGACCAGTGCCGGGCGGACCCGGCCGGCGGCGGCGCGCACGAACATCAGCAGCCCCAGCACCGCGAGCACCAGGCCGGTCGGCCACAGCAGCCGGGCCGCGTAGGCCACCGGTGCCTCGCCGTCGACCACGATCAGCGGGGAGAGGGCGCCCACGACGGCGGCGACGGCGGCCAGGAGGGCGAACACGCCCGTGGCCGCGTGCAGCCGGTGCAGGGCGGGCAGGGCGACCTGCTCCGCCGCCCCGTCCTTCTCACTCCTGTCCGCGCGCGCACCGCGGAACGACAGGAGCACCAGCACGACGGCGACGAGCACCGCCACGACCGGGCCCCAGGTGACGCCGAGGCCGTCCGCGAGCAGGCCGGCGGCCAGCGACGGCACGGCCACCGCGGCCAGGCCGAGCGCCACGCCGAGCATGCCGCCGCGGCGCGTGTCCGGGTCGGACGAGCTGCCGGTGAGCGCGGCGACCAGCGGTGCGGCCACGGCCAGCAGCAGCCCGCCGACCAGCCCGAGCACCGGCAGGTCCCACGGGCTGCGCGGCAGCAGGTAGACGTCGGAGGAGCTGAACGGCTCGCCCAGCAGCGCGATCGCGGCGAGCGCGGTGACCGGCAGCAGGACCGCGAGCTGGCGCGGCGCGTCCTCCTCCTCGTCGGCGGGCACGCCGAGCCGGCCCGCCGCGAGCAGACCGCCGGCGAGCACCAGCGCGTGACCGAGGACGAGGACCCAGAGCCCGGCACCGGTCGGCGGCGCCACGAGCCCCGACGGCCGGAACAGCTCAGGCCTGCTCACCGTCATCGTGTGACCGATGATCTGCAGGTCGCCGAGCAGCCGTCCGGGCGCGAACGCACCGACCGCCGCGAGCACCGCGGCCGCGACGAACGGGCGGCCGCGCAGCCACAACGCCCCCGCGAGCGCGGGAGGCAGCAGCGCGAGCACGGCCAGCAGCGGCCATGACGTGTACGCCGGCGCACTGCCGTCCACGACGCCGAGCAACGGCCCGATCGTCGCGAGGAGGGCTCCTGCCGCGGCGAGGCCCCACGCGACGCGCAGCCGGGTGACCGCCGGTGTCTGGTTCTCGAGCTCGGTTCGAGTCATCGCGGGCGAACCTAGCAAGACCACACCCCGCCGCCACGCCGGCGCCCTGGTGGAAGGCGGTGGTCCCCCAGGTGGGCGGACGAACGGACGCACCTGTTCACGCAGGTGAACGAAGCCCGTTGAGACGGGACGCGTTCGCTTGTGGAAAAGGGCCGCTGGGTACTCCTTTCCGGTGAGATCATCACTTACCGTCGCCCCCATGAGCGACAACGGCCGGTCGTGGACGGGGCGTCTCGCCGACGCCGTTCTCGATCGCGCCGGCCGAGGTGTGCACACGGCCCGCGACATCACCGAAGAAGCCAAGGTCGCGCTGCGTGCGCTGGCCACGCCCGGCGGCGTGCGCGGGGCGGCGATGGAGGCGGTCTGGCTGACCGCCCACGCCGTGCTCTACCCCTGGGGTGCCGTCACCGAGCAGCTGCGCCCGGACGGCCACTTCCGGCACTACCGCACCGACGGCCTGCCGCCCCGCCAGCGGGGGCTGGTGGTTTCGGCGATGGACGCGGCGGGCACCCCGATCGTGTTGGTGCACGGCATCGGGGACAACCGCTCCGCCTTCGCGGTGCTGTCGGGGGCGCTGCGGAGGCGGGGCTTCGGGGTGGTGCACGCCGTCAACTACAGCGTGCTGACCGCGCTGACCGGCGACGTCCGGCGGTCGGCCGCCCTGCTCGGGGAGCAGGTCGAGCGGATCTGCGAGCAGACCGGTTCCGACCAGGTGCACGTCGTCGGCCATTCACTCGGCGGTCTCATCGCCAGGTATTACGTACAACGGCTGCACGGCGACTCACGAGTGCGCACGCTCGTGACCTTGGGGACTCCGCACAACGGCACTCTCACCGCCTATCTGATGCCGACCCCGCTGACCAGGCAGCTGCGTCCCGGTTCGGAGCTCCTCTCCGAACTCGCCGAGCCCTGCCGGCCGTGCCGCACCCGGTTCGTCGTGGTCTGGTCGGAGATGGACCAGGTCATCGTCCCGCAGCGCAACGCCCGACTGGAGCACCCGTCATTGCTCGTCGAAGAGCACCAGATACGTGATTCAGGTCACCTTTCCCTCCCGGTTGACACGAGAACGCTTCACGTCGTTGTTACCGCCATCACCCGTATGGATGACTCGTCAACTCACCCCATCGCCGCCGGTGGGGAGGCGTGTCACGCGCCCGGGCTGACCGACCGTCACAGTTGACAGTTGAAACTTGCTGGTCGCCGCCCATTCGGTCGACATAACGAACTGGGGTTTGCCCTCCGGCGCTCGCCGCCGTTACTGTCCCCCGGTCCGTTGTCACGGTCTGGTCACAGAAGGACACCGAGTCAGAACCCCGAAATCTGACTCACCGGGAATCCCCCGCCCGGCAGTCCACCCGACCAGGCTCCCCGAAGGCGGAAGGGCAAGCTTTGAGTCACCACCGCTCCCCCGGCGGCTTTGAACGCACTGCGCTTGAAGAGGCAGTCGACCGCGCTTCCACGCGCACCGTCAGCTCGCACCGGCTCCCCCCGCCGCCGTCGGCGCTGCGCGGACGCATCGTCGTCGCCGCCGTCGCAGTGGGCGCCTTCGCCGCAGCCGGCGCCGGCCAGATCGGCCAGGCAGCCGCGGACGAGGGCAAGGACGTCCAGCTCGCCAACCACACCGGCGGCGCCGCCACCTTCGACGGCATGGGCGGTGACACCGCCTCCGCGCCGCAGATCCTCGCGGTCTCCAAGACGACGTCGGAAGGCTCCGCGGAAGCCGCGAAGCTCCTGCGCAGCCAGCAGCTCACCGTCCAGCGCGAAGCCGCTGAGGCCGAGAAGAAGCGCCCGAAGTTCGTCCGCCCCGCCGCCGGTGAGTTCACCTCCGGCTACGGCGGCCGCTGGGGCACCATGCACCTCGGCATCGACATCGCCGGCCCGATCGGCACCCCGATCCTCTCCGCCGCCGACGGCGTCGTGATCGAGGCGGGTCCCGCCTCCGGCTTCGGCCTCTGGGTCCGCGTGCAGCACGCCGACGGCACCATCACCGTCTACGGCCACGTGAACGACTACAACGTGAGCGAGGGCCAGCGCGTCAAGGCGGGCCAGCAGATCGCCCGCATGGGCAACCGCGGCTTCTCCACCGGGCCCCACCTGCACTTCGAGGTCTGGGAGCCGGGCGGTCAGAAGATCAACCCGCTGACCTGGCTGAACCAGCGCGGCGTCACGGTCTGACCGGTTCCGCAGGTTCGTCCGGCGGTGAACTACGGCCCAGCGGCCTCCTGAGGGGCTTTCCGGGTTTGAGCCAGGTGCTGTTGGTGGTGCGGGTCGCTCCAGGCGTCCCTGGGGCCTCAGGAGCCTCAAGCGCCACCGCAGTCGCGCTCGTGCCGGACGAAGTGAGCGACCGCCACCCGCCAGACCGAGCACATCCGCCTGCGCCACCGCCGCCCGCACCCCCGGCAGGCCCCGCTCTCCGTCGTCTCGTGGAGGCGCAGGAGCGCCCGCCAGGCCTCCACGAGCATGACCGCGTGCTCTGGGTTCCCACTCGCGCCGGCTTCGAGCCGCGCGAGATCGCCGAACACACGTTCGCGCAGAACCTGAGCAAGTACGTGATCCACCGCGAGCACTCCCGCCGAGTCGAGTTCCTCATGCGGTCGATTGTGCTCAGGGGGTCTGACAATTTCGGCGCACCGCGCCCCACCTGCGAAAACGATGCGGCCGGACCGCTCTCCCGTTCGGTCCGGCCGCACCTTCGCCGCGAAGTTGGGCCCCCGCCATCCCTTCGCTCCCCTTCGTGCGCGAGCTGCTCCTGCTTGCCCCGGACCGCCCCGAACGTTCCGATGGCCGTGCTGCTTGCGACACCCACATAGACGCACGGGGTTGCGGGTCGTTGCGCAGGTTTTCCGAATTGCTGTGAATTTGGTCAAGCGCAACTCAAGTCGCAGGTCAGACGGGGTGCGACCGGTGTCCCGGCTGTCACCCGGGCAGGTGAAGTCAGCGGAACGCCCCGCCGAGCGCGCGGGTGCACGGCGCCGAAACAGCACGCGCCGCCAACGACGGCGTTGGCGGCGCGGGTGTGCTGGCTCGTGCGGTCAGAGCTTCGTCATCGGCACGCTGCCGATGAGCATCAGGCGGACCGTGCCCGAACCGCCGAAGTCGATCGTGGCGGTGGCGCGCAGACCCGCGCCGTCGACGGCCACGACGCGGCCCAGGCCGTACTTGTCGTGGGTGACGCGGTCCCCCACCTCCAGCTTCATCGCCGGGGCGTCCTTCCAGCCCGCCTTGCCGGGGGCGGGGCGGGTGAGGCCGCGGGAGGCGATGCCGCCGCTGGAGGCCGCCGAACGGCCCCAGGTCGTGGCCGCGGCGGGGGCGGAGCGGGAGGGTTCCACGCGGCGCCAGTCGATGAGGTCCTGGGGGATCTCGCCGAGGAAGCGGGAGGCCGGGTTCGCCGAGGGCTGGCCCCAGGCGGAGCGGACCAGTGCGCGGGAGAGGTACAGGCGGCGCTGGGCGCGGGTGATGCCCACGTAGGCGAGGCGGCGTTCCTCGGCCAGCTCGGCCGGGTCGCCCAGGGCGCGCATGTGCGGGAAGACGCCGTCCTCCCAGCCCGTCGAGAAGACGACCGGGTACTCCAGGCCCTTGGCGGTGTGGATGGTCATCAGGGTGACCACGCCGTCGGACTCGGCGTCGGGGATCGAGTCGGCGTCCGCGACCAGCGACACGCGCTCCAGGAACGCGGGCAGCGACGGCACCGGCTCCGCACCCTCGGGGAGCTCCAGCTCGGTGAACTCGCGGGCCACCGTGACGAGCTCGTTCAGGTTCTCCACGCGGGTGTGGTCCTGCGGGTCCTCGCTGGCCTCCAGCTCGGTGCGGTAGCCGGTCTGCTCCAGCACCGCTTCGAGGATGTCGGCCACGTCGTCCTCGCGGGCGACCATCTCACCGAGCGCGTCCATCATCTCGACGAAACCGGCGATCGCGTTGCGGGAGCGCGGGTTCAGCATCGGGACGCGGTCGTGGACGGCCTCGCGCAGGGCCGCGGCGAAGCTGATCCGCTCGCGTTCGGCGTAGGCGGAGACGCAGGCCTCCGCCCGGTCGCCGATGCCGCGCTTGGGCACGTTGAGGATGCGGCGCAACGACACCGTGTCCTCGGGGTTGGCCAGCGTGCGCAGGTAGGCCAGCGCGTCGCGGACCTCGCGCCGCTCGTAGAAGCGGACACCGCCGACGACCCGGTACGGCAGGCCGAGGCGGATGAAGATCTCCTCGAACACGCGCGACTGGTTGTTCGTGCGGTAGAAGACGGCGATCTCGGAGTTGTTGACCTCGCCGCCGTCGACCAGCCGGTCGATCTCGTTGGCCACGAACGCGGCCTCGTCGTGCTCGTTGTCCGCGACGTAGCCGACGATCTTCTCGCCCTCGCCGAGGTCGCTCCACAACGTCTTGTCGCGGCGGTTCGCGTTGCGCGAGATCACCGCGTTCGCCGCGGTCAGGATGTTCTGCGTGGAGCGGTAGTTCTGCTCGAGCAGGATCGTCGTGGCGTCCGGGTAGTCCCGCTCGAACTCCACGATGTTGCGGATCGTCGCGCCGCGGAACGCGTAGATCGACTGGTCGGCGTCGCCCACCACGCACAGCTCGGCCGGCGGGAGCTCGCCGCCCGCCTTGCCGACGAGCTCGCGCACCAGCGTGTACTGCGCGTGGTTCGTGTCCTGGTACTCGTCGACCAGCACGTGCCGGAAGCGGCGGCGGTAGTGCTCGGCCACGTCCGGGAACGTCTGCAGCAGCTCGACCGTCTTCATGATCAGGTCGTCGAAGTCGAGCGAGTTCGACTCGGTCAGCCGCCGCTGGTAGACGGTGTAGACCTCGGCGACGCGGCGCTCCAGGTCGTTCGTCGCCTGCGCGGTCGCCGTCTCCGGGTCGACCAGCTCGTTCTTGAGGTTCGAGACGTGCACGGCCAGCGTGCGCGCCGCGTACTTCTTCGGGTCGAGGTCCAGGTCGCGGGCGACGAGCGTGATGAGCCGGCGCGTGTCGTCGCTGTCGTAGATCGAGAAGTTCGACGACATGCCCAGCGTCTTCGCCTCGCGGCGCATGACCCGCACGCACATCGAGTGGAACGTCGACACCCACATCGAACGGGCGCGCGCGCCCACCATGTCGGCGACGCGCTCCTTCATCTCCGCGGCGGCCTTGTTCGTGAACGTGATGGCCATGATCTCGCCGGGGTGCACGTCGCGCTCCGCCAGCAGGTACGCGATCCGCCGGGTGAGGACGCGCGTCTTGCCGGAGCCGGCGCCCGCCACCACGAGCAGGGGCGTGCCGGCGTGCTCCACGGCACGGCGCTGCGCGGGGTTCAGGTCGTCGAGCAGGTGGCCCGCGCGGGAAACGGGGGGACTTGAGGGCAAGTCGAACAAGGCGCTCATCGTCCATCCACGGTACCGGGCGGCACCGACAAATCCGGTACCGCCCGACCATGTGTTCGACGAGCAGGTTCGATCAGGTGCTCGTGTCGACCTCGTAGGCGACCCCGGCATGGACGTCGTCGTGGCCCGCGCTCTCGGCGTAGACGTCGATGCTGTCCGTGTGGTGCTGGAGCCCCTTGGTGCCCAGCGTCAGCGTCGGGAACGCCTCGTTCGGCACCGCGAGGAAGTCGGCCTGGCAGTGGACGCCCTCGACGCCGGGACCACCCGCGACGTCCCAGCACGTCCAGTGGTCACCCTCGTAGCCGGTGACCTCCAGCTCGTCGGTCGGGAACGAGACGCGGACGTACAGGTCGTCGACGTCGACCGCCGACCGGTTCGTGATGTCGATCGCGAAGCCGCCCGCGTACCCGCCCCTGACCTTCCAGGTGCCGTCCGGCCCGACCAGCCAGCCGGAGGTGGGCGTGAGCGCGACCGACGCGAAGCCGGTCTCCGCCTGAGCGGCGGGAACGGTGAAGGCGGACAGCACGAGGGCAGCAGCCACCCCGAGCACGTACTTCATGAAGACCCCCAGGTCACTGTGTGAGACGCCGAAGCGTGAACGGCGCGACATGTGGCACACTACGTCCATGCGCGCGACGTTCTTCGAGTTTTTCTACGGGACCCGGACTCCGGCTCCCGTGGTCGTCCAGCGCTGACGAAGCCACCACGAAGCCCCGGAGTCCTCGGACCCCGGGGCTTCGTCGCTTCCGGGCCGGGACTCAAGAAGAGTCGAGAGGTCACCACGATGGAATCCACCACCACCGCCGCGTCCGACATCACCGAGCTGCGCGAGGAGATCGACCACCTGGACGCCGAGATACTGCGGCTGGTCCAGCGCAGGGTCGAGATCTCCAAGATCATCGGCGCCGCGCGGATGGCGGCGGGCGGCACGAAGATCGTGCACAACCGCGAGATCGACGTGCTCAACCGCTACAAGCCGCTGGGTCCCGAGGGCAAGGACCTCGCACTGGTCCTGCTCAAGATGGGTCGCGGCCCGCTCGGCAGGTAGTCGCCCACCGGCCCGGCGTCACAGGACGCCGGGCCAAAAAGGCCGCAGCGCCGCGAGCACCCGCTCGAAGTCCGCGTCCACGAGCTGGTCGTCGTCCGGCACGTAGGCCAGCGGGTCCTCCAGCAACGGCTCCGGCAGCCGCAGCAGGCCCTCCACCAGCGCGTGCAGGCACAACGCGCCGTACCCGCGCAGGTAGCCGCCCTCCTGCGTGAGCACGACGCGCGTGCCGAACGCCGCCGCCCGCCGCCCGATCTCGCGGTACCCGGCGGCGGTCAGGTTGTGCCGGCCGTTCGGGTCGAACGCCGACCCGTCAAACCCCGACGCGCACACCAGCAGGTCCGGTTCGAACGACCGCAGCAACGGGAACGCGATCTCGTCCAACGCGCGCAGGTACGCCGTGTCGCCAGCACCCAGGGACAGCTCGATGTTCACGTTCCGCCCCTGCGCGCCCACCTCCGAGGGGGCGCCCGTCTGCGGGTGGTTCGCGCCCCACGCCCCGTGCCGCATGTGCACGGAGACGGTCAGCACGTCGGACCGGTCGTAGAACACCTCCTGGGTGCCGTTGCCGTGGTGCACGTCCCAGTCCAGCACCGCGACCCGCAGGCCCTGGCGCCGCGCGGTCTCCGCCACCAGCGCGGCGTTGTTCACGAAGCAGTAGCCGTCCGCCATCGCCGGCTGCGCGTGGTGGCCGGGCGGTCGCACGAGCGCGTAGGCCAGGGGTGCGCCGGACTCCAGCGCGGCCAGTGAGGTGCCCGCCGCCGCACGGACCGCGTTCCACGTCTCGGGTCCGACGACCGTGTTCACCTCCAGCGGCACACGCTCGGACACCCGCAACGAGTCCAGGTACGAAGCCGAGTGCACGCGCAGAAGCTCGTCCACGGATGCATGGCGCCCTTCGTGCCACCGGAGGTGCCCCGCCACCGGGCCGTGCTTCAGCGCGTGCCGGAACGTCCGCAGCCGCGCCGCGTTCTCCGGGTGCGGCTCCGGCACGTCCAGCCACGGCCAAGAGCCCGGCAGCTCCCACAGCCCCTCGCCGGCGTCGTGCTCAAGGCAGTCGTCGTGCCAGAACATGTCCACCCGAATCGGATATCAGGGCGATCACGGATGGTCCACCGGAAAAATCCGGGGGCACACTGGAGGCATGGGCCTCATCGCCGCACTGATCGCCATCGCCGGCCTGCTCGCCGCCTTGGCGCACGACGCATACCTGGGCATGCTCGGCTCTGCCGCCGGCAAGAAGGGCGCGGCCGGAGCACCTGTCGCGCAGTTCGTCCGCAGCCGCTGGAAGGCGGCGATCATCACCACCGCGGGTGCCGTGATCGGCTTGTTGATCACCGGCGGTGACACCCTGGGCGCCGACGTCATCGGTGCGCTGATCGCCGGCGGCAGCGGTCTCGCGGCCCTGAACGGCGTGCAGCGCACGCAGAAGCAGTTGAAGAGCGGCCAAGCTCAGCTGCCTCCGCGGTAGAAGTTCACACCTCCGGGTGTCACTCGTCCTGAATTACCCCTTCAGGTCGCTTCCGCACGTCCGAACGGCCCTACCCTGGTTGCGTCGCAGAGGGGTGTCGGGATGGACGAACAACCGGGCAAACATCGTCTCGACGACTGGGTCGCACACGAACGACCCGTCGTCGGGGGCGACCGCATCCCACTGCCCCGCAGCCGCCCGATCGACCCGATCGCGGACACCGACGGGCTGCGCAAGTTCAACATCGGCATGGTTCCCGCGTCGGTCACGCCTCCGCGCACCTGGAAGCGGGCGGCGTGGTTCGCCGTCGTGTCCTCGGTGCTCGTGCTGGTCGGCCTGAGCGTCGCCGCGGCCAAGCTGGTCAGCGGCGGCGGCCAGGTCGAGCGGATCGGCCTGCCCGGCTACCCGTCGGACGTGCCGCTGATCTCGGCCCTGCCGACGGCGGTCAGCCCGACGTCCGCGACCACCGCCGGCACGCGGACGTCCCCTGCGAACACCGGCCGCGGCAACCCCGTCCCCGGCACGGGCGGCGCCACACCCGGCTCCGCGGCGCCCCGCAGCAGCGGCCAGGGCGCCCCGACCGGCAGCGGCACCAAGCCGCCCGGCACCGCAGCGCCCGTCATCACCACCGTGCCGCTCTCGCAGGCGCCGGCGGTCGACGGCACCGAGATCGCCCAGCGGACCGAGGACTTCTACCGGGAGATGACGGCGAACGCGGACACCGCGCTCGCCCTGACCACCGACACCGTGCGCGCGAACGCCGGTTCGCTGCTGGAGGGCCGGCTCGCCGACATCTCGCTGATCGAGGTGGAGGAGATCGTGGTCGACCCCGGCAAGGGCCTCACCGTGAGCCTGCTGCGGCTCACCAAGAAGGACGGCTCGGTCAGCCAGGAGAAGCGCGAGCTCAGCTTCACGCTCGGCGAGCTGCCGCTGATCAGCGGTGAACGGTTGAAAGCCGGCGGGTGACCGGCACTCAAGGTCCGGCCCTGAGCTACCGACCGTAGTAGGTAACACCTTCGAGCGAATCCACGGCTCCGCTGGACGCCACAAACGGCTGAAGTCCGTCGAGAAACTGGCGTTGCCGCGTGAGGCCACGGTACGTCTTCAGGTGACCACGGACAGTACGGAGGACCAGGACAGTGCAGCGTCCCGCGACGACCGGACGACGTCACACCCGTGCCGGGTCGATCAGCGTGGCCGAGCTGATCAGGCAGCAGCCGGGCCCGATGCGCATCCCGTCCGCCGAGGAAGCCGCGACCGACGCGCTCGTCACGTCGTTGCTCGGCCCCACCGAGCCCGCGCCACCGGCCGGACCCGGCCGCCGGCGCCGTGCGGGCGACAGCCGCGCCGCCCAGGTCGCGGGCGTGCTCACCGGCGCGATCGTCCTCGTCTCGTCGATCGCGGGCGCGGCGATCCTCGCGGGCAGCCGCCCGCCGAACTCCGGCGTCCCGTTCACCGAGCGCCCCGTCGCGCTGTCCGGTGCGCAGGCGCTGCGCCCTGACCTGCTGTCCGCCCAGCTGCCGAGCGAGTACACACCGCCGCGGACCGCTCCCGAGGTCCCCATGCCGCAACCGTCCGCGCTGCTGCTGACCTCGCCCACGCGGTCGGCGGACCCGTCGGCCGGGCCGTCGGCGGAGCCGTCGGGAGAGCCCGCCACGCCGCTGGTGTCGACCGGCCCGCAGCCGCAGGTGGACGTGGTGAAGCGGTTCTACGAGCTGCTCACGACCAAGCCGGGTGCCGCGGCCAAGCTGCTCTCGCCCGACCTGGTGGGCACGAACCCGCGGGAGTTCGTCGAGTCGTGGGGCACGATCCGCACGGTCAACGTCGACCAGACCTCGCTGCGCCCGAACGGCAGCGTGCTCGCCGTCGTCTCGATGCAGGAGTGGAACGGGAGCTGGCTGCGCATCGAGCAGCTCTTCTGGCTCACCGACACGACCCAGCCGCGGATCATCGGCACCGAGGTCCTTTCGGCACAACGGAGCTAGCCCGCCGAGTTGTGCCGCGCTCAACCCCGTTCGCCGTTCGCAGTCGAACGGTGACCGCTCGTCGCGAAGATGAGGTTCGATCGTGAAAATTCCCCCAAAGGGGTTACATCTCGGGTCACGATTCGGTATCCATGTTTCCGCCAGTGCGCAAAGCAAGCCTGGAAGGGTGAACGAGCGGTGTCGATTGAGGACCATCGTCGGCGGTTGACCGGCTCTGCCGAGTCGACCGGACAGCTGTCGGTTGCCGAGCTGATCGCCCGCCGCGAGGCGGAGACCATGCCGATCCCGGTGATCACCGACGACATCACCCCCGAGGCGTTCGAGCCGACGATCAAGTTCAGGTCGGTGCGGACCCCGGACGCCAAGCACCCCGGCAGCAAGCCGCGCAAGCAGCCCGCCAAGGAGCTGCACATCACCGAGCTGCTGCGCCGCGAAGGCCGCGGTGACGACGCGCAGAGCAGCGGCTTCACCGTCGGCAAGCTGGCCGCGGCCGCCAGTGGCGGCGTCGTGCTGTGCGGCACCGTCGCGTTCGCCGCCTCCTCCTGGCTGTCCTCCCCCGACGAGCGCCCGCTCGCCCAGGTGCGGTTCGACGAGCGGGCCCAGGCCCGTGGCGCGAGCGCCGGCACCGAGGGCGTCGTGAAGCTGCCGTCGAACAAGACGCAGCAGGCCGACCAGACCGAGACGGCCGCCGCCGACCCGACCACCGAGCAGGTGCGGGTCGCGCCGTACACGCAGCAGCCGGCCCAGCAGCGCCCGGCGCAGCAGCCGCAGGTCCAGCAGCCGACGCAGCAGCAGCCCGCGCAGCCCCCGACCGCGAGCACCCCGTCGTCGGAGACGCAGACCACCCCCACCACGCCGAGCACGCCGCCGTCGAGTGAGACGCCTCCTCCGCCGCCGAGCTCGTCCAGCGCGACCCCGCCGAGCAGCAGCACCACGCCCCCGCCGCCGCCCAGCTCGTCGCAGACCCCGCTGCCCACGCCGTCGAACCCGGTGGACGTGAGCGTCGACCTCGGCGTGCTGGACCCGGTGCTCAACACCGTCGGCGGCACGGCCGAGCAGACCGTCGGCGTCTTCGACTTCTTCGCACCGGCTGAGTAACGCATCAACCCGGTAGCACACCGGTCGTACACGACAGGGGTACCCTGTGCGGGCACTCCGGACGACCGCTGACTACCGCACGAGGAGCACGAGCGTGGGACCTGCTGCCACCGCGGTCTCCCCTTCGCTGCGCGCCGGGGTGGTCACGTGACGACGTCCGACGCCACTGACGGGCGGCTGGTCGCCGACCGCTACCGCTTCCTCGACCGGATCGGCTCCGGCGCGATGGGCATCGTCTGGCGCGCCCACGACGAACGCCTCGGCCGCGAGGTCGCGATCAAGCAGCTGCTCCTCGCACCCGGCCTGGACGAGGCCGAGCAGGACGAGGCGATCCAGCGCGCCATGCGCGAGGGCCGCATCGCCGCCAAGCTCCACCACCCGAACGCCATCGCGGTGTACGACGTGGTCGAGGAGGACGGCGTCCCGTGCCTGGTCATGGAGTACCTGCCGTCCTACAGCCTCGCCGACGCGCTGGCCGAGGGCGGGCCGATGGACCCGGTCGAGGTCGCCAGCATCGGCGCCCAGTGCGCGGCGGCTCTGGCGGCGGCGCACGCGGCCGGCATCGTGCACCGGGACGTGAAGCCCGGCAACGTGCTGATCGCCGAGAACGGCATCGTCAAGATCACCGACTTCGGCATCTCGCGGGCCAGCGACGACATCACGGTCACCAAGACCGGCCTGATCGCCGGCACGCCCGCCTACCTGGCACCGGAGATCGCGCGGGGCCAGGACCCGACGCCGGCCTCCGACGTCTACTCGCTCGGCTCGACGCTGTTCGCCGCGATGGAGGGCGAACCGCCCTACGGGGTGAGCGAGAACACGCTCGGTGTTCTGCACGCCGTCGCGGCCGGCCGGATCAACCCGCCGACGGTCGACCACCCGCTCGCCGACACGCTGCTGTACCTGCTGAACTTCGAGGCCGACGACCGGCCGACGATGTCGCAGGCGCGGGAGCTGCTGGCGGCGGTCGCGAACGGCCGTGCGCCGTCGTTCACGGGCCTCGCCGCGGTGGCCGGACCCGACCCCACGGCGATCGTGGAACCCGAGCGGACGCGCATCGTCCGGGCGGCTCCGCGCACGTCGCCGCCGCGGACCGCTCCACCGATGGCGCCCGCGGCCAGGCCGCAGGACAACCGCCCGTTGGTGATCGCGGCGGTCGTGCTGGCGTTGTTGCTGGTCATCGGTGGTCTCCTGGTCGCGCTGGGCGTGTTCACCAAGGAGCAGCAGACACCGTCCGCGCCGCCGGCGAGCTCGTCCTCCGTGGTGCCGACGACCACGACGGTGCCCGAGGTGACGACCACCACGCCCGAGGCAACGACGACGCGCGAAACAGCGCCCAGCACCACGACGACCACCACAACCACCACTACTACGACGACTACGACTACGACGACCACCACAACGACGACGACCACGGCCAAGCCTCCGGCGTCGTCTGTGCCGCCAAGCTCCGCATCGGTACCTCCGCCAGCGGGCTAAGCACAAAACCGTCGCAGTTATCTCGTAAGGTGGGTAACCGCACCGATGGGTGATGTGAACTCAGACGTGTGATGAGCCGTTGAACAGAGAGCAAGTGACCGCACAGCGGGGAGCAACTGTGACCGACGATGGCCGATTGGTCGCTGGTCGCTACCGATTGAGCCAGCGCATCGGTAGTGGTGCCATGGGCGTCGTCTGGACAGCACACGACGAGCGCCTGCACCGGACCGTCGCGGTCAAGCAGCTGCTCCTGCAGCCAGGGCTCGCCGACGGCGACGTGGACGAGGCGAAGAGACGTGCCATGCGCGAGGGCCGCATCGCCGCGCGCCTGCAGCACCCGCACGCCGTCGCCGTGTACGACGTGGCCGAGGACGACGGCCAGCCGTGGCTCGTGATGGAGTACCTGCCGTCGAAGAGCCTGTCCGGCGTCCTGTCCGAACGCGGCACGCTCCCGCCGCGCGACGTGGCCTCGATCGGCATGCAGGTCGCCTCCGCGCTGGCCGCCGCGCACAACGCGGGCATCGTGCACCGCGACATCAAGCCCGGCAACGTGCTGCTCGGCGACGACGGCACCGTGAAGATCACCGACTTCGGCATCTCCCGCGCGACCGGCGACGTCACCGTCACCGCCACGGGCATGCTCGCCGGCACCCCCGCCTACCTCGCCCCCGAGGTCGCCAAGGGCTACGACCCCGGCAGCCCGTCCGACGTGTTCTCCCTCGGCTCCACGCTGTACGCCGCGATCGAGGGCGAGCCGCCGTTCGGCCTGAGCGAGAACACCATCGCCCTGCTGCACAAGGTCGCCTCCGGCAAGGTCAACCCGCCGCGCAACGCCGGCCCGCTGACCGCGCTGCTCATGCGCCTGCTCCGCTCGGAGCCGGAGGAGCGCCCGACGATGGTCGAGGCCCGCGACGCGCTCGCCGCGGTCGCCAACGGCCAGGCGACCCCCGCCTTCACGCCCTCCGTGGTCGCCCCGACGCACCCGCCGTCGTGGCGCGGCGCCCCGGTCCAGCAGCCCCAGCCGGCCGCGACCCGCGCCCTCCCGCCCCCGCCGCCGCCCAACGCGACGCGGGTCGACATGCACTCGCACGCGCCGCACACGCCGCCCCGCGCGATGCCGGCGCAGCAGCACCAGCCCCAGCAGCAGCACCACCGCCCGGCCGCCGCACCGCAGTACTCGCAGCGCCCCAAGCCCTCCCGCCCGGCGCCGCCGTCGTCGAAGAGCAAGAAGTCGACCGTCTACACCGCGATCGCGATCGTGGCGGCCGCGGTCGTCGGCATCATGTTCGCGAGCATGATCTCGAACGGTGGCGGCGGGAACAACGGCAACGGCAACAACAACGCCGGCGGCAACACCTCCACGCAGCAGACGACGGGCAACAACGCGGACCCGACGAACACGGAGAAGCCGAAGATCCTCGAAAAGGCAGGCGCGTGGAGCGCCAGCCCTTCGGTGGAAGAGCGGCAGGCGCTGCTGGAGGCCTACCTGCAGCTGGCCACCAGTTCACCGGAAGAGGCGTGGAAGATGGGCAACGCCGACTTCCAGGCCAACTACCCCGGTGGCATGGCCGGCTTCAAGACCTTCTGGTCGCCCTACAAGCAGGCCAAGCTGGTGAACGCCGACCAGCGGCAGGAGTTCTACTACGTCGTGGACGTCGAGGTCACGAAGAAGGACGGCACGAAGGCGACCATGCAGCGGCAGATCTCGCTGTGGTGGCGCAACAGCAACTTCTTGCTGAGCTACGACAAGCCGTTCGGCGGGGCGTAGTCAGGAGGCCCGCGCGGCCCTCTCCAGCGCCTCGGCCAGCGCGAGCACCGCGGGGTTCCACGCGGCCTCCTCGCGGTAGACGACGTGGATGTGCCGCACCGGTTCGGGGTTGCGCACCTTGCGCAGCACCACGCCCGGATGCGCGTAGCCCAGCCCGAGCCGCGGGATGATCGTGACGCCGAGCCCGGCCGCCACGAAGCCCTGCGCGGTCGCGTAGTCGTCGCTCTCCACCACGACCTGCGGCGCGAAGCCGGCGCCCGCGCACGCGTTCGGCACGAGGTCCTTGCACGGTCCGGAGGCGCCGCAGTCGGCGTAGATCCACGACTCGTCGGCCAGCTCGCCGAGGTCCAGGACGCGTTTGCGGGCCAGGGCGTGGCCGCGGGGCAGGACGGCGTAGAACGGGTCGGTGAGCAGGTGGCGGGCGACCATGCCGGCGGGGGCGGGCTCGTCGGGTTCCATGACCGTGATGGCGACGTCCGCGCGGCCGGCGGCGAGCTCCTCGAAGGGGTCGGCCGGCTCGGTGAGCTTCAGGTCGAGCTCGACACCGGAGCGTTCGGCGCGGAACTGGGCCACGGCGGGTGGCACGAGGGCGGCGCCGGCGGTGGCGAAGTAGCGGACGCGCAGGGTGCCCGCGCAGCCGTTGCGCAACGCGGTGAGGGCGCTCTCGGCCTCGGCCAGCTGTTCGGTGAGGCGGGCTGCGTGCTCGGTGAGCAGGCGGCCGGCGGCGGTGGGGCGGACGCCGCGGCCCACGCGTTCCAGCAGCGGGAGGCCCGCCTGCTTCTCCAGGCCCGCCACCTGCTGGGAGATCGCGGACGGGGTGTAGCCGAGGTTCGTGGCGGCCGCGGTGATGGAACCCGTGGTCACGACGGCCCTGAGGACCTGCATGCGGCGCACGTCGAGCATGCCCCGACCATACAGCGGCGCTTAAAGGTTATGCACAACAATTAAATTGTCTTTACGGGTTGTGCGGCGCATCGTTGTCCGCGTGAACCAACGCGGAACATTGATCAGGATGGGCGTGCTCGCCCTGCTGTGGGGCTCCAGCTTCCTGTGGATGAAGCTCGCGCTGGGGAGCCTGTCACCCCTGCAGATCTCGATCGTGCGGACGTTCTTCGGGGCGCTCGTGCTGTTCGTGGTGCTCGCCACCGCGCGGATGACCCTGCCGCGGAACCGGCGGGTCTGGGCGCACATGACGTTCGTCGCGTTCTTCGGCAGCGCGGTCCCGTTCACGCTCTTCGCCATCGGCGGCCAGACCGTCGACTCCGGCGTGTCCGGGGTGCTCAACTCCACGACGCCGCTGTTCGCGCTGGCCATCGGGCTCGTGCTGGGCACGGAGAAGATCAGCGACCTGGTTCGCATGCTGGGGCTGGGGCTGGGCTTCGCGGGCGTCCTGCTGATCTTCGCGCCGTGGCAGCAGGCCAACAGCATCGCGAGCTGGGGCGCGGTCCTGTGCCTGGCCGGCGCCGCGAGCTACGCCATCGGTTACTCGTACGCGGGCCGCTACCTGGTCAACACGGGCGCCACCTCGACGCAGCTGGCGGCGATGCAGCTGACCACCGCGATGGGCATGCTGCTGCTGGCGCTGCCGTTCGGCGGCCTGCAGCCGCTGCACCTGCACTGGATCGGCGTGGTCGCCGTCATCGTCCTCGGCGTCGCCGGCACCGGTGTCGCGTTCATCCTCAACTACCGCGTCATCGCCGACGAGGGCGCCACCACGGCGACTACGGTCGGTTACCTGCTCCCGGTCGTATCGGTACTCCTCGGAGCGGTCTTCCTCGGGGAGCAACTGAACGCAAGGGTCGTGATCGGGATGCTGGTGGTCCTGATGGGCGTCGCGCTGACCCGCCGGAAGCCCGTCTCGGCAGGTCAGGGCGTCTCACCAAACGAGACGCACGACCTGGTCAAACGCTGAGGTGTGAGACGTGCGTCTCCCCCAATAGGATGGTTCCGAGACGAATCGCGTCCTTATCGAGCTGCTGAGCCGTCTCCTCATTGTTGAAGGAGATGGACAACCGCCTGAGAAGGACATCGACATGAACAACGAAAACCTGAAGGTCGTCACCCGCACCACTTTTCACCTCCTCGCCCCCGGCGCGGCCCCCGCACCGGTGGAGGCGGAGCTGGTCTACGACCCAGAAGACCCCTACGCCGTCGCCATCGTGTTCCACACGGGCTCGGGCCGGGTCGAGTGGATGTTCGCCCGCGACCTGCTGGCCGACGGCCTGCTGACGCCGTGCGGCGAGGGCGACATCCTGGTCCGCCCGGCCTCCGACGACCCGGAGCGGGTGCTGGTCGAGCTGAACGCGCCGACCGGGTTCGCGATCCTGAGCGCCGTCGCCGAAGACGTGGCGACGTTCCTCGACAGCTCCTACGACGTCGTCCAGCCGGGCGAAGAGGACCTGTGGATCGACTTCGACCGGGAGCTGCAGAAGCTGGTCTCGACGCTCGACTAGTGCGCCTGCGCGTGCCGGTCGGACGGTGGCAGGGGCGCGGGACGAGGTGGCCGACCAGCTCGTCACCCGAGACCACCGACGGCATGGTGCCCGACGTCGTGGGCAGCGACGACGCACCAGGCACGGTCCCCACCGCGGCACCACGCGAACGGCTTCGACGGGAACCCCGCAAAGCGCGGACCCGACCTTGACTACTCTGGCGGTGTGACAACCGTCGGGGGCCGCTACACGCTGCTGGAGCGCGTCGGCAGCGGAGCGATGGGGGTGGTCTGGCGGGCGCGGGACCAGGTTCTGGCGCGCGAGGTCGCTGTCAAGCAGCTCGTCACCGGCGACCACCAGCGCGCCATGCGGGAAGCGCGCAACGCGGCGAGACTGCACCACCCGCACGCGATCGCGGTGTTCGACGTCGTCGGGGACGACGAGGAGCAGCCGTGGATCGTCATGGAGTACCTGCCGTCGCAGAGCCTCTCGGCGTTGCTCGCCGACAAGGGGCCCCTCAAGCCGGCCCAGGCCGCGCGGATCGGCGGGTTCATCGCCTCGGCGCTGTCCGCGGCGCACACCGCGGGGCTGGTGCACCGCGACATCAAGCCGGGCAACGTCCTGATCGGCCACGACGGCACGGTCAAGATCACCGACTTCGGCATCTCCAAGTCCAGCGGTGACGGCACGCTGACCGACACCGGCATGATCTCGGGCACCCCCGCCTACCTCGCACCCGAGGTGGCGCGCGGTGAGCACCCCGACGAGGCCTCCGACGTGTTCTCGCTCGGCGCCACGATCTACACGGCGATCGAGGGCGAGTCCGTCTACGGGCCCAGCGACAACAGCTTCGGCCTCATCTACCGGGCCGCGAGCGGGCAGCTGCGGGACGCCAAGAACGCGGGTGAGCTCACGCCGTTGCTGAACCGGCTGCTCGCCGCCGACCCGAAGGACCGGCCGACCGCGCAGGAGGCCGCCGACCTGCTGGCCGCCTCACCGCAGCCGTCGCAGCCGCTGGTGCTGCCGCCCGAGCTGCCCCGGCGCAAGCCGCCGAACCGGCGGATCCTGACCGTGCTGTCGCTCATCGGGCTGCTGGCGATCGGCGGTGGTGCGGCGGCCGCCTACTGGAACGGCACGGGCAACGACACCCCGGTCAACCAGAGCAGCTTCCCCAGGGACACCGGCGCCCGCTACTTCTCCGCCGCGGAGGCGGAGTCCTTCGTGCAGAACCACTACGCCGAGCTTCCCGGCCAGGGCCGAGGTGGCGTGGCGCAACCTGCACGGCAAGGCCAGCGAGCCCGTGGACGTGTACCTGTCGCGCTGGTCGGGCTACCGGTCGGTCAAGTGCAACCCCTCCAGCACGCCCATCCGCTCGGACGGGCCGAACTGGGTGGTCACGGTCGACCTGAACCTCCAGACCACCGGCGGCCAGCTGCAGGCTGGCACCTACGAGGTCGTGGTCGCCGCGGTCAACAACGAGATGAAGATCGTCAGCATCATCCAAACGAGGTGAGCAGCAGCCAGAACGTGCCGCCGCCCACGACCAGGCCCATCGCCGTGCCGCCGAGCACCTGCCCGAGCGTGTGGTCGCCGAGCTGGACGCGCGACCACGACACCAGCGCGGCGGGCAGTGCGATCAGCAGCGGCCACGGGCCGTAGACGATCGCCAGCGTCACGACGGCGGCCCACGCCACGCCGGCGTGCAGCGAGATCTTCCACTTCAGCCCGAACGTGATCGCCATGCTGACGAGCAGCGAGGCGAACATGCTCCCGGCCAGCGCGAGCATGCTGGCCGGGGCGTCGCCCAGCAGCATGACCACGGTGCCGGCCGCGAGCGACGCACCCGCCGTGAGCAGCGGGACCAGCCGGCCCTCGCGGTTCGTGACGTGGTGGCCGTCCCACTTGCCCTTGCGCGCGCCGCGCACGATGACGGCCATGGGGATGACGGACGCCGTCACGGCGACGACGAGACCCCACAGCACCGTCTTCCACAGCCCGTCGGAGGCCGCGGCGACGATGAACGGCAGCAGGACGATCCAGACCCACGGCGCCAGCACCTCGGTGGCAGCGCGGGCGACCTTCGTGACCAAAGCCCCCGGGAACCCTTCAGACCAGTCGGCGGTCGGTGGCCCAGCGGGAGAGCTCGTACCGGTTGGAGAGCTGGGTCTTCCGCAGGACGCTCGACACGTGCGTCTCCACCGTCTTCACGCTGATGAACAGCTCGGACGCGATTTCCTTGTAAGCGTAGCCACGGGCCAGCAGCCGCAGGACGTCGCGTTCCCTGGGGGTCAGCAGGTCGAGCTCGGGGTCGCTGATCGGCGCGGCACCCGGCCGGTCGGCGAACGCGTCCAGGACGAACCCGGCGAGGCGCGGGGAGAACACCGCGTCGCCCTCGCTGACCCGCACGACCGCCTTGACCAGCTCCTGGCTGGAGATCGTCTTGGTGACGTACCCGCGCGCACCGGCGCGGATGACGTTGATGACGTCCTCGGCGGCGTCCGAGACCGACAGCGCGAGGAACGTGACCTCGGGGATCTTGGTCCGGATCTGCCGCAGCACCTCGGCGCCGCCGCCGTCGGGCATGTGCACGTCGAGCAGCACGACGTCCGGCTTGAGGTGGGCGATGCCCGCGACCGCTTCGCCGACGCCGCCCGCCTCGCCGACCACCTCGACCTCGTCGGTGATCGTGTCGAGCTCGGCACGCACCCCCGCGCGGAACAACGCGTGGTCGTCCACCAGGAACACCCTGACGCTCATGTCCTGGCCTCCGTCTTCCTCGGCATCTCGAGCTGCACCTCGGTCCCCTCACCGGGCGCGGTCCGCAGCCGCGCCTCGCCACCGTGCCTGCTCATCCTCCCCCGGATGCTGCCGGCGAGGCCATGCCGGTCCTCCGGCACGGTGTCGGGGTCGAAGCCCTTGCCCCGGTCGCGCACGAACACCGTCACCTTTTCGGGTTCCACCTCCGCGTACACGCTGACCTCGGCCACGCCCGCGTGCTTGGCCGCGTTGACGATCGCTTCCCGCGCCGCCTGCACCAGCGGGATCAGCCCGTCCTCCAGCTCGCAGTCGCCGACCACGACCTGCTGCACGGCGATGGCGAAGTCGTCCTCCACCTCGGCGCAGGCCTGGGCGATGGCCACGCTGACCGTCTGCGGCTGTTCGCCCACCTCACGGCCGTAGAGCCAGCTGCGCAGCTCCCGTTCCTGGCTGCGGGCCAGGCGCTTGACCTCGCGTGACGACTCGGCCTGCTTCTGGATGAGCGCAAGCGTTTGCAGCACGGAGTCGTGCAGGTGGGCGGCGATCTCGGCGCGTTCCTCGGTGCGGATGCGGGCCCGGCGCTCGGAGTCCAGGTCGCGCACCAGCCGCATCCACAGCGGCACGGTGAGCACGGCGACGCCGATCAGGGTCGCGAGCACGGAGAGCACGACCGTGGAGAGGTTCTGGAGGGAGTCGTTGGCGACCAGGAACGCGGCGACCCCCGCCACGACCAGGGCACCACCCGCCAGCGTCCGCACGATCCCCGTCTTCCCCTGGGCCATCGCCCCGTCGCGCCACCGGCGCCGCTGGGCCTCGTCGGCCTCCCGCCACACGACGGCGGCACCCACGAGCGCCACGGCGATCGGGCCGGTGATCCAGCCGCTCCAGCCGCTCGCACCGCCGTTGATCAGGCCGGTGAAGACCGCGACGCCGATGCCGACGGCCGCGAGCCCCACTGCCTGCTGCCACTCCTTGCGGTCCTGCTCGGTCTCGGGCTCCGCCACCGGCGACTGCGGGACGAACATCCACAGCAGCGCGTAGGCGATGATCCCTACACCGCTGAACGCGGCGAAGACGGCGAACACCAGGCGCACCCAGAAGACGGGTGCACCCAGGTGGTTCGCCAGCCCGCTCGCGACGCCCGCGATCACCCGGCCGGTGCGGCGGCGGCGCATCGGCTCGATCCCTGCACTCACCACCTGATCGTCACACGTCCCGGCGGGTTGTTCATCAGGGATGACCCCGGTTCGCGGAATCAGGGCTGCTCCCTGATGTGGTTCGCGCTCCGGCAGCGCAACCTTGTCGTCGTGAGCGGGACTGAGAAGGCAATGCAGGGCGTGGCGGACACGCTCAGGGAGTTCTGGGCCCACCGGCCGGTGCGGCCCCGTGCAGGGCGGAAGCTCGGCGGCGTCGCCACCGGCATCGCCCTGCGCTACCAGATCGACCCGGTGATCGTGCGGATCGCCTTCGTCGCGCTCGCGTTGTCGGGCGGCGTCGGCCTGCCGCTGTACCTCGCGGGCTGGCTGGTGCTGCCGGAGGAGGGCGACGCGGTGTCGCCGCTGGAGGCGCTGGTCCACAAGGGACAGAGCGAGATGCCGCCGGCCAAGACGCTGTTCCTCGGCATCCTCATGTTCCCGGCGCTCGCCTTCACGTTCGGCAGCGGCGGCTTCCAGGTCGTCGTGACGCTGGCGGCGGCGGTCGGTGGCGTGTACCTGCTGCAGAAGAACCGGGGACACCTGCAGCCGGCGACGACGCTGGCCGAACCACCGCCGGTGCCACCGGTGCCGGGGGCACCGGCCTGGGACCCGCTGGGCGCCGCCCCGTTCGCGTGGGACCTGCCCGAACCGGCACCCGCCCCGGCCCCGCCCCCCGCACCGCGCCCGCGCAAGCCGCGGATCGGCCTGGCGACCCTGGGCGTGATGATGCTGGTGGTCGCCGGCTCCGCCATCGCGGCCCCGGTCGTGCCGTGGTTCACCGCGCCGCACGTCATCGGCCTGGCGATCGCCGTGCTGGCGGCCGGTCTGCTGGTCGGTGCCTTCACCGGCGGCGGTCGCGGCCTGGTGTGGCTGCTGGTCCCGCTGGCGGTGGTCGGCTTCGGCGTGACCGCCGTCGACTTCGACGGCCCCACCACGGTCAGCAGCATCTCCCCCACGCCCAAGACGCTCGACGAGGTGCAGGCGAAGTACTCGATCGGCGTCGGCAGCGTGCTGCTGGACCTGCGCGAACTGCCGGACTCCGGTTCGGTGCAGACCGCCGTGAACGCCGACCTGGGCGAGGTCGTCGTGCACGTGCCGAAGACCGCCGACGTCACGTTCACCTGCGACGCCACGTCCATCGGTGAGCTCGACTGCCTCGACCGCAAGGCGGAGGGCGGTGCCGTGCAGGTCGAGGGCAAGGACCTCGGCGACGACGGCGAAGGCGGCTTGAAGATCGACCTGGACGTTCGCACGAGCGTCGGAGAGGTGAGGGTGCTCCGTGGCTGAGCAGACTTCCGGACAGGCCGTGCGCCGCCGGATCGACGTGGTGGGCCTGGTGTTCGGCATCGGCGGGCTGCTGACAGCGGCCTACGTGCTGAGCGACGGGCGGTTCTGGTTCGACTTCCGGTGGGCGCTGGGAGGGACGGCGATCCTGGTGGGTGTGGTCCTGCTGACCAACTCACTGCGCCGGCGGCAGCGCTGACCGAACGCGAGAGGCCCCCGGCGTCCTGCCGGGGGCCTCGTCACGCTTCCGGGTGACGAAGATCGATTCCTCCCTGCGTCGGACCGGCCGCTCCCTGTGGTGCTGCCAGTTCGCCGCCACGAGGAGGGAGCCCATGGCCGACGGAAGCGGCAGCGCGGAAGCACCACTTGACGAAGGCTTGCCGTTCACAGCTCGTCAGGAGCAGTTCGGTCTCGCTTTCGTGAAGATGATCGCTGCTGCGGCCGGCTGTTCGATCAAGTGGCACGCAACCGACTACGACGGCGTCGACATCACCATCTCGTCGTCGACCGAGTACGTGAAGTACTACTGCCCGGAGTTCGAGCTCCAGCTCAAGTGCACCACGCAGCACGACCGGCTTCGCGACACACACTCCACATGGACGACCTGGTGAGCAGCCCGTCACTCGACGACTACCGCGAACTCGCCGAAAGCCTCCACCCGCTGGCGGTGCAGCAGTACCTCGCTGCCAACGACTGGCAACTCGAAGCACAGGTTCCCGACGTCCGGCAGATCTGGCGCCTCCACGACCGAGCACGGGTGATGCTTCCCCTGGCAACGGACTTCGTCGACTTCGCCCAGCGCTTCCGCGACACCCTCCGGTCGTTGGCCACCGTGTACGACTGGGATCCGCAGCGGCTGGCCGAGCGGATCACGGCGACCCGTGCCGACCTGTTCTTCGTCCGGTTCGACCAGATCATGATCGACGGAACGCTGCCGTTCAAACAGGCGGAGAGAACCCTTGACGGCCTGTTCAAGATGATGAAGGCCGCTGCCACCTCGGCCGACGATCCGACGCATTCCCACCGAGGCCGCCGCTCCAGCACGGTGAACGACTTCCTGGACGACGACATCCGGCTCGGGCACACCAAGCGCGGCAGTTTCGTCTTCACGGTCGTCACCCGGCTCGGAGATCCGCTGCCCGATCACGAGGACGGCCCGGAGGGCCCCTTCCAGCGCCGCGTGATGGAAACGCTCGCCACGGGTCTGCACGCGGCCAGGGACCTCTCGCTGAGCTGGAACCCCGGTGCGGTCGAACGTGCCGCGGAACAGGGACTCAGCGCCAACCTCGTGGAGTCGCTCCAAGACCTGACGGAGTCGGACACCCTGCGCGAACTGGACCTCTCGTTCGACTGGGCGGCGAGCGCGCCGCCGCCGGAGGTCCCCTCCTCCCGCATCGTGATCAACCGCGATGCGATCGCGGGGCTGCCGCGTGTTCGGGAACGTCTGGTGCGCCGTGAGGAACCGCCGAGCACCGAGACACTCGTCGGCCAGGTCCGCTCGCTGACGAGGGAGGAGTCGAGCGGCGACGACCAGGAGGAAACGACGATCGTGCTGAGCGCCGAGGTCCGGGGGCGCACACGAAAGATCCACATCCCGTTGAGCGGGGACGACTACGGCTGGGCGATCTTCGCCCACACCAACAGACTGCCGTTCACGGTGACCGGCAACCTCGCTTTCGAGCGGGGCGCGTGGCGGTTGACCGGACCGGTCGCGGTCGACTCCAGTTTTCTCCGGCACCGGCAGCGCTGATCGAACGGACGAGGCCCCCGGCGTCCTGCCGGGGGCCTCGTCACGTGGTCACTCCCACTCGATGGTGCCCGGCGGCTTCGACGTCACGTCGAGCACCACACGGTTGACCTCCGCCACCTCGTTGGTGATCCGGGTGGAGATCCGCTCCAGCACCTCGTAGGGCAGGCGGGTCCAGTCGGCGGTCATGGCGTCCTCGGACGACACCGGGCGCAGCACGACCGGGTGGCCGTAGGTGCGGCCGTCGCCCTGGACGCCGACGCTGCGGACGTCCGCGAGCAGCACGACCGGGCACTGCCAGATCTGCCGGTCGAGGCCTGCCGCGGTGAGTTCCTCGCGGGCGATGGCGTCGGCCTGGCGCAGGGTGTCGAGGCGGTCCTGGGTGACCTCGCCGATGATGCGGATGCCGAGGCCGGGGCCGGGGAACGGCTGGCGCTGCACGATGGTCTCGGGCAGGCCGAGCTCGGTGCCGACGCGGCGGACCTCGTCCTTGAACAGCGCGCGCAGCGGTTCGACCAGCTCGAACTGCAGGTCGTCCGGCAGGCCGCCGACGTTGTGGTGCGACTTGATGTTCGCGGTGCCCGCGCCGCCGCCGGACTCGACGACGTCGGGGTAGAGGGTGCCCTGGACGAGGAAGCGGTAGTCGCCCTCGGCCTTGAGGTCGCGCTCGGCCTGTTCGAACACGCGGATGAACTCGCGGCCGATGATCTTGCGCTTCTCCTCCGGGTCCGTGACGCCGGCCAGGGCGGTCAGGAACCGCTCGCGGGCGTCGACGGTCACCAGGTTGATGCCCGTCGCGGCCACGTAGTCGCGCTCGACCTGGGCGCGCTCGCCGGAGCGCAGCAGGCCGTGGTCGACGAAGACGCAGGTGAGGCGGTCGCCGATGGCGCGCTGGACCAGGGCGGCGGCCACGGCGGAGTCGACGCCGCCGGACAGGCCGCAGATGGCCTTGCCGTCACCGATCTGCTCGCGGATGCGGGCGACCTGCTCGTCCACGATGGACGAGGTGGTCCACTGCGGGCGCAGGCCGGCGATGTCGTGCAGGAACCGGCGCAGCACCTCCTGGCCGTGCGGCGAGTGGTGCACCTCCGGGTGGTACTGCACACCGGCGAACCGGCGTTCGGTGTCCTCGAACGCGGCGACCGGGGCGCCCTCGCTGGTCGCGGTGACCGTGAAGCCCTCGGGGGCCTTGGTGACGGCGTCGCCGTGGCTCATCCACACCGGGTGGCTCGCGGGCAGCTCCGTGTGCAGCGCGCCCGCCTCCGCGGTGACGCCGAGGTCGGTGCGGCCGTACTCGCGGGTGCCGGTGTGCGCGACCTCGCCGCCGAGGGCGCGGGCCATCGCCTGGAAGCCGTAGCAGATGCCGAAGACCGGGACACCGGTCTCGAACAGCTTGGCGTCGACCTGCGGCGCGCCCTCTTCGTAGACGCTCGACGGGCCACCGGACAGCACGATGGCCAACGGGTTCTTGTCGAGGATCTCGCTCACCGTCGCGGTGTGCGGGACCACCTCGGAGTAGACCTGGGCCTCGCGGACGCGGCGGGCGATCAGCTGCGCGTACTGGGCGCCGAAGTCGACGACGAGAACAGGGCGGTTGCTGGTGTCGGACACGGCCTAAGGATGTCATGCGCCGCAGGTCGGGCGCCTACCGGTGGCCGGGTTGACCAGGTGTTCGAGACCGGACCACCAGACGTGGGAACGGGTTGCGGTCCCCGGTGAGGTTGGCCACGCGGGCGGACCCCGAAGGCAGTCGCGCGCTCAGCGGGTGCCAACCGGCGGTCAGGGCCTACCGTGAGCCCATGGACGCGTTCACGCCACAACCGAGGCCGTGCTGGATCGCCGGCCGTCCCGAACAGGGCGAGCAGGCGCTGGGTGTGTTCCACCCGTTCGACGGCACCGAGGTGGCCTCGGTCGCCGTGCCGAGCCCTGACCAGGTGGAACGTGCCGTCGCCGCTGCCCACGCCGTGGCCCGCGAGTTCCGCAGAACACCGGCGCACGTGCGCGCGACCGCGTTGCAGCAGGTCGCGCAGGCCCTGACCGACCGCGCGGAGGAGATCGCCGAGACGATCACCGCCGAGAACGGCAAACCGCTCAAGTGGGCCGAGGTCGAGGTCCAGCGCGCGGTGAACACGTTCCGGTTCGCCGCCGAGGAGGCCCGCCGGTTCAGCGGCGAGGTGCAGCGGCTGGACACCGACGCGGGCGGCGAGGGCCGGATGGCGATCGTGCGCCACGTGCCGCGCGGTCCCGTGCTGGCGGTGGCACCGTTCAACTTCCCGCTCAACCTGGTGGCGCACAAGGTCGCGCCGGCGCTCGCGGTGGGTGCGCCGGTGGTTGTGAAACCCGCCTCGGCCACGCCGCTGAGCGCGTTGCTGCTGGGCGAGGTCCTCGCCCAGACCGACCTGCCGGAGGGCGCGTTCTCCGTGCTCCCGGTGCGGGGCAAGGACATGGAGAAGCTCGTCACCGACGAACGGCTGCCCGTCATCTCCTTCACCGGGTCGACGAAGGTCGGCTGGTCGCTGATGGACTCCGCGCCGCGCAAGCACGTCGTGATGGAGCTGGGCAGCAACGCCGCCGCCGTCGTCTGTCCTGATTGGACGGACCTGGACTTCGCGGCGCAGCGGATCGCGACGTTCGGCAACTACCAGGCCGGGCAGTCGTGCATCGCGGTGCAGCGGGTGGTCGTGGACCGGTCGGTGGCCGGGGAGTTCGTGCCGAAGCTCGTCGAGAAGGTCGCCGCGCTGCGGACCGGCGACCCGCACGATCCCGAGGTCGAGGTCGGGCCGCTGATCGACGAGGACAACGCGCGCCGCGTCGAGGAGTGGGTGCTGATGGCCGCCGACGCGGGCGCCAAGGTGCTCACCGGCGGCAAGCGCACCGGCGCGACGGTCGAGCCGACCGTGCTGACCGACGTGCCTCTGGACGCGAAGGTGTGGCGCGAGGAGGTCTTCGGGCCGGTGCTGGTGGTGTCCGTGGTCGACGGCGTCGAGGAGGCGTTCGCGCAGGTCAACGACTCGAAGTACGGGCTGCAGGCCGGGGTGTTCACCCGTGACGTGCAGGTCGCGTTCGAGGCGGCGGCCGAGCTGGAGGTCGGCGGCGTGATCATCGGTGACGTGCCGTCCTACCGCGCCGACCAGATGCCCTACGGCGGCGTGAAGGGCTCGGGCACCGGGCGCGAGGGCGTCCGGTCGGCGATGGAGGACTTCACCGAGGAACGGGTGACCGTCCTGACCGGAGTTCAGATCTAGGCACGGGATCGCGCTACAGCCCCTGGGCGAACGCGAGCACCCGGTCGGGGTCGTAGCGGCGGCGCACCTCCCGCAACCGCGGGAGGTTGCGGCCGTAGTAGGCCCTCGCCCAGTCCGGCATCTCCGGGTCCACGTAGTTGACGTACCCGGTGGTGCCGGTGCCGAGCCCGTCGCGCAACGACGCCAGGATCCGCCGGCCCTCCGCCTCGGTGCGGCCGTCCACGACGTTGACGTAGCACTGGGCACTGGCCTTGGCCCGCCGGTGCGGGAACGCGGTCGCGTCCGGTGCGACCCGGCCGAGCGCGCCGCCGAACGAGTCGAACTGGATGCGGTACCGGCTGCCGCCCCGCAGCAGCTCGTCGACGCGGGAGCCGGGCACGTGCTCGTAGGCCATCCGCGACGACGCCACGAACGCGGCACCGGTCTCGTCGCCGCCCGCGTAGAACCGCATGGCCTCCAGGTAGGTCAGCTCCTCGACGACCCGCTGCGTGCCCTTCGGCATCCGGTCGAGCAACGGGTGCAGGTCCTTCGCGGGACCGAGGTAGGTGCCGCCGACCGCGGTGCTGGTGGGCGTGCCGGAGAGCGTCTCGCAGATCGCCCACAGCTCGTCCGGGGCGTCGGCGAACCACTCCTGCCACGCGTCGACCACGTCGGCGGTCGCGCCGTCCGGGTACAGCAGCAGGAAGCGGGTGATGTCCGGCGCGGGCACGCTGCGGAAGGTGAACGACGTGACGATGCCGAAGTTGCCGCCGCCACCGCCGCGCAGCGCCCAGAACAGGCCGGGCTCGGAGTCCGCGGACGCCGTGCGCACGCAGCCGTCCGGCGTGACGATCCGCGCGCTGAGCAGGTTGTCGCAGGTCAGACCGTACTTGCGGCCGATCACGCCGATGCCGCCGCCGAGCGTGAGACCGCTGATGCCGACGGACTTGCAGGTGCCACCCGGCACCGCGCGGCCACGTGCGCCGATGGTCTCGTAGAAGTCGCCGAGCCGGGTGCCGCTGCCGACCCGCACGTCGGTGCCGCGGAAGCGCACGTCGTTCAACGCGCTCACGTCGACGACGAGGCCGTTCTCCGGCACCGAGTAGCCCGCGTAGCTGTGCCTGCCGCTGCGGGCGGCGACCGGGATGCCCTGGTGCGAGGCGAAGTCCAGGCACGCCTGCACGTCCTCGGTCCGCACGCACCGGGCGATCGCGGCCGGCCTGCGGTGGGCGTAGACCGTGTTGAACGGCAGCCGCAGCGCGTCGTAGCCGGTGTCCTGCGGCAGGACGAGCCGGTCGCCCAGCCTGCGCCGCAGTCTCCCCCAGTCCGTGTCCGCCGCGGCGGTGCCACCGATCCCCATGCCCGCGACCGCTAATCCGGTTCCCCGTAAGAAAGTCCTTCTGCTCATCCCCATGTGGTCCAGTTCACCAGCCCAGCGCGCGACGCGTCACCTCATCGCTCGCCGCGGTGCCGGCGACGTGACCGTCCGGCCTGATCAGGCGGCCGTCCCGCACCAGGAACCCCGGTCCGGCCACGCGAGATCCCGCGATCAGCTCGCCGCCATCCGTGGTCAGCGGGGAGTCGGTGTAGGCGAACGGGGTGAACAGCTTGCCCGAGTCGATGCCCTCGCCGGACTCCAGCGCACGCTGCCGTTGCGCGCGCTCGTCGTCGTTGCCCGGCACCAGGAAGCGCATGGTGGCGCCGGTGATGCGCAGGTTCTCGTCGGCGGCGGCACCGCGTTCGACGTCGTAGGACCGCAAGAGACCCGGCCCGGCCTCGCCGTTGCGGTCAGCGGCGATCTTCCACGCCGCGTTGTCCGCGTCGCAGATCCCCGAGTTCAGGCCGCGCGCGCCGAACGGGCTCATGACGTGCGCCGCGTCGCCCGCGAGCAGGACCCGGCCGACGCGGAACGTCGCCGCTCGCCGCTGGTGGAAGCGGTACGTGGACTGCCAGACGACCTCGTACGGCTTGTCGCCGACGATCGCGCGGAGGTGGTCGTCGGTGAGCTCGACGTCCTCGGCGACCTGCCAGTCGATCCGCCACACGCCGTCCGGTTGCGGGTGCAGCAGCACCTGGCGGCCTGGGTTCCACGGCGGGTCGAAGTAGAAGCGGCGTTCCGGTGCCGGGAAGTCCAGGTCGACGCGCACGTCGGCGATGATGAACCGGTCGTCGAACGAGAAACCCTCGAACGGCACGCCGAGCAGCCGCCGCACGGTCGAGTGCGCGCCGTCCGCGGCGATGCAGTGGGTGCCGGCGATTCCGTCCGATGTGGACACACCGTCGGCGTCCCAGGTCAGGCCGGTGACCTCGTGGCCGTAGCGCAGCTCGACCAACGGCTCGGCGCGGACCCGCTCCTCCAGGATGCGCTCGACGACGGTCTGCGGGGTGTTCACGAACGGCGGGAAGCCCGCTGCCGCCGGGAAGGTCAGGGTCGCCACCTCGCGGTCGCGGTGGTAGGTCCGGCCGGTGTACCAGGTGACGCCGGCGTCGGCCACGGCCTGCCCGGCGCCGACCCGTTCGAGGACCTCCAGCACGTCGCGCTGCACGCAGATCGACCGGCTGCCCACGCGGGACCGCTCGGTGGCCTTCTCCAGCACCACGCTGGGCACGCCGGCGCGGGCCAGCAGCAGCGCCGCCGTGAGCCCGACCGGGCCCGCACCGACGACCAGCACGGTCATTGCAGGGTGTCCCAGACGGCGCGGTCGCGGCGCGCGGTCCAGATCTCCGGCCAGTCCTTGCCGTCGCACTCGTCCCAGTAGCGCTGCACGTCGAACGGCAGGCAGTGCTCGAAGATCGGCCAGCGGCCGTACCGGGGCGCCAGGGTCTCGCGGGCCAGCTCGAAGGCCTGCTTGAGCGTGCCGCCCTCGGCGTGCACCCCGCCGACCGTGCGGCGCAGCTCGTCCAGGAAGTGCCGGCTCTGCGCGATCGCGGCCTCGACCTCGATCCGGTCGCGGGCCACCTTGCCGCGGCCACCCACCAGGACCTCGGCGCCGAGGTCCTCCACGTTGTCCAAAGTGGACGTCGCCCACTCGTCGTGGAACGCGTCACCGGTGTAGAGCGCGGCCTGCGACTCGACCAGGTCGCCCGCGAAGAGGATGCGCTGCTGCGGCAGCCACGCCACGACGTCGCCCGCGGTGTGGCCGCGGCCCAGGTGCTGCAGCACGAGGTCGCCGCGTTCGCCGCCGAGCGGGATGGTCATGCGGTCGGAGAACGTGAGCGTCGGCCAGGTCAGGCCGGGGATCTCGGCCGGCTGCTCGAACAGCCGCGGCATGCGGCCGTACTCGCTCTCCCAGTCCTGCCGGCCGCGTTCGGCGATCAGGACCCGCGTCATCTCGTGCGCCACGACCTCCTGCGCGTCGAACGCGCTGGCGCCCAGCGTGCGGACGGCGTGGTAGTGGCTCAGCACGAGGTAGCGGACCGGTTTCCTCGTGTGCTTGCGCAGGGTCGCGAGCCAGCGGCGCGCGGCCGCGGGGGTGGCGCGCGCCTCGAAGCAGATCAGGAAGTCGTCGGCCTCGATCGCACCGACGTTGGGGTCGCCTTCGGCGGTCAGGGTGTAGACGCCCTCGGCGAGCTCGACGAAGACCTCGTCCTTGTCGGCGAGGTCCGCGCTGGAAGCGAACGGCTTCTTGGCCATGCCTCCACGGTAGCCAAAGTGATCGAGGTCAGGACACCTCCACGATCGGCAACCGCAGCGCGGCCGGGGCCTGCTCGGGAACCGCAGGGGTGCGCGGCTTCGCCGGGTTGATCCGCCGGTACGGCTCGCCCTGCGCCGGCCGCTGGTCCCGCTCGCCCTTGTTCGGCCAGAGCGAGAACGCCCGCTCCGCCTGCGCGGTGATGGTGAGCGACGGGTTCACGCCGAGGTTGGCGCTGATCGCCGCACCGTCCACAACGGACAGACCGGGGTAGCCGTGGACCCGGTGGTACGGGTCGATCACGCCCTCGGCCGGGGTGCTGGAGATGGCGCAGCCGCCGATGAAGTGCGCGGTCAGCGGGATGTTGAACAGCTCGCCCCAGGTGCCGCCGGCGATGCCGTCGATGTGCTCGGCCGCGAGCAGGTTGGCCCGGTGGCCGGCCGGGATGAACGCCGGGTTGGGCTCGCCGTGGCCCTGCTCGCTGGTGAGCTTGCCGCGCTTGAGGAACGTGGTGATGGAGTTGTCGAGGCTCTGCATCACCAGCAGGATCACCGTGCGCTCGCTCCACCGGTGCACGCTGAGCAGCCGCAGCAGCTTGAGCGGGTGCTTGACCGCTTCGCGCAGGAACTGCAGCCACCTCGGCACGCTCGCCGAGCCGTCGGTGGCGAGCGTCTGCAGCAGGCCCATGGCGTTGCTGCCCTTGCCGTACCGGACGGGCTCGATGTGCGTGATCTCGTCGGGGTGGATCGAGCTCGTGATCGCGACACCCCTGGTGAAGTCGTTCTGCGGGTCCACGGTGTACCGCCCGGCCCCGATGATCGCCTCGGAGTTGGTGCGGGTGAGCTCGCCGAGCTTGGCCGAGATCTTCGGCAGCGTGGTGGCCCTGGCCCGGTGGAGCAGCTGCTGCGTGCCCCAGGTGCCGGCCGCGACCACGACCTGGTCGGCGGTGAACGTGGCCCTGGCGCGGCCACCGGTCTGCTTGGCCTGGACCGTCCACCGGCCACCGGACTCGCTCAGCCCGGTCACCGTGGTCAGCGGGAAGACCTTCGCCCCGAGCTGTTCCGCGAGGTAGAGGTAGTTCTTGACCAGCGTGTTCTTGGCGCCGACCCGGCAGCCGGACATGCAGCTGCCGCACTCGGTGCAGCCGGTCCTGGCCGGTCCCGCACCACCGAAGTAGGGGTCCTCCGCCGGCTTGCCGGGTTCGCCGAAGAAGACGCCGACGGGCGTGGGGTGGTAGCTGTCCTCGACGCCCATGTCCTTCGCGACCTTCCGCATGACGACGTCGCTCGGTGTCGTGGTCGGGTTCGTGACCACGCCCAGCATCCGGCTCGCCTGGTCGTAGAACGGGTCGAGCTCGGCCTGCCAGTCGGTGATGTGCGCCCACTGCCGGTCCTCGTAGAACGGCTTGAGCGGCCGGTACAGCGTGTTCGCGTACACCAGGCTGCCGCCGCCGACGCCCGCCCCGGCCAGCACCATCACGTTGCGCAGCAGGTGGATGCGCTGGATTCCGAAGCACCTGAGCTGCGGCGCCCACAGGTACCTCTTCAGGTCCCAGCTGGTCTTGGCGAACTCGTCGTCGGCGAAGCGACGGCCGGCTTCGAGCACGGCGACGCGATAGCCCTTCTCGGTCAGCCGGAGCGCGGCCACGCTCCCGCCGAACCCGGAGCCGACGATGACGACGTCGAAGTTACCGGCGAGTTCACCCATGTACCGGAGAGTAGGCGTTACTTCGGGTAACGCCTAGTCCCCCATCGATTCAGAGTCAGAGGACCAGGCCCTCGATGACCCACACCGAGAACGCCACGACCAACGCCATGATCACCAGTCCACCGCAGATGAACAGCGCGAGGGCCTTCCAGCCGATGCTGTTCTCGTCAGCGGTCTCCTCCTGCACCTCGTCGACCTCGGGCTCCTCGACCGTGTCGACGCTGCTGTTGTCCTTGCCGAACAGGGCATCCAGTTCCACGCACTACAGGACGCACGGGACACCGGTTCGGTTGCAAGATCAGCTCTGCGCCCAGGCCGCGACCGGGAGGCTGAGGTAGACGCCCACGTCGAGCAGGCCGGTGGCGTTCACGACGGCCGTGCACAGACCGTCGACCCGGTCCTGCCGGTTGGCCGCGCGGCTCTCGAACCACTTCGACCTGACCTCGACGACGATGTCCATGCCGGTCGAGTCGAACGGTCCGCGCGGCCGGAAGCGCAACTCGACGTCACCGGGCTGGAGGTTGCCGTCGTAGGGCTCCTCCGGGCATTCGACCGCCACCGAGACGGCGTGCGGGAGCGTCGCGGCGAGGTCCTTGAGCAGGGCGTGGGGGATGTGGGGGGCGTACGTGATCTCGACGAGCGGCACGGGACCCAGCAAAGCAGAAGGGCGCGTCCCAACCGGAACGCGCCCTTCCGCAGCAGACGACTAGCCCCGGATGGTCAAGCCGACCTTCTGGAACTCCTTGAGGTCCGAGTAACCGGTCTTCGCCATGGCCCTCTTGAGCGCGCCGAACAGGTTCGTCACGCCGCGCGGGTCCGACGACGGCCCGAACAGCAAGGTGCGCAGGTCGAGCTCCTGGTCCACGGCCTCGGCGACGAGGCTGCGCGGCACCGACGGGTGCGCCGACGACGCGGTCCAGTACAGGCCCTGACCGGGTGCCTCGGTCGCGGCGGCGAGCGGCTCGCCGAGCATCACGGCGTCCGCACCGCAGGCGATGGCCTTCGCGACCTCGCCGGAGGTCTGCATGCCGCCGTCGGCGATGACGTGCACGTACCGGCCACCGGTCTCGTCGAGGTAGTCGCGGCGGGCAGCCGCCGCGTCCGAGATGGCCGTGGCCATCGGCACGCCGATGCCCAGCACCGAGTCCGTGGTCGTGACGCCGGGCGAGTAGCCGTAGCCGACGATCACGCCCGCCGCGCCGGTGCGCATGAGGTGCATGGCCGTGCGGTAGTCGCCGACACCGCCGGCGATCACCGGGACGTCGAGGTCCGCGATGAACGACTTCAGGTTCAGCGGCTCACCGTCGCGCGACACGTGCTCGGCCGAGATGATCGTGCCCTGCACGACCAGGATCTCGACGCCCGCGGCCAGCAGGTCCGGGGTGAGCTCGGCGGCGCGCTGCGGGCTGACCCGCGCCGCCACCGTGACGCCCGACTCGCGGATCTGCTTGATCGCCTCGGCGATGAGGTCCATTCGCAGCGGGGCGGCGTGCAGCTCCTGCAGCACCTTGACCGCCGCTGCCGGGTCGTCGCTGTCCTCGGTGGCCTGCACGAGGCGGAACAACGCCTCGTCCACGTCACCGTGGCGGGCCCAGAGGCCCTCGGCGTTGAGCACGCCGAGTCCGCCCAGCTCGCCGATCGCGACCGCCGTGCCCGGCGACACGATCGCGTCCGTCGGGTGGGTGATCAGCGGGATGTCGAAGCGGTAGGCATCGATCTGCCACGTCGTGGAGACGTCCTTCGACGACCTCGTCCGACGCGACGGGATGATCTCGATGTCGTCCAGCTCGTAGGCCCGCCTCGCGGTCCGGCCCATGCCGATCTCGACCAGATCGCGCACCTGTTGTTCTCCTTCGTCCGGGGGTCTGGGGGCCGCCCCCAGAGAAAACACGGCGGGCGAGCGTGGTCCGCGCTTTCCGCGGACGCACCTCACCCCTGAGCGAACAGCCGACAGACCTTAACGGGTCGTGTAGTTCGGGGCCTCGACGGTCATGGTGATGTCGTGCGGGTGCGACTCCTTGAGCCCCGCCGCGGTGATGCGCACGAGCTGCGCGTCCTGCAGCTCCGCGATCGTGCGGGAGCCCGTGTAGCCCATCGCCGCGCGCAGACCGCCGTTGAGCTGGTGCACGACCTGCGACAGCGGGCCGCGGAACGGCGTGCGGCCCTCGATGCCCTCCGGGACCAGCTTGTCCTCGTTGAGCACGTCGTCCTGGAAGTAGCGGTCCTTCGAGAACGACTTGCTCTCGCCGCGCGACTGCATCGCCGCCAGCGAGCCCATGCCGCGGTAGGTCTTGAACTGCTTGCCGTTGACCAGGATCAGGTCGCCGGGCGCCTCCTGGGTGCCCGCGAGCAGCGAGCCGAGCATCACGGCGGACGCGCCGGCCGCGATGGCCTTCGCGATGTCGCCGGAGTACTGGATGCCGCCGTCGCCGATCACCGGCACACCCGCCGGACGGCACGCGAGGGACGCCTCGTAGATCGCGGAGATCTGCGGCACGCCGACACCCGCGACGACGCGCGTGGTGCAGATCGAGCCCGGCCCGACACCGACCTTGACGCCGTCCGCGCCCGCGTCGATCAGCGCTTGGGCGCCGGCCCGCGTCGCGATGTTGCCGCCGACGACGTCCGTCGAGTCGCCGAGCTCCTTCTTGATGCGCGCGACCATCTCCAGCACGCCGCGCGAGTGGCCGTGCGCCGTGTCGACCATCAGCACGTCCACGCCGGCGTCCGCGAGCGTCATCGCGCGCACGAACGAGTCCTCTCCCACGCCCACGGCGGCGGCGCACAGCAGGCGGCCGTCCGGGTCCTTGGTGGCGTTCGGGTACTGCTCGGTCTTCACGAAGTCCTTGACCGTGATCAGGCCCTTGAGCTTGCCGTCACCGTCGACGATCGGCAGCTTCTCGACCTTGTGCCGGCGCAGCAGCCCCAGCGCGGCCTCGGCCGACACGCCGACCTGCGCCGTGACCAGCGGGCCGTTGGTCATGACCTCGCTGACCTTCTTGGAGTGGTCGAGCTCGAACCGCATGTCGCGGTTCGTGATGATGCCCACCAGCTTGTTGTTCGAGTCGGTCACCGGCACGCCGGAGATCCGGTAACGCGCGCACAGCGCGTCCACCTCGGCGAGCGTGGCGTCCGGCGAGCACGTGACCGGGTCGGTGACCATGCCGGCCTCGGACCGCTTCACGGTCTCCGCCTGCCGGGCCTGGTCCTCGATGCTGAGGTTGCGGTGCAGCACGCCGATGCCGCCCTGCCGCGCCATCGAGATCGCCATCCGGCCCTCGGTGACGGTGTCCATGGCGGCACTGGCCAGCGGAACCTTGAGGCTGATGTTGCGCGAGATCCTGGTGCTCGTGTCGACGCCGCTCGGGACGACGTCCGACTCGGCAGGCAGCAGGAGCACGTCGTCGAAGGTCAATCCCAGCATCGCGAACTTGCTCGGGACTCCGTCAGCGTTGAGCTCGCTGGTCATGGCGGGTGGCTTGCCTTCCGTCGTGCGGCACCTCCCGTCCCTGCGTCCGGTTTCCGCAGGCGGAGGCGGTGCTGCCCATGGTATCTGGACGTATCCCGGGGTACGGCGGGTACCGTGCGGGGTCGTGCCGCACGACGCGTTGCCACCAGACCCCTTCGCGGGCGACCCCGAGGACCCCGCGCGCGCTCTCGGTGAGCCCGACCACCACGACCACGACCCGATGGACGACGAGGAACGCGCCGAGCTGGTCAGCGACCTCAGCGACCTGGCCGTCTACCAGGCCCTCCTCGAACACAGGGGCGTTCGCGGCATCGTCGTGGACTGCGGCGAGTGCCAGGAACCGCACTTCCACGACTGGGCGTTGCTGCGCGCCTCGCTCGAACAGCTCCTCGCCGACGGCCGGATGCGGCCGCACGAGCCGGCGTTCGACCCGGATCCGGGCGCGTACGTGAGCTGGGAGTACTGCCGCGGGTACGCGGACGGGGTGACGGCGACGGAGTCGGCCCGCTGACCTCTGCCCGGAATGTCCGGTTTTTCACCCGGACGAGGTGACCGAGGTCGCGGGGTGACGTTGGTCGCGCCCGGTCAGTCCGCCTCCGGCGGTTCCCGGTGACCGGCTGCCGCCGAACGGCCCATCCGGGTCACCCGAAATCCATTCCACCTGACGTGTGAACGCCCCTGACCTCGGCGAAGTCAGGGGCGTTCACAGCACGTCTCAGTTGGTTCCGGTTCCCTCGTTCACGCTGGTGACCCCGTTGGAACCCTGGGTCTCCCCCGGTGCGGGCGGAGGCGGCGGGGGTTCCTCGCCGTTCGACGTCGGGTCCGGCGGCGGAGGGGTCTCCGACGACGGGGACGTGGGCGGCGTGGTGGTCGAGGGCGCTGTCGTCGGCGTCGAGGACGGCGTCGTCGGCTTGGCGCTGGTCTCGGTCGGCTTGGTCACAACGGGCGGTGGCGTCGTGGGTGACGTCACCGACGTGTTCGTGCCCAGCTGCTTCTCGAGCTCCTTGTGCTTCTCCTCCAGCTGGGCCTTGCCGTCGTCGGTGTTGACGGAGCCCAGACTGGCCTCGATCTTGTTCAGCTTCTCGCGGGCCTCGGTCACCTTGCCCTCGCGCAGCGCGAGGCGGGCCGACTCCAGGTCGGTGTTGATGATGGCCGCGGCCTCGATCGACTTCGCGTGCTCGGAGTAGAGCACGCGGGTGAGACCCCAGAGCGCGTCGCCCGGCTGGGCGTCGCGGGCCACGAGGCTCACGCCGGTGAACGCGATGGCCAGCACGGCCGCGGCGCTCGCCAGCGGGATCAGGAAGCGGTGCCTGCTCACCGGCTGCGGACGGGCAGCCTGGATCGTGGCGATGGCGGTCTCGGTGTCGACGAGCTCCCCGAAGGGCTCGGTCTCCACCTCGTGCCGCCACGCGAGCAGCAACGCGTTCAGCTCGTCGTCGACCAGCGCGCCGGCCGCACCCGGAGTCGCGGACCCCAGCGCGTCCAGCAGCCGGTCATCGGCCTGTACAGCCGAAAGATCGTCTGCGACGGGCTCGTGCGGGGCTCTGTCGTCCTGTCCGCGCACTTCCTCGTCGTCCTTCCCGTGTTCGTCGGCCACTCAGACCACCTCCTCCGCTGCCAGCGACTTGCGGAGCCGAGCCAGCGCACGGTGTTGCGCCACCCGGACCGCACCCGGCGTCGAACCGACCGCCTCGGCAGTTTCCTCGGCGGAGAGTCCGACCACCACCCTCAACAGCAGGATCTCCCGCTGCTTCTCCGGCAGGACGCGCAACAGGACCGCCATCCGGCCGGAGAGCTCGCCCTGAAGGGCCCGTTGCTCAGGACCAGCTCCGGTCTCCGGCGCGTCGGGAACTTCGGGAACGGGCTCCGAGCGGTTCCTGGCGGCAGACCGATGTGCGTCGGCGACCTTGTGCGCCGCGATCCCGTAGACGAACGCGAGGAAGGGCCGACCCTGGTCGCGGTAGCTGGGCAATGCCGTGAGCACCGCGAGACACACCTCCTGGGCCACATCGTCCGCCGAAGCGAAGCTCCGCTCCTGCCTGCCAACTCTGGCGCGGCAGTACCGCACCACCAGAGGACGAATGGAGGCCAGCAGGCGTTCGATCGCCCGGCGGTCACCGTCGACGGCCGCGCCCACTTCGGCGTCCAGTCCGTCCCCCAAGTTGGTCATCGCAGACAACAGCCCTGGTGTTACTCGTTGGCGTACCGGCAGGGAACAACACGAGTCACTCACGGCGACTCGAAGCAGCAACCCTCACCGTACCGGTCAGCGGGCCGTCCGTTCATCAACGGGGCATGGACACACCGAGTGAACAACCGGCACGCCGAACGGCCGCAGCCCGGCGACATCGTCACCGGGCTGGGGGATTGCGGCTGATCGTGCGAACTCAGCCCAACGCTGTGGCCTGGACTACTGCACCAGACCGCGCCGGAAGCCGTGCGCCACCGCCTGCGCGCGGTCGCGGACGCCCAGCTTGCGGAACAAGCGGCGGGCGTGCGTCTTGACCGTGTCCTCCGACAGGTAGAGCTCGCGGCCGATCTGACCGTTGCTCTTGCCCTGGCTCATGCCGCGCAGCACCTGGAGCTCGCGCTCCGTGAGCTGCACGCCGGGGTCGGAGGGCTGGCGCGGTGCCGGTACGGAGGTGCTGGCGAGCGTGTGCGCGAGGGCTGCCACAAGCTCGGGGCGCGACGCGTCCCACCTCAGGTAGCCGCGGGCGCCACCGGCGATCGCGGCGGCGATGCTGCCCGCGTCGTCGGGGGCTCCGAACACGATGACGTTTGCCTGCGGGTTCGCGGAGACGAGCCGACGGGTTGCTTCCACCCCGGTCGGGACGGCGCGCTGGGTTCCCACCAGTACGACGTCGACCGGCTGCCTGGAAAAGCGAGCCAACAACTCGTCACCGTGCGCTACGCAGTCGATGCGGCTGACCCCGGGGACAGCCGACATCACGCGGGTGAGACCCTCACGCACACTGCGCCGGTCGTCGCAAATAAGGACCGTGGTCACGGGGACTCCTTTCCTGCAGCCGAGTGACGTTCCATATCCCCTATCGGACGCTGATGGCCCGACCTTGACACGATCCGGTGCTTAATCCGTCAAGAAGTTCGTCTGAGGGTCTGCATTCGGGGGTTCCCCGGAACGGAGCAGCCCGGTCGGCACCCAGGGGGACTCGAGGGCGACCCGACGGCTGACTGGATCAGCTCTGCGTAACACGCAGCTCAGAGCCTCCGTCGCCCGGTCGATGGCGGTTGCGCCCACCGTGGGGGCATGGTCTGCCAGCACCAGAGCGCTCGGCCAGATCAACGGTTGGAGCCCGTCCATGACGCTGTGATTTAGGTCACACTCGACCAGTTCAACCCCTCTGGCCGTGCCCTCGGGCGTCCCCGACACGATCAACGAGGTGCCCAGCACGAGGGCCGACTTCACGGTGTGGCGGACGGCTCCTGCCCTCGTCGCCACGCCGTGCGCCTCCTCGGCCGGTGCCACCGCGGCCCCGGCGTTCCCGGAGGCCAGCTCGACCTCCGCCCTCACCCAGCCGAACCGCACCGCGCTCCGCCAGGACGGGGTCCGCCCGACGCGGGCGAGCAGCCGGCGCGACTCGTGCGTGCGCCCGGCACCGATCGCGTCGGCGGCGAGCCCGAGCAGTGCGTCGGTGCGGGCCCCGGCGGCGTCCACCCCGTCCGGGTCGCCGGCGTCGTCGCCCCGCACGTGGGCGAGCGCCCGGCCGTCCAGGCCGCGGGCGAGGTGGTGCGCGCCGAGCTGGCGGTGGTGCGAGGCGCGGGTCGACAGGGCGAGCGAGGCGACGACCGGGTCGGGGTCGTGCCGCAGCGCGTCGAGGGCGGTCGCCGCGGCGGCGTAGTGCCCCTGCCCGCCGAGCACGACGGCGGCGAGCCAGCGCACCCGAGCGCTCGGCGCACCCAGTGCGGCCCAGACGTCGTCGCCCGGCGCGGCACCGAAAGCGGCCCGGCGCAGCGCGTCTTCTCCGGAGTTCACGAACAGGCAGTGTGCCGTCAGGTGACGGCGGCCTCGACCGCGGCCGCCGCGTCACCCAGGTCGTCGACCCGCTCGGCCGGCGTCGGCACCATCCCCCGCCGCCAGCCCGGCCCGCCGACGAACACCCGCACCTGCTGCCGGGTCCGCGGGACCGCCGCCAGCACTCCCGGATCGGCGTACCTGGGCAGCTGCGCCCACAGCACCACCGCCGACGGCGCGGTCCGCCGCACCGCCGCGGCCAGCGCGTCCGCCGGCAACGCCGCCCCGAGCAGCCGGACGACGATCCCGCGCTGCGCCAGCTCGGCCGCCAACGGGTAGAGCGGCAGGTTGTGCCGTTCCTCCGGCATGCACGCGAGCAGCACGGGCCGGTGGTTGCGCCCGAGGGTGACGAGCGGTGTCGCGCGGACGAACGAGGCGAGCACGCACTCGTTCAGCAGGTGCTCGACCTCCACGCCGGCACCCGACAGCTCCCACCGCGCGGAGACGGCGGCCAGCACCGGCCGCACGACCTCGTTCCACGTCGCGACCACGCCCTCGGAGGCGAGCGAGTCGGCCAGCACCTCCTGCACGGCGATCGAGTCCATGGCGAGCGCCGCACGACCGAGCCCGCGGGCGAGCCGGGAGGCACCCGGCAACTTCAGACCGCGGCCACCGGTGGGTGCGGCGGGCACCTCACCGTGCGTCATCGACGCCTTCGAGTCGAGCGCGAACCGGGCGGCTTCGGCCGACGAGGCGCCACGCAGGAGCGCGCGCTGCATCAGCTCAAGGCGGGCCACGTCGCGCGGTCCGTACTTGCGGTGCCGTCCGACCGTGTGGCCGCTCGGCCCGAGTCCGTAGCGCCGGTCCCAGGTGCGCAGCGTCGCGGGTGCCACCCCGAGCCGCCTGGCCACCGCGGCCACGGACAGGAGGGGTTCACCCGTGTGACCACCGGCAGATCTGTGCTCCGGCTGGATCATCACGGCAAACATGTTCCGTTCACCTCTTCCGGGTGGCAACTCCGGGCGGTGAGTGATCGAACACGCGTGCTGTCACCCATCAGTTGATAAGGGTCTTCTGCCTCTTGAACAAGTATTGACGCGGTTCTACGGTGGATCTTCGTTAAGCCGAATGGAGCAGTCGTCACGGAGGCGGTCTCGATGGCGGACACCCGAAGGCTCCCCGGTCCCAACGCAGACCTGTGGGACTGGCAGATGCGCGGTTCGTGCCGGGGCATGGACAGCGCGTTCTTCTTCCACCCCGACGGTGAACGGGGTCCGGCGAGATCTCGCCGGGAGGCCCGGGCCAAGGCCGTCTGCCTCGCCTGCCCGGTGCTGGAGATGTGCCGCAGGCACGCGCTCGCGGTCCAGGAACCCTACGGAATCTGGGGCGGGCTCTCGGAGTCGGAACGCGACCACATCATCAAGGCGAGAAAACGCCAGCTGGCGATCGTCTGACCGGGTCGCCCTCTCCCCGTCGCTCTGCTGGCTTCAAGGGGGCGCGGGGTGGTGGACGAGAAGAACCGGGGCGGCACCACGTGAGTGGTGCCGCCCCGGTTCTCGTTCCAGCTCAGAGATCGCGGTCCCGACGGAAGCGGGAGCGGCGACTCAGTGGCCGTGCCCGTGGCCGTGGCCGTGACCGGCAGCGGCCGGCTCCTCCGCCTTCTTCTCCACGATGGCGCTCTCGGTCGTGAGCACCATGCGGGCGATGGAGGCGGCGTTCGCCACGGCGGAGCGGGTGACCTTGACCGGGTCGATGATGCCCTGCTCCAGCAGGTCGCCGTACTCCAGCGAGGCGGCGTTGATGCCGAAGCCCCACTCGCCCTCGCGGACCTTGTTCACCACGACGGCACCTTCGAGGCCGGCGTTCGAGGCGATCCAGAACAGCGGCGCGGACAGCGCCTTCGCGACGAGCGCGACACCCGTGGCCTCGTCACCGGTCAGGCCGAGACCGCCGTCGAGCACCTTGGCGCCGTGCACGAGAGCGGAGCCACCGCCGGGGACGATGCCCTCCTCGACCGCGGCCTTGGTAGCGGCGACCGCGTCCTCGATGCGGTGCTTGCGCTCCTTCAGCTCGGTCTCGGTGGCGGCGCCGACCTTGATCACGGCGATGCCGCCGGAGAGCTTCGCGAGGCGCTCCTGGAGCTTCTCGCGGTCCCAGTCGGAGTCCGTGGCCTCGATCTCGCGGCGCAGCTGCTCCGCGCGGCCGGCGATGTCGGCCTTGGTGCCGCCGCCGTCCACGATCGTGGTGTCGTCCTTGGTCACGACGACGCGGCGGGCGGAACCCAGCTGGTCGAGCGTGGTCTCGGACAGCTTCAGGCCGATCTCCGAGGAGATCACCTCGCCGCCGGTGACGACCGCGAGGTCGTCCAGGAACGCCTTGCGGCGGTCACCGAAGAACGGCGCCTTCACGGCGACGACCTTCAGGGTCTTGCGGACGGCGTTGACCACCAGGGTGGACAGGGCCTCGCCCTCGACGTCCTCGGCGATGATCAGCAGCGGCTTGCCGGACTCCGCGACCTTCTCGAGGATCGGGAGGACGTCGGCCAGCGCCGAGATCTTCTCGCGGTGCAGCAGGATGCGGACGTCCTCGTAGACGGCCTCCTGCGCTTCGAGGTCGGTCGAGAAGTGCGTCGACACGTAACCCTTGTCGAACTGCACGCCCTCGGTGATCGCGAGCTCGGTCGCCAGCGTCGAGGACTCCTCGACGGTGATGACGCCGTCCTCGCCGACCCGCTCGATGGCCTCGCCGAGCAGCGCGCCGATCGAGGTGTCCCGCGAGGAGACGGTGCCGACCTGGGCGATGTTGTCGCGGCCCTTGACCGGGGTGGCCTTGCCCTTGAGCGCGTCCACGACGGCGTCGGCGGCGGCCTGGATGCCACGGCCGAGCGCGGTCGGGTTCGCACCCGCGGCGATGTTGCGCAGGCCTTCCTTGACCAGCGCCTGCGCCAGCACGGTGGCGGTGGTGGTGCCGTCACCCGCGACGTCGTTGGTCTTGGTGGCGACCGACTTGGCGAGCTGCGCGCCGAGGTTCTCGAACGCGTCGTCCAGCTCGATCTCACGGGCGATGGTCACACCGTCGTTGGTGACCGTCGGGCCACCGAACTTCTTGTCGAGCACGACGTGGCGCCCGCGCGGGCCAAGGGTGACCTTGACGGTGTCCGCGAGCTTGTTGACGCCGCGCTCGAGCGCCCGACGAGCGTCCTCGTCGAAGCTGATCTGCTTGGGCATTGCCTAAAGCCTCTCTGGTAGCGAAACGCCCCGGAAGCCCCGGAGTGGGGCGCCGGGGCGTCAGGCATGACAGCCGAGCGTCTTAGTTGACGACGGCCAGCACGTCGCGGGCGGAGAGGATCAGGTACTCCTCGCCGTTGTACTTGACCTCGGTGCCGCCGTACTTCGAGTAGATGACGACGTCGCCGACAGCGACGTCCAGCGGGACGCGGTTGCCCTTGTCGTCGATGCGGCCGGGGCCCACCGCGAGGACCTTGCCCTCCTGGGGCTTCTCCTTCGCGGTGTCCGGGATCACGAGGCCGGAGGCAGTGGTCGTCTCGGCCTCGGAGGCCTGAACGACGATCTTGTCCTCGAGCGGCTTGATGTTCACGCTCACCGGGATGACCTCCACGGGTCGTTGGCAGGTTCGAATAAACGGCTCCTGCCACCCCGCCGTCGCGGGGGTCGGGGCGGTGCTGGTGCCGTGCAGTTGGCACTCTACCCATGAGAGTGCCAACGCTTCAACGAGGGTCCCGAACCGCTCACCCGGTGGGAGCCGTGTTCAGGCCATGGTCACGTTCTCGCGCCGCACGCTGCTGCTCTCCGGAGTGGCCGGCGTCACAGCGTTCTCGGTCGCGGGGTCCGCCCGCCGGTCCGACCCTTTCACACTGGGCGTGGCCTCGGGGGACCCGACACCCGACGGGGTGGTGCTGTGGACCCGGTTGGCCGTCGAACCGCTCGCGGAGGACGGCCTGGGAGGCATGCCGGCGCGCCCGGTGGAGGTCCAGTGGCAGGTCGCCGAGGACGAGCGGTTCACCCGAACCGTGCGGCACGGCTCCACCACGGCTCGACCGGAGCGGGCGCACAGCGTCCACGTGGAGCTCGCCGGGCTGGCGCCCGGCCGCGAGTACTTCTACCGCTTCAAGGCCCTCAACCACCTCTCCCGGACCGGCCGCACCCGCACGGCGCCCGCGCCCGGTTCGCTGCGGGTGCCGCTGACGATGGCGTTCGCCTCGTGCGCGCAGTACGAGCACGGCTACTTCACGGCGTACCGGCGGCTGGCCGAGGACGAACCCGACCTGGTCCTGCACCTCGGCGACTACACCTACGAGTACGAGGCGGGCGTCCACGTCGCCCCGAGCGGCAACGTCCGGCACGTCGAGGGCCCGACGACCACCACGCTCGCGGACTACCGGCGGCGGCAGGCGCAGTACAAGGCCGACCCGGACCTCCAGGCAGCGCACGCCGCGGCGCCGTGGAGCGTCGTCTGGGACGACCACGAGATCGACAACAACTGGGCGGGCCTGGTGCCGGACCGGCCGCAGCCGGACTTCCCCGCGCGAAGGGCCGCGGCCTTCCAGGCCTACTACGAGAACATGCCCCTGCGCAGGTCGCCGCGGCTGTACCGGCGGATCGGCTGGGGTGCGCTCGCCACGTTCCACCTGCTCGACACCCGCCAGTACCGGACCGACCAGGCCTGCGGGGACGGCCTGCAGCTCTGCCCGGAGCGGCTGGCGCCCGAGCGCACCATGCTCGGCGCCGAGCAGGAGGACTGGCTGTTCGCCGGGCTGCGGGGGTCGCGGGCGCGGTGGGACGTGCTCGGCCAGCAGGTGTTCTTCTCGCAGTACGACTACGTCCCCGGCGAGGTCGACGAGTTCCTGCTGGACGCCTGGGACGGCTACGTGGCCGACCGGGACCGGGTGGTGGCGCGGTTCGCGGACGTGCGGAACCCGGTCGTGCTGACCGGGGACGTGCACGCGGCGTGGGCCGCGGAGGTCAAACAGCGCTGGGACGACCCGTCGTCGCGGGCACTCGCGACCGAGCTGGTGACCACGTCGATCACGGCCGGCGGTGACGGGTCGGAGGAGTACGCCGAGACGCCGTCGTGGCTGCGCGAGAACCCGCACGTGAAGTACTTCAACAACCGCCGCGGCTACACGATCGCCAGGTTCACGCCCGAGGAGCTGCGCGCGGACTTCCGCGGCCTCGACCACGTGACGAGGCCCGGCTCCCCGGTCACCACCAGGGCGTCGTTCGCCGTGGAGGACCGCAGGCCGGGCCTGCACCGGCTGTGATCAGAGGATCTGGACCGAGTTGACCGGCAGGCCGGGGTTGGTCGAGAGGTCCATCGACGACGGCTTGGCGCCCGCCGCCACCAGGTGCGCGCCGAGAGCGGCGATCATCGCGCCGTTGTCGGTGCACAGCCGCGGCCTCGGCACGCGCAGCTCGATGCCCGCCTCCGCGCAGCGCTCGGCGGCCAGGCCGCTCAGCCGCGAGTTCGCCGCGACACCGCCGGAGATGACCAGCGTGTCGACGCCGAGGTCCTTGGCGGCGCGGATGGCCTTGGCGGTCAGCACGTCCGCGACGGCCTCCTGGAACGACGCGGCGACGTCGGCCAGCGGGATCTCCTCGCCGGCGCTCTCGGCGCGTTCGACCCAGCGGGCGACCGCGGTCTTCAGACCGGAGAACGAGAAGTCGTACTTCGCGTCGCGCGGGCCGGTGAGACCGCGCGGGAACGCGATCGCGCAGCCGTTGCCCTGCTTGGCGAGCTTGTCGATGGGCGGGCCGCCGGGGTAGGGCAGGTCGAGCAGCCGCGCGACCTTGTCGTAGGCCTCGCCGGCGGCGTCGTCCACGGTGGAGCCGATCTCGGTGATCGAGCCGGCCAGGCCGCCCTCGACGAGCAGCAGCTGCGAGTGGCCGCCGGAGACCAGCAGCGCGAGGCAGCGCTGTGGCAACGGACCGTGCTGCAGCGTGTCCGCGGCGACGTGGCCGGCGAGGTGGTTCACCCCGTAGAGCGGCTTGCCGAGCGCGGCGGCGTAGGCCTTCGCGGCGGACACGCCGACCAGCAGCGCCCCGGCGAGACCGGGACCCGCGGTGACGGCGATCGAGTGGAGCTGGGAGAAGCTCGACCCGCGCGGTGTCGAGCGCCCGGCGCAGGGTCGGCACCAGCGCTTCGAGGTGGGCGCGCGAGGCGACCTCCGGCACGACGCCGCCGAAGCGGGCGTGCTCCTCGACGCTGGAGGCGACCTCGTCAGCGAGCAGCTCGAGCGAGCCGTCCTGCCCGAGCCGGACGATGCCGAAGCCCGTCTCGTCGCAGGAGCTCTCGATGCCGAGAATGAGTCGGTCAGACACTTTTCGCGGGCCTTCCCATCGTGTACGCGTCGGCACCCGACGGCTGGTAGTAGCGGCGGCGCAAGCCGAGGTGCTCGAAGCCGTGCGCGAGGTAGAGGGCGATCGCGGGCTCGTTGTCCGTGCGGACCTCGAGGAACACCGGCACGTCGATCTCGTCGACGCGGGCGAGGAGGTCGCGCAGCAGCATCTTGCCGACGCCCCTGCCCTGCCAGGGCCGGGCGACGGCGATGGTGTGCACGCTCGCCTCGTACGCCGACGCGGCGAGCCCCGCGTACCCGATCAGCTCGCCGTCGCAGTACGCGCCCCGGTAGTAGTTGCCGCGGTCGAGCTCGCTGTGGAACGCGGTCTCGCTCCACGGGTCCTCGCCGGGGAACAGGTCGAGCTCGATCTCGTGGCACCGCGGCACGTCGGCGTGCTGCAACGGCCCGAGTGTGACGGTGCCGGTGGTCATGCCCTGGTCACCCGCTTGCGGCCGGTGGGCTCGACCGCGTCCGGGCGGCGCAGGTAGAGCGGGGTGAGCGCGGCGGGACGGGCCTTCGCGAGCACCTCGGCGGCCGCGGCGGCGACCAGCCCCTCCGGCGACGGGTGCTTCGCCTGGAGCAGCTCCAGGCCGAGGACGTCGGCGTAGAGCTCCGCACCCTCACCGGTCGCCTGGTGCACGCCCAGCGCGGGCAGCTTCTCCGCGAGGTCCTGCGGGCGCTCCACGTGCGGCCCGTCGGTGCGGCGACCGGCGGCGTCGTAGGCGGCCCAGTAGACCTCCCTGCGGCGCGCGTCCGTGGCGACCAGCAGCGGGTGCCCGCTGGCGGCGTCCTTGGCGATCGCGTCCGTGGTGGCCACCGGGTAGACCGGGCGGTTGAGCGCCTGCCCGAGCGCCGCGGCGGTGGCGAGACCGACCCGCAGCCCGGTGAACGGGCCGGGACCCGCGCCGACGACGATCGCGTCCAGGTCGGAGTACGCCTTGCCGGCCTCGTCGAGCGCGGCGGAGATGTGGGGGGTGAGCAGCTCGCCGTGCGCCTTGGCGTTGAGCGTCACCCGCTTCGCGAGCAGGCGCGGCGGGGAGTCGGGCGCGAGTTCGACCACACCGGCGGTGACTGCGGGGGTGGCCGTGTCGACGGCGAGCACTAGCACGATTGTCCAGGGTAGTACGAGGTCGTGTCGGTCATCCGGTTGCCTCTTCCGGTCAACCGCCGGAGGCGATTCGGCCGGAAGCGGCGGCCGGGTGGCCGACTTCTCGACGACCTCGTCGCCGTCTGCGGAGCAGCGGCAATCGAACACATGTGTCCGCACCCACAGTTCCCACGCGTCCTCAAGCCCTCACAGACGCGGCGCAACGAGACGGCGAGCTGTCCTGAGGGGACGGACGGCGGGATGGCCGGCGGGCTCGGTCCGGCCATCCCGCCGAGCTGGTGGCGCTCAGCCGGTCGAGCAGGCCGACGAGTGGTCGATCGTGAAGATCTCCAGCGGGCCGTTCCACCGCCACGGCGCGGCGCAGGCGTCGTCCAGGACGCTGACGGCGTCGTCACCGGCGGTGCGAACGTCGGTGCACGTGGCGTAGCCGGGTGCGTGGCCCTCGTGCAGCAGCGCGGCCGGGCCGTTCCACAGCCACGGGGCTGCGCAGAAGTTGTCCGCGACGCGGATACCGCCGGCGCGGCTGTGCTCACCGGCGGAGGCGGGCGCTCCCGCGGCGAGGAGGGCACCGCCGACGACGGCGGTCGCGAGGAGCGACTTGTTGATCATGGTAGGTCCATCGGCGCCGGCCGTTCCGCCCTTGACGGGTGTCACCCCATCTGCTGGACGGCGTCACACCGGGAGGGGACGACCCGTCCACCCGCCGTGCGGGACGAGCTGCGCCGTGCGAACGTCGTCGGTTCCGCGTTCGAGGCGGATCAGCAGGTGGTCCTCGCTCAGCCGTTCCGCGAGGCCCTCGCCCCACTCGACGGCGACCACGGCGTCGACCAGGTCGGTGTCCAGGTCGAGGTCGTCCAGCTCGTCCAGGTGGCCACCGAGCCGGTACGCGTCGACGTGCACCAGCCGCACGCCCCTGCCGCCCTCGGCGGGCTCGTGGACGCGGGCCACGACGAACGTCGGCGACGACACCCGGCCCTGCACGCCGAGGCCGCGGGCCAGACCGCGCACGAGCGCCGTCTTCCCCGCTCCCAGCGGACCGGCCAGCAGCAGCAGGTCGCCCGCGCGGACGAGCTCGCCCAGCCTGCGGCCGAACTCCTCGGTGTCGGTCACCAGGGGCAGTTCGACGGTCTTCACGCTCGACGCCACCACTTCTCCTGATTTCCTCCGCGGTCGGCCGCGCACCGCTCGATCAGCGCGACCAGGTGGTCGTTGACCAGGTCAGCCTGCTCCATCATCACCATGTGCCCGGCACCGGGGGCACGGACGAGCGTGGCGTGCGGCATCTCCTCGGCCATCCGCTCTGCGTGCGAGAACGGCGTGAGCTTGTCCGCGTCCCCGCTCAGGATCAGCACCTCGCAGTGCCGCAGACCGGCCAGCGCCTTGTAGCGGTCGTGCGTGCCGAGGGTCTCCAGGAACTCGGTGAGCACCTTCACCGTGGTCCCGCCGATCATCTGGTCCATCAGGTCCACGAGCGACGGCGCCACCTTGCGGTCGCCGAACGCCAGCGTGCGGATGCCGCTCCAGGTCAGGCTCTTCGCGCTCTTGCGCACCCACTCGACGAGGCCCGGCTGCACGCCGGCGAGCCGGCCGACGCCGAGCGTCACCGGGTTGTAGCGCGACAGCACGGACTTCGGCAGGCCCGCGCCGCCGACGGCACCGGCGGCCGTGCCGATCAACGCGACGCCGCGGACCCGTTCCTCGAAGAGCTCAGGGTGCTTCTCGGCCAGCGCCATGATCGTCATGCCGCCCATGGAGTGGCCGACGAGCACCAGCGGCCCGTCCGGCACGACCGCGCGGACCACCGCGTCGAGGTCGAGCGCGAGCTGGTCGATCGTGCTGCCCTCCGCCGACGACCGGCCGGACCGGCCGTGGCTGCGCTGGTCGTAGAGCACCTGGTGCACGCGCGGGTCCAGCAGTTCGGCGAGGTCGCGGCGCTGGAAGTGGAAGCAGCGGCGGTCGAGCGCGAAGCCGTGCACGAGCACGACGGCGATGTCCGGTTCGCCCCCGTCGGCGGGGTCGACCTCCTCGACGGAGAGCGGCACGCCGTCGTCGGCGGCGACCGTCGACTCGCGGTCGGGCCGCAGCAGGCCCAGCTGTTCGTCGGCGAGGCCGTCGGACGCGGTCTTGCGCTCGTGCGACACCTTCGCGGTCTGCGCGACGGCGGCACCGGCGACGGCGGCACCGAGCGCGCCACCGACCCAGCCGACGACCTTCCACACCGGTCTCACGTGTAGATCCTCCGCACCCGCGGCCGGTACATCCCGCAGACGATCTCGTAGTCGATCGTCCCGGTCAGCTCCGCCCACTCCCTCGCCGTCGGCTCGCCCCGGCTCCCGTCGCCGAACAGGACGACCTCGGCGCCCTCGCGCACCTCGTCGTCCCCGCAGCTCACCACGACCTGGTCCATGCAGACCCGGCCGACCACCGGGCGGCGCTTCCCGTCCAGGAGCACCTCCATCCGGCCGGAGAGCGCCCTCGGGACACCGTCCGCGTACCCCGCGGGCACCAGTGCCAGCGTCGTGTCCTCCCGCGCCGTCCACGTCATCCCGTAGGAGACCGACTCACCGGCGGGGATGCGTTTCGTGAGCGCCACGTGCGAGCGGTAGCTCATGACCGGCCGCAGGTCGTGGTCGGTCGGCACCGGGTTCAGGCCGTAGATCGCGATGCCGGGCCGGACCAGGTCGAAGTGCAGGTCGGGCCGGGTCAGCAGGGCCGCGGAGTTCGCGATGTGCCGCAGCGGGTCGAGGCCGTGCGCGCGCGCCACCTCGTAGGCGTCGTCGAACCGCTTGGCCTGCAGGTCGATGGACGGGTCGCCGATCTCGTCGGCGGAGGCGAGGTGCGACCAGACGGCGACCACGTCGTGGTGGCGGGCGGCCTGGACCAGCTCCGGCCAGTCGCGCGGCTGGCAGCCGTTGCGGCTCAGGCCGGTGTCGATCTTGAGGTGGAGCCGCGGCCGGGCGTCGGCCTCCTCGGCGGCCTGCTCGACCCGGCGCAGGTCGGACAGGGAGGCGACGGACAGGTCGACGTCGGCGGCGATGCCCGCGGCCAGGTCCTCGTCCGGTGCGTCCAGCCAGGCGAGGATGGGTGCCTGGATGCCGGCGCTGCGCAGCGCGAGGGCTTCCTGCGTGGAGCACGAACCGAGCCAGGTCGCACCGGCTTCGAGCGCGGCCCTGGCGACCTCCACCGCGCCGTGCCCGTACCCGTCGGCCTTCACGACGGCCATGGTCTGGGCGGCAGGGGCGAGGCCGGCGAGCAGCGCGACGTTGTGCCGCAGCGCGCCGAGGTCGACGACTACTTCTGAACGGGCCATAACCCGGTCATCGTTCCACAAGAGCGCAGCTCATCAGGTGTGAGCGAGCGCTCAGAGGCTCCTGATCGCCGCCGTGATCCCGGTCATCAGCCCGGACGCGGGCAACGGTGCGCCGTCCGCGGCCAGCTCCGCTGCCAGAACGTGCACGTGGGCGGCGTACCCCGCGGCCAGGAACGGGTCGAGACCGGCGGCCAGCAACGCCCCGATGATCCCGGACAGCACGTCACCCGATCCGGCGGTCGCCGGCCAGGACGAGGTGGCCGAGTTGACCAGCGCCCGGCCGTCCGGGGCGGCCACGACGGTCCGGTGGCCCTTCAGCAGCACCACGGCGTTGAAGCGCTGGGCGGCCTTGCGCGCGGCCGCCACCCGGTCGCCGCCGACCGGGCCCGCCAGGCGTTCGAACTCGCGGTCGTGCGGGGTCAGCACCAGTGCCGAGTCGGGGTCGCGGGCGTCCCACAGCTGCGGCTGCTGCGCCAGCAGCGTGATGGCGTCGGCGTCGGCGACCACCGGGACGTTCGCGTCCAGCACGAACCTCAGCACCTCGGCGGACGAGCTGCCCGTGCCCATGCCGGGGCCGACGACCCAGGCCTGCACGCGGCCCGCGTCGGTGATCGAGCCGGTGCAGATGGTCTCCGGCCAGCGGGCGCGGATCGCGTCGGCGGCGGGACCGGCGTAGCGGACCATGCCCGACGTCGCGAGCACGGCGGCACCGGTGGCGAGCACCGCGGCACCGGGATAGGTCGAGCTGCCGGCGGCGACGCCCGTGACGCCCTGGGTGTACTTGTCGTCGGACGGGCCCGGCAGCGGCCAGGCGATGTCCGCGCGGTCCAGCAGCACGAAGTCCGGGTCCCGCGGGCGCAGGCCGATGTCGACCAGGTGCACCTCGCCGCAGTCGGCCAGCGCGTGGACCGGCTTGAGGCAGCCGAACGTGACCGTGGTGTGGGCCTTTACGTGCGGACCGGAGATCTCACCGGTGTCCGGGTCGATGCCGCTGGGCAGGTCCACGGCGAGGACCGGGGCCGTGACGCCCTCGACGAGCTTGGCGGCTTCCGGGCGCAACGGGCCGCGGGCGGACAGGCCGACGATGCCGTCGATCACCAGGTCGGGGGTGCCGACCTCGTCGACGACCCGGCCGCCTGCCCCGCGGAACGCGGCGAGGCCTTCCGCGTGCGCCTTGCCGGGGGTGAGCAGGACCGCGGACACCGCGACCCCCCGGCGACGCAGGAAGTACCCGGCCCACAGGGCGTCGCCGCCGTTGTTGCCAGCGCCCACGAGCAGCGTGACGCGGCGGCGGCCCCGCAGGAGCCGGAGGGCGTGGGTGGCCACACCGAACGCGGCCTTGCGCATCAGCGAGCCCGGCGGGACGACCGCCATGAGCTCCTCTTCAGCGGACTTGACGCGTTCGGTGTGCCAGACGCCTCTCACCTATTCGACGGTAACGGACTTCGCGAGGTTGCGAGGCTTGTCGACGTCGTAGCCGCGGGCGGTCGCGATCTCGGCCGCGAGCACCTGCAGCGGGATGGTCGAGATGAGCGGCTGCAGCAGCGTCGGGACGGCCGGGATCTCGATCAGGTGGTCCGCGAACGGGCGCACCGTCTCGTCACCCTCCTCGGCGATCACGATCGTGCGGGCGCCGCGGGCCTGGATCTCGCTGATGTTGGACACCAGCTTCGAGTGCAGGACGGCACGGCCCTTCGGCGACGGCATGACCACGACGACCGGGAGGTCCTCCTCGATCAGCGCGATCGGGCCGTGCTTGAGCTCGCCAGCCGCGAAGCCCTCGGCGTGCATGTAGGCGAGCTCCTTGAGCTTGAGCGCGCCCTCCAGCGCCACCGGGTAGCCGACGTGGCGGCCGAGGAACAGCACCGCCTTCGAGTCGGCGAGCTCCCGGCCCAGCGCCTTGACCTGGTCGATGGTGCCGAGCACCCGCTGCACGGCCTGGGGCATGGCCTCCAGCTCGTGGAACTCGCGGGCGACCTCGTCCGGGTACTTGGTGCCGCGGGCCTGCGCGAGGGCCAGGCCGACCAGGTAGTTCGCCGCGATCTGGGCGAGGAACGCCTTGGTCGACGCGACACCGATCTCGGGGCCGGCGTGCGTGTAGAGCACGGCGTCGGACTCGCGCGGGATCTGCGCGCCGTTGGTGTTGCAGACCGCGAGGACGCGGGCCTTCTGCGCGCGGGCATGGCGGACGGCTTCGAGGGTGTCCGCGGTCTCACCGGACTGCGACACGGCGACGACGAGCGTGTCGCGGTCGAGCACCGGGTCGCGGTAGCGGAACTCGGAGGCCAGCTCGACCTCGACGGGCAGCCGCGTCCAGTGCTCGATCGCGTACTTCGCGACCAGACCGGAGTGGTAGGCGCTGCCGCAGGCGACGACGAAGACCTTGTCGACGTCGCGCAGGTCCTGGTCGGACAGCCGCTGCTCGTCGAGCACGATCCGGCCGTTCGCGAAGTGGCCGCGCAGCGTGTTCGCCAGCGCCTCCGGCTGCTCCTCGATCTCCTTGAGCATGAAGTACTCGTGGCCGCCCTTCTCGGCGGCGCTGAGGTCCCAGTTGACCGTGAACGGCTTGGCCTCGGCCGGCGCGCCGTCGAAGTCGGTGACCTCGTAGCCGTCGCGGGTGAGCACGACCATCTGGTCCTGCCCCAGCTCGACGGCCTCCTTGGTGTGCGCGATGAACGCTGCGACGTCGCTCGCGACGAAGTACTCGTTCTCGCCGACGCCGACGACCAGCGGCGAGTTGCGGCGTGCGGCGACGACCGTGTCGGGCTCGTCGGCGTGCGTGAAGACGAGCGTGAACGCGCCCTCCAGGCGGCTCACGACCTTGCGCACGCTGGCGGGCAGGTCGCCCTTCGTGTCACCGTCGCCGTACGCGATGGCCACGAGGTGCGCGACCGTCTCGGTGTCGGTGTCGGACGCCATCTCGATGCCGAGCCCTTCGAGCTCGCCGCGCAGCGCGAGGAAGTTCTCGATGATGCCGTTGTGCACCACGGCGACCCGGTTCGCCGAGTCGCGGTGCGGGTGCGAGTTGCGGTCGATCGGCGCGCCGTGCGTCGCCCACCGCGTGTGTCCCATGCCGACGGTGCCCGCGAACCCGTCGCGACCCACCTCGTCGAGCCTCGCCTCCAGGTTCTGCAGCCGCCCGGCCTTGCGCTCGACGGCGAGCTCACCGTCCGCGACGACCGCGACACCGGCCGAGTCGTAACCCCGGTACTCGAGCCGCCTCAGCCCGTCCAGCACCACGTCGAGCGCCGACTGGTGACCCACGTATCCCACGATTCCGCACACGGAAGACAGGGTAGCTAGACCACGGCGTCAACCCTAAAGGGCGAGGGTGGTGAATCAGCGCAGGTCAGGGCCAGCTTTGGTGTAGACCAATCTTGGATGTGGCGACGGCGACACCATCGACTACGGTTCAGCCATGGCTCGCCGCGTGATCACGCTGACCGCGAAACAGGCTCTCGAGCAGCTCAGCCGCCCCGGTCCCCACCCGGTGCTGCGCGGCGACCTGGCCCTCGTCGGCCTGCCCGGCGTCGTGTTCACCCCGGCCACCGGTCTCGGCCTGCCCGCGGTCGCCTTCGGGCACGGCTGGATGCAGCCGGTTCGCCGCTACCACGGCCTTTTGCGCCACCTCGCCTCGTGGGGCGTGGTCGCCGCGGCACCGGCCGTGGAACGCGGCCCGCTGCTCTCCGCACGCGTGCTGTCGGCGAACCTGCTGACCACTTTGGACATCTGCACCGGCGTCCGCCTGGGCACCGGCGACATCAGCGTCGACCCCACCCGCCTGGCCCTCGCCGGCCACTCGATGGGCGGCGGCGCGGCCGTGCTGGCGGCCTCCTCGTCCCCGAAGGTGCGAGCCGTTGTGACTTTGGCCGCAACGGAGACCCGCCCCTCGGCACTGGACGCGGCCCGCTCGGTGTCGGCCCCCGGCCTGCACCTCGCCGCGGGCGAGGACCGCATCGCCCCGCCCGTCGGCCACTCCGAGGCCATCGCGACCGCCTGGGGCGGCCCGGTGCAGCTGCGACTGCTGCCCAAGGCCTCGCACCTCGGGTTCACCGAGGGGCGGCACTGGAGCGAACTCATGCTCGACGGGCGCGGTGAGCGCGGCGCCCAGAAGATCGGGCGGGCGTTCGTGGCGGCGTTCCTGCTGCGGGTGCTGCTGGGTGAGCGGGCGTACGACTCGTTGCTGGACGAGGACTCGAAGGGCGCGGAGCTGGTGTTGCAGCGAGAAGGGCTGCGCAAGCCGGCCTGACGCGCGGGGGCCGTCAACGCGAATACCCCGGCCCGCTCCGCATCGCGGAACGAACCGGGGTGCGCCGATGAGTCAGCGGCCTCGGATCAGCTGAGCCAGGTCTGACCGCTCAAATCGTCGTCGTCATCCGCCACCGGAGCCGGCCGACGGCTGCGCGCCGGCGGAACCGGCGGCGGAGGCGGTGGCGGTGGCGGCGTGAACTGGGGTTGTTGCGGGGGTGGGGCGTAGCTGCCGTCGTCGTCCTCGGGGCCGAAGGCCAGTTCGCCCGCGGAGCGGTCGCGCTGTTCCCACTGGGGTTTGCGCTGGGGTTTGTCGCCCTGCTTGGCGATGTTCTCCGCGGCCTCGTTGGCCGCGGCGAGGTCGCGCTGGTGCTTGTCCTCGCGGGCCTTCGCCTCGGCGGCCAGGCGGGCCTGGTCGGCCTTGAGGTCCGCCGTGATCTCGGTGTTGGCGCGGCGGGAGCGGGCGATGTTCTCGTCGAACAGCGCCTGGATCTTGGGGTCCACTTGCCCGGTCGACATGGGTCAGCGGCCTCCTCGGTCGTCACCCAGGACGGTGTGCACGGCGCTCAGCGGGTTGTTGTTGTCGCGGTCGTCGTCGAACAGGGTGCCGGTGGTGCGCCACTGGCTGGCGCCCCGTTCGGTGTCGCCGCCCTGCTGGCCGCCCGCGCCTCCGCCTGCCATGCCGCCGCCCATCATCCCGCCGCCCATCATCCCGCCGGCCGCGGCGCCCGAGGGGGCCTGGGCACCGTCCTGCATGGACGGGAGGTTCGCGGAACCGGGCTGGCCGGCCTCGGAGGTGTTCGTGGTGAAGCCGGTGCCGTTGTCGCCGGTGGACGGGGTGTTCCAGGCGCTGTCCATGGACGAGCCGCCGAGAACGGACTCGCTGCCGCTGGAGCCGCCGCCGGTGAACGAGACGCCCGAGGTCGAGGTGCTGTCGGAGGCCTGCGCGGTGGCGAACTGCGGGCCGTCCGCCGGCATCCTCGGCTCGCCCAGGCCCGGCATGAAACCGTTGTCCTGGACGTAGTTGCGGCCCACCGCCTCCTGGAAGCCCGGGGCGTCCTGACCGGGCGGGCTCCACACCTGCTCGGCCGCGGGGGCGGGCATCGGCTGGAAGTCCGCCTGGGCCGGCATCGTCTGGAACTCGCCCTCGACCGGACGCGGGAAGTCCTGCTCAGGGATCTGCACCGGATCGTCGAGGCGCAGGTCGTCCACCGCACCGCCACCGGAGCCACCGGCCGCTGCCGGGTTCTCGTCCTCGCCGAACGCCACGCCGATCTGGTCGGGCGTGCCGTCGCCGTTGTCCGCGGTCAGGTTGATCTCGCCGGTGTCCGGGTTCACCTCGGCGGTGAAGCTCACGCCGTCCTGCTCGATGTGGATCTTGCCGTCGGCGCCCACCTCGACCGGGATCGGGTTCGACTCCGAACCGAGGGGACCCGTGCCGGGCGCGCCACCGCCGCCGGGTGCGGGCGTCGCACCGGTCGTGGGCGTGCCGGTGGCCTGGCCACCCGTGACCTGGCCGCCGGTGACCTGGTTCGCCAGCGCCGTCACGGCCTGGGCGCCGTTCTGGCCCATGAGCGCCTTGGCGGCCTCCGGGTTCTTGCTGAAGTCCAGGTCGTAGGTCTTCGGCTCGCCCTTCGGCGTGTCGATCGTCATCTTCACGTGCCCGTTCGAGTCGGGCTCCGTGATCTTGATCGTGTTGTCGCCCGCCTTGACCGTGACGCTCTCGAGCTCTTCCTCGGGCTTCGGCTGGTCGTCCGGCTTGCCGTCGCCGTCGAGGTCGTCCGGCTTGCCGTCGCCGTCGAGGTCGTCCGGCTTGCCGTCGCCGTCGAGGTCGTCGGGCTTGCCGTCGCCGTCGGTGTCGCCGGGGACGTCGGGCTTGCCGTCGCCGTCCTTGTCGAGCGGGTTCTCCGGCTTGGGGATCTCGGGCGTACCGCCGCCGCCACCGCCGGGCGTGCCACCGCCGCCGCCACCAGTCGAACCACCGGGCGTGCCGCCGCCACCGCCGTCGGTGCCGGGCACCTGCTTGCGGCCGCCGCCGTCCTCGCTGAACGCGGGCGGGTCACCGATCTTCGCGAACGGGCTCTCCGCGGGGATCGCCGCGTTGAGCGCGGTGAACATCGTGTCGTAGTCGCTCTGCACACCGGCCTGCACCGTCTGGCAGTAGCCGTCGAACGCCTTCTTCTTGGCGTCGAACTCCTGGCAGAGCGCCCGCAGCTTGTCCTTGGCCGCGTTGATGATGCCCTCGCGGGTGTTGCTGATCCAGCTGCCCCAGCCCAGACCGGCGAGCATGCCGAGCGGGCCGCCGCAGATCGCGCCGGTGACGGCGCCGAAGAGCGGGCCGGGCACGCCGTGCAGCCAGTCGAGGACACCGCCGTCGTTCTCGAAGAGGTCGCCGTTCGCGTGCCGGATCGCGGTCTCGGCCTCCTCGACCGTCAGACCGCCGCACTTCTCCGAGTACTGGTCGTGGATCTGCTGCGCGAACTCCTTGACGTGCTTCTGCATGTTCGTCACGCCGGCGGTGATCGCACCGGGGGCCTGACCGGTCTGCTGGACGAGCGTCTTGGAGGAGCCGGCGAACTTGTCGTGGTAGCCGCGTGCCGCCTCAGCGGCCTGGCCCTCCCACGAGCCCAGCCCGTTCCACGCGCTGCCGAGCGCGTTGTCGTGGGTCTGGAGCTTCCCGACGGCTTCCTGGAGCTTCACCGAGTCCTCGCGGAACTTGGCGAACTCGATGTCGCGGACCTCGTCGTACCTGCGGTAGACGTCACCTTCGAGGTTCGGCGCTGCGCCCTGGTGACCGCACGCGGGAGCGGCCTTCTGGTAGACCGGGATGAACTTCTCGAAGAACCGCAGACCGGGTGCGCCGGCGTCGAGCAGCGTGTTGCTGCTCGGGACGTCACCCTGCTCGTTCAGGACCTTCTGGGTGGCGCCGAGCTCGCGCTCCTCCTTGGCCTTGGCGACGAGCTCGTCGGCCTCGCCGCCCTTCTTCTCCCACTGGGAGCGGTTGATCTCCTTGGCACCGACGAAGACGGTGCTGAGACCGGCCGTGGGCGCGGCGAGTGCGGCACCGAGGATGTGGCTGCCGAGGCCGGGGTCGCTGGGGACGTCGACGCCGTTCGCCTTGGCGTACCGCTCGACCTCCTCCTCCGGCGCGCCGGCACCGGCGAGCGCGGGGACGAGTGCCTTCTTGGTCTCCGGCGTGACGTTGGGGTCGTCGAGGAGCTTCTTGATCTCGTTCTGGTCGGCCACGACGCACTACCCCTTGAACTGCTGCGAAGTCTGGGACTCGTTCGACTCGTACGACTTCGCCACGTCCTTCAGCCGGGTGGCGATGTTGTTGGCCTCCTTGCCGAAGGTGTCGCAGCTGACACCCAGCCGGTCGAAGAAGCCCTTGTAGGTGGCGTGGACGGCCTGGAACTTGCGCCCGACCTGGCCGGCCCCCACGACCGGGACGATCGTCGGCTTCATCGAGATCAGTTGTGATCCCTCGGCCTCGTAGGTCCCCGCGGTCTTCGTGAGATCGCCGGACTGTACGCCGAAACCAGCCATTCCTCGCCTCCCCTAGTCCCCGATCTGACGCAGTTCGGCCTCATCGGGTTCCGCCATACAGTGCCAGCTCCGCTCACACGCCGACCGGAGCTCCGCGATGTCGGTTGCCTTAGTAAACAGCCATTCGGCGCATTTCGCCGACGATCACCACTGGGTGGGCGGCTGCTGGCCGGGTGGCGGTCCCTGCTGCGGGTACTGGCCCTGCTGCGGGTAAGGGTGCTGGCCGGGCTGGGGGTACTGGCCGGGCTGGGGGTGCTGGTGGCCAGGCTGCGGATACCCCTGAGGCGGGTACTGCCCGTGGTGCTGCTGCGGGAAGCCCTGAGGCGGGTACGGGGGCGGTGTCTTCTTCTTCGACGCCGAGACCACGGCGACCACCACCGCGGCCACTCCTCCCAGCAGCACCAGGAGGATCAACAGCATCATCACGCTCATGACCGGCCAGCCCCCGTCGCACGTCCTCAGTGCACCGAGGAAACCACATCCGCGAGGCGCTGCGCCGCCGACTCGGCCTGGTCGTGGCTCGTGGCCTCGACCATCACCCGCACGAGCTGCTCGGTGCCCGACGGCCGCAGGAGCACGCGGCCGGTGTCGCCCAGCTCGGCCTCCACGGCCGCGACGGCCTCGCTGACGGAGGTGGCCTTCGCCACGGCGGCCTTGTCGCCGACCTTGACGTTGATCAGGACCTGCGGCAGGCGGCGCATCACGCCGGCGAGGTCGGCGAGCGACTTGCCGGTCTCGGCCATCCGGGCCATCAGGCGCAGGGCGGTGAGCAGGCCGTCGCCGGTGGTGGCGTGCGCGGGCAGCACCACGTGGCCGGACTGCTCGCCGCCGAGCGAGTAGCCGCCGGCCTTGAGGTCCTGCAGCACGTAGCGGTCGCCGACGGCGGTGGTGCGCAGCCGGATGCCGGCCTCGCGCATGGCGATGTGCAGGCCCAGGTTGCTCATCACGGTGGCGACGAGGGTGTCCTCGTACAGCTCGCCCGCGTCGCGCATCGCGACCGCGAGGACCGCCATGATCTGGTCGCCGTCGACCTCGTTGCCCTCGGCGTCCACGGCCAGGCAGCGGTCGGCGTCACCGTCGTGGGCGATGCCGAGGTCGGCGCCGTGCTCGCGGACTGCGGCAGAGATCACATCGAGGTGCGTGGAGCCGCAGCCGTCGTTGATGTTGAGGCCGTCCGGGTCCGCGTTGATCGCGACCACCTCGGCGCCCGCGCGGCGGTAGGCGTCCGGCGCGGCCACCGACGCGGCGCCGTTCGCGCAGTCCACCACGACCTTGAGGCCGTCGAGGCGGTGCGGCGTGACCTTGAGCAGGTGCTCGACGTACTGGGTCTCGGCGTCGGCGATGTCGCGGACGCGGCCGATCGCGGCACCGGTCGGGCGCTCGAAACCGGAGCCCATGCGCTGCTCGATCTCGTCCTCGACCGAGTCGGGCAGCTTGTGGCCGCCCGCGGCGAAGAGCTTGATCCCGTTGTCCGGCATGGCGTTGTGCGAGGCGGAGATCATCACGCCGATGTCGGCGCCCAGCGAGGAGACCAGGTGCGCGACGGCGGGGGTGGGCAGTGCGCCCACGCGCAGCACGTCGGCACCGGCCGAGGTGAGGCCCGCGGTGACGGCGGCGTCCAGCATCTCGCTGCTCGCCCTGGGGTCGCGGCCGACGACGGCGACCGGGCGGTGGGAACGGTCGTGTTCGGCGAGCACGCGCGCCGCCGCGGCGGCGACGGACATCGCGAGTTCGGGGGTGAGGTCGGCGTTGGCGAGACCGCGCACACCGTCGGTGCCGAACAGGCGGGCCATGAATCCTCCGAAATGGACACTGCGAGGCGACGGGAAGGACCCGGAAAACACTGCGGGAGCAGCAGTTCGAGGTGAACTGCTGCTCCCGCAGGTACAGCTGTGGAACTCGCTCAGCGCTTGGAGTACTGAGGCGCCTTGCGGGCCTTCTTCAGACCGTACTTCTTGCGCTCCTTGACCCGCGGGTCACGGGTGAGGAAGCCGGCCTTCTTCAGGACCGGGCGGTCCTCGGAGTCGACGGCGATCAGCGCACGCGCGATGGCGAGGCGCAGCGCACCGGCCTGGCCGGTGATGCCGCCGCCACGCAGGTTGGCGATGACGTCGAAGGTCTCGGGCTTCTCCGTGGTGACGAGCGGCTCCTTGATGAGCTGCTGGTGCACCTTGTTCGGGAAGTAGTCCTCGAGGGCCTTGCCGTTCAGCGTGAACTTGCCGGTGCCGGGCACGAGGCGGACGCGGACGACGGCCTCCTTGCGGCGGCCGACGGTCTGGGCCAGGTGCGGCGCACCGTTCAGCGAGGGAGCGACGACCACCGGCGCGGAGGCTTCGTCCTCGGCGACCTCGACCTCAGCCTCAGCGGCCTCGGCGTCGGCCTCGGGAGCAGCCTCGACGACCTCGGCCTCGACAACCTCCGCCTCGACGGCTTCGGGGGTCTCGTTCTCAGGGGTGGTCACAGGAACTTCCTCGGTGTACTCGTCGCTCACTGGGCGATCTTCTTGATCTCGAAGGCCTGCGGCTGCTGCGCCGCGTGCGGGTGGTTCGGTCCGCTGTAGACCTTCAGCTTGTTCGCGATCTGACGGCCAAGGCGGTTCTTGGGCAGCATGCCCTTGATCGCCTTCTCCACCAGGCGGTCCGGGCGCGTGTCCAGGACCTCGCCGAAGGACTGCTTGCGCAGACCACCGGGGAAGCCGGAGTGGCGGTACTGGAACGCCTGGTCGCGCTTCGAGCCGGTCAGAGCGACCTTGTCAGCGTTGACGATGACCACGAAGTCACCGGTGTCAACGTGAGGCGCGTAGGTCGGCTTGTGCTTGCCGCGCAGCAGCGTCGCGGCCTGGGTGGCGAGCCGGCCGAGCACCACGTCCTGGGCGTCGATCACGTGCCAGGTGCGGGTCACCTCACCGGGCTTCGGGCTGTACGTGCGCACGGAATTACCTCGTCGTCACTTGCGTCTGGGGTCACTGCGGCGGTTGCCCCAGACCGATCTTGGACGAACCAAGCGGTGGTTCCGAGACAGGCGCGGCACACACAGGCGCCAGCTACCGCACAACAACGTAAGAAGATACCGGATGGGTGGCGCGGGGACCAAAACGGCCCCTCCTACCGACCCCGCTCCGGACGTACGTGAGCCCCGGACCACGTGGTTCCGGGGCTCACGAGGGGTCTTGCCACCACGCGCGGTCTTACCAGCGCGAGACGTTCTGCTTCTCAGCCTGCTGGTACGCCTCGCCGGCCTGCTGCACGGCGGTACCGATGGCGGCGAGGACCGAGTTCAGGTCGGCCGCGGCGTTGTCCCACTTCTCCTGGGACTGCTTGTAGGTGTCCGAGCCCTCACCCTCCCAGGTGCCGAGCACGCGCACGACCTCGGCGCGGATCTCGTCCAGGACGCCGTCGATCTCCTTGGACTGCGTGGTGATGGTCGAGGCCGCCTGCGCGATCTGACCGAACTCAACCTTGATTTCACCCATTGTGGATCTCCCCTAGAAAAGTCTGTGAAGTACTGGACTGCGGAACGAGGACCTGCGGAGCAGGAGGATCAGCCGAGGCGCGCGGTGACGTTGCTCATCTCGGCCTCCTGGGCCGCTTCGTTCTGCGCGTAGACCTTCGAGGTGTCGGAGATCTGCTCGGCGATCGCGCGGAGCGCCTCCTGGACCTTCGCGGCGTCCGCGTCGAAGCGGGAGATCAGGCTCTGGAACGCGGTGTGGGCCGAGCCCTTCCACGCGGCGGAGACGGTCTCGGCGGCGTCGCGGACCTGACGGATCTTCGCCTGCGCGGTCTCGTCGGCCTCGATGATGCGCTTCGCCAGAGTGTCGAGCTCTTCGGTCGTGGTACCGAAACCAGCCATTGGGAGATGCCCCCTTCAGAGAACTTCAGGTCGTACTTCTTGGTTCGTACGCCTCTTCCGACGAGGACCCTGCCATGTCGGTTCCGCCCTGTCGCGACTTCTTTCGAAGTAGTTGCGCTAGTAAACGACGCCAGGTGAACGCACGGTGTCAGTAGAGGATTCGCGACTGCGAAAAGTCCTCGTCATCGTCACCCGCGCGGGGAAGCTGGCCACTCGGACCGGCGACCGCGGTCGAACCGGGGGTGGCGGGAACCTCAGGTCCCGGAACCGGTTGAGACGCCGCGGCGGCGAGCTCGGCGGCCTCCGGAGTCCGTTCGACGGGCAGTCCGCGCTCGGTGCGGAACCCCGTGGCGGCCTCGCGGACGTCGCCCGGCGTGGCACCGGCCGCCGGTTCCACCCGGCGGTCACGGGCCTGCCGGGCCAGCTCGCGGGTGCGTTCCCGCAGCTCGGCGTTGCGCGCGCCGGCCTCACCGGCGGCGCGGCGTGCGCGGGTGACCGCGTGGCCGACCTCGGCGCGGAACCGGGCGAGGACCTCGTTGGCGGACATCAGGCGACTCCCCTGGTGCTGTTCACGGCTTGATGGTCAGCGAGCGGACGATCTGCTCGCAGGCGGTGCGGACGCGGTCACGGCCGGTCTCGGTCGCCTGGCAGCCCACGCTCACCTGAGCCGTACCGACGAACTGGATGTACCAGTCGACCCCGGCCCCGCCGATCTCTTCGCGATAGTGAACAACGGACTTGCCCGCGAATGTGTGGCGATCGCTGAACGCGGCGACCTTGTCGCCCCTCTCCTCGCGCTCGCCATATTGCTTCTGCAATTCCGCGAATGCCCGCCCGCGGTCCTGGTCGCTGTTGTACTCCAGCTTTTGCTCTTGCACAGCGATGCGGTCCGCCGGGGAATCACCGGTGTTCTTTTCCCGGTCGACCGGTTGCAGGAGCACCTGCCTGGCCGCGGGTGCGCCGCCGGTCTGCTCCCAGCCGTCGGGCCGGGTGAAGCTGTAGTCGTACTGCGCGATCTGGTCCGCGGGCGGCGGAGTGGCGGTTCCCGTCCCCTCCCGGTGCTGCCACCAGAGGAACCCGCCGACGCCGGCCGCCACGAGCACGACGACCACGCCGAGCGCGATGAACAACGGCGCCTTGCTCCTCTTCTCCGGCGGCGTCATCGGCGGCGTCATCGACGGGAACGACGCGGGGAACTGCGCGACCGGCGGCGGCGTGATGCGGCGGGTGATCTTGCGGGTGGTGTCGCCGGACACGCGCAGGTTGTGGGTCACCTCCCCCGAGGGGCCCCTGGACGGTGGGTGCGCCCGGTTCTGAGGTGGCTTGGCCGGCGCACCCTGCGCCATGCCGCCGGTGCGCTCCGGGTCGAGGCTCACCGCGCGCAGCGCACCGCGGGCCACGACGGTCTCCGGCTGGTCGATGCTCGTCGGCACCACGCCGGTGTGCTCGTGCACGAGCCGCGCGACGAGCGGGATCCGGGACGAGCCGCCCACCAGGAACACCGCGGCCAGCTGCTGCGGCGCCAGACCGGCCTCCCGCACGGCCGAGCCCACCAGCGCGGCCGCACCGCCGAGCGGGACCGCCACCAGCTGCTCCAGGTCGGACCGGGTGACGTGCGCGTCGGGGAACGGCGGCGGCATCGGCACGTCGGTGTAGGCGTGCCGCGACAGCGTCTCCTTGGCGCCGCGGACGTCCTGCCGCAGCACCCGCCGCTTGCGCCGGTCGGTCATCTCACGGCCCTCGACGAGCTGCCGCCACGCGTCCGGGTCCTCCGTCGACACGAGCGCGCCGACGTGCTCCAGCAACGCCTGGTCGACGTCCGCGCCGCCGAAGCCGGGGTCGCCCTTCGTCGCGAGCACCCGGAAGCTCCTGCCGGTGCGCGCGACCACGCTCGCGTCGACGGTGCCGCCGCCGAGGTCGAGCACGGCCAGCGCCGCACCGTCGGGAACGGAGTGGCTCGCGGAGTGGAAGACGGCGGCCGCCACGGGTTCCGGCACGAGCGCCAGCTCCCGCCCCAGCCCGCGCGCGGCCTGGACCAGCACGCGGGTGCGGACCGTGCCCCAGTCGGCGGGGTGGGTGAGCACGAGCAGGTCGACGGGCGCACCGCCGCCCACGCGCCGCGCCTCCCCGACCGCACGGGTCAGCACCGCGCGCACGACGTCCACGACGGGCAGCACGGTGCTGCCCAGCAGCAGCTCCCCCTCGTCCATACGGCGCTTCGGGTGCGGCTCGTAGCGGGCCGGGTCGACCGCGGCCTGCCGCTCGGCCTCCTGCCCGACGAACAACGTCCCGTCCGCGGCCGCGAACACGGCGGACGGCACCAGCGGCTGGCCGTCGAAAACGACGACCTGCGGCTCCCTGCCGTGCACCGAGATCGCGACGCAGGTGCTCGACGTGCCGAAGTCCACCGCGACCTGGAGGCTCATGCACCATCCCCTCTTCCGCGCACATGCTTACCGGATGCGGCACAGCCGGACGACACGGATGGTCCAGGTGGCCACCGGGAGTTCACCGCGGATCACGGATTGCGACACACCGGTCACGCTGTGGGGCTTCGGGACGGGCGTGGGTCGCACCGGGACGGAGGGGCGGCCCTAAGCTCGTGCGCGTGCTGGGGGCCGAGTACCGCGTGCTGGGACCGCTGGACGTCCTCTTCGCCGGTGAACGGGTCGTGGTGCCGGCGGGCAAGGGCCGCGTGCTGCTCGCGACGCTGCTCCTGCGCCCCAACCGGTTCGTGTCGGTCGACGAGCTGGTCGAGCGCCTCTGGGACGGTTCACCGCCCTCGATCGACCGCGCGGTCAAGACGTTGCACATGACGGTCGCACGGCTGCGGCGGGCGCTCGGGCCGGCCAACCGCGTGGTCACCACCACGAACGGCTACCTCGCCGAGGTCGAGGACCTGGACCTGCTGCGGTTCCGTGCGTTGGCGCGCACCGACCCGCACGCCGCGCTGGCGCTGTGGCGCGGTCCGCTGCTCACCAACGTGACGTCCGACGCCCTGCACCGCGAGGACGTGCCGCGGCTCGTCGAGGAACGGCTGCTGGTGCTGGAGAAGCGCATCGAGGCCGACCTCGACGACGGCAGGGCCGGCGAGCTGGTGCCCGAGCTGCGGGCGCTGACCGCGGAGCACCCGTTGCGGGAGCGGTTCTGGGCCCAGCTGATGACCGCCCTGTACCGCTCGGACCGCCAGGCGGAGGCGCTGGAGGCGTTCAGCCGGGTCAGCCGGATGCTCGCCGACGAGCTCGGCATCGACCCCGGCACGGTGCTGCGGGAGCTGCACGGGTCGATCCTGCGCTCGGAGCCCGGCCCCGGACCCCGGCGGGCCGCCACCGGTCCCCGCCAGCTGCCACCGGACCTGCCGCGGTTCACCGGGCGGACCGAGGACCTCGCCCGGCTCGACCGGTCGCTGTCGGGAGGGCACCCGGTGGTGATCTCGGCGATCGCGGGCAGCGCCGGTGTCGGCAAGACCGCGCTCGCCGTGCACTGGGCGCACCGCGTGCAGGACCGGTTCCCGGACGGCCAGCTCGCCGTCAACCTGCGCGGGTACGACCGCGAGGAACCGCTGAGCCCGCACGACGCGCTCGACCAGCTGCTGCGCGGGCTCGGCCTGTCGTCGAAGGACATCCCGCTCGACACCGGTCAGCGCATCGGGACGTACCGCTCGCTGGTCGCCGACCGCCGCGTGCTGGTGCTGCTGGACAACGCGCGCACGGCCGAGCAGGTGCGGCCGTTGCTGCCCACCGGCGGCCGGTCCGTCGCGGTGATCACCAGCCGCTCCGACCTGCGCGGCCTGGTGGCGTTGAACGACGCCACGCTGCTGCAGCTCGGCGTGCTGCCGCTCGACGACGCGCTGGCGTTGCTGGAGAAGATGATCGGCGCCGCGCGCGTGCGCGCCGAGCAGGAGGCCACCGCGGAGCTGGCGCGGTTGTGCGTGTGCCTGCCGCTCGCGTTGCGGATCGCCGCGTCGATGCTCGCCGTCGAACCGGAGCGGTCCGTGCGCAGCCTCGTCGACCAGCTGCGGTCGGGGAACCGCCTGGCGGCGCTGGAGATCGGCGACGACCGTGAGGCGGCCGTGCGGGCCGCGTTCGACCTCTCCTGCACCGCGCTCGCGCCCGACGAACGCCGCATGTTCCGGGTGCTCGGCCTGGCCCCGCGCGCCGACTTCACCCCGCGCTCCGCGGCGGCCCTGCTCGGCGTGAGCAGCGAGCGGGCGCTGGCGCTGCTGCGCACGCTGACCCGCTTCCACCTCGCGGAGGAGCACGCGCCGCAGCGGTTCTCGTTGCACGACCTGCTCTTCCTGCACGCCCGCGAGCGCGCCGACGCCGAGGAGACCGCCGAGCAGCGCAGGGCCGCCGTGGTGCGGTTCCTCGACCACCACCTGCACTCGGTCGACAACGCCGAACGCGCCCTCCGCGTCGACCGCCGCGACAAACCGCTCACCGAACGCGACCCGGTCGTCGAGGCGGCCGCGTTCACCGACCGCGAGGGCGCGCTCGCGTGGTGCCGGAACGAACACGGCCTGCTCGTCGAGCTCTGCGAGTTCGCACTGGCGGAGGGACACCTCGACCACGCGTGGATGCTGCCCGGCTGCCTGTGGAGCTACCTGCAGGTGAACGGGTCTGCCGACGACTTCTTCCGGCTCTACGCGATCGCGCTCGAAGCCGCCGAGCGGTCGGGGAACCGGTACGGCCAGTCGGTCGCGCTGCACAGCCTGGGCGTGGCGCACCGCAGGTCCGGCGACTTCGCGGAGGCGCTGCGGTCGCTCACCCTCGCCCTGGCCCTGCGGCGGGAGCACGGCAACCCGTGGACGCTCGCCACCACCGAGACCGAGCTCGCCAACGTCCACTTCGAACAGGGCGATCACCGGGAGTCGCTGCGGCACGACCGCGCGGCCGGCGAGCACTGGCGGGCGGCGGGCAACCCGCGCGGCTGGGCCAGGTCGCTGAACGCCGTCGCCATGACCCTCGTGGAGCTGGGCGAGTTCGCGGAGGCCGTCGAGACCGCCGACCGGGCCGCGGAGGTGTACGCCTCGCTGGGCGTCGTGGACGGCGCGCTGGAGGACACCAGGGCGCAGGCCAAGTTCCGGATGGGCGACCTCGACGGCGCGGTGCGGATCTACCGCGACCTGTTCGCCGGCCCGCTGCTCGACCAGGAGAGCAGCTTCACGCGCACCATGACCCTCCTCAGCGGCGCCGAGGTGTTCCGCGCGGCCGGTGACGTGACCGCCGCGCTGTCCTGCGCGCGCCAGGCCCTGGTCATCTCCGAACGCAGCGCACTGAGCAGGACGGGCGAGATCCGCGAGCTCGTCCGCGAGCTGGAGGCGTGAGCGTCAGCGGCGTTCCGGTACCAGCCCGGCGAGGCGCGCCCGCAGCCGGGTGACCGCGCGCGCGTTGCCCTGCGCCTCCCGCATGAGCAGCGCTTCCTCCAGTGCCGCAACGGCTTCCGCGGTGCGACCGCAGCGCAGGTGTGCGTCGGCGATGTTCTCGTGCGTGACGGCGCGGACGGCGTTGGGCACCTCGTCGTCGGGCAGCGCCAGCACCTGGTGGAACGTGTCCATCGCCGCGTCGACCCGGCCGAGGCGGAGCTGGAGCAGGCCGCGGGTGTCCAGTGTGGACGGGAGCAGGTGGTCGATGCCGCCGCCGGTGATCGTGGCGTACGCCTCGTCGCTCGCGGCCAGCGCGGCCTCCAGGTCCTCCAGCGCCACGAGGGTCATGGCCTGGTTGTTCAACGCCATGGCGAGCCCGGCCGGGTCGCCCTGCTCGCGGCGGCGCCGCACGGCCCGTTCGTGCAGGGAGCGCGCGGACTCCAAGCGGCCCTGCCTGGCCTGGTTGACCGCCCACTGGTCGAGCGTGACGGCGATGCCGTGCAGGTGGCCGATGCCCTCCCGCACCTCCAGCGCCTCGGCGTAGGCGGTGTCGGCCTCCTCGAACGCCCCGAGCGCGCCGAGCGCGTTGCCCAGCGAGTGCAGGGTGTTGCCGACGGCGAACTGGTCCTCGGCGGCCCGTGCCGCCGCGAGCGCGACCTTGCACAGCTCGATGCGCTCGGAGGGGAGCTGGCGGAAGTTGAGGTAGCCGAACATCGTGGTGGGCAGCTGCCACGCGTGCTGGTGGTACCCGTGCTCACCGGCCAGGCGCGCGGCGGCCATCAGGTTGCGGTGCTCGGTCTCGCACCACGCGAGCGCGGCGGCCCGGTCGGCGAGCAGCGCCGGGTGCACGCCCTCGGCGAGCGGCGGCAGCGTCAGCGCGACGCGGGTGCGGCGCAGCAGCCGGTCGGCGCTCTCCGCCGTGTGCAGGTAGAAGTCCAGCAGCCGGCGCACCGCCTCGTGCCGCCCGGTGTCGGTGTCCTCGGCCACCGACCGCGTCTGCGAGTACGCCCGCAGCAGGTCGTGGCACGTGTAGCGGCCCGGTGCGCGTTCGACGGCCAGGTTCATGCGGGTGAGGACGTGCAACGACCGGCGCACCGCGGAACGGGGCCTGCCGTCGAGCGCGGCCGCCGCGTCCAGCGAGACGTCCGGGCCGGTGGCGAGCCCGAGCAGCCGGAAGAGGCGGGCCGAGTCGGGGTCGAGGCAGCGGTAGGAGGTGGCGAAGACCGTCTCCACGCCGGTGAGCAGCCCGCCGCTCGCGTCGGACAGCTCGTCGGCGAGCGCGCGCAGGGACAGCTCGGGCGCCCCGGCCGCCCGGGACGCGAGGACGGCGAGTGCGAGCGGGAGGCCGCCGCAGAACGCCACGAGGTCCGCGACCGCGTCCGGTTCGGCCCGCACCCGGCCGGCGCCGAGCCGCGCGGTGAGCAGCGCGACGGCATCGGGCTCGGCGAGCACGTCCAGCGTCACCGGGAACGCGCCCTCCCGCACGACCAGCCCGGTGAACCGGTTGCGGCTGGTGAGCACGACCAGGCAGCCGCGCCCGGCCGGCAGCAGCGGCCGGACCTGCTCGACGTCGCGGGCGTTGTCGAGCAGCACGAGCACGCGGCGGTCGGCGCTGACGCTGCGGAAGAGCGCGGCCCGTTCCGGCAGGTCCGCGGGCACCTTGCCGCCGGGCACGCCGAACGCGGCCAGGAACGAGGCCAGCACGGCGGACGGGTCGAGCGGCTGCGCGGACGGGTCGAAGCCGCGCAGGTCGACGTGGAGCTGGCCGTCGGGGAAGCGGTCGGCCACCGAGTGCGCCCAGCGGACGGCGAGCGCGGTCTTGCCGACGCCGGCCGTGCCGTCGATCGTGGCGATCACCACCGCCGTTCCCGCGTCCAGGAGCGCGGTGAGCTTCGCGAGCTCCGCGTCCCGCCCGGTGAAGTGCGCCGACGGTGCGGGCAGCTGCCGCGGCACGTCGCTGCGGGCCTCCGGGTCCTGCAACCGTTCGTGCAGCTCCCGCAGCTGCTGGCCGGGTTCGACGCCGAGCTCGTCGGCCAGGTGCGCGCGGATCTGCTCGTAGGCCGCGAGCGCGTCCCGCGGCCGGCCCGCCTGGTGCAGCGCCTGCACCAGCTGTGCCCAGAACCCCTCGCGCAACGGGTGCTCGCCGGTCAGCTCGCGCAGCTCGTCCACCAGCTCGGCACCCCGGCTCCGCGCGAGGTCGGCGTCGATCCTGCGGCCCAGCACCACCAGCCGTTCCTCGATCAGCGGCGGCACGTCCTCGCGGTGCAGGAGCACCGAGTCGACGTCCGCTGCCACCGGTCCCCGCCAGTGCGCCAGCGCCGCCGTGAACTCCCCGTCGGCCGCGAGCCGCCGGAACCGGGTCAGGTCCAGCCGCTCGGGGTCGACCTCGGCCAGGTACCCGCCGGTCGCCGTGCGCACGCAGTCCGCGTCCCCCAACGCCACCCGCAGCCGCCGCACCACCATCTGCAACGTCTTGTGCGCCCGGTCGACCGTCGGCGGCTCCCCGTCCCACAACCGGTCCACCAGCTCGTCCACCGGCACGAACCGGTTGGGCCGCAACAACAGCGTGGCGAGCAGCACCCGTCCGCGCCCGGCCGGCAACGGCACCGGCACGCCGTCACGCAGCACCTCGACCCGTCCGAGGACGCGGTACTCGACGTTCATGACTCCCTGCTCCCGTCCTCTTCGGACCCGGTGTGACCGATGTGTGAGCGCCGTGCGGCAACGTGGTGCTCGGCCGGGAACGGCAGCGACGGGAAAGCACCTGGGGGCTCGTCGCTGCCGCCCGGTGCTCGCCGCGGAGACGGCGCCCTCCCAGTCCGGCGAGCAGTGCCTGCGACCGTCCTGTCGCGACGGTGACGGATTCACCCGGTACTCGGCTCGCACACCCCTCCACCGGCTCGAAAACCCAGTCTAGGGGCCCTGTGGTCCCGGTGTGAGCGAAGTGTGAGCGGCCCCTGGCAGAGTTCTCCTCAGCGGTGCTGGTGGCACAGTTCCTGGGGGGTCACCAGCACCGCTCACCAGTTCTCAGCGGAGCTCGGCGAGCTTGGCGCGCACCTGCTCGGCGTCGGCGTGGTCGTTGTACTCGTAGGCCTCCAGTGCCTTCGTCCACCAGCTCCGCGCCGCGTCGGGCTCGCCCAGGCCGAGGTGCGCGTCGCCGAGGGTGTTGTGCACGTCGGCGATGTGGTGCCAGGAACCCTCGGTCTCGAAGTGCCCCAGCGCGAGGTGGGCGTTCTCGACCGCGACCGCGTGGTCGCCCAGCCCCACCTGGACGCTGGCCTTCATCGCGGCGAGGAGCCCCTTCCACTCCGCGGTCATGTCGACCGCGAACTCGGCCTCCCACTCCGCGCAGCACACGAGCGCCTCCGCGTACTCGCCCAGCTTGAGGTGGTCAGCCGCGACCTGGTGCAGCGCCATCCCGGTCTGCAACGGGTACGGCGTCGGCGACGCGCGCAACGTCGTGAGCGCCTCCTTGGACACCTCCAGCGCCTCCCGCAGCCGGCCCGCCTCGCCCAGCGACCACGCGAGCCCGCTCAACGCGCGCGCCTGACCGGTCACGCGACCGACCTCGCGGTACACGTCGGCGCTGCGCGCGAAGAGGTCGCTGCCGTCGTCGAAGCGGCCGGCCCGGCAGTGGGCCACGGCGAGGGTGAACTGCATCCGGGCGTCCCAGAGGCGTTCACCGGTGTGCGTGACCGCCGCCACGGCGCCCTCCATCGACCAGACCCACTCCTGCCACGGGCCGACCCGGTCGACCAGGTCGAAGGTGAACCACGGCAGCTGCCAGGCGTAGCGGTGCAGGTCCCGTTCCGCGGCCTGGACCATGATCGCGCGCAGCACGGCGCGTTCGGCGCGGAACCAGTCGTCGGCCTCCTCGCGCCCGGCCGGCAGCTCCGGCCGCGTGCCCGGTGCCGGCCGCAGCTCGATCACCGCCTGCGCCTGCCTGCGCCCGGCGAAGCAGGAGGCGTCGATCGCGACCAGCGTGTGCAGGTAGTGGTCGTACATCCGCTCGACGGCTGCCGCCCTGGACTCGGCGGGCTCCTCGGCCTCCGCCCGGTCCGCCGCGTACACGCGCAGCAGGTCGTGGCTCGTGAACCGGCCGGGCACGGGCTCGGCGAGCAGGTTCGCCTCGACCAGCTCCCGCACGTGCCGCAGCGCCTCGTCCTCGGTGAGGCCGGCGAGGCTCGCGGTGGCCGCGACGGTGATGTCCGGCCCCGGGTGCACGCCGAGCAGCCGGAACACCCGCGCGGTCGCCGGGCCGAGCTGCCGGTAGGACCACTGGAAGACGGTGCACACGGTGGTCGCCGCGTCACCGGTGTCCAGCGTGTCGAGGCGGGTGCGGGCGTCGGACAGCTCCGCGACCAGCCCGGCCAGCGGGAAGCTCCGGCGACTGGGCGACGCGGGCCGCCACGATCGCGAGCGCCAGCGGCAGGCCACCGCACCACCGGATCAGCTCGTCGGCGTCACCCGCGCGCCGCGCACCGAGCCTGCTCACGATCAACGCGCGTGCCTCCGCGGGCGTGAGCACGTCCAGCGCCAGCTCGCGCGCACCCTCGTTCACGACCAGGCCGGTGAGCCGGTCGCGGCTCGTGACCAGCACGAACGACGACGACGGACCGGGCAGCAGCGGCCGCACGTGGTCGGGGTCGCGGGCGTTGTCGAGCAGCACGAGCACCCGGCGCTCGGCGACCAGGCTGCGGTACAGCGCCGACTGGGCGTCGAGCGCGGCCGGGATGCGGTCCGGCGGCACGCCGAGCGCTTCGAGGAACCGGCTGAGCGCGTCGCCGGGCGCCACCGGTTCGCGGTGGCGGTCGAACCCGCGCAGGTTCACGTAGAGCTGGCCGTCCGGGAACCGGTCCGCCGCGCCCCGCGCCCAGTGCACGGCCAGTGTCGTCTTGCCGACGCCCGCGGTTCCGGTGATCGCCGCGACCACCAGCCCGTCGCCGGCCGCCAGTCCGGTCAGGTCGCGCAGCTCGGCGGACCGCCCGACGAACCGGGGTGTCGTCGTCGGCAGCTGGCGCGGGACCGGCCGGAGCACGGCCGCCGTCCTGCGCGCCGGAACGGGACCGGCGAGCACGCGCTGGTGCACCGCCCGCAGCTCGTCACCGGGGTCGACGCCGAGCTCGTCGGCCAGCAGCGCCCGGACCTCCCGGTAGGCGGCCAGCGCGCGTTCCTGCTGCCCCGACATCGCGAGCGCCAGCACCAGCTGCGCCCAGAACGCCTCGCGGAACGGGTGCTGGGCGGTGAGGCCGCGCAGCTCGGGCACCACCTCTGCGGCCCGGCCGGCGTCGAGGTCGGCGCTGATCCGCCGTTCCAGCGCGTGCAGCCACTCCTCGGTCACCAGCGGGACGTCGTGCTGGTGCAGGGCACCGGACCGCACGTCGACGAGCATCGGCCCGCGCCACAACCGGACGGCGGCGGCCAACTCCCCCGCCGCGACCAACCGGCGGAACCGGGTCAGGTCGAGCGCGTCCACGGCCACCTCGGCGAGGTAACCACCGGTCGAGGTGCGCACGCAGTCCGCCTCGCCCAGCGCCCGGCGCAGCCGCATGACCACCGTGTGCAGCGTCTTGTGCGCCCGGTCCGGTGTCGGCGGCTCACCGTCCCAGAGCCGGTCGACCAGCGCGTCGATCGAGACGACCTGGTTGGGGCGCAACAACAACGTGGCGAGCAGCACTCGGCTCCGGCCGGCCGGCAGCGGCACGACGACCCCGTCGAGCAGCACCTCCAGCGGACCGAGCACCCGGTACTCGGCTAGGGCCTGTGTCGAGGTCCCGTTCGATGAGAGTCGCGCCTGAGGTGGTTCCTGGCGGTGCGGGCGACCAGCCCGCATACCGGTGTTGTATGTGGGCTGGTCGCCCGTGCCCCCAGGGGCCGCCTCAGGCCCGGCTGTCGCGAACATGGACCTCGACACAGGCCCTACCACGTTCCCCCCTGTGTGACCGGATTGTGAGCGTCCGCGGAGACCATGTGCGTGGCCGGTTCGACCGCGGTTACCTCCCTCTTCACCGTGGCCGGACCGGCCTCTCCAGCAGCCCCGGCGACGCGTGCTCGCGGTGTGACCGGAGTGTGAGCGCCGTCGGGCAGAGTTCTCCTCAGCCGGACGACGAGAGCGGCAACGCAAGCCCTGGGGGGTGTCGCGACCGTCGTGGTCCTGCCGGATCGGCCCTCCCCAGTGGGTCGGACCGGAAGGGCGTCGGTTCTTGGGGGGGGAACCGGACAGTCCCCTGCTGTTCGGTGGGCCCGCAGCTTCGGCTGCGGGCCCTTTTCACGTGCACCGGTCCACGAGGGCCTTTCTCCGTGCCGGAAACCGGAGCGGCCCCCGCCGCGGAACGACGGGGGCCACCGGGCGGAACGGCTAGTCCGGAGCGATCCAGGCGAACTGGATGCGCTGCTGACCGTGCTTGCGGGTCACCAGGGTGCCGCGGCCGGGAGGCTGGGGCGACGGCTTCAGCGTGCCGATGATCGCGCCCTCCTCCTTCGAGCCGGAGCCGACGAAGATCGGGGCCGCGATCTCCTTCAGCTTGCCCATCACCGGGTCGTACATGGCGCGGGAGGCGCCACCCATGCGGCGGACGACGACCACGTGCAGACCGACGTCCTTGGCCTGCGGGATGAACTCGGCGATCGGCTGCAGCGGGTTCGCGGCGCCCTGCGGGGCGACGAGGTCGTAGTCGTCCACGACGACGAAGACCTCGGGGCCGGTCCACCAGGAGCGGTTCTTGAGCTGCTCCTGGGTGACGTCCGGGCCGGGCATGCGGCGGCCGAGCGAACCGCGCACCTCCTTGATCGTGTCGGCGAACTGGGTCGACGACACGGCGTAGGTCAGGAGGTGGTCGGTGTCGATGAAGCCGAGCATCGTGCGGCGGTAGTCCGCGAGGACGATCAGCGCCTCCGAGGAGGTGTAGCTCTGCATGATGCCGCGGACGATCGTGCGCAGGATGTTCGTCTTGCCCGACTCGCCGTCGGCCAGCGCCATGAAGTGCGGGTCCGCGTCGAAGTCGAAGTAGACCGGCGCGAGCTCGTCCTCGTTGACGCCGACCGGGACCAGGTGGCCGCGGTTGGGGTTGACCTGCTGGACCTGCGCCATGAGCTGCGCGTGCTCCAGCACGTCGGGCAGCATCCGCACCTGCGGCGCGCGCGGGCCCTGCCAGGCCTGGTTGAGCTTGGCGTCGAGGTCCTGGACACCCGCGGAGATCGTGGTCGGGTCCTGCGAGGTGTCGATGCGCGGCAGTGCCGTGAGGAAGTGCAGCTTGTCGCCGGTCAGACCGCGACCGGGACGGCCGGGGGGCACGTTGGCCGCGACCTTGCGGTCGATCTCGGACTCGCTCGGGTCACCGAGGCGCAGCTCGAAGCGGGTGCCGAGGAGGTCCTTCATCGCGGGCCGGATCTCCGCCCACCGGTTCGCGGCGACGATCACGTGCACGCCGTAGGACAGACCCTGGGCGGCGAGCGCCTGGATCTGCGGCTCGACCATCTCGAACTCCTGGCGGAAGTTCATCCAGCCGTCGACGACCAGGAACGCGTCGCCGAAGTGGTCGTCCTTGATCTCACCGCGGCGCTTGCGGTTGCGGAACTCGACCATCGAGTCGATCCGCTGTTCGCGCCACCGCAGCTCGCGCTCGGTGATCAGGGTCTGCAGCTCGGCCACCATGCGGCGGACCTTGTCGACGTCGAGACGGCCGGCGAAGCCACCGACGTGCGGCAGGTTCTCCATCGCGGCGAGCGTGCCACCACCGAGGTCGATGCAGTAGAACTGCGCCTCCTGCGGGGTGTGCGTGAGCGCCATCGAGGCGATGATCGACCGCAGCAGCGTCGACTTGCCCGACTGCGGGCCACCGACGACCGCACCGTGGCCCGCGGCACCGGAGAAGTCGGCCCACAGCAGGTCGCGGCGCTGCTCGAACGGCTTGTCGACCACGCCGACCGAGATCTGCAGCATGCCGTTGGCCGGGTACTGCGGCGGCGTGAGGCCGCGGTCCGGCGTCACGTCGAGCGGCGGCAGCATCGTGTCCATCGTCGGCGGCTCGTTGAGCGGCGGCAGCCACACCTCGTGCGCGGGCGGGCCCTGGCCGACGAGGCGGTCGACGATCAGCTCGAGCTGCGTCGGCTCGTTCGCGTCCTCCTTGACCGGTGCGGCCGCGACCGCGACCGGCTCGACGGGGCGCTCCGGCTCCTTCGGCATCTCGATGAAGTCCGGCACGAAGAACCGCGGGCGCTTGTCGCTGCGCACGGCCACCGACTCACCGGCGGACTGCATGCCGGACGGCCGGTAGGTGCCCGAGACGTAGAGCGCCTTGAACCTGGTCAGCGGCATGCCCTGCACGCTGAGGTAGCCGGAGCCCGGGATCGGCGGCAGCTCGTAGGCGTCGGGCACGCCGATCGCCGCACGCGACTCGGCCGCGTTGAACGTCTTCAGACCGATCCGGTACGAGAGGAACGTGTCCAGGCCGCGCAGCTTGCCCTCCTCCAGCCGCTGCGACGCGAGGAGCATGTGCATCTGCAGCGACCGGCCGACACGACCGATCTGGAGGAAGATGTCGATGAAGTCCGGCTTCGCCGTCAGCATCTCGGAGAACTCGTCGATGCAGATGAAGAGCGCGGGCAGCGGGTCGAGCTGGGCGCCGTTCTCGCGGGCCTTCTCGTAGTCCCAGACGTTCTTGTAGTTGCCCTTCGCGAGGACCTCCTGCCGGCGCGAGACCTCACCGGCGATGGCGTCCTTCATGCGGTCGACGAGGCTGAGGTCGCCGGCCAGGTTGGTGATCGTCGCGGCGACGTGCGGTGCCTTGTCCAGACCGAGGAACGTCGCACCACCCTTGAAGTCGACGAGGATCATGTTGAGCGCGGTCGACGAGTGCGACGCCAGCAGGCCGAGCACCAGCGTGCGGAGGAACTCCGACTTGCCGGAACCGGTCGCGCCGATGCACAGGCCGTGCGGGCCCATGCCGTCCTCCGCGGCCTCCTTGATGTCGAGCTCGACCTGCTGGCCGTGCTCGCCGATGCCGAACGGGATGCGGTAGCGGTCGCGCTTGGGCCGGGGCCGCCACGCCTGCTGCACGTCGAACGTGATCGGGTCGCCGGGGATGCCCATGAACTCGAGCAGCGGCGGGTTGTTGTTCATCGCCAACGGGTCCTCGCCACCGTCGCCGCCGACGTCGCCCGCCGCACCCATGCGGTACGGGGCGAGCCTGCGGGCCAGTGCCTCGGCCTCGACGACGGACAGGCCGTCCGGTGCGCCGAACCACTCGACGCCGCTCGCGGAACGGGCGCCCAGCTGGTTGTTCTCGATGACCAGGCGCAGACCGCGGCGGGCGGTCAGGTTGCCCAGGCACTCGGAGAGGTCGAGCAGCGTGACGCCGACCAGCCCCTCCTCCAGGATGATCATCTCTTCGCGGCTGATGTCGCCGTCGTCGATCACGATCACGATGTGCGGCTGGTCGGGCGGCGGCGGGGCGTTGCGGGTGAACCGCTGCCGGTCGCGCAGGTACTCGTCCAGCATCGCCTCGACCTCGGCGAGCGAGTTCGCCATCATGCGGCGCTGGCCGATGCCGTCGATGTCGGTGGGGTGCTGCACGTGCGGCAGCCACTTCGCCCACTCCCACTGCTGCTTGGTGCGGCCCGCGCTGACGACCGCGATCAGCAGGTCGTCAGGGGCGTGGAAGGTGACGAGCTGGGCGAGCAGGGCGCGGGCGAGGTTGCGGCGGTCCTCGATGTCGCCGAGCAGGCCGACGGCGGCGAACCCGCGCAGAGCGATGGAGATCGGCAGGTCGGGGACGAGCGAGTGGGCGCGCACGAACCGGCGCAGCGCCAGCGTCGCGATCGGCTCCAGCTCCTCGACGGGACCGGTCTGCGGCGGCACCAGGCGGGTGGCGAGGCGCTGCGAGCCCCGTCCCGCGCGCAGGTGGCAGAAGTCGGGGTCGTTCTGGCGGCGTTCCCACATGCGCCGGGTGGTGGCGAGCGACCACAGCTGCTGCGGGTCCGGGTGCACCCACTCGCGCTCGGCGCGCTGCTCGTCGGCGGCTTCGCGGGCGCGGTCGCGCATCTGGCCGAGGTACCGCAGGTAGTCCTTGCGGTCCTCGTTCATCTCGGCTTTCTTCTGGCCCTTGCCGGAGCCCATGCCGCTGGCCATCATGCCGACGGTCGAGATGAGCATCATGCCCGGCATGAGCATCGCCATGGGCTGCCTGTTCGAGTACACGAACATCATGCCCATCATGCCCACGGAGGCGACGATCATGACGACGGGCATCGCCTTCATCATGATGTTGCCGGGGATGATCCTGGGGACCTCGGGTGGCGGCTCGAGGTGCACCTCGCCGCCAGGAGGCCGGGGAGCAGCAAGGCGTGCCGTTCGCTTGAACTGCAGCGTGCTCAACTGACAGGCACCTCTTCGACTCGTTACGCCACCAGTAGCAACCGACACTATTGCGCATCCGCGCGCGTGACGAAGCTGGGTCGGGAAAAAACCCAGTCTGACGGGTTCCGGCGAACCACACGTGCAACAGGCGTCGGTCCGGCCATACTAGGGCCGCCCGACGAGCGGCCAGCTGGACGAATAGGGTCGGGCCGTTGATTCGTAAGTGCTGATCTGACTTAGGGGGCCCTGGTGGCGACCGGTACGACGGTGTTCAGCCGTGTCACGGTGGTGGCACCTCGAACGCGTATCGACGTCGCGCTGCCTGCCGACGTGGCGGTGGCCGATCTCCTGCCGATGCTGCTCGACATGGCGAGGGAGGCCACTCCGGACGGTGGTGTCCGGCACGGCGGCTGGTGCCTCGCGAAGCTCGGCGACAGCCCGCTCGACCCGGCGCGCACGCTCGCGTCGCTCGGCGTGGTCGACGGCGAACTGCTGCAGTTGCGGCGCCGCAACGAGAACCCGCCGCCGCCGCTGTACGACGACGTGGTCGACGCGATCGCCGAGTCCGACCCCGACTCGTTCCGGCCGTGGACGAAGGAGACCGCGCAGAAGTTCGGTCACCTCGCGGGCGCGCTCGCGCTGATCGCCTCCGCGGTGGCGCTGTTCCTGTCCGGCCCGGTCGTGACCGCCGGCAAGGGGAGCGCCCTCGCGGCCGCCATCGCCGCCGGTGTGGCCGCCGTCGCCGCGCTCGCCACGGGCGCGACCATCGCGCGCGCCTACAAGGCGGTGTCGACCGGTGTGCTGATCGCCGCGTGCGGTTCGCTGCCGATGGCGTTCGTCGCGGGCTTCCACGCGGTGCCGGGCGTCAACTTCGAGCCGAAGATGCTGCTCGCGTCAGCGCTCATGATGATCTTCGCGTGGGGCGGCATCCTGCTGATCGGCCAGGGCGTCACGGTGTTCATCGCCGCGGCCACGGCCGGCACGATCGCCGCGCTCGCGTTCCTCGTCGCCACGTTCGTCGAGCACCCGCTGGCCGGTGTGGCCGCGGCGGCGGGAGCGGTGGCGCTGGGCGCGATGTCGATGCTGCCCCGGCTCACGCTGCAGCTCGCCAAGATCCCGCCGCCCGTCGTGCCGACGAACGCGGAGGACCTCAAGGAGGACAGCGGCTTCCCGGAGTTCGCGGTCATCGAGCGCCGCACGGCCGTCGCCCACGAGTACCTCACCGGCATGATCATCGGCACCGGCGTGATCGCCGCGCTGGCCGCGATCGTCGCGTCCGGCGACGGCACGGTCTGGGGCCCGATCTACGGCGTCGTCGTCTCGATCGTGCTGATGATGCGCGGTCGTGCGTACGCGAACGGTGCGCAGGCCGTGGCGCTGCTCTCGACCGGCATGTTCGCCGCGGCGGGCATCCTGGTCGCCTGGATCGCCAAGGCCTCCGAGTTCAACCTGATCGTCTTCGTCTTCGGCACGCTGCTCGTGCTGGGCGCGGCCGCGCTGGTGCTCGGCGTGATCTTCCCCGGCCAGAAGTTCTCGCCGCCGCTGCGCCGCACGGTGGACATCCTGGAGGCGATCCTCATCGCCGCCGTGGTGCCGCTGGCGCTCGCGGTCATGGACATGTACTCCGTCTTCCGGAGCCTGATCACGCCATGAGGACCGGTATCAGGCGCACCACGGCGGCTGCGACCGCCGGACTGCTGCTGCTGACGGGAGCGGTGCCCGCCGCCGCCTCCGCCGCACAACCGTCGTCAGCGCAACCGCCGTCCTCGACGTCCGCAGCGGCGCCGACGTCGGCGACGGGTTCGGCGCCCAAGGTGAACTCGGAGCCGCCACCGCTGCCGCCCGGTACCGCGCCGCCGAAGGACACCGGTCAGCCGGATGTGGAGTACAAGCGCACCAACAAGGAGTGCGTGGCGTCCGACACCAAGAACGAGCTCATCGAAGAGATGCCGTGGGGCCAGCTGAGCCTCAACCTCGAAGAGGCGCACCGGTTCGCGACCGGCAAGAACGTCGTGATCGCGATCATCGACACCGGTGTCGACCCCCGCAACCCGCGGCTCGCCGGCCGCGTCGACCCCGGCGGCGACTACGTCGACAAGACCAAGAACGGCACTGACGACTGCGACGGCCACGGCACCGAGGTGGCCGGCGTCGCCGCCGCGAAGAAGACCGAGGGCGACTTCGTCGGCGCCGCACCGGACGCGCGGATCCTGGCCATCCGCCAGACCAGCGACCGCTACGAGTTCAAGGGCGACGCGACGAACGAGGCCCGCAAGGGCGCGGGCAAGGTCAAGACGCTGGCCGAGGCGATCGTGCGCGCGGCCGACAAGGGCGCGGGCGTCATCAACATCTCGCTGACGAACTGCGGCACCCCCAAGGGGTTCAGCCAGGACGACCGGAACCTGCAAGCCGCCATCCGGTACGCGGTGGACGTGCAGGACGTCGTGGTGGTCACGGCCGCGGGCAACAAGGACGATCAGGGCAACGGCTGCCCGGCCCAGAACGACAACATGGACCCGAACAACGTCAAGGTGATCTCGTCCCCGGCGTGGTTCGCCGACGACGTGCTCTCGGTGGCGTCGATCGCGCGGTCCGGCGAGGTCTCCGAGTTCAGCATCTGGGGCCCGTGGGTCAGCATCGCCGCCCCCGGCGAGGGCATCATCTCGGTCGACCCCAAGGGTGACGGCCTCACCAACGCGAACGTCACCGCGCAGGGCACCAGCGACATCAAGGGCACCAGCTTCGCCTCGCCCTACGTCGCGGGCATCGCCGCGCTGGTGCGCGAGCGGTTCCCGGAGCTGAAGGCGCGCCAGGTGATGGCGCGGCTGAAGGCGACGGCGCTGCAGCCGGGCAACGTGACCGGCAAGGACCACAAGTCCGGCCACGGCATGGTGAACCCGGTCGCGGCGCTCACCGCCGTGCTCCCGGCGGAGGCCGCGGGCTTCACGGCGCCGGAGCCGAAGGTGATGGTCACCGCGCCCACGCCGCCGAAGAGCCTGGACTGGCCGCCGATCATCGTGGCGCTGTCCGGGATCGGCATCGGTGCGGTGCTGCTGGCGCTGACGCTGTTCGTCCGCAACTCGAACCGCAAGCGCGGCGGCACGGCCTAGCCGCGGCAACGACAACGGCCCCGCTCGGACGTCGAGCGGGGCCGTTGTCGTTCCGCCGGGGTCAGTCCTCGCCGATGACCTTGGGAGCGGCCTTCTTCGGCTTGCCGAGCACGTCCTCGACGGAACCGGTGAGCCGGTGCTTCGACTTGTGCTCCTTGTCGCCGCCCTGCTGCCCGCCGCCGCCCATCGCGCCCATCATCGGCGCCATGCCGCCCATCATCGCGCCACCGCCGGGAGCGGCCCCGGAACGGCCACCGGCGGCCGCAGCCGTCGTCGCGCCCTGCTCGGCGGGCGGCAGACTCTCACTGACGCCCGTGGCCCCGCCGAACTGCATCTGCTGCGCCGCGGCCGGTGCGCCCGTGCCACCCACACCACCCGCGCCGACACCGCTGCCACCGACACCGCTGCCACCGACACCGCTCGCACCGACACCGCCTCCGGAGCCGGGAGCGCCGCCACCGGTCGCCGCGGCCGCCGTCGCGGAGGCCCCTGCCGGTTCCGGTGCCGTCACGGCCGGCTTGGCGGGCGGGGCGTACGTCCAGTTCTGCTCGGGGTACCGGTGCTCCATCCGCACGGCGCCGAAGCCGCCCTCCACGCCGGCGACCCCGTCGCACAGCGCGAGGAACGCCTCCAGCACCTGCCGGCCGGACTCGAACAGCTCGCGCACCGGGTCCCTGAGGTCCTCGATGTGCACGCGCGCCCGGTTGTCGCCCTCCAGCGGCAGCGCCGCCACGCCGGACACCGAGTCCGCGGCGTCGGCCAGCACGTGGGCCATGTCCCGCACGATGTCGCGCACCGCGTCGGCGGTCTCCTCCAGCGCGTCGGCCATCGCGGTCATCGCGTCGGACATGTCGCCGCCGGCGAGCCCGACCTTGCGCATGTGCTCCAGGAACGCGTCGGCGTCCCTGCCCTGCCACGCCGCGTCGACACCGCCGAGCGGGCCAGCGACGTGCTTGGTGACCGCCTCGGTGACCCTGGCGGCCTTGCGCCAGCGCTCCGCTTCCTCGCGCAGGTCGTTCCAGTCGCCGACGAGCGGGTCGAAGAACTCGTGGACGAGGTCGACCACGCCCAGCCTGCGGCTCACCCGCGAGAGGAAGTCGAGCTCGGGACCCACCTCGGCCGCGATCTGCCTGCCGTCCTCGGCCACCTTCGAGCTCCCCACTACCTGCGATCGGCCTTCTTGAGACCGTGGACGGCCTCTTCCTCGCTGTACCCGTGGTGCTCCGCCACGGCGTGCAGCCCCTTGGCCGCCGCGTCCAGGGTGTCGCAGGCGCGGGCGAGCTGGGAGTTGAGCAGCTCGGCCGCCCGCGCGTAGCCCCGGGCACTGCCCAGCGCCCTGCCGACCTCGCCGAACGACTCCGGCCGCAGCGGTGACACCCTCATGGCGTCCCGCACGCGCCGCAGGTCGTCGGTCGTGCCGTCGATCCGGTCGGCGTAGGACTCGAGCCACTCGGGGTTGACGGCGATTCGACCGGCCACGGACTGTCCCTTCACGACGGTGCCACCTCGGGTGCACCCCTACGACTGCGGTGCACCCGGAACGGTTCCCGTCACTTCTGCTGCTGCGCCGGGTCCTTGATCTGGCCCTTGACCGCGGGGATCGCGTCGTAGCTGCGGTTCGCGTCGCCGCGGTTGAGCTGCGGGCCCTGCGGCAGCAGGTTCAGGATGTCGTTCGGTGCCGGTGGGAACGTCCCCTCCAGCCCGAGCGCCGCGGCGGTGCCCCCGTCCGGAACGCCGTACCGCACACCGCGACCGGTCACGATGTGGACCGGACCGGCGCCGAAGTCACCGGTGCCCTGGCTCGCCCGCACGACCGCCGCCTTGCCGGGCAGCATCAGGAACTGGTCGATGATCTCGCCGGCCGCACCGGGAGCGCCCAGCTGCACCGGGCTCATGTCCTTCGGGCCCGGCAGCGCGGAACCGATGGTGACCGAGGTGTCGATGGCGTGCTGGGTCCGGTTCTGCGACTCGTAGTCCTTGCCCTTCCAGCCCAGGCACAGCACCGCGTTGTTCGCGTTCGGCTCGATCGTGGTCGGCGTCTTCTCCGGGTACTGCGTGAGGTCGAGCTTGTTCTTCGGTTCGAGGTTGTTCGTGACCGCGCTCGGGGAGAGCTCGGTCGCCTTCTTGTTGTTCGCGTACGCCCAGCGCAGCAGGTCGCCGACCGTCTGGCCGACCTCCTGGAAGCCGTCCTCCAGCGCCACCATGAACCGCTGGGTGCCGGTCAGGCTGACCGAGATGACGTCGCCGATGTTGACCCTGGTCTCGGTGACGTAGGCGGCCTGCTCGCCCTGCCTCGGGATGACCGGCGCCTTCAGCGGCTTGGCCTCGGAGATCGAGTTGAGCAGCGCCGTGCTGACCGCGCGCGGCTGCTTGCCCCGCAGGTTCAGCGCGTTCATCACCTTGTCGTCCTTGAGGTCCACCTCGGCGCGGACGGTGGACGATGAGATGTCGAAGCCCTCGGGCTTCTTGTAGATCAGGTAGGCCTTCTTGGCGCCCGTCCGCTGCTGCACGAGCACGGCGTTGTCGCCGAGCTTCGGGTTGCCCTCGCTGACGCCCGCGATGACGGAGGTCTTGATCTGGTTGGCCGCCGCCTGGTTGCTGCGGAACGCGTCGAGGTCGAGGGTGTCGCAGACCGACCACTGCGCGTCGATGCGGGTCTCGGGCTTGGGCAGCACGTCCGGCGCGTCCGGCAGGCCGGTGAGGCGCCCGCGCGGGTACTTGGACAGCGCGGCCTCGCTGACGAGCTTGGGCTCCCCGCCCGCGGCACCACCGGAGGCGCCGCCGACCGAGCCGCCAGGGGCGTCACCGCCACCGCTCTGCGCCTGGTCCGGGTTCGACCGCGAGTACCAGAGCAGGCGTGCCGAGGCGAGGTTCGTCATCGGCACCAGCACGGGGGTCGACGTCGCGTTGTCGACGACGTAGACCTGCCCGGTCTCCTTGCTGATGGCGATCTGCGTTTCCTTGTCCAGGCGCGGTGCCGGCTTGAAGAACCCGTACACCAGGAAGCCGAGCAGACCGACGATGCCGAGGATCACACCGACCGATGTCGCGCGGGAGTGGTTGCGCATGGGGTCATGCAGCATCACGGCGTCTCTGCGGACGAGCGCGGACTGCATCCGCCGCAGGACGAATTGGTAGGCCTGGACCTGTGACTTGGTGGTGGGTGTTGATGCCATTCTCGGCTCGCTGCTCTCCCAGTCGCGGTACGGTTCGGCAGGATAGCCGGACGCAGGTTGCTCCGTGGGCCGGTTCGCCAAGCCCACCGACCATCGAGGGGAAAGAGACCACAACGGATGTCCGTGACCACTCCACATCCGCCCCGGCCGAACCCCGGGATGGCACGGCCGCAGGGTCCGGGGACTCCTGGCCAGCAGGCACCGGCGCCTCCCCGTCCCGTCGGGCGCGTCCGGCGCAGGGCGGCCGGCGTCAGCCTGGGCTCCTTGCCCGTGTCGAACGTAGTCACGATCGAGGTCGGTCTCGCCATCGCACTCCTCGTGCTGACCCTCGTCGGCGTGAAGGACGCCGCGGGCAACCTGAACGTCGTCTCGCTGTCGATCGCGGGCGGCGTGCTGCTGATCGCGCTGGTAGTGGCCTTCACCCGGTCGCGGGGGCGCTGGCTGACCCAGTGGATCGGCGTCCGGCTGCGCTACAGCTTCCGCTCGCACAGCCGCACCGCGAACCGCGAGGCGCAGCAGGAGTCCAAGCCCGGTGACGACGAGATGCAGGTCCTCGGCGCCGAGGACCCGCGCGTCGCGCTGCTGCGCCTGGCGATCCCGGACCTGGTGATCGCCAAGGGCGTCGACCACGAACGCCGCCCGCTCGCGCTGTCGTGGCACGACGGCGTGTGGACGGCGGTGCTGCTCGTCGACCCGACCCCGCCGCTGATCTCCGCCGTCGGCTCCGCCCCGTCGCTGCCCCTCGGCGCGCTGGTGCCGTGCCTGGAGGACCGCGGCGTGGTGCTGGACGCGATCACCGTGCTCTGGCACTGCTACCCCGGCAGCGCGGCGCTCCCGCCGTCGTCGCCCGCGCTCAGCTCGTACATGGAGGTGCTCGGCCCGCTGCCCGCGGCGGCCAGGCGCACCACGTGGATCACGGTCCGGCTCGACCCGCGCCGCTGCGGCGAGGCCATCCGCGAACGCGGCGGCGGCGTCGTCGGCGCGCACCGCGCGTTGATCGGCGCCCTGTCGCGCGTCCGCAACGCGCTGGAGTCCGCCGGTGTGGCGATCCGCCCGCTCGACTCCGACGAGCTGCTGCGCGCGGCGATCTCCTCGGCCGAGCTGACCGCCGCGGTCGGCGGCACCACCCCCGTGTCGTTGCGGGAGAAGTGGTCCGGCGTCACGGCCGGCGGCGTCGGCCACGCGAGCTACGCGATCACCGGCTGGCCGGCGAAGGGCCTCAAGGGCAACCTGAACGCGCTGACCGGTGTGCGCGCTCTCTCGTCGACGCTGGCGATGTCCATCTCGCCGTCGCGCGAGGACGGTCAGGTGTCGCTGCGCGGCCTGGTGCGGGTGAGCGCCAGGACGCCGAGCGAGCTCGACCGCGCCGACGACCAGCTGACGAAGCTGAGCGACAAGCTGGACATCACGCTGACCCCGTTGCGGGGCATGCAGCTCGCGGGTCTCGCCGCGACGCTGCCGCTGGGAGGTGTGGCATGAGCACGTCGACCCGTCTGCTGGACGCCCGCGGCCGCGGCGCGGTGGCACCGGAGTTCCTGGTGTCGCCGTCCATGCTCGACCTGGTCAGCCCGAGCGGTGACCGCGGCGGCATGATGCTCGGCCAGGGCACCAAGGGCGAGCCGCTCACGGTGTCCGTGCTGCGCCCGACCCCGACCCGCATGGTGGTCGTCGGCGGCCTGTACCTGGCCCGCCAGATCGCGCTGCGGGCCATGGCGACCGGTGCGTGGATCATCATCGCGACCGGCCGCCCGCAGGCCTGGCAGCCGGTGGTGCGTGCGGCGGGCCAGGGCCCGGACGGCCGCCCGTCCCAGCTGGTGCAGCTGCGCCGGTTGTCGCCGGCCGACCTGCCCCGCCCGACCGAGGACATGCCGCTGCTCGTCATCCACGACGGCGGCCACGTCCCGCAGGAGCTGTTCCCGCCGCGGGCGGCGTGGCAGACCACGATGTACGTGCTGCCGTACCTGCACCCGCAGGCCTCGTCGACGGCGAACAACGCGGACCTGGTGCTGCTGCAGCGCCTCCCGATGGGCCAGGCGCAGCTCGCCGGGCAGATGTGGCGCCTGCGCCCGCAGATGTTCCAGCAGCTGACCCAGCTGAAGGACGACCAGGTCATCGCGATGGGCCAGGACATGTGGGCGCACCTGCGCCTGTACACCACGCCCACCGAGCAGCAGATCCTCGGAGCGGTCCGCCGCGGCGACTGAGGACCCGACGAACCGCGCCCCCGAACGGTGATCCGTTCGGGGGCGCGGTCGTGCCGGGCCTGATCAGCACTCGAAGCGGCTCTCACCCGAGATCGAGCTCTGCGGGACACCGGCGCCGTCGCGCCACTGGACGAGCGTGCGGTAGGTGTAGTGGCCGGAGCCCGAGCAGTTCCAGGACGCGATCGCGCTGCCGGGACCCTGGTAGTGGGCGCTGGCCTCGATGACCCAGCCCCACGCGCGGAGCCGCTGGAGGAAGACGTCGACACCCTGGGCACAGCTGCCGGAGCCCCTGCCGTGCACCCAGCCCGTCGTCTTGGTGGGGTTGTCGGCGTTGTGGCAGGCCAGGACCCCCGGTGCGGTCGGCACCGCAACCGGCGTGGCACCGGCGGTCGAGGTCGTGAGCGCCAGGGCCGCACCGGTGATCGCAGCCAGCTGAACGAAGCGACGAATCATTGCTGGTTTCTCCTCAGTGATTCAAGGTCACCAAATAGGAACAGCACATCGCGCGCTGTTCATCGTGCGTTGTTCGATTGCGCAATCAAGCCGGGGACGCGCTGACGAGACGACCTGTCACCGCCCGCGAACGCGGTTCACCAGGCAAAACAGGCCACTTCCCGGCCATTCGACATCGATCTTCTCGACGCGCGGAAGCACGATCTGAGCCCCCCAGCCCCATGTTCCGAAACTCCGGGAACAACCCCAGAAGAACTTGTGTTCCCACAACTGAACGTAGAGCACGGGTGAAACATGTTCAACCACACTTGAACGCCCCACGTGACCGCCTACTCTCACTGCGTGGCGGCCGTGAGCGTGCGCACCGGCCCGACCTGGACCGACTCCAGGACCGGCGAGGGCACCGCCGGCCGCGCCGCGCGAGCCGTCCGCTTCCCCAAAGCCGCATTGTTCTGTCCATAGACCCGCTGCACCAACTAATTCACACGGACGCGAAATCTGTGGAATGGCCGAACGCGTCTTAATCCGTGAAACTTCTTGTGCGCAATCCGTCCACGCCACTAGGAAAAACTTCACCTGCAGGACCAGGCGACGAGGGAGAACGCTGCTATGGGTGAATCGTGGCTCAGACGAGCGGCTGGAATCGGACTGGTTGCGGGCACCGCGCTCGCGTTGACGTCCGTCTCCGCCACCGCTGCGCCCGAGGGGGAGATTCGCAACCTCGGTGCGTCCAACGCGGTCAAGGACAGCTACGTCGTGGTGCTGAAGGACTTCAGCACCACCAGTGTCGAAAGCCTCAGCGCCAAGTACGACGCTCAGGTGAAACACACCTACAAGTCCGCTTTGCGGGGTTTCTCCGCGACGATGTCCGAGTCCCAGGCCAAGCGCCTCGCGGCTGACCCGAGCGTCGCGTACGTCGAGCAGGACGCCGAGGTCCGCATCTCCGACACGCAGACGCCGACCCCGTCGTGGGGCATCGACCGCATCGACCAGCGCGCGCTCCCGCTGGACAACAGTTACACGTACCCGAACGCGGGCTCCGGCGTCACCGCCTACATCATCGACACCGGCATCCGCACCACCCACAGCGACTTCGGCGGCCGCGCCTCCCACGGCCGCGACACCGTCGACAACGACAACGACGCCACCGACTGCAACGGCCACGGCACCCACGTCGCCGGCACGGTCGGCGGCACCCGCTTCGGCGTGGCCAAGGACGTGAAGCTCGTCGCCGTCCGCGTCCTCAACTGCGCGGGCTCCGGCACGTTCGCGGGCGTCATCGCCGGCATCGACTGGGTCACCGCCGACGTGCAGGGCAACCCGGCCCGCAAGCCCGCGGTCGCCAACATGTCCCTCGGCGGCGGCGCGAACCAGACCGTCGACGACGCCGTGAAGCGCTCCATCGCCGCCGGCGTCACCTACGGCTTGGCCGCGGGCAACGACAGCGGCTCCAACGCCTGCAACACCTCCCCGGCCCGCACGCCGGAGGCCATCACGGTCGGCTCCACCGAGCGCACCGACGTCCGTTCGAGCTTCTCGAACATCGGCACGTGCCTCGACATCTTCGCCCCCGGCACCGGCATCACCAGCGCCTGGCTGACCGACGACAACGCCACGAACACCATCTCCGGCACCTCGATGGCGACCCCGCACGTGGTGGGCGCGGCAGCGGTGTTCCTCGGTTCCTCCCCCGCCGCCACGCCGCAGCAGGTCCGTGACGCCCTGGTGGAGAACGCCACCTCCGACGTCGTCACCAACCCCGGCACCGGCTCCCCGAACAAGCTGCTGCACATCACCGGCACCACCCCCGGCAACCCGCCCGGCCAGTGCCCGGCGGTCACGAACGACACCGACACGGCCATCCCCGACGCGGGCTCGGTGACCTCCCCGATCACCATCGCCGGGTGCAACGGCAAGGCCACCGCCACCGCCTCGGTGAAGGTCGCCATCAAGCACACCTACCGCGGTGACCTGGAGCTCGCCCTGGTCACCCCCTCGGGCGCCGTGAAGCTGCTGAAGGTCGCCACCAGCGGTGACAGCGCCGACGACGTCAACGCCACCTACTCCGTCAACGTCTCCACCGAGAACGCCAACGGCACCTGGCACCTGCGGGTCCGCGACGCCTACAGCCAGGACACGGGCCACATCGACTCGTGGACCCTGAAGCTCTGACGCTCATCCCGCTCCCGGAGCCCCCGGTGCACCACCGGGGGCTCCTCCCTTGTGCGCGGGAGGAGGACACGGCCGGTGACGGCTCAGGACAGGGTGCGCACCCGGCGGGTCGCCTCGGCCCGCGCGGCCAGCTCCTCGTCGGCCGGGAAGTCCACCCGCACCAACGACAAGCCGTGCGCCGGCGCCACGGTGACCCCGCTGGCCCGCCCGTGCAGCGACAGCAGCCCACCGGGCCACTCCACCGGCTTCCGCCCCTCCCCGACGGCCAGCAGCGCCCCGATGAGCGACCGGACCATCGAGTGGCAGAAGGCGTCGGCGGACACGAACGCGGTGATCACACCGTCGTTCCCGGCACGGACCAGTTCGAGCCGTTGCAGCTCGCGGATCGTCGTGGCGCCCTCGCGGCGTTTGCAGAACGCGCAGAAGTCGTGCTCCCCCAGCAACAACGTCGCGGCGGCGTTCATCGCGCCGACGTCCAGGGGGCGTGGCCAGGCCAGCGTGTCCAGGCGGCGCAACGGGTGCGCACCGAACGGCGCGTCGGTCACGCGGTACTCGTAGTGGCGGCGCAGGGCCGAGAACCGCGCGTCGAACGCGGCGGGCACGACCCTGGCGGAGAAGACCCGCACGTCCGAAGGCAGCGCACGCGCCAGGCGCTTCGGGAAAGCGGCGACGTCCAGGGACGCGGGCAGGTCGGCGTGGGCGACCTGCCCGGAGGCGTGCACACCGGCGTCGGTGCGGCCCGCGACGGTCAGGACGACGTCCTCGCGCAGCACCATCGACATGGTGTCTTCCAGGACACCGCACACCGTCCGGCGGGAGGGCTGGCGGGCCCAGCCGGAGAACTCGGTGCCGTCGTAACCGAGATCAAGGCGCACACGAACGAGCCCGCCGTCCCCGGAAGCGGGAACGGCGGGCTCGTCAGCGGTCAGACTCAGGACTTGTCCTTGGCGGACTCGTCCTTGGCCTCTTCCGCCTTGACGTCCTCGGCCGACGGCTCGCCGTCAACCTCGACGGCACCCTCAGCGGGCTCCGCGGCGGCGTCCTTGGTGGCGGACTCGGGCGCGTCGGCGTCCTGGTCCTTCACCTCGTCGTCCGCCTCGACGACCGGGGCCTCGGCGGCGGCCGGCTTCTCGTCCTTGGCGAACTTGGTCTTGCGCGCAGCCTCGGCCTCGGTGGAGACGAGCTTCTGCTGCACCAGCTCGATGATGGCCATGGGGGCGTTGTCGCCCTTGCGCGCCAGCGTCTTGGTGATGCGGGTGTAGCCACCGGAACGGTCGCTGAAGAACGGACCGATCTCGGCGATCAGCTTGTGCACGACGTCCTTGTCGCGGATCAACTTCATGATCTCGCGGCGGTTGTGCAGGTCGCCGACCTTCGCCTTGCTGATGAGCTTCTCGGCGTACGGACGCAGCCGCTTCGCCTTCGCCTCAGTGGTCTTGATCCGGCCGTGCTCGAACAGCGCAGTCGCCAGGTTGGCGAGCAGCAGCCGCTCGTGCGCCGGGGACCCACCGAGCCGGGGGCCCTTGGTAGGGGTGGGCATCGCTTACTCCTGTAACTGTTGCGATCCTCTAGCTCTGGTTCAGAGCCTCAGAGCTGCTCGGTCTCCGCGTAGTCCTGGCCGTCGTCGTGGGGGTCCAGGCCTGCGCCGGCACCCCAGCCCGTGTCGGACGGGTGGTAGTCCGACGCGGCGGCGGACGGGTCGAACCCAGGAGGCGAGTCCTTCAGCGCGAGGCCGAGGCCGACGAGCTTCATCTTGACCTCGTCGATCGACTTCGCACCGAAGTTGCGGATGTCCAGCAGGTCCGCTTCGCTGCGCGAAACCAGCTCGCCGACGGTGTGGATGCCTTCCCGCTTGAGGCAGTTGTAGGACCGGACGGTGAGGTCCAGGTCCTCGATCGGCATCGCGAACGCGGCGATGGTGTCGGCCTCGGCCGGCGACGGGCCGATCTCGATGCCCTCGGCGTCGATGTTCAGCTCGCGAGCGAGGCCGAACAGCTCCACCAGGGTCTTGCCCGCGGAGGCAACCGCGTCCCTCGGGGTGATCGAGGGCTTGGTCTCCACGTCGAGGATCAGCTTGTCGAAGTCCGTCCGCTGCTCAACACGCGTCGCCTCGACCTTGTACGTCACCTTGAGAACCGGCGAGTAGATCGAGTCGACGGGGATGCGGCCGATCTCGGCGCCCGCCTGCTTGTTCTGGACAGCCGGGACGTAGCCGCGACCGCGCTCGACGACGAGCTCGATCTCCAGCTTCCCCTTGCCGTTCAGGGTCGCGATGTGCAGGTCGGGGTTGTGCACGGTGACACCGGCCGGAGGCACGATGTCGCCCGCGGTCACCACACCGGGGCCCTGCTTGCGCAGGTACATGGTCACCGGCTCGTCCTCCTCGGACGAGACGACGAGCTCCTTCAGGTTCAGGATGACGTCGGTGACGTCCTCCTTCACCCCGGGAACCGTGGTGAACTCGTGCAGCACGCCGTCGATGCGGATGCTCGTGACAGCAGCACCGGGGATCGACGAGAGCAGCGTGCGGCGGATCGAGTTGCCGAGCGTGTAGCCGAAGCCCGGCTCCAGCGGTTCGATGACGAACCGGGAACGGGTCTCGGAGACCGCTTCCTCGCCGAGCGAGGGGCGCTGGGAAATCAGCACTGGGTTCAACCTTTCTACAACGACGCCCGCTATTTGACGCCGTCACGACGCCGGTGCGGAGACCGGCAAACGCACTCGGCACACCCTTCGCGCCGATGCGGGACCCGACCCGAGCGACCGTCCACGAGGGACAGTCGCCCGGAGAGGATCACTTCGAGTAGAGCTCGACGATGAGCTGCTCGGTGACAGGCGTGTCGATCTGCGCGCGCTCGGGCAGCTGGTGCACGAGGATGCGCAGGTTCGAGGGGACGACCTGCAGCCAAGCCGGGATCGGGCGGTCACCGAAGGACGCGCGAGCAGCCTCGAAGGGCAGCGTCGGCATGGACTTCGGCTTCACGTCGATGATGTCGAACTTCGACACCTGGTAGCTCGGGATGTTCACCTTGTGGCCGTTGACCAGGAAGTGACCGTGAGCGACCAGCTGACGGGCCTGGCGACGCGTGCGGGCGAGGCCCGCGCGGTACACCACGTTGTCGAGGCGGGCCTCGAGGATCTGGAGCAGGTTCTCGCCGGTCTTGCCGGGGCGGCGAACCGCTTCCTTGTAGTAGCGGACGAACTGCCGCTCAAGAACGCCGTAGGTGTAGCGAGCCTTCTGCTTCTCCTGGAGCTGCAGCAGGTACTCGGACTCCTTGACCCGGCCGCGGCCGTGCTGGCCGGGCGGGTACGGACGGCGCTCGAAGGCCTGGTCCCCACCAACGAGGTCGACCTTCAGGCGACGCGAGATGCGCGTCGCGGGTCCCGTGTAACGAGCCATTAGTTCTTACTCCTCCCCGTGCCTCAGACCCGGCGCCGCTTGGGCGGGCGGCAGCCGTTGTGGGGCTGCGGGGTCACGTCCTGGATGGTGCCGACCTCGAGACCGGCGGCCTGCAGCGAACGGATCGCGGTCTCACGGCCGGAGCCGGGACCCTTGACGAACACGTCCACCTTGCGCATGCCGTGCTCTGCGGCCTTGCGGGCGGCGTTCTCGGCAGCCATCTGCGCCGCGAACGGCGTGGACTTGCGAGAACCCTTGAAGCCGACGTGGCCGGCGGACGCCCACGAGATCACGTTGCCCATCGGGTCCGTGATGGACACGATGGTGTTGTTGAACGTGCTCTTGATGTGCGCCTGGCCGTGCGAGACGTTCTTCTTTTCCTTGCGCCGGATCTTCTTGACCCCGGCGCCCGTGCGGGACTTCGGTGGCAAAACAAACTCCTAAGTTGAGGGCAGCAGACCCGAGGTCTTACTTCTTGCCGGCCTTCTTCTTGCCGGCCACGGTCTTCTTCGGACCCTTGCGGGTACGAGCGTTCGTCTTGGTGCGCTGCCCGCGAACGGGCAGGCCGCGACGGTGCCGAAGACCCGCGTAGCAGCCGATCTCCATCTTGCGACGGATGTCGGCCGCGACCTCGCGACGGAGGTCACCCTCGACCTTGAAGTTGTTCTCGATGTAGTCCCGCAGGGTGGCGACGTCGTCGTCCGTCAGATCCTTCACCCGGAGGTCGGGCGAGATCGACGTGGCGGCCAGCACCTCCTTGGAACGGGTGCGGCCGATGCCGAAGATGTAGGTGAGCGCGATCTCCATCCGCTTTTCGCGGGGGAGGTCGACGCCAGCGAGTCGTGCCATGTGGCGGTTAACTCCTGTCGATTACTTCCAGGTCTGCTCCTCGCCCAGTTCCGGCGACTGACTCGCTGTGTCGTTCCGGCTGCTCTCACAGCCGGTGTCCCGGCCCCGGCCTGGAATCCGGGGGTGTCCGCACGCTTGAAGCCCTGCGTGCGGCAGGTGCGAGGAGTTTCTCGTTACTGCGTCATCGAAGGTCTCGACGAGCGCGTGGTGGAGCTGCTCAGCCCTGGCGCTGCTTGTGGCGCAGGTTCTCGCAGATCACCATGACCCGGCCGTGACGGCGGATCACCTTGCACTTGTCGCAGATCTTCTTGACGCTCGGCTGGACCTTCACGCCTGAAGTCTCCTGCTATTGGAGGTCACTTGTAGCGGTAGACGATGCGCCCGCGGGACAGGTCGTAGGGCGAGAGCTCCACGACAACCCGGTCCTCAGGGAGGATGCGGATGTAGTGCTGACGCATCTTGCCGCTGATGTGCGCGAGTACCTTGTGACCGTTCTCCAACTCGACGCGGAACATCGCGTTGGGGAGCGGCTCGACTACGCGGCCCTCGACCTCAATGGCCCCGTCCTTCTTGCCCATGTCCTCCGCGTTTCGTGACGGTGATAATAACCTTTGGACGCGTTTCGGCCCGGCTCGATCTCACCTTGAAGGGCACGACAGAACCGGCGCTACGGGTGCGCCACCTGACCAGTGTACGCAGTTCACCCCGGCAACCCAAATCGGGCCCCGTGCGCCCCGCTGAACAGTGCCGCGCCGCCTGTGCGCGGTGTCGCTGGAACACCGCTGAGCTGCATCGACGAGCGCGGGACCGGAGCTCAGGTCCGACGGCGGCCCGCTCGCCACTCGGGGCGCGACAACGGCACGGCCCCCGCCTCGCGTGGAGACGGGGGCCGTGCCGGAGACGTTCGTGGTGCTGCCGGGTCACTCCTCGGGCGCGGTGAGCACCCAGGGGCCGTCCTCGGTGATGGCGACCGAGTGCTCCCAGTGCGCGGCCCGCGTCCCGTCGAGCGTGACGACGGTCCAGCCGTCGTCCAGCTCCTGGGAGTCGTCGGAGCCGAGCGTGAGCATCGGTTCGATCGCGATGGCCATGCCGACCTTCAGGCGCGGGCCCTTGCCGGGCTTGCCGTAGTTCGGCAGGAACGGGTCCATGTGCATCTTGGTGCCGATGCCGTGGCCGCCGTAGTCCGCGACGATGCCGTACTCGATGCCGTCGCGCTCACCGGACTCGATCGCCGAGGACTCGATGGCGAACGAGATGTCGGTGAGCTTCCCGCCGGGCACCGCGGCCTCGATGCCCGCGAGCATCGACAGCCTGGTCGCCTCGGAGAGCCGGTGGTCGGCCGGCGAGAGCTCGCCGACGCCCACGGTGACCGCCGAGTCGCCGTGCCAGCCGTCGAGGATGGCACCGCAGTCGATGGAGATGAGGTCGCCCTCGGCGAGCACCTGCTTGCTGCTGGGGATGCCGTGGACGATCTGCTCGTTCACGGAGGCGCAGATGCTCGCGGGGAACCCGTGGTAGCCCTTGAACGACGGGACGGCGCCGGCGTCGCGGATCGTCTGCTCCGCGATCTCGTCGAGCTCCTGCGTGGAGACACCGACCTTGACCGCGTCGACGACGTTGCGCAGGGCCCTGGCCACGACCAGGCCGGAGGCGCGCATGGCCTCCAGCTGGCCGCGGGTCTTGATCTCGATCATGCGTTCACTGCCTGGGGAAACTAGAGACCGGAGTCGGTCGAGCAGTCCACCGGTCACTTCTCGCCGCGCAGCGCGTGCAGCGCAGCGAGGGCCCGCTCACTGATTTCGTCGATCTCACCGACGGCGTCGATGGTGATGACCTTGTCCGCGTAGTAGTCGAGCAGCGGCGCGGTCTCGTTGCGGTACACCTGCTGCCGGTGCCGGATGACCTCTTCCTTGTCGTCCGTGCGCCCGCGCGCCAGCAACCGCTCCACCACGACGTCCTCGTCGACCCGGAACTCCAGCACCGCGTCGAGCCCGTGTCCGTCGACCGAGAGGAACTCAGCGAGCTTGTCGGCCTGCGCCACGTTGCGCGGGAACCCGTCGAGCAGGAACCCGTCCGTGGCGTCGGACTCGGCCAAGCGCTTGCGCACCATCTCGTTCGTGATGCTGTCCGGTACGAGAGCGCCCTCGTCGAGGATGCTCTGCACCTCCAGCCCGAGCTCGGTCTGGTTGCTGATGTGTGACCGGAAGAGGTCGCCCGTCGAGATGTGCGGCACGCCGAGCTTGGTGCTCAGCACCTCGGCCTGAGTGCCCTTGCCCGCACCCGGCGGGCCAACGAGAACAAGTCGCACTAGCGGAGGAACCCTTCGTAATTGCGCTGCATGAGCTGGCTCTCGATCTGCTTCACGGTGTCGAGACCGACACCGACCATGATCAGAACCGCGGTACCGCCGAACGGGAAGTTCTGGTTCTGGCCCTCGCTGGTGATGTCGAGGAACAGGTTCGGCAGGATCGCCACGATGCCGAGGTAGAGCGAACCGGGCAGCGTGATGCGGCCCAGGACGAACTTGAGGTACTCGGCGGTCGGGCGACCGGGACGGATGCCGGGGATGAAGCCACCGAACTTCTTCATCTCGTCAGCGCGCTCGTCCGGGTTGAACGTGATGCCGACGTAGAAGTAGGTGAAGAAGACGATCAGCAGGAAGTACGCGCTGATGTGCACCCAGCTCGACTGCTTGACCAGGTAGGTCTGCACGAACGTGGTGAACCAGTTGGGCTCACCCGTGGAGTTCGTGAGGCGGACGATCAGGTCCGGCAGGTAGAGCAGCGACGAGGCGAAGATGACCGGGATGACGCCGGCCTGGTTCACCTTCAACGGAAGGTAGGTCGAGGTGCCGCCGTACATGCGGCGACCGATCATGCGCTTGGCGTACTGCACCGGGATGCGGCGCTGCGCCTGCTCGACGTAGATGACGCTCGCGATGATGATCAGAGCGGCGATGATGACGAGGACGAAGGTGATCCGCGACTGGTCCTTGTCCCAGATGTTCTTGCCCTCGGCCGGGATGCGGGCGGCGATGCCGGTGAAGATCAGCAACGACATGCCGTTGCCGATGCCCTTCTCGGTGATCAGCTCACCCAGCCACATGATGACCGAGGTACCGGCCGTCATCGTGATGACCAGCACGATCAGCGTGAAGATGCTGTCCTTGCCGGGGATGACGTCCTGGTCGCACTCGCCGAACAGCTGCCCGCGCACCGCCAGCGCCACCAGACCGGTGGACTGCAGGATCGCCAGCCCGATCGTGAGGTAGCGGGTGTACTGCGTGAGCTTGCCCTGCCCGGCCTGCCCTTCCTTCTTCAACTGCTCGAACCGCGGGATGACCACGGTGAGCAGCTGGATGATGATGCTCGCGGTGATGTAGGGCATGATCCCCAGCGCGAACACCGACAGGTTGAGCAACGCACCACCGCTGAACAGGTTGATCAGCGAGTAGATGTTCTGGCCTTCGAGCTGCTCGGCACACGCCCGCACGTTCTTGAAGGACACGCCCGGCGCGGGCATGGTCGCACCAAGCCGGTACACAATGATGATCCCGAGCGTGAAGAGGATCTTCTTGCGTAGATCCGGCGTCGCGAGAGCCGAGCGGAATGCGCCGAGCACGCGAACCTCCTGAGCGTTGCCGACCCCCAGGGACCGGCGCATGCGGTAGATGGCAGGGCCGAGGTAGGTAGCCACGACCAAGCAACCCGGAGGACATCCGGGTTCAGCCCGCAACACTAACAGCCCCCCACCACCTGGTCGTACCCAGTGGCCAATCACAGGTTCAACTCGGTTGATCTCTGCCCGGTCCACTGGTCCTTTCGGGGTACCGAACCCGGACAATCCGTGCTACCAGCAGCCAGAACAGACCCGGCGGAACGTCCACACCACTCTTCGTGTTCCCTCCGATCGGGCGGAAAGTTCAGCTGTTCGCAGAACCCCGCACGCGCGCCGAATCGCGCCGCACCGCGTCGCGCTGCCGAGCCGCACCGCACCACGGTCGGGTTGCACCACGGTCGGGCCGCGGAGTCGCGCCGCAGCACGATCGGGCCGCGCCGGCCCAGCCGACGCCGAAGGCGAGGCGTCAAGGCCCTCCGCGAGCGGTTCCGCGCCGACGTCGCCGTCACCGCCACCGCGCTCGCGGCCACGTCCCCCGGAAACGCCGAAGGGCCCCGGGGCAACGCCCCGAGGCCCTTCAGACAGTCCCGCGGATCAGGCGACCGTGGTCGTCCCACCCGCAGCAGCGATCTTCTCCACAGCGGTCTTGGAGAACTTGTTCGCGGTGATGTCGAGCTTGACGCTGACCTCACCGTCACCCAGCACCTTGACGAGCGAGCCCTTGCGGACCAGCCCGGCCAGCACCAGCGCGGCGACGTCGACCGAACCGCCCTCGGGGAACGAGGCAGCGATGTCGGAGACGTTCACGACCTGGTACTCGGTGCGGAACGGGTTCTTGAAGCCCTTCATCTTGGGCAGCCGCATCTGGAGCGGCATCTGGCCACCTTCGAAGCGCGGCGAGACGTTCTTGCGAGCGCCCGTGCCCTTCGTACCGCGGCCGGCGGTCTTGCCCTTGGAGCCCTCACCACGACCGACGCGGGTCTTGGCGGTCTTGGCCCCGGGGGCAGGACGCAGGTCGTGAATCTTGATGGTCACGACTGGACCTCCTCAACAACCACCAGGTGGCGCACGGCGTGGATCAGGCCGAGCACCTGGGGGGTGTCCTCACGCACGACCGACTGGCGGATCTTGCGCAGCCCGAGGGTGCGCATCGACTCGCGGTGGTTGTGCTTGGTACCGATGGTGCTGCGAACCTGCGTGATCTTCAGCTGAGCCATGATCACACCCCCTGGCCCGCGCGAGCGCGGATCATGCCGGCGGGGGCGACGTCCTCGAGGGGCAGGCCACGACGGGCCGCGACCTCTTCGGGACGCTGCAGGCCCTTGAGGGCCGCCACGGTCGCGTGCACGATGTTGATCGCGTTGTCGGAGCCGAGCGACTTCGACAGCACGTCGTGCACGCCGGCGCACTCGAGGACGGCGCGGACGGCGCCACCCGCGATGACACCGGTACCGGCCGAGGCCGGACGCAGCAGGACCACACCGGCGGCCTTCTCACCCTGCACCGGGTGCGGGATGGTGCCGGCGATGCGAGGCACGCGGAAGAAGTTCTTCTTCGCTTCCTCGACACCCTTGGCGATGGCCGCGGGAACTTCCTTGGCCTTGCCGTAGCCGACGCCGACCATGCCGTCGCCGTCGCCCACCACCACGAGGGCGGTGAAGCTGAAGCGACGACCACCCTTGACCACCTTGGACACGCGGTTGATCGCAACCACGCGCTCGAGGTGCGGGGTCTTCTCCTGGGCCGCGCCGCCGCGGCCGCCGTCACGACGGTCGCGGCGCTCTCCGCGCTCGCCCCCGCCGCCTTCGCGACGCGTACGTCCTGGCATCAGGCGTCCCTCTCAATTCCAGTGATGATCATTGTCAGAACTCCAGCCCCGCCTCGCGAGCGGCATCCGCCAGAGCAGCGATCCGGCCGTGGTACGCGTTGCCGCCGCGGTCGAACACGACCGCCGTGACACCGGCGTCCTTGGCACGGGCCGCGGCCAGCTGGCCGACCTTGGCCGCGCGGGCCTTCTTGTCGCCCTCCAGGGCACGGACGTCGGCCTCCATGGAGGAAGCGGACGCGACCGTGTGGCCCTTCAGGTCGTCGATGATCTGCACGGTGATGTGCTTCGACGAACGGTGCACGACCAGGCGCGGGCGCTCGGCCGTTCCGTTGACCTTCTTGCGGAGGCGGAAGTGGCGACGGGCCTTGGCAACACGACGCCTGGTGGAGATGTCCTTGCCCACCGGCTTGCGCTTCGTAACAGTCGACTCGCTCATGTCACTTACCCGTCTTTCCGACCTTGCGACGGATCTTCTCGCCCGAGTAGCGGACGCCCTTGCCCTTGTACGGGTCGGGCTTGCGCAGCTTGCGGATGTTGGCGGCGACCTCACCGACCAGCTGCTTGTCGATACCCGAGACGGAGAAGCGGGTCGGGGTCTCCACCGCGAAGGTGATGCCCGCGGGGGCCTCGACCTTGACGGGGTGGGAGTAACCGAGCGCGAACTCGAAGCTCAGAGCCCTTGAGCGCGACGCGGTAACCGACGCCGTGGATTTCCATCTTCTTTTCGTAACCCTGGGTCACACCGACGACCATGTTGTGCACCAGCGTGCGCGACAAGCCGTGGAGCGCGCGGTTGCGGCGCTCGTCGTTCGGGCGCTTGACCTCGAGAGTGCCGTCCTCAGCCTTCTCCAGGCTGATCGGCTCAGCGATCGTCAGCGTCAGGGTGCCCTTGGGGCCCTTGATGCTCACGTCCTGACCGGCGATGTTCACGTCGACCCCGGAGGGGACAATGATCGGCTGCTTACCGATGCGCGACATGTCTACTCCCCCTTACCAAACGTAGGCGAGGACTTCTCCGCCCACGCCTGCCTTGTTGGCCTGGCGGTCGGTCATGAGACCACCAGAGGTCGAAATGATCGCCACACCGAGGCCACCGAGAACTCGGGGCAGACCGGTGGACTTCGCGTACACGCGCAGGCCGGGCTTCGACACGCGGCGGAGGCCGGCGATGCTGCGCTCCCGGTTCGGGCCGTACTTCAGCTCGACGACGAGGTTCTTCGCGACCTCGCCCTCCTCGTCGCGGTACGAGGCGATGTAGCCCTCGCGCTTGAGGATCTCGGCGATGTTGGCCTTCAGCTTCGAGTGCGGCATCACGACCTTGTCGTGGTAAGCCGAGTTCGCGTTGCGCAGACGAGTGAGCATGTCTGCGATCGGGTCGGTCATCGTCATGGTGACCTGGTCAACCTTTCTCGCTGCGGTTCACCGCTCGGGGTCCAGACCTGGCCCCCGTGAAGGGGCCAGGACGGTCGCGTGCGGGCCTACAGCGAAGTAATGGTGCTCTGAATTACCAGCTGGACTTGCTCACGCCAGGCAGCTCACCGCGGTGAGCCATCTCGCGCAGGCAGATCCGGCAGAGGCCGAACTTGCGGAACACCGCGTGGGGGCGGCCGCAACGCTGGCACCGGGTGTAGCCCCGGACCTTGAACTTCGGCTTCTTCGCGGCCTTGTTGATCAACGCCTTCTTGGCCATCGACTCAGTTCTCCTTGAACGGGAAGCCCAGGAGCTTCAGCAGCGCCCGGCCCTCCTCGTCGTTCGTGGCGGTGGTGACGACGGTGATGTCCATGCCGCGGGGACGGTCGATCGAGTCGGGGTCGATCTCGTGGAACATCGACTGCTCGTTCAGACCGAACGTGTAGTTGCCGTTGCCGTCGAACTGCTTGCCCGAGAGTCCGCGGAAGTCGCGGATGCGCGGGAGAGCGATCGTCAGCAGGCGGTCGAGGAACTCCCACATGCGGTCGCCGCGCAGCGTGACGCGCGCGCCGATCGGCATGCCCTCGCGCAGCTTGAACTGCGCGATGGACTTGCGGGCCCGACGGATCTCGGGACGCTGGCCGGTGATGATCGACAGGTCCTTGACGGCACCGTCGATCAGCTTGCCGTCACGGGCGGCGTCGCCGACACCCATGTTGACGACGACCTTGACGACGCCGGGGATCTGCATCACGTTGGCGAAGGAGAACTGCTTCTGCAGCTCGCCCTTGACCTCGTCGCGGTAGCGCGTCTTGAGCCGCGGGATGATCTTCTCTGCGGTAGTCATGATCAGATGTCCTTCCCGTTACGACGGGAAATGCGGACCCGCTTGCCCTCGTCGTTCGTACGGTAACCAACGCGGGTCGGCTTGCCGTCCGAGTCGACCACCATCACGTTGGAGACGTTGATCGGGGCTTCCTGGGTCACGATGCCACCCGACTGCGCGCCCCGCTGGGTCTGCGTGATCTTGGTGTGCTTCTTGATCCGGTTGACGCCCTCGACCAGGACCTTGCCGGTCTCCGGGTAGGCCTGGATGACCTTGCCCTTCGCGCCCTTGTCCTTGCCGGCGATTACGACGACCGTGTCGCCCTTCTTCACCTTCATGGTCAGAGCACCTCCGGAGCCAGCGAGATGATCTTCATGAACCTCTTGTCGCGCAGCTCGCGGCCGACCGGGCCGAAGATGCGGGTACCGCGCGGCTCGTTGTCGTTCTTGATGAGCACGGCGGCGTTCTCGTCGAAGCGGATGTACGAGCCATCCGCGCGACGGCGCTCCTTGACGGTGCGGACGATGACGGCCTTGACGACGTCACCCTTCTTCACGCCGGCACCGGGGATCGCGTCCTTGACGGTCGCGACGATGATGTCGCCGATGCCCGCGTAGCGGCGGCCCGAACCACCGAGAACACGGATGCAAAGGATCTCCTTCGCACCGGTGTTGTCGGCGACACGAAGCCGCGACTCCTGCTGAATCACTTACCTGCTCCTGACCATTCCTGGCCCGCCGGATTTCCGACCCGACGGGCTCGGTCTGTCTAGAAAGGACTTACTTGGCCTTCTCGAGGATCTCGACGAGCCGCCAGCGCTTGGTCGCCGACAGAGGCCGGGTCTCCATGAGCAGGACGCGGTCGCCGACGCCCGCCGCGTTCTCCTCGTCGTGCACCTTCACCTTGGTGGTGGAGCGCATGATCTTGGAGTAACGCGGGTGCTTCTTGCGGTCCTCGAGCGCCACGACGATCGTCTTGTCCATCTTGTCGGACACGACGAGGCCCTCGCGGACCTTGCGGTCGTTGCGCTTCTCGGTCTGGACTTCGTTGCTTTCGGTCATGCCGCACCCTCACCAGTGGAATCCGGCGTGACGGAGAGCCCGAGCTCCCGCTCCCGCATCACGGTGTAGATCCGGGCGATCTCGTGCCGGACCGTGCGCAGCCGCCGGTTGTTGTCGAGCTGGCCCGTGGCCATCTGGAAGCGAAGGTTGAAGAGCTCTTCCTTCGACTCCTTCAGACGCAGCACGAGCTCTTCCTCGGTGAGCTCACGCAGCTCAGAAGCGGTGGTACCCGCTGCCATCAGAACTCACCACCCTCACGCGTAACGATGCGGCACTTCATCGGGAGCTTGTGGATCGCGCGGCGAAGAGCCTCGCGGGCCACCTGCTCGTTCGGGAAGGCCATCTCGAAGAGGACGCGACCCGGCTTGACGTTGGCCACCCACCACTCCGGCGAACCCTTACCGGAACCCATGCGGGTCTCGGCCGGCTTCTTCGTCAGCGGACGGTCCGGGAAGATGTTGATCCAGACCTTGCCGCCACGACGGATGTGGCGCGTGATGGCGATACGAGCGGACTCGATCTGCCTGTTGGTGACGTAGGCCGGCTCGAGAGCCTGGATGCCGTACTCACCGAAGGTGACCTTCGTGCCGCCCTTGGCAGCACCCGACCGCTTGGGGTGGTGCTGCTTGCGGTGCTTGACCCTACGAGGGATGAGCATGACTCAGCTCTCCGTCTTCTCTGCAGCAGCCGGGGCCTCGGCCGACGCCGTGGCGTCAGCTGCGGCACGGCCGGCCTCGGTGCTCGTCGCGGTGGTGCCGCTGGCACCCGAGCGACGGGCCCGGTTCGGACGCTCGCCGCGGTCGCGGCGCGGGGCGCGGTCGGCTCCCTGAGCCGGGGCCGCGTCGAGCGCGCGCTTGGCCGAGATGCCACCGACGATGTCGCCCTTGTAGATCCACACCTTCACGCCGATGCGGCCGAACGTGGTGCGGGCCTCGAAGAAGCCGTAGTCGATGTTGGCGCGGAGCGTGTGCAGCGGCACGCGGCCGTCGCGGTAGTGCTCCGAGCGGGACATCTCGGCGCCGCCGAGGCGACCGCCGCACTGCACGCGGATGCCCTTGACCTGCGGCGAACGCATGGCCGACTGGATGGCCTTGCGCATCGCGCGCCGGAAGGCGACGCGGTTGGACAGCTGCTCGGCGACACCCTGTGCCACGAGCTGCGCGTCCGACTCGGGGCTCTTGACCTCGAGGATGTTCAGCTGGACCTGCTTCTTGGTGAGCTTCTCCAGCTCACCGCGGATGCGGTCCGCCTCGGCACCGCGGCGGCCGATGACGATGCCCGGCCGGGCGGTGTGGATGTCGACGCGCACCCGGTCACGGGTCCGCTCGATCTCCACCTTGGAGATGCCGGCACGCTCCATGCCCTTGCCGAGCAGGCGGCGGATCTTGACGTCCTCCGCCACGTACTCGGCGTACTGCTTGTCGGCGTACCAGCGGGACTTCCAGTCGGTGGTGATCCCCAGCCGGAAGCCGTGCGGGTTGATCTTCTGGCCCACTACCGGGTTCCCTTCGCGCTGGTCTTCTTCGGACGCGACTCCACCTCGATGGTGATGTGCGACGTCCGCTTGCGGATCCGGTACGCGCGGCCCTGGGCACGCGGGCGGAAACGCTTGAGGGTCGGACCCTCGTCCACGTAGGCCACCGACACCCAGAGGGTGGACGGGTCCAGGGACAGGTTGTTCTCGGCGTTGGCCATGGCGCTGGCGAGCACCTTCGCGACCGGCTCAGAGGCGGCCTGGGGCGCGAACTGGAGCACGGCCAGGGCCTCGCTGGCGTTACGACCCTTGATGAGCTCGATGACGCGACGCACCTTCATGGGGGTGTCGCGAACGTAACGAGCCCGAGCCACGGCGCGCGGAAACTCCTGCGCCTCAGCGTCCTTACGGGCGTTCATCGCTGCTTTTCCCTTGCTCTTCTCAGTTCGGCGCCTAGCGGCGACGAGACTTCCGGTCGTCCTTGATGTGGCCCTTGAAGGTCCGGGTCGGGGCGAACTCGCCCAGCTTGTGCCCGACCATGGCCTCGGTCACGAACACCGGGACGTGCTTGCGGCCGTCGTGCACCGCGATGGTGTGACCCAGCATGTCCGGGATGATCGTGGACCGGCGGGACCACGTCTTGATGACGGTCTTCTTGCCCGCTTCGTTCTGAACGTCCACCTTCTTGAGCAGGTGGTCGTCGACGAAGGGACCCTTCTTAAGGCTGCGAGGCATCCTTCACTCCCTCCCTGCTCAGCGCTTCTTACCGGTGCGACGACGCCGGACGATGAGCTTGTCGCTTGGCTTGCGGCGGCGGGTACGACCCTCGGGCTTACCAGCCGGGTTGACCGGGTGGCGACCACCGGAGGTCTTGCCCTCACCACCACCGTGCGGGTGGTCGACCGGGTTCATCGCGACACCGCGGACGGTGGGCTTCTTGCCCTTCCACCGCATGCGGCCGGCCTTGCCCCAGTTGATGTTCTGGTGGTCCTTGTTGCCGACCTCGCCGAGCGTGGCGCGGCAGCGCACGTCCACGTTGCGGATCTCACCCGAGGGGAGGCGCAGCTGGGCGTACGGACCGTCCTTGGCCACGAGCTGGACCGAGGCACCGGCCGAGCGCGCCATCTTCGCGCCGCCGCCGGGGCGGAGCTCGATCGCGTGGATCACGGAACCGACCGGGATGTTGCGCAGCGGCAGGTTGTTGCCCGGCTTGATGTCGGCCTTGGGGCCGTTCTCAACCGTGTCACCCTGCTTGAGCTTCTCCGGGGCGATGATGTAGCGCTTCTCGCCGTCGGCGTAGTGCAGAAGCGCGATGCGGGCGGTGCGGTTGGGGTCGTACTCGATGTGAGCGACCTTGGCCGGGATGCCGTCCTTGTCGTTGCGGCGGAAGTCGATCAGGCGGTAAGCCCGCTTGTGACCGCCACCCTTGTGCCGCGTGGTGATCTTGCCCGAGGCGTTGCGGCCACCCAGCTTGTGCAGCGGGCGGATCAGCGACTTCTCCGGAGTCGACCGAGTGATCTCGGCGAAGTCGGAGACGCTCGCACCGCGACGACCGGGAGTCGTCGGCTTGTACTTGCGAATGCCCATCTCTACGCAGTCCTCGTCATCAGGCGGCAGGGCCGCCGAAGATCTCGATCGCCTTGCTGTCAGCCGACAGCGTCACGATCGCGCGCTTCGTGTCCTTGCGCTTGCCGAACCCGGTGCGGGTGCGCTTGCGCTTGCCCTGCCGGTTGATGGTGTTGACGCTGACGACCTTCACGCCGAAGACCTTCTCCACGGCGATCTTGATCTGGGTCTTGTTCGAACCCGGCGCCACCAGGAAGGTGTACTTGTTCTCCTCGAGCAGTCCGTAGGACTTCTCGGAGATCACCGGCGCGAGCAAGATGTCCCTGTGGTCGGGGATCACTTCGAGGCCTCCTCGTCCACCACGGTCGCCGTGGCCTCAGCCGAGCCAGAACCCGACTGGGCCTTGCTGGCGAGGAACACGTCGAGCGAGTCCTTGGTGAACACCACGTCGTCGTTGACGAGCACGTCGTAGGTGTTGAGCTGGTCGGGCGCGATCACGTGCACGTGCTGCAGGTTGCGCACGCTGACCCACGAGACCTCGTCGGTGCGGTTGAGCACCACGAGGACGCGACGGGCCTGGGTGACCGACTCCAGGACCTTGCGCGCGGACTTGGTCGACGGGGTGTCCCCGTCCACCAGGCCGGACACGACGTGCACCTGGTTGGCGCGGGCCCGGTCGGAGAGGGCACCGCGCAGAGCGGCGGCCTTCATCTTCTTGGGCGTCCGCTGCGAGTAGTCGCGCGGCTGCGGGCCGTGGACGACGCCACCGCCGGCGAACTGCGGCGCACGCGTCGAACCCTGGCGGGCACGACCGGTGCCCTTCTGGCGGTACGGCTTCTTGCCACCACCGGACACCTCGCCGCGGGTCTTCGTCGAGTGCGTGCCCTGGCGCGCGGCGGCCTGCTGGGCCACGACGACCTGGTGCAGCAGCGCGACGTTCGCCTGCGCGTCGAAAACAGCCGAGGGGAAGCTCGACCGTGCCGGCGGACTTGCCGTCCGGCGTACGGATCTCAACCGTCGACATCAGGCACCACCCTTCGCAGCAGTCTTGACGAACACCAGACCGCCCTTGGGACCGGGAACCGCGCCCTTGATGAGCAGCAGGCCGTTCTCCACGTCGATCTTGTGCACCTTCAGGTTCTGGGTCGTCACGCGCTCGTGGCCCATGCGGCCGGCCATGCGCAGACCCTTGAAGACGCGACCCGGGGTGGCGCAGCCGCCGATGGAACCCGGCGAGCGGTGCTTGCGCTGGGTGCCGTGGCTGGAGCCGAGACCCCGGAAGTTGTGGCGCTTCATGACACCCGCGGTGCCCTTGCCCTTGCTGGTGCCGGTGATGTCGACAACAGCGCCGGCCTCGAACACCTCAGCGGTGATCTCCTGGCCGACCGTGTACTCGCCGGCGTCCGCCGTGCGCAGCTCCACCAGGTGGCGACGGGGCGTGACCCCGGCCTTGGCGAAGTGGCCCGCGACGGGCTTGTTGACCTTGCGCGGGTCGATCGCGCCGGCCGCCAGCTGGACGGCGGTGTAGCCGTCCTTCTCTTCGGTGCGAACCTGGGTCACGACATTGGGCTCAGCCTTGACGACGGTCACCGGGACGACCCGGTTGTTCTCGTCGAAGACCTGAGTCATGCCGAGCTTGGTGCCCAGGATGCCCTTCATCTGCCTGTCAGACATTGGTCCGTTACTCTCCGCGCCCAACGCTTACTGGATGTTGACGTCGACGCTGGCCGGCAGGTCGATGCGCATGAGCGCGTCAACCGTCTTCGGCGTCGGGTCGAGGATGTCGATCAGCCGCTTGTGCGTGCGCATCTCGAAGTGCTCGCGCGAGTCCTTGTACTTGTGCGGCGAGCGGATGACGCAGTACACGTTCTTCTCAGTGGGCAGCGGCACGGGCCCGACAACCCGAGCGCCGGTGCGCGTCACGGTCTCAACGATCTTGCGCGCAGACGCGTCGATCGCCTCGTGGTCGTAGGCCTTGAGCCGGATGCGGATCTTTTGTCCCGCCATGATGGCTTGCCGTTCCTCTGCTTCTCGTAACCGCTGCGGTGCGGTGCCTCGGATGAGGCCTGTTACAGCCTCTTGGCGCGCTCCGCCCCTGTTGAAGTGTCATGGTGCCCGGTCCACGCGGTCGGGCGTGTCGCGCCCGGTACGCATACCGGTCCCACGCAAGGTCTCCCCGGTGGGATTGGGCCTACCACAGCCCATGCACCCTGATGCCCATCTCCGCAAGGAGGCGTTCACTAACAGGGCGCGGACGCTCGGTCGAAGGAGATGGGCACGCACGGATGCGACCCGGCCTTCGTCGAGCAACCCGTAAAGGATGCCACACGGTCGCGGGGCACTCCAAATCGGGGTGGGTCAGTTGGAGGCAGATCACGTGCGGATCTTGTCCGACGAGCCGCCCGATCGGTCGCGTGTGGACCGACGAGCGAAACGGACCCGTTGTCCGGCAACGAGATCCCCGCGGCGGATCTACCTCGCGCGCCGCGAAACATTTCCGGCGTGAGCTGTCGCACACGCCTGGTCCTGCTACGACGAAGGCCGGGCCAACGCGAACGTTGGCCCGGCCTGACGCCGAACTAACAGCTAGAGCCAGGTCACTTGACGATCTTGGTGACCGAGCCGGCGCCGACGGTGCGGCCACCCTCGCGGATCGCGAAGCGGAGGCCCTCGTCCATGGCGATCGGCTGGATCAGCTTGACCGACATGCCGGTGGTGTCACCGGGCATGACCATCTCGGTGCCCTCGGGCAGGGTCACGACGCCGGTCACGTCCGTCGTCCGGAAGTAGAACTGCGGACGGTAGTTGTTGAAGAACGGCGTGTGGCGGCCACCCTCGTCCTTCGACAGGATGTAGACCTGCGCCTCGAACTCGGTGTGCGGGGTCGTGGTGCCCGGCTTGACGATGACCATGCCGCGCTCCACCTCCTCGCGCTTGATGCCGCGGAGCAGCAGCGCGGCGTTGTCACCGGCGCGACCCTCGTCGAGGAACTTCTTGAACATCTCGATCGAGGTGACAGTCGTCTTCTTCGACTGCTCCTTGATGCCGACGATCTCGATCTCGGAGTTCACGTTGATGATGCCGCGCTCGATGCGACCGGTCACGACGGTGCCGCGGCCGGTGATCGTGAAGACGTCCTCGACGGGCATGAGGAACGGCTTGTCGGTCTCGCGCTCCGGCTCCGGGATCGCCGAGTCGACGGCGGCCATGAGCTCCAGCACGGACTTGCCCCAGGTCTCGTCACCCTCCAGCGCCTTCAGCGCCGAAACGCGCACGACCGGCAGGTCGTCGCCCGGGAACTCGTACTCGGAGAGCAGCTCGCGGACCTCGAGCTCGACGAGCTCCAGGATCTCCTCGTCGTCGACCATGTCGGCCTTGTTCAGCGCGACGACGATGTAGGGGACGCCGACCTGGCGGGCCAGGAGGACGTGCTCCTTCGTCTGCGGCATCGGGCCGTCGGTCGCCGCGACCACCAGGATGGCGCCGTCCATCTGCGCCGCACCGGTGATCATGTTCTTGATGTAGTCGGCGTGACCGGGGCAGTCGACGTGCGCGTAGTGACGGTTCTCCGTCTGGTACTCGATGTGCGCGATCGAGATCGTGATGCCGCGCTGCTTCTCTTCCGGCGCCTTGTCGATCTGGTCGAACGCGAACGAAGCGTTGACATCGGGGTACGCGTCGTGCAGAACCTTGGAGATCGCCGCGGTCAGCGTGGTCTTGCCATGGTCGATGTGACCGATGGTGCCGATGTTGACGTGCGGCTTCGTCCGCTCGAACTTCGCCTTCGCCACTGGATTGTCCTCCTGGACTTCTTTTGCTGGTCCGGCCGGCTAGGGGCGGCCGGCCGGACTTACACGTCAGGGTCAAAAAGTAGCGGACCCCAGGGAATCAACCCCGGAGAGCCCGCGGTGGAACTGCGGTGCTCCGGTGTGGGGTTATTCCCCAGTCGCCTTCGCGATGATCTCCTTCGAGACGTTCGCGGGAACCTCTGCGTAGGAGTCGAACACCATCGAGTAGTTGGCACGACCCTGGGTCTTGGACCGCAGGTCACCCACGTACCCGAACATTTCCGACAGCGGGACCAGCGCCTTGACGACGCGGATACCGCTGCGCTCCTCCATGGCCTGGATCTGGCCACGGCGGGAGTTCAGGTCGCCGATCACGTCGCCCATGTACTCCTCGGGCGTCGTGACCTCGACGGCCATCAGCGGCTCGAGGATCGCGGGAGACGCCTGACGGGCGGCTTCCTTGAGGGCCATCGAACCAGCGATCTTGAACGCCATCTCCGAGGAGTCGACCTCGTGGTAGGCGCCGTCGAGCAGCGTCACCTTCACGCCGACCAGCGGGTAGCCCGCCAGCACGCCGTACTGCAGCGCGTCCTGCGCACCCGCGTCGACCGACGGGATGTACTCGCGGGGGATGCGACCGCCGGTGACGGCGTTGACGAACTCGTAGAGCGCGCCGTCTTCCTTCTTCTCCAGCGGCTCGACGGTGACGAGCACCTTCGCGAACTGGCCGGAGCCACCGGTCTGCTTCTTGTGGGTGTAGGAGTACTTCTCCACCGCCTTGCGGATGGTCTCCCGGTACGCCACCTGAGGCTTGCCGATGTTGGCCTCGACCTTGAACTCGCGGCGCATGCGGTCCACCAGGATGTCCAGGTGGAGCTCGCCCATGCCGGCGATGATGGTCTGGCCCGTCTCCTGGTCGAGGTTGACCCGGAACGTCGGGTCCTCCTCGGCCAGCTTCTGGATCGCGGTGCCCAGCTTCTCCTGGTCGGCCTTCGTCTTGGGCTCGATGGCGACCTGGATGACCGGCTCGGGGAACGTCATCGACTCGAGGACGATGGGGTTCGCCGGGTCGGCGAGGGTCTCACCGGTCGTCGTGTCCTTCAGACCGATCACGGCGTAGATGTGACCGGCGATGGCCTCGGTGACCGGGTTCTCCTTGTTGGCGTGCATCTGGAAGATCTTCCCGATGCGCTCCTTGCGGTCCTTGGTCGCGTTGACGACCTGGGTGCCGGAGGCGACCTTGCCCGAGTAGACCCGGATGTAGGTCAGCTTGCCGAAGAACGGGTGCACGGCGATCTTGAACGCGAGCGCGGAGAACGGCTCGTCGGACGAGGCCTTGCGCGACACGACGGTCTCGCCGTCCTGCAGCGTGCCCTCGACCGGCGGGAGGTCCAGCGGCGACGGCAGGAAGTCGATCACCGCGTCGAGCATGGGCTGGACGCCCTTGTTCTTGAACGCGGAGCCGCAGAGGATCGGGTAGGCGGTGCCCTCGGCAACGATCTTGCGGAGGCCGGCCTTGATCTCCTCGACGGACAGGTCGCCCTGCTCGAAGTACTTCTCGGTCAGGTCGTCGTCGGTCTCGGCGACGGCCTCGAGCAGCGCCTCGCGGAACTCCTGCGCCTTCTCGACGAGATCTGCGGGGATCTCCTCGATCGCGTAGTCCTCGCCCTTCTGGACCTCGCCGCGCCAGGTCAGAGCGCGCATCTCGATCAGGTCGACGACGCCGATGAAGTCGCTCTCGGCACCGATCGGGATCTGGATCGGGAGGGGCTTGGCGCCCAGGCGCTCGGAGATGGTGCGGATGGTGAAGTAGAAGTCCGCGCCGAGCTTGTCCATCTTGTTGACGAAGCAGATGCGCGGGACGTCGTACTTGGTCGCCTGCCGCCAGACCTGCTCGGACTGCGGCTCGACGCCCTCCTTGCCGTCGAAGACGGCAACGGCGCCGTCGAGGACGCGCAGGTTGCGCTCGACCTCGACGGTGAAGTCGACGTGGCCGGGCGTGTCGATCAGGTTGATCTGGTGGTTCTTCCAGTAGCAGGTCGTCGCGGCCGACGTGATCGTGATGCCGCGCTCCTGCTCCTGCTCCATCCAGTCCATCACGGCAGCGCCGTCGTGGACCTCGCCGATCTTGTAGCTGATCCCGGTGTAGAACAGGATCCGCTCAGTCGTCGTGGTCTTGCCCGCGTCGATGTGGGCCATGATCCCGATGTTGCGGACCTTGGCAAGATCAGTGAGCACGTCCTGTGCCACGGGTCTTTCCCCTGTCTTGAGCTTGTGGGCTCACTAGGGCTGGGAGCGCCCGGCCTGACCGGCAGGCCGGGCGGCACATCACCAGCGGTAGTGGGCGAAGGCCTTGTTGGACTCGGCCATCTTGTGAGTGTCCTCACGGCGCTTGACGCTCGCACCGAGACCGTTGCTCGCATCGAGCAGCTCGTTCATCAGACGCTCGACCATGGTCTTCTCACGGCGCTGCCGGGAGAAGGTGATCAGCCAGCGCAGCGCCAGCGTGGTGGAGCGGCCGGGCTTGACCTCGATCGGCACCTGGTAGGTCGCACCACCGACGCGGCGGCTCTTGACCTCCAGCGAGGGCTTCACGTTGTCCAGCGCGCGCTTCAGCGTGACGACCGGGTCGGTGCCGGTCTTCTCGCGAGCACCCTCGAGGGCTTCGTAGACGATCTTCTCGGCCACGGAGCGCTTGCCGTCCACCAGCACCTTGTTGATGAGCTGGGTCACGAGCGGCGAGCTGTAGACCGGGTCAGAGATAAGCGGCCGCTTCGGGGCCGGTCCCTTGCGGGGCATCAGCTCTTCTCCTTCTTCGCGCCGTAGCGGCTGCGAGCCTGCTTGCGGTTCTTGACACCCTGCGTGTCGAGAGAGCCACGGATGATCTTGTAGCGAACACCCGGCAGGTCCTTCACACGACCACCGCGCACGAGCACCATCGAGTGCTCCTGGAGGTTGTGACCCTCACCGGGGATGTAGGCCGTGACCTCGATACCGCTGGTCAGCTTCACGCGAGCGACCTTGCGCAGTGCGGAGTTCGGCTTCTTGGGGGTGGTGGTGTAAACGCGGGTGCACACACCGCGCCGCTGCGGCGAGCCCTTGAGGGCCGCCGTCTTCTGCTTGGCCACCTTGTCCTGGCGGCCCTTGCGGACCAGCTGCTGGATCGTTGGCATTCGCCGGCTGCTTCTTCCGTCTTCTGCGGGTTCCCCTTGCGGTTCACCCTCGTGTTTCTTGATCCCTCTCTGCACCCGAGGTCGGGCGTGTCGCCCGCTACTCAGGTCCGCAAGCAACAGTTCGACTGCCACCGCGAGTGGAGGACACCGCGGCCTCACGGGCACGCGGAGCGGCCCGACATGGGTCGGGCACGAGTAGCAAAGATACCCGCCCACGTCTACCTGGGTCAAAACGGGGGTACCGCTCCCGCCCGTGCAGTAGACATGGTCCGCACATCAAGCTCTACCTGGGGGAAGCGGTTTTGTCACAGCCCACCGCCGCCTCGTCACCCGACCGTGCGGTCAGCGCCGCCGCAGGACCCGGTGGTCCGGCCGCGGACGCCGGCCCCGGCCGCGGGCGGTGCGACTTTCGCCACAGCAGCTGTCCGACGTCCGCGTCCCGGAGGTGTGAGGCCATGTCGAAGTACCACTTCGCCGTGCGGAAGCTCGTCGCGGTCACCGCGTTGGCGCTGGTCGTCTCCGGCTGCTCGCTCTGGACCGAGCAGCCCGGCGTCGGCGAGTGCGCCAGGGTCGTGGACCTGTCCCGCGACAAGGCCGAGCTGACGAAGGTGGACTGCGCCGCGCAGGACGCCACCTACCGGCTGGTGTCCATCGAGCGCGGCGTCACCGCGCCCTGCCCCGGCGGCGACTACGTGGAGGAGGCGTCGGCGCGCAACCGCAAGACCAAGCGCAAGACGCGGGAGTGCTACTCGCTGAACGTGCGCCAGGGCGACTGCCTCCAGCAGGTCGGCATCTTCGACACCAAGCTCGCCTGCGGCACCGGCACCCGCAGGGTCACCAAGGTGGTCGACGGCAGGTCGGACCGGTCGTTGTGCGGTCCCGACGACGACACCAGGACCTACGACCGGCCGCCGACGACGATCTGCATCACCAAATGATCCATACGCCCGACAGGCCGCAGCGGCGTTCGGTACGTTGCCGCAGTGCTCGATGACGAACAGCTAGCGGCACGTAACGCAGAGTTGCGAGGCACGCTCGACACCCTGATGCGCGAGCTCAAGCAGCGCACGGACGGGTTGCGGGACGCACAGGCGGCGATCGCGGCGATGTCGGGTGTCGCGTCCTCACCGGACGGCAACGTCGTGGTGACCGTGGACGCGACCGGTGTGCTGGACGAGCTGGAGCTGGGCCCGCGGGCGTTCGACCGGGTGACCCCCGAACAGCTGGCGCAGACGATCACGCAGGTGGCCCGCCGTGCCGCGATGAACGTGCGCGAGCAGGTCAACGCCGAGATGGCCCCGCTCACCTCGGAAGAGGGCATGGTCGACCTGCCGGACGTCGTGCCGGGCGCACCGTCGCTGAAGGACTTCTTCAAGGTCGAGCAGCGCGAGGAGCCCGCCGCTCCGCCACCACCGTCCGATGAGGACTTCGGCTCCTCGGTGCTGCGCCGCGAGGCCCGCCCGGTGCAGCGCGCCGGTTCCGCCGAGTCCGACGACGAGGACTTCGGCGGCGACTCGATCATGGGCAGGGGCCACCGCTGGTGAGCGGGCACACGTGGATGGAAGCGGCCGGCGTGCGCTCGGCCGCGGCGAAGATGGGCCACGCGGGCGAGGAGATGGGCACGCACGCGGCGGCGCTGGCCCGCGGTCTCGACGCCGAGGGCCAGTGCTGGGGCAACGACGAGGCCGGCCAGAAGTTCGGCACCGACTACGCCCCCGCCGCGCAGGCCGTGCGCGAGGTGATGGCGAAGGTCGCGCAGACGTTGCAGGACATCGGGAAGAACCTCGAAGAGTCCGCGAACCTGATGGAACAGCAGGACGACTTCAACGCACGCGGCATCAGCGGTTAGCAGTCTGGGGGGATTGCTGCAATGGGCATCGAGATGCCCGCCGAGGTCCGCTGGCTCATCCCGATCGTGGTGGGCGACAGCTGGCCGGAAGGCGACGAGACGGCACTGCAACGCCTCGCCGAGGTGTGGCAGACCGCCGCGACCGATATCGACAACGCCATGCGCGAGGCGGACGACGCCGTGGCGCAGGCCACGTCCCACATGGACGGCGAGGCGGCGGAGGCGTTCAAGAAGTACTGGGAGAAGTTCGTCAAGGGCGAGGAAGCCACCTTGCCCAAGATGAAGAACGTCTCCGAGAAGCTCGCCACCGCCTGCCGCAACTGCGCCATGCAGATCGAGTACGCCAAGCTCTCGATCATCATCGCGCTGGTGATCCTGGCCATCCAGATCGCCGCGATGATCGCCTCCGCGGTGGCGTCCTTCGGCGCCTCGACCGCAGGCATCGTCCCCGCCCAGCTGGCCACCCGCGCCGGCGTGCAGATCGTGTTCCGGCAACTGGTGCAACGGCTGATGCAGCAGGTCGGCCGCAACCTCATCGGAAAGCTCGCCGTGCAGGTGGGCATCGAGGTGGCCACCTCCGTGGCCACCGACCTCGCCGTCCAGGGCATCCAGCTGGCCAAGGGCACCCGTTCCGAGCTCGACGGCAAGCTCACCCTCGACGCCGCCAAGTCGGGTCTCATCTCCGGCGCCGTCGGCTTCGGCGTGGGCGCCGGCGCGGGCAAGGCCCTCGGCGACGGCGTAGGCGACTCGATCGGCCACGCCCGAAGCGGCCCCGTCCTCCGCTGCCCCGTCCTCCGCGGCGGCTGCTCCGCAGCAACCGCAGGGCTTTCAGCACGCTCCCGCACAGACCGGTCCAGCGCCGCAGGGTCCGGGCCAGCAGAGTCCGGGCCAGCAGGGCTCACCCGCCGCGGCTCGCTCGGTGCCGACGACGGCCCCCTCGGCCTTCTCACCGAGCAGCGCACCCGTCTCGACGCCGGGTGGGCACGCCGGCAACTCGCCGACCAACGCCGGTCCTCACCCGTCCGGCAGCAGCCACCAGCCCGTGCCCGCCGGCAGCAGCACGTCCGCACCCCACGGCCACACCGGCCCGGCACCGTCGGCCCCTGCCCCCGGCACCCACGCGACAACCGGCCCGGTCCCGTCCGGCCCCGCCTCCCACGGCAACCACGCGCCGAACGCCTCCGCCCCCTTCCAGCCGGCACCGACGACCTCGGCCCCACCGCCGACCGCTCCGCGCACACCGCCGGCGGACGGCGTGCACCAGGCGGCGACGTCGGCACCTCTGCTCCCGCCGACGCACCGCACTGCCAACGACGTCCCCCAGCACCAGCCTGCCCACGTGCCGCCACAGCACGCCCAGACCTCCCCGCCGCAGCACGGCCAGGTGCCACCGCCGCAGCACCGCTCCGCTCCACCGGCAGCCGCTCCGGCACCGCACCGCGCTCCCCAGCCTCCCCCGTCCCCGCACCGGCCGGCCCACCCCGCGGGCCCGTCACCGCACGCCCGTCCGTTGCCACCGGCCGGACCGCCCCCGCACCCCGCGCACGCACCACAGCCGCCTGCCGACGCCGCCTCGCCGCACGAACGGCCCGCGCGCACGCCGTGGGAGGAGCACAAGAGGCTGCGGAGCCCGGTGCCGCTGCCGGATCGCTTCGAGCACCTGCAGGACGACGTCAGGCACACCCGGTCCGGCCTGTCGCTGCACGACGACGAGTTCAAGGCCTACTCGCAGTCGGCGGCGATGGTCGCCCCCGATCCGCACCGCTACACCGTGGACCTGCACGGTTCCACCGACGACGTCCGGGTGGGCGGCACCAGGCTGACGCCGGAGGACCTCGCCGACATCATCAGGTCGAGCGGCGACTGGGACGGCAGGCAGCCGATCCGCCTGGTCTCCTGCCAGACCGGCACGAGGTCGGACGGGTTCGCGGCCCGGCTGAGCCAGGAGCTCGGAGTCGACGTCGTCTCCCCCACCAAGGACGCGTGGGTCGACGACATGGGCAACGTCTTCGCGAGCTCGTCGCACTTCGACCACGTCCGCGGCGACTTCTCCCCCGGCTGGCCGCCGAACGGCGACTGGGTCACCTTCAAGCCGGACGGCACCAGCACCCGGCACGACCGCCCGACCCCGCCCGGCACGACCCCCACGTGGGGCGACACGACACCGGAGCACCGCCCGCGCGCATGGCGCCGCGGCGAACCGACGGACTGGGTGCGCGACGCGTCCGGCGAGTGGCACCCGGTGCAGCCGGACGGCCACCAGCGACCGGTCCACCCCGGCGCACCGCCACCGGGCTGGTCGGACCGGCAGCCACCGCGGCGGCAGGGGCCTCTACCGGGACTTCCGCCTCGCAGTGGGACGCCCGTGGGCGGGATGCCTCCGGGTGGGGTTCCGCAGCGCCCCGCCCACGGTCCCGGCCAGCCGTGGGCAGGGCAGCAACGCCCGCAGCACGGAGCCGATCCGCGCACGTGGCACCAGCAGCAACGCCCGCTCCAGCCACCGGTCGGCCGGTACCCGCAAGCAGGGCAGCACCCCCAGGCGGGACCGCGTCCGCAGCAGGCCGGACCACGCCCTCAGGCCGGACCACCTCCGCAGGCAGGGCCTCGCCCGCAAGCCGGACAACATCCACAGCCTGGTCAGCACCCGCAGACTGGTCAGCACCCGCAGCCCGCGCCACGTCCGCACACCGGCCAACACCCGCAGGCCAGGTCACACCCGGCAGCTGGGCAACACCCACAGGCCTGGCAACACCCACAGGCCGGACCACGTCCGCACACCGGCCAGCACCCGCAACAGGGCAGGCCCGCACCACAGCAGGGCCAGCCCCCGCAGCACCACGGTCACCCGCAGCACCACAACCACCCGCAACACCACAACCACCGCCAGCACCGCAACCACCCGCAGCACCCCGACCAGCTGCGGCGCCCGATGGCGCCTCCCGCCGGTCACCACCCCCAGCAGGCACGGCACACCGCGCCGCCGAACGCCGGTCCTCCTCGCCCGGTGCACCCGGCACAGGGCCCGCAGCCACCTCGCCGGCCGATGCCCCCGGGCAGCACCCAGGACCAGCCGTGGAACCGACCGGCCGATCCGGCACGGCACCAGCCGGCCCCGGTCCAGCACACGGTCCCCACCAGGGCCGACACACCGCAGCCCAGGAGCACGGAACCGGAAGCTCCTCGACGGCAGCGGTCGCTGGAGGACATGAGCCAGGCGGAGCTGGAGCAGCACGCCGTCAAGCTCTACGCGCTGGAGCACCCCGAGCTGTCCATGGCCGAGGTGTGGATCCGGACGGCGGGCCTCGAGGTCGGTCCCGACGGCAGGTTCATCGAGCCGGACGCGGCCTCGACCGCACCCCGCGAGTCGGCGCAGGACGCGATGCAGCGCAGGTTGAACAAGGCCGCGACGGAGTACGTCGACCGGGTGTTCAAGAACAAGGGGGAGATCACCGGCGGGCGCAACGACGAGAAGCCGACCTTCACCCCCGGAGGGGAGCTGCCGCCCGGCCACACCCGCCAGGCACCGCCCGGGATGCTCGACGGCGCTCCGGTGCGGGTGGACGTCTCGGCCATCCCGGAGAAGCCGGTCTACCGCGACGTCCAGGGCCTGCGGCAGATGCTCAGCCAGCCGCTGCTGCGCATCGACGGCGGCAGTGCGGCCGACATCCACGCCGGTCAGGGCATCGCGCCGCGCAACCCCGAGGCGCTGAGCATCAACAACCACGTGGCGGGCGGCGCGATGTCCGGGTTCGGCGACAAGATCGTCACGGGCTCCGCGCACGTGTCGTTCACGATGGACGTCGACCACGCGCCCGGCCGGTTCGAGACGAACATGAGGTTCAACGCCGACACCGACGTGAAGACGGAGAGCGGGCTCAACAAGAGGGTGGAGCGGATCACGGAGGCGTACCACCCGAACGGCGTCAACGTCGACTTCACCTACCACGACGCGGGCCAGAACGGCACGCACGGGGAGTCGGAGTACGTGTTCCCCGGCGGCATGGGCAACGAGTACGTCTACCGGACCTGGGAACGCGTCACCTACTTCGACGACAACGGCGACATCCACGACACCAGCGTCGGCAACCCCCAGGTGAACGAGAACTTCAAGTGGCTCGCGGAAATGCAGGAGCTGGAGGCAGAGCTATGAGCGGGGTGCCAGAGGTGCACGTCGACTGGTACCTGGGCAGGTCCCCCCTGCCCGACGTCGACGACGAGGGCATTGCCCTGGCCGCCCGCAACCCCGGTGGTCAGGTCGGCTACTACGACCTCCACCAGCCGCGGGAGAAGCGCGACGACACCCGGACCCTGAAGGGGCTCCGCGAGGTCGGCCCGGACGGTGCGTTCACCGGTGAGGAGTGGCGCAACCCCGGTTTCGTGCCGCACCCGGACACCGCGGGCACCAGGTTCCACACGGACTTCGAACTGGAGCTGTGGCGCACGATCAACGGGTTCGTGCGGCTCGGGCCGTTCGCGCGGGCGTTCGCGGAAGCGGAGCTCATGGCCATGTGCGACGAGGGCGAGGAGCTGGTGCTCCGGCCGAACGAGCACGGCGACCGCACGCTCGACGTCTGCACCTCGTTCGTGCGGGTGCCGAGCACCTGGCCGCACTGGACGTCGGTGCGCGGCATCGACCTGATCAGGCACCTCGGCCACGGCCGCCACCACGTCGGCCTGCAGCTCAACCGGTCGTCCAAGCCGAAGCTGCGGATACCGGTGCAGACGCTGGCCGAGCTGCACCGGGCCGAGAGCGAACGAGTCAACGACCTCATGCGCGTCGGGCCGCTTCCCGCGACGCCGACGCCGATGGGCACCGCGATGCCGGGAGGACAGCAGTGAAGGCGATCTTGTCCGGTCCGCTGGGCAGGACCACGCACGCGGTCTGGTCCGACCAGCTCTGCGTCGCGCGTGCGGGGCAGGACGGTGCGCGCCAGTACGTCGTCGTCGATCCCGACCCCGACGACGACATCGCGGGCACGCCGTTGCAGCGCAGCCTCGTCGAGTCGTGGTTCACGCTCATCACCGTTGCCCTGGCCGGTGAGACCGCCGCCGAGGTCGTCGCCGCCGACGGTGCGGACCTCGTCACCAGCCCGCTCTCCCTGCGGGTTCCCCGGAGCTGGCGGCTGCGCGGGCCCGCCGGCGAGTTCGACCGGCTCTGCCAGGTGCGGGTCGACCACCTGTCCTTCCTGGACGAACCGCCCGCGGCGCACGGCGTCTCGCTGGCGTGGGGACCGCCGGGGGAACCGGACCTCGACGCGATCGTCGACGCGATCACGGCGGAGCTCGCCTCGTCCGCACCCGAGGGGTGGACGCGGATCAGCGTCGAGTGCGACGCGACGGCCGGGTGGCAGGTCCTCACGACCACGGTGACGACGGCGGACGGCGAGGAGGTGCACTGGCTGCCGTCGGCGGTGGTGAGCCAGTGGTTCCACCGGCTCAGGGCCGCGGGCTACTCCTACCCGTTCGGGGCGTGGTTCACCGCCCGCTACGTGCTGGAGGACGGCGGTCAGCCGACGCTGGCCTTCGACACCGAGGCCGAACCCGCCTGGCGGCCGTACTTCAGCGACCTCGCGGACTTCGCGGCCCAGGCCCTGCGGCACGAGCCGACGTTCTACCCGCGCAACCCCCGGTACGTGCCCGGCTGGCTCAACGCGGCGCTGAGCACGACCGGCACGCTGAAGCCCGAGCCGCGGGCGAAGGCCCCGCACCGGCCGGAGCTGCTCCTGGCGCGGGCGGTCGACGGCATGTCCGCGGACGGCGTGGCGCTCACCTACCGCACCCCGGTCGTGCGGTTCGAGAAGCAGGCGGTGCTCGACTACCTGCGCGGCGCACCGGTCGTGCTGTCCTCCCGCGGTCTCGCACCCGACCTGGTCGACCCCGAGCACCCGGAAACGGTGCCGATGGTGTTCCACACCGACGGCAGGTGGGTCTGGTCCGGTTCGGTACCGCACTACCTCGAACACCACGACATCGCGCCGGACACAGCCCTGCTCGCGCACATCAGGGCCAACCGGTACCGCCCGCCCGACCGGCTGCCCTCCGCGGTCAGGGCGCGGGCACTCGCGACGGCCACCGGCAGCGCCGAGGAGGAACCGGGGCTGCAGGAGGAGTTCGAGCAGGCGGCGAGCGCCGCCCTGGACATCGCCGCCCACCTCGGCCTGGACCCCGCGCGCTACTCGGTGGGCGAGCAGGTCGACGGCGCGCTGTGCCTGGTGCGGGTCGGTGACCGCTACGCCGTGTACTGGGTGAACGAGGACGAGCGGCGGTTCTACGCCGAGTTCGACAGCCCGGGAGACGCGGCGACCTACCTGATCGGGTTCTTCTACTCCTACGCGGGATCGCTGCAACGAGCGTGATCCCCACGCGGTGGCCACCTGGTTCACTGTGCGGCGTGGACGACCTGATCGCGGCGATGGCCTCGTTGACCGGCTCTTCCGGCGACCCGGAGGTGCTGGGCGGCGACCGCGGTGACGTCGTGGTGGTGCGGGTCGGTGACGTGGTGGCCAAGGCGCACTCGGCGGACACCGACGTCGAGGCGCTGGCGCAGCGGCTGGAGATCGCGGCCGCGCACCCGGAGCTGATGCTGCCGCCGTTGCGGCCGGTGCAGTTCGTGGACGACCGGCCGGTGACGGTGTGGCCGTACGGGACGCCGGTGAGCCAGGCGGACCCGGACGCGGCGCCGTGGGAGGAGAGCGCGCAGCTGCTGGCCCAGCTGCACGCGCTGCCGGCGCGGGGGCCCGTGGCGGGGGCGCCGGAGCGGATCGTGCGGGCGATCAGGGCGTTGCCGCCGGAGCTGCCGCACGCGGACGTGGTGCTGGCGGCGTTCGCGGTGCTGCCGCCGCTGGGCATGTCGACGCGGGCGTTGATCCACGGCGACTGGCACCTCGGGCAGCTGGTGCACCGGGGGGCGTGGCGGTTGATCGACGTGGACGACCTGGGGGTGGGCGACCCGGTGTGGGACCTGGCCCGACCTGCGGCGTTGTTCGCGGCGGGCATCCTGCCGGCGGACCTGTGGGCGCGGTTCCTGAACACCTACCGTGAAACGGGGGGTGTGGCGCTGCCGACATCAGAATGGGAAGCGCTCAACATCCCGGCCCAGGCGTACGTTGTGCAAATGGCAGCGCGGGCACTCGTGACCGGTCTGCAGGCCGTGGAACCGCTGGTCGAGGCTTGTCGTCGGATCGCTGCGGCGCATGAGCACGACGACCGCGGCTAATATCGTTTTTGTCCGGTCCCACCGCAGGAGGCTCACCACGATGCAGTGTCCCAAGTGTCATGCGAACATGCGCACGTTCGACCGCATGGGCGTTCACATCGAGCAGTGCGACGGCTGCCGCGGCGTCTTCCTCGACTACGGCGAGCTCGAGTCCATCACCCGCCTCGAGGCCCAGATGCACACGCCGCCGCCGGCCGCTCCGACCCCGCCGCCCGTCGCCTACCCGCAGCCGGTCCAGCCCGGTTGGGGCGCCGCGCCGCAGCAGGTCCACCACCACCACGGCGGCCACCACGGTTACGGCTACGGCCACCGCAAGCACCACGGCCTCTCCGGCCTGTTCTTCTCCTCCTGACGCCCGCGCGACGGCCCCGGACCCCCGACTCCGGGGCCGTTGACGACTACCGAGAATCAGGGCGATAATCGGTAGTCAACGGGAGGAGGAGCGATGTCCGTCGCAACCGAGGCCGCCCAGATCCGCGACCTGTTCGACACCATCGAAGAGCTCGAGTCCGTCGCGTCTTCCCTGGCGGAGGACGACGAACGCCGCCACCGGCTGGACGGCGTGGTGGCGAAGACCCTGCGCCAGGCCCCGCCGGTGCGCCCGGTGGTGGCCGGTGAGCTGCTCGACCTCACCGAGAAGACCGTGAAGGCCTGGGCCCGCGAGGGCGTGCTGGCCATCCACAGCCAGGAACCGCGCATGCTGCTCGACACCGTGCGCCTGCACGAGGTGCTGCACCTCGTGTCCGACCTCCGCCGCGCCGGCAAGACCCGCGGCCTCCTCGACGAAGTCCACCGCCGCCTCAGCGACCAGTCACTGCTCGAACGCAGCGACCTCGCCGCCTCCCTCGACGAGATGCGCAGCGGCAGGGGACGCGTGGTCCGCCCGGTCTGAGATCCCCTTTGCTCCAGGTCGTAGAAACCCACACCGCCCACGCCCAGGCAGCCGGCCTCCGCGGCCGCGCCCGCGTCGCCTACGAGCGCTTCCTCGACGAGCTTCGCCCACTCCGGCTGCGCCGCCCTCGGCTACCGCGTCACCGGCCCCGAACCGCTGCCCCGCCTGTGCGTGAAGCACCTGCGCGGTGCCGACCGGGTCGTCGTCGCCTTCCCCTCCCCCGACGTCGTGTGGGTGCTGCTGGTCGGCCCGCACGACGACGATCCCGGCCTCGACCTCTACGAGGTGCTGTACGAGATGGCCGGCGTCCGCCCGCGGTTGTCGGAGAAGCGCACGAAACCGCGGTGCTGCACCGACGAGTCCGGCGTGCCGCCGCTGGTGGACGAGCAGCTGGTCGACGACCTCGTCCTGCGGGCCCGCGCGCTGGCCCGTGCCCGTCGCCGCTGATCGCTGCCACACTCGGCTGATGCGCGCCGAAGTTGTCCTGGTCCGGCATGCCCGGTCGACGCCTCCCCGCCGCGGCGGCCCTGACGAGTACCGCAGGCCGCTGACCACGGAGGGCCTGGCGCAGGCCGAACACCTCGTCGCGCACCTCGCCGGGATCGAGCCCAGCCTCATCGCCTCCAGCCCGTACCTGCGGGCGGTGCAGACCGTCGAACCGTTCGCCCGCGCGCTGGGCCTGCCCGTGCGCACCGGCCACGACCTGCGGGAGTGGGACTCCGGCATCGACCCCACGCCGGACTACGCGCGCCACTACGCCGAGAGCTGGGCCAACCCGCACTTCGCCCGCCCCGGCGCGGAGAGCCTGCACCAGCTCACGGCCCGCGCCACGGCGGTCCTGACCTCGCTCGCCCGCGAGCACGGGGACGGCCCCGTGGTCATCGGCAGCCACGGCACGTTCGTGTCCCGCGCGCTCGTCGGTTTCGGCGTCGACACCGTGGACCACTCGTTCTCGCAGGCCATGTCGATGCCGGCGATCTACCGGCTCCGCTTCACCGACCACGGTGTCGAGGTCTCCGGGCCGGGGCTGTGACTCACCGACAATAAAAGTTGTCAAGACAGCTGGAGTTGTCCTAGGCTTCGGGCATCACGACGAACGGAGACGGCGATGTCCTTCCAGGCCTACCTCGACGGCGCGGAGAAGAAGACCGGCAAGACCCCGGCCGAGCTGCTGGCGGCCGCCGCCGAGCAGGGCTACGACGGCAGCACGAAGGCGGGCGTCTTCCTGGAATGGCTGAAGACGGACTACGACCTGGGCCGCGGGCACGGGATGGCACTCCACCACGTGCTCAAGAACGGCGCGGAGATCAGCGCCAAGCACGTCGGCAGCACCGGCAGCCACCGGGACGACTCCACCGCGCTGCGGCTGGACGGCCTCGCCCACCGCTGACGGCACAAACGGAACGGCCCCCGGAGCAGAAGCTCCGGGGGCCGTTCTCCACTAGCGCGTTCAGCGGTAGTCGCGACCGAAGTCGTAGTCGTCCAGCGGCACCGCGGCACCAGTGCCCGTGCCGAAGACGTCCGGGGTGTAGTACCCGTCGTCGTACGAGGGGATGGCGTACGCGGCAGCGCGCGCCTCCTCGGTCGGCTGGACCTGGATGTTGCGGTAGCGGTTGATGCCCGTACCGGCCGGGATCAACTTACCGATGATGACGTTCTCCTTCAGACCGATGAGCTTGTCCGAACGCCCGTTGATGGCGGCGTCGGTCAGCACACGCGTGGTCTCCTGGAACGACGCGGCGGACAGCCACGAGTCCGTCGCCAGCGAGGCCTTCGTGATACCCATCAGCACCGGACGTCCGGCCGCCGGCTCGCCACCCTCGGCGACGACGGCGCGGTTGCCCGACTCGAAGTCCGCGCGCTCGACCAGCGAGCCCGGGAGGAACTCCGTCGCACCCGAGTCGATGATCGTGACCCGGCGGAGCATCTGCCGGACGATGACCTCGATGTGCTTGTCGTGGATGGCCACACCCTGGGCGCGGTACACCTTCTGCACTTCCTGCACCAGGTGCAGCTGGGCCTCGCGCGGGCCCATGACGCGCAGGACCTCGTGCGGGTCCGGGGTACCTTCCAGCAGCTGCTGACCGACGGCCACGTGGTCGCCGTCCTGCAGCGGGCCGGTCGCCGTGTTCGCGAGGCGCTGACGCTTCGACAGCTTCTCGAACACGATCTCCTCGGAACCGTCGTCCGGGATCAGCGTGATCTTCCAGAAGCGGTCGCCGTCCTCGATGCGGACGCGGCCGTCGACGTCGGCGATCGGCGCCTTGCCCTTCGGGACGCGGGCCTCGAAGAGCTCCTGGACACGGGGCAGACCGGTCGTGATGTCGTCACCGGCCACACCACCCTGGTGGAACGTGCGCATCGTCAGCTGCGTGCCCGGCTCACCGATCGACTGGGCGGCGACGATGCCGACGGCCTCGCCGACGTCGACCAGCTGACCGGTCGCCATCGAGCGGCCGTAGCAGGACGCGCACACACCGACCGCGGACTCGCAGGTCAGGACCGAGCGCACCTTCACGCGGATGATGCCCGCGTCGACCAGCGACTGGAGCGCCGGGTCGCCGAGGTCGTCGCCGCGGTTCAGGACCAGGTTGCCCTGCGCGTCGAGGATGTCGTCCGCGACGGTGCGGGCGTAGACCGAGGTCTGCGCGAACTCGTGCAGGCCGACCTTGTCGCCCAGCTGCTCGCCGACGGTCATCTGGACACCACGGGTGGTGCCGCAGTCGACCTCGCGGATGATGACGTCCTGCGAGACGTCCACCAGACGACGGGTCAGGTAACCCGAGTCGGCGGTGCGCAGCGCGGTGTCGGCCAGACCCTTGCGGGCACCGTGCGTCGCGATGAAGTACTCCAGCACCGACAAGCCCTCGCGGAACGAGTTCTTGATCGGGCGCGGGATGTACTCACCCTTCGGGTTGGTGACGAGACCACGCATACCCGCGAGCGAACGGACCTGCGTCATGTTGCCGGCGGCGCCGGACTGCACGATGACGCGGATCGAGTTGTCCTCGGGGAAGTTGTCTTCCATGATCTCGTGGACCTGCTCGGTGGCCTTGGTCCACACCTTGACCAGCTCGGAGTTGCGCTCCTCGTGGGAGAGCTGACCGCGCTGGTAGCGCTTCTCCACCGCGTCCGCGAGGCGCTCGTGCTCCTCGAGGATGTCCTGCTTCGCGGCGGGGACGAGGACGTCCGAGATCGCGACGGTCACACCGGAACGGGTGGCCCAGTGGAAACCGGCGTCCTTCAGCTTGTCCAGCGTCCGGGCGACGGTGACCATCGGGTACCGCTCGGCCAGGTCGTTGATGATGATGGCCTGCCGCTTCTTGGGCATGACCTCGTTGATGAAGGCGTAGTCCTGCGGCAGGATCTCGTTGAACAGCACGCGACCCAGCGTGGTCTCCGCGAGCCACGGCTGACCGGGCTCCCAGCCCTCGGGCTCCTGGCCCTTGGGCGGGTTCTTGTCGGAGACGCGGATCTTCACCATCGACTGCAGGCCCAGGACCTTGCGGTCGAACGCCATCAGGGCCTCGGCGGGCGACGAGTAGAAGTGGCCCTCGCCGATGTCGCCGGGCTTGTGCCGGGTCAGGTGGTACAGACCCGTCACCATGTCCAGACGCGGCATGGCCAGCGGCTTGCCGGACGCCGGGGACAGGATGTTGTTCGACGACAGCATCAGGACGCGGGCCTCGGCCTGCGCCTCGGCGCTCAGCGGCAGGTGGACCGCCATCTGGTCACCGTCGAAGTCGGCGTTGAACGCCTCACAGACCAGCGGGTGCAGCTGGATGGCCTTGCCCTCGACCAGCTGCGGCTCGAAGGCCTGGATGCCGAGGCGGTGCAGCGTGGGTGCGCGGTTGAGCAGCACCGGGTGCTCGGTGATGACCTCTTCCAGCACGTCCCACACGGCCGGGCGCGCACGCTCGACCATCCGCTTGGCGGACTTGATGTTCTGCGCGTGGTTGAGGTCCACGAGCCGCTTCATCACGAACGGCTTGAACAGCTCCAGCGCCATCTGCTTGGGCAGACCGCACTGGTGCAGCTTGAGCTGCGGGCCGACCACGATGACCGAACGGCCGGAGTAGTCGACGCGCTTGCCGAGCAGGTTCTGGCGGAACCGGCCCTGCTTGCCCTTCAGCAGGTCGGACAGCGACTTGAGCGGGCGGTTGCCGGGCCCGGTGACCGGGCGGCCGCGGCGGCCGTTGTCGAACAGCGCGTCGACGGCCTCCTGCAGCATCCGCTTCTCGTTGTTGACGATGATCTCGGGCGCGCCGAGGTCGATCAGTCGCTTGAGGCGGTTGTTGCGGTTGATCACGCGGCGGTACAGGTCGTTCAGGTCCGAGGTCGCGAAGCGGCCACCGTCGAGCTGCACCATCGGGCGCAGGTCCGGCGGGATGACCGGGACGCAGTCCAGGACCATGCCCTGCGGGTTGTTGCGGGTCGCCTGGAACGCGGCGACGACCTTGAGGCGCTTGAGCGCACGCAGCTTCTTCTGGCCCTTGCCGCTGCGGATCGTCTCGCGCAGGACCTCGGCCTCGGCGTCCACGTCGTAGTCACCCAGGAGCTTCTGGATGGCCTCGGCGCCCATGGCACCGGTGAAGTAGTCGCCGTAGCGGTCGTACAGCTCGCGGTAGAGCAGCTCGTCCGCGATCAGCTGGGCGCGCTCGAGCTTGGTGAAGGTGGACCAGATCTCGTCGAGGCGGTCCAGCTCGCGCTGGGCGCGGTCGCGGAGCTGGCGCATCTCACGTTCGCCACCCTCCTTGACCTTGCGGCGCACGTCGGACTTGGCGCCCTCGGCCTCGAGCTCGGCCAGGTCGGCCTCGAGCTTCTGGGCGCGGGCCTCCACGTCGGCGTCGCGGCGGTTCTCGACGCGCTTGCGCTCGACCTGCATCTCGCTCTCGAGCGTCGGCAGGTCGTTGTGGCGCAGCTCGGCGTTCACGCCCACGATGACGTAGGCGGCGAAGTAGATGATCTTCTCGAGGTCCTTGGGGGCCAGGTCGAGCAGGTAGCCCAACCGGCTGGGGACGCCCTTGAAGTACCAGATGTGCGTGACCGGAGCGGCGAGCTCGATGTGGCCCATGCGCTCACGACGCACCTTCGCGCGGGTCACCTCGACGCCGCAGCGCTCACAGATGATGCCCTTGAAGCGCACGCGCTTGTACTTGCCGCAGTAGCACTCCCAGTCCCGGGTGGGACCGAAGATCTTCTCGCAGAACAAGCCGTCCTTCTCGGGCTTGAGCGTGCGGTAGTTGATGGTTTCGGGCTTCTTGACCTCGCCGTAGGACCACTGGCGGATGTCGTCCGCGGTCGCGAGACCGATGCGGAGCTCATCGAAGAAGTTGACGTCGAGCACGTCTACTCTCTTCCCCTTTTTAGATCGGTGGCAAAGGAGCTGGTCGGAGGGCCGGTGAGGGACTGCGTCCGATTTCTTGGCTCGGAGGCAGCCCCATCACCAGCCGGCGAGGTGACTAGTTGACGACGTCGTCCACGGAGGGCGACTCGGACCTCGACAGGTTGATGCCGAGGTTCGCGGCCGCGCGCTCCAGGTCCTCGTCGTCGCCGTCGCGCATCTCGATCGCGGCACCGTCCGAAGACAGGACCTCGACGTTGAGGCAGAGCGACTGCAGCTCCTTGAGCAGCACCTTGAAGGACTCCGGGATACCGGGTTCCGGGATGTTCTCGCCCTTGACGATGGCCTCGTAGACCTTCACGCGGCCGAGCACGTCGTCGGACTTGATGGTGAGCAGCTCCTGCAGGGTGTACGCGGCGCCGTACGCCTGCATCGCCCAGCACTCCATCTCACCGAAGCGCTGACCACCGAACTGCGCCTTACCACCCAGCGGCTGCTGCGTGATCATCGAGTACGGCCCGGTCGAACGCGCGTGGATCTTGTCGTCCACCAGGTGCAGCAGCTTCAGGATGTACATGTAGCCGACCGACACGGGGAACGGGTACGGCTCGCCGGAGCGGCCGTCGAAGAGCTGCGCCTTCCCGTTCTCCTTGACCATGCGCTCGCCGTCGCGGTTCGGGATCGTCGAGCCGAGCAGGCCCGTGATCTCCTCTTCCTTCGCGCCGTCGAACACGGGGGTCGCGGTCTTGGTGCCGGGCTCGACCTCCAGCAGGTCCTCGGACAGGTTCTTCGCCCAGTCCGGGTCGCCGTTGATGCTCCAGCCCTGCTTGGCGATCCACCCGAGGTGGGTCTCCAGCACCTGGCCGATGTTCATACGACGCGGAACACCGTGCGTGTTCAGGATGATGTCGACCGGCGTGCCGTCCTCGAGGAACGGCATGTCCTCGACGGGGAGGATCTTGCCGATGACGCCCTTGTTGCCGTGGCGGCCGGCGAGCTTGTCACCGTCCTGGATCTTGCGCTTCTGGGCCACGTAGACGCGCACGAGCTCGTTCACGCCCGGAGGCAGCTCGTCGTCGTCCTCGCGCGAGAACACGCGGATGCCGATGACCTTGCCGTACTCGCCGTGCGGCACCTTGAGCGAGGTGTCGCGGACCTCGCGCGCCTTCTCACCGAAGATCGCGCGGAGCAGGCGCTCCTCCGGCGTCAGCTCGGTCTCGCCCTTGGGCGTGACCTTGCCGACGAGGATGTCGCCCGGCTGGACCTCGGCACCGATGCGGATGATGCCGCGCTCGTCGAGGTCGGCGAGGACCTCCTCGGAGACGTTCGGGATGTCCCGGGTGATCTCCTCGGCGCCGAGCTTCGTGTCGCGGGCGTCGATCTCGTGCTCCTCGATGTGGATCGAGGTGAGAACGTCGTCCTGCACGAGGCGCTGCGACAGGATGATCGCGTCCTCGTAGTTGTGGCCTTCCCACGGCATGATCGCCACGAGCAGGTTCTTGCCGAGCGCCATCTCGGCGTTCTCGGTGCACGGACCGTCGGCCAGGACCTGGCCCTGCTCGACCCGGTCGCCCTCGTTGACGATGGGCTTCTGGTTGATGCAGGTGCCCTGGTTCGACCGGCGGAACTTGTGCAGCGCGTAGGTGTTGCGCGCACCGTCGTCGGCCATGACGGTGATGTAGTCGGCGGAGACCTCCTCGACCACACCGGTCTTCTTCGCGACGACGACGTCACCGGCGTCGACCGCGGCGCGCAGCTCCATGCCGGTGCCGACGAGCGGCGACTCGGAGCGGAGCAGCGGCACGGCCTGGCGCTGCATGTTCGCACCCATCAGGGCGCGGTTGGCGTCGTCGTGCTCGAGGAACGGGATCATGGCGGTCGCGGCCGACACCATCTGGCGCGGCGAGACGTCCATGTAGTCGACGTCGGTCGGGTCGATGAACTCGACCTCGCCGCCCTTCTTGCGGACCAGGACGCGGTCGTCGGTGAAGTTGCCCTCGTCATCGGTCGGCGAGTTCGCCTGCGCCTTGACGAAGCGGTCCTCCTCGTCCGCGGTCAGGTAGTCGATCTGGTCGGTGACCCGGCCGTCGACGACCTTGCGGTACGGCGTCTCGATGAAGCCGAACGGGTTGACCCGCGCGTAGGACGAGAGCGAACCGATCAGGCCGATGTTCGGGCCTTCCGGCGTCTCGATCGGGCACATGCGGCCGTAGTGCGACGGGTGGACGTCGCGGACCTCCATGCCGGCCCGCTCACGGGACAGACCACCGGGACCCAGCGCCGACAGGCGGCGCTTGTGGGTCAGACCCGCGAGCGGGTTGGTCTGGTCCATGAACTGCGACAGCTGCGAGGTGCCGAAGAACTCCTTGATCGCCGCCACGACGGGACGGATGTTGATCAGGGTCTGCGGCGTGATGGCCTCGACGTCCTGCGTGGTCATGCGCTCGCGGACGACGCGCTCCATGCGGGACAGACCGACGCGGATCTGGTTCTGGATCAGCTCGCCGACCGTGCGCAGGCGGCGGTTGCCGAAGTGGTCGATGTCGTCGACCTCGACCGGCACGTCGCCACCGGCGGCGGCGTCCATCATCGTCTCACCGGCGTGCAGGCGGACGAGGTACTCGATCGTCGTGACGATGTCGTCCTCGGTCAGCACACCGGTGTTGATCTCGGTGTCCAGGCCCAGCTTCTTGTTGATCTTGTAGCGACCAACCTTCGCCAGGTCGTAGCGCTTGTCCTTGAAGAACAGGTTCTCCAGCAGGGCCTGCGCGGACTCCTTCGTGGGCGGCTCGCCCGGACGCAGCTTGCGGTAGATGTCGAGCAACGCCTCGTCGGTACCCGCGGTGTGGTCCTTCTCGAGCGTGGTCAGCAACGTCTCGCTGAACGCGAACCGCTCGCGGATCTGCTCCGTGCTCCAGCCCAGGGCCTTCAACAGCACCGTCACCGGCTGGCGACGCTTGCGGTCGATGCGGACACCCACGGTGTCGCGCTTGTCGACGTCGAACTCCAGCCAGGCACCCCGGGACGGGATGATCTTGACGCTGAAGACGTCCTTGTCCGTCGTCTTGTCGACCGCGGTGTCGTAGTAGACACCAGGCGAGCGAACGAGCTGCGAGACAACCACGCGCTCGGTGCCGTTGATGATGAACGTGCCCTTGTTCGTCATCATCGGGAAGTCACCCATGAACACCGTCTGGCTCTTGATCTCGCCAGTGGTGTGGTTGGTGAACTCCGCCGTGACGAACAGCGGTGCCGCGTACGTCATGTCCTTGTCCTTGCACTCCTCGGTCGAGGCCTTGACCTCGTCGAAGCGCGGGTCGGAGAAGGACAGTGACATGGAGCCGGAGAAGTCCTCGATCGGCGAGATCTCGTTGAGGACCTCTTCGAGGCCACCCGTCGGGGTCTCGTCGCCGGCGTCGACGCGGCGCTGGAACCACGCCTCGTCACCGGTGAGCCATTCGAAGGACTGGATCTGCAGGTCGAGCAGGTTGGGCGTCTGAAGCGGCTCGTGAATCTTCGCGAAGGAAACTCGCTTCGGCGCTCCAGGGATCCCCGACGTGGAGTTGGTCGCAGCAGTGGCCTTGGTCGCGCGAGAGATCGCCAAGATGCGTCCTTCCAGGGACAAATAGCTGGCTAGAGCGAACTAGCACGGCTGTCTAGGGTGCGGCGCTGCTCGACTAATCCACGCTCTCGGCGAAGGGCAAGCGGAAAATGGGCAGCGCAAAGGGGCAGTCTAGCCACACGCACGGCGACTGTCGAGAGGCACCTGGAAGGACCCTCCTCTTGCTCACCGACAGAGTGACCCTGCATGAGCGCGCAGTCAAGATGTCGAGCGCTTATCCACTCTCTGGATGGAGCGCCGTTCACCGACCGTCATCCAGTTGACCTGCACAAACACGTGTACGCCCGGTTTGGTGGGAAGTTGACGGCCTCAAGCGCTCTTACAGAGCGCCACGAGAAACCGTGTGACCGAGATCACGCGTGTCGGGTCTGGCGAAGGGCCCCTTTGGGGTGCTTCCAAGCCCTTTGCGGGCCTTGGACGACGTTGTTGATCTTACTCGACCCCACCGAAGCGTTTGGCACCGACCATCCACCGGGTATGTGGCTCCCGGCGAAGGGCAGCGAGGCAGCCCGAACCGAACGTCCGCACCCCCTCGGCAAGTGCACGCGGGGAGCTTTCGTACTCCAGGACCGCACGCGGGGTCCCCGCGTACCCCCAGGAGGGCACGCGGGGGGCCCGCGTGCCGGTCAGCAGGACTGGAGTTGGCGGTCCTGGTCGGCGGTCGCGCCGAACATCCTCAGGTTGTCGACCTTCCAGCGGCCGCCGTCCTCCACGGCGCCGACCTGGAGCATGGCGGTGCCGCCGCCGGTCTGGTTGTCGGTGGTGCGGGTGGTGACCTGGTCGGCGAAGACCAGGACGGTGGCGCGGCCGTCGCGCAGGGACGACACGGCGGAGGAGACGACGCGGACGCTGACCACGAGCTTCTGCTGCGGGGCGATCTCGCGGACCGGACCGAAGACGGCGTTGTACTGGCAGAGCGCCTTGCCGGTCAGGAGCTCCTTCGCGGCCTTCTCGGTGGCGGTGACGTCGGCGAAGTTGTACGAGAACGACTTCTCCACGGCCTCGCGGACCTGGCCGTTCACCGAGGACGTGGTGGCGGAGTCGACCAGCGCCGAGTCGTAGCCGCCCGACCTGGACTTGACCAGGAAGAACGTGCCGAGGCCCGCGAACAGCAGCGCGACCACGACCAGCGCGACCGGCAGCACCCAGCCCCCGGACGCTGACCTCGTACCGGCGACCTCGACCGGGAGCCCCTCCGGCTCGGCCTCTGCAGGCTCTGACTTCGCGGGCTTCGGAGCGGCCGACGGCGTCCAGTCCACCGCCTCGGGCGCCTTGAGCCCGGACTCCTCCGGCTCGACGGTCTCGGCGGACTGCCCGGCCTCCGCAGCCTCGACGACCTCACCCGCACCGGCAGCCTCGGCCCGCTCGACGGCCTCAACCGCCTCGGCCCGCTTCGCAGCGGCGGTCTCCGGCGTCACCACCTCGGTCGCCTCACCGGCCTCGGGCGCGGCGGCACGGCGGTTCAGACCGGCCACGCGCGGGCGGCCACCGGCGGGCGGCGTGGGGATGGGGCGGCGGCGGGGTGGGGGCACGTGCTCTCGTCCAATCAACTCTGGCCGAAGCCGGGACCGGGACCGGGTCAGACGCCCGCCCGCAGCGGGCCCAGCTGGCTCAGCTTCCAGCCGTCGTCCGTGCGGGTGAGCTTGGTCAGGTACCGGTTGATCTTGGTGACCTGCTGGCCGCCGTCGGGCGTCACGGTGCTCTCGACCACGGCGATCATCTCGGCGGTGCCCGCGCGGTCGTCCAGCTCGGACACGGCGGCGTCGAGGACCTTCGACGTCGTCACGGACTTCGCGTCGACCAGCTGCTTCTTGCGCGCGTCCTTGTCCTTGTCGATCTCCGCGCGCAGCTCGCCGGTCGACGAGCTCAGCCAGCGCTGCAGGTCCTCGTCGACCTTGCGGTAGTCGAGCGTCAGGAAGTTCGTGATGCCGACCTCACCCGCGCGCCGGGCCTCGTCGCGCGCGGAGGCGAACGACGACTCGGAGGAATGGGCCGCCGCGTACCAGGTCACGCCCGCGTACGCGGCGAAGCCGAAGGTCAGGACCGCGAGGACGGCGGCGACGGTGGTGAAGGTCCGCACTACTTCTTCCCCTCTGGCAGGCCCAGCAGCTGGCCCAGCGACGTCAGCAACGGCACCTCGGGCACGGTGGTCTGCGACCCGGTGGTGGGCTCCTGGCCGGGCTGGGTGACCGCGGTGCCCACCGGTGTCCCGCCGTACGGAGCATTCTGCGACCCGCGCACCGAGGTGGCACTTCCGGGCGCGAGCGCGCAGTAGGCCTGCGTGTTCAGCGGCACGGGTGCGGTGTCGGCGCCGGTGCGGATGCGCGTGCCCTCGTACCCGACCGTGCACGGCATCGGGTCGAACACGTTCAGCGCCAGCCCGAAGTGCGCCGACCCGTCGCCCGGCGCAACGGTGAAGCCACCGCCCACGGCGATCGGGTAGGTGACGGCGATCTGCTCCAGGCCGTCGCGCCGGGTCACCAGGATGTTCGAGGTGGTCAGCAGGTTCGCGAACACCACGCCCAGGTTCGGCCCGCTCTCCCTGAGCAGCGCCGACACCTGCTCGGACGCCGGCGGCACCGCGACGATGAGCCGCCGCAGGTCGCCGTCGGAGGCCTTCAGCTGCTCGGCGAGCAACCGCAGGTCACCGCTGAACGACCGGATGGCGCCGCCGGACACGGCCTGCGTGGCCAGCACGATCCGCCCGTCCTGCAGCAGCCGCGTGGTCTGCGGCAGGTGCTCGCGCGCCGCTGCCGTGAACGCCGCGGTGTTGTCGATCAGCACCTGGAGGTCGCCGCCCGTGCCGTTGAAGGCCGTGTGCAGCTCGTCGACCACGACCTTCAGCGAGTCCGTCGGCACCGAGGTGGCGAACGCGTCGAGGTTCGTCAGCAGCCCGTCCACCGGCGGCGGCGTCTTCGTCGCCGACCGCGGGATCACCGACCCGGCCTCCAGGAACGGGCCGCCGTCGGTCTTCGGCCGCAGGTCCACGTACTGCTCGCCGACCGCCGACCGGTTGGCGACGACGGCCTCGGCCGACGCCGGCACCCGCGGTGCGTCGGCGTCGAGCTCCAGGTCGGCCTCGACGCCGTCGGCGGTCAGCCGCAGCTGCCCGACCCGGCCGATCGTGACACCGCGGTAGGTGACCTCGGCGTTGGAGAAGATGCCGCCGGAGTCGGCGAGCTGCATCGTCACGACGGTCGACGACGAGCGGAAGAGCCCGACGTAGTTCGCGCTGACGTAGGAGATGCCCAGCAACGCCACCAGGACGAACGCCACGACCTTGAGCTTCGTGCCCCGCGTGATCACTTGCGCCCCCCTCCCAGCAGACCGCCGAGGATGTCGCCGAGGCCCGACCCGGTGCCCTGGCCGATGCCGGGCAGCGGGAGGTTCGGCAGCGGCAGCGGAGTGCCCTGGCTCGGCGGCAGGATGCCTTCGAGCGGGGTCTGCCGCGACCGGCCCAGGTTGTCGAGGACGTTGCCCAGGTTGAGGTCCAGGTCGATGAACGCGTTGGTGTAGTCGCCCTTGATGCCGTCGACCGCCGCGTCCGGGAACGGGTAGGTCAGCAGCAGCTCGAACGCGTTCGGCAGGTTCTGCCCCGACTCGGCGAGCTTCGTCAGCGTCGGCTGCAACGCCTTGAGGTCGGCCACGATGTCGTCGCGGCTGCGGTTGACCGTGTCCACGGCGACGTCGGACAGCCTGGTCAGCGACTGCAGCAACGTCACCAGCTGCGTGCGCTGCTCGGCCAGCACCTTCAGGCCGGGCTCCAGGTCGGTCAGCGCCACGGTGATCCGGTCCCGCTGCTGCGCGAGGGTGGCGGCGAGCCGGTTCATCGAGTCGAGCGCGCGGACGATCTCCGCCTTGTGCTCGTCCAGCTGCCCGACGAACGTGTCGAGGTTGCCGAGCAGCGACCTGATCTCCTGCTCGTTGCCCTCGAACGTCGCGTTGAGCTCCTTGGTGATGTTCTGCAGCTGCGCGACACCGCCACCGTTGAGCAGCAACGACAACGCGCCGAAGACCTCTTCGACCTCGGGGTTGCGGTTGGTCTTCTCGATCGGGATGGTCGCGTTGTCCGCGAGTTTGCCGCTCGCGTCCTTCGGCTTGCCCAGCTCGATGAACTTCTCGCCGAGCAACGCCGACTGGCGCAGGTTCGCGTACGCGTTGGCCGGGAGCTGCACGTCGCCGTTGACGAGCAGCGTGACCTCGGCGGTCCAGCCGCCGGGAGCGAGGTCGATCCGCTCCACCCGGCCGACCGGCACGTCGTTGACCTTCACGCCCGCCTGGGGCACCAGGTCGAGCACGTCCTTGAAGTGCGCCTTCACCCGGTACGGGTGGTCGCCCACGTCCGCGCCACCGGGCAGCGGCATGTTGTAGACGCCGTCGAAGCCACCGGAACCGCAGCCGGAGACCAGCAACACCGCCGCGAGACCCACGACGAGCTTCTTCACCGGGGCACCCCCGCGAGCGGCAGGGGCAGCGGCAGCTTGCCCGCGTTGAGGTCGCCGAGCACCTCGGCGGGCGACTTCAGCGGGATCGCACCGCTCAGCAGCGGCTCCAGCTGCTTGCACGTGTTCGCGAGCACCGGCGGCACGTTGTTCGGCGTCGCCTGCTGCACCAGCTTGCAGATCAACACGATCGGCGGCTGGTTGAGCTCGTTGATGTTCGCGCGGGTGTCGAGCGTGCCGGACGCCGCGTTGTAGGAGTTCTGCAGGTTGCCCAGCGCCAGCGGTGCCACGTCCAGCGTCTCGGCCAGTGCCGCCCGCTGGTTCACGAGCACCTGCGTGATCGACGCCAGCTTGTCCACGTTGGACTTCAGCCCGGCACGGTTGTCCTTGACGAACCCCTGCACCTGCCCCAGCGCGGTCGCCAGCTCGCTCAGCGCGGCACCGAGGTCGCCGCGTTCGTCGGCGAGCAGCTTCGCCACGTCAGCCAGCTGCTTGTTGAGGTCCCGCACCTGGCTGTCGTTCGCGGCCAGCATCGCCGTGAACTTCTGCAGGTTGTCGACGGTCGCGAAGAGGTCCTCCTTCGACCCCGACAGCGTGCGGGTGGCCTGGCCGAGGTTCTTCAGCGTGTCGTTGAGCGCCTGGCCGTTGCCCTCCAGGTTCTTCGCCGCGGAGTTCAGCAGGTCCGCGAGCGCGCCGTCGGCGTTCGCGCCGTTGGGGCCCAGCGCGGTCGTGAGCTTGTCCAGCGACGAGTACAGCTCGTCGAGCTCGACCGGTGTCGCGGTGCGCTCGCGCGGGATCACGGCGTCGTCGGCCATCGCCGGCCCACCGGTGTAGGCGGGCGAGAGCTGCACGTACCGGTCGCTGACCACGCTCGGCGAGACCACGACGGCCTGCGCGTTCGCCGGTACCCGCACGTCGCGGTCGACGGTGAACACCACCTTCACCGTCTTGCCCTCCGGCGTGACCTCGTCGATCGTGCCGACCTTCACGCCCAGCACCCGCACGTCACCGCCGGGGTAGACGCCGACGGCCGCTGCGAAGTGCGCGGTGACCTTGCGCCCGTTCATGCCGTTGAACACCCACCAGAGCGCGGCGGTCAGCACGAGCGCGAGCACGCACGCGATCGCGATGAACCGGCCGGCCCTGCTGTGCACCACAGTCGTCATCGCGCCACCCCCGGAGGCAGGCAGCCTTCCTCGTTGAACCCGACGACGCCGAGGTTCACCGAGGGCGGCAGCAGACCGCAGATGTAGGTGTCGAACCAGCGCCCGTTGCCCAGGGTGTTCGCGAACACCCGGTAGAACGGGGCCAGCAGCGCCAGGCTGCGGTCCAGGTTGTCCTGGTTGCGCTGCAGGATCGTGGTGACCCGGTCGAGCTGCTGCAGCGCCGGCCGCAGCTGGTCCTGGTTGTCCGCGACCAGCCCGGAGAGCTGCCTGGCCAGGTCGCGCGTGCCGCCGAGCACCGCGCTGATGGCCTCCCGCCGCTTGCGCAGCTCGCCCAGCAGCAGGTTGCCGTCGGCGATCAGCTTCTCGAACTCGGCGTTGCGGTCGGCCAGCGTCCCGGTCAGCTGCCGGGTGTTGTCGAGCAGCTTCGCGAGCTGCTCGTCGCGCGAGGAGATCGTCTTCGACAGCGCGGACAGGCCGTCCAGCGCGCCGCGGACGTGCTCGGGCGAGTTCTTGAACGTCTCGGACAGCACGGTGAAGCTGTCCGCGAGCTGCTTGGTGTCGATCTGGCCGACGGTCGTCGCGAGCCCGTTGAACGCCTCGTTCACGTCGTACGGCGCGAGCGTGCGTTCCTTCGGGATCGGGTCACCGGGCGAGAGCGGCTGCGAGCCCTGCGGGTCGAGCGCCAGGAACTTCTGGCCCAGCAACGTCTTGATGCGGATCATCGCGGTCGACCGGTCGCCCACCCAGGCGTCCTTGACCTTGAACGTCACCCGCACCCGGTCGCCGTTCAGCCCGACCTTGGTGACCTTGCCGACCTTCACGCCGGCGACGCGGACCTCGTTGCCCGGCACCAGGCCCGCGGCCTCGCTGAAGTCCGCCGCGTAGCTCGTGCCGCCGCCCACGATCGGCAGGTCGTCGGAGTAGAACGCGGCGAGCAGCAGCAGTGCGATCAACGTCAGGCTGATCGCGCCGGTGGCGATGGGGTTGCGCTGTTTCATCGGCGGCACCTCTGCTGTGTCACCGGCAACGCCGTGATGGGGACGGGGTCGGTGATGACCGGCGGCACGGCGATCTGGCCGCTGGCCTCGCACAGGTAGAAGTTGAACCACGAGCCGTAGGTCGCGGTCCTGGTGATCGTCTCCAGCTTGTTCGGCAGCCGCTGGAGCACGCCCTCGACGAGCACCTCGTTGTCCCCCAGCGTCTTCGAGACGATGCCGAGCTGAGCGATGTCGTTGCGCAACGGTTCGCGACCCTGTTCCAGCAGGCCGGCGGTCGCGTTGGTGAGGTCGCCGAGCGCGGTGATGGCCTCGCCGATCGGCTGGCGGTCCTGCGCGAGCCCGGAGACGAGCTGCTGCAACGTGACGACGAGGTTGTTCAGGTCGTCGCCGCGCGAGTTCACGGTGTCCAGCGCGACGTTGAGGTTGTCGACGACCTGGCCGATGACCTTGTCCTTGCCGGCGAGCGTGCTGGTCAGCGACGCCGTGTGCCGCAGCAGGCTGTCGATCGTGCCGCCCTCTCCCTGCAGCACCTGGACGATCTCGAACGACAGCTTGTTCACGTCGTCCGGCGACAGGGCCTGGAAGAGCGGCTTGAAGCCGTTGAACAACACCGTGAGGTCGAGCGCTGACCTGGTGCGCTCCAGCGGGATCGTGCCGCCCTCGGGCAGCACCGCGCTGGTGTCGCCGGTGCCGGCCTCCAGCGCGATGTACCGCTGGCCCACCAGGTTGCGGTACTTGATGGTCGCGGTCACCGCGTCGGGCAGCCGGCGGTCGCCGTCGATCGAGAACTCGACCTCGGCGGTCTTGCGGTCGACGACCCTGATCTCGTCGACCTGCCCGACGCGGACGCCGGCGATGCGGATGTCGTCGCCCTCGTTCAGGGCGGTGACGTCGGTGAACCGCGCCTTGTACCCGGTGGCGCCGGCCAGGTTGACGTTCGCGATGGTGATCGCCAGCAGGGTCGTGGCGAGGATCGTGACCACGGCGAACGTGATCAGCTTCAGCAGCGGGGCGAGCACACCCTTCACTCGACCGTCACCTCCGTTCCGCGCACCAGCGGTCCGAGCAGCAGGCTCGACCAGCCCGGCACGTCCTGCGGGTCCACGCCCATCCGCGGGCCGAACAGCGCCGCGATCATCCGGGCCTCCTCCGGCGAGTTCGCGAGGTTCACCGCGGTGGCCGACGACGGCGAGGTCGCGTTCCCGGCGGTCGCGGGCGGCAGGATCCCGTCGTTGGCGACGCGGGCGGGCGGCGGCGAGCTGGAGCCGTCCTTCACCGGACCCTCCGGCGGGTACTGCGGGAACGGGTCCGGCCGCGGGACCAGGTCGTAGCAGCGTGGCCCGCGCTTGTCCCGGTACTCGGGGTCGTCGATGCCGGGCTTGTACTTGCCGCGGGTGTTCGTGATCTCCAGCGTGATGTGCAGGCCGGGTTCGTTGGTGCCCACACCGAACGCCTTCTCGATGACCGGCTTGAACTCGCTGAGGCCCTTGAGCAGGCACGGGTACTCGGGCGCGTACTTGGCCAGCAGCTCCAGCGTCGGACGGCTGGTGTCCGCGAGCTGGATGATGTTGTTCTTGTTGACCGCGAGGAAGCCCGTGAGGTCCTGCGAGGTCGTGGTGAGCGAGCCGTACAGCGCGAGCAGGTTGTCCCGCTGGTCGACCACGGTCTTGGTCGTCGTGGTCATGTCGTTGAGCGCCTGGAGCAGGTCGGGAGCGGCGTCGGAGTAGACGTTCGCGACGTCGGCGAGCCTGGAGATGTTCTCCTTGAGCGCCGGCAGCTGCGGGTTGAGCTCACCGAGGTAGGCGTCGAGCGACACCAGCGTCTCGCCGAGCGGCTTGCCGCGGCCGTCGAGCGCCTGCGACAACGCCGTGAGCGTCGTGGCGAGCTTCTCCGGCTGGATCGCCTGCAGCACCGGCATCAGGTTGTTCAGCACGCGCTCGACCTCGATGGCGCTGCTGGTGCGGTCCTGCTCGATGACCGCGCCCTCCCTGATGGCGGCGCCCTTGCGCTGCGGCAGCACGAGGTTCACGTACCGCTCGCCGAACAACGTCTTGGGCAGCAGGCGCGCGGAGACGTTGCCGGGGATCTGCTCGACCTTGTCCGGCAGCAGCGCGAGCTCCAGCTCGGCGCCGTCGCCGGTGGTGCGGATGGCCTTGACCGAGCCGACGATCAGCCCGCGGACCTTGACGTCGCTCGCGGTCAGCAGCTGGTTGCCGATGTGGTCGGTCTTGAGCGTCACCTTCACGTAGTCGCTGAAGGCGTCCTTGTAGAGCGCCACCGTGAGCGACAGGAACATGGCGATCGCGAGGAGGAACGCGATGCCCAGCACGCGCTTCTTCATCCGGCGATCCTCACCGTCGTCGTGGCGCCCCAGATCGCGAGGCTCAGGAAGAAGTCGAGCAGCGCGGTCGTGACGATGGCGGTGCGCACCGCCCGTCCGACGGCCACACCGACCCCCGCCGGCCCGCCGGAGGCGCGGTAGCCGTAGTAGCAGTGGGTCATGATGATCACGACCGCGAAGACCAGCACCTTGCCGAACGACCAGAGCACGTCGACCGGTGGCAGGAACAGGTTGAAGTAGTGGTCGTACGTGCCCGCCGACTGCCCGTAGAACTCCACGGTGATCGTCCTGGCCGCCAGGTAGCTGGTGAGCAGGCCGATCACGTACAGCGGGATGATCGCGACGAACCCGGCGATGATCCGCGTGGTGACCAGGAACGGCAGGCTCGGGATGCCCATGACCTCCAGCGCGTCGATCTCCTCGGAGATCCGCATGGCGCCGAGCTGCGCGGTGAACCCACTTCCGACCGTCGCGCTCAACGCCAGCCCGGCGACGAGCGGCGCGATCTCACGCGTGTTGAAGTAGGCGGACACGAACCCGGCGAACGCGCTCGTGCCGATCTGGTTGAGGGCCGTGAACCCCTGCAGACCGACGACGGTGCCGGTGAACACGGACAACCCGACCATCACGCCGATCGTGCCGCCGATGACCGCGAGCGCACCGGACCCGAAGCTCACCTCGGCCAGCAGCCGCAGCGTCTCCTTGGAGTACCGCTTCAGCGCGCGGGGCGTCCACGCCAGCGCCTTGAGGTAGAACGACAGCTGGTCGCCGAACCCGTCCAGGGTGGACAGCACCTTGTTCGCCATCAGCTCCCCTTCGCGGGCACGACCTGCAGGTAGATCGTGGTGAGGACGAAGTTGACGAAGAACAGCAGCAGGAACGTGATGACCACGGCCTGGTTGACCGCGTCGCCCACGCCCTTCGGGCCACCCGCGGGGTTGAGCCCCCGGTAGGCGGCCACGATGCCCGCGATGAACCCGAAGATCAGCGCCTTGAGCTCGCTGATCCACAGGTCCGGCAGCTGCGCCAGCGCGCTGAAGCTCGCGAGGTAGGCACCGGGCGTGCCGTCCTGCATGATCACGTTGAAGAAGTAGCCGCCGAGCACGCCGACGACGCTGACCATGCCGTTGAGCAGCACGGACACCAGCATCGCCGCCAGCACCCTGGGCACGACCAGCCGGTGGATCGGCGACACCCCGAGCACTTCCATGGCGTCGATCTCCTCGCGGATCGTGCGGGACCCGAGGTCCGCGCAGATCGCACTGCCGCCGGCACCGGCGATGAGCAGCGCCGTCACGATCGGGCTGGCCTGCTGGATGATCGCGAGCACGCTGGCGGCACCGGTGAACGACTGCGCGCCGATCTGCCTGGTCAGGCTGCCCAGCTGCAACGCGATGACCGCGCCGAACGGGATGCTGACCAGTGCCGTCGGCAGCACCGTGACGCTGACGATGAACCAGCTCTGCTGGATGAACTCCCGCAGCTGGAACGGCCGCCGGAACGACGTGCGCACCACGTCGATGCCGAGCTGGCACAGCTTCCCGGTCTCCCGCAGCGCACCGGCGCCGGGAAAGGTCTGGGTGCTCACAGCACACCACCGGTCCGCGGCCACGGGCTCGGCGTGGGAGCCGCGACCGGCGTCCCGACGTGCACCCCGTACCGCACCTGCTCCTCGGTGGTGAGGCTGGCGATGATGCCCTGCTGCGCCTCGTGCGGCAGCCGGTGGATGATCGACATGACCCGGTCCTTGCGCCGCCGCACCGCGTCCCGGTACGGCAACCCCGGCGTCGGTTCCAGCTGCGGCACGACCCCGCGCATGTCCTCGTCCGGCGACCCGTCCGAGTGCCCGGCGTCCGCGTGCGCCTGCTCGGCGGCCATGGTCGCCTGGTCCTTCTCCTCGGACATGCCGATCGGCCCGAGCCGCCGCCCGTTGAGGAACTGCTCGACCACCGGCTCGTCGCTCGTGAGCAGGACCTCCCGCGGCCCGAACATGACGAGCTCCCGCCGGAACAGCATGCCGAGGTTGTCCGGCACGGTCCGCGCGATGTTGATGTTGTGCGTGACGATGAGGATCGTCGCGTCGATCTGCGCGTTGAGGTCGATCAGCAGCTGGCTCAGGTACGCCGTGCGCACCGGGTCGAGCCCGGAGTCCGGCTCGTCGCACAGGATGATCTCGGGGTCGAGCACCAGCGCGCGGGCCAGACCGGCCCGCTTGCGCATGCCGCCGGAGATCTCGCCGGGGAGCTTCTTCTCCGCACCGACGAGACCGACCATCTCCATCTTCTCGAGGACGATCCTGCGGACCTCGGCCTCGCTCTTGCGGGTGTGCTCCCGCAGCGGGAAGGCGATGTTGTCGTACAGGTTCATCGACCCGAACAGCGCACCGTCCTGGAACAGCACGCCGAACATCTTCCGGATCTCGTAGAGCTTGTGCTCGGAGCACCGCACGAGGTCCGTGCCGTTGATGACGATCTTGCCCTGCTCCGGCTTGAGCAGTCCCACCAGCGACTTCAGGAACACGCTCTTGCCGGTGCCCGACGGTCCGAGCATCACGCTGACCTCACCCGGCGGCAACGTGAGCGTGACGTCCTGCCAGATGGTCTGCTTGCCGAAGGACTTGGTCAGACCCTCGACGACCACCTCGACGCCCATCCGCACCTCCGCACAGCCCGACGACGCCGACGGGACCGGCGTCACACCTGGGCAACGAGTTCGTTCGCGGGAGGTTACTCACCAGTTGGGTTAATGGCGGTTGCGTTCGGATAACAGCACTGAGCGTGACCTCGTGAAACGGTCACACGGCGCATGTCGTGAAGGTCCGGACACAGCAAAACGGGCGTGCACCCCCGTTGTGGGTGCACGCCCGTTTCAAGCGGCTGAACGCCAAGCCCCCGAGGGGGCCCGGATCACTTGAGGGTGATCTTGGCGCCGGCGGCCTCGAGCTTCTCCTTGGCGGCGTCCGCGACGTCCTTCGCGACACCTTCGAGGATCGGCTTCGGAGCGGACTCGACCAGCTCCTTGGCCTCCTTCAGGCCCAGGCCCGAGACGACCTCGCGGACGACCTTGATGACCTGGATCTTCTTGTCACCGGCGGACTCGAGGACGACGTCGAACTCGTCCTTCTCCTCGACCTCGGCGGCGGCGGGGCCGGCCGGGCCGGCAGCAGCGACGGCGACCGGAGCCGCGGCGGTGACCTCGAAGGTCTCCTCGAACTGCTTCACGAACGCCGACAGCTCCAGGAGGGTCATCTCCTTGAACGCGTCGAGCAGCTCTTCGGTGCTGAGCTTCGCCATGATCGGCGGTCCTTTCTAATTTCCCGCGCGAAAGCGTCGGGTGTGTCTTCGGGTGATCAGCTTTCGGCGGGAGCGTCGGCTTCGGCGGCGGGAGCCGACTCGGCCTTCTTCTCCTGCAGGGCAGCAGCCAGGCGAGCGACCTGGGAAGCCGGGGCGTTGAACAGACCCGCGGCCTTGGCCAGGTTGCCCTTCATCGCGCCCGCGAGCTTCGCGAGCAGCACCTCACGGCTTTCGAGGTCGGCGATAGCCGTGACCTCGTCGACCGAGAGCGGGCGGCCATCCATGAAGCCGCCCTTGATGATCAGGGCCTTGTTGTCCTTCGCGAAGTCGCGGATCGCCTTGGCGGCGTCGACGGGCTCGCCCTCGACGAACGCGATGGCGGTCGGACCGGACAGGAGAGCCTCGAGGCCCTCGATGCCGGCGTCCGCGGCGGCCAGCTTGACCAGCGTGTTCTTCGCGACGGTGTACTTGGTGCCCGCGCCGAGAGCGCGACGCAGCGTCGTGAGCTGCGCCATGGAGAGGCCACGGTACTCGGTGACAACCGCTGCCGAGCTGCTGCGGAACTGGTCCGCGAGCTCAGCGACCGCCGTAACCTTGCTGGGCTTCGCCATGATCGCCTCCTCTCTGGGCTGGGTGACCGCCAGTTCGAGAAGGCTCCGAAACAACAAAAACGCCCACGCGCACAAGCAGCACGGGGCGTCACGACAAGCTGAGCCTCGTCCTCCCTGCGCGGGCCGCCCGTGTTGCAACGGGGCCTTCGTTCTCCTCGCGGAGAAAACCTGCGGTCTTCGGTAGAACCAGGAAAAGACTACTCGACTGTGTACGGCCACTCCAAATCGGCATGATGTGACCTGTGACGGACGAGCCCGGCAAGGACCTCGCACCCCGGCAGCCCCCGCAGCCGCCGCAGCCCCCGATGGACCCCGAACAGCTCCGGCAGTTCCAGGAGTTCCAGCGCTTCCAGGAGTTCCAGCGCTACCAGGAGGCCACCGGCCAAGCGCCGCAGGCACCCAGGCCGGGCCCCGGCAACCGGCTGCGGTGGGTGCTGTTCATCCTCGGCAGCGCGCTCTTCTGGCGCGTGCTGACGTTCCTCGTCGTGCTGGGCTCGGCGATCTGGGCCTACAACCACTTCTTCGGCACCGACGACCCCGGCGACATCGCGCAGGACAGCGGCGGCGTGACCGGTGCGGCACAGGGACTGTCCGCACCCGCGGGCCTGCAGGGCACCGTCGGCATGTTCTACAAGCACGTCTCCTTCGCCGACACGACCCGCGCCTGCACGCTGATCCTGCGCGACGACACCCGCCAGAAGTTCGCGAACGCCCACGGCGCAAGCGATTGCGCCGCCGCGGTGAAGGGGCTGCGGGCGCAGGTCACCAACGTCGACCGGTACCAGCAGGTCATGTTCCCGCCCGAGATGCTGAAGACCCCGACCTCCACCAAGGTCACCATCGACTCCTGCGCGCTGACCGTCGAGGGCGGCCCGCGGCTGGGCACGTTCGTCGTCGAGAAGGTCGGCTCCGGCTGGGTCATCACCGACTGGAACCCGAGCACCTGCGGTTGATCGAGGACCACGCCCGCCCCGGTGTTCCCGCCGTCAGCCCCCGGACCGGTGCGGGCCACCGAGGGACTCGACGGCGCGGGCCAGGCTCTCCGCGCCCCGCCCTTCGGCGACCTGCCGGTCGACCAGCGCCTTGACGGCGTCGAGCCCCGCGAACGGCACGCCCTGCGTCTCGGCGGCGCGGATCAGCGTGGCCAGCCCGCTCTGGTTCATCGCGAGGCTCGACTCCCCGCCGGCGTAGGCGGCCGAGTCGACCTCCTCGGCGAACGCGACCAGCGCGGGGTGCAGGTCCACGAGCCACGACAACAACATCGGCGTGAGCTCGGTGGCCTTGATGCCACCGGCCCGCGCCAGCGCCGCCGCGTGCAGGAACCCGCCGATCAGCCCGTACATCCCGGCCAGGACCGCCACGTCGTACCCGGACGCGCGCCCGGCGTCGGCGCCGAGGAACGTGACCTTTCTCGAGCAGCCCCAACCGCTCCCGCCACCGCTCGTGCACCGCGGCGGAACCGCTGCAGTTGATCGACGACGCCGCGGTCCCGATCGTCTGCGGCACCGCGTAGACCGCGCCGTGCAGGTACTCCGCGCCGTTCTCCCCGGCCCACCGCGCCACCGCGCGCGCCTCGTCCGGCGTGCCGGAGGTGAGGTTCACCAACGCCCGCCCCCGCACGTCCACCCCATGCAGCACCTCCCGCACCGCCCGGTGGTCGAGCACGGCCACGACCACGAGCTCACCCGCCGCGACCGCCTCCCCGACTGTGGCCGCCGCAGTCGCACCACCCTCCACGAGCGCCAAAGCCTTTGCGGCAGAACGGTTCCACACCGTCGTGGGGTGCCCGCCCCGCAGGAACGCCTCCGCCACGGCACGTCCGAGGTTGCCCAGCCCCAGCACCGTGATCGCCTCAGTTGTCATGGCTCCAGCTTCGCCACCGGTGATCACCGCAACCAGTGACCGGAATGCCCCCGTCCATCAATTCCTGCCATAGGCTGGGTCGCATGACCGCCGGCTCCGTCGCCTTGGTCGTGCCCGACGACTTCGGCGTCCTGGACCTCTACGAACTGGGCATCCCCGCGGCCGTCTTCGGCACGCCGCACCCCGACCCTCGCACGAGCGGACACCGTCATCGTCCCGTGGGTGCCGGAGGAGGTCATCGAGGACAACGCCCCGGTCCCACCCGCCCTGGTCTCCGCCCTCCGCGGGGCCCACGAGGCCGGCGCCCGCATCGTTTCCCTCTGCGTCGGCGCCTTCGCACTGGCCGAAGCGGGCCTCCTCGACGGCCGCAGGGCAACGGCCCACTGGATGCACACCGCACTGCTCGCCGAGCGCTACCCCGCGGTGCGGGTCGACGACTCGGTCCTCCACGTCGACGACGGCAACGTCCTCACGAGCGCGGGCATGACCGCGGCCCTCGACTGGGCTCGCGAACGCCTGGACGAACCGCTGACCATCGACGCCCTGGCCCGCCGCGCCGCCGTGAGCCCGCGGACGTTCTACCGCCGCCTGCACGCGGCCACCGGAACCACGCCGTTGCAGTGGCTGCTCAACGAACGCATCGCCAGGGCGCAGGCGCTGCTGGAGTCGACCGACCTGCCGGTGGAGAAGATCGCGGCGTTGAGCGGCATCGGCACGGCGAACAACCTGCGGCACCACTTCCTGAAGCAGGTCGGGGTGTCACCCAGCGACTACCGGCAGGCGTGGCAGCCGGAGCGGCGGAAGCGGGCCTCACCGCCCGTCGAGCAGCACTGAGCGACGCAGGCAAAAGGCCCCCGGCGTGCGCCGGGGGCCCTTCACGGGTGCTTCAGAACCGCGAGGCTCAGGCCTCGTCCACCAGCATGTTGCGGGTGCGGTTCGGGTCGACCGGGATGCCGGGGCCCATCGTCGTGGAGACGGTGACCTTCTTGACGTACCGGCCCTTGGCCGCGGACGGCTTGGCGCGGAGCACCTCGTCCAGAGCCGCGGCGTAGTTCTCGACCAGCTTCTCGGGGTCGAACGACACCTTGCCGATCACGAAGTGCAGGTTGGCCTGCTTGTCGACGCGGAAGTTGATCTTACCGCCCTTGATGTCGTTCACCGCCTTCGCGACCTCGGGGGTCACGGTGCCGGTCTTGGGGTTCGGCATCAGGCCACGCGGGCCGAGGATGCGGGCGATGCGGCCGACCTTCGCCATCTGGTCGGGGGTCGCGATCGCGGCGTCGAAGTCGAGCCAGCCACCCTGGATGCGCTCGATGAGGTCTTCGGCGCCGACGGCGTCCGCACCGGCGGCCTCGGCCTCTGCGGCCTTGTCACCGGTTGCGAAGACGATCACGCGGGCGGTCTTGCCCGTACCGTGCGGCAGGTTCACGGTGCCGCGGACCATCTGGTCGGCCTTGCGGGGGTCGACGCCGAGGCGAATCGCGACCTCGACGGTCGAGTCCAGCTTCACCTTGGACGTTTCCTTGGCGAGCTTGGCGGCCTCCAGCGGCGAGTACAGCCGCTCCCGGTCCACCAGCTCGGCTGCGGCCTTGTAGGCCTTGCTGCGCTTCATGACTCTGTCCTAACCGTGGATCAGTCGTGGTGAATGAGCCGCGCTCGGCTCTCCCACGCTTGCGAAAGAGAAAGATCAGCCTTCGACCGTGATGCCCATGGAACGGGCGGTGCCGGCGATGATCTTCGCGGCCTGGTCGACGTCGTTCGCGTTCAGGTCGACCATCTTGGTCTGCGCGATCTGGCGCACCTGCTCCATGGTCACCTTGGCGACCTTGACGCGGTGCGGCTCGCCCGATCCCTTGTCGACGCCGGCGGCGGCGAGGATGAGGCGCGCGGCCGGCGGGGTCTTCAGCTTGAAGTCGAACGAGCGGTCTTCGTAGACCGAGATCTCGACCGGCACGACCTGACCGCGCTGCGACTCGGTCGCGGCGTTGTAGGCCTTGCAGAACTCCATGATGTTGACGCCGTGCTGACCAAGCGCGGGACCGACGGGCGGCGCCGGGTTGGCGGCACCAGCCTTGATCTGCAGCTTGATGATCGCTGACAGCTTCTTCTTCTTGGGTGGCATGTCCGTACTTCCTGTTATTGCGGTGTCCGCGCGCGGCCCTGCCAGCCGCAGCGTGGCCGATCGGTTCCTCTTTCGAGGGAACCGCTCAGATCTTGGAGACCTGGCTGAACGACAGCTCGACCGGCGTCTCCCGGCCGAAGATCGACACCAGGACCTTCAGCTTCTGGCCGTCCGCGTTGACCTCGCTGATCGTGGCGGGCAGCGTGGCGAACGGGCCGTCCATGACGGTGACCGACTCGCCCACCTCGAAGTCGACCTCGATGGTCGGCTTCGGCGCGGTGGTGGAGGCGGCCTTCTTGCCCTCTGCCGGCTTCTGCTCGCCCTGCGGGAGCAGGAACTTCAGCACCTCGTCGATCGTGAGGGGCGAGGGCTTGGAGGTGGCCCCGACGAACCCGGTCACGCCCGGCGTGTTGCGGACGGCGCTCCAGGACGCGTCGGTGAGCTCCATGCGGACCAGGATGTAGCCGGGCAGCACCTTGCGCTGCACCAGCTTGCGCTGGCCGTTCTTGATCTCGGTGACCTCTTCGGTCGGCACCTCGACCTGGAAGATGTAGTCCTCCATGTCGAGCGTGTGGATGCGGGTCTCGAGGTTGGCCTTGACCTTGTTCTCGTAACCGGCGTACGAGTGCACGACGTACCAGTCGCCGGGCGCGTGGCGCAGGGCCTGGCGCAGCTCTTCGGCGGGGTCGGCGATCTCTTCGTCGATCGGGGTCTCGTCGATGGCGAGGACGTCGACGTCCTCGGTCTCGTCTTCGTCGGCCTCGTCCGCGACGTCGGCGTCAGCGGCGTCCTCGGAGTCCACAGCCTCCGACTCGACCGTCTCGTCGGCCGCGGTGTCCTCGGACACCTCGTCGTCGATGAGGTCGGTCTTCTCCTGGGCGTCAACGCCGTTGTCGGAGCTCACTGTGGATCTCGCTTCCTGGTTGCAGCGGCAGCTGTCCGGCTCAGCCGAACAACTCGAAAACAGCCGCGCCGAAGCCGAGGTCGAGAGCCCACACCAGCGCGACCATCACGACCACGAACACCAGGACTACACCGGTGTACGTGACGAGCTGCTTGCGCGTCGGCCAGATCACCTTGCGGAGTTCGCTGATGACCTCGCGGATGTAGCGGAAGAACCGCCCGATCAGCGAGGGGCCCTTCTCCTGTCCATCACGGGTCTTCGTCGGGCGACCCTTCTTGGCGTCGTCGTCCGAGTCGTCGGACTTGACGGCGCTCTTCTTCGACTCAGCGCTGCTGCCGTCCTTGCGGGCGGCCGGGCGAGAGGAGGCACGACGTTCACGCCGCGCCGCAGCAGTGGACGGCCGGACAGCGCCTTCGCGCTCCTCCGGCTGGTCCTGCTCGCGGCCCTCGCTCATGCCGTCCTCCACTCCACCCATGACGCTTCGACAGCAGGGGCGACAGGACTTGAACCTGCAACCTGCGGTTTTGGAGACCGCTGCTCTGCCAGTTGAGCTACGCCCCTTCGGGATCTGCGAGAGATCCCCTGGCCACGCAGGAAGTGTACGGGAGCCTGCCCCGTCCATTCCAACCAGACCGCCCAAGCATCTGTCGAGCGGCCTGTCGCACACCCTACCCACACGAGTGCCGAGAAGACGAATCAGGGTCGGGCAACCGCGGCGGCGGTGTGACCCGAACCTCCCGTGAGCACGGCAAACACCACCGGACCGGGTGGCCCGGCGGTGTCGTTGATCACATCGTCAGCCCACGCGCACGCGAGCGAACGCGCCCGTCAACACCGACTTGCCGTCAAAAGCCGCGTTGATGTTGACCTTCACAGTTCCGTCGCCGAGGTCCTTGGTGACCTTCGCGGTCACCTCGACCAGCGCGCCCTCGTCGTCGTTGGGCACCACGACCGGCCGGCCGAAGCGGCAGCCGTACTCGACGATCGCACCGGGGTCGCCGATCCACTCCGCGACGATCCGCGACGCCACGGCCATCGTGAGCATGCCGTGGGCGATGACGTCGGGCAGGCCGACGTCCTTCGCGGTCTTCTCGTTCCAGTGGATGGGGTTGAAGTCCAGCGAGGCGCCCGCGTAGCGCACCAGGTCGGCGCGCGTGAGGCGGACGGACAGGGCCGGCAGCACGGTCCCGACTTCGTGGCTCACGCGTCTTCTCCCCTCACGACGAGCATCGACCTGGCGGTGGTGACCGGCTCGCCCTCGGCCGTGCTGATCTCGGTCCGGACGGTCACCATGTCGTTGCCCATGCGGGCCACGATGCCGTCGATGTGCGCCACGCACACGAGCTGGTCGCCCGCGGTGATGGGCCGGTGGTGGACGAAGTTCTGGTCGCCGTGCACGACCCGGCTGTAGTCGAGCTGCAGCTCCGGGTCGAACATGACCGTCTCGTTGGTCTTCATCGACACCACGATCGCGAACGTCGGCGGCGCGATGACGTCCCCGTACCCCAGCGCCTTCGCCGCTTCCGCGTCGCGATGAGCCGGGCTGTCGGCACCGATCGCGTCGGCGAACTCGCGGATCTTCTCGCGGCTCACGTCGTACGGCTGCGACGGCGGATAACTACGTCCGATGAAGGCGGGGTCCAGAGGCACCGAATGAGCCTATATGCGGCGAGGCCCGCCCCACGGTGTGGGACGGGCCTCGCCGAAAGACTCGCTACGCGCTCAGCGGGTTTCCTTGTGCGCGCGGTGCGTCTTGCAGTTCGGGCAGAACTTCTTGACCTCCAGGCGGTCCGGGTCGTTGCGCCGGTTCTTCCTGGTGATGTAGTTCCGGTGCTTGCACTCCTCGCACGCGAGGGTGATCTTCGGGCGTACGTCGGTTGCAGCCACGGTCCTTGCCTTCCTGAGAGCACGCGAACCCCGGACAACCCAGTGCGGGCTTACCGCCTGGCGGGGATGGGCAGCGAGGGTGCTGCCCGGGGGTCTGGGGGCTCGGCCCCCAAAATCATGGCGGAGTGAGGACGGCTGGCGCTCTCCGCCAGCACACCTCACCCACTCACGTAGCGGTGGCCGGACTTGAACCGGCGACACAGCGATTATGAGCCGCTTGCTCTACCAACTGAGCTACACCGCTTTAACACACCACAGCCGCGATGCTCAGCACCGCGGCCAGTAGTGGAGCCCCTTTACGGAATCGAACCGTAGACCTTCTCCTTACCATGGAGACGCTCTGCCGACTGAGCTAAAGGGGCTTGCTCTTTCGTTCTTGCCGAGCGAGGAGAACTCTACAACACGGGTCCACCAAGAACGAAATCCGGGGGTGCCTTCAGTGCACCAGCGTGAGCACCGTCTCATCGCGAGCACCCCTGACCTGCACCGTTCGCGCCCGCAGCCACGCCTCGAAGCGATCTTCGGAGAGCGGCCGGGAGATCAGGTACCCCTGCGCGACGTCGCAGCCCATGCCGACCAGCTGGTCACGTGCGGCGTCGTCCTCCACGCCCTCGGCGACCACGACGAGACCGAGCGAGTGACCGAGCTCGACGATCGAGCGCACCACGGCCATGTCGCCGAGGTCGGTGCCCATGCCGAGCACGAACGACTTGTCGATCTTCACCTCGTCCACCGGCAGCTGGCGCAGGTAGGCCAGCGAGGAGTACCCGGTGCCGAAGTCGTCGACCGCCAGCACGACGCCGATCGCGTGCAGGCGCCGCAGCACCGGCAGGGCGCGCTCGGGGTCGGCCATGACGCCCGACTCGGTGAGCTCGAAGGTCAACAGGCCGGAGGGCACGTCGTGGCGTTCCAGCGCGGCCGCCACGCGGTTGGGGAAGTCCTCGTCGCCCAGCGTCCGCACGGACAGGTTGACCGCGATGGACATCCGCAGCCCGCGGTCGAGCCAGCGGCGCACCCGTTCCAGGGCGCGGTCCATCACGAAGTCCGTCAGCACGTCCACCAGGCCGGTGGCCTCGACGGCCGGCACGAACTCGTCCGGGTCGACGCGGCCGAACTCGGGGTGCGTCCAGCGCACCAGCGCCTCCGCGCCCACGACCTGGCGTGAGGGCAGGGCGACCTTCGGCTGGTAGTGCACGGAGATCTGCCCGGTCTCGACGGCCTGGCGGAACTGCGTCACGAGCTGGAAGCGGCGCAGGAAGATCTGGCCCATGCTCGGTGCGTAGGCCCGCACCGGCGTTCCCTCCGTCGTGGCGCGCACGGCGACGTCCGCCCGCTGCAGCAACGCGTCCGGGTCGGGGTCCTCGGTCTCGGAGTCCGCTTTGGACGCGTAGCCCACGACGGCGGAGGCCTCGACGGTCAGCCGGTCGACGGGGTACGGCACGGACAGGCCCGCGCGGAGCCGGTCGGCGATCTCGTGGGCGGTGGCCGCCCGCTCGTCGTCGAAGAACGCCGCGAACGCGCCTCCCTCCAGGCGGGCCAGCGGCACATCGGCGCCCAGCGCGTCGCGCAGCCTGCGCCCGGCGGCGACGACCATGCGGTTGCCCCAGGCCTGTCCGAGCGCGTCGGAGACCGTCGACAGGACGTCGAGGTCGATGCGCAGCACCACGCCCCTCTTCGACTCGCGCAGCGGTTCGGCGCAGGCCTCGCGGAAGCCCGCGCGGTTGAGCAGGCCGGTCAGCGGGTCGTGGTAGGCGTCGTGGCGCAGGCGGGCGAGCAGCCGCCGGTTGTCCACGGCGGTCGCGAGGTGGGAGGCGAGGGTGCGCAGCAGCTGGATGTCGGCCTTGCCGAAGCCGCGCCACCGGGAGAGCCGGTCGTGCGCCTCGACCGCGCCGAGCAGCTGGGTCGCGCCGCGCAACGGCACCACCAGCGCTTCCTGCACGTCGCGGCGCAGCAGGGCCTCGGTGACGTCCTCGGTCGCGTCGGCCACGCGGTAGTAGCGGACGTGCGTGCCGGGCAGCTGCAGGACCGGGTCCTCGCGCACGGCCCGCGGGTCCGTCGTGGTCATCTCCTCCGGCAGCGGTTCGCCGGCGACGAGGGTGATCATGGCTTCCTGCGGGTCGGTGCGCAGGCGCAGCACGACCCGGTTGGCGTTGAGCTGCTCGCGGATGCGTTCCGCGATGAGCTGCCACTCGTCCTCTTCGACGTTCGCGGTGAGGTCGTCGTCGGGCTGGCGCGGGCCGGTGCCGTGCTGGCCCGACCGCGCGACGCGGAGGCTGACCTCGCTCAGCGCCTCCAGGTCGCGCTGTTCGCGCAGCAGCCCGGAGTAGGCGAGGTAGGTGGCGATGATCCCGGCGAGCACCAGGACGATCAGCAGGCCGCCCCACTGCGTGGTCGAGACGATCTGGTAGCCGACGAGGCCGGCCGAGGTGTTGAGCAGCGCCACGACGAGCGTCTGGAGCACGAGGCGGAGGCTGTTGCCCACCCGCATCGACTTGCCCATGAGCCGCAGGGCGCAGAGGCCCAGGACGCTCGCGAGCAGCGGCACCGTGATCGTGCCGACGAACGCGCCCGCCCAGAACGGCCCGCCCTCGCCGACCACCCGGTTCACCACGGCCGCCGCGGCGAACGCGACGGAGATCTCCATGAACATCAGGCCCGCGTTGTAGACGGCGCGGTCCAGGATCCGCCTGCCCAGCAGCGTGCCCACGCCCGCGACTACGTGCGCGGCGAGGACGATCTCGAACGGGGCCACCAGCAGGCCGAGCACCAGCGGGATCTCGGTGAAGGAGATGGTCCAGGCGACGCCGCTGCGGACGTCGACGTTGATCGCGAGCTGCTCGGCCAGCAGGAAGCCGACGACGAGCAGCGGGCCGATCCAGAAGAGCGAGGTGTGCTCCTCCTCGGGGAGCCAGGCCGCGACCATGCCCGCGCACACGACGCCGGCCACCAGGAGGGTGACGGCGAACGCGCTGAACGCGCGGTTGGTCGACTTGGCCGACCAGGCGGCCGAGTTCGACACGGGGGCCGACGCTCGGTCGGACATCCAGCCTCCTCGTCGGCCTGGGGTGGGGACGCTCAGGCGTGACTGAGGGGTCCCGTACTTGATGATCAGGACCCCTCCAGGGGCACCAGAGTACCCCGCTCGGGGGACGAAATGGCAGGTCGAGCACCCCGCGTGACGCCTGTTCACCCAGACGTGGCTAGTCGGTCAGACGCCCCTGGAGCACCGTCACGGCCTGCCCGGAGAGCAGCACCCGATCTTGGGCGAGAGTGGCCCTGACGAACCCGCCGCGCGCCGACGCCTGCTCCGCCAGCAGGTCAGCGCGCTGCAACCGGGGCACCCAGTAGGACGCGAGCGTGCAGTGCGCCGATCCGGTGACGGGGTCCTCCGGGATGCCGACGGCCGGGTAGAAGCACCGGCTGACGATGTCCGCCTCGCCATCGCCGACCGCCGTGACGATCACTCCACGTGACGACATCTGTGCCAGTCCTTGGACGTCGGGCCGCAGGGAACGGACCTCCTCCGCGCTGCCGAGCTCGATCAGGTAGTCGAAGCGGCCGACCGCGACGGACTTGATCGTCGCATGTGGGAGCGCCTCCACTAGTCCGACTGGCGGGTCAGTCAACTTCGGCGGATCGGCCGGGAAGTCCATCCGGATCCACCCGTTGTCCGGTACGCAGGTGAGCACACCGCTACGCGTGGTGAACCTCTGCTCACCGCCGAGCACGTGTGCGGTGGCCAGCGTGGCGTGCCCGCAGAGGTCGACCTCGACCTCCGGGGTGAACCAGCGCAGGTGGTTGTCGGGGGTGACGAAGGCCGTCTCGGCGTGCTTCATCTCGGCGGCGACGTGCTGCATCCACACGTCGTCGCGCGGTTCGGTCAGGAGGACGACCCCGGCCGGGTTGCCCGCGAAGCGCTTGTCGGTGAACGAGTCCACCACGAATATCTCCACCGGACCGACCCTGCCAGGTAGAAGTGGCCGGTGGACGACGACTTCTCCTTCACCGAGACGGACCCCGGCTCGATCGGGGCGACCTGGGGGCCGCTGCGGGTGCACCGGCTGCACTGGCGGCCCGGCTGCGACCTGCCCGCGTTGCTCGACGAGTGGGAGCCCCGGCTCACCGGTCTCGACGACCCCGACACCGCGGCGCTCGTGACCGTGCCGAGCCACGAGACGGCGACCGCGGCGCCGTTGCTGCACCACGGCTTCGCCCCGCTCACGGTGGTCGCGGAACGCCTCGCCGGGCGGACCGCCCCTGCGCGGCCCTCGACCGTCGCGGTGCGCCCCGCGACCCGCGCCGACCTGGACGTCGCGGTCGAGCTGAACCTGCACACGGTCCGGTACGACGCCGAGTTCGGCATGGTCACCGTGCGCGCGAACAGCGCGGAGCACCTGCGGGCGGCGCTGGCCGAGGTGCTCGACCGCGACCACGAGGCGATGTGGCTCGCGGTCCACGGCGGCACGCCCGTCGGGATGGTCTACGTGGACCTGCCGCGGCACGCGGGGTGGATGGACCGGTTCGCCGAGCAGCGGCCGTTCGCCTACCTCGGCCACCTCGGCGTGCGACCCGACGCCCGCGGCAGCGGCGCCGGCAGCGCCCTCGTCGCGCACGCCCACGCGGTACTGGACGGGGCAGGCGTGGCGTCGACGTTGCTGCACCACGCGCTGCCGAACCCGCGCTCGACGCCGTTCTGGTACTCGCACGGCTACCGGCCGCGCTGGACGACGTGGGTGCGCCGGCCCGCGCTGAGGTCCTCCCCCGGCGTGTCGACGTGACCCGAACGGCCTACTGGGTCAAGCTCACGGCGTTCGCAACCGTGAAGAACCCGGACCGACCCGTACTTGTGGAACGAATGCGGACTCTTTTCGACAAAGGGACAAGTGGACCGGACACCACACCTGGGGGTCGAGATGGAGCTCAGCGGAAGAGCCCGCGCGATGCTGAAGGCTGTCGAGGCAGGCAGGGCCGAGGTGACGGGCGGCTCGGAACCGGAGCTGTACGTCGACGGCCTGCCGTGCTGCGACCAGACGGCGACGCACGACCTCGTCCACGCGGGACTGCTGCGCGCGGCCGAACCGACCCGGTTCGAGCACCGCGTGTGCGCCGAGCTGACCGAGGACGGACGCGCCGCGCTCGCGGCGAGTTGATCGCCTGATGATCGAACATTTGTTCGACATGAGGTATGCTGCGCCGTGAGGCCGGCACGCAAGGGAGAGGAAGCTCTTGCGCGCCGGCCTCGCTCTTCGAGGCGCCGGATCAGCCGGCTTTCTGCTGGGTGCCGACGTTCATGCGGTTCCACAGGTTGATCGCGCCGATCACGAGCATGAGCCCGGCCAGCTGCTCCTCGTCGAAGTGCTCCGCGGCCCCGTTCCACACCTCGTCGCTGACGTGCACGTGCGTCACCTGCTCGGCCAGCGCGAACGCCGCCTTCTCCGCGTCGGTGTAGTACGGCACGTCCCGCCACCCCGCGATCGCCCAGATCCTCTGGTCCTCGACGCCCGCCTCGCGCAGCAGCCTGGTGTGGTAGTCGATGCAGGCCCCGCAGCCGTTCATGATGCTGACCCGCAGGCAGATCAGCTCCGCGAGGTCCTTGTCGACCCCGGTGGTCGCGGCCGCCTCGGACAACGCCAGCAGCGCCTGCATCGCACCGGGAACGCTCAGCACCGGGTTGGCAATCCTCATCGTCGTTCTCCCTGTCTGTCTTCGCCTGTGCCCTGTTGACCCGGCGGGCGGCGAACGTGTGACAGGCCGGCGCGAGAACTTCGCCTCAGGCGCTGACGCCCTGGCCGAGACCACCGTCGACGGCGAGCTCCGCCCCGGTCGTGAAGGTCGCGTCGAACGCGAGGAACAGCACGGCTTTCGCCACCTCGTCGGACGTGCCGTGCCGCTTGAGCGGCGTGATCCGGTCGCCCTCTTCCTTGAACTGCTGGACGACCTCGTCCGGCACACCGGTCACGCCCATCGACGGGGTGTCGATGAACCCGGGGCTGACGACGTTGACCCTGACCCGCGGCGCCAGCTCCGCCGCGAGCCCCCTGGCGAACGCCCTGACCGCGGCCTTGGCCCCGGCGTAGACGCTCAGCCCCGGCGACCCCAGCACCGTGGCGACGCTGGTGGTGAAGACGATCGAGCCACCCTCGACGACCAGCGGCGCGAGCAGTTGGGCGGTGAAGAAAGCGCCCTTCGTGTTCACGTCGAACGTCGTGTCGTAGTCGGCCTCGCCGGTCTGCGCGAACGGCGTCAGCGTGGAGAAGCCGACGTTGACGAAGAGCAGGTCGATGGTGCCGAACCGGCGCCTCGCCTCGTCCCTGAGCCGTGCGATGTCGCCGAGGTTCGCGGCGTCCATCGAGAGGCCGTGCTCGACGTCGTCGGCCTTGCGCCCGGTCAGCAGCACCTCGGCGCCTTGTTCGAGCAGCCTGTCCACGACCGCGCGCCCCATGCCGTGCGTGCCGCCGGTGACGACGGCCTTCTTCCCCTGGTACCTCACCTGATCACCTCGATGACGCTCGCGATGCTGTGCGTGCCGTGCCCCTGCTCCTGCGCGCGCCGGTACAGGTCGTGCAACGCCTGCGGCAGCGCGGTGTCGAGCCCCTGCTCCCGGTTGGCCTCGGTGAGCATGCGCAGCCCGGCCACGTTGATGTCCAAAGCGGACACCTCGGTCTCGTAGCTCCGGTGTCGCGTCTCCTCCCCCATCTCCGGCAGCATGCCGCCGAGCTCGTTCAGCCACTGCGCAACCATCGGCGTGAACTGCTGCGGCGTGATGCCCTCCGTGCCCAGCAACGCGACCGCCTGCAGGTACCCGGCGAACGTCGCCCACATGATCCCGAGCAACCCGAGGTCGTACAGCGCGGCCAGCCCGGCGTCCGCCCCCACGTGCACCGGCTCGCCGAACGCGTCCAGCACGTGGTGTTCCTCGTTGCCGCTGAAGAAGATCCGCGCACCCGGCGTCCCGATCTGCTGCGGCACGGCCATGATCACGCCGTCGACGTACTCGACCCCGTTGTCCGACGCCCACCGCGCGGTGGCCCGCGCCTCCTCCGGCGTGCCGCTGGTGAGGTTGACCAGCGTCCTGATGTTCTTGCTGAGCAACGGCTGCTGCACCGCGTAGGAGGTCAGGCACGTCACCACGACGTCCGCCTCGAACGCTTCCTCGGTCGTGCGCACCCTCGTCGTGCCGGTCGGCGTTGGTTTGTCCGCCGACCTGTTCCACACCGTCACGTCGTAGCCCTTTTCGACCAGGGCGCAGGCGAGCGCGCTGCCCATGCGGCCGAGGCCGAGCACGCTCACCGATTTCTTGGTCCCCATGGCGTTCATGCTCGTTCGGGTACTGACAGAACGACAAGTACCTACTATTTTGTCAGGTACCCACCTTTTGGTAAGGATCGAGCATGAAGCCACGAACGTACTCGTGCGGCCTCGACGCGGCCATCGACGTGATCGGCGGCCGCTGGAAGGCCCTGATCCTCTGGGCCCTGCACCACGGCCCGATGCGCACCGGCGAACTGCGCCGCTCGGTGTCCGGCATCAGCGAGAAGATGCTCATCCAGGTGCTGCGCGAGCTGGAGGCGGACCGGATCGTGCACCGCGAGGTGTTCCACGAGGTCCCACCCCGCGTCGAGTACTCGCTGACGCCGCAGGGCACGCGGCTGAACGACGCACTGCTGCCGTTGGGCGACTGGGGCGAGGAGAACATGACCGACATCGCGCGCCGCCGCGGCGTCGAGCCGGCTCCGCGGCACGGGTGAGCGTTCGGACTCAGTCCCGATCGGACGAACTGAGCCGGAAAACGACGAGGGGTCCCTGTCCGCAGACAGAGACCCCTGGCGTCGAGTGGCGGGTAGAGGATTCGAACCTCTGTAGCTTTCGCGACGGATTTACAGTCCGCTCCCATTGGCCGCTCGGGCAACCCGCCCCACACCGTCGTAACGGTGCGGTGGGAACAATACATAACCCCGTCGGGCGGCCTCAAATCGGGGTCCCCCAGTAGCATCGGTGCAGCACGAAGACCCCGAGATCGTTGAGGAGTGAAGTCGTGGCGGACCCGTCGTTCGACGTGGTGAGCAAGGTGGACCGGCAGGAGGTCGACAACGCGCTCAACCAGGCGGCCAAGGAGCTGAGCACGCGCTTCGACTTCCGGGGCACCGGCACCACGGTGGCCTGGGCCGGCGAGGAGGCGATCACCTTCACCTCCGAGACCGAGGAGCGCTGCAAGGCGGCCATCGACGTCTTCCAGGAGAAGCTGGTCAAGCGCAACATCTCGATGAAGGCGTTCGAGGTGGGCGAGCCGGCGATCTCCGGGAAGGTGTTCAAGGTCACGGGGAACCTCGTGCAGGGCATCTCGTCGGAGAAGGCCAAGGAGATCGCCAAGAAGATCCGCGACGAGGCGCCCAAGGGCGTGCAGGCGCAGATCCAGGGCGACCAGCTGCGCGTGTCCGGCAAGAAGAAGGACCACCTGCAGGACGTCATCGCCCTGTTGAAGGGCTCGGACTTCGGCATCGCGCTCCAGTTCACCAACTACCGGTGAAGGGCATCGTCCTCGCCGGTGGCAGCGGGACGCGCCTGCACCCGATCACGCAGGCCGTCTCGAAGCAGCTGCTGCCGGTCTACGACAAGCCGATGATCTACTACCCGCTGTCGGTGCTGATGCTGGCCGGCATCCGGGAGGTGCTGATCATCTCCACGCCGGTCGACCTGCCGCTGTTCCGGCGGTTGCTGGGCGACGGGTCGCAGTGGGGCATGCGCTTCGAGTACGCCGAGCAGGCGGCGCCGAACGGGCTGGCCGAGGCGTTCGTCATCGGCGCGGACTTCGTCGGGAACGACGACGTGGCGCTGGTGCTGGGCGACAACATCTTCTACGGCCAGGGCTTCTCCACCACCCTGCAGCAGCACGCGTCCTCTTTGGACGGCTGCGTGCTGTTCGGGTACCAGGTGAAGGACCCCGAGCGGTACGGCGTGGGCGAGGTCGACGCGTTCGGGCGGCTCATCTCCATCGAGGAGAAGCCCCGGCACCCGAAGTCGAACCGGGCGATCACCGGGCTCTACTTCTACGACAACGGTGTGCTCGACATCGCGGCGAACCTCAAGCCGTCGGCGCGGGGCGAGCTGGAGATCACCGACGTCAACCTGCGCTACCTGCGCGAGGGGCGGGCGCAGCTGGTGGAGCTCAGCCGCGGGTTCGCGTGGCTCGACACCGGCACGCACGACTCGATGCTGGAGGCCGGGCAGTTCGTGCAGGTGCTGGAGCACCGCACGGGCGTGCGCATCGCGTGTCCCGAGGAGATCGCGCTGCGCATGGGCTTCATCTCCGCGCAGGAGTGCTACGCGCTCGGCGAGAAGCTCGGCAAGTCGGGCTACGGCGAGTACCTGATGGCCGTGGCGCAGACCACGCGCTAGCGCCGCGCCATCTCCTCGAGCCTGCGGACGCGGTCGGCGATCGGCGGGTGGGACGAGAACCACCGCGCGAACTGCTCCCCCGGCCGGAAGGGGTTCGCGATCATCAGGTGGCTCTGCGACACCACCTCCGGCTCCGGCGCGAGCGGCGCCGCCCGCGTCCCGAGATCGATCTTGCGCAGGGCGCTCGCCAGCGCCAGCGGGTCGCCGGTGAGCTCCGCGCCGGACTGGTCGGCCTGGAACTCGCGGGACCGGCTCACGGCCAGCTGCACGACGGTCGCGGCGACCGGGCCGAGCAGCGCGATCAGCAGCAGGCCGAGCGGGCCGGGGCCGTCGTCGTCACCGTCGCCGCCGCCGAAGATCCCGGCGAACAGGGCCAGGTTCGCGAGCATGGTGATCACGCCCGCCAGCGCGCCGGCGACGCAGCTGATCAGGATGTCGCGGTTGTACACGTGGGCGAGCTCGTGGCCCAGCACCGCGCGCAGCTCGCGTTCGTCGAGCAGCTCCAGGATGCCGGTCGTGCAGCAGACGGCGGCGTTGCGCGGGTTGCGGCCGGTCGCGAACGCGTTCGGTGCCACCGTCGGGCTCAGGTAGAGCCGCGGCATCGGCTGCTTGGCCTTCTGCGACAGCTCGCGCACGATCGCGAACATGACCGGCTGCTCCACCTGCGACACGGGCCTGGCCCGCATCGCGCGCAGGGCGAGCTTGTCCGAGTTGAAGTACGCGTAGGCGTTCACGCCCAAGGCCAGCAGCAGGCCGATGACCAGTGCCGTGCGGCCGAACAGGCTGCTGATCACGATGATCAGCGCGCTCATCCCGCCGAGCAGCAAGGCCGTCTTCAACCCGTTGATGTGCTTGTGCACGGTTGCGCCTCCGGGTTCCTCACGTCCTACCCCTCAACGAACCCGGTCGCCTCCCGGTTCCGGTGGCCGTCTCCGGCGCCGGTTCCGCGGCCGGGTCCAGCGCGGGCGGCGGTGGCACCTGGTCGACCCACGTGGCCAGCACGTCCCGTTCGTGCACCAGCTCCGCCACGGCGCCGTCGCCGTCGAGCGACCCGGTGCCCGGATAGCCGAACTCCGGTGCCCAGTGCAGGGCGTCGAACGGGCACACCTCGACGCAGATGCCGCAGTAGAGACACTGGCCGTAGTCGATCGCGAACCGGTCGAGCACGTTGCGGCTGCGCGGGCGGGCGCTGCCGGCCTGCTGCTCGACCTCGGTGTGCGACGTGATGTGGATGCACCAGTCGGGGCACTCGCGCGCGCAGATCATGCAGACCGTGCAGTTGGCCTCCAGCAGCGCGATGACGCCCCTCGTGCGCGGCGGGAGGCTGTTGCCGTTCTCCGGCCCGGTCATGGCGTGCTCTCCTCTTCACGGCGCGGGCCCCACGACGGGTCCGGCACTCCGGGCGGTGCGGTGCGGCGGCGGCTGGGCGCGCTGGTGTTGTCCTCGCCCGGCTCCAGCCGGCCCGGCCACGGGCGCACGACCCTGGAGGCCAGCACGAAGTCCTTGCGCAGCGGGTGGCCCTGGAAGCTGTCGGGCAGCAGCAGGCGGTCGCCGGGCGTGGTGAGCACGATGCCGAACATCTCCGCGGCCTCGCGCTCGTGCCACTCGGCGCCGCGCCAGAGGTGGGCGACGCTCGGCAGCGGGTCGTCCTGGCCGACCTCGGTGCGCAGCATGACGCCTTCGCGCGTGCTCGGGTCGATGACGTGCAGGAACACGGCGTGGCGCCGGCCGACGGCACCGGGCCGGCCCGCATCCTCGACGCCGAGCCAGTCGAACATCGCGAAGCCCGCGGCGTGGTGTTCGGTGGCGGTGGTGAGCCAGTCGGCGAGCTCGACGTGGTGGACCGTCTGCCCGAACGCGGTCTTGGGGGTGGTCGTCACGCGTTCACCAGCCGGTGCAGCGCCCTGAGGCCTTCGAGCAGCGCCTCCGGGCGCGGCGGGCAGCCGGGGACGGCGACGTGGACCGGCAACGCCTGGTCGATGCCCTTGGTGACGCTGTAGGAGTCCCAGTACGGGCCGCCGGTGTTGCTGCAGGCGCCCACGGAGATCACGTACCTGGGTTCCGGCATGACCTCGTAACTGCGGAGCACAGCGGGCAACATGACGTCCGTGACGGTGCCGGAGACGACGAGCACGTGCGCCTCGCCCGCGCCGTCGACCGGCGTCACGCCGAGGCCGGGGAGGCGGTCGAGCGCTGCCATCACCTCTACCCCGCAGCAGGCGAGTCCGAGTTCGAGCACGGTGACCTGGTAGGTGGTGCCCCATTCCAGGCGAGCGGAAGCCGTCACAACCAGCGAGGGTAATACTTGGGGGCCCGCCGGCTTGCGCCTGGCGGACCCCCACCCCCCAATGATTCCCCCCGGAATCGGCTCCCACGCGTGGTCGCCGCGGATAGTTTTGTACACCGCCAGATAAGTGTCCAGGGATTTACCGGCAGAATCTGCAGATTATCTGTCTGCGAACTGCGGTCAAGTTCAGTTCAACTGATCGGTAGAACACCAGAGAGGGTTCCGATGTCCGGCTCGTCCCAGTTGGTGCTGCCCACCAGCACCTCGCTGCACCGTCTGCTGAACATGCCCGGTGCTCTCCTGGACACCACGATGGACCAGCTCAGGACGCTGTTGACGGTGCACGAGACCCGGTCGGCCCTGCGCGCGGCACGGGCGCTGGGACGTGAGCAGTCGAGCGTGCAGAAGCAGCTGGACACGTTGAACAGGAACTTCCGGGAACTGTGCGGTGAACCGCTGGTGGTGAAGCAGGGACGCGGAAGGGACGTGCTGTTCACGCCCACCGGTGAGTCGCTCGTCGAAATGGCGCGGGAGACGCTCGCGGACTGGCTCGACGGAATTCACGAGTGCCGCCGCAAGCTCGGGACGACCGTCACCGTCGGCACCACGCGATACATGCTGGACACGCTCGCGAAGGCGTGGCACCACGTCGCCGACGAGTTCCGCGAGCGCGACGTGGACCTCAAGGTCGTGCACATCCGCACCAAGGACATCTGGACGAAGCTGGAGACCCGCGAGGTCGACGTGGTGTGCGGCAGCGTCGTGACGCGGGCGGGCGCCGGCTGGGAGCGGCCGGAGTTCGACGTGATCGAGTGGCGGCGCGGCGGCCTGGCGCTGCTGACGAACCTGCCGGACGCGGTCGTCGGCGAACGGGTGCGGGTGCCGCAGCTGCGGTCCCTGCCGCTGGTGGTGCCGGGAGCGGGGTTGATCGCGGAGTTCCTGCGCGGCTGGTTCGGCCCCGACTACCGGCAGAGCATCGACATCGCCGCAGAGATCGACGAGATCCAGTACGGCATCTCGCTGCTGCGCTCGAACCTCGTCCAGGGAGCCATGATCGTGACGTCCGGTTTGGGCGTGGTGGCGTCGAACAACGAGCTGCGGGAGGGAGGCGGCCTCCGGGTCGTCGAGCTCGCAGATGACTCGCTGGAGCGGCTCGTCGGCGTTTTCGCCCGAACGGACGAACTGTCGAAGCACCCGGCCGATCACCCGCTCAACCTGCTGTGGGCGGCCTTCACAGCAGAAGCGCCCCGGCCGTAGCCGAGGCGCTCCCGGGGTCCTGCGGGTGCTGCGCTACTGCGTCTTCGCGGGTGTCATGGCGTCGTGCTCAGGCCTGCGGGGCTCGACTTTGGGACGGTGCTGGGCCTTGGCCATCTTGGCCAGCCAGCTCGTCGCCTCCGAGCGGATCTTCGCCAGCTCGGTGTCGGGTGCCTGTTGCTCGTTCATCGGCCACTCCCTGCGTTCGGGGGATCGCTTCGATGGGAGCACTACCGGGCGTGCGCCCGCTAGGGCCGCCATGCTTGTGGGTGAACTCTGTTGACAGCATCGCCCGCCGATGGGGTTCCCGCACCCCGGGGCGACCGTTCTCAGTACCCCAGGTACCCGCCGCCCAGGTTCATGTTGACCAGACCCGGGTGGTTGTGGAAGCCGCCGTAGCGCGCGTAGGTGTAGCGGACACCGGCGATGATGTTGTCGACCGGCGCCAGGATGTTGTCGTACCCCGGCAGCTTGTACGCGCGGAACGTCGGGTCGATGCACTGCATGAGCCCCTTGGACGGGGTGCCGCGCAGCGCGTTGGAGTCCCAGTTGTTGACGGCGTTCGGGTTGCCGTTCGACTCCTTCATGATGATCGTGTAGATCTCGTCGAGGCTGCTGTTGTCGATGTTGGTGCCGTTGGCCTGCAGGACCTTGATGGCTTCCTTGATCCAGCCCTCGACCTCGCGCTGCTTGGCCGGCTTGCGCATCTCGGCCTGGAGCTCCGCCTCGACGCGAGCCGCCTCCACCCGCTGCGCGTGCGCGTCCTTGGCGATCTTGCTCGCCTGCTCGAACGTCTGCATCGCGTACATCTGCTGGAACTGCAGCAGGCGCCCGACCTCACCGCCGGGGTTGACGTCGTGCACGGTCTTCAAGGCCTGCTGCGTCTGCGGAGCCGCCCCGAGCTCGGCCGCACCCGCGGCGAGGTCGGTGGAGGAGCCACTGGTGGCCGCGTTGGCGATGGCGGCCGTGCCGGCGGCGACACCCGCCGCGACGACGATGGCGCTCACGCGGTGGGCGAGCGGGACCTTGTCGTCCTCGGCGCGGTGGGAACCGGGCTTCACTTCTGCTTTGGGCACGACCGTGTACACGGTTCGGCCGGCGGCCTTGCTGTGCCGGGCCAAGGGGGAGCCTCCTGCGTCGGGGAGCTTGGTCTCCGGCGTTCCCGGCGGGGGATTCCGGGCGGACCCGCGGAACCCGTCGAGCTGCGGTTCCCGTGTCCTGCCAGTGACCAAACCGTTATCGGCGGGCGAGAACGTAACCTCGCGTCACGAGCACAGGCAAGCCTGGGCACCCGTTCGGTGACTCTCGTCACGTTTCCGATGACTTGGGCGATCCGTTGCTAACACACAGTCAGCAGTGCTGTGAATGCTTCCGTGATGTGTTCATCGTTGCCTCCTGACGAACCGGCAGAGCTGTCTGCCGGCTCGGTGCTCGCTTGGCACGCAGTTCTGATGAGAGGTACGGAAGCGTGGCCGCCGCGGTTCACGGCCGGTTGTTCTGGCGCCTCTGCTCCAGCGCCTTGAGCACCCAGTCCGCGCTGTCGCCCGGCCCGCTGTTGAACGCGATGGCCGCGTCCGGCTGGAGCCAGTGCACGAGGTTCACCACCTGCTGGAACACCTCCAGCAGCTCCGGCTGCTTGCGGATGCCGCCACCGACGACCACGCAGTCGTACCGCTTGACCTTGAGCCGGTCGGCGATCCCGGCCAGCGCGGCGTCGCCGAGCTGGGCGAAGTCGACGAGGTGGAGGTCCTCGGCGAGACCGAGCTCGGCCGCGAGCCTGCTGCCCTGCTCGATGGCCGCGGCGACGGCGTCCGGGTCGTAGCCGGGGATGGTGTGCGGGTCGAAGCCGATGACGAGAACGGTGGGCACCCGCCGGAGGCTACTGCCGTTCGGTGGCCCTCGGCACCGTTGACGAGGGCCACCGGCTCAGGACGCGGGTGCAACCTCGAAGCCCGCGATGCCGACCCTCATGCCGAGGAGCCACATCAGCGCGGTGGCCGCGCCCAACAACACCGCAACGCCGAGCGCGAGCGTGAGCAGGCGCAGCAGCAGTGACCAGCTGGACGTGTGGTGGCGGATCGTGGACCAGAGGTTCTCGGCGGGTCCTTCGCTTCGGCGAGAACAGGCGTGCTGGCCGGCAGGCGCGACCGACCGTTCGTCGTCCGCGTGGTTCTGGGCGGCGAACCGACTGGCTAACGTCACTTGTCGCAAGCTCCTTCGCGTGTGGGGTGGTTTCAGCCCGGCGAAGGTGATCGAACGGCTCCCTCTGGCCAGGGAGCCGTTCCTCTTCTTAGGCGTGTGCCTCCGGGCGATGGCCAGCGTATGGAGCCGAAGGGTGCGCATACGGCCGTTGGTCGTTGAGCGGCACCGTCCACACGGCGGGCTGCAGGAGCGTTAACGAGCGGGTAGTCGCGTTGATCGAACTCCATGGGCCTTTGAAGGCCTTCCCGCGCCGTTGAAGGGTTGTCCACAGGCGGTAGGAGCTCGCAGGGCTGCGATGAGCGGCTGGTCGACGGTGCACGTTGCCTGCGGGAGAAAATCTGTGGTGGCGGAGGTAGACATCCTCGGTCCGATGTGGGTAGCATTCTCCTCGTCGAACAAGAGGTCCAGGGCACGGGAGATGACGAACTGCCCGTGAGATGTGCAAGAAGGCAGTCGGTGGAAGCGAAACCGGCATGTGCATGAGGTCCGGTGCCGACAGCCACGTGAGAGTGAAAGAGCAGTAATCAGAGGAGAAGGGAAGGGTTGCACCCCATCGGATCGCCCGCCTTCGGCTGAACTCGGCCGGACGGGTACCGCAGTTCCATCAGATTGGAAGGTGGTCTTCGGTTACGCACACGCGATCCCCGCAGTGCCCGCTTCTGACAGGGGCCGTGCGGACAGAGCAAGTCGATCTCACGGTCGGCTAGGTGGAAGTGAAACCCAACAACCCTGGGGCCCCGGTGCTACGGCATCGGGGCCCCTCGTGATGCGGAGGCGCGATGACCCCTGGCACAGATGAATCAACTGCGGAGAACCCGCAGACGACAGCCGAGAAGTTCGACGACGAGCACTACCCCGCCTACACGATGGGCCGGGCCGCGGAGCTGCTGAACACCTCGGCGAACTTCCTGCGCAGCCTGGACGAGGCGAAGCTCATCGAGCCCCAGCGCTCGGCCGGCGGCCACCGCCGGTACAGCCGCTACCAACTGCGCCTCGCCGCCCGCGTCCGCGCCTTGGTCGACCAGGGCACGGGCCTGGACGCGGCCTGCCGCATCGTGACGCTGGAGGACCAGCTCGCCGAGGCTCAGGCGATCAACGCCCGGCACACCGCTCCGGTGCCGCACCAGGAGGCCCGCCCGCCGCTGCGTGGCGCGTAGGCCCGCACAAAGCAGATCTGCGCTGGCGAAAACCCTGCTCCAAGTCGTCCGACCAGCGCAGATCCACTGCTCCGCCGTTCCGGGTCAGGCGGCTTCCAGGACGAAGAACAGGAAGCTCAGGAAGGCCCCGCCCGGGAACTCCGCCATCTCGTCGGGGAACAGCTCATGGGCCTCCGGCGCCGGAGGCGGCTCGCTGATGACGGCCGTGCGGAAGCCCGCCGCGGTGAAGGCGTCGGTCATGGCGTGCAACGGCCGGTGCCAGTAGGTGAGCGTGGCCTTCTGGCCGTTGAAGTCGTACTCGTCGGTCCACTTGGTGGTCGCGAAGTAGTTGGCCTTGCGATCCAGGATCTTGAGCATGATGGGGTGGTTGACGGCCACGATCAGCCGCCCACCGGGCTTCAACACCCGCCGCAGCTCGGCCAGCGGTGCGGACCAGTCCTCCAGGTAGTGCAGGACCAGCGCGGCAACGCAGTCGTCGAACGCGCCGTCGGGGTACGGCAGCGGCCGGCTGATGTCGGCGACCCGCAGGTCCGCGTCGTCGCCGAGGCGCTGCCGGGCCAGCTGCACCATCTTCGCGCTGCGGTCGAAGCCGACCACGGCGGCGCCCTTGTCGCGCAGCACCTTCGAGATGGGGCCGGAGCCGCACCCGGCGTCCAGGATCCGCCGGCCGGTCACGTCACCGGCCAGGTTCACGATCGCGGGCCGGGTGTAGTGGGCGTTGAGGAGGCTGGTCTCGTTCACGGCCGTGTAGTTCTCGGCGAAGAGGTCGTAGTCGTTCTCCACCGGTGCGGGGGTGGGGCTGTTGGGATCGGCAGGCATGGTTCCCATAGTGCCGAGATGTCGATCACCGTGTCGGAGCGGTAGTTCGCCCGGAAACGGATCTGCGCTGGTCGAAGACCCGGTTCGGGAGCTCCTTCCAGCGCAGATCGTGATGGTCGCGTGGGCGAGGTCAGCCGCGCAGTTCCATCGTGCAGCACTTCGGCCCGCCACCGGACTTGCGCAGCTCCGAGATGTCCACGAACACGGGCTCGAACCCGCGCAGGGCCACCTGCTCCGCCAGGTGCGTTGCCTCGACGGGCATCACGACGTGCTTGCCGTCGGACACCGCGTTCAGGCCCAGGCAGACCGCGTCGGCGTCGTTGGCGATCACCGCGTCCGGGAAGAGGCGGCGCAGCACCGCCTGTGAGCCGGGCGAGAAGGCTTCCGGGTAGTAGGCGACCAGGGGGGTCGGGGACTGGTCGTCGAGCATGAACAGGGCCACGTCGAGGTGGTAGAAGCGCGGGTCGACCAGCTGCAGGGACACCACGGGGACGCCGAGGACCTCCTGGGCCTCGCCGTGGGCGTGGGGGTCGGTGCGGAAGCCCGTGCCGGCCAGCAGCAGGGTGCCGGTCCAGGTGAAGTCGCCCTCCGCCTCGTTCACGGCGGTGGGCATGACGACGGAGTTGTAGCCGGAGGCGAGGAACCAGCGGCGGAAGTGGTCGGCTTCTGCCGCGCGTTGCGGGGCGCGGAAGCGGGAGCCGAGGACGCGGCCGTCGACGACGGTGCCGCTGTTGGCGGAGAAGACCATGTCGGGGAGGCCGGGGACCGGGTCGATGACGTTCACCTCGTGGCCGAGGCGTTCGTAGGTCTCCTTGAGCGCGGTCCACTGCTCCACGGCCAGCGAGGTGCTGGTGGGCTGCGTGGGGTCCATCCACGGGTTGATCGCGTACTCCACCGTGAAGTACGTCGGCGGGCACATCAGGTACCGACGGGTGGTCGGCGTGCGCGTCGGCGCGAGGGGTGCGGCGATGTCGAGCGTGATCGGCTCGGCCGGCCCGGAGATGGATACCGTCATGGATCGAAATGTAAAGGTGAGGATGACCCTCGAACAACGCCGCGATATTGCGTGAACTAGGGCAGAATGTTGCGTGTGGACAGCATTGACCAGCGAATCATTTCGTGCCTGATGGCGAACGCACGGTCCAGCTACGCGGAGATCGGCAAGGAGGTCGGGCTCAGCGCACCCGCGGTGAAGCGGCGGGTGGACAAACTGCTGGACAACGGGGTGTTGCGCGGGTTCACGGCCGTAGTGGACCCGGAGGCGCTCGGGTGGGGCACCGAGGCGTTCGTGGAGGTGCACTGCAGGGGGAACGTGGCGCCGCACGACATCCAGCACCGGCTGGAGCCGATGGCCGAGGTCAGCGCGGCCTACACGGTGTCCGGCGCGGCGGACGCGATCGTGCACCTGCGGGCCGCGGACATCCACCACCTGGAGACGGCGCTGGAGCGGCTCAGGGCCGTCGAGATCATCGACCGGACGGTGTCCACGGTGGTGCTGTCCCGGCTGCTGGACCGGCCGCCGGCACCCTAGAGTCCGGGCCATGGCTCAGGTTCTGCTGGAGTGCGCCGACTCCGTCGCCGTGATCACGATCGACGACCCGGAGCGGCGCAACGCGTTGACGATCGACCTGTCGGAGGAGCTCGCGGAGAAGGTCGCCGAGGCCGAGGAGCGCGCCAACGCGGTGGTCGTCACCGGGGCGCCGCCGGCGTTCTGCGCCGGTGCGGACCTCACGCAGCTCGGCAACTCCAAGGACGAGGGGCTGCGGCGGATCTACCGCGGGTTCCTCGCCGTGGCGAACGCGCGGATCCCCACCATCGCCGCCGTCAACGGGGCCGCTGTCGGTGCCGGGCTCAACCTCGCGCTCGCGTGCGATGTCCTGGTGGCAGGACCGAAGGCGCGGTTCGACGCGCGGTTCCTGCAGCTCGGCATCCACCCCGGTGGCGGCATGACGTGGATGTTGCAGCGCAAGGTCGGGCCGCAGGTCGCGACCGCGATGACGTTGCTCGGGCAGGTGCTCGACGCCGACGAGGCGGTCCGGACGGGGTTGGCCCTCCAGCGTGCGGAGAACCCCGTGGAGGCGGCGAGGGGACTGGCGAGGGCGGCCGCGGAGGCACCGGCCGAACTCGTCCGGACCATCAAGGCCACGATGCGGGTGACCGATGTTCTCGACGACCACGGCGAAGCGGTCGAGACGGAGCTGCGGCCACAGGTGGTTTCGATCGACACTCCAGAGTTCGCTGCCAGGCTTGCCGCGATGAAGGCTCGGATCAGCGGGCGTTAGGTGTTACCGTGGGTAACAGGTATCGAGGGTGACGTCTGCCGCATTCAGGTATCCGCTGGTAGTGCTGTGCCTACCGTCTGAGTGAGGACCCGGTGCGGCAGATGGGACGGTTCGTCTCGCCTAGTGGTACACGGCCCGTCTCGCAGGCGGTCCTGGCGACTACCCTCGCGGTGGGGCACAGCCACCCTTGGAGAGAGGTATCGGCGTAGGAATGAGCACTGAGACCCGCAAGCTGGATCGCGTCGTGATCCGCTTCGCCGGCGACTCCGGTGACGGCATGCAGCTCACCGGAGACCGGTTCACGTCGGAAGCGGCGGCATTCGGCAACGACCTCGCCACGCAGCCCAACTTCCCCGCCGAGATCCGCGCACCACAGGGCACCCTGCCCGGTGTGTCGTCGTTCCAGCTGCACTTCGCCGACTACGACATCCTGACGCCGGGTGACCGTCCCGACGTGCTCGTGGCGATGAACCCGGCCGCGCTCAAGGCGAACGTCGTCGACCTCCCCGACGGCGGCATCCTGATCGTCAACACCGACGAGTTCTCGAAGCGGAACCTGACCAAGGTCGGGTACGACTCGAACCCGCTGGAGGACGACTCGCTGGAGAAGTTCCAGGTCCACAAGATCGCGATGGCCACGCTGACCATCGGCGCTCTGGAAGAGACCGGCCTGGGCAAGAAGGACGCGGAACGCGCGAAGAACATGTTCGCGCTCGGCCTGCTCTCGTGGATGTACCACCGGCCCACCGAGGGCACGGAACGGTTCCTGCGCGAGAAGTTCGCGAAGAAGCCGGACATCGCCGAGGCCAACGTCCTGGCGTTCCGCGCGGGCTGGAACTACGGCGAGACGACCGAGGCCTTCGCCGTCACCTACGAGGTGGCGCCCGCGAAGCTCAACACCGGCACCTACCGCCAGATCACCGGCAACACGGCGACGGCGTACGGGATCGTCGCGGCGGCGCAGCGCTCGAAGCTGCCCGTCGTGCTCGGCACGTACCCGATCACGCCCGCGTCGGACATCCTGCACGAGCTGTCGAAGCACAAGAACTTCGGCATCACGACCGTGCAGGCCGAGGACGAGATCGCCGGCATCGGCATCGCGCTCGGCGCGTCCTACGGCGGCGCGCTCGGCGTCACGTCGACGTCGGGTCCCGGCATCGCGCTGAAGTCCGAGACCATCGGCCTCGCGGTGATGACGGAGCTGCCGCTGCTGGTGATCGACGTGCAGCGCGGTGGCCCGTCCACCGGTCTGCCGACGAAGACCGAGCAGGCGGACCTGCTGCAGGCGATGTTCGGCCGCAACGGCGAGTCGCCGGTGCCGATCGTCGCGCCGCAGTCGCCGTCCGACTGCTTCGACGCGGTGGTGGACGCCTGCCGCATCGCGCTCAAGTACCGCACGCCGGTGCTGTTCCTGTCCGACGGCGCGGTCGCGAACGGTTCCGAGCCGTGGCTGATCCCCGACGTCGACGCGCTGCCCGACCTCACCGTCGAGTTCGCTACCGACCCGGAGAACTTCCAGCCGTACTCGCGCGACCCGGAGACGCTGGCCCGCCCGTGGGCCGTGCCCGGCACCCCCGGTCTGCAGCACCGCATCGGTGGTCTGGAGAAGCAGGACGTCACCGGCAACATCTCCTACGACCCGGAGAACCACGACCGGATGGTCCGCCTGCGCCAGGCGAAGATCGACGGCATCGAGGTCCCCGACGTCGTGGTGGACGACCCGAGCGGCGAGGCCCGCGTGCTGGTCCTCGGCTGGGGTTCGTCCTACGGCCCGATCGGCGCGGCCGCACGCCGCGTCCGCAAGCTGGGCCTGCCGGTCGCCCACGCGCACCTGCGGCACCTCAACCCGTTCCCGAAGAACCTGGGCGAGGTGCTCGGCCGGTACGACAGGGTGGTCGTGCCGGAAATGAACCTGGGCCAGCTCGCGTTGCTGTTGAGGGCCAAGTACCTCGTGGACGCGGTGTCCTACACGAAGGTGCAGGGTCTGCCGTTCAAGGCGGAAGAGCTCCAGGACGTGCTCGCTGACGTGATCAAGGGGGTGTCGGCGTGACTGCGATCGACCTCGGAATCCCGGGACTGACCGGAGTTCCCACGACGGACGAGAAGCAGACGGCCAGGGACTACAAGTCGGACCAGGAGGTCCGCTGGTGTCCCGGCTGCGGCGACTACATCGTGCTCAACACCGTGCAGTCGTTCCTGCCGTCGCTCGGTCTCAAGCGCGAGAACATCGTGTTCGTGTCGGGCATCGGGTGCTCGTCCCGGTTCCCGTACTACATGAACACCTACGGCATGCACTCCATCCACGGCCGTGCGCCGGCCATCGCCACGGGTCTCGCCGTGGCGCGGCCGGACCTGTCGGTGTGGGTGGTGACCGGTGACGGTGACGCGCTCTCGATCGGCGGCAACCACCTGATCCACACGCTGCGCCGCAACGTGAACCTCAAGATCCTGCTGTTCAACAACCGGATCTACGGCCTCACGAAGGGCCAGTACTCGCCGACGTCCGAAGAGGGCAAGGTCACCAAGTCGACCCCGATCGGCTCGCTGGACCACCCGTTCAACCCGGTGTCGCTGGCGCTGGGCGCGGAGGCGTCCTTCGTGGGCCGCGCGCTCGACTCCGACAAGGCGGGTCTCACGTCGGTGCTGCGCCAGGCCGCCGAGCACCGCGGGTCGGCGCTCGTGGAGATCTACCAGAACTGCCCGATCTTCAACGACGGCGCGTTCGACGTCCTCAAGGACGCCGACGAGGCCCAGCGCCGGATCATCAACGTCGTCGACGGCGAGCCGATCCGGTTCGGCCGCGAGGGCGAGTACTGCGTGGTCCGCGACGGCTTCGGCCTGGCGGTCGCGAAGTCCGCCGACGTGGACGCCTCGGACGTCGTGGTGCACGACGCGTCGGACCTGAACCTGTCGTTCGCGCTGTCGCGGTTGTCGACGCAGGACCTCACGCACACGGTGACCGGTGTGTTCCGGCGTGCGGACCGTCCGACGTACGACGACGGTGCGCGGGCGCAGGTGGCGGCGGCCAAGCAGGCGAAGGCCGCGGACCTGGAGAAGCTGCTGCACGGCAAGGACACGTGGACCGTGCTCAGCGACTGATCCACAGCTCGGCGACAACGCGAGAGGCCCCCACCGCAGTCGGTGGGGGCCTCTCGGCGTTCAACACCTCAGGTGCGGCGGCTCAGGGCGCCGGGCGGAAGCCCGCCTTCTCGGCGTCGGACTCGGTGCGGAACCACACGTCGGCGCGGGTCTCGCCGAAGTTCGCCGAGCCCTCCGTGTAGTAGCGGCGGCCGGTGAGGGTGGCCTTCACCGCGAAGTCCTCCGCCGGGGCGTGGCCGTCGGACCTGGGCAGGACAGAGCCGGGGCCGAACGGGGAGCGCGGGTTGAAGCCCTCCGGCTGCTGGAAGCGGGAGGAGCCGGGGGCTGCCGTGCCGTTGGGGCGACCGCCGGTGGACGGCGAGAAGCCGACCGGGCGGGGGCGCTGGGGCAGGGCCGCCGCCGGCTTCGGGGCCTCCTGCTTGGGGGCCTCGAACGCCTGGAAGGCCGGGAAGCTCTGCTGGCGCTGCTTCGTGGTCTTGCGGGCCTCGCGGATGGGCAGGCCGGCCTCGGTCACGCGCTGCGGGAGGTCGAGCTCCGGTTCCGGCTCCGGCTCCGGCGGGGCGGCGAGCAGGGGTTCGTCGGAGGGCACGAACTTCGGCACGAACGGCTGGTCGTCGCTCGTGTCCGGCAGCGAACGGGTCTGGCCGGTGGCCGGCAGCGGCTCGTCGGCGTCCAGGAGGGGCTCGAACAGCGAGCGCGGGCGTTCCGCGACCGGTTCGGGGCGGGCCGCCGGGGGTGCCGCCTCCTCGGGGGTCTCCGGCGGGTGGTTGAAGGCGGCGCCCATGCCGCGGGGCTGGCGTTCCTGCGGCTCGACCGGGTCGGTGTTGTCGCCGAACGCGGAGAACGCCGTGGCCGGGGCCGCGCCGGGGCTGGTGAACGGCTGGGAGTGCGCCGCGGGCGACTGGCGGGCGGGCTCGTCCTGGGCGGGAGTGCCGTACGCGGGCTCGTCGTAGGCAGGCGTGCCGTACACGGGCTCGTCCTGGGCGGGCGTCACGTACGAGGGCTCGTCCTGGGCGTACGGGGGCTCGTCCTGGGCGTAGGAGGGCTCGGGCTCCTCGAACGCGGGCACGGCCGCGTGCACCTGCGTGTCGTACGCCGGCTCGTCGTACCCGGACTCGGGGTCCTGCGCGGGCTCGGCGTCCGGCTGCGGCTCGGTGAAGACGCCATTGCGCACGTGCGGGGCGTCGAGGTCGATGGGCTCGCCCAGCACTCCGGTCAGCTCGGCGGCCGACTCGGGCTCGGGGTCGAGGCGGCCGGTGAGCTCGTCCCGCAGGCCGGGGTACTCGCCGGTGAGGTCGTTGGCGGGCCAGGCGCTCTCCTCGACGGCGATGTAGGTCGTCTGCTCGGAGCGGGTGCCCTGGGGCTCGTCCTCCTGCTCGTCGGCCTCGTCGAGGAACACCTCCTGCTCCTGCTCGGCCCACACCTCGCGCGGCTGGTAGATGAAGTCGTCGGCCGGGCCGTCCACCTCGGGGCCCGCGGTCGGCAACGCGCCGGGTGCGCCGGGTTCCGCGGTCGGCTCGTAGGCGGGCACGAACGAGGTCTGCTCGGCGGGGAGCTCCGGCTCCTCGTCGAAGTCGGCGGCCTCCAGACCGGACCGCGGCAGCACGGTCGTCATCTCGGCCGGGGTCTCCTCCGGCACGGACTCCGGGCTGAGGCGCTCGAACAACGAACGCGGCCGGTCGTCCTCCTCCGCGGCGTCGGCGAAGGCCTTCTGCTCGGCGAGCTGCTCCTCGAACCGGCGCTGCGCCTCCTCCGGCGACATCAGCGGCGCGCGTGGCGCCTCGACGACCGGCGCGGGCTCCGGCTCCGGCTGCGGTTCGGGCTGCGGCTCCGGTTCGGGCTCGGGTTCCGGTTCGGGCTCGGGTTCGGCGACGACCGGCTCCGGCACCGCGACGGGCGCCGGCACGGGCGCACCGAAGTAGGCAGGCGGCTCCGCGTAGGGGGCCGGTGCCGGGACGGGTGCGAGGATGTCGTCGCGGAGCGGGCGCTGCGGGCCGCTCTCCCACTCGTCGACCACGAAGTCGTCGACGGGAGCGGAGGCGACCGGCGCGGCGGTGTTCCGCGACCTCTCCTCAAGAAGTCGATCTTCGAGTTCCGCGACCTGCTTCCGTGCGGGCCTGACCATCACGAGCCAGGTGAGCAACACCCCCGCGACGAACGCCAGCAGACTCCACAACCAGACCTGCCCGAAGACATTCACGGGTAAGCCCCTTCTAAGACCACGCGCCGACCCACTCACTCGGAAGGGTGAGCGTAGTCAAACTACAGTGCCGTTGATGATGCTGCGCCACTACGCCGTTCAGCGCAAACAAGCGCCGGAACCTGCGGCGTAGAGTGAGATTCTGTGCCTCCCCCGACGAGTCCGAACCTCACTTCGGCAGAAGTTCACACCCAGGGGCGAGGGATCACCTACGGCGCGGCCGCCTACGTCCTTTGGGGACTGTTCCCCGCGTACTGGCCACTGCTCGTGCCGGCCGCACCCGTCGAGGTGCTGGCACACCGCATCGTCTGGTCTTTCGTCACGATGGGGGTGCTGCTGGCGGTGCTGCGCAAGTGGCGCCCGCTGGTCGAACTGTCCGGCAGGGGCTGGCTGATCGTCACGGCGGCCGCGGTGCTCATCACGGTGAACTGGGGCGTCTACATCTACGCCGTCAACACCCACCACGTGGTGGAGTCGGCGCTCGGCTACTTCATCACGCCGCTGGTCAGCGTGGCCCTCGGCATGGTGGTGCTGAAGGAGAGGCTGCGGGCGGCGCAGTTCGCCGCGATCGGTGTGCTCGTCGTCGCAGTGATCGTGCTCACGGTCGACTACGGCACGCTGCCGGTGATCTCGCTGGTCCTGGCCTGCTCGTTCGGCGTCTACGGGCTGCTGAAGAAGAAGGTGCCGCTCGACGCCACGTCGAGCCTGGCCGCGGAGAGCGCGGTGATCTTCCCGATCGCGCTCGGCTACCTGCTCGTGCTCGGCGGCGCGAACACCTTCACCACCGAGGGCACCGGCCACGCGCTCCTGCTGCTGAGCACCGGCATCGTCACGGTGATCCCGCTGCTGCTGTTCGGCCTGGGCGCGCGGCTGATCCCGCTGACCACCATGGGGATGCTGCAGTACCTGGCGCCGATCCTGCAGTTCGCGTGGGGCGTGTTCGTGGTGCGCGAACCGATGCCGCCCAGCCGCTGGGCCGGGTTCGTGCTGGTGTGGGTGGCCCTCGCGATCTTCACGGCCGACGCCGTGCGGAACCGGCGCAAGCAACTGCTCGCGCCGGTCGAGCAGCCCGCTTGAAGGGAACGCGGGGCCCCCGCGTGACGAGGGATCAGCGCGTGCGGGCGACCACGTAGGTGGCGAGCTCTTCGAGGGCGTCGCGCGCGGCGCACGGCGGCAGCTTGCCCAGCTCCGTGCGGGCCCGGTCGGCGTACTCGTCGAGGGTCTCGCGCGCCCGGTCCATGCCGGAGGACTCGCGCAGCAGCGCCAGCGCCTCGTCGACGAGGGCGTCCTCGGTGATCGGCCCGGCCAGCAGCTCGGCCAGCCGCGTCTCGGTGGGGTCGGCCAGCGCGTAGAGCATCGGCAACGTCCGCACGCCCTCGCGCAGGTCGGTGCCGGGCGTCTTGCCGGACTCGACCGACGGGGAGGCGATGTCGATGACGTCGTCGGCGATCTGGAACGCCGCCCCGATGACCTCCGCGTACCGGCGCAGGGCGTCGGTCTGCTCGTCGGTCGCGTCGGAGAACATGCCGCCGAAGAGGGCCGCGGTGGCGATCAGCACACCGGTCTTCTCGCCGATCACCTGGAGGTAGTGCGCGACCGGGTCCTCGCCGGGCTTCGGGCCGACGGTCTCGCGCATCTGACCGGTCACGAGGATCGAGAACGTCTCCGCGATGATCCGCGCCGCGTCCGTGCCCAGGTCGGCGGTCAAGCGGGAGGCGTGGGCGAACAGGAAGTCGCCCGTCAGGATCGCGATGCTGTTGTCCCACTTGGCGTTCGCGGACACCGCGCCGCGCCGCGTGGTCGCCTCGTCCATCACGTCGTCGTGGTAGAGCGTCGCGAGGTGCGTGAGTTCGACCACAGCGGCCGCCTTGACGACCTTCTCGCGGTCGTAGTCCGCGCCGAACTGGGAAGCCAGCAGTGTGAAGAGCGGGCGGATCCGCTTCCCGCCCGCCTCCACAAGGTGAAGCGAGGTTTCCGTGACCGGGTGGAACTCGCTCTGCACGACGTCGTGCAGGAGCTGCTCCACCTCGGCCAGGCCGTTCTGGACTACCTCGGTGAGCACGGGGTCCACCAACGCGAACCCCGGTCCCTCATGCTCGCTACTGGTCACATCAGCAGCCTACGTACACCTAGCTGAGGAAGGTGCCGGTACCCGCCCATTCGAGCACCAACGTGGGGTACAGACCCAACACCAGGGTGACCACCGCACCCAACGTGATCGCGACCGTGGTGAACGCCCCCGGCACCGTGACGGTCGGACCGTCCGGCGCGGGCTCGCTGAAGTACATCAGCACGATCACCCGCAGGTAGAAGAACGCCGCGACGGCCGAGGCCACCAGCGCGATCACCACGAGCGGCGTGAGGCCTGCCTCGATCGCCGCGCTGAACACGACGAACTTGCCGATGAAACCGGACGTCAGCGGGATGCCGGCCAGTGCCAGCAGCAGGAACGTGAAGATGCCCGCCACCAGCGGCGACCGCTTCGCGAGGCCCGCCCACTGCGACAGGTGCGTCGCCTCGCCGTCGGAGTTGCGCACCAGCGAGACGATGCCGAACGCCGCGATCGTCGTGAAGCCGTACACCAGCAGGTAGAACATCGTGGCGCTGACGCCCGGCGACCCGCCCTCCGGCGTCAGGGCGATCGAGCCGATCAGCAGGAAGCCCGCGTGCGCCACGGAGGAGTACGCGATCATGCGCTTCACGTCGGTCTGCGTGAGGCCGAGCACCGCGCCGATCACCATCGAGACGACGGCGACGCCGTACAGCACGCCCCGCCACTCCCACTGGGTGTTCTGGAACGCCACGGTGAGCACGCGCAGGATGCCGCCGAACGCCGCGACCTTGGTGCACGCCGCCATGAACGCCGTCACCGGCGTGGGAGCGCCCTGGTACACGTCCGGGGTCCACGCGTGGAACGGGCCGACCGCGGCCTTGAACAGCAGACCCACCACCAGCAGGCCGAAGCCCGCGAACAGCAGCGTGTCCGAGCGGTCCGTGCCCGCGGCGGCGGAGGCGATGGCCGACAGCTTCACCGAGCCGGCGAAGCCGTACAGCAGCGCGATGCCGTAGAGGAAGAACGCCGACGCGAACGCGCCGAGCAGGAAGTACTTGACCGCCGCCTCCTGCGAGAGCAGGCGCCGCCGGCGGGCCAGGCCGCACAGCAGGTACAGCGGCAGCGACATGACCTCCAGCGCGATGAACATCGTCAGCAGGTCGTTCGACGCGACGAAGGTCATCATGCCGCCGAGCGCGAACAGCACGAGCGGGAAGACCTCGGTCTGCATCCCGGCCTTGGTGGCCTGGGCGCGGTCCTGGATCGTGCCGGGCCGGATCGCCGCCTGCGACACGAACACGCCGCCGGGCTCGACCGAGCGGTCCGCGATCAGCAGCAGGCTGCCGAACGCCAGCACCAGCAGCGTGGCCCACAGGAAGAGCGACGGCGAGTCGACGGCGACCGCACCCGCCAGCGTCGAGACACCGGCGGCCGGACGGTCGTCCTTCACCGCGTAGAGGATCAGCGCGCCGGTGGCCCCGACCAGGGTGACGAGCGACAGCACGAGCTGCACCGCCCACCGCTGGTGCTTGGGCAGCAACGCTTCCAGCAGCACGCTGATGCACGCCGCGCCGAGCACCACCAGCAACGGCGCGATGGCCGCGTAGTCGATCTCCGGCGCCTGGATCTGCTGCGCCTGGGCGAACAGGAGGTTCACGTCACTTGCCTTCCTGCACGGAGACCGGGTCGGTCACGCCGACCTCGGTCAGCGTCGCCCCGACAGTCGGGGTGATGACGTCGAGCACCGGCTGCGGGTAGAACCCGAGGGCCAGCACGATGACGACGAGCGGTGCCAGAACAGCGATCTCGCGCTTGTTCAGGTCGCCGATGGCCGTCTTCTTCTCCGGGTCGCCGACGGCACCCGGACCGGCAGCGGCACCCACGAGCGCGTCGCCGCGCAGCGGGCCGGTCATCATCCGCTGGTAGAGCCACAGCACGTAGAGCGCCGCGAGCACCATGCCGATCGTCGCGAGGACCGTGTAGACCGGCTGCGTCGGGAACGAGCCGATCAGCACCAGGAACTCCGAGACGAACGAGTTCGTGCCCGGCAGCGACAGCGTGGTCAGACCCGAGATCAGCAGCATGCCCGCGAGCAGCGGGGCCACCTTCGACATGCCGCCGTAGTCGGAGATCAGCGACGAACCACCGCGCGCGATGATCATGCCGACCACCAGGATCAGCATGCCCGTCGAGATCGAGTGGTTCAGCATGTACGACACCGAGCCCACGCCGGCCTGCGACGTGAACGCGAAGATGCCGAGCGCGATGAAGCCGAAGTGCGCGATCGAGACGTACGCGAGGAACCGCTTCATGTCCCGCTGGCCCGTGGCGAGCAGCGATCCGTAGAGGACGCCGGCCACCGCGAGGACCAGGATGTACGGCGCCAGGTTCTTCGACGCCTCCGGGAACATCGGCAGCAGGTAGCGCAGCATGCCGAACGTGCCGACCTTGTCCAGGATGCCGACGACGATCACCGTGACGCCGATGGGCGCCTCGGCCGCGGCGTCGGGCAGCCAGGTGTGGAACGGCACCAGCGGCGCCTTGATGGCGAACGCCAGGAAGAAGCCGAGGAACAGCCAGGTCTGCGTCGTCGCGTCCGCGTCGCGGACCACGGTCACGAGCGTCGCCCAGTCGAACGTGCCCTTGCCCAGCTCGTCCGACGCCATCGCGTAGGCGCCGATCGCGGAAGCCAGCATGATCAGGCCGCCGAGGAACGAGTACAGGAAGAACTTGACCGCCGCGTACTGCCTGCGCGCGCCGCCGTAGCCGCCGATCAGGAAGTACATCGGGATGAGCATGACCTCGAACAGCACGTAGAACAGGAAGACGTCGGTGGCGGCGAACACCGCGACCGTCACGGCCTCCTGCACCAGGATCAGCGCGAGGTACCCGCCCTGCGACCGGCCCTCCGGCAGCCGCTCGGTCCAGCCGGCACCGATCACCAGCGGGATGAGCAGCGCGATGACCGCGATCATGACCAGCGCGATGCCGTCGATGCCGAACGACAGCCGGACGCCGAACGACTCGATCCAGGTCACCCCGGACGTGAGCTGGAGGCGGTCACCGTCGGGGTCGTAGGCGAACCACAGCAGACCCGCGAGCACCAGCTCGACGAGCGAGAACGCCAGCGCGACGAACTTGGCCTTCGCGTCGTCCTTGCGCAGGAACGTCACCACCAGCGCGCCGACGAGCGGCACGACCAGCAGCGCGATCAGGACCCAGTTCACGAGAACCTCACCATCAGCAGAGCCCCGAGAACCACGATCGAGCCCAGGAGCATGGACAGTGCGTAGGAGCGGACGAAACCGGTCTGCAGCCTGCGCAGCCGGCCGGAGCTACCGCCCAGCAACGCCGCGGTGCCGTTGACCACGCCGTCGACGCCCTTGAGGTCGAGGTAGACCAGCGCGCGGGTGAGCCAGGTGCCCGGCCGCGCGAACAGGGCCTCGTTGAAGGCGTTGCCGTACAGGTCGTTGCGGGCCGCGCGGACCGGGAACGACACCCGCTCCGGCCGCTCGACCGGCTGCGTGCCGCGGCCGAAGAGCAGGAACGCGAGACCGGCGCCGGCGAGCGAGAGCACCACGGTCAGGATTCCGACCACGCCGTGCGACAGGACGCCGTGCGACTCCTGCAGCTCACCCAGCGAGGGCTCCAGCCAGCCGGCGAGCCGGCCGCCGGAGGAGAGGAACCAGCCGCCGGCGACGGACCCGACCGCGAGGACGATCATCGGGATGGTCATCGTCAGCGGGGACTCGTGCGGGTGGTAGTCCTTGCCGTTCTCGGCCTTCAGGTCCTTCCAGCGGGGCTTGCCCAGGAAGACCAGGATCAGCAGGCGGGTCATGTAGAACGCGGTGAGCGCGGCACCGAGCAGTGCGACACCGCCGAAGACGTACCCGCGCCAGCCCTCCGCGCCGAACGCCGCCGCGATGATGGCGTCCTTCGAGAAGTAGCCCGCGAACGGCGGGATGCCGATCAGCGCGAGGTAGCCGAGCGTCCAGGTGACGAACGTGATCGGCAGGAACCTGTAGAGCCCGCCCATCCGGCGGATGTTGCCCTCGTCGTTCATGCCGTGCATGACCGAGCCGGCACCGAGGAAGAGCCCGGCCTTGAAGAAGCCGTGCGTCAGCAGGTGCATGATGCCGAGCGCGTAACCGATAGGGCCGAGGCCCACGGCGAGGATCATGTAGCCGATCTGCGAGACCGTCGAGTACGCCAGGACCTTCTTGAAGTCGTCGTAGGCGCAGCCGATGATGCAGCCGATCAGCAGCGTGACGCCACCGATGATCATGACGACCAGGCGGCCGTCCTCGCTCAGGTTGTAGAGCGGGTTGGAGCGGGCGATCAGGTACACGCCCGCGGTGACCATCGTCGCCGCGTGGATCAGGGCGGACACCGGGGTCGGGCCTGCCATCGCGTCGGGCAACCAGGCCTGCAGCGGGAACTGGCCCGACTTGCCGCAGGCGCCGAGCAGCAGCAGGAGCGTGATCGCGAGGACCTCGGCACCGCTGAACTCGCCGACCCGGCTGAAGACCTCGGTGTACTGCGTGGTCCCGAGGCGGTTGAACATCAGGAAGATCGCGATGGCGAGGCCCAGGTCACCGACGCGGTTCATCAGGAAGGCCTTCTTGGCCGCCGACGCCGCTTCCGGCTTGTACTGGTACCAGCCGATCAGCAGGTACGAGGCGAGACCGACGCCCTCCCAGCCGAAGTACAGGGTCACGAAACCGTTGCCCAGCACCAGCAGGAGCATCGCCGACACGAAGAGGTTGAGGTAGGCGAAGAACTTCCGCCTGCCTTCCTCGTGCGCCATGTAGCCGATCGAGTAGATGTGGATCAGCGAGCCCACACCGGTGATCAGCAGCACGAACGTCAGCGACAGCGGGTCGAGCCGCAGTCCGAACTCGACGGTCAGCGCGTTGACGTCGATCCAGTCCCACAGCTTGAGGTTTTGGACCCGCTCCTCGGTGTTCGAGACGCCGAGGGTCGAGAAGAACAACGCGAGCGCGTAGCCGAACGACGCCAGGAGCGTGGCGCTGCCGAGCAGGTGGCCCCACTTGTCGGCGCGCTTGCCACTGACCAACAGCACCACCGCGCCGAACGCGGGCAGCGCCAACAGAAGCCAGGCGAGAGAAGCGACCCCGCTGGCGGCAACAGGTTCCGTCACCGGTGACCCCTCAGTACTTCAGCAGGTTCGAGTCGTCGACCGAGGCCGAGCGACGCGTCCGGAAGATGGACATGATGATCGCGAGGCCGACGACGACCTCCGCCGCGGCGACGACCATCACGAAGAACGCCATCACCTGACCGTCGAGCGAGCCGTTGATCCGCGCGAACGTCACCAGGCTCAGGTTGACCGCGTTGAGCATCAGCTCGACGCACATGAACACGACGATGGCGTTGCGCCGCACCAGCACGCCGACGGCGCCGATGCTGAACAGCAGTGCCGACAGGAGCAGGTAGTACGTCGGAGTCACGACTCACTTCCCTTGAGCGCGTGCGGGTCCGGCTGGTGGCCGGAGCCTGCGACCTCGGCGACGTCGTCGGAGAGCTTGCCCCTGTCGGTGGTCTCGATGACCTCGAACAGGGACTCCTCCGCGACGCTGCCGTCGGGCAGCAGTGCGGGCGTGGCCACCGAGTTGGCGGTGGCGAAGACACCGGGACCGGGGATGGACCCGACCCGCTTGCCCTCCTGGAAGCGCTCCTCGACGAGCTCCCGCTGCGTCTTCTTGGCGGGCTTCCCGTCGCGGCCGACGAACGCGAGGATCATCGCGCCGATGGCCGCCGTGATCAGCAGCGCCGAGGTGAGCTCGAACGGGAACAGGTAGTCCGTGAAGATCTTCTGGCCGATGTTGCCGACGTTGCCGCCGTTGGTGGTGTTCGCCTCGGCGAGACCCACCGGCGTCACCGCGGTCAGCGACCGGGCGATCGAGCTGACCAGCAGGACCGCGAAGCCGATGCCGAGGAACGTGGCCGCGAGGCGCTGTCCCCTGATCACCTCGACGACCGAGTCGGAGCTGTCCCGGCCGACCATCATCAGCACGAACAGGAACAGCATCATGATCGCGCCGGTGTAGACGATGATCTGCACGAAGCCGAGGAACGGCGCCTGCTGGACCATGTACAGCACACCGAGGTTCAGCATGGTCAGCACCAGCCACAGCGCGGAGTGCACCGCGTTGCGCGAGAACAGCATGCCGAGCGCGCCGGCCAGCGCGAGCGGGCCGAGGACCCAGAACGCGACCTTCTCACCGGTGGTCATGACGTCGACCGCGCGCTGCACCGGCTCCGGCTGCTGCGCCAGGAACTGGAGGACGAGGCTCACTGCTGATCCCCCTCCTTCTGGGCCGCCTTGGCGAGCTGCGGGCCGTTCACGTAGTAGTCCTGCTCGTTGTCGCCGAGCCGCATCGGGTGCGGCGGCTGCTCCATGCCGGGCAGCAGCGGGGCGAGCAGGTCCTCCTTCGTGAAGATCAGGTCCTGCCGGTTGTCGTCGGCGAGCTCGTACTCGTTCGTCATCGTGAGCGACCGGGTCGGGCAGGCCTCGATGCACAGGCCGCAGCCGATGCACCGCAGGTAGTTGATCTGGTAGTCGGCACCGAAGCGCTCACCGGGCGAGTAGCGCGCTTCCTCGGTGTTGTCGCCACCCTCGACGAAGATCGCGTCCGCGGGACAGGCCCACGCGCACAGCTCGCAGCCGACGCACTTCTCCAGCCCGTCCGGGTGCCGGTTCAGCTGGTGGCGGCCGTGGAACCGCGGTGCGGTCACCTTCTTGACCTCGGGGTACTCCTCGGTCACCACCTTCTTGAACATGGTGCCGAAGGTGACTCCGAAGCCCTTGATGGACTCGAACATCCCTACTCCGCCTCCTTCGCGGTGGGAGCGGCGGCCAGGGCTTCCTTGTCCTGGGGAAGAGTGGCGACCTTGACCTTGCGCTTGGGCGCGGACCTGGGGACCTGGAGGTCGAGCGGCGGCACCGGGAAGCCGGAGCCCGCGAGCGGGACACCGCCCTTGGCCTGCTGCTTCTTGTCGGGCAGCAGGAACGAGATCAGCAGCACGACGCCGACGAACACACCCAGTGCAACCAGCTTCTGACCGGTGGAGAAGCTCCTTGAGCGCACCGGTGCGGATGACGGCGACGGCCATGATCCACACGAGGCTGACCGGGACCAGCACCTTCCAGCCGAGCTTCATGAACTGGTCGTAGCGCAGGCGGGGCAGCGTGCCGCGCAGCCAGATGAAGATGAACAGGAAGAACAGCGTCTTGACGATGAACCACAGCAGGCCCCACCAGCCGGTGTTCATGAACTCACCGGACCACGGCGCTCGGTAGCCGCCGAGGAAGAGCGTGGTCGCCAGCGCCGAGACGGTCACCATGTTCACGTACTCGGCGAGGAAGAACAGCGCGAACTTGAGCGAGCTGTACTCGGTGTGGAAGCCACCGACCAGCTCGGACTCGGCCTCGGGGAGGTCGAACGGCGCGCGGTTGGTCTCGCCGACCATCGACACCACGTAGATCACGAAGCTCGGGAACAGCAGGATGCCGAACCAGCCGGGGATCGGGGTGCCGAGGATCGTGCTCGCCTGCGCGTTGACGATGTCACCGGTCGACATCGAGCCGGTGAACATGATCACCGCGACGATCGACAGGCCCATCGCGATCTCGTAGGAGATCACCTGCGCGGCCGAGCGCAGCGCGCCGAGCAGCGGGTACGGCGAGCCGGAGGCCCAGCCGGCCAGCACGATGCCGTAGACGCCGAGCGAGGAGCAGGCCAGCACCACCAGCACGCCGACCGGCAGGTCGACGAGCTGCAGCGCGGTCTGCTCGCCGAACATGCTGACCTCGCCCGCGAGCGGGATCACCGAGAACGCGAGGAACGCGGGGATGCACGAGATCACCGGGGCGAGGAAGAACACCCACTTGTCCGCGAGGACCGGGCGGATGTCCTCCTTGAACGCGAGCTTCAGACCGTCCGCGAGCGACTGGAGCCAGCCGTTCGGGCCGACCCGGTTGGGACCGGGGCGGTGCTGCATCCGCGCGACGACCTTGCGCTCCCAGTTGATCATGAACAGGGTCATGACCACGAGGAAGGCGAAGATCCCGACGACCTTGACCAGGACCAGCCAGATCGGGTCGTCCGCGAGGAGCTTGCCGGTGTCACCGAGCTCCGCCGCGAAGTAGTGCTGCGTCATGACTTTCCTCCGCTGACGGAGACGATCGAGCCGTGGCCCGCGCCGAGCGTGGCCCGGACGGTCACGTCACCCGAGTTGGTGGGCAGCCAGATGACGCCCTCGGGCAGGTCGTCGGTCTCGACCGGCAGCGTGATCGCGCCGCGTTCGGTGGACACCGTCACGAAGCCGCCGCTCTCCAGGCCGAACTGCCGCGCGGTGGCCTCGGCGATCTTGGCGACGACCGGGCGGGCCGTGCCGGCCAGGTGCGGCTCGTCGACCTGCAGCGAGCCGTTGCCGAGCAGGCGGTGCCAGGTGGCGAGAACGGCCTTGCCCGCACCGGCTGGCGACACCAGCGGGGCGGCGACGTTCAGCGAGGACCCGTTCGAGACGCCCTCGCCGAGCCGCGCCAGGTCGGCGGCAGCGGCGGCGGGCGTCTGCGTGAACAGGTCCGCGTCCATCTCCACCGCGAGGGTGTCGAGCACTCGGCAGTCCGGCAGCGCGCCGGTGCCCTCCAGCGTCGTGCCGAACTCGCGCAGGCGGCCCTCCCAGTTGAGGAAGGTGCCCGACTTCTCGACCGCGGGGGCGATCGGGAGCACGACGTCGGCGTGCGCGGTGACCGCGCTCGGCCGCAGCTCCAGGCTCACGACGAAACCGGCTCCCGCCAGCGCCTTCTCCGCGAGCCGCGGGTCCGGCAGGTCGAACGGGTCGACGCCGCCGACCACCAGGCCGGACAGCTGACCGCTCGCGGCGGCTTCGAGGATTCCGGTGGTGTCGCGGCCGGGCGTCGCGGGCAGCGCGCCCTCCGCCACACCCCAGGTCCGCTCGACCTCGGTGCGCGCCGCGTCGTTCGCGACGTGACGGCCACCGGGCAGCAGGTTCGGCACCGCGCCGACCGCGAGCGCGCCGCGCTCACCGGCCCGCCGCGGAACCCACGCGACCTTCGCGCCGGTGCGCTCGGCCAGCCGGGCGACCGCGGTGAACGCGCCGGGGATCTCGGCGGCGCGCTCGCCGACGAGGATCACCGCACCGGGCTTGCCCAGCAGCTCGACGACGTCGGAGGCGTGCTCCGGCAACGCGTTGAGGGCGTTGGCCTCGGCACCGGGCACGCACGCGAGCAGCGTTCCGAACGTCTTCTCCACGGCCGGGGACGTGTACTGGCCGAGGTGGAAGACCTTCGTGGTGCCCCTGCGCGCGGCCTTGCGCAGCCGCAGGAAGACGATCGGCGCCTCTTCCTCGGGCTCGAACGCGACCAGCAGAGCCGCCGGTGCCTTCTCGATGCCCTCGAACGTGACGCCGTTGTCCGGGTTGGTGAACACCGTCGTGCCGGACAGGAACTCCAGCTCCTCGGCGCTGTGCGGCCGGGCGCGGAAGTCGATGTCGTTGGTGCGCAACGCGATCCGGGCGAACTTCGAGTACGCGTAGGCGTCCTCGACGGTCAGCCGGCCACCGGTCAGCACGCCGACGCCGTTCGCGTCCCGCGCCGCCAGCAGACCCGCGGCCGCGACCTGCAGCGCCTCGGTCCAGGACGACTCGCGCAGCTCACCGGTCTCGGCGTCGCGGACCAGCGGTCGCGTGATGCGGTCGCCGGCCGTGGCGTAGCGGAAGGCGAACCGGCCCTTGTCGCAGATCCACTCCTCGTTGACCTGCGGGTCGTCGCCGGCGAGCTTGCGCTGCACCTTGCCGCGCCGCCAGTCGGTGCGCTCGGCGCACCCGGACGAGCAGTGCTCGCAGATGCTCGGCGTCGACACGAGGTCGAACGGCCGGGCGCGGAACCGGTAGGCGGCGCTCGTGAGGGCACCGACCGGGCAGATCTGGATGGTGTTGCCGGAGAAGTAGCTCTGGAACGGCTTCTCCTGCGCCACACCGATCTGCTGCTGCGCGCCGCGCTCCAGCAGCTCGATGAACGGGTCGCCGGCGATCTGCGCGGAGAACCGGGTGCAGCGCTGGCAGAGCACGCAGCGCTCGCGGTCGAGCAGCACCTGCGTGGAGATGTTGATCGGCTTCGGGAACGTCCGCTTGTGCTCGTGGAAGCGGGAGTCGCTGCGGCCGTGGGCCATCGCCTGGTTCTGCAGCGGGCACTCACCGCCCTTGTCGCAGATCGGGCAGTCCAGCGGGTGGTTGATGAGCAGCAGCTCCATCACACCCTGCTGGGCCTTGTCCGCGACCGGCGAGGTCAGCTGGGTCTTCACGACCATGCCGTCCGCGACCGTCATCGTGCAGGAGGCCTGCGGCTTCGGCATCGGCCGGCCGCCCATCTCGACCTCGACGAGGCACTGGCGGCAGGCGCCGGCGGGCTCCAGCAGCGGGTGGTCGCAGAAGCGCGGGATGACCGTGCCGAGGCGCTCGGCCGTGCGGATCAGCAGCTCGCCCTTGGGCGCCACCACTTCGACGCCGTCGATGACGAGCTTGACGTGGCCCTCGGGCACGACGAGCTCGGTGGGCGTGCTCTTGTCAGGGGCGATGGTCATGCGTTCGCTCCAGCCAGGACCTTGGAGTTCTGGTCGCAGAGAGCCAGGAACTCGTCCTTGAAGTACTTGATGCCACTGGTGATCGGGCTGACCGCACCGTCACCCAGCGCGCAGAAGGAACGGCCGAGGATGTTGTCGCAGACGTCGAGCAACGTGTCGATGTCGCTCGCCGTGCCGTTGCCCGCCACCATCCGCTGCAGGATCTGCACGAGCCAGTACGTGCCCTCGCGGCACGGCGTGCACTTGCCGCACGACTCGTGCTTGTAGAACTCCGTCCACTTCATGACGGCCCACGGCACGGACACGGTCTCGTTGAAGACCTGGATCGCGGTCGTGCCGAGCATCGAGCCCGCCTCGGCCGCGCCCTCGAAGTCGAGCGGCACGTCCATGTGCTCCGCGGTGAACAGCGGGGTGGACGAGCCACCCGGCGTCCAGAACTTGAGCGGGACGCCGTCCTTCATGCCACCGGCCATGTCCAGCAGCTGGCGCAGCGTGGTGCCCATCGGCGCCTCGTACTGGCCGGGGTTGGTCACGTGGCCGGACAGCGAGTAGATCTTCGGACCGGGCGACCGGTCGCGGCCCATCGCGCGGAACCAGTCGGCACCACCGTTGACGATGAAGGGGACCGACGCGATCGTCTCGACGTTGTTCACCACGGTGGGCGACGCGTACAGGCCCGAGGTCGCGGGGAACGGCGGCTTGAGCCGCGGCTGGCCGCGGCGGCCCTCCAGCGAATCGAGCAGCGCGGTCTCCTCACCGCAGATGTACGCGCCGGCGCCGGCGTGCACCACGACGTCCAGGTCGAACCCGCTGCCGAGGACGTCCTTGCCCAGGTAGCCCTTGGCGTACGCCTCGCGCACGGCCCCGTTGAGGCGGCGGATGCAGTGCAGGGCCTCGCCGCGGACGTAGATCGCCGCGAAGTTCGCGCGGATCGCGTACGACGTGATGATCACGCCCTCGATCAGCGAGTGCGGGTCCGCCATCATCGTGGGGATGTCCTTGCAGGTGCCCGGCTCGCCCTCGTCGGCGTTGATGACGAGGTAGTGCGGCTTGCCGTCGCCCTGCGGGATGAAGCCCCACTTCATGCCGGTGGGGAACCCCGCGCCGCCGCGGCCGCGCAGCCCGGAGTCCTTGCACTGCTGGATGAGCTGGTCCGGGTGGGCCTTGAGCGCCTTGGGCAGCGCGGTGTAGCCACCGGTGCGCTCGTAGGTCTCGATCGTCCAGGACCTGGGCTCGGTCCAGCGCTTGGTGAGAACGGGAGTCAGCGGGTCAACCATCGTGTGCCCCCTACTTCTTTTCCGGCAGGGCGGGGAACTCGGCGTTGGACGGCATCTCCGGCGCGTCCCAGCCGCGTTCCTGGGCGATCTTGGCGCCGCGCAACGTCTCCGCGGCCGCCGACGGGCCGTCGAGGTCGGCGTCGCGACCCTCGAAGAACCCGGCGAGCTGGAGCTCGGCCTGCTTGAAGTCGGTGAGCGGGGCGCCGCGGGTGGGGGCGGGCTTCTCCCCCGACTGCAGCGCCTGCACGAGTCCCAGCGCCTTCTCGGGCGTCTGGTTGTCGTAGAACTCGTAGTTGACCTGGAGAACAGGGCCGAGGTCGCACGCGGCGAGGCACTCGGCGTGCTCCAGCGTGATCGAGCCCGGCGTGCCCGGCTCGCCCGCGGTCTCCTCGTGGCCCACGCCGAGGTGGTCCTTGAGGGTCTTGTAGATGTCGTCGCCGCCCAGCGCCGCGCACAGCGTGTTGGTGCAGACGCTCACGAGGTGCTCGCCGCACGGGCGGCGCTTGTACATCGTGTAGAACGTCGCGACCGCGCTGACCTCGGCCTCGGTCAGGTCGAGCTGCCCGGCGCAGAACCGGATGCCGTCCTGGGAGACGTAGCCCTCCACCGACTGCACGAGGTGCAGCATCGGGAGCAGCGCGCTGCGGGCCTGCGGGTAGCGGGCGATGATCGCCTGCGCCCTGTCCGCGGTGGACTGGTCGAACGTGGTGTTCTCTGCTGCCTGGGTCATCGGTCGCAACCACCCATCACCGGGTCGATCGAGGCGACGGACGCGATCACGTCGGCGACCATGCCGCCCTCGCACATCGCGGGCATCGACTGGAGGTTCACGAAGCTGGGCTCGCGCAGGTGCACGCGCATCGGGCGGGTGCCGCCGTCGGAGACCACGTGGTAGCCGAGCTCGCCGCGCGGCGACTCGACCGGCACGTACACCTGGCCCGCCGGCACCTTGAAGCCCTCGGTCACCAGCTTGAAGTGGTGGATGAGGGACTCCATGGACTGGCCCATGATCTTGCGGACGTGCTCGAGCGAGTTGCCCATGCCGTCGCTGCCGATCGTGAGCTGCGCCGGCCACGCGATCTTCGCGTCCTCGACCATCACCGGGCCGGTCGGCAACGTGTCGACGACCTGCTTGATGATCTTGAGGGACTGGTGCATCTCCTCCAGCCGCAGCAGGTACCGCGCGAAGCAGTCCGCCTGGTCGGAGACCGGCACCTCGAAGCTGTAGTTCTCGTAGCCGCTGTACGGGTCGACCTTGCGCAGGTCCCAGGCGAGGCCCGCGGAGCGCAGGATCGGACCGGTGATGCCGAGCGCGAGGCACGCGTCGACCGGCAGGTAGCCGACGTCCGCGAGCCGGTTGCGCCAGATCGGCTGGCCGGTGAGCAGCTTGTCGTAGTCGGGAAGGCGCTTGTTCATCAGCTTGATGAAGTCGCGGATCTTCTCGATCGCGCCGTCGGGCAGGTCCTGCGCCAGGCCGCCGGGCCGGATGAACGCGTGGTTCATCCGCAGACCGGTCAGGAACTCCAGCAGGTGCAGCACCTCCTCGCGCTCGCGGAAGCCGGAGGTCATGCCGGTGAGGGCACCGAGCTCCATGCCGCCGGTGGCGAGCGCGACGAGGTGCGAGCTGATCCGGTTGAGCTCCATCAGCAGCACGCGGATGGCCTGCGCCTTGTCCGGCACGGTGACGCCGAGCAGCTTCTCGACGCTCATGCAGTAGGCGGCCTCGTGGTGCAGCGGCGCCAGGTAGTCCGTGCGCGTGATGAAGGTGACGCCCTGCACCCAGTTGCGGTACTCGAGGTTCTTCTCGATGCCGGTGTGCAGGTAGCCGATCACGCTGCGGGCGTGGGTGACGGTCTCGCCCTCGAGCTCCAGCACCAGGCGGAGCACGCCGTGCGTCGACGGGTGCTGCGGGCCGAGGTTCATGACGATGCGCTCGTCGTGCACCGCGTCCGCGAGCACCTCGTCCCAGTCGCCGCCGGTGACCGTGTAGACGGTGCCCTCGGTGGTCTTGCGGGAGTCGGCGATCTCGGGGGTGTTCGGGCTCGTGTCGACGTCGTCGGAGCTGTCGCTGCCGGTGGCGCTCGTGTTCGTGCCGGTGGTGAAGTCGGAAAGCCGCTCGGTCATGAGTAGGACCGCCTCTGGTCCGGCGGAGGGATCTCCGCGCCCTTGTACTCGACCGGGATGCCGCCCAGCGGGTAGTCCTTGCGCTGCGGGTGGCCGTCCCAGTCGTCCGGCATGAGGATTCGGGTCAGTCCGGGGTGACCGTCGTAGATGATCCCGAACATGTCCCAGGTCTCGCGCTCCTGCCAGTCCGCCGTCGGGTAGACCTCGACGAGGCTCGGCACGTGCGGGTGCTCGACGTCGACCGCGACCTCCAGCCGGATGCGGCGGCGGTACGTCATCGACGTGAGGTGCGTGACCGAGTGCAGGCGTTGCGGCACCCCGGCGCCGTAGTCCACACCGGACACCGAGCTGCAGAGCTCGAAGCGCAGCGACGGGGTGTCGCGGCAGATCCGCGCGACCTCCAGCAGCGTCTCCGGCCGCAGGTAGAAGGTGATCTCGCCGCGGTCGACGGACACCTGCTGCACCGTGTCGGCGGGCAGGCCCTTCTCGTTCGCGGCGGCGAGGATCTCGTCGGCGACCTCGTCGAACCAGCCGCCGTACGGGCGCTCGGACGGAGCGGCCACGTGGGCGGGCAGGCGCAGGCCGCCGAAGCCGGAGGTGTCACCGGAGCCGGTGACGCCGAAGAGGCCCCTGCGCTCCTTGCCGGCGAGGATCGGCGCCTTGGCCTTCGCCTCGTCGCCGTTGGTCTTCTCGAGGTCTTCTCCCGCGCGGTTGTTGACGCTGGAGTGCTCTCCCCCTGGCTCGGTCACTTCTTCCTCGCAAAGCGCTCGGACGACGGGATGAGGTCGGTGCGGTAGCCCGAGTCGGCGAGTGCCTTGGCGCGCACGGCGCCCAGCGGCTCGTCCATGATCTTGGCGTGGATCTTGAGGATCGCGTCCATCAGCATCTCCGGCCGCGGCGGGCAGCCCGGCAGGTACATGTCGACGGGCACGACGTGGTCGACGCCCTGCACCACCGCGTAGTTGTTGAACATGCCGCCACTGCTGGCGCACACGCCCATGGCCAGCACCCAGCGCGGCTCGGGCATCTGGTCGTAGATCTGCCGCAGCACCGGCGCCATCTTGTTGGTGACCCGGCCCGCGACGATCATCAGGTCGGCCTGGCGCGGTGACGCCCGGAAGACCTCCATGCCGAAGCGGGCGAGGTCGTAGCGCGGACCACCCGTCGTCATCATCTCGATGGCGCAGCAGGCCAGGCCGAAGGTGGCAGGCCAGAGCGAGGACTTGCGGGTCCAGTTGACCAGCTTCTCCACGCTGGCCAGCAGGATGCCGTTCGGGAGCTTCTCCTCGAGACCCATGACTTCCTCAGTTCCAGTCGAGGCCGCCGCGGCGCCACACGTAGATGTACGCGAAGCCGACCGTTGCGACGAACAGGACGATCTCCACCAGCCCGAACAGGCCGAGCTTGTCGGCAGCGACGGCGAACGGGTAGAGGAACACCATTTCGATGTCGAACAAGATGAAGAGCATCGCCGTCAGGTAGTAGGCGACCGGCATGCGGCCACCACCGATCACCGGCTGCGGGCTCGGCTCGATGCCGCACTCGTACGCGTCGAGCTTGGCCCGGTTGTAGCGGCGGGGTCCGATGTAGGGCGCTGCGGTCACCGAGAAGAGCGCGAACGCCCCGGCGAGCGCGAACATCAATACGAGGGGGAGGTAAGGGTCCAGCACTCTCCGTCGTCCTTTCCTCGCGTGTCGAGGCGCACCCTAAGGGTGTACTTCTGCCACTCGTTTGTTAGGCGAACCTAACAAACGCTTGTGAAACAGTTCACAAGCCTGATCACACTGTTGTGAAGTGATTCACAAGCTCGCTCGCCAGTGTAGAACGCCTGTAAATGACCTGGGTCACAGGGTCTGACCTGGCCGTTTAACCTGGTGGACACAAACGAAACGGCACCGGCTCGAAAAGAGCCGGTGCCGTCACCTATTCGGAGTAATTTACGCCGTCGGCGCGAGCTTCGTGGCGGCCACGATGAGCTTGTCCATTGCGTCGCCGTCCTTGGGGTCGTAGAGCCCCGCGAGCAGCTTGAGCACGAGTTTCATCAGGCGCTTTCGCGGCATTCCGTACTTCGTTGCGGTCCGCATGACCGCCGGGTTGCCGATGAGCTTCGAGAAGACGTTCCCGAGCCGGTAGTAGCTGCCGAGCGCGTGCTCGATCCGCACCGGGTAGCCGTGCAGCGCATGTTCACGGTTGACACCCGTGCGCGCGAGGGCCTGGACGATGCTCTCGGACGCGATCTTGGCCGACTCCATGGCGTAGCCGATGCCCTCGCCGTTGAACGGGTTGACCATGCCGCCGGCGTCCCCGACGAGCACGAGCCCCTTCGAGTAGTGCGGCTTGCGGTTGAGCCCCATCGGGAGCGCGGCGCCGCCGATGCGGCTCGTCGCGTTCTCCTCGCGGAAGCCCCACTCCTCCGGCGTGGCGTCGAGCCAGGAGCGCAGGAGCTGACGGTAGTCCGTGGTGCCGTAGGCCTTCGACGTGCTGAGGATGCCCAGACCGACGTTCACGCTGCCGTCGCCCATGCCGAAGATCCAGCCGTAACCGGGCAGCAGCTGCCCGTCCGGCGCCCACAGCTCCAGGTGCGACTCCAGGTAGTCGTCCTTGGTGCGCGGGCTGGCGTAGTACCTCCGCACCGCGACGCCCATGGGCTTGTCGTCGTCCTTCTGCAGGCCGACGCTGAGGGCCAGCCGCGCTGACACACCGTCACACCCGACGACGATCGGCGCCCGGTAGGTGACCGGGTTCTTCTCCGGCCCCTGCTTGGCCTCGACGCCGACCACGCGCCCGTTCTCGACGATCGCCTTGGTGACCGTGGTGTTCTCGTGCATGCGCGCGCCGGCCGCCTTCGCCGCGTTCGCGAGCATCTCGTCGAAGTCCATGCGCGGCCGCACGACGCCGTAGTTGGGGAACGTGGCCAGCTCCGGCCAGTCCAGCTCCATCGTGACGCCGCCGCCGACGACCCGCAGCCCCTTGTTGTGCAGCCAGCCGTTGCTCTCCCTCGTGTCGATGCCGAGGTCGATCAGCTGCTTGACACCCCGCGGCGTCAGCCCGTCACCGCAGACCTTCTCGCGCGGGAACGAGCTCTTCTCCAGCAGGAGGACGTCGAGGCCCGCGCGGGCCAGGTAGGTCGCCGCGGTCGAGCCCGCCGGTCCCGCCCCCACCACGATGACGTCGGCGTCCTCGTTGATCCCGCGCCTGCTCATCCAGACTCCCTACACGCTCGCTCGTGACTCCCTCGCGACTCTAACCGCCACTCCCTGAGACCCCACGCCTCCCGCCCGCGACTCCTCACCGCACGCGGGGCCCTCTCGTGCACCAGAAGAGTACGAAAGCTCCCCGCGTGCACCTGAAGATCGCGAGTTGTCCACATGTCGATCAAGGGCTGGTTGCTCCTGGCCGACATGTGTTGATGATTGATCGAGTGATGAAGACCAGATCGATCGACTACGGCCTGCTCGCCGACGCCTTCGAGGACGGCGTGGCTGTTCGCAGGCACCTGCTCGCACTCGGGTTCAGCAGCAACACGCTGGCCAAGAAGTGCAGGCCAGGAGGCGGGTGGACGCGGCTGTTCCTCGGCGTCTACCTGCTCACCGGTGGAACACCGAGCAGACGGCAGCTCGTCCGGGGCGCGTTGCTGCGGGCTGGACCGCTGACGTTCTTGACCGGCGTCGAAGCCGCCCGCAGGCACGGGGTACGTCGATTGCCGGCAGATCCACGCGTTCACGTCCTCGTCCCTCACGGCCGCCGTGTGACGAGCCAAGGCGCCATGCTCGTCGAACGGACCAACCGGCCGTGGGACGGCGTGATCATCGACGGTTTTCCCGTTGTGACGCTCGCTCGAGCCCTCATCGACGCGGCCCGCAAGGAGAGCGGTCTGGACGTGGTGCGCGCGTTCATCGCGGACGCGGTGCAGAGGCGGCTCTGTTCACCGGAAGCGATCGCCGAGGAGCTGAAAGACCAGCGACTGGGCGGCACCTGGCTGCCAAGGCGCGTGTTGGCGGAGGTCAGCGACGGTGTTCGTTCGGCGGCTGAAGCGTGGTCACGATCGTTGGTCCATCGTTCCTCGCTGCCGCCACCTCAGTGGAACGTGCTGATCAGATCCGTGTCAGGCGAGCAGCTCGCCGTCGTGGACGGCTGGTGGGACGAGGTCGGACTCGCATGGCAGATCGACTCGCTGGAGTTCCACCTGGCGCCGGATGACTACGCACGGACGATGGCGCAGCACTCCGCTCTGCTGGCCAACGGCGTGATGACCGTTCACACGGTTCCGTCGCGGCTGAAGAAGGACCCGGCGGCTGTCATCAACGAGTTGCGCGGCGCCTACCAAGCCGCGGCACAGCGCCCGAGACCTCGCGTCTCGGCGACGTTGTGGCGGCCGGTCTGAGTGCACGCGGGGAGCTTTCGTACTCCAGGAGAGAACGGAAGGGCCCCGCGTGCGACAAAAAGCGGGGGGCGGGGCGGGGTGGGGACGAAGTGGGGGCGGGCGGTGAGGTGGTCAGGTCTGCTGTTCGGGTGCGGGGGCCAGCGTGGGCTCGGGGCCCGGTTCCGGCACGGACTCCGGCTTGGGCTTCGGTTTTGTGGCGCGGTGCAGGGCCACCATGCCGCCGGTCAGGTTGAACCAGGCGACGTCCTCCCACCCGGCCTTCGAGATCAGCTCCGCCAGCGACCGCTGGTCCGGCCACGCGGCCATCGACTCCGACAGGTAGGAGTAGGCCGCCGGGTTCGAGGACACGAAACGGGCGATCAGCGGCAGCAGCTTCAGCAGGTAGCGCATGTAGACGAACCGGAACGGCTTCCACACCGGGGTGGAGACCTCGCAGATCACCATGCGGCCGCCGGGCTTGGTGACGCGGGCCATCTCCTGCAGCGCCACCACGGTGTCGTTGAAGTTGCGGATGCCGAAGGACACCGTCACGGCGTCGAAGGAGTTGTCCCTGAACGGCAGGCGCAGGGCGTCGGCGGCGACCTTCGGGACGCGGCGGTGGGCGCCGGAGGCGAGCATGCCGACGGAGAAGTCCGCGGCGACGCACCAGGCGCCGGAGGCGGCGTACTCGACCGTGGACACGGCGGTGCCCGCGGCGAGGTCGAGGACCTTCTCGCCGGAGCGGGCGTCGAGCACGCGCCGGCTCCACTCCCGCCAGCGGCGGTCGAAGCCCAGCGTCATGACCGAGTTCGTGCGGTCGTAGCCCTTGGCAACGCCGTCGAACATCTCGGCGACCTCGCGGGGGTTCTTGTCCAAACCTGCTCGCGACATGCCAAGAGCCTAGGTCAGAACCGCTGAGGACGTCCTACGGCACCCGCAGAGCGGTCAGCATGCCGTCCACCGCCGCCTGCCACGGGTACTGCTCGGCACGGGCGCGCGCGGCCTCCCGCGAGCCGGAGGCCAGCAGGCGTTCGGCGGCCGAGGCGAAGGCGTGCGCGTGGTCGTCGACGGCGGCGCCGCACGACGGCTGCACGATCTCCTTCAGCGCGCTGCTCCTGCTCACCACGACGGGCGTGCCGCTGGCGAGGGCCTCCAGTGCCGCGAGGCCGAACGTCTCGTGCGGGCCCGGCGCCAGCGACAGGTCCGCGGAGGCGAGCAGCGAGGCGACCTCCGACCGGGACTTCACGAAGCCCAGGAACGTCACCGGCAGGCCCGCCGCGCGCTTCTCCAGCGCGGCCCTGCGCGGGCCGTCGCCGGCGATCACGAGGTGTGCGGAGTGGCCCTGCTCGTGCAGTTCGGCGAGCGTGTCGACGGAGCGTTCCACGTGCTTCTCCGGCGACAACCGACCACAGTGGATCAGCAGGTTCTCCTTGCCGCGCAACAGGTCTCGCCGCAGGTCGGCCGAGTGCCGCTCCGGGGTGAACGTCGCGAGGTCGACGCCGAGCGGCACCTGCGTCACGTTCGTGGCGCCGATCCGGTCGAACTCCTCGCGGGCGAACCCGGTCGTGCACACGACGGTGTCGTACGAGGCGGCCATGCGGGCGTTCGCCCAGTCGGCGCCCTTCACCGCGGGGTCCTCCGGCAGCACGAACTGCAGCAGCCGGTCGAGGCGTTCGTGGGAGATCACGACGTTCGGGATGCCCCGTGCGCCGGCCCACGCGCCCATGCCGCGCAACGTCAGGCGGTCGGAGACCTCCAGCCGGTCCGGTCCGACCTCCTCCATCAGCGCCTTGACCCGCCACGGGTCCACGACGCGGTAGCCGCCGGTGTACGGGATCTTCACGGCCGGCAGCGTGATCCGCCGCACACCGTTCTCGAGCACCTCGTCGGCACGGTGGTCGCCGGGCACGACGAGGACGACCTCGTGGCCCGACTGCACGTAACCCGCGCCGAGGTGGTGCAGCGCCGTGCGGAGTCCGCCCGACCGCGGTCCGTAGAAGTTGGCTAGCTGAACGATCCTCAAGCGGCCGCCTGGTGAGTGAGTCCGGTAACCGCAGCGTAGTGGCCCAGCAGCTCGTCGCAGACCGCGGGCCAGGTGCGGGAGAGCACCGACCTGCGTGCGGCGAGGCCGAACCGCTTGCGCAGCAGCGGGTCGCGCAGCAGGTCCACGTACTGCGCGATGTCGTCCTCGAACAGGTACCCGGTCCGGCCGTGCGCAACCAGGTCGCGCGGGCCGCCCGCGTTCGGGGCGAGTACGGGCAGCCCGGTGGCGAGCGCCTCCTGGACGGCCTGGCAGAAGGTCTCGTGCGGTCCGGTGTGCACGAACACGTCCAGCGACGCGTAGGCCTCCGCCAACGGCTCACCGGTGCGGAAACCGAGGAACTCGGCGTTCGGCAGGTCCTTCTGCAACTGGTCGCGGGACGGTCCGTCGCCGACGACGCGCAGCTGCACGCCGGGCATGTCGTGGATCTCCTTGAGCCGGTGGACCTGCTTCTCCGGTGCGAGGCGGCCGACGTAGCCGACGGTCAGCCGGTCGTTCTGCCGCGGGCGCGGGTGGTACAGCTCGATGTCGACGCCGCGGCCCCACCGGTGCACGCGCGGCACGCCGTGCTCCTCCAGCGCTTGGACCGCCGAGCTGGACGGCGCCAGGGTGCGGTCGGCGAGCGTGTGCAGGCGCTTGGTCCACCGCCACGCGGCGCGCTTGGTGAGCCCGAGGCCGTAGCTGCCGGCGAACCCGGCGACGTCGGTCTGGTAGACGGCGACGGTCGGCACGTCGAGCTTGCGCGCGGCTCTGAGCCCGTAGGCGCCGAGCACGAACGGTGATGCGAGGTGCACCACGTCCGGCTCGAAGTCGGCCAGCGCGTGCAGCACCTTGGGGCTGGGGACGCCGATCGGGAGGCTCGTCACGATCGGCACGTCGACCGCGGGCACCCTCATGACGGGCATGCCGTGGACGGAGTCCTCGCCGGCGCCGGGGGCGACCACCATGGCCTCGTGGCCTCTGCTGCGCAAGTGCTCCAGGACGCGGAGCACGGAGTTGGTCACCCCGTTCACCTGGGGCAGGAAGCTCTCGGTCACGATCGCTACGCGCACAGAACCTACCTTGTAGTGCTGGTGTGAAGTCCGCGTGACGCGAAATTTGACGCGGTCAGAACACCTCACGTCGTGGCCAGGTGATCGTCGTTTGGTCATCTGGCGGTCGTGTTCCGGTCACCCGAAGCGGTGAGACTAGGCCAGCATGACCGTCTTGTCGTCCCGTCCCGCGCATCCAGCCGACCCCGGACTGGTGTCCATCGCGATGGAAGTGGCCGGTCGTCTGGCGAACGACGCCTCGGACGTCATCATGGCCACAGCGGGCCGTGGTGCGCGTCCCGACTCCGACGAGTCACCGTTCGACTGGGTCACCGACACCGACCGCACCCTCGAACGCCACACCCGACGCGTGCTCACCGCTGAGTTCCCGTCCATTCCGGTCTTCTGTGAAAACTCCGACGACGACGTCCCGGGTGACTCGGAGTTCCGCTGGGTGGTCGACCCGGTCGACGGCACGGCCAACTACACCGCCGGCATGCCCTGGTGCGCCTACAGCCTCGCACTCGTGGACAGGTGGGGCCCGGTAGTCGGTGTGGTCGCCGATCCGTACAGGTCGCAAATCTACGCTGCCGCCCGCGGCCGTGGCATGCGTGCCAACGGCACCCCGGTGCGGCTGTCGGAACGCCAAGGCGACTCGCTGGTTGTGTGCACCGAAATGACCCGCACGGGACCGTGGCCCGGCATGGGCGAATTCATCTCCACGGCCGCGATAGCGGGCACGGGCGTCCGCGTGCTGGGGTCGAAGTGCCTGGCCGTGGCGCAGGTCGCACTCGGCCACGTCGCCGCCGCCGTGCTGCACGGCTACCACGAGTGGGACGTCGCCGGCGCCGTGTCGCTGGCCCTGGAGTCCGGCGCGGTCGTGCTGGACCGCCGTGGCGAGGGCGCTCAACTGCCCGCGGACGGCCTGCTGGTGGCAGCACCGGACGCCGCGGACGAGGTCCTCGGCTGGTGGCAGTCGGCGTTGAACGGTCAACTGAGCTGAGGCAACTGCCGCTCGAGGACCTCGAGATGCGTGCGCGCCTCGTCGAGCTCCGGGTGGTCGAACATCTGCAGCGCGACCCGGCCCACCTCGTTCTCGAACTGGTGGAAGTCGTGCGCCGCCCTGAGCAGCCGCTGGTAGACCGGGTGCTGCCGGTCGACCGCGCCGAGCGCCCTGCCGAGCTGCGCGATGCCGCGGACGTCGTCGAGCTCCCCCGCGAGCTGCCCGCTGATCCGCTGCAGCCACTCCTTGGCCGGTGAGTTCGGCACCGTCTGCACCGCCGCCGTGACCCTGCGCGTGCTCTCGGCGCACCGTTCGACCAGCTCGGACCACATGTCGTAGGGCTGCTGCGCGATCGGCGGGTGCATCGGGCGCAGTGGCACGGCCGGCCCGCGCTGCGCCGAACGGCGGAGGGCGCCGACGCCGGTGCCGATCAGAGCGCCCGGCAACGCGCCGAAGACCACGGCGAAGAAGAGGATCGCCAGGAACCGGACGAACAGCGAGGTCGAGGACTGCGACGGCGACGGGATCGACAGGTCGATGATCGTGACGAAGGCGCCCACGACCGCGGCGCCGATTGCGGCACCGCCGAGCGTTGAACGGATCACGACCCCCATGACCGTCGATCGTGCCATGTTCGGCGCTCGTGCGTCGGCAAGCTGGAGTTATTGGTCGCGCACTATCAGTGCTACAGTTCTTCTTGTCGGTTCCAGTAGGAACCGGAAGTGGACCCGGTTCACCCGCCGGACGACGGGTTGCCGGGTTTCGCGCTGTCTAGGGGACGTTCACCGCGCAGACGCCGTCGACGAGGTCCGCGACTCGCCGCCGCCAGTCGCCGCCGGCTCCGTAGGACCACGCGACAGCGTCGCTGATCCAGAGCAATGGGTCTTCCGCGGGCCTCAGGTGCTCGTACGTGAACGAAGCTCCGAACTTGCGCGCCCCGGCAGCGAGCACTTTGCGATCGGCTGCGTCTTGGTGCTGACAGCTCTCCAGCACCAACCGCGAGACGTCGAGGTCGACCAGCCGCGGGACCATGTCGAAGAGACAGGCGGAGCGGGCCTTCGAGTCGTTGTTGTGCTTGCAGGTCCAGAGGTGAGCGCGCACACCGAGCGCGCTGATCTTCGTGAGCACGTCCTTCCGCCTGCGATCGCCCTCGATGTTGAAGTGCACCCGTCGCTGTCCCTGCTTCACGAGCCCGCGCATGACCGAGCGCATCGAGTCGAGATCACGGGAACGCACGAGCGTCACCGCAACCAGGTAGGTCGTGCCTCGACGGGACTCGTCGAAAAATCCATGCCACATGGAACATATGGTCTCAAAGGAGTAATGCACTGATCCATTCAGGCGTCGAAGTCGACCGTCACGCGCTCACTCGTCGGCAACGCCTGACACGTCAGCACGAACCCGGCCGCCACCTCCGACTCGTCGAGCGCGTAGTTGCGGCGCATCTCGACCGTGCCGTCCGTCACGAGCGCGCGGCAGGTGCCGCAGACGCCGCCCTTGCACGCGAACGGCAGGTCGGCGCGGACGCGTTGTGCGGCGTCGAGGATCGGTTCGTCGGCGGGGAGCGGGAGGGTGGTGGACTTGCCGTCCAGCACCACGGTCACGGCGGAGGCGGACTCCACCACGGCTTCCGCCCGGCGCGGTGGGGGTGGGGGTTCGTCCACGTAGAACAGTTCGTGGTGCACGCGGTCGGGGGGCACGCCGCGGGAGCGCAGCACGGAGGTCGCGTCCTGGACCATCTCGTACGGGCCGCAGAGCCACCACTCGTCGATGCCGTCGAACGGGACGACCGTGGAGAACAGCGCGGAGAGCTTCGCCGCGTCCAGGCGGCCGGAGAACAGCTCCACGTCGCGGGGTTCGCGGGACAGGACGTGGACGAGCTGGAGGGTGGCCGGGTAGCGGTCCTTCAGGTCGGCCAGCTCGTCGGCGAACATCACGGTGTCGGTGCGGCGGTTGCCGTACAGCAGCGTCACGCGGGCGCCCGTGGCGAGCACGGTCGCGGCGATCGACAGGGCCGGGGTGATGCCCGAGCCGGCGACCACGAAGCCGTGGTGGACGCCCGAGCCGGTCGGCGTGAACTTGCCCAGGGGTGGCAGGACCTCGACGACGTCACCGACGGCCAGGCGGTCGACGAGCCACGAGGAGAAGGTGCCGCCGTCGACGCGGCGGACGCCGATGCGCGGAGGAGACCCCGCCGGCGCGCAGATCGAGTACGAGCGGCGTTCGTCGCCCTGGCGCAGGGTCAGGTACTGGCCGGCCGAGAACGCGAACTCGTCGGCGAGGTCGGCGGGCACGTCGAACGTCACGGCCGCGGCGTCGTCGCAGAGGCGGTCGACGCGGGCGACCGTCAGCTTGTGGAAGGCAGCGCGGCGGGCCACTCAGATCTCCTTGACGTGCTCGAAGGGCTCGGAGCAGGCGTTGCAGCGGCGCAGCGCCTTGCACGCGGTCGAACCGAAGCGGGAGATCTCCGCCGTGTTCGGGGAACCGCACTGCGGGCACGGCACCTGGCGCGACGGCGGCACCAGGTTCAGCGGCACCGGGCCGGCCAGGGCGGGGCCGATGCGCGACGGCGGCGCGATCCCCGCGGCGGCCAGCTTCGACCGGCCCTCCGAGCTGATCCAGTCCGTCGTCCACGCCGGGGACAGCGACAGCCGCACCTCGACCTCCTCGAACCCCGCCGACAGCAGCGAGCGGCGCAGGTCCGCGCCCATCTCGTCGATCGCGGGGCAGCCGGAGTAGGTCGGGGTGATGGTGACGACGACGCGTCCGTCCTCTTCGGACACGTTGCGCAGCACGCCGAGGTCCGCCAGCGTGAGGACCGGCAGCTCCGGGTCCCGCACGGCCGACGCGATCTCCAGTGCCGTGCTCACCACACGGCTCCCGGCAGCGAGCGGTGCAGGTGCTGCATCTCGGCCAGCAGGTAGCCCATGGCCTCGGTGTGCACGCCGTCGCGACCGGCCATGCCCGCGACCCGCGCGGCCCGCCGGTCCTCGGGACGCACCAGCCCGGCTGCGGAGAACACGGCCTCGAACACACCGTCCACTTCGGACCGCAGCGACGCCGGGTCGACCGCGACGCCCTCCAGGCGCGCCTCGACGGCGTGCGTGGCGAACAGCTCGTCCACGAACGGCCACACGCGGTCCAGGCCCGCCTGCATGCGGCGGTGCGACTCGTCGGTGCCGTCGCCGAGGCGGACGGTCCACTGGGCGGCGTGGTCGCGGTGGTACGCCAGCTCCTTCAGGCCCTTCTCGGCCACGGCGGCCAGCACCGGGTCAGCGGAGCCGCGCAGGCGGGAGAACAGCGCGAGGCGCCACGACGAGAACACCAGCAGCCGCGCGATCGTGGTGCCGAAGTCGCCGCCGGGGCCGGGACCGCAGTCGATCTCGGCCAGGTGCACGTTGCGGAACTCGCGCTCGTCGCGCAGGTAGGCGAGGTCGTCCTCGGACCTGCCGAGCACCTCGCCCGCGCGCGTGAGCAGCATCCTGGCCTGGCCGAGCAGGTCCAGCGCGATGTTGGCGAGCGCGATGTCCTCTTCCAGCTCGGGTGCGCGCGAGCACCACTCCGCGAGCCGCTGGGACATGATCAGCGCGTCGTCGCCGAGCATCAGGCAGTACGCGGCGAGCGCCTCGCGGTCGACACCGGCGGCGAACTCGCGGTTCACGCCGACCAGCGCGTCGGAGAAGCCCGTCCCGAACGCCCAGTGCGCGTCCTCGTGGCCCAGCAGCGACTCGTACGCGTTGTCGAAGCTCATAGGTGCGGCACGTCCTCTGGGATCGCGTAGAACGTCGGGTGCCGGTAGACCTTGTCGCCCGACGGCGCGAAGAACGGGTCCTTCTCGTCCGGCGAGGAGGCCGTGATGGACGCCGCGGGCACCACCCAGATCGACACGCCCTCGTTGCGGCGCGTGTAGACGTCACGGGCGTTGCGCAGCGCCATCTCCGCGTCCGGCGCGTGCAGCGAACCGACGTGCACGTGGTTCAGGCCGCGCTTGCCCCGCACGAACACTTCCCACAGCGGCCAAGACGTGCTCACGCGGCACCTTCCTTCGCAACGGCGTGCTTCGCGGCGTGCGCGGCAGCGGCCTCGCGGACCCACGAGCCGTCCTCGTGCGCCTTGCGCCGGTGGGCGATGCGCTGCTCGTTGCAGACACCGCCGCCCTTCACGACCTGCCAGAACTCGTCCCAGTCGGGCGCACCGAAGTCGTACTGCCCGCGCTCGGGGTTCCACCTGAGCTCGGGGTCGGGGAACGTGACGCCGAGCGCCTCGGCCTGCGGCACGCTCATGTTCACGAACTTCTGCCGCAGCTCGTCGTTGGTGTCGCGCTTGATCCGCCACGCCATCGACTGCTCGGTGTTCGTGGACTCCGCGTCCGGCGGGCCGAACATCATCAGCGCCGGCCACCACCAGCGGTTCACGGAGTCCTGCACCATGTCCCGCTGCTGCTGCGTGCCGCGCATCATCGTCATGAGCAGCTCGTAACCCTGGCGCTGGTGGAACGACTCCTCCTTGCAGATGCGGATCATCGCGCGCGCATACGGCCCGTAGGACGTGCGGCACAACGGCACCTGGTTGCAGATCGCGGCGCCGTCGACCAGCCAGCCGATGACGCCGACGTCCGCGAAGGTGAGCGTCGGGTAGTTGAAGATCGAGGAGTACTTCTGGCGGCCCTGGATGAGCTTGGTCGTCAGGTCCTCGCGGTCGGCGCCCAGCGTCTCGGTCGCCGAGTACAGGTACAGGCCGTGGCCTGCCTCGTCCTGCACCTTGGCCAGCAGGATCGCCTTGCGCCGCAGCGAGGGCGCGCGGGAGATCCAGTTGCCCTCCGGCTGCATCCCGATGATCTCGGAGTGCGCGTGCTGGGCGATCTGCCTGATCAACGTCTTGCGGTAGCCGTCGGGCATCCAGTCACGCGGCTCGATGCGCGCGTCGGCCTGCACGGTGCGCTCGAAGCGCAGCTCCAGGTCATCCGCCATGCACCGATGTTACACCTGAGTGCCGAATCTGCGTAGAACTGTCACAACGGCCGCGATCACGATCCAGACGGCCGCGAGGAACGTCCCGACGGGCAGCAGGGACAGCATCGCCGTCCGGCCGGCCACGCGCACGAGCTCCGGGTTCGCCCTGTCGTACTGGACCCGCACGTTGTCGCCCACGTTCAGGCCGTCCGGGTAGAGCACCCCCTGCGCCGGGATGATCACCCGCCCGTCCGGTGTGGCGTAGCGCACAACGGTTCTGTTGAATGCCACCGAATCCACCTGTGCGACCGCTTCACCCATGCGCTTCTCGATGGCAACATCGTCGCGCCAACACGCGAGAGGGAGCAGCACGCAGATCAGCGTGACCACACCACCGACGATGAACAAAGCACGGCTGACCGCACGGCGGACGCGTACGCCGAGCGGCGGCTTGGTCACTGCGTCCTCCACCACAACTGAGAAGTCTAGAGCCGGGTGAGTGCCACGCTTTCAGGTTCAGGTCCATACAGTCGAGGCGTGACATCAGCACCCACATCACGAGCACGGCAGCGGATCCGCGTCCGGTCGAGGCGGGACAGGGCCGGTGACCTGCTCGGACTGCTGCCGAACCCGGAGCAGGCCCTCGCGTGGGTGCGCGACGGCTCCGGGCTGGTCGGGTGGGGCGAGGCCGCGCGCCTGGAGGTGAGCGGTCCGGACCGGTTCGCCCGCGCCGACGCGTGGTGGCGCGAGTTCGTCAGCCACCTCGACGTGGACGACGAGCTGGGCGTTCCCGGCAGCGGCCCCGTCGCGTTCATCTCGATGGCGTTCGCCGACGAGCCCGGCGACTCGGTGCTGATCGTCCCCGAGGTCGTCGTCGGCAGGCGCAACGGTGTGGAGTGGGTCACCACCATCGGCACCGCCGACTCGATCCCCCGCAAAACCCCTCTCTCGCGCCCTTCGGCGGTCCGTTACGCCAACGGCCAGCTGCCCGTCACGCAGTACCGCGAGGCCGTGCGCGAGGCCGTCGCCCGCATGCGCGACGGCGAGCTCGGCAAGGTCGTGCTCGCCCACGACCTCCTGGCCGTGACCGACAAACGGCTCGACCAGCGCTTCGTGCTCCAAGGCCTCGCACGGCGCTACCCCGAGTGCTGGGCGTACGCGGTCGACGGTCTCGTGGGCGCCACACCCGAACTGCTGTTGCGACGCACCGGCTCCGTGGTCGACTCACGCGTGCTGGCGGGTACGACGTGGCCGCACGACGGGATCAGCGACGAAGAGCTCGCGGCGGCGTTGATGTCGTCCGAGAAGAACCTCGAAGAGCACGAGTACGCGATCACCTCTCTCGCGGAGACGTTGCGCCCCTTCTGCTCGACCATGTCCGTCGACGGCCCGTCGGTCCTGCGCCTGCCGAACGTCTCGCACCTGTCCAGCGATGTCATCGGCACGCTGTCGTCGTCCGCGTCCCTGCTGCACCTCGGCGAGGCCGTGCACCCCACGGCGGCCGTCGGCGGAACACCGCGGCTGGACGCGACCCGGCTGATCGCGCAGCTGGAGGGCATGGACCGCGGGCGCTACGCCGGACCGGTCGGGTGGATCGACGGCAACGGCGACGGCGAGCTCGGCATCGCCCTGCGGTGCGCGCAGATCAACGGGTCGACGGCACGCCTGTTCGCCGGCTGCGGGCTCGTCGCGGACTCCGACCCCGACAGCGAGGTGCAGGAGGCGCACGCCAAGATGCGCCCCATGCGGGAGGCGCTGGAAGGGCTCTAGAGCTCTTCCAGGAACGCGTGCCAGGCAGAGGTGCTGAAGGCCAGCACCTCACCGGCCGTGTTCTTGGTGTCGCGGACGAGCACGTCCCGGGTCAGCGACACCTCGACGCAATCACCCTCCGGCGTCCCGTTGCTGTAGCTGCTCTTACGCCAGGCGCGGTCCTGCATCGTGGAGGTCCTCTCGCGGTGAGCCGACGTACTCCGCCAGCTTGCTCCGCGATTGTTCCTCATCCAAGGCGACCTCGGCCAAGCGGTTGAAGATCAACCTGGTGCGCGCGATCGCACCGGGGTCCTGCACGAACACGTGCGTGAGGTCGGATTCGCTGTAGACGACCGGCAACGCCTTCTCGTACTCCCACAGCCGGACACCCGCCGAGTTGATGAGCACGTTCGCGGGGACTATTCGCACAATGCGCGCGTTGAACAGCAGTTGGAGGTACTGGTCCTCCATGATCTCGGCGTTGCCGACCTGCTGCCGCAGTGCCAGCTCGTGGATGTAGAACAAGCAATCCGGCCGATTGTGTCGACGCAGCACCGCCTGACGATCTATTCGGGCCTGCACCAGCGCCGGGATTCGTTCTTCGGTGGCGACGCCGTGGGCTCGGTAGAGGGCATCGGCGTACCGCTCCGTCTGCAGTAGCCCGGCCACCGTCAACGTGTCGTAGTTGAGCATCTTGTCGGCCGTCGACTCGGCCAGGGCGAGCGTGCGGACGTTGTCCGAGACCTGGACGATGTACTCGTCGAAGGCGTACCGGTACCTGCGCCGGAAGTCCTCGAAGAAGTCGACGTCCTTGCCGCACATCGTGATGAACTGGACCAGGTCGACCTCGCTCGGCCGGGTTTTGCCCTTTTCGATGGTGGACACCTTGCTGGGGTCCCAGCCGAGCCGTTGCGCCATGGCGTTTCCGGTGAGATCGGTGCTGGACTCGCGCAGCCGGCGCAACTCGTCGCCGAGATCGCGGCTGTACGCGGTGGATGGAGTGCTGTGGGCCATGTCCACCGAGGCTATGACGTGTTTCTATTCCAAGATACTGGCTCGTTCGGGTGAAAATGGGGACGAGCTCATTCTCCGATGACCGGGGGAACGACCATCCGGTTGTCGTCGAAGTACTCGTCGGTCGGCACGAGGTAGTTGGACCGGTGTTCCTTGTCCTCCTCGCCGCCGTTCCCCACGCCCGCGGCGGGGCCGGCTCCGACTGGGCCGGGGGCGCCGTTCCTGCCCGCTCCGGGAGCACCGCCGCCGCCGCGCGGTCCCTCCGCACCCGGCGCGACGCCCGCGGCACTGCCCGGTGTGGCCGGACCGAACGTGCCCCGTCCCGCGGCACCACCGGGGCGCGACGGGCCGAACCCGCCGGCACCGCGGCCACCGCCCGCTCCCCCGCCCCTGCCCGCGGCGGCGCGCGGGGTGCTCATGCCCTGGACGGCTCCCGAGGAGACCGGTGAGCTCGAACCGGGTGCGGGTGGCGTGCGGTCGGCCGGTGTCGGGCCAGGCGGCGTGAGGTGGGCGGCCGATGCGGACCACGCGGTCCTCGTGGCGCTGGAGTCGCCGGCCGGGTTGCCGTTGACCGGGCTGACCGGGCTCACCGGCACGCCGGGCACACCGACGACGGGGGTGCCGACCTGCGTGACCGGGTGCACCGCGTTCGGGTTCACCGTGGCCGTGGTGTGCGCGAACGTCGTGCTGCTCGTCGTCGTCACGCCCAGGTCGCCGGTGGTGACCTGCGGGACGTCGTCGAAGGCCGGCAGCAGCGCGGCGGAGGCCGCCAGCGCGGTGTCGCGGGCCTGCACGACCCGTTCGGCCTCCTGCTTGGCGGCCTTGGCCTTCTCGTACTGGGCCAGGACGTCGAACGGGGCCGCCACCATCCGGACCGGGTTCCAGCTGGTCGCCGCGTCCTTCAGCATCCGCGCCGGGTCGAACGGGACCTCCTGTGGGAACGCGCTCTTCACCGCCACTGCCGCCGCGGCCTGCTCCTCGACCACGCGGGCCGTGGCGGTGAACGTCGACGCCAGCTCGTCCGTGAAGGAGCAGATCTTCGTCAACGCCGCCGACGCACCGGCGCCCGCGGCGCCCGACCAGCCCGCCCGCAGGCCGTTGACCACCTCGTTGATCCCGGCCGCCAGCTCGGTCAGCTCGGTGCCGATCGACCTCCACTCGGCCGCGATCTCCCCCGCGAGCGCCGGGTCGTTGCCGTCCATCGCCAGCCGGTGCAGGTCTGCGTGGCTGTGCGCCGAGTAGTTCACGTTCGGCTGCGGTAATCGCGGCGTGTCGTGCGGCATCGTTCGTCCCCCTCGCGGATCTGTGGATCAGGGCAGCCTGGCGGCCACCAGCTCGGCCGATCTCGTCGCCAGCGCGCAGGCCTTGGCGGTGTCGGCCGACGCGCCGCCCGCGCTCGCCACGAGCTGCACGCTCGACGACGCGGACACGGAGATCACCGCGTGGCAGAGGTCCTTCTCCCCGTCCGGCGCCGCCACGCTGAAGCCGTCGCGTTCGCCGAACCTGGCCGGGGTCTTCGCGTCACCGGAGTAGTCGAGGGCGTCGGCGCCCCGCCGCACGTCCACGGCGACGGTGAGACCGCCGTTCCCGCTGCCGTCCCACTCGCAGGTCTGCAGGCCGGCGGTCGTGCGGGGGCGCGGCGCGACGAGGCCCAGGCCGGCCGCCTCCGCCCCGCTGATCAGCTCGCAGGGCTTGACCCCGGCGAGCCCTGCGCCGGACGTGCGGCTGACCTCGCTGGTCACCGGCGTCCGCACCGAGGCGGGACGGGCCCGGCCGCTCACGCCCCCGTCCGAACAGGCCGCGGCGAACAGGGCCAGACCGACCACGGCGATGCGCATGCGGTTCATGAGTTCCCGTCAGAGTCTGTTCAGCGTGTCGGACGTGCTCTCTTCCACGTTCCGGTACGACCGGCTGCTCTTGTCCAACTCGGCCCTCAGATCGTCGATCACCCTCAGCAGGCCGGGGATGACCGTGGAGCGCGCGAGCTCGCCGACCCGTTCGTTGACCGAGCCCACGGCCTGCGCGTAACCCCCGCCGAGCGGGGTCCTGGTCGCGAGCAGCGACGACCTGCGCTTGATCCGCTCCAGGGTCCGCTGGAGGTCGTCGAGCTTCCCGATCGCCTTGTCGACGGCCTGCGGGTCGTGTTCGATGTACAGCCCGGAGGTGTGGGCCTGAGCGCTTTCCCCGGCACTGTTCTGATCCGCCACAGGCTCACCTCCCCGAGACCGGCACCGTGATCCGGGGAGTGACGTTAGGGCAGATCAGGGGAACAAAAACGGATTGACCCGCAAAACACCCCGTTCGGATTAACCGGTTCCACCGGATCGGGAATACATTGATCGCGATCCACGCACGAAAAAGCCGTGAACGGTTTTGGCCATATCAATGACAAAAACCGCTCACGGCCGTATTGCGACTACTTGTGGGCGTCCAGCAGCTCGTGCGTCAGCGCGATCTTGGCCCGCGACTTCGGCTCTGCGGCCTTCGCCGTGGTCTTCGCCGTCAGGTCGGCGGACCGGCCGGGGGCCTCCGCCGGCTTGCCCTTGGTGAAGAGCCAGGTCTGGAACAGCTGGTCGAGCTGCTGGCCGGAGACCCGCTCGGCCAGCGCGATGAACTCCTCGATGGTGGCGTCGGAGTACTTCTTCTCGGCCTGCCAGGTCTTGAGGACCTCGAAGAACTTCTCGTCGCCCACGGCCACGCGCAGCGCGTGCACCGCGAGCGCGCCGCGGTCGTAGACGGCGCCGTGGAAGACGTTGTCAGCGCCGGGGTCGCCGGGCAGGACCTGCCAGAACGGGTCGTCGGCCGGGTAGGAGTCGTAGACGAAGTCGGCGTTCTCCTGGGCCGTGCCCTCGCCGACGTGCTCGGACCACAGGAACTCCGCGTAGGAGGCGAAGCCCTCGTTCAGCCAGATGTCGCGCCAGTGGTGCACCGACACCGAGTCGCCGAACCACTGGTGGCCGAGCTCGTGGGCGACGACGTAGGTGTTGGCGCCGCGGCGGAAGAACGCGTCGTCGTAGGTGGGCCGGGTCTGGTCCTCCAGCGCGTAGCCGAGGTCGGGGGTGACGACACCGCCCTGCGCCTCGAACGGGTACGGGCCGAAGTTGCCGGACAGGAACTCGATGACTTCGGGGGTGCGTTCGACGCTGGCCCTGGCGGCGTCGGTGGAGTCGCCGAGGCGCGTGGAGTAGGCGTTGAACACCGGCTGGCCGTTGGGCGCCGCGTACTGGCGGAGCTCGTACTGGCCGATGGTGAGGAACGTCAGGTAGGTGGCCTGCGGCTTGGTGCTGCGCCAGTTCCAGCGGGTCCAGCCGTTGATCTGGCGGGTGTTGCCGAGGAAGGTGCCGTTCGAGATGACCTCGACGCCCTCCGGGACGGCGACGTTGACGTCGAAGGTGGCCTTGTCGGTGGGGTGGTCGTTGGCGGGGAACCACCAGCGGGCGATCTCCGGCTCACCGATCGCGAGCGCGCCGTCGGGCGTCTTCGTCCACGCCGTGTAGCCGTTGTGGTCCTTGACCTGCGACGGGACGTCGGCATAGGTCACCACGACGGTGACGTCCTGGCCCTTGCGCAGGCCGCCGCGCGGGGTGACGACGAGCTCGTCGCCGTCCTGGACGAACGAGGCGGGGGCGTTGTTGACCCGCAGCGTCTTGACCTTGAGCAGGAAGTCCAGGTTGAACTGGGTGAGGTCCTCGGTGGCCTTGGCGAGGATCGTCGTGGTGCCGGAGAGCTGGTCGCCGTTGGGGTTGTAGTTGAGCCTGATGTCGTAGTGGGAGACGTCGTACCCGCCGTTGCCGTAGCCGGGGAAGTACGGGTCGCCCGCGCCGGGGGCACCGGGCGCCGCGGCGAGCGCCGTTCCCGCGAAGAGCGTCACTGCGGCTGCGGACGCGACCGCGGCCGTTGCCTTGGTTCTGATCGACATGCGCCGGACGCTATCCACCCCTTTCCGGGGGCAACCACCGACTTACGTAGGTTTCGGAGGGTTTTCCTACCTGCTGAAAACCGTTGACACCGTCGACTTGAGACGTTGGTGCAAAGAGCGCAGTTCGTCTCTTTTCGACCGCACTTCCACCACTTGGATGCCCTCCGGTGGCGCAAGTGCTCTACGGAACTCCTCCTTGCCGTCCACAATGGAGTGCCTGATTCGGTGTCCGGCGCACAATGCCGCGAGATCAGCTCCGTGCGGCGTGCCGAAAATCCGCTCGAAACTCTTGTCGTGTTCCGGCGCGCCCTGTTCCAGCAACGAGAAGATGCCGCCGCCGTCGTCGTTGAGCACCACGATCGTCAGGTCCGGCCGCCGGTCGGTGATCAGGCCGTTGAGGTCGTGCAGGAACGTCAGGTCGCCCATCAACGCGTAGGCCGGTCCTTCGTGCGTGGTCGCCAGCCCGATGGCCGTGGACACGCTCCCATCGATGCCCGCGGCGCCCCGGTTGGCGTGGACCTCCAGGTCGTCGCGGCGCTCGCCGGCGAAGTCGACGTCCCGGATGGGGTTGGAGGAGCCCACGAAGAGCATCGAGCCGGCCGGGACCGTGTGCGTGAGCTCGCGCGCCACGTGCAGCCCTGTCGGCCACGGCTCGGCGTCCAGCAGCTCGTCCACGGCGGCGCTGACGTCCTTGACCGCGCTCTGCCAGGCCTGTGCCCAGTCCTGGTCGACGGCCTGCGGCTCGGGCAGCCACGTCGAGGCGCGGGTGGCGGTGAACTGGGTGTCCGCCCACTCCGCCTGGTCGCCGACGGCGTGCACGACCGCGGTGTTCTTGAGGAGCGCCTGCTGGCCGCGGCTCAGCGTGACCCGGCCGACGACCAGGACCGCCTCGGGCTCCAGGTGTTCCGGCAGACCGGCGTTGAGCAGCAGTGAACCGTGGCGGAGGCCGCCGGGGGCGGTGGGTTCGGCGATGACGGGCCAGCCGAGCCGCGCGGCTTCCCGGACGCGGCCGGGGTGGTCGTCGCCGAGGAGCACCAGCGTTTTCGCGGGCAGGTCCGACGGGCGGGTTTCGATTGCGGTGGTTCGGTCTGTGGCCGTCCACGGGGTGCGGTCGGACGTGGGCCACGCGTCGTCGTCGGGAGTGAGCGGCGGGCGGAACGGGATGTTGATGTGCGACGGGCCGTCGGTGGCCATCGCGCGACAGATGAGAGATCGCGTCGTGGGCTCGTCTGCGGCCTCGGGCATGTGGAGCGTCCGGATGCCGAGGATGTCGTGCTGGTTGATCGTCTGGCTGGCGCCGGTGCGGTAGAGCTCGACCGGGCGGTCGGCGGTGAGCGCGACCAGCGGGACGTGCGTCAGCTCCGCCTCGACCACCGCCGGGTGCAGGTTCGCCACGGCGGTGCCGCTCGTGCAGGTGACGACGGCCGGCGTGCCCCGCTTGGCCAGGCCGAGCGCGAGGAACCCCGCGGTGCGCTCGTCGATCCGCACGTGCAGCGTCAGCAGGCCCCTCTGCTCGGCCTGGTGCAGCGCGAACGACAGCGGGGCGTTGCGCGAGCCGGGGCACAGGACGACGTGCCGCACGCCGTTGCGCACCAGCTCGTCGACGACCACCCTCGCCTGCAGCGTTGCCGGATTCATGCGCCTAGAGTCTCAGACCGTGGCAGACCAGGACCTCTTCGACCCGTCGTTGTGGAAGCCGATCGAGGGCTTCGACTTCACCGACATCACCTACCACCGCGCGCTCGACCAGGGCACCGTGCGCATCGCGTTCAACCGGCCCGAGGTGCGCAACGCGTTCCGGCCGCACACAGTGGACGAGCTGTACCGGGCGCTCGACCACGCGCGGATGTCGAGTGACGTCGGGTGCGTGCTGCTGACGGGCAACGGGCCGAGTCCCAAGGACGGCGGCTGGGCCTTCTGCAGTGGCGGTGACCAGCGGATTCGCGGGCGCAGCGGGTACCAGTACGCCTCAGGCGAGACGGCGGAGACGGTGGACCCGGCGCGGGCCGGGCGGTTGCACATCCTGGAGTGCCAGCGGCTGATCCGGTTCATGCCGAAGGTCGTCATCGCGGTCGTGCCGGGGTGGGCGGCCGGGGGTGGGCACAGCCTGCACGTGGTGTGCGACCTCACCATCGCGAGCGAGGAGCACGCGCGGTTCAAGCAGACGGACGCGGACGTCGGCTCGTTCGACGGCGGGTACGGGTCCGCCTACCTGGCGCGGCAGGTGGGGCAGAAGTTCGCGCGGGAGATCTTCTTCCTCGGGCGCACGTACAGCGCGGAGGACATGTTCAAGATGGGCGCGGTCAACGCGGTCGTCAAGCACGCCGAGCTGGAGACCACGGCGCTGCAGTGGGCCCGGGAGATCAACGGCAAGTCGCCGACCGCGCAGCGGATGCTCAAGTACGCGTTCAACCTGATCGACGACGGCCTGGTGGGGCAGCAGCTCTTCGCCGGGGAGACGACGCGGCTCGCGTACATGACCGACGAGGCGGTCGAGGGGCGTGACTCGTTCCTGGAGAAGCGCGACCCCGACTGGTCGAACTACCCGTACTACTTCTGAGTCCGCACTCCTCTTGGGCAGGTGACCGTGCTCGACGAACTGCGCGCGGCGCTCTCCGGTGGCGAACCGCTGGTGGACGGACCGCTCGACGGCTGGGAGAAGCGGGCCGCCATCGGCGTGCCGACCTCCGGGTCCACGGGCGAGCCGAAGACGGTGCTGCTCGACGCCGAGGCGCTGACCACGTCCGCGGAGGCCACGCACGAACGGCTGGGCGGGCCCGGCACGTGGCTGCTGGCGTTGCCGACGGGCCACATCGCCGGCATCCAGGTGCTGGTGCGGTCCGTCGTCGCCGGCACGACACCCGGTGAGCTGGCCCTGTCCGGCGGCTTCCGCGCCATGGGGTTCGCGCTGGCCGCGCGGCCGGTGCTGGCCGAACCGGGGCGGCACTACACGGCGCTGGTGCCCACGCAGCTGTCCCGGCTCGTCGCCGGGGAGGGGCCGGGGCTGGAGGCGTTGCGGCAGTTCGACGGCGTGCTGATCGGCGGGGCGGCCACCCCGCCGCGGCTGTTGCAGCAGGCGCGCGCGCTCGGGGTGCAGGTCGTCACCACGTACGGAATGAGCGAGACGGCCGGCGGGTGTGTGTACGACGGTGTGCCGCTCAAGGACGTCGAGCTGCGCACGGACGACCTGATCGAGATCAGCGGGCCGGTGCTGGCGCTGGGGTACCGCGGCAGCCCCGAGCCGTTCGGCGAGTGGTTCCGCACCGGTGACCTCGGGCGGCTGCGCGACGGGCGGCTGGAGGTGCTCGGGCGGGCCGACGACATGATCGTCACGGGCGGCGAGAAGGTGCCCCCCGTGCTGGTGGAGAGGGCTCTGGCCACGGTGGACGGCGTGCTGGAGGCGTGCGTCGTCGGCGTGCAGGACGACGAGTGGGGACAGGTCGTGGCGGCCGCCGTCGTCGCGCGCGGCGGCACTCCCCCGGTCGAGGACCTCAAGGCCGCGGTGGCCGAGCAGGTGGGCCGGGCAGCGGCGCCGAAGCTGGTGCGGTTCGTCACCGAACTGCCGTTGCGCGGACCGGGCAAGGTCGACCGGACCGCGGTGGCCGACTCCTTCAGGTGACCTCCTTTAGGTGAACCTTTACCGCTGAGGACGACTCTCGCCGCGAAGCGCACGGACCCAGGCCGTGCGCGCTGGCGATGGGGGTTCTCATGCGCTACCTGTTACCGCTGGTCGTCGGGGCGGCCCTGACGGTCGGACTGGCGGCACCCGCCCAGGCCGCCTCCAACGAGTGGACCGTCGACGCGAGCGGGCACGCCGTCTCGTGGGGTGGCGCCCCGCGGATCGGTCTGGTCGAGCTCGGGACGCACCGGCTCGCGCGGCCCGCCAACGCGGTCACGGCGGCGGTGACCGGCGACGGCGTCGTCGACGTGCGCGGACTGCGCGCCGACGGGCAGTGGACCGAGTGGTACGAGGCACCGGCGACGTTGCCGGTCACCACCTCGACCGTTCAGGCGCGGGTCGTCCTGAACAGCGGCAAGGCCGCGAAGGTGAAGGTGTCGGCGTACACCGCGCCCGCTGCCGCCGAGGACGTGTCGGCCATGGCCGCCGGGCGTTCGTACCGCGTCTACGCCACGCGGGAGGGCCTGGTCGGCGGCACCACCGCCAACGGGCACGTGATCCGCTCGCGCGACCACTTCGTCGCCCTGCCGTCGCGGCGGGGCCTGGCGGGCAACAACTCCGGCAACTACAGCGTGCAGGTGTGCGCGTCGAACGGCCGCTGCGAGTGGGCGCCGGTGTGGGACGTCGGCCCGTGGAACACCAAGGACGACTACTGGAACCCGGCCACGACCCGCGAGATGTGGAAGGACCTGCCGCAGGGCAAGCCGGAGGCGCAGGCCGCGTACGAGAACGACTACAACGGCGGCAAGGACCAGTTCGGCCGCGCGGTCGCGAACCCGGCGGGCATCGACCTGGCCGACGGCACGTTCTGGGACGGCCTCCAGCTGTCGAACAACGCGTGGGTGACCGTGACGTACCTGTGGACCGGCTCCGGTCCGGTCGGGACGGTCCGCACGGCGGCGGCGAACGGCACGGTGAACGTGCGGTCCGGCGCGAACTCCTCGTCCTCCCAGGTGGGTCTGGCCGCGAACTACGCGCAGGTGCGGGTCACGTGCCAGCTGACCGGCGAGTCGGTGTCGGGCACGCAGGGCACGTCGAACGTCTGGTACCGCATCGCGTCCGGCAAGCACGTCGCGAAGGCCTACGTGGCGGGCGTCTCCGGAGCGACTAGCTGCTGATAACCCCTCGGCGGGTCCCCGGTGGCCATAGCGGAGGATGGGGGCATGGCCTCAGTCGTCCAGTGGATCCAGGGGACCCGCCCCCGCACGCTGCCGAACTCGATCGCACCGGTGGTCGTCGGCGCGGCGGCGGCGCACCACATCGACGAGTTCAACGCGCTGTTCACGGGACTCGCGCTGGTCGTGTCGATCGCGTTCCAGATCGGCGTGAACTTCGCGAACGACTACTCCGACGGCATCCGCGGCACCGACGACGACCGGGTGGGGCCGTTCCGCCTCACCGGTTCCGGTGCCGCGGAGCCGAAGAACGTGCGGCTGGCGGCGTTCATCAGCCTCGGTGCCGGCGCGCTGGCCGGGATCGTGCTGGTGGTGCTGTCCGGGTACTGGTGGCTGCTGGCCCTCGGTGCCGTGTGCATCGCGGGTGCGTGGTTCTACACCGGCGGCAAGCGCCCCTACGGTTACGCGGGCCTGGGCGAGATCGCGGTGTTCCTCTTCTTCGGGCCGGCCGCGGTGCTGGGCACGCTGTACGTGCAGACCGGGGAGATCACCGGGATCGGCATCGGCTCGTCGATCGCGATGGGCTGCATCTCGGCGGCCGTGCTGGTCGCGAACAACCTGCGGGACATCCCGACCGACGCGGTGTCGGGCAAGCGCACCCTCGCGGTCGTGCTGGGGGACAAGGACACCCGCCGGCTCTACCTGGCACTGGTGGCCGTGCCGTTCCTGATCGCCGTGGGCATGACCGTGCGGGTGCCGTACGCGCTGCTCGGGTTCCTGGCGGCGCCGGTGCTGCTGCCCGCCGTGCGCCGGGTCGCGGCGGGGCGCCAGGGGCGTGAGCTGATCCCGGTGCTGCAGTTCACCGGGATCGCGATGCTCGCGTGGGCCGTGCTGGTCAGCGTGGCCCTCGTCCTGGACTGACGGCCCGCTACCAGGCGTCCTCGGTGAACTGGGTGGGCTCGTCGTCGTCCTGGCGCTGCGGCCTGCGGGGCTGCGGCGGCCGTGCCGTCTCGCCCTGGATCAGCTCGTCGAGCCTGGCGCGGTCGGCTTCGAGCGCCTGGCGCACCAGCGGGTCGTGCGACGCCTCGCCGGTGAGGACCTGACGCCAGCTGAGCCCGGCACCGCGGGCGATGCGGTCGGCCAGCTGCCGCATCGCCGGTGACGCCTCGCTCGACTTCGCGAACTGCATCACCCTGCGCACGTCCTCAGTGGACGGTTCCTTGCCGCGCAGGTTCTGAGCGGTGGTGCGCATGTCCTGCTCGGCCTGCCGGACCGCCTGGGTCAGGAAGTCCTCCGCCGCCCGGATGTCCGGTGTCCGCCAGGCCGTCATCACCACTTGTCCTCCGTGAAGATGCCGGGGTCCATCTCGTCGCCGTCCTCGCCACCGCCGCGGCGCGGGCCCTGGGCGTTCATGATCTCCTCGGCGGTCATGCCCTCCTGGAGCATCTGGAACGCCTGCTTCATCTTGTTGACGTTCTCCTGCTGCATGGCCTGCACGTCCGGGTCCTGCGCGACCTTGCCGGAGACGACGTCCTCCCAGGTGAACTCGCCCGCGTCCACCTTGCGCTTCAACGCTTTCAGCTGCTCGGGCGCGTCCCGTTCCTGCGCGGCGCGTTCGACCTGCCCGGCGATGGCCTTGAAGTCGACGGGCGGCACCGGCGGCAGCGGGGTGTCCTTCAGCCGGTTCGCCAGGTCCTGCGCCTCCTTGAAGCGCGCGTCGACCTGCGCCTCGGCCGCACGCAGCTCCGGCGTCTTCCAGCTGTCGTTGGGCGTGCTCATGCTCTCCCCGTCAGTTCGACCCGAAGAGACCGCGTGGCAACGGCCTGACTTCGTCGCGTACGTCGGTGACCTCACCACGCGTGGCGAACGTGCGCCACTGGCGGAAGTCGACCTCGGTCAGGCCCAGCTCCTGCGCCTGCTGGTAGTTCTCACCCAGGTAGTGCAGGGTGACCTGGTCGCTCTGGATGCCCAGGACCTCGAACGGCGCGCCGCGGTACGTGCAGAGCTTGCGGACGTGCACGAGCTCTTCGACGGCCGCGTCCGGCAGCTCCAGCGACCAGTGTCCGTTGCGGTCGGTGAAGTCCTCCGGCACCGTCTGGCCGGGGAACGGGTGCAGGATCAGCGCACCCGGCCGCGGCGCGAAGTCGACCTCGAAGTCCTGGCCGCGGTAGCGCGCCATCAGTCCACGCCGGACGGTCGGGCGCAGCGGAACCGGGCCCTGCCAGTACCTCCCCGGCCCGAAGCCCACGTCCCCCGTCGGCACCCAGCCGACCTGGCGGTCGACGTACTTGCCGACGCTGCGGCCCTCGCCGTTCGGCTCGAACCGCCACAGCTCGGTGCCGGCCGCGAACTCGCTGAGCTCCATGACGTACTCGGGGATCGGCGTGGCGCTCGGCGTGTACCCGGTGCCCGTGAACGGCAGCGGGTAGACGCGCGTCGTGCCCATCTTCCGCGCGCCTTCGAGGTCGGGACCGCCGAAGCTGGTCTCGAAGAGCTCCGTCGTGTGCGCGTAGAACCGCAGCAGGTACTGCGTGCCCTGCGGCCAGCCCTCGACCCGGTCGACGCCGAACGCCTCGGCGAACTGCGTGCTCGTGCCCTGCGGGAAGTCCTGGCCGCGGGTGACGAACCCGGCGGTGCGGTGCGGCTCGAACCGGCCGGTGACCGTGACGTTGCCCAGGTACAGCTGCGCCGTCGCCGGGTGCACGATCTTCTGCAGGATGGTCTCCGGCCCGATGCCCGCTGCCTTGTGCACGGCCTGTGGCGTGGTCATCCCAGGTTCTCCTTCTTCCACCGCGCCAGGTGGTCGGTGCGGTCGACCCGCACGTCCTCCAGCTCTGCCGCACTGATCGTGCCGTAGAAGCCGTTGTACCGGTCGCCCTGGAGCCCGTTCTGCGCGGCCCAGGTGCCGTCGTGCCCGACGTAGTCGACGGTCGCCGTGCCGTTGCGCACCTGGCCGACCCGGAACGGCTGCCCGCGCCACGTCGCCGTCGTGCGGTCCCGGTACCAGGCGTCCAGGTCGGCGATGGGCACCTGCCGCTCCGGTGCCTGCTCGCCGATCCGGATGAGCCAGACGTGGCCCTCCGCCGCCTCGCTCGTGCTCGTGCGGAAGGTCTCGCCGCGGTACTCGGCGACGTCGAAGTCGTGGGTCATGGCGTGCCCGCGGGCAGCTGGTACCAGCCGTACCGGCTGTCGTAGACGGCGTGCAGGCGCTCCCCGCCGGCCCGGTCGACCTGCCAGATCTCGGCGCGGTCAGGCAGGTCCGTGCCGCGCGGCACGATCCACTCCGGCACGCCGCCACCGGTGGACCCGGTGCCCGTGAACGGGTCGAGGTTCCGGTTCGGCGTGGCCACACCACCCGCGTCGGCCATCCGCTGCGCCGCGTCGTCGTAGCGCCGCTGCTCGGCCGCGTCCGCGTAGGTCTCCTTGTTCGGCCCGCCGAACGGGATGAACGCCTCCCCCGCCGTGGTCGCGTCGAGCTTGTAGCGCAGCTGCATCGCCGAGTCCGCGTTCGCCGGGATCGGCGTCCAGCCGGCGCCCTTGTCGTCGAGGGCGAGACCGTCCCGCAGCCCCTGCGGCGTGTTGATGTCCACCACGTCCACACCGCGCGCGATCGACCCGCCGACCTGGGTCTGCCAGTCCTGCCTGCGGTCGCCGTCCGGGTGCGGCGTCGCCGGCAGGTAGGTGTCCATCGCACCCTGGTTGAGGGCCTTGGTGACGATGTCGCCGTTGCCGACGGTCAGCTGGTTGCGGACGTCCGCGACGTGCCGGGCCTCGTCCGGGGTGAGGTTCGTCGACAGGGTCGTGCTGAGCTGCTCGTACCGCTGGCGGTCGGCCTCGTTCGGGAGGATGTGCTCCAACTGCTGCCGGTAGCCCTCGCCCTGCGCGGCCATGGCCGAGTTGTCGAACTGCGGGGTGAGGTCGTGGCCCTGCGGCGAACGGGGCGGACCATCGCCGCCACCACCGTTGTTGTCGCCGTTGTTGTGGTTGTCGGTGTTGTGGTTGTCGCCGGTGTTGTGGTTGCCGGGGGTGTCGTGGTCGGCGGGGCGGTCGGTGCCGGGGTCGCGGTCGTGACCGGTGGGGGTGTCGTCGTGGGGACGTGCGTCGTCGGCGCCGCTCGTGCCGGTGTCGTGCGGCTTGCCGTCGGTGTCGTGCGGGCGGGTGCCGTCCGTGTCGTGGGGACGGGTGCCGTCGTGCGGGGTCGTCGTGTCGTGCGGCTTGGTGTCGTGCGGCTTGGTGTCGGTCGGGGCACCGGTGCCGTCGTGGGGACGGGTGCTGTCGTGCGGCTTGGTGCCGCCGTCGTGGGGCGTGGTGCCGGACGGGGGCGTGTCGTGCGGACGCGGGGTGTCGTGGCCGGTCGGCGAGGGCAGGCCCGAGCCGGAACCGCCAGGCGTGTGACCCGCGGGCGAACCCGGAGTCGAGCCGTGACCAGCGGGCGAGGGCAGGCCGGAACCGTGGCCCGTCGGCGTGCCCGGAGTCGAGCCGTGGCTCGACGGCGTGCCCGGAGTCGAGCCGTGGCTCGAAGAGCCGTGTCCCGAAGGCGACGGCAGGCCGGACCCCTGACCGGACGGCGACGGCAGGCCGCCGGGGGTCGGGCGCGGGCCGGACGAGGTGCCGCCGGTGCCGGCGCCGGAGCCGGGGGTCGAGTGACCGGCCGGCTGGGGTGAGGGCAGTGCGGAACCCGAGCCGCCGGCCGGGCGGTGCTGCGGCGGGGCGGTGGGGGTGCCCGCGGCGGCCGTGGAGCCGGGGCGGGGGCCGGAGCGCTGCGTGTCGCCGCCGCCTGCACCGGGGGTCATGGGGGCGCCCATCGGCATGGCGCCGCCGACCGGGGTGCCGGAGTGCGAGGACGGGGCGGGTGCGGGGGCCGCGCCGGCCGCGTGGGTCGTGTCGGGGCGGGTGACCGCGGGGCCGCCGGAGTGGCCGCCGGACGGGGGTGCGCTCGCGCTGCCACCGCCGCCGGGGCGGACCGGGGGCGGGGCCGTCACGGCTCCGCCGCCTCCGCCGCCGCCACCGGACGAGGGGGCGGTGGTGTCGCCGGGCGACTGGACCGTGGGCGGTGCGGAGACCGGGGTGCCCGCGACCGGGGTGGAGACGGAGGCCGCCTTCGTGCCGTCGGCGCCGCCGCCGGACGGGGAGTAGACCTCGCGGACGGTCGAGCCGATGTCTCGGCCGCGTTCGCCGATCTCGGTGGCGGAGTCCTTGACGGACTGGATGTCCTCGTGGATGTCGCGGACGCTGTTGCGCACGTCGCGGGCACCCTCGGCCACCTCCTGGGTGGCGTTCATGGCCTCGGCGAGGGAGTCGGCGTCCTTCAGCTTGCCGAGCGCGGAGGCGACCCGGCCCACGGCGTCGAAGAGGGCCTTCACGTCCGTGATGAGCTTCTTGACCGTGTCGATGATGTCCATGACACGGCGGTAGATCTGGTAGGCGTTCCAGACCATCTCGGCGGCCTTGATCCAACCGGCCACCGGGACCCAGACGGTCGCTGCCGCCTGCATGAGCTTGTTGATCAGGTAGTCGAGCAGGCGGGCGGCCTGCCTGCCCAGGGCCTCGGCGCCGGAGGCGACCGTGTCGAAGCCCTTCGCGATGAGCTGGGCGACGCCCATCTCCGCGAGCAGACCGGCCTTCCAGCCCAGCGCGATGTACTTCTCGTGGCTGCTCGCGGCCTCGCCGTCCCACGCGTCCCGCACCTTCCCGACGGCGTCGGTGAGGTTGTAGGACATGTCGTTCATGGCGTTGCCGACCGAGCGCCAGGCGTCGCCGTCGGCGCGGATCTTCGACCAGTCACCGGTGATCGGCGTGATGATCGTGGCGACCAGGCTCTCGCCCGTCACGGCCTCGAACACCCAGTTGACGGCCTGGACGCCCCAGCCCTGGTCCTGGAGGACGTCGTTCAGCGCGGCCCGGTCGACCTCGGGCTGCTGCAGCGAACCCGAGACCGGGCGCGGCGAGGAGTACGTCGTCGTCATCGCAGGAGGCCCTCGAAGATCTTCCGCTGGGCCAGGTCGACCTGCTCGTAGACGGCGGCCGTGGCCTCCACGCCGGTGGCGGTGCCCTCCAGTTTGGACTTGCCGAAGTCGAGGGTCTCGTCGAACAGCGCGCGCACGAGGTCCACGCCCGGCTGCAACAGCGTCAGCAGGCCGGTGAAACCGCTCTTGTCGCAGGCCGTGGCGTGGACGTACTTGCGGATCGTCTCGAACTCCGCTGCCTCGGTGCGCAGGTACTCGGCGTACGCGCGCAGCTCGGCAGCGTCTGTTGAAAACAGCGCCACGGCGGTCCCCCTCGGACTCAAAGTGCTCAGGTCACGCTGTGACGCAGCGCTCTCGTCACCAGTTCCCCGTGCGGTGGAAGTTGTTGAGGCGGTCCAGGCACGGGGCGAGGTCCATGTCCTGGGCAGCTACCCATGAGTCGTCGTAGTAGGTGTTCGCGTAACGCTCGCCGCCGTCGCAGAGCAGGGTCACCACGCTGCCGCGGGTGCGCGACTGCCGCATCTGGGCCACGACCTGGAACGCACCCCACAGGTTCGTGCCGGTGGAGCCGCCGACCCGGCGTCCGAGCAGGTCCTCGACGTACCGGATCGTCGCCACCGACGCCGCGTCCGGGACCTTGATCATGCGGTCGATCACCTGGCCGACGAACGACGGCTCCACGCGCGGGCGCCCGATGCCCTCGATCCGCGAGCCGCGGGTGCCGACCAGGTCCGGGTTGCCGTCGCGCCAGGCGTCGAAGAACACCGAGTGCTCCGGGTCCACCACGGCCAGGCGCGTGTTCAGCTTGCGGTAGTGGATGTACCGGCCGATGGTCGCGGACGTGCCGCCCGTGCCGGCGCCGACGACGACCCACTCCGGTTCCGGCGACGGCTCCAGCCGCATCTGGTCGAAGATCGACTCGGCGATGTTGTTGTTCCCGCGCCAGTCGGTGGCGCGCTCGGCGTGCGTGAACTGGTCCATGAAGTGGCCGCCCAGCTCGGCGGCGAGGCGCCGGGACTCGTCGTAGAGCGCCGACGGGTCGTCGACGAAGTGGCACCGGCCGCCCTGGCGTTCGATCAGCGCGACCTTCTCCGCGGACGTCGACCGCGGCATCACGGCGATGAACGGCAGCCCCAGCAGCCGTGCGAAGTACGCCTCGGACACGGCCGTGGAACCGGAGGAGGCCTCGATCACGGGCGTCCCGCCGGTCACCCAGCCGTTGCAGATCGCGTAGAGGAACAGCGACCGCGCCAGCCGGTGCTTCAACGAGCCGGTCGGGTGCGTCGACTCGTCCTTGAGGTAGAGGTCGATGCCCCAGTCGAGCGGCAGCGGGTAGCGCAGCAGGTGCGTGTCCGCGCTGCGGTTCGCATCCGCCTCGATGATCCCGACGGCCTCACACACCCAGTGCCTGGTCCTGCTGCAACACCGGTCCACAGAAGTGCTCACACCGGGCACGATATCCGCGCCACGGGCTCACGCCTGGGTGACGGGACCTTCGTCACCGCGGAGCTGGGCGCGCAGCTTGTCCCGCTCGGCCCTGCGCACGGCGTCGCGCTCGTTCAGACCGGCGGCGACCCGCTCGCGCAGACCCTTGAACACGAACAGCGACGCGGGCAGCGCCACCACGATGCCGACCACCAACGCGACCAGCAGCGGGACCTTGAACAGCAGGAGAGCACCCGTCACCACCGCGACGAGACCGAAGCGGGCCAGAACGTACAGGGTCACATCTCGAGCGAGCACCCGTTCAGGTTACGTCGCCTTCGTCGGAGGTGTTCGGCCGTCCTTCGAAACGGGTGGACAGCACCACCGTGGTGCGCGTTCGGGCAACACCGGGGATGCGCCGCAACCTGCCCAGCGACTTCTCCAGGTCGTCCACCGTGGCCACCCGGACCTTGACGACGAACGACTCGTCGCCCGCCACCCGGTAGCAGGACTCGACCTCGATCAGCTCGGCCAGCTCGTCCGCGACCTCGTTGTCGTCCGCGGTGTCCGTGGGGTGGATGCCGATCAGCGCGGTCACGCCCAGGCCGACCGAGCTGGGGTCGACCACGGCGTGGTAGCCCACGATGACGCCGGCCGACTCGAGCTTGCCGACCCGCTCGTGCACCGCGGAGGCCGAGAGCCCGACCTGTCGGCCCAGGTCGGCGTAGGTGGCCCGCCCGTTGGCACGCAGCGCGGCGATGATCTGGCGATCAAGTGCATCCACCCGCGACACCCTATGCCTCGCACACGCGTGCACGTCGTCCCGGTCACAGTTGAAGTGCACGCGGGGAGCTTTCGTTCACCAGGAGAGCACGGGAGGGCCCCGCGTGCGGCCGTCAACGGGGGGAGTGTCCGAAACGCGTCGGTCGTCCCATTACTACCTCTTTACCAAAAAACAAGCGTTCGAGTACCTGACGGGTGAGATGCCACGATCGGACCGGAACGTCTGATCTGAGGAGGCAGTAGTGACTGCTGCAGCGACCGAGCGCCTGTTGACGCCTGGAGAAGTGGCCAACCTGTTCAGGGTCGACCCGAAGACCGTGACCCGGTGGGCGACCGCTGGACGCATCGGCTCGATCCGCACCCCTGGAGGACACCGCAGGTTCCGTGAGACCGAGGTGAAGGCGCTGCTCACGGAGCTCACGACCGAGGCGACCGAACCCGTCCGCCATTGAGACCGCGGCAATCCCCGTGCCGCGGGTAATCTCGTGGCAAAGGGAGGTGGCGACCAGATGATCTACCTGCTGGCGGTGATCGGTGCGCTCACCGTGGCTGTGCTCGTGTGGCGGGCGTTCGCCCCACAGCATTCGGAGTACACCCCGGGCCGCAAGGTGATCGCACCTGACGACGACCCGGAGTTCCTCCGCAAGCTCGACGAGCAGCGCAAACGCGACGAGTGAACGACAAGGGGCCCCGTTCCCGGGGCCCCCTCTCGCGTGCTCTGACGACCAGCGCCTAGGTGTTGGGGAAGTCGTCCGCGACCACCGCGGCGAGCTCCAGCAGCGCCAGGCGCGTCTCCGGCGCGAGCTTGTCCAGCTCGATCTCGGCGCCTTCCTCCAGGTGCGCGTCGAACGGCATGCGGACCACGGACCGGCAGCGCTGCGCGAAGTGCGCGGAGAGCTTGTCCAGGTCGACCTTGCCGGACTTCGGCCGCACCGAGTTGATGACGCACACGGACTTGGCGACCAGTGCGCCGTAGCCGTGCGCCTCCAACCAGTCCAGCGTGGCCGCCGACGTCTGCGCGCCGTCGACCGACCCGGACGACACCAGGACCAGCGAGTCCGCCTCGTCCAGCACGCCCTTCATGGCCGAGTGCATCAGTCCGGTGCCGCAGTCGGTGAGCACGATGTTGTAGAAGTGCTCCAGCAACGCCACCGTGCGCCGGTAGTCGTCCTCGCTGAACGCCTCCGACACCGCCGGGTCCTGCTCGGAGGCGAGCACCTCCAGGCGGGACGGCGACTGCGAGGTGTACGCGCGCACGTCGCTGTACTTCGTGATCCGCGAAGCGTCGCGCAGCAGGTGCCGCACGGTCGCCGTGGTCTCCCGCGGGATCTTCAGCGCCAGCGTGCCGCGGTCCGGGTTCGCGTCCACGGCGATGACCCGGTCACCGCGCAGCGACGAGAACGTCGAGCCCAGCGTGGTGGTCGTCGTGGTCTTGCCGACGCCGCCCTTCAGCGACAGCATCGCGATCTTGTAGCACCCGCGCAGCGGCTGGTTGATCCGCGCGATCAGCTCACGCCGGCGCAGGTCCGCCGGGCTCTCGCCGAGGTTGATCAGGCCGCCGCTCATCGAGTGGAGCGACTTGCGCCAGCCGGACGACGGCGGGCGCTTCTCCTTCTTGATCAGCTGCTGCGACGAGACTTCCTGGGCCTGCGAGCGGTACTGCTGCTGCGGGAAGTTGTTCGGGTACTGCTGGCCGGCGAACTGGCCGTACTGGGCCGTGCTGTGCTGACCGGACTGGCCGCCGCCGACCTGGTGCGGCCCGGACTGGCCGGCCACCGGGTACGGCCCGGACTGCCCACCGGGCACCGGGTACGCGCCGGACTGCCCACCGGGCACCGGGTACGCGCCGGACTGCCCGCCGGGCACCTGGTAGGGCCCCGACTGGCCGCCCTGCACCGGGTACGCACCGGAGCCGCCCTGCACCGGGTACGCGCCCGACCCGCCGGGGACCTGGTACGCGCCGGAACCGTGCGGTGCCGGGTAGGGGCCTGACTGACCGCCGGCGACGGGGTACGCGCCGGACTGGCCGCTGATCTGCTGCGGACCGGACTGCTGCGGGTCGAGGTAGGCCGTCTGCGGGTCGACGTACTGCGGGCCCGAGCCCTGTTCCTCACCCGGTGGTTGCCGTGTCACCGCTGTGGCCCTCCCTGAGCAAGGAGGATCGAGACCTCCCCGACCCCCGGGTTGCGACGGTACGCAACCGGCAACGGTTCCATCGACGTGGGGGCTAACTCGTTAGAGACCCGCGTAGGAATGCAACCCGCTGGTGACCAAGTTGATGAAGAACAGGTTGAACACGTTCAGCGCGAACCCGGCCACGTTGATCCACGCGGCCCCGCGGCCACGCCAGCCGGCCGTCGCACGGGCGTGCAGGTAGGCCGCGTAGACGACCCACGACACGAACGCCACGGTCTCCTTGGGGTCCCAGCCCCAGAACCGGCCCCAGGCCGCCTCCGCCCAGATGGCGCCGCAGATGATGCCCGCGGTGAACAAGGGGAACGCCAGCACCGTCGTGCGGTAGGCCAGGCGGTCGAGCACGTCGGCCGACGGCAGCCTCGGCAGCCGGTCGTCCCTGCCGTCCTTCAGCAGGTAGAGGACCGAGGCCACACCGGGGATCAGCAGGACGCCGGACGAGATCGAGATCACCGAGACGTGGATCACGAGCCAGTACGAGCGCAGCGCCGGCTGCACGGGCGCGGACTCGGCGTAGAGCACCGTGCCGCCGAGGAACAGCAGCACCCAGATCGGCACCAGCACGAACGCGCCGAGGCGGCGGATGGGGAACTTCGCCATCAGCACGATCCACGCCACCACCGCGGCCAGGCACAGCAGCGACATGTACTCGTACATGTTGCCCCAGGGCGCCCGCCCCGCGGACAGGCCGCGCATGACCAGCGAACCCAGGTGCAGCACCGCGCCGAGCACGGTCAGCGCGGCACCCATGCGGCCGAACCGCTCCGGCCGCGAGACCTCGCGCCTGGTCGGTTCCTCGGCCGGTCCCGGGACCGGCGCACCGGCGCCCACCAGCGCCTCGGCCTTGCGCGGCGCCCGCGTGAAGGCCTGTTCGACCAGGTAGAACGCCATCGCGAAGAGGTAGACGCCGAGGGCGCTGCGGTACAGCCAGTCGCTGTAGGTCGCGAGTGTCTCGTTGACCGGCATCAGGACTTCTCCCCTATCAACACCGCGCGGGCCAGCCGCGTGAACTCCTCGCCGTATCCGGCCTGGTCAGTGCGGGCGAGGCCGCCGACCTCGACCAACGTACGCCCGTCCTCCCGAGGAGTCGCACGCACCCAGACGCGACGGCGCTTGACCGTGAGCGAGACGCCGAGCCCGAGGATGATCAGCACGGCGAACGCGAGCACGTACCCCTGGGTGGGGTCGTGCGAGACCTGCAACGACACCCAGTCGTTGACCGAGTCGAACCGGACCTTCGTGCCGTCGTCGAGCGCGATCTCCTCGCCCAGCGCGAGGTTCTTGCGCGCGACCTTCTGCAACCGGCCCTGCTCCACCAGCTCCTGATCGATCGAGAAGATCGACTGCCCGCGCCCGTCGTCCACGCCGAGGTCGCCGCGGTACACGTCGACGGCGACCATCGGGGCGTTCAGCGCGGGGAACTTCGAGTTCAGGATGTTGCCGTGCAGCAACGGCGTCGGCGCCAGCAGGCCGGTGACCGCGATCTGGTTCTTGCGCCGCTGCTCGGAGTCGGTGATGCCCGGCGGGTCGAACTTCGTCGCGCCCTCGGAGGCGAGCGTCAGCTGGTCGGTCGGCAGCCACTGGATGCCCTGCGTGCGCTTCTCCCCGTTGGGGAACGTCACCGTGAACGTGGGTGTGTAGCCGTGGCCGAGCAGGTAGAGCCGGTCGCCGCTGGTCCGCAGCGGGTGGTTGACCTGCAGCGTGTACGGCCGCCAGGTGTTCGTCTCCAGGTCGGCGCCGGACTGGTAGCGGATGTCGGCCTGGTAGCCGACGGGCTGACCGTTGTCGAGGTACTCGGCGGAGAACTTGCCGATCTCGACGCAGAACGGCGTGAGGTCGGTGCCGTCGATGCGCAGACCGGGCCGGAACTGGTCGTAGTTGAAGATGCCGCCGTTGCAGAACTGGCCGCCGTCGGCCTGGACGATGACCTGGCCCTCGTAGTTGTACATCTTGCCCAGCGCGAACGAGACGAGCAGCCCGAGCAGCGCGAAGTGGAAGACCAGGTTGCCGGTCTCGCGCAGGAACCCGCGCTCGGCGCTGACCGTGCCCTCGCCGGTCTCCATCCGCCAGCCGCGCATGGCCTTCTTCGCCCTGGCGACCGCCTCGTCCGGCGTGATGTCGAGCTCGGCCTGCGCGTGGTGCGGCATGCGGGAGAGGTTGCGCGGCGTCAGCACCGGCTTCGCGCGCATCTGCTTGAAGTACTCGACCGTGCGCGGCAGCAGGCAGCCGACGAGGCTCGTGAACAGCAGCAGGTAGATCGCCGCGAACCACGGCGTCGCGTAGACCTCGAAGAAGCCGAGGTCCTGCAGGAGCTCACCCCACCAGCCACGTTCGCGGACGTAGTCGTCGACCCGCGCGGAGTTCAGCGACCGCTGCGGCAGCAACGCGCCGGGCATGGCCGCGAGCGCGAGGAGGAACAGCAGGGTGAGCGCGGTCCTCATGGAGGTGAGGCCGCGCCACGTGTTGCGCAGGAAGGCGGTCACTAGAGCGGCAACTCCACTACGTCGACGAACGAGTAGCGCAGCCACCCGACGAACTCACCCCAGAGCCCGGTGACGAGCGCGATGCCGACGAGGATCAGCAGCACCCCGCCGAAGACCTGCACCTGCCGCGCGTGCGCGCGCAGCCACTTCGTCACGCCCAGCGCCCACCGCGCCCCGAGCGCCAGCACCACGAACGGCAACCCGAGCCCCAGGCAGTAGGCCAGCACCAGCACCGCACCGCGCGCCGACATCGACCCGACCTCGGTGCTCTGCGCCACCGCCAGCACCCCGGCGAGCGTCGGCCCGAGGCACGGCGTCCACCCGAGCGCGAACACCGCACCGAGCAGCGGCGCCCCGACGAGCCCGGCCTTCGGCCTGCTGTGGAACCGCACGTCCTTCTGCAGCGCGGGCACCAGCCCGATGAACACGAGTCCCATGAGGATCGTGACGACGCCACCGATCCGCTGGAACAGGTCGGCGTTGAAGAGCAGCGCGTGCGAGACCCCGAGCACCGCCATCGACGCCAGCGCGAAGACCACGGTGAACCCGAGCACGAACAGCAACGACGCACCCGCGACCCGCCACCGCCCTGCCTTGGCCGGCTCGTTCGCCTCGACCCGCGGCGCCTCGGCACCGACCAGTCCGGCCAGGTACGCCAGGTAGCCGGGCACCAGCGGCACCACGCACGGGGAGGCGAAGGAGATGAAGCCAGCGAGCAAGGCAACCCCGGTGGCCAGCAGCAACGGCCCGGAGATCGCCAGATCGGTGGGGTTCACACACCTCAGGGTAGGTAGTTGCCCAGATCACGCGACGACCGGTGTCACCTTCGGGTCGCGCCCTTGGGCCGGAAGTACCGACGATTGCCGCCTTGTGGGTGACAACACGTGTGCTTAGCGTCATCACATGCGACGTTCCCGGCTGATCTTCCCGGCGTTGACCGTCACCGCCCTGGCCCTCTTCGCCCAGTCCCCGGCCGGCGGCGCAGCCCCCGCGATGGAGTGGCGCGAGGTCTTCAACGAGGACGGCTCCATCACCCAGGCCCTCACACCCAAGGCTCCCAAGGAAAGAGCCACCGACCTGCGCACACTGGCCGCGGCCGAGGTCGTCCCGGTCCAGGTGACCGGCGACTCGGCCGACCGCTTCGACCTCGTCTTCGTCGGCGACGGCTACACCGAGGCGGACCTGCCGACCTACACCGCGAACGTCCTCAGCAAGTGGACGGAGCTGTCCGCCGTGGAACCGTTCGCGTCCTACAAGGACTACTTCAACGTCTGGCAGGTCAACGTCGTCTCCGCGGAGTCCGGCGTGGACAACGACCCGGCCAAGGGCGTCGAGAGGAACACCGCACTGGACATGGGCTTCTGGTGCCAGGGCCGCGACCCGAACACCGAGCGCCTCCTGTGCGTGAACGAGACGAAGGCCAAGCAGTTCGCCGCCCTCGCCCCCGCCGCCGACCAGGTCATCGCCCTCGGCAACACCGCGAAGTACGGCGGCGCAGGCGGTTCCGTCGCCACCGCCGCCGGCTCCAACGACCAGGCGGGCCAGATCGCCGTCCACGAGCTCGGCCACTCCATCGGCGGCCTCGCCGACGAGTACGACTACCCCTACGCCACCTACACGGGTTCCGAACCGCGCGAGGTCAACGTCACCAAGGACCCGACCGGGGCACTGAAGTGGTCGGCCCACCTCGGCCAGCCCTCCCCGGACGGCGGCGTGATCGCACCGGTCGAGGGTGCCCGGTACTACAAGAACGGGCTGTACCGGCCGACCCAGAACTCGATCATGCGCACGCTGGGCAAGGAGTTCAACTCGATCGGGCGGGAGGCGATGGTGAAGGCGTTCAAGGCCAAGATCCCGTCGCTGACCACCCCGACCGCACCGGCCCCGGCCGACTGACCGAGTGCCGCAGCCCCGCCCATCCCCCGCTCCCTGAAAGTCACGCGGGGACCCCACGTACCCCTGGAGGGCACGCGGGGACCCTACGTACCCCTTGAAAAGTCACGCGGGAGCCCTACGTTCCCCCTGAGGGAACGCGGGGCCCCCGCGTGACGTGCGAATGCGGGGAGGCAGGGTCACTCCTTGGCGAGTTCCTCCACCACGGGCTTGAGGTCCGACTCCAGCACCGCCTGCAGGAACACCGCCGCGACCCGGTGCTCCTTGTCGAGCACGAACGTCGACGGCACCGAGTTGGGCGACAACCCCTTGAACACGTTGATGAAGCTGCGTCCCGACGGGTCGTAGATGGACGGGTAGGTCAGCTTCCGGACCTTCATGAAGTCCCGCGGGTGTTCCGGCGAGGTCTCCTTCACGTCGATTCCGATGACCTGCGTCCCCGCCTCGTACAGCTTCTGCATCTCCGGCGCCTCGGTGCGGCAGGGCCCGCACCAGGCTCCCCAGATGTTGACCACGACGGGCTTGCCCGCGTAGTCGGAGAGCCGGACCGTCTTGCCGGGCTCCAGCAGCGACTCGCCTTCGAGGCCCTTGAGGGGTTTGCGGTCCGCGACGTCGTAGCGGAGGTTCACCTGGCCGCCGGGGGCGACGAGGTAGAAGTCGCCGCCGCCGACCTGGGACGCGTCCTTGCCGACGGTGCAGCCCGAGACGAGCAGGAGCAGCACGAGCAGGCGTTTCATGCCCCGGTCACCCGCGGGTTCGTGGCGCCGGCCGGCTCGGAGTACCTGATGCGCACCAGCTGTTCGCCCTCGAAGTGCAGCGAGGTCAGGGAGGCGAGCGAGCACTCGCGCCTGCGCGGGTCGTGCCACATGCGCTTGCCCTCCAGGAACCGGCGGACGGTCCAGATCGGCAGCTGGTGGGACACGCAGACGGCCTCGTGACCCTCGGCGGCAACACGGGCGCGCTGGATGGCGCCGAGCATGCGGTGGGCGATCTCGATGTACGGCTCACCCCAGGAGGGCTTGAACGGGTTCACGAGCTTCGGCCAGTGCTCCGGGGAGCGCAGGGCGCCGTCGCCGACGGAGACCTTCAGGCCCTCGAACTGGTTGTCCGCCTCGATCAGGCGCTCGTCGGTGGCGAGCTCCAGGCGGTGGGAGTCGGCGATCGGTGCCGCGGTCTGCTGGGCGCGGTCGAGCGGGGACGCGACGACGTGCACGACGTCGTGGTCGGCGAGGTGCTCGGCCACGGTCAGCGCCTGCTTCTGGCCGCGTTCGGACAGCTTGAAGCCGGGGATGCGGCCGTAGAGGATGCCGGTCGGGTTGTGCACCTCGCCGTGGCGGAGCAGGTGGACGACGGTGCTGGTCACTTGCGGGCCTCCTTGGCGGCGCGGGCCGCGTGGGGCAGCGCGTCGGCGATCACGGCGAACTCCTCTTCACCCAGTGCGGCGTTGACGAACCACGCCTCGAACGCCGACGGCGGCGCGTAGACGCCGCGGTCGAGCAGGGCGTGGAAGAACGGCGGGAAGCGCCACGTCTCGCACGTCTGGGCGCCCGCGTAGTCCTTCACCTCTTCAGAACCGAAGAACACGCTCACCAGGTTTCCGGCGAACTGCACGCGGTGCTCGACGCCCGCCTCGGTCAGCGCGGCGGTGAACAGCGCGCCCAGGCGGGTCGCGTTGCGGTCCAGCGCCTGGTAGACGTCCTCGTCGGCGGCGCGCAGCGTGGCCAGGCCGGCCGCCACGGCCACGGGGTTCCCGGACAGGGTGCCCGCCTGGTAGACGGGGCCGGAGGGCGCGAGGCGGGCCATCACGTCCGCGCGGCCGCCGAACGCCGCCGCGGGCAGACCGCCGGACATGACCTTGCCGAACGTGTAGAGGTCGCCCTTGACCCGCTCCAGGCCGTACCAGCCGGCGCGCGAGACGCGGAAGCCGGTCATGACCTCGTCCATGATCAGCAACGCACCGTCGGCGTCGCAGAGGTCGCGCAGGCCCTGGTTGAAGTCGGCGAGCGGGGCGACGGCACCCATGTTGCCCGCCGCGGCCTCGGTGATCACGCAGGCGATCTCGCCGGGGTTCTCCGCGAACGCCGCGCGCACGGCCTCGATGTCGTTGTACGGCAGCACCAGCGTGTCCGCGGCCTGCGCGCCCGTGACGCCGGGCGAGGTCGGCAGGCCCAGCGTGGCGACGCCGGAGCCGGCCTGGGCCAGCAGCGCGTCGACGTGGCCGTGGTAGCAGCCGGCGAACTTGATGACCTTGCGGCGCTCGGTGAAGCCGCGCGCGAGGCGGATCGCGCTCATCGTGGCCTCGGTGCCGGAGTTGACCAGCCGGACCTGGCGGACCGGCTCGACCCGGTCGACGATCTCGGCCGCGAGGTCGATCTCCCCCTCGGTCGGCGTGCCGAACGACAGGCCGTGGACCGCGGCCTTCTGCACCGCCTCGACGACGGCGGGGTGGGCATGGCCGAGGATCATCGGGCCCCACGACGACACCAGGTCGACGTAGCGGTTGCCGTCGGCGTCCCACAGGTGCGGGCCCTCGCCGCGGACCATGAACCGCGGCGTGCCGCCGACGGAGTGGAACGCCCGCACCGGAGAGTTGACCCCGCCGGGGGTCAGCGTCGACGCGCGCTCGAACAGGGCCTGGGATCGACTCGCAGTCACGTACCCCAGTCTCACACGTCGGCGTCGGCGGCTTTCCCCGGCCGGGTGCGCGCGGCCAGCACGAGCTGGCGGACCGCGTCGAGCAGCAGGATCGCGGACACCGTGACGGCGGCGACGGCCGTGCCCAGCCAGTTGCCCTCGTAGCGGGTCGAGATCAGCGGGTCGCGGCCTTCGAGCGGGTAGGCGAGCGTGCTGATGCCCCGGTTCCACGCCCAGACGGCGACCAGCACGAGGACGACGGCCACCACCAGCTCACCGGCGGCGATCAGGGCGCGTTTGGGCTGGTGGAGGTCGGGAGCGGGCTGCGTGGCGGGGTACGGGCCCTGCGCGAGGGCCGCCGCGTGGGAACGCTCCTCCGCGGTGGGCTCGAACTCCTCGGCCAGCTCGGCTGGCCCGCCACCGGCGGGCGCGGGCGACCCGGCACCGGCCGCTCCGGCCGCGGTCGCCCCGGTCCCGGTCGCCCCGGTTCCAGTCGCCTCGGTCCCGGCCGACCCGGTCCCCGGCGTCTCGGTGTCCGACGACCCGGTGTCCGACCTCGCCTCTGTCACGTCGCTCACCCTCTCACGACCTTGAGCAGCGCGGCGACCAAGGCTTCCGGATCGCGCGCCCACCCGAGCACCACGGTGCCGTCGAACAGCCGCAACGGCACGGCGGTCGTCCCCTTGGGCACCGACCAGCCACCGCCGAGCACCCGCGCCCCGGTCGGCGCGCCCACGTCGCGGAACGCCTCGACCATCGCAACCGGCAGGCGTTCCCGCCCGAACTGCACGTCCTCGGTCGTCAGCCGCACGCTGCCGACCTTGCGCCGCCCGTTGACCCACAGGAACGCGGCCAGCAGCAGCCCCAGGCCCACGATCGTCCACAGCGCGACGGACGCGGGCCCGGTGATCAGCTCGACCAGGTAGCCCGCGACGGCGAACGCCGGTCCCCACACCAGCGGCCACCGGCTGCTGCCGGACTCCTGGTACAGGGGCACTAACGCACGTACCTGTTCGACGCCGGCATGAACTGCAGCACCACGGCCGCGACGGTCAGCCCCATCACCAGCAGCGTCAGCAGCACCCCCGGCTGCCACGAGTCGGCGCGCACGGCGAACAGCAGCGTGCCGATCATGTTCAGCAACCCGAGCGCGCCGAGGATGGTCAGCAGGATTCGCGCCCAGTTCTGCCCGTTGCGCAGCACGACCGCGAACGCCACGTACGGCGCGGCCGCCACGAGCATGCCGAAGCCCGCGAACACCGCGATCGTCGTCACGCCCAGCTCAGCCGCCTGCCGGTCGTCCTCCCTGATCGTCGAGTCACCGATCAGCGCGTCGGCGTTGCCGAGGATCAGCACCGGCAGCACGGCGACCGCGAGGACCGCGGCGGCGATCCAGGTCCACATCGCCGCGGTGATCGTCGCCGGTCGCGGCGGCGCCAGCTCCTGGGGCGGCACCGGGGTCAGCGGTGCCATCGACCAGGCCGGGTTGTGCACCGGCTGCACCTGGTACTGGCTCGTCGGCTGCGGGTACTGGCCGGCCTCGTAGGGCGCCGCCTGGTACTGGCCGGGGTTCTGCCACTGCTCCGGGTTCTGCCAGGAGCCCTGCGGATCGCTCACTCGTCACGCACCTCCGCGAACCACTGTGCCGTACGCGACTGCCACGTGAAGACGATTGCGACGGAGATGAGCAGCAACGTGACCAGGTTCGCCGCGCTCACCCCGAGGAACAGCAGCCAGATCATGTGCACGACCGCGATCACCGACACCGCGATCCGAGCCCACTTCCTGCGGCGCAGGAACGCGCGGGTCAGCCAGGCGTAGGCGGCCGCGAACAGCACCGCGATCACGGTGAGCGTGGTCAGGAAGCTCGTGACCTGCCCGGACGTCCACCTCGTGAGCTCCTGCACCTGCCCGCGCTGGAACCACAGCCCCGCGGTCACGAACAGCACGAACACGGCGATGGCGAGCCACAGCCCGACCGCGGTCCGCACCGTCCTGGGCGTTCCGGTGTCCTCCAGCGGTTCCTTCACAGCGCCTGCTCACGGGTGAGGTAGTCGGTGGACTGGCGGAAGAACAGCAGCGCGAGACCACCCAGCGCGATCACGACGACGACCAGCCCGAGCAGGTTGTCGACGAACAGCTGGAAGAACAGCGCGATCATCAGCGTGATGAACAGGCTCGTGCGGCTCCTGCGCGAGCCCTGGCGGACCCGGTTGCCGAAGAACACCGCCAGCGCGGCCAGCAGCACGTTCACGCCGAGCGCGACCAGCAGCACCGTCGGCACCAGGTCGGCGATCTCCTGCGCGGTGAGCCCCTGGTCGGTGTTCGCCTTCACCTGGGCGTCGATGAGCACCTGCCGGTTGACCCACAGGAAGAGCGAGGTGAGCACGACGAACGCCATGCCGACCACGACCAGCCAGAACCCCGCGGTGATCGTGCCGGGAGCACCCGACCGCTTCGGAGACGTCACGGTCGGAACTTAGGGCCGCAGGAAGTCGGTGTCCACCGCGACGCGCGTCCTGAAGTGCGCGGACGACCGCCACATCAGCACGATCGCGGTGGCGTCCAGACCGGCGGTGACGACCGTGACCACCAGGTCGACCGGCCGCAGCACCACACCGACCTCGGCGGCGATCCCACTGGCCCAGGCGAACACCCGGAACACTCCGAAGAGGACGGACGCGGCGCCGATCGCGGTCAGCACGACGCGGGCCCAGTTCTTCCCGCGTGCCATGGTGTTCGCGAGCCGGGTGTAGGCCAGCAGCACGGCCGTGACGATCAGCAGTCCGAACAGGATGCCACCGTTGACGCCGGCGTCGACCTGGTCCTGGCCCATCCCGGGGTTCTGCCGCCGGGCCTCCGCCACGAGCGTCTCGCGGTCGAACAGCTCGGCGACGAACCGCACCATCCCGAGCAGCGCGCTGGAGATCCACAACCAGCGCGCCGCGTTCACGAGCTTCGGGACGGGCGGTGGAGCGGTTACCGGTCCAACCACCGCGCGGCTTCCACGGCCCAGTAGGTCAGCACGATGTCGGCACCGGCGCGCCGGATCGACGTCAGCGACTCGAGGATCGACCGCTCGCGCTCGATCCAGCCGTTCGCGGCGGCGGCCTCGATCATCGCGTACTCGCCGGAGATCTGGTACGCCGCGACGGGGACGTCCGACACCTCGGCGACCGCGCGCAGCACGTCCAGGTACAGCAGCGCCGGCTTCACCATGACCATGTCCGCGCCCTCGGCGAGGTCGAGCTGCACCTCGCGCATCGCCTCACGGGCGTTGGCCGGGTCCTGCTGGTAGGTCTTGCGGTCACCGGCGAGCTGCGACTCGACGGCCTCGCGGAACGGGCCGTAGAACGCCGAGGCGTACTTGACCGCGTAGGCGAGGATGCCGGTGTCGGCGAAGCCCGCGGCGTCCAGGGCGTTGCGGATGAACGCGACCTGGCCGTCCATCATGCCGCTGGGGCCGACGACGTGGGCACCGGCGCGGGCCTGGGCCACGGCCAGCTCGCCGTAGGCCTGCAGGGTGGCGTCGTTGTCCACGGTGCCGTCGGCGGCGAGCACGCCGCAGTGGCCGTGGTCGGTGAACTCGTCGAGGCAGCAGTCCGACATCAGCACGGTGCTGTCGCCCAGCTCCGCGCGCAGGTCGACCAGCGCGGCGTTGAGGATGCCGTCCGGGTCGGTGCCGGCGGAGCCGACGGCGTCGCGCTCGGCCGGGACGCCGAACAGCATGATGCCGCCGACGCCCGCCTGCACGGCCTCTACCGCGGCCTTGCGCAGCGAGTCACGGGTGTGCTGGAGAACGCCGGGCATGCTCGTGATCTCGGCCGGCTCGCGCAGGCCCTCCTTGACGAACATCGGCAGGATCAGCTGCCGGGGGCGCACCTCGGTCTCGGACACGAGGCGGCGCATGGCGGGCGTCGTGCGCAGACGCCGGGGCCGGTGCAGTGGGTACATCGCTTGACTCCCTGACTTCAAGAGAGTCGAAGGGGCCACCCAAAGGATCTTGGAGTGGCCCCGACGGCTTCAGTGTCTTCTAGCTCCTGCGCAGACGCTTCGTCTTGCGGGGAGGAGGCAGCGCTCCCTCGGCGCGCAACCGGGCGGCGTGGGCGGCCAGCGCGTCGACCAGCGCGGGCACGTTCGCCTCCTCGGGCTGCACGTCGACCCGGAGGCCGAACTCCCGCGCCGTCTCGGCGGTCTGCGGGCCGATGCACGCGACGAGCGTGCGGGCGTGCGGCTTGCCCGCGATGCCGACCAGGTTCCGCACCGTGGACGACGAGGTGAAGCACACCGCGTCGAAGCCACCGGACTTGATCATCTCGCGGGTGTCGGCGGGCGGCGGGGCCGCACGCACGGTGCGGTACGCCGTCACGTCGTCGATCTCCCAGCCACGTTCGCGCAGGCCGGCGGCCAGCGTCTCGGTGGCGATGTCGGCCCGCGGCAGCAGCACGCGGTCGACCGGGTCCAGGATGTCGTCGTAGGGCGGGAAGTCGTTGAGGAGGCCCTCGGACGACTGCTCACCGGACGGCACGAGCTCGGGGATGATGCCGAACGAGCGCACCTTCGCGGCCGTGGCCTCGCCGACGCAGGCGATCTTCACGCCGGAGAACGCGCGGGCGTCCAGGCCGAACTCGCGGAACTTCTCCCACACGGCGCGCACGGCGTTGGTCGAGGTGAAGACGACCCACTGGTAGCGGCCGTCGACCAGGCCCTTGACCGAGCGCTCCATCTGCGCGGGGCTGCGCGGCGGCTCGACCGAGATCGTCGGCACCTCGACGGCGATCGCGCCGTGCGAGTGCAGCCGCTCGGACATCGCGCCGGCCTGTTCCTTGGTCCGCGGGACCAGCACGCGCCAGCCGTACAGCGCCCGCGACTCCCACCAGGAGAGCTTCGAGCGCGCGGCGGCGGCGGCACCGACCGTGACGACCAGCGGGCCGCCCAGGTCACCGGCGTCCGCGGCCGCGGCGGCCAGCGTCGTGTCGACGGTGCGCTGCTGGAAACCGGTGCCCTCGGCGGTCACGGCGACCGGCGTCTGCGGCGCGAGACCGTTCTCGACCAGGTTCGACGCGGCTTCCGCCAGGTGCGAGCCGGTCGCGTGCAGCACGAGGGTGCCGGGGGCGGACGCGAGGCCTGCCCAGTCCGTCACCGCGCGCACGTCGACCTCGGTGTGCACGCCGCCGAGCGCGACGCCCGCGTACGCCGGTACGGCGGTGCCCGCGGGCACGCCGGGTACGACGTCGAACGGGATCGTCGACTTCGCGACGGCCTGCGCCTCCTTGACGACCGAGTCGAGCGTCAGCGGGTCACCCGCGACGAGGCGGACGACCGTGGCGCCGTTCTTCGCCTCGTTCACCAGGTCCTTGGCCACGTCGGCGGACTCGCCGACGGCGGGGCGGACCTCGACTCCCTCCGCCACGGTCGCGAGGACGTCCGAGGGGACGTCCGGGTCGGTGACCACGAGTTCAGCCCTGGTGAGCAAGTCGTGGGCCCGGACCGTGAGCAGCCCGGTGTCGCCGGGGCCGGAGCCCACGAAGGCGATGCGTCCGGGGGTCTTGCGTGCGCGGGTCATCAGGGCACTCCCCATCGATTACGCCTCTGGACCGCTGAGAACCGCGGCCCCGAGGTCGAGCAACTCGGCGGCCAGCGCCCGGCCGAGTCCCTCAGCTTCGGTCAAGTCACCGGTGGCGGACGCGCGGAGGAGATCGTTCTCCGGCGTCGCTGCGACCCCGCGCAGGGAAAGTCGGTACACGACCTTGCCCTCGTCGTCGAGGTCCTCCACCACATCGGCCAGCGCGCCGACCGGCGCGCTGCAGCCCGCTTCGAGCGCAGCCAGCATGGCGCGCTCCGCGGTCACAGCGGCCCGGCTGGCCGAGTCGTCCAAAGTGGACTGGATCAGGTGCTCGGAGTCGACGTCGTCGATCCGGCACTCCACTGCCAACGCGCCCTGTGCGGGTGCGGGAAGCATCTGGATGGGCTCCAGGCTCTCGGTGATCTCGCTCGTGCGACCGAGGCGCGCGAGGCCGGCGCGAGCCAGCACCACGGCGTCGAGGTCGCCGTTGCGGACCTTGCCGATGCGGGTGTCCACGTTGCCGCGCAACGGAACCACGTTCAGCCCGAGGCCGAGGGCCTCCAGCTGCGCCGCACGGCGCGGGGAACCGGTGCCCACAGTGGACCCCGGCGGCAGCTCGCCGAGCGTGAGCCCGTCGCGCGCCACGAGGGCGTCACGCGGGTCCTCGCGCTGCGGCACGGCCGCGAGCACCAGACGGGGGTCCGGCGCGGTCGGGAGGTCCTTGTAAGAATGGACGGCGACGTCGATCTCGCCGTTCGCGAGCGCGTCACGAAGGGCCGACGTGAACACGCCGATGCCGATCTGGGCGATGGGCGCGTCGGAGAGGTCGCCCGGCGTCTTGATGACGACGATCTCGACCTGTGCTCCGGCAGCCTTGAGCGCCTCGGCCACGGTCCCCGTCTGGGCGAGCGCCAGAGCGCTGCCACGGGTACCGATCCGTAGGGTGCGGGTCACCGCGTTTCACCATCCACAGAAGCTTGCTTGGTCTGACTGACGGCCCCTGGCGTCTGGGGGTCGAGCCCGAACAGTTCGCGGAGAGCCTCCGCGTAGCCGGTACCACCGGGGGAGGTTGCGAGCTCCTTCACCCGGACGGTCGGCGTGTGCAGGAGCTTGTCTACAACGCGGCGCACCGTCTTGGCCAATTCACCGCGTGTCGCGGCGTCCAGTTCGGGAAGCCGCGAATCGAGGCGGAGCAGCTCGGCGTCGACCACCTCGGCCGCCCGCTTGCGCAGCGCCGTGACGGTCGGGGTGACCTCGGCGGAGCGCTGGGTGGCGAGGTAGGCCTTCACCTCGTCGGCGACGAGCCGGGCAGCCAGCCTGGCGTCCTGTCCCGCCGGGGCGTCCGAGAGGCGCCGCTGCAGCGTTTCCAGGTCCACCACACGAACGTTCGGCAGTTCGGCCGCGGCCGGGTCGACGTCCTTGGGCAGGCCGAGGTCGCACACGACGAGCGGGCGCGAGCGGGCGCTGATCATGTCCGCGCGGACCACCGTGTCGATCGACCCGGTGCACGCGAAGACGATGTCCGCGAGGTCGATCTCGACGGCCAGCGCGGCGAGGTCGACGGCCGTCGCGGGGACGCCGTCGGCCCGCAGGGACGTGGCGAGGCGCACACCGTTGGCCTGCGTCCGGTTGGCGATGACGACCTCGCCGATGCCCGCCCTGCGCAGGTGGGCGGCGGCCAGGCCGCCCATGGCGCCGGCGCCGACGAGCAGCGCGCGCCTGCCGACGAGGGTGCCCAGCTCGGACTCCGCGTCACCGAGGGCCTCGGACACGACCGACGCGCCCGCGTGGTCGATGCCGGTCTCTGCGTGCACGCGCTTGCCGACGCGCAGCGCGTTCTGGGTGAGCTCGTGGACGGTCCTGCCGACGGTGCCCGCCTCGTCCGCCGCCGCGTACGCACCGCGCAGCTGACCGAGGATCTGGGACTCGCCGACGACCATCGAGTCGAGGCCGGCCGCGACGGAGAACAGGTGCTCGACGGCAGCGGCGGCGTAATGCACGTAAAAGTGCTCGTACAGCGACTGCGGGTCGACCTGGGCGTGCTGGGCCAGCACGTCGACGACCTCGGACATGCCGCCGTGGAACGACTCGACGACGGCGTAGACCTCGACCCGGTTGCAGGTGGAGAGGACCATCGCCTCGGAGACGCTCGGGGCGGCGAGCAGCTGGCCGAGGACCTTCGGCAGCTGGGGCTCGGCCACGGTGACGCGTTCGAGGACCGGGACGGGTGCGGTGCGGTGCGAGAGACCGACTACGAGCACGCTCATGCACTCACCACGTCTGCCGGAGCCGTCTGGCTCACGCTCACGGGCGAATCACCATCCCGTCCACACCATGTCCGTTGTTGCCTGCCGGGCCGATCCCCGCCGAGACGCCGCCTGCTGCGTGCACAGCCTCGTCCGCACGCCGAGCGACGTGGAACGACAGGATCTGCATCTCGACCGCCAAGTCAACCTTGCGCACCTCGACGTTGTCTGGAACCTGGAGGACAACCGGTGCGAAGTTCAGGATGCACTGCACGCCCGCAGATACCAAACGGTCGCAAACCGACTGAGCGGCGGGCGGCGGCGTCGCGATCACGCCGATCGACACCTCGCGCTCGATGCAAACAGCGGTGATCTCGTCGATGTGGTTGACCGGAATGCCCCCAACAGGCACTCCGACGAGATCGGCGTCCACGTCGAACAGGGCGGTGACCGGGAACCCGCGGCCGGGGAACCCGCCGTAGTTGGCGAGAGCGTGACCAAGGTTACCGATGCCGACGACGGCCACGGAGTGGTTGCGGGTGAGGCCGAGGATGCGCTCGATGTGGCTCACGAGGACCTCGACGTCGTACCCGACGCCCCTCGTGCCGTACGAGCCGATGTAGCTCAGGTCCTTGCGGAGCTTCGCGGCGTTGACGCCGGCCGCCTGGCTCAGCTCCTCGCTGGAGACCGCGGTCACACCCTGGTCCGACATGCCGGACAGGACGCGGAGGTAGACGGCGAGCCTGGCCACCGCCGCCTCCGGGATCGCACGCGCGCGCTCCCTGTCGGCGGGCTCCAGAGGGGTGGCGGTCGTCTCACCTTCGCCCCGCTGTGCTGCCACGCGTCCGACCTCCGGGTGTGCTCCACCGCAGGGAGCCCGCGGCGTTGGTGATGCTCACACCGTACCGCTTGTGAACGCATGCACAAAGTCGGCGCTCGCCGGTCGCGACGGCGGTGACGGGCTGTGACCAGCACTTCCTCGGCTCATGATCATTCCGGGTGAGCGCCTACTCGACGGTGAACGTGACCGAGTGCCATCCCGTCGCACCGTCGGGAACGGGGTCCAGGCGCGCCTGGTCCTGGGTGTACCCGGACTTGTCGGTGGCCCGGCACTCGACCGTGTGACTGCCGGGCCGGAGGTCCTCCTCGACCCGCCACATCCGCCACGTGCTGTCGCTGACGTCGGCGGCGAGGACGGCCTCCCGCCACGGCCCGCCGTCGAAGCGGACCTCGACCTTGGCCACGCCCTTCGGCTGCGCCCACGCCGTGCCCGCGACGACGGTCCTGCCCCGGACCTTCGCGAGCCCCCTGGGCCGGTCGATCCGCGACATCGTCTTGATCGGCGCCCTGGTCGCCCAGCCGCGCGGGATCCAGTAGCCCTGGTCCTTGGCGAACGTGGTCACGTTGAGGTCGGTGACCCACTTGGTGGCGGAGACGTAGCCGTAGAGGCCGGGCACGACGAGCCGCGCGGGGAAGCCGTGCTCGGCGGGCAGCGGTTCGCCGTTCATGCCGATCGCGATCATGCCGCGTTCCAGCACGTAGTCGAGCGGGCTGCCCGCGGTGAACCCGTCGTCGCTGGTGCTGAACAGCTGGTCGGCGCCCGCCCGCACGCCGGCCTCGCGCAGCACGTCGCCGATCGGGATGCCGATGAACTTGGCGGTGGAGATGTAGGGGCCGCCGACCTCGTTGGACACGCAGGCCAGCGTGATGACCTCTTCTGTGAGGTCGCGCCTGCGGATGTCGTCGAACGTGAGCACGGTCGGCCGTTCGACCATGCCGTGCACCCGCAGCGACCACTCCTCGGCGCGGAGCCGCGGGACGCTCAGCGCCGTGTCGATCCGGTAGAAGTCGTCGCCGCTGGTGATGAAGCTCGGCGTGCCGTCCCCGGTGAAGTCGGCGCCCGGTGGCGGCTCCGGCGCTGGCGTGGCGGCCTTGAGCTCGCCGATCGCCTGGCGGGAGCCCTCGACGTCGGTCCGGCTGCCGAACAGCTGCCCCGCGACGCCCGCGACGGCCGCGAGCCCGGCGGTGACGAGGAAGTCCCGCCGCGCGCCGTCGTGCTGGGCCTCCCGGTGCAGGTAGCGGAAGACGTAGAGGCCGGCGGCGAGGCTCGCGACCGGTGCGAGGACGCTGAGCTGGCCGACGTCCGGCCGGCTCAGCACGGCCGCGATGCCGACGACGCCGAGCGCGACCGCGACCACCGAGCCGGGGGTGGGGCTGGTGCGGCTGAGCAGGCCCGCCGCGACGCCGACGCCCGCGAGGACCAGCGCCATGCCGGTGAGCAGCACGAGCTTGTCGTAGGTGCCGAACGTGGCGACGGCGAAGTCCTTGAGCCACGACGGCGTGAGGTCGATGGCGGCGTTGCCGACCGCGAGGTACGGCGAGGCGCTCAGGCCCACGAACGCGGCCACCAGGTGCCCGGCCGCGAGAGCGGCGATGACGGCGAGCAGTCCCGTGAGAGCGGCCTTGGCGGGCTTCATGCCTCTCATTCGACACCGACCCGGCCCCGGTTCGCACGGCCCGTAAGGGGTCGGTAATCAGCCCGCGGGCTACCTGACCCGGCGCCGCCACGCCATCGTGGCCGCCACGGCACCCGCCAGCGCACCCACGCCCAGCACCGACGGCACGCCGATCTTGGCCGCCTTGCGCCCGGTGCGGAAGTCGCGGATCTCCCAGTCCTTGCGGCGCGAGATCTCCCGCAGCTGCGAGTCGGGGTTCACCGCCACCGCCGTGCCGACGACCGAGAGCATCGGCACGTCGTTCGACGAGTCCGAGTAGGCCGTGCACCGCCGCAGGTCGAGCCCTTCCTTGGCGGCCAGCGACCGCACCGCCTGCGCCTTGGCCTTGCCGTGCAGCAGGTCGCCGACCAGCCGGCCGGTGTAGATGCCGTCGGCCGACTCCGAGACCGTGCCGAGCGCACCGGTGAGCCCCAGCCGCCGCGCGATGATCTGCGCCAGCTCGACCGGCGTGGCCGTGACCAGCCAGACCCGCTGCCCCGCGTCGAGGTGCATCTGGGCGAGCGCCTGCGTGCCCTTCCAGATCCGGTCGGCCATCAGCTCGTCGTAGATCTCCTCGCCCAACGACACCAGCTCGGCGACGCTGCGCCCGGCCACGAACGACAGCGCCTGCTCCCGCGAGGCCTTCACCGACTCCGGGTCCTCCCGCCCGCCGACCCGGAACTTCAGCTGCTGCCAGACGAACCCGGCAAGGTCCGACGACGAGAAGTACTTGCGCGCCGCCAGCCCACGCGCGAAGTGGAAGATCGACGCGCCCATCATCATCGTGTTGTCGACGTCGAAGAACGCGGCCGCCGTCAGGTCCGTCGGCACCGCCAGCGAGGCTTCGAGCTCGGGCGCGGCGGCAGCGGCGGCCACGGCCGCGTCGGCTGACGCCTCACCCGCGAGCTCGGCCAGCCGGTCGCTCTGCACCTCACGCTTGCCTGCCATGTGACCAGCCTAGCGATCTGGTCCGGTCGAAAACGCCCGACTGCGCCGAAGCGGATTCCATGTCGTGCCGGAACGAGACCTGGTGGGTGACGGGTGGCGGGTGGTGCCGAACGGGCGGCGACGCCCGGCGGACCAAGCCCCCGGGCCGCCTCCTCCCGGCGGCCGAGCGCACCCCGGCAGCACGCACCGCGCCGGCCCCGGCCGGCCGGGTCAGCCGAAGCTGATCCCCGGCAGCAGCGGCAGCGAGATGCTCGGCAGGGGCAACGGCAGCGGGATCGTGATCCCCGGCTTGCCCGACGTGGGCGGCGGGGTCGTGTCCGGCTGACCGGACGGCACCGGCGGCGTCGAGACCCCCGGCAGGCCGGGCACCGCGGACTGCGTCGGCTGCACCGGCGGCTGGCCGGACGCGGACGGCACCGGCCGACCGGACGGCGTGGGGGCCACCGGCGAGCGGCTGGGGGTGGTGCTCGGGGTCGGCGCCGCGGCGCACGCGTCCTTCGCGGGCAGCGGGCCGAGCGGGTCGGAGGTGCCGCTGACCACGTCGGGGCAGGCGGCGCGGGCGGCCAGGTCGTGGGCGCGCTGGGCGATGGAGGCGAGCAGCCACATGGTGGTGTCAGCGTGATTGCCGGCGTCCTCCGGCAGGCGGGGGCGCAGGACGCCGAGCTTCTCGTACTGGTCGAGGGCCCAGTCGCGCAGCGAGGGCAGGACGGTCTTGTCGGCCACGGTGCCGTACGCGGTGAGCTGGCGCGCGCCCTCCACGGCGTCGGCGTCCAGGTCGGCGAGGGCGGTGAGCTGGCTCGCCGAGTCGGCGCCGCGGTCGGCGAGCGTCTCCATCTCGGTGACGCGCGAGGCGGCGAACTCCAGGTGCTTCAGCGCGCGCGACTCGTCGTCGAAGGTCAGGCCGAGCGAGGCGCCCTCCGCGGTGCGCTTCACCCCGTACAGCGGGTCTCCCGGGAGCGCGTCACGGCTGAGCAGCACGCTCATGCCACCGAGTGACATCAGCAGGCACAGCACCGCGGCGGCGGCGACCGCCATCCGGCCACGCGCTCCCACGCGTCTTACCGACAGGAGCACCGGCGCTTTCTCCGGTGGCGGCGCGGTCAGGACGCGCTGCCTCATCCGCTCGCGGGTCGCGGCGTCAGGGCCGACGTCCAGGCCGCGCAGCAGCTCGACGACCGCGAGCTCCTCTGCGAACGAGTCACCCCCGACCGGCTGCGGACCGCCTTCCACGGCACGGGCGAATCGCTCGTGCTCCGTCTGCCGCCACCGCGGTGTTCTTCCCTTGCCGTCCATCTCAGCCCGAGTAACGAAGTTGATCTGCTTTGGGTTACGCGTCTGCGATCGCGATCACCGCAACCACGACGGGAGGATCTGTGCGAGCCGCCGGACGGCTCGGTGTTGCAACGCCTTCACGGCGCCCTCGTTGCGGTCCATGAGCTCCGCGACCTCGGACACCGACTTGCCCTCGATGAACCGCAGCCGGATGCACTCCTGCTGGTCGTCCCCCAACTGGGAGACGCAGCGGAGCAGCTCCGCGTTGGTCGCCTCGGTCATCACCTCTTGCTCGGGGCCGCTGGTCTCCTCGCGGTTGTCCTGCAGCTCCGCGGTCGTGACCTCCAGCCGGTAGCGGCTGGACTTCACGTGGTCGTACACGATGTTGCGGGCGATCGTGACGAACCAGGCGCCGACGTCACGGCCCTGGTAGCTGACCGACCCGATGCTGCGCAACGCGCGCAAGAACGTCTCGCTGGTGACGTCCTCGGCGAACGCCCGATCGCCGCCCACCCGGAAGAGGACGTAGCGGAACACCATGTCGACGTACTTGTCGTAAAGCACTCCGAACGCGTCGGTGTCACCCTCTTGGGCGGCCTTGACGAGCTGCCACGGCTCGTCGCCTGCGTCGTCGTGCTGACCTCCCGTCATGGTCCGGGTGGTCCTGATCGTCGGTCGTGCCCGCGCGGTCATCGGCTGGCGGCACCTCCACAGAGTCGCCGTGGCGGCAGCATACGTGTTGTTACTCCGTAGTAGGTAGTGGACCGATTGTGATGTGGAGACGCACCAACCGCGTATTCGTGACGCCGCCGGCGCGTGGAAGACTGCTCGGAGCGCCCAGTTGTTCATGAGGAGGCCATGGTGACTTCCGCTCGCAATGTCGCAGATCTGGTTCGTGCCTCGGCACAGCGGGGGCCGGGCCACGTCGCACTGGTCGACGTCACGAGCGGGTTGAGCCTCACGTGGGAGACCATCGACGGCGCGGTCGACGCTTTCGCCCGCCGTTTGGCCGATTCTGGTCTGGAAACCGGCGACCGGGTGGCGGTACGGCTGCCCACCGGGCCCGAGTTCGTGGTCGCCGTGTTCGGCGTCCTGCGCGCGGGCGGTGTCGTCGTGCCGACCGGTCTCGGCACCCCGTCGCGCGAGCTGCAGCGCATCCTGGCCGACTCCGGGGCCGCGTTGCTGGTCGGTGACGGCGAGGGGTCCGACGCCACCGTGCTCGACCTGCCGGACGTGCGGGCGACCGCGGAACCGTTCGAGGCGGTGGGCGGCGGCGAGGACCTGGCGGTGCTCGGCTACACCTCCGGCACGTCCGGTGTGCCGCGCGGCGCGATGCTGTCCCACCGCGCGCTGCTCGCGAACGTCGCCCAGTGCGCCTCGCTGCGCCCGGCGCCGGTGACCGCGGGCGACCGGGTGCTGCTCGCGCTGCCGCTGTTCCACGTCTACGGCCTCGGCCCCGGTCTGCTGCAGGTCGCGGGCGCGGGCGCCACGGCCGTGCTGCTGGAGCGCTTCGACCCGGCCGGCGCGCTGGACGTGATCGAGCAGCACCGGGTGACCACGATGGTCGGCGTGCCGCCGATGTACCGGGCGCTGCTGGCCCACCCGGTCGAGGTGCTGCGCGAGAAGCTCGCCACGGTCCGGCTCTTCACCTCGGGCGCGGCGCCGCTGCCCGCCGGGGTCATCAACGAGATGAAGACCGCGCTCGGCATCCCGGTCTTCGAGGGCTACGGCCTCACCGAGACGGGCCCGGTGCTGACGTCGACGCTGGTCGGCGGCACGCCGAAGCCGGGTTCGGTCGGCAGGGCGCTGCCCGGCGTCGAGATCCGGCTGGTCGACACCGACGGCTCGGTGCTCGACATCGACGAGGACGAGCCGGGCACCGGCCTGGTGTCGGCGAAGGGCGACAACCTGTTCTCCGGCTACTGGCCGGACGGTGCGCACGGGCCGGACGCGACCGGCTGGTTCCGCACCGGCGACGTCGGGTTCATCGACGCCGACGGTGACCTGCACCTGGTCGACCGGGCCGGTGACCTGATCATCGTCAACGGCTTCAACGTCTACCCGCACGAGGTCGAGCAGGTCCTCGGCGAGCTGCCGGGTGTGGTGGAGGCGGCGGCGGTCGGCGTGCCGGACGAGAGGACCGGCGAGTCGGTGAAGGTCGTGATCGTGCTGCGCGACGGCCAGGAGCTGACCTCCGACGAGGTCGTGGCGCACTGCGCGGCCCGGCTCGCGAAGTTCAAGGTGCCGACGTCGGTGGAGTTCGCGGCCACGCTGCCGCACTCGCCGACCGGCAAGCTGGCCCGCGCCGTGCTGCGCCGGCCGTTGGGAGCCTGACATGCACCACGTGACCGTCATGGGCCGCAAGGACTGCCACGCCTGCGAGGTCGCCGAGGCCGAGATCGCCCGCATCTGCGGCGAGGCCGGCGCGACCTGGTCGGTGGAGGACGTCGACTCGGACCCGGAGTGGCGTGCCGAGTACGGCGACCAGGTGCCGGTGTTCCTCGTCGACGGCGTCGAGCACGGGTTCTGGAAGGTCGAGGAGGACCGGCTGCGGGCGGCGCTAGCCGAGTAGGCCCAGGTCGCGCCAGCCGTGCTCGCCCCGCGAGGTGAGCACGACGGCGCGGCTCGTGCCGATCCGCCTGACCCAGCCCCGCCGGAGGAACTCGCCGCACAGGTGGGCCCCGGCGGCTCCGGCGACGTGCGGGACGCGTTCGGTCCAGTCCAGGCAGGCCCTGCTGACCTGCCGCTTCGAGGGTTCGAAGCCGAGCTCCCCGAGCCAGGCCAGGCCGTGCCGCGTCACGGCGAGGTCGGCGGTCAGCACGCCCAGCCCCAGCAGACCGGTCTTGAGCGCGATGCCGAGCTGTCCGGCGAGGTGGTCGTAGCAGGTCCGGCCACGGGCCAGGGCCTCCGACGCCGACGCGGCCCGCAGCGTGCGCGGCTTCTCCCCCGGCCCCGCGAACGCGGTCATCGACTCCAGCAGCTCGGCGACGTGCGGTCCTGCCAACGAGACGTACCGGTGCCGGCCCTGGCGGTGTTCGGCGAGCAGACCGCCCTCGACGAGCCGGGTCAGGTGCTCGCTCGCGGTCGACGGCGCCACACCCGCGTGCCGGGCCAGCTCGGTCGCGGTCCAGGCCCGGCCGTCCAGCAGCGCCGAGCAGAACGCGGCCCGCGTCCGGTCCGCCAGCAGCGCGGCCACCTGTGCCAATGCCTCCACGACGGCCATTCTGCGCCTGCGACGATTCGGTCAGCGCCGAACCGTCCCGGCCCTAGCTTCGTGACATGCCCGAAGAGCTGCTGAGCCTGCCCGTGCCCAGCGTTCCCGCAGGTGAGAGCGGGGTGTCGTGGCTTCGATCGCAGGTCGTCCGGTTCAGCGGCGGCCCCGAGCACACCCGCCGGCGCGCGCTCACGACCGCGTTGCTGGAGGGGGTCGACGCCACCACGCTCGACGAGCTGGCCGACCGGGTCCTGCCGGGCGCGCCGGCCGACGTCGCGGAGATCGCGCCGAGCTACCAGCCGCACGAGCCGATCACGGCGCAGGCTGACGCGGCCGTGGAGCGGCTGGTGGCCCGGCACGGGCGCACGGAGACCACCGCGGCCCGGATCGGGCTCCTGGTGCAGGCCTGGGCGGCAACGCGGGCGTTCGCCGACCGCCTGACAACCGGTGATCGGACGCCTCCGGTCCCGCTGACGCGCCGCCAGAGCGCGCAGGGCGTGGTCGAGGTCGACCTCACCGCCCACCCGTTCGGTCACGGTGCCCACGCCTGCCCCGGCCGCGAGCTCGCCACGAAGATCGCGAAGAACATGGCGTTCAAGGCGCTGCACCACCGCGCCGAGCCGTTGCTGCTGCCGAACGCCTGGGACCACGCCACCGCCGTCGCGCTCCAGGAAGCCGGTTACCCCGCCGTCGGCACCACGAGCTTCGGGGTCTCGGCGGCGCACGGCGTGCCCGACGCGTCCGGACTCGCCAAGGAGCACACCCGCGCCTTGGCCCGGCTGATCGGCACGCTGCCGTGCCCGGTCACCGCCGACGTCGAACACGGGTTCTCCGAAGACCCGGACGAGGTCGCCGAGTACGTCGCCTCGCTCGGCGTCTCCGGGATCAACCTCGAAGACGGCCGCGGCGACCACCTCGCCGACCCGGCTGATCAGGCGGAACTGGTCGCGGCGGTCAAGCGGCGGACGCCGGGCGTGTTCGTCAACGCCCGCGTCGACACGCACTGGCTCGGCATCGACGCGACGACCACCGAGGTGCTGCGCCGCGCCGAGCACTACCTCGCCGCCGGCGCCGACGGGATCTTCGTGCCGAGGCTGCCGCTGCCGGGCATCGCGACGTTCACCGCCACGTTCGACACCCCGCTGAACGTGCTGGCCGGCGAGCCGGTGCACCGGCTGGCCGACCTCGGCGTGCGGCGGATCAGCACGGGCTCGCAGCTGTTCCGCGCCGCCCGCGCCGCGACCGTCGAGACGGCGAACGCCCTGCTCAGCCCAGGAACACGTTCCGGCGCTGCGTGAGCAGCCGGTAGAGCGTCTGCTGGATCGTCTCGCGCACCTGGTCGGTCAGGTTGAACACGAGCATCGGGTCGTCGGCCGCGTTCTCTCCGAAGACGTCCGTGCGGATCGGCTCGCCGAACTCGATGTACCACTTCGACGGCAGCGGGATCGCGCCCAGCGGCCCCAGCAGCGGGAAGAACGGCGTCACCGGGAAGTACGGGAACCCGAAGAGCCGGGCCAGCGCCTTGATGTCGCCGATCATCGGGTAGATCTCCTCCGCGCCCACGATCGAGCACGGGATGATCGGCGTGCCGGTCTTGAGCGCCGCCGCCACGAACCCGCCGCGGCCGAAGCGCTGGAGCTTGTAGCGGTCCTTGAACGGCTTGCCGATGCCCTTGAAGCCCTCCGGCCACACGCCCACGAGCTCGCCGGACGACAGCAGCCGCTCGGCGTCGGGGTTGCAGGCCAGCGTCTGCCCGGACTTGCGGGCGAGCGCGCCCAGCACCGGCGTGCGGAACACCAGGTCGGCGCCCAGCATGCGCATGTGCCGCTGCGCCGGGTGCTCGGAGGCGATGCCGTACGACGTCATCAGCGCGTCGAGCGGCAACGTGCCCGAGTGGTTCGCCACGATCAGCGCACCCCCGGTCGCCGGGACGTTCGACATGCCGATCGTCTCGACCCGGAACCACTTCTCGTACAGCGGCTTGAGCGGCGGCATCAGCACGTTCTCGGTCAGGTCCTTGTCGAACCCGAACTCGTCGACCTGGTAGTCGCCCGCGATCCGCCTGCGCGCGAACGACAGCAGGTCGGTCAGCCGGCGTTCCCAGTCCGGCACCCCGGACTGCTGCTGCGCGGGCTCCGGGACCACCTCGACGTGCCGCGCTCTGCGTGCGGCGTCGCGTTCCGGGTCGTGCAGCGGGATAACGCGCGCTCCTGCCACTGCGTTCATCTCCTCAGGCAAAGATCAGCGGAAACGGGCGGCCGCGTCGAGGATTCCCCGTTCCGCGGCGTCCACCGTCTCGGGATCGACGAGCGGCTTGAGACCCCGGCCGCTCACGTAGTCGTCGAACGCCTGCTGGGTGGTCCACCGCGGTGTGAACCCGAACTCCCTCTTCAGCAGGGTCGTGTCGACCACCCGCCCCCAGTTGAGGAACCTCATCTGGTCGGGTGAGAAGTCGACGAGCCGGGCGCTCCGGAAGAAGCCGCCGACCGTGGGCACGGCCGCGCTGGGCACCGGCAGGGCCAGCCTGCCCGCCCTGCGGATGGCCTGCGACAACAGCAGCACGCCGTCGCCGCCCACGTTGAACACGCCCGGCAGGTCGTGCAGCGTCGCGCGTTCGAGGACAGCGAGGGCGTCCTCGGAGTGCAGCAGCTGCACGCGCGCGTCGTAACCCAGGACCGTGGGCACGACCGGGAGCGCGAAGTACCGGGTGAGGACCGTGTCGATGCGCGGTCCGATGAAGTTGGTGAAGCGCAGGGTCGTGACGTTCACGTCCGGCCTGCGGCGGCCGAACCCGCGCACGTACCCCTCGACCTCGACCGCGTCCTTGGCGTACCCGGACGACGGCAGGTCCTTCGGGCCCATGTCCTCGGTGAACACCGCCGGGTCGCGCGAGCTGGACCCGTACACGGCGCTCGTCGACTTCACCACGAGCTTGCGCACGTTCGGCGATTTCTGGCACGCGGCCAGCAGCTGCATGGTGCCGATGACGTTCATCTCCTTCATCGCCGTGCGGCCGGTGGGCCCGGCCGGGTTGGCGGTGACGGAGGCGTGGACCACCGTGTCCACGTTCGCCGTGGCGATGACCTTGCTGATCAGCGGGTTGCGGATGTCCGCCCGCACGAACTCGGCCCGCCCCATGCGGCGCAGCAGGTCACGCGGCGGTGGCTCGGTGTCGACCCCGAGCACGCGCTCGACGTCCGGGTTCGCGGCGAACCGCGCGGCGAGGTGGCCGCCGAGGAAGCGGCTGACTCCGGTGACGAGGACGACCTTGGGCGTCATGCGACTCCAAGCAGACGGGTGGTGCGATTGGTCGATGCTACAAGCCCGGCCGATGAGCGCAGGGGGCCGGAACGCCGTCTTGACGCAGGTCACGCAGCCTTTACGGCCCAATCACCCGATCGGCGGCGACCGTTCCCGCGTTTCCGGGCAAGCGTCTCACTGGGTGAAATTCCGTGCCAGTGCAACTACCGGGCGTGCCGGAAAAGCAGCCACCGCCGGCCCCTGCGAGAGGGACCGGCGGTGGCGAGAGCCGCACATGGGCCTTACTTGCCGCGCTTCCTGCGCTGGACGCGAGTCTTGCGCAGCAGCTTGCGGTGCTTCTTCTTCGACATGCGCTTGCGGCGCTTCTTGATGACCGAGCCCATGCGGGATCCTTAGCTCTAGACGTTGCTTTTACTGGCGCGCCCCAGCCTTGGCCGTGTCAAGCACGGCGCGCCGGTAAGCACGATCGGCCTGCCAGTCTACCCGCTGGGGTTCGCCAGTCCTGCAACGCCCTTCAGCCGGCGTCGAAGTACGCGTTCTCGAGGTAGGCGTGCACCGCTTTCTCGGGCACCCGGAACGACTTGCCGACCCGCACAGCGGGCAGCTCACCGGAGTGCACCAGGCGGTACACGGTCATCTTCGAGACCCGCATCATCGAGGCCACCTCGGCCACGGTCAGGAACTGCACCTGAGCGAGACCTGTTCGTTCGTTCTCCTTCGCAGACATGCATCACCGCATCCTTCGACACGTGTCGTGCCGTCGGTCTTCCCCACCGACGGTTCGACACGCACGTGCTGCCCTGAGAGTAGCGGGACTGGTGTGACCACTGCGACGACCAACCGGTCAGTCTTGATGTCACGCGGGAGTCCCGCGTTCCCCTGAGGGGCACGCGGGGCCCCCGCGTGCACCAGGAGAGTACGAAAGCTCCCCGCGTGCACTCAGTCCTCGTGCTGGCGGCCCAGTTCGACGGAGCGGTCGCGGGCCGACTCGATGGCCGCCAGCAGGGCCGCGCGGACGCCGTGCTTCTCCAGCTCGCGGATCGCCATGATCGTCGTGCCCGCCGGTGACGTGACCGCCTCGCGCAGGATGACCGGGTGCGACTGGCCCTCCGCCAGCATCGTCGCGGCGCCCACGGCCGACTGGATGATCAGCTGCGAGGCCAGGTCACGGGGGATGCCGAGCAGGATGCCCGCGTCGATCATCGCCTCGACGAGGAAGAAGAAGTACGCCGGGCCGGAACCGGACAGGGCGGTGACGGCGTCCTGCTGCGACTCGGGCACCACCGCGACCTTGCCCACGGTCGACAGCAGCTCCTCGACGACCTTGAGGTGCTCGGGCGTGGCGTTGGACCCACCGGAGATGGCGCTCATCGCCTCACCGACGACCATCGGCGTGTTCGGCATGACCCGCACCACCGGCGTGCCCTCCGGCAGCCTGCGTTCGAACAGGGCGGTCGGCAGGCCCGCGCACAGCGACACGACCAGCGCGCCCGGCTTCAGCACCGGCTTGAGGTCGACCAGCAGCGGCTCGATGTCCTGCGGCTTGACGGCGACGATGAGCACGTCCGCGCTCGCCGCCGCACCGGCCACCGTGGTGCCCTCGATGCCGTACTGCTCGGTGAGCGAGCGCGCACGGGCCTCGTGCTTCTCGGTGAACATCAGATCGGCGGCCGGACGACCGCCCTGCAGAAGCCCGGACAGCAGCGCCTCACCGATCTTGCCCGCGCCGAGCACCGCGATCTTCGTCATCGGTCAAGTCTCACACAGCAGGTGTCAGCGCCAGCTGCCGTGCCTGGCACACCAGCCGGCCGGTCGCGTCGATGACGGTGGCGTCCTCGTCGAACCACTGCCCGTGCACCGCCTGGCAGGTGACGTGGATGCGCAGCCACCCCGGTGCCGGCCGCGCCCGCAGCAGGGCCGTCAGCTGCACCGTCGGCGACCACCCGAACCGGCCGAGGTTGAACGTCACCGGCATCGACAGGTCGCCCGCGAGCAACGCGAAGAGCAGGTCGGGGTGCTCGTCGACCGGCCGCGCCCACAGCTTGAACGTGAGCGGCCCGTCCGTGCGCCGTTCGAGGAACGCCGCCGACTCCCGGTCCACCCGCAGGTCGCACAGCGCGCCGACCTTGTAGGCCCCGCCGGTCGGGAACGACGCCAGCTCGATCGACCCCGGCGGAGGCGCGGCCGGCACCTGCGGCAGGTTCGCGTAGTCGGCCCGGTTCTCCGGGATGCGCCCGAGCGTGACCGACGCCTCGACGCACACCTGACCGCGCTGCTCCAGCGTCACCGCCACCACCGTGGCCGTGCGCCCCGCCTTGCGCAGATCGGTCCTGACCAGCACCGGACCGACCTCGGGCGCGCGCAGGAACTGCGCGGACACCGCGAGCGGGTCGTGGCCGGTCAGCTCCGCGGCGGCCCTGGTCATGACCGCGAGCAGGAACCCGCCGTGCGGCTTCGGGCCCACGGTCCACTCGGCCGGGAGCGAGGCGGTGAAGGTTCCGTCACCGAGTGACCGCACCGCGCTGGACTTCGAGAAGGTCATGAGCGGCTGGCCAGCGACCGCAGGAAGAAAGTCACGTTGGCAGGCCGTTCCGCAAGTCGCCGCATGAGATATCCGTACCACTGCTCGCCGTACGGGACATAAACGCGCGTCCCGAGCCGCTTCTGCTCCTCCGGCCGGATGCCGTAGAGCATCTGGAACTCGAAGTCGGTTTTGTCATACCACCGCGCCCGCTCACCGATGATCTCGATGAGCCGCGGGTCGTGCGTGCCGAACATCGGGTACCCCTCTCCTGCCAGGAGCACGTTGGCGCAGCGCACGTAGTTCAGGTCCACCTCGTGCGGGTCCTGGATCGCCACCTCCGGCGGCTCCGCGTAGGCGCCCTTGACGAGCCGGACCCGGCTGCCCTCGTGGCTGAGCGCCCGGCAGTCGTCGAGCGTGCGGTGCAGGTAGGTCTGCAGCACCGCCCCGACCCACGGCCACGTCCTGCGCAGCTCGCGCAGGACCTCCAGCGTGGAGTCGGTGGTGGTGTGGTCCTCCATGTCGAGCGTGACCGTCGTGCCGCACTGCTCGGCCGCCGCGCAGATCCGCGAGGCGTTCGTGAGCGCGAGCGACTCGTCCAGCGACTGGCCGACCGCCGACAGCTTCACGCTGACCTCGGCGTTCGCCGCCAGGCCTGCGGCGTGCAGAGCGTCGAGCAGCTCCAGATAGGCCTGGACGGTCTTCTCCGCCTGCGCCTTGTCGGTGGTGTCCTCTCCGAGGTAGTCGAGCGTCACCGGCAGTCCGAGATCGCGGACGACCCGCACGGCGTCCGCCGTCGACTCGCCGGCCACGAACCGCCTCACGACGTCCCGGCTGATGGGCGCGTTGGCGACGAGGTGCCGCACCGCCTCGTTGCGAGACGCGGCCATGATCAACGCTCGCAGCGGGTCCACACCGGAACCCTAACCCGCTGGCCTCCGCCGCTCAGCGCACGCGGGGTCCTTTCGTGCGCTGTGGGAGTACGAAAGCTCCCCGCGTGCACTCAGGACAGGGCGGAGCGAGGGGTCGTGGAGGGGCCGTCGGCCGGCCAGTCGAGGTGCAGCCGCGCGAACAGCAACGCCTCGGCCAGCATCTCCCGCCGGGCCGCCGGGGTCACCGCACGCCGGGTGTTGACCTCCAGCACGACCTGCCCGTCGAACCCGCCGCGGGCGAGCCGCTCGCACAGCTCGGCGCACGGCTGGGTGCCGCGGCCGGGGATCATGTGCTCGTCCTTCGGCGCGCCGGAGCCGTCGGCCAGGTGGACGTGCCGCAGCCCGTCGCCCATCCGCTTCGCCAGCTCCAGCGCGTCCACGTGCGCCGCGGCCGAGTGCGAGAGGTCCAGGGTGTAGTTGGCGTGGCCGACGTCGGTCGGGTCGATGGAGGGCTTGAACGCGGTCATCTGCACCGACCGGCCGCGACCGAGCGGGCGCTTCACCGGGAACATGTTCTCCACGGCGATCGCGATGCCGCTCTCGTCCTCCAGCGACGACACCAGGCCGGCGAAGCCGTCGGCGTACCTGCGTTGCCAGCGGAACGGCGGGTGCAGCACCACGGTCGGCGCGCCCAGGTCCTGAGCGGCCCGCACGGCCTTGCGCAGGCGTTCCACCGGGTCGGGCGACCAGACCCGCTGGGAGATCAGCAGGCACGGGGCGTGCACGGCCAGCACCGGCAGGCCGGAGCGGGTGGACAGGCGGTCCACCGCCCGGATGTCCTGGGAGACCGGGTCGGCCCACACCATCAGCTCGACGCCGTCGTAGCCCAGCTCGGAGGCGATCTCGAAGGCAGCTCCGGCGGGCTGCGGGTAGACCGATGCCGTGGAAAGCCCGACCGGGATGCGGGCCGTCAACTCTTCACCAGCAGCATCGCCGCTGGTGACACGGTGACGATGAGGCCCACGAGGATGGCGAGCAGTGTGGTTTGCAGGTCGTCGGCGCGGCGGATCTTGCGGACCAGCAGCACCAGGCCGACGGTCACGGCCAGTGCGACCACCAGCGCCGCCACGGCCTGGGTGCGCCAGAGGAAGTTGAACGCGAGCCACAGTGCCGCGCCGCCGAGGACGCCGACCGCGAGCTGGCCGATCATGACCAGCCACTCCTTGGCCGGCGACCGCTGCGCGTCCTCCTCCGGGTCCTCCTCGGCCTCGCTGACGTCGTCGAGGCCCGCCGGGCGTTCGTCGTCGTCGATCTCGTCCGCATCGGCGAGGTAGTCGTCCTCGCGGTAGACGGCGTACTCCTGCGAGTCGTCGTCGTCCACGTACGGGCCCGCGTGGGCCGCGGTCGACTCCATCGGCGGCAGCGACAGGTCGGTCTTCTGCAGGTCGGGCTCGTCGTCGCCGAACCACGCGTCGGCGTCGTTGCCGGGCAGCGGCTCCGGCAGCTTCGGCGGTGCGGGCGGCACGATCAGGACCGACTCGGTCTCCAGCGCCGCGATCTGGTCGACCGGCGCCTTCGCCGGGATGCGCGGGAGCTGCTCGGTCATCGCCTCGCGCGGCGGACCGGGGACCGGCAGCGGCACCGACGGCTGGCCGGGCTTCGGCGGGCGCGCGATGTTCGTGCGCGACGCCGGCGGTGCGGCGGGGTCCAGCCGGGACTCGATGCGGGCGCCGTCCGGGCGCGGCAGGTCCGACCGGGACACCTCGGGGCGGGCCAGGTCGGGACGGGGCAGGTCGGAGCGCGACGGCTGGTCGCGGACCGGCGGCACCTGCCGGGTCTGCTCGGCGGCAGCGGCGGGCGGGGGCACGGGAGCGGGCTGGCCTGGTCTGCGGACCTGCGGCGCCACCGGCGGCTGCGGCTTGGGCAGCTGCTGCGACGGCTGCGGCTGCGGGGGCTGCGCTGCCGGGGGCTGGGGTGCCTTCGGGGGTGCGGCGGGCGGTGCCACCGGCGGCACCGGCTGGTAGGCGGTCCGCTCGGAGGACGGTTCCGGTGCGGCGCGGCGACCGGTCGGTGCCGGGTCGTCGTCGCGCACGGCCATGAGCCGGCCGCTGTCGGACAGGACGCGCTCGATGATCGACTGGGGCGCGGTCTCCGGCTGCTGGACGTCGTCGTCGTCCTCCGCGCGGCGGCGTCGCCGACGTGGCGCCTCCCCCGAGCTGCCGCCGTACTGGGCGAGCAGCTCAGCGACAGTGCGCTGCGTGTGCTCCGATCCGCTCTCTCGACTCATCAACTCCACCGTGCCCCGGTCTGGCTGGTACGTCCAGTATCGCTCTGGTCCGTCCCATCAGTGTGGTCCAGCCGCCGGAGGATGACACCCTCCCGGAGCGCCCACGGGCAAATCTCCAGCTGCGTGAGTGACAGGGCTCGCATGGTTGCCTCCGCGACCAGCGCACCCGCGACGAGCTGGTGCGCACGCGAGGTGCTGACACCTTCCAACTCGGCGAGGTCGCTGGCCGACATCCGGGAAATGAACGCGATCAGCTGCCGCAGGCCGGCGTCGGTGAGCACGCGACGCGCCCTGGGCCCGGCAGACGATGGCGCGGCCCCGGTGAGCCGCGCCAGCGTTCGGAAGGTTTTCGAGGTCGCAACCACCCGATCGGGTTCTCCCGCGCGTTTCAGCTTCCGCGCCACGGGCGCGAGCTGCTCGGCGAGCCATTCGGTGGTCTCGCGGACCTCTGACCGCCGTGGTGGGTCCTTCTTGAACCGGGTCCTGGTGAGCCGGCCGGCGCCGAGCGGCACGGAGAACGCCATCTGCGGGTTCTCGTCGCGCCCGACGGCGAGCTCGAGGGAGCCGCCGCCGATGTCGAGGCACAGCAGCTTGCCCGCCGACCAGCCGTACCAGCGGCGGACGGCGAGGAACGTGTACTTCGCCTCGTCCTCGCCCGACAGGACCTTCAGGTCGACCCCGGTCTCGGTGCGCACCCGGTCGAGCACCTCGGCCGAGTTGCCCGCCTCGCGCACCGCCGAGGTCGCGAACGCCATCAGGTCCTCGCAGCCGGAGCGCTTGGCCGACGCCTTGGCAGCGGCCACAGCGCGAACCAGCTGGTCAGCACCTGATTTGCTGAGCATTCCCCCGGCGTCCAGCTGCTCGGCGAGCCGCAGGATCGTCTTCTCGGAGGTCGTCGGGATCGGGTGGGCACCACGATGCGCGTCCACCACGAGGAGGTGGACGGTGTTCGAACCCACGTCAAGGACGCCCAGGCGCACGCCGGAAACGGTACCTGGTCGTGTCCGTCAGGACTCGAACTTGTAACCCAGACCCCTCACGGTCACCAGGTGCCGCGGTGCCGACGGGTCCGGTTCGATCTTCGACCGCAGCCGCTTGACGTGCACGTCCAGCGTTTTCGTGTCGCCCACGTAGTCCGCGCCCCACACCCGGTCGATCAGCTGGCCGCGGGTCAGCACCCGGCCCACGTTGCGCAGCAGGTACTCCAGGAGGTCGAACTCCTTGAGCGGCAGGCTGACGTCCTGGCCGCCGACGGTGACGACGTGGCGCTCCACGTCCATCCGCACCGGGCCGGCCTCCAGGATCTGCGGGAGCAGGTCCTCGGACTCGCCGCCGCGGCGCAGCACCGCGCGGATGCGGGCGATGAGCTCGCGGGCCGAGTAGGGCTTGGTCACGTAGTCGTCGGCGCCCAGCTCCAGGCCCACGACCTTGTCGATCTCGCTGTCGCGCGCCGTCACCATGATCACCGGCACGGCGGAGCGCAGGCGCAGCTGCTTGCACACGTCCGTGCCGCTCATGCCGGGCAGCATGAGGTCGAGCAGCACGATGTCGGCGCCGTTGCGGTCGAACTCCTCCAGCGCCTCCTGGCCGGTGGCCGCGAGCGCCGCGGTGAACCCCTCCTTGCGCAGCAGGAAGGCGAGCGGATCGGCGAAGGACTCCTCGTCCTCCACGATGAGCACCCTGGTCACAGCTCTCCTCCAGTGTCACCCGCGCCGGTGTGGACGAGGGTCGGGTCGATCTCGGTCGCCGCGGCCGGCAGCCGCAGCGTGAAGGTGGACCCCGTTCCCGGGAGGCTCCACAGCTTCACCTCACCGCCGTGGTTGGCGGCGACGTGCTTGACGATCGCGAGGCCCAGGCCGGTGCCGCCGGTGGCCCGCGACCGGGCCTTGTCGACGCGGTAGAACCGCTCGAAGACGCGTTGCTGCTGCTCCTCGGCGATGCCGATGCCGCGGTCGGTGACGGCGATCTCGACGTGCCCGTCGACCAGCCGGCGGCTCACGCTCACCGGGCTGCCGGGCGGGGAGTACGCGACGGCGTTGTCCAGCAGGTTCGTCAGCGCCGTGACCAGCAACGACCGGTCACCGGGCACGACGAACCCGCTCGGCTCGTCGGTGGTGATCGAGATGTTGACGGACTCGGCGGCGAGCTTGGAGCGCGACAGCGCCTCGTTGACGACGACGTCGATCTCGGTGTCGGACAGCTCCGGCAGCTTCTCCGCGCCCTGCAGCCGCGACAGCGCGATCAGCTCGGTGACGAGCGTGCCGAGGCGGGTGGCCTCCTGCATGATCTTCGCGCTGAACCGGCGGACCTCCTCCTGGTCGTCGCTCGCGTCCAGCACGGCCTCCGCGAGCAGCGCCAGCGCGCCGACCGGCGTCTTCAGCTCGTGGCTGACGTTCGCCACGAAGTCGCGCCGGGTCTTCTCCAGCCGCACGGCCTCGGACTCGTCGTTCGCGTCGACCACGGTGAAGCCCTCGGTGAGCAGCCTGACCTCGGCATGCACCGCCTCCGGCTGCCGGGCGCGGCGCTGGCCCTCCAGCGGCGACAGGTCGACGTAGACGACCTCGTTGCTGTTGCGGACGGCCTCGGCGGCCTTGCGCGCGCGGTCGTCGACGCGGTTGTTGCGGACGACCCCGAGCTCCTCGGCCCGCGGGTTGTGCAGCACGACGTCACCGAAGTGGTTCAGCACCACGATGCCGTCGTGGGCGTCCTGGACGATCCGCTGCATCAGGTCGGCCACCGTCAGCCCCTCAGGGGCCTTGGGGTTCCTGGGAGCGGTGAACCTGCCAACGAAGAATGCGGCGATCACGCCGATGAGCGCGACGCCGATCGACACAGCGAGGTAACCCGTTGTGGTCACGAGGCGAATGGTAAGCAGCTCAGAGGTGTCCCGGCCTAGTGCCGAAGCGTGAACCGTGATACCCGCGACACCTCAGTGGACGGTTGTTCCGCACCTGGTCAGCCCCTGTTCACCCAACCGTGATGCACGGGGCGGAACGCGGGGGCCCCGCGTTCCCCCGAGGGGAACGCGGGGCCCCCGCGTGACTTTCAGCGACCCTGGTTCGCCACCGCCGCGATGGCGTCCTTCGCGGCCTCGGGGTCGAGGTACTCGCCACCCGGCTTGATCGGCTTCAGGTCCTCGTCGAGGTCGTAGCGCAGCGGGATGCCGGTCGGGATGTTGAGCCCCGCGATGGCCTCGTCGGAGATCCCGTCGAGGTGCTTCACGAGCGCGCGCAGCGAGTTGCCGTGCGCGGCCACCAGCACCGTCTTGCCGGTGCGCAGGTCCGGCACGATCGCCTCGTCCCAGTACGGCAGCATGCGCTTCACAACGTCGAGCAGGCACTCCGTCAGCGGCAGGTCGGGACCCAGCCCCGCGTAACGCGGGTCGGTGTCCTGGCTGAACTCGCTGCCCGGCTCGATGGGCGGCGGCGGGGTGTCGTAGGACCGGCGCCAGAGCATGAACTGCTCCTCGCCGAACTCCTCCAGCGTCTGCTTCTTGTTCTTGCCCTGCAACGCACCGTAGTGGCGCTCGTTGAGCCGCCAGTCGCGCTTGACCGGGATCCAGTGCCGGTCGGCGGCGTCGAGCGCCAGGTTCGCGGTCATGATCGCGCGGCGCATCAGGCTGGTGTGCAGGACCTCCGGCAGGACACCGGCCTCCTTGAGGAGCAACCCGCCGCGGCGGGCCTCCTTCTCGCCCTTCTCCGACAGGGGAACGTCCACCCAGCCGGTGAACAGGTTCTCCGCGTTCCACGTGCTCTCGCCGTGGCGGAGCAGCACCAAGGTTCCGACAGACATGGCGGCTAGCCTGCCATGCCGGACCTCCCGCCGTACCCCGTCCCCACGCTGACGAAGGCAACCGCTTGTGTCGTCAGCCAGCTCTGACAGCGCACGCGGGGACCTTTCGTACTCGCGGGGAGCGCACGCGGGGAGCTTTCGTACTCTCGGAGAGCACGAAAGGTCCCCGCGTGCGTTCACCACGAACGGCGAACGGCCCCGGCGGTGATGGCGCCGGGGGCGTTCGGACCGCGGTCAGGACTGTTCGCGGGAACGGAGGTCCTTGCGGAGGATCTTGCCCGACGCCGACTTCGGGATCGCCTCGATGAACTCCACCACGCGCACCTTCTTGTGCGGTGCGACGTGCGCGGCCACGAACGACATCACCGCGTCCGCGTCGATGGTCGAGCCGGCCTGGCGCACCACGAACGCCTTCGGGACCTCCTCGCCGTCGGCGTCGCGGACGCCGATGACGGCCGCGTCGGCGACCTCCTCGTGGGTGAGCAGCACGGCCTCCAGCTCGGCCGGCGGGACCTGGTAGCCCTTGTACTTGATGAGCTCCTTGACGCGGTCGACGATCGAGACGACGCCGTCGTCGTCGATCACGGCCACGTCGCCGGTGCGCAGCCAGCCGTCCTCGTCGATGGTGGCGGCGGTGGCGTCGGGGTTGTTCAGGTAGCCCTTCATGACGTTCGGGCCCTTGCACCACAGCTCGCCGCGTTCGCCGACGCCCACGTCGGAGCCGGTGGCCGGGTCGACCAGGCGGCACTCCAGGTTCGGCACGATCAGGCCGACGGTGCCGACCGAGATGTCGTCGCGGCCGTCCGGGATGGCGTGGCTGACCGGGGACATCTCGGTCATGCCGTAGCCCTGCACGACGCGGCAGCCGATGCGCTTGCGGACGGCGGCGGCGAGGTCGGCGTCGAGCGGGGCGGCGCCGGAGAAGAGGGTCTTCAGCGGGGACAGGTCGTAGTTGTCGACGATCGGGTGCTTCGCCAGCGCGACGGCGACCGGCGGGGCGATGTAGACGCGGTCGGTCTTGTGCTCGGCGATCACGCGGAGGAACTCGGGCAGCTCGAACTTCGGCAGGGTCACGACGACGCCGCCGATGTAGAGGCCGTTGTTCATCAGGACCTGCATGCCGTAGATGTGGAAGAACGGCAGCACCGCGAGGATCCGGGTGTGCGGGCCGACGTCGCTGAGGATCGACTGGCACTGCACGATGTTCGCCACCAGGTTGCGGTGCGTGAGCATCACGCCCTTGGGCAGCGCGGTCGTGCCGGACGAGTACGGCAGCACCGCCACGTCCTCGGCCGGGTCGATCTCGACCTCGGGCACCGGTTCGGTGTTGGCGAGCAGCTCCGGCAACGACGGGTAGCCCTCGGCGCCGTCGAGCACGACGACGTCGGTGACACCGGCCTTCGCGGCGCCCGGTGCGGCGTTGGGCAACAGCACCGACACCGTGAACAGCATCTTCGCGCCCGCGTCGTGCAGCTGGTGGGCCACCTCGTCGGGCGTGTAGAGCGCGTTGATCGTCGTCGCCGTGGCACCCGCGCGCAGGATGCCGTGGAACACGACGGCGTAGTACGGCGTGTTCGGGCTGAGGACGCCGACCACGTCGCCCTTGCCGATGCCCCGCGCGGCCAGTGCGGCGGCCAGGCGGTCGACGGCACCGGCGAGCTGGCCGTACGTGAGCGACGTGCCGGACATGCCGTCGATCAGCGCAACGCGGTCCACCCGGTCGGCGATGTCGCCGAACAACAGCTGGTGCAGCGACACGTCGGGGATCTCGACGTCGGGGAACGGACTGCGAAAGACCATGCGGCGACCTCATTCACTCGCTGTACACCCAGCCTGCGCCGTCATCGTGAGCCAGCCCACTGAACAGGTCAAGCAAGTCGGGATCGCTACAGAGACGTTACTTCGCGCCGCTAAATACACTCGAATGGAGCAATCCGAGCACTTGTGATCGCAACCAGGTATCTGGGAAGTTGGTCACGCCTCCGCGAGTCGGCTCCCACGCTCAACTCGACAAGCGGACGGCAAGGGCGCGGTTCGTCATCCCCCGTCGGATCGCGTGGCCCGCTTGAGATCCGTCTGCTCCCCCCGTCCACGGATCGACGCAGCGGGGACCTTTGACGCGGGACGGCTCGATGCGACTCCCCCTCTCTCCCGAGCCGTTCCGCGCTTCACAAAGGACCACTCTCAGTAGATCGTCAGGCGTCTGCTTCGACCGTTGGAGTGACACGCTTCCGGCGACGCAGCCAGAAGATCACCGCCACCGTGGGCGCGCCGAGCACCAGGACGAACGGCAGCAGGCCGCCGACCCCCACCAGCACCAGTCGCAGCACGTGCACGAGCGCGTTCCAGCCGGCCACGAAGGCGTCGCCGAACCCGGTGCGCTCCGGCGCCGGCGGTGCGATCGGGGTGGTGCTGACCTGCACCGTCAACGTCGCCAGCGCGGCCTTGCCCTTCAACGACTCGCTGCGCCGCTGCAACGACTCCAGCTCGCTCTGCCGCTTGGTCAGCTCGCCCTCGACCTGCGCGATCTCGGCCGTCGACCCGGCCCGCTCGAACAGCACGCGCAACCGCTCGACGCTGGCCTTCTGCGTCGCGATCCGCGCCTCGACGTCGACCAGCTGGTCGGTGACGTCCTCGCTGCGGACCTCGCTGCGCGTGACGTCGCCGTAGTCCTCCAGGCTCCGCACGACCCCGTCGAGCTCGTTCGACGGCACCCGCACGGTCACGCTCCCACGGGACTGGGTCGAAGCTCTCCTGCCCGGCGAACCCGCCGACCTGCTGGGCCTTCGCCTTGATGTCGCTGATCGACCGCAGCACGTCGTCGCTGCGCAGGTCGACCGTCGCCGTGCGGACCAGCTGCCGTTCCTGCTGCTGCACCGACTCGGCGGACTGGTTCTGCTGACCGCTGTTGTCCTGCTGCTTCTGCGCCCCCGTCGGCTGTGCGGCCCGCTGCTGCGGTGCGGCGTTCTCCGCGACCGACGAGCCACCGGAACTCTTCGAGTCCGCGCCGCACCCCGTCGCGAAGACGGCCAGCAACGCGACTCCCACCCACAGCACTCGTCTGCTCATGCCCGTCGGACGGAGCGGGGGGCCGCCGGAGTTGCCGTCCAGACCGAAACGAGGCGGCGCCTACTCCGAAACGAGATGTTCGAAGGCCCGCAGGTTCGCCAGCGACTCGCCGCGCGACACCCGCCACGCCCACTCCCGCCGGATCGCGTCGGCGAACCCGATCTCCAGCAGCGGGTTGAAGTCGCCGTCGGCGGCCTCCAGCACCTGGCCCAGCACCCGGTCCAGCTCGTCCGGGGTCACGGCGTGCTTGCCGATCCGCCCGACCAGGTGGATGTCGCCCTCGGCGTCGATCGTGTAGTGCACCCCGTAGAGCCGGGCGTTGCGCCGCAGCAGGAACCGGTAGACGTCCTCGAACGACTGGTCCGGCCGCCGGCACACGAACGCCTCGACGACCAGCGCGTGCGCCGTCTCGACCAGCCACACGTTGGTCTGCAGCTTCTTGGTGCCCGGCAGCGTCACGAAGAACCTGCCCTCTTCACGACGGTCGTACTCGATCTCCCGTTCGTCGAGGAACGACTTGATGACGGCGTCGACGGTCACGCGAAAACCTCCCGGCGGAACACTTCTGCCGCCTCCTGGTACCCCGCGAGCAGGGCGTCAGTCGTGCGGTCCCAGGAGAAGCGTCGCGCATGGCCGACCGCGTTGCTCGCCAGGTGCTCGCGCTGCGGCAGCGCCATGTCCGCGAGCGCCCGCGCCCAGGCCTCGGCCTCGTGGCCGTGCACCAGCACCCCGGACACACCGTCGTTGACCGCCACCGGCAGCCCGCCGACCGCGGCCGCGACCACCGGCGTCCCGCAGGCCTGCGCCTCCAGCGCCACCAGCCCGAACGACTCGTTGTGGCTCGGCACCGCGACCAGGTCCGCCGCCCGGTAGACCTCCGCCAGCGCCGCTCCCGGCTGCGGCGGCAGGAACCGCACCACGTCCGCGATCCCCAGCCGGCCCGCGAGCTCCTCCAGCGCCTTCGGCTGCTCCAGCCCGCTGCCCGACGGCCCGCCGACGACCAGCACGACCAGCCGTGACCGCAGCCCTGGGTCGCGGACCAGCATCTCCGCCGCGGCGCGCAGCAGCACGTCCGGCGCCTTCAACGGCTGGATCCGGCCGACGAACGCGAGCACCACGGCGTCCGGCGGGATGCCGAACCGCTGCCGTGCCGCGGCCTGGTCACCCGGCGTGAAGCGGTCCAGGTCGACCCCCGGCGGCACCACGGCCACCTTCGACGGCTCCGCCTCGTACAGCTTGACCAGCTCGGCGGCCTCGATGTCGGTGTTGGCCACCAGCCGGTCCGACTCGGCGACCACCTGCTCCTCGCCGATGACCCGCATCCGCGGCTCCGGTGCGTCGCCCTCGGCCAGTGCGAGGTTCTTCACCTTGGCCAGCGTGTGGGCCGTGTGCACCAGCGGCACGCCCCAGCGTTCCCGCGCCAGCCAGCCGACCTGCCCGGACAGCCAGTAGTGCGAGTGGATCGCGTCGTAGTAGCCCGGCTCGTGCCGCGCCTCGGCCCTCAGCACGCCCGCGGTGAACGCGCAGAGCTGCCCCGGCAGCTCCTCCTTGCCGAGCCCTTCGAACGGCCCGGCGGCGACGTGGCGCACCCGCACGCCCGGTGCCAGCTCCGCGACCGGCGGCAGCTCGCTGGACGTCGCGCGCGTGAAGATCTCGACCTCCACGCCCCGCCGCGCCATCCGCGTCGCCGTCTGCACGATGTAGACGTTCATGCCACCCGCGTCGCCCGTGCCGGGTTGCTCCAGCGGGGAGGTGTGCACGCTCAGGACCGCGACCCGCTTCACCGGACCACCTTCTCGAGGTCCGCGGCGAAGCGGTCCCGCTGCTCCAGGAAGGGCGCGTGCGCGGTGTCGGGGTAGAGGCTCAACTCGGCTCCGGGGATCAGGGCGGCGGAGTACTCGGCGGCGGCAGGGGCGACCACCTGGTCTTGGGTTCCGTGCACCACCAGGGTCGGCACGTCGACGGCCCTCAGCACGTCGGCGCTGCCCACGTCCCTGCGGAACAGCTCCCCCCGCACCTTAGGGCTCGTGGTGAGGGCGGCGGCAGTGAGCGCGTCGACCGTCCCACCAGGTAGACGCGGTGCCATCGCACGGCAGAAGTCCGCGAGCGCGGCGTCGTCGGTGATCGCGGCGGGCAGCGCGGCCCGCATGACCGGCCCCGTCTCGCCGCCGGGGCGACCGCGGCCGATCTCGGTGATGGCGCCCACCAGCACCAGGCCGGTGATCTGCGCGGTGCCGTGGAACCTCAGGTGGTCGGCGACCACGAGACCGCCGTAGGACCAGCCGACGACGGTCGCGGGGCCGGTGTGGTCGAGCACGGCCCTGAGGTCGGCGGCCCACCGCGCGCTGTCGCGGTAGTCGCCGAAGTCGTCGGACTCGCCGTGTCCGCGCAGGTCGACGGCGTAGGTGCGGAACTCCGGCAGGTCCCAGGCGGCACCGGTCTGCGCCCAGCCGTGGACGAGCACCACCGGTGGCGCGTCAGGAGGTCCCGCCGCACGGACGGCCAGTCGTCCCCCACCGGCCACCGTCACGCGTGTCAGCTGCACACAATGACGAACGACCTGGTCGACGCACACATTCCCCTCAGCCCGAACGTCACGCGGGGGCCCCGCGTTCCCCTGTGGGAAACGCGGGGCCCCCGCGTGACAGCTGGAGCAGCACGGGGGCGCCTACTTGACGGCGGACTTCTCCTTCCACTGCGCCCACGGGATCTGCCAGTCGTACCAGTCGAACTGCGCCGGCAGCGTGGTGATGGAGCCGGTCACCTCGACCGGGTCGCCGACCAGCGCCGAGTCGTAGTACGCCTTGGCGTCGGCCTCCAGCAGGTTCGCGCAGCCGTGCGAGGTGTTGTTCTTGCCGATGTTCGCGGCGTTGTCGTTGTTCTCGTGGATGAACTCGCCGTGGTTGGAGAACCGCACGGCCCACTTCTTCACGACGTTGGTGTAGCCGTAGCGCGGGTTGTCGAACGAGAACGTCTCGTGCTTCGACATGACCACGAACGTGCCGTTCGGCGTGGTCAGCTCCGGGTCGGCGTCCCGGCCGAACGAGGCGGCGTAGGACGCGACCTGCTGGCCGTCGCGCAGCACCACGAGCTGGTGCGTCGGGTTGTTGATCTTCACAACCTGGTTGCGGCCGATGGTGAACTCGCTGGTCACGTCGGCCTTGCCGAACGCGCCGCCGCCGTAGTTCACGCCGTAGAGCTTGGCCTCGACCTTGACCTGCGTGTTCGCCGGCCAGTACTGCTCAGGCCGGTAGTGCACCTCCTGGGCGGTCAGCCACGCCCACGAGCCCTGCACGTTCGCCGAACTGGTGACCTTCAGCGCCTTCTCGACGGTCGCCTTGTCCTGCACCGGCGCCTCGAACTTCACCATGATCGGCGCCGCGACGCCGACGGTCTGGTTGTCGCCCGGCCACAGCGTCGCGCGGGTCTGCGAGCCCGGCGCCACCGTGGTGAACGACCCCGTCAGCTCGACCGGCTTGCCGTCGGTGCCGACGGCCTTGCCCGAGTAGCTGTAGGTCTTGCCGTAGCCGAGGGGCTCGGCGTTGGTCCACCCGGTCCTGTCCTCGGTCAGCGTGCCCTTGACCTCTTTGCCCTCCGGTGACTTCAGCGCCACCGCCTCCAGCTTGCCGTCCACCACCGCCACCTGCACGGGGGACGTGACCTGGACGTCCTTGGTGCCGTCCACGGGGGACACGGTCACCTTCGCGGACGGGAGCGAACTGTCCGGCTTCGCGGACCCTGCTTCGACGCTCGAGCACGCGGACAGCAGCATCAGGCCGGCGAGCAACGCACCAACGGTTCTCTTCACGGTTCTGACCTCCACAAACCAAGACGTCCAGCCCGACCGCCTGGTGCGAGTGATGTCAGTCACACCCGGGTCGACGCCTACGATCGGGGTCGTGAATCGACCTGTCGCAGTAGTGACCGGAGCGAGCGCGGGCATCGGCGAGGCGACCGCGCGGCGGCTTGCCGCCGAGGGGTTCCACGTCGTGCTCGGCGCACGTCGTCTGGACCGTCTCCACGTTATCGCGAAAGAGATCGAGGGGACCGCGATCGAGCTGGACGTCACGGACGCCGGCTCGGTCGCGGCGTTCGCGGAGGGGGTACCCCACGCGAACGTCCTCGTGAACAACGCGGGTGGTGCGCGCGGTCTCTCGACCGTCGCCGAGGGCGACCCGGACGAATGGCGGTGGATGTGGGAGTCGAACGTGCTCGGCACGTTGCTCGTCACGAAGGCCTTCATCCCGAAGCTGATCGCGTCCGGTGATGGCCACATCGTGTCCGTGACGTCCGTCGCGGCACGTGACGCCTACGACAACGGCTCCGGCTACACGAGCGCGAAGCACGCGCAGTCGGCGCTGCACCGGACGTTGCGCGGCGAGCTGCTCGGCGAGCCGGTGCGGGTCACCGAGGTCCTGCCGGGCATGGTCGAGACCGACTTCTCCGCCAACCGGTTCGGCGGCGACACCGAGCGCGCGGCCAAGGTCTACCAGGGCCTGACGCCACTGACGGCCGACGACGTGGCGGACGTCATCGCGTTCGCCGTCACCCGGCCCTCGCACGTGAACCTCGACGAGATCGTGCTCAAGCCGCGGGCCCAGGCTTCCGCGACTCGGGTACACCGGGTGTGAGCAACTCCACGTCCAGCAGGCGCAGGACGGGCTCGATCGGGTTCGCGAACCCGGTCGTGCCCGTTCCGCCGACGTAGAGCCCGACGACCCGGTTGTCCGCGTCGACGAGCACCGCGCCCGAGTCGCCGTGGTCGCCGAAGCGCTCGGCCGAGTGCACGCGGACCTGGTCGCGCAACGTCCGCACACCCAGTTCGGCACCGAAGTCGAGTCGCAGCGTCGCGTCCACCGACGTGACCACGCCGTAGGTCAGACCCGTTGTGCGGCCCCGTTTCCGCACCGACGAGCCGACCACGGCCGGTGCCGTCCCGGTCAGCGCGCCGACGTCGAGCACCTCCGCGCGGAACGGCCGGCCGCCCATCCGCAGCCCCGCAGCCGAGACCGACCCGGCCAGCGCGGCCCGGTCGAGCACGGCCACCTGGTCGGCACCGACCAGCCCACCGTCCACTCTGGACGGGTGCAGGAACTCGTCGCCGACCGCCCACGCGTCGTCCACGCAGCCGACGTGGAACGTGGTGAGCCCCACCACCTTCCGGTCTTCGCGGGTCACCGCGAACGCGCCCAGCGTGCCCACGACCACGTAGTCGCCCGCGACCGGCACGTCCGGCGGCACCATCCGCACCGCGCGCGCCGGACCGATGCTCAGACCGCCGCGCAGCACCGGATGCCGTTCCGCCGCACCGGGTTCGCCGAGCACCTCGGCCGAGCGCGAGAGCCGCGCCCGGTGCAGCACGACCGTCTCCGCGACCACGTCGGTCGGCACGCCGGCGACCTCCGGCGGGATCTGCTGCGGGTGCTCGGGTCCCTTGGTGCACACGTAGACCACGATCGCGGTCCGGCCGGTGGGCCGGCCGCCGGTGTACTTCTCGCCGATGTCGACGCCGATGACGCCGGGCCGGGCGAGGAACTCGTCCTCGACCATCCGCTTGACCGGCCGGATGACCTCTCGCGCGCTGTCGTCGAGGTGGCTCATGGCAACCTCCGTTCCACCCCTACCTCAATGAAACACGCGAAGTAGCCGTTCGTCACACGGAGTCACCCGGACGGCGGTGGGAGCCGGGGAGCTACAGCGAGACGCCCACGAAGACCGGCTCGGGGTGCAGCTCGACGCCGAACGCCGACCGCACCCCGTCGCGCACCTCGCGCGCCAGGTCCAGCAGGTCCTCGGTGGAGGCGGTGCCGCGGTTGGTCAGCGCCAGCGTGTGCTTGCCCGACAACGCGACCCGGCCACCGGGACCCTGGTGGCCCCTGCGGAAGCCGGCGCGTTCGATCAGCCACGCGGCGGACAGCTTCCGGAAGCCGTGGCCCGCCGGGTAGGCCGGCACGTCGACGTCGGTGCCGAGGCGTTCGGCGATGCGGATCAGCACGCCGGAGAACGTCGAGTCGTCGAGGATCGGGTTGGTGAAGAACGAGCCGGCGCTCCACGTGTCGTGGTCGGCGGGGTCGAGCACCATGCCCTTGCCGCGGCGCAGTTCCAGCACGGCCTTGCGGGCGGCGTCGGCCGGCACGCGGTCGCCCTGCGCCACGCCGAGGACCCGCGCCAGCTCGGCGTAGCGGATCGGCGCGGACATGCCGCCCGCGGTCAGCGAGAACCGGGTCCGCAGCACGACGGCGTTGTCCGTGTTCTTCAACACGCTGGTGCGGTAGGCGAGGCCGAGCTTGGCCGCGGGCACCTGGTGCACCTTGCCGCTGCGCCGGTCCAGCAGGTCGACCGACTGCAGCACCTGGGAGATCTCGACGCCGTACGCGCCGACGTTCTGCACGGGCGTGGCGCCGTTCGAGCCGGGGATGCCGGACAGGCACTCCAGTCCGCCGAGGCCCTGCGCGACCGCCTCGGCGACGACCGCGTCCCACTCCTCGCCGGCCTCGACGGTGAACTGGACGATGCCGCCGCCCAGCGGGTCGAGCCGGAAGCCCTTGGTGGCGACCTCCACGACGGTGCCGTCGAAGCCGGAGTCGGAGATCACGAGGTTGGACCCGCCGCCGAGCACGAGGACCTTCTCGTCGGCGGCGGCGTCGGCCGTCCGCACGGCGTCGACCAGCTCGGCTGCGGTCGTGGCGTGGACGAACCGCGCGGCCGGTCCACCGAGTCGGAGCGTGGTGCGCTCGGCCAGAGGCACGGACTGCGTGGTGGTCACGGACGTCAACGGTAGCCTCCGCGACATGGCACGCCGCATCGAGCACCACACCACCTCACCCCGTTCGGCGGAGGAGGTCTTCGGCGCGATGGTCGACGAGACCCACCTGCGCGACCGGCTGGCCGCCATCGGGGGCCCGAACGCCGAGCTGATCTCGTTCACCTCGGTCGAGGGGAAGACGTCGTACCAGCTCAAGCAGGGCGTGCCCGCCGAGCACCTGCCGTCGGTCGCCAAGGCCGCGCTGGGCGGCGACCTGGTGATCCAGCGCACGGAGAACTGGGCGGCGGGCGCGGGCACGGTCGAGGTGACGATCAGTGGCGTGCCCGGCCGGCTCGAGGGCGCGTTCACGATCACCGACGACGGCGCCGGCTCGAAGCTCACCCTCACGGGGGAGGTCAAGGTCGGCATCCCGCTGATGGGCGGCAAGCTCGAAAAGATGATCGCCGAGCAGGTCGCCGTGCTGATCGACAAGGAGAGCGAGTTCACCTCGCGATGGCTCGAAAACCGCGGCTAGCGGCCGGCCGGGCCCGCGCGCTCGGCCTGCCCACGCGCGGCACGACCAACCCGAACCGCCTGCGCCGGGTCGACCGGTGGATGACCGGCACGCTCGCGGGGTTCCTGCGCGACGCCGCGGACCCGCTGGTGGTCGACCTCGGGTACGGCGCGACGCCGATCACGACCGTCGAGATGGCCGCACGCCTGCGGGCGGTGCGGCCGGACGTGCGCGTGCTCGGGCTGGAGATCGACCAGGAGCGGGTGGACGCGGGCAAGGCCGTCGCCGACCCGCCGCTGCTCGACTTCCGGCGCGGCGGGTTCGAGCTCGCGGGCGCGCGGCCGGTGCTGCTGCGCGCGTTCAACGTGCTGCGCCAGTACACCGAGGAGCAGTCGTTCGAGGCGTGGGACACGATGCTGTCCCGGATGGCGCCCGGCGGCCTGGTCGTCGAGGGCACCTGCGACGAGATCGGCCGGCGCTGCACGTGGGTGACGTTGTCGGCGGAAGGGCCGCGGACGTTCACGCTGGCGTGCAAGCCGTCCGGCATCGACGTGCCGTCCGACCTCGCCGAGCGGCTGCCCAAGGCGCTGATCCACAGGAACGTGCCCGGCGAACGGGTGCACGCACTGCTGGCCGAGCTGGACGCGTGCTGGGCCACCGCGGCCCCGTTCGCACCCTTCGGACCCCGTGCGCGCTGGGTGGAGTCGGCGCGGCTGCTGGCCGAGCGCGGCTGGCCGGTGGTGGACGACCGCAAGCGCTGGCGGCTGGGCGAGATCTCGCTCGAATGGGCCGCCGTCGCACCCTAGGGTGGGCCGGTGGACTTCGTCGCGCAGATCGAGAAGCAGGCTTCGTCGTTGCGGTCGGCCGCCGAGCAGGCGGGTCCGGGTGCCGCGGTCCCCACGTGTCCTGAGTGGACGGTGCTGGAGCTGGTGCGGCACATCGCCGAGGTGCACACGTGGGCGGGCACCTGCGTCGTCACCGAACCCGCCGCGGGTCGCCCGGAGTGGCCGAAGGCGCCCCGGGACTGGGACGAGGCGCTCGCCTGGTGGGACAACGGGCTCGCGACGCTCGTGCAACGGCTCCGCGAGGTGCCCGCCGACCGTCCGGCCTGGACGTTCCACGGCCCTCAGGTCGCCGGCTTCTGGGCGCGCAGGCAGGCGCACGAGACCTCGGTCCACCGCCTGGACGCGCAGCTCGCCATCGGCCACGACCTGCCGTCGCTGGTCTTCGGCACCGAGTTCGCGGCGGACGGCGTCGACGAGTTCCTCACGGTCATGATGCCGCGCCAGCTGGTGCTCGGCCGCACCGTCGAGGTGACCGGCCGGGTCCTCGTGCACGCCGCCGACGCGGGACGGGCCTGGGAGGTCTGGCTCGCGCCCGGCAAGGCGCCGGTCGTGACGGACGTGCTCGACTCGGCCGTCGACACCGACGCCACCCTCGCTGGCACCGCCGACGCGGTCTACCGCGCGCTGTGGGCCCGTCCGAGCCACGCGATCGTGTCCGGTGACGAGTCGCTGTTGGCGGCGCTGCCCAGGGCGTGAATACTCGTCCGTCGTGTCATCGCCTGAACGCCGCTATGTGATCACCTTCGGCTGCCCCGACCGCACCGGCATCATCGCGCGGATCTCCACGTTCCTCGCGGAGAACGGCGGCTGGATCGTCGAGGCCGCGTACCACACCGACCCGGAGACGGGCTGGTTCTTCACGCGTCAGGAGGTCCGCGCGGACTCCCTGCCCTTCGACTCCACCGAGCTGCGCACCCGCTTCGCCGACGTGGCGGCGTCGCTGGGCGCGCGGTCGACGTGGACGGTCACCGACACCGGCGAGCGCAAGCGCGTGGTCATCCTCGTGTCGAAGGAGGGCCACTGCCTGTACGACCTGCTGGCCCGCGTCGCGACCGGCGAGCTCGACGTGGAGGTGGCCGCCGTCATCGGCAACCACCCCGAGCTCGGCGACATCACGCGCGCGCACGGCATCCCGTTCCACCACGTCCCGTTCCCCGTGAACGACCCCGAGGGCAGGCAGGCCGCCTTCGCGCAGCTGCGCCAGCTGGTCGACAAGCACGACCCGCACGCCGTGGTGCTGGCGAGGTTCATGCAGATCCTGCCGCCGGAGCTGTGCGCGCACTGGTCCGGCCGCACGATCAACATCCACCACAGCTTCCTGCCGTCGTTCATCGGCGCCCGGCCGTACCACCAGGCACACCGGCGCGGTGTGAAGCTGGTCGGGGCGACCTGCCACTACGTGACGGCGGACCTCGACGCGGGGCCGATCATCGAGCAGGACGTGCTGCGGGTGCACCACGGCGACAGCGTCGCGGACATGGTCCGCAAGGGCCGTGACATCGAGAAGGTCGTGCTGGCCCGCGGGCTGCGGTGGCACCTGGAGGACCGGGTGCTGGTGCACGGCAACCAGACGGTCATCTTCTAGCCGGCAACACGAGGCATAGGCTTTTCCCGTGCGGACCGAAATCACCGACCTCGACCACCTGCGGGCAGCGCCCGACCTGCGCAAAGCCGTCATCGTCGGGCTGGACCTGACGCGTGAGGACGTGCGCGTGCCGATGGACGGCGCGCTGCTGCTCGGCTGCACGCTCAGCGAGACGATGCAGCGCCGGGCGGAGGCGGCGGGCGCGTTGATCTTCCCGGTGATCCCGGACGTGCCCTACGACGTGTACCGCTCGCACCTCTACACGCCCGGTGAGCTGTTCGCGGGCTTCGACCCGGCTGACCCGAGGACCTACGCCGACACCCCGGACGCGGTGATCTACCGGCACAGCAAGCAGCAGGGCCACCACCCGGACCCGCTGCACGCGCTGGCCGAGCGCCTGCACGACCACTCGATCACCGAGGCGCTCGACGAGGTGCTGACCGGCCGGCCGGTCGCCGTGATGGGCGGTCACGCGCTGGCCCGCGGCTCGGACGGCTACCGCAACGCCGTCGAGCTCGGCGCCGCACTGGGGCGCGCGGGCCTGACCGTGCTGACCGGTGGTGGTCCGGGCGCCATGGAGGCCGTGCCGCTGGGCGTGCGCTGCGGCTCGGCGGACGCCGACGTGCTCGCGCAGCTGGCGGAGGCGCCGTCGTTCGGCGGTGACGACGAGTCGATCGGCCGGTGGCTGGCGGCGTTCCCGGAGGTGCCGTCGTTCGAGGTGCCGCGCACGATCGGCATCCCGACCTGGTTCTACGGCCACGAGCCGCCCAACCCGGCCTGCGAGCTGCACGCCAAGTACTTCGCGAACTCGGTGCGCGAGGAGGGCCTGCTGACCGTCGCGACCGGCGGCATCGTCTACACGCCGGGCAAGGCGGGCACGGTCCAGGAGGTCTTCCAGGACTTCACGCAGAACTACTACGGCAGCGTCGGCCCGGCCGCGCCCATGATCTTTCTGGGCACGGTCTTCTGGACCGACGAGGTCCCGGCCGCACCGCTCGTGCAGAAGCTCGCAGCCGGCCGGGACGCCGAGCGGTGGATCCTCGTGACCGACGACGTCGACGAGGCCGTCGCGCTACTGCTCAAGTACGCGGGCGAGCTCGGGTAGCACCTCGGCGCCCGCCAGCGTCAGCAGCACGTCGCCGGAGATGAGGATCTTGGAACCGCGGATGCCGCTGCCCACCACCAGCTCGGGGGCGGCGGCGACCTCGGGCGACACCAGGACCGGCCAGTTCGCGGGCACCCCGATGGGCGTGATCCCGCCGTACTCCATGCCCGTCAACGCCACTGCCTCGTCCATCGGCGCGAACGACGCCTTGCGCGCGTCGAGCCGCCTGCGGATGACGCCGTTGACGTCCGCACGCATGGTCGCCAGCACCATGCAGGCCGCATAACGGATCTCACCGCCGCGCTTGCCCGCGACGACCACGCAGTTCGCGCTGGCCTCCAGCGGTGAGCCGTAATGGGCGCAGAACTCGGCGGTGTCGGCGAGCGAGGGGTCGATCTCCGCGACGGCGACGCGGTCGGCGCCGTCCAGCTCCTTCAGCGCCTTCGCGACCGGTTCCGCGACCAGGTCGAGGCGCGACAGCACAGGTACGGGTTCCAACGAACCACCGATGGTCCACACACCTCTCATCCTCCCCCACTCCCCTCCCGCTTTCCGGCACGCGGGGGCCCCACGTTTCCCCTCGGGGGCACGCGGGGACCCTACGTTCCCTCCAAGGGCACGCGGGGACCCCGCGTGCCCTCCTGGAGTACGAAAGCGCCCCGCGTGCACTTGAAAAGTCGCGTTGACATTGACGTTGCGTCAACCTTTAGCGTCATTGGAGAGCGCGAAGGAGAGAAGAGATGGCCTGGTCGATCGCCCAGGTGGCCCGGATGTCGAAGGTGACGTCCAGGACGCTGCGGCACTACGACTCGATCGGGCTGCTGCCGCCGGCCTGGGTCGGCGACAACGGTTACCGCTACTACGAGAAGGAGCAGGTGCACCGCCTGCAGCAGATCCTGCTGCTGCGCGACCTGGGCCTGGGCCTCGACGTGGTGGCGGAGGTGCTGAACGGCACTGACCAGCTGACCGTCCTGCGCAACCACCACCGGTGGCTGCGCGACGAGCAGCGGCGGCTGGACCGGCTGGCGGGCACCGTCGCGCGCACGATCGCCGAACTGGAAGGAGGGGACGAGGTGAAGATGGAAGAGCTGTTCGACGGCTTCGACGCGAAGAAGCAGGAACGGCACGAGGCAGAGCTCGTCGAGCGCTACGGCGAGGGTGCGAAGGAGCACATCGCCGAGAGCAAGCGGAAGATGAAGGGCTGGAACCGGGCCGACGCGGACCGGTTCATGGCCGAGTGGCAGGACATCGCGACACAGCTCGGTGCCCTGTACGTCGCCGGCGCGGCGGTCGACACTCCGCAGACGCAGGAGCTGGTCGACCGCCACTACCGCTGGATCTGCCTGAGCTGGACGCCCAACCGGGAGTCCTACAAGGGCCTCGGCGACCTCTACGTCGACTCGGACGAGTTCCGGGCCAACTTCGACGTCGAGGGTGCCGGCAACATGGCCGAGTGGACGCGTGACGCCATGGCGCACTACGCCGAGACGCGTCTGAGCTGACGCAGGGCCGGGAGCTGCAGATCCCGGCTACTCGGCCAGCCCGAACGCCTTGAGCGCCTCGCGGTTGAAAGCGGGCAGGTCGTCCGGGTTGCGCGACGTCACGAGCGTCCACCCGTTCATGTCGCAGACGCGGACCTCCTGGTCGGCCCAGTCACCGCCCGCGTTGCGGATGTCGGTCTGCAGGCTCGGGAACGAGGTCAGCATCTTGCCGCGGACGACGTCCGCCTCGACCAGCAGCCACGGCCCGTGGCAGATCGCCGCGACCGGCTTGCCCTGCGCGACCAGCTCCTTGACCAGCCGCACGGCGTCGCCGTCCATCCGCAGGAAGTCCGAGTTGGCCACCCCGCCGGGGATGACCGCGCCGTCGTAGTCGTCGGCCTTGGCGTCGGCGAGCTTGGTGTCGACCGGGAACGCGTCCGCCGGCGTGAGGTGGTTGAACCCGCGCACCTCGCCGAGCTCCGGTGCGAGCAGCCGCGGCGTGCCACCGGCCTTCTCGACGTGCGTCCACGGGTCGGTGAGCTCGACCTGCTCGATGCCCTCCGAGGCGACCAGGAATGCGATCTTCTTCTCAGCCATGTCGTTCGGTTACCCGCCGAAGAACTCGACCAACCTGTGGCGTACCCCGGCGCGGTGGGTGATCATCGGCGCGGGCGAGTCGACCAGCCACAGCTCGCCGTTCGGGAACGCACCGGCGGTCGCCTTGGCGACGTCCTCGGGGTGCAGCGGGTCGTTCGTGGCGGCGATGACCAGCACCGGGACCTCGACGTGGGCGAGCAGTCCGGCGTCGGCGACGGCGACCTGGCCGGGCAGCTGTTCGGCCGCGGCTTCGAGCCTGGTGAGCGCCTGCCGGCGGTCCTCGACGTAGGCGGGCGGGCCGGTGGTGAGGTCGGAGAGCTGCTGGAGCGTGACCGCAGGGCGCGGCTGGTCGAGCACCGCGGGCAGCAGCAACGCCACCCGCCGGAACCGTCGCGGCTGCCGCGACAGCAGCCTGACCAGGGCCGCGGCCCCCAGCGAGACGCCGACCGCGTGGTCGGCCTCGACTGTGGCGAGGTCGTCGGCGATGCGCCCGTAGTCCCAGTAGCCGGGCGGCGCGTCGGGAGCCGACCCGTGGGAGGGCAGCGTCACGACCACGCGGGTGCCGGGCAGCCCGGAGGCGGGGATGCGCGCCTCACCGGGCGTGGCCCCCAGCCCGTGCGCCACCAGGGTGACGGGCGAGCCGGAGCCGTAGGAGTTCGTGATCACCAGCGCGGGCCGCGCTGCACCTCGATGAGTCTGGGGCGCACGTCCACCATGTACACGAGCACCGCGACGAGACCGGCGAGCCAGAAGATCGACCCGAAGGTGCCCGGCGAGAACAGCAGCATCGCCGCGGCTCCACCACCGGTGATGCCCAACCACGCCGGCTTCGTCATGCGCTCGGCCGCGGTGTAGGCGTCGACGCGCTGGCTCAGCGCGTGGAAGAACGCGAACAGCCCGAGGATGGTGAACCCCAGGTCGGCGAGGAAGTACACGATGCCGTCGAGGTTCCAGATGCTGAAGATCGGCACGGGGAACACAGGACCAGCCTACGTGCCCGTGCGCGTCAGCGGGAACGGAGCGTCGGGCAGGGCCCGATCCGGCCAGCGGCGCGCACTTGCGCCGGACGCGCCGCAGGGGGAGCACGCCGTGGCGCGCTCCCCCTGCGGAGGAACTTCAGCGGGTTCTCAACGACTCACTTGGCGGTGTCGTCCGTCGTCGTGGTCGGCTTCTTGACCGCGGCGGTGGTGCCGGTGCTGCGGGTCGTGGTCGCCGGCTTGCGCGGCGCGGTGCGGTTCGCGGCCTTGCGGGTGGTGCTGCGGACCTCGGACGCGGCCTCGCCACCGACCTCGACGATCTCCTCGGCCAGCTTCTCGGCGGTGTCCTCGACCTGGACGGCGACCTTCTCGCCGACCGAGCGGGTGCGGCGGGTCACCTTGCCGAGGACGTCGTCGGCGAGCACGCGGGCGTCGGCGGCGGCGGTCCCCGCGCGCTTCTGGGCGGCCCCGACGGCCTGCTCGACCTGCTCGACGGCCTGCTTGACCTGCGGCTGGGCCTTGATCTGCTCGAGGGTCTGCTCGCCCTGCTCCGCGAGGTAGCTGTAGAGGTTCACGGCGGAGGCGGTGTAAGCGTCGACCAGCTTCTTCAGCTCGGCGGGCTGCAGCTTCTCGCGCAGGTCCTTGAGCTCGGTGGGCAGGTCGGTGGCCTTCGCGGAGGCCTCCTCCGCGCGCTCCCTGGCCTTGCCCAGCGCCTCGACCACGGCCTTGGCGGCGAGGTCACCGGCGCCGAGGGCGGCGAGGAGGGCCTGGCGGGCGGCGTGCGCGCCCTGCTCGGCGGCGGTGCGGATGTCGTCCTGGGTGAGCTTCGGCATGGAGATCACTCCTCCTTGGTCTTGGCGGCGTTCTCCCGCCGGAAAGATTCGTAGACGTCGAGCAGCACCTGCTTCTGCCGCTCGGTCAGATCGGTCGCGGCGACGACGGCGTCCGCCAACGCACCGCCTTCGCGCTGCTGGAGGATCCCGGCCTCGACGTAGAGCACCTCGGCCGAGATGCGCAGCCCCTTGGCGATCTGCTGCAGGATCTCCGCACTGGGCTTGCGCAGTCCCCGCTCGATCTGGCTCAGGTACGGGTTGGAGACGCCGGCCTGCTTTGCCAACTCCCGCAACGAGATCTTCGCGGTGTTGCGCTGCTCGCGGATGAAGTCCCCGATGTTGCGGCCGAGGTCCGCGACGGCTTTGTCGATGGACTTGTCCATTGGTTCCCGCTCCCGTTCCTCGTGCACCGACCACGTTAGCGAGGGGTGCTAGCAGTTGCAAGCACTCTGCTAGCAATCGCTGCGTGTGCTGCGCCACAGGGCTACCGTGGAGAGGTCATGGACGACGCCGGAGCCCTGCGCGCCGAGCTGGCCGACCACCTGCTCGGCACCGGTGTGCTGCGCGATCCACGGTGGCTCAAGGCTTTCCGCGAGGTGCCGCGCCATGAGTTCCTGCCGCGCTTCTACCGCCAGCGGCACGACGGCGACTGGGAACCGGTCACCGCGGAGCACCCCGGCTGGCTGCAGCTCGTCTACACCGACCGGGTCTGGGTTACCCAGTTCGACGGTGACGACACGGTGACCGGTGGCACACCGACGTGCTCGTCGAGCATGCCGGCCATCATGGCGATCATGCTGGAGGCGCTGGAGGTCCACACCGGACAGTCGGTGCTGGAGGTGGGCACCGGCACCGGGTACAACGCCGCTCTCCTGTGCCACGCCCTGGGCGCCGACCGCGTGACGACCGTCGACGTCGACCCGCAGCTTTCCGCACGGGCCCGCGAACGCCTGCACCGCAACGGTTTCACCCCCACCTGCGTCATCGGTGACGGCGCGCGGGGTCATCCGGCGGGAGCGCCGTACGACCGGGTGCTCGCGACGTGTTCCGTGACGACGATCCCACCCGCGTGGCTGGAGCAGACCCGGCCCGGCGGCCTCGTCATCACCACCCTGCACCGCCCCATCGGCGCCGGGCTCGTCCGGATCGTCTCCCGCGGCGACGGCACCGGCGAGGGCCGGGTCCTGGTGGAGGACGGCCGCTTCATGCCGTTGCGCGCGCACGCCCGCAAGCCCGCGCTCGCCGGTATGGGCGCGTTCGACCGCAGGACCACCACGCTGCCGATGGCCACGGTGGTCGACCCGGCCGGCCCGTTCGAGTTCTTCGCCGGCGTCGCGCTGCCCGACGTCGTCGCGGGACAGGACTGGCTGGGCCACCCGGACGGCTCCTGGGTGCACCACCACGGCTCGCACGTCGACCAGGGCGGTCCGCGACGGCTGTGGGACCTGGCGGAACAGGCGCTGGCGCTGTGGGAGGACCTGGGCAAACCCCGGCGGCAGCACTTCGGTGTCACCATCGGTCATGACGGCCAGTTCCTCACCTTCGACGGGCGGAGGTGGCGACTGTGATCAACAGCGAACGGCACGACACGGCTCACTGAACCGACCCCGGGCGGATGCGGTGCGCCATGATGCGCGCATGTCCAGATTCCGCCAGCAGGCGCTGCTGGCCGGCTGCGTGCTGACCGCACTGCTCACGGCTGCCGGTCTGTTCGTCACCGACCACGGCATCAACCCGCACGTGTGGCTGGGCGCGCTCGCCGTGGTGTTCCTCGGCTTCCTCGCGCTGCTCGACCCGTGGGTGCGGCGCAGGCACAACGCCGAACTGAGCACCGAAGAGCACCTGGACGCCGCCTGCCGCGCCCTGGCCACCGCTCTGCAGGCGCAGTGGAACGAGGAGGTGCGTTCCCGCGGCCTCACCGACCCGGATGTCCTCGACCTGCACTGGACCGCACCCGAACTGGACCTGGGTGACGGACGGAACGCACCCCCCGGTCACAGCGACGCGGTGGTCGGCGCGTTCGAACGGCAGCCCCACCGCCGGATGGTCGTCCTCGGCGAGGCGGGCACCGGGAAGACGACGGTCGCGATGCTGCTGACGTGCGGCCTGCTCGACCGCTACGACGGCGGCATGGTGCCGGTGCTGCTGCCGTTGTCGACGTGGAACCCGGCGGTCGAGGACATCCGCACGTGGCTGACCCGCCGCCTCTACGAGGACCACCCGGCCCTGAGCAACACCGAGCTCTACGGCAGCTATGCCGGTGACCTGCTGATCGAGCAGCACCGCGTCCTGCCGGTGCTGGACGGCCTCGACGACGTCCCCGCACACCAGCGCGCCGACGCACTGGCGCGGATCGCGAAGGCGTTCCCCGCCACGCGCCCGCTCGTCCTCACGTGCCGCACCGCCGAGTACGCCCAGGCCGTGCACCTCGCGGGCCCGCTGCACGGCGCCGACGTCGTCGAACTGGCCCCGCTCGACCTCGACGAGGTCGCCTCCTACCTGCGGGCGAGCGCCGACAGCGTGGGAGCGGCCCGCTGGGAACCGGTGTTCATCCACCTGCGCGAGGAACCGGACGGCCGCCTCGCCGACGCCCTGTCCACACCGCTGACGATGTGGCTGGCCAGCATGGTCTACGCCGACTTCGAGGCGGAACCGACCGAGCTCCTCGACCGCGGCCGCTTCCCGGACGCCCGCGCTGTCTGCGACCACCTCTGCGACGAGCTGGTCTCCCGCGCCTTCGGCAACCGCGCCGCCGCCCACCACGCCAGGGCCAGCCAGGTCTGGCCCCGCGACAGGGCGCGCAGGTGGCTGGAGTTCCTCGCGCACGAGATGCGCGACCGCGGCATCCGCGAACTGGCCTGGTGGGAGCTGCGCCGCTCGGTCGGCCGCACCTGGCTCGCCCTGCTCGGCGCACTGGCACTGGGCGCGATCGGCGGCTTCGGCGTCGCCTGGCTCATGGCCTACTCGATCACCCCGAAACTCGCCCCGCTCAGCGGCCTGGTCGCCGGCGTCCTGGTCGGCGGCGCCGCACTGACCGCCTCGCAGGAACGCAAACCCAAGCCACGCCTGGGAATCTCGCGCTCCCTGCTCCTCGTCCCCGGCGTACTCGGCCTCGCGGCGGGCCTCGTCTTCGGCGCGCTGTACGGGTTGTCCGCCGGTCTGGTGGTCGGCCTGGGCCTCGCGGTGGCCGTGGCACTGCGGTTCGCGTTGTCCAGCACAGCCGAGCTGTCCCAGGCCTCCAGTCCACAGTGGACCATGGCGCGCGACCGGATCGCCGTGTGGACCGGGTCGCTGGTGCTGGCCGTGGTGTTCGGTTCGGCGGCGGCACTGGTGTTCGGGCCGAACCAGACCGGCATGGTCGGGCTGGGACTGGCTTCCGGGCTGATGCTGGGGTTCGCGCTGGCCGTGCTGCACCTGCGGTGGTGGTGGTTCACCGTGGCGCGGATCTGGTTGGCGTTGCGGGGGAAGCTGCCCTGGGAGCTGATGGTGTTCTTCGAGGACGCGCGCAAGCTCGGGGTGCTGTGCCGGGCCGGGGCCTGCTACCAGTTCCGGCACGGGCTGGTGCAGGACCGGCTGGCGGAGCACGGTGCGGCGGCCGGGGGTGGGGTCGGGAAGGCGCGGTTGCGGCGGAAGGACCGGGTGTAGGGCGGCACGGCGCAAGCCACGCCACGCCACGTGGGGCTGAGCGGCGCGGGCGGCCGAGCGGCGCAGCGGCGGGCGATGCGGCGCGGGTCGGCGGCGCGGGTCGGCGGCGCGAGCCGAACCGGGTGGGCGGAGCGGCGCGAGCAACGCCACGCCACGCCACGCGAGCGGAGCAGTGCGGGCTGAGCGGCGCAAGCCACTCCACGCGGGGCCGAGCACCGCAGGCCAAGACACGTGGGCAGAGCGGCGCAGGCCAAGCCGCGCGAGTGGAGCGGAGGCGCTGGGGTGGCGCGGGCTGAGCAGCGCGAGCCGAGCCGGCACAGCGGAAGCGCCGGAAGGCGCGGGCGTCTTGTGCGGTACGCGGGCGGGAGCCTGGGCCGTCAGAGGTGGCGCATCCAGAGGTTCGTCTCCTCGTAGACGCCGCGATCCCCCTCGAACACCACGACGTCGTGGCCGCCGGGTACGACGTACCGGCCGGACCGGGGGAAGTGCAGGCCGGTCCACCTCTGCCACTCCGCGGCGGTGCCCGTCACGACCATGGAGCGTTCGGCCGGACCGAGGACGGTGGCGCCGAGGCGTTGGTGGGTGCGGATCCACGGGTCCAGGTGCAGGCCGTCGGGGCGGGTCCAGGTCGCGAAGTCGGCCATCGGGGTGAGCGGGTAGTTCGCCTTCAGGGTGGGGCGGACCGGTACGACGACGCGGGACAGGCCGTTCGCGAGGGCGCGGGTGCGGAGGGCGGTCAGGACCGCGGCGGCCAAGCCCCGGCCGGCGTGGGTGGCTCGGACGGTGGCGGCGAGGACGCACAGGGTGTCCGGGGTGGTGCCGGACTCGTGGTCGCGCACCGATTGGACGATGGCGCCGTCGTAGCCGCCGTCGGGGAGGGTGGACGGGGTGCCGTCCCAGCACAGGGCGACGGCCACGGCGTGGGCCAGGACCTCCGAGCCGTCGAGTGCGAGCACGTCGTACTGCGGGAAGTACTGCTGGACGGTCTTGCGGTACCGGTTGGAGATCGGGTCCTTCAGGACGAACAGGGGCCACTCGCCGACCAGCGCCGCCGTGGAGAGGTGCGGGTGGTCGGAGGTGGTGACGATCTGCACGGGCCTGATCGTAGGCACGTGCAGATCGGCACCTCACTCCGTGCGCAGGCCGAGGGCGCCGGTCGCCTTGCGCAGGGATGGCAGCGTCAGGGCGGTGACCAGCAGGACCAGGGCCATCGCGGCGGCGGTGACCAGGGCGATGCCCTGCCAGTCGAAGGCGACCTCGGCTCTCGACACCCTCACCGAGAGCACGCCGAGGCCGATGCCGGTGGCCACCGACACCACCGTCGACAGCACCAGGGGCAGCCCGTTCTGCCACAGCAGGGAACGGGCCAGGGTGGCGCGCGGGACGCCGGACGCGGCCAGCACGGCCAGCGGGCGACGGCGTTCCCTGACCTGTTCGAGGCCCACCACCAGCATCGATGCACCGGCCAGCAGCAGGGTGACGGCCATGCCGCCGTACAGGCCCTGGCGCACCAGCCCGAACACCCGCTCCACCTCCGACATCCTGGACTGGCCGCCGGAGAACGACCGCACGCGCCACGAGTACGGGGCCACGGCGTTGCGGGCGTGTTCGGCGGCGTCCGGCGTCGCCAGGTCGAGCTGGGCGATGTACTCGACGCCGCGGGTGCCGAGGGTGAGGCCCTGAGCGGCAGCCGGGGTGAGGTAGTAGCCGCCGGTGGTGGCGCCGGAGACCTCCTCGACCACGGCCGGGGGCAGCCACCGCTGCTCGCGGTCCCTGCCGACGGCGAGCGGCACGCCCGGCGTGACGGTGAAACCGCCGGCGGCCTCCCGCGCCAGGTACGCCTTGCCGTCGGTGCACCCGGTCACCGGGAGCTGCGTCCGCAGCGCGGCGCAGGTGCCCACGACGATCGACACGGACGACCGCTCGCCGGTGCTGCCGGACGTCCAGCGCAGCTCGTGCACGGCACGCACCCCGGCGCTGCGCGCCAATGCATCGCGCAGGCCCGGTGTGGCGGTGGTGTCGGTGACCCGCATGGCCAGCACGTCCTGCGGGGACCGCGTCAGCTCCCTGTCCACCACCTCGTTCTCGACGGCGGCGAGGACCATCTGCAACGTCACGGTGCCCGCGAGCACCACCGCGACGCCGCCCACGACCCGCGCGGCCGTGCCGCTGTCGAGCTGGAGCCTGCGCACGGCCAGCTGCAATGCCGGGGTGCCGCCGCACAGGCGGAAGACGACCCGCTCGACCAGCCACGGCAGCAGCACCGGGATGCCGAACATCAGCAGCACCACGCCGAGCACGACGGGCAGCTCCTCCGGCTGCTGGTCGCCGGTGACCCGGCCGGCCTGGCTGACCAGCAGCGCCGCACCGGCGACCGTGGGCAGCAGCCGCCACCACAGCCTGCGCCGCACCGGGCGCTGCTCGCGCACCACGCCCAGCGGCTCGATGATGGTCCGCCGCATCGAGAACAACGACGTGGCCACCGCCAGCACCGGCACCCCGACGAGCACCGCGACCGTCAGCGCCGGCGCCGGGGTCAGGTCCTCCGGGAACACCACCAGCTGCTCCAGGACGACGTCGTCCGAGAACGGCCGCAGCGCGTAGAACAGCCCGAACCCCGCGGCGAGCCCGACCACCGCGCTGGCCAGCGCCTCACCGGACGCGATCAGCCGCACCCGTCTCGCACCGGCGCCGACCAGCCGCAACGCCGCCAGCCTGCGGTCGCGCTGGGCCGCGGCCAGCCGCGCGGCCACGCTGACGAACACCAGCACCGGGAACAGCAGGACGATCACGCCCACCATGCTGAGCAGCCACAGGATCGGCGCGAGCCCTCCGCCGCCGTAGTACGCGCCCCAGCGGTACGTCTCGTTGCTCCCGGTCGACACGATCGAGGCGTCCCCGGCCAGGAACACCAGGTCGAGCGGACCGGTGAGCCCCTCCCTGCCGATGGTCCCGACCACCCGCTGCGGCAACCGCGGCCGCAGCAGCGCGCCCTCCTCGCTCGCCAGCAGCTCGGCGAGCGCGGGCGACACGACGACCTCCCCGTCACCGGGCAGCCGGTCGACACCGGGCGGCACGGGGGCGTCCGGCGAGAGCACCTTCACGTACCGGCCGCGCACCAGCTCCGCCCGGTACTCCAGGTGCACGACGCTCACCAGCAACGGCGCCGGCCCGGTGCCCTCCGACACCGGTTCGCTCGCGTCCCCGCGCTTGTCGCGCACGTCGATGGCCCCCGGCAGCGAGGCCGCGAGGACCAGCACGGCCACGCCCAGGCCGATGCCGAGACCCTGCAGGACGAGCCGCGCCCACGACTTCCGGCTGCCCCCGACCGCCAGCCGGACCCCGAGGGCGAGGTCGCCGATCACCTGCTTCACCCGGCCGGCTCCACGTCCCGGGACCGCCCGTCGCGCACCACGACCTCGCGGTCGGAGTAGGCGGCGACCCGCGGCTCGTGCGTGACCAGCACGACGGCCGCGCCCGTCTCCCGCGCCGCGGTGGTGAGCAGGTGCATCACCCGCTCGCCGTTGAGCGAGTCGAGCGCCCCGGTCGGCTCGTCGGCGAAGATCACCTTCGGGCCGGTGACCAGCGCGCGGGCCACGGCGACGCGCTGGCCCTGGCCACCGGAGGTCTCACCGGGCCGCTGGTCGGCCACGCCGTCGACCTCCAGCCTGGTCAGCCACTCGTGCGCGGCGCGCTCGGCCGGCCTGCGCCGCATCCCGCTCAGCCGCAACGGCAGCGCCACGTTCTCCAGGCAGGTCAGCTCCGGCACCAGCTGGCCGAACTGGAACACGAACCCGAACTCGGTGCGCCGCAGCTCGCTGCGCTCGTGGTCGGACATCCGGGTCAGGTCGCGGTCGCGGTAGGTGATCGTGCCGCTGTCCGGCGGCAGGATGCCCGCGACGCAGTGCAGCAGGGTCGACTTGCCGGACCCGGACGGCCCCATGACCGCCACGACCTCGCCCTCGCGGACCGTGAGCCCGGCGCCGGCCAGCGCGTGCGTCTTCCCGAACGACCTGTGCAGCTCCTCGGCCCTCAGCAGCGTCATCGCGCCACCTGCTCCGCGAGCTGGTCGACGCGGGCCGCCGTCAGCTCCAGCCAGCGCAGGTCCGCCTCCAGGTGGAACAGCGCGAAGTCGCAGATCAGCTGGTCGGCCAGGTCGCCGCCGGTCTTGCGCCGGGTCAGCTCGCGCATGGTCCGCAGGTGCGCGGAGCGCTGGACGTCCAGCACCTCCACCGCGCTGCGGCCGGACAGCAGCGCCAGCACGACCTTCGCGTAGAGGGTGTTCTGCAGGTACGGCTCCGGCTTCTCCGGCGTGCCCAGCCAGCGCTCCACGTCGGTGACCCCGGCGTCGGTGATGGCGTACCGCTTGCGCTCCGGACCGTCGCCCGCCTCCACTCCGGCCTCGGTCACCAGGCCGTTCTTCAGCAGCCGCGACAGCGTCGAGTAGACCTGCCCGTAGTGCAACGGCCGGTCCTGCCCGAAGCGCTCGTCGTAGGTGCGCTTGAGGTCGTACCCGTGCCTTGGACCACCCTCTAGCAGGCCCAACAGTGCGTGACCGATCGACATGCGGACGACTATACACCCCGTGTATACACCGGGTGCATTCCCCGGATGTCCTGACGGGCAACCGCCGTGGCGCCTACAGTGGTGGGGTGACTGGTCTGACTGTCGGCTGGGATCACGACGTCGAGCTGCTGCTCGACTTCCTGAACACTCGACACGTACTGGACAGTGAAGCCTCCTGGCGCGCGTGGGTGACCGAACGCGGCCTCGGGCGGAGCGGGGAGATCGCACAGGCGCGCGCCGCGCGGGCGGCACTGCGCTCGTCCATCGAGGGGTCGTCAGGGCCGCGCACGGCGGCCGGCGTGGTGCACGTCGAGCTGACCGGCGGCGTCCCGATGCTCGCGAGCAGCGACGCGGTGGGCGCGGTGCTCGCGGCGTCGGCCCGCCTCGCGGTGCTCGGGTCGTGGGAGCGGTTCAAGATCTGCCCCGCAGACGACTGCCTGCGCGCGTTCTTCGACAGATCCCGCAACCGCTCCCGCACCTGGTGCTCCATGCGGGTGTGCGGCAACCGCGAGAAGGCCAGGACGTTCCGAAAACGCTCGCGCGCCTCTCAGAACAGCACGTTGGCCACGGTGTAGATCACCAGGCCGGCCAGCGCGCCGACCACGGTGCCGTTGATCCGGATGAACTGCAGGTCCCTGCCGACCTGCAGCTCGATCTTGCGCGAGGTCTCCTCCGCGTCCCACCGCTCGACGGTGTCGGTGATGAGCGTGGTGATCTCGGCCCGGTAGTTGCTCACGACGTACCCGGCGGCCTGCTCCAGCCAGCCGTCGACCTTGGCGCGCAGCTCGAGGTCGTCGGTCAGGTTGGTGCCGAGCGTGATCAGTCCCTGCATCACCCTCCTGCGCAGCTCGCTGGACGGGTCCTCGGCGGCGTCGAGCAGCATCTTCTTCGCCGTGCCCCACGCGCTGCTGATCAGCTTCTGCACGTCGGGGTGGTTGATGACCTGCTGCTTGACCTGCTCGGCGCGCTGCAGGGTGGCCGGGTCGTTCTGCATGTCCGCGGAGAACTCGATCAGGAACTGGTCCACGGCGAGCCGCATCGGGTGGTTGACGTCGGTCTTCACCGCCCACGCGAAGTTGACCAGCTCGGTGTGGACCTTGTCGCCGAGCATCGAGTCGACGAACCTGGGCGACCACGCCGGCGCGCGGTCGGTGACGATGAGGCTGACCTTGTCGTAGTTGTCGCGCACCCACTCGTAGGCCCGGTCGCACATCAGGTCGACGAGCTTGTGGTGGGCGCCGTCGGTGAGCACCTGCTCCAGGAGCTTGCCCAGCGGCGGGCCCCACGGCTTGGCGGTGACGCGCTTGACGATCGCCTGCTCGACGACGGCCTGCACGTCCTCGTCCTTGAGCACGGTGATCGCGCCCTTGAGGACGTTCGCGAGCTCGTTGGTGACGCGTTCGGCGTTCTCCGGCTGCTTGAGCCACGCACCGGCGCGCTCGGCGATGCCCGCGCGGCGCAGCTTGTCCTGGACGATCTCCTTGCTCAGGAAGTTGACGCCGACGAAGTCGCCGAGCGTCTTGCCGAACATGTTCTTGCGGGTCGGGATGATCGCGGTGTGCGGGATCGGCAGGCCGAGCGGGCGCCGGAACAGGGCCGTGACGGCGAACCAGTCGGCGAGCGCGCCCACCATGCCGGCCTCCGCGGCGGCCCGGACGTACCCGACCCAGGCGCCCTCGAAGGCGTGGGTCCCGAAGAAGACGACCGTCGCACCCACGAGGAAGCTGGTGGCGACGACCTTCATCTTGCGCAGGTCTGTGCGCTTCTGCTGGTCAGCGGCGGTCAGTTGCTCCACGGCACCATTGTCCGTGAAGATCCTGCGTTGTGCGGGTACCAGCGCTAGTCCCCAGGTTGCAGCCGTTCACCTCGACGATCTTCGCGGAGATGACCGGGCTGGCCGTGCAGCACGACGCCGTGAACCTCGGTCAGGGCTTCCCCGACACCGACGGTCCGGCGTCGATGCTCGCGGCGGCCCAGTCGGCCATCGCGTCGGGCGTCAACCAGTACCCGCCGGGCCCCGGCATGCCGGTGCTGCGCGCCGCCATCGCCGCGCACCGGTCGCGCTACGGCACCTCCTACGACCCGGACACCGAGGTCCTGGTCACGGTCGGCGCCACAGAGGCGATCGCGGCCTCGCTGCTGGCGCTGGTCGAGCCGGGTGACGAGGTGGTGCTGGTCGAGCCCTACTACGACTCGTACGCGGCGTCGGTGGCGCTCGCGGGAGCGACCAGGGTGACCGTGGGGCTGCGCGAGGACTCGTCCGGCCGGTTGGCGCTGGACGTCGACGCGCTGCGGGCCGCGGTCACGCCGCGCACGCGCGCGATCCTGGTGAACTCGCCGCACAACCCGACCGGCACCGTGTTCACCGTCGACGAGATGCGCGCCATCGCCGCGTTGTGCGTCGAGCACGACCTGCTGGCGATCACCGACGAGGTGTACGAGCACCTGGTCTTCGACGGCCGGCAGCACGTCCCGCTGGCCTCGCTGCCGGGGATGGCCCAGCGGACCCTGTCGATCTCGGGCGCGGGCAAGACGTTCAACTGCACCGGCTGGAAGATCGGCTGGGTGTGCGGCCCGGCCGAACTGGTCGCGGCGGTGCGCGCGGCGAAGCAGTTCATGACGTTCGTGGGCGGGGCGCCGTTCCAGCCCGCCGTCGCCCAGGCGCTGACCACCGAGCTGGACTGGGTCACGGCGCTGCGCGACTCGCTGGCGGCGAAGCGGGCCCGGCTGGCGGAGGGGCTGCGCGCGGCGGGCTTCGAGGTGCGGTCGTCGGAGGGCACGTACTTCATCTGCGCCGACGTCCGCCCGCTCGGCTACACCGACGGCCTGGCGCTGTGCCGCGAGCTGCCCGCGCGGATCGGGGTCGCCGCGGTGCCCGTGCAGGTCTTCACGGACCGGCCGGCCGAGTGGCAGCACCTGATCCGGTTCGCGTTCTGCAAGCAGGACGCAGTGATCGACGAGGCCGTGGAGCGACTCCACAAGCTGTAGTTGTCCACAGGTGTGGATGAGTTTCTCCACACCTGTGGACAAACCACTTTCGGGTGAGCGGCGGAGCCGTGCCGGTGGTGTTCCACTCCAAATGGCATGAACTCCAACACCGAGGTCGTCCAGTCCGCACGAGCCGGGGCCACGGGCTGGGACGCGCTCGTCGAGCGCTACTCACGGCTGGTCTGGTCGGTGCCCAGATCGTTCCGCCTGAGCCACGCCGACGCGGCCGACGTCTACCAGTGCACGTGGCTCTGCCTGGCAGAACACCTCACCCGGCTGCGAGATCCCGAGGCCTTGGCAGGGTGGCTGCTCCGTACCGCAACCCGGCAGAGCATCGCCGTGCTGCGCAGCCGCGGCCGTGAGGTCCCGGTCGACCGCTGGGAGCCGGAGTCGGCCCTGCCGACACCTGAGGACGTCGTGCTGGGCGACGACCGCGCCCACCGGCTGTGGACGGCGCTGGTCACGTTGAACGAACGCTGCCAGCGGCTGCTGAGGATCGCCGCCCACAGCCCCGAGCTGAGTTATGCACAGGTTGCCGACGCCCTGGGGATGAAGCTGGGGAGCGTCGGCTCGACGCGGACCCGGTGCCTCACCGCGCTGCGCCGGAAGCTGGCGGTGGCGCGGTGAGGGACCCGTTGCTCGACGAGATCGCCGCGCTGTTCGGTGCCGACGTGCCCCCGGCCGTCGGTGCGCCGGTCCCGACCGGCCTGGCCCCCATGGCGGTCGTCGACGAGCCGGTCCGCGGCCCGTCGCGGCAGCTCGTGTTCCACGTCGGCACCGGCCGGATGTACCTGCAGCTCGACGGCCCGCGCCTGACCGGCGTCCTGGACGGCGTGACCGGCACCGTCGAGGTGCGTTCACCGGAGGCCGTGCGGGCGGTCGCGCCGGACGCCGAGGGCTGGTTCCGCGCCGAGGTCGCGCCGGGGCCGGTGTGCGTCTGCGTGCCGGAGCTGGGCCTGACCACGGACTGGTTCGTCGCGTGAGCGCCAGCGCCGACCCGCGGGCCACCATCGCCGGCACGGTGGTCCGCGGCTCCAAGGCCGAACGCGCCCAGGCCCTGCACGACCTGAGCGTCGCCCACGTCGAGCTCGGGCACCTCGACGAGGCGGCCGCTTTGGCACAGCGCGGCCTGCGGCTCACCGGCGAACCGCGGTTCCGGCTGACGCTCGCGTGGATCGACCTGGACCGGGGCCGTCACACCCGGAGCCTGCGGCACCTCGACCTCGCCACGCCGCAGCTGCGCGGCAACGAGCTCGCGCGGGCGCGCTGCCTGCGCGGGCTGCACCTGTGCCGGTCGGCCGACCCTCGTCCGGCAATGGCCGAGCTGACCGCCGTGATCAGGGAGCTGCGCCGGTACGACGACCAGCGGTGGCTCGCGAACGCGTTGATCGGCAGGGGCATCGCGCGGTGCTACGCCCTGCGGCTGGCCGGCGCGGACGCGGACTTCACGGCGGCCGCGGCGGCGCTGCGGACGATCGGCGAGAGCGGCCGGATCGCGATGTGCCTGCACAACAGGGGTTTCGTCGCGATGCTGGCCGGTGACCTGCCGTCGGCGCTGCGGCGGTACGAGGAGGCGGCACGGGCCGGTCTCGACTCCACGAGCCGGCCGGAAGCGCTGGTCGATCGGGCGGAGGCGTTGCTCGCGGCCGGGCTGGACGAGGAGGCGCACCGGGTGGTGGAGCCCGCGCTCGCCTTGCTGGAGCGGTGCGGGCGGAGGTCACCGGAGGCGGTGCTGCTCGGCGCGCGGTGCGCGTTGCGGCGCGGCGACACCGCCACGGCGCTGCGGCTCTACCGGAAGGCCGGACGACCGGACGGTGAGCTGATGCTGGCCGCGGGCGAGGTCGACGCGGTCGCGGCCCAGCGGTTCCGCGGACCGGCCAGGACCAGGGCGCTGGGGTGGCTCGCGCAGGCCAGGCGGTCGGACCGGCGGGGTGCGCTGGCGGCGTGCCGGGCCGGGCTGCGCGTCCTCGACGAGGACGGCGCCGGGCTCGCCAACGAGTGGGTGCGGCGGGAGCTGACCGGACGCGCGCTCGACCTCGCCCGGACGCCGCGCGAGGTGCTGCGGTGGGGCGAACGGCACCGCCGCAGCTACCCGTCGCCGTTGCCGCCGGGCGATCCGGCGCTCGCGAGCGCACTCGCCGGGCTGCGGCGGGCACGGGCGCTCGGCGGTCCGGTCGAGGCGCTGGAACGGGACATCCGCCGGCTGACCGTCGCCACGGCCCGGCGCTCCCCCTCCGGCGACGAGGTGCCCGGCCACCTGCCGGTGGTCAGCTTCGTCGTCCACAGGGGACAGGTGCTGGCCGTGACGCCGGAGAGCGTCCGCGTCGTGGCCGAGCCGGCCGCGCTCGTCCAGGCGGCCAAGCTGGCGCTGCGCGCGGGCCGCACGGTCGACAACGACCTGTTGCCGCAGGTGGACGAGGTCGTGGTGGTCCCGGACGGCGTGTTGCGCGACATGCCGTGGGCCGCGCTCCGGCCGAAGGTGCACGTGCTGCCGGCGTTGGACCGCTGGTGCCCACCGCGACCCGGTGGCCGCAGGGTGTGGGTCGCCGGACCGGACCTCGGCCACGAGGAGGTGACCGCGCTGCACCGGGAACACGGCGGCACGGTCCTCGGATCCACTGTGGAGGAGACGCTGCGGGGCCTCGAAGGCGCCGGCATCGCCCACATCGCGGCGCACGGCGTCGTCAACGCGGACAACCCGCTGTTCTCGTACCTGGAGCTCGACGACGGCCCGCTCTACGGCTACGACCTGGCCCGCGTCGAGCACCCGCCGGAGGTCGTCGTGCTCTCGGCCTGCGAGTCGGGCCTCGCGCGGGCGTTCCTCGACGCCGGCACGAGGGCGGTGCTGGCGAGCGTCCTGCCCGTCCCGGACCGGCAGGTCGGCGCGGCCATGGCGGCGGTCCACCGGCGGCTCGACCACCCCGCGGCGGCCGCACGCGCCGTCGCCCACCTGGGCTTCAGCTGCTACGGCACCGGCACGAGCGTCGCGGCGTGCAGCGCGGCGGCGAACGAGGTGCCGGTGCACAGCGACTGCGCGGAGCCGACGCTGGCGGGCACGTCGGTCCCGTTGGTCACCACGTCGACCCACGGGCCGTGACCGGAGAACGGGTCGGAGGTGCCCACGGCGGTCACGGCGGGCAGGGCGGCGGGCCACCACGGACGGGCGGACCCGCCGTTGCCCGCGGCCGCGACGACGTTGCCGCCGCACGCGGCCAGGACCGGCGGGCAGGCGTCGTCGAACGTGTAGGTGCCGGACGACACCAGGACCACCGGCACCGAGCGGGTGGCGCGCAGTGCGGCGGCGAGGGCGAGGTCGGAGCCGAAGCCGGACGGCGTGAGGACGGGGAACGGGCGGACGGTCGCACCGTGGTGCCGCAGCACACCGGCGACCAACGCGCCGTGCGGGGCATCGAGAGGGGTGTCCAGCAACGCCACGGACCCCTCCCCTCGCAACGACGGCAGGTGGCCACCGATGACCGGGCGGGAGGTGCCGATCATGATCGGGCAGGCGAGGTGGACGTGGTGCGGTGCGGCACCGACGTCGCGGGCGATGGGGACGACGCGCAGTGCGTGCGCCGCCTTCAGGTGCATCCGGACGGCCCCCGGAACGGCCTCCTCGTGCGAGCAGACACCCCGCAAACGCTTGCGCACAGTGGGTGCGTCCTCCGGGAGCACGATGACTTCCCCCGAACGGACCAAGCACTCGTTCGGACCGCCCGGATCGTGCACGTGCACCGGACCGAGGGCCTCCGACGCGTGACCGGCCAGCTCAGAGAGGCTCTTGACCTGTTTCGGTGCGTCCACAGCGGACACCATCCCGCGCTGCGGCGAGGTCCACAGGGGACCGGAGCGCGATGTCACTCGATCCGATGACCACACAGACGGTGTTCGCGCCCGATCGGGGCGAACACGGACAGCCGCACGTGACCGCCCTTCCGTGTGGTTTGCGGCGAGTTGGTTCGCAAAACCACCCACCGGTGCTAGACATAGCTCAACGTCGACCTCCGACGGCGCTGCGGCGTTGACGGTGGCCCGAACGGTGGACGGTGGTGATCCTGTGGCCGGTGGTGGAGCTGTCGCACTGCTGCTGCGGGCCGCTGCCCTCGGTGGGTTCACGGCCGCGGCCTGGCTGATGGGCGGCTCGCCCGCCTCGGCCGACGCGAACCCCGTGGAGGCACCGCCCGCCGTCGAGATCACGACCGAAGCTCCCGCACCGCTCGACCCGGCCACACCGGTCACGGCACCACAGCCGGTCCAGGAGCAGAGCCCCGAGACCGCCGCGCCCACCGCACCGCTGGCCGAGCAGGCGACCGAGACCCTGGCAGCGACCCCGGCCGGCGAACCGCAGCCGCTCGACCGACCGCAGGCCCTCGACGAACCGCAGGCCGCGGACGAACCGCAGGCGCTCGACGCCTCGCAGCTGTTCACCGCCCCGAGCCTGAGCGACGACCCCGCGGGCTGGGCCACCGCGTTCACCACGTCCTTCATCGAGCAGCACCAGCCGGTCGACGACGTCCCGGTACCGGGGTTCGTCCCGCCGAACCGGCCGGAGGACCCCGCCGGGGACGACGACCACGACGACGGCCCGGTGCTCGACTTCACCGGCGGCACGCACTCCAACTCCCGGTCCGGCACCGTCTCGAACAAGGCGCCGCCCGAGGTGATCAGGGCGAAGGCCCAGGTCCGCGCCGCGCGGCTGGCCGCCAGGGCCGCCGCCGAGCTGCCCGCTCCTCCGCCGCCGACGGCCGCGCCCGTCGCGGTCGCGGTCGCGAAGTACGTGCCGCAGCCGCTGCGGACGTTCAGCCAGCCCACGCCACAGGCCGAGCCCGCGCCGCAGCAGGCCGACCTCACCTGGACCGAGCCCGGCAGGGACGCGCCCGCTCCGGCGCCCCAGCCCGCCCCGGTCACCACGACGGCGTCCGCGTCGTCGAGCCACACCGACAACTCCGGCGGCACGCGCGGCGTGCTGGCCGTGCTCACGTCGCGCAACGAGCTGTTCCCGCCGGCCACGTGGTCGGTCGAGGAACGCCGCGACGGTCGGTCCCCCGGCAGCCTTCCCGGCCTGCCGAGCACGTCACCCGACTGAGTCCGACAGGACAGGTCTGCCCTCTGCGCGATTTGTGACCGTCTCGTGCCGTCGCGCCAGTAACTCCTCCTCGTATTTCCCGTTGTACGCAAGGAACCCCCAGTCTTCCTGACCTGCCAACCGCGCCCTGGCAGGTCGGGTCTGGTCCGAGTGCCGCGCTGCCCCCGCAGCCTCGGACCGCACGGGGAAACCTGCGGACGGGGGACGCCAATCCCTGGGACGTCCCCCGCCGCAGGCCACTCCGTTGGCAAGTTCGTCGGCCCGGTCTCCACCGCTGTGGGAGACCAGGCCGACGTGTCTCACGCGACCGGCACCGAGACGTCGGCATCCGACGGAAATCCAGTGCCCGCAACGGATGCAGCTACCACACCCAAACGGCCGATCGCCTCGCGCAGCACTTCGGGCGACTGCGTGTACGGCACTCGGAGCATCTGCTCGCAGCCGCCGTGGACCGCCCAGCGCGGGCCGGGCACGAGCCGCAGGCCGTGGTTCTGCGCCACCACGGCGATCCGGGTGCTCACCGGCGCGTCGAGCGTGCACCACAACCCGAGCCCACCGGCCGGGACCCGAAAGCTCCACTGTGGACAGTGCAGCCGCAGCGCCTCCGCCGCGACGTCCCGCTGAGCGGCGAACTCCAGGCGCCGTTGCCGCAACACGGGGTCCGCGTCCGTCAGCAGTTCGGTGAGCACCAGCTGCTCGAACACCGGGGTGCCGAGGTCGATCGCCGCGCGCGTGGACATCAGCCGGTGCACGATCTCCGCCGACGCCCGGATCCACCCGACGCGCAGTCCACCCCAGTGCGACTTGCTCGCCGATCCGAGCGTCACCACCAGATCGCCGCCGAACGCCGCCATCGGCGGTGGCATCCGGTCATCGGTCAGCGACAGCTCGACCAGCGTCTCGTCCACCACCACCGGCGTGTGCGCCTTCCTCAACGCGGCGGCGAGCGCTTCACGGCCGGCCGCGGGCAGCAGGGCGCCGGTCGGGTTCTGGAAGTCCGGGATGAGGTAGGCCAGCCGGGGACCTGCCTGCCGCAGCGCCGCCTCGTAGGCGTCGACCTCCCAGCCGTCGCCGGTCATCGGCACGGGCACCGGGATCGCCGACGCGGCCCGCACCGCCTCCAGCGCGTTGGGGTAGGTCGGCTGCTCCACGAGCACCCGGTCACCCGGCCCGGCGAACAGCCGCAGCGCCAGCGCCCACGCGTGCTGCGCGCCCGAGGTGACCACGATCTGGTCCGGTGACGTCGGCAGCCCCCGTGCCGCGTACCGGTCGGCGATCGCCTGCCGCAGCACGGGCAGGCCGCGCTCGTGGTACCCGTGCGACACCAGGTGCTCGGGCATCCGCGCCAGCGCCGCCGCCATCGCCTGGCGCAGGCCGGGGTGGGCGGGCGGCGCGCACCGGGTCAGGTCGATCAACGCGTCGTCGCCGCCGACGATGCCACCGCCGCCTCCGACCGGGCCGTCGATCCACGATCCGGCGCCGCGCCGGGATGCGACCAGCCCCTCACCGCGCAGCTGGTCGAGCGCGGCCGTGATCGTCGTGCGGCTCACCGGGAGTGCGTCGGTGAGCTCGCGCTCCGACGGCAGCCGGGTGCCGACCGGCAGCCGGCCGTCCGCCACGAGCAGCCGGATCGCGGTGGCGAGGTCGGCCGACCCCTGCCGGGCACCCTGCTTGCGCCACGACCCGAGCAGCCGAGCCAGCCGAGCACCCGATATACGTCCACCTGGTGGGAGCATGAGGCCAATTTCCCAGAATTGGCTATGGATTACCAGGCCAATCGCGCCTCAGTATGACCACATGGCCTCCACGACCGCACTCCACCAGGTCTCCGTCCGGATCTCCCCCGCCCGTCGCCTTCCGCAGCTCCTCGCCGGGCTGTGGCTCTACGGCGCGAGCATGGCGCTGCAGATCCGCGCGACGCTCGGCCTGAACCCGTGGGACGTGCTGCACGAGGGCCTCACCGAACGCACCGGCCTGAGCTTCGGCCTGATCACCGCGATCACCGGCGTGCTGGTCCTGCTGGCGTGGATCCCGCTGCGGCAGAAGCCCGGCGTCGGCACGATCGCGAACGTCGTCGTCATCGCACTGGCGGTCGACGCGACCCTCGCGATCCTGCCCGCACCGCAGGGGCTCGTGCCCAGGATCGTGTTCCTGGCGCTGGGCATCGTGCTGAACGCGGTCGCGTTCGCCGCCTACGTCGGTTCCCGGCTCGGACCGGGCCCGCGCGACGGCCTCGTCACCGGGTTCTGCCGCCGCACGGGCCTCTCGCTGCGCCTCACGCGCAGCGTCCTCGAACTGCTGGTGCTCGGCACGGGCTGGCTGCTCGGCGGCACCGTCGGCATCGGCACGGTCCTGTACGCGCTGGGGATCGGCCCGCTCTCGCAGCTGTTCCTGCCGCACCTCACCTGGCGCGAGCGCTCGCAGCCCGCTTCCTGATCTCGGCGTACCCGACCCCGCGTTCGGCCAGCACCTCGGCCACGATCCCCTTGCCTTGCAACAGAGCCAGCACGAGGTGCTCGTTGCCGAGGTGGTTGTGGCCGAGGTCGCGGGCCTCGCGCAGGCTCTTCTCCAGCGCCTTCTTGAACTCCGGCTCCAGCGGCATCCCGAACCAGCGCCGCCGCGGCCCCGGCCGCAGCACGCCCGTGCCGAGCGACTGCTCGACCGAGTCGATCACCTGGTCGACGTCGATCCCCAAGCCGCGCAACGCATCCGCGTCCGCCTTGGTCAGCCCGCCCTTGCGCCGGTAGTCGCGGAACTCCGCCTCCAGCTCCTCGCGCGGCAGGTCGAACCCGGCCAGCACCGGCGTGTCCAGCAACGCCAGCAGCAGGTGCTCCACGCCGACCTCGCCCGCGTGCACCCGTTCCGCGTCCGCGACCGCCTTCTGCACGGCCTCGCGCGCTTCCTTCGTGAACCGCTCCGCGATCATCATCGTCCCCCGTGCTTCTTGTGCACCGCCTGGCGGGACACCCCGAGCTCCGCCGCGATGTCCTGCCACGACCAGCCCTGCGCCCGCGCACTGCGGACCTGGGCCGCTTCCAGGTGTTCGAGCAGTCGCCGCAACGCGCTGACGGCCCGCAACCCGATCTTCGGGTCGCGATCACCGGCCGCTGTGGCGAGATCCGTCGCTTCCGTCATGCCGTCAACGTACGTTGACAATGAGGGTTCGTCAACCGGGGTTGACACGTACGGTGGAGCGGTGATGATCGAGACTGCCGAACAGGGCGCTCCCGGACGCGTCACCGAGGACCGGATCCGCGTGCTGCCCAACGCCGTCGTGGTCCTCGACGGGGTCACCTCGCGCACCCGGCCACCCGACCGCGACGGCGGCTGGTACGCCACCCGGCTCGCCGACGAGCTGGCCAGGACGATGGACGCCGGCACGCCGTTGACCGAGCTTCCTCGCGCAGGCGATCACGTCCCTCGTGGCGGAGCACGACCTCGTTCCCGGCGACTCCCCGGCCGCCACCGCGGCGATCGTGCGGTGGGACGACGAGACGATCGACGCCCTCGTCTTGTGCGACACCCCGGTCGTCGCGTTCGGACGGACCACGGACGTGGTCGAGGACACCCGGCTGGCCGACCTCCGGCCGGACCCGGACATCCTGCGGTGGACGAACAGGCCCGGCGGCTACTGGGTCGCGGAGGCCGATCCCGAGGCGGGCCGCCAGGCGCTGACCGCGAGCTGGCCGCGAGAGATGATCAAGAAAGTGGTCGTCGCCACGGACGGTGTCTCGTGTGGAGTGTCCGAGTACGGGCTGTTCTCGTGGGACGAGCTGGCGGAGCTTCCCGCTCGGTGCGGCGCTCGACCGGATCAGGGAAGCCGAGCGCAGTGATCCGGAACACATCCGGTGGCCGCGCTGCAAAACGCACGACGATCAAGCCGTCGTCCGGATCACCGCATGAACGAAAGAAGCCCCGCGAGACTCGCGGGGCTTCTTTCGAAGAGGGATGGCCAGGGGCGGGGTCGAACCGCCGACCTACCGCTTTTCAGGCGGTCGCTCGTACCAACTGAGCTACCTGGCCATGAGAGAAAAAAGCGACCCAGACGGGACTCGAACCCGCGACCTTCGCCGTGACAGGGCGACGCGCTAACCAACTGCGCCACTGGGCCTTGCTCTTGCTGTCGTGCAGATCGTACCTTACTGCATCATCTTGCTTTACTGCGTGCCCCCAACGGGATTCGAACCCGCGCGACCGCCTTGAAAGGGCGGGATCCTAGGCCGCTAGATGATGGGGACTAGCTGGTCTCTGGAAGCATCGTAAGCATATGACATAGGTCCGCGCACCTCCAAAACGGGGGTCCCACTTATGCCTTGACCTGCCAAAACCGTCGAAAAAGCAGGCCGGACGAAGCGCGCGGGACGATCTCGCGGAAGCGTCCGGAAACGGCAAATGCCAGCTCAAGGGCCCAATCGGTGGTGAACACGGGTCGAACGGAGGTTTTTCGACGATCTTGTGTGACCTGGGTAACTCCGCAGGAGCGGTCAGGAGAGCCCGTCCCAGGCGCTCAGCCACGCGTCGTTCGCGACGGAGGGCAGCACCAGCCGGAGCACCTCGCGCAGCCGGTCGGGGAAGTCGGCGCACATCGTGGTCGCCGAGGAGATCAACCGGGCGCCGAGGGTCGCGCCGCAGATCGTCCGCGCCACCGCCGCCGGGTCGACGCCCTCGCGCAGGTGACCGCACTCGCCCGCCTCCGCCACGTAGGCGGCGATCATCTTCTCCCACATGAGGTGGGAGTTCGGGACGCCCGGATAGCCGACCTCGCGGTCGGCGGTCAGCCGCACGCCCGCCCGCAGCACGACGTCGGCCGCCATCCGGTCGGCGGACTCGACGACCATGCCGACGAGGGTGTGCAACGGGTCGAGGCCGCGCGCGTGCCACCGCTGCCGCATCTCCACCCAGAAGTCGTGCTGGTACTCGGTGAGAGCACCGGCGACGGCGTCCTTGGACGCGAAGTGGAAGTAGAACGCGCCCTTGGTGAGACCGGCGCGCGCGAGCACGGCGGTCAGCGACGTGCGGTCGTAGCCGAGCCGGTCGAACTCCTGCGCCGCGGCGCGGAGAATCGCCTCCCGTGTCGCATACGCCCGGTCTTGCTGGGGCATGGCTCCAGGTTAGTCGTTGCCGCTAAAGAGACCCGTGGGTATGTTTCCAGGTGCGGCCCTGTTTCGAGACGCGCTCCGGGGGGTGCGCGCCTCGGCCAGGGCCGCCTCTGCTTCGCTACCGCCTCACCGCTGGACCGGCGGTGTCCCGCCGTCCTCGCCGGGTGACAGCCCCAGCATGTCCAGCAGCGTCCTGCAGTCCTCGGTGCCCAGTGCGCTCCGCGCGACCGCGAGCCTGGCCCGGTGGACCTGTTCGTCGGAGATCCGCGAGGGCTCTCCGCTGCGCTGGGCCGGCACGTTGGGGCCGCCCTGCCTCTGCATGCCGTCGTCCTGCGTCCACAGGAACTTGCGCACTTCCAGTGAGCCGCTCATGAGTGCCCTCCCCGACTTGAGGTTGGCGCGAGGCTAAGCGACCTGGGACAACGGCCGCAGCCCCCCGCAGAGTGATTCCACCAACACCCAGCGTTACTTTCCGTACAGGTGTGCCGTCTGTCCGATGGGGAGGTGGCCAGTGGAAGATGGACCGATGACCGACCCCACGCCGGAGCCTTCCCCCGAAGCCGCAGGCCAAAACCCCCGACCTGCGCCGGAGCCCGGGGGTGACCCCCAGCCGGGCACCATCCCGCCGGCACCCGATCCGCAGGAGGTCCTGAAGGCGATCAGCGGGATCGACCTCGCCACGATCGACGCCGACATCGAGTCCGCGTTCGGTTCGCGGATGGCCCAGCTGGACGAGATGCTCGCGGGCCTCGACTCGCTGGTGGACAAGATCGAGAAGGACATCCAGAACCTGGACCAGCCGAAACCCGACGGTCCTCAGTAGAGTCGCCATACCCTGGGTGGGTATCATCGGAGTCCCGATCGAGAGGAAGGGACTCCATGTCCGTCACTGCCACCTACACCGTCACCGGCATGACCTGCGGCCACTGCGTCAGCTCGGTCACCGAGGAGCTGTCCGAGGTCGCCGGCGTGACCGGTGTCGACGTGGTGCTCGAGACCGGAGCGGTGACCGTCACGAGCGACCGCGAGCTGGACCGGTCCGAGGTCGAGGCCGCCGTGACCGAGGCCGGGTACCAGGTCGCCTGATGACCACGACCGAACCCCGCCACGTCGAGCTCAGCATCAGCGGCATGACCTGCGCCTCCTGCGCGCGGCGCGTGGAACGCAAGCTGAACCGGCTCGACGGCGTCTCCGCCACCGTGAACTACGCGACCGAGAAGGCCAGCGTCCAGTTCCCGGTCGGCATGCGCGTGGACGACCTGGTGTCGACCGTGCGGGCGGCGGGGTACGACGCGCGGGAGCCGGTCGCCGAGCCCGAGGAGGGCGACGCCGGTGACCTGCGGCTGAGGTTCGTCCTCGCCGCGTCGCTGGGCGTGCCGGTGATCGCGTTCTCGATGGTTCCGGCCTGGCAGTTCCCCACCTGGCAGTGGGTGTCGCTGGCGCTCGCGAGCGTGGTCGTGTGGGTGTGCGGCTGGCCGTTCCACCGTGCGGCCGCGGTCAACCTGAGGCACGGCGCCAGCACGATGGACACCCTCGTGTCGATGGGCGTCACGGTCTCGTACCTGTGGTCGCTCTACGCGTTGGTGTTCGGCGCCGCCGGGACCATCGGCATGCGGCACGAGTTCAGCCTGCTGCCGCGGCCGGCGTCCTCCGGCGACATCTACCTCGAGGTCGCGGTCGGCGTGACCGTGTTCCTGCTGCTCGGGCGGTGGCTGGAGGCCCGGTCCAAGCGCAGTGCGGGTGCCGCGCTGCGGGCGTTGCTGACGCTCGGCGCCAAGGACGTGGCGGTGCTGCGCGACGGCGTGGAGACCCGCGTGCCGGTCGAGCAGCTCCGGGTCGGCGAACGCTTCGTGGTCCGTCCGGGTGAGCGCATCGCCACGGACGGGGTAGTCGTCGAGGGCAGCTCGGCCGTGGACGCCTCGATGGTCACCGGCGAGTCGGTGCCGGTCGAGGTGCGCGAGGGCGCACCGGTCGTCGGCGGGACGGTCAACGCGGGCGGCCGGCTGGTCGTCGAGGCTCGCTCGGTCGGCGCGGACACGCAGCTCGCGCGGATGGCCCGGCTCGTCGAGCAGGCGCAGGCGGGCAAGGCGGACGTGCAGCGGCTCGCCGACCGGGTGTCGGCGGTGTTCGTGCCGGTCGTCGTCGCCATCGCCGCCGTGGCGTTCGGGGCCTGGCTGCTCGCCGGGCGGCCGCTGGAGTTCGCGGTGACGACGGCCGTGGCGGTGCTCGTCATCGCCTGCCCGTGCGCACTGGGGCTCGCGACGCCGACGGCGTTGCTCGTGGGCACCGGCCGCGGCGCCCAGCTCGGCATCCTGGTGAAGGGCCCGGAGGTGCTGGAGTCGACCCGGCGCGTGGACACGGTGGTGCTCGACAAGACCGGCACCGTCACCACGGGCCGGTTGGCGCTCGTCGACGTGGTCCCGGCCGACGGCGTGTCCCGCGCCGAGGTGCTGTCGTGCGCGGCGGCGGTCGAGAACGCCTCCGAGCACCCCATCGCCGCGGCCATCGTCCGCGCCGCACCGGAACCGAGGCCCGTTTCCGACTTCGCGTCCACGGACGGCGTCGGCGTCAGCGGCGTGGTGGACGGCCGCCGCGTTGCCGTCGGCCGGCTGCGGAATGCCGAAGTCCCCGAATCGCTGTCCGCGGCGGCAGTCGTGCACGCCGATCGCACGGTGGTCGCGGTTTCTTTTGACGGCGCGGTCGTCGGGTTGATCGCGGTGGCGGACACCGTGAAACCCACGTCCGCACAAGCAATTCGCGATCTGCGGGAACTCGGCCTGCGACCTGTCCTGCTGACGGGGGACAACGCTGTCGTCGCTGCGGCGGTGGCACGGGAAGTCGGCATCGACGAGGTGATCGCCGACGTGCTGCCGGCCGGAAAAGTCGAGGCCATCCGGAATCTGCAGGCACAGGGCCGAGTCGTGGCCATGGTGGGCGACGGCGTGAACGACGCGCCCGCGCTCGCGGCCGCTGACCTGGGGCTGGCCGTGGGAACCGGCACCGACGCCGCCATCGAGGCGAGCGACCTGACCCTGGTGCGCGGCGACCTGCGCGTGGCTGCGGACGCAATTCGGTTGTCACGCAAGACGTTGGGCACGATCAAGGGGAATCTGTTCTGGGCGTTCGCCTACAACGTCGCTGGACTTCCACTCGCGGCGCTCGGGCTGCTCAACCCCATGCTCGCGGGGGCCGCGATGGCCTTCAGCAGCGTGTTCGTTGTTACCAACAGCTTGCGACTGCGGCAATTCCGCCCATCGGCAACTCAAGAATCTTCCGCGCAACCTCTCCCGCAGCGCCGCGTGCGCGTGCAACAATCCGATTGCTGACATACCCCCGGTCAGCGCCTGTGGAGATCCCCTCCGGCCCCCGCGTTCCTCCCCCTGGCGCGGGGGCCTCTCCTCTTCTCCGGCCGACCTTGCTCGGCTGACGCCTCGCCGCGGTCGGTCGGAGGTGCCTTCTGGGGGCCGAGCCCCCAGACCCCAGCCGGGGGCAGCCCCCGGACCCCCAGCCGGCTCGACGCCGAGCCGGCTCGCCACCGCTGCTCCCGCCGCCCACCTCCCGCTGCTCCCTCCGCCACCGTTGCTCCCCCGGCCACCGCTGCTCCCTCCGCCACCGCTGCCCCCGCCGCCACTTCCAAGAGGGCACGCGGGGGCCCCGCGTGCCCTCCTGGAGTACGAAAGCTCCCCGCGTGCACTTCGGAAGCAGCGGGGGAGGCACATGGGTGGGTGACTCAGGTCACAGGGGTTTGGGTTCCGTGACCGAGCCGTTATCGTGTTCCGGTGCCTATCGGATCCCTCGGACGCTCCAAGTCCGGCCGTCACCGCCCCGCGGACGAACCGCAGGAGACGACGCCCGACGAGGAGCTGACCTCTTACCTGGCCGCACTGGCCCCGGACTCGGACAACGAGACCACCGCCTCGGGCTTCGGCAACGCGCAGGTGTACCAGCTGCGCCTCCAGCTGATGGCCAACGAGCAGCTCAAGGAGCTCGCCGCCGAACGCCAGACCTCCCCCGGCGCGCTCGCCACGGAGTGGGTCATGCAGCGACTGGAGTGGGAAGCCCGCCAGCGCGGCAACTGACCCCTGCGCAGTCACCCCCAGCACGAAGAAGGACCCTCGGCCGAGCCCGGCCGAGGGTCCTTCTCAGTTACGTCTTGCTGCGGCGAATCACATCAGATCGCGCGGACGTTCTGGGCCTGCGGGCCCTTCGTGCCCTGACCGACCTCGAACTCCACGCGCTGGTTCTCCTCCAGGGTGCGGAAGCCCTGACCCTGGATCTCCGAGTAGTGGACGAAGACGTCAGCGCCGCCGTTGTCCTGGGCGATGAAGCCGAAGCCCTTCTCGGAGTTGAACCACTTGACAGTGCCCTGTGCCATGTACCTGCCTCCATCGCAGGAAAGCTTGGGGCTGCACCGTGCAACCCCGGCCGTCCCGGGGGCGTTCGGCCCGCTCGAATCGAGCGCACAGCACGCCCGCGTGTCGTTCCGCGAGCGTGTGAAGCACGAACACAGAAACCACGGCCTGCGCGGAGAAGCCTAACGTGTGCCGCGTCATAGCACTACAGGTGAAATCCAGCCAGCCGAGTGCCTCAACAGGACCAAAGGCGCTGGTCCATGAGGGTGATAACGAACCCTTGAGCAACTCGTTGGTGGCTCGCGCGTCCTCTGAGCATCAGTTCCAGGGGGATCTCGGGGAGAACGCGTGTTCCGGCCGTTCATGTTGGCTGTACTGCTGGGTTTGACCGCGTGCGGCGGCGCGCCCGACGCACCGTCGGCGCCCGATGCGGCACCGGTCGTGCAGGAGAAGGCGAAGGCGGCGGTGACCGTCACGCCGGCGTCGGGTGAGGGGATCAGCCCGGCGGGTCCGTTCCAGGTCGGTGTCACCGGGGGCAAGTTGACCTCGGTCGCGCTCACCGGCCCCGGCAACCGCGTGGTCAAGGGTGAGCTGACCGGCGACCGGTGGGTGGCCACCGAGGACCTGGGCTACGACAAGGCTTACACGTGGTCCGGGTCGGCGAAGGGCGAGGACGGCGCGGAGGTGCCGGTCTCCGGTTCGTTCCGCACGGTGAAGCCGGGCCGCCTCACGAGCGCGTCGGCGAACGTGGGCGACCACCAGACCTACGGCGTCGCGATGCCGATCAAGATCACGTTCAGCGCGCCGGTGCAGGACAAGGCGTCCGTGCAGAAGGCCATGACGGTCACGACGTCGGTGCCGACCGAGGGCGCGTGGGCGTGGCTGTCGGACCGCGAAGCGCATTGGCGGCCGAAGGAGTACTACAAGCCGGGCACGCAGGTGTCCGTGGACGTCAACGTCCACGGCGTCCCGTTCGGCGGCGGCGCGTACGGCGCGGAGGACCTGCACGTGCAGTTCGCTGTCGCGGACCGCGCGCTGGTGGTCAAGGCGGACACGCAGTCGCACCGGTTCGTCGTCTACCGCGACGGCGTGCAGCTGCACGACTTCCCGGCCTCGTACGGGCTCGACACCGACCCGCGCCGGGTCACCCGCTCCGGCACGCACGTGGTGATGCAGAAGGAAGCCAGCCGCACCATGTCCAGCACGGTGTTCAACTACAAGGACGTCCCGGTCACCTGGGCCGTGCTGCTGTCGAACAACGGCGAGTTCGTCCACGAGTACGCCGGCTCGATGTACGCGCAGGGCAAGGAGAACGTGTCGCACGGCTGCGCGAACCTCTCACCGGCCGACGCGAAGACGTTCTTCGACCTCACGATGATCGGTGACCCGGTCGAGGTGCTGAACTCGTCGGTCAAGCTCGGGCCCGCCGACCGCGACTACTACGACTGGGCGCTCGACTGGGAGACCTGGCGGTCGAAGTCCGCCGTGACCGGCTAGGACTTCTCGGTGATCTGGGGCGGCGCCGGGATCGAGTAACCCGACGGGCCTACGTTGCGTTCCAGCGCCCGCTTCCACTCACCGGTCGAGATCATCTTCTCGATGGCCTCGTTGACCTCGGCGCGGCTCTCGTCGTCGCCCTTCGGCAGGCCGATCCCGTAGCGCTCCTCGGAGAACGGCTTGCCGACCAGCTTGAGCAGCTCCGGGTTCTCCGCCGCGAAGCCCGCGAGGATGACCTCGTCGGTGGAGACGGCGTCGACGTTGCCCGCCATGAGAGCGATCACGCAGTCCGAGTACTGGCCGTACTCGATCAGCGTGACGCCCTTGGCGTAGTCGTTCTTCACCTTCTGCGCGGACGTGGACCCCTTGACCGAGCACAGCTTGCGGCCGTCGAGGGTCTCCGGACCGGTGATCGAGGTCTCGGTGAAGCGGACGAGCATGCCCTGGCCGGTCTCGAAGTACGGGCCGGCGAACGCGACCTTCTCCTTGCGGGCGTCGGTGATCGAGTAGGTCGCGACGACCAGGTCGACCTCGCCGCTCTCCAGCATCGACTCCCGGACGGCGCCGCGGGCCTCCTTGAAGGTGATGCCTGTTTCCTTCACGCCCAGCTCGTTCGCCACGTACTTGGCCACGTCGACGTCGAACCCGACGTAGCGGCCGTCGAGCCGCCGCTCGCTCAGTCCCGGCTGGTCGTACCGGATGCCGATGGTCAGCTTCCCGGAACCGGCACGACCGACGACGGTGGCCGTGTCACCGCTCCCACAAGCAGTGGCGAACACCGCGACAGCAGCGAGAAGCGCAGCACGACGGATCACGACAGGACCTTCCGGGGTGGTGTGGAGTCGTGCGCAATGCTACGTACCAGCGGCGATTATCAACTGTGATGTGTGACAACTACGGCAGTCGCGCCCTGCTGGGTGTCACATGACGCCCCTCACGTTCCACGGCACGGCGCAGGTGTCCGGGCGGTGCCATCCTGCGGATCTTGCCCGGCACCAGGAGTGCTGTTCGGCGCAACACCCGCAACCACCGGTCCGGGTTGGCGTACGGCTCGTGCCCGTGCAGCTCCACCGCCCATTCGGGGAGCACGGAGTACGCCAGATGACCGACCAGCACGCGGTAGAGGGGCAGGCCGTGACGAAGCCACCCCTTGACGGGCGGGCCGTGGAGGAACTCGTAGATCACCTCGGAGTCCGCGGTGCGGCGCAACGACGACCGCATCGAGTCGAGGTACTCGGCCATCTCCCCGCGTGAGCCGGGCACGTCCTCCTCGTGCAGGCCCACCAGCGTGGCCGCGAACCGCTGTTCGGCGTAGTACCGGTCCTTCTGCCGGTCCGTGAGGCCGTAGCCCGCGCGGTCGAGCACCGTCTCGAAGCAGTGCACTTCCGAACAGTGCACCCACAGCAGCAGTTCCGGTTCGTCCACCCGGAACGTCCTGCCCTCGTGGTCGGTCGCGCGCAGGCTGCGGTGCGTGGCGCGGACCCGTGCCGCGGCGGCGGCGATCTCCTCGCCGGTGCCGTAGACGCCGAGCCCGACGAAGTCCGCCGTGCGCTTGAGCCGGCCGAGCGGGTCGGCCTGGAAGTTCGAGTTCTGGACGACACCCGCGACCGCCTTCGGGTGCAGCGCCTGGAGGTAGAGGCTCGCGATCCCGGCGATCCACATCGTCGGGTCCGCGTGCAGCTGCCAGCTGACCGTGTTCGCATCGAGCATGCGAGCATCGTCGCGCCTGGCCAAGATGAAAGCCATGGACCTCGACCAGGCACGGGACGTGCTCCGCAGCCAGCACCGCGCGGTGTTCAGCGCGATGAAGTCCGACGGGACGCCGTCGATGTCACCGGTGCTCGTGGCACTGGACGACAACGGCGACGTGCTCGTCTCGACGCGCGCGACCGCGTACAAGACCAAGCAGGTGCAACGGGATCCGCGCGTGTGGCTGTGCGTGCTGCCGGACAGCTTCTTCGGGCGGTGGATCCAGATCGCGGGAACGGCGACGGTCGTGCCGCTGCCCGAGGCGATGGACCTGCTGGTCGAGTACTACCGCACGATCTCCGGCGAGCACCCCGACTGGGACGAGTACCGCGCTTCGATGGAACGCGAACAGCGGGTCGTGCTGCGCATCGCGCTGACCACCGCCGGACCGGACCGGACGGGCTGAGTAACACCGTTAGCGGGCACAACGATTCCACGGGGACGGCAGCGGACACGTCATCCGGACCTGGGGAGCGCGATGAGTGGTGCCAGACGCCGCGGCTACTTCACAGCCGCGGTGGCGATGCTCGGTGCCGCCCTGGTCACGGCACTGATCACCGCGCCGCCGGACCGTCCCGTGGACATCCGCCTCGTCGCACCGCCACCTCCGCCGCCCGCGACCGTGATCGCGTCGGCCACCACGACCCTGGTCGCCATCGGCCCCGTGGTGCTCGACACCCACGTGCCGCCTCCGCCACCACCTCCGCCGCCGCCGCCCCCGCCGACGGGGGACGCACCGCACCGCCCTGGACCGCCCGACCGCGGTCACCGGCCCCCGCCACCGCCACCGCAGCCGGGTCCGCCGCTGCTGGACCTGCTGCGCTGCGACGCCGAGTACTTCGACAAGCTGGTCGAGAAGGACTTCGAGCGCTGCCTGCCGTGGCCGATGTCGCCCAAGGAGCTGTGCAAGTTCCTCGACGACCACCGCCTGCGCCCGGTCGAGGTCCGCGGCCCCGACGGGCGCAGGCTCAACGCGCCGAAGTGCTAGCCCTTCAGCTCCCGCAACCTGCGCAGGTTCGACTCGGCGCGTGAGCCGAGCAGCTGCGCCTCGCCCAGGTAGTGGTCGTCGATCAACGCCTCCACCTCGGCGTCGTTCATCGCCGGCACGACCCGCGCGGCCATCCGGTTCATGTTGCGGTAGCTGCCCTGCAGCAGGAACGGTTCGCCGTCCGCGCCGGCCGCCGAGGCGATGTACGCCTGGTTCACCCTGAGCACGACCTCCTGGACGCGTTGCAGCTTCCGCAGCACGGACAGCATCCGGTCGAGCTGCACGGTGTCGTGGCCGGTCTTGACGTCCTGGCCGGAGGCGAGGCGCACCAGCGGTTCCACGTCCACGCCCGCGAGCGTCGGGTTGGCCGAGGACGCGTTCTCCAGGTAGCTCAACGCGAAGAGGGACTCGCGGCCGTGCAGCACGTCGCCGAGGTTCCACACGTCCGCCCGGTTGGCGAGCATGTCCGGGACCCGGAACGCGCGGCCCGTCTCGGTGTACGGGTTGCCGGCCATCGAGACGGCGAACCGCTTGCCGCGCAGGTCGAACGTGCGTGCCTCGCCGTCCTGCACGCCGTCAACCCTGCGCTGGGCGTCGCACAGCGAGATGAACTTCTGCAGCAGCTCCGGTGAGGTGTGCTGGATGTCGTCGAGGTGCAGGAGGACGTTGGAGCCCAGCGCGAACGCGAAGTTGATCCGCTCGACCTCCTGGCGGGCCGTGGCGTTCGGTGCCTCGCTCGGGTCGAGGGACGTGACGCCGCTGCCCAGTGCCGGGCCGTTGACCTTGACGAACACCATGCCGAGGCGGTTCGCGACGTACTCGACCAGCGTCGTCTTGCCGTAGCCCGGCGGGGAGATCAGCATCAGCAGGCCGGTGCCGTCGTTCAGCTGCTTGGCGAGGTTGTCGCCGATCAGCGGCAGGTACACCTCGTTCAGCAACCTGTTGCGCACGAACGTGTTCAGCACCGCGGGCCGGTACTCGTCGAGCCGCAGCCGCCGGCGTTCCCCTGCGAGCAGCTCGTCGCGCTGCCGCTGGTAGGCCCGGAACGCCGGCACGTGCTCGCCGCCGAACCGCCGCAGCCTGGTCAGCGCCTCGTCCAAGCGCAGGTCCAGCGACTGGTCCCGCACCCGCGGGTGGGAGCCGAGCAGGCCGGTGACGGTCTCGCTCAGCGCGGCGCTGGAGTCGTACCGGGGCAGGTCGGTGAGCAGCACCGCGACCACCTCGGGGAACTCGGGGCAGTCCTCGTCGCCGAGGAACCCGCGCAGCCACGCCTCGATCAGGTCGCGGTCGTGCAGGTCCTCGTCCACGACCGCGCGGAACCGGTCGATCACCGTGCGGGCGGCCTTGCTGGTGACGAAACCCGTTGGTGCGCAGGCGAGTTCTTCGAACAGGTACTCGGCGGCGAGCGGGCTGATGCCGAACTGGGCCGTCAGCTCCGGGATGCCGTGCGTGCCACCGAACACCGTGCGCGCGCGGGCCAGCGACTCGGCCTTGCGCGTCCACACGGCACGGTCCTCCTCCGGTTGCGCGGCCCAGAAGAGCTGGGCCTCCGCGCGTGCGTCCGGCGGGTACCGCAGCAGCCCGGCGCCGGCGTGCAACCGGTGCAGGACAGCGAGGATGCGTTCGGCGTCGTGGTCGTGGACGCCCTTCTCGTAGCCCTCGTCGTAGCGTTCCGCGGCGGCCACCGACACGTCCGTGCGGCCCTCGGCGAGCAGGCACGCGGCCAGGTGCTCTGAGCGGTAGACCTCCGGCGTCTCGGAGACCAGCAGCTGGTCCCAGAACGGCCGGGTGGCCGCGAACGCGGGGTCGGTGACCTCGCCGCGGTAGTCGGTCCCGGTGACGGCGAAGTACATCCGGCCGTCGCGCGGCACGAGGGTCAGGTTCATCGGCTCGGTCGTCACCGGGAAGCGGTGCCTGCCGAGCACGATCGACGCGCCGTCGTACAGGTCGGCGCGGTCCCGCAGCGCCCGGCCTCCCTCTTGCCGGGCGTCGCGCAGCTCCGCTTCGAGCTCGTCGGCCCGCACGTCACCGAGCTCGCGCAGCTGGGTGGCGACGGTGCGGACCTTGGCGACCATGGGGTCGCCCGCGAAGTAGGTGTTGATCTCGTCGACCGACGTCAGCTTCTCGACGCGGCGCCGGATGGTGCCGAGCACGCGCTGCGCCGACTGGACGAGCCGGTCGGCCTTGCGCGCCCGTTCGTCGAGCAGGGTCTGCTTGCGCGCGGAGAACGCCTCGTAGACGTCCGTGCGCTTGGCACCGACCTGGGCGAGGAAGTCGTCGAACTCGGCGAACCGCGACTCCAGGTTCTCCAGCTGCAGCAGCAGCCGGCCGAGGTGGTCGTCGCAGCTCTGCGGCGTGGCGGCGACGGCGAGCGCACCGGTGACGGCCTGGCCGAGCAGCGCGAACTCCGCGGCGAACTCGGCGCGGCCCTCCGCCTCGGCGAGCGCGCGCCTGCGACCGTCCACAGTGGCCCGCGCGCGGTTCACGGCGGCCAGGACCTCGCCGATGCCGGCCAGGATCTGCGTGCGGGTCGTGGTGTCGGCGGCGTCGAGCGTGCTGACGACCTCGGTCAGCACCTCCAGACCGGCCTGCTGCTGTGCGAGCCGGTCGTGCAGCGGTCCCGCCTCGGCCGCGGTCGTGAGCCCGGTGGCCGCGATCCGGTCGATCTCCTCGTGGTACTGGGCGAACGCGTTCTCACCGCTGAGGAACGCGACGGCGCGGCGGGCCGAGTCGGCCAGCGCCTCGACGAGCGCGGCCTCCCTGCGGCCCAGGTCGTCGAGGTCGACGTACCGGACGTCCCGCAACGTGATCAGGCGGCCCTGCGCGGACCGCAGGTCGGCCAGCAAGCGCACCCACTCGTCGGCCGACCGCGGCGCGGCCGAGCGGGACAGCCGGACCAGCGACGCGAGCTGCTCACCGGCCTCGTGCAGCTGCTGGGCGGCGTTCTCGGTGAGCACGCGGACCGACTCGAACTCGTCGAGCACCTGCTCCGCGGTCGCGCGCACGGCCACGACGTCGTCGCGCAGCCCCAGCTCGGCGAGCCAGTGGACGTTGTCGACCACCCTGGTGCACAGGGCGATCAGGCCCTCGAACACCGGTGCGGTCGGGGTCATCCCGGCGGCCATGCGGGTCACGCTCAGGCAGTCGGAGATGCCGCGGACCAGCTCGGCGTTGCCGATGCGGGCGAGCGGGCCGGACTCCTCCGGCAGCACCTCGTCGGCCACGAACGGCGTGCGCCACACCTGCATCGGGTGCACGCGCACGGGTTCGGTGCTCGTCTCGCGGAACACCACGAGCGTGCCGTCGGCGAAGAGCGAGTAGCCGTGGCACACCAGCGGGGTGGCGACCTCCTTGCGGATCACGTTGTAGGGCAGCAGGAGGCTGCGACCCTCGCGGCGGGCGTGGTAGACGTACAGCACGTCCTCGCCGTTGGCGGAGCGGATGACCCGTTCGAACTCCAGGTCCTCGGTGTCGACGTCGAACGTCTTGTCGTCACCGGTGACCAGGTAGTAGCCGCCGGGGAAGATGATCCCCTGGTCCTCGGGCAGCCGCTGGCAGGCCTGGCCGATGCCGTCGAGCCGGGCCACGGCCTTGGTGCGCGTGTTGAACACCAGGTGCCGCCACTCGGTCTCCTTGTATGGGAGGACCCTGAGCAGCAGCAACGGCCCGACGCGCGCGTAGTGCACGTCGGCGTCGGCAAGGCTCTGCAGCGGCTCGTCGACCGGTTCGGAGTAGATGCCCTCGCCGGTCTCGGTGTTGTTCTCGACCTTGATGGTCAGCGTGCCGCCGACGGTCTCGACGAACACCTCGCCGTCGATGGCGATGTGCGGGTGCCGGCCGAGCACGTGCTGCTCACGGGTCGTCTCGACCCACGTGAAGTCGTGCGCGGGCGGGAAGACGTGGTCGCGTTCACCGCGGTTGTCGAGGTAGGTGACCGTGCCGTCGACCGCGACGTCCCAGCGCAGCACGCGGATGTCCTCGATCCGCGCGCCGGTCTGGAACACCGCGAGCAACCGCGACTCGACGATCCGCAGCTGCAGCAGCCTGGTCTCGCGGTAGTACCGGTAGAGCTCGGCGAAGTCGTTGCGGAACCTCGGGTCGTCGAGGAACCCCGCGTCGGCGGGGCCGAGGTCCTTGCCGTGCACCGCGAACACGTCCGCGACCGCGGTCTCCGGCTTGAGGCCGAGGAACACGTTGTAGCCGAACAACATCTGGTCGCCCAGCGGCACGATGTCGCGGGGCACGCAGTTGTTCTCGGTGCGGATGCGTTCGGTGGCGACGAGCTCCAGCGCCTGGCTGCCGAACGTCTCGACGCGCCGGTCGTTCAGCGCCTCGGTGCTCCGGGCGAGCCCGGCGGCCTGTTCGGCCAGCCGGGCTCTGAGCACCTCGTAGGTGCCCGCGTCGAGAGCTGTCATGCGGGCTGGCCGTTGTTCTTGGCCATCTGGGTCAGCGCGATCGCGGCGGCGATGTTCTGCGCGTCACCGGTGGTGAACGAGCTGAGCACCTTGGTCAGGTCCTCCGGGAAGTTGTTCGTCCCGTCCATCCACTTGGCGCCCAGCGCCTGCACCACGTCGGAGTTGCCGACGAACCCGTCGACCTGCTTGCCCGCGGTGATGGCGTTCGCGATCTTGTCGAAGAACACGGTGTCGCCGCCGATGATGTCGATGTCGGCCTTCTCCAGCCCGGCCGCGAGGACCATGGCCTGCGCCTCGGCGATCTGGCGCTGCACGTCGATGCCCTTGAGCCGGATCTCCTTCTCGGCCTCCAGCCGCAGGCGGTACTCCTCGTGCTCGCGGGTCGCGGTGTCGAGGGCGGCCATGGCCTCCGCCTTGTGCGACAGGCCTTCGGCCTCGCCCTTGAGGCGTTCCTTGATGCCCTCGGCGTCGGCGAGCGCCTTCTCGCGGTCGACGACGGCCTCCGCGCGGCCCAGCGCCTCCACCGCGACGGCGTCGCGTTCCTTGACCTGCACGTCGGCCAGGCCCTTCGCGGCGGCCTCCGCCTGCACGCCCTCGGCGAGCCGGATCTTGGCGGTGGCGTCGAGCTCGGCGGACTGCTTGCGGGCCTCCGCGAGCAGCACCTCCTGGCGGGCTTGGTGCTGCGCGGCCTGCTCGGCGGCCTCCGCGGCCTTGATGTCCTTGACCAGCGACTCCTGCGCCTCGGCCTCGGCCCGGATGATGATCTGCTGCCGCTCGCGCTCGGCCTCCTCGACCGCGCGCAGCCGCTTGATGTTCTCCTCCTGCTCGGCCACGGTCTTCTCGACCGCGACCCGCTCGCGCACCAGGTCGGCGATGGCGCGCCGCTCGTGCTCGAGCTCCTTGTCCTTCTCGATCATGCGCAGCGAGGTCTCCCGTTCGCGCGCGATGACCTCCAGCAGGCGGTCCTTCTCGATCCGCTCGGTCTCGACGGCGATCACGCGCTCGCGGTTCTTCTCCGCCACGGCGATCTCGCGGGCCTTGTTCTCGGTCTGGATGCCGAGCTGCTCCTCGGTGCGGATGAACGCGGTGTTGGCCTTGAGGCGTTCCTCTGCCTGCACCTTCTGGGTCTCCGCCTCCTGCTGGGCGCGGGCGGTCTCGATCTCGCGCTTCTGCTTGATCTCCGCGTCGGCCTGCCGGCGTTCGAGCTCCAGGATCGCCTCACGCGCGCTGACGTTCTGGCGCGTGATCTCCTTCTCCTCGTTGCGGGTGAACTCGTTGGTCTTGACGTGCTCGATCGCGGTCAGCTCGGTGATCTTGCGGATGCCCTGCGCGTCCAGGATGTTCGCCGGGTCGAGCTGCTTGAGCGGCGTCTGCTCCAGGTAGTCGATCGCGGCGTCTTCGAGGCTGTAGCCGTTCAGGTCGGTGCCGATGACCTGGATGATCCGGTCGCGGAACTCGTCGCGGTGGGTGTAGAGGTCGACGAAGTCGAGCTGCTTGCCGACGGTCTTGAGCGCCTCGGAGAACTTGGCGTTGAACAGCTCCTGCAGCGTGGCCTCGTGGCTCGCGCGCTCGGTGCCGATCGCCTGCGCGACCTTGATGACGTCCTCGACGGTCTTGTTGACGCGCACGAAGAACGTGATGCGGATGTCGGCGCGGATGTTGTCCTTGCAGATCAGGCCCTCGTTGCCGGCCCGCTTGATCTCGATGGTCTTCACCGAGATGTCCATCGTCTCGCACTTGTGCAGCACCGGGAGGACCACGGTGCCGGTGAAGGTCACGTCGACCTTGCGCATCTTGGAGACGATGAGCGCCTTGCCCTGCTCGCACTTCTTGAACAACCTGCTGATGACGACCACCGCCATCAGCAGGACGACCGCGATCACCCCGATCAGCACCAGCAACCCCGTCGAAATTGCACCCATGTCAGCCCCCTGTGGAGATGTCGACGACCCAGAAGAACTCGCCTTCGGCGTCGTAGTCGAAGATCAGCGCGGTCTGCCCGAAGACCAGCTGCGTGCTCTCGGCCGCCCGCACCTGGACGACAGCGGTGCCGCCGTCGTCGGCGGTGACCTCGGCCTGGCCGTAGTGCCCGGTGACCCGAGCGGTCCGCACGATCGCCGTGCGGCCCACGAAGTCGTTGCGGGAGGCGGGTTTCTCCGGTCGCGTCCACCGCTTCACCGGGATCAGCACGACCTTCGTGACGAGCGCGCCGACGAGCAGCGCTGCGGCCAGGACGGCGTAGCGGAGCTTGTTCTCCGGCGTCAGCACCGTGCCGACCAGCGCGGCGAACCACGTGATCACGACGAACAGCGAGATGGAGACCGGCAGCACCGGGGCGTCGAAGTCCACGCCCACCAACGCGACCGTCAACCAGTACGCCAGCACCAGGAGCACCAGGACGCTGAACAGCACTGTCGGGAAGGCCACCGCGGCGGACAGGAACTCGGTCATCATCGCCCCCTCTCGCCACTCTGATGCGCGAAACGGCGTTTTCGTTGCACTTCGGGGAATGATCGTTGTCACCCGGTCGTTGCCGGGAACATGGACATGGGGGTTCAGGGGCTGAACACGGGCGACGCGATCGCCCCCGCCGAGACTCGTCGGCTGGCCGAGCTGGTGGAGGCGCTGGGGTACCGGTCGTGGTGGGTGGCGGAGCACGTGGTGCTGCCCTCGCCGAAGGCCGACCCGTCGCCGGCGGAACCGGACACGCCGCTGCTCGACCCGCTGGTCAGCCTGAGCTTCGTGGCCGCGGCCACGACCAGGCTGGAGCTGGGCACCGGCATCGTGATCCTTCCGCAGCGCAACCCGGTGGTGCTCGCGAAGCAGGTGGCGTCACTGGACGTGCTGAGCGGCGGCCGGTTCACGCTCGGTGTCGGTGCCGGCTACCTGCACCAGGAGTTCGCCGCGGTCGGCGTGCCGTTCGCGGGCCGTGGCCGGCGCACGGACGAGTACATCGACGCGATGCGGGAGCTGTGGCACTCGCCGGCGCCGTCGTTCTCGGGCAGGCACGTCTCGTTCAGCGGCATCGACGCCCACCCGCGCCCGGCCAACGCCCGGATCGCGGTCGGCGGTGCCAGCGACGGTGCGCTGCGGCGGGCGCTGACCCGCGGCAACGCGTGGATCGGCATCGGCACGCCGGAGGAGACGGCGGCCAACCTCAAGCGGATCCGCAGGCTGTCCGCGATGACCGAACGACCCGACTCGCTCGGCGCGCTGGAGATCGACGTCCTCGCGACGGCCCCGCTGGACGCGTCGGTGGTGCGGCAGTACGAGGACCTCGGCGTCGACCAGCTGATCGTGGTCCCCTCGTCGGTCGACCTGCCGGTGGACGAGGCACTGGCGAGCCTGATCGCCCTGCGGTAGGTAGCCTGAACGGCCGTGATCCCCGTAGTCGTCCTGGCCGGTTTCCTCGGCGCCGGCAAGACCACCCTGCTCAACCACCTGCTGCGCACGTCCGGCGGCACGCGGATCGGCGTGGTCGTCAACGACTTCGGCTCGATCAACATCGACGCGTTCGCGGTGTCCGCGCAGGTCGACTCGATGGTGACGCTGTCGAACGGCTGCCTGTGCTGCGCCGTCGACGGCTCCGAGCTGGCCGACATGCTGGGCACGCTCGCCACGGCGGACCTGGACGTCATCGTCATCGAGGCGTCCGGGCTCGCCGAACCGTCCGCGCTGGTCAGGATGGTGGTCCAGGCACCGGACGTGGCGTACGGCGGGCTGATCTACGTGGTCGACGCCGTGGAGCTCGGTGCCGTCGACCACCTCGACCGGGACCTCGCGCTGGCGGACCTGGTGGTGCTGAACAAGGTCGACCGGGTGGACGCGCTGCCGTCGTTGCCGTGCGAGGCGCCGGTGCTCGCGGTGTCGTACGGCCGGATCGACCCGGCGCTGCTCTTCGAGGTGCGGCCACCGGACCCGGGCCCGCGCCAGCTGGCGTTCGACGACCTGGAAGACCACTCGACGCACGCGCACGCCGCGTACGACACCGTGACGTTCACGTCCGAGGACCCCCTGCACCCCAGGCTGTTCATGGACTTCCTGTCCGCGCGGCCACCGGGGTTGTTCCGCGCCAAGGGTTTCGTGCAGTTCGAGCACGGCACCTTCATGCTGCACACCGTCGGCGCGTACGTGTCGTTCACACCGGTCGAGCCCGCCCCGACCCAGCTGGTGCTGATCGGGACGGGCATCGACGCGGACTCGGTGACCGACTGGCTGCTCGCGTGCGTCGCGCTGGAGCCGGTCAGCTCCGAGGAGATGCTGTGGGTGCTGCGGTACGCCCGCTGATCACGTGCAGAGCGCGGTGTCGACGACGTCGAGCATCTGCTTGAGCGACTTCTCCGCGTCGCCGTAGGTGCCGAACAGCGCGGTCGCGGTGATCGCGGTGTGGCGCCCGCCGTCCGTCGCGGCACCGAACGACGAGAACCCGTGGATCGTGCCGCCGTGGCCCCAGTAGACGCCGCCGCAGCTGAGCTTCGTGCTCTCCAGGCCGAGTCCGGCCGCGTTCCGGTCGTCGATCGGGATGGTCCTGCGCATCTCGTCGAGCTGCGGTTTCTGGAGGAGCTCGCCCCGCAGCAGCGAGCGGTAGAACCGGGCGATGTCCTGCGGCGTGGAGACGAGCGCACCCGCCGCCCAGGCCCAGGACGAGTCGAGCTCCGTCGCGTCGACCGCCTTCGACCTCGGGTCGAACAGGTCCGCCGGCGCGTACCCGCGGGCGTGCCGGCCGCGGATGGTCCGCTCGCCCTGCGCCGGCCAGTAGGTGTCGCGCAGCTGGGCCCGGTCGAGCACCCGCCGCTGCACCTCCTCCGCCACCGGCCGGCCGGTCACCTTCTGCACCAGCAGCCCCGCGACGACGTAGTTCGTGTTGCTGTAGCTGTACTTCTCACCGGGCGCACCGGTCACGGGCTGCTTGAGCCCCGCGTCGAGCAGCTCGTACGGCTCGAAATACCGGTCGCGCACGTCCGCGATCTTCGCGACGCCCACCGCGACCGAGAACTCGGGCAGGCCGCTGGTGTGCTGCAGGACCTGCCGGACCGTGATGCGCTCGTCCTCGATGCGCGGGACGTAGTTCTTGACGGGCCCGTCGAGCGCGACCTCGCCCTCGCCGACCAGCTGCAGGACCGTCACCGCCACGAAGGACTTGGTGATGCTGCCGACCCGCACCCGCCCGTTGACGGGTGCGTTGCCCTTCGCGTGGTTGCTGCCGTTGACGTGCATCTCCACGCCCGGCATGCCGTCCTCGACGATCCGGTCGAGCTGCTGCGGTATCGGCGTGATGAGGCTGAGGGCGGCTAAGGCCGCGACGACCTTCACTTCGCACCGCACAGAGCACTGTCCACAGTGGCCAAGATCTGGTCGTGTGCCTTGGCACCCTTCTCCGGCGTGTCCTGGAACGTGCCGGGCAGCGCCGTGACCGCGATCGAGAACGCACGGCCCTTCTCCGTGACGCCACCGCGGGTCTCGTACCCGTGGATGTCGCCGCCGTGACCCCAGTACTTGCCACCACAGCTCAGCGTCGTGCTGGCGATGCCCAGCCCGTACGCCGAACCCGGCCACATCTCACCGGCGGTGTCGACGGTCTTCTGCATCTCCGTCAGCTGCGCGGCGGGAACCAGGTTCCCCTTGAGCAGCGCCTGGTAGAAGGTGTTGAGGTCCTTGGTGGACGAGACGATCTGCCCGGCGGCCCAGCCCCACGACGGGTCCATCTCGGTGACGTCGGTGGGCACGCCCTTGACGCGGTCGTACCCCTTGGCGTGCTTGCCGCGGATGCCCTGCTCACCCTGGCCAGGCCAGTAGGTGTCCTTGAGCTTGAGCTTCTGCACGATCCGCTGGTCGACGTTCTCCGCGATCGGCCGCCCGGTGACCTTCTGCGCGATGAGCCCCAGCAGCACGTAGTTCGTGTTGCTGTACTTGAACTTCTCACCCGGCTGGTGCGTCGGCGGCTGCTGGTTCGCGACGGCCAGGAGCTCGTACGGCTCGAAGTACCGGTGCCGCACGTCCTCGAACTTCTCGAGCCCCAGGAAGCCCGTGTAGTTCGCGAGCCCGCTGGTGTGGTTGAGCAGCTGCCGCACCGTGATCCGGTCGTCCTTGATGGCGCCCGGCAGGTACCTCGTGACCGGCACGTCCAGCTCGACCTTGCCCTCGGCCACCAGCTGCATGATCACGACGGCGACGAACGCCTTGGTGTTGGACCCGGCCCGCACCTGCCCGTTCTTCGGCACCGGCACCCGCTTGTTCAACTCGGCCGTCCCCGCGGTGTACGCGGTCGCCCTGCCGTGCGCGTCGGTCGTCGTCGCCAGCGCCGCCGGGAACTCCTTGGCGAGCCCGTCGAGCTGCTTCTGCACCTGCCCCGCCGGCGTGGCCATGGCCGTCCCACTGCACAGCATGGCCGCCGCCAGCACTCCTACCAGCGTCTTCTTCATCGTTCGTCCCCTCGTTCGGCTTGAGGAAGACGATTCCAATTCCGCGCCGCGCACACAGTCAGGCACACTGCCGTTGATCAGGTAGAGCCTGCTCCACCTAGTACCGGACGTCGCTCAGGAGCAGCGGCGGGTAGACGGCGGACGCCTCCCCGTCGACCGTGGCACCCGCGAACTGCAACATGGCCCGCAACTCCCCGTGCAACGGCGCCGGGTAACCCAACTCCGGCGCGGACACCTCGTCCAGCCTGCGGAGCTGCTCCCCGCTGAGGACGACCTCCTCGAGGTTGCTCTCCAGGTGCTCCAGCCGGCGCGCACCGATGATCGGCACCACCGTCCCCGCCCGCTGCCTGAGCCACGCCAACGACACCGCCGCGGCCGAGGCACCGACCTCCTCGGCAACCTCCACCACCACGTCGATGACCCGGAACTCCGCCTCACCGGGCCCACCCACGAACTTCACCCGTTCCGAGTCGCCGACCCGCCCGTCCCGCCGGTACTTGCCCGACAGGAACCCGTTCTTGAGCGGACTCCACGGCACCAGCGCCATCCCCAGGTCTCTCGCCATCGGCGCCACCTCCCCCTCCACGGTCCGCGCCAACAGCGAGTACTCGACCTGCAACGCGATCAGCGGCGTCCACCGGTTGAGCTCGGCCATCGTCTGCGCCCGTGCCGTGACCCAGGCAGGCGTGTTGGAGAACCCGATGTACCGCACCTTGCCCGATCCCACCAGGTCGTCGAGCACCCGCATGGTCTCCTCGACCGGGGTGTTCCGATCCCAGTTGTGCAACCAGTAGAGGTCCAGGTAGTCCGTGCCGAGCCTGCGCAACGTCTCTTCGAGCTGCTTGCGGACGGCACTCCGCCCCGCCCCACCACCGTTCGGGTCGCCGGGGTGCATGTTGAAGAAGAACTTGGAGGCGAGGACGACCCGGTCCCGGTCCCTGGTCCTGAAGTAGTCGCCAAGGATCTTCTCGGAGTGCCCGTTGGTGTAGAAGTTGGCCGTGTCGATGAAGTTCCCGCCGCGTTCGAGGTAGGCGTCGAGCATCTTCTCCGCCTCCTCGACACTGCAGCCGGCAGACCCCGGGTCCTCGCCGAAGGTCATCGCGCCGAGGGCGAACGGGCTGACGCGGAGGCCGGACCGGCCGAGGGTGACGTAGTGGTCCAGTGGCATCTCTTGGCTCCTTGGGGCTGCTGTTTCGCTGCTCCAATGAAACCGGTGCTGGGGTGGTCGGCGGTACGACGATGCTCCTGGGGTCTTGCCTGATCCTCTCGTTCGGCTTGGGCTCGGTCGTTCGGGTGGGTGGGGAGTGTCAACCGTGAGGTGGGTAACCCGAGCGACATGGCGTGATGACGATCGGTAGGCTGTGGCGGCGAGGGCTGCTAGCTCAATTGGCAGAGCAGGAGACTTTTAATCTTCGGGTTCAGGGTTCGAGTCCCTGGCGGCCCACCAGCACTACGCAGGGAGTTTCCACGCAACGTGGGAACTCCCTGCGGCGTTTCTGCAGCCGGGGAGCCCGTGGGGAGCCCATCCGTCCCGGTGCTGACCTGCGGGGATCTCTTCCGGGGGACCATCGCGGCCGTCTTCGCCGCCTCCTCGGCGGCGAGCTTCGGCACCACGCTGGTGTACGTGTCGCGGGTGATCGTGCTCGACGAGTGCCCGAGCAGCGCCTGCACGACCTTGATGTCCACGCCGGCCGACAGCGCGAGCGTCGCGGCACCGTGCCGGAGGTCGTGCAGCCGGATCGGCGGCAGGCCAGCCGCCTCGACCAGGTTGTTGAAGTGGATCGACACAGCCGCCGGGTGCAGCTCCGTCCCGTCCTCGCGGGTGAAGATGCGCCCGGTGTCGGTCCAGCCGGCTCCCCACAGCAGTCGTTCCTCAAGCTGCTGACGTCGCCACTGCCGCAGCACGTCCACCCGGCCGGGGTCGAGCGAGACGACCCGCTCGCCCGCGTCGCTCTTCGGGGCGTCCGCCTCGACCTCCCAGCCGAGCTGGTTCAGCTGCTCGGCTACGGCCAGCGTGCCCTTGTCGAGGTTCGTATCTGTCCAGCGCACGCCGCAGACCTCGCCGCGGCGCAGCCCGCGGAATGCCACGAGGTCGTACAGCGCGTACAGCCGGTCGTCGGCGATGAAGTCCAGGAACTCGCCCGTCTGCTCCGGGGTCCACACCATCACCCGCGACGGGCGCTCTGTGGCGTCCAGGTGCTCCAGCTCGCGGCGCAGCGCGTCTGCGGCCTTGGTGTCGTGGGCCTTGCGTGCCTGCGCCAGTTCCTCCAGCACGGCGGCTCGTCGTGCCCGGTTCGTGCGCCACGCCTCGACGCGCTCGTCGGTCCACACGAGAGCCTTCGGGCGCTTGCCGCTCGGCAGCTCGACGTGCGAGGCCGGGTTGAAGCTGATCAGCTGCCCGTTCGACTGCTTGATCGCGGACGTCAGCGCCGAGCGGAGCGTCGCCCGGATGCGGTGCATGGTCGCCGGCGCGACGTGCCGACGATGCTTCACCGCGGCGCGATCCGCCTCGGTGCCGGTCGCCCGGATGATCGCCAACTGCTCGTTGTCGGCCGCGATCGCGTCGAACATCGCCGAGATGTGGCCGACGCGCAGTCGGTCGAGCGGGATGTCGCCGAGGTGCGGCACGAGGTACAGGCGCAGGTGGATGCCGTAGGCGCGCGCCGTGCCCTTCTTGAGCCCCTTCTTGTTGGCCAGCCACTCCGTCAGGTACTGGCCGACCGTGAGCCCGCCGCGGAGTGCCTGCCCGCTGTTGTACCGGCGCCGCATCTCGTCGTAGTCCGGCAGCGCAGCCTTGCGCTTCAGCGCGTCGTCGGCGAGCGCCAGGATCGCCGCGCGCGCGTCAGCGCCGGCGGGCCCGTCGTCCGGGATGGCGAGCAGCCGGTCGACGGCGTCCTGCGCAGCCTCGGCGGCCTTGCTGGTGTCGAACCCGCCGCGGCGCATCGTCTGCCGGTGACCGTTGGCGTCAGCGGGCAGTTCGAGGCGGAAGTACCAGACACCGTGCTTCGGGTTCCACGCGCCGTCAGCGCGCCGGAGCCGCGGGCACTTCGCGCCGAGCTCGCGGCCGGTCTCGTCGTCGCGGCACTTGCACCGCTTGTACGTGCTGCCCTTGCTCATCTGCCACCGTCCCGCTTGACCGGTGGAATCAGCCCGGCCGACCGCGCACGGCCGATCCAGTTGCCGGCCGTACTTTGAGAGATCCCAAAGGCTTCGCGGACCGCCTTCGTCGGCGGGTCGCCGATGACGTCCGCAACGCGATAGATCCGCGCCACCCAGTTCAAGGTCTCGGCGGTCGGGCCCTCGTCGCGCAGGCGCTCAGCCTCGGCAACGGTGATCATCCCCTGGGCGCGCACTGGCGTGCCTTCGGGAAGATCCGCACCGAGGCCGCCACGGATCTTGGTCGCTGCCCTGAGGCTGTCTCGCAACACCGACTGGACGGTGATCTTGCGCAGGGCCTCCCCTGTTACTGGCTCGCCGCCCTCGCGGCGGTGCACGCACAGCGACTCGACCACGAGCCGTTCGCCGTCATAGGCGACGCCGGCGGTCACGTCAAAGCCGTGGTAGTCGGCGAGGTTCAACGTCCCCTCGGCCACGTGCACGTCTTCGATGACCTCGACGAAGTTCGTTACATCCCACTTCAGCTCAACCACACCTCAATGCTGCCCATACCGGCAGCCTCCGTCAAGGATTGCCAGCAGATTCGGCGAGCCTTATTGCGCAGGGTTGAGTCGACGTGCTACCTATTGAGCCGATCGGCAACTGCCGTCACAACTTGCCAGGAGGTGCCGTCATGAACAGCCTGATGCCCACCCGTCAACCCGACGATCTGCTGACCACGGCGGAGGTCGCGGCTCACGTCCGCGTCCCCGAGAAGACCGTCGTCGGCTGGAGGTCGAAGGGCACCGGCCCCGCCTTCGTCCGGTACGGCCGCCACGTGCGTTACCGGTGGGCGGACGTGCTCCAGTGGGTGGCCGCCCAGAGGGTCGCCGCATGACCACGCCCACGGTCGAAGAGATCAAGAGCTGGCCTGTCACGGTGCCCGCCGTGCAGGGCGCCCGCGCGTTCGGCATCGGCGAGACCAAGGCGCGCGAACTGTTGCGTGCCAACGACTTCCCCGTCCGGGTGCTCCGGATCGGAAGCCGTTACCGCGTCGCGACCGCCGACATCCTCACGTACCTCGGCCTCGACGCCACCGCGTCCGCGGCCTGACCCTCGACCACCTCGACCTGCATCGGCCCGACCCCCGCTTAGGGCCGCTCCCGACAAACGCTGGAGCGCCCGGATGACCGACCTGACCACGCCCGAGGCTCTACGACGCCGCCGCGCCGCATCGTGGCGCATGCCCGCACTCGCGGATGGCCGTCGCGACCCCCTCGACATGCACGACGAGGAACCGATGAACCCCTCGGCGACCGCCGCCACGATCACCCACCTCCGCGCGCTCGGCTTCGGCGCGTGGATCCCCGTGCCGAACGCCGACCTGCGCCGGATGTGGCAAGCCGGTGGCAAGTGCCAGCGACTTGCCGTCGAGCAGGCCGAGCTGAACGCGAGGTGGTCCGCGTGAGCCGCCAACGAGCCGCCGCACCCGAGGACAGCAGGAACTACGTCCGGGTGTCGGTTGACCTGCCGCTCAACCCGAAGCTCGCCGAACTCGATGACCCGGCCGCGGCGTGGCTCTACGTCGTGTCGCTGTGCTACTCGGGCCAGTCCTTCACTGACGGGCACTTCCCGGTCACGATCGTGGTCCGTCTGGCTGGTGTGGACAGTTCTGCCGCCGAGAAGCTTGTCGCCCAAGGGCTCTGGCACCGACCTGAGCACGACTGCGGACGCTGCGAGCAGCCGAAGAACGGCTACGCCGTGGTGCACGACTACCTGCGGCACCAGCGGTCCGCGAACGAGGTCAACGACCTCTCGGAGAAGCGCCGCGAGGCTGGACGCCGCGGTGCCGAGCGTCGCTGGGGTAGCAAAACGATGGCAAGTGCCATGCCAACGGCTATGGCAAACGGATCGCAAACCGATGGCAGAGAAGAGGAGAGGAGAAAAGATCTTTCGTCTGCGACGGCGGAGCCGCCGCGAGCAGAGGTCGCCAAGCTCTGCGACCACCTCCGGTCCCGCGTGATCGCGAACGGCTCGAAAGCATCCGTGACCGCGAAGTGGCTGACCGACGCCCGCCTGCTCCTCGACCGCGACGGCCGTGACCTCGACGAGGCCCTGCGGCTGATCGACTGGGCCACCCAGGACCCGTTCTGGCGCTCGAACATCCTCTCGATGCCGAAGTTCCGCAAGCAGTACGACCAGCTGCGCCTCAAGGCAGCACAGGACCCGAACTGGCGGCACCTCCGGGCCGTCGACTCCATCCCGGACGACGAGCTCAACCCCGACGACGTGCTCGGCCCGGACACCTGGACCGCACCCGCGCCTCCGCGCGAGATCGACGAAGGGCCACCCGAGCAGCGCCGCGCCTGGTACCGCCAGGTCGCCGACGCACACAGGCAGGAACGCCTCAGCCAAGCCCGCACCGCCATCGCCCGACAGCAGAGCAGAGGGACCGCGTGACCGACGAGTACGACCTGCCGCCGTGGGACGAGCGCGCCGAGCAGTCAGCCCTCGGCGCCACGCTGCTTTCCCCGCGGGCCCTCGCCGACATCGTCGAGACGCTGCGGCCAGAGGACTTCTACAAGCCGCACCACCAGACCATCTACCGCGCCGTGCTCCGGCTCGAACACGCCGGCCAGCCCGTCGACCCGGTCACGCTCGGATCCGAGCTGGAGCGGCACAACGAGCTTGAGCGCGTAGGCGGGGCTCCGTTCCTGCACACGCTCATGTCCGCGTGCCCGACCGCCGCGAACGCGGCCTACTACGCCGACCGCGTGCTGGAGCAGGCCACCCGGCGCGGCCTGCTCCACGCTTCACAGCGCATCGCCCAGCTCGCCTGCAGCAGCACGGCCAGCGCCGACGAGGTCGTCGAGGACGCGCGGCAGACCCTCGACCAGGTCACCACAAGGTCCCGCACCGACGCGCCCGTGTACGTCCTCGACGACCTCGCCGCCAAGGCGCTCACCCGCTACGCCGCACCCGAACCGCCGTCGCTCTCAACCGGCGACGCCCAGTTCGACGGCCTGCTCGGCGGACTGCGGCCCGGCACGCTCACCGTGATCGGCGCACGTCCCGGCGTCGGCAAGTCCGTCCTCGGCATCAACATCGCCACCCACGCAGCCAGCCGCGGCGAGGGGGCACTGCTCATCTCCCTGGAGATGCCAGAGACCGAGGTCACCGACCGCGTGCTCGCCAACATCGCCAGCGTCGAACTCGACCGCATCACCAAACACCGGCTCACCCCCAACTGCTGGGGCAGACTCCGCGAAGCCAGCACCACCATGAAGGGCTGGCCGCTCCGCGTCGTCGACCAGGCCAACCTCAACCTCGCCGGCATCCGCTCGGTCGCACGCGACCACGTCCGCACCCCCCGCGGCCTCGGCGTGCTGGTCGTCGACTACCTGCAGCTCATCCGACCGGCAGACCCTCGCGCACCTCGCGAGCAGCAGGTCGCCAGCTTCTCCCGCGGCCTCAAGCTCCTCGCCAAGGAACTCGCCCTGCCCGTGGTCGCCCTCGCGCAGGTCAACAGAGGTTCCGAACAGCGATCCGACCGCCGCCCCGTGCTCGCCGACCTCCGGGAGTCCGGCTCGATCGAAGCCGACGCCGACGCCGTGCTGCTGCTGCACCACGACCCCGAACGCCTCGGCGAGATCGAGGTCACCGCGGCGAAGAACCGGCACGGCCGCATCGGCACCGTCTACCTCGGATGGTCGCCGCACTACGCCCGCGCAGGCGCAAACCCTGTGGCCGCCTGACCCATCACGAACGGAGCACACCTCGTGTCACACCCCACGCCCCAGAACTCCGCCGACCTGGACAACCTGAGCCACGAACAGTTCCTCGACTTCCTCGCCACCCGCTACGGCGTCCACCGCCAGACCTTCCACGCCTTCACCCTCGCCGACTGGGCCGTGTACCGAGTCCTCCACGCCGCCACCGAGGAGATCAGCTCCCTCCGCGTCCTCCACGGCGACCACCCCGTCATCGAACAAGCCATCGAGGGACTGCACGGCCTCAACCCCATGCACATCACCGACGCCGCCCTACGGAAGACCGACACCATGCTCGGAGAGGACCCCAGATGACCACCAACAGCAGCAGCGGAACCCCGGCCGCCGGACGTCCGGGGGTCGCACGCGTCGCGACGCACGACCAGTCCGGTTTGTGGGCTCGCACGGGCCCTCTGGCGCCGGAGGTGAGGCGGCACCTCGCCGAGGGGTTCGGGGCCAAGGTGAAGGCGCTGAGGGCCGAGCGTGGCATGACTCAGGTGAAGCTCGCCGAGCTGCTGCGCTGCGACGCGCGGACGGTCCGGCGTCTTGAGGTCGGGCAGCACCGGCCGACGCGTCAGCAGGTGGGGTGGATCGCGGCGGCCCTCTCGCCCGAGGGGCAGCAGCCGCAGGTGCTCGACCATGCCCTGTGTGACCTCGTCGGGCCGAACATGCGGCCGAGGACGAAGAAGCTCCGTCGCCGCGAGCTGCTGTCGAGCCTCTACACCTTGCCGGCCGAACGAACGACGCAGCACGCGGCCCGGCTGAAGGAGGTTCGCCGGCAGATCGGCGGTCGCTATAGGACTTCCTGACCGCTGGTAAGAGCCACTTATCGGCGGTCAGATCGGTCGTCATTTCGATCACCGTGACACCCGGACGCGACCCTTCGTCACGGAGGTCCCCGCACCGCTCGGCCACTCCACCGAGCAGCAGTTCAGGAGGAGAACGCCCGGACCACTCCGCCGGGGCTCGGAGGTAAGACCGCTCGAACTCCGCGAGCACGGCGACGAGGTCAGGAGACGGCAGGTGCACGCACGAGCAGGTCCGCGGCTGCGCACGTGGCAGCGAAACGACGAGGTCCCGGTGCAACGTGAGCACCGGGACCTCTTCGCGCACCTGACCAGGAACGACCGACGTACGCAGTGTGCGAACCGGCTGTCACCCGCTCCGCCTGGTCGGCCTGACGATGACCAGGCAGGCGAAGCACTGCGGCGCCGTGCCGTCCTTGGCGTCGGTCGCGGCAACGTGCTGGCCGCACATCGTGACGAGCACTGGTGCACCCGCCGGGTTGCGGAAGATCGAGAACGCGTGAGCAGCCCGACCGACTACGCGCCACCGGTGGCCGGGCAGAAGCCTGCCGTTCGCCATGCGCGAGTCTCGGCGAGGATCAGGCCTGCGGCCGGCGCGCCGAGTAGAGGTTCGTCGTGCACGAGGCGCCCTCGCACCCCGGCTTCGGGCAGCTCGTCGTCGCCCCAGGCGCACGCGAGAACAGCCCCCAGCAGCCCAGGCACCGCACGGTCTGCGTCCGCTGCTCGGTGCTCCGCATGATCGTCGGGCTGTTGCTCACCCAGTGGTCGCCCATCAGCTTTCCGCCCCTCATGGGTGCGTCGGCGGCCGGGTCGGGGGGATGGCCGGCCGCCGACGCGTCTCGCGCTGGCGTGCATGCCAGCAAGATTCGCTGTCGAACAACCGTAGCTGAAAAACGTCTCAAACGTCTCGATACGACCGTACGTCTTAGTCTGTGCTAAGCGTCTCACCTGCCACTATTGGTCTCGATTGGTCCGTCAGAGTGAACCTGTGACGAGTGCGGGCGGAGATCAACTGGTGACGACGGGCCAAGCCGCGAAGGCTGTTGGCGTCGGCCGCGCCACGCTCGCGCGATGGTGGGCACTGGGCCTGGTCGAACCGGAGCTCGTCACCGCTGGCGGCCACGCCCGGTGGAACGTCGAGAAGCTGAAGGCAGACCTGCGGCGTATGGCCCGCAGCGACGACGACTGACCAGGTCCAACACCGCCCGCCAGTGGATCAGTGACACGCGCCGACGACCGTTGAGGCGTGACCACGACGGTCGGCCACATCAAGGCCATCATCTCCGCGGACGCTAGCCCCATCAAGGGCACCTTCCGCGAGACCAAGGCCGCCAGTCGCGACATGAAGCGGGACGTCGAGGCGCAGAAGCCGAAGCTCGATGCCGACGAGAAGCCGTTCGTCGCCGCGATCAAGCGCGTCGAGGCGGCGAAGGGCAGCTTTGACGCGAAGATCCGCAAGACGGTCGCGGACCTCGAAGCGAACCTCGTCAAGGCCGGTGACGCCGAGCAGACCGCGCTCGGGAGGATCCGTGTCGCACAGGCCGCGCTCGACGCCGTCCGGGACAAGAGCCCCGACAAGATCGAGCGGGTCGCCGCCGCCGAGGAGCGTCTCGCCAAGGCGCAGCGCGACCTGACCGCGATCCAGCGCGACCAGTCGGTGATGACCGACCGGCTCACCGAGGCGCGCGGGAAGCTCGCCGCGGCCACCGAGAGCGCCAAGAACGCAGCCGCGGACGCGAGCGACGGCCACGACAAGGCCGGTGCCGCAGCAGGCAGGCACGCCGCCTCCCTGCTCAAGCTGGTCGGCACGCTCGGCGTCACGAACGGCGCCATGCTCGCCGGCGGAGTCATCGCCGGTGCGGCCGTCGCCGCGCTGCCGGTCGCCGCGATCGCAGCCGCCGGCGTGCTGCTGGCCAACAACCAGGCGGTCGCCGACAGCTACGGCGACTTGGCGGACGGCGTCGTCCGGGACGCGCGGGCGATGGCCCAGCCGCTCGAAGACGACCTCGTCCGCGCCTCGGACAAGCTGGCCGCGTCGTGGTACCGAATGCGTCCCGCGCTGCACGCGGTGTTCGCCGACTCCGAGCCGGCCGTGCGCGAGCTGACGGCCGGTGTGACGGGCTTCGCCGAGAACGCCGTACCGGGCATGGCGACCGCCGTGCGCCGCTCCGAGCCGGTCATGGTCGGGTGGCGCCGCCTGCTCGCCGACACCGGTACCGGGTTCTCGGAGTTCTTCACCAACGTCTCGTCCGACACGGAGTCGACGGGCGAGAACATCGCCGCGTTCGGCAAGGCCATCCGCACCGTGATGTCGAGCTCCGGCACGCTGCTGCAGCAGCTGTCCACGAACTTCGCCCCGTACGCCGCGGACTTTGCGGACGTGTTCGAGCGGGTGCTGCACGTCGTCACCGAGTTCAGCGACGGCGCCCTGCCCGTGCTCGGCACCTCGTTGGGTGTTGCGCTCGACGTGCTACAGGCGGTCCTCTCTGTCGTCGAGCCGATCGCGGACGAGGTCGGCACGCTGACGGGCGTGCTGCTCTCGGGCGCAGCAGCGTGGAAGGTCTACAGCGCCGCGATCGGCCTCGTGTCGAAGGTCCCGGTGGCGAGCGCGCTCACCAACTCGGTCGTCGCAGCCGGACCGCTGACGGGCATGCTGAGCAAGCTCGGCCTCGGCGCCGGCGCCGCCGCGTCCGGAGCGGGCGCGCTGACGGGCGCGTTGTCGCCGTTGGGGATCGGGCTCGCGGCGACCGCGCTGCTGATGGGCACGTACGCGATGCAGCAGAAGAAGCTCGCGGACGACGCTGACGACTTCGTCAAGGGCATCGCCAAGGGCGGTGACGCGGCCAAGTCCGCGATGGACAAGCACGTCGCGGCGACACGCTCCCTGGACGACTTGATCAAGAAGCGTGACGAGTGGAACGCGAGCGACCAGGCCCGCGCGCTCGGTGCCGATGACGTCATCGGTGGCCGGATGAACGACGAGATCTACGCGCTCGGCCAGGCCGTCGACACGACCCGCGCCGCGTGGGACAAGTACCGGGACTCGGTCGGTCCGGTCGAGCGCGCGCAGGCTGACCTGAACTTCGCGATTGCCAGGTACGGCAAGGAGTCTCCGCAGGCGACGGCCGCAGCGTCCGGGTACCGGGACGAGGTGGCGAAGCAGGAAGCCGCCTCGCGCGACGCAGCCGACGCCGTCAAGTCGCACACGGACAAGCTGCTTGAGCAGCAGAGCATCATGCTCGGCTCGGTGAGCGCTGGCGTGAACTACCGGTCCGCGCTGCTGGGCCTGGAGCAGGCGCAGAAGGGTCTCAACGACGCCGTGCAGCGGTCCGGAAGGGACTCGCTGGAGGCGCGCACCGCACAGAACCAGTACGAGCAGAGCCTGCTCAACGTTGTTGGGGCAGCAGCGAAGCTGGCCGAGGCCGAGCACGCTGGCGCCGACGCGGCCACCATGTCGAAGGCCGTGACCGAGGCGCAGACGCGCGAGATCCTGAACCTCGCTGCCGCCGCGGGCACGAACGCACCCCCGGCGCTGCAGAAGATGGTCGCCGGGCTCGACGGCGCCGCGCTGGCCGCGATGGGCGTCACGGTCAAGGTGGACGAGACGGGCAAGGCCGTGTTCCGGATGCCGGACGGCAAGGAGATCGTCATCACCGGGCAGAACGCCGACGCCATGCGGAAGATCGAAGAGGTCAACGCCGCCGAACTCAAGGCGAAGACGCTGTACATCAACACGGTCATGCGCGCGGAGAGCCGCAACGCCGTGGCGCAGGACTGGCTGACCGGTGGCCTCAACGGCGGTGGCTGGGTTCCGGGTTCGGGGCCCGATCAGGATGACCGTCTCGTGCCGCTGACCTCGAAGGAGTTCGTCGTCAACAGGAGGGCAGCGCAGAAGCACGGCCGCCTGCTGGAGGCGATCAACGCGTCCGAGGGCGGCGACGTGCGCATGCCCGAGTCCGCGCTCGCGTCCCTGCCCATGCCGCGCACCCCGACCACGCTCACCGCCACCTCGAGCACGACCGTCAGCGGCGGCGGCCAAGCCCCGGCGGGCTCGAGCGGCCGCACGGTCCACATCGGCTCAATCAACCTGACCGAGGTCAAGACCATGCCGTCCAAGCAGTGGCTGTCCGACACGCTGACCGACATCGTCGAGGGGGTGATGGTCGACCATGAGTAGGCAGATCACCTGGTACCCGCCCGCGGTGCTCGGGCTGGAGCCGATCGTGCTCACCGACCGGGCCGCCTGCCTTGTCCGCATGCGGACAGGGCAGTGACACGTGACATTGATCGTTGTCCTGTGACCAGCAGCCAAGCAGCCGAACGTCTCGGCGTCAGCGCGCGCACCGTGCGTCGGCACGCTGCCCGCGGATCGCTGCCCGGCGCACGCCGTGACGGCCGCGACTGGTTCATCCCATCCGACGCGGTCGAGGCCGAACAGGCACGCCGCGAACTGCCCAGGAGGACCGCGTGACCGCACCGACGGCCACACCGACCGAACCGCCCACGATGCCGCACCCCAACGCCGATGCCGACTTCGCGAGCGCCGCGCAGGCGCAGGAGACGTACAAGGCTGCCGTCGTGGCCACCCGCGCCGACCCCAGGCTCACCGAGTTGACCAGGGCCGAGGCGATCTCCGCGGCGTACGCCACGTACAGCAGCGACCTGGAGGCCGCGGGCGAGCGTCTGCAGTCCCGCCGGCAGGCGCGCTACAACTGGCTGGCCGCCCAACTCCCCACCGGCCCGGGAGTCCCGGAGGGCACTACGCCGGCGGATGGCACGGTGCTCGTGGCCGCGTTCCGCAACCACTACGAACGCGCCAAGGCCATGACGCAGGCCGAGCGGGCGCAGATGCTCGACGAAGCCGACCGGTTCGGTGACGAGCCAGCACGCCGTGCCGCGTTGACGGCGATCCTGGAGAACGGCGAGACCAACACCCTTGCGGCCCGGCCGGACCGGCATGGCCTCCTCGCGGCGCGCGTCGCTGAGATGACCGAACTGGACTACCCCAGTTCGACGGTCCGCCGTTTCGAGATGCTCGCGTTCACGCGCGAGCGGAAGCCGAACGAGGCGATCCAGCTGCCTCACCTGCAGCAGCGACAGGCTCAGCAGGAAGCGGCGGCGCAGCAGCAGCGCGCCGTGCGCTTCTGAGAGGCCTCGATGACCTCGCAACCGCGCACGTACACCCGCGCCCAGCTCGACGCCATGTCACAGGACGAGCTGGCGAGGAACGCGGACGACATCGTCGCCGCTGCCCGCGAAGGTCGCATCACCGACTAGTGCCAGCCCCGACCTGGAGGAACCCCAGCATGAGCGGCATTCCCAACAACAACGTGACCACCATGACCTTCGCCGACACGGCCGACGTCGAGCCGGTCACCGAGGCCGACATCGCCCAGGCCGACGCCGACGCGGACGCGGCGGAGCAGGCCGTCACCGATCTTGAGCGCCGGGTGGTCGAGGGCGACGAGTCGGTCACGGCTGAGCAGATCGAGAAGCAGCGCGGAGAGTCGCGGTTCGCCCGACTGCGTGCCGCGATGGTCGCGCGCAAGCGCGCGCGTGCAGTCGAGGCGGAGCGACTGCGGAAGGCGGACGCTCTGCGCGCGGAGATCGAGGCGCACTCGACTGAGTTCGGTGCCCACCTGGCCGGCCTGATGCTGGTCGCCGAGCAGCACCTCACCGAGTTCTTCGTGCTGTGCCGTCAGCGGGACGCCAAGGTGCGCGACTGGCGACTTCGCGCCGCGGAACTCAACCTCGGCAGGCACATGGGGACGTTCGCGCCCGGCGAGGAGAACGCCCGCCTCGGCATGAACGAGCGGGAGCTGTACGCCGGCGACCGCGTCATCGACATGGCCGAACTGGACACGCGCGGGCAGGCCGAGCAGGCGGTCAGGCGGGCCCTCGACAACGCCCGAGAGGGCCGGGGCGTCGCGGTCGAGACGAGCGAGGGTCGCGAAGCCTACGCCGCACTGGCCGCGATCGACACGCGGACGCTCAAGCCGCCGGCGGAGGACGTGAAGTTCTACCTGAGCGAAGGCGGCGCGGTGCTCCAGTACGCCGAGGAACCGCCCGAGGACGTCCGCGCGCGGGTCACACCGCTCTCGCGCAAGGAAGCAGAGCGCATCGTCCGCGAGCAGACGCTGAGCACGCGGATGACGGCGAAGTAGGTCGCGGGTTGGAGGTCCAGTTGGGACGGAAGGGGTTCGCGGTGTCCGCTGTCGTGCAACGCATGGAGCTGCCCCGCGTTCCCCGCCGCGTGCCTGAGTGGCACGAGCGAGCGACGTGTCGGCTCTTCGGAGAGCTGGACTGGCACGCCAGCGCGGCGACGAAGAACGGCGCAGTGCAGTTGGCGTGCAAGCTGATCTGCGCCGCCTGCCCCGTCCGCCTCGACTGCGCGATCGGCGCCCTCGAACGCGGCGAGCCGCACGGCATCTGGGGTGGCCTCGACCGCGCCGACCGCACGCAGCTCGCCCGCGAGCACGGCTACCCGCGGCCGGCCGTTCTCCCCGACCACGGCACCAACGCCCGCCGGGTCAAGCACGGGTGCGACTGCCGGCCGTGCCGGGACGCCCACGCCCTGTACGAACGCGAGCGGCGGGCGCGAGGGCGAGCGCGACGCGCATCCGCCGCTGAGGCGCCGCAGCTGCGGCTCAACCTCGCCGAGCACCACCGCCGCTACCGGCGACGCACCCGCAGGCGAGGATAGCCCGGGTTCGCTCGAACGTGTGTTCGCCACGAAGCGCCCGCCGTGCTGGAATGAAGGCGTCGGCATCACCCCGACGGCGCCGACGAGGTTCTCCAGCATGAGAGGGACCCAGCATGGCCCGTGTCGAAGTCAACTCCGGCGCGGTCGAAGCGCTCTACGCCGAGATCGCGGAAAAGATCAAGTCAGCGTTGGAGCCCATCGCCCGTGACTACTCCGGCAAACCGGTTGACGAAGTGAAACCGGTGGTCGAGTCCGCGCTCGCCCAGATCGGCATCACTGGCGGCGACGTAGCGCAGACGGTGGCCCAGCAGATCAGCGCTGGCCAAGAGGTACGCGTCAACCTGACCTGAGACAGCAGAACGCCCCGCGTGGTCAGCGCGGGGCGTTCTTGCTCCTCGTCGGCGGCTGGGTCGTCTCCTCGTGCGTCACACCGTCTGGCGTGACCGTTCGTGGGGCTCGGCGGCGAGCAGGTGGGCGAGAGCCGCGCCGCAGCCGAGCACGACCACGGGCAGGCTGGAGACGAACGCGGTGATCCACCACGGCGCCGCGGTCATGCCGGCTTCGTCCATCAGGTGGTAGGCGACCTGTCCGGCCATGCCGAGGCCGAGCGAGCCGATCGCCGACCACATCGCGAACAGGCGACCCGTGCGCGTCGGCGCGATACCGGACAGCCACACCCGCAGGGCGTATGCGGCGTACGCCTCAACGCCGATGGGCAGCGTGATCGCCGTGTTGATCGTCCAGCCGTCGCCGATGCCGGGCAGCAGGTTCACGGGGCCGAAGCCGGTCAGCTCGCCGAGGCCCACCCAGCCGCCCCAGATCGCCACGAACGCGGGCAGCGCGAGCAGCAGCACCGGCCACGCCCGAGGGGCCTTGACCGGCACGCTGACCGGCACGGCGGGCGGTTCCGCGGCAGGCGCGGGGGCCTCCTCGGGGGCAGAGTCTGCCGCCTCGGGTGCCGCTTCGTCCGGCACGTCCTCGGCGGCGGCAACGGGCTGCGCCGCAGGCTCGGACCTGCGAACCTCTGCGATCCGGTCACGGCCCCAGCGCTCGCCGCGCTCGAACATCGCGCCGAGCCGCTTGCCGCTCAGCTCGGGCATGCCGGCGGCGGCACGGTCGCGGATCACCTGGCGGGCCTGCTCGCGAGCGTCGGGCCCGGCGGCCCCCTTGTCGGGGATCGCCGTTGCCGCCGCTTCGGCCGCCTGCCCTTCGGCGATGACGGTCAGGACGTCGAGCTTGCTGCTCACCGGTCACCCCCGGCGCGCACGAGGCGCAGCTGCGGGCGCGGCGTGACGACCTGCTCGGACTCCTGAACGGTCGGCGCGTTGGGCTCGACGGCGGCCAGCTGCGGGCGGAGCAGCCTGCTCAGGCACTCGGCCGCGACCTCAAGCAGGTCCTCGTCCGTCTGGTTGCTGTCCAGCCAGATCCGCTTGTCGTCGCGGTCAACCACCCCAGGGACACCGAGGTCGTCGCGGAGTTCGATCGTCACCAGTCCGGTCTGCCGTGCGGTGAGTGCGGCGGTCACTTGACACCTCCGAGCGTGCGCAGCTGGACGTCGCCGAGGGGGCCGCGCGTCGCGGTCTGGACGGCCGGGCGCGGCATGGCGGCGAGGGTGGTGGGCTGGCCGGTCCTGCGGACGCGGCGGGCGGTGGGAACTACGATCGACCTCACGGCCGACACCTCCTAGCGGTGTTCGGTCCAGGCCTCCGGCGGTGTTCGAGCACCGGCGGGGGCCGTCTTGCTGATGGGGGGAGAGTCAGGCCGCCGCGAGGATTTCAGCGGCGGCGAGGTGGTAGCAGCGGATGCCGCGCGCACCGGCCTTGCAGGTGCAGGTGTGGGCCACCTGGTCGACCTCGTACCGGTTGGCGCCGTCGGAGCTGACGGCGAGGTACAGGGCCGGGGTCGTGCGGACGATGCCGCCCAGCTCGATCACCTCGACGGCCTTGGCGACCTGGACGGGCTTGTACTCGGCGCGCTCGACGGTTTTCCCGGCGCTGGCGATGATCCGAGCCCTGCAGGTGCGGCCGTAGCCGTTGGCGACGGAGCGGACCGCGGTGAGCTTGCGACCGCAGCGGAGGCACTTCGCGGGGTTGGGGGTGATCTCCATCGGGTGCCTCCTCGTCGGTGATGCAAGTAGCTTGGCATAGTCATTTGGCGTACGCAAGTGACATGGCCAAGTTAATTGGCAAACTTGATGGGCCAATACCGTTGTGCCAGCATGGAGGCATGACCGACCACGAGAAGGTGCTCGCCGAGCGAGCCGCGGCCTACCGCAACGCGCAGGCGCACCTCGCCGAGGAGCGCGCGGCACTGCAGGAGGCCGTGCGAGAAGCCTCGGGCGCCGGCATGAAGCAGGCCGAGATCATCCGCGCCACCGATCACGTGTGGACGCGGGAGCAGGTGCGGCAGGTGCTGCTGACAAACGGCTGAGCGACCCGCGGACGACAGCAGCCCCCGGCGCACGGCCGAGGGCTGCGTTGAGCTTGTCGACGAACTAGCTGGTGGCCTTCGCTGACTGCTCGGGGCAGAAGCTCGCGACGGCTGCGAAGAACACGGCCTCGGACCTCGTCCGCGCCGTCGAGCCCGGCAGGCCCGCCGCGTTGAGGATCTGCTGCCGGGTGAGCCCATCCGCGAGCGACCGGCAGTGCAGGTCAGCCTCGGTCAGCAGCAGCGTCTCGTCAAGCGAGGTCTTGGCGTACCCCTTGTCCTTCATGACGATGAGGAACAGGCGCTCGGGCTGCGGGCGCTCGCTCGTCTTCGTCGTCGTGGTGGTCGGTGCGCTGGTCGTCGTGGTTGTGGTGCTGGCCGAGCTCGCCGGCGCGGCACCGGTGTCCGCCGTCGAGCCGCACCCGCCGAGCAGCGCGAGCACGGCAGCGGGCAGCAGAGCGATCTTCCTCATGCGTCCTCCCTCATCAGTCCTGTTTCTCTGATCTCGGGCGGCAGGCGTTACGGGAGCCCCCAGGGAGCCCGCGCGTTCCACTGACTACCAACTTCCGGCGACGCTCGGCGACAGGTTAGCGGGCCCCCTACCTGCGGAAACGCTGATTAGCGGCGCTTTCAATCAGATTCCGACGGCTTTTCCCGGACACTTTTAATCTTCGGGTTCAGGGTTCGAGTCCCTGGCGGCCCACCAAACCCCCAGGTCACAGGCCTGGGGGTTTCGCTTTGTCCGGGTCTCCCCACACTTAACCCACACAAAACCGCTGGTCATTCAACTTCGTCATCTTCCGCTTGATCGTCTTTCGGCCCTCCGAGCGCGTCCTCCAGGGCGTCAGCGGCCCGCCGGTCGACCAGCTTCCGACCCATGTAGGTGTCCTGCGTCATGGACGGCCGCGCGTGGCCGAGCTGGTCCGCGACCTGCCGCGCGGAGAGCCCCGCCTCGTCAAGGATGGTCGCCGCCGTCTTCCGGAAGACGTGCGAGGTGACCCAGGCGAACTCTTCCCCGCCTCGCGCCTTCCGGAGGTCCTTGCGGGTGTTGGACGGGTCGCGGAGCCCGCCGAGGGCGTCCGGGAAAACCGGCCCGTCCGGGAAGCTCGTGGTCTTGCGCCTCCGTTGGAGCATGTCGAGCGCCCATCGTGGGAGCAGGAGCGTTCGCTCACCGGCCTCCGTCTTGGTCGACTTCCGGATCAGCCCGATGTCCTTGGCCCGGATGACCGTGTAGTTCACGGCGACCGTGCCAGCATCGAAGTCGACGTCTTCCCAGTAGACGGCCAGCGCCTCACCGATGCGGACGCCCGTGGCCATCATGAAGCGCGACAGGTCAGGCAGATCCCGCTTCACGGCCCTGGGATCCGACTCCAGCATCTCCAGCCAGCGGACCCGTTCCTCCAGCGTGAGCGCCCGCGGACTCTTCTTGCGGCCGGCCTCCAGCGGCTCTGCCTCTCTGACCGGGTTCGTGTCCAGCGCCTTGTCCCGGACAGCGATCCGCAGCGCCCCCGAGATCACCGACCGAGCCGTCTTCGCCGTGTCCACGCTGACCGACCGCCACAACGCCCCGAGGAACGCGTCGACCCGAGCCACCGTCATCTCACGAATCCGCAGCTCACCGAGGCCAGGAAGCACATGCCGATCCATAATGCTCCGGTACGTGTCGACGCTGCTCGGAGACCTCTTCCCAGCGTCAGCCAGCGCCTGAAACTTCGTGAACCACTGGTCCAGGGCCTCCTTGAACCGGCTCTCGCGCGTCAGCGAACTGCCGGACGGCCCCTTCCGCTCAGCGAGCGCCTTCTTGAGGCTCCGCTCTGCGGCACTCTTGGTCTTCCCCCACCGCTCGACCGGCCGCGTCTTGCCGTCGTAATCGCGATACTTCGTGGTCGCACGCCAGCCAGAATCCGTTTCATAGCAACGAATCGCGCCGTACGTGCCGAGGTCCAGAGGCGGACGTCCCATCAGGCCGCCTCCTCAAGCAGATGCTCGAACCAGCTCCGCACCTCGGACGGCAGGTACCGCAGGTGCTTGCCGATGCGCCGAGCGGGCGGCCCGTAGTTCTTGGTCCTCCAGCCGTAGAGCGTGTGCACTGGAACGTTCAGGTAGGCCGTAACGTCATTGACTGTCCCACAGTGGTTCGAATCGGCTTGCTTCCATGATGTTTCCCCCTTGATCAAGCGGCGAGCGGAGTTGCCGAACTCCCCGGAGGTCCGGCAGATGCGAGTAGCGCGGCCGTGTATTCGGCCTTCCACCGCCGCCGTTCAGCGACCGCGCTCAGCAGCAGGTGTGCTCGAGGCGGCACGCTCGGGTCGCCGGGCTCGACGTTGTTCCAGATGACCCGTTGTGGCTGGTCCTCGGGCTTGATGCCGACGTCCGCGAGCAGTTGCCGAACGAACGTCTTCCGGTCGTGCTTGTGATCGGCGAGCGACTTCCCCGACCACTTCCGCGACACGAGCACCCGCCGCCCAGCAACGCCGAGCGTGGTCCGCTTGTGCGCCTTCCCCTTGCACTTGCCCGGCACAGTGGACAGCCGAGCCCCGCGAGGCTGGACGCCGTAGAGCAGCCAGATCGGGCAGTTCGGCGAGCAGGGCGTGACCGCGAGCTCAGCGCAAAGCCGTTCGGCGTGGTCTTCCTGCCGTGCGGTCTGCGCCTCGAAGCACTCGTTGATGCTCTTGGTGAGGTACTTCGTCAGGTAGCCGATGTGGCGGCCGGCCTCTTCGGTGCCGCCGAGAATGCCCTTGGAGTGCACCTGCACCTGCACCCCGAACCGTGCGACGTGGGCGGGCCGCTCCACCTGGTCGAGCGCGTCTTCCCAGGTAGGTAGGGTCTTCCGTGTCTGCGGATCAACGAAGCCCTTGGCCCGGACATCCCAGACCGGCAGGTGGTCGCCGCTGTACTTGATCTCGTCGTGCTCCGGCCACCAGAGCTGGTGGTAGGTGGCTTCAGCGACCGCCCGCAGCTCTGCCCGCGAGATGGAGCCCCGAACCGCCGCGTGCCAGTGCGGAGCAAGTCGCCGCTGTGGCTCGACGGTCGAGAAGTACTGGACCTCCCACCCGACGCACCTGCGCAGGTTCTGGACGAACCGATCGAGCAGCGCCGCGAAGTGCACCGCGTCCCGAGCAGCACGCCGGTAGTTGTAGGTCGCCGGGTCAACGGGCGTGCCGTCGCTGCGGACCTTGCCGTAGGTGTCGAGCGTCAGCGTGAGGAATGTCGAGGGCTGGTACTTGCCTCCGAACACCTTCCCGACCGTGCGCTTGCTGACCGGCCGTCGAGGCAGGTTGGGCGCGTCCTGTCGACGCCTGGTCGACCGCTTCCGAGCTGCCTTGAGCGGCACCTCCAGGGAGGGGAGTGAACCGCGGACTCCGAGTTGCCGAAGCTCGGCGTCGACCTCCGCGACCTCTTCCCGGACCTCCTCCGCCCCGACCTCGTCACCCTCATCGAGGGCCAGGCGGAAGGCCTTCACGAGGTCAGCCCGGAAGGCGGTCAGCTCCCGCTGATCATCACTCGGAGCGTCCGGCGTGAAGTCGGGCTCCTCCGTCAGGTGCCATCCCTCACGACACTGCGCCATCCGCAGACGCCGGTTCTTCTCCGCGCAGGTAGGGCAGACACTCGCGACTGTCGAGCCGCACGGCACCGGGACGATGTCGACGCGTCCGGTGTCGAGGTCGATCCGTTCCTTGGCCAACGGCCGGACACAGACGCCGTGCTCCTCAGCGACGGCTCGAACGATATCGAGCGCGGCCGGCTGCTTCATCCGCTCCGAGCGAGTCAGGTACTCGGTCACGCCGCCGCCCTCCCCTCACCGCTGGTCGGGAACTCGTGCACGGTGGCCGGGGCGAGGTAGACGCCCAGCTCGACCAAGTCCGCATCCGTGACATGGAAGGCCCGAGCCCTCTCCGGTTCGCGCTCCCCGTCCTCCTTGAGCCAGGCGACGCCAGGCGTGTTCTCGCTGATTTCGTGAGCAGCCGCACCACGTTGCCGAACGCCATCGCCCAGGACCATGTCCACCTGCACCGGCTCATCCAGGCGCAGGGCAACGCGGGTGGTGAACAGGTGCCGGAAGCTCACGACCTCCTTGCGCGGGTCCTGGACCAGGCCCACGACGGCGTAGCCGGGTGCGCGTCCTTGCGAGGTGATCGTCTGAACCGCACGCGTAGCGCGTTCGCGGAGGTTCCGGTCTGGCTGATAGGCGATCAGATCCGCCAACTCATCCACGATCAGGACCGTGAACGGCTCACCCGTACTGCGCGCCCGGAGCCGCCGAATACCCCGGTAACGAGCCGCACGTTCCTTAACCTCTGCGGCGATTTCTTCAAGCAGGGCAACGGCTTCCGGCCCGTTGTCGTAGACGACCTTTTCGAATGCGTCCGGACACTGGCCCAGTTCCATCCCGCCCTTGGGATCGATGCCGACGAGGCGGACGAGCCCAGCCTTGATCGCCGGGGCAAGCTGCCACACGATCGACCACAGCACCGAGCCCTTGCCCGCACCAGGCACACCGACCACGAGGACCTGCGAGCCGAGCAGCTTCAGCCGCCAGGGCTTCCCGGTCTCGGTCCGGCCGACGGCCACGCGCTTGAGGTCGACCTCTCCGACATCGGCGAGCGGCGGCACGACGACCGGCCGCGCCAGCGGATCGGAGTGGATGAAGTCGAGCTCAAGCACGCGCGGCTTGAGCACCCGCACCCGCACCCGGCACGACCGGGCGTTGAACGAGTGCGCGAGGTTGTCCCGTCGTGCTTCCCACTGCTCCGGCGACTGCGCAGGAATCATCCGCACGCGCACCTTGTCTCGCCAGCCCTCCGACCGAACGCGACGCAGCTTGGGCCGGTACTCCTTCCCCCGGTTGTCCTTGGTCAGCTCAGCCAGCCGCATCACGGTGCGCCACTGCGGTACGTAGACCGTGAGCCGACGCCACTCCGTCAGCAGCCGATACCAGCCGTGCCGCAGGAACGTTTCTCGGTCGAAGCCGTACCAGAGGGCCAGCGCACACACGAGCGACAGCAGCGCCAGGACCAGCGGCGACAGTCCGAACTGCCGGTAGCCGGCATAGCCGCCGAGGCCGAGCGTGACTGCCAGCGGGTACCGCACGACGAGAACCGCAAGCCTCGCCACCAGGCGCACCATCAGCCAAAGCAGCGCGAACGGCGCGAGTACGACCTTGGCCCAGCCGGGCAGCCACACCCACCAGGGAACCTGCGGACGTGCACCCTCGAACGGTGCGGGATCGACCCATCGGTTGCCCTTCATCGCGCACCGCCAGCGCACTTGAGGCACTGACAGACGGTGCCAATACTCGGGATACGCCCAACAGGCCGGAACGCTCCCGACTCCGTGGTGTGCTGTGACTTGCAGGTCAGGCACTCGAAGCCCTCAGCCTGAGCAGCGGTGAGTTCCAACGTCTCCAGGCTGCCGCCGTCGAGCATCACGACGTAGCTGGAGACCGTCTGCTTGCTGGAGATCATCCGATCCCAGAGCAGTTGTTTCGTGGCCCTGTCTGGCGCAGGAATGCGCCCAGGCTCTACGCTCATCTTGTTCACTCCCGAGTTGGGTGGACAACGCAGGAGCGGCGAGGTTGGTAGCCGGGTTCCGCTCCTGCGTCTCACGTTCTCTTTGCACCGCAACAAGACGTGCGGCATCGCCACATGACCCAGCAGAGTCACGCGCTCTGTCCAATAAGGACTTCTGCTACTTCTTCTCCGTCGCGGTGACCTTGATCGCCTCCCCCTTCTCGCGCTCACGGTTCGCCCAGTAGACGGCTTCGTGGTGGTGGCTGCGATCGATCTCAGCGACCCGCGCGTAAACAGCGGCCGAGCGGAGGTAGTAGTCCCGCAGGACGGCGGGAGCGGCCTTGGGGTTGGGCATGAGCTTGCTCAGCACGTCGTGCGCCTCGCTCAGCGTCCGGACCTGCTCAGCGACTCCCCAGTGCATGGCCTCAGCCGCGGACATCAGGAGCCTCCTCCGCCAGCGCGTGACGCCCCTCCTGGTTGCCGAGGTGGTCAGCCAGCTTGGCTGCCTCTCGCGACAACTCGCGGCAGAACCGCATTAGCACGTCCGAGCCGCCGGAAAAGGGCGGGAGTTGGATCGCGATGTTGACCGGGTCGAGGTAGATGGCCAGCGCCGGAACCTCAGGCGTCACCCGGATCATGGCCGCGCCCGCGTCTTGCCCGGGCGTACAGGTGGCGTTGAACCCCATCACTGACCACCCCGAGCCGCATCGAGAGCCGCCTGTCCCTCAGCGACAGCCTCAGCAAGGCGAGGCAGCGCCTCCGCGTCGACCACCAGGACGGCCGGGAACGCGTTGCCCAGCCGGAACTCAACCCGTCCAGCGAAGACGAGCGGTTCCACCCGGATCGGCAGGTTCGCCGTCAGGTGCAGGCGAATCAAGTCGGCCACGGATCACGCCGCCTTGGGTGCGGGCTTGGCCGCGACAGCCGCCTTCATCCCGGTGGCGCGCAGGCTGTAGCCCAGCTTCGCCCGGCAGCGGTGACGCTCACCGACGTGCCCACCACGGCAGCCCTTGTCATCGATCCACGGCGTGACCGTCAGCCCCTCGAACACGGCAGGTCGGATATCCGTGCCGGGGATCGCCTCAGGCGGAACGGGCCGGTGGGGTGCGGAAATCTTGACCGTGACCGCCGCGTCCGTCTTGCGCTCCGCAGCCTGGTCGATCACGAGGACGGACCACACAAGCAACCCGTTGTCCTTGTCGACCTCCTGCTCAACGGGGAGCCCCTTGGCGCGGTCCTCAGCTGACTGGAACTTGAGCACCGGCTCGACGCTCATCACGAGTGCGCCCCTCGGGAACACGAAGTCGTGACCCGCCGGGAGCCTGCTCCCACCTGTGATCGCCATCGTCGCTCTCCTGTCGTTCGTGCCGGTCGGAGCTGTTCTCCGACGTTTCGAGACCTACGACTTTCGACGAATCGGCAGGACGTCAACACCACACATCAGGACAACTACAGACGTCTCGACTACATTGAAGTCGTCCCTAGTTGTACGGAGGTGGGTCATGCCGAACCAACGCTTGCGGGATGCGTTGCTGCGCAACACTTTGGGCTTCGATGAAGTCGCCAAGGCAACCGGCGTAGACCCAAAGACCGTCGAACGGTGGATCACGCAGGACCGGACGCCGTACCCGCGCCACCGGCACGCCATCGCCGCGATGGTCCGCGAGACGGAGACCTACCTCTGGCCAGACGCCGTCGCGCCGGAGAAGAAGAAAGAGATCAACGAGTCCGAGGTCGTGCAGGTCTACGCGCACCGCCACGCCGTGCCGCAGGACATCTGGGGACACCTGATCGAGCAGTCCAAGATCAGCATCTCGATCCTGGTCTACGCCGGCATGTTCCTGGTGGACAACCCAGCCTTGATCAAGACGCTTCGCCAGAAGGCGGAGAGCGGCGTCAAGATCCGGCTATTGCTCGGGGACCCAGCAAGCCGAGAAGTCGCGCGCCGCAGCGAAGAAGAGGGCATCGGCAAGACCACGCTTGGCGCGAAGATCCGGAACGCCCTCGCAATCTATAAGCCGTTGACCCAGGTGTCCGGCGTAGAGATCCGACTTCACGGGACGACGCTCTACAACTCGATCTACAGGTTCGATGACGAGATGCTCGTGAACACGCACGTGCACGGCTTCATGGCAGCTCACGCACCGGTCCTGCACCTGCGGCGGTTGTCCGGGGGCGACCTGTTCGAGACGTACGCCGAGAGCTTCCAGGGCGTCTGGGATGGCGCAAAGCCGCCGAAGTGGTAGGCAGGTAGGCATGGCTCGCACTGATCACTACAACGACCCGAACGCACCGAAAGCGACCAACATCGTCGTGGCGGTGACGGCCTTCGTGCAGGACGAGCAAGGCCGGCTGCTCATGATCCGCCGCACCGACAACGACCTGTACTCGATCCCCGGCGGAGCGCAGGACGTCGGCGAGACGATCGGCCACACCGTCATCCGCGAGGTCAAGGAAGAGACCGGGATCGACGTCGAGCCTGTCGACATCATCGGCGTGTACTCCGATCCCGCGCACGTCATCGCGTACACGGATGGCGAGGTGCGGCAGCAGTTCTCCATCTGTTTCCGGGCGCGAGTGATCGGCGGCGAGCTGCGGACCAGCGACGAGTCCAGCGAGGTGCACTGGGTAAGCCGCGGGAACCTTGACGCGCTCAACATCCACCCGTCGATCCGGCTTCGGATCGAGCACGGGTTCGAGGACCGATCGATGCCCTACTTCGCGGTCTGATCCAACCCAGCGACACGGAGCCGCTCCTCGGTCCGATTCACCGCGCCTACCAGGTCAGTACGGGCCTCGCGGATGAACAGAGTGATCAACGACTCTGGGCCATAGCGCTTTTGAATCTCCTCGATACGGTCCTGCACATTCATGGGTTCACCATCAGGACTCGTCGTCATGTCGGCCCACCACAGCGCATCTCGAAGTACCCCCTCCTCATCTGCCCACTCGGTGAGCTCAGCCGACAGGCCTCTGAACTCAGCCTCTCGAAACGCGCATGAGTGGTGAGCAACGAGGGCACAGAGCCGGGTGGGTGCTCCTTGGTCACGAAGAAACCTGGCACCGTCCAGCGGATGAAAGCCCGTCGCTGCGAGCTCAGGTGCGTAACCGATGTCATGCAGTAGAGCCGCAGCCTTCAGCATCTCCGCGTCTTCAGACGACACCAGCGCCTCGACGACGGTCACACGCTTGGCGACCGCGTTCACATGTCTCCAACGCCTAGGCAGCGAGACATGCAGCATGTCGTCCACCAGTGAGCGCGCCCAACTCATCAGCTGCATCTGCGCAACGCTACAACGCTTACGCCCCAAGAAGTTTGAGCCCACCAGCACCATCTCGTCAAAGTGGGCGACTTTGGGCCAAATGATCTACAGCTAGTCCACTGATGCTGCTAGCATCACTCTGTGCAGGACAAACGCGCTCCCACAGAACCGGACGACTCCGGCAGAGTCGACCAAGATCTAGTCCAGTTGGCCAAGCTCGCCCTGTCCGGACGGACGGTCGAGGTACCACCGATGCTGCGCCGTCTGGCCAGGCGCTACCGCGACTCGCGCCCTTTTATTGCGTCGTCACTGATCGACATGCTTCGCGAGAGCCCCATGAGAGGCGTTGAAGGTCGAGCGGCTGCGATGGCGCAGCCAGTTGATCAGGAGTCGAGGCTGCCTCTGATCAGACACGACGACCTCAACATTGTTCCTATCGTTCCGATCCTTAGCGAAGCAGTTAGGAAAAGAGTTGATCAGATCGTACGGGAATATTCAAATCCCACTCCGCTTCTCAACGTAGGCCTAGCCCCAACTAGGACCGCCCTATTCACTGGCCCCCCAGGCGTAGGAAAAACTCTTTCAGCACAATGGCTTGCGTCTCAGCTCAAGCTACCTCTGCTCACACTAGATCTATCATCAGTGATGAGCAGCTTCCTTGGTCGCACGGGAGCAAATGTCCGCCGGGTACTTGATTACGCAAAATCAACCCCCAGCGTACTACTAATCGACGAGCTAGACGCTGTTGCGAAACGCCGAGACGACGCGACCGAACTTGGAGAACTTAAGCGGCTCGTCACGGTTCTTCTACAAGAGATCGACAACTGGCCTGAGGGATCTCTACTTCTGGCGGCATCAAATCACGCCGAGCTTCTCGATCCCGCCATCTGGCGGCGATTCGAAATGACGATCGATTTTCCACTCCCTGGAGTCGACGAAATCAGGACGGCACTCCAGCATCATTTGAGTGAACAAAAAATCGATGCCGAGCTAATCGAAGTACTTTCTCAGCTCTGCATAGGAATGTCGTTTAGCAACATCGAGCGCGAAGTCACCCAAGCGCGACGATTCGCGGCGATCGGGCAGATACCAGTCGAACAGGCGCTACTCGAAAGAGTTAAAGAACAGATGGTGACACTACCAACGACTCGCAGAGTCGAACTTGCAATGCGCCTAATGAAAGAAACCCAGATCTCGCAGCGGCGCACCAGCGAACTGACGGGCGTTAGTCGCGACACTTTGCGTAAGCGTCAAAAGTAATAAGATGAGGAGCAATCATGCCGGATAACAGAAAGTTTCTCCTCGGATACGGCGAGCGACTAACAGAAGGCATAATTCCGCCGGGAGGAGGTGGCGGAAATGAACCTTCGTATACCTTTGATCAGGCTGTCGCACGGCTAACACCAATGATCACCACAGCCGCACAGTCGCTAGACTCGCTTCCCAGAGGCGCGTGCCCAAACAATGAAGCCGTTGGAGTGGTGACCCTTCATCCGCAATGGATTGCGAAGTCATATCACCCCGCGAATCTGCTCAATGATTTCAATCTTCGTCAAGTAGGAAGTCGCCCAGCAGAAATTCAACCGGAGAAGTGGTCGAAGAAAATCGACCCTGAGCCGGCAGCTACGACTGAGCTATTTGTCGCTGGTCGTCGTGAAGCATTCGACAGGTGGGCAACCGCTATGTCAAGTGGAGCATATAACCTCGGGGCAACATCGCGCGAACAGCTCCGAAAGATCGAAGCCGTACGAGCACCGGTAGCTTCTGAGCGCTTGCGAATCGATGGCAGCCCGTCTGGAACGCTTCTTGAAGTCGTACTACATGCCAGCGCAAGTCAATCAGCCATTTACATCTTGCAGGCATTTTCCGACTATGCATTGACTTTGGGGGCACGGCCGCACTTCGAACAGCGCCTACATGCGGGCGGGCTCTGCTTTGTACCTGTCGAACTAGGGGATAGCGACACGCTTCCCGAGCTGGCCAAGTTCGCCTTTCTGCGCGTCGCGCGACCTATGCCGCGCCTAAGGAATATCCCAACTATCGAGCGCGCACGCGCCATGCCTCAGCTGTCTCCTTGCGCTCTTCCCGACGCTGACGCAGTAGACCCTGACCTCCGCGTCGCAGTTTTCGATGGCGGGATTCCGGAACAACATTCACTTGGGCGTTGGGTCGCCGCGATCGAGCCTAGCGGAACCTCCACGCCGAACGAAGATTTCCGCAGTCACGGGCACGATGTCACATCCGCCTTGTTGTTTGGAAGCTTGACTCCTGGAGAGGCTGCGCCTCAACCGTATGCCGTCGTTGACAATTTTCGAGTGCTCGATGAGGAGTCAACGCAGGATCCGTATGAACTGTACACAGCACTTCGACGGATCCAAGCTGCTTTGGCGGAGCGAAACTATGAATTCTTTAACTTGAGCATAGGCCCCAGCCTCTCAATTGAGGATGATGAGGTTCATCCGTGGACTGCAATTCTTGACGAACACCTCTCTGACGGTCACGCACTTGCTACTATTGCCGTTGGCAACAATGGAAACGTGGGCGTTCTCGAAGAGGAGCGGCGGATTCAGGTCCCATCTGATGCCGTCAACGCAATGGCTATCGGTGCCGCAGATAGTCAGAAAGACGGATGGAAGCGGGCACCGTACAGCGCTTTTGGACCAGGCCGAAGCCCTGGACGCATAAAGCCAGATGTTATCCACTTCGGCGGAGTCGAGCGCGAACCGTTCATTGTATATAGCCCTAACGACGCGCCCAGGTTGGCTATGACGCTAGGGACATCATTCGCTTCACCAGCAGCACTGCGGATGGCTCTTGGTGTCCGCGCCCACTTTGGTGAGCGGCTCAGTCCACTGGCTCTCAAGACGCTCTTGATCCACGGCGCCGACAGCTCAAATATGGATAAGTCAGAAGTTGGCTGGGGCCGGCTTCCTAGTCGGATTGACGATCTCGTCGTCTGTCCTGACGGGACGGTTCGTGTTGTCTATCAGGGAGAACTAAATCCTAGCCAGTATCTACGCGCCCTACTCCCTCTCCCCGAGTCCTCCCTCAGCGGCTTCGTGACTGTGGATGCCACGTTCTGCTACGCCACAGCGGTGGATCCACAAGATCCAGGAAGCTATACCCGAAGTGGACTAGAAGTTGTGTTTCGTCCGCACGCAGGAAAGTTCAAAGACGCCGCGACCGAGCCGACTTCAAGCTCATTCTTTCAGCGGAGCGACTACGACAATGAGCGGACGCTGCGAAATGACGCTCAGAAGTGGGAGACGACACTCCACCGCAGTAAGCGGTTCCGCGGATCGTCACTCTACCGACCAGTATTCGACATTCATCACAATGCGCGCACGGGCGGCGGGGCTGCAAGCGGAGTCGACAGAATCCGCTATGCACTGGTGATCACCGTTCGATCGGCCAAGACACCGGATATCTATGACCAAGTGGTGCGCACATACGTCGGCCGACTCGAAGCGTTCCGACCACGAATCGAGATCCCGATCCAAACGTAAGGCCGTATTGTGCCGCATCTTTGCCACGGACCTGGAGGTACTGCCGAATTTCGCTCTACGGGATCAAGGCGCCGCCGCTGGCGGCGCGTGTGGTCTTGCGCTGCACCAGCATTCATCCCGGCACTCCCGGCATCCGCTTCGCTCCGCCGGTCGGCCGGGCGGCGCTGCGCGCCTGGCCTCAGGCGCCAGCTGACGGCTCACCCGCCCCGAAGCCTGAAGCGTCCCCGACCCCCGACGAGCGCCAGCGCGGTCACCACAAGCCGGCTGGGCACGGCGCTCGGCTGCCGCGACGGCTGCGCCGCCTTGCCACCGATGAGGCCCCAGACGAAGCCGCGGAAATGCTCGACGGGCACCAGGCCGAGCCACCCCGACACCGAGAGCATGACAACGGCCGGCGACGCCGCGTCAAGGCTGGAACGAGTACCTTGACCCAGCATCACCGGCCGCGTTCGAGGCTCAGTGTCGGGATGATGGCAGGCGTGTGGACGGCTCTAGAAGACCAAGATCAACCCACACTTAACTCTCACAAAACGACGACAAGCATCGAGATGCGACTGTCCACAGTGCTCAGATCGGGGACTGTATCCGCGCAGGTAGTGAGCACTGTCGAGGAAGATCGACGAACAACGCCAAGCGAAGGCCCTTACTCTTCGGGTTCAGGGTTCGAGTCCCTGGCGGCCCACCACACCCCCAGATGCTGCACCGCGTCGCAAGAGCGCCACCGAACGAAAGAGGCCGACGTGCAACCAGCACGTCGGCCTCCAACAACCACCCACGATCAGTGGTGCGCCACACCTCCACCAGCCGAAGCAGACGCCCGGCTCGGCAGCAGCACCGCCACCACGATGGTCGCCGCGGCCAGCACGGTCGCCACCACGAACGCGATCTTCATGCCGCTCAGCTGAGCCGCACCGGCCGCGACCCCGTCGGCCACCAACGAGCTGGCACGGGCGGACATCACGGTCACGACCAGCGCGGTGCCCAGGGCCGCGGCCACCTGTTGGAGGGTGCCGAGGATCGAGCTGCCGTGCGGGTACATGTCGGGGGGCAGGGCGCCCATGCCGAGGGTGAAGATCGGGGTGAAGGTGGCGGCCAGGCTCACCATCAGCAGTGCGTGCAGGGCGAGGATCTGCCAGTACGGCATGGTGGTGGAGATCTGGGTGAAGCCGGCCAACGAAAGCACGATGCCGATGGAGCCGGGCAGGACCAGGGGGCGGCTGCCGAGGCGGTCGTAGACCTTGCCGACCGTGGGGCCGAGGAGGCCCATGGCGAGGCCGCCGGGCATGAGGAGCAGGCCTGTTTCCAGTGGGGTGAGGCCGCGGAGGTTCTGCAGGTAGAGGGGCAGCAGGATCATCGAGCCCATCATCGCCAGGAACGCGACGCACATCAGGATCAGGGCCAGGGCGAACGTGCGGTGGCTCAGGGTGCGGAGGTCCATCAGCGGGGCGCCGGTGCGCTGCAGGCGGAGTTGGCGGAGCACGAAGAACGTGATGGTGGCGGCGCCTGCCACGACGACGCCGATGGTCGGGCCGAGGTGGTCGGTGCCCTCGCCGAACAGGCTCAGGCCGTAGACCAGGCCGCCGAAGCCGACGGTCGCCAGGGCTGCGCTGAGCCAGTCGATCGTGCTGACCTTGGGTTCGCCGATGTTGGTGAGCTGGCGCAGGCCGAAGTACGTCACGGCGCCGGCGATCGGGAGGACTGCGACGAACAGCAGGCGCCACGAGCCGAGTTGCAGGATCAGGCCAGAGATCGCCGGGCCCATGGCCGGGGCCACGGAGATCGCGAGGGTCACGTTGCCCATCACGCGGCCGCGGTCCTGTTCGGGGACGACGGTCATCAGCGTGGTCATCAGCAACGGCATCATCACGGCGGTGCCGGCGGCCTGGACGATGCGGCCGATCAGCAGCACGGTGAACGTCGGCGCGGCCGCGGAGATCGCGGTTCCCGCCATGAACACGCTCATCGCGATCAGGTAGCCCTGGCGGGTCGTGACGCGCTGCAGGAACCAGCCGGTGATCGGGATGACGGCGGCCATGGTGAGCATGAACGCGGTGGAGACCCACTGGGCGGCCTGTTCGCTGACGTGCAGCGACTCCATCAGGCGCGGGATCGCGTTGATCATCAGGGTCTCGTTGAGGATGACCACGAACGTCGCCAGCACCAGCAGGCGCACCACGAGTGGTGTTCGACTCGCTTGCGCGGTCGGTCGGTCTTGGATCGCAGCAGGCATGTCAGGCCCTCACTAGGTAGCTGGCTGGCACAGTCGCGTCGCGGCCAAGGCCGCCGGCGTCGTCGTCGACGCCGGTTGAGACCGGCAGATCAGGTAGAACTCATCGGTGGGTCCGAGTGTTCCTCATCGCCGCGTTCGTCTCACCCGAATTCCGCCTCCGACAGATCCGGCGCTCGTCCGCCCACCGGTACGTCGAACTGGGGGAACGCCGATCGACAGACCGCTCGAAAAATCTTTTGGACAACGGTCTCGGACCGTGGTCCGAGGCGGGCGGGCGGTCGGACCACGGGCCGATCACGGGGAACGGCCGCGCTGGCAGCGTTGCCGACCATGACGGACGAGGTGTTCCCGAACGGGTGGACCGCCGGTGTCGCGCTGGTCCTGGGGCCGGTGCTGCTGTTGGTGGGGACGTTGCTGCGGTCGCCGTTCCACTTCTTCTTCCCCGACCAGCTCAGGGCCGCCGCCGACCACCCCGGGCTGATGACGGCGGCCTACACGGCGTTCCTCGCCGGGCACGTGGTGATGTGGCCCGCGGTGGCCGAGGTCGCGGGGCGGCGGCCGGTGTGGGCGGCCTGGGGCGGGGTGCTGGTCACGGTGGGGTTGTTCGCCCGGACGTTCCACGCGGGCGTGGACCAGGCGGCGTTCGGCGCGGTGCGGCACCGCGGGGTCGAGGAGGCCACGCGGCTGGTCGCGGACGGGTACGGGGACCTGCACCTGTTCAGCTACCTGTCGTTCACGATCGTGTTCGGCTGGTGCGTGCTGGCGGTGGGCGCCTACCTGGGTGGGGTGCTCGGGCCGGTGAGGGCGGTGGCGTTGGCAGCCATGGGGCTGTTGCCGCTGGGGGTGTTGAAGGGTGCGGAGGTGCTGTCGGTCGTGGGCACGGCCGGGTTGTGCGTCGCGCTGGTCCCGCTGGGGGTCAGGACCTTGCGCGTGCTGCCGCGGCCGAGTCGCAGGGCGGTCGTGCTGGCGGTGCCGGTCGCGGTGGGGTTAGGGGCGCTCGCGTTCGTCAGCACGCTCGGCTGAGCGCGAGGCGAACGGCCAGGCGAACCACAGGCCGGCGAAGACGAGGAACGCCACCGCGCCCACGAGGATCGCGGGCCAGCCGCCGACGACGACCTCGGCCAGCAGCAGCACCGTGCCGGTCATCGCCAGTGCGAGGAAACCCAGGCCCGCCAACGCGAACGTGTTGCCGGACGACACGACGTCCTCACGGCGGCCCTGGCGGAACAGCACGCGGTGCCAGGCGGCGGGGGCGGTGAGGAACGCGACGGCGATGGCGGCGCACAGGACGGTGACGAGGTGGGTGACGCGGACGTAGGCGCCGACGGTCGAGTACTTGTCGGTGAAGGCGATGGAGAGCAGGAAGCCGAACAGGATCTGCACACCGGCCTGCGCCACGCGGAGCTCCTGCAGCAGCTCGTTGACGTTGCGCGCGAGCCTGTGCTGATCGGACTCCTCGGCTTCGCTCACGCCTTCCCGCATACCCGGTCATCCCCGTTCGAAACGCGGCGACCGGGCGAACCAGCCCCTCAGAACCGGTTGATCACGAAGAAGTCCGTCACGAACGCGACCGGGTCACCCGCGGCGTTGCGGCCCACCCACGTCGGGTAGACGCCGTCGCCCCAGCCGGTCGAGAACGCCACCACGTTCAGGCCCGACTCGACGTCGGTGACGTTGGCAGGGCCGCGACCGCCGCCGACCGCGCTCAGCGCGTCGATGAGCTCGCAGCCGCCCTGGTCGTCGCCGGCGAGCCGGTCGACGGCGGGTGCCGCGGAGAGGTCGAAGAACGCGCCGGTGCTCGACTCGACCTCGTACCCGAAGCGCTGGCCCGGCAGCATCGGCGCCACGTGCTCGCCCGGAACCAGGGCCGGTTCCCACACGTAGGCGGGTTCGTCGCGCACGGTCAGCTTGGCGGCGGCGACCCGGTAGCCCTGGCGCACGTCGGGGAACCCGTCGCGGTCGAGCCACGACACCAGGGAGACCGCGACCGGGTACTTGCCCGGCTCGAACGTCGCGGTGAACGGCTCGGCGTCCTCCGGCCACAGCACGAACGGGTCGGCCGCGACCAGCCGACCGGTGGGCATGGCCAGGAAGCCGACCTCGCGCACGCTGATGACCTGCTGCTCGTCACCACCGGTCGGTCTGCCGATGGGACCTTCCTCGAAGAAGAGCTCGAACCCGGTCTTGATCAGCTGACTCGCCCCCACGCTTCGGTCTCCTTTCCAGGTGGCATGTTGGCAGAAGGGGTGCACCACCCGATCGGGGCACCACCACCACGACGATCCGGCCGGGCTCCGGGAAATCGGCGTTCGGCAGGCACTTCCGCGACGGGGGACGCGCATCGGCGAAGATCCGGCCAGGTCAGTGCCGTAACCTGGTGGTCGTGTCCGCCCCCACCCTCAAGATCGGCCCCTACGCCGTCGACCCGCCCGTTGTGCTCGCGCCGATGGCGGGGATCACCAACGTCGCGTTCCGGCAGCTGTGCCGTCAGTACGGGGCCGGGCTCTACGTCTGCGAGATGATCACGGCGCGTGCGCTGGTCGAGCGGGACCCGATGACCATGCACATGATCACCTTCGACGAGGGGGAGAACCCGCGGTCGATGCAGCTCTACGGCGTCGACCCGAAGAACGTCGGCGAGGCCACGAAGATGATCGTGGACGAGGACCTCGCCGACCACATGGACATGAACTTCGGCTGCCCGGTGCCCAAGGTGACGCGCAAGGGCGGCGGGGCGGCGCTGCCGTACAAGCGGGAGCTGTTCCGGCAGATCGTGCGGGCCGCGGTGCGCAACGCCGGGGACATGCCGGTGACGGTGAAGTTCCGCATCGGCATCGACGAGGACCACCTGACCTACCTCGACGCGGGGCGGATCGCGCAGGACGAGGGTGCGCAGGCCGTGGCGCTGCACGCGCGCACCGCGTCGCAGCGGTACTCGGGCAAGGCGGACTGGAGTGCGATCGCGCGGCTCAAGGAGGCCGTGACGAGCATTCCGGTGCTGGGCAACGGCGACATCTTCAGCGCCCAGGACGCGCTCGACATGGTGGCGCGGACCGGGTGCGACGGCGTGGTCGTCGGGCGCGGGTGCCTCGGGCGGCCGTGGTTGTTCCGCGACCTGCAGGCGGCGTTCCGGGGCGAGGAGGTGCCGCCGGGGCCGTCGCTCGGCGAGGTGGCCGAGGTCCTGCGCACGCACGCGCGGCTGCTGGCGGCGCACGACGGCGAGAACAAGGGGTTGCGCGACCTGCGCAAGCACATGGCCTGGTACTGGCACGGGTTCCCGGTCGGCGGGGACACGCGGCGGGCGTTCGCGATGGTGTCGAGCCTGCAGGAGCTGGACGACCTGATCGGTCAGCTGGACGCGGACGTGCCGTTCCCGGCCAACGCCGAGGGGCCGCGCGGGCGGCAGGGGTCCGCCGCCAAGGTCGTGCTGCCGGAGGGGTGGCTGGACGACCCCGAGGACGCGACCGTTCCCGCCGGTGCGGACGTGATGCACTCCGGTGGCTGAGCGCGCGGCGGTTCTCCTGGTCTCCCTGCTGCTGCTCGCGGGTTGCGGCGGTCCCGTCGCGGGCAAGGCACGGCCGGTGTCGTTGTCCGACGGCGACCGCGCGAAGTTCCGCGAGTACTACGAGCGGGTCAACAAGGCCGGCGACGAGGGTGCCGAGCAGCAGGCCGCGCTGTTCAAGGACACCCAGCACCCGGACTTCAAGCAGAAGACCTGCAACCTGCGGGGCGCCACCCTGAAGGTCGAACCGACCTGGTCGACGCTTCGGATGGACGCCGACTGGGCACCCCCTGGCGAGAAGTCCCACCCACGCGGGGACGTGTACGTCGTCGCCGTGACGGTGACGCTGCGCCAGGAGGACGCGGTCGTCGGCAGCCAAATCGGATCACTGCACGTGGTGCTCCTCGACGACGAGGTCTACGGGTTCGCCCCCTGTCCCGGTGGCTGAGCGGGTTGTTGATCTCCCAAGCTCACTGGATCGGAGCAGGCCCCGGTCAACCGGACGGGGGAAATCCCGCCCCCACCCGTCCTTCTTGCTCAAGCGCCGCCTCTTCGGAGACGACACCTGGCAAGTAAGGAGGTGATCGCGATGACCGCGCTGCGACCCGAAATCGCAGAGACCGAGCCGGCCGACGCCGCTGCCGGGCAGGGGCCCGCACTGGTCGGCCTGCACGAGTCCATCGCGAGGTTGCTCGCCTCCCGCGGTCAGTGGCGCCAGGCCTACCAGCACCTGCGCTCGGCGCTCGACCTCGTCCAGGCCGACCAGGAGGAGGAGCCGCACGTCCCCGAGCAACTGCGCCGCGAGGTCGACCGGCTGCGCCGGGAGCACGCGGAGGCGCGCGAGCAGAGCCTGCGCGACAGCCTCACCGACTCCTACAACCGCCGTTACCTCGACCAGCAGCTGATGGACCTGCTGGCCGAGCACGGCGCGTGCCGGCACGGGCTCGCCATCGCCCTGATCGACCTCGACTGGTTCAAGCAGGTCAACGACACCTTCGGCCACCTGCTCGGCGACCGCGTGCTCCAGCGCGTGGTGGAGCTGCTCCAGCAGGGGTTGCCGGAAGGTGCGTTCTGCGCCCGTTACGGCGGCGAGGAGTTCGTGCTCGTGCTGCCGCGGGTGGACGCCGCCGCGGCCGTCGAGGTGGCCGAGAAGGCCAGAGAACGTGTCGAGCGTCACCCCTGGGACGAGATCGCTCCCGGGCTGCGCGTGACGGTCTCGGCGGGTCTCGCCTACGAACCGCCCGCGGACGAGGCTCCGCAGCGGCCGCCGGTCAGCGCCGAGCAGCAGCTGCTGCGCGCCGACAGCCTCCTGTACTCGGCCAAGCAGTCGGGCCGCAACGCCGTGGCGTACCGTTCGGACGGCCGGGTTCGCCTCGCCGGTGCCGCTTCCGGGCGGCGTGCCGTCGCTGAAACACGTGTTCTCGGTTACTGCTGAGTGACCCAGCTCACCCGTTCAGGGCAAGCGGACTGCGCGTAATCGCGTACAGATCGAACTCGTATCACCCGGAGTGGTCGTCAGAAGACGGCTACATCCGTAGTATCGCGGGCGCAACTGACACGCCCGGTGATGCAACCCTTGTGTCCCGGTCGTCGTCAACTCGTAATAGCGAACCGCTAAAGCGCTTCTGACCCAGAAGGGAGATTGGGTGCCCGACGACCCCCGACGTGGCGGCCCCTCTTCCCGCGGTGATCAGGATCCCCAGCACGACCAGCCGACCGGCCGTAGACGTCGCTCGATGGATGGCTCTGGGGGCCTGAGCGTCTCGGACCTCATCGAGCAGCACAGCAGGACGGACATCCCCCGGCCCGTCCCGCCCGGCTCGCCCGACGCTTCCACTACCGGCAGGCGTGCTCTGCCAGAGAACCCGCCCGCGGCAACCGGCCGCCGCTCGCTGCAGGAGCCGCCCGCCGACCAGCGGCAACCCGCTCCGCCGCAGGGCTTCACCGGTGGCCAGGCACCCGACCAGACCGGTCGGCGGCGCAGGCCCGAACCCGAGCAGAACGGTGCGCCCGCGCGCCCGGCGCCGGGTGACCGCCGTGCCGAGCAGACCGGTGCCCGGCCGCGACCGGACCGGAACCCGCCGCAGGCAGCGCCCCCGGCACCGCCGCAGAGCGGTGTCCGTCCGGGCGAGCAGACCGGAACGCGCCCGCGGCCCGCGCAGACCCCGCCCGCAGGCGAGCAGACGGGAACGCGCCCACGACCTGCGCAGACCCCGCCGCCCACCGGTGAGCAGACCGGAACGCGACCGCGACCTGCGCAAGCCCCGCCACCCGTCGGCGAGCAGACCGGAACGCGCCCACGACCTGCCCAGGCCCCACCGCCCACCGGTGAGCAGACCGGAACGCGACCGCGGCCCGCGCAGACCCCGCCGCCCGTCGGCGAGCAGACCGGGATGCGACCGCGGCCGGACGCGAACGGCGCCCCGCGGCGACCGGCTCCCGGCGTGCGGCCGGGCGAGGCGAGCGGTGCGGTGCGCCGTCCCGTTCCGCCGGCCGACGCACCGGGCGTGCGTCCCGGTGACGTGAGCGGACCGGTCCGGCGACCGGAGCCCCCGGCAGACCCGAACGGCGTTCCGCGCGGACCCCGGCCCGGCGAGGCGACCGGTGCGCAGCGGCGCCCGGACCCCGCGGCCCGGCCCGGTGACGTGACCGGTGCGCCGCGCCGCCAGGACGGCCCCCCCAGCGGCACGATGCGGCGTCCCGTTCCGGGTGCTCCCGCGGACGCCGAGGGCGTGCAGCGCCGGCTCGACGGCCCCGGTGGTCCCGGTGGTGCGCCCCGGCGGCTCGCTCCCGGCGACGCGCCGTCGTCGAACGGCATCCCGCGTCCGCCCGCACCGGACGGCCGCAGGCCCGCTCCCGGTGAGGCGCCCGACGGTGGACCGCGCAGGCACGACGTGCCCTCGTCCACCGGCATCCCGCGGCCACCGGTTCCCGGTGAGGCGCTCCGGCACGACGTGCCCTCCTCCAACGGCATCCCGCGCCCGCCCGCTCCCGAGGGCGGCCCGCGCAGGCACCCCGGCGACGCGCCGTCGTCGAACGGCATCCGGCGCCCCGACCCGAACGCGGTGCCCCCGGCACCGGAGGGTGCGCCGCGCAGGCTGCTCCCCGGCGAGGCGCCCTCGGCGAACCGGATCCCGCGTCCGCCCGTTCCGGGTGAGCGGCCCGCGACCGGGGACGTGACCGGCCGGCACCCGATGCCGACGCGTGCGGAGTCCAGCGCGCCGCGGCCCGCTCCCGGCGGTGTCTCCGACCGGCTCGGTGGCGGCGACGTCGCCGACCGGCCCGCCGGTGCCCCCGAGGACGACGCGACGCAGGACAAGGGCCCCGAGGCCACCCAGATCGCCCCGGCGGGTGTGGCCAAGGTGGAACGGCGCGAGGACATCGACCCGATGAGCCTGACCACCGAGATGGAGGCCATCGGCGAGGAGGTCAAGAAGCGCCGCGAGGTGGACCACACGCTCGCGCGGTTCTCGGCCGTCCACGACGAACTGCTCGAACAGGAGCGCCAGCGCAAGGAACGCCGCGCGAAGCTCATGCCGTGGCTCAACGACGGTGACGGCGAGGACGAGGAGGCGACCCAGTTCGCCGACCCCGTCGTCGTCGGCGCGGAGGACGACCAGAAGGCCGGTCCGGCCGGACGGACGCCGCAGCAGCGCAAGCTGATGCGCACGGCGAAGGTCGGTGCTATCGCTGCGGCGGCCGTGGTGTTCGCGTCCACCGGCATCGGCTGGGGCGCGATGCAGTGGGCCGACTCGCAGTTCAGGGACATCGACGCGCTCGGCGGCAACTCGCAGGCCGTGCAGCAGGCCGAGAAGCAGCTCGGTGACGAGAACTTCCTGCTGGTCGGCTCGGACACCAGGGCGGGCGCGAAGGCGGGCGACAACGTCGGCACGACGGCGACCGAGAAGGGCGCCCGGTCCGACGTGATCATGCTGGCGCACATCCCGGCCGACCGGAAGCGGATGGTCGTGGTGTCGTTGCCGCGGGACGTGCGCGTCGACCGGCCGGACTGCCGCAGCTGGAACTCGGACAACGGCGAGTACGGCGACGCGCTGGCACCGGCCAAGGACGTCATGGCGAACAGCGTCTACGCCGAGGGCGGACCGCAGTGCGTCGCCAACATGATGACGCAGCTGACCGGTCTCAAGATCAACCACTTCGTCAGCATCGACTTCAACGGCTTCCGCGAGATGGCCACGGCCGTCGGCGGCGTCGAGATCTGCACGTCCAAGCCGATCAAGGACAACGAGATCGGCGTCGTGATCGACAAGCCGGGCAAGCACGTCCTCAAGGGCGACCAGGCGCTGCAGTACGTGCGCGCCCGCTACGTCCAGGGTGACGACGCCTCGGACTTCGCGCGCATCACGCGGCAGCAGCAGTTCATGTCCTCGATGCTGCGCACGGCCCTGTCGAGCGAGGTGCTGCTGAACCCCAGCAGGCTCAACGACTTCATCAAGGCCTTCACGAGGTCGACGGTCGGCGACAACATCGGTGTCGCGCAGCTGCTGGAGCTCGGGCAGTCGTTGCAGGGCCTGGAAGCCGGCCGGGTGTCGTTCGTGACGATGCCGCACTGGACCGACGACAACAAGCTCATCAACATCCCGGACGACAACATCGAGCGGCTGGACAAGGACGGCGTCAAGAGGCTCTTCCAGTCGATCATCGACGGAACGCCGCTGCCGCTGGAGAAGCCGGCCGAGCAGAAGCCGGGTGAGCAGAGCTCCGCGCCCAAGCAGGGCACGGTGATCGACCCGAAGAGCGTCCTCATCCAGGTGCTCAACGGCGACCCGGACAACGACGGTGTTGCCGGCCGCACCGCGGACGCGTTGCAGGGCGTCGGTTTCCAGGTGTCCTTCAAGGGCGACGCGACGGAGCGGGCCGCGAAGACGACCATCCGCTACGCCAGGGGTTTCGAGGACAAGGCGGCGACGCTGCGGGCCGCGGTGCCCAAGGCGGAGCTGGTGGAGGCCCCGGAGATGGGTGGCGCGGTGATGCTCGTCCTCGGTTCCGACTTCGACGACAAGGTGGTCGACCCGAAGACGGGCGGGAACGCCCCCGCGCAGAACCAGAACCAGAGCGCGGGCAACCAGGGTGATCTGTCCATTGTGAACGCGGGCCAGGACCCCTGCGCGAAGTGATTCGCCTGGGGTTCACCCGCGGTTCACTCGGGCATGTCGCTGCCGCGATGGTCGCACCGTAGGCTGAGCCCCATGCGCGAGGCCTACACCGACCAGCTAGAACAGCTCGCCGAACGACTGGCCGACATGACCGGCATGGTCGCTGAGGCGATGGAGAACGCGACCGCTGCCCTGCTGCAGGCCGACCTCGGTCTGGCGGAGCAGGTCATCAGCGGTGACCAGGAGGTCGACGACGTCCGCGCCAGCATCGAGGAGCAGTCCTACGCGCTGCTCGCGTTGCAGGCCCCCGTCGCGACCGACCTGCGCACCGTGCTCGCGGTGATCCACGCGGCCGAGAGCGTCGAGCGGATGGGCGACCTGGCGCTGCACGTGGCGAAGGCCGCGCGCCGCCGCCACCCCGCGTCCGCGATCCCCGAGGACGTCCAGCCGTACTTCACCGAGATGGGCCGGATCGCGGTCAAGCTCGCGACGGAGGCCGCCCTCGTCATCCGCGAGCGGGACGTCGCCCGCGCCCGTTCCCTCGAAGAGGAGGACGACGCGATGGACGACATCCACCGCCACCTCTTCTCGGTGATCATGGACAAGGAGTGGCAGCACGGTGTCGCGGCCGCCGTGGACGTGACCCTGCTGGGCCGCTTCTACGAGCGCTACGGCGACCACGCCGTGTCGGTCGCCAAGCGCACCGTCTTCGTCGTCACCGGCCGGATGCCCGGCTACGGTGGCGACGACGACCTCTAGAAAACTTCAGGTACGGCTACCCGCGCAGCTGCCCGTCGCGCTCAGCCTCGAGCTCCGGATCGGCGTAGGCCTCGGAGAACTCGGCGAGCACGGTGGGCAGTTCCGCGTCCCAGGCGGCGCGCGCCTCCTCGCGCGGCAGATCGCGCGCGTCCGCGGTGAAGTACGCCCACGCCCGCACGACGTCCGGCAGCAGTGCCAGGTCCTCGTCCGAGACGTGCAGCCGGGCCGCCACGGCCAGGATCAGCACACCGGTCAGCGACGCGGGCCCGTACGCCACGGGGTCGCGGTCCTGGTCGGTGGCCTCCCCGGCGAGCACGCGCGCGAGCGCCCTCGCCAGCTCCGCGTCCGGCAGCGCGGTGGCGTGCTCGGACGCCAGGAACGCCTCGACCACCTCGTCGGTCCGGTCGGGCCGCTCGGGGATCTCGTAGTCGTCGGGGACCAGCGCCCGCACCCGTGCCTCGGCCAGCGCCATGAGCTGGATCGGGTGCCGCGCCTCCTCGTCGTCGTCGAGCAGACCGGCCTCGGCCTCCTCGTCGGGTTCCTCGTTCCAGAACAGCTCGATGTCGGGCCACACCCGGCTGAACGCCTCCTCGGCGCTCATCGGCGTGATCCGGTCGCGGAACGCACCCGGCGCGGAGGAGATCATGTCCTCCAGCAACGCGGTGGTGCCCTCGTCCGGGGTCGCGAACAGCTCGATCGCGGTGGCGCCCAGCACCGGCTGCCGCATGAAGAGCACGGTCTCCACGGCACCCGCGCGTTCCTGGGTGACCGCGACGACCTCGACGTCACCGAGCAGGTTCGTGACGAGGAACGCCTCGCGGAACTCCAGCGCCGCACCGGCGACGAACCACGACGGTTCGGCAACGCCCTGCGCGGCAAGGGTTTCCGCCGCCTCGACGGCCGCTTCGCCGGACGACACACCGGACAGCGCGCGCAACGCGGTCAGCGCGGCCTCACCACCGGCCCGCAGCACCCCCGCGACCAGCTTCCCGTGCTCGGACTCGAACGCCTCGGCCGGCTCCGGGAACCGCCAGGACCCCAGCCAGAGCGACGCCACGACCTCGCTCGCCCAGGCGTCCGCGAGCAACCAGGACTCGGAACGCAGCACGGCCGCCGACTCGAGCAGCGCCCCGTACGGGGACTGCTGCTCCGGCCGGCGGCCGGGTGCCTTGCCTTGCTTCTTCTTGCGGGACTTGCTCTGCGGGCTCACGCCCGGCAATTTAGCCGAACCGGCCGGAGATGTAGTCCTCGGTCGCCTTCTGGCCGGGGTTGGAGAAGATCTTCTCCGTGTCGTCGACCTCGATGAGCTGACCGGGCTGGCCCACACCGAGCAGGTTGAAGAACGCGGTCTGGTCCGACACGCGCGCCGCCTGCTGCATGTTGTGGGTCACGATGACGATCGTGTACTCCTTCTTCAGCTCCGTGATCAGGTCCTCGATCGCCAGCGTGGAGATCGGGTCCAGGGCCGAGCAGGGCTCGTCCATCAGCAGCAGGTCCGGCTGCACCGCGATGGCACGCGCGATGCAGAGGCGCTGCTGCTGACCACCGGAGAGGCCGCCGCCGGGGCGGTCGAGGCGGTCCTTGACCTCGTTCCAGAGGTTGGCGCCGCGCAGCGAGCGCTCCGCCACCTCGTCGAGCTGCTTCTTGTTCTTCACGCCCGCGAGCCGCAGACCGGCCACCACGTTGTCCTTGATGGACATCGTGGGGAACGGGTTGGGCCGCTGGAACACCATGCCGATGGTGCGGCGCACCTCGACCGGGTCCACAGTGGACGCGTAGATGTCCTCGCCGTCGAGCAGCACCTTGCCCTCGACGCGCGCGCCGGGCGCGACCTCGTGCATGCGGTTCAGCGACCGCAGCACCGTGGACTTGCCGCAACCGGAGGGACCGATGAACGCGGTCACGTTGCGCGGCGGCACCGCGAGCGAGACGTTCTCGACGGCGTGGAACTTGCCGTAGAAGAGGTTCAGGTCCTTGATGTCGAGTCGCTTGGCCATGTCCGCCCGCTCACTTCGTCTTCGGCGCCAGCGCCCGCGAGATCACGGTCGCCAGGAGGTTGAACAGGGTGATGAGGACGACGAGCGTGATCGCCGCGCCCCAGATGCGCTCGAATCCCGCCTGCGTCGGGTTGTTGCGCTCGTTCACCATCATCAACGGCAGCGAGGCCATGGGGCCGTCGAACAGGTTGTAGTTGATGAACGGCGCGTACGCCGCGAGCACCAGCACCGGTGCCGTCTCGCCCATGACGCGGGCGAGGGCCAGCATGATGCCGGTCAGGATGCCGGAGAGCGCCGTCGGGATGACGATCTTGACGATCGTCTTCCACTTCGGGATGCCGAGCGCGTAGGAGGCCTCGCGCAGCTCGTCCGGGACGATCTTGAGCATCTCCTCGGTCGTGCGCACGATGACCGGCACCATCAGCAGCACCAGTGCGAGCGACACGGCGAGCGCGCTGCGGCCGAGGCCGAAGTACGTGATCCAGACCGTGTAGACGAACAGCGCGGCGACGATCGACGGGACACCGGTGAGGATGTCGACCATGAACGTCGTGGCCTTGGCCAGCCTCGAACGGCCGCCGTACTCGACGAGGTAGATCGCGACCATGATGCCGATCGGCACCGAGATCACGGCGCAGATCAGGCCCTGGACCAGGGTGCCGTAGATCGCGTGGTACGCGCCGCCGCCCTGCTGGCGGGCCAGCAGGCCGGACATCGACTTCTGCCACCAGTCACCGTCGAGGATGACCGGGAAGCCGCGCTGGACGACGGTGTAGAGCACCCACACCAGCGGGATGATCGCGACCGCGAACGCGCCCCACACGAGCGTGGTGGCGAGGCCGTTCTTGAGCCGGCGGGAGACGCTGACCGACTGGAACGTCGGCGGCGTCGCGAGCCGCGTGGGGTCGGCGAGGTTGGTGCTCACTCGTACTCCTTGTGGCCGGCGACGATCGAGCGCGCGATGGCGTTGACGACGAAGGTCAGCACGAACAGCACCAGACCGGCGGCGATGTAGGCGCCTGCCGAGCGCGGGTCGTTGAACTCGGGCGCGGCCAGCGCGATCTTCGAGGCGAAGGTCGAGCCGCCGTCGAACAGCGACCAGCCGAACGGCTGGGTGGCCGTGCTCAGGATGATCGCGACGGCGATCGTCTCGCCCAGCGCGCGGCCGAGGCCGAGCATGGAGGCGCTGACGTAACCGGCCTTGCCGAACGGCAGCACCGTCGTGCGCACGACCTCCCACTTGGTCGCACCGAGGGCGATGGCGCCCTCGACGTGCATGGTGGGCGTGCGTTCGAAGACCTCGCGGGTGACGGCCGTGATGATCGGCAGGATCATCACCGCGACGACGATGCCCGCCGTGAAGATGGTGCCGCCGAGCTGGACGTTCACGTTGCCCTTGGCGAACAGCGGGATCCAGCCGAGGTTGGAGATCAGCCACTCGGAGAACGGGAAGAGCACCGGGCCGAGCACGAACAGGCCCCAGAGGCCGAACACGATCGAGGGGACCGCGGCGAGCAGGTCCACGACGTAGGCGAACGGCCGGGCGAGGTTGCGCGGCGCGTACTGGGTGAGGAACAGCGCGATGCCCAGCGCGATCGGCATGGCGATCAGCAGGGCCAGCACCGCCACCACGACCGTGACGAGCGTGAGGTCCAGGATGCCGAACCGCAGGTTGGACGGGTCGGTGGTGTTCCACTCGCGACTGGTCAGGAAGTTGACGTTGTCCAGCCCGAGCGACGGGATGGCCTGCAAGATCAGGAACAGGCCGATCGCGCCGATGAGGACGACGATGAAGACACCAGACCCCGTCGCCAGGCCGCGGAAGATGCGGTCACCGGGCCGAACGTGCGGTGCCTTAGGGGTTTCTGGAGCTTCCGGTGTCGGGGGAATCGGAGCCTCCGAGGCGTGGGGAGCAGCCGCAACGCCCCGCTCCGCACCGGCGGCACCGGTGCGGGCGGGGCGCTTGGCCACGACGGGATCGTTCATCGCGTCAGCGTTGGTCGAAGTCTCGCATCAACCTCAGGCGATCGCCTTCACGGCGGTCAGCAGCTTGTCCTGGAACGCCTTGGGCAGCGGCACGTAGCCGGCGTCGGCGAGCTGCTGCTGGCCCGTGGTCGCGGCGACCGTGAGGAACGCCTTGACTGCCTTCGCGGTGTCGGCGTCGTAGCCCTTCGAGCAGACGATCTCGTAGGTCGCGAGCAGCAGCGGGTACGCGCCGGCGGCCTTGGAGCCGTAGATCGAGTCGAGGTCGAGGACGAGGTTGTTGCCCTCGCCCTTGACCTTCGCGCCGTCGATGGCCTTGCCGGCCGACTCGGCGGTCAGCTCGACCGCACCGGCACCGGAGTCGATCTTGGCGATCGAGAGCTTGTTGTCCTGCGCGAACGACCACTCGACGTAGGTGATCGCACCGTCGATGGAGCCGACGGCCTGCGCGACACCGGCGGACTTCTCCTTGCCCTCGCCGACACCGCCCTTGAACTGCTTGCCGTCACCCTTGGTCCAGCCACCGGCGACCTTCAGGTACTTCTGGAAGTTGTCAGTCGTGCCCGACTCGTCCGAGCGGTAGATGACCGCGATGTCCTTGTCCGGCAGGTTCGCGGAGCCGTTCAGCGCCTTGATGGCCGGGTCGTTCCACTTCTTGACCGCGCCGGAGAAGATCGCGGCGGTGGTCTTGGCGTCCAGCACCAGGCTGTCCACGCCGGACACCTTGTAGCCGACCGCGACCGGGCCGAACACCAGCGGGAGGTTCCACGCCGGGTTGCTCTGGCAGCGCTTGGCGGCCGCCTCGGTCTCGGCGCCCTCCTTCAGCGCGGAGTCGGAGCCGCCGAAGTCGACCTGGCCCGCGTTGAAGTTCTTGACGCCGGCACCGGAGCCGGACGGGTTGTAGGCGAGGTCGGTGCCGGGGCAAGCCGCCTGGTACGCCTGCACGAACGCGTCGACGGCGTTCTTCTGGGCGGAAGAGCCCTCGGCGTTCAGCTTGGTCTTGCCGCCACACTCGACACCGGAGGCGGCGGGCGTGTTCGTGCTGCCACCCGCGCCCGTGTTGTTGTCGGAACCACACGCACCGAGCAGAAGCGCGCTGGCCGCGACGAGGCCGAGCACGGCGCCGTGCCGCTGGATCTTCACCTTGGTCCTCCACCTTGCGGAAGCTTTAGCGGTTTCGCGACGGACGTCGCCGCTCGCTTCGGAAGGTAGGTAGCCAGAGTGGACAGACCACCTAGACCGGGTGAACGGGAGGTGAACACCGAACGGGAAGTGACGGGTCACACGGCCGAAAGAGTGACTGCGTGACCAGCGCGTATGCGTTTTGTGACGGTACGTTGACTACCGCGCGTACTGGACGTCTGCATCCCACAGGGTGAAGCCGAGCTTGGTGTAGACCCGCACCGCCGCGGTGTTGTCCGACTCCACGTAGAGCATGACCTCCTGGACCCGCTGGTCGCGCAGGTGCCGCAGGCCCGCGAGGGTCAGCGCCTTGCCCAGACCGCCGCCCTGCCGGTCGGGGTCGACGCCGACGACGTAGACCTCGCCGAGCTCGGGGGTGTGCACCTTCGTCCAGTGGAAGCCGACGAGCCGGTCCTCCGCGTCGAACGCCAGCAGGAACCCGGCCGGGTCGAACCACGGCTCCTGCTCCTTCGCGCGGACGTCCTCGATGGACATCGCACCCTGCTCGGGGTGCCAGTCGAACGCGCGGTGGTTCACGTAGACGACCGCGGCCTCGTCCTTGCCGGGCACGAACGCCCGGATGACCACGCCCTCGGGGAGCCGGGGCTCCGGCAGGTCGTCCTGCACCCGCAGGCGCATCCGCAGCAGCTCGCGGACCTTGTCGAAACCGAGCTTCCCCGCGAGGCGGTCCGCGTCGGGGTGGCCGCCGTGGGCCCAGATCCGCAGGTTCCGCGCGGGCAGCTCGGACACCAGCTCTGCGCCGACGCCGCGGTGGCGGTGCTCGGGGTGCACGGCGAGCTCGGCGACCTGGTGGCCGCCGGAGTCGCCCAGCAGGTCGAGGTGCGCGTAGCCGGCGAGCCGGTCGTCGACGCGGGCGAGCAGGTGCCTGCTGCCCGTGGCGCCCGGCCGCATCCGCAGCCTGACCGCCTCGCCCACCGGGGCGACGCCGTCGGTCGCCTCCGCGGCGGTCAGCAGCTGCGCGACCTCCGCAGCCTGGTCGGTCGTCAGCTCGTCGAACCAGCTCAGTTGCGCCACACCGGCGAACCTACCGCGCGATCAACTCGTCATCCAGGACTCGGACGGAGTCGGCGATCTCCACATCGGACGCGCGGCGCGACGAGCCGGGGCGCGGCGGCCGGACGAACTTGTAGCCGACGTTGCGCACGGTGCCGATCAGCGCCTCGTGCTCGGGGCCGAGCTTGGCGCGCAGGCGCCGCACGTGGACGTCGACCGTGCGGGTGCCGCCGAAGAAGTCGTAGCCCCAGACCTCCTGCAGCAGCTGCGCGCGGGTGAACACCCGGCCCGCGTGCTGCGCGAGGTACTTGAGCAGCTCGAACTCCTTGTAGGTGAGGTCGAGCGGGCGGCCCTTGAGCCGCGCGGTGTAGGTGGCCTCGTCGATCACCAGGTCGCCGAGCTGCAACGCGCCGTCGCCACCGGGCTGGGTGGTGCCGCGGCGCGAGCGCACCAGGCGCAGGCGGGCGTCGACCTCGGCGGGGCCGGAGGTCGGGAGCAGGATCTCGTCGACCGACCAGTCGGAGTTGACCGCGACCAGCCCGCCCTCGGTGACCACGGCCACGACCGGGACGTCCACGCCGGACGAGTCGAGCAGGCGGCACAGCGACCGCGCTCCGACCAGGTCGGTGCGGGCGTCGACCAGCACGATGTCGTGCGGGCCCGCCTCCAGCAGCGCGGAGACCTCAGGACGCAGCGGGCGGACCGCGTGCGGGAGCAGCGCCAGAGCCGGGAGCACCGCCTCCGGGTCGGGGTCTGTCGTCAGCAGAAGCACGTCGATGCTCATCGCGGCGCCCTCCAAGTCGGCCGTGGTCGGTCACCACGACCAGACCAGCGGCGTACGGTGACCGGGCCCCGTTGCCTGCGGATGACGGAGACAATACCGGTGCACCCCGAGAAAGTCCCAGGTCAAGAAGCCGTGCTCACAGTTGTTTCCACAAGCGTCACGCCTGTTACATCCATGTCACACGACGGCGTGCGCTTGCACGGCGTCCACCACAAGGGTGAAGGCCCCCTCGCTTTCGTTGTGGCACACGGGTTCACGAACAACGTGACCAAGCCCTACGTGGCACGGGTGCTCGCCCGGTTCGCCCGGCACGGGGGTGTCGTGGCGTTCGACTTCCGGGGTCACGGCAAGTCCGGCGGGCGCTGCACGGTCGGTGCCGACGAGGTCCACGACGTGGAGGCGGCCGTCCGGACGGCACGTGAACTGGGTTACACCCGCGTTGCGACGGTCGGGTTCTCGATGGGCGCGTCGATCGTCGTGCGGCACGCGGCGCTGGGGGAGGCGAAGCTGGACGCCGTGGTCGCGGTGAGCGGGCCCGCGCGGTGGTGGTCGCGGGAGACCGCGCCGATGCGGCGGGTCCACTGGCTGCTGGAACAGCCGCACGGCAAGCTCGCCGCCCGTGCGATGGGGGTTCGGCTCGGTGACCCGTGGGTACAGGTGCCCGAGAGTCCGCTGGAGGTGGTCTCGCGGATCGCACCGACCCCGCTTTTGCTCGTGCACGGTGAGCTGGACCACTATTTCGGACCGGAGCACGCCAAGTCGCTGCACCGCGCGTCCTCCGGACATGCGCGGCTGTGGCTGGAACCGGGCATGCGGCACGCGGAATCGGCGACGACTCCTGACCTGGTAGACCGGATGGCGGCCTGGACCGCCGGCAACGTCGAGGACGAGGGATGACTGCAGGGCACTCTGGACAGACGCGCAAGGTGAAGCGGAAGTCGCGGCGCGGCAAGTTCCTCGTGATCGCGGTGCTCGTGCTCGGTGTGCTGCTGGTGGCCGCCGACTTCGCACTGGCCGCGGCGGCCGAGTACCAGATCGCGCAGCGGATGCGGGAGAAGCTGCAGCTCAAGGAGGACCCGTCGGTCCGGATCAGCGGCTTCCCGTTCGTGCTGCAGGCGATCCGCGGTGACTACCAGCGCGTGGAGATCGACGCCTACGGCGTGCCGATCAAGGACGAGCAGAAGGACATCGAGCTGCGCGACCTCGACGTCGAGGCCGACCTGCTGCACACCCGCGTCGAGCTGGGCGACCTGCTGGCGGGCAACGTCTCCAAGGCCACGATCGACCAGGTCGACGGCAAGGTGCGGATCAAGGCGCTCGACCTGAACCGGCTCGCGAACCAGGTCACGCCGTTCGACAAGCTGTCGATCGAGCCGGACAACCGGGTGACCACCACGACTCCGACGCCCGCGGCACCGGAGACGCCCAAGCAGAAGACGACCGCCGCGATCAAGCTGTCCGGCCAGACGAACCTCGCCGGCAAGACCATCACGGTCGCCGCGTACGGCCAGATCGCGCTCGTCGACGGCGCCATCCAGATCACCGTCGACGACATCGAGCTGGAGGACGCGTCGCTCAAGCAGCTCGTCCCGCAGCTGCGCAACGCACTCGCGATCAAGATCGACCCCGGCGCGCTGCCGTTCGGTGCGAAGCCCACCGCCGTCGAGGTGGAGAACGGCGCGTTCACCCTGAGCGGCATCGTCACGGACGTACCCTTGGCCGGGCGATGACCGGGGTGTGGGCGCTGCTGGGCGCGCTGGCGGTGGCCAGTGCGATCGGCGTGCTGCTCAAGGTCCGCGAGGGCCGCATCAAGGAGCCGGCGCGGGCCGTCGACCTGCCGGAGCCCGTGCGCGCGCTGCTCGCTCCGGGCGTGACACTGGTCCAGCTCTCCACCACGTTCTGCGCACCGTGCCGGCACGCCAAGGTGATCTTGCGCGACCTCGCCGACCGCACCGACGGCCTCACGCACGCCGAGCTGGACGTGACGAACCTGCCGGACGTGGCCGCGCGGCTCGGCGTGATGCGCACGCCCACGACGCTGGCGCTGACCGCCGACGGGACCGAGGTGCTGCGGGTCGGCGGGGTGCCGAAACGGGACACGTTGCTGGCCGCGTTGCGCCCACATCTGGGCGCGCAATCGGCCTAGTCCGGTTGAGTGAACCTGCGTTGTTCCACCTGATGGACATATCTCCCGGACCGAGGGATCGGGTACTACCCTCGCTGGCATGACCATGCTGCTCACGAAGCGACGCGCGGTTGATCTGTGCCGCGTGCGCAGCAGCCTGTGTCGCACGACGAGCTGACTGGGCCGCTTGACGCCCACCAGCCACCTCTGACGGACTGAATCACCCCTCGTCCGAATGTCCGGAGGTCGTCGTGCCCCAAGATGCCCCTGTAGACCCGCGCGGACCGCGCTTCTCCGCCTGGATGACCACCGTAGTCCTCGCGATCGTGCTGCTCACCGGCTGGTGGCGCCTGTTAGCCGCCCAGACCGTGCTCTTCGCGATGTGCGCGTTCATCTCGCTGAAGCTCAACCCGTGGGGCCACGTCTACCGGTACGCCGTCCAGCCGCGCATCACCCCGACCACCGAACGCGAGGAAGCGGCCCCGCTGCGCTTCGCCCAGGGCGTCGGTTTCGTGTTCGCGCTGCTCGGCACCGTCGGTTACGCAGCGGGCTACCCCACGTTCGGCACCGTCGCCACCGGCCTCGCCCTGGTCGCCGCGTTCCTCAACGCCGCCTTCGGCCTGTGCCTCGGGTGCGAGATGTACCTGCTGCTGCGCCGGTACGCACCCGCCCTTGCCCGTCCCCAATGAACAAGCACTGAACCTTAAATGGGAGCAACTTCGATGAGCCGTGAGAACGTGCTGGTCTCGGCAGCCTGGTCCGAGGAGAACCTCCAGACGCCCGGCGTCGTCTTCGCGGAGGTCGACGAGGACACCACCGCGTACGAGGGCGGCCACATCCCCGGCGCCGTCAAGATCGACTGGAAGAACGACCTCCAGGACCCGGTGCGCCGCGACTTCGTCGACCGCGAGGGCTTCGAGAAGCTGCTGTCCGCCAAGGGCATCTCCAACGACGACACCGTCGTCCTCTACGGCGGCAACAACAACTGGTTCGCCGCCTACGCGTACTGGTACTTCAAGCTCTACGGCCACAACGACGTGAAGCTCCTCGACGGTGGCCGCAAGAAGTGGGAGCTCGACGGCCGTCCGCTGGACAAGGAGGAGGTCGTCCGCGAGGCCACCTCCTACTCCGCCCAGGAGCAGGACCTCTCGATCCGCGCGTTCCGCGACGAGGTCGTCGAGGCCATCGGCAACAAGAACCTCGTGGACGTCCGTTCCCCCGACGAGTTCTCCGGCAAGCTCCTCGCCCCGGCCCACCTCCCCCAGGAGCAGGCCCAGCGCGGCGGCCACATCCCCTCGGCCGTGAACGTGCCGTGGAGCAAGGCCGCCAACGAGGACGGCACCTTCAAGTCCGACGAGGAGCTGCGCGCCCTCTACGAGGAGGCCGGCTTCGACGGCTCGCGCAAGACCATCGCGTACTGCCGCATCGGCGAGCGCTCCTCGCACACCTGGTTCGCCCTGCGCGAGCTGCTCGGCCACGAAGACGTCAAGAACTACGACGGTTCTTGGACGGAGTACGGCTCGCTCATCGGCGTGCCGATCGAGCTCGGTTCCGGCAAGGAGGCCTGATCACCATGAGCGACTCGTGCGGCGCGCCCGTCCAGGGCGGCGCGATCGACGTCTCGTCCTCGGAGACCGTCCTGCAGGGCAAGGTCGTGGCCGACGGCACCCCCGTCGGCGGCGCCTTCGTCCGCCTGCTGGACTCGACCGGCGAGTTCACCGCCGAGGTCGTCTCCTCCCCGGAGGGCGACTTCCGGTTCTTCGCGGCGCCGGGCAGCTGGACCGTCCGCGCCCTGCACCGCACCGGCAACGGGCAGGCCGACGTGGCGGCCTCGGGTCCCGGCGTGCACTCGCTGGAGATCGCGGTCGCCTGACGCTTCGAGCAGGAGGGCCCCGGCAGTCACGCCACTGCCGGGGCCCTTCGCCGTCCAGGCCTGCCGCGACAGCCGCGGCTCACGCGGGGCGTGAGCCGTGTCGTCCACCACCACAATCCTGCACGTCAGCCGCCCCGGGATATCCTTTCCCGGTGGAACACATCTTCACCGGACTCCTGGTGCTCGTGACCATCGCGGTCGTCTGGTTCTCGGCCTACGTCGTGTACCGGCTCTACTCCGACCAGCGATGACCAGCGGCGACGAGGCCATCCGCCTGGCCGAGCAGCGCGCGGAGGCGACGCGTGCCCGCAACCTGCCGCAGTTCACCGACATGCCCATCCCGGGCGACACGGCGAACCTGCGGGAGGGCGCGAACCTGAACGACGCCCTGCTCGCGGTGCTGCCGCTGGTGGGTGTGTGGCGGGGTGAGGGCGAGGTCGTCTACCCGACGATCGACGGCCCGTTCCGCTTCGGCCAGCAGATCACGTTCGCCCACGACGGCCGGCCGTTCCTCGTCTACGAGGCGCGGTCGTGGCTGCTCAACGAGGCAGGCGAGGTCATCAGGCCGGCGGCGCGGGAGAGCGGGTTCTGGCGCCCGCAGCCGGACGACACCATCGAGGTGCTGCTCACGCACAACACGGGCATCATCGAGATGTACTACGGCAAGCCGATCAAGCAGACGGCCTGGGAGTTCCAGACCGACGCGCTGATCCGCACCGCCACCGCCAAGGACGTCACCGCGGCCCAGCGGCTCTACGGCATCGTCAACGGCGACCTCGCCTACGTCGAGGAGCGCGCCATGATGGGGCAGCCGATGCAGGCGCACGCGTCGGCGCAGCTCCAGCGCATCGTCGGCTGAGCGACACGCTGAAGCCGGGGTCGTGGGATTGTTCAACAATCCCACGATTCCCCGTAGCATGGGTCCATGCTGCTGCGGCGCTGCGGTACTGACGCACTCCTGGTCGAGGTCGACTCGCTGACCGAGGTCGCGGCCGTCCGCGCGGCCCTGCACGGGCTGCCCGGGGTCGAGGAGCTCGTCCCGGCCGCCAGGACGGTGCTCGTCAAGGGTGCGCTGCCGCGGGTCAGGGAAGTGCTCGCGAACGTCGACCTGACCAAGGCGCCCGCCACCGAGTCCCGCCAGGTCACCATCCCCGTCACCTACGACGGGCCGGACCTCGACCTCGTCGCCGAGACCGCCGGCATCGGCACCGCCGAGGTCGTCGAGCTGCACACCGCCGCCACCTACGAGGTCGCGTTCTGCGGCTTCGCTCCCGGCTTCGGCTACCTGACCGGGTTGCCGGAGGTGCTCCGGCAACCCCGGCTCGACTCGCCGCGCACGAAGGTCCCGGCCGGGTCGGTCGGCATCGCCGGCGAGTTCACCGCCGCCTACCCGCGTGCGACCCCCGGCGGCTGGCGCCTGATCGGCCGCACCCGGATCACGCTGTTCGACCCCGGGGCCGAGACACCGGCCCTGCTCGCGCCCGGCGACGAGGTCAGGTTCGTGGTCGCATGAGCCGCCGCGTCACGATCGTCCGCACCGGCCCGCAGGCGCTCGTCCAGGACCTCGGCCGCCCCGGCAACGCCCACCTCGGCGTGCCGCCGTCCGGTGCCGTCGACCCGCACTCGCTGCGGCTCGCCAACCGGCTGGTCGGCAACGACGAGACCGCCGCCGGCCTCGAACTGCTGCTCGGCGGCCTCCACCTCGAAGCGCACTCCTCCTGCACGGTCGCGATCACCGGGCCCGCGGTCGAGGTCCGCGTCGACGGCCGGCTCGCCGACTCGCACCAGCCGGTGCACCTGCCGGCGAACGCGACCCTCGTCATCGGCACCCCGCAGACCGGCCTGCGCACCTACCTCGCCGTCTCGGGCGGCATCGACGCGCGCGCGGAGCTGGGCAGCCGGTCGACCGACCTGCTCTCCGGAATCGGTCCAGAACCCTTGCGGGACAACGACGTCCTGGAGCTCGGCGCCCCGAACCCGGCGACCGGCGCAGACGTCGTGCCGCCGTTCCACGCACCGCAGACCATCACCGTTCCCGTCCTGCTCGGCCCGCGCGACGACTGGTTCGAGGACGCGGAAACCCAGCTGCGCCGGGGTTCCTGGACCGTCAGCGACCGCGGCAACCGGGTCGGCGTGCGACTGCGGGGCACCGTTCTGAATCGTCGTGACGGCGAGATACCCAGCGAGGGCATGATCACCGGCGCGGTCCAGGTGCCGCCGGACGGGCAGCCCGTGGTCTTCCTCAACGACCACCCGACGACCGGCGGCTACCCCGTCATCGGTGTCGTCGACAGCGCTCACCTGCGGTTTCTCGGCCAGGCCAGGCCCGGCACGACGGTGAGGTTCCTGCCGCGGAACTGAGGACCACGGCGTTGACGGAAGTGGTCCAGACCAAATACGGTATCCACCAGGCCGCCGCGGAACCTTCACCAAACTGGAGTTCCGCATGCGCCGATTCCCTGCCCTCCTAGCGATTCTGGTCGCGGTAACAGCCCTGGCGGTCCCTGCACACGCCGCCACGGGCATCACCGCGACCTTCACCCGCACCGGCACGAGCGCCAAGCTCGTGGTCGCCAACGCGTCCACGGCCGCGCTCAACGGCTGGTCGGTCAAGTTCGACCTGCCCACCGGTGTCACGGTGAGCGGCGTCCAGAACGCCACCACCACCCAGAACGGCACGCGGGTGACGCTCACCCCGGCGTTCTACCTCGCCAACCTCCCCGCGGGGCGCACCACCGAGCCCTACAGCCCGACGTTCACGCTGAGCGCCGCGGCCGACCCGACCGCCTGCACGATCAACGGCATGGCGTGCGACGGCAGCGGTGACCCCGCACCGGCGCCCACCGGGCTCACCGCCGAGTACTCGGTGGCCGGTGGCACGGCGAAGTTCGTCGTGCGCAACCACACCACCGCCGCGGTGAGCGACTGGTCGATCTCCCTCACGCTGCCCAACGGCGTGACGGCAGGCAACGGCCAGAACGGCACCGTCAGCCAGAACGGCAACCAGGTCACCATCACCCCGTTGCACTACAACAAGACCGTGGCCGCGGGTGGCAGCACCGAGCCGTACAGCCCGACGTTCGCCATCAGCTCCAACGTCGACCCGGTGACGTGCCGGATCAACAACGCGAACTGCGACGGCAGCGCGGACACCCCGCCGAGCACCCCGACGGGCCTCACCTCGCCGACGAAGACCACGCGCACGGTGACGTTGCAGTGGACCGCGTCGAACCCCGGCTCCCTGCCCATCGCCGGGTACGACGTCTACAACGGCAGCACGCTCGCCGGCAGCTCCACCACGACGTCCACGATCATCACCGGCCTGAACCCGAACACGGCGTACTCGTTCACCGTGCGCGCCAAGGACACCAAGGGCACGCAGAGCGCTCCGAGCACGGCCGTGGCGGTCACCACCAACAACCCCGCCGACGACACGACCCCGCCGACCGCGCCGGGCGCCCTGCGCGCCACGGCGAAGGACGCGGGCAGCGTCACGCTGGCGTGGACCGCGTCCACCGACAACCGCGGCGTCGCGAACTACGACGTCTACGTCGGCTCGACCGTGAAGCAGACGGTCTCCGGCACCACCGCGGTCGTCAGTGGCCTTGCGCCGTCCACGGACTACACGTTCACCGTGCGCGCACGGGACATCTACGACAACGTGTCCGCCGCGAGCAACGCGGTGAACGAACGCACCAGTGACATCGTCGGCGGCCACGCCCGTGTCGGGTACTTCGTGCAGTGGGGCATCTACGGACGCCAGTACTTCGTGAAGGACATGGACGCCGCGAAGCTGACGCACGTCAACTACGCGTTCGGCAACATCGACCCGGTCAACCTGACGTGCCTGCACGGTGTCACGAAGGGCACCAGCCCGAACCCGCAGGACCCGAACCAGGGTGACGGCGCCGGTGACGCGGAAGCCGACTACAGCAGGCCGTTCGCGGCGGCCCAGTCCGTCGACGGTGTGGCGGACAGCGGCTGGGAACCGTTGCGCGGCAACTACAACCAGCTCAAGAAGCTCAAGGCGAAGCACCCGGACCTGAAGGTGCTGATCTCGCTCGGCGGCTGGACGTACTCCAAGTACTTCTCGGACGTCGCGGCCACCGACGCGGCGCGCAAGAAGTTCGTGTCGTCGTGCATCGACGTCTACCTCAAGGGCAACCTGCCGGTCTACAACGGCGCGGGCGGTCCCGGCACGGCGGCGGGCATCTTCGACGGCTTCGACCTCGACTGGGAGTGGCCGGGCGCGGAGGGCCACGCGGGCAACCACTTCGGCCCGCAGGACAAGGTCAACAACACCCTGCTGATCGAGGAGTTCCGCCGGCAGATCGACGCCTACGGCGCCACGACCGGCAAGCGCTACCAGCTTACCGCGTTCACGCCGGCCGACCCGGCCAAGATCGAGGCGGGCTGGGAGCTCGGGCGGGTCGCGCAGTCGATGGACATCTTCAACGTCCAGGGCTACGACTTCCACGGCTCCGGCAGCGACAACTCGTGGGAGCCCAACCGGACCGGTCACCAGGGCAACCTGTACCCGGACCCGGACGACCCGTACCCGACGAAGTTCAGCGTGGAGAGCACGGTGCAGGCCTACCTCGACGCGGGGGTGCCGCCGCGCAAGATCACGCTCGGGCTCGCGTTCTACGGCCGCGGCTGGCAGAACGTGGTCAACGGCGGCAAGAACGGCGAGTGGCAGCAGGCGGGCGGCGCGGCACCGGGCCAGTTCCCGGAGGAGTCCGGCACGCGCGGGTACGCCAACCTCGTCGCGTCGGTGCCGAACTGCACCGTCTTCCACGACGAGGTGGCGGTGGCGACGTCCTGCTACACCGGCAACCAGTGGTGGACCTTCGACGACGTGTGGTCGATCCAGAAGAAGACCGCGTGGCTCAAGTCGAAGAACCTGCTGGGCGCGATGTTCTGGGAGATGTCCGGTGACCGCGGCCCGTTGCTGGCCGCGGTCGACGCCGGGCTGAGGTAGCTCAGTACTCCGACTCGTACAGGCCCTGCAGCTCGGTGAGCAGGGCCGACGAGTCGGGCAGCTGCTTGCCGTCCAGCGTGGTCACCCGCGTGATCTTGCGGACGCTGGACGCGAGGAACACGCCCTCGGCGTCGTAGAGCTCGCCGGTCTGGACCGGCTCCACGAGCACGGTCCAGCCGGCGCGCTCGGCGGCGCGGAACAACGCGTACTGCGTGGTGCCGGGCAGGATGCCGAGCTCGGACGGCGGCGTGACCAGCGTCTTGCCGCGCACCAGGACCACGGTGGAGGTGGGGCCCTCCAGCACGGAACCGCCGGAGGTCGTGAAGATGACCTCGGCGGCGCCGCGGCGCTCGGCCTCGCGGACAGCGGCCATGTTGATCGCGTACGACAGCGACTTGGCGCCCAGCAGCAACCACGGCGCGCGGTCGGCGAGGTCCGCCTCGATGCCGCGGTCCAGCGTCACCGCGGACAGGCCCTCGGCGCGCTGCTTGAGCACCTTCGCGCCGATCTCCATGCCCAGCGCGAACCCGGTGCCGGTACCGTCGCCGCCCTCGACACCGCGGGTGTAGACGAGCTTGAGCGCGAACTCGCCGCCACCGGTCCAGTTGGCGATGACGAGCTCGACCGCGCGCTCGAACTCCGGCCGCGGCGGGACCGGCATGTCGAGCATGGCCGCCGACCGCTCCAGGCGGTCCAAGTGCGGCGACAGCTCACGGGGCTTGCCGTCGACGACGAGGATGGTTTCGAAGACGCCGTCGCCGCGCATCAGACCGAGGTCGTCGACACGGATCTGCGGGGCGTCGGGGTCGGCAAGGGTTCCGTCGAGCAGTGCCAGCACGCGCATGGCGTGAGCCTACTAACATCAGGGCTGTGGAGACCGCAAGAGGCCTGCGCAAAACGCTGCACGACCGCGGCATGCGGATGACACCGCAGCGCCAGCTCGTGCTGGACGCCGTCAGGGTCCTGGGCCACGCGACCCCGGAGCAGATCTGCCAGCGCGTCCAGGAGACGGCGCCGACGGTCAACATCACGACGATCTACCGCACGCTCGACCTGCTCGACCGGCTCGGGCTGGTGCGGCACACGCACCTCGGGCACGGCGCGCCGAGCTACTCCGTCGACGAGCACCAGCACGTGCACCTGGTCTGCCACTCCTGCGGCCGGGTCGACGAGATCCCGTGTGAGCTGCTCGACCCGCTGGTCGGAACATTGCGGGAGCGCGACGGGTTCGAACTTGATGCAAGCCACCTCGCGCTGTCCGGCACGTGCCGCGACTGCCTGAAGCAGGAGCAGGAGACCGAGTGAGCCTCCCAGGAGCCGTTCCTCCGCCCGACGAGTCGACCGACGCCGGCGTCGCCTGGCACTACGGCGACCCGTTCGCGGAACAACGCTCGGCCGCGCGCTCGGTCGTCGTCGTGGACCGCTCGCACCGCGGGATCATCGCCGTGCCCGGCGAGGACCGGCTCACCTGGCTGCACCAGCTCACCAGCCAGCACTTCGAGCAGCTCGGCGAGAACGCCGGCACCGAGGCGCTGATCCTCGACGCGCAGGGCCGGCTGGAGCACCACATGGTCGTCGCGAACGTCGGCGGCACCGTGTTCCTGGACGTGGAGAAGGTCGACGACCTGCTCGCGTACCTGAAGAAGATGGTCTTCTGGTCGAAGGTCGAGCCACGTGACGCCACGGCCGAGCTCGCGCTGCTGACGGTCATCGGCCCGGACGCGGCCGCGCTGCTGGAGAAGCTCGGCGTGCCGGTGCCCGCGGACGTCGCCGCGCTGGGCGACGGCTTCGTGCGGCGGACGTCGTGGCCGGGCAAGGGCGCGTTCGACCTGCTGGTGCCGCGCGCCGAGCTGGCCGCGTGGTGGCAGCGGATCACCGGCGCGGGCGCCCGCCCGGCCGGCAGCTTCGCCTTCGAGGCGCTGCGGGTCGAGTCGCTGCGGCCCCGGCTGGGCGTCGACACCGACGAGCGCACGATCCCGCACGAGGTGAACCTGGTCGAGCCGGCGGTCCACCTGAGCAAGGGCTGCTACCGCGGCCAGGAGACGGTCGCGAAGGTCCACAACGTGGGACGGCCGCCCCGCCGCATGCTCCTACTCCACCTGGATGGTTCTGCCGACGGCCAGCCGGAGACCGGTGACCCGGTCCTCCTGGACGGCCGCGTGGTGGGCCGGGTGGGCAGCGTCGCGCAGCACCACGAGCTGGGACCGATCGCGTTGGCGCTGGTCAAGCGGTCCGTACCGGTCGAGTCCGAGCTGGTCGCCGGTGACGGGGAGCGCCAGGCGGCCGCCCGCATCGACCCCGACTCGGTGCCGCCGGACACGCCCGGTTTGGGCAGGGAAGCTGTTCGCAACTTGAGGGGCTGAGCCCCTACAGTCGCGCCTATGTCCCTGGGCACGCTCATCACTGTCGCTCCCACCGGAGCGGAGCACGCGAAGACCGACGTCCCCCAGCTCCCGGTGACCCTGGAGGAGCTGGTCTCGACGGCGCGGAGCTGCGAGCAGGTCGGCGCGGCGATGATCCACGTCCACGTCCGCGGTGCGGACGCGAAGCCGTCGCTCGACCTCGGGCTGCTGAAGGCCACCGTCGCCGCGTTGCGCGAGCAGACGAACCTCGTGGTCCAGCTGTCCACCGGCGGGTCGGTGCACGACCCGGAGGAGCACCGGCTGCGCGTGCTGGAGGCGATGCCGGACTCGGCGTCCTGCACGATGGGGACCGTCAACTTCGGCGACGACGTGTTCCTGAACCGCTGGGAGTTCGTCGTCGCGCTGCACAAGGGCATGCAGGAACGCGGCATCGTGCCCGAGTACGAGATCTTCGACATCGGCCAGCTGGCGTCGTTGAAGCGGCTGCTCGACCAGCACGGCCTGCCCGCGGGCGGGCACGTGCACGTCGACCTCGTCATGGGCGTGCCCGGCGGCATGCCCGGTGACGCGCAGACGCTGGTCGCCGCGGTGAACGCCCTGCCGGACGGGGCGACGTTCTCCGCCACCGGGATCGGCCGGACCACTCTTCCCGTGATGTTCACCGCATTGGGCGCGGATGGGCACCTCCGCGTGGGTATGGAAGACACGACCAGCTACTCGCGAGGCGTGCCGGTGCGGGACAACGCACAGCTCGTCGCCCGTGCGGCGGGTCTCGCGAAGATCGCGCAGCGGCCGCCGCTGTCGCCCGACGAGGCGCGCAAGGTGCTGGGCGTGCAGATTTGAGACAAGTTCGGTGCAAGGGATCTGTTGGCGGCTGAGGAGGATCTACCGCAGGATGGACACGTGATCGAGGTGCGTCCTGGCGGGCGCCGCCGAATCGACCGGGTGCTCGCTCCCGACTACACGGAGGGCGTCGAGCAACGCCCGCTCGTCGAGGTGCGCGAACTCCGCGACGAAGCAGCGCAGGAGGAAACCGACCTGTCCTACCTGCGGCGGCTGCTGCACGCGCGGATCGACATCGTGCGTGCCGAACAGCAGCGCCGCAGCTCCGGCGGCTCGGCGGTGGTCGACCAACTGGCCACGATCCTCTCCACGAACGCCGTCGGGCCGGCGACCGGCCTCGGCCGGTACCAGACCCATGAGCCCTCACGTGCTGATGCGCATCAACGGCACGTGGAAGCGCTGATTTCCGATGTCGACCTCTCCGACGTGAGCAAGCTGTCCGACGACCGCCTCGGTGAGGTGTTGGAGACGTTCATCTCCGAAGAGGCCTCGGTGTCGGTGCGGCGGCGCGAGGTGCAGGTGGTCGTGGACCGGCTCAACGCCGAGATCGCGTCCCGCTACCAGCGCGGGAGCGCGTCCGTGGACGAGCTGCTGGCCGCGGAGCGCGGTCACCACCGGCGGAAGAGCTGACTCCCAGCATCTGGGAGAGTCGTTCCACTTTCTGAGCGGCGGACCTAGCGTGCCCCCATGGGGTACCGCTGGGTCGTGCTGTTCGTGGGGGCGTTGGCGCAGGGCACCAACGCGGCGGTCTTCCTCGGCCTCTCGGCCCTCAGCCCCCAGCTGCGCGACCACTTCGGCCTGACGTTGCCCCAGGTGGGGTTGCTGCTCGGCGCGGTCAACCTCGGCACGATGATCGCGCTGGTGCCGTGGGGCCTCTTCGCGGACAAGCGCGGCGAACGGCTCGCGATGACCATCGGGGGCGCCGGCGCCGCGGCCTGCCTGCTCGGCGTGGCGGTCGGCGATGCGTGGCTCGCGGGCGCGGCCCTGCTCGGCGCCGGGCTGTTCGGTGCCAGCGTGAACGCCGCCAGCGGCCGGGCGGTGATGTCCTGGTTCCCCAGCGGCCAGCGCGGGCTGGCGATGGGGGTGCGGCAGACGGCGACCCCGCTGGGCGCCGCGCTGACCGCCGCGTTCCTGCCCGGCATCGCGCTCGCCTCCGGCGTGCCGGTGGCGTTCGTCGTCCTGGCGTCGGTGACGGCGTTCGTGGCGCTCGCGGTGGCGTTGCTGGTCCGCGAACCACCGGGTGCCACCCGCGGCGGTGGCGCGCACGGGCTCGTGCTCCGGGACCCGCGGCTGATCCGGCTCACCGTGGCCAGCGGGCTCCTCGTCGTCCCCCAGTTCACCGCGGCGACGCTGCTGGTGCCGCTGCTGCACGAGCACCGCGGGCTGGCCGTCACGACCGCCGCCATGGTGTTCGGCGTGGCGCAGGCGCTGGGCGGGGCCGGTCGGCTGGCGGCCGGGGTCTGGTCGGACCGGGTGGGCAGCCGCGTCGGGCCGCTGCGGGTGCTCGCCGTGGCGATGGCGGTGGGGTTCGTGCTGACCGCCGTGCTGGACCGGGCGCCGGTGCCGGTGCTCGTGGCGGTGCTGGTGCCGACCGCCGTGGTGGCGCTGGCGTGGAACGGGCTCGCCGTCACCGAGGCGGGCGAGCTCGCGCCGGAGGGCCGCAGCGCGACCGCGATCAGCATGCAGAACAGCGCGAACTACCTCAGCGCGACGGTCACGCCCGCCGTCTCGGCCTGGGTCGCGGTGCACGTGGGGTGGCCCGCGGCGATGCTGCTCGCGGCCGCGGCGTCGACCGCCGGGTGGGCGCTGCTTCAGCCGTGGCGTTCGCGGCGGGCCAGCTCGCCCCAGAACTCGCGCAGCGTCTCGTAGCGCAGCGCGACCTCCTCGGCGTCCCCGGTCTCCAGCGCGTCGACGACGGCGTTCACGTCGGCCGCGGAGGAGTCCTCCATCAGGTCCACGTCGTTCAGCAGCTGGACCAGGCCGCCGTAGTCGAGCTCGACCGCCGAGTGCGGGTGGAAGTGCTCCAGCCAGCGGCCGGTGTCGGCGAGGACCTTGGCCGGTCCGTCGTCGCCCAGCGCGCTCTTCACGACCTTCAACGCCCGCGCGACCCGCCGGCGGGCGTCGGCCATGGCAACCCGCCAGGACACCTGCCGCTCCGGGTCGTCCTGGGCGCTCGCGAGCACCACCCGGCGCTGGGCCGGGTCGACGAGGGCGAACCACGGCAGCGGCACCGTCCACGTCGTGGAGATCACGTGCACGGCCCCGGCGGACAGCTCGGCCAGCACGGCGGACGCACGCGACCGGACCGTCTCCGGTGCCGCGCCGAGCGCCGCGTCCTGCAGAACGGGCGGAGAAGAGGCCAGGAAGCCCACCAGGGCCGCCGCGGACCGGGCCCTGAGGTCCAGCGGGCAGACGAGGGGTCCCGGCCCGACACGCGCGGCGTCGGACGTCGGCACCTCGGCCGGGCTGATGGTCATCACGTCGAGGTCCGAACCGCCCGGGAGCAACTTCTTCGCCAACTGTGAGCGCAACCACAGCTCTCGCTCTCGGTCACCGACCTCCGCGCGGGCGACAGGGCCCCTGTCCAGGGCTTTTCGCACTTCATCGGCCAGCGGCGCGTCCAGAACCGATAACGGTTCGTACACCCTGAGGTAGGCGACGAACGGTCTGGGCACCTGTGCATCCTTCCACGCGGGGGCGGCTGGGAGATTTGGCGGTGCGTGTCACGCCTACCGCGTCGCGAGGAACCCCATCGGCACGGTACGGTAGTTACCAGGAACTAGTTGTCGAGACGAGTGGGGCCGCCGTTCCCCCGGCCGCCCCCGTCCCTGTGCGAGGGGGTCGAGCCATGGGGCGCGGCCGAGCGAAGGCCAAGCAGACGAAGGTCGCCAGGGAGCTCAAATACAGCTCTCATGAGACCGACTTCGCTGCGCTGCAGCGAGAGCTGTCTGGTGGCGAAACGTCGCCGAACGGGAGTGGTGGCGATGAGCGCCATGACGACCCGTACGACGACTACGACGACTACCGTCGCTGAATCAAGCCTGACGCGGTTCAAGGGTTGGGTGGCTGATCGAGGCCACCCAACCCTTGACCTCGTCAGGCCTGCTCAGAACGCCCTGGCGTACTGCCTCGGTGCTCGAACCTCCACACCCAGCTGCTGTGCCGCGTGCAGTGGCCAGTACGGGTCGCGGAGCAGCTCGCGTGCGAGCAGCACCAGGTCGGCGGCACCGTCGTTCAACACCTGTTCGGCCTGCTTCGCCTCGGTGATCAGGCCGACCGCACCCGTGGGCACGTCCGCCTTGCGCCGCACAGCCTCAGCCAGCGGCACCTGGTAGCCGGGCCCGACCGGGATCTCCGCCTGCGCCGTGTTGCCACCACTGGACACGTCGACCAGGTCGGCACCCGCGGCCTTGAGCGCCGTCGCCAGCACCACGCTGTCGTCGGCGGTCCAGCCGTCGTCGACCCAGTCGGTACCGCTGATCCGCACGATCACCGGCACCTCCGGGCCGACGGCTGCCCGCACGGCGGCGGTGACCTCGACCGGCACGGCGATGCGTTCTTCCAGGCTGCCCTCGTTCGTCAGCGGCGAGTAGTACTGGTGCAGCAGGTAGCCGTGGGCGGCGTGGATCTCGAGCACCTCGAACCCGGCCGCGAGCGCCCGGATCGCCCCCTCGACGAACGCCTTGACGACCCCGGTGTGGTTCGTGATCTTCTCCGGCTGGTTGCCACCGGGGAACGGCTCGGTCGTGGGCGCCACCGGCACCCAGTCGCCGATCGCCTTGCGCCCGGCGTGCCCGAGCTGGATGCCGGGGACGCTGCCCTGCGCCTTGATGAAGCTCGTGACCCTGCGCCAGGCCGCGACCTGCTCGTCGTTCCAGATGCCGGTGTCCTGCGGTGAGATCCGGCCCTCCGGCACCACGGCCGTGGCCTCGGCGATCACCAGGCCGGCCCCGCCGACGGCGCGCGAGCCGAGGTGGACGAGGTGCCAGTCGGTCGGGACGCCGTCCTCCTGGTCCACCGAGTACTGGCACATCGGGCTGACCGCGATGCGGTTGGGCAGCGTGACGCCCCGCAGGGTAAGCGGGGAGAACAGCAAGCTCACGGGGGCTCCCTTGAACGTTCGTAGACCTAACTAAATGTTCAAGGGAGCCGCTCGGCGTGTTGTTCCCGGCAGCGGCGTCGTCTCAGTCACTGGGCGTGACGCTGAGACACCGAACCGGTCATCAGGTCAGATAGCGGACCTGCCTGGCCTTGCCCTCCAGCACGTCCTCCCGCGCCGCCGCGATCTCCGCCCGGTGCGAGGTCTCCGGCACCCCGACCTCCCACCACGCCCCGGCCTCCGTCCACGACGACGGGTGCGTGCGGATCACCACGACCGCGGGCCGCTGCTCACCGACCGCCACCTCGCGCGCCTTGCGGTAGGCGCCGTCCAGCTCGTCCAGCGAGTCGACCGGGAACACCGCGCAGCCCATGGCCGCCGCGTGTGCCGCGAAGTCGGTGCGGGGCGGTGCGGCGTGGGTGGACCGGCAGTCGGCGTAGAGGTTGTTGAAGCCGGTGCCGCCCTGGCCGGTCTGCAGGCGGTGGATCACGGCGTAGCCGTCGTTGTCGCAGACCACGGCCACGAAGCCGTGGCCGGCGAAGGACGCGGAGAACAGCTCCGAGTTCAGCATCAGGTACGAGCCGTCGCCCAGCAGGGTCGTGACGACACCGGAGGTGTGGGCGATCGCGGCTCCCCAGGCGCCGGCCAGCTCGTAGCCCATGCAGGAGAAGCCGTACTCGACGTCCATGGTGGCCGCGCCGGTGGCGCGCCAGCCGCCGATCAGCTCGCCGGGCAGGCCACCGGACGCGGTCAGCACGTAGTCGGTCGGGCCGCTGGCCTCGTTCACCACGCCGACGACCTGGGCGTACGTGGGCAGGCCTGCCGACGGGGTGCGCAGCGCGGTGATGTGGGCGTCCCACTTCGCACGCTCCGAAGCCGCGCGCTGGGCCCACGACGACGGGGCCTGCCAGGGACCGAGGACATCGGTCAGCTCGCGCAGGCCCTCGTCGGCGTCGGCGACCAGGGCGGACGAGCCGTGCTTCACGGCGTCGAAGCGGGCCGTGTTGAGCGACACCAGCTTCACGTCCGGGGAGAACACGGTCCAGGACGCGGTCGTGAAGTCCTGCAGCCGGGTGCCCACCGCGAGCACCAGGTCGGCCTCGCCGGCCAGGACGTTCGCCGAGGTCGAGCCGGTGATGCCCAGGGGACCGGCGTGCAGGGGGTGGTCGTGCGGGACCAGCGTGCGGCCCGCTGTGGTCTCGGTGACCGGGATGCCGTGCTGTTCGGCGAACCGCAGGGCGCGGCCGGCGGCACCGGAGTAGCGGACGCCGCCGCCCAGCACGAGCAGCGGGCGGGCCGACGAGCGGACCAGGTGAGCGGCGTCGGCCAGCGCGTGCAGGTCGGGGCGGGAGCGCACCAGGCGGTGGACGACCGGCTTGAACAGCGACTCCGGGAAGTCGAAGGACTCGGCCTGCACGTCCTGCGGCAGCGCCAGGGTCACCGGGCCGCAGTCCGCCGGGTCGGTCAGCACGCGGGCCACCTGCGGCAACGTCGACAGCAGCTGCTCGGGCCTGGTGATGCGGTCGAAGTAGCGGGAGACGGCGCGGAACGCGTCGTTCACGGTGGCCGTGGGGTCGTGGAAGTGCTCGACCTGCTGCAGCACCGGGTCCGGCGCGCGGCCGGTGAAGGTGTCGCCGGGCAGCAACAGCAGCGGCAGGCGGTTGGCGTGGGCGACACCGGCCGCGGTGACCATGTTCAACGCGCCGGGGCCGATCGACGAGGTGGCGACGCCGACCTGACGGCGGTGGGTGGCCTTGCCGATGCCGACGGCGGCCAGCGCCATGCCCTGCTCGGTGTGGCCGCGCCACACCGGCATCCGGTCGCGGACCTCCTCCAGCGCGGTGCCGACGCCGAGGACGTTGCCGTGACCGAAGATCGCGAACACGCCGGAGAACAGCGGTGCGCGCGTGCCGTCGAAGAGCTCGGTCTGCTGGGCGAGCATCCAGCGGACGAGCGCCTGTGCGGTCGTGAGCTTCACTTGGTCCGCCCCTCTGCGGTCGTGACCGGGCAGCGCGGGTCGAGCTCCTGCGCCGCCCAGCTGTCGCGGACCCAGGTGTGCGCCGGGTCGTCGCAGAACGCCATCGAACGCTCGGCACCCGGCCCCGCCAGCACGTTCAGGTAGTACATCGGGTAACCGGGCGCGGCCACGCACGGGCCGTGGTAGCCGCGCGGGATCAGGAACACGTCGCCGTCGCGCACGGTCACGTCCTCGTCGATCGTGCCGTCGTCGGTGTACGTGCGGTGGAAGCCGAAACCGGTGCGCGACGGCGTGACGCCGTCCCGGTCGGCGATGCGGAAGTAGTAGACCTCCTCGTTCTCCACCTCGCACGGCGCGGAGGCGTCGTGCTTGTGCGGCGGGTACGAGGACCAGTTGCCGTCCGGGGTGATCAGCTCGCACGCGTTCAGCCTGTCCGCGTGGTCCCACACGCCCGGCACGCCGAAGTTCGTGACCTGGCGGGTCGCGTTGCCGGAGCCGCGCACCTCGACCGGAACTCCTTCCGCCGGGCCGTACTTCGGCGTCAGCCGGTTGTCGCAGCGCGCCATCGGCAGCGCGACCTCGCATCCGTCCACACTGGACAAGACCACCGTCGCGTCCCGTGGCACGTAGGCGAAGTCCGTGACGCGGGTGAAGACCGACTCGCGGCCCCGCAGCTCGAACCGCTCGCCGTCCACCTCGACCACGAGCGATCCGGCGAGCGGCAGCACGAACGCCTCGAACTCACCGGTCACGACGGTACGGGCGTGGCCGGCCTCGATCCGCAGCACCCGCAGACCGGTGTACGTCCAGCCCGCGTCCGCGGGCGCGAGCGAGACGACGTCGGACGGCGTCGAGAGCGTCCCGTGTGGACGGTGCAGGGTCATTCGGTGATCCCCTTCGCGGCGCGGAGGACTTCGGCGGCAGCGGCGACGGCGGCGGCCACGTCACCGTCCGGCGGGTAGAGCAGCGCGCGGCCGACGACCAGGCCCCGCACGGCGTCGTGGCGCAGCGAACGGCCCCACGACGCGAGGTCGTCCTCGGGGTTCGCGGACGGCACGCCGCCGAGCACCAGCGCGGGCAGCGCCGTCGTGTCCAGCACGACCTCGGGTTCGCCCGGCGCGGGCAGCTTGAGCCAGGTGTAGGCGGACGTCGAGCCCAGCCCCGCTGCCACGGCCGAAGCGCGCGACAGGGCGGCGGCGTCCTTCTGCAGCACCAGCTTGTCGTTGTGGTCGCGCTGGTACGGCAACGGTTCCACCATCGCCATCAGGCCGTGCTCGGCCAGTTCGGTGACGGCCCGCGCGCAGCCCTCCAGCGTCGGGATCGTGCCGGGGTCCGAGTCGACCAGGCGCAGCAGCATCTTGCCGCCGTCCAGGCCGAACGTCGCGATGGACGCCGCCGAGTACGCGGTGAACCGGTCGTCGATCTCCCAGTCGGCACCGGCAAGGCCACCGCGGTTCATCGACCCGATGACCACGCGTTCGTGCAGGCCGTCCAACAGCAGCAGGTCCTCGATCACGTCCGGCGTGCCGAGCACGCCGTCGACGTCGGGGTTGGCCAGCGCCGTCAGCAGGCGCGCCAGCAACGAGCGCCGGTCCGCCATCGCCAGCGGGTCGCCGCCGACGCCGAGTGCACCGCGCGCCGGGTGGTCCGCCGCGACCAGGAACAGCGTGGACTTGCCGTTCAGCAACGTCTGCCTGCGCCTGCGCGACTGGTAGGCCCGCCGGATCGAACCGGGGTCCTCCGCGCGCCGCCACAGCAGTTCGCGCCACTGCCCATCAGTGATCACAGCAGTTCCTCGATCTCCTTCTCGTCCGGCATCGCGTCGGCGCAGGCCAGCCGGGACGCGACCAACGCGCCGGCCGCGTTGGCGTAGCGGGCGATCCGCACCGGGTCCCAGCCGGACAGCAGGCCGTGCGCCAGCGACCCGCCGAACGCGTCACCGGCGCCGAGCCCGCAGACGACCTCGACGGGGTTCGGCGCGACCGTCCAGCGGCCCTCCGGCGTGGCGACGAGCACGCCGTCGGCACCCTTCTTGACCAGCACCAACGACAACCCGCGGGCCAGCAGCCGGTCAGCGGCCCCGTCCGGATCGGACGTGCCGACGGCGACCTCGACCTCGGTCCGGTTGCCCACGGCGACCGTGACGTGGTCGAGCATCCAGCCGATCTCGGTGCGCGCGGTCTCGACGTCCGGCCAGAACATCGGCCGGTGGTCCAGGTCGAGCACGGTGTGCGTGCGCCGGCCGCGGTGCTCCAGCATCTTCCGCTGGGTCGCGCGGGCCGGTTCCGCGGAGACGCCGGTGCCGGTCACCCACAGCAGCGGCACGTCCCGCACGACGTCCCACGGCACGTCGGCGTCGGTCAGCGTCAGGTCCGGCGCGGTCGGCAGCCGGTAGAACAGCAGCGGCGGGTCGGCGGGCGGGTTCAGCTCGCAGAACACCACCGGCGTCAGCAGGTCCGGCGACGTGCCGACGTGTGCTGGCGACACCCCGAACCCCTCCAGTGCTCGCCGCACGTAGGTCCCGAAGCCGTCCGGGCCGACCTTGGTCAGCACACCGGCCCGGCGGCCGAGCCGTGCGGCGGCGACCGCGACGTTGGTCGCCGTGCCGCCGAGCGACTTGGCGAACGTGCTGACGTCGGCCAGCGGCACGCCCGACTGCTCGGGGTACAGGTCGACCCCGACCCGGCCGACGGTCAGCACCTCCAGCGACGTCACGCCTCCACACCCCGCAGCTCGTGCTCCAGGGCCTCCAGCTCGGCACCACCGGCCATCTGCTTCGTGCAGCTCGTTGATGTCGATCTCGGACTTCTCGTACGAGCCGAGCGCACGGCCGCGCTTGAGCAGCAGGAACCGGTTGCCGACCGGGTAGGCGTGGTGCGGGTTGTGGGTGATCAGCACGACGCCGAGGCCGCGGTCACGGGCCTGGGCCACGTACTTCAGCACCACCCCGGCCTGCTTCACGCCGAGCGCCGCGGTCGGTTCGTCGAGGATCAGCACCTTGGCGCCGAAGTGCACGGCGCGGGCGATGGCGACGCACTGCCGTTCACCGCCGGACAGCGTGCCGACGGGCTGCTCGACGTCGCGGAGGTCGATGCCCATGTCGGACAACGCCTTCCTGGTGATCTCCCTGCCCTTCTTCCGGTCCAGGAACCCGAGCTTCGTCGTCGGTTCCGAGCCGAGGAAGAAGTTGCGCCACACCGACATCAGCGGCACGACGGCGAGGTCCTGGTACACGGTCGCGATGCCGTGGTCCAGCGCCTCGCGGGGCGAGGAGAAGCGGATCTCCTGCCCCTCGACCTTGAACGAGCCCCGGTCGTGCTGGTGCACACCGGCCAGGATCTTGATCAGCGTCGACTTGCCGGCGCCGTTGTCGCCGAGCACGCAGGTGACCTCACCGGCGTTGACCACGGTGGACACGTCGCTGAGCGCGATGACGCTGCCGTAGGTCTTGCCGATGTCCTCGGTCTCGATGAGTGGCGTCATCGCCGGACCCTCTCCGCTCGGCGGCGCAGCATATTGTTCACCAGCACGGCGGCCAGCAGCATCACGCCGAGGAACAGCTGGAACCAGTCGCTGTTCCAGCCGGCGTAGACGATGCCCTGCCGGGCCATGCCGAAGATCAGCGCGCCGATCGCCGCGCCCACCGCGGAACCGAACCCGCCGGTCAGCAGGCAGCCGCCGATCACCGCCGCGATGATGTACTGGAACTCCAGGCCGATGCCCTGGTTGGCCTGCACGCTCGCGTACCGCAGGATGTTGATCGAGCCGACGAGCCACGCGGCGAACGCGGTCGTCATGAACAGCAGGATCTTCGACCGCACGACCGGCACGCCGACCGCGCGCGAGCTCTGCGCGGCACCGCCGACCGCGAAGATCCAGTTGCCGAACCGGGTGCGCATCAGCACAGTCGACGCGACGACGGTGAACAGCACCCACCAGATGATCGACACGTAGAAGCCGGTGCCCGCGACCTGGAACGTCGAGGCGAACAGGAACCCGGCCGACTCGTACCCGGCCGCCGAGCGCATGCCCGACACCTGCACGCTGCCCGTGACCAGGCGCGTGACGCCGAGGTTGAGGCCCTGCAACGCGAGGAAGCTGCCCAGCGTCACGATGAAGCTCGGCAGGCCCGTGCGCATCACGAGCCAGCCGTTCAGCGCGCCCACCGCCAGCGCGAAGGCGAGCGACACCAGCAGCGCCAGCCAGACGTTCAGTCCGAGCTGGGTGGCGAGGAGAGCCGTGACCAGCGCGGTGGACGCGGTCATGACGCCGGCGGACAGGTCGAACTCGCCGCCGATCATCAGCAACGCCACCGCGACCGCCATGATCCCGAGCATGGACGCGTCGTCCAGCCAGGTGGCGGCACCGCCGACGCTCAGGAACTGCTCGGTGACCACGGAGAAGAACACGAACACGAGCAGTGCGCCGAGCATGGCGCCGATCTCCGGCCGCTTGACCAGCTGGTCCATCGGCTTCGGCTTGCCCAGCCGTTCGTCGGCAGCCGGTGGAGCTGTGGCTGTCACGGTCATCTCCCCGCCTCCTCCCTACCTCTTGCCGTTCTTGGCGTACTCCGCGACCTTGTCCACGTTGGACTTGTCGACGAAGCCGGGGCCGGTGAGCACGGGCTTGCCGCCACCGAGGGTGTTGGCGTTGTCCTTGAACAGCTTCAGCATCACGACCGGCAGGTAGCCCTGCTGGTACTGCTGCTGGTCGACGGCGAAGAGCACCTCGCCCGCCTTGATCGCGGTGACCACGTCCGCGTTGAGGTCGAAGGTGGCGACCTGCGCCTTCGAGCTCGTGCCCTTGATGGCGGACGCGGCGTTCACGGCGACCTGCGGGTTGAGCGCGAGCACGCCGTCGACGGTGGTGTCGGACTGCAGCTTGGCCTTGATGCGGGCCTCGACGTCGGTCGGGTTGGAAATGTCGACCTGGAGGTTTTCCACCGCGCCGCCGAAGCCGGTGCGGGCACCGTCGCAGCGCTGGTTGAGGCCCGAGTTGCCGGCCTCGTGGATCACGCAGAGCAGCTTCGTCCGGCCGGCGGCCTTGAGCTTCTTGCCGGCTTCCTCACCCGCGATCGTCTCCTCCTGGCCGACGTGCGCCATGGCACCGAACTCCGCGCTCTTCGCGCTGCCGGAGTTGATCGTGATGACCGGGATGCCGGCCTTCACCGCGTTCTCGACGGAGGTCTTGAGCGCGTCCGGGTTCGCCATCGACACGACGATGCCGCCGACCTTCTGCGACACGGCGTTGTCGATCAGCTTGGCCTGCGCGCCGGGGTCGCCGTCGGAGTTGTAGGTGACGCCGACGCCGAGCTGCTTGCCCGCGTCCTCCGCGCCGACCTTCACGACGCTCCAGAACGCGTCACCCGCGGTGCCGTGCGTGATGACGGAGACCTTGAGGTCGCCCGACGCGGCGGCCGGGGCGTTGTCGCCCGTGTTCTGCGACTGCGTTCCCGTCGGGCCGCTGCACGCGGCCAGTAGAGCAACACCGGCGAGAGCGGCGCCCGCACGGATGACCAGACGAGACTTCATCGTCTCCCGTCCCTTCAGAGGATCTTGCTGAGGTGCGCGAGGCTGCGCGCGGTGTCCTGGAGCGGCTTGTCCACGGGACCTCCGTGCTCGAGCCGGGTGTCCTGCTCAAGCACGAACCAACCGGTGTAGCCCGCCTCTTGCACGGACTTCACCAGTGCTTCCACGTCCACGTCGCCGTCCCCGAGCGGCACGTAGACGCCCTGTTCCACGGCATCGGTGTAACTGAGCGCGCCGCTGCGCACCTTCGCCGCGATCTCGTCACGCACGTCCTTGAGGTGCACGTGACCGATCCGGTCCGGGTAGCGGCGCGCCAGCTCGACCGGGTCCGTGCCGCCGATGAGGAGGTGGCCGGTGTCCAGGCAGAGCTGGAGATCGGAGTCCGCGAGGAACCGGTCGACCTCCACCTCCCGCTCGACGTGGGTGCCCACGTGCGGGTGCAGCACGGTCCGCAGTCCGTGCCCGGCGGCGATCTCGCGGATCTTCGCGCAGGTGCCGACGAGGGTGTCCCACTCGTCGTCGCTGAGCTCCGGCGTCTCGTCGTAGCCGTCGAGCCCGGTCGCGGCGGCGAGCACGAGCACCTCGGCGCCGCCGGCCGCCAGGATCGCGGCGACCCGGTCGGTCTCGTCCAGGGTGGACTGGGCGCCGGTGTGCAGCGGGACGGCCAGGAAGCCGCCGACGAGGCCGAGCTCGTGGCTCTTGAGCAGGGTCTTGAGCTGCTCGGGGTCGGCCGGGAGGTAGTCGGGCGGGCCGAGCTCGGTCGCGGTGAGGCCGAGCGAGCGCATCTCGCTCAGCACGGTCCCGGACGGGAGCACGTCACCCCAGCCCGGCACCTCGCACACGCCCCAGGAGATCGGTGCTCCGGCGATCTTCGCCATGTCCTCAGTTCCCCTCGATCCGCACCGGTGCGCCGCTGCGGCGCGACTGCTCACACGCTTCGGCCAGGCGAAGGCTGATCAAACTCTGCCCCGCCGGCGACGGGTTCGCGACCTCGCCCTTGATGACCTGCGTGAACAGCTTCATCTCGTTGACATAAGCACGGTGGAAGCGCTCGGGGAAGCCGGGGTAGGCGTCCGGTCCGGCCACGTGGCCGCCGGGCTCCAGCGAGTTCAGCGGGGTGCGCGGGTCGACACCCGCGACCAGCGAGTCCTTGCTGCCCAGCACCTCGATGCGGTGGTCGTAGCCGACCGGGTCGTGCCGCCCGCCGGCCAGCGTGGCGTGCGCACCACCGGCGAACTTCAGCAGCACGACCGCGTTGTCGACGTCGTCGGCGTCGGCGAACGCCTGGTGCACCAGGACAGACCCGCTCGCGTAGACCTCGACGACCGGCTCGCCGACCAGCCACGGCACGCAGTCCAGGTCGTGGATCAGCAGGTCGCGGAAGATGCCGCCGCTCGCGGGCAGGTAGGAGAAGTCCGGCGGGGTGGCGTCGTTGCCGACCGCCCTGACCAGGTAGACGTCACCCACCTCGCCGGCGCGGATGCGGCGGTGCAGCTCGTAGATCGCCGGGTCGAACCGGCGCTGGAAGCCCACGAGGACTTCCACACCGGACTTCTCGACGTCAGCGACCAGTGCGCGCATCTCGGCGACGTCGCTCGCGATCGGCTTCTCGCACAACGTGGGAACGCCCTTGGCGATGGCCGCGCGGAGCATCTCGGGGTGCGTGTTCGTCGGGGTGGCGAGCAGGACGCCGTCGACGCTGCCCAGGAGCGTGTCGAGGTCGTCCACCGCCGTGGTCCCGGCGAGGCCCGCCGACGCCTGCGCTGCCCTGCCGGGCACCGGGTCGAAGAGGAGCACCTCGTCCACCCGATCCAGTGCGGCGAGGTTGGTCGCATGCATGGTGCCGATCCTGCCGACACCCGCTACTCCGATCCGCATCGCAGGTTTCCCCTGTTCATCGACCTGATGTGTTAGAGCGCTCTATTGGTTGGAGCGCTCTAATGCTGTAGGTTGCGTCACACGGGTGTCAAGGGTGCGTTTCCCGCCCGTGACGTGAGGGGAGGTGTTGCCGGTGGTCAGGCCGACGATGGAAGACGTCGCACTGCGCGCGGGCGTGTCCCGCGCCCTCGTGTCACTGGTGATGCGCAATTCACCCAAGGTGAGCGAGGCGCGACGCACCGCGGTGCTGAAGGCAGCGGAGGAGCTGGGGTACTCCCCGCACGCCATGGCGCGCTCGCTGGCCTCGCGCACCTCGACGGTGCTCGGCGTGATGGTGTCCGACCTGCACAACGCGTTCTTCGCCGAGGTCGTGGACGGCATCGACGAGGTCGCGCGCGAGCAGGGGTTCGACATCATCATCAACACCGGCGGCCGCTCACCCACCCGCGAGCGCAGGGCGCTGGAGTCACTGCTGTCGTTCCGCCCCGGTGGCCTGGTCCTGCTGTCGCCGGTCGTGCCCGCGACGGCGATCTCCAAGGCGGCCGAACAACTCCCGGTCGTGCTCGTGGCCCGTTCATCCCGCGCGTCCACTGTGGACACGGTGAACGACGACGGCGAGGTGGGCGCCCGGCTGGCCGTCGACCACCTGGTGTCGTTGGGGCACAGGCGGATCGCGCACCTGGACGGTGGCGAGGGCACCCAGGCGGGGCCCCGCCGGCGCGGGTACGTCGCCGCGATGGAGGCGCACGGGCTGGTGCCGCAGGTCGTGCCGTCCGAGTACACCGACGCGGCCGGCGCGCGGGCGATCCGTGGGCTGCTCGAAGAGGATGCCCTGCCCACGGCAGTCTTGTCGTGCAACGACTTCAACGCCGTCGGCGCGATCTCGGCCCTCGAAGACGCCGGGTTGCGCGTACCTGCCGACGTTTCCGTTGTGGGATACGACAACACGTCGCTGGCGGCGTTGCGGCACGTCTCGCTGACCACGATCGACCAGCCCCGCGCCGAGTTCGGCCGGTTGGCTGCTTCCGCGCTGCTGCAACGGGTTCGCGAAGGACGCACCGAACCCGTGCGCCACCTGCTGACCCCCTGTCTCGTAGTCCGGAACACGACAGCACCACCAGCGACTTCGCGTCTTCCAGGCGAAGTCGCCGGAGCGGCGCAGCCGCGACCAAACAAACACGGAGGACCGCGTTGAGCACCATCCCCCACTGGATCGACGGCGCCCGCACCACCGGGGTGTCGTCCCGGACCTCCGACGTCTTCAACCCGGCCACCGGTGCGGTGTCGGCGCAGGTCGTGCTGGCCGAGCAGGCCGATGTCGACCTGGCGGTGTCGTCGTCGCTGAAGGCGGCGCAGTCGTGGTCGGAGTCGTCGCTGTCGACCCGCAGCAGGATTCTGTTCGCCTACCGGCACCTGCTGCACGAGGCGCGCGACGAGCTCGCGGCGATCATCACGGCCGAGCACGGCAAGGTGCTGTCGGACGCGGCCGGTGAGGTGCAGCGCGGGCTCGAGGTCGTCGAGTTCGCGTGCGGCATCCCGCAGCTGCTCAAGGGCGAGCACTCCGAGCAGGTCTCGCGCGGTGTGGACGCGTACTCGCTGCGGCAGCCGCTGGGCGTGGTCGCGGGCATCACGCCGTTCAACTTCCCGGTGATGGTGCCGATGTGGATGTTCCCCATCGCCATCGCGACCGGCAACACCTTCGTGCTGAAGCCGTCCGAGCGCGACCCGTCGGCGTCGGTGCGCCTGGCCGAGCTGTTCCAGGAGGCCGGCCTGCCCGACGGGGTGCTGAACGTGCTGCAGGGCGACGCCTTCGCGGTCAACGCCCTGCTCGACCACCCGGACGTCGCGGCGGCCTCGTTCGTCGGCTCGACCCCGATCGCCCGGCACGTGTACGCGCGCGGCACGGCGGCCGGCAAGCGGGTGCAGGCGCTGGGCGGCGCGAAGAACCACATGGTCGTGCTGCCGGACGCGGACCTCGACGTGGCCGCCGACGCCGCCGTGTCCGCGGGCTACGGCTCTGCGGGCGAACGCTGCATGGCGATCTCGGTGGTCGTGGCGGTGGGCCCGGCAGGTGACGAGCTCGTGGCCAAGATCGCCTCGCGCACCCGCGACCTGCACCCGTCCGTGCTGCCGGGCACCGACCCGTCCGCGCAGATGGGCCCGCTGGTGACCGGCGCGCACCGGGACCGCGTCCGGTCCTACGTGGACGCGGGCGAGGCCGCGGGCGCGTCCCTGGTGGTGGACGGCCGCGGGCACGCACCCGAGGGCCACGAGGACGGCTTCTGGCTCGCGCCGACGCTGTTCGACCACGTCACCCCGGGCATGAGCGTTTACACCGACGAGATCTTCGGGCCGGTGCTCGTCGTCGTGCGCGCCGAGACGTTCGAGGACGCGCTCGCGCTGGTCAACGCCAACCCGTACGGCAACGGCACCGCCATCTACACCGGTGACGGGCTGGCGGCGCGCGAGTACCAGCGGCGGGTGCAGGTCGGCATGGTCGGGATCAACGTCCCCATCCCCGTGCCGATGGCCTACTACTCGTTCGGCGGCTGGAAGGACTCGCTGTTCGGCGACACGCACGTGCACGGCGCCGAGGGCGTGCGGTTCTACACGCGGGCGAAGGCGATCACGGCCCGATGGCCGCAGCAGCACGGCGTGAACCTGGGCTTCCCCACGCACGGCTGACCCCGCCTTCACGGCACGCGGGGACCTTTCGTACCCCAGGAGGGTACGAAAGGTCCCCGCGTGCCCTGCTCAGGCGTCGATTTTCTCGTGCTGGGGAGAGGGAGCAGCAGGAGGGGTTGAGGTGGGGAGGAGGCGGCGGAGCAGCGGGAAGAACACGATCAGCAGGATCACGACGTAGACGACGATCGCCATCGGCGTGTTGACCAGGCCGGTGAGCGAGCCGTCGGAGAGCTGCAGTGCGCGGCGCATCTGCTGTTCGGCCGCCGGGCCGAGGATGACGCCGATGATCGCCGGCAGGACGGGCAGGCCGTAGCGGCGCATCGCGAAGCCCAGCAGGCCGATCACGAACATCAGCAGCAGGTCGAAGATGTCCGCGTTGACCGCGTAGGCGCCGACCGAGGCGAAGAACAGGATGCCCGCGTACAGGTACGGCCGCGGGATGCGCAGCAGCTTCGCCCACACCGGTGCCAGCGGCAGGTTCAGCACCAGCAGCAGGGTCAGGCCGATGAACAGCGATGCGATCAGCGCCCAGACCAGGCCGGACTCGCGTTGGAACAGCAGCGGGCCCGGCTGGATGCCGTACTGCTGGAACGCGGCGAGCATGACGGCCGCGACCGCCGTGGTGGGCAGGCCCAGGGTCAGCATCGTGACGAGGGTGCCGGCGGCGGAGGCGGAGGCCGTGGACTCCGGGCCCGCGACGCCCTCGATGGCGCCCTTGCCGAACTCGTCCTTGTGCTTGGAGAGGCGCTTCTCCGTCACGTACGACAGGAACGTGGGGATCTCCGCGCCGCCGGCCGGGATCGCGCCGAACGGGAAGCCGATCACCGGGCCGCGCAGCCACGGCTTCCAGGTGCGCTTCAGGTCGGCGCGGGACAGCCACGGGCGGCCGACCGGGATCGGTTCGAACGGCTTGCGGCGCAGGTGGGCGGCCACCCAGAGGGCCTCGCCGACCGCGAACAGGGCGACCGCGACCACGATGATGTCGATGCCGTCCGCGAGGTGCAGCGAGCCGAACGTCAGGCGCTGCTGGCCGGTCATCTCGTCCAGGCCGACCAGCCCGAGGGTGAGGCCGATCAGCAACGACGCCACGCCGCGGATGCGCGAGGCGCCCAGCACCGAGGTCACCGCGATGAACGCCAGCACCATGATCGCGAACAGGTCCGGTGCACCGATGTCGACGGCGTGCTTCGCGACGAACGGGGCCAGCAGCACGATCAGCAGCGTGCCGACGATGCCGCCGGTGAAGTGGCCGATCGCGGCCGCGGCAAGCGCTTGCGCACCCCTGCCCTTGCGGGCCATCGGGTTGCCTTCGAACGCGGCGACGACCGCGGCGCTCTCACCCGGTGTGTTCAGCAGGATCGACGTCGTCGAGCCGCCGAACATGCCGCCGTAGTAGATGCCCGCGAACATGATGAACGCGCCGGTCGGCTCCATGCCGTAGGTGACCGGCAGCAGCAGTGCCACCGCCATGGCCGGGCCGATGCCCGGCAGGACGCCGATCGCGGTGCCCAGGAGCACGCCGATCGCCGCGAACAGCAGGTGTGTCGGCGTCAGCGCGGTCGCGAAGCCGTCGAGCAGTTGTTCCACCTAGAACACCTCCATCAACGGGCCACCGGGCAGGGGGACGCCGAGCAGGTTGTTGAACACCAGGAAGGTCGCGACCGACATGCCGGCCGCGATCAGCGGGTCGCGGGCCAGGTTGCGGCTGCCGAGCGCGTAGGCCGCGCCCCAGAACAGGACCGCGCCGGAGATCGGGAAGCCGACCACGCCGATGAGCGCGGCGTTCGCGAGGAAGGCACCGCACAGCAACAACACCGTGCGCCAGTCGGCGGGTGCGGTCAGGTCGACGTCCTCGCCGCCCTCGGCCTCACCGCGGCCGCCGCGCAGCACGTCGCGGGCCAGCAGCACCGCCACGACCAGCAGCAGCGAGCCGACCAGGACCGGCACCGCCTTCGGGCCGACCGGGCCGCGCTGGGCGAAGTCGGTCGGGATCTGCACGGCGTCGGTCAGCACCAGCGCGCCGAGCACGACCAGCAGGGCGCAGATGCCCAGCTCGGACCGTTCGCGGAGCCAGCTTCCCGGCCGTGCCCGAGGCCGCTCCTCCGTCTTCGTCGTCATGCGAGCCCCAAGTCCTTGAGCACCGTTGCCACCCGCTTGTTCTCGTTGTCGAGGAAGGTCCCGAACTCGTCGCCCGGTGCGAACGCGTCGGTCCACCCGTTGCGCTGCAGGGCTTCCGACCACTGCGGCGTCTTCTGCATCCGCTCGAACAGGTCGACGAGCTTGTCGCGGTCGGCCTGCGCGATGCCCGGCGGTGCGACGACGCCCCGCCAGTTGGTGAACTCGACGTCCACCCCCGCCTGCCGCAACGTCGGCGCGTCGATGCCCTGGATGCGGTCCTTGCTGGTCACCGCGAGCACCCGCAGCGTGCCGGCCTGGATCTGGTCGCGGTACTCGCCGACGCCGGAGACGCCGAACGCGACCTTGCCGCCGAGGACGCTCGCGAGCAGCTCGCCGCCGCCGTCGAACGGGATGTAGTTGACGGTCCTGGGCGGCAGCCCGACGGCCTTCGCGATCAACATCGGTGCCAGGTGGTCGGGACCGCCCGGCGCCGATCCGCCGCCGACGGTGACCGTGCCGGGGTTGGCCTTCCACGCGTCCACGAGCTGCTGCATCGACGTGTACGGCGAGTCCTTCGCCACCACGACGATGTCCGGTTCCTCGATCAGCTTCGCGATCGGGGTGGTGTCCAGCAGCGAGTTGGGCGACTTGTTCGTGTAGACCGCGCCCACCACGCCCAGGCCCATCGACATGATCAGCTTGCCGTTGCCGCGCTCGCCGACCGTGCGGCCGAGCCCGACCGTGCCGCCGGCGCCGGGGAGGTTGAACACCTCGGCGTTGCGCAGCAGGTCGGCGTCCTCCATGGCCTTGGCCGCGGTGCGCGCCGTGATGTCGTAGCCGCCGCCCGGTGCGTTCGGCACGAGCACGCGCAGCGCCCGCACCTGGTTCGTGTCGCCGCTGTCCGCACCCGGCGTCAGCAACGGCGGCACCAGCAGGACGGCGAGCAACGCCGTCGCCACCGCCACCCACACCTTCACCGACACTGTGATCCCCGCCTCTCGTCCGCGTGGTTGGACATGTTGCTCTGGTGTAAACCTGGATGTCGCTCTTGCGCTTCTAAGGTTTCTTTCGGTCTTTCTGGTCACGGGAGGTTTCATGCGCCGCCGCCGTTCCCTGGCCAGCCAACTGCTCGTGTGGCAACTCGTAGTGGTCCTGTGCCTGCTGTTCGCGGTGGGCGCGCTGACCGTCGTCCAGACGGGCCGCAACTTCCGCTCCAACGAGGAACGCCGGATGCTCTCCGTCGCGGAGAACGTGGCCGCCACGGACGTCGTGCAGACGCAGATGGGCAACCGCGACCTGCTGGCACCGGCCGCGGAGACCGCGCGGGGCCTCTCCGGCGCCACCTACGTGCTGGTCGTCGACCTCCAGCGGCGCGTCCTCACCTCACCCGACCCCGCCCAGGTCGGGTCCACTCTGGACACCACGACCACCGCGTTCGACGGCAGGGCGTGGGTCGGCACGGCCGGAGGCTCGATCGAGGCGCACGTGCCGGTGTTCGACCCGCAGACCCGCGGGGTCAACGGGATCGTGGTCGCGGGCGTGCGCGAGCCGGGCATCTGGGCGGGCGCCCTCAACCAGCCGGTCGACGCGCTGCGCTACCTGCTGATCGCGCTCGTCATCGGCGTCACCGGGTCGCTGCTGCTGGCCAGGCGGGTGAAGAACCAGACGCTCGGGCTGGAACCGCACGAGATCACCGCGCTGGTCGAGAACCGCGAGGCGTTGCTGCACGGCATCAGGGAGGGCGTGGTCGGCCTCGACGCGCAGGACCGGATCACGCTGGTCAACGACCACGCGCGGGAGCTGCTCGCGTTGCCGGGCGACGCGGTCGGGCGGGCGGTGGAGGAGCTGGAGCTCAACGACCGGCTGCGCGACGTGCTCACCGGGCGGGCCACCGGCGTCGACCAGCTCGTGCTGCGCCAAGGCATCGTGCTCACGTTGAACCGCATGCCGATCGAGGGCGCGGGTGCGGTCGTGACGCTGCGGGACCGCACGGAGCTCCTCGCGCTGCAACACGAGCTGGACGCCTCGCAGCACGCGACGGACACGTTGCGGGCGCAGGCGCACGAGTTCGCCAACCGGCTGCACACCATCGCCGGGCTGATCTCGCTCCAGGAGTACGACGAGGTCACCCACTACATCCACCGGATCAGCTCGGCGCAGGACCAGTGGCGGGCCGAGGTCAGCTCGTCGATCGGCGACCCCGCCGTGGCCGCGCTGCTGATCGCCAAGGCGTCGCTGGCCGCCGAGCGCGGCACGGAGCTGCGGATGGCACCGGACAGCGTGCTGGGCCGCACCGACGAGGCGTTGTCCGCCGATCTGGTGATGGTGCTGGGAAATCTCGTCGACAACGCGTTGGATGCGCTGAGCTCGTTGAACGGCGACCGGAAGTGGATCGAGGTGGGTGTGGTGCAGGTGGACGACGAGGTCCAGGTCGTGGTCCGCGACTCCGGCCCGGGAGTCGCACCGGAGCTGGCCGAGGAGGTGTTCCGGCACGGGTTCACGACCAAGGCGGCATCGCACGGGGAACGCGGCCTCGGGCTCGCGCTGATCCGGCGGGCGTGCCTGCGGCGTGGCGGGTCGGTGAGCGTGTCCGGCTCGGTGTTCACGGCAAGGCTGCCCTGGTGAAGCGGGTGCTGGTCGTCGACGACGACTTCATGGTGGCCAAGGTGCACAGCGGTTACGTCGCGCGCACCGGCGGTTTCGAGGTCGTCGGCGTCGCGCACACGGGCGCGGACGCGTTGCGGCTGGTGGCGACGCTCAAACCGGACCTGGTGCTGCTCGACGTCTACCTGCCGGACATGAGCGGACTCGACGTGCTGAAGTCGTTGCGCGCCAACGAGGACGTCGACGTCATCGTGATCACGGCCGCGACCGACGTGGACACCGTGCGCGGTGCGATGCGCGGCGGTGTGCTGCACTACCTGATCAAGCCGTTCGACTACGACGCGCTGCGCGACCAGCTCGCGCACTTCGCGTCGCTGCACGAGAAGCTCGACCGGCTCGGAACGGCCGGGCAGGCGGACGTGGACCAGGTGTTCGGTGCACGACCGTCGTCGAAACCGTTGCTGCCCAAGGGGTTGACGCCGGAGACCGCGCGGCTCGTGGAGAACGCGCTGAGGGCGCACCCGGAGGGGTTGTCCGCGTCGGAGTGCGCGTCGTCCACGGGGGTCGCGCGGGTGAGCGCGCGGCGGTACCTGGAGCACTTCGTGTCGGCGGGGCGGGCGGAGGTGCGGTTGCGGTACGGCGGAACCGGCCGTCCGGAACGGATCTATGCACTACTCCCAGGAGCCTGAGCGGCCGCGTTTGGTCTGCGCCCGGCGCTTCTTGCCGGCGATGCGGCGTTCCTTCGAGCCCCTGGTGGGCTTGGTCGGCTTGCGCATCGGCGGTGGCGGCGCGGCGGCGGCGCGGAGGACCGCGGCGAGGCGTTCGCGGGCGGCGGCGCGGTTCTGCAGCTGGGCGCGGTGCTCGGAGGCGGCGATCGTGAGGACGCCGTCGACCAGCCGACCGGCCAGGCGGTCGAGCATGCGGCGCTTGAGGTGCTCGGGGATCGTGGGCGAGCCGGCGACGTCGAAGCTGAGCTCCACCCGGCTGTCCGCCGTGTTCACGCCCTGCCCGCCAGGGCCACCCGACCTGGAAAAACGTTCGCGCAACTCGGCCGCCGGGAGCACCAGCGTCCGAGTCACGGTCACGTCGTTCATGCCTCCAGGTTAGAAGGTCAGGCCCGGAAGTGTCGCGATCTTTATCAGCGTCTCGCGGTCGGGCAGCGGCGCCGGCCGGGACGTCGGGGCGTCCAGCTTCGGCGCGCCGGCCACGTTGGTGCGGAACTCACCCACGTTGGCGCTGACGACCTTGACGAACGTGCCGTCCGGCCGGAGCGCCTCCACCTGGTACAGGTGGACGCCGTCCGGCCTGCCCGCGGTGCTGGACCGGACCTTGATGCCGCCGACCTCGCGCAGTTCGCACGGTGCGACCTCAGGCTCGAAGCACGTGCTGATGTCCGTGGCGTTGCCGCGGGTGAGCTCGATCGTCAGCGCGCCGGTGCCCTGGGCGTCGTCCAGCAGCGCCACGGCGCGACGGCTCTTGTCCAGGTCGAAGAACTGCAGCGCACGTCCCGGCACCCCGGGGACGTCCCGCACGGTCACCCCGGCCGGGATCACGTCCGCGGCGCCCAGGACCGCGGTGAGCTGGGCGTTGCGGTCGATCGTGCCGGAGACCGCGCTGCCCGCGCTGTCGCTCGCCGTGAGCTGCGGCCGGAGTGCGACGACCACCCCGCCCAGGCCCGCGACCAGTACGAACACGAGCGCGCCCGCGATGGCGGTGCGGCGGCGGGCGAGCTTCGTCCTGCCCGCCCGGATGACCTCGCTGCGGCGGATGCCCGACTGCGGTTCGTCGACCAGCAGGTCGCGCAACGCGGCGAGTCCCTTGGCCGCCTGGCTCTTCACCGTGCCCTCCGTCCTGCCGAGGATGCGGGCGGTCTCGGTGATGCTCAGGTCCTCCCAGTACCGCAGCACTACGACGGCGCGTTGCCCCGGTGGCAACGCGTCGAGCGCCTGGCGCAGGTCCAGGTCGGCGGTCGACGGTTCCGGTGCCGCGCGTTCGGGCACGGCGTCGACGGACCGCTCGCGCTGGAAGAACCCGCGCCGGGACTCGTCGATCGACGTGCGCACGAGCACCTTGCGCGCGTACGCGTCCACGCTGTCCCTGCGCACCCGCGGCCACGCCACGTAGAGCTTGATCAACGCGTTCTGGACGATGTCCTCGGCACGGTGCCAGTCGCCGCACAGCAGGAACGCCGTGCGGCGCATGACGAGCGCGCGTGCGTCGACGAACTCCCCGAACTCGCGGTCCCGGTCCAAGTGCCCCTCCTCGGTCGCCGCCTAGTACGCGGCGGCGACCCCGGGAGGTTGCCTCGGGAGATCAGAAACGCGGGTGGTCCCCGACGAGCGAGGCGCCGCCCTCTTCCGACCTGGTGACCTCGCCGAGCACCCACGACGGCACGTGGCGCGCGGTCAGCACGGCCAGCGCGCGGTCGACGTCCTCCGGCGCGACGACGGCGACCATGCCGACGCCCATGTTGAACGCCTTCTCCATCTCCTCGCGCTCCACCCGGCCGCGCTGGGCGATGAGCTGGAAGACCGGGGCGGGCGTCCAGGTGCCGCGGTCGAGCTTCGCGTGCAGGCCCTCCGGCAGCACGCGGGCCAGGTTCGCGGCCAGGCCACCACCGGTGACGTGGGAGAACCCGCGGACCTCCGTCTCGGCGATCAGCGCGAGGCAGTCCTTCGCGTAGATCTTGGTCGGCTCCAGCAGCTCCTCGCCGAGGGTGCGGCCGAACTCCTCGACGTGGCCCTCCAGCGGCATGCGGGCGATCTCCAGCAGCACGTGGCGGGCCAGCGAGTAGCCGTTGGAGTGCAGGCCGGACGAGCCCATCGCGATCACGACGTCGCCGTCGCGGACCCGGTCGGGGCCGAGCAGCTTCGACTGCTCGACCACGCCGACGCCGGTGCCGGAGATGTCGTAGTCGTCGTCGCCCATCAGGCCGGGGTGCTCGGCGGTCTCGCCGCCGAGCAGCGCGCAGCCGGCCTGCACGCAGCCCTCGGCGATGCCCTTGACCAGCGCCGCGATCTTGTCCGGCACAACCCGGCCGACCGCGATGTAGTCCTGCACGAACAGCGGCTCCGCGCCGCACACGACCAGGTCGTCCACGATCATGGCGACCAGGTCGATGCCCACGGTGTCGTGCTTGTCGAGCGCCTGCGCGACCGCGATCTTGGTGCCGACGCCGTCCGTGGAGGAGGCGAGGACCGGCTCCTTCCAGCGGTCGAGCTTGAGCTGGAACAGGCCGGCGAACCCGCCGATGCCACCGAGCACCTCGGGCCGGTGCGCCTTGGCCGCCCACGGCTTCAGCTTCTCCACCGCCTCGTCACCTGCGGCGATACTGACTCCGGCTGCGGCGTAGGTGGCCTTGGCGCTGTCGGTCACGTCAACTTCTTCCACTTGTTCTGGAGGCCTCAGGGGCGACGCAGTGCGTCCTCGGCACCATAGCCGTTGGGCAGGACGGGAGCGGCCGAGCCCGCCACGCCCTTGAGGCCCTCCAGCAGGTGCTTGCCGATGAGCGCGTCCGCCGGGAAGCTCGATCGGGTACTCGCCGTCGAAGCACGCCGAGCACAGCCGCGTCTTGGGCTGCTCGGTCGCCGCGACGAGCTGTTCGAGCGACACGTACCCGAGCGAGTCGGCACCGACCGAGCGGCGGATGCCGTCGTCGTCCAGGCCGTTGGCGATCAGCTCGGCCCGCGAGGCGAAGTCGATGCCGTAGAAGCACGGCCACTTCACGGGCGGCGACGCGATCCGCACGTGCACTTCAAGCGCACCGGCCTCGCGCAGCATGCGCACGAGCGCGCGCTGGGTGTTGCCGCGCACGATCGAGTCGTCCACGACGACCAGGCGCTTGCCGCGGATGACGTCGCGCAGCGGGTTCAGCTTGAGCCGGATGCCCAGCTGCCGGATGGTCTGCGACGGCTGGATGAACGTCCGGCCGACATAGGCGTTCTTGACCAGGCCCGAGCCGTACGGGATGCCGCTGGCCTGCGCGTACCCGATCGCGGCCGGCGTGCCGGACTCCGGCACCGGGATCACCAGGTCGGCCTCGACCGGGTGCTCCTTGGCGAGCCGGCGGCCGATCTCGACGCGCGTGGCGTGCACGCTGCGACCGGAGATCGTCGTGTCCGGCCGCGCCAGGTAGACGTACTCGAAGATGCAGCCCTTGGGCTCGGGGTTCCCGAACCGGCTGGACCGCAGCCCGTCGCCGTCGATCGCGATCAGCTCACCCGGCTCGACCTCGCGCACGAAGCTCGCGCCGACGATGTCCAGCGCCGCGGTCTCGCTCGCGACGACCCAGCCGCGCTCCAGCCGGCCGAGGACCAGCGGCCGGACGCCGTGCGGGTCCCGTGCCGCGTACAGCGTGCTCTCGTCGGAGAACACCAGGCAGAACGCACCGCGGACGGTCGGCAGCAGCTCCATGGCCGCCTGCTCGATGCCCTTGTCCGCCGCCGCGTGCGCGAGCAGCGCGGTGAGGATGTCCGAGTCGGTGGTGGCGCCGTTGCGGCTGGTCAGACCCAGCTCCCGCGCCTTCTCCCGCAGCTCGGCGGTGTTCACCAGGTTGCCGTTGTGCCCGAGGCTGAGCCCCGACCCGGCGGCGGTGGTGCGGAACGTCGGCTGCGCGTTCTCCCAGGTCGTGGACCCGGTGGTGGAGTAGCGGCAGTGGCCGACGGCCACGTGGCCCTTCAGCGACTGCAGGACCTGCTCGTCGAAGACCTGGCTGACGAGCCCGAGGTCCTTGAAGACGACCACCTGCGCGCCGTCACCGACCGAGATGCCCGCTGCCTCCTGACCGCGGTGCTGCAGGGCGTAGAGGCCGTAGTAGGTGAGCTTCGAGACGTCCTCGCCAGGAGCCCAGACGCCGAAGACGCCGCACTCCTCACGAGGTTCCTGTTCGGGCTGGGAATGGTCGGCGACCACCGAGTTGGCTCCCTCACGACGGGGCTGGCTGCTACCCGAGTGTATGTGGAGCAGGGGGCTGTTCACCCCCATCGCACCCCCGTTGAGGTGATGAAACTCATGCCTTCCGGCACCCGGCGACCTCGGTTCGCACCGAGTTCGCCGGGACGACACCCCGATCGTGTACTTCCCGGCCGCGCGTCAGGCCTTCCGGCACCCGCTCAGCTCGGTGCCCTTCTGCCAGTCCGCGAACGGGCTGCCCTTCTTCTGGGTGCCCGTGCAGACCACCTCGTCGCCCACGGCCACGTCACCGCTGACGTTGCTCGGCATGAGCGACTTGGGGGTGAGGCCGTCCTGCCACAGCACCCCCTCGGGTGCGTCGCCCACCAGTTCGAGGTCCAGGAACTCGGTGGGGGTCGACCTGTCGATCGAGGCGATCCGGTAGCGCAGCTGGCCCTCCCAGCCGGACGCACCGCACCCGGACAGCAGCAGGCAGCCGAGCAGGACCGCGGTGAGCTCGCGCATCAGTGCCCCCGTCCGACCTGCAGGACGTCCAGCACGGCCCGGTCGCCGGTCATGTCCTGCAGGTTCATCCGGTTCCACAGCCAGAAGTAGACGAGCTCGGCCTCGCCGGTGACCCCGGCGTCACCCTCCTCGCCGGGGGCGGCCGCGCGGACGTCCGGCACCCCGCCCGGCGTGAAGGAGATCAGCCACGACTCGGGCACGTCGGTGGGCCGGACCACGGCGGTGCCGGACAGGACGGCAGGCGAGTCGCCGTCCAGCTTGGCGGCGACGATCGTGGTCAGCACCTCGTCGATGCCGTCGGCGCACAGGTCGGCGTCCGTGCCCACGAGCGTGCGGACGACCGTCTGCGCGTCGAACCGGCGCAGCACCGTCTCGTGCGCGATCCGGCGGTGCCAGACCCACGCGAGGTCGGGGGCGGACGGCGAGAAGGTCCACACCGGGCGGTTGCCCGGCACCGCGGTGAGGATCTCGTTCGCGGCCACGAGCTGGAGGTCGAGGTACTCGAGTGGGGACAGCCCGGTCGGCGCGGGCGGCGGCGCCATCGGGTTGCGGCTGCCGGTGCGCAGGTAGGCGGTGGAGGTCTCGAGGAAGCGCGCGAGGTGGATGACCAGGTCCTGCACGGTCCAGCCGGGCCTGGTCGGCACCTCCGCCGCCGGGTCCGCGTCCGCCACTGCCTTGCGGAACATCTCCGCCTGCTCGATGAACACAGCGGTCCACCGCTGGGCCGTCCACCCTGTCTGCACCATGCGCGTCATCGTGCCCGAAACGGTCTTCGCATGAGTGGGGAACCGGTCATGATGCTCCTGCGTCGCATGGATCGACGACCAACCAGGGGGTGGCGATGTTCGGCGTTGAGCCAGAGCTGCTGCGAACCGCGTCGAAGGAGTTCGGCAACGGCTCCGACGCGGTGCGGGAGGCAGCGGAGATGATCTCGATGCTCCAGCTCGACGCCGGTGCGCTCGGCGAGGTGGACGCGGCCGCCGAGTTCGCGGACGCCCTGTCGCGGTTCGTCGGCACCCACTCGCAGGACCTCCAGCGCGGCTCGGCCTGGTTCACCGACGCCGCCGAGGGCCTGGTGTCGAACGCGGAGGCCTACCAGCGCACGGACGACGACCACGCGTCGTTCCTGACGAAGATCATGAACGGACTGGGGGGCGGCCGGTGAGCTACACCGATCCGGAGGGCCTGTACGGCCGGCTCGCCTCGGGGGACGTCAGCCGCATCGCCGCCGCCGCGGACCCGATCACCGGTGCGATCAGCGCCGTCGGCAGGGCCGGGGAGTCGGTCGTCAACGGCGGCAGGACCGCGGTCAGCAGCTGGGTCGGCGAGAGCGCCGCGAAGTTCACCGCGCGCGCGGAGCTGTCCTCCACCGCCACGAAAGCCGTCCGCGAACGCCTCGGTGCCGGCGTGGACATCGTGCAGGCCGCCTCCCGCGCCTACGGGCAGATGCGCGGCGCCGCCGACCAGGCGATCAGCGTGTGGCGCAGCCGCCCGCCGGGTCTCGACGAGCAGCAGACGCGCCAGCTGGCCAACCAGGTCAACGCCGCACTGGACCGGGTGCGGACCGGCTACGACGCCGTGCTGCGCTCCTACGCGGGTGCGCTCGCCAAGATCCCGCCGGGCTTCGAGGAGTCCGCGCGGACCGACGGCGGCTGGAGCCGGGCGGCCCAGCGCGCGGGCGGTGCGGGTGGACCGCTGCCGCCGGTGCCGCCGCCGGGAACCGACCCGAAGGCGGTCGCCGCCTGGTGGAACTCGCTCAGCGAGGACCAGCGCAAGGCGTTGCGGGACACCAGGTACCAGGAGCTCGGCCAGCTCCGCGGCCTGCCGGCCGACGTGCTCGACGAGGCCAACCGCAAGCGCATCCCCGAGGACCAGGCCCGGTTCAAGCAGCAGCGCGAACAGCTCGGGCAGCAGCTCGCCGACCGCGCGCGGGAGCTCGGCGTCGACCCGAAGTCGGCGGAGGGCCAGCGCGCACTGCGCAACGACCCGCAGGGCTCCCAGCTGATGGCGCAGTACGACGAGGCGGCCCGGCGGGAGAAGAACTCCAACGACGCGGCCAAGGCGTTGACCGACGCCAGGGACCTGGGCAAGGCGAACGGCAAGCAGCCCTACGTCCTCTACTGGAGCCCGGACGGCGCCGGTGCCAAGGAAGGCGCCCTCGCGGTGTCCTACGGCAACCCGGACACCGCGAAGAACCTCGCGGTGTGCGTGCCCGGCACGACGTCGACGCTCACGTCCTTCAGCCAGCACCAGGCCGCGCAGCTCAGCGCGGCGATGGGACCGGACGGCGCCGCGATCCAGTGGCTCGGCTACGACGCGCCGGAGTTCGCGATCGGCCAGGTCAACGACCCGGCGCAGGCCCAGGAGGGCGCGGCGATCCTCGCGAAGGACGTCGAGGGCTACCGCACCACGAACCCCGGCGCCCACGTCACGGTGATCGGCCACAGCTACGGCAGCACCGTCGTCGGCTACTCGGCCATGGACAACGGGCTCAGGGCCGACGACATCGCGTTCGTCGGCTCGCCGGGCGTCGGCGCCTCCACCGTCGACCAGCTCTCCGCCGGCCGCGGCCACGTGTACGTCGGCGGCACCGAGCACGACCCGGTCGTGCAGGCCACCAGCGGTGACTGGTTCACCAAGGACGGCTCGTCCACGGGTCCCTACGACTCGTCGTTCGGCGCCCAGACGTTCGGCACCGCCACGGACGCGAAGGTCGACTACGCGCACTCGGCCTACTTCGACAAGAACTCCGAGTCGCTCGACAACCTCGCGAAGATCGCCACCGGTCGCGGCGACGAGATCAGCTCGCAACGCTGGCAGGACTCGCCCACCCCGGTCGAGGTGCCCGGCTCCGACCTGCCGGTGGCCGGTCCGATCATCGACTGGGGCGTCAACACCGGCAAGGAGGTCGCCGACATGGGCGAGGACCTCTGGAACGGCGGCGGCCGGGTCGTCGAGGACGTGTCGAACGGCAACTGGGGCGGTGCCGCCGGGCACGCCTGGGACACCGCCAAGGAGGTCGGCAGCGACGCCGTCGACGTCGTGGCGGACACCGTGGGCAACGCGGTGGAGCTGGGCCGCGACGTCGTCGAGGGCGGCGTCGGGATCGTGAAGGGCATCGGCAACACGATCGGGTCGTGGTTCTAGACCGGGTCCTGGAACCTCACGACCGGGAGCAGTGCGGACAGGTCGGCTCGGGTGCCGGACGCGGTGACCCGGGCGGTGTCCACCGCGTCGGGCCAGGTCAGGGCGCCGGTGGCCAGTTCGAGCCAGGTGCGGGCGTCGGTCTCGACGACGTTCGGGGGCGTGCCGCGGGTGTGGCGGGGGCCCTCGACGCACTGCACGGCGGCGAACGGCGGGACGCGGACCTCGACGCTGCGGCCGGGTGCCACCTGTTCGAGGGTGCGCAGGCTCAGGCGCACGGCGGCGGCGAGCACGGGGCGTTCCGGCTGGTCGGCGGTGCCGTGCAGCCAGGGCAGGACGGCTTCGACCGCGGCGCGCATCTGCGCGGGGTCGACGGGTTTGGCTGGCACGCGGGCCAGATTAGCGAAGTGCGAGCAGCCGATTTGGTGCTGTTGGTATATCTGGGCGGTGATCAGGAACTTCGCCGTCGTGGGCCCCAGGCCGGCGACGAGGGAGCGGCTGGCGGCGGCGCTGGCGGCCGCGCCGAACCTGTCCGTCTACCGGATCGGCCGGGGCGCCGACCCGTTACCGGTCTCGGCGAGCTTCGACCCGGCCGACCAGTCGGGGTGCCGCAGCCTGCTCGACTGGTTCGAGCGGGGTGCGCCGTCGGGGGCGGTGCTGCTGGTCGACGACTGGGCGCTGTGCGCGGAGATGGACCCGGAGCTCGACCGGACGGTGGAGTGGATCGCGGCCTTCGGTCCAGGGCGGGGCGTGCAGACCGTGGTGACGGCGCGGGACTGGGACACGCTGCCCCGGCGGCTGCGCAGGCACCTGCACGGCGAGGCGACGGACTTCCTGGCGCTGCACGGGGTTTCGGCCGACCTGCACGACAAGTGGCAGCGCAGTGACTTCAAGACCGCTCTCGGCACGGATGAGCACGGCTGGCCCGTGTACCTCGACATCAGCGTGGACGGACACGGCTACAGCGGCACGTACCTCGGCCCGTTCGAACAGCGCTCGCAATGGTTGCAGAGCGCGCTCCTCGGCCTGATGGTCACGCATTCGCCGGCAGACCTGAACATCGCGTTCCTCGACATGCAGGACAACGACGTGTTCGGCGAGCTGCCGAACGCGGGCCACACGACGTTCGAGCTGACCGGCCAGGACGACGACGAGTGGTTCGACCGCTTCACCGCGGGCCTGCACGGCGAGCTCAACCGCCGCCAGGAGCTGATCCACCGGGTTGCCCGGTGCCGCAACAGCCTCGACTACCGGGCCGCACGCGCGGCGGGTGCCGGCCTCGAACCGCTGCCGGACCTGCTGATCTGCGTCGACACCGCGGAGATCCTGATCGAACGCGGCTACCGCAACGTGCTGGAACCGCTGGTCAGGGCCGGGCGCACCCTCGGCATCCGGATGCTGTTCTCCGGCGACGCCTTCCCGCCGCAGCTGGCGCTCCAGCTCCCCGAGTGGCCGCACGCGACCCCCGCGTTCGACCTCGACGAGATGGCCGCGGCACTGCCGCACGTGCTGGTGGGCGGCCCGCCCGCGCACGAGATCGTCCTGGCGCCGCTGCACACCACCGGCGACACGCCCACCCTGGACGTGCTGCCGCCGGGCGCGATCGGCGTGCTCGACCTGCCCTACGAACAACGCCGCGGCGTGCTCGTCCCGTCGTTCACCGACGAGCTGCGGCACGGCGCGATCGTCGGCGGCCCCGGCACCGGCAAGACCACCACGCTGCGCACCCTCGCGACGGTGCTCGGCGACCTCACCGGCTTCCAGCTGCTCGACGGCCCCGGCGAACCCCTCGACCCGGACCGCCACGTCGTCGTGACGGCCCGGACCTGGGACCAGGTGCCGCAGTTCGTCCTCGACAGCCTCGCGTTCGGCGTCGAGCTCCGCCTCGACGACCCGGCCACGTCACTGGTCGGGGCGCGCGAGGCCGGCCGGGTGCCGGACCGGCCGGGCTTCGGCCTGTCCGTGCCCGACCGGCTGCACGTGCAGATCGCGCTGCCGTGACCCACCGCGCCCTCATCGGCCCGCCCCACCTGACCGGACCACGAGCGCTCGCCGACGGCGGGTGGCGGAGGACGGACCCGAGTGCACCGAGCTGCGGCAGCGGACCGGTCGTGACGCGGCACCGCCCGACCGGTCCGGCCCGGGCTCAGCGGCCGCGCAGGCGCCGCTGCGCGTCGTAGAGGTTGCGCGGCACCACGTCCGTCGTGCCGTACAGCTCCAGCCGCGAGTTCAGCGGCCCGGTGAAGTCCGGTTTGTCCACCTGGCCGAAGTCGCGGACCTCGGAGATCGCCACCGTCGCGCTGCACGGGGCGACCTGGTCGATGCGGACGTTGCCGGCGCGCTGGTTGGTCACGGTGACGTTCCAGTGCGCGAACCGGGCGCCGTACAACGGGCCCGCGTCCGCGCTGCCGCCGTGGGCGCCGACGTTGTTGATGGTGATCTCGGTGCGGACGTTGCCGAACGGCAGACCGCGGTGCGTGTCGAACACGTCGTGGTCCATCCTGCCGCGGGTCCAGACGTTGCCGCAGGACAGGCCCTCGACGTTGAGACCGTGGTTGCCCGCCCCCGCCTGGGACGGTTCGGACGGGGCCTCGATCACGAAGCCGTCGGTGAGGTTGTCGTGGGACTGCTCGCGGGTGGCGTAGGCGTGGTGGTGGCCGCGGCCGGAAACACGGGTGTTCAGCAGCGAGATGCCCTTGGCGGACACCAGGAGGAAGCCGTTGTCGACGTCGTGGACGTGCACGTCGTCGGCCCAGCAGTCCCAGGCGCACTGGAACGCCACCCCGTTGTAGCCCTTGTCCTGCAGGTGCTTCGGGGTCGGCACCCGGAACATCTCGATCTTGATGCCCTCGACGCCCGCGCCGGTGACGACGGGTGCCATCGTGGTGAGCCGCGGCTTCCACTCCGGCCGGAGCTCCAGCGGCAACGGCTGCGCGAGCTTGACCCTGTTGCCGCGCACCCATTCCACCCGCACCGGCCACAGGAACGGGAAGTAGGACAACAGCTTCGTCTTGTCGTCCCAGCGGTAGGACGTCGTGCCGGGCACGTCGCCGCACATGTGCCTGGGCAGCGAGTACTCGGAGTCGTCCAGCTGCAACAGCACCCGCTGTCCCGCGCGGATCGACCGTCCATCCGCGACGGTCACGACGAACGCACCGCGCGGCGCGGAGCCGGTGATCCCGGTCAGCACCGAGCCCTGCTCCAGCTCGTTGCCGGTCCAGCCCTCGAACGGCCACCTCTTCGCCTGGATCGCCTCGACCAGCGGCCGGTAGCGGTCGCGGTGGCAGACCCACACCAGGCCGCCCGCCCAGCTCCACGCCGAGTTCTCCGAGCCGTAACGGCTGCGGTTGATGCCGATGATCTGCTCCAGCGACCTGGTGGCGTAGAAGGTCGTCTTCGCACTGCCCGCGCCGCGCAGCACGACGTTGTCGTAGCCGATGCGGATGATGTCGTCGATGCGGTAGCGGCCCGGCGGCACGAGGACGGTGCCACCGCCCAACCGGCCGACGAGCTCGACCGCCCTGTTGATCGCGGGCGCGGCGTCGGCGGAACCGTCGCGGCGTGCGCCGAAGAACAGGACGTTCGCCAGCACCGGGCGGCGGGGCGGGCGTTCGCCGGTGCGGTGGCCTGCGTAGGCGACGTTGGGGAGCTGCGGGTGGTCGTACGGGTTGGCGACGAACTCCTGCCACAGCGACGCGGAGGACTCGGCGGCTGCCGTCCCCGTCAACGCCGGTGTCCCTGCCACCGCAATCCCCGCAGCCACCAGGAACTGCCGTCTGTCGATGTTCATTTCGCCGTCTCCAAGGGGTCTTGGCCACGGCGGCGGTGGTCAGATCAAACCAGAGATCAGTCCGCTGCGGAACGCACTGCTTCCGCGACCAGCTCGTCCACCTGGTGCATCAACCGGCGGGCGTCGGTCGGCGTGAAGGTGCTCCACGGCGGCTGGCCGTTGGTGGAACGGCGTTGCTGCAGGTAACGGCCCTCTTCGGTGTCGAAGAACGAGATCACGCGGTCGGGCCGGCAGCGCTTGCCGTACCTGTCGCGGGCCGCCGCGCCGAAGTTCCCGGTCCGCACGACGCCGGTGAACATCGTGACGAGCGCCTTCGCGTCGTCCTCGCGCAGGCCGATGCCGCGGAACGCGGCCTCCATCGACTTCGGTGAACCGTCGGTCCGCGCGGCCGCCTTCTCGATGTCCGCGCTCGGCAGCGTGACCGAGAGGCCGGTGCCTGCGGGGTGCTGGGGCAGCACCGACAGGACCGCGGCGGCCAGGCCGGAGCCCGCCCACGGCTGGAACGTCAGCTGGTCGTCCCGCAACGTCGCGAGCGCGCCGTGGTCGCCGTTCGCCACGGCGAGGACGCGCAGGCCGTGGCCGAGCCAGAGGCGGCCGTCCGCCTCCCGCTCGGGCTTGGAGAACATCCGCAGCAGGCCGTCCAGCTCGGCCGACAGGCCGCGGGAGTTGCCGAGCCGGCGGTGGTCCAGCTGCTGGTGGACGCGGTTCTCCAGCGCGATGCGCTCGTCCCGCGTCCGACCAGGTGAGGGGACCTTGAGCACGAGCGGCATGGGACCGACGTTCAGCCGCTCCCACACCACGTCGAACTCCTCGGCGGACAGGGTGATCGGCTCCCTCTCCGCCGGACCGCCGAACAGGCTCACTCCGACAGGCCTCCGATGACCGGGGGCGCGATCATGCGGTCGTCGCCGAACACGTCGTCGGTCTCGACCAGGTAGTCGGCCACCTTGTGCTCGATGTCGTCCTCGCCCTCGCCCTTGGCGCCGTGCGCGCCACCGGCGCCCATGCCGGCTCCACCGGCGGCACCGGCCTTGCCCGCGACACCGCCGGGTCCACCGGCAGCGCCCGTGCCACCGGGGCGCAGCGCGTCGGGGCCCATGCCGGGAACGCCGGCCTTCAGGCCGCCCTGACCGGCGCCGACGCCCTGGCCGGAGGCACCGAGCGACCCGGACATCGGGCCGAACGCCTTGCCGCCACCGAGCTGACCACCGCGCACGCCACCGGTGCCACCGGGACCGCTGCGGCCGCCACCGGGACCGCCCGTGGCCGGGCGGGTGAAGACCGGACCGGGCCCCGGCGTCGGGGTCGGCTTCGGCTCGGGCGTCGGCAGGGTCGTCGGCGGGAGGTGGGTCGTGGGGGGCGTCGTGGTCGTCGACGGCGTCGTCCACGACGTGTGCGTGGTGTCACCGGGCGGCGTCCACGTCGGCGTCGGGGAGACCGTGCCGGTGGGCGGCGCGGTCCACGACGGCGTGGTCGTGCCCGTGTTCGTGCCGGTGCCCGTCGGCGAGCTCACGCCCGTCGGGGTGTAGCCGACGTGCTGGTTGTGCGTGCCCGTCTGGCCGGGCGGCGGCGTGTCGATGACGATCTGCGGCGGGTCCGGGAACTCGCCCAGCGTGGAGGAGTTCCACCGGCTGTCGGCCTGGTAGTCCTCCATGACCTTCACGGCCTGGGCGGCGGCGTTGTCGGCGGCCGCCTCCTGGCGCTCGTGGTCGCGCTGCTGGCCGATGACGTGCGCGATGCCGGCCGGACCGGTCAGCGCGCCACCGGCGAAGTCGAGGAAGCCGGGCTTCTCGGCGGTGATCGGGACGACCTCGGGCATCTTCTTGCGCGCCTCGGCGATGAACTCGCCCTGCAGGCGTGCCGAGCTTCTCCATGGTCGTGGCGCCCTGGTTCGCGAACCCGGCCCACTCCGCCAGCGGCGACAGCGCGGCGTTCGCGGCGTCGGCGGCGTCGGACTCCCAGTCCGCGCCCATCTTCGCCAGCGCGGCGTGCAGGTTCTCGTTGATCTCCGCGAGCGAGGCGGCGATCGTCTTCCAGCCGCCCTCGACCGGGATGGAGGCGGAGACGCCGGGGCCGGAGTTGATCATCTTGTACAGCTCGGGGTGTGCGTACCCCTGGAAGCGGTGGTCGCTCATCGGTCAGTCCCCTCCTCTCAGCCCTGCAGGTGCTTTCCCCAGAGGGCGGTGTTGTCGCCCTCGACCATGCGGTACTGCTCCTCGATCGCGCGGAGCTGGTCGATGACCCCGATGAGCTGCTTCTTGTAGAACACCAGCGCGGCCAGGGCCTTCTCGCTGGTCTGCTCGTTGAACGCCTTGGAGGTCTCGCTGCTGATCGGGTCACCGGCCCAGGGCCTGGTGGGCAGCGCGTCCGACGAACGTTCGATCTTGGCCTCGAACTCGTCCAACGCGCGCTCGAACGCCGCCCTCGCCTGGGGAATGGCGGACGGGTCCACCTTCAGCCTGCGTTGACCGAACTCCGGAGGCGACGAAGTACCCCCACCATCCGCGAGATGCACGGCACACCCTCCTCAGTACGGCCCTCAGGATCGGGGCCGCGTGTGCATTTGGAACGACTTTAGCTCTGATGCATGACGCGGGTGACCGGTTCCCGGTAAAAGCGAGTAGTTCTGCTCACTTCGCCCGGAGCGCCGACCCCGCTGCCTCCGCGAGCGGCTTGGCCCTCTCACACGCGCTGTCCGCCGTGGAGTCATTACCCAGACCGGCGGTCACCGCAACCCTCAACAGCTGCCCTTCGTTGGCGTCGAGGAAGACCTCGCACTGGGCCGTCCTGTTCCCGGACCGGCCGGTGGCGAGGTAGGCGGGGTACCCGGCGACCTCCAGCTCGGTCAGCCCGGTCGCCTGGCCGACCGTCCTCTTCAGCCGGTCGGCGCCACCGTTGACCACGGTGTCGATGCTCCAGAGGAACTTGCGGTCCTCGTAGCTCGTGCCGCACCCCCTGCTGCCTTCGCCGTAGTCGGCGTCGGGCGTGCCGGGCTGCACGCTGCGGATGCCGAGCGCGGTCCTGGTCTCGGGGGTCACCAGCGTGCACGGGTCGAGCGCCAGCAGGTCGACGGCTCTGGGGCGGTTCACCGGTGCGCTCTTCGCAGACGTCCCGGTCTGCGTGCCGGCCGAGGTCTGCCCGCCCGCGGAGGGGGTGCCGGGTTCGGTGGAAGAACACCCGGTCAGGACCGCTGCCAGCAGGAACGGGACCACCACGCGACGCATGACGGTCAACGTATCGGATCGCCGAACGCGGAGTGTCGCGATTGCGGTGAGCCGAGTCACCCGCACGGCCCATTGCCGGTGACCCCCACTGAAAGGAAACCTTCTTTACGATAACCCGGAGCGCCGCCGCCCCGATGCGTCGAGGAGCGACATGCTGCGCAACCGACCACTACCGGCACTGGCCGTGGCGGCCCTGGGGCTAGCACTGCTGGTGCCCACCACGGCGGCCGCGGGTCCGGTGCCCGGCACGGGAGCGGCGCTGACCGTGACCGCACGGCCCGGTACCGCCTCCACCGTCCCCGACTGGCGCATGCAGAGCAGCGCCAGGGCCGCGCAGGCCGGTGACGTGATCTCCGGACCGGCCTATTCGGACACCGGGTGGCTGACGGTGCCCGCGCGGTCCACCGTCATGGCCGGCCTGGTGGCCAACGGCCGGTACCCGGACGTCCGGTTCTCCGAGAACATGAAGCAGGTCGACGCCGGCGACTTCAAGGTCGCCTGGTGGTACCGCAAGGTGTTCAGCGCCGACCCGCAGCCGGGCGTGCACACGTTCCTCCGGCTCAAGGGCGGCATCATCGCCCGCGGCGAGATCTGGTTGAACGGCAGCAAGGTCGCCGGCACCGACCAGGTCGTCGGCGCGTACCCGACGCACGAGTTCGACGTGACGCCGTTGCTGCGCAAGGGCGACAACGCGCTCGCGATCAAGGCGACGCCGGCCGACCCGCAGAACGAACTGCTGATCCACTTCATCGACTGGGCGCAGCTGCCGCCCGACCGCAACCAGGGGATCTTCCGCGACGTCACGTTCGAACCGAGCGGCCCGGTCTCGCTGCGCAACCCGCGCGTCGACACCGACCTGCCGCTGCCGGCCCTGACCAGCGCGAAGATCACCACGAAGGTCGACGCGCGCAACAACACCGGCCAGCCGGTCACCACCGAGGTCACCGCCGCGGTCGCCGGTCAGGTCCTCAAGCAGCGGGTGCAGCTCGCGGCCAACCAGACCAGGACCGTGACGTTCACCCAGGACCTGCGGGACCCGCGGGTGTGGTGGCCGTTCCAGATGGGCGCGCAGCCGCTCTACGAGGCCGTGCTCACCGCGAACGTCGGCACCACCGCGTCCGACAGCGCGAAGACCACCTTCGGCGTCCGCGAGGTGTCGTCGAGCCTCCGCGGCACCGGACGGCAGTTCACCGTCAACGGCAAGCCGTTCCTGATCCGCGGCGGTGGCTGGGCCTCGGACCTGTTCCTGCGCACGGACGTGCGCTACGTCGAGGACCAGCTCGACCTCGTGAAGGCCATGGGCATGAACACCCTCCGGCTGGAGGGCAAGCCGGAGAACGACGAGCTCTACGACCTGGCCGACCAGCGCGGCATCATGATCCTCACCGGCTGGGAGTGCTGCTCGAAGTGGGAGCGGTACGACTCGTTCGACGCCGAGGACGACCGGGTCGCCGGCGAGTCCGCGGAGAGCGAGGCACGGCGCATCCGCAACCACCCGAGCATGATCGGGTTCATGATCGGCTCCGACGCCGCACCCGGCGCCGGCCTGGAGAAGACCTACCTCGACGCGTTGCAGCGGGCCGAGTGGAACCTGCCGGTCATCTCGTCGGCCAAGAACATCGGCTCGCCGCAGCTGGGCAAGCCCGGCATGAAGATGGACGGCCCGTACTGGTGGGAGCCGCCGGTCTACTGGCACACCAAGCAGCTCGGCGGCGCGGCCGGGTTCGCCTCCGAGATCGGCCCCGGCGCGACCATCCCCGAGATGGACGAGCTGAAGAAGTTCCTGTCCGCCGCCGAGATCAACAGACTCACCGACTACAACGCGACGCAGTACCACCTGTCGCCGTCGGCCACGTTCGACAAGCTGACGTTCTGGGGCACCGCGCTCGACAACCGCTACGGCAAGCCGGCGAACGCCGAGGACCTGGTCCGCAAGGCGCAGCTCGCGAACTACGAGACGAACCGCGCGCAGTTCGAGGCGTTCGGCGACAACTTCAGCGACGCGACCAACCCGTCGACCGGTGTCATCTACTGGATGCTCAACAACGCCTGGCCGACGCTCTACTGGCACCTGTACGACTACTACCTCGCCACCGCGGGGTCGTACTTCGGCGCCAAGGCGGGACTGCGGCCGTTGCACGCCCAGTACTCCTACGACGACAAGTCGCTGTCCGTCATGAACACGAGCCTGCACCCGGCCACCGGCCACCGGCTGCAGATCACCCTGTTCAACCTCGACGGCACGCAGAAGGCCGACGAGACCCGGGCCGTGACCGCGGCGGCCAACGGTCCCACCAAGGCCGGCCTGCTGCCGCAGCCGTCCGGGCTGTCCACCACGTACTTCGTGCGCCTGCTGCTCAAGGACGCGGCCGGCCAGGTGGTGGACCGCAACGTCTACTGGCTCTCCACCAAGCCCGACACGCTGAACTACGGCGGTTCCACCTGGTACCACACGCCGCAGTCCGGGTACGCGGACCTCAAAGGCCTCAACGCGTTGAAGCCGGGCACGGTCACCTCGACCGTGTCGACCGCACCCGCCGGTGACGACCGGCAGGTCACCACCGTGACGCTGAAGAACACCGGCAGCACCGTGGCGTTCTTCGTGCGGGCGTCGCTGCGCAAGGGCACCGGCGGTGCCGAGGTGCTGCCGACGCGGTGGAGCGACAACTACGTGACGTTGTGGCCGGGCGAGACCCTGGCGCTGAAGGCCGAGTACCGGTCCTCGTCGCTCGGGTCCGCCCGGCCCGTCGTGGAGGTCTCCGGCCACAACGTGGCGAAGAAGTCCGTCAGCTGAGGTACCGCTCGACCACCACGGCAGGTCGCTCGACCGGTTCGCCCCGGTCGAGCGACCACGCCAGCCGCACGTACTGGGCGTGCGTCCAGGCCAGCGGGGTCGCCGACTGCGTGCCCCGGCCGTCCCACACCTGTTCGGGCAGCATCAGGCCGCTGTTCGCCGTCGCCGCGACCTCCCGCAACCGCTTGGCTGCACTCGCCTTGTCGCCCGCGAGCAGCTCGTACTCGCCGCGTTCACCGCTGAGCAACGGCCACAGCCGCCCGTACGTGCGGGTCGGCTCCGGCCAGTTGATGCCCCACGGGCGGCCGTCCGCGGTCTCGCCGTAGCCGTCCTGCGTGAACCGGTGCCAGTAGCCCTGTTCCTTCAGCTGCGCGTCGACCACGGCGACCGTGTTGCGGATGACCGGGTCGTCGGCGCGCTTCACGCCGAGCCGCACCAGTTCGAGGAAGCTCGGGTCGACGACGGCCCGCTGGTCGATGTCGGTCGGGTTGTTGTCACCGAGGTTGTACTTCGTACCCTGGTCGGGCTGCCCGTCCTTGGTGACGCGCAGGTAGTACGGCTTGGGCGCGTACGGGCCGGTGCTCGTCGCGGTCCAGCCCTCGACCTGCCGCTGCCACGCGTCGGCCGCGGCGAGGTAGCGGTCGGCGTTCTCCCCGTTGCGCCGCAGGAGGTCCGCGAAGCACACCAGGCCCGCGACCGCGGACGCGATCGTCGCCGGCGAGTACCCGCTCTGGTTCTCCCACCGCTCCTGCTCGCTGAACGGCGCGTCCGGGTAGCTCAGCAGGTAGTCGGCCGAACGGCGCAGAGCGTCCACCGTGGACCTGTCGCGCCGGTCCAGGTGCCACGCCAGCAGCAGCGGTGCCGCGGTCTGGTCGAGCTGGACCTTCAGCCACACCGGGGTGCCGTCGACCCGCGTGTTCTGCGGCAGGTGGCCGTCCGGCTCCTGCTGCTCACGCAGCATGAAGTCCAGCGAGCGCTCGGCGAACCCGCGGTCGCCGGCGGCGATCATGGCGGTGGACACGTGGTAGAGGTCGCGCGGCCACACGAGCGCGTACGGGCCGAGCTCCGGTGCCAGCTCCCGATCGGACCCGAAGGCCCACGGGAAGCTCGGCGACGCGATGGACGCACCGGGGTGCGTCTTGTCCTCGGTCGCCGCCAGCACCATCACGGACATGTCGTAGAGCCGCCGGTCCGCCGACCTCGGCCGCTTCAACCCGTCCAGGTACTGGTGCCAGCCGCGTGCGTACTCCCGTGCCACCACACGGAAATCGCGGTTCAGCGCCGCCCGTGCGACGCCGTCGCCGAACCCGACGGCGAACGTGCCACGAGCGTGCCGCACGGGTTCGGCGGGCAGCGTGCTCTCGACGGTGCTCGCGCCCTTCATCGGCACGTGGTCGATCGTCAGCTTCATCGGCTGCTTGGCCCAGAACTCCACGTCCGCCAGCACGGCCGCACGCTGCGGATCGGTGACGTAGGTGAGCACGGCGTGCCAGCCCTCACCGCGCAAGCGCTGCCGGAACGTCAACGACCGGTCGTCGGCGGGTTCGGTCCGCGCCTGACCGGGCCTGCCGTCGACCAGCAGCCGGGTCTCGCGGGTCGCCGGGGTGCTCAGATCGGGGTGGAAGACCTCGGACAGGCCTTGGTGGCCGAGCGTGAACCACACCGGGCTGCCACCTCTGGCCGTGCCGAACCCCTGTTTGTCCGCGGGGAGGGGGACGACCTCAGCGGCGTGCACGACCGGTGTCACCGCCACGAGAAGGAGCACGACGAGCGCCAGGATCTTCATGGCACTCGGAGTTCCCCGACCTAGAGATCACCACGCAGCAGGCTGTCGATGTCCTCGGGCGGACCGGGCCGCGCGAAGAACCAGCCCTGGCCGGTGTCGCAGCCCAGCCGCAGCAGCCGTGCGGCCTGAGCAGGCGTTTCGACGCCCTCGGCGGTGACGCCCAACGACAGCGCGTGCGCCAGCTGCACCAGCGTGGCCACGATCTGCGCGTCGACCGGGTCCTCCTCGTTCTCGGCGCGCAGGCCCTCCATGAACGAACCGGCGATCTTCAGCTCGTGCACGGGCAGGTGCTTGAGGTACGCCAGGTTGGAGTAGCCGGTGCCGAAGTCGTCGATCGCGATGCGCACACCCATGTCGCACAACGCTCGCAGCGCCTCCAACGGCTCGTCGGCGGTGCCCATGATCGCCGACTCGGTCAGCTCCAGCTGCAGGTGGTGCGGCGGCAGCGCGCACTCGTCGAGGATGCGCTTCACGTCCCGCACCAGCTCGGGGTCGCGGGACTGGCGCACGGCGAGGTTCACCGACACGAACGGTGCCGCGTCACCGAACTCGACCAGCCAGCGCCGCGCCTCCTCGCAGGCCTTGCGCAGCACCCACCGTCCCAAGGGGACGATCAGCCCGGTCTCCTCGGCCAGCTCGATGAACCGGTCCGGCGCGAGCCGCCCGAACTCCGGGTGCTGCCAGCGCACCAGCGCCTCGACGCCGACGACCGTGGAGTCCTCCAGCCGCACCAGCGGCTGGTACTCGACGTAGAACTCGTCGCGTTCCAACGCGCGCGGCATCGTGGCGGACAACGTGAAGCGGGCAACCTCGCGGGCGTTGCGCTCCGGGTCGTACAACGCCCAGCGCGCCTTGCCGTCGGCCTTCGCCCAGTACAGCGTGATGTCCGCGTCGCGCATCAGGTCGGCGGCCGTGGTGCCGGACAGCTGCCGTTCGACGATGCCGATCGAGGCCGACACCGACAGCTCGTGGCCGGCGATGCGGATCGGTGCCTCCAGCTCGGTCAGCACCCGACCGGCCACGTCGACGATGTCCTGTTCACCGGACGAGCCCTCGACCAGGATCACGAACTCGTCGCCGCCCATGCGGGCGACCAGCTTGCCCTCGCCGGACACCGAGTGGTCGAGCCTGCGCCCGACCTCGACCAGCAACTGATCGCCGACGTCGTGGCCGAGCGAGTCGTTGATGACCTTGAAACCGTCGAGGTCCAGGTAGCAGAGGCCGGCCCGCTGGTGCTTGCCGCGGTTGTTGAACACCCGGCCGAGGCGTTCCAGGAACAGCGCCCGGTTCGGCAGCCCGGTCAGCGGGTCGTGCAGCGCCTGGTAGCGCAGCCGGTTCTGCAGCAGGTGCCGGTCGGTGACGTCCTCGATCATCGCCACCTGGTACTGCGGCTCGCCGTGGTCGTCGCGGACCAGCGACAGCGTCAGGTGCGTCCACACCTGCTCGCCGTCAGCGCGGTGGAAGCGCTTCTCGGCCCGGTAGTGGTCGCACTCGCCCGCGATGAGCTGGTCGTAGAGCCGCCACACGCTGCCCGCGTCCTCGGGGTGCATGAGGTCGCGCACGTTGTACTGGCGCATCTCCTCGACGCTGAAGCCGAGCATGTCCTGCAACGCCTGGTTGACGTCCAGTATCCGGCCGTCGATGGCGGCGATGCCGATGCCGATCGCGGCCTCGGTGAACATGGCGCGGAACCGGGCCTCCGAGGCCCGCAGCGCCGCCTCCGCCTGGTCGCGGGCGTCCAGCACGGCCGCCCTGATCGCCTCCTGCTCGGCGAGCGTGCGTTCCCGCAGCGCGCGGGCGTACCCGGCGGACAGGGCGCCCTGCAGCGCGGCCAGCCGGGACCGCAACCGCGTGTCGTCGACCGCGCCCAGCTCGGCCAGCAGGTCGTCACCGAGCAGCTGGACCGTGCGGCCGAGGGTGTCGGTGCCGGTGAAGTGCGCGTCGACCAGCCGGGAGCCGATCTCGTAGCCGGGCTCGGTGCGGAACGGGCTCGCGTAGAGCGCCTCGACCAGCAGCACGGTCAGGTCCTGCAGGTGCTGGGCGACCTCGGCCCTGGTCATGGGGACGTAGCTGGACCCGATGACGGCCGTCGCCCAGCTGCGCGCGAACGACTCGGCACCGGCCAACACGGCCGGGTCCGAGGGAGAGCGGTCGTCGCGCACCCGGTGGTCAACCCGTTCGGTCATCGTCTCGGCCCTAACGCCACGAACGCGCAGCATACGGGCGGTTGCCGTGCGCAGTCACCTTTACGCCTTCCGGCCCAGCGCGCCGAACGCCGGGAAGGGCGTTCGCGAGCCGTTCAGGTCGTCCGGCGACTCGGGCCGCCAGGCCGGCAACCGCACCACACCCGGCTCCACCAGGTCGAACCCGTCGAACAAACGGGTGAACTCAGCCTCGTTGCGGTACGTCATCGGGGTGACGTCGCGGTCGTACACGCTGCGCACGGCCCGGTACGAGCCGGTCTCCTCGTCCGCCTCGTACCCGGCGTGGGAGATGGCGAGGTGGCTGCCCGGTGCGAGCCGGTCGCGGTACCCGCCGATGATGCCCAGCGGGTCCTCCTCGTCGGACACGAAGTGCAGCAGCGCGATCATCAGCACGGCGATCGGCTGGTCGAAGTCCAGCAGGCCGCCGACCTCGGGCGAGCCCAGCACGGCCGCGGGGTCGCGCACGTCGGCCTGCAGCACGGCCACCCGTCCGTTGCCGTTCAGCAGCGACCGGCTGTGGGCCACGGCGACCGGGTCGACGTCGACGTAGACGACCTTCGCGGCCGGGTCGGTGCCCTGCGCGATCTCGTGGACGTTGCCCACGGTCGGGATGCCGGAGCCCAGGTCGAGGAACTGCTGGACGCCCGCGCCGAGCAGGTGGCGCACGACCCGGCGCAGGAACGCGCGGTGGTTGAGGATGACGTCGCGCAGCTCGGGCATGACCTCCAGGGCCCGCTGCCCGACCGCGCGGTCGGCCGCGAAGTTGTGCGCGCCGCCCAACCAGTAGTCGTAGACCCGTGCGACGCTCGGCCGTTCCAGGTCGATGTCCCCCGGTGCCCAGTTCGGCCGCTCCACCGCTACCTCCACGTCGGATCCGCGCACCCACGTCATGGGCCGATCCGCCAGCGTTGCACATCGCGCCGTTGGCAGAATGCGGACCTCGTGAGGTTCCTGCGGCTTGCCGATCGGCGCAAGCACCACCAGAAGACCGTGCTGCTCCCACCCTCCCCGCCTCCCTCGTGGCGTTCCCACGAGCCCGACCTGCCGCTGACGTGGAGGAACTGACGTGAAGTGGCTCTTCGCCGTCATCTCGGCCGCTCTCGTCACCGCGGGCACCGCCGTGGCGCTGTGGTGGCTCAAGGCACCCGCGGTGGAGGTCGTGAAGACCGCCGGTGTCGCCGGTGGTGCCGTCATCGCGGTCTACGCGTTGTGGCTCAACGACCGCAAGCACCTGCTGGAGAGCGACAAGGTCGCCGACGAGCGGTTCGCGCGCTCGGTCGAGCTGCTCGGCAACGAGGCCGACCAGGTGCGCGTGGGCGCGATGCACGCGCTGGTGTGGCTCGCGAACTCGACGCCGCGCTACACGCAGACCGTGCTCGACGTGCTGTGCGCGTACCTGCGCCGCCCGTTCACGCACCCGTCGTGGGAGCACGAGCGCGCGGACCCGGACACGGTGTTCGTCACGGTCGACCCGGAGGTCCAGCGCGAGCAGCAGGTCCGCCGCACCGCGCAACGGCTGATCCGCGACCTGCTGTCGTGGGGGGACAGGAACAGGAAGGACTTCTACGACCTCGACCTGACCGGTGCCGCGCTGGAGTACTTCCAGCTCGACGGGCGGCGGGTGCACCGGTTCGTCTGCCGGCGCGCGCAGTTCTACGGCATCACCGAGTTCCGCGAGCTGCACGTGCGCAGCCGGGCGTTGTTCTCCGGTTCGACCTTCCACGGCCGGCTCTCGGTACCGGAGGCGCGGTTCGAGGGCGGGCTCGCGTTCACCGAGTGCAAGTTCCACGGCAGGGTGGACTTCCGCGGTGCCACCGTCGGCACGTTCCTGGCGCTCGTCGACCCGCCACCGCCGGAGCAGGTGGGCGAGCTGAGGTTGTTGCCCGGCACCGCTCTGCGCACGCCCAAGGAGGGTTGGTCGCTATCCGGCGGCACGCAGACGCCCCGCCCGCGCCTCGGCGACCACGTCCAGCAGGACGCGCGCGGCGGCGCTGACCGCGTGACCGGTGACGACCGCGGTCTCGGCAACGGGCACGTCCCCGCGCAGGCCGACGAAGTGCGCCCTGGTGGGCTTCACCGCGAAGGACTGCGGGACGAGCGCAACCCCGAGACCGAACCCGACGAAGTCCAGAAGTGAGTGCACGTCGTTGACCTCGACGGCGACGTGCCGCTCGACCCCGGCCGCGGTGAGGGTGCGGTCGACCTCGTCGCGCGTGCCCCAGTCGGCGTTGAAGTCGACGAACGCCTGCCCCCTCAGCTCGGTCAGCTCGACGCTTTCCCTGGTGGCGAAGGGACTTTCCGGCGCACAGGCGAGCACGAGCGGTTCACTGGCCAAAGTGGACACCCGGAGGTCGTCGGGCATCCTCGGCCGGCGCGTCACGAAGGCGAGGTCGAGCCGCCCGGCGCGGACGTCCTCGACCAGCTCGGCGTTGCCGGACTGGCGCATCCGGATCTCCACGCCGGGGTGCAGCTCGTGGAACCGCGCCAGCACGGCCGGCAGGTGCACCACGTGCAGGCACTGCAGGCTGCCGACGGACAACGTGCCGCGCAGCAGCCCTTGTACGGCGGCCACGGCGTCGCGCGCCGACTCGACGGTGCCCAGCGCGCGCCGGGCCTCCGGGAGCAGCGCGCGGCCCGCCTCGGTCAGCTCGACCTGGCGGGTGGTGCGCAGGAACAGCGGCGCGCCGAGCTCGACCTCCAGCGCGCGGATCGACGCCGACAGCCCCGACTGGGCGATGTGCAGGCGCCGCGCCGCCCTGGTGAAATGGGACTCCTCGGCGACCGCGACGAAGTGCTCCAGCTGCCGGAGTTCCACGATTCATCACCTGCGGTGCTCAATGAGATCACTTCTCTGCGTTGGACAGCTTAATGCAGGTGGAGCAGAGTGGAGGGCATGCAGAAGCGCCGAATCGGAGAAGTCGAGGTCAGCGCCATCGGACTGGGCGGCATGCCCATGTCGGTCCAGGGCCGGCCGGACCGCGCACAGGCCATCGAGACCATCCACGCCGCGCTCGACGCGGGCGTGACGTTCATCGACACCGCCGACGCCTACTCGCTCGACGACAGCGACTTCGGGCACAACGAGGAGCTGATCGCCGAGGGGTTGCGCGGTCGTTCCGAGGAGGTGTTCGTCGCGACGAAGGGCGGTCACACGCGCGTCGAGGGTGGCGGCTGGGCGCTCGACGGACGGCCCGAGTACCTGCGCAAGGCGGTCGACGGGTCGTTGCGGCGGCTGGGTGTAGACCAGATCTTCCTCTACCAGTTCCACCGGCCGGACCCGAAGACGCCGATCACCGAGTCGGTCGGGGCGCTCGCCGAGCTGCTGGACAACGGCAAGATCCGCTACGCGGGCGTGTCGAACTTCAACCCCGAGGAGATCGTGCAGGCCAACGAGGTCCTGGGCGGTCGGCTGGCCGCCGTGCAGAACCAGTTCTCGCCGTCGTTCCGGTCGAGCGAGCCGGAGCTGGAGCTGTGCGACAAGCTCGGCATCGCGTTCCTGCCGTGGAGCCCGTTCGGCGGCATCGGCAAGGCGGGCGCGCTGAGCGGGCCGTTCAAGGAGGTCGGCGACGCGCACGGGGTCAGCCCGCACCAGGCGTGCCTGGCGTGGATGCTGGCCAAGTCCGAGGTCGTCATCCCCATCCCGGGTGCTTCCCGGCCGGCGAGCACCACGGACTCGGCAGCGGCGACCCACCTGGAGCTGACCGCGGAGGAGCTGACCCGCCTGGACGGGTGAAGCCGGTGGCCGACTGAGCCGAATGGTCGCACGATCTAGTGCATGCGGACCTTGATCAGCATTGCGGCGATCGTCGCCGGGATGACCCCGGCCCCCGCGTCCGCGGTGCCCTTGCCCGAGGGCTCCGCGGACCACTTCGCGGGTTCACAGATCCTCCGGCACGAGGGGGTGGGGACCCGGACGGCCGCAGCACCACCGGCAGACGGCAAGGTGCCCGGCATGGACGTCAGCAGCCACCAGGGTGACGTCGACTGGGCGGACTCGTGGGCCAAGGGTGCGCGGTTCGCCTACGTCAAGGCGACCGAGGGCACCGACTACAAGAACCCGGACTACGCCCAGCAGTACAACGGCTCGCTCGGCGTCGGCATGATCCGCGGCGCGTACCACTTCGCGCTGCCCGACCGCTCCGACGGCGCCGAGCAGGCGAACTTCTTCGTCGACAACGGCGGGGGCTGGACGCCGAACAGCAAGACCCTGCCACCCGCGCTGGACATGGAGTACAACCCGTACGGCGACACCTGTTACGACATGTCCCAGGCGGAGCTGACGACGTGGGTGCGCTCGTTCAGCGACACGGTCTACGCGCGCACGAAACGGTATCCGGCGATCTACACGTCCACGAACTGGTGGAACAAGTGCGTCGGCGGCTCGTACAACTTCGGCGAGCACCACCCGTTGTGGATCGCGCGCTACGCCGACGAGCTCGGACCGCTCCCGGCCGGCTTCACCTTCCACACCATCTGGCAGTGGCAGGCCGCCGGCTTCTTCCCCGGCGACCAGAACCTCTTCAACGGCAAGTACGACCAACTGGCCCGCCTGGCCGCCCGTTGACCGCTCAACGCACGCGGGGAGCTTTCGTACTCTCCGAGAGTACGAAAGCTCCCCGCGTGCGGTTGAAGCGTCAGTCGAACAGGGCTGGGAGGGTGGCTTCCCAGGCCTCGCGGAGCTCGGTCAGGGGCAGCGAGCCGAGGTCCTGGATCTCCAGGGCGCCCGACTCCGGGTCGACGACGCCGACCTTGCGCCACGGCAGAGCGCGCGCGGTGCACATGTCGGTGAAGCGCTGCTCCTCGGTGCGAGGAACGGCCACGAGCACACGGCCGGCCGACTCGCTGAAGAGCTCGGTGAACAGGTCGCCCTCCAGGAAGACCCGCGCACCCGTCTCGCCGATGAGGCACGTCTCGACCAGGGCCTGGGCCAGACCGCCCTCGGACAGGTCGTGCGCGGCGGAGACCATGCCGTCGCGGGAGCCCGCGACGAGGACCTCGCCGAGCAGCTTCTCGCGCTGCAGGTCGACCTTCGGCGGCAGACCGCCGAGGTGGCGGTGGACGACGTGCGCCCACTCCGACCCGCCGAACTCGGCGCGCGTCTCACCGAGCAGCAGCAGCGTCTCGCCGGCCTCGGCCCCGATCCCGGTGGGGATGCGGCGCCGCACGTCGTCGATCACGCCGAGCACGCCCACGACCGGCGTCGGCAGGATCGCCGTGGAACCGGTCTGGTTGTAGAAGCTGACGTTGCCGCCGGTCACCGGGATGCCCAGCTCCACGCAGCCGTCCGCGAGGCCCTTCACGGCCTGCTCGAACTGCCACATGACACCGGGGTCCTCCGGCGAGCCGAAGTTGAGGCAGTTCGTGACCGCGACCGGCGTGGCACCGGTGGCGGCGACGTTGCGGTAGGCCTCGGCCAGCGCCAGCTGCGCACCCGCGTACGGGTCGAGCTTGGTGTAGCGGCCGTTGCAGTCGGTCGAGAGCGCCACACCGCGGTGCGTGTCCTCGCCGATGCGGATCATGCCGCCGTCGCTGGGCTGCGCCAGGACCGTGCCACCGCGCACGTACCGGTCGTACTGCTGGGTGACCCACCGCTTGGAGGCCAGGTTGGGGCTGGCCGCCTGGGACTTGATCAGCTCCAGCAGCTCGTCCTTCGCGGGCTTCGCGAGGGCGTCCGGCGTGTTCGCCTGCAGCTCGTCCTGGTCGGCGGGCCGCTGGATCGGCCGGTTGTAGACCGGGCCCTCGTGGGCGACGGTCCGCGGCGGCACGTCCACGACGACCTCGTCGTGGTACGTGATGACCAGGCGGTTGCCTTCCGTCACCTCACCGATCTCGGTGGCGATGACGTCCCACTTGCGGCAGACCTCCATGAACGCGTCGACGTTGTGCGGCTCGACGACCGCGCACATGCGTTCCTGGGACTCGCTGGACAGGATCTCCGCCGGCGTCATGCCCGTGGCCCGCAGCGGAACCCGGTCGAGCCACACGTGCATGCCGCCGTCGCCCGCGGACGCCAGCTCGCTCGTGGCGCAGGACAGACCCGCGCCGCCGAGGTCCTGGATGCCGACGACGATGCCCTTCTCGAAGAGCTCCAGGGAGCACTCGATCAGCACCTTCTCGGTGAACGGGTCGCCGACCTGCACGCTCGGCAGCTTCTTGCGCTTGCCGGCCGTGTCGTCGAACGTCTCGCTCGCGAGCACGGACACGCCACCGATGCCGTCGAGGCCGGTGCGCGCGCCGTAGAGGATGACCTTGTTGCCGGCACCGGACGCGTGCGCCAGGTGCAGGTCCTCGACCTTCATCGCGCCGACGCACAGCGCGTTGACCAGCGGGTTGCCCTGGTAGGTCTCGTCGAACACGACCTCGCCGCCGATGTTCGGCAGGCCGAGGCAGTTGCCGTAGCCTCCGACGCCCGCGACGATGCCGGGCAGCACGCGCCTGGTGTCGGGCGCGTCCGGCGCGCCGAAGCGCAGCGGGTCCATGACCGCGAGCGGCCGGGCACCCATCGCGAGGATGTCGCGCACGATGCCGCCGACCCCCGTCGCCGCACCCTGGTAGGGCTCGACGTAGGACGGGTGGTTGTGGCTCTCGGCCTTGAACGTGACCGCCCAGCCGTCACCGATGTCGACCACACCGGCGTTCTCGCCGATGCCCGCGAGCATCTTCGACTTCATCTCGTCGGTCGTGGTCTCGCCGAAGTACTTCAGGTGCACCTTGGACGACTTGTAGGAGCAGTGCTCGCTCCACATGACCGAGTACATGGCGAGCTCGGCGTCCGTCGGCCTGCGGCCGAGGATCTCCTTGATGCGCGCGTACTCGTCGTCCTTCAGGCCCAGCTCCTTGTAGGGCTGCTCCTGGTCGGGGGTGCTCTCGGCGTTCTTGACGGTGTCCACGGTCATGCCTTCACCTGCACTGCGTCGAGGAGGGACAGGAACATCCCCAGTCCGTCGTCCGTCGGGCCGGTGAGCGCGTCGATCGCGTGCTCGGGGTGCGGCATGAGGCCGACGACGTTGCCCCTGGCGTTCGTGATGCCCGCGATGTTGTTGCGGCTGCCGTTGGGGTTCTCGCCGACGTACCGGAAGACGACGCGGCCTTCACCTTCGAGCTCGTCGAGGGTCCGGTCGTCGGCCTGGTAGCCGCCCTCACCCGACTTCAGCGGCACGAGGACCTCGGCGCCGGCGTCGTAACGGGTGGTCCACGCGGTGCTGTTGTTCTCGACCTTCAACCACTGGTCGCGGCACACGAAGTGCAGCTTGTGGTTGCGGACCAGCGCACCCGGCAGCAGGTGGGCCTCGGCGAGGATCTGGAAGCCGTTGCAGATGCCCAGCACGGGCATCCCCCTGTTCGCGGCCTCGACCACCTCCTGCATGACCGGCGCGAACCGGGCGATGGCACCGCAGCGCAGGTAGTCGCCGTAGGAGAACCCGCCGGGGACGATGACCGCGTCAACGCCCTTCAGGTCGTGGTCGCCGTGCCAGAGCGGCACGGCCTCCCCGTCCGCGTACCTGACGGCTCGCTGTGCGTCGACGTCGTCGAGGGTGCCGGGGAAGGTGATGACCCCGACCCTCATGCGTCGACCCTGCGCACGGTCCAGTCCTCGATCACGGGGTTCGCGAGGAAGGTCTCAGCGATCTTGGCGAGCGTGGCGTCGTCGACGTCGTCGGCGACCTCCAGCTCGAAGTGCTTGCCCTGGCGGACAGCGGTGATGCCGTCAAAACCGAGGCGCGGCAGCGCGTTCGCCACCGCCTGGCCTTGCGGGTCGAGAATTTCGGGCTTCGGCATGACGTCGACGACGACTCGGGCCACGACAGACTGCTCCCGGGATTCGAGGGGGCTGGCGGTACCCGGAGAGCCTACCTGACCTGGGTGTTCATCAACTCGACAGGTGTTCGGGGGCACATCTTCACCGGGTTCCACCATCGGGTGAAGCGGCTTGTCCCGGGGGCACTGTTTGGTAATGTGGGGGTCGCCGAGGCCCGTAAGCCGAGGAAGTGTACCCAGCCCACGTCCGGACGGTCGGCGGCTGGGTATCGCGCTTTCCGGGGTCAGTTCAGGTCGACGACCGACTCGACGACCGGTGACACCCGCTCCCGCCATTCGCCTCCGGAGCCGTGGCACCACGCCACGACGTCCGCGATCCACAGCAGCTCCTCGCTGGTGCTCCGGCGGTGCTCGTAGACGAGGTTCGACGACCAGGGTGCGGGCCCCAGTGCGGTGCGGATCGTCTGGGCGTCGAAGCGGTCGCGCTGGTCGCGCGAGTCGAGGACGAGCCGGTGCGCGTCGACCTTGAGCAGGTCGGCGACGAGGTTCTCCAGGCACGTCTGCCGAGCGGCCTCGTCACCCGCACCGCAGCTGCGGGTGTACAGCCGCACGGAGACCCGCTCGGCGACGAGACGGGACGCGATCAACCTGCGCCGGCTCGGTGTCTCCTTCTTGCAGTGCAGCTCGTGCTGACCCGGCATCAGCAGCCCGCGGAGGGACCTGCGGAACCTGGCGAGCTCGCCGGGCGAGACCAGTGCGACGGCCAGCAGGTAGGTGTTGTTTCGCCGCGACTCGTCGACGAAGGCGTGCAGACTCACGGAACGTTCATCGGCCGGGGCCGAACGACACTGCAGGAAGTCCAGCCGATCGAGCGCGTTTCGCCGTCAGCGGAGCGCGCTGGCGTCCGCGGTGTTCCGGACGGATGCTGGGATCATGAAGATCCTGGTGCTCGGCGGAACCGTGTTCCTCAGCAAGGCCGTCACGGCGGAGGCGGTCCGCCGGGGCCACGACGTGGTGTGCGGTGCTCGTGGCGCCTCGGGCGAAGTACCCGAAGGTGCGCGCTTGGTCTCGATGGACAGGAACCGGCCCGGCGCGTTCGACCAGCTCGCCGGGGAGCGGTTCGACGCCGTCATCGACGTGTCGAAGTACTCGGTGACCTGGGTGCGGGACGCGTTGGAGGCGTTCGGGGCGACCACGCCGCACTGGACGTTCGTCAGCAGCATCTCGGTCTACGCCGACCACGCGTCGGGCAGCGACGAGCTGTTGCCGCCGCTCGAGGACGATCCGGCGCAGGAGTTCACGTCCGAGCGGTACGGCAGCGTCAAGGTCGCGAGCGAGAACGCGGTCAGGGAGGCCGTGCAGGGCAAGGAGTTCATCGTCAGGGCCGGGCTGATCACCGGGCCGGACGACCCGAGCGACCGGTTCGGGTACTGGCCCGCCAGGCTCAGCAGAGGTGGCCGGGTGGTGGTGCCGGACAGCCCTGAGCTGGGGTTCCAGCACATCGACGTGCGGGACCTGGCGCGGTGGATCGTGTTCGCGGCCGAGGAGCGGGTGACCGGCACGTTCGACTCGACCGGGCCGGTCATGCCGTTCCAGATGGCCATCGGGGAGATCGCCGGGGCCACGGCGGCGCCGGGGACGCAGCTCGTGCCGGTGGCGGAGAGCGTGCTCGAACAGCTCGGGGTCAACCCGTGGGCCGGGCCGCGGTCGTTGCCGCTGTGGTTGCCGCGGGAGTGGGCGAAGATGGTCGGCCGCGACGTCAGCGCCGCGCTGGCGAACGGGTTGCGGACCAGGCCGCTGGCCGAGACCGCGCTCGACTCGCTGGAGTACGAGCGCGGCCTCGGGGTGGACCGGCCCCGCAAGGCGGGACTGACGCCCGACGAGGAGGCGGAGGTCCTTACAGCAGCGGGTTGACCTGCGCGGCGACGAGGTCGATGCGCACGCCCTGGTTCGGGCAGCCGCCGAAGTGGTGCAGCCCGATCACCTTGTGCGTGCGCCTCGACAGCACCGGCGAACCGGACGAGCCGCCCTCGGTGTCGCACATGTAGCTGATGTCGGACTGCGACGAGCTGCCGTTGACCCGTACGGCCCGCACGGCGCAGTAGCCGCCGCCGTTGCTGTCGTCGCGCAACGACAGCTTCTTCAGCTTCCCGGCCGGGTGGCCGACGATGTACATCTCCTCACCCACGGCCGGAACGCGCGCGTCCAGTTCGAGGTAGCCGAACGAGCTGATGGCCGCGAAGTTGTTCACGGTGAAGAGGGTGTAGTCCAGCGCGGCGCTGTACTTCAGGACCTGGGCCGCCAGCACCTTCGTGACGGTGGCCGTGGCCGTGCCGCCGCAGGTGGGGCACTGGTAGTTGAACCACACCTCGATGCCGGTGGTGCTGGTGAAGCAGTGCTCGTTGGTCAGCATGCGGTTGTTGGGGCCGACCCGCCACGCGGTGCACAGCGAGCTGCCGTTGCGCAGCAGCTTCGCCACGGCCGGCGTCTTGCCCCACTCGGTCGGGTTGCTGGACTGGTAGCAGACGGCGTCCTTGTAGTCGTTCGTGCCGCAGATGCTCTGCACGGACGGCTGCGCGGACATCTCCGCCTCGGTGTAGCCGCGGGTGAGCTTGTCGACGCGGGCGCGGCTGAGCGGGCTGCTCACCGACACCACCGCCCTGTCGCCGGTGATCGACATGGCCCAGAAGCCGGTCGCGTCGACGGTGGCGGTCAGCGAGGACTTCAGGTCGCGGGTGTAGGTGTACTTCTCGGTGCCGTCAGGGTTCGACACCGTGAGCACGTCACCCGGCAAAATGCGCAGATCCGTGAAATGCAGCTTCACGTATCCCGATCCGGGCCGTTCGACGGTCGTCGAACGGCTGAGGCCGCCCACGCGGACCGAGACGGATTCCTCGGTGCCGATTTCCTGTGACTGCGGCGATTGCGCCTGAGCAGGTGTAGACGTGGTGGTGGTGGCAGGGACAACGGTCGTCATCGGCAGGGCCAGCGCCAGTGCCGTGAGGAGTTGCAGGGTTTTCCTCATGCCCTTTGATACTTCCGACGTCACCTGACCGTGTCAGCCCGCCGAACGTCGGTAATGGAGGAATCCATGCAAGTTGTCCATTTCGGTCATGCCTGTGTGCTGCTCGACACCGGCAGCACCCGCATCCTGATCGACCCCGGCACCTTCTCGTCCGGGTTCGAGGACCTGGTAGACCTGGACGCGATCATGATCACGCACCAGCACGCCGACCACGTCGACGCCGAGAAGCTGCCCGCGCTGCTCAGGTCGAACCCGCGGGCGTTGCTGGTCGTGGACGAGGGGACCGCGCCGAGCGTCGAGCACCCGACCGTCGCACGGCCGGGTGATGTGCTGAAGGTCGGCGACACGACCGTCAAGGCCGTCGGCGGTCAGCACGCGGTCATCCACCAGGACATCCCGGTCGTCCCGAACACCGGCTACGTCGTCGGCGACGGTGCGTTCTACCACCCCGGCGACGCCCTGTTCGTGCCCGACGAGGACGTCGACGTGCTCGGCCTCCCCTCCGGCGCGCCCTGGATGCGCACCGGTGAGGCCATCGACTTCATGCGCGCCGTGAAGCCGCGCGTGGCCGTGCCGATCCACGAGGCGGTGCTGGCCATGCCGCAGATGGCCTACCACCACTTCGAGAACCTCAAGCCGGCCGGAACCGAGGTCAGGCCACTGCAGCGGGGCGAGGAGTCGGAAGTCTGACGTAGGTGGTCGGCACGGCGTCGTGGGCGAGGGCCACGTCCACGGCGTCGAGCACGGCCTGCCGCGCCCCCGCACGGTGCAGGTCGCGCGCGTCCACGGTGATCCGCGTGAGCCCACCGCGCCGCGCGGACCTGGCCGCCGCGTAGACCAGCGCCAGCGACCGCAGCTCACCGAAGTTGCTGCGCTCGGTCAGCGCGTGCAGCCGCCCGAGCGTCGCGAGCCCGGTGCCGACGTCCCGCACGGCGTGGGCGTCGGCGCAGAGCTTGAACTTGTGCTTGGCCAGCGCGATCAACGTCCCGGGCGACGCCACACAGCGCCGTGGCGCGAACGTGTCGACGTTCAACCCGATGGCGTCCATCTGCACACGGGCGCCCGTCAGCAGAAGCCCCGCCTCGTACGCGGGGAGCCTGCGTTGACCGAGGCCGTGCAGCACGACGGCGTCGCCGAGCGCGGCGCGCTGCCGCACCCAGTCCTGCGCCGTGGCGAGCTCGCGGGGGACCACGAGCAGCGACAACGGCACCCGCCGCGGCTGGAGGGCCGCGGCCAGATCAGCGCACCGGTCGAGGGTCTGCGGACCGATGCCGGACAGTGAGACCACGAGCTGTGAGTGCACCCGACGAGTGCGCCATGCCGTGGTGACGTCCGCGTGAAACCGGAGCTAACTCACGCGAGCCAGTCGGCGAAGGACCGGCCGGTCAGCAGCTCGTAGGCCTCGACGTAGCGCTCGCGGGTGGCTTCGACGACCTCGTCGGGCAGCGGGGGCGGCGGGGTGTCCGAGCGCCGGTCCCAGCCGGACGCGTCCGAGGTCAGCCAGTCGCGCACGTACTGCTTGTCGAACGACGGCTGCACCCGGCCCGGCGCGTAGCCCTCGGCGGGCCAGTAGCGCGACGAGTCGGGCGTGAAGACCTCGTCGGCGAGGATCAGCTCGCCCTGCTTGTCCAGCCCGAACTCGAACTTGGTGTCGGCGAGGATCAGGCCGCGCGTCTTGGCGTACGCGCGCGCTTCGCTGTACAGCTCGATGGTGCGGTCACGCAGCTTCGTGGCCAGCTCGACGCCGTGCTTGGCGGCGATGACGTCGAACGACACGTTCTCGTCGTGCTGCCCGATCTCCGCCTTGGACGCCGGCGTGAAGATCGGCGGGTCCAGCTCGTCGGCCTCGACCAGGCCCTCCGGCAGCTCGATCCCGCACACCGCGCCGGTCTGCCGGTAGTCGGCCATGCCGGAGCCGGTGAGGTACCCGCGCGCCACGCACTCGACGTCGACCATGGCCAGCTTGCGCACCAGCAACGCCCGTCCGCGCACCTCGGCGGGAATCCGCGGGTCGTCGGCGGCGACCAGGTGGTTCGGGCCGAGCCGCTCGAACCAGAACACGCTCATCGCGGTGAGCACGCGGCCCTTGTCCGGGATCGCGGTGCTCAGGACGTGGTCGTAGGCCGAGATCCGGTCGGACGCGACGAACAGCAGCAGCTCGTCGTCGACGTCGTACAGGTCGCGGACCTTGCCCCTGGCGACGTGCTGGTAGTCAGCGAGCGTTGGCACGCCGGTCAGCCTAGCCGGGCGGGTCGGCCGGCTTCCGGCCACCGCACCACTACAGATCGGGCGTCCGGCCATTTAAGGTGCACCCCGTGCTCACCCGAAAGGCCCTGTTGATCCCGGCAACCGCCAGTGCGGGACTGCTCGTCGTGCTCGCCGTCGCGGGGTGGGGCGGCGACTCCGGTCCGCAGTCGTCCGCACCGGCCCCCGGTCTGGGCGCGAGCACGACCCAGCAGGTCAGCCTCGTGCCGACGCCCGAGCTCGCCGAGATCACGGTCAAGACCACGACCACGACGACCACCACCACGACGACCACGACCACCACGCGCAGGCCGGCGCCGCCGCCCGTGCAGCCGCCGCCACCCGCGCCGGTGGTCACCACGACGGAGCCGCCGCAGCGGGGTCTCCTCGTGAACGAAGGCGCGCGCTGTGCTCCCGAGGGTGCCGGCGGTGTCGACCTGCGCGGGCAGGCGCTCGTGTGCCGCAAGGACGACCGGCGGGCCGACCGCCTCCGCTGGCAGCAGGCCTAGGCCGGGGAAGCCGGAGGGGCCCACTCCAGGACGTCGACCTCGTCGCCGACGGCGAGCGATCCCGCGCGGACGACGGCCGCCTTCATCCCGAAGGTCACGCCGCCGTCCGGGTCGCGCCGGTAGGAGGCGAGCGTGCGGATCGGCTCCGGGCCCGCGCGCAGACCGGTGTCCTGGTCGACCAGCGGCACCGAGCAGCGCACGCAGTCCTTGGCGTAGCCCAGCTCCACGTCGCCGATGACCGCGCGCCGCACCCGGTCCTCGGTGTGCGGCTCCGGCCAGCCGGAGATCACCACGTTGGGGCGGAAGCGGTCCATCGGCACCGGTTCGCCGCCGCGGTCCAGGACGCGTTCGTTCAGGCCGTCCAAAGAGGACAGCGACAGCACCAGCAGCGGGTGCGCGTCCGCGTAGCCCACCAGGCCCTCGGTCTGCCCGCCCGACTCCCTGCGCACGTCCTGTGGCATCCGCACCAGCCGGACCGCCTGACCGAGCACGTCGGAGAAGTACGCGGCGGCGTCGTCGCCCTGGTCGACGCCGAAGCCGTCCCACTTGTGCACCACGACCGGGATGCGCGGCCCGTCGGCGACCACCGGGAACGACTCGCCGCCGACCCGCAGCGCCGAGTCCACGAGGGACGGTCGCAGTGCGGCGAGCGCGGGCGTGTTCCGCTGCGACAGGAACACGCCGTCCTCGGCCGACACCAGCATCATCATCCGGTCGTCGCGCAGCCCGGTGAGGTCCACGGCGGACGACGTGACGGCGACGCCGCCGCACCCCTTGACCGGGTAGGCGAACAGCCCGGACACGATCACAGGATCGGCTCCGGCTCGTACGCCGGGTACTTCTCGACGACCGCGGCCACCTGCTCGACGACCGCGGCGACCTGCGCCGACGCCACGCCGGTGAACGACAGCCGATCCGCGAGCAGCGCGTCCAGGGCCGCGCGGTCGAGCGGCAGGCGCTCGTCGGCGGCGAGGCGGTCCAGCAGGTCGTTCTGCGCCAGGCCCTCCTCGCGCATCGCGAGCGCCACGGCGACGGCGTTCTCCTTGATGGCCTCGTGCGCGGTCTCCCGGCCGACACCCGCGCGCACGGCCGCCATCAGCACCTTCGTCGTGCCGAGGAACGGCAGGTAGCGGTCCAGCTCACGGGCGACGACGGCCGGGTACGCGCCGAACTCGTCCAGCACGGTCAGGAACGTCTCCAGCAGCCCGTCGAACGCGAAGAACGCGTCGGGCAGCGCCACCCGGCGCACGACCGAGCAGGAGACGTCGCCCTCGTTCCACTGGTCGCCCGCGAGCTCGCCGACCATTGACAGGTAGCCGCGCAGGATCACCGCGAAGCCGTTCACGCGTTCGCACGACCGGGTGTTCATCTTGTGCGGCATGGCGCTGGACCCGACCTGGCCGGGTTTGAAGCCCTCGGTCACCAGCTCGTGGCCCGCCATCAGCCGGATGGTCTTCGCGAGCGACGACGGCGCCGCCGCGAGCTGCACCAGCGTCGACACCACGTCGAAGTCCAGGGAGCGCGGGTACACCTGGCCGACCGAGGTCAGCACGCGCTCGAAGCCGAGGTGGCCCGCGATCGTGCGTTCCAGCTCGGCCAGCTTCTCGCCGGAGCCGAGCAGGTCGAGCATGTCCTGCGCGGTGCCGACCGGGCCCTTGATGCCGCGCAACGGGTACCGCGAGATCAGCTCGTCGAGCCGGGAGAACGCCACCAGCAGCTCGTCGGCGGCCGTGGCGAACCGCTTGCCCAGCGTCGTGGCCTGCGCGGCGACGTTGTGCGAACGGCCGGCCATCACCAGGTCGGTGTGCTCGGCGGCCAGGCGCGCCAGCCGGCCCAGCACCGCCGCGGTCTTGCCGCGGACGAGCTCCAGCGACCGCAGCACCTGCAGCTGCTCGACGTTCTCGGTGAGGTCGCGCGAGGTCATGCCCTTGTGCACGTGCTCGTGACCGGCGAGGGCGTTGAACTCCTCGATGCGCGCCTTCACGTCGTGCCGCGTCACCCGCTCGCGGGCCGCGATCGACTCCAGGTCGACCTGCTCCAGCACGCGTTCGTAGTCGGCCACCGCGCCGTCCGGCACGTCGATGCCGGCGGCCGCCTGCGCGCGCAGGACCGCGAGCCACAGCTGGCGCTCCAGCACGATCTTGTGCTCGGCCGACCAGAGCGTCGCGAGCGACGTGGAGGCGTAGCGACCTGCGAGGACGTTGGCGATGCGCGGCTTGGTCACGCCGCCAGGTTAGTGCACGTCGGACTCACTCCCAGCGGATGCGGCCGTCGGTGAGCATCGTTGTGAGCACGTCCACAGACACCGGCAGCTGCGCCCGCAGACCGCTGCCCGTCGCCGGGTTCGTGGTGAACGCCGACAGCTTCACGGTGTAACCGCTCTCGAAGACGCGGGTGGACACGGCCCTGACGACCGTCGAGGTCCCGTCGAGGTACTCGGCCTCGATGATCTTCGACCCGTCGTCGACGGGCATCTCCTTGCACGTGACCGCGCCGATGCACTCCAGCCGCGAGCTCTTCGGGGTGCTCGTGGTCGTGAGCAGCAACGCGGTCGGCCCGATGTCGTCGGTCAGGTACACGTAACCGCTCAGGGACGGGTCCGGCGCGGAGCCGGGCGAGGGCGGCTTCGTCGTCGAGGTGCCCTGGACCACCTGCATGCCCGGCTGGACGTAGGCGGAGACGTCGCGCAGCTCCCGGCGCACGGTCTGCAGCTTCGCCGCGAGGGCGTCGCCGATGCGCACGCTGCGGGCGTTCGGCGACTCGGTCGACGTGGGCGCGCTGCTCTCGGTGCGCCGCGCCGCGATCTGGTCGTCGTCACCGGTCTTGGGCAGCAGCCCCGGCAGTGCGAAGGCGGACACGACGATCAGGGCGGTGGCCACTCCCACGCTGACCAGTGCTCGCCTGCGACTTTTTTTCTGCTCGGCCCGCCTCATCAGGGCGTCCGGGTCGAAGTCGAGGGGCGGCTCGTCCCAGACGGCCAGCAGCATCCCCTCGCGGATCTCCTGCTCACTCACGACGCGACCCTCCCCGAACTGCTGTCGAGCTTCTCCACGATGGTGCGCAGCGTCGCGAGGCCACGCGCCGTCTGGCTCTTGACCGTTCCCTCCGAGCACCCCATGGCCACCGCCACCTCGGCGACCGAGAGGTCCTCGAAGTAACGCAGCACGAGCACCGCCCGTTGCCGTGGCGGGACCTGGAGCAACGCGGTGTGCACCAGCTCACGCGCCCACAGCTTCGCGCTGGTGTGGTCGGGGTCGACCCGCTCGTCGGCGGCGTCGGGCAGCTCCCCGTCGCGCTGCTCGGCCCTGCGCCACGGCCTGCGCTTCTCGTCCAGCCAGGTGCGCAGCAGCACCTTGCGGGCGTAGGCGATCAGGTTGTCCAGGCCCTTGATGCGCTTCCAGGCCAGGTACATCTTCATGAGGCTGGACTGCATGAGGTCCTCTGCGGTGTGCCAGTCCCCGCAGAACAGGTACGCGGTGCGGCGCAAGCTCGCGGCATTGGCTGCCGCGAACTCGCGGAAGCCCTGTTCATCGGCCTTGCGCATGCGATCCCCTCTCGCGTCCTCATCCAGGGGAACGCACCGGGGTAACGCGGGGTTGCATCACTCGTGACGCGAAAGGGCCTTTCGGAGCATTCTCGCCGCGACACCGCGTGGATCGGACTTCAGCTCGATGAACGCGTTCACCATCGTGCCGTCCACGAGCGCGATCAGCTCCTCGACCCGGTCGGCGGGCAGTGCGCGGCCGGAGCGGGCGAAGATCGCGGAGATCAGGTCCTGCAGCTCGGAGCCCATGACCCGCATCAACGGCCGCAGGTAGGGGCGGCGGCCGGTCGCGACAAGGCGTTCGTAGCGCAGCAGCATCGTCTCGGTGTCGGTGACGTCCGGGCCGACCAGCAGGTCGAGGACCAGCTGGATCAACGCGTCGTCGTCGACGGTCCCGTGCGGCAGCGCGGCCAGCTTCTCCCTGCTGCTCGCGAGCTCGGCGCGGCCGTGCAGCTCGACCGCCGCGGTCACGAGCTCGTCGAGCGAGTCGAAGTAGTACGTGGTGGACGCGAGCGGCAGACCTGCGCGTTCGGCGACCGCGCGGTGCCGGACCGCGTCGAACCCGCCCTCCACGAGCAGTTCGGCCGCGGCCTCCACAAGCGCCTGCCTGCGGCGCTCCCCCTTGGGAGTTGCTGCGGTCATAGTCGGGCCAGAGTACTGGGCGAGCGGGCGCGGCCTGGTCAGAACCGGGACGCGAGTGCGTCCGCGACCCGCGTTGCCTGCCCCTTCAGCTCGCCGTCGCCCTGCGTGAAGACGTAGAGGTCCTGGCCCTTGCCGGTCTTGACCACCGCGGTGTCGGCGCGGTCGGGTGCCGTGAACTCGCTCGGGGTGACGATGGCCGTGATCGTCAGCCCGTCGACCTTGAACGCGGCCGAGCGCGACGACGGCGCGCAGCTGACGGTCGGCGGGACGGCGTCAGCGGGTGGGACCGAAAGCTCTCCGGCGAGGGCGACGGCGAGCTCCCGGTCCACCTCCGCGCAGCCCTGCACCGCGCGTTCGCCGACACTGGGGTCGGCGCTTCCCGGCGTGGCCGTGTCCCCCTGCGTGGACACGTCACCAGGGAAGTTCTTCGTCTGCATGTTCGGCGGGTCGACCGGAGCGGACAGCGGCGATTGTGCCGAGTTGTCCCCCGCCTGGCCAGCACCGGCGACGGACTCGGCGCCTTTGTCCTGGTTCACCCAGTTCGTCCCGGCCAGGACGCCGCCGAAGCCGAGCACCACGACCAGCGCGGTGCCGCCGGCGATCGCGCTGCGCCTGCGCTGGGTGGCCCTGCGCGACGCGGTGCGGACGTCCGACACGTCGAAGGCCGCCGGTGGTGCGTCGTGCGCGGCGTCGCGGAACAGGTCCGCGAGCTTGTTCTCGTCCACCTACAGCCTCCTTCCGCTGGTCGCCGTCATGACGCCGGTCGCAGGTCGTCGATCGCGCTGCCGAGCGCTTCCCGCAGTGCGGTCAGCCCGCGGGCGGTCTGACTCTTCACAGTTCCTTCCGAGCACTTCAGCACCTCGGCGGTGGCCGTCACGTCGAGCCCTTCGAGGAACCGCAGCACGAGCACCGCCCGTTGCCGCGGCGGAACCCTGCGCAGGCCCTTCATCAGCGCCTCGCGCGTCGCGACCGTGTCGCCGACCTCGTGGTCGAGGGCCGGCGTCTCCGGCAGCTCGTCGGTGAACTTCTCGCGCCGCCACGGACGCCGTGACTCGTCGATCACCGCGCGCACGACGCTGCGCCGGACGTAGGCGTCGAGGGCCTGCTTGTCCCGGATCTTCCGCCACCTCCTGTGCAGTGCCACGAACGCGGTCTGCGCGAAGTCGTCAGCGCGGTGCCAGTCGCCGCACAGCAGGTATGCCGTTCGGCGCACGGCCTCACGGCGAGCCACGAAGTACTCCGCGAACTCCTGCTCGTCGCGCTGATCCACGCGGACTGCTCTCCGCTCGTTCCTCGAGTTGCACTGACCGGACGGAATCCGGGGGCCCCACGGTTGCACGAACCCAGGGGGAGAGCCACATCACCCCCTCGGTCGTGAGCCGGATGTGATGTGATCGGGGTCGTGACACCCATTGACCTGCGCTCGGACACCGTCACCCGCCCGGACGAGGAGATGCGTCGCGCGATGGCCGCGGCCGAGGTCGGCGACGACGTGCTCGACCACGACCCGACGATGGCCGCACTGGAGGAGCGCGTCGCCGGGCTGCTCGGCGTCGAGGCCGCGCTGTGGGTGCCGTCGGGCTCGATGGGCAACCTGATCGCGTTGTTCCTGCACCTGGACCGCGGTGACCGGTTCCTGGCCCCGCTCGGCGCGCACGTGCTGGACGCGGAGCTGGGCACGGCGGCGTGGCTGGCCGGCGGCATGCCGCACGCGTTGCACTCGATGACCCCGGAGGCCGTGGTCGCGGCGGGCGGCGGCGAGTCGCCGTACTACGGGCTGCGGTCGACCCTGCTGTGCCTGGAGAACACCCACAACGCCGCCGGTGGCGCGCTCACCCCGGTCGCCGGTCATGCCGCCCTGGTGGCGGCGGCGCGGTCGGTCGGGCTGGCCGTGCACCTGGACGGGGCGCGGCTGTGGAACGCGTCGGTGGCGCTCGGGGTGCCGTTGACGGCGCTGACCGCCGGGGTGGACACGGTGCAGGTGTGCCTGTCGAAGGGGCTGGGCGCGCCGGTCGGGTCGGTCGTGGCCGGGTCGGCGTCGTTCATCGTCGAGGCGCGGCGGGTGCGGAAGATGCTCGGCGGCGGGGTCCGGCAGGGCGGTGTGCTGGCCGCGGCCGGGCTGGTGGCGCTGGACCGGATCGCCCGGCTGGCCGACGACCACGCGAACGCCGCTGCGCTGGCCTCCGGGCTGCGGTCGATCGGCTGGGAGGTCGCGGAACCCGCGACGAACATCGTGCTGGCGGCGGTGCCGGACCTGGACAAGACGCTGCTGTCGTTGCGGGAGGCCGGCGTGCTCGCGAGCCCGATGTCGGGCAAGGTGCGGTTCGTGACGCACGGCGACGTGACCGCAGCGGACATCACCGAGGTGCTCCGCCGGGTTCGGGAAGGTGCCTGAGATGCGCTGGGTCGTGTTCGACTTCGGTGAGGTCATCAGCCAGCGCAACCCCGGGATTCCCGGCATGGCCGCGCGGCTCGGGGTGTCCGTGGAGGCGTTCGAGGCCGTGTACTGGGACCGCGACGCCTACGACCGCGGCGGCTCCGACGCGGACTACTGGGGCCGGATCGGGTCGCGGCTGGGCGTGCCGGTGGACGTGGAGGAGCTGACGGCCCTCGACAACGCGGGCTGGCTGGCCGACCCGGTGCCGGACACCGTCGCCCTGATCGCGGACCTGGCCGCCGCGGGGGTGCCGCTCGCGTTGCTGTCGAACGCGCCGGTGACGTTCGCGCGCCTCGCGGAGGAGGAACCGTGGACCGAGCACTTCCGGCACCTGGTCTTCTCCGGCGACCTCGGGTGCGCCAAGCCGGACGCGGTGATCTGGCAGCGGCTGAAGGACGTCGTGGGCAGCTCGGACCTGGTGTTCTACGACGACCGCCAGGTCAACGTCGACGGCGCCCTGGCCGCGGGCATCGACGCGCGGCTGTGGACGTCAGCCGCCGCTGCGCGCGTTGAGCTCCGCGCGGAGCTCGGCGATCTCGGCGCGTAGGTTCCTGAGCTCCCGCACCGTCTCCAGCTCCGCCTCCTCGACGCCGCGCAGCTTCTCGACCAGCCAGCTGGCGATCGTCCCGGTGATGACACCGAGCAACGCGATGCCGCCGACCATGAGCAGCCCGGCGACGAGCCGCCCCTCGGTCGTGACCGGGTAGCGGTCGCCGTACCCGACCGTCGACATCGTGGTGAGCGTCCACCACAACGCGTCACCGAACGTCGTGATGCTCGCGTTCTCGGCGTGCCTTTCCGCGTCGAGCACGGCAAGGCTCGCGCAAAAAGCGACGATGGCCGTGACCCCCGCGACGTAAATGCTGACGCGCCGGCGGATCTTGTGCTGGAACTTCTTGTTCAACAGCGTGATGACGGTGATCAACCGCAGCACGCGCAACTGCCTGATCATCGGCAGCAACACCGCGGCGAGGTCGAACAGGTGCGTTTTCAGGAACCGCGGTTTGTCGACGGCGAGCGTGAACCTGACCGCGAACTCGACCGCGAACACCGCCCAGATCAGCCACAACACGACCTCGACCGGAACGTGCAGGAACACGTGGTCGTCGAGCACCTGGAACGCGTAAACGACGAGGAACAGCACGGCGAGCGCCGTCAACGGCCACTCCGCCTTGCGCTCCCACCGTTCCAGGCGGGCCTCGCTGGACTGCAACACCGCTCCATGGTGAATGTTGCGGCGGCATTGTTCCAGGGGCTAGCGCCGCGATTTCACCGCGCCATAAGCCACCGTGCCCACGAGGAGTAGCACTCCGATCACGGCGAGCCAGAAAAGGCCCTTCACGACGGCGCCGACGACGGCGAGGACGACCCAGATCGCGACGAGCCAGCCGATGATCGCCCACATGTGGTGTCTCCCCTGTTCTTCTGGTTGCTCTACAGCCAGGCCTTCAACCGCCTCAACGCTTCCTCGACGTCGTTCGTTGAACCCGCGAACGACATCCGCACGAAGTGGTGCCCGTCGACCGGGTCGAAGTCGATGCCCGGCACGATCGCGACCCCCGTGTCGTCCAGCAGCCTGCGGCAGAACCCCATCGAGTCGTCGGTCAGGTGCCGCACGTCCGCGTACACGTAGAACGCCCCGTCGGCCGGCGCGAGCTCCCCGATCCCGAGGCTGGTGAGGCCGTCGACCAGCAGGTCCCGGTTGACCCGGTACCGCTCCAGGTGCCCTGCGGTTTCCGCGTACGAATCCGGGTGAAACGCCTCAATCGCCGCAAACTGTGACAAAGCGGGCGGACACAGCGTGAAGTTGCCGGTCAGGCAGTCCACCGCCCGCCTGAGCCGCTCCGGCAGCAACATCCACCCCAGCCGCCACCCGGTCATCGCGAAGGCCTTCGAGAACGAGTTCACGACCACCGCGTCCCGCGACGTCTCCCACGCACACGCCAACGGCTCCCCGTAGCTGATCCCGTGGTAGATCTCGTCACTGATCAACTGCACACCGCTGTCCGCACACCACCGCGCGATCGGCGCGATGTCGGCCACCGTCCCGGTGGGATTCGCGGGGCTGGCGACGATGACCCCTTTGAGCGCCGCGACAGCGTGCTCCGCGGCAAGCATCTCCACCGTCGGCTGGAACCGCGTCGCCGGCCCGCACGCCAACTCCACCACCGAACACCCCAACGCCTTCAGGATGTTCCGGTAAGCCGGGTACCCCGGCCGCGCCAACGCCACCCGGTCCCCGACGTCGAACGCCGCCAGGAACGCCAATGTGAACGCCCCCGACGACCCGGTCGTCACCACCACGTCCTCAGCCCCGACCGCCAGGTCGTACTGCCGCCGGTAGTGCCCGGCGATGGCGGCCCGCAACTCCAGCACCCCCAACTGCTCGGTGTACCCCAGCGCCTGCTCTCCCAGCACACGCACCGCGGCATCCCGCACCGGCCGCGGCGCCGGACTCGACGGCTGCCCAGCGGCCAGCGACACCACGTCCCCGTGGGTGCGCTGCCGTTGCGCGGCGGCGGACAGCACGTCCATGACGTGGAACGGCGGGACGTCAGCGCGAGCAGCCACGGTCAGCATGGCGCCAGGCTAACTCGCCTGCGGGCCGGTGGGGCCTGAGACCTCGGGCGCACACCCACACATCTGCACACACGCACATCCACCACCGGGTCCAAACGCCACCACCTGCGCTAACCAGACCCACCGGCACCGGACCTCCGCGCCGCCTCCACTCGAACCGTTTCCCTCGAAGTCGCACCGCAGACCGTTCTATCGGCCGCTCGCCGCGAGCCGCATCCGACCGACCATTCCTCCCATTCGCCTCCCGGCCGCCCTCCCCGCGTTTCCCCTTTGCGGGGCGAGCGAGCGGGCGAATCAGGACAAAGCCCACTCGATCGGGTGAGCACGAACGAACCCGGCGCATTTCCGTCATGCAAACACAGACGGAAATGCGCCGGGTTCCGGACAAAGCTCACTCGTTCGAGTGATGAATCAGTAGCCCTGGTACCCGCCGCCCTGGGACATCGCCTTCAGGCCGGGGTGGCCTTCGAAGCCGCCGTAGCGCGAGAACGTGTAGCGGACGCCGGCGATGATGTTGTCGACCGGGTTCCAGATGTCGTCGTGGCCGGGCAGCTTGTGGGCGTTGAACGTCGAGTCGATGCACTGCATGAGGCCCTTGGACGGGGTGCCCTTCTGCGCGTTCGAGTCCCAGAGGTTGATGGCGTGCGGGTTGCCGCTGGACTCCTTCTCGATGATCTTCCAGATCTCGTCGATGTTGTCCTCGGTGACGGGGATGCCGTTGGCCTGCAGGATCTTGATGGCCTCGCGGATCCACTCCTCGACGTTGCCGGGCGGCGGGCTGCCCGACGGCGGACCACCGCTGGGACCCATGCCACCAACACCTCCGCCGCCACCACCGCCACCTCCACCGGAAGCACCACCGCCACCTCCACCGGAAGCACCGGAAGCACCACCCCCGCCACCGCCGCGGTCCTCGACGGGCGCCGGTTTCGCGTCCGAGCTGGACGTGGTCGTGCTGTCGTCCGGCGGCGGGGTCGCGGTCCACTCCACGGGCTTGCCGGGCGCGGGTGTGAAGGTCTGGGTGTTCGGGTCCTCGACGGCCGAGAACTTCGGTGCCAGCGCGCCGGGGCGGCCCTTGAGGGCGCCGGCGGCTGCACTCAAGGAGCTTTCTGCTTGTGCGACAACGGGTTGTGCGTCGGCGACGGCTTCGGCGCAGTAGCTGCGGATGATGCTGTCGACGTCTTCCTGCGGCTGGCCGTGCAGTTGCCGGCGGACCTGGCGGGCGCGGCTCAGCAGGTTCTCGCAGATGCGGCTCATGGCGCTCTTCGCCGTCTCCAACGCGTTCGCGGCCGCCTCCAGGTCGGCCGCGGCGCCGTTGAGCACGTCCGTCATTGCGGTGCCGCACCTGGTGACGTTGCCCATGTAGGCCACGAAACCGTCGGCCGACTTGCCCTCCCAGGCGCCGTCGAGCTGGGAGACGGACCGCTGCAGCACGTTCGACTGGTCGCCGCACTTGCCGGCCGCCTGCTTCCAGCGGGTGGCGATGTCGCGCACGGCCTGCGGTTGGGCGTTCTCGACCTTGTCAGCGAACTCGGCCAGCGGTGCGCCGCCGGGCAGGCCCGCGACCTCGTCCATCGCGCTCACGTCACACCGCCCTGAAGGAGTTCCGGTTGGCGTCCTCGACGGCGGCCACGTTGGACTGGATCGCGTCGAGTGCGCTCTCCACCTTGCGCAGCACCTTCTCCGCCGCTGCGAACTCCTGCGCGCCCGCCTGGTCCATTGCACTGACCGCACTGAAGATCGCCGCGGAGGCGCCGAACTTTCCGAAGATGTCCGAATTGCCGTGTTGATTGGAAAAGCCGTCACCGATCGCGCCGAATTGTCCGGCCTGACTGCTCACGGTTGTTCGGCACTGTTCCATGGCTTCGCTGTTGAACTTCGCCACAGCCATGCGCACGTACCCCCTCGATGTCTACTCGGAGACCTTAGAACGAATTGAGTCGAGCAGGGCGTCGATTCGCCCTTTCAACGCCGGTCGGGTGATGTCCTCGTCCACGATCACGTCGAGCCGGCACCGGCGCCCGCCATGTGTGGCGATGGCACCGATCCAGGCGCGAACACCTTGCTCCGGAACGAGTTCGACGAGTGCGGCCGCCATGTCGGCCACCTCGTCGACCACGACCTCGTCGCGGGTGAGCACTGCCCTGACCCCGCCGGCGACGACCATGGCGCGCGTCGACGTGCTGCCGATGCCGAGGCGGAGGTCGAGGGCGAGTGCGGGGGTCGCGAGCTGGTGGAAGGCCTTGGCGAGCCACGGGTCCAGCTCGTCAGACTCCACAGTGGACTCTGGCGCGTGCAGCACGATCGGCATCGCGCCCAGGTCGAGGTGGTCCCACGCCGCGCGGAACGCGGACGGGGTGAGTGCTGCTCTCACGGCGGAACTCTCCCGGCATGTCGCGGGCGACGTCCCCTGGCCCCCCAGGCCCGCGTGCGTTACGACGCACGGGCGAGCGCGGGGGTTCCGTGGTCACACTTCCTGGAGGAGCTCCCAAACGGCGGCGGCGAGCCGGTGGTTGTCGACCGGCGTGATGGTGCACCACTTGCGGCCGTCGCTGCTGGGCTTGAGCTGCCGCAGGTAGCGGCCGTTGTGCGTGTCGTGGAACGAGACCACGCGTCCCGCGCGCTGTCCGTTGCGCTGCGCACCGAACTGCCCGCGGGTGGAGGTGCCGTCGAGCATGGCGGCGAGCTCCTGCGCGTCGCCGAGGCGCATGCCCTGGCGTTCCAAAGTGGTGATCATGCGCTGGGCGTCCTGCCCGACGTCCTTGGCCGCGGCCACGAGGTCGTCGTACGGCAGGCTGATCGAACGCCCGTACCCGGCCGGCATCTCACCGGCCACGGACACGGCGGCCTCGGCCAGCGCCGTGCCGCGTGCCTCGATCAGCCACATCTCGTCGCGGTCCTGCACGGCGAGGATGGCCTCGTCGCCCACGGCAGCGGCGAGCCCGCTGATCTGCCGGTCGGCCCAGACCCACAGGTCGATCGACATCGGCGCGTTCGCGAGCAACGCGAACCCGTCGGCGAGCTCGGGCACGACCCGGCCGTTGCCGGCCAGGCCGCGCGCTTCGAGCGACTCCCAGGCCCGTTTCACCACCTCGGCCTTCTCGGTGTGGGTGATGGAGGGAATCCGCGTGTCGAGCGCGACGTGGGCGGCCGGGAGGCGTTGCGCCTCCCAGACCACGGCGAACTCCACTGTGGACAGAACCACGGAACCTGGTGAGCTCAAGGGATCTACTTGTCCTTCGGTTCTTCGCCGATCACCGACTGCACCACCATGCGCTCGTCGCCGAACACGTCGTCGGAGTCGACGCCGTACTTGCGCACGTGCTCGCTGTCCTCGTCGCCCTCGCCCTTGGCGGCACCGGCCGCGGGGGACATGAGCGAGCCGGACCCCTTGCCGGCGACGGCGCCACCCTTCCCGGCGGCCGCACCGGGCCGGTTCGCGTCGGGGCCGACACCCGTGGAGCCACCCGGCGTCATGCTGCCCGGCACGCCCTTGCCGGCCGCACCCGTGCCGCTCGCGCCGGCACCCGCGCCACCGGGGCCGCCGCCCGCGCCGGGACCACCCTTGCCACCGCCGCCGATGGTGCTCGGAGCACCCTTCGGTCCGGTCGAGGCGATCGGCGTCTTGGGCGCCTGGCTGGGCCCGCGCCCACCGCCGACGACCTGCGGCCCGCGCGCGTTGCCCGCGGCACCCGCCAGGCCGGCGGCCGCTGCGGTGGCGGCGGTGGCCGCGACCGGGAGCGGGGAGCCGAAGGGCTTGGGGAGGCCGGGGCCTGCGGCGATCGTGCCCGGCGTGGAGGTGCCGGGGAGGATGCCGGTGGTGCTGCCGGGGATGTTCGGGGTGGGGCCGACGGGGACGCCGGGGGAGCCCGGTGAGCCGGGGGTGCCGGTGAAGCCGGGACCGCCGGTGACTCCGGGCGGGGTGGAGTGGGGCATGCCGACCGCGTGGCCGACGGAGGTGGAGGACGGGGCGCTGCTCACCACGATCTCCGGTGCCTGAGGCGGCGGCCGGAAGTCGTTCAGGGAGCCCTGGCTGCCGCCGACGTACCCGTTCAGCGCGTCGATGGCCTGCTGGCGCGCCTTGTTGGTCGCTGCCACCTCGGCGGCGTGGTCGGTTTCATAGCCGACGAGACCGCCGAGCTTGTCGCCGAGGTTCCGCTCGGTGTCACCGTGCAGCTTCTCCTCCTCCGGCGACCGGTAGCGGGCCTGGCTCGTGCTCTCCTGCTGCCGCGCCATCGCGTCGGAGTTCTGCGTCGTCGCCTCACCTGCCTCGGCGACGACCTTGGTGGAGGCCTGGGTCTTGTCCTGGGCGTGCTGGCCGGCCGCGCCGTCCCAGTTGATGCCGAGCTCCTTGAGCTGCAGCTGCAGCTCGTCGTCGACCGACTTCAGCGTGCCGGCCAGGTCGCGAAGCGCATCGGAGGCCGTCGAGAACTTCCGGCCGAGATCACCGTTGTTGAGGCGGTTGACCTCTGCGGCCAGCTCACCGTTCGACCAGCCGTCGAAGTTCCAGTCGGTCAGATCGTGATATCCAGACATTGCCTCCCCCTCACTTCAGCGTCTTGAGCGTGTCCAGCGCGAGGCCGGCGGCCTTCTTCGCCTTGTCACACAGCTGCTGCTGGGTCTCCTTGACAGCGCTGTCCGGCTTGTAGTCCACGATGAGCTGCTGGCCCTCGGCCACGTCCACGGCGACCGCGCAGTCCACGGCGTCGACACCGACGAGCTTGATCTCAGCAGCGCCGTACCCGGCGACGTCGATCACGTCGGCGGTCACGTTCCCACCTTCGGTCAGCCAGTAGTCGACGCCCTTGTTGGTGGCGAGGACGGCGAGGTACGAGTAGGTGAGGTTGTTGCTGAAGAAGCAGGCGGGCATGGGCGTGCTGTCGACCATCTTCGACTGCTGGGAGGAGCCCTCCGCGATCTTGACCTGCTTCATCTGATCAGCGGTCAGGAGCTTGCAGGGCTCGACGCCGGTCACCTTGAGGTCAGCGGGGCGTGCGGGGAGCTTCTTCGTCGCCTGCGAAGTCGCCGTCGTCGTGGGCGGCTCCGGGTTGGGCTTGCCCGCTTCCCCGGTGCCGGTGCACGCCGAGGCCGTCACCAGCAGCAGGGCCGCGACGACTGGTCCGATGTACTTCTTGCTCACGCCTTCGGTCCGAACGTCGCGGTGATGTCTTCCTCGCTGATGTTGTACTGCGTGGCCGCGTCTCGCAGCTGGTCCGACAGAGCTTTCAGGCTCTTCACATATGCTTCGACCCGTCCCGCATAGGTGTCGGAGCCTCCGACCAGCCGGCTGTTCCACGCCTTGGCGATGTCGGCGCCCACTCGCCCGCCGGTGCCCGCGTCGGCGGGGATCTTGAGATCGCTCTGCACGAGCCCGAGCTTGGTCTCGAGCACCTTGGCCTGGTCGTGGATGAGCGCGCCGGCCTTCAGGACGTTCTTCTCGTTGACCTTGAAGTGCTGTGTCGCGGGACCTGCGGACATCTTGTCCAACGCGGCAGAGGCGACCTGGAAGGCGCCCACCGCGGCCCCGATAGCGCCACCCATTGCCGCAGCGGCACCGAGAACGGCATCCGCCCCCGCGTTCTCCTGTGTCACGACGTCCTACCCCCGTACGGTTGGTGACGGTTCGGTCTCGCTTCGCAGGCTACCAACGCCCGCGTAAGACGCACCTGTAGTTCGACGAAGACCACCCCCAGTTGGTTCCACGTCACTCAGCGTTCGTTTGCGCTGGCAGAACGTGCCAAGAACCGGGGCGACCGAACCGGGCACAGGAAGTCGGGTGCGCTACCGGGGGAGCCCATAGCGTTGGTCGCGTGCTGGAACGACTCAACCAGGCCATGGCCCACATCGAGGACAGCCTCGACCGCGAGGTGGACGTGAAGCAGCTCGCGCGGATCGCGGGCAGTTCGGAGTACCACTTCCGGCGGATGTTCTCGGCGCTCGCCGGGATTCCGCTGAGCGAGTACATCAGGCGCAGGCGGCTCACCAGGGCGGCGAGTGAGGTCCTCAGTGGACAGATGTCGTTGCTCGACGTGGCCGTCAGGTGGGGTTACGGGTCCAACGAGGCTTTTGCGCGGGCGTTCAGGGCCATGCACGGGGTTGGGCCGCAGGAGGCGCGCAGCACCAGGAAGCCGTTGCAGTCGCAGCAGGTGCTGACATTCAAGTTGATCGTGGAGGGGAGTGCGAGCATGGAGTACCGGGTCGTCGAGAGGGACGGGTTCCGGGTGGTCGGGCGGGGGACGCGGGTGCCGTTGGTGCACCTGGGGATGAACCCGGCGATCGTGGAGTTCGTCAAGGGCATCGGGATGCCGGTGCTGGAGCGGATGAAGGAGCTCAGCGACAGCGAACCGCGTGGGCTCGTGGCGTTGACCAGCAACCAGGAGGGCAACGAGGAGGGTGACCACCTCGACTACTTCCACGGTGTGGTGACGACCGCGGAGGCGCCGGAGGACATGGAGACCGTCACGGTGCCGAAGGGCACGTGGGCGGTGTTCACGACCGAGGGGCCGTACCCGGAGAGCATCCAATACATGTGGCGGGACGTCTACACGCAGTGGTTCCCGTCGAACAGCTACGAGAGCGCCGAGGGGCCGACGATGCTGCGGACCGAGATCCACGGGGACACGGCGAAGGCCGAGCTGTGGGTTCCGGTCACCAGCTGAGGCAGAGGCGTTCGATGACGTCCCGCAGTTCCAGGACGGCGAGCCACTGGTCGGGCACCGCCTCGGCGCCGTCGCGGGCGCCGAGGAGGTTGCCGCAGATGGAACCGGTCGAGTCGCTGTCGCCGGAGTGGTTCACGGCCAGGCGCACGGCCGTGGCGAAGTCGGGGGCCACGAGGGCCGCGTGCAGGCCGATGGCGAGGGCCTCCTCGCCGACCCAGCCGCCGCCGAGCTCGGACTCGACCTGCTCCGGTGTCAGGGGGCCGAGGCCGACCACCTTGTCCAGCAACGTGGTCTGCTCCTCGTGGCCGTCCCAGCGGACCAGTTCCGCGCGGGCCACGGCCACGGCCGACAGGAGGTCGGCGCCGTCCAGCAGGGAACGCACGACCGCCGCCAGCACGCCCGCGGACAGGTAGCCGCTCGGGTGGTGGTGGGTCATCCGCGCCGTCCCCACCGCCAGGGTGAACACCTCGCGCACGTCCGGGGACCACACGGCGACGGGGGCGGCGCGCATGACGCCGCCGCAGCCCTTCGAGTCGTTCTTCTCGCCGTGCTTCAACGCGGTGATGCACGTGTGACCGGGTGCGCGGCGTGAGTGCAGGCGCCGGTCGGACATCAGCCAGCCGTCGTCGGCCACCGGCGGGCCGCCCTGGGTGTGCAGCCACCGGCCGTAGGCGGCGCGCACCGTCAGCAGCGGGTCCACGCCGTGCTGGCGGGCCAGCAGCAGGCCTTCCAGCGTGAACAGCACCATCTGGGTGTCGTCGGTGATCTCCAGCGACGGCAGGTCGACGACACCGTCCGGGCCGTGCCGGCGGCGGATCACGTCGATCGAGGAGAACTCGATCGGCGCACCGAGACCGTCACCGACGGCGCCTCCCAGGACGCACCCGAGCAGGCTCACGGCACCGTGATCTGGTCATCGACGGCCTTCAGCGCGATGTCGGTGCGGTGGTGCGAGCCGGTCAGGTGGATGTCGGCCACCCTCTTGTAGGCGCGCTCACGGGCCTTCGCCAACGACTTGCCGGTGCCCACGACGGACAGCACGCGGCCGCCTGCGGACACCACGGCGCCGTCCTCGCGGCGGCGGGTGCCCGCGTGCAGCACGCCGTCGGCGTCGGAGCCGGTGATCACGTCACCGGTGCGCGGGCGGCCGGGGTAGCCCTCCGCGGCGACCACGACGGTCACGGCGTAGCCGTTCTCCCACTCCAACGGCTCCAGGGACCCCAGGGTGCCGGTGGCCGCGGCCAGGAACAGCGCGGAGATCGGCGACTTCAGCAGCGCCAGCACCGACTGGGTCTCCGGGTCGCCGAAGCGGCAGTTGAACTCGATCACCTGCACGCCGTTCGACGTCAGCGCCAGTCCCGCGTACAGCAGGCCGACGAACGGCGTCTCCCGCGCGCGCAGCTCGTCGACCACCGGCTGCACGCACCGGGCGACGATCTCGTCGACCAGGCCTTCCGGGGCCCACGGCAGCGGCGCGTAGGCGCCCATGCCGCCGGTGTTGGGGCCGGCGTCGCCGTCGCCGACGCGCTTGAAGTCCTGCGCCGGGATCAGCGGCACCACGGAGACGCCGTCGGTGACGCAGAACAGCGACACCTCCGGACCGTCCAGGAAGGACTCCAGCAGCACCGGGTGGCCGCCGTCGAGCAACGTCATCGCGTGCGCGCGGGCCGCGGCCAGGTCGGGCGTGACGACCACGCCCTTGCCGGCCGCGAGACCGTCGTCCTTCACGACCCACGTCGGCCCGAAGCGCCCGAGGGCGGCGTCGAGGCGGGCGGGGTTGTCCACGACCTCGCTGTGGGCCGTCGGCACGCCCGCGGCGTTCATGACGTCCTTGGCGAACGCCTTCGAGCCTTCGATGCAGGCTGCCGCCTTCGAGGGCCCGAAGCACGGGATGCCGAGCTCGCGGACCGCGTCGGCGGCCCCGACGACCAGCGGTTGTTCGGGGCCGATGACGACGAGGTCGGCCTTCCACTCACGGGCGAGGCCGGCGACCGCCGAGGCATCTGCGACGTCCACGCCGTAGATCTCGGCGTGTCCCGCGATGCCTGCGTTGCCCGGCGCGCACGCCAGGGCAGTCAGCTGCGGGTCGCGCGACAACGCGAGGACAAGGGCATGCTCACGGGCTCCAGACCCGATGACCAGGACGCGCACGGTGCCTGAGCGTAGTTCAGCCGAGGGCCTGCTTCGCTCCAGGGTGCAGCGGGACGGGGTCGGACGCCGACGCCTTGGCCCTGTCGATGTCCTTCACGGCCGGGTGCACCTTCTCCAGGTCGGCCTTCTTGTCGAAGATCAGCTTGGTCACGGCGCACGCGTTGTTCGCGGCGAAGTCGTCCCGGACGAGGAGCAGGTTCGGCACCACGATCGTGGACACCTCGGCCACGCCGTAGGTCGCGGCGGGGATCTTGGCCGTGTCGTACACCGGGCTGATCTTCTTCATCTCCGGCAGCAGCGGGGTGATGTCGATGAACTTCACCCGGTCCTTCATGGAGGTGGTGATGTCGGTGATCTGCGGCGTCGGCAGGCCACCGGACCAGATCAGGCCGTCGATGCTGCCGTCCTTCATCCCGTCCGCGGTCTTGGTCAGGTCGAGGCGCTGGGCGGAGACGTCGGAGTCGATGTTGAGCCCCGCGGACTTCAGCAGCCGGCCCGCGATCACCTCGGTGCCCGACTTGGGCGAGCCGGTGGAGATCCGCTTGCCCTTCATGTCCGCGATCGAGTTGATCCCGGAGTCGGCCCTGACGAGCACCTGCGTGTAGTTCGGGTAGATCCGGGCCAGCGCGGAGACCTTCTGCTTGGTCGTGAACGCGCCGGTGCCGTTGACGGCGTCCGCGGCGGTGTCGGCGAGCGAGAACGCGATGTCGTACGTGCCGCCGACGAGCTGCTGGACGTTCTGCACGGACGCGCCGGTCTCGGCCGCTGACGCCTTGAGCTTCGAGTTGTCGCTGATCAGCTTCGCGAGACCGCCGCCGACGACGAAGTAGACGCCGCCGGAGTTGCCGGTCGCGATCGTGATCCGCCCGTCCGACGCCTCGCACGACGCCTGCGAGCCGCTGCCCGCGTCCGGTGTCGTGGGCGTGCGCTTGCCGCCGCACCCGGAAACCACGAGCGCCAGTGCGATCGCGCCGATCGCGTACCTACGCAGCATCAGGAACCCTCCTACGAGTGACCAGGTGGACCGCCACGGCCACCACGAGGAACCCGGCCCCGATGGCGATCGTCAGCGGTTGCAGGTAGAGCAGGAACAACGCGGCCGGCACGCACAGCAGGCGCTCCGGCCAGCGCGCCGGGCCGAACAGCCAGCCGCCCGTCAGCACGGCGAGGGCGGCGACCCCCAGCGCGGACGCGGCGAACGTCCACACCGAGTCCAGCAACGAGCCGCGCAGCAGCAGCCCGGCGCCCTCGTCGGTCAGCACGAACGCGAGCGGCACCAGGAACGCGGGCAGCGTGTACTTCCACGTCTGCCACATCGTCTTCATGACGTCACCGCCGGTCAGCGCGGCCGCGGCGACGGCGGCGAGCGCGGTCGGCGGCGTCACCTCCGACAGCACCGCGTAGTAGAAGATGAACATCGCGGTCTCGGCCGGTTCCACGCCCAGCGTGATCAGCGCCGGCCCGATGACGACCCACGAGATGATGAACGACGCCGTGACCGGCACCGCGAGCCCGAGCACGGACACGGCGACGGCCGCGAGCACCGCGGTGAGCATAAGCACGACCGCGGGTTCCGAGGTCAGCGCCGACGCCAGGTCCACCAGCGAGCCCGCAAGCGCTTGCCCCAGGCCGGTCTTGGTGATCGTCGAGGTGATCACACCCGCTGCCGCGCAGACCGCGATCACCGGGAACGCCGAGCGCACGCCGGCCGACAGCGAGTCGGCGACCATCCGCGGCCAGTCGCGCCGGTGGTTGACCAGCGCGAACAGCGCGGCCACGCCCGTCGCGTACACGACCGCCCTGTAGACGGGGATGTCCAGCGCCAGGAACACGATGATGATCCCGAGCGACAGGAAGTGGTACCAGCCGAGCTTCAGCACGTCGAGGAACCGCGGCGCGTCCACGTCGACCGGCCGCGCGCCGAACCGGCGGGCGTCGGCCTCGACGGCCAGCGCGATGCCCAGGTAGTACAGCAGGGTCGGGATGATCGCCCAGATCAGCACCGACAGGTACGACACCTGGAGGTACTCGGCGATGATGAACGCCGCCGCCCCCAGCGTCGGCGGCGACAGGATCGCGCCGATGCCGGACGCCGCGAGCAGCCCGCCCGCGTTCTCCCTGGGGTACCCGGCCTTCTGCAGCATCGGCCACGTGACGGCGCCCAGCGACACCGTCGTCGCGGTGCCCGAGCCGGACACCGTGCCGAGCAGGAACCCGGCGGTCGCGGCGGTGCGGCCCGGTGCCGTGCGGGACTTGCGGAACGCGGCGAAGCTGATGTCGACGAAGAACCTGCCCGCGCCGGACGCGTTCAGCACCGCGCCGTAGATCGTGAACAGCACGATGTAGGTCGCGGCGACGTCGAGCGGTGTGCCGTAGAACCCGCTGGCGTCGTTGAAGAAACCGTTGATGATCTGGGAGAAGTCGACACCGGAGTGCGCGATCGACCACGACGGCGGCAGGAACCCGCCGTAGTAGGCGTAGGCGATGAACGCCAGGCACACCACGGGGAGCACCCAGCCGGTCGTGCGCCGGCAGGCCTCCAGGACCAGCACGAGCAGCACGGCGCCCGCGGCGACGTCGAGCGCGGTGAGCTGCCCCTGCCGGTCGAGGAACGCGTCGAAGCCCCCGAACAGCGGGTAGGCGCCGACGACGAACGCCAGGGCCGCCAGCACCCAGTCCCACCACGGCGGCTGGTGCCCGCGGCCGTAGGACAGGAACACCAGCGGCAGCGTCACCGCGAGGAAGATGATCAGGTAGTACTGGCTTCCCTTGGCGAACGGGAAGAACACCTGCTTGAGCACCAGCAGTGCGATCAGCAGGCCGGCGATCCACAGCGCCCGCTCCCACCGGGGTGAGAGCGAGCGCGACGGCATCTCCTCGTCGTGCTCCGCGACGATGCGGGCGAGGTCGGGGTTGGCCACGGACCGACCGTACTGTGGGGCCGATCACAGCCCCAGGGGATCAATCCAAAGGAACTGCAAAGAGTCACCGCGACCGTCCACACGGCACGCGCAGGACAGCGCTCCCGCCATTGCGCAGAATGAGCGCATGGTCGGGCCTGAAGTCTTGCTGCTGCTGCTCGGGGCGTTGGTCGTCACGTCCATCGCCCGTCGGCTCAACTGGTCGGCACCGCTGGTGCTGGTCGCCGTCGGGCTCGTGGTGTCGTTCATACCCGGCGTGCCGGAGTTCGAGATCGACCCGCACCTGATCCTGCTGGTCGTGCTGCCGCCGCTGCTCTACAGCGCCGCGCTGGACAGCTCCTACCTCAACATCCGCGCGAACCTGCGGCCGATCGGCCTGCTCGCGATCGGCCTGGTGCTGTTCACGACGCTCGTGGTGGGGCTGACGGCGAAGCTGGTGTTCCCCGACCTGCCGTTCGCCGCCGCGCTGGTCCTCGGTGCCGTCGTGGCACCGCCGGACGCCGTGGCCGCGGTCGCCATCGGGCGCAAGCTGGGCCTCCAGCGCCGCGCGATGACGTTGCTGGTCGGCGAGAGCCTGATCAACGACGCCACTGCGCTGACCGCGTTCAAGGTGGCGGTGGCCGCCGCGGCCGGCGCCGCCATGCACCCGGTCGAGGGCGTCGGGTTGTTCTTGCTGGTCACGGCGGGCGGCATCGCGGTCGGCCTGGCCGTGGGCGTGGTGGTCAGGTTCCTGCGCAAGCGGCTCTGCGAGGGTGTGCTGGAGAGCGCGCTGGGCCTGCTGGTGCCGTTCGGCGCCTACCTGCTCGCGGAGGAGGTCGCGCACGTCTCCGGTGTGCTCGCGGTCGTCGTGGCCGGCCTGTACGTCGGTCACCACTCGCCGCGCGGCACCTACACCACCCGGTTGCAGGACGCGGCGGTGTGGCGGGCCCTGGACGTGCTGCTGGAGTCGTTCGTCTTCGCGCTGATCGGCCTGCAGCTGTCCTCGATCATCGGTGCCGCCGACCTCAACGCGAGCCTGCTGCTCGGTGCCGCTGCGGTGCTGCTGGCGACGGTGCTGGCCCGGTTCGCCTGGATGTACCCGGCCGCGTGGATCCCGTACCGGCTGTCGAAGAAGCTGCGGGAACGGGAACGGCCGCCGCACACCGGTCAGCTCACGGTGATCTCGTGGGCCGGCATGCGCGGTGTGGTCACGCTCGCCGCGGCGGCCGCGATCCCGCCGGACGTGCCTGGCCGCGACATCATCGTGTTCTGCGCGTTCGTCGTGACGGTCGCCACGCTGCTGCTGCAGGGCACGACGCTGCCGTGGCTGATCGGCAAGATCGGCTTCGAGGGCGACGACGCGCGGCAGGACGCGCTGGCGGAGGCCCAGGTGCAGCACCGGGCGGCGCGGGCCGCGGTCGACCGGCTGGACCAGGAGGTCGACGAGGTGCCCGACCACGTGCGCGACCAGCTGCGGTCGCTCGCCGAGCACCGGGGCAACGCCGCGTGGGAACGCCTGGGGCGCCAGGACGAGGAGAGCCCGGCCGCGGCGTACCGGCGGTTGCGCCGGGTGATGCTGAAGGCCGAGCGCGACGAGTTCATCAAGGCCAGGGACTCCGGCGAGATCGACGACGAGGTGCTGTTCCGGGTGCTGCGCGAGCTCGACCTGGAGGAGGCGGCACTGTCCCGTGAGTAACCGTTCACCTGCTTTTCGTGTTGCGATGCTTGGGTGCGCTCTCAACACGAAATGGGAGGTCGAACGATGGATCCCAAGAGGGGTCGCGGCCGTGGCCTGGCCGCCGTGGTCCTCGTGTTCGCGGGTGCGGTGGTGGCGTCACTGCCCTCCGCGTCCGCACACGACGACAAGGGGCCGATCGTCATCGGGCACCGCGGTGCGTCGGCGTACCGGCCGGAGCACACGCTCGCGGCGTACGAGCTCGCCGCGCGCATGGGGGCCGACTACATCGAGCCGGACCTGGTGCCCACCAAGGACGGCAAGCTGGTCGCGCGGCACGAGAACGAGATCGGCGGCACCACCGACGTCTCCGCCAAGCCGCAGTTCGCCGACCGCAGGAAGACCAAGACGATCGACGGCGTCGCGGTCACCGGCTGGTTCACCGAGGACTTCACGCTCGCCGAGCTGAAGACGTTGCGCGCCAAGGAACGCATCCCCGCGATCCGCCCCCGCAACACGCTCTACGACGGCCGCTTCGAGGTGCCGACGCTGCAGGAGGTCATCGACCTCTCCCAGCGCCTGTCCCGCGAGCTGCACCGCGAGATCGGCATCTACCCCGAGACCAAGCACCCGACGTACTTCCAGTCGATCGGGCTCGCGCTGGAGCCGAAGCTCGTCGACGTGCTCAACCGCAACGGCCTCAACCGCCGCGGCGCCAAGGTGTTCGTCCAGTCGTTCGAGGTGGCGAACCTCAAGGAGCTCAACCGGTCGCTGCGCGTGCCGATCGTGCAGCTGGTCAACGGGTCCGGCGCGCCGTACGACTTCGTCGTGGCCGGGGACAAGCGCACCTACGCCGACCTGGTCACGCCGGCCGGTCTGCGCGAGGTCCGCTCGTACGCCGACGGCGTGGGCCTGACCAAGGACATCATCATCCCCAGGGACGCCAACGGGTTCCTCAAGGCGCCGACGACCGTCGTCAAGGACGCGCACAGGCTCGGGCTGGCCGTGCACTCGTGGACGTTCCGCAACGAGAACTCGTTCCTGCCGGCGGACTTCCGTTCCTCGACCGACCCGGCCGCGTACGGCCGGGCCTTCGAGGAGTACGACCTGTTCTTCAAGCAGGGCATCGACGGCGTGTTCGCGGACAACCCCGACACGGCCGTCGAGGCCAAGGTCAAGCGCTAGCGAGTGAGAGCGTGCGGTCCCCGTCGAGCAACCCGCGTTGCTCCAACAGGGGCCGCACGCCCTCCCCGAACCAGTAGGCCTCTTCCAGGTGCGGGTAGCCGGAGAGGATGAACTCGCTGATCCCGATGGAGTGGTACTCCTCCACGAGATCCGCTACCTCCGCGTGCGAGCCCACCAGCGCCGTCCCTGCGCCGCCGCGCACCAGTCCGACCCCGGCCCACAGGTTCGGGTGGATCTCCAGACCCCGCACACCGCGGCTGAGGTCGCCGCCGTGCAGGGCCACCATCCGTTGCTGGCCAACGGACTCCGACTTGCCCAGCTGCGCCTGCGCCTGTGCGACGGCAGCCGGGTCCAGCGCGTCGAGCAACCGCGCCGCGGCCGCCCACGCCTCGGCCGAGGTGTCGCGGCTGATCGTGTGCAGCCGGATGCCGAACCGGATCGGCCGGTCCGTCAGCGCCCGCACCCGTGCGATCTTCGCCGCGACGTCGGCGGGCGGCTCGCCCCAGGTCAGGTACACGTCGGCCCTGGCGGCGGCCACCGGCAGCGCGGCGTCGGAGGAGCCGCCGAAGTAGATCGGCGGCACCGGGTCCGGTGCGCGCAGCACGGTCGCGCCCTCGACCTGGTAGTGCCTGCCGTGGAACGAGTAGGGCTGCCCGCTCCACACGCCGCGCACGACCTCCAGGAACTCGTCGGTGCGCGAGTAGCGCTCGTCGTGGTCGAGCCAGTCGCCGAACCGCTGCTGCTCGACGGAGTCGCCGCCGGTGACGACGTTGAGCAGCAACCGGCCGCGGGAGATCCGCTGGTAGGTCGCGGCCATCTGCGCGGCCAGCGTCGGCGACAGCACGCCCGGCCGGAACGCCACCAGGAACTTGAGCGTCGAGGTCTGGCTGATCAACGCGGCCGTGGTCAGCCACGCGTCCTCGCACCACGTGCCGGTGGGCGTGAGCACCCCGGTGAACCCGACCTGCTCGGCCGTCCGCGCGATCTGCGCCAGGTAGTCGATGTCCGGTTCACGGCGGGCGCCGGCGGCGGGGGCGCGCTGCGCGTGGAAGTGCTCCACGACGGTGCGGCCGTCGCCCGATGTCGGCAGGAACCAGTGCAGCGTGATGCTCATGTGAGATCTCCCTGGAACCTCGTGTCGACGAACTTCGCGAAGTCGACCTTGCCGGGCAGCGTCCCGTCCTCGGTGAACGCGTCGGCGAGTTCCTGCTCCGACCTGATGAGCGTGTCGTCGATCTTCACCGGCAGGTCGCCGTTGCGGTTGACCGCAGCGAGCGCGACCTCGTGCTTGAGCCCGGTCTCCGCGGCCCACGCCTTCGCCCACTCCTCGCGGTGCGTGTCGGCCCACTTCTGGGCCTTGTAGTAGCGGATCAGGTACTCCTTGAGCGCCGGGGCCTTCCCCTTGTCGTCCAGGGCTTTCCGGCCGGCGACCTGGAACCCGTACCCGTTGGACCTGCCCTCACCGGTGGTGAGCACGCGGGCCTTGGCCTCCTGCTGCGCCTGCGCCGTGTAGGGGTCCCACACCGCCCACGCGTCTACCTTGCCCTGGGTGAACGCGCTGTAGGCGTCGGAGGGCTGCAGGAAGTTCAGCGTCACGTCCTTGGTCGTCAACCCGTTGGCGCGCAACGTGAGCAGCACCTGGCCGTGGGCGGAGCTGCCCTTGGCGACCGCGATGTTCCTGCCCTTCAGCTCGCTGACGCTGCGCAGCGGCGAGCTCTCCGGCACGAGGATGGCGTCGGCCTCGACCTGCCCCTTCGACGCGCCGATGGCGGCGATCTTGGCGTTCGCGGCGGCGGCGAAGATCGGCGGGGTGTTGCCGACACCGCCGATGTCGATCGCACCGGCCGACGCGGCTTCGAGCAGCGGCGGACCGGACGTGAACGTCGACCACTCCAGCTCGTGCGGGAAGTCCTTCAGCAGACCGGCGGCCGTCAGCAGCGCCTTCGCCCCGCCCTTCTGGTCGCCGACCTTCAGCACGACCTCACCGGCCGGGGTGTCCTGCGCGGTCGCGGCGCACCCGGTCGTCAGCAGGATCGCGGCGAGCAGCCCGAGCAACTTCCTAGGCAGCTGTCTCAACATCCACTCCCAGGTCGGCGAGCACGCGGGTGCGTTGCTCCACAACGGAGGCCCGGCGGCGCGGGCGGGACTCGGTGACGCGGTGCTCGGCGACGATCCGGCCCTCGTCGAGCACGAGGACCCGGTCGGCGAGCAGCAACGCCTCGTCGACGTCGTGCGTCACCATCAGCACGGCGGGGCGGTGGCGGGCCCACAGGTCCTCCACCAGGTGGTGCATGGCCAGGCGGGTCAACGCGTCCAGCGCGCCGAACGGTTCGTCCAGCAGCAGCACGTCGGGTTCGCGGACCAACGCCCGCGCGAGCGACACCCGTTGCGCCTCACCGCCGGAGAGCGTCAACGGCCACGCGTCGGCGTGGTCGGGCAGCCGCACCTCCTCCAGCGCCTTCAGCGCCACCGGGCGGCCGTCCGGCCGGTGCAGGCCGAGCGCGATGTTGCGCCAGACCTTGCGCCACGGCAGCAGCCGCGGCTGCTGGAAGGCGACCGACACCGTGCCGGGCACCTGGGCCGTGCCGGAGAAGTCGTCGTCCAGGCCGGCCAGGATGCGCAGCAGCGTGGACTTACCGCAGCCGCTGCGGCCCAGCAGCGCCACCAGCTCACCCGGCGCGATCTCCAGGTCGATCCCGTCCAGCACCGTCCGCTGCCCGAAGGCCTTGCGCAGACCGCGCACCGTCACCGCGCTCGCCATCGCAGCACTCTCCTCTCCAGCAACCGCACCAGGGCGTCGGTGGACAGGCCGAGCAGCGCGTAGACCACGAGGCCGACCACGACGACGTCGGTGCGGAGGAACTCACGGGCGTTGTTGATCAGGTGGCCGAGGCCGGCGTCGGCGTTGACCTGCTCGCCGACGATCAGCGACAGCCAGGCGGTGCCGAGCGAGATCCGCAGCCCCACCAGCGTCTGCGGCACGGCCGAGGGCAGGACGACGTGCACGACGCGTTCGAACCGGGTGTAGCCCAGGACGCGGGCGGCCTCGACGAGACCGGGGTCGGTCTGCCGGATGCCGGAGTGCAGGTTCAGGTACAGCGGGAACGCGACACCGGCCGCGACCAGCGCGAGCTTGGGTTCCTCGCCGATGCCGAACCAGAGGATGAAGAGCGGGATCAGGCCCAGGTGCGGGAGCGTTCGCAGCATCTGGACGGGCGGGTCCACCAGCGTCTCGCCCCACCGGGAAAGACCCGCCGCGAGCCCCAGCGCGACACCGACCACGCCGCCGATGAGAAATCCGAAGAAAACGCGGCCCAGCGAAACGAGAAATGCGTCGACCAATTGGCCGTCGGCGATGAGCTCACCGGCCGACTCCGCCACCGTCAGCGGCGACGCCAGTTTCTCTGGCGAGAGCACACCCGTTGAGCTGGCCAGTTGCCACAGCAGAACCAGCGCCGCCGGGCTGATCCAGCGCAGCGGCAGCGTCGGTTTTCGAACAACGGAAAGGGCCACGGCGCTGAATTACAGGCGAGCCGTGGCCCTTCGTCAACGACGCCCAAATCGTGAAAACGCGTCGTACTTCGAGATAGTCGGTGTCAGCCGAGAACGTCGTGGCGGACGATCGTCTGGTCGCGGCCCGGACCGACGCCGATCGCGGAGACGCGGGCGCCGATGATGCTCTCCAGGTGCTCGACGTACGCCTTGGCGTTGGCCGGCAGCTCGTCGAACGTGCGGCAGTGCGAGATGTCCTCGAACCAGCCCGGCAGCTCCTCGTAGACCGGCACGGCGTGGTGCACGTCGGTCTGCGTCATCGGCATCTCGTCGACCCGGCGACCGTCCACTTCGTACGCCACGCAGACGGGCACCTTCTCCAGGCCGGACAACACGTCCAGCTTGGTGAGGAAGTAGTCGGTGATGCCGTTGACGCGCGAGGCGTAGCGGGCGATCACGGCGTCGAACCAGCCGGTGCGGCGCGAGCGGCCGGTGGTGACGCCGAACTCGCCGCCCTGCTTGCGCAGGTACTCGCCCTGGTCGTCGTTCAGCTCGGTCGGGAACGGACCGGAGCCGACGCGGGTCGTGTAGGCCTTCAGGATGCCGATCACGGTGCTGATGCGGGTCGGGCCGACACCGGAGCCGACCGTGGCACCACCCGAGGTCGGGTTCGACGACGTGACGAACGGGTAGGTGCCGTGGTCGACGTCGAGCAGCGTGCCCTGCGAACCCTCCAGCACCACGATCTCGTCGCGGTCGAGCGCCTGGTTCAGCAGCAGGCGGGTGTCGGCGATGCGGTGCACGAAGTGCTGACCGTGCTCCAGCACCTGGTCGACGACCTGCTCCGGGTCGAGCGCCTTGCGGTTGTAGACCTTGACCAGCACCTGGTTCTTGAAGTCCAGCGCGGCCTCGACCTTCTGCCGGAGGATCTTCTCGTCCAGCAGGTCCTGCACGCGCACGCCGACGCGGGCGAGCTTGTCCTGGTAGGCGGGGCCGATGCCGCGACCGGTCGTGCCGATCTTCGCCTTGCCCAGGTAGCGCTCGGTGACCTTGTCGATGGCCACGTGGTACGGCATGATCAAGTGCGCGTCCGACGAGATCAGCAGGCCGCTGGTGTCGACGCCCTTCTCCTCCAGGCCCGCGAGCTCGGTGAGCAGCACGCCGGGGTCGACCACGACACCGTTGCCGATCACGTTCTTCACGCCGGGCGTGAGGATGCCGGACGGGATGAGGTGCAGGGCGAACTTCTGGCCGTCCGGGAGGACGACGGTGTGACCCGCGTTGTTGCCGCCCTGGTAGCGGACGATCCACTGGACACGCTCACCGAGGATGTCGGTGGCCTTGCCCTTGCCCTCATCGCCCCACTGGGCACCGATCAGCACGACGGCCGGCATGTGAAACTCCAAGCGCTTGGACTGGTTCGAGCGAACGCCGGTAAGCGAGGGTAGACCAGGAGATGACCGTGCACGGAATCGTGTTGGCCTGCGGAAACGCGCAGTTGCCAATGATCACAGAACGTGACGACGTGCAGGTGGTGCCCACCCGCCCCGGCAAGGAGCACGTCGACCCCTGCCTGGACGCGGAACGGCTGGTCGTCGTGGGCACCGACGCCGACCTCGCCGCCGTCGGGGTTCGGTTGCTGCGCAAGGAGAAGCTCGCGTCCGTGGCCCTCGGGTTCGTGCCCGTCGGACCGTCGGCGGTGGCCGCCCTGTGGAACCTTTCGACGGACCCGGCGCGGGCACTGGACATCGCCCTGAACGGTGACGTGGATCCCGTGCCGTTCGTGCGTGACGACGTCGGCGGTGTCCTGATGGGTCTGGGCGTGCTTTCCCCTGTTCGTGGCGTCGGTTACAGCGATGCGGAGAACGTGCTGCGCGGTCAGGCGTCGCGGATCGAGTGCACGCCCGACACCGAGGGTGGCCTGGGCCTCACCGTCCGGATCGTGAACAAGCGCCTGTTCGGGTCACGGGTGCGGGAGAGCAAGCCGCGGGCGTTCCAGCTGGGCTGCCTGCCCACCACCGCCGTGCTCGACGGGCACAGGCACCCGCGACCGGTCGACAAGTGGACCTGGTACCGCCACACGGAAGACCTGAGGCTGGTTCGCGGTCTTTAAAAACAGGGCTTGTTCGGCGTTTGTCGTTCACTCGTGTGTCACTCGAAGGCATTGCCTAATTGCACAATGTGACCGAGGGTGGTTCCGATCACTTCCAACCAGGAAGGTCGGGACGATGTCAACAGTTAACCGAATCATCGGTGTCTCCGTCACCGCGGTGGCGCTCACCCTCGGTTTCGTCACCCCTGCACTCGCGACACCGCCGAACATCCCCAGCGCCGCCACGGCGACCGCCGAACTCGCCGGGCTGACCGTCCGCGCCGACGGTTCGATAACGGGCTACTCCCGCGACAAGTTCCCCCACTGGATCACCCAGTCGGGTACCTGCAACACCCGTGAGGCCGTGCTGAAGCGGGACGGCACCAACGTGGTCACCGACTCCTCCTGCGCCGCCACCTCCGGCAGCTGGTTCTCCCCGTACGACGGCGCGACCTGGTCCGCGGCCTCCGACGTGGACATCGACCACGTCGTGCCGCTGGCGGCCGCCTGGAGGTCGGGAGCGGCCTCCTGGACGACGGCGCAGCGCCAGTCGTTCGCCAACGACATGTCCGGCCCGCAGCTCATCGCGGTGACCGACAACGTGAACCAGGCGAAGGGCGACCAGACGCCGGCGACGTGGAAGCCTCCGCTGACGTCCTACTGGTGCACCTACGCCAAGATGTGGGTACACACCAAGTACCGCTGGAGCCTCAGCGTGAACTCGTCGGAGAAATCGGCTTTGTCGGACATGCTCGGAAGGTGCTGATGGCGTCACTCTCCTCGCTGTTCGTGGCGGGTCCCGGCGGCGTGATGACCGACGAGGTCGGCGTTGTGACCGGCGACCTGGAACTGCGCACGGACCTTTCCGACGACGGGAAGTTCCAGGCGCTGGTCCGCTATGAAGGCGCGGAAGAGTGGTACGCCGTCACGGGCGCTGCGTCCGCCCTGACCGATCCTCGCGACCACGAGCCGGTCCACTCCCTGCTCCTGGCTCTTCTGCACCGGCCGGAGGGCTGAGCGGCGGCAACGCCTCCATCGCCTCCGCACGGTTCAGCCCGGTCGCCTGCAGCAGGTCCACGGCGATGCTGCGGATCTGCGCCAGCACCACCTTGGACGAGAACCCGTCACCACCGAGGCGCCGCGCGGTCAACGGCCGTGCGGCGTCCCGCACGGCCTCCCTGGTCAGCTGCGGCGTCCTGCCCCTCTCCAGCTCACCCCTGAGGCAGTCGACGGCGTCGGCGTAGCGCTGCAGCACACCGGGCACGCCGTCCGGAATCCGTTCCTCGGCCTTCAGCGCCGCCATCGTCCTGCGGGCCAGCACGCGCGTGTTGCGGATCGCGTAGTCCACCGGCCCGGCCGCGGTCTGGTAGCGCTTGAGCTCGTCCTTGGACCGCCACCGGATCGGCGCGATCTTCGCGATCTCGCTGCCGGTCTGCAGCGCGGACTTGTAGTCGTCGATCGCCGACTGGCTGTTGCGCAGCTCCGCGAGCACCCCGGCCGCCTTCACGGCGTCGCGCTGGTCGATGGCCTCCGCGATGCTCCGCAGGGCCGTGCTGAGGGTGCCCGTGAGCGCTTTCGCCTGCCGGTGGGCGACCATCACCGGGTTCGCCGGGATCAGCGCGGCGACCGCCAGCCCCACCAGCCCGCCGGTGAGCGCGTCGATCATCCGGTCGAACCCGCCGCCCGCGCTGGGCGGCAGCAGCGTGGCCACCAGCACCGCGCTGCTCCCGGCCTGCAGGGCGATCACCGACCCGCCGTCGAGCAGCACGGCCGTCGACATCGCCAGCGCCACCACGAGCGCGATCTGCCAGGGTCCGCTGCCGATCCAGCCGATGAGCGCGTCGCCCACCCCGACCCCGACCGACACGCCGACGACGAGCTCACCGACCCGGCGCAGCCGTTGCCCCAGCGACACCCCGAGGCACACGACCGCCGCGATGGGCGCGAAGAACGGGTGCTGGTGCCCGATGACGAGCGTCGCCACCACCCACGCCAACCCGGCCGACAGGGCACATTGGACGATCGGCAACGCGGTCGCGCGCCACCGCGTCAACCCCCGTCCGACCGCGTCCCTGACCACGCCCACCACTGCCACCCCGTCTTCCGCCGCACCTGCCGCCGTCAGTCTTCGTCCCACGGCCACCAGGCACAACCTGCGGGGACCCGGATTCGATCCGCGATGGCGAGCAGCCTCACACCGCGCGCAGCGGGACGGCGAACCGCCCCGTGCGCGAGTTGGGTGCAGTCAGCGGCGTCTCGATCAAGGGTTGGTGGTACTCGCAGACGCCTGGACAGCCAGGGGTGGGATCAGAGGCCGAGGGCGGCCGGGGCCTGGGGGTCGGACTCCGCGAGGAACTTCGAGCAGCGCTCCCACTCCTCGTCCTCCCCGATCTCCCGCGCGGCCAGCGCCAGCGCGGCGAGCGCCCGCAGGAAGCCCTGGTTGGGCCGGTGGTCCCACGGCACGGGCCCGAAGCCCTTCCAGCCGGAGCGGCGGAGCTGGTCCAGCCCGCGGTGGTAGCCGGTGCGGGCGTAGGCGTAGGCGGCGACCGGGTCACCGGCCTGCAGCGCCCGTTCCGCGAGCAGGGCCCACGCCTCGGAGAAGTCCGGGTACGCGCGCACGATCTTGGCGGGGTCGGTCCCGCCGTCGGCCGCGGCCTGCGCTTCCGGACGGTCGGGCAGGTGGGTCGGACCGGGGCCCAGGAGGTTCTCAACCATGCGGTCCATCCTGCCGCACGGCGCGCGACTAGGAGAGGAACAGCCGCATGACCGCGGCCACGACGGCCAGCAGCAGAGCAGTGACGAGCACACCGGCGACGATCTTCTTGCCCATGGGCGTGCATGGTGCCGTTCTGGACCAGGCGGAGCAATGACACTCACTCGTCCGTGCACACGAATTGGAAACATCAGGGTAAAACCAGGGGCGTTTCGGCAACATGATCACCCACTGTCACCTCATGATGGGCGGATGATCCAGGGGGTTAGGCAGTTCCGGGACACGTACTGGGAGCGGGGTGTGCCCGGCAGGGAGACGCCGGCGGCGCTGACCAGGCAGCTGTACCAGCTGTGGCTCGTGGGGCTGCTGCTGAAGCTGATCGGCTCGTCGTGGGACGTCTCGTGGCACTTCAAGTGGCTGCGCGACGACTTCGCGCCGCCGCACCTGATCAACACGGTCGGCACGGCGATCGTGGTCGGCCTCACGCTGTTCCACACGTTCACCGGGTACGGTGCCGACAAGGCCGCGCTGCGGCTGATGCAGGTCGGGTGCGGGATCTTCCTGGTCGCGCTGCCGATCGACGTGATCAACCACCGGATCAACGGGCTCGACATCACCAGCTGGTCCGGTTCGCACGCGCTGCTGTACCTGGGGACGGCGGTGATGCTGGCGGGCGCGATCCGCGGGTGGATCAAGTACTTCCCGGCGGGCAACTGGCGGACGTTCGGGCTGGTGGCGCTGTGGTTCTTCGTCCTGGAGAACGTCTGGTTCCCCAACCAGCACCAGGAGTACGGCGTGCGCGCGTTGCAGGCCTACGACAGCGGCAAGCCGGAGGCCGAGCCGATCCTGCTGCAGTTCGCCGCCGACCAGCTGGGCGTCCCGGTCGGCCGGGAGGCGGTGGTCAACTTCGCGCTGCCCATCGCGGACTGGGTCTACCCGGTGTGGGGGCTGGTGGCCGCGGCCGTCGTGCTCGTGATCGCGCGCCGCACCACCGACCGGGTCTGGGCGGCCACGGCGGTCGCGGGCGGGTACGTGGCTTACCGGTGCCTGATCTGGCCGTTGCTCGCGGGCATCGACTTCCCGAAGTCCGCCGTGCCGCTGTTCCTGGTCGTCGTGGGGCTCGCGATCGACGCGGTGCACGTCGTGAAGATGCCGACGCCGGCCGCCGCGGTGCTCGGGTCGGCCGCGGTCACCACCATCGGGTACGTGGGGATCTGGGCGCAGCAGGAGTACCTGTGGGCGCCGCCCATCTCGTTCTCGTCCGCGGCGGTCACGGCCGTGCTGCTGGCGGTGCTGTGGACCGTGGGCGACCTGGTGATCCACCGGCCGGAGGCGCACCAGCTGGCCGCGCGGCTGAAACTCAGCTGACCGGCTGCGGCCGGGTCAGGCCGGACGCCGTGAGGTGCCGCGTGATCCGGCCGAACAGCTCCTCCAGCGGTTCGCCGAGGTCCCGTCCGAACCCCGTCAGCCCGTAGGTGACCTGCGGCGGGGTCGTCGGTTCGACGTGCCGCCACACGAGACCGTCCTCGACCAGCCCGCGCAGGGTCTGGGAGAGCATCTTCTCGCTAATGCCGCGGATGCTGTCGCGCAGCTCGAAGAACCTCAGGTCGCCGCCGCGCAGGGAGATCAGCACCCAGATGCCCCACCGGCTGGTGACGTGGTCGACCATGTCGCGCGCCGGGCAGTCGGTGTGAAACACCTCATACCGCGCCTTGACCCCGGTCTGGTCCACCTGGACACCTCCCGTCACGTCTTGAGCTTACCTCCAGGTACGTCCTTACCAGGAGTTAGCCCGGTTCCTAGCGTCGTGCCGACAACGACGAAGGAGCTGTTCATGATCGTGGTGACCGGGGCTACCGGGAACGTGGGCCGGCCGTTGACGCGGGCGCTGGCCGAGGCCGGTGAGCAGGTGACGGCGGTGTCGCGGCACTCGGCGGAGGTGCCGGACGGCGTGCGGCACGTGGTGGCCGACCTGGCGGAGCCGGCGGGTCTGGAACCCGCCCTGGCGGGCGCGAAGGCGTTGTTCCTGCTGCTGTCGGGCGACCTGCACGCGGTCGGCGCCAACCCGGCCGACGTCATCGGCACGGCGGTGGCGAGCGGGGTCCGCCGAATCGTCCTGCTGTCCTCGCTGGGCGTGGTGACCAGGCCGTTCGGCACGACGCGGGTCCAGCTGCGGGCACTGGAGGACGGGGTGCGGGAGTCCGGGGCCGACTGGGCGCTGCTGCGGCCGGGCGGGTTCGCGTCCAACGCGCTGTGGTGGGCGGAGTCCGTTCGCGCGCAGCGGCTCGTCGCGGCACCGTTCGGGGACGTCGGCGTGCCCGTCGTCGACCCGGCCGACATCGCGGCGGTCGCCGCCGCCTGCCTGACCGACGACCGGCACAGCGGCGGGGTGTACGAGCTGACCGGCCCGGAGGTGGTCACGCCGCGGCAGCAGACCGCGGCCATCGCCGCCGCGCTGGGCGAACCGGTGCGGTTCCACGAGCTCACCCGCGCCGAGGCGAAGGCGGGCATGGAGCGGGTGATGCCGGGCGAGCTCGCCGATGACACCCTCGACATCATCGGCGCCCCGACCGAGGCCGAGCTGCGCGTCAGCCCGGACGTCGAGGCCGTGCTCGGCCGCGCCCCGCGCCCGTTCGCCGACTGGGCCGCGCGCAACGCCGACGCGTTCCGCTAGCCGCAAACGCACGCGGGGACCTTTCGTACTCTCCGAGAGTACGAAAGGTCCCCGCGTGCGGTCGGAAATCAGCCCGCGATCATGCGGCCCGACGACTTGAGGTGCTCGCACGCCTGGGCGATGCGGGCGGCCATGGCCTGCTCAGCTGCCTTGAGGTAGCTGCGCGGGTCGTAGGCCTTCTTGTTGCCGACCTCGCCGTCGATCTTCAGCACGCCGTCGTAGTTCGCGAACATGTGCGCCGCGATCGGACGGGTGAACGCGTACTGCGTGTCCGTGTCGATGTTCATCTTGATGACGCCGTACGACACGGCTTCGTGGATCTCCTCCAGCAGCGAGCCGGAGCCGCCGTGGAAGACCAGGTCGAACGGCTTCGAGCCGGCCGCGAGGCCCAGCTTCTCCGCCGCGACGTCCTGGCCCTGCTTGAGGATCTCCGGGCGCAGCTTCACATTGCCCGGCTTGTAGACGCCGTGCACGTTGCCGAAGGTCGCGGCCAGCAGGTAGCGGCCCTTCTCCCCGGCGCCGAGCGCGTCGACCGTCTTCAGGTAGTCCTCGGGCGTCGTGTAGAGCTTGTCGTTGATCTCGTTGTCGACGCCGTCCTCCTCGCCGCCCACGACGCCGACCTCGATCTCAAGGACGATCTTCGCCTTGGCGGACAGGTCGAGCAGCTCGCTCGCGATCTGGAGGTTCTCCTCCAGCGGAACAGCAGAGCCGTCCCACATGTGCGACTGGAAGAGCGGGTTGCCGCCCTTGTCGACCCGCTCCTGGCTGATGGCGATGAGCGGACGCACGTACCCGTCGAGCTTGTCCTTCGGGCAGTGGTCGGTGTGCAGCGCGATGTTCACCGGGTACTTCGCGGCGACCACGTGCGCGAACTCGGCGAGTGCGACAGCGCCGGTCACCATGTCCTTGACCTTGGTGCCCGAGGCGAACTCGGCACCACCGGTCGAGACCTGGATGATGCCGTCGCTCTCGGCCTCGGCGAACCCGCGGAGAGCCGCGTTGAGAGTCTCCGAAGAAGTGACGTTGATCGCGGGGTAGGCGAACTCGTTCGCCTTGGCCCGGTCAAGCATCTCCGCGTAGACCTCGGGAGTTGCGATGGGCATCGGTCGTCCTCCTCAGGTGCCCTGAACGCCGTATCACCGGCATCCTACGAGGCTGGGTCACAGGCCCAACGCGGCGGCCAGTTCGGCGTAGTGCCCGTTCAGCGACTGGATGGCGACGTGGTCGGCTCCCGCGTCGACGTGCGCGCGCAACTTGGCGGCGACCTGGTCCGGGGTTCCCCACGCCACGAGTGCATCGATCAAGTGGTCAGAGCCGGTGCCGGCGACGTCCTCGGCCGAGAAACCCCACCTCAGCCAGTTGTCCGTGTAGTTGGTGAGCGTGAAGTAGAACGCGAGCTGCTCGCGTGCGATCGCCCGCGCCCGGTCCGGGTCCGCCTCGACGACGACGGTCACCTCGGGAGCGAGGACCTTGTCGCCGAGCACCTCGCGCGCGTGCGCCGTGTGCTCGACCGGGACGAGGTACGGGTGCGCGCCGCCGGTGCGGTCGGCGGCGAGCTGGAGCACCCGCGGGCCGAGCGCGGCGAGCACGAGCGACTCGGTCGGCACGTCCAGGCGGTCCAGGTACGCCACCAGCTTGTCGTAGGGCTTCTCGTAGGCCTGGTCCAGCTGCCGGTGGCCCACGCCGACGCCGAGCAGGAACCGGTCGCTCGCGAGCCGGTGGAACTCGGCGGCGACCTCCTCCGGCTCCGACTGCCAGACGTTGACGATGCCGGTGGCGATCGTCATCGACCCGGTCGCGGCCAACGCCCTGCCGACCAGCCCGACGTCGGGCGAGCCACCGATCCAGAAGGTGCCGTAGCCGAGCTGTTCGAGCTCGGCGATCCGGTCGGTCTTGTCGGCCCACTGCACGTGCGAGCCCCACACACCGAACGTTCCGAGCGACGCTTTCGAAGGCATAGTGGAGACCATGGCAACCGCTGAGTGGAACGGCAAGATCATCGCTTCGAGCGACGACACGGTCGTGGTCGAGGGCAACCACTACTTCCCGCTGGACTCCGTGGACCCCGCGGTGCTCACGCCGACCGACCACACCACCGTGTGCCCCTGGAAGGGCACCGCGAACTACTACTCGCTGCAGGTCGACGGCGCCGAGAACACCAACGCCGCCTGGTACTACGCCGAGCCGAAGGACGCCGCGAAGGAGATCAAGGGCCGCGTGGCGTTCTGGAAGGGCGTCGAGATCACGGCCTGAGCCGGCCGGCCCCGTGTTCCACCCGCTGAGCTCGTCACGTGTCCCCGGCCACGGCGGACTACCGTCGGAACATGGGGATCTTGAGCACCACTGACCTGAACGTGTCCCGGCTCTGCCTGGGCGGCAACGTCTTCGGCTGGACCGCCGACGAGGACACCTCGTTCGCCGTGCTCGACGCCTACGTCGCGGCGGGCGGGAACTTCGTCGACACCGCCGACGTGTACTCGGCCTGGGCGGACGGCAACTCCGGCGGCGAGTCGGAGACGATCATCGGCAGGTGGCTCGCCAGGCGCGGCGACCGCGACGACGTCGTGGTCGCCACCAAGGTCGGCATGCTGGCCGGTTTCAAGAACCAGAAGCGCGACACGGTCCTGACGGCGGCCGAGCGGTCGCTGAAGCGGCTCGGCGTCGACCACATCGACCTCTACTACAACCACCTCGACGACCCGGACACGCCGCTGGAGGAGACGCTCGCCGCCTACGACCAGCTCGTGCGGGACGGCAAGGTCCGCTACGTCGCCGCGTCCAACTTCTCCGCCGAACGGCTCGCGGCGGCGCTGGAGGTCCAGGAGCGCGAGGGCTTCGCGAAGTTCGTCGCGTTGCAGCCCGAGTACAACCTGGTGAGCCGCGACCGGTTCGAGGGCGAGCTGCAGGCGGTCGTGGCCGAGCACGGCCTCGCGACCGTGCCGTACTGGTCGCTCGCCAAGGGCTTCCTCACCGGCAAGTACCGGCCCGGCGTGGAGGTGCGCAGCGAGCGGGCGGGTGCCGCGTCGAAGTACCTCGACGAGCACGGCCTGCAGGTGCTGGAGGTGCTCGACGAGCTGGCCGAGACGCACCGGACGACGGTTGCCGCGGTGGCGCTGGCGTGGCTCGCCCAGCAGCCGACGGTGGCGGCGCCGATCGCGTCGGCCAGGACGTTGGAGCAGCTCAGCGACCTCACGCCGGTGCTGGAGCTGGAGCTGTCGCAGGCCGAGGTGGACCGTCTGAGTGCAATTTAACTTGCCAGTAGCTTACTGGGAGTAGGTTGCGTTACCGTGGCGGTCATGGACGTCACGGGCAAGGTGGTACTGATCACCGGCGCGGCCAGGGGCATCGGCGCCGAGGTGGCGAGGCAGCTGGCCGCGCGCGGGGCTCGGCTCGCGCTCGTCGGGCTCGAGAAGGCCCAGCTGGAGGAGGTCGCGCGAGAGACCGGCGGCAGGGCGTGGGAGGTCGACGTCACCGACTGGAACGCGCTCGAACGCACCTTCCGCGAGGTCGCCGGGCACTTCGGCGGCATCGACGTGGTGGTCGCGAACGCGGGCATCGCCGCCACCGGTTTCGTGCGCTCGATGGACCCCAAGGCGTTCGAACGGGTCATCGAAGTCAACCTGCTCGGGGTGTGGCGCACGGTGCGCACGGCGCTGCCGCACCTCATCGAGAGCCGCGGCTACTGCATGGTCGTGTCGTCACTGGCGGCGATCGTGCACATCCCCGGCAACGCGGCCTACTCGGCGGCGAAGGCGGGCTGCGAGGCGTTCGCGGACAGCCTGCGCGCGGAGGTGCGGCACCTCGGCGTGGACGTCGGCACCGCGTACTTCTCGTGGATCTCCACGGACATGGTCAACAGCGCCGACGAGCACCCGGTGTTCGGCAAGCTGCGCCAGGGCATGCCGGGGGTCGCGAGCAAGAAGTACCCGGTCCGCAACGTCGGCAGGGCCGTGGTCAAGGGCATCGAGAAGCGGTCGAAGGCGGTCCACGTCCCCGGCTGGGTCGGCGCTCTGAAGTACTTCCGCGCGTTCACGCCGGTGGTCGTGGACCGCCAGGCGGTCGCGGAGGTGGCCGAGGCCGACCGGCAGATGGCCGCGAACGACACGTCCGGTCTGGTCGGGCCCGGCGGGCAGACCGCTAGCCGTTGAGCCAGGAGCCGAGCAGGGCGTTCCACGGGCGGACGTCCCACTTGGTGACGACGTTCGCGGGCGTGTACGGGTCGGCGGCGATGATCTCCTGGAGGGCCGTCTCGTCCGCGGCCTCGTAGATGATCAACGCGCCGGTGTCGTCCGAGTACGGGCCGGCGGCGAGCACCACGCCCTTCTCGGCGAGGGAGGCGATGTACTCGCGGTGCGCCGGGCGCGCCGCGAGACGCTCGTCACGGTTTGAACCGAACACCAATTCGACTGCAAAGCGGGCCATGGCACCACCGTAGCGACGTGACCGGTACCGTCCTACCTCGTGGCTGGCGACGAAACCCCGCGCAGCGTGCAGGACACCCTGACCAACCTGCGCATCAAGGACGGCGTCGCAGGACCTCCCGCAGGGCCTCTGACGCTCGAAGACCTGTACAAGCAGCACCGCATGCGCCTCATCAGGCTCGCGCTGCTGCTGGTGGACGAGCCGGCGACGGCGGAGGACGTGGTGCAGGAGGCCTTCACGGGCCTGCACCGCAACTGGAAGGGCCTGCGCGACGCCCAGGCCGCCGTGGGCTACCTCCGCACGGCCGTGGTCAACGGTTCGCGCAGCGTGCTGCGCCGCCGCAAGACCGCCCGCGACTACACCCCTCCGCACGTGGCGAACGCACGTTCGGCCGAGTCGCTCGCGATGCTCACCGCGGAGCACCAGGCCGTGGTCAAGGCGCTCCAGCAGCTGCCGCCGCGCCAGCGCGAGGTGCTCGTGCTGCGCTACTACGGCGACCTGTCGGAGGCCGAGATCGCCGAGGCCACCGGCATCTCCAAGGGCACGGTCAAGTCGACCGCGTCCCGGGCCCTCGACGCGCTGCAGAAGCTCATGGCCGGCCGCTGAGGCAACGTCGCACCGCCCACCGGACACCCCTTTTGCCCGATGAAGGCGGTTTCCGGTCGCAGGAACACGCGCCCAATCCGGTGCTTGGTATAGACCAATAGGGCTCCGATGCCGCAGGATCACACCCCGTGGCACGCAGACACGTGGTCGCCGTCGACATCGGTGGCACCGAAACCAAGGCGGCGCTGGTCACCGGCACCTCGGAAGCCGTGGTGGCCCAGAAGCACGCGCGCAGGGCGACTCCGGCACAGCTGGAGCCGCTGCTGGACGTCCTCACCGAGCTCGTCGACGAGCTCCGCGGGGCCTCCGAGCACGAGATCGACGCCGTGGGCATCGTGGCGCCGGGCATCGTGGACGAGGCCAACGGCGTCGGCGTGTACACGACGAACCTGCCGTGGAGCGAGTTCCCGTTCAGCGAGGTCCTGACCGAACGGCTCGGCGTCCCCGTCGCGTTCGGCCACGACGTGCGCGCCGCGGGTCTGGCCGAGTGCCGGATGGGTGCCGCGAAGGGCCTGCGCAACGCGGTGATCATGCCGATCGGCACCGGGATCGCCGGCGCGCTGCTGCTGGACGGGCAGATCTTCAGCGGCGGCGGGTACGCGGGCGAGATCGGGCACGTGGACGTCGGCCACGGCGTGCCGTGCGCCTGCGGGCAGGTCGGCTGCGTGGAGACCGTGGCGTCCTCCGCCGCCATCGCCCGCCGCTACACCGCGCGCACCGGACGGGCCGTGCACGGTGCCGCCGAGGTCGCGGACCTGGTGAGAGCCGGGGACGAGGACGCCGTCGCCGTGTGGCACGAGGCCGTGGACGCGCTCGCCAGGGGAGTCCTGGTGCTGGCGACGCTGCTCGGCCCGGAGGCCGTGGTGCTCGGCGGCGGGCTCGCACTGGCGGGAAACCTGCTGGTGGAGCCGCTCGAGGACAGGCTGGACGGCCTGATCGCCTTCCAGCGCCGACCGGAGCTTCGGCTCGCGGCGCTCGGCGACGAGGCGGGCTTCCTCGGCGCGGCGCTGCTGGCCATCGACACGCTGGAGGCGTGATGAGCACGTGGGGTGGACCGGTCGACGTGACCCTGACCGGTGGTCGGGTCGTCACGCCGGACAGGGTGCTCGAGAACGGGTGGGTGAGCGTCCGGGGCGGTCGTATCGCCGGGGTCGGTGTGGGAGCGGTACCGGACGGCCCCACGACCGACGTGGGCGGCGGCACGATCGTGCCCGGCTTCGTCGACATCCACTGCCACGGCGGTGGCGGTGACGCGTTCACCAGCAGCGACCCGGTGAAGGTCCGCAAGGCCGCGGCCGCGCACCGCAGGCACGGCACCACGACGCTGCTCGCGTCGCTGGTCTCGCGCCCGGTGCCGGAGCTGGCCGACCAGGTCTCCGCGCTGGCAGAGCTGGTCCAGGAGGGCGTGGTCGCGGGCATCCACCTGGAGGGCCCGTTCCTGTCCGCGGCCCGCTGCGGCGCGCACGACCCGGCGATCCTGTGCCCGCCGGAGCAGAGCGCGGTCACGAAGCTGCTCGACGCGGGCAAGGGCACGGTCCGCATGATCACCGTCGCGCCCGAGCTGGAGGGCGCGGTCCAGGCCGTGCACCAGCTCGTTGACAACGGTGTCCTCGCCGCCATCGGCCACACCGACGCGACCGAGGCGCAGGTCCGCCCGGCCGTGGACGCCGGTGCCAGCGTGGCCACGCACCTGTTCAACGGCATGCGGCCGCTGCACCACCGCGAGCCCGGCCCGATCGGCGCGCTGCTGGACGACGAGCGCGTGACCGTCGAGCTGCATCTGCGACCTGGTGCACCTGCACCCGACCGCCGTCCGGCTGGCCGCCCGCCACGCCGGCCTGCGGCGCACCGTCCTCATCACCGACGCCATCGCGGCGGCGGGCGTGGGCGACGGCGTGTACGACGTCGGCGGCCTCGAGGTGCGCGTCGTCGACGGCGTTCCAACGTTGGCAGGAGGCGCCGCACTGGCCGGCAGCACGCTCACGATGGACATGGCGTTCCGCAACGCCGTGAACGCGTGCGGGCTGTCGCTCATGGAGGCCGCGTACGCCACCGCGACCCGCGGCGCCGAGCTGCTCGGCCTGGAGACCGGCAAGCTGCAACCGGGCTGCGCCGCCGACCTCGTCGTCCTCGATGCAGAATTGAAGCCGAGGGACGTGATGAGCAAGGGCGAGTGGGTCCAGGACTGAGCTGAGGGCGGGGCATGGCGGAGGATCCGGAGCGACTGGTGACCAACGCACTGCGCGCGCAGGCGACCAGCACGAATGCCGGATTTGTCGCATCTGCCCCAGTTGCTCCTGAGCGCCCCGCACCCATGTCCACGTGGTGGGTGCTGGGCCTCGCCCTGCTGTTGGGCCTGGCAGCGGGCACGGTGGCCGCAGTGATCACGCTCGGCTGACCTGTACCGTTGTCGCCGTGACGATTGCATTGGGCCCTGACTGGCTGGATCCCGAAAAACTGCTGACGATGCTCGGCCCGTGGATGCTCGTCGGGCTGTGCTTGATCGTCTTCGCCGAGTGCGGTCTGCTCATCGGGTTCTTCCTGCCGGGCGACTCGCTGCTGTTCACGGCGGGACTCTTCGTCGCGGCCGGACACATCTCGACGCCGCTCTGGCTGGTCTGCGTGCTGCTGACGGTGTGCGCCTTCGTGGGCAACGTCGTCGGCTACTACATCGGCCGCAAGGCCGGTCCAGCGCTGTTCAACAAACCCGAGTCGAAGATCTTCAAGCAGGAGTACGTCGACAAGACGCAGGAGTTCTTCGACAAGTACGGCCCGCGCGCCATCGTCCTCGCGCGGTTCGTGCCGATCGTCCGCACGTTCATCACCGCGATGGCGGGCATCGGCCGCATGGACGCGAAGAAGTACTTCACCTACTCGGCCATCGGCGGAGTGGCGTGGGCTGCCGGTCTGACCGTCCTGGGGTACTACCTGGGCCAGATCGCGCTCATCAAGGACAACCTGGAGATCACGCTCCTCGCGATCGTGGCGATCTCGTTCATCCCGATCATCATCGAGGTCGTCAAGGCCCGCCGGGAGAAGAAGTCGCTCATCGAGGAAGAGGCGGACGACATCACCCAGGTCATGGAGGCGCAGCTCCAGGACGACTCGACGCAGATCATCCCCCGCGTCGAGCGCTGAGCCCAGGCCGGGCGGCGGCCACCGGGTCGACCTCGGTCACCGCCTGCGCGCCCTGCCTCTGCCGGCATCTGCAAGGGGGTCAGGGGGTGAACATCGAACCGGGGTTGAACAGGTTTTCCGGGTCCAGTGCGCGTTTGATCTCGCGGTGGACGCGGAGGCCGACCGGGCCGATCTCCTTCGCGAGCCACTCCCGCTTGACCTTGCCGACGCCGTGCTCGCCGGTGATCGTGCCGCCGAGCGCCAGCCCGAGGGCGAGGATGTCGTCGAACGCCTTGCGGGCGCGGGCGAACTGGTCGGCGTCCGCGGGGTCGTAGACGATCGTCGGGTGCATGTTGCCGTCACCGGCGTGGCCCACGACGGCGATCTTGAGGCCGGTCGCCGCGGAGATGTCCTCACAGCCCTGGATGAGCTCGGCGATGCGGGTGCGGGGCACGCACACGTCGTCGGTGAGCCACGAGCCGTAGACCTCCAGCGCCGTGAGCACGGCCCGGCGCGCGGTCAGCAGGTCACGGCCCTCGCTCACGTCGTGCGTGGCGTACACGAGGTCGGCCTCCAGGCAGATCTCCTCGATCTTGCGCAGCTCGTGGCGCGCCTGCTCGCCGCCCGCGTCCGACTGGCAGATCAGCAGCGCCGCACAACCGGGACCGGCGCCGAGCTCGGTCCTGAGGTACTGCTCGACGGCCTCGATCGAGGTGCGGTCCATGATCTCCATCAGCGACGGCACCAGGCCCTCGCGGACGATCCGGCTGACCGCGGCACCGGCCGTCGCGGTGCTGCTGAACGCGGCGACGAGCGTGGCGGGGGCCTGCGGCAGCGGTTTCAGCGCCAGCGTGGCCTTCGTGATCACGCCGAGGGTGCCCTCGGAGCCGATGAAGAGCTTGGTCAGGTCGTAGCCGGCGACGCCCTTGACGGTGCGGCGGCCGGTCCGCAGCACCTCGCCGTCGGCCAGCACCACCTCCAGCCCCAGCACGGAGTCGGTGGTCACGCCGTACTTCACGCAGCACAGGCCGCCCGCGTTGGTGGCGAGGTTGCCGCCGATCGTGCACCAGTCGTAGCTGCTCGGGTCCGGCGGGTAGAACAGCCCGTGCTTCTCCACCGCGCCGCGCAGGTCGAGGTTCACGACACCGGGTTCCACGACGGCGAGCCGGTTGTCGGTGTCGACCTCGACGATCGCGTCCATCTTCGTGGTCACGAGCACCACGCAGCCCTCGACCGCGTTCGCGGCACCGGACAGACCACTGCCGGCGCCGCGCGGGACGACGGGCACGCGGTGCCGCGCGCACGCCCGCACCACGGCCTGGACCTGCTCGGTGTCCGACGGGAACACCACCGCGAGCGGACTGCCGAACGGGGCGAGCGGCATCATGTCCCGCTGGTAGCCCGCCGTGACGTCGGCGTCCGTGAGCACGCCCGAGTCACCCAGTGCGGTGCGGAGTTCGCCGAGCAGGGTCTCCATGTCAGCCACGCTAGCGGGACCGGCCGGTTCCTTCGAGGGTGAACGAGCACGGGCGAGTTCACCCGGTGACCGGGCGTCCTCAACCCGGATTTGGCCGGCCCGTCGCACCGATGTCGCCGCCCTGCCGGCGGGCACGACGTAGGCTGGTTCACCGTGGCGCACGCATTCGCCTCGCTGGAGACCGCAGGTCCGGTGGCCGTGTGGCTGATCGTCCTGAGCTTCATCTTCATCGAGTGCGCATTCATCTTCGGGTTGTTCTTGCCCGGTGACTCGCTGCTCTTCGCGGCCGGGGTGGTCCTGGCGGCACACGGCAGCGAGGTCTCGGCGTGGGCGCTTTCGGCGGTCGCACTGGTCGTGGCCGTGGTCGGCAACCAGGTCGGGTACCACATCGGCAAGCACACCGGCACCCGCGTGCTGGCCCGCAAGGACGGGAAGGTGCTGAACCGGCAGAACCTGGAGAAGGCCCGCCGGTTCCTCGACCAGCGCGGGTTCTGGGCCGTCGTGCTGGCCCGCTGGCTGCCGTGGGTGCGCACGCTCGCGCCGATGATCGCCGGAGCGGCCCGCATGGACGTGAAGCGGTTCACGCTGGCCACGACCATCGGTGCCGTCGCCTGGGTGCCGACGCTCGTGCTCGCCGGCTACTACGGCGCCGGCGTCCTGGAGCAGCTGCCCTGGCTGGAGACGGCGGCACTGGTCGTCAGCGTCGCGTTCTTCCTCGTCGGCACCGGGTGGGGCGTCTGGCGCTACCGGCAGGAGATGCGCAAGCCGATCGACGAGGCGGCCGAGCTGGAGCCCTCCGCCCGCCGGAGCTGACGGCGGGGGCCCGCGGCCCGGTCAGAGCACCTCGGTGATCAGCAGGTCCGCCGAGCCCTTGGACGAGTTCACCATCAGCGCGTTGACGTGGTCGGTGCCGTGCAGCACGCGTTCCTCGGCCTCGGACAACGTGCGCCCGTACCGCAGGTGGCGGTCGATGAGCCGCTGCACCCGCACGTCCTCGTCGATGAACAGGAACCACGCCTCGTCGAGGATGATCCGGACGCGCTTCCACTTGTCGTAGTTGAGCAGCAGGTAGTTGCCCTCGGTCACGACCAGCGGGACGTCCGGGTGCACCGGCACCGCGCACGCGATCGGTTCCTCGACCTCCCTGCGGAACTCCGGCGCGTAGATCATGTCCGGCCCGCACGCCTTGATGCGGCCGAGCAGGTCGACGTAGCCGGGGATGTCGAACGTGTCCGGCGCGCCCTTGCGCTCGACCAGCCGCAACCGCTCCAGCTCGCTCTGCGCGAGGTGGAAGCCGTCCATCTCGACGAGCACGGCCTGCCCGTCGAGCGCCTCGACGAGCCTGCGCGCGAGTGTCGACTTGCCGGAGCCGGGAAGCCCGCCGATCCCGAGGATCTTGCGTTCACCCATGTCGGTGAGCGCTTTGGCCCGCTCTAGCAGCTCTTCGAACCTGACCTGCTGTCCTGCCACCGTGCCAGCTCCTCAACCCAGTCCCCGATCACACCGACCCGAACGGCGGCGGCCTGCGACGCGAAGCCTATGGCCGCGACCGGGTCGGCTCCTGACGCCAGCGCGTAGGCGTACGCGCCGTGCCAGACGTCACCGGCACCATTCGTGTCCTTCACCTGCACCGCCGGCACGGGCACCGCCCCGGTCGAGCCGTTCCACGACCAGGTCACGGGTGCGGGGCCGTTGGTGCGAACCACCAGCGGGACCCCGTACGAGTGCACCTCGGCAGCGGACCGCTCGAACCCCGAAGCGCAAGCGGCCACGTCGACCAGCGGCAACAGGTGATCGAGGACAGGTTTCCAGCTCCCGGCGTCGAGCACCACAGGCAATCCCGCGGCTTTCGCCGCACGGGCGGCGGGCAACGCCAGTCCGTCGTGGTGTCCGTCCAAGAGCACCACGTCCGCAGCGGCCACGAGATCGGACAAATCCGGCACGATGACCGGCACCGAGGCGTTGCGCGACACGACCGTGCGCTCCCCATCAGCATCTCTGACGACGACCATGCTCACCGGCGTCGTCCCCTCGACGGCGACGACGTGGACCGGCTCCAACCCGGCCCGCACGAATTCACCCAGTGCGTCGGCGCCCAGGGCGGTGAGAAGTGACGAAGATCCGCCCAGAGCGGCCACCGCCCGTGCCGCGTTGGCCGCCGGACCGCCGGGGGCGAGGTGCGCCTCGGCCGACCTGACCTTCTCGCCGGGAGCGGGGAACGCGGCCACTCGCTGGGTGACGTCGAGAGTTGTGAGCCCGACACACAGCACGGCTGCCATCTGGCCTTCCTCCAAACGGGTAAGGTCCCGGCCATGGTCACCATGCGGGATGTCGCGGCTCTCGCGGGGGTCTCCATCACCACGGTGTCACACGTGATCAACGAGACCAGGCCGGTCGCCGGGGACACGCGCGAGCGCGTGCAGAAGGCGATCGACGAAACCGGGTACACCGGTGACGCCATCGCGCGGTCGCTGGTCATGGGTGGCACGAAGTCGCTGGGCCTCGCGGTGTCGCTGGTCTCCCACCCGTACTTCGCCGAGCTGATCGCGGCCATCGAGTCGGAGGCGACGAGAGCGGGCTACTCGCTCGTGCTGATCGACACCAGGGACACGCCGGAGTCGGAGCAGGTCGCGGTGCGGATGCTGCGGTCGCGCCGGGTCGACGGGCTGCTGCTGACGCCCTCCGCCGGTGCGGGCAGCCAGGTGCTGCCGGAGCTCAAGCGGCTCGGCATCCCGACCGTGCTGGTGGACCGCCTGACCGTGGCGAAGGACATCGACCAGGTCGGCCCGGAGAACGTGCAGGCCACCTCCGGCCTGGTCACGCACCTGGCCGAGCTCGGCCACCGCCGCATCGGCATCGTCTGCGGCAAGGCCGGCGTGGCCACGACCGAGGAGCGCGTCCTCGGCCACCGCCTCGGCCTCGGCCGCGCGGGCCTGAAGTGGGACGAGTCCCTGGTCTCGCAGAGCGGCTGGCTCGCGCCGCTGATCGACCAGGACGACCCGGTCACCGCCGTCGTCGCGGCCGACCACCTGGTGACGGTCGGCATGCTGCACGAGGCCCGCGCCCGCGGCCTGAAGCTCGGCACGGACCTGGCCGTCGTGGCCTACGACGAGGTGGAGTGGGCGACGTTGATCGACCCGCCGCTGACGACGCTGGCCCAGCCGGTCGAGGAGATCGGCCGCACCGCCGTGAAGCTGCTGCTGTCGCGCATCGCCGACCCGTCCCGTCCCGCGGAGACCATCCGGCTGGCCCCGTCGCTGCTGCACCGGCAGTCCTGCGGGTGCTGATCCCCGGCCTGGTCTCGGTGACGTTCCGGCAGCTGTCGGTCGGCGAGATCGGCGAGCTGGCGCTGGACTGCGGTCTGCAGGCGGTCGAGTGGGGTGCCGACGTGCACGTGCCGCCCGGTGACTTCACGGCGGCGCGCCGCGCGGTGGACACGGGCCTGAAGGTGGCCGCCTACGGCTCGTACTACCGCGCAGGCGTGACGGACCGCGCGGAGCTCGCCGCCGTGCTGGAGACCGCGGCCGAGCTGGACGCACCGCTGGTCAGGGTGTGGGCCGGCACGGCGGGCTCGGCCGAGTGCGCCGACCGCGGCGCCGTGGTGGAGGCCCTGCGGCACGCCGTCGAGCACGCCGACGCCGCAGGCACCCGGATCGCGCTGGAGTACCACCGCAACACGCTGACCGACACGCTCGACTCGGCCGTGCGGCTGCTGGACGAGGTCGACGGCGTGGTGCCGTACTGGCAGCCGAGCGGCGGCCAGGACGTGTTCTCGGCGGTGCACGAGGTCCGCACCCTGGAACCGGTGACCGCGCACGTCTTCTCCTGGGGCCCCGGCGGCTTCACCGACCGCCTGCCCCTGTCCGCCCGCCGCGACCTGTGGAAGCCGGTCCTCGGCGAGCTCGCACGCGACGGCGTCGACCGCAACGTGCTGCTGGAGTTCGTGCGCGACGACTCCGCCGACCAGTTCCGCGAGGACGCCAGGACCCTGCTGGGCTACCTCGCCGCGTCGTGACGTTCGAGCAGGGCCGCCGCCTCCAGGCACATCCACCCGCCCAGCTGCACCGACAGGTCCCTGCTCTGCGCCTCCTCGGCCGGCACGCTCCACTCCGGACCGAACAGCGGCCCGCTGACCGCCACCGTCCGGTTGGCCCACGCCGCCTCCGCCGACTCCACCACCAGCTGACGGGCGAGCTCGGCGGCCCCCTGCTGCGCGGGGTCGAGCCGCGGCATCTCCACCGCCGCCAGGGCGAGGTAGCGCACGAGGATGCCCGCGAACAGACCGCCGTCGCCTTCGCCCTGCCCCTTGACCACCCCACCGATGGCGAGGTCGTCGTACACGGCGGTGATGGTGCGCGCGGCCTTCTCCAGCCACTTCTGCTGCTGCCCGTGCTTGGCCAGCTCCACGCACGCACCGATGAGAACACCTTGGCAGTACGTGTAGATGTTCTTCTCGACCTCGCGGACCTCCCCGTCGGGGTGCACGTGCAGCCCGTCCCACGCGAGCCCAGAGGGGTCGACCAGGTGCTCCTCCACCCAGTCCACGATGGACCGCGCCTTGGCGAGGTCGGTCCCCTCGTTCTGCCGGGCGAGGAAGATGGCCGCGGGCCCGTTCGCCGGCACGTTCTTGAAGTCGTCGCCGCGCTTCCACCAGATCCCGCCACCGGCGTGGTCGGTCCACCCGTCGCGCAGCTGGTCCGCGATCTGCCGCACCGCCCTGGGCCGCCCGACCCCGATCTTCTCCGCCCGCTGCAGCGCCAGCCCCAGCCACGCGACGTCGTCGTAGTAGTCGTTGGTCCACCCGCTGACGTTGCGCACCCGGATGCCGCGGACCACCCGCACGATCGCCTGCCTGCGCGCCTCCAGCGGGTTGCGCTCGTACCCGTCGACCATGCAGTCGAGCAGGTGCGCCTGCCACCAGTAGTTGAACGGCGCGAAGACCTTGTCCCTGAACCTGGGCGGCCACCCGCAGGCCCCCAGGCTCGTGCCCGGCACACCCCACACCCGTCGCAGGTGCCTCGAATGCACGGCACGCTCCGCAACACCCGCCCGCGCGGCCAGCAGTTTCGCGATCACCACCCTGCAATGGTGAGTTCTTGACCGGTCAAGAAGCTCGGTGAACCGCCCAGTGGTAGAGACCCATGGCGACAGAGGTCGTCAGGTTGTAACTGCTCACCTTGGCGCGCATGGGAAGGCGGACGACCTTCGCCGCGCGCTGCCTCACCTCGTCGCTCAGGCCGTGCCGCTCGGAGCCGAACGCCAGCACGGCGTTGTCGGGGATCGGTCCCCTGAGCGGTTCGCCGTCGGCGTCGAAGGCGATCAGCGGGCCCGCGAGGTCGAGGGTGGTGGCCTTGGCGACGGGGAGGGCGAAGTGCAGGCCCGCGGATCCTCTGAGGACGTTCGGGTGCCAGGGGTCGACGTCACCGGTGGACAGGACGCCACCGGCGTCGAGGCCCGCGGCCACCCGGATCGCGGCGCCGAAGTTGCCCAGGTTGCGCGGGTTGTCGAGGAGGACGACCGGCGCGTCGCGGTCGAACGGGAGATCAGGGCGGTCGGCGAAGCCCGCGACACCGGTCGGGTGGGTGCGGCCGACCCGGCGGACGAACTCCTCCTTCGTCACCTCGGTCGCCCGGCCGAAGGCCTCGACCAGGTCCGGTGCGTGCGACTCGGCGAGCCCGACGGCGACGGGCCTGCTGGTGGTGACCAGCGACGTGACGTTCCCGCCGAAGCGCAGGGCATGTTTGACGGCGTGGAACCCTTCGAGCAGCACGGACCAGACGTTACTGAACGCCCACCCGCCGGGCCGTCCTGGCACTCGCCGCGAACCCGGCCCAGGACACGACCACGACCGCCCCGAGCACCAGCTGCACCACCGTCGACGCGCTCTCCGGGTACCAGACGCCGTCGATGTAGTGGTCGATGAACCCGGTCTCCAGCACCGGCATCCCGGCGGCGGCCCGCAGGTCGTTCTCCCAGGTGGTCAGCGGGCACACGGTGGGCACCGCGAGGCTCAGCACGGCCCACGCGGCGAGGGCGAGGTGGGGGTAGATCAGGCGGCGCCAGTGCCACGCGAGGAAGCCGCCGGCCAGCAGGAACGCCAGCACGGCGAAGTGCAGGAGCACAACGGCTCCCGCGAGGAACCCGGCCATTCGCACCACCCCGTCCTCCAGCCCAGGACGGGGTAGCTCGAACCGCGCTCGACGAAACTCAGGCGAGACCGAGGTCGTCGAGGTCCAGCAGGTAGCGGTACTGCAGGCCTTCTGCCTCGATGGCCTCGCGGGCGCCGGTGCCGCGGTCCACGACGGTCGCGACGCCGACGACCTCGGCGCCGGCCGCGCGCAGGGCCTCGACCGCGGTGAGGACGGAGCCGCCGGTGGTGGAGGTGTCCTCGACGGCCAGGACGCGCTGGCCGCGGACCTCGATGCCCTCGATCTGGCGCTGCATGCCGTGGGCCTTGGCGGCCTTGCGGACGACGAAGACGTCCAGCACGTCGCCGGCGGTGGCGGCGGAGTGCATCATCGCGTAGGCGACGGGGTCGGCGCCGAGGGTGAGGCCGCCGACGGCCACGAAGTCCCAGTCGGCGGTGAGCTGGCGGAGCAGCTTGCCGATCAGCGGGGCCGCGGCGTGGTGCAGCGTGGCGCGGCGCAGGTCGACGTAGTAGTCGGCTTCCTTGCCGCTCGAGAGGGTCACCTTGCCGTGCACCACGGCCAATTCGCTCACCAAGCGGGCGAGTTCCGACTTCGCGTTCGCGTCCAAGACCTGTTCAGTTCGCACAGGTCGCAAGCTTCGCACACGCGCCGCCGGGACGCCGCATACCCTGCATCACCGTGAACCTGTTGAGCGCGGACTCCTTGGTGGTGGACCAGCCGTGGACGCCGGTGCGGCTGATGCTGGGGTCGAGGTACTCGGTCGAGGCCTATGACGAACGCAACACCCTGCTGGGGTCGGTGCACGAGACCAGGCGCGGGTTCGTCACCGCCCGCCTGCGCAACCTGAGCCTGTCCCGGTGGACGCCGTTCCGCCTGCTCGCCACCGGACCGGACGGCCGGCCGCTGCTCGTGATCACCAAGTCGGCCGGCGTGGGCAGGCGGCCGACGAAGGTGGCGTGGCCGGACGGGCGGCCGGTCGGCTCGATCGTGCCGCAACCGGGCCGGTACGCCCTGCTCGACGCCAATGGCACGCACCTCTGCCTGCTCGGCGACGTGCTGAAGCTCCACATCGGACAGATCACGAAGCGCAACGGCAAGCGGGTGCGCCGGGACGTCGCTCAGCTCCGCCCCGGCACCGCCGACCCCGTCCGGTCGCTCGCGGTCGCGGCCGTGGTGGCGTTCGACGTCGTCCGCGGGGTGGGGACGAACCACCTCGGCACCGGCGACGTCATCCCGGACTTCCTGTCGAGCTAGCGGCTCACCACACTCGTTCCTTGAACACGGGCGGGCCGTCGTCGTCGCCGTCGTCACCGCGTGCGGGACGGGCCGGCGGCCGCGACGGGTTGCCCGACTCGATGATGTCGTCGAGGTCGTGGCCCTCCTGGATGGCCGTGTAGGCGCGGCGCAGGTCGGGCACGCCGGTGGCGAGCGCCTTCTGCACGCCGTCGTCCATCACGCGGCCGGCCGCGACGTCCTGCCAGCTGAACTCGCCGGAGTCGATGCGCCGCTGGAAGCTCCTTGAACTCCTTGGGCGCGTTCGGGCCCTTGGCGTACCGCTCGATCGCGGCGAGGTCCTGTTCGGTCACCCCACGCGAACGCGGCTGGAACTGGGCGGCTTCCCTGCCGGTCTTCTCCACCGCGGCCGTCGTGGCGTCGAACCCGTCGACGAGCGCCTGCAACCGGGCCTGGTCGTAGGGGAACGTCACTGCTGTCCTCCGCCCTGGCCACCGGAGGCCGACGAGCTGCCCGCCGCGGATGACGAGCTGCTGCCCGCTGCCGACGAGCTGCTCGACGCGGCGCTGGACGCGCTGCTGGTGTCGTAGCGGGTGGTGGCCTTGCCGATGTCCTTGTTCAGCTTGTAGCCGTTGAGCGCGACGCCCAGCGCCCCGGACTTGGCCGCGGACTTGCCGTCGTCGAACTTCTCCTTGCCGTCCTGGTAGCCGTCGACGACGTCGAGCAGGTCGTTGACGTCGCGGACGTCCTTCAGCTTCATCAGGGCGGTGCCCATGTCCTTGATGCCGTTGATCATGCCCTGCACGCCCTCGATCAGCGTCTGCACCGCGATGATGATCTTGCGGATGCGGTCGACGATCTGGATGCAGTCGTAGACGACCCACACGGCCTTGCCCCAGCCGACCACCGGGATCGGCGCGAGGATCACCGCTTCCATCAGCTTCTGGCACAGGTAGTCGAGCAGCGACAGCGCGAGGCCCGTCAGCGTGCGGCAGGTGTTCGCCGTCGACTTGAACTTGTCGCCGATGATGCGGGCGACCTGCGAGTCCGCCTCGATCGCGATGACCCACATGGTGTCCATGCGGCGCTCGAACGCCTGCGCGGCAGAGCCGTTCCAGTGCGGGTTCAGCTGGTCGACGCCCGCGTCGACGTTGTGCCGCACGGAGTCCAGCGCCTTCGCGACGTTGTCCCACGCCTTGGCGTTGGCGTCGATCTTCTCGAAGTCGCCGAGCAGCGGGTTGATCAGCGACTCGACCAGGTTCTCGCCGGTGACCTTCTCGTAGATCCAGTTGACGCCCTGGATCTTCCAGCCGGCCTTCTCGATCAGCTCCTTGGTGGACTGCCGGCCAGGCCGGTCCTCCGCCGCCTTGTTCAGCGCGACCGAGGGGTCCTCGACGTCCGCGTACGCCGTCGTCATCAGTTGCCCCCGACCTGCGGCGCCTTCTGGGCGCTCGCCAGCTTGTTCTGGACACCGTCGAAGAGCTTGAGGCCGATGGCGTCGGCCTTCTCGTAGTGCTCCGCGGTCTTGCGCAGCGCCTCCGAGTCCTTGAGCAGCATCTTGTTGGCGAAGTCCAGGGTTTCCCCGTACAGGCTCGCCACCCCGGTCACGACGGGGTGCAGCAACGACAGCAGGCCGGTGAACCCGCTGGTGTCACCGCCCTTGGAGATCGCGTGGTCTTTGATGGTCAGGAAGTGCTGGGCGTTGCGGTCCAGCAGCTCGCTGTACCCGCGCAGCTCCTCCGGCACGACGTGGAACTGTTCACTCACGGCTGCTCCGACGCTCGGTTGGTCTGAATGGTTCCGCTCACGTCCGGCCGCGCCCGCCGGCGAAGCGCGAGGCCATCTTGCGGACCAGCGCCCTGGGGAGCAGCTTCGTCGCGCCGACGATGCCCTTGTACTGGGAGCCGGGGATCGACAGGACCCGGCCGCGGCGCAGGTCGCGCAGCGCCTCGTGGACCAGGCGGTCGGCGTCGACGTACAGCCAGCCCGGCGTCTTCGACATGTCGATGTTCGCGCGCTTGTGGAACTCGGTGCGCACGAAACCGGGGCACAGGGCCAGGACGCGGACGCCCGAGCCGGCCACGGCGAGCGACATGCCCTCGGAGAACGCGATGACCCACGCCTTGTCGGCGCTGTAGCTCGTGCCGCGGCCGGGCAGGAAGCCGGCGACGCTGGCCACGTTGATGACGTCGCCCTTGCCACGCGCGACCATCGGCGGGACGGCGGCCCTGCTCAGGCGCAGGACGGTGGCGACGTTGACGTCCAGCTGGGACTGGAGCTTCTCCACGTCGGTCTGGAAGAGCTCGCCGCTGGTGGCGAAGCCCGCGTTGTTCACGAGGAGGTCCACAGCGGACTCGGAGAGTCGGGCCTCGACCTCGAGGCGGTCAGCGCGGTCGCTCAGGTCGGCGGGCAGGGTGTCGACGTGCACGCCGTGGCGGTCGTGCAGCTGCTTCGCGAGCTCGTCCAAAGCGGACGCCGTCCGTGCGACGAGGACGAGGTCGTAGCCCTCGGCCGCGAGCCTGCGCGCGAAGGCGGCCCCGATCCCGACGGTTGCTCCGGTCACCAGTGCGGTTGGCATGGCTCCGCACGCTAGTCGGAAAACCGCCGAGGCCGAAGCACGCGGTTCCACGCAGAGTGAGGTATGACGTGAGTCACACCCGACTCAGCTACGTCTGCTTTCGCCCGAACGTCGGCCGGTAGACCTCTCCGCCCTCGTCCTCGGCGTCCGCGACGGGCTCGTCCCGCGCCGGGTCCGCGTCGAACGGGTCGATCACGTCCGCGAGCTCGCCGACGTCGCGCAGCAGCCGCTCCAGGCGCGCGGGCGACGAGTTCGGCGGCGCGGAGGCCAGCACCCAGTCGTTCTCCAGCCAGACGACCGTGACGTCGCCACCGATCTCCTCGGCCGCGTCGATCAGGTCCGGCGTGATGAGCTTGCGCGCCGCGGGCACGTCCGTCACGAACGCGTAGCGCGACCCGACCGGTCCGAGCAGGTCCGGCATCTTGTCCCGCTGGAACGGCACAGTCGACAGCCACAGCTCGATGACCACGGACAACGCGCGGCGGCACCGCACGCCGACCAGCACCGAGTTGACCTTGCCGCCGGTCTCGTGGTCGAGCACGTAGACCTGGCGCCGCCCGTCCGCGGTGAAGGTCGAACCGGCGACCACGTCACGGGCGAGCCCGGTGCCGTAGTAGGCGATCGCGCCCGCTTCCCAGCGTGTCGGCAGCACGTGGTCTGTCTCTTCGAACTGCCAGCCGCGCAGGGCAGCCCAACGGCGCCGTTCACGATTACGCGCGGTTCGTTGCGCCCGGTCGGTCGCGAGCAGGGCGAACCCCGCCACGCCCGCCACCGCGGCGACGGTGAACCAGACCCACGCCGGTATGCCACCCACAGCTGAAGCGTAGTGGGTCGGCAGCCGAGAACGAAGATCACTTCCGCGCGTCGTGGGCCGGGGGCCGTGTTTCCACGTCGGCGGGGGTCCCGCGACCGGTCACCGGGGCACGACGACGACCTGGTCCGCGTCCTCGTAGACGACGCGGCCGGGGTCGTCGGACTCCACCCTGCGCCACCGCACGCCGTGGGCGTCGAGGATGTCCAGGTAGCCGGCCACGCGCTCGACCAGGTGCGTCGCCTCGACCTTGAACCACGCGGCGGCACCGGGGTTGAGCTCGCGGTCGTACACGGCCGGGTCGACCGTCGACGGGTCGGTGTAGGCGGCGTTGAACCAGTCACCGTTCACGCGGCAGTACGACTCCTGCTCCGCGGTCAGCCGACCGGCCCTGCGCAGGCCGTTCACCAGCCCGAAGACACCCGGCCAGGTGCCGCGGGCGGTCGGCTCGACCCCTTCGAACCGCACGAAGCGAAGATCCCCCATGGCGGTCAACCTATCGACCGCGGGGGATCAGGCGGGCTGGAACGGCGTCGCGGGTGTGGGTTGGCCACACCCGCGACGACACCTCAGCCCAGCTCGGTGGGACTAGACGCCGCGGCCCACGATCAGGCCGGACTGGTCGTCCACCACGTCGACCTTCACCGCGTCACCGTCACGCACCTCGCCGGCCAGCAGCTCCTTGGCCAGCTGGTCGCCGATCGCCGACTGCACCAGCCTGCGCAGCGGCCGGGCGCCGTACACCGGGTCGAACCCGTTGAGCGCCAGCCAGTCGCGTGCGGCCGTCGTGACCTCCAGCGTCAGCCTGCGCGCGGCGAGGCGCTCGGCCAAGCGGGCGATCTGGATGTCCACGATGGACGTCAGCTCCTCGGTGGCGAGGGCGTGGAACACCACCACGTCGTCGAGCCGGTTCAGGAACTCCGGCTTGAAGTGGCGCTGCACCACCGCCAGCACGGCGTCCTTGCGCTCGACCTCGGTGAGCGACGGGTTCGCGATGGCCTGCGAGCCCAGGTTCGAGGTGAGCACCAGGATCGTGTTGCGGAAGTCCACGGTGCGGCCCTGGCCGTCGGTCAGGCGGCCGTCGTCGAGGACCTGCAGCAGCACGTCGAAGACGTCCGGGTGGGCCTTCTCGACCTCGTCGAGCAGCACGACCGAGTACGGGCGGCGGCGGACCGACTCGGTGAGCTGCCCGCCCTGGTCGTAGCCGACGTAGCCGGGAGGGGCACCGACCAGGCGGGCCACCGAGTGCTTCTCGGAGTACTCGCTCATGTCGATGCGGATCATCGCCCGCTCGTCGTCGAACAGGAACGACGCCAGCGCCTTCGCGAGCTCGGTCTTGCCGACACCGGTGGGGCCGAGGAACAGGAACGAGCCGGTCGGGCGGTCCGGGTCGGCGACGCCGGCACGGGTGCGGCGCACGGCGTCCGAGACGACGCGCACGGCCTCGGCCTGGCCGACGACGCGGCGGGTGAGCTCGTCCTCCATCCGCAGCAGCTTCGCGGTCTCGCCCTCCAGCAGCCGGCCGGCGGGGATGCCGGTCCACGCGGACACGACGTCGGCGACGTCGTCCGAACCGACCTCCTCCTTGAGCATGGCGGACTCCTGGGTGGACGCCTCCGCGGCGACCGCCAGCTCCTTCTCCAGCGCCGGGATCCGGCCGTAGCGCAGCTCGGCGGCCCGGCCGAGGTCGCCGTCGCGCTCGGCGCGCTCCGACTCGCCGCGCAGCGACTCCAGCTGCTCCTTCAGGGTGCGGACCTTGTCGATCGAGCCCTTCTCGTTCTGCCAGCGGGCGGTCAGCGCGGACAGCTCCTCGCGCTTCTCGGCCAGCTCGGCGCGCAGGGCGGAGAGCCGTTCCAGCGACGCCGGGTCGGACTCCTTGGCCAGCGCCATCTCCTCGATCTCGAGACGGCGGACCGAGCGCTCGACGGTGTCGATCTCGACCGGGCGCGAGTCGATCTCCATGCGCAGCCGGGACGCGGCCTCGTCGACGAGGTCGATGGCCTTGTCCGGCAGGAAGCGCGCGGTGATGTACCGGTCGGACAGCGTGGCCGCGGCGACGAGGGCGGCGTCGGTGATGCGCACGCCGTGGTGCACCTCGTAGCGCTCCTTGAGGCCGCGCAGGATGCCGACGGTGTCCTCGACCGAGGGCTCGCCGACCAGCACCTGCTGGAAGCGGCGCTCCAGTGCGGCGTCCTTCTCGATGTGCTCGCGGTACTCGTCGAGCGTCGTGGCACCGACCATGCGCAGCTCGCCGCGCGCCAGCATCGGCTTGATCATGTTGCCGGCGTCCATGGCGGACTCACCGGTCGCGCCGGCGCCGACGATCGTGTGCAGCTCGTCGATGAACGTGATGACCTGGCCGGCCGAGTCGGTGATCTCCTTGAGGACGGCCTTGAGCCGCTCCTCGAACTCACCGCGGTACTTGGCGCCCGCGACCATCGAGCCGAGGTCCAGTGACACGACCCGCTTGCCGCGCAACGACTCCGGCACGTCGCCGGCCACCACGCGCTGGGCCAGGCCCTCGACGATGGCGGTCTTGCCGACGCCGGGCTCGCCGATCAGCACCGGGTTGTTCTTGGTGCGCCGGGACAGCACCTGCACGACGCGGCGGATCTCGGAGTCGCGGCCGATCACCGGGTCGAGCTCGCCCTTGCGGGCACGTTCGGTGAGGTCGACGCCGTACTTCTCCAGCGCCTTGTAGGTGCCCTCGGGGTCGGCCGAGGTGACCCGCGCCGAGCCGCGCACCTTCGTGAAGGCCTCGGTCAGCGCCTCGGGCGTCGCGCCGTTGCGCCGCAGCAGGTCGGCCACCTGGCCACCGTGCTGCGCCAAGCCCACGAGCAGGTGCTCGGTGGACACGTACTCGTCGCCCATCTCGGTGGCGAGCTCCTGCGCCCGGCTGAGCACCCGCACGGCGTCGCGCGAGAACTGCGGGGCGGACACGCTCGCACCGGAGGCGCTGGGCAGCGCGCGGGAGAGCTGCTCCAGCTCCTTGCGCACCAGCGTCGGGTCGGCGCCCACCGCGGAGAGCAACGGCGCGGTCAACCCGTCCGCCTGCGCCAGCAGGGCACCGAGCAGGTGCACGGGTCCCACGTCGGGGTTCCCGTTGAGGGTCGCTGCCTGCACGGCCGCGGACACGGCCTGCTGGGTCTTGGTCGTCGGGTTGAAAGCGTCCATTCCTCCACCTCGTGGTCAGCCTGCGGCACGGACCATCATCCCGCACAACGTCAGAAAAGTTGAGCCTGTTCCGCTCAACTACGAGAACGTGACGGAGGTCGCGAAAATCCCACGTCGGTGGAGCGGGGATGGGCGAAGATCAGCGCCATGACCTCAATCATCCACAACGTCACCGTCGACGCGCGCGACTCCTACGAGATCGCGTCGTGGTGGAGCAAGGTGCTCGGGCTGCCGCTGCACCCCGACGACAACCCCGGCGACGACGAGTGCCTGATCGAACTGCCGAACGGCATCCGCTACCTGTTCGTCGCCGTTCCCGAGGACAAGGCGGTCAAGAACCGGGTGCACATCTGCCTGCAGCCGGCCGACCTCTCCCGTGACGAGGAGGTCGACCGGCTGCTGGGGATCGGTGCGACGGTCTACGACGATCAGCGCAGGGCGGACGGCACCGGCTGGGTCACGATGCGCGATCCCGAGGGCAACGAGTTCTGCGTGGAACGCAGCGCAGCCGAACGTGCCGCGACCTCATGATCGCCGTCACTCGTTCGGATCAACCGCTTGTCCACACCAGGGGTTGAGTTGTCCACAATCCGCTGGTCAGTATCCACAGGTGAGGCAAGTTCGGTGGCGACCGTCTGTGCGCCAGAACCCGTTGAGGTGATCTCCGCCGTCACGTCCACGGAGTCCCGCAGCGGCTGTTCCTTGATCAGCAGCACCGCGATGACGGTGAAGACCGCGAGCCCGGCGGCGATCAGGAACAGCTCGCCCATCGCGTCGCCGTAGGAGTTGCGCACGGCCGGGGAGAGGGAGCCGCGGTCGAGCGACGTGGTGCTCACGTGGGCGGCCAGCACCGCACCGAGCACCGAGACGCCGGCCGTGCCTCCCAGCGACCGCAGGAACGTCGCCGTGGAGCTCGCCGCGCCCAGGTCGGCCATGCCCACGCCGTTCTGCACGGCCAGCACCAGGTTCTGCATGGTCAGCCCGACGCCCACGCCGACCAGCAGCAGGTAGGCGCCCATCAGCGTGAGGTTGGTGCCGTGGTCGATCGTGCCGAGCAGCGCCAGCCCGATGACCAGCGAGAACGCACCCCAGACCAGGTAGCTCTTCCACCGGCCGCTCTTCGCGATCAGCTGGCCGCTGACGGTCGAGGAGATGCTCAGCCCGAGCACCAGCGGCACCGTGAGCAGACCCGCCTTCGTGGGCGAGAACCCGCGCGCGATCTGGAAGTACTGCCCCATGAACACCGAGGCGCCGAACATCGCCGTGCCGACCGCGATGCCACCCAGCATCGCCAGCACGACCGTGCGGTTGCGGAACAGGTGCAGCGGGATGACCGGCGCAGAGGCCCTGCGCTCGACGAAGTAGGCGGCGGTCAGCGCGAGCACCACACCGCCGACGTACAGGGCGCTCTCACCGGAGAACCAGGCGAAGTCCTTGCCGGCGAACGACACCCACATCAGCACCAGGCTCACCCCGCCGGTGATCAGCGTGGCGCCCAGGTAGTCGATCTTCACGTGCTGCTTCTGCACGGGCAGGTGCAGCGTCTTGTGCAGCACGGCGAGGGCCACGAGGGCCAGCGGCACGCACACGAAGAAGCACCAGCGCCAGCCGGGCCAGTCGACGAGGAACCCGCCCACCAGCGGTCCGCCGACGGTGCCCGCCGAGATCACCATGCCGGTGTAGCCGCTGTAACGGCCGCGTTCACGCGGGCTGAGCAGCGCGCCGACCACGACCTGGCCGAGCGCCTGCACACCGCCCATGCCCAGGCCCTGCACGACCCGGAACGCGATGAGCTGCTCCATGTTCTGGCTCAGGCCCGACAGCACGCTGCCGATGACGAACAGCACGATGCCCGCCTGCAGCAGCTTCTTCTTGTCGAAGAGGTCCGCGAGCTTGCCCCACAGCGGCGTGCTGGCCGTGGAGGCCAGCAGCATCGCCGTGATGACCCAGGTGTACTGGGTCTGGGTGCCCTTGAGCTCGGCCAGGATCGTCGGGAGAGCGTTCGAGACGATGGTGGAGCTGAGGATCGCGACGAGCAGCGCCACCCAGATGCCGGACAGCGCTTCGAGGATCTCCCGATGCGACGAGGGCCGGTTCAAGCACACCTCCAGTAGTTAGTTGATGCCATACAACTATATCGGGAAATAGTTAGCTAGAACAACTTTCCCACGGTCTCTTGCGTCACTCCGCCAGGAGTGGAGGGCACGCGGGGCCCCCGCGTGCCCCCAGAGGGAACGCGGGGTCCCCGCGTGCCCTCCCAGGGGGTTACGAAAGCTCCCCGCGTGCACTCCCGAGGGTTACGAAAGCTCCCCGCGTGCCCTCTGGGGGTACGAAAGGTCCCCGCGTGCACTCCCGGGGGTACGAAAGGTCCCCGCGTGCCCTCCAGGGGTACGAAAGGTCCCCGCGTGCACTTACGGCGGGGGTTAGAGGGAGGTGAGCAGGTCCTCGACCTCGGTGGCGATGCGTGCGAGTGCGGGTTCGTCAGCGACGGCGGTGGTGGCCCGGTCGATCCAGTCGGCGATCTGCGGCATGTGGGACGGGCGGAGGCCGCGGGTGGTGATGGCGGGGGTGCCGAGCCGGATGCCGGACGGGTCGAACGGCGTGCGGGAGTCGTACGGCACCGCGTTGTAGTTCAGCTCGATGCCCGCCCGGTCCAGTGCCCGCGCGGCGGGCTTGCCGCCGATGCCCCTGGACGTCAGGTCGATCAGGATCAGGTGGTTGTCGGTGCCACCGGAGACCAGGTCGAAGCCCCGCTCCAGCAACGCGGCCGCGAGCGCCCGCGCGTTGGCCACGACGGTGTGCGCGTACTCGCGGAACGCCGGCTGCGCCGCCTCGTGCAGGGCCACGGCGATGGCGGCGGTCGTGTGGTTGTGCGGGCCACCCTGCAGGCCGGGGAAGACAGCGCGGTCGACGGCCCTGGCGTGCTCGGCGTCGCTGAGGATCATGGCGCCACGCGGGCCGCGGAGCGTCTTGTGCGTGGTCGTGGTGATCACCGGGGCGTGGCCGACCGGGGACGGGTGGGCGCCGCCCGCGACGAGACCCGCGATGTGCGCGATGTCGGCGACCAGGACGGCGTCGACCTCGGCGGCGATGGCGGCGAACGCCGGGAAGTCGATCGTGCGCGGGATGGCCGTGCCACCGCAGAAGATCACCTTCGGGCGTTCGGCGAGCGCGAGGCAGCGGACCTGGTCCAGGTCGACGACGCCGGTGTCCTTGCGCACGTCGTACTGCACCGCGTGGAACCACCTGCCGGTCGCGGACACGTTCCAGCCGTGGGTCAGGTGGCCGCCCATCGGCAGCGACATGCCCATCACCGTGTCGCCCGGCGACAGGAACGCGAGGTACACCGCGAGGTTCGCGGGCGCGCCGGACAGCGGCTGGACGTTGGCGTGGTCCACGCCGAACAGGGCCTTCGCGCGGTCGATCGCGAGCTGTTCGACCTGGTCGACGACCTGCTGGCCCTCGTAGTACCGCTTGCCGGGGTACCCCTCGGAGTACTTGTTCGTCAGCACCGAGCCCGTTGCCTCAAGCACGGCGGCGGACACGTCGTTCTCCGACGCGATCATGCGCAGCCTGCGGGACTGGCGGGCGGACTCGGCCTCGATCAGTGCGGCGATCTCGGGATCGACCTGGGAGAGCACGGCTCAGCTCCACACCGGTGCACCCAGGCGTTCGGTGCGCTCGGCAGTCGCTTCCCGGTGGTCGGTTCCACCCTCGGCACGCCAGTCGCTTTCGACGTGCCGAGCCTAGTCCAGCGTGAACGGGTCGTACTTGATCCGGTCGAGCGGAGTTCCCGCGACCAGCATGCGGGACACCGTCGACCTGATCATCGCCGGGCTGCCGCAGACCAGGACGTCGCGTTCCTCCCACGCGCCGTAGCGGGTGACCACGTCGGCCAGGGTGCCCTGCTCGACACCGCGGACGCCGGGGTCCGACTCCAGCACCGGCACGACCGTGAGCCACGGGTTCGTGGTCGCGATGCGCTGCAGGTTGTCCAGGTCGTAGAGGTCCTCGCGGGTGCGGCCGCCGTAGAACAGGTGCACGCGCGGGTTGTCGCCCCACTGCGCCATCTCGTCGATGATCGCGTGCATCGGCGCGACGCCCGTGCCACCGGCCACCATCAGGATGTCCGACCCGGACGTGCGGTCGACCGAGAGGCGTCCCATCGGCGGTCCGATGCGCCACGTGTCGCCGGCCTGTGTGTGGCCGACCACCGAGCGCGACACCCAGCCGCCGTCGACGGACCGGATGTGGAACTCGATGATGCCGTCCTCGCGCGGCGCGTTCGCCGGCGTGTAGTAGCGCCACAGCCGCTTGCGCTGCGGCGTCTCGACGGACACGTACTGCCCGGCGCGGTAGTTGACCGGGTGGTCGGGCTGCAGCCGCACGACCGCCAGGTCCCACGACACGCGCTGGTGCTCCAGCACCGTCGCGTGCCAGTACGCGGGCCCGTTGTCGGCGTCGGCCGCCTCCTGCATCGCGCGGGCCATCAGCGTGTACGCCTCGGCCCAGGCCATCTCGACCTTCGGCGTCCAGGCGGCACCGGCGAACTTCTTCACCGCCGACAGCAGTGCCGTGCCGACCGCCTCGTAGTGGACGTTGATGACACCGAACTTGCGGTGGTCGCGGCCCAGCTGGCGGAGGAAGGGGATCAGGTCGTCCGGGCGGTCGACCATCTGCACCACGTGCACCAGGGCGCGCAGCAGACGGCTCCGCTGCACCTCCATGTTGGCGGGGAACATCTCGCGTGTGGCGGGCGAGAGCGAGAAGAGCATCCCGTAGAAGAACTTCGCCACTTCTTCGGAATGCGGCTCCACCACCGCGAAGCTCTCCCGGATCATCCGCACCATCGCGGTGACGCCAGGCGGGGGTTCACGGTGTGGCGGGGTAGGGATGGGGCTCAGCACAGCGTTCGCAGTCATGGTCCGCGCGCAGTCTCCACGTTCTTCGTCCTGGCACCGGTGAGGCGCCGTGCTCGTCAAACATCCGTCCCCCGACGGGGTGGACACTAACCTCTGTTCTGGCCTTCCGACTCCTTGATGCCACCTTCGAGCGAAGCATGACTACGGTACGCAACTGCTTGTTACCGCAACAGTGTGAATCTGAGGGTCCCTCCGTACCGAGTTGCGCGCTTGCGTGCAACGGTGTGGCGCGTGTCCTTGCCTGAATTGACTGGAACCACCTCACCCAACCGTGTCGAACATCCCGGCTCCCGCGGCGAGCACTTCCTCCAATGTGCCCTGGAGACCTCCGATCGCGCCACACGCTTCTACTCGGACCAGGTACTGGACCACCTCAACCCCGCGATGGCCGAGTTCGTCGGCCGGATGGAGATGGCGTTCATCTCGACCTCCGACGCCGACGGCGAATGCGACTCGACGCTGCGCGCCGGACCCGCGGGCTTCATCCGGGTGGTCGACCCGAGGACCGTCGCGTACCCCGAGTACCGCGGCAACGGCGTCATGGCCTCGCTCGGCAACATCATGGAGAACCCGCACGTCGGCATGCTGATGGTGGACTTCACCGAGGACCTGATCGGCCTGCACGTCAACGGCAGGGCCCGCATCGCGCCGCGCGAGGAGTTCCCCACCGAGGACCGCAAGGTGGAGCGCTGGGTCGTCGTGCAGGTGCAGGAGGCCTACGTCCACTGCCGCAAGCACATCCCCCGCATGGTGCCGGTGGACCGCATCCGCGACTGGGGCACCGACGACGCGAAGCGCAAGGGCGGCGACTACTTCGGGGTGAAGGCCGACAAGGGGTCTGGCGAGGAGTCGTGAGCGGCTAGCCGAGGTCGGCAGCCGCGGTCCGCACCTCGGCGACCGACCGCCGGACGACGTCGGACCAGTCCCCGGTGGTCGCCACCCACGTGCCGTACGCGCGTTCGAAGGCGAGCACGCCGAGCTCGGCGGCCACCGCTGCCGCCAGCTCGGCGACGCCGCGGCGTTCGAGCGCGTCCTTCATGGCCACGCCGAAACCGACCATCTTCAGCGCCGACCGCTCGCGCAGTTCGAGGTGGTCCTCGATCACCGCCTGCCGCTGCGGGCCGTGCGCCCGGTGCTCGTCGGTGAACCAGGTGCCGACCGCGACCAGCGCCGCCTCGACCGCGGCCAGCGGTTCCGCCTGCTCCGGCGCGCAGGCGATGCCGGTGGTGAGCACCTCGGCGAGCTGGTCCTGACCGCCGAAGAGCACCTCGCGCTTGTCCCGGAAGTGCCGGAAGAACGTGCTCTTGGTGAGCCCGGCGCGTTCGGCGATCTGCGCGACCGCGGTGTTGTCGTACCCCTGCTCGCCGAACAGGTCGAGTGCGGCGCGCACCAACCGCTCCCGCGCGTCCGGCTCCCATCGACCCATGCCCCCATCCTAAGTGATGCGACTAAGTCCCATCACTCTGCTACGGTTGATGAGACCAAGTCCCATCACCTTGAGGAAGTGCAATGAAGGTTTTCGTCACGGGCGCCAGCGGTCACGTCGGTTCGGCGCTGGTCCCGGAGCTGCTGGGAGCCGGGCACGAGGTCGTCGGCCTGGCCCGGTCCGACCTGTCCGCCGCCAGGCTGGAGGCCTGGGGCGCCCGGGTCCGGCGCGGTGACCTCGACGACCTGGACGGGCTGCGCAAGGCCGCGGCCGAGGCGGACGCGGTGGTCCACCTGGCGTTCAAGCACGAGGAGATGTTCGCCGGCGACTACGCGGGTGCCGCCGGAGCCGACCTGGCGGTGGTCAGGGCGTTCCTCGACGAGCTGGCAGGCACGGACAAGCCGCTCGTGGGCACCAGCGGCACGCTGTCCTACTCCGACCTGGGCCGCACCGCGACGGAGGAGGACCGGGTCACCGACACCGACAGCCGCGGTGCCGCGCGGAACGCGATCATCGACGCGGCCGGCGTGCGCGGTTCGGTGGTCGTGCTGCCGCCCACCGTGCACAGCCCGCTCGACACGGCCGGGTTCATCCCGATCCTGGTCAGGACCGCGCGGGAGAAGGGCGTGTCCGGCTACCCCGGCGACGGCACGAACCGCTGGTCCGCGGCGCACACCCTGGACGCGGCGCGGCTGTACCGGCTGGCGGTGGAGAAGGCACCCGCCGGCTCCGTGCTGCACGCGGTGGCCGAGGAGGCCGTGCCGATGCGCACCATCGCCGAGGCGATCGGGCGCAAGCTCGGCCTGCCGGTCGAGAGCATTCCCGCGGAACGAGCGCAGGAGCACTTCGGGCCGTTGGCGTTCATGGTGACGCGGGACGCACCGACGTCCAGCGCGCGCACGAGGACGCTGCTGGGGTGGGAACCGCAGGAACCCGGCCTCCTGGCGGACCTGGAGACCGGGTTCTACTTCGAGCGGTGAGCTACTTGCGCGGCTTGGGCTTCCACACCACGAGCGCCGTCTCCTGCCGCACCGGGACCAGGTCCCTGCGGTAGGAGGCGTGCACCGCGGCCGCCGCGGAGTCGGCGGCGGCCAGTGCCTGGGCCAGCTCCTGGGACAGCTCGGTCACGCGGGCGCGCAGGGCGTCGACCTGGTGCTCCAGGTCGATGATGCGCTTGATGCCGGCGAGGTTCACGCCCTCCTCCTGGGAGAGGCGCTGGACCTCGCGCAGCAGCACGATGTCGCGCATCGAGTAGCGGCGGCCGCCGCCGGAGGTGCGGCCCGGCGACACGAGGCCCATCCGGTCGTAGGACCGCAGGGTCTGCGCGTGCAGGCCGGAGAGCTGTGCTGCCACCGAGATGACGAAGAACGGCGTGTCCTCGTCAGTCCCCGGCGGGAACGGAAAACTCACCGGAACTCACCGCCCTTCCAGCAGCGCGTTCAGCTCACCTCGCGGGTCGTGCTCCTTGGTCACGTCCGCGTAGCCCTCCAGGGCCGTGCGCGCCTCGGAGGACAGGTTGTTCGGGACGGCGACCTCCAGCGTGATCAGCAGATCGCCCTGGCTGCCGTCCTTGCGGGTGATGCCCTTGCCGCGCGCCCTCAGCACGCGCCCGGAAGCGGTGCCGGCCGGCACCTTCAAGGTCACCTTGCCGTCCAGCGTCGGCACGGTCAACGTCGTGCCCAGCGCCAGCTCGGGGAACGTCATCGGCGCGGTCAGCGTCAGGTCGTTGCCCTGGCGGCCGAACACGCTGTGCGGGTTGACGTGCACGCGGACGAACAGGTCGCCCGACGGGCCGCCGTTGCGCCCCGGTTCGCCCTGTCCCGCCAGGCGGATCCGCTGGCCGTCGTCGACCCCCGAGGGAATCCGGACGGTCAGCGTGCGGGTGCGGGTGCTGACGCCGTCGCCACCGCACTCGACGCACGGGTCGTCGATGATCCGGCCGGTGCCGCGGCAGTCGCGGCACGGCTCGCTGAACGCGAACGCGCCCTGCGACCGCGTGACCAGGCCGGAACCCGAGCAGGTCGCGCAGGTGTGCGGCGTCGTGCCCGGCTTGGCGCCCGAGCCGCCGCAGGTCGTGCACGCGGCCGGTGAGGACAGCCGCAGTGGCACCTGCGCGCCCCTCACCGCCTCGGTGAAGTCGAGCCGGACGTCGGTCTCGACGTCCTCGCCGCGACGGGGACGCGTGGCCGAGGCCGCACCGCCGCCACCGCGCCGGTTGAACAGGCCGCCGAGCAGGTCGCCCAGGCCACCGCCACCGCCACCGGTGCCCTGCGCCGCCCGGCCGAACAGGTCGTTGACGTCGAAGCCGCCGGCACCGCCGAAGCCGCCGGGGAAGCCCCCTCCGCCCGCGAACAGGCGACGAGCCTCGTCGTACTGCTTGCGCTTCGCCGCGTCGGACAGCACCCCGTAGGCCTCGGAGACGGCCTTGAAGCGGGCCTCCGCCTTGGCGTCACCGGGGTTGGCGTCGGGGTGCAGCTCACGGGCGAGCTTGCGGTACGACTTCTTGATCTCGTCCGCCGAGGCGTCGGAGGAGACGCCCAGTTCGCGGTAGAAGTCCTTCTCGATCCAGTCCCTAGCACTCACCGGACGTCTCCCTCCCTTCAGCTCTCTTCAGCGGGTGCTGCCGGCTCGTGGTCCGTCACGGCGACGAGCGCCGGGCGGACGAGCTTCTCGCCGAACCGGTAGCCGCGCCGCAGCACGGCGGTGACGGTCGGGCCCTCGACGTCCGGGGACGTGCTGTGCTGCACGGCCTCGTGCACCGACGGGTCGAACGCCTCGCCCTCGTGCGCGAACGGCTCCAGACCGGTCTTCTGCAGCGTGGACACGAGCTTGTCCGCCACCGCCTTGAACGCGCCGGTCAGGTCGCCGTGAGCGGCGGCCCGTTCGACGTCGTCCAGCAGCGGCAGGAGCTCGGCGGCCACGGACGCCTTCGCGTTGTTGATCACCGCTTCCCGGTCGCGTTCCACCCGCTTGCGGTAGTTCGCGTACTCGGCGGTGAGCCGCTGCAGGTCCGCGGTGCGCTCGTCGAGCTGGGCCTTCAGCTCGACGGCGGCGTCGTCCACGAACTCGGCGGCGACCACGGTCTCGTCGGTCTCCTGAGCTGCGCCCTCCTCCGCCGGAGCGGCCGGCGCGCGGACCTCGCCCGTTTCGGGGTCGATCCGGCGCCGGTCGTTCACGACGAGGGGAGGCTGCTGCTCGTCAGGAGCTGCGTGCCTCGGCTCGGTCACTTCTTCTCGTCCTCGTCCACGATCTCGGCGTCGACGACGTCGTCGTCCTTGTCGGACTTGGCCTGGCCGGCACCGGCCGCACCGGCGCCCGCACCGGGGGCCTCGGCACCCGCCGCGCCCGGTGCGTTGGCGTAGATCGCCTGGCCGATGGCCTGCGACTCGGTCGCGAGCTTCTCCACCGCGGCCTTGATGGCGTTGATGTCGGTGCCCTTGAGCGCCTCGTTCGCCTCGGCGACGGCGGCGTTGACCTTGTCCTTGATCTCCGCCGGGAGCTTGTCGTCGTTCTCCTTGACGACCTTCTCCGTCTGGTAGACCAGCGTCTCGGCCTGGTTGCGGACCTCGACCTCCTCGCGGCGGCGCTTGTCCTCCTCCGCGTGGGCCTCCGCGTCCTTGACCATGCGGTCGATGTCGTCCTTCGGCAGCGCGGAGCCACCGGTGATCGTCATCGACTGCTCCTTGCCGGTGCCCAGGTCCTTCGCCGACACGTGGACGATGCCGTTCGCGTCGATGTCGAAGGTGACCTCGATCTGCGGCACGCCGCGCGGGGCCGGGGGCAGACCGGTCAGCTCGAACATGCCGAGCTTCTTGTTCTGCGACGCGATCTCGCGCTCGCCCTGGAAGACCTGGATCTGCACGGACGGCTGGTTGTCGTCCGCCGTCGTGAAGGTCTCGGACCGCTTGGTCGGGATCGTGGTGTTGCGCTCGATCAGCTTGGTCATGATGCCGCCCTTGGTCTCGATGCCGAGGGACAGCGGGGTGACGTCGAGCAGCAGGACGTCCTTGACCTCGCCCTTGAGGACACCGGCCTGCAGGGCGGCGCCGACGGCGACGACCTCGTCCGGGTTCACGCCCTTGTTGGGCTCACGGCCGCCGGTCAGCTCCTTGACGAGCTCCGCGACGGCGGGCATGCGGGTCGAGCCGCCGACGAGCACGACGTGGTCGATGTCGCCGACGGAGACGCCGGCGTCCTTGATCACGTTGTTGAACGGCGCGCGGGTGCGCTCGAGCAGGTCGGACGTGATGCGCTGGAACTCGGCGCGCGACAGCGTCTCGTCGAGGAACAGCGGGTTCTTGTCCGCGTCCACCGTGATGTAGGGCAGGTTGATGGACGCCTGCGCCGAGCTGGACAGCTCGATCTTGGCCTTCTCAGCGGCCTCGCGAATCCGCTGCAGGGCCATCTTGTCCTTGGTCAGGTCGATGCCGTTGGCCTGCTTGAAGCGCTCGACCAGCCAGTCGACGACGCGCTGGTCCCAGTCGTCGCCACCGAGGTGGTTGTCACCGGAGGTCGCGCGGACCTCGACGACGCCGTCGCCGAGCTCGAGCAGCGAGACGTCGAACGTGCCGCCACCGAGGTCGAAGACCAGGATGGTCTGCTCCTTCTCGCCCTTGTCGAGGCCGTACGCCAGAGCGGCGGAGGTCGGCTCGTTGACGATGCGGAGCACGTTGAGACCCGCGATCTGGCCGGCCTCCTTGGTGGCCTGCCGCTGCGCGTCCTCGAAGTAGGCCGGGACGGTGATGACCGCGTCGGTGATCTCCTCGCCCAGGTACGCCTCGGCGTCGCGCTTGAGCTTCATGAGCACGCGCGCGCTGATCTCCTGCGAGGTGTACTTCTTGCCGTCGACCTCGTCGGTCTTCCAGTCGGTGCCGATGTGGCGCTTGACCGAGCGGATGGTGCGGTCGACGTTGGTGACGGCCTGGTTCTTCGCGGGCTGACCCACGAGGACCTCGCCGTTCTTGGCGAAAGCGACGATGGACGGGGTCGTCCTCGAGCCCTCCGAGTTGGCGATGACCGTCGGCTCACCGCCCTCGAGAACGGCGACGACGGAGTTGGTCGTCCCCAAGTCGATGCCGACTGCACGCGCCATTGGAGTTCCTTCCGCTAGTACTTGTTGAGCGTTGCTGGCTCAAGTTTGCCACCTTGCCCAACCTTGAGCCTACCCGACTCAAGCTTTCTGACTGGCACAACGGCCGGGAAGCTCCCGTTGTTCCCTCAGAACGCCACGAGGGCCACCCCTTGTGGAGTGGCCCTCGACACAGTCCCCCTCGGACGGACTCAGATGGCGAGCACCCGGACCTCGCCGGAACCGGTGGTGAGGTTGAGCTCGAGCGGTGCGTCCGGTGCGGTCGCGACCTGGATGTCGCGGTCACCGCTGCCCGACACCCCGGTGATCCGGTACGGACCGCCCGGCACCCGGACGTCCACGTCACCGGAGCCGGAGTTGACCCGCACCGACCGCGGCTCGGCCATGATCAGCTCGACCCGTCCCGAGCTGGCGTCGGCGATCACCTCGCCGCTCAGGGACGAGCCGTCGATGTCACCGGACCTCGTGACGGCGAGCAGCTTGCCCTTCACCGTGTTCAGCTCGATGTGCCCGGACCCGAGGTCCGCGGTCACGGTGCCGCCGACCCTGGTGGCCCGGAAGTTGCCGGACCCGGTGTTCACCTTGACGTCCCCCGAGATGTCCAGGGTGGTGATGTCACCGGAGCCGGTCGCGTACTCGACCGACGCGAGACCCTCGACGACCGCGTCGCCCGAGCCCACGTCGCCGACGACCCTGATGCCGGCGGCGGGCACGAGCACCTCGTAGTTGGCCTCGCAGTTGTCGCCGCAGGTGTCCAGCACCAGCGTGTCGCCCTCGACCCGGTGCGTGGTGCCCCCCGGCTTGTTGTTCTTGGCGTGCTCCACCCTGCGGTGGACCTTCGTCCCGGTCAGGCCCTCCTGGTACCTGATCGTCACGTCACCCGACCCGTTGCGCGCACGCACCGACGTGAACGTTTCCGCGACGACGTAGTCATCGGAGAACTCGTACTTCACGATGCGGATGCCACAGCCCGTCAGCGCCGTGAGCACCGTCCCCGCCACCAACGCCACCAGCGCTGCCCTCATCATGGGCACAAAAGTAGAGGCGGCCGGGGTCGGGCCACACGGCAGTCAGCCCCCGGAGGCGGGGTGGGGTTCTCCCTACCCCGTGCCTAGACCAGGTCTTCGAGCACAGCGCGCAGGGCCGGTGCGGTCCGCGCCGGGTCGTTGAGGAACCGCGACGACGCCAGCACGTGCGCGGGCGCGATCCGCTCCCAGAGCAGGCCCTCGACCGGCACCTCGGCGATGTGCAGCTCCACGCTCTGCGCCCACCGCCCGATCCGCGACTCGATGCCGCGCAGCACGTCGCCGATCGGCAGCGCGGCCGGGCTCTGCACCCGGTGCAGCTCCTGGATGCCGGACTTGAGCGCGAGCACCGCCGTCCGGCTGGCCGGCCGGGTCAGCAACGCCTCCGCGTCCTCGGGCACGGCCGGTTCGGCACCGCGGGTGCACGCGTCCAGCGCGTCGGCCCACCAGCCGGGCCACTCGGCGGTCACGGCGGCGCGGTCGACCCCGGCCGGCACGTGCACCGGCAGCGACGGTTCCAGTCCCGGCACGTGCGGTTCGACGTCCACCGACAACGCCAGGCCGTCGCGCACGTAGAGCGCGGTCAGCAGCCCGAGGCTCACCCCGTGGCTGATGCCGGACACCTCTCGCGCGAACCTCATGCCGCTCATTCTCCCCGTGCGGCGGGCGTGGGATCGTCGCGACCGCGGATCAAGAAGGACACGATTGGCTCCAGCTCGTCCACGTCCGGGGCGACGTCGGCGATCAGCCCCTGGATGAGCAGGCCGTCGATCGCGGCGAGGAACGCGCGGAACGCCACGGGGTCCGCGGGCGCGGCCACCTCGGCGGCCAGGTCGAGCCAGCGGCGCGCGGCGGGCTTGAGCTCCGGTCGCCGCCCTGCCAGCAGGTACAGCTCGTACTCGGCGAGCGTGCGCGCCCGGTGCTCGTCGACCGCCCTGGCCAGGCTGCGCGCGATCTCCCGCGGGGTGCCGACGGCGATGATCTTCAGGACCTCGTCGCACATCGCCTCGGCCGACCACAGCAGCGTGGCGGTCAGCAGGTCGTCGAGCGTCGCGAAGTAGTAGGTCGGCGCCGTGGTCGGCACGCCGGCCTCGCGGGCCACGCTGCGGTGCGTCACCCCGGCGACGCCCTCGCGTTCGATGACCCGCAACGTGGCTTCGACGATGGCGCGCCGCTTCTTCTCGCCGCGCGCCTTGCGCCCGTCGACTGCCGTCGCGCTCAGTGCGTCCTCCCGAGCTCCAGGGTCACCACGCCCCCGATGATCAGGGCCAGCCCGACGACCATCGTGGGGTTGAGCGCCTCGCCGAGGAACCGCCAGCCGATGAGCGCCACGGCGGCGACACCGATCGCGGACCACACGGCGTAGGCGACGCCCACGGGCATACCCAACTTCAACGCGCGCGAGAGCGCTGTGAAGGCGATCGTGTAGCCGGCGACGACGATCACCGAAGGCCACAGTTTGGTGAATCCCTCGGAGACCTTCAGGGAGACGGTGGCGGCGATCTCCGCGACGATCGCCGCGGCCAGGTACAGGTACAACACGGCGACCTCCGGATGCCTCGCAGAACTATCTGAACAAGTGTTCCACAAGTTTTCGATCACATTCCGGGTACTTGACCGGTACGTGACGAGACACCGGCCACGTCCAAGTGGTTACTCAACGGTAACCTGGCCTAGACTCCCGCCATGACCCTCCAGCTGGTTCTCGGACTCGTCGCCGTAGTGGTGAGCGTCGTCGCCTGGGGCGTGTTCGTCGCCGGCGTCTGGAAGATGATCAAGATCATCCGGCTCGGCCAGCCGGACGGCACCCGCACGGGACCGTTCTGGCCGCGCCTGAAGACGATGGTCGTCGAGTTCGTCGCGCACACCAGGATGGCGAAGTTCCGCTCGGTCGCCCCGTGGCACTGGATGGTGATGTGGGGCTTCCTCATCGGCTCCGCGGTGCTGTTCGAGGCCTACGGCGAGGTGTTCGACCCGCACTTCCACTGGCCGGTCATCGGCACGTGGTCGATCTGGCTGCTGCTCGTCGAGCTGCTCGGCCTCGGCACCGTCGTCGGTGGTGTGGCCCTCGCGGTCATCCGCCAGCGCAACCACCCGCGCCGCGCCGACCGCATCTCGCGCTTCGCGGGCTCCAGCTTCAGGTCGGCGTACTTCGTCGAGGCCGTCGTCATCGTCGAGGGCCTCGGCATCCTGCTCGTGAAGGCGTTCAAGCAGTCGAGCGGCCTCGAGTCCGCGCCGCTGTGGACGTCGTTCGTGACGCAGCCGCTCGCGCAGATCCTGCCGGCCGCCCCGATCTGGGTGTCGGTGATGGCGCTGGTCAAGCTGCTCAGCGGCATGCTCTGGCTGGTCGTGGTCGGCCGGAACCTGACGATGGGCATCGCCTGGCACCGGTTCTCGGCCTTCTTCAACATCTACTTCAAGCGCGAGGACGACGGTGGCGTCGCGCTGGGCGCGCTGAAGCCGATGATGTCCGGCGGCAAGGTCCTGGACCTCGAAGAGGCCGACCCGGACAAGGACGTGTTCGGCGTCGGCAAGGTCGAGGACTTCAGCTGGAAGGGCTGGCTCGACTTCTCCACCTGCACCGAGTGCGGTCGCTGCCAGTCGCAGTGCCCCGCCTGGAACACCGGCAAGCCGTTGTCCCCGAAGATGGTCATCACGCAGCTGCGCGACCACGCGTTCGCCAAGGCGCCGTACCTGCTCGCCGGTGGCTCGCGCGACATGGCCGGTGACGAGGTCGGCCTCACCAAGGACAAGTACGAGGACTACAAGAAGCGCCTCGAGTCGATCGACGTGTTGGCGATGGCCGAGTCGGAGCGCCCGCTGGTCGGCGGCCCCGGCGAGCTGGGCGTGATCGACCCCGAGGTGCTGTGGTCGTGCACGACCTGCGGCGCGTGCGTCGAGCAGTGCCCGGTCGACATCGAGCACGTCGACCACATCGTCGACATGCGCCGCTACCAGGTGCTGATCGAGTCGAACTTCCCGACCGAGCTCGGCGGGATGTTCAAGAACCTGGAGAACAAGGGCAACCCGTGGGGCCAGAACGCCAAGGACCGGCTGAGCTGGACCGAGGGCCTCGAGTTCGAGGTGCCGGTGTTCGACGGCGAGCTGGGCGACGCGGAGTACCTGTTCTGGGTCGGCTGCGCCGGTGCGTTCGAGGACCGCGCGAAGAAGACCACCCGCGCCGTGGCCGAGCTGCTGCACACCGCGGGCGTCAAGTACGCGGTGCTCGGCCCGGAGGAGACCTGCACCGGTGACCCGGCCCGCCGCGCCGGCAACGAGTTCCTGTTCCAGATGCTGGCGCAGCAGAACGTCGAGGTGCTGAACGCGGTGTTCGAGGACCGCCCGGCAGGCCAGCGCAAGATCGTCGTGACGTGCGCGCACTGCTTCAACACGCTGGCCAACGAGTACCCGCAGGTCGGCGGCACGTACGAGGTCGTGCACCACACGCAGCTGCTGAACAAGCTGGTGCGCGAACGCCGCTTGGTGCCGGTCGCGCCGGTCACCGAGGACGTGACCTACCACGACCCGTGCTACCTGGGCCGCCACAACAAGGTCTACGAGGCCCCGCGCGAGCTCATCGGCGCGTCCGGCGCGAAGCTGCGCGAGATGCCGCGCCACGAGGAGCGCTCCATGTGCTGCGGTGCCGGTGGCGCCCGCATGTGGATGGAGGAGCGGATCGGCAAGCGCATCAACATCGATCGCGTCGACGAGGCGCTGGGCACCGCGCCGTCGAAGATCGCGACCGGCTGCCCGTTCTGCCGCGTGATGCTGACCGACGGCGTGACCGCGCGGCAGTCCGACGGCCAGGCCGGTGCGCACGTCGAGGTCGTGGACGTGGCGCAGATGCTGCTGGCGTCGGTGAAGCGCAGCACGGAGAAGGCCGACACGCCGACCGACGAGGTCCCGACCGGCACGCCGCTGCCGAACGAGGACAAGGCGAAGGCCTGAGCCTGACGGCATGAGAAAGGCCCTCGGTCCGATGGACCGAGGGCCTTTCTCGTCGCGCGTCAGTCGTTGTCGGTGACCTTGTCGTAGACCACGTTCAGCAGCCAGCTCGCGAGCGCCACGATGATCGCGCCCCAGAAGGCGGGCCAGAACCCGTCGACGCGGAACGGCAGGTCCAGCTGCTCGGCCAGCCAGCCGGTGAGCATGAACAGCAGCGCGTTCACCACGAGCCCGATCAGACCGAGCGTCAGCAGGTAGAACAGGCAGCCGAAGAACTTCACGAGCGGCTTCACGACCGCGTTCACCAGGCCGAAGATCACCGCCACGCCGATCAGCGTGAGAATCCGCGACCCGGTGCTGCCCTCGCCCAGGTCGATGCCGGGAATGGCCGTCGAGACCCAGACCGCCACGGCAGTCAGCAGCACATGCACCAAGATGCCCATGCCGCAGACTAACCACTTCGGTCCTAAGTGGCCGGGAGCGCCGGCGTGGTGCGCCGGACGCAGAACCGCCCGCGTCCTCTCGCTGGACGCGGGCGGTTCCGTCTTACCCCCTTGGTGATCAGCGTCTCCCCCCGGAGCAGATCCCGTCCCTAAGACACCACAGCCCCCGGTGATGTTGCCCGGTTCCCCGAATGTCACTCGAATGAACCAATGAACGCCTGTGGTTCAGGGCGGTTTGTCCGGTTGCCGGGGTTCGGATCGTGCCAGGTCACAACCGGTGGAGCGGCCCCGCCGGGCCTACGCTGATCACCATGAGCGACAAGCCGCAGGGCTCTGGGGAAAGCACGCTGACCGTCGTACTCGCCCTGCTGGTGAACCTGGCGATCGCCATCACCAAGGCCATCGCGGGCGTGCTGACCGGTTCGGCCGCGATCCTCTCCGAGGCCGCGCACTCGGTGGCCGACACGTTCACCGAGGCCCTGCTGCTCACGGCCCTGCGCCGCTCCGACCGCCCGGCCGACCGCCGCCACCCCTTCGGCTACGGCAAGGAGCGCTACTTCTGGTCGCTGCTGGCCGCCGTCTCGATCTTCGCCTCCGGCGCGATGTTCGCGTTCTACGAGGGCTTCCGCACCGTCTTCGGCGAACCGGAGGAGCAGACCCGCCCCCTGGTCGGCTACATCGTGCTGGCACTGGCGTTCCTGCTGGAGTCCGTGTCGTGGACGCAGGCGTTCCGCCAGGTCCGCTCCCAGTCCGCCGAGCACGGCAAGAGCTTCTGGGCGTTCCTGCGCGAGTCCGACGACCCCACCGTGAAGACCGTGTTCCTGGAGGACTCGGCGGCCCTGATCGGCCTGGTCCTCGCGTTCACCGGCCTCGGCCTGCACCAGCTGACCGGCTCGTCGGTGTGGGACGGCCTCGCGTCACTGGCGATCGGCGTGCTGCTCGCCCTCGTCGCCTACACCCTGGCCCGCACCAACCGCGGCCTGCTGATCGGCCGCCAGGCGGACCAGGTGGTGGTCAAGGCGATCTGGAAGTGGCTCGCCGACCTGCCCGAGGTCGACGCCGTGGTGGACGTCCTGACGATGCTCATCGGCACCGACCGCGTCCTGCTGTGCGCCCGACTGGACTTCGACGACTCCATGACCGCCCACGAACTGGAACTGGCCTGCGTGCGCATCTCCGCGGACCTGCACTCGGAGTTCCCGGACCTGGACGAGATCTTCCTCGAACCGGTCCCGCGCACCGACCCCGAACTGCGCCGCCGCGTGCTGGAGCGCTACGGCTTCTAGCGGCGCGTGTCCGTCCGGTGGAAGTTCAGGTACGCGCGGCTCGGCGTCGGCCCCCGCTGCCCCTGGTACCGGCTGCCGGCCTGCGTCGAGCCGTACGGGTGCTCCGCCGGGCTCGACAGCTTGAACAGGCACAGCTGGCCGATCTTCATGCCGGGGTGCAGCGTGATCGGCAGGTTCGCGACGTTCGACAGCTCCAGCGTGATGTGGCCGGAGAACCCCGGGTCGATGAACCCGGCCGTGGAGTGCGTGAGCAACCCGAGGCGCCCCAGGCTGGACTTGCCCTCCAGCCGGCCCGCCAGGTCGTCCGGGAGCGTCACCATCTCGTAGGTGCTGCCCAGCACGAACTCACCGGGGTGCAACACGAACTGCTCACCCTCCGGCGTCTCCACCAGGCTCGTCAGGTCGTCCTGCTGCTGCGACGGGTCGATGTGCGTGTACTTCGTGTTGTTGAAGACCCGGAAGAACCGGTCGAGCCGCACGTCGATGCTGCTCGGTTGGAGCATCTCGGCGTCGAAGGGGTCGAGGTGGAGACGGCCGGACTCGACCTCTTTGCGCAGATCCTGGTCACTCAGCAGCACCTGGGCAGGGTAACCGAGTTGGTCCGGCTCGCCGACGAGGACGGTGAGACGTCACGTTGCCGGGCTGTGTATGATCGGCTGCGAGCTTGCTCCTGCGGGTGTAGTTCATTGGTAGAACGACAGCTTCCCAAGCTGTAGAGGCGGGTTCGATTCCCGTCACCCGCTCCACCCGAAGGCCCTCCTCGCGGAGGGCCTTCGTCGTTCCGGCCATCGGCACGTCACGCCGCCAGCTCCGCGAGCGGGACGACGGTGCAGCCACGCAGTTCACGGATCACCGCCGACGCCAGCACCCAGCGCACGGCCGGGTCGTCGTAGGGCACGGAGACCGCGCCCGCCGGGACCGGCGCGAGCAGGCCCTTCCGGTAGAGCACACCTCGCACGCCGGCGATGGGGTGCTCGCGGACGCGGAGCGCGACGGCACCGCGGCGCAGCGCCGGACACAGCTGGCACGCACCTCGTGGCGCAAGGCGCGCACACAGGTGGTTCTGTCGAGCCCATCCCCTCCGGCCACGACGCCCAGTCGCCGCGGTGGTCGCGGTGCAGCCACAACGTGCCCAGGCCGGTCCGATCCGCGGGCTCACCGCACACCTGGCACAGCAGGTGCTCCATCGCGTGCCGCTGCCTGTGCGAATGGACCCGGCCGAACTCAGGCCGGCCCACGCCTCGGTTGACCGCGGTCTGGCGCCAGAGAACGCCGTGCGGATCGCGGTCGGCCGGAGGCTCCTCGGCGTAGGCGATGCCCCGTCCGGGGCGTTCGACCACCCGGCACAACAGGTCCTGTTCAGCACTCCACGCGGCCACGTACGGCACAACGACATCCATGCGGCGAACGGTAAGAACGAGTCGGCCTGCTCTTTTGCCCCCGTGGCAAGGTCGCCTGATCGAGTTACACCGGAAGACCCGCGCGGTGCGCCATGCCGCGCAGTTCCCGGACCACGCTGTCCCGCTTGACCTTCGTCAGCAGTTCCGCGAGCACCGACCGCATGAACGGATGCCGGTGGATGCGCGCGGGCGACAGCTGTTCGGCGCGGCGCAGCACCAGCACCGCTTCCTCGTGCCTCCGGGGCAGGTGCGCCAACGCACGGCCGCACTCGCGCCAGTAGGCGGCGCGTCTGGTCGGTGAGGGCAGCGCGGCGGGCACGACGGTGGTTGCGATGCGGGCGGCTTCGGCGTGGTCGCCGGCTTCGAGTGCCACGGACATGCGCCAGACGCCGACGTTGCTGGGGCCGAACCCGAACCACAGCGCGTTTCCCTCGCCCGTGTGCGCGGCGAGGTCGGCCGCGTGCGCGAGCGCCGCTTCACGCTCGGCGGCGTCGCCCCTCGCCGCCGCGGTGAGCGACGCGGTCAGGGCGATCATCCCCGTTGCCTCCGCGGCTTCCTTCGTGCCCGTTCCGAGGCCGGGAACGGCGAGGGCCTGCGCGGCGAGGTCGAACGCACCGGCGCCCATGAGGCCGAAAGCGGTGCCGAAGGCGCTCACCGCGTGGGAGAGCGGGTCGTCGGTGCGGGCCGCGGCTTGCTGCGCGAGCAGGACGGCTTGCCAGCCGAGGTCCAGGTTGGCGCCGATGTCCGTGAGCCACGCCTGAGTGCCTTGGACGTGCGTCAACGCGAGCAGGCGCAGCACCGGTTCGACGTCCCGGCCGGCCTGGACGGTCGTGTGCAGGTCGCGGACCAGTGCCGGCAGTGCGTCACCGACCCGCGCGTACTGGCATTCCTGCTGTGCCTTCAACAACGCCGTCACGCGCCTGGTGAGCACCTCGACGGGCAGGGCCTCACCGCGCGGCTCGCCCATGCCCGCCGCGAGCAGCGCCAGCCGGACCGCGTTCAGCGAGCGGTCCTCGTCGAGCTCACCGGGTGACACCACCCCGGGGCCGGTGATCTCGCTCGGAGCCACCTCGAGCGCATCGGCCAGGGCCACGATGAGCGAGCGGCGGTCCAGTGCTCGCGCACCGGACTCCAGCCTCGACAGGTACGACGGTGAGATGCCGGCGAGACCGGCGACGACGGCGAGCGACTTCCTGCGGGCGTGGCGGACCTGCCGCAGGCGGCGGCCGATGTCGCTGGTGGAGGGTTCGTCGGGCACGACAGCACCTCGTTCGCCTGATCGCCGCCGGAGCGAGTGGAGAAGCTCGTCCGAGGGTAGCGGGACGGTCGACCTGGCAAAGGACGTGTCAGCGGCCGCGGCTGGACCGGCTGTGAGGGTCTGTCAGTCGACCGGTAGGCCCCACGGTCGGCGGTCCAGGTCCACCCACCCGCCACCACGGGCCAGCGCCGCACGCACCCCCGCGACGTGCTCCGCGAACGAGGCCAGGTCCCCGTGCAGCAGCTCGGCGCGTTCCACGTCCAGGGGATGGACGTCGTCGTGCCACAGGTCGACCGGGAACGACGCCACGAAGGTCATCGACTGCAGCAGTTGCAGCAGCGCGGCGGAAGGCGACGGTGACTCGGTCAGGTAGTCGGTGCGGATCGAGTCGCAGGCGGCCAGCAGGTCGCGGACCTGGCGGATGGCGTCGGCCGGGGTGCCGTCCCAGGACGGGCCGGGGTAGACGCGGTCGGCGAGCTCCAGCCAGAGTCGCCAGCCTGCGGTCAGTTCCGCGTCGTCCGCCGGACGCCATGCACCCATGACCTCCACTGTGCATGCGGACGAAGCGGGAGTCTCGTGACGATGACGCACGCCACGGCAACCAACGGGTGATCTGCGCGTCTCGCGGCGGCGTGGCGTGGCGCCGCGAGACGCGCAGGAAATCAAGCCCTGACGCGCTCGCGCTCGTCGGAGTTGAGCGAGTCGAGCAGGGCGTCGCGCTCGGTGGAGGGCTCCTTCTTCAGGAAGCCGATCGACAGGTACAGCACCAGCGAGAGCAGCAGGGGCCACGAGACGAGCACGCCCTTGGTGACCCACGCGGCCTTGCTCATCTGCTCGACGTAGAGGAACGCCCACATGCCGAGGCCGCCGACGACCGAGGCGATGGCGGCCGTCGAGCCGATCTTGCGGAACCACGGGAGCAGGCCCAGCATGAGCGGGATCGCGATCGGGCCCATCGTGGCGGCGACCAGGTCGACGACCACCTTGAGCACGAAGCCCTGGCCGCCGGAGGCGATGGCGATGATCATGCTGATGCCGATGAAGAGGAACGTCGTGACGCGGGCCAGGACGAGCTGGTTGTCCGCGGAGAACGTCTTCACCTTCTTCCAGATGTGCGGCAGCATGTCGCGGTTGATCACGGCGGCGATGACGTTCGCGTCCGAGGACACCATGGCCATCGTGTGCGAGAAGAAGCCGGCCAGGACGAGGCCGATCATGCCGGCGGGCAGCATCTGCTTGCCCATCTCGATGTAGGCGTTCTCCGCCTGCGCGCCTTCGAGGCCGGGGACGATCAGCGGCGCTGCCCACATCGGGAAGAACAGCACCAGCGGCCACACCAGCCACAGCGCGGACGACAGCAGCGCGGACCGCTTGGCCGCGAAGCCCGACGGCGCGGCCATGTAGCGCTGCGCCAGGTTCCACATGCCGCCGTTGTACTCCAGCGTCTTGATCAGGAAGAGCGCCATGAGGAACGTCGAGGTGTACGGGCCGGCGAGCGGGTCGCTGTGGCTGTCCGGGAGCCTGTCCCAGATCGTCACGGGGAAGCCCCAGCCGAGGGTGTCCGCGACGGCGATGAACATCGCAAAGCCCGCGGCCGCCTGGATGATGAACTGGCCGAAGTCGGTGAGCGCGTCCGCCCACAGGCCGCCGAGCACCGAGTAGACCATCGTCACCAGGCCGATGATCACGATGCCCCAGGTGATCGGGACGCCCGCGAAGCCGCGGAGCAGGATCGAGACGGCCGCCCACTTCGCGGCGATGTCGACGACCTTGAGCAGTGCGCCCGCGTAGGCCATGACCTGCTGGGTGGGCAGGTTGTAGCGCTTGGCCAGGTACTCGAGCGGCGACTTGACGTCGTGCTTGGAGCGCAGCCGGTTCCACCGCGGTGCGAACAGGAACGCGCCGATGCCGACGCCGATGCCGATCGTCAGCGACCACCACACGTAGACGGTGAGACCGAGCCGGTACGCCTCGGACGCGAACGCCACGAACATGACCGCGCTGTAGCCCGACATGTGGTGGGAGATGCCGGACAGCCACCACGGCATCTTGCCGCCCGCCGTGAAGAAGTCGGCGATGTTCTGGACCCGCCCGCGCGACCAGAGCCCGATCGCGACCATCACGAAGAAATAGCCGACAACCACGATCCAATCGAGGGTGCCCATGTGACCTCCTTGCGTGCACACACGTGTGCCCGCGAGAGCACCAGGCCTCATGGCGGCGGGAACCTGGCACATCCGCACGGGATATGTGACGTAGGTCTTACGAGACCGTTGCCCCTGGGTGGAAGACCTTGGCCAGTCTTGAATCACATTCGTGACCCTTGTTCACTTACATGAACGGCACTTTCCACGTCATGCGGCCGGGGGAACGACGTCATTCCTCTGGAAGCACGAACGGAGGTGCTGATGCTCCCGCCAGGCCGGCCTGCTCCCGGCGTCGCGCTGATCGACCCCGTACCGCTCTACCGCGAGGGCCTGTCCTCGCTGGTGAGGCGGACCGCCGGCCTGCGCTGGCTCGGGTCGACGGGGCACCCGGAGGCCGCCGCGCGCCTGCAGGAGCACCTGAACCCGGACGTGCTGCTGGTCGACTCGATGCTGGACCCGGTGGGGCAGCTCGCGCGGCAGCTCCTCGAACGCGACAGCCGGCTCGTCGTGATCGGGCTGGCCAGGGACGCGCACTCGCACGCGAACTACGTCACGAGCGCGCTGGAGGCGGGGGTTCGCGGTGTGGTGCCGCGGTCGGCGGAGCCGGAGCAGATCGTGCGGGTGATCTCCGAGACGCTGCGCATCCGCGGGTACGTGCACCCCGACCTGCGCTGCCGGGAACGGCCGGCGCTGACCCGGCGCGAGTACGAGGTGCTCACGCTCATCGCGGACGGGATGGAGAACCGGCAGGTCGCCGACGCGTTGATCGTGTCCGTGGAGACCGTGCGGACCCACGTGAAGGGCATCCTCCGCAAGCTGAGCGCGCGCGACCGGACGCACGCGGTGTCGCTCGCGTACCGGTCAGGCCTGCTGCTGAGCCTGCCAACCGTGTTCGAGTAGGCCGAACAGCTCCGCCGCCGCCCGCTCGCGGTCCGGCCGGCTGAAGATCACGTCACGGGCCTCCAGCGCGAACCGGGCGAGGCCCGCGCACCGGACGTCGCCGGGTGGCGCGCCGATCTCCGCGGCGATGGCCTCGGCCAGCGCCTTCTCGTGGCGGAGCCACATCGTGCGCTGGTAGGCGCGCAGCGACGGGGTGCTCTCGACCAGCCGGGCGAACGACTCGAACAGCGGGTGGTCGACGTGGCCCTCCGCGGCGCCGACGAAGTGGTCGCGCAGCGCGGCCGGGATCGACGTCCCGGCCGGGCGGTCCCGCACGGCGCCGATGAGCGAGGACTCCATCTCGGCGTCCTCGTCGAACAGCAGCGCCTCCTTGCTCGGGAAGTGCTTGAACAGCGTCGTCACCGACACGTCGGCGCGGTCGGCGACCTCCTTCACGCCCACGTCGTCGAACCCACGCGCCAGGAACAGCTCCAGCGCCGCGTCGGCGATCGACTGGCGGGTCTGCAGCTTCTTGCGCTCACGGCGGCCGAGTTCGGTCACGCCGGCAGCCTACCCTGCGAGTTTAACCACTTCAAAAGTGTAGTCATTGCACTTTTTGAGTCAGTGCGCTTTCATCGGTGGCATGACCACACCACGCATCGCCATCGCCGGAGCCGGTCTCGGCGGCCTCACCTGCGCCCGCGTCCTGCAGCAGCACGGGTTCACCGACGTCACCGTCTTCGAGCGGGAGAAGCTCCCCGGACGCCCGCCAGCAGGGCGGCACGATCGACCTGCACGCCGACAGCGGCCAGCAGGCGATCCGCGCCGCCGGCCTCTACGACCAGTGGCGCGCGCTCGCCCGGTTCGAGGGCCAGGAGCAGCGCAAGGTCGACCACGCCACGGCCGCGCTGGTCGAGCACGAACCGGCCGAGGGCGACTTCCGGCCGGAGATCGACCGAGGGCAGCTGCGCGGCCTCCTGCTCGACTCGCTCGCGCCGGGCACCGTCGCGTGGGGCCTCGGCGTCACCGGCGCCGCCCCGCACGAGGTCACGCTCACGGACGGCACCACCGCGACGTTCGACCTGGTCATCGGCGCGGACGGCGCCTGGTCACGGGTGCGCGGCGCGGTCTCGGCCGCCGTGCCGCGGTACACCGGCGTGCTGTTCGTCGAGGTCCGGCACGACGGCGACGAGGCGCTGCTCGACCTCACCGGCCAGGGCACCATGGTCGCCGACCACGACGGCCTGATGCTGTGGTCGCAGCGCAGCAGCGGCGACCACATCCGCGCGTACGCGTGCCTGCGTGCCCCCGAGGACTGGCAGCCCTCCACCGCCGACCTGCTGGACGTCTACGCCGACTGGCACCCGTCGCTGCGGGCGTTCCTGCGCGGCGAGCCCGTCCACCGGCCGCTGTACGCCCTGCCCGTCCCGCACCGGTGGGACCCGACGCCGGGCGTGACGCTGCTCGGGGACGCCGCCCACCTGATGCCCCCGCTGGGCGTCGGCGCGAACCTCGCACTGCAGGACGCCGCCGAACTGGCGCTCGCGGTCGCCCGCGACGGTGTCGACGAGGGCGTGCGGGCCTACGAGTCCGTCATGGTGCCGCGTGCGGTCGACTTCGCCGAGCGCACGGAGGCCGGACTGCTCGACATGGTTCCCGCACGCCCCGTACGCGTCTGACCTGCTCTCATGTCCGACCTCATGTCCGATTCAGGCCGCGCGGAGGACTGTCTGCTTCGCCACCGGTGGGTGGTCGCCCTTGCCGGGGTTACTGTCGGGTAATACTCTGTTGTTACCGGTCAGTAGGCGACCCCGCCGCGACCCTGAGGAGTGAGCTGACGAGATGGGCCACTACAAGAGCAACGTCCGGGATCTCGAATTCAACCTGTTCGAGGTCTTCAACGTGCAGGACCACCTCGGCAAGGGGCCGTTCGAGCAGTCCGACGAGGACACCGCGCGCGGCGTTCTGGCCGAGATGAAGACCCTGGCGGAGGGTCCGCTCGCGGACTCGTTCGCCGACGCCGACCGCAACCCGCCGAAGTTCGACCCGGCGACGCACTCGGCGACCCTGCCGGAGTCGCTGAAGAAGTCGTACCAGGCCGTGTGGGACGGCGAGTGGTACCGCATGTTCCTGCCGGAGGAGCTGGGCGGCTTCGGCACCCCGCCCTCGGTGGCGTGGGCCGCGTCCGAGCTGATCCTGGGCGCCAACCCGCCGATCTACATGTACCTGGCGGGCCCGAGCTTCGCGACGGTCGTCTACAACAACGGCACCGAGCGCGACCAGCACTGGGCGCAGCTGATGATCGACCGCGGCTGGGGCGCCACGATGGTGCTGACCGAGCCGGACGCCGGTTCCGACGTCGGCGCCGGCCGCACCAAGGCGATCAAGCAGGACGACGGCACCTGGCACATCGAGGGTGTGAAGCGGTTCATCACGTCCGCCGACCAGGACCTGACCGAGAACATCATGCACATGGTGCTCGCCCGTCCCGAGGGTGAGGGCATCGAGGCGAAGCCCGGCACCAAGGGCCTGTCGCTGTTCCTGGTGCCGAAGTTCCACTTCGACCCGGAGTCCGGCGAGCTGGGCGAGCGCAACGGCGCCTTCGTCACCAACGTCGAGCACAAGATGGGCATCAAGGCGTCCACGACGTGCGAGCTGACGTTCGGCCAGCACGGCGTCCCGGCCAAGGGCTGGCTGCTCGGCGAGGTGCACGACGGCATCGCGCAGATGTTCGACGTCATCGAGTACGCCCGCATGATGGTCGGCACCAAGGCCATCGCGACGCTGTCGACCGGCTACCTGAACGCGCTGTCCTACGCCAAGGAGCGCGTCCAGTCCGCCGACCTCACGCGGATGACGGACAAGACCGCCCCGCGCGTCACCATCACCAACCACCCGGACGTGCGCCGCAGCCTGATGCTGCAGAAGGCGTACGCCGAGGGCCTGCGCGCCGTGTACCTGTACACCGCGACGTTCCAGGACAAGGTGATGCTCGGCGGCGACGACGCCAAGCTCGCGGCCCAGGTGAACGACCTGCTGCTGCCGATCGTCAAGGGCGTCGGCTCCGAGCGCGCCTACGAGCAGCTCGCGCAGTCGCTGCAGACCCTGGGCGGCTCCGGCTTCCTGCAGGAGTACCCGATCGAGCAGTACATCCGGGACTCGAAGATCGACTCGCTGTACGAGGGCACCACGGCCATCCAGTCGCTCGACTTCTTCTTCCGGAAGATCATCCGCGACAAGGGCCAGGCGCTCGCGTTCATCAACGGCGAGATCCAGTCCTTCCTCGACAACGAGGGCGGCAACGGTCGCCTCAAGGAGGAGCGCGCTCTCCTGAAGCAGGGCCTGGAAGACCTGCAGGGCATGCTCGGCGCCCTCGTCGGCTTCCTGACCTCGTCGCAGGAGGACGTCCGCAACCTCTACAAGGTCGGCCAGAACTCGGTCCGCCTGCTGATGACCGCGGGTGACGTGCTCGTCGGCTGGCTGCTGCTGCGCCAGGCCGAGGTCGCGCTGGAGAAGCTCGGCGGCACCCCGTCGGCCAAGGACAAGGCGTTCTACGAGGGCAAGATCGCGGTGGCGTCGTTCTTCGCGAAGAACGTGCTGCCGGAGCTGACCGCGCGCCGCAAGGTCACCGAGCAGACCGACAACTCGCTGATGGACATCGACGAGAGCGCCTTCTAGGACGCGATCACGACGACGGGTCCGCGCACCTCTGCCCGAGGTGCGCGGACCCGTTTTCAGTCGGTCTCCGTTTTCCGGCTCCTGCTCACTCCTTGAGCGCCCGCGCGGCGACGAAGCAGTAGACGCCGAACGCCGCGATGCCCACCGCGACCGCCGACAGCAGGAACATGCCGAACGGCTGCGCGGCCAGCGTGTGCAGCGCCTTGTCCATGCCGCCGGACTGCTCGGGGTCCGCGTTGATCGCGGCCAGTCCGACGAGGACGCCGATGACGCCGTACGCGACGCCCTTGCCGATCCAGCCGATCCGGCCGACGGGCTCGACCCACGACGGCGCACGGCTCATGTCGAGGTCCTTCTCGAACGACTTCTTGAAGCCCTTGTAGGCGATCACGCCGGCGGTGACCAGGACGCCGATCGCGATCGCACCCACGATCAGCTGGCCGCCCGGCCACGCGAGCACCTGCGCGGTCAGCTCCTGCTGCTGTTGTGTGGAGTCACCGGTGGCACCGCTGGTGGCGTACTTGAACGCACCGAACGCGATACCGCCCGCAGTGATGGCACGTGCCGCGGAGCCGACGCGTTTGGAGATCCGCTTGCGCTTCTTGCTCACGTAGGTGTAGCCGACGAAGGCCAGGATCAGCTGCCACACGGCGAAGAACACCAGACCGATGCCGACGGCCCACAGCAACCAGGCGCCGTTCTTCGCGAGCTCGCTCAGCGCTCCCTTGGAGTCCGTCCGCTCGGCGTCCGTGCCGAACGCGACCTGGAGCGCGAGCCACGCGATGAGCACGTGCACCGCTCCGTACACAACCATCCCCACCCGCCCCAGCGTCTGGACGACGGGGTGTCTTCGCGCCTCATGCGCAACAGTGGCCACGAACGGGTGAATACCCGCTCGTGGCCACGGCAAATCCCGGGTTCGGGTCAGCCGCCCGCAGGCGGCGGACCCTCACAGATGATCTTGAACTGCGGGTCGTAGCGGACGGTGCGCGACTCGCTGCGGGTCTGGCCCGTGCGGCGGTCCTTGATCGTGCGGGTGTCCGTCACGGAGAAGCCGGGGGCGCCGTTGCTCGGCGTGCACCCCTCCTTGGTGATCTTCTTCTCCTGCGGCTGGGTCGGGGCGAACTCACCGCTGGTGGAGCCGGTGACGTCGTAGTTCTTGGTGCCCCAGAGCACGATCTTGATCGACGAGGGGGTCCAGATCGTCTGGATGGCGACGCCCGTGTCGTCCGGGTTCGTGAACGCGATGTCGATCAGGCTGTTGCCCGCGCCGTCCATGAACACGGTGGCCTCGCGGCCCTTCGGATACCGCGTGATCCAGTAGCTGTGCTCCTTGTGGCCCGCGTCCTTCATGCCCGCGTAGTAGGACGCGTTGTAGAGCGTGGTCGCGAACTGCGAGATGCCACCGCCGACCGCCTTGCCCGGGATGCCGTTCTCGATGATGCCCGCCTCGACGTAGCCCTGCGCGGTGCCGCGCGGGCCGGTGTGCTTGTTGAGGCTGAACGTCTCCTTGGGCTTCACGATCGCGCCGTTGACCTTCTCGGCCACGACCCGGATGTTCACGCCCGACGTCGCGGCGAAGCCACCGGTCTGGAACTCGCCGATGACCTCCTTGATGCCCATCTTGTTCGCCTGCTCGGTGGTGACCTTCGCGGGCGTGTGCTTGTACTCGAACTTCAGCTCGCGCCCGTCGGTCTTCCTGAGCGTGTCGAAGTAGGGCTGGATGTTCTTGTCCCAGTCGACGTCGAGCCCGTCGACGGACGGCTTCACGGTCGGCCGGCCGCCCTCGAACACGATCTGGGCGTCCTTGCCCTCCTTGACCGTCTCCTTCAGCGGCGGAGCGGCCACCTCGACGAGCTTGTCCTTGTTCACGCCGACGTCGAGCGCGCCCCCGTCGAGGGGCACGAAGTTCAGCGTGGCGGCGATCTGCTCGGGCGCGAGGACCGCGTCCTTGCCCTCGCCCTTGATCGTGACCGGGGCGGAGACGGCGGTCTTCACGACCTCGTTGAGCGCCTTCTCGACGCCCTCCTTGGTGGTCTTGACCGGGGTGAAGTCCATCGGCACGTCGACCGGGTCACCGGAGGCCCAGTTGGCCACGACGGTGCGCGCCGCGTCCTCCGTGCGCATCTTCTGACCGGCGTGCGGCTCGACGGCGACCGGGGCGGCGCCCTCGAACCTGATGGTGCCCTCGATCGGCTCGTGGTCGAGCTCGGGGCGCAGTGCCTCGAGCGCGCCGGCGACCTTCTCGTCGTCCGCCTTCGTCGCCACGCCCACCTCGCGGCTGGTGAAGAACGACGTCACGCGGGTGATCGGGGAGAGCGGCTGGCTGCCGGCGCGGTCGATCGTGGCGTTCCAGTCGAGCTCCAGGCCCGCCGCCTTCGGGTCGAGCTCGCCCGTGACGTCACCGGCCTTCAGCGCGACCGGCTTGCTCAGCCGCGGCTCGATCGCCTCGCGCAGCTTCCCCTCGGCCTCGGAGTGGCTCATGCCGCCGACGTCGACGCCCGCGACGGTGACGCCGCGGGGCACGTTGCCGCTGGAGACGAGCATGTCGAGGCCGTACAGCAGACCGAAGGCGCCGACCACGGCCGCGGCCACGATCAACGCCTTCTTCTTCGTGTTCTTCGGCTCTGCCCCGTCGTCCTCGTCGCCCGGTTCGATCATCACGGGCCCGTAGACGCCGGAGTCCTCCGGCAGGGGCTGCGGCGGGGTCACCGGTCGCATGTACTCGGTGGCGTCCTCGCCGGCGGGAAAGCCGACACCGGGCACGGCGGCCGTGACGGTCGGCTGCTCGGTGTCCGGTTCCTCCGACGGCCAGGCCTCGGTGGACGCGTTCACGTTCACGGGCGCGATCTGGGTGGTCTCCTCGGAGGCGGTGCCTCTCGGGTTGACCGGTGGCATCGCCCTCGTCTTGTCAGCGTCGTACGGCACAGCTCTCCCCGTTGCCCTGTCTCTCCACTGAGGCGGCGTATACGTGTGTACAGCTAGCAGTTCACCATCTCGAACCGGCGGCTCACAGGTACAGGCCGGTGCCGTGCTCGGTGAGCTCGCTGGCCACAGCGTGCAGATCGCGTTCCCTCAGCACGAGGTACGTGGTGCCCTGCACCTCGACCTCGAGCTGATCGTCCGGGTTGAACAGCACCCGGTCTCCCACCTTCACGTGCCGCACGCTGGTACCGACTCCGAACACGCTGCCCCACGCCAACCGCTTCGCCATCTGGGCCGTCGCGGGGATCACGATGCCACCGCTGGACCGCCGCTCGCCGTCCTCCGGCGAGATGCGCACCATCACACGGTCGTACAGCATCTGGATCTCGAGCTTGACATCAGGCACCCGCAGAGTCTACGTGGCCTGCGGAGGTGCCTCGTCCATGCCGCCCATCAGCAGCGGGAGCCGGGTCGGTGCATCGGCAACCACTCGAACGGGGACGCCCCAGTCCTGCCTGGTCAGGCGGCAGACCGGGTGTTCGTCGGCAGGATCGTCACTGCAACTGGCCGCCTGCGCTACGACGTGCAGAACGCCGTTCGTGACCTGATCGTTGATCCGCAACGCCCGTACCAGTTCGGTGCCGACGCCCGCGCCCTCCAGGATCAGCTCCGGGGGTGAGCTGGTGATCTCCAGGCGGGTGGACGGTCCGTACCGTTCGTCCAGTTTCGTCCCGGTCGGCGGGGTGAAGACGACGGCGAGCTCGACCGCACCGGCCGCGATGTCGGTGCTCGGCCGCTTCACCCGGTGCGCCTCGCCGTCGACCTTGACGGCCGCGGCGGTGAACCGCTCGAGCCGGTGCGCCGCGCTCGCCACGACGACGAGCTCGCCGTCCACGACCAGCGCGTCACTCGGCTCGGCGAGGTCGGTCGCGATGGTGCTGACCGTCCGCGTCTCCGGGTCGTACCGGCGGATCGCGCCGTTGTAGGTGTCCGAGACCGCCACCGACCCGTCGGGCAGCACCGTGACGCCGAGCGGGTGCTGCAGCAGCGCCTCATCCGCGTCGCCGTCCCTGTGCCCGAACGCGAACAGCCCCTTGCCGACCTCGGTGCGCACCTCGCCGTTCTCGAGGTAGCGCAGCGCGGAGGTCTCCGAGTCGACCATCCACAGCCGGTCGCCGGCCGCGGCCAGCCCGCTGGTCTGCGCGAAGAACGCCCCCTCAGCCGGACCGTCGTTGATGCCCTCGACGGTCGTGCCGGCGAGCCTGCTGACCTGGTTCGTCCCCGGGTCGAAGAACCCGAGCGTGTGGTTGCCGGCCATGGCGATGGCGACGCCGCCGTTCCACCACGCCACGTCCCACGGGCTGGTGAGGTCGATCTTGTCGGCCGGTCCGTCGGTCTGGCCGTCCCGCCACTGCTCACCGGTGCCCGCGATGGTCGTGACCTCGCCGGTCTCCAGGTCGAGGCCGCGGAGGAGGTGGTTGACCGTGTCCGCGACGACCACGTCGTAGCCGTGCGTGTTCGGCACCAGCGTGAGCCCGGCGGGCTCGGAGAAGGTGGGGTTCAGCCCGTCCGCGCGCCCGCGCTCACCGGTGCCGATGCGCCGGACGACCGTCTCGCCGTCCGCTTCGAGCTCGACGAGGCTGTGGTGGGCGCTGTCGCTGACCAGGATCGTGTTCCGCGGCGTGACGATCGCCTTGGCGGGGAACCGGAGCGTGGTGCTCGGCGGCTCCGGCGCGACGTACGGCCCGCTGCCGCGGTGCAACGTGCCCTTCGCCGCGTGCTCGGCGACCAGCTCGCCGATGATCGTGTCGAGCGCGTCGACGTGCCCCTCACCGGCGGCGACGTGCACGACGTACCCCTCCGGGTCGACCAGCGCGAGCGTCGGCCACGCCTTGACCGCGTACTGCTGCCACATCTCCAGCTCGGGGTCGTCGAGCACCGGGTGGTGCACCTCGTAGCGCTCGACGGCGGCCTTCAACGCCTCCGGGTCCGCCTCGTGCACGAACTTCGGCGAGTGCACGCCGATCGTGACCAGGACGTCGGAGTACTTGGCCTCCAGCGGCCGCAGCTCGTCGAGGACGTGCAGGCAGTTGATGCAGCAGAACGTCCAGAAGTCGAGCAGCACGACCTTGCCGCGCAGGTCCCTGAGGCTGACCGCGGCGTCACCGGTGTTCAGCCAGCCGCGGCCGTGCAGCTCGGGGGCACGGACACGGGCACGGCGCTTGGCAGTCGTCACGGCCGTATCCAACACTGTGGACGGTGGCGGTGTTCCGGCGTCCATCATGTGGACTGGGCCAGCACCGCGCGCAGGTCGCCCACGCCCTGGCGCCACAGCGGTCCGTGCCCGGCGTCGTCCCAGAGCACGGCGAGCTCGGAGTTCGCCAGCACGCGGTCCAGCGCCCTCACTGCCAGCGGAGGCAGGTCCGCAGGGAACGCGGGGAGGGGCTCGCGGGGGCCGTAGGCGGTGGTGACCGGCTTCCCACCGGGACACTGCGCGGCGACCAGCGTGGCTGCCGCTACGGCTTCGCTGCCGTCATCGGCCTCGACGTCGTCCGCTTCGGCCGCGACGGCCAGGACGGCCCGGACGATGCCCTCGCGCTCCTCGGCCCGCGCCTTGTCCAGCCTGCCGGCGAAGTCCGCTGCCGCGTCGTTGTCGAACGACCCGATGTCCCAGGTACCCAAGGCGATCTCCCAGCGCAGGTGGAAAGGCGGCGTGGTGCCGTCCGGCGCTGATCATGCGCGACCGCGCGGCCCCCGCGAGCGGCCCCCTGACCACGCGCCCGCCGAACCTGTCGACGTCGACAGGTTCTGAACCGTTTACGTGCCGTCGGCGTAGAGGTCGCCGGGAGGTGCGCGATGGTGGAGTACCTGGTGATCGGCGCCGGTCCGGCGGGTCTGCAGATGGGGCACTTCCTGCACGAGGCCGGGCGCGACTACGTGATCCTCGAAGCGGGGCCGTCGGCGGGCACGTTCTTCCGCGAGTTCCCGCGGCACCGGGTGCTGGCGACGGACGACAACTCGTTGTTCGGCACGCCGTTCGAGCGGTACAGCAAGCGGGCGTTCCCGCCGGCGGACGAGCTGGTGCGGTACCTGGAGGACTTCGCGCGGCCGTTGCACGTGCGGTACCGGACGCGGGTCGAGGGCATCCGGGGCAACGAGGTCCGGCACGCGCACGGGCGGATCGAGGCGGAGCGGATCATCCTCGCCACCGGGCGGGCGAAGGAGCACCTGCCGCGGATCGAGGGAATCGGGCTCGCGGAGACGTACGCGACGGCCAGCACCGACCCGACGGTGTACGCGGGGCAGCGGGTGCTGATCATCGGGCGGGGGCACAGCGCGTTCGAGACGGCGGACCTGGTGTCGTCGACGGCGGCGGTCACGCACACGGTGGGGCGGACCGTGCGGCGGATCGCCAGGCACGGCAAGGGGTTCAAGGCGGTGCTGGACACCGGGGAGCTGTACTACGACCGGGTCATCGCGTGCACCGGGTTCAAGCGGGACACCACGCTCGACGTGCCGCACGTGCACCTGGCGGCGGGTGACTCGATCAGGGCGATCCGGCACTCGACGAGGGCGCTGCACCGGACGCTGGAGGCCGAGCACCACGGGGTGCCGTGGCCGCACCGCAAGCTGCGCAACCGGCCGGACGCGCTGGCGGCGGCGATCGCGACCAGGGCTCGGGAGATCCCGGAGGGGCTGGCGGATGTCGTTGTGCCGCAAGGGCAGAACGCACTGCTCTACGACGAGATGCCGGCCAGGCGGCGCACCGGGTTCGTCGTCACCAACGCGCAGGTCGAGCACTACCGGCACAACGAGCTGATCGCCGTGGAACGCAGGCTGCACCGCAAGCCGCTGGAGAGGTTCTTCTCCACGCAGCTCGCGGTGCCTTGTATCGCCTGAAAGGCCTTACACCACCGGGAACTCGTGCAGCTTGGTGTTCTGGCCGGCCTTGACGGTGCACGGCGAGGTGAAGGTGCCGAGGAACGTCGTCGAGCCGTCCGCGTGGCGCGGGGTGAGCGTCAGCGAGGCGTTGCCGAGGTTGACCGTGGTGGTGCCCGCCTTGGTCAGCGTCAGCGACGGGAACGTGCCGGTGCCGGTCACGTTGAACGTCCCGGAGGAGGCGACGTTCGTCTTCGGGATCGCGAGCGTCGCCGTGACCGACGAGACGCTGCCCGCGTTGTTGATCGTGTTCGTGGTGCTCAGCGTGCCCTCGACGGTCGCGGCGCCGAGCCAGTTCAGCACGCCCGTGGCCGCGGCGGAGACGGTCGAGACGACCTGGGTCTGACCGCCCGCGGTGGGCGTGCCGACGGTGGCGGAGTCCGGCAGGTTCGTCGCGGTGACCGTGGACGGCTGGTCCTGCAGGCCGATCAGGGTGAACGTGCAGGAGTACGTGATGTTCAGGGTCACGTCGGCGGCCTGGCTGGTGCCCGCCGCGACAATGCTCGTCGCTCCGGCGAACAGGACGACCGCGGCGGCACGTGCGATGATTCCGAGTTTCATGGCAGGGTTCTCCTGAGTGCGGCATCGAACTGCAGGGAATGGAGCTACTGGTCAGTAAGGTAGCGACGCCGACAATGCAAAGCAAGCATCAGCGCGTTTTTGTCATCCGCGTAATAATTGCCGCGGTGCGATTTGTCAGTCGAGACCCAAAAACGCGCGGACCCGCAGTGCGAGTTCGAGCGTGAAGCGTTCGCCGGCGTCCTGCAAACGGTCGCCGAACAGTTCCTCCAACTGGTTCACCCGGTATCGCACGGTCTGCGGGTGGACCGCCAGCCTGGCCGCGATCTCCGGTGCGCCACCGCGGGCGGAGAGCCAGGCGAACAACGTCTCGGCGAGCTTCGTGCGTTGCCGGGCGGTCAACGGCGCGAGGGGCGCCAACGCGCGTTCGGCCAGCTGACGGGCCAAGAACTCGTCGGCGAGCAGGGTCAGCTCGACCAGGTGGTCGGCGCAGTCGAGCACCTGGTCACCGGGCAGCACCCCGGCGTTCGACAGCGCCAGCACCCGGCGGGCGCAGGCCAGCGACCGGCGCGCCTCCCGCGGTGGCACGGCCAGCCCCACCACGGCCCGCCAGCCCACCGCGCGGACCATGCGCGGCACCTCGACCGGGTTCGGGACCAGCACGTACGGCGTGGCGTCTTCGAGGTTGACCAGCACGTCCTGCGGCAGCAGCAGCTCGTCGACGTGCCCGGACGACGGCTCCAGCGCCACCGCGCACAGCGAGTCCGGCATCGGCCACGCCGCCACGTCCGCCGCGTCGACGACCGACTGCCACGGCACCGGCGGGTCACCGACCAGCAGCTCCGTCAGCCGCCGGCGCTTGCGCTCCAGCGTGCCGGCGGCACTGGCCTGAGCCGCGGCGTACCCGTCGACCGACAGGCTCACCAGCTCGTCGACGTGCGCGATCATCGCCTCGCCGAGCACGCTCATCAGGTGCAGCGACAGCGTCCGCCGCTCCGCGAACGCGCACACGTGCCGCCACGCCACCCGAGCGCCGATCCGGTAGGCCGCCTGCAGGCTGTCCAGGCTGCGGCCGGACTTGAACTCCCAGGCGCCGAGCTTGCGGTGGATGTCGTGCGGGTAGACCAGCGCATCGGGTGCCGCGATGTGGTCGACGAACTTGTCCAGCGCCTGCTGAATGCCTTCGATGACGTTTTCCCGGAAATGCTGGTACTCCGGAATCGATTTCTCGATCGCCTCGAAGATGCTCACGGCGAGCGGCGGTATCTCCCGACGCAGAAGTGGCGCGAGTTCGCGGGGCACCGAACTGCGTGGATCGTCCGGTTGGCTCATTCACCCTCCCACTGCCCGGAGCGTACGGGGCAGGTGAAAGGACGTCGTCAGCCAACCGGACGAAGCCGCAGTCGGGACGACCGCACTACGCCACGGGCAGGGTGCGGTCCAGGAACGCCGTCGTCAGGTCCCACGCGCGGTCGGCGGCGGCCTTGTCGTGGAAGTGGCCGAGGTGGTTGTGGAACGCGTGCCCGGCCGGCTGCAGGTGCACCTCGGCGCCCTCGTGCGAGTCGGACGCGTCGACCACCTTCTGGTAGCCGGGGATGAAGTCGTCCTCGGTGCCGAAGTGGAAGATGATCGGGCAGGACACCTGGTCCAGCAGCGCGACCTGGTCCGGCACGCCCGAGCCGTAGAACGACACGGCGGTGTCCGGGTCGGAGACCGCGGCGGCGTTGAACGCGAGCGTCCCGCCCAGGCAGAAGCCGAACACGCCGACCCCGCCGGAGACCTCGGGCAGCGAGCGCAGGTACTGCACCGACGCGACCACGTCCTGCACGGCCTGCGGGAAGTCCAGGCCCTGCACGACCTCCATGGACCGCGCGACGCCGGCCTCGTCGTGCTCGCCGACCCAGCCCGGCTGGAAGCGGTGGAAGAGCTCGGGGATCGCCACGACGTACCCGCGCGCGGCGAGGTCGGCGGCGACCCCCTGCAGGTAGGAGTCCAGCCCGAAGATCTCCTGGATCAGCACGATGCCGGGGCCGGTTCCGCTCTCCGGCAACCAGACCGGGAGCGGGATGTCGTTCACGCGGTGAGTCATGGGGTGATCCTGCCGGAAGGTCGACTTCGCGCCCACGCCCGCCCGTGCGACGGGAAAACCCGTCCCGCACGCGCGGCCGGTGCCCGATAATCGGCCGATGATCAGGCTGATCGCCACCGACCTCGACGGCACCCTGCTGCAGCCGGGCGGTGTGCTCAGCGACCGCACGCGCGCCACGCTGGAGGCCGTCGACGCGGACGTCGTCGTGGTGACCGCCCGGCCGCCGCGGTTCGTGGCGGACCTCGGGTTCACCGGGACCGCGGTCTGCTCCAACGGGGCGATCGTCTACGACCTGGCCGGCCAGAGCGTCACGCACGCGCAGACGGTGCCGCTGGACGTCGTGCGGACGGTGTCGGAGGCGCTCGCGAACGTCATCCCGAACGTCGGCATCGCGGTCGAGACCGGCCTGGAGGTGTTGTGCGAGCCCGCTTTCCGCGGGTTCAGCGCCAACAACCCGCACCGGACGCTGGAGCTGCTCGACCACGTCCTCGACGAGGCGCACCAGGTAGTGCAGATGCTCGCGTGGGCGCCGGACAGCGAGTCCGACCACATGATGGAGATCGCCAGGGAGGCGGTCGGCCAGCACGTCTCGGTCACGCACTCGGGCGGGCTCGGGCTGCTGGAGATCAGCCCGCCGGGGGTGTCGAAGGCCGCCACGCTCGAAGCCCTCTGCGCGACGCGCGGCATCGGTCAGCACGAGGTCGTCGCGTTCGGGGACATGCCCAACGACCTGTCGGTGCTCGGCTGGGCGGGCACGGCGTACGCGATGGGCAACGCGCACCCGCTCGTGAAGCAGGCCTGTGCGAACCACGCGCCGCCGAACACGGAGGACGGCGTCGCACAGGTCCTCGAACGGCTCTTCCGCCTCTAGGGCCTAACGGCGCGGCACCGAGGTGGGTCCGGCCACCTCGGCACCGAGCTCCGCCACCCGCCGCCGCAGCTCGCGGTCAGCGGTCACGACCGTCACCGCGCGGCCGGCGCCCTCGGTGCGCACGACCTCGACGACGGTGTCGTCACCGGAGTGCTCCGCGGCGACGACCCGCACGTCGTCGACGCTGGACACGGTGCGCGCCTTGCCTTCCACGACCAGGACGACCTCCTCGTCCCGGCCGCGCAACGCGTCGCGCAGGCGTTCGGCCGCGCCCGCGCGGTCGCGCCACCACCCGTCGGGCACCGAACCCACGACGTTGGCGGCGTCGACCACGAGCAACGGCTTCACGCCCGTCAGCCTGCCTCAGCCGCGGCGGGCCCGCAGCGCGTCCAGCGAGTCCGGGTCGGGGCCGGTGTCGGACAGCGCGGCCGAGACCGGGGAGGACACGCCGGCCCACCGCAGCACCGCCGCCGTGGCCGCCGCGCGCCGGTCCTCCGGCAGCTTCGCGATGTTCGCGCCGTGGTTGCCGGCGGGCACCTCGAACGACAGCGAGTCACGGGTGCCGGGCCCGAGCCGGAACGGTTCCGCGCTCCACGGGTCGTTCTGCCCGTACACGAACAGCAGGCGGTTGCCCTGGTGGCGCACCCAGCGGTCGACGTCCTTCATGGCGTGCCGGTCGAAGCGCGGGAACCTGATGTCGGGGGACACCATCGTGCGCGGCACCGAGACGCCGGGGTGGCGCAGCAGGTCCGCCACCGCCGACTCGTCCGCCTCCGGCCAGCCGAGCTGCGTGCCAGCCTGGTAGTAGTACGCCGCGTAGGGCGCGACGCCCGCGTCGTTGTAGAAGTCCCAGCCGACGGTCTTGTCGATGAACGTCCAGAGGTCGTCCACGGACGCACCGGCGCCCGGAACCAGCGCGCACTGCTCCTGGGTGCCGTACTGCCAGAACGTGAACGGCGTGTCGAGCACCAGCACCTCCAGCGCCCGGTGCCCGCCGCCGAACTGCTGGAACGTGTAGCCCCGCGCGGTCAGCCTGGCCACGATCTCGTCGCGGTGCTGCAAGAGCTGCCGCTGCACGCCTTCGAGCCGGCGGTTGCAGGACGGGTCGGTGCCGACCTCGCGGATGAACTCGCCGTAGGTGTCGCGGTCGTTCACCACGTCGTTCGGCGTGACGTAGGCGATGGTGGCGTCGACGTCGCGCGGGAAGAACCGCCGGTGGTAGATCGACGTCATGCCGCCCTTGCTGGCACCGGTCGACAGCCACTTCGCGCCGTAGAGCTCCTTGAACGCCGTGACGATCCGGTGGTGGTCGTTGGCCGCCTGCCAGATGGTCAGGTCGTCCCAGTCGGCCGGTGACGGGCGCGAGGGCGCGAAGAACCGCTGTTCGACGCTGAGCTGGTTGCCGTCGACGAGCCGGGCCGGTTCGGAGGCGCCGATCGTGCCGGGCAGGTTGTAACCCGTGGTGTGCAGCACCATCGGGCGGGAGACGTCCTTGTGCAGCAACGAGAACCGCTGCTCGAACCGCTGGCCGCGCGGCTTGCGGTGGTCCGCGGGCTGCTGGATGCCGAGCACGAACGTCCTGGCGGTGCCGGACGTGCCCTCGCTGATGATCCGCACACCGGGGATGGCGGCGATGCGGTCCTTGATGTCGGTGGCGGCGGTCGCGACCGCCGCTGTGGCCGTGACCTGCGCTGATACCAGGCCGAACGCCAGCAGGGAGCGTACGAGTCTGTTCACGCTCCGACGCTAGCCAGCGGCGGGCGGGCGGCGGACCGGCCGATCGGCGGGACTGCAGGTGGCTTGCAGCGGACTTGGAGACGCCTTGCAGACCGGCCCCCGAACCTGGGTCCACGTCCGAAGAGGGGGACTGACATGAAGGTTCGAGAATTGCTCGGCACGACAGCCGTGGCCGTCGCGCTCGTCATGGGGACGGCGAACGCGAACGTGGCCACCGCCGACGAGATCGGCGTGATGTTCAACTGCGGCAACTACCCCGCGGGCAAGCAGACCGCGAGGGACGAGGCGCTGGCCAGGTCGACGACGTGGCTCCAGGCGCGGGTGCCGTACAGCCAGAGCGCCTGCCACAACAACCAGTTCGGCTCGTACCGCACCGACTGCAGCGGCTACCTGTCGATGATCTGGGGGCTGGCCCACTCCTACACCACGTCGACGCTGCACCAGGTGTCGCACACGATCAACCGGGCCGACCTGCAGCCGGGTGACGCGCTGAACTGGCCGGGCCAGCACACCGCGTTGTTCCTCGGCTGGGCCGACGCCGCGCGGACGATGCCGCGGGTGCGCGAGCAGGCCGGTCCGAACGGCTCGCCCACGGTGGAGCGCAACTGGTCAGCCGCGACGGCCGCCAAGTACACGCCGATCCGCTACAACAACATCGTCTCGTACAACGTCGCCGGCGACATCGGCACGAAGTGGCGTGCGATGGGCGCGGAGAACAGCGTCGTGGGCGCCCCGGTCAACAACGAGCAGGACGGCGCTCCCGGCGGTCGCTGGCAGGGCTTCCAGCACGGCAACATCTACTGGACCCCGGCGCTCAACGCCCACCCGGTCTACGGCGACATCCTGACCCGGTTCATGGACACCGGTGACGAGCACCGCTGGGGCTACCCGGTCAACGACGAGTCGCCCGGCGCGCACGGTGGGCGGTGGCAGCAGTTCCAGACCGCGCACTTCTACTGGACCGCGGCGACCGGCGCCTTCCCCGTGTACGGCGAGATCCTGACCAACTTCATGAACGCGGGCGACGAGCACCGCTGGGGTTACCCGCTCATGGAGGAGGCGGCCGGCGCCAACGGCGGTCGTTACCAGAAGTTCCAGAACGGCATCTGGTACTGGAGCGCGCGCACCAGCGCGTACCCCGTCTACGGCGACATCCTGACCAAGTTCCTGTCGACCGGCGACGAGCACACCCACGGCTACCCGAAGGAGGCCGAGAAGGACTGGGCCGGCGAGACGGGCGGTCGCATGCAGACGTTCGAGAACTCCACCTTCTACTGGACCCCCGCCAAGGGCGCCTGGTCCGTCCGGAACGGGTGACGGCGATGAGGAAGGCAGTTCTCGCTCTCGCAACGCTGTCCCTGCTCCCGCTGGCGGGTGTCGCCCAGGCCGAACCCGCGCACATCTCCAACGCCGAGATGCAGGCGGCGTGCGCGGTGCCGGCCAACCGCGACATCAACGTCACCCGGACCGTGCACGACGTCGGCGTCCGCCGCGGGGTGTCGGCGAAGGTGATGCTCGCCGGGTTCGAGGCGGGCTGGGTCGAGTCGCACATGAACAACCTGGGCTGCGGCGACCGCGACTCGCTCGGCGTGTTCCAGCAACGGCCTTCGCAGGGCTGGGGCACGCCGGAGCAGATCATGAACGTCGCGTACGCCGCCGACCGCTTCTTCGCCGAGGCGCAGCGGGTGGAACCGAAGTACCCGAACCTCACCGCGGGTCTGCTCGCGGACAAGGTGCAGCGCTCGTGCTGTCCCGCCCGCTACGACCAGGCCGAGGCCAAGGCGCGGCAGATGCTCGACGAGGTCAGGATCGCGGTCGGCGGCGACATCGGCGTCAAGTGGCGTGCGATGGGCGCGGAGAACAGCGTCGTCGGCGCGCCTGTGAACAACGAGCAGGACGGCGCTCCCGGCGGTCGGTGGCAGGGCTTCCAGCGCGGCAACATCTACTGGACGCCCGCGCTCAACGCCCACCCCGTGTACGGCGACATCCTGACCCGGTTCATGGACACCGGCGACGAGCACCGCTGGGGCTACCCGGTCAACGACGAGTCACCGGGCGCGCACGGCGGCCGATGGCAGCAGTTCCAGACCGCGCACTTCTACTGGACCGCGGCCACCGGGGCGTTCCCCGTCTACGGCGAGATCCTCACCAACTTCATGAACGCCGGTGACGAGCACCGCTGGGGCTACCCGCTCATGGAGGAGGCACCGGGGGCGAACGGCGGCCGCTACCAGAAGTTCCAGAACGGCATCTGGTACTGGAGCGCGCGCACCAGCGCGTACCCGGTGTACGGCGACATCCTCTCGAAGTTCATGAGCACCGGGGACGAGCACACCCACGGCTACCCGAGGGAGGCCGAGAAGGACTGGGCCGGCGAGGCAGGCGGCCGGATGCAGGTCTTCGAGGGCTCGACCTTCTACTGGACGCCCGCCAAGGGTGCCTGGTCGGTGCGGAACTAGTTCTTGAAGCTGGCGTAGTAGGCGGCGGCCAGGTCCTCGTCGCCGTGGCCTCGGGTGACCGCGCGGTTCAGGCGGGCGCCCGAGGCCTGCGCCACGTCCAGCTGCACCCCGGCCCGCGTGGCTGCCTCGTTCACGAGCAGCGCGTCCTTGAGGGCGTTCTGCACGGTGAACGCCGGCGGGAAGGAGCGTTCGATGATCGCGTTGCCCTTCGTCTGCAGGTACGCGCAGTCCAGCGGGCCACCGGAGACGGCCTCCAGGAACAGCCTCGGGTCGAGGCCGGAGGACTCGGCCAGCGCCACGGCCTCACCGACCGCGGCGGTCAGCGAGAGGACCCAGCTGTTCGCGACGAGCTTCAACCGCGTCGCCGCACCCGCCTCGCCGACCCACATCGTGCGGGCGCCGATCACGTCGAACACCGGCTGCACCCGTTCGCGCAGCTCCTCGACACCCGCGGCGAGCACGACGAGGGTGCCGTCCTGGGCCGGTTTGGTGCTGCCGAGGACCGGGGCGTCCACGAACTCCAGCCCGAGCGACCGGGCGAGCGCGATGTGGTCCTCGGTCGACTCGATGCCGACCGTGGAGGCCTGGACCCACACCGCGTCGTGCGGCAGCGAGGGGGCCGCGTCCTGCATGGTCGTGGTGACGGCGGGGCCGTCGTTGAGCATCGTCAGCACGACCTCGACGCCGTCGACGGCCCCCGCGGGCGTGTCCACGACGGTGACGCCCTGCGCGGCCAGCGGTTCGGCCTTGGCGCGGGTGCGGTTCCAGACCCGGACGTCGTGTCCGGCGGCGGCGAGGTTGGCTGCGATCGGGGCACCCATGAGGCCGGTGCCGAGCACGGCGATCTTCATGCCCCCAGCAAACAAGAAACCTCGCGGTGCTGCCAGGTCGGGGGTCCGACAGCACCGCGAGGTCATCCGTGACATCGGCGGACCGATGCGCTCTGTTACACGGCCAGCATACTGTGGCGTGGATCACGTTTAACAGAATGAAACCCCTGGAGCGCGGGAGGTGCTCCAGGGGTTCCCGTTGGGGAGGCACTCGCGCCGGGGCGCCGTGCGAGTGCCGGGTTCTCGAGTGTCAGCGCAGGGTGGTGACCTGAGCCTGGGCGATGGCCATCAGCTCGTGACGCATGGCCGGGGTGGTGGCCATGTCGATCGCGCGAGCCACGGCCTTCCGGTTGCGCGCCTCGGCACGACGGGCGCGGAGCTTCGCTGCGAAGTTCATCTCGGTCTGCACTTCCCTCTCGGAGATCTGTTGGGCTGGTGACTCAAGTATGCACCCTGAGCCCGCCGAAAGCACGCGATTATCCGGTGAGGTGGGGCACACGCCGATGAATCGCCGGTGGACAACGTGAACGACCGGACAACACCGGTCATCCCTCACGCCCAGGCAGAGACCGGCCGACGTACGCCCCGGCGCCCCGCTCCAGGCCCGCTCCGAGGGGCACGCGGGGACCCCGCGTGCCCCAGGAGGGTACGAAAGCTCCCCGCGTGCACTCGCGAAGTGAGGATTGGGGGTGCTGGTGGGAGAGCTGCAAGAGGTAGTGGTTGCGGATGGAGTGGGGTGGCGGTTGGGTGGGTGGTGTGGCTGAAGTGGTGACGAAGGGGACCGGCGAGGTCGAGCGGACCGCCGACCGCGCCCAGGTGGACGTGACGTTCGAGGCGCTCGGCGCCGAACGGTCCGAGGCGGTGAGCACGCTCAACCAGCGCATCTCCGCCGTGGAACCGCTGCTGGCGGACTTCGAGGTGCGGTCGCGCCAGCTGTCCGTGCACGACAACTGGGACAACAACCAGCGCATCGGCAGCCGCGCCACCCAGCAGTACGTGATCTGGGTGTCCGACCTCGACAAGCTCGACGGCCTGCTCGCCGAGCTGGTGCAGGCCGAGCCGTCGTGGGTCAACGGACCGTCGTGGACGCTCGTCGACGACACCGAGGCGGTCCGCGAGGCGCAGAAGGAGGCCGTGGCCGACGCGTTGCGCCGCGCCGAGGGCTACGCGAACGCGCTGGGGCGGCGGCTCGGGCCGTTGCTGCGCATCGGCGACACGGACGGCGGCGGCTACTCGCCGAAGATGATGCGCAGCGCGTCGTTCGAGATGGCCGGCCCGGCCGGGATGGTCGACCAGCTGAACCTCAAGGCGCAGCAGATCACGGTCACCGCGACCTGCACCGCGGCCTGGGCGTTGCTCGACTAGGTCCGGCCCGCCCAGTGCTCCAGGGCGGCCGTGGGGAAGTGTGCTCGACGGAGGGTGCTATCCGGCAGCGAGTTCCCAGAAGTCGCGCATGACCGGCGCCGGCTCGGGATTCGTCATGGCCGTGCGCGTGAGCAGCACGGTCACCTTCCGCTGCGCCGGGACGACGTGCAGCGCCGTGCCCGACCCGCCGACCCAGCCGTAGCGGCCGGGGACGTTCCACGGGTCGACGTCCGCGATGTCGACGCGGCCGCCGCAGCCCCAGCCCTGCCCCTCCAGGAAGATCCGCGCGGCCGCCCGCTCGGCCGCCGAGGTCGTGTCGGTCGCGAGCACCGGCAGCAGCTCGCTCGCGAGCAGACCGCGGCCGAACGCCAGCAGGTCGTCCGCCGTGGAGCTCAGGCCACCGGCGCCGGACGGGAAGACGGGGCTCACGAAGCCCGTGGCGGTCATGCCGAACGGCGCGAAGACGCGTTCGGCGAGGAAGTCGGGCAACGAGCCGGTGACGCGGTCGAGCAGCACGCCGAGCACGTCGTAGGAGGTGTTGTAGGTCCACCCGGTGCCCGGCTGGTGCAGCAGCGGCACCTCGGCGAGGCGCGGCAGCCACTCGTCCGGCGTGGGCAGCTCCGGCACGCTGTGCAGGTGCGCCTTCTCGAACAGCAGCCGCGTGGCGGGCAACGAGAAGTCCGCCGTGAAGCCCCAGCCGGACCGCGAGGTCAGCAGGTGCCGGACGGTGATCGGCGTCGTCGCGGGCACCACGTCGTCGGCAGGCCCCTGCGGCGTGCGGACGACCTTCGGCTCGGCCAGTTCCGGCAGCCACCGCGCGACCGGGTCGTCCGGCGCGATCCGGCCGTCGTTCACCAGCAGCTGCGCGGCGTACGCGACGACCGGCTTGGTCACCGACGCGACCGCGAACGCCGAGTCGCGGGTCTCGCCGCCGACCGCCGCGACCTCCACGTCGTCACCGCAGGCGACGAGCGCCACGGCGTTCGGGGTGGTCCCGCGGTGCTTCTCCAGCACGTCCTGCAAGGTCATGGTCGTCATCCTTCTCCGTGAACGGGTCGGATGTGCTGCCCTCGGGACCGCGCGGAACTCATCGCTCCAGGATCGCCGTGATCCCCTGGCCGCCGGCCGCGCAGATCGACACGAACCCGCGCCCGCTGCCCTTCTGGTGCAGCAGCTTCGCGAGCGTCGCCACGATCCGCGCACCGGTCGCCGCGAACGGGTGCCCCGCGGCGAGCGACGAGCCGTTGACGTTGAGCTTGGCGCGGTCGATCTCGCCGAGGTCGGTCTCCCAGGCCTTCAGCGTCGCGAGGACCTGGGACGCGAACGCCTCGTGCACCTCGTAGAAGTCGAACTCCTGCAGCTTGAGCCCGGCCTTGTCGAGCATCCGCGGTGCGGCGTGCACCGGGGCCATGAGCAGGCCTTCGCCGCCGTGCACGTAGTCGACGGCGGCGGTCTCGGCGAACGTCAGGTACGCGAGCACCGGGAGGTTGCGGGCCGCCGCCCACTCCTCGGTGGCGAGCAGCACCGCGGAGGCGCCGTCGGACAACGGGGTGGAGTTGCCCGCGGTCATGGTGTCGCCGAAGACCGGCTTGAGCTTGGCGAGCTTCTCGACGCTGCTGTCCGGGCGCAGGTTCTGGTCGCGGGTGAGGCCGAGGTAGGGCGTGACGAGGTCGTCGAAGAAGCCCTCGTCGTAGGCGCGGGCGAGGTTGCGGTGGCTGCGCGCGGTCAGCTCGTCCTGGTCCTCGCGGGTGATGCCGTACTCGGCGGCGGTCAGCGCGGCGTGCTCGCCCATCGACCTGCCGGTGCGCGGTTCGCCGTTGCGCGGCAGGTGCGGGACGACGTGGCCGGGCCGCAGCTTGGCCAGCAGACCGACCTTGCGGGTGCGGTTGAACTCCAGCAGCAGCTTGCGGAAGTCCTCGTTCACGCCGATCGGCGCGTCGCTGGTGGTGTCGACGCCGCCCGCGATGCCGGACTCGATCTGGCCGAGCGCGATCTTGTTGGCCACCGCGATGATCGCCTGCAGGCCGGTGCCGCACGCCTGCTGGAGGTCGTACGCGGGTGTCTGCGGGCTGAGCCTGCTGCCCAGCACCGACTCGCGGACGAGGTTGAAGTCGCGCGAGTGCTTGAGCACGGCGCCGGCGACCACCTCGCCGAGGCGTTCGCCCTGCAACCCGAAGCGGCTCACCAGGCCGTCCAGCACCGCCGTGAACATGTCCTGGTTCGACGCGGTGGCGTACGGGCCGTTCGAGCGGGCGAACGGGATGCGGTTGCCGCCGATGATCGCTACTCGCATGCTGCCATACTACCTACTAGCGGGTAGACTTACTAGCGAGTAGGTTGTGTGACGTGGACAGGTACCAGAAGTTCGCCTCGTCGGGACTCGGCCGCCAGCTCGTGCGCAGGCTCGGCCTGCCGAACCCGCATCCGCTCCGCCGCGACGCCGCACTGGCGACACCGGTCCTGGTCGGTGGCACCCCCCGGCTGCCCTTCCTCAAGACGCTCGAAACCGGCTCGGCGCCCTACGGCGCGCTGGTGTTCGACGCCTCCGGCATCGAGACCGTGGCCGACCTGCGGCAGCTGCACGACTTCTTCCACCCGGTGATCACGCAGCTCGGCCCGTGCGGGCGGGTGGTCGTCATCGGGCGGTCGCCGGACTCGGTGGCGCAGCGGGCCCTCGAAGGGTTCGTGCGCTCGGTCGGCAAGGAGCTGCGCCGCGGCGGCACGGCGAACCTGGTGTACGTGGCCGACGGCGCCGAGGACGGTGCCGAGTCGACGCTGCGGTTCCTGCTGTCCGGGCGGTCCGCGTACGTGTCCGGCCAGGTCGTCCACGTGTCGGGAGCCGCGTCGACCGGCACGCTGGAGGACAAGGTCGCGCTGGTCACGGGTGCCTCGCGCGGGATCGGCGAGGCGATCGCCACGATGCTGGCCCGCGACGGCGCGCACGTGGTGTGCCTGGACGTCCCGGCGGCCGGCGAGGACCTGTCGAGGGTCGCGAACGCGGTCGGCGGGTCGGCGTTGCAGCTCGACATCACCGGCGACCCGGCTCGGTTGACCTCGTACCTGATGGAACGGCACGGCGGCGTGGACGTCGTCGTGCACAACGCGGGCATCACCCGTGACAAGACGTTGGCGCGCATGGACTCCGACAAGTGGGACGCCGTGCTGGAGGTCAACCTGGCCTGCCAGGAGCGGATCAACGCGGCCCTGCTGGACGGCGACGTGCTGCGGACCGGCGGGCGGATCGTCGGGGTGTCGTCGATCGCCGGGATCGCGGGCAACGTCGGGCAGACCAACTACGCCACCTCGAAGGCCGGCGTGATCGGGATGGTCACGTCGCTGGCACCGGTGCTCGCCGAGCGCGGCGCCACCATCAACGCCGTCGCACCCGGTTTCATCGAGACGAAGATGACCGCGGCCGTGCCGCTCCTGACCCGCGAGGTCGGGCGGCGGATGAACAGCCTGTCGCAGGGCGGGCTGCCCTCTGACGTCGCGGAGACCGTCGCGTGGTTCGCCGCGCCCGGATCCGGTGGTGTCAACGGGAACGTCGTGCGGGTGTGCGGCCAGATGCTGCTGGGGGCGTGATGTTGCTGAAGGCGGCGCTCACGGCGTTCCGGCGCGGTGACTCCCTTGCCGCACAACCGGTTTCGGCCACCTACGACGTCTCGCTCAAGCACCTGGCGGCGTACAACGAGGTGTGCGGGTTCGGGCTGCGCGACGCGTTGCCGTTGACCTATCCGCACGTGCTGGGTTTCCCGTTGCAGCTGGAGCTGATGACGGGGGCCGGTTTCCCGTTCCCGCTGCCCGGTCTGGTGCACGTCGCGAACCGGATCACGCAGTCGCGGCCGTTGCGCCTGGACGAACCGCTGGAGGTCACGGTGTCGGCGCGCGACCTGCGCCCGCACCCGCAGGGCAGCCAGCTCGACGTGGTGACGGCGGTGTCCGGTGTCTGGGAAGGGGTGTCGACCTACCTGCGGCGCACCGGTTCCGGCTCGTCCTCCGGTGAGGAGCTGCGGCGGCCGGCCGGGTCGGCGCAGTGGCGGGTGCCCGCGGACATCGGGCGGCGTTACAACGCGGTGTCCGGCGACCGCAACCCGATCCACCTGCACCCGTTGAGCGCCAAGCTGTTCGGGTTCCCGCGGGCGATCGCGCACGGGATGTGGACCAAGGCGCGGTGCCTCGCGGCGCTGGAAGGCCGGTTGCCCGAGGCCGTGACGGTGGACGTGAGGTTCAAGAAGCCGTTGCTGATTCCCGGCCGCGTGGAGTTTTCCGCGCGTGAGAACGAGAACGGCTGGGGGTTCGCCGTCTGGGGCAAGGGACCCCACCTGCTCGGCTCAGCGACGTGACGGTGGGTGCCAGACGTTGCCGTCGACGAGGTCGCCGAAGCCCATCCACACGAGGTTCATGAGCCGGGCGGCGACCACGCCGGCCGGTTCCTCGGGGTGGTCGAGCCACCAGTCCGCGAGCGACTCGCCGGCACCGACGAGCGCGGCCGCCAGCGACTCGGCCTCCAGCGTGGTCGCCGGCGCCTTCGTCGACTGGGTGAGCAGCGCCGCGACCAGCGACACCGCGCGCCCGCGCATGTCCGCGAGCTCGGCCGCGAACGGCCCGCCCTGCGAGGACGCCTGCCGGTGCAGCACCTGCCAGCTCGCCCGGTTCTCCCCGACGAACCCGAAGAACGCCCGCAGCCCGCTCCACAGCTGCACGTCCGGTTCCTGGTCGGGCTCGACGCCGGTCGCGATGGCCTCGATCATCCTGGTGGCCTCGCGCCGGATGCAGGTCGCGAACAGCTCCTCCTTCGACCCGAGGTAGGCGTAGAGCATCGGCTTGGAGATGCCCGCGACGTCGGAGATCTCGTCCATCGACGCCGCGTGGAAGCCGAGCCGCGAGAACACGTCGACGGCGGCATCCATGATCTGCCGCTCCCGCACGGCGCGCGGCAAGCGCTTGGCTCGACCTTCTGTGCGCATCACTACCCCTCGGTTCGGAGGTGCAAGATTATCCGATCGGCTTGCCGCTCTATCTACTCGCCAGTAGTCTTACTCGCGAGTAGGTACCAGGAGGTGTCTCGATGACGCACGACCTCACGACCGAGGCGATCGCGAAGCTCAGCCCCGCCGAGCTGATCAGCACGTTGCAGCAGATCTCGCCGGACGACCCCGCGCTGAAGGACGTCGACATCGACGTCATCGCACGCGGCATCGACCCGAAGAAGCTCGGCAAGGACGACTTCGCCGCCCTGCTGAACGCCCTCGGCGCCCTGGCCGACGGCGGCGCGGACCTCGACCTCTCGAAGATGGACCCGTCGAACTTCGCCCGCATCATCTCGCGCGCCTCCAAGGACCAGATCGAGGCGGTCGTCGCGGACCCGGCGCTGCGCGTGCGCGTGCTGGACGAGGTGTTCCGCCGCATGGAGGTCCACTTCCGCGCGGACCGGGCCGGTGCCACCCGCGCCGTCGTGCACTTCCACGTGCTCGAAGACGTCTACGAGGCCATCATCGAAGACGCGACGTGCACCATCAACAAGGGCGTGACCCGCGAGGCCCGCGCCATCGTGACCTTGACGCCGGCCGACTTCCTGAAGCTCGCGACCGGCAACGCGTCAGCCCCCGTGCTGTTCATGACGGGCAAGCTGAAGGTCAAGGGCGATCTGGGGTTCGCGGCCGGGTTCATGAGCCTGTTCAACATCCCGAAGGCGTAGGAAGGTTCTCCCGTGGGTGGCTTCTCGCTCGAACTGAACGAAGACCAGACCGACCTGCGCGACTGGGTGCACGGTTTCGCTCGCGACGTCATCAGGCCGGCGGCCTCGGAGTGGGACGAGCGCGAGGAGACGCCGTGGCCGGTCATCCAGGAGGCCGCGAAGATCGGTCTCTACGGCTTCGAGGCCCTCGCGACCTGGTTCGCCGACCCGATCGGGCTGTCGCCGCCCATCGCCACCGAGGAGCTCTTCTGGGGTGACGCGGGCATCGCGCTGTCGTTGATGGGCACCGGTCTCGCGGTCGCCGGCATCTTCGCGGGCGGCGAGCCGGAACAACTGGCCGAGTGGGTCCCGGAGTGCTTCGGCGACGAGTCGGACCCGAAGCTGGCGGCGTTCTGCGCCTCCGAACCCCAGGCGGGCTCGGACGTGGCGGGCTACCGGACGCGGGCCCGCTACGACGAGGCCACCGACGAGTGGGTCCTGAACGGCCAGAAGGCCTGGGCCACCAACGGCGGCATCGCGAACGTGCACGTGGTCACCGCCGTCGTCGACCCCGCCCTGGGCTCGCGCGGCCAGGCCGGTTTCATCGTTCCCCCCGGCACCCCCGGCCTGTCGTCACCGGGCAAGATCAAGAAGCACGGCATGCGCGCGTCGCACACCGCCGACGTGTTCCTGGACGACGTGCGGGTGCCGGGCCGTTGCGTGCTGGGCGGTAAGGAGCGGTTGGACGCCCGGCTGGCACGAGCTCGTGAGGGCCTGAAGGCCGGCGGCCAGGCGGCGATGGCGACCTTCGAGACCACCCGCCCGACCGTGGGCGCGATGGCCGTCGGTGTCGCACGGGCCGCCTACGACTACGCGCTGGAGTACGCGAAGGACCGCGAGGCGTTCGGCCGCAAGATCATCGAGAACCAGTCGATCGCCTTCGACCTCGCGAACATGCGGATGGAGATCGACGCGTCACGCCTGCTGGTGTGGCGGGCGGCGTGGATGGGCCGCAACAACGTGCCGTTCACCGCGGGCGAGGGCTCGATGTCGAAGCTGAAGGCGTCCGAGGTGTCGGTGTGGGCGACCGAGCGGGCGATCCACATCCTCGGCGGCGCCGGCTACACGCGGGAGCACCCGGTGGAGCGGATGCACCGCGACGCGAAGATCTTCACCATTTTTGAGGGGACGTCGGAGATCCAGCGGCTGGTGGTGTCGCGGATGATCTCCGGGATGCAGATCAAGTGAGTTGATCACCCCAGGCCGTCCTCAGGCCGTCTGAGGGGCGGGGTCTTGCGAGGCTTGAAGACCCCGTCCACCGCGAGCCGTCACCTTCGTCGCCACGGGAACGAGCTGGGCGCCCAGCTGGTTCCCGCGTCGTGCGCAGGGTCTAGCCCAGCGGCACCCCGGCGGCGCGCAGCCACTCGCGCTCACGGGTGTTGTCCGGCATGGCGGGCCAGCCGTTGACGCGGCCGATCAGCACCCAGTACCGCTCGGCCCGCGGGTCCGCGAAGTCGGCGAACTCGCGCAGCCGCCGCACGACGGTCTCGTCGTTCGGCACGTCCAGCGCCTCCGCCCACTTCGCGTTGACGCGGGCGACGACCTCCGCTGCCTCCGCCGAGTCCGGTGCGATGCCGGCCTCGATCGCCTGCCGTGCCTGGTCGATGGAGTAGGTGAACGTCTCCATCTGGTTGCCGCTCGACGGCGGGGTCATGTTCACGTTGTCGCGGCGGTACTGCTCGTGCTGCCGGGACATCCGCTTGATCGACGCGCGGAAGTCCGGGTCCTGCACGAGCTTCGCGAGCTCGACCCAGGCCTCCAGCTGTTCCGGCGACGGGTCGTCCGGCAGCTCGATCCGCACGGACCGCATGTGCTGCTCGAACTGCGGGTCCAGCTCGTACGGCCCGAACACGTCCTCGAAGAAGTCGTCGAGGATGCGCTGCCGCTCCTCGTCCGACATGCGGGCCAGCTCGTTCATCAGTTCCATCTCCCCTCCCTTGGCGACGGCGCGCAGCACGGCACGGCGGAGCCGCAACGTCCTCATCTGCGCGTCGATCGCATCAGCGTGTGCACGCGCCACGTCGGTCACCGACACCTCCTTGGCGAGCACCCGCCCGGCCGTCGGCAGGTCCACACCCAGGTCGCGCAGGGTGCGGACGAGCTTGAGCCGGGCGACGGCCTCCGCGTCGTAGGTGCGGTACCCGCCGGCGGTCCGGTCCGTGGGCGGGATGAGGCCCGAGTCCGAGTAGAACCGGATGGTCTTGACGGTCAGGCCGGTCATCCTGGCCAGCTCGCCGATCTGGTAGCGCGTCACGGGGACAACTGTGCAGTCTCCAGTGGCTGGAGGGTCAAGCCGGATTGGCCGAACAGGTGGCTGAACAGCGAAAGGCCCCCGTGCCGCAGCACGGGGGCCTTTCACGGACCTGGGATCAGTAGGTCAGCGCGATGCCCGGCTCGGCCAACAGCGCGCCGACGTCGGCCAGGAACTGCGAGCCCTGCTGGCCGTCGACCACGCGGTGGTCGAACGACAGCGCGAGCTGGCAGATCTTGCGGACCTTGATCTCGCCGTCGACCACCCACGGCATGTCGCGGATCGCGCCGAGGGCGAGGATCGCGGACTCACCGGGGTTGAGGATCGGCGTGCCGGTGTCGACGCCGAAGACGCCGACGTTGGTGATCGTGATGGTGCCGTTCATCATGTCGGCCGGCGCGGTCTTGCCCTCGCGGGCCACCGTGGCGAGCTCGTCCAGCGCGACGGCCAGTTCCTTCAACGACATGCGGTCGGCGTCGCGGACCTTCGGGACCACCAGGCCGCGCGGCGTGGCGGCCGCGATGCCGAGGTGGACGTAGTCCTTGTAGACGATCTCGTTGGCCGCCGCGTCCCACGTGGCGTTGACGTCCGGTGTGCGGCGGGCCGCGAGGATCACGGCCTTGGCGCAGAACGCGAGCGGCGTCAGCTTCACGCCGCGGAACTCCGGGTGGTTCTTCAACCGGGCCCGCAGCTCCATCATCGGCGTCACGTCGACCGTCAGGAACTCGGTGACGTGCGGTGCGGTGAACGCGCTGTCCACCATCGCCTGCGCGGTCGCCTTGCGGACGCCCTTGATCGGCACCCGGCGTTCCCGCGTGCCGTTGTCCACAGTGGACGCAGCAACGGGTGCGGCAACCGGTGCGGACACCGCGTTCTCCACGTCGGACCGGGTGATCACGCCGCCGGGGCCGGAGCCCGTGAGGGCGCGCAGGTCGACGCCGAGGTCCTTGGCGAGCTTGCGGACCGGCGGCTTGGCCAGCGGCACGTACCCGCCGGGGGCCGAGACCGGAGCCGCCGCAACGGGTTCCGGGACGACCGGAGCAGGAGCGGGGGCCGGCGGTGCCGCGACGGCGGCCGGGGTGACCGCGGCGACGGCGGCGCCGGCGGCGCCGGCCACGGCCGGGGCGTCCTTGCGGGCACGGCGCTTGGCCGCACCGGACTTCGGGCCGTAGCCGACGAGCGTCGCGATGCGCCCGCCCGGCATCTCCTCGCCGATCTTGCCGGACGAGGTGCCGTTCGTCTCTGCCGCGGCAGGAGCGGGGGCGGGTGCGGCCGCGCCACCGGGGTCGGTGTCGATCGTGATGATCGGGACGCCGACCTCGACGGTCTGACCGGGCTCCGCGAGCAGCTCGGTCACGACGCCGGCCCACGGGCACGGCAGCTCGACGGCGGCCTTGGCCGTCTCGATCTCGACGATGATCTGGTTGACCGTGACGGTGTCACCGGGCTTCACGTGCCAGGTGAGGATGTCGGCCTCGGTCAGCCCCTCAGCCGTGTCCGGCAGGGGGAACTGCTTGTACTGCGGCATTTCCGGTTGTCCCCTTACCAGGCGAGAGAGCGGTCGACGGCGTGCAGCACCCGGTCGAGGTCGGGGAGGAACTCCTCCTCGAGCTTCGACGGCGGGTACGGGGTGTCGAAACCGGTCACCCGCAGCACCGGTGCCTGCAGGGAGTAGAAGCACTCCTGCTGGACCTTGGCCGCAATCTCGCTGGCGATCGAGGACTCGGACGGCGCCTCGGACACGACGACCAGCCGGCCGGTGCGGCGCACCGACTCGAACACCGGCTCCAGGTCGAGCGGCGACAGCGTGCGCAAGTCGATGACCTCCAGCGACGTGCCGTCCTCGGCGGCCGCGTTGGCGGCGTCGAGCGAGGTGCGGACCATCGGGCCGTAGGCGACCAGCGTGGCGTCCGTGCCGGAGCGCAGCACGCGCGACTCGAACAGCTTGCCGGGCTGGGTCGTGGTGTCGACCTCGCCCTTCTCGTAGTAGCGGCGCTTCGGCTCGAAGAACAGCACCGGGTCGTCGCAGTCGATCGCCTGCTGGATCATCCAGTACGCGTCGGCCGGGTTCGAGCACGAGACGACCTTGAGGCCGGCGGTGTGCGCGAAGTACGACTCCGGGGACTCCGAGTGGTGCTCGACCGCACCGATGCCGCCACCGAACGGCACGCGGATCACGATGGGCATCTTGATCTTGCCCTGCGTGCGGTAGTGCAGCTTCGCGACCTGCGACACGATCTGGTCGAAGCCGGGGAAGATGAAGCCGTCGAACTGGATCTCGCACACCGGGCGGTAGCCGCGGATCGCGAGGCCCACGGCGGTGCCGATGATGCCGGACTCCGCGAGCGGCGTGTCCAGCACGCGCTGCTCACCGAAGTCCTTCTGCAGGCCGTCGGTGATGCGGAAGACGCCACCGAGCTTGCCGATGTCCTCGCCCATCATGATGACCTTGGGGTTGGCCTCCATGGCCGCCCGCAGGCCCATGTTGAGCGCCTTCGAGATCGTGAGCGTCTGCACCGGGGTCGCCGGGGCGGCAGCGGTGGAGCGGTCCATCGTCGGAGCAGCCATCAGTGCTCACCTCCAGCAAAACCCGAGACGTAGTCGAGGAACTCATCGCGCTGCGCGTCGAGGTTGGGGTTCCCCTCCGCGTAGACGTTGCTGAAGATCCGTTCAGCCGGCGGGTCGGGCATGTTCGTGCAGAACTCCCGCAGCTCCTCGCCGAGCTTGTCGGCGTCCGCCTCGACACCCTCGAAGAACGCGCTGTCGGCCCACTGCTGCTTCACGAGGTAGACCTTGACCCGCTCGATCGGGTCCTTGAGCTTCCACATCTCCAGCTCGTCCGACAGCCGGTAGCGGGTCGGGTCGTCGGAGGTGGTGTGCGCGTCCATCCGGTAGGTGAACGCCTCGATCAGGATCGGGCCGTTGCCGTGGCGGCACTCGTCGAGCGCCCACTTCGTCACGGCGAGCGTGGCCAGCACGTCGTTGCCGTCGACCCGGATGCCGGGGAAGCCGTAGCCGCGGGCGCGCTGGTACAGCGGCAGGCGCGACTGGCGCTCGGTGGGCTCGGAGATGGCCCACTGGTTGTTCTGGCAGAAGAAGACCAGCGGCGCGTCGTAGACCGCGGCCCACACGAAGCCCTCGTGCACGTCACCCTGGCTGGTCGCGCCGTCGCCGAAGAAGCACATGGTGGCTTCTCCCTCGTCGTCGCCGACCTTGCCGTCGAACTTCTGGCCCATCGCGTACCCGGCCGCGTTGAGGACCTGGTTGCCGATGACGATCGTGTACGGGTGGAAGCGCTTCTCGACCGGGTCCCAGGTGCCCTGGTCGGTGCCGCGGAAGATGCCGAGCAGCTCCGTCGGATTGATCCCGCGGGTCCACGCGATGCCGTGCTCGCGGTAGCTCGGGAAGGCCATGTCGGTCGGGCGCATCGCGCGGCCGGCACCGATCTGCGCGGCCTCCTGGCCCAGCAGCGGCACCCAGATGCCGAGCTGGCCCTTGCGCTGCAACGCGTTCGCCTCGCGGTCGACGCGGCGGATCAGGACCATGTCGCGGTACAGGCCGCGCAGCTCCTCCGCCGTGATGTCGATGTCGAAGTCGGGGTGCGCGACCCGCTCGCCCTCGGGGGTGAGGAGCTGCACCAGGTCGGCGCCGCCCTCGTCGGTCGCTCGCAAGCCCGCGATCACCTGTTCCGCCGTCGGTTTCGCGGCAGTGGCGGCCGGCGCTGCGTCCGGCTCAGGGTGCGTCCATTGCTCAGGGGACGACATGCGCCTTCTCCTCTGTCTTCTCCGACCGCCCGATCGCTCGTGACGACCTCGTGCGGCGACGTCGGCGGTCGCCGCCAGCCCTGTGGGGCCGGAGGCAGCCGTCGACGGTGACGGTGGCTTACGACCACATCCTGACACGGCCTCACCCGAGTTGGTGAGACCCGTCCCACTTCGTAACACACGAGTCAACGTTCTGATCAGGGACAACAGTCGGAGGTTCGACCTTTTGTCCTCCGAGTAGGCCGTCCGACCACCGGACGCCACTGTCCCGGTTACCGATCGTTAACTTCTGTGCGGGCCTCCTGGTAAGAGTCTGACGACGCGGGCAGAGGCGGAGTCGTGACAGGATCGAGAGGTGGACCGCTCCGTTGTGACCAGCACCGTCCGGACGCTCTGGGACTCCGAGATCGTCCCGAGCCTGTCTCGGCTCGTGGCCGTGCCTGCCGTTTCCCCCGCCTTCGACCCGGCGTGGGAGGAACACGGCGAACTGGCCGCCGCCATCGACCACGTGCGCGCGTGGATCGCCTCGCGAAACCTGCCCGGCGCGACCCTGGAGGTCGTCCAACTGGCGGGACGCACGCCGCTGCTCGTGGTCGACGTGCCGGCCTCCGGCAACTCCGGCGACGACACGGTGTTGCTCTACGGACACCTCGACAAGCAGCCCCCGGTGGGCGGGTGGGGCGAAGGACTCGGCCCCTGGACCCCTGTGCTGCGTGACGGACGTCTCTACGGGCGCGGCGCTGCCGATGATGGTTACTCCGGTTATGCCGCAGTTGCCGCAATCGAGGCCGTGCGCGCGTCGGGCGGTTCGCACGCCCGTTGCGTCGTGCTGCTGGAGACCGGTGAGGAGTCCGGTTCGCCCGATCTGCCGGCGTACCTGGAGCACCTGTCCGACCGGCTGGGCCGCGTGTCGCTGGTCGTCTGCCTCGACTCGGGCGGCTCCGACTACGACCGCATGTGGCTGACCACGTCGCTGCGCGGGTTGGTGCAGGTCACGGTCACCGTGCGGGTGCTGGAGGGCGGCCTGCACTCCGGCATGGCGTCGGGCATCGTGCCGTCGTCGTTCCGGATCGCCCGCACCCTGCTCGACCGCATCGAGAACTCCGAGACCGGCGAGGTCCTGGTGCCGGAGATGCACGTCGAGATCCCCGCTCACCGGCTGGCGGAGGTCCGCGAGGCCGTCGAGGCCGCACCAGGTGCCCTGTGGGACCCGGTCCCGCGCGTCGGCGACCTGCGGCCGATGTCCCCGGACGAGGTCGAGCTCGCGCTGAACTCCGGTTGGCGGCCCACCCTGTCCGTGACCGGCGCCGAGGGCCTGCCGCTGCCCGACGACGCGGGCAACGTGCTGCGCCCGTACACCTCGCTGGTCCTGTCGTTCCGCCTGCCGCCGACCGCGTCCTCCGCGGCCGCGCTGGAGGCGGTGCGCACGCTGCTCACCACCGACGTGCCCTACAACGCGACCGTGGGGCTCTCCCGCGTCGAGGCCGCCGACGGCTGGAACGCGCCCGAGCTGGCCCCGTGGCTGTCCGCCGTGCTCGACGAGGCGGGCAAGGACGTCTTCGGGGCACCGTGGCGGACCGTGTCGCTGGGCGGCTCGATCCCGTTCATGGGCCTGCTGCACGAGGCGTACCCGGAGGCGCAGTTCGTGGTCACCGGCGTGATCGGACCGGACTCGAACTGCCACGTGCCGGACGAGTGGCTGCACCTGGCGCACGCGGCCAGGGTCACCGAGGCGGTCGCGCTGGTGCTGGACGCGCACGCGGCACAGGGGTCCTGACCCGGTCTTTCAGTGAGGTACGACCCAAACCACACCCGGGCCCCAGCAATCGTCCTGACCCGTGACGCACACTGGGTCGATGGGCGAAGAAGCGGAACGGGCGCGTCTCGCGGAGTCGGGCACACCGACTTCGCCGTGGCGGCTGTGGGGGCCGTACCTCTCCGGCCGGCAGTGGGGCACGGTCCGCGAGGACTACTCGCCCGGCGGTGACGCCTGGGCGTCGTTCCCGTTCGACCACGCCCGGTCGCGGGCCTACCGGTGGGGCGAGGACGGCATCGCGGGCATCTGCGACGTGCACGGGTTCCTCAACCTCGCCCTGGCGCTGTGGAACGGCAGGGACCCCATCCTCAAGGAGCGGTACTTCGGTCTCGCCAACGAGGAGGGCAACCACGGCGAGGACGTCAAGGAGCACTGGTGGGTGACCGACGGGACGCCCACCCACTCCTGGATGCAGGTGGTCTACCGCTACCCGCAGCGCGAGTACCCGTACGAGCAGCTCAGGGAGATGGCGCGCACCGCGGGGCGGGAGAACCGGGAGCCGGAGCTGTCCGACACCGGGGTGCTCGACGAGAACCGGTTCTTCGACGTCGTGGTCACGTACGCGAAGGCGGAGACCGACGACATCTGCGTCGAGATCAGCGCCACGAACTGCGGGCCGGAGGACGCGCCGCTGCACCTGCTGCCGCAGCTGTGGTTCCGCAACACCTGGGCGTGGGGGCGGGACGGGCGGCCGTGCCGGCTGGTCGCGAGCACCACGACCGGGCGCAAGGTGACCGCGGACCACGGCAACCTCGGCCGGTACACGCTGCACCTGGACGACTCGCCGTCGTTGCTGATGACGGACAACGAGAGCAACGAGGTGGCGCTCTTCGGGGCCGAGCGCAACCCGTCGCCGTGGGCCAAGGACGGCATCTGCGAGTACGTGGTGCGCGGCTCGACCAGCGCCTGCCAGGTCGTGGGGCCGGACGACCCCGGTGCGGCGGGCACGAAGTTCGCGGCCTGGTACTCGTTCGACCCGGTGGAGCCGGGCGAGACGGTGACGGTGCGGCTGCGGCTGACCGGCGGCGACGGGCACGTGGACCCGTTCGGGCCGAGCTTCGCCGAGACCATGGCCGCCCGCAGGCGGGAGGCCGACGAGTTCCACGACGCGATCGCGCCCGAGGCGGGGCCTGAGCAGAGGCACGTGCTGCGGCGCGCGCTCGCCGGTCTGATGTGGACGAAGCAGCACTACCGCTTCCGCACCCGCGACTGGCTCGACGGCGACCCGACGAAGCCCGAGGCGCCCAGCTCGCGGCGCACCCCCGAGGCGCGCAACGTGCACTGGCGGCACCTCGACGTGGCCGACGTGATCTCGATGCCGGACGAGTGGGAGTACCCCTGGTTCGCGGCGTGGGACCTCGCGTTCCACACGATCCCGTTCACGCTGGTCGACCCGGCGTTCGCGAAGGAGCAGCTGCTGCTGTTCTGCCGCGAGTGGATGATGCACCCGAACGGCCAGATCCCCGCCTACGAGTGGGAGTTCGGCGACGTCAACCCGCCCGTGCACGCGTGGGCGGCGCTGCAGGTCTACCGCGCGGACGGCAGCAGGGACCGCGGGTTCCTCGCCAAGGTCTTCCACAAGCTGCTGCTGAACTTCTCCTGGTGGGTCAACCGCAAGGACGCCGGCGGCAGCTACCTGTTCGAGGGCGGCTTCCTCGGCATGGACAACATCGGCCCGGTCAACCGGTCGGAGCCGATGCTCGGCGAGTGGCGGCTGGAGCAGTCCGACGCCACGTCGTGGATGGCCGCCTACAGCCTGCACCTCATGCAGATCGCGCTGGAGCTGGCGCGCGACGACGAGTCGTACGAGGACGTGGCGACCAAGTTCGTCGAGCACTTCCTGTCGATCGCGGAGGCGTTCACGCACTTCGGGTCGTCGGGCAGCGGCATCTGGCACGACGAGGACGGCTTCTGCTACGACCGGGTCTCCCGGCGCGCCCACGACGGGTCAGTGGAGTCCGAACCGGTGCGGGTGCGGTCGATGGTGGGCCTGATCCCGCTGCTGGCGTCCGCGGTGCTGGAACCGTGGGTGCTGGAGGAGCTGCACGGCTTCACGTCACGCCTGGAGCACCTGCTCAAGCGGCGGCCGGAGCTGCGGCAGTTCATCACGTTCCACTACGAGCGCGGCGCGTTCGCGTCGTTGCTGGACGAGCACAGGCTGCGGCGGGTGCTGCACCGGATGCTCGACGAGCACGAGTTCCTCTCGCCGCACGGCATCCGGTCGCTGAGCGCCGCGCACCGCGAGGGCCTGGAGGTCAAGGTCGCCGGACAGGACCACCGGATGGGCTACGAGCCGGGCGAGTCGCACACCCCGATGTTCGGCGGCAACTCGAACTGGCGCGGCCCGGTCTGGCTGCCCACGAACGCCCTGCTGGTCGAGGCGCTGCGCACGGTCGAGGCGTTCCACCGCGGCGAGTTCCAGGTGGAGATGCCGACGAACTCCGGGCGGGCGATGACGGCCGGTCAGGTCGCGGACGAGCTGAGCGACCGGCTGGTCGGGCTGTTCCTGCCCGACCACGACGGGCGCCGGCCGTCGGACGGCAAGCGGATCGAGGCGTCGGAGTCACCCCTTTGGCGGCGGCACGTGACGTTCAGCGAGTACTTCGACGGCGACACGGGCGAAGGGCTCGGGGCGACGCACCAGACGGGGTGGACGGCGCTGGTGGCGGGGCTGCTCGCGGAACGGAGCAGCTGAGGCGGAACCGGACCGAACCGCAGTCCCCGTGATCAAATCCTGATCAAGGACGCGCTCGCAGTTCGTCACCATTCGTGTGCAATATGTACAGACGTTGTGTGATCTAGGCCAATTTGCGCAACATCCTGCGGCCGATTTGCCCATGTCACGCAAAATTGTTGCAACGGAGTGGCCTGTAACACGCACGTGCTGTCCACCACGTCACCCGGGTGGCAGTATCCCGTTCACTCGTCCGCAACAGTTACGAGGAGTGACGCAGTGGCTCGTCGAACCAGGCACGTGCTCGCCCTGCTGCCCGCAGCGGCCCTAGCGCTGACCGCGCTGACCGGCTGCGCGACGAGCACCAACAGCGGTGGCGGCACCAGCAGCGACAGCGGGGTGAAGCTCGTCAAGGACGGCAAGCTCGTCACCTGCACGCACCTGTCGTACAAGCCCTTCCAGTACAGCGAGGGCGACAAGACCATCGGCTTCGACGTCGACCTCGTCGACCTGGTGGCCAAGAAGCTGAACGTCCAGCAGGAGATCCTCGACACCGCGTTCGAGGGCATCCAGAACGGCCAGAGCCTCAACGTCGGCGACTGCGACGTCGCCGCCGCGGCGATGACGATCACCGACGAGCGCAAGAAGGCGCTCGACTTCTCGGACCCGTACTTCGACGCCGAGCAGGCCCTGCTCGTGAAGAAGGGCACCGGTTACAAGGACCTGGCCGCGCTGAAGGGCAAGAAGCTCGGCGTGCAGCAGTCCACCACCGGTGAGATCTACGCGAACGAGAACAAGGAGAAGTACGGCTACGAGGTCGTGCAGTTCGAGGACCTGACGTTGCAGGAGACGGCGGTCCGCACCGGGTCCGTCGACGCCGCGATCAACGACAACGGCCCGCTGTACGACTACGCCAAGGAGTTCCCCGACACCGAGGTGACGACGGAGTTCCCGACCGGCGACAAGTACGGCATCGGCATCAAGAAGGACAACAAGGCCCTGCTCGACGTCGTCAACCAGGTGTTGAAGGACGCGAAGAGCAGCGGCGAGTACGACAAGATCTACGAGAAGTGGTTCGGCAAGAAGCCGGCGTCGAAGTAAGCGGCTTCCCACGGGGTCGGCAGAGGACCTGCCGACCCCGTCTCACGTCCGGACCGATCCGCTAGGAGCCTCACATGGCGCTGTCCAAGCGAAAGCGCGCCACATACTTCAGGTACGCGCAGTACGGCCTGCTGGTGCTGGTCGCACTGGTGGTGGCGTTCACCGCGAACTGGTCGGAGATCGCGCACACGTTCTTCGACGTGGATACCGCGGGGGCGATGTTCCCCGAGCTCATCACGGTCGCGTTCAAGAACACCGTCATCTACACGCTGTTCGGGTTCGGGCTCGCGTTGGTGCTCGGCCTGCTGCTGGCACTGATGAAGCTCTCGTCGGTGGCACCGTACCGGTGGATCGCCACCGTCTACATCGAGTTCTTCCGCGGTGTCCCCGCCCTGCTGGTGTTCCTCGCGTTCACCGTCGCGGTGCCGCTGGCGTTCCAGCTGAAGTTCGACATCTACTCGATCGTGATGATGGCGCTCGGCCTCGTCGGCGGTGCCTACATCGCGGAGACGGTCCGCGCCGGCATCCAGGCGGTGCCGAAGGGCCAGGTCGAGGCCGCGCGCTCGCTGGGCATGTCGCGGGGCCGCGCGATGATCACGATCGTGATCCCGCAGGCGTTCCGGATCATCCTGCCGCCGCTGACCAACGAGCTGATCCTGCTCACCAAGGACTCGTCGCTGGTCTACGTCATCGGCCTGGCGCGCGACGACTACGAGCTGCTCAAGTTCGGCCGCGAGTTCCTCAGCCGCAGCCCCACGCTGACGCCGATCCTCGTGGTCGGCCTGTCCTACCTGGTGATCACGCTGCCGCTGGGCTACCTGTCGCGGTACCTGGAACGGCGCTCCGGCGGGAAGAAGGTGGCCGTCGTATGAGCGACGTCAGTGTCGAGATCAGCGGGCTGAAGAAGTCGTTCGGCCCGCTCGAGGTCCTGAAGAACATCGACCTCCAGGTCAACCGCGGTGACGTGGTCTGCATCATCGGTCCGTCCGGTTCCGGCAAGTCCACGTTGCTGCGCTGCATCAACCTGCTGGAGGAGCCCCAGGGAGGCCGGATCGTCGTCAACGGCGTCGAGCTCACCGACCCGGACGTCGACATCGACCTCGCGCGCACGAAGATCGGCATGGTCTTCCAGGGCTTCAACCTGTTCGCGCACCTCAACGTCATGAACAACCTGACCGTGGCGCAGCGCAAGGTGCTCAAGCGCAGCGAGCAGGCGGCGAACGAGATCGCGTTGCGCAACCTCGAACGCGTGGGGCTCAAGGAGAAGGCCAACTCCATGCCCGCGGAGCTGTCCGGCGGGCAGCAGCAGCGCGTGGCGATCGCCCGCGCGCTGTCGATGGACCCCGAGGTGATGCTGTTCGACGAGCCGACCTCCGCGCTCGACCCCGAGCTCGTCGGTGACGTGCTCGGCGTCATGCGGCAGCTCGCCGACGAGGGCATGACCATGCTGGTCGTCACGCACGAGATGCAGTTCGCCCGCGAGGTCGCCGACAAGGTGATCTTCATGGACGGCGGCTACATCGTCGAGGCGGGCCCGGCGGCCGAGGTGATCGGCAACCCGCAGGAGGAGCGCACCAAGTCGTTCCTGTCGCGCGTGCTCGACCCGACGCACCAGGGGCCGTCCGCGTAGCCGCGCCGGTTCCCCGTGATCGACCTCGAAACGCGGCGCGGCCGGTCACACTGGTGCGGTGGCCACGCAGAAGAGGCTCCCTGCGGCTGACGTACTGCGCGGCCTGGGGGAGAACGAGAACAGCACCGGCGGTGGCGGGTGGCGGTTGCCGCGGCGCAAGCCGAGCACCCCACCCGTCATCCGCGTGGTGGACCACGTCGTCACCGGCGTGCTCGACCTGCGCGCGGTCGAGGTGCCGTACGTGCTGGAGTTCGAGCGCTGCCGGTTCGAGGCGACACCGGACCTGCGGCAGGCGAACCTCGCCGGCATCTCCTTCACCGACTGCGACCTGCCCGGTCTGCAGGCGCGCAACCTGCACAGCAGCAACGACGTCTCGCTGCTCGGCTGCCGCGTCGGCGGGCTCGTCGACCTGACCGACGCCGACATCGCGGGCTCGGTCCTGTTGCGCGACAGCGAGTTCAGCGTTCCCGGCGGGCTGTGCGTGCACGCCGACCGGGTGACGCTCGCCGGCGCGTTGCTCGGCTTCGGCATCCGCACCGAGGGCGAGATCCGGATCGCCGGTGCGCGGATCGGCGGCAACGTCAACCTCGTCAGCGCGGTGCTGAGCAACGCCGACGGGTTCACGTTGAACGGCAACGGGGTGCAGGTCGGCGGCAACTTCCTCGGCACGTTCACCTCGCACGGCGTGGTGTTCCTCGCGAACGCCCGGATCAGCTCGGCGTTGTCGTTGCGCGGCGCGGTGCTGTCGCGCGGCGCGGAGTTCGACGAGACCACCGACCCGCACGCGGACCCGTCGGCGACGCTGGTCCTCGACCGCGTGGACGTGTCCGGTGACGTCGAGCTCGACCGCGGTTTCACCAGCGCGGGCACGATCCGCGCGGTGAACGCGAAGATCGGCGGCACGCTGTCGTTCGCCGACGCCGTGCTGGACGCCGTGTCGCCCCCCGCCGTCGGCACCGAGCCGACCGGCGCCGGGCGCGCGTTGCACGTCGACGGCGCGGAGATCGGCGGTGACGTCGTGGGCCGCGGCGTGCACATCCAGGGCCAGCTGCGGATGGTCGACACGCACGTGCGCGGCAGCATCACCGTGGAACGCGCCGTTGTGGACAACCCGTTCGCGGACGCCGTGCTGGCGAACCGGACGCGGGTGGGCAGCAACTTCGTGGTCCGCGAGTCGAACGTCTCCGGCGGGCTGGAGCTGCGCGCCGTGACCGTGGGCGCGAACCTCGACCTGCGCGGCAGCCGGTTGACCAAGCCGGGCAAGTACCGCCACCAGCCGCGGGAGAAGCCGTCGCTGGACATCGGCGGTGCCACCATCGGCCGTGACCTCATCTGCGCACGCGGTGAGAAGGAATTCGTGGCGCACGGCGGGGTGCGGTGCCGGCGCGCGGTGATCGGCCGCATGGCGAACTTCAACGGCGGCGTGCTCGGCTACAAGCTCGACAGCCACGCGTTGAACGGCATGGGCATGCAGGTCCAGGAGCTGATGCTGAACGTGGTGTCACCGCCGAAGGGTCTCGTGACGCTGCGGCAGGCGCGCTGCAACTCGTTGGACGACAACGAGAACTTCTGGAACGCCACCGGTTTCATCGACCTCGACGACTTCCGCTACGACTCGCTGGCCCACCCGATCGACCTGCGCGACGACGCCCAGGTCGAGCAGCGGCTGCGCTGGCTGCGGCACGCGATGCGGCGCAGCTACCACCCGCGCCCGTACGACCAGTTCGCGGAGATGCTGACCGCGGCCGGCAACGAGGAGCACGCCTCCACCGTGCTGATCGAGAAGCAGCGCCTGCGGTACCGCGCGGTCGCCGAGGGCATGCGGTTCTTCGGGCCGCTGGTGCTGCTGTGGAGCTTCCTGCAGCGCTCGATGGTCGGCTACGGCTACCGCCCGGCGCGCGCGTTGGGGTGGCTGATCACCGCGTGGCTGATCGGGAGCATCTGGTTCCAGCACAAGGGCCCGCTGGTGCCGATCAACGAGGACGACCACCTGCCGTGGAACGCGTGGCTCTACACGATCGACCTGGTCGTGCCCATCGTGGACTTCGGCAACAAGAACCGCTGGCAGACACCGGGCACGTCGATGTGGATCGCGTCCGGCCTGATCGTGTCCGGCTGGGTGCTGGCGACGACCGTGGCTGCCGGTCTCACCCGGATGCTGAAGCGCTGACCCCGCCGCCACACCGTCCACTGTGATCGGTGTGGAGCCGCTGCCGGGGTGCGCGGATTAGGATCGGCGACCGTGACTGATCTGGTGCTGGCACTGGACTTCGGCGGCACCAAGATCGCCGCCGCCCTCGTCGACCCCTCCGGCGCGGTGGTGCGGACCACCCGCGTCCCCACTCCCGCCGCGGACCCGTGGCCCGCGGTGTCGTCGCTGGTCACGTCGGTGGTCGCCGACGTGGCGGTGGCCGGCGTGGGCATCGCCTCGGCCGGCCCGGTCAACACGGTGGACGGCACCGTGTCGCCGATCAACGTGCCGTCCTGGCGGAACTTCCCGCTGCGCGACTCGGTGGCGTCCCTGCTCCCCGGTGTGCCGGTGGAACTGGCCGGCGACGGCGTCTGCATGGCCCTCGGTGAGCACTGGCGCGGCGCCGGCCAGGGCAGCCGCTACCTGGTCGGCCTGGTCGTCTCGACCGGCGTCGGCGGCGGCCTGGTCCTCGACGGCCGTCCGTTCGGCGGTCGCACCGGAAACGCCGGCCACATCGGCCACGTCGTCGTGGACCCGGACGGCACGCCGTGCACGTGCGGTGGCCGCGGCTGCGTGGAAACCGTGGCCGCAGGCCCCCGCATGGTCGCCTGGGCGCGCCACGCGGGCTGGCAGGCCCCGGACGACGCCGACGCCGCCCTGCTCGCCGCCGCAGCGCTCGCCGGTGAGGAGATCCCGCTGGCCGCCTTCGACCGCGCTGGCCAAGCCGTCGGGATGGCCATCGCGGGGGCGGCTGCGGTGTGCGACCTGGACGTGGCGGTGATCGGCGGCGGGGTGGCGCAGGCCGGTGAGCTGCTGTTCGAGCCGGTGCGGCGGGCGTTGAAGGCGCACGCCGGGTTGTCGTACCTGGCGGGTCTTGAGGTGCGGGCGGCGGAGCTCGGTGGGGAAGCGGGGTTGGTCGGGGCGGCGGCGCTGGTCCAGGCCCGGTGAGGCGGGGCAGGCGCGATCCGGTGCGGCGATGCGTGGGCACCGGCGCGCGATTGTAGAATTGTTGAACGATACTGCAATCGAACGATCCCGCAAATAGACTGGCGCGGTGACCGAGACGTGGGTGTCGACGCTGGCGCAGGGCAAGGGCGGCCTGGAGCGGGCCAGCACCGCGCAGAAGGTCGCCGACATGCTGCGCGAGCGCGTGCTCGACGGGGAGCTGGCGCCGGGCCTGCGGCTCAGCGAGGAGGCGATCGGCGGGGCGCTCGGGGTCAGCCGCAACACGCTGCGGGAGGCGTTCCGGCTGCTCACGCGGGATCGAATTCTCGTGCACGAGCACAGCCGCGGGGTGTTCGTGCGGACGCCGACGGCCGAGGACGTGCGCGACCTCTACGCGGCGCGGCGGGTGATCGAGTGCGGTGCGCTGCAGAAGTGGGCGGACGTCGACGAGGCGCGGCGCAACGCGGTGCGGATGCCGGTCGAGGAAGCGCTCTCGCACGGGTCCAGGAAGGACTGGGGGCGGGTCGGGACGGCCAACGTGCGGTTCCACCGCGGGATCGTGGGGCTGGCGGGCAGCAGCCGGCTGAGCGAGGAGTCCGACCGGCTGTTCGCGGAGCTCATGCTGGCGTTCCGGGTGGTCAGCGATCCGAAGCGGCTGCACCTGGCGTACCTGCCGCTGAACCGGGAGATAGTCGAGCTGCTCAACGCGGGTGACGTGGACCGCGCGACCGGCAAGCTGCGGGAGTACTTCGACCTCGCGGAGGCCGACCTCGTCGAGCAGCTCGGGGAAGCGCGGAGCTGACCGCCCAAAGAAAGTGTTAAGCGGAGTGCAACGATTCCGATCAGCGTGCTGACGAGCCGTGTCGTCAGGCCTAACATCCGCGCAACACCGCGTACACGGAGGGCCCCATGCCGTCGGAACCCAGGACCGGCTTGCGCTGGAGCAACTGGAACCTGTTGCTGATAGTCCCGCTGCTGATGCTCATCACACCGTGGTTCAACATGGACGAGCCCCGCCTCTTCGGGCTCCCCTTCTTCTACTGGTACCAGTTCGTGTTCGTGCCGGTCGGCGTGCTCGCCGTCGGTCTGGTCTACGTGAAGACCAAGGACGCGCCGGTCGTCACCGGTAAGCCGGACGAGCTGGGTGTCGACGACCTGGACGAGGGAGCGAACTGATGCAGTGGACTGAGCTGATCGTCTTCAGCGTCCTCTTCCTGCTCGTCACGGTCATGGGTTTCGTGGCGGCGCGGTGGCAGAAGGGCGAGACCCTCGACCACCTCGACGAGTGGGGTCTGGGCGGCCGGAAGTTCGGCAGCTGGATCACGTGGTTCCTGGTCGGTGGCGACCTCTACACCGCGTACACGTTCGTCGCTGTGCCGGCGCTGATGTTCGGTGCCGGTGCGCTCGGCTTCTACGCCCTGCCGTACACGGTGGTGCTCTACCCGATCGTCTTCCTGCCGCTGGTGCGCATGTGGTCGGTCAGCCGCGTGCACGGCTACGTCACGCCCGCCGACTTCGTGAAGGGCCGCTACGGCTCGCACTGGCTGGCACTGATCATCGCCGTCACCGGCATCGTCGCGACCATGCCGTACATCGCGCTGCAGCTGGTCGGTCTCGAAGCGGTGCTGCGGTCGATGGGCCTCAACGGCTCCGGCATCCTCGGCCACCTGCCGCTGTTCATCGCGTTCGTGATCCTCGCGCTCTACACCTACCAGTCGGGCCTGCGGGCGCCGGCGCTGATCGCGTTCGTCAAGGACATCCTGATCTACATCGTCATCCTCGTGGCGATCGTCTACCTGCCCGCGAAGTTCGGCGGCTGGGGCGAGATCTTCAACGACGCGCAGGCCAAGTTCGACGCGACGCCGGCCAAGACCGACGGCATCCTGTTGAACAGCAACAACCAGCTGCAGTACGCGACGCTGGCGCTGGGCTCCGCGCTGGCGCTGTTCATCTACCCGCACTCGCTGACCGGCATCCTCGCGAGCCGCGGCCGCAACGTCATCAAGCGCAACATGGTCGCGCTGCCGGCGTACTCGCTGGTGCTGGGTCTGCTGGCGCTGCTGGGCTACGTCGCGATCAGCGCGGGCACCAAGCCGATCGTCAACCAGGCGACCGGCCGCCCCGACACGAACACGATCGTTCCCGAGCTGTTCGGCCAGAACTTCCCGTCGTGGTTCGCTGGCATCGCGTTCGCGGCCATCGGCATCGGTGCGCTGGTGCCCGCGGCGATCATGTCGATCGCGGCGGCGAACCTGTGGACGCGCAACGTCTACAAGGAGTACGTGAAGAAGGACGCGACGCCGGCGCAGGAGGCGAAGCAGGCCAAGCTCGCGTCGCTGGTCGTGAAGTTCGGCGCTGTCGCGTTCATCGTGTTCGTCGACCCGCAGTTCTCGATCGACCTGCAGCTCATCGGCGGCGTGATGATCCTGCAGACGCTGCCGGCGGTCGCGATCGCGCTGTACACCCGCTGGTTCCACGTCTACGGCCTGATCGCCGGCTGGGTCGCGGGCATGGGCTACGGCATGTGGCTGCTCTACAACATCGGCAACCCGGCCATCGGCAAGGCGCACTTCGCCGGATCGGCGCTGCCGCTCGGCAAGCTGTCGATCTTCGGCTGGCACCCGTTCGGCGCCTCTACCGTGCAGATCTACGTCGGCATCGTGGCGCTGGTGGTGAACCTGCTGGTCGCGGTGATCGCCACGCTGATCGCGAGGAAGGCCGGGGTCTCCAACGGCGTCGACCACACCGACCCGTCGGACTACCACGTCGACGAGGACAGCCCGCGGGTCAAGCCGGTGGCCGCGCACTGACACCTGTCGAGACGCAAGGCTGACGACAACGGGCCACCTGGCGGGTTTGCCGGGTGGCCCGTTGCGCTAAGCATCTAGGTGTGAAAACCATCGCCGGTCTGGTCGGACTCATCGCGACGGCGTCGCTCGTCGTGGCGCCGGGGGTCGCGCAGGCCCAGGACGCGCACTGCTACGACACCGCCGCACCGCTCACGGTCGAGGAGCAGCGGCTCGACGACGTGCTCGTGCCCGGCGGGCCCGCGGTCGGTCCCGCACTGGTGGCGCTCGGCGGGTTCGACGGCAGGGTCGGGGACTTCACCGCCAAGCTGTGCCGCCAGATCGTCGCGAAGCAGGCGCGGCAGTTCGTCGTGAACGAGGGCAACGCGCTGTGGAAGGCCGCCGTCGCCCGCGCGCAGAGCGCGAAACCGCTCGCGCACGACGCCTACGACGACCGCCCGCTCTACTGGGCGCGCTTGCAGCTCACCACCGCGCTGCGGCAGTGGAAGCCGCGGTTCGCGTTGTCCGTCAACGACCGGGCGAAGCTGATCCAGCAGTTCGACTGGGCCTCGCGCGGGCTGAGCGACGCGGCGTTCCCGGTGAGGCCGGGGGTGCGGCGGATCGCGGTGACCGGCTTCGACCCGTTCCAGCTCACCGGCACGAACGTCCGGCGCGCCAACCCGGCCGGTGCGGCGGCGTTGCAGCTCGACGGCCGTGAGATCGACACCCCCGGCGGCAAGGTCGTGGTGCAGGCGGCGGTGCTCCCGGTGCTGTGGGGCGGTTTCGACGAGGGGATCGTCGAGCAGTTCTACGGTTCCGCGTTGCAGCAGCGGAACCGGCCGGACGGGTTCGTGACGATCAGCCAGGGCCGGCCGGACCGGTTCGACGTCGAACGGTGGGCGGCTCGCTGGCGGGGCGGCTCGCCGGACAACAACGACGTGCGCACGTTCGGCAGCGTCCCGGACGCGGCCGGGTGGCCGCAGCCGGCGACCGAGTTCATCGAGACCTCGTTGCCGTACCAGAAGATGATCGACGCGGGCACCGGTCCGTACCCCGTGGTGCTCAACCGCAGCTTCTGCGAGTGGAAGGTCGGCACGCCGGTCGGTTCGCAGCAGGACTGCCGCACGGACGAGCCCACCCCCGGTGCGGTCGCGGCGGTCGGCGGTGGCGGCGACTACCTGTCGAACGAGAGCATGTACCGCGCGAACCGGCTGCGGATCGGTTACGGGGCAACGGAAGTCCTCGGTGGACACCTGCACACGCCGGTCCTCGGGCAGCCCGCCGACCCGGCCGCGCTGACCGATGCGGCCTTCGAAAACCAGCGCCGGGCCATCGCCGATCAGGTCAAGGCCCTAGTCTCTGCGGTGTGACTCGTGTGCGGCTGGCGGTGGGCATCTTCTTGAGCGCGTGGGCGGTCTCGGCCTGCACGATCAACGTGGGCGGGCAGGCGGTCCCCGGACCGATGCCGTCCACCGCCAGCGCGTCCGCGCCGACGCTGCCGAAGGCGGGGCAGTGCATGAACGCCTTCGACCTCAAGGTCCTCGACTGCGCCGGGGCGCACGAGGCCGAGGTGATGAGCGTCGGTGAGCTCTCCGGTCTTGGCGCGAGCTACCCGGACACGCAGGCGCTGCGCAAGGTCGCGCTGCCGCCGTGCCGTTCGGTGCTGACCGAGTACCTGGGCAGTGGCGACGCGGACTCGACGCGCCTGCGGGTGTGGGCCTTCTGGCCGAACGAGCAGGGCTGGAAGGACGGCCAGCGCTGGCGGCTGTGCACCGTCGTGGAGATCAGCCCCGACGAGAAGCCGCTGGCGCGCAAGGGTTCCGTGAAGAACATCCTCGGCCAGAACGGCTTCTCGACGTTCCAGACCTGCACCAGCGGCTCACCGTCGAAGGACGCGGAGGTGAAGGTGACGGCCTGCAACGGCGCGCACCTCGCCGAGGCCGTGCCCGGCGGTGTGGTCTCCCTCGGCAAGCCGAGCGACCCGGCTCCGTCCAAGGAGCAGATGAACGCCATCGCGACGGACAAGTGCACCAAGGCCGTGCACGACTACCTGGGTTCGTCCAAGCGCACGGACGTCTTCCCGGCGTGGCGGAACCCCGGTTCGCAGGCGTGGTCAGAGGGTTGGACCAACGCCATCTGCTACGCGGAGGCCACCAGGGCCTTCAGCGGCACTCTCCTCGGCATCCGCGACAACCCGCTGCCCAACTGATCCGGCGATCACGACCATCAGCACGGCGGCGAGAGACAGCACCAGCATCGCGACTCCTGCGATTCCCACGGCACACCTCCCTTTCCGTCCCCGGTGACGATCTTGGTGATCGCCATCACATGTACAAGACGTTCCCGGGAGGGGCCGGGTTCATTCCTGGAGCGGGACCGCTTCTCCCGATAGAGACCGCGCCCCGGTGTGCCCACAGGGCTGTCCACAACCATCCACAACCTGTGCACAGAGCCGTCCACACCTGTGGACAACTTCGTCCGCAATGGACGATGAGCTGCGCGGACTCAGAGGAATTCGCTGCACAGGACCACGCCGGCGGCAACGCCTAGTGCGAGGCCGACGAGGAACACGAGGGCGTAGCGCCACCACGGCGTGTGGGCCGGTGGTGCGGGCGGCACGGGGTAGTAGCGGACGATGCCCGTGGAGGGACCGACCGCGACGTCGCGGCTGGTGCCGTCGTAGTGGAGTCCGCCGAGGAAGTCCTCGTCCTGCGTCACCCCTCAGTGATACCCCACCTCAGCGACCCAGTCACTCCCCGCCTCCGCTGAAAACGCACGCGGGGACCCCGCGTTCCCTCTGGGGGAACGCGGGGTCCCCGCGTGCCGTGAAAGGTCAGCCGAGGCGCTGCTTCAGAGCGGCCAACTGGTCGCGGAGCGTGGTCGGCACCTTCTCGCCGATCTTGTCGAACCACTCCTCGACCAGCGGGATCTCGGCACGCCACTCGTCGGCGTCGAACGCGAGCGAGGCCTCGATGTCCTCGATCGGCGCGTCCAGGCCCTCCAGGTCCAGGTCAGCCGCGGTCGGCACGTAGCCGATCGGCGTCTCCTGGGCGGCGGCCTTGCCCTCGATGCGCTCGATGGCCCACTTCAGCACGCGCGAGTTCTCGCCGAACCCGGGCCACAGGAAGCGCTTGTCGTCGCCGCGGCGGAACCAGTTGACGTAGAAGATCTTCGGCAGCTTGTCGGCGTCGGCGCGCTTGCCGAGGTCGACCCAGTGCTGGAAGTAGTCGCCGGCGTTGTAGCCGATGAACGGCAGCATCGCCATCGGGTCACGACGCACGACACCGGTCTTGCCGACCGCGGCGGCCGTGGTCTCCGACGACAGCGTGGCGCCCATGTAGGTGCCGTGCTGCCAGTCGCGCGACTCGGTGACCAGCGGGATCGTCGTGGCGCGACGGCCACCGAAGAAGATCGCGCTGATCGGCACGCCCTTCGGGTCGTCCCACTCGGGCGCCTTGATGTCGCACTGCTCGATCGGCGTGCAGTAGCGGGAGTTCGGGTGCGAGGAGAGCTCCTCGCTGTCCGGCGTCCAGTCCTGGTGCTTCCACGAGGTGAGGTGGGCCGGGGGCTCGCCCATGCCCTCCCACCAGATGTCGCCGTCGTCGGTCAGCGCGACATTCGTGAACAGCGAGTTGCCCTTGGCGATGGTGCGCATCGCGTTCGGGTTGGTGTGGTAGTCGGTGCCGGGCGCGACGCCGAAGAAGCCGTTCTCCGGGTTCACCGCGTACAGGCGGCCGTCCTCACCGAAGCGCATCCAGGCGATGTCGTCGCCGAGCGTCTCGACCTTCCAGCCCGGGATGGTGGGCTCCAGCATGGCGAGGTTCGTCTTGCCGCAGGCCGACGGGAACGCGGCGGCGACGTAGTACGCCTTGTTCTCCGGCGAGGTGAGCTTGAGGATCAGCATGTGCTCGGCGAGCCAGCCCTCGTCGCGCGCCATCACGGACGCGATGCGCAGCGAGTAGCACTTCTTGCCGAGCAGGGCGTTGCCGCCGTAGCCGGAGCCGAAGCTCCAGATCTCGCGGGTCTCCGGGAAGTGCGAGATGTACTTGGTCTCGTTGCACGGCCACTGCACGTCCTCCTGGCCGTGCTCCAGCGGAGCGCCCAGCGAGTGCAGCGCGGGCACGAAGTCCGCGTCGTCACCGAAGACCGCGAGGGCCTTGCTGCCCATGCGGGTCATGATGTGCATCGAGACGACCACGTACTCCGAGTCCGTGATCTCGACGCCCAGCATCGGCTTCTCCGCGTCGAGCGGGCCCATGCAGAACGGGATCACGTACATCGTGCGGCCACGCATGCAGCCCCGGTAGAGTTCGGTCATGATGGCCTTCATCTCGGAAGGGTCCATCCAGTTGTTCGTCGCGCCCGAGTCCTCCTCGCGCACCGAACAGATGTACGTGCGCTCCTCCACGCGGGCCACGTCGCTGGGGTCGGAGGCGGCCCAGAACGAGTTCGGCTTCTTCTTCAGCGGCACGAACGTGCCGGCGTCGACGAGCTTCTTCGTGAGGCGGTCCCATTCGGCCTGGGACCCGTCAGCCCAAACAACCTCGTCGGGGCAGGTCAGCTCTGCGACTTCCTGAACCCATGCGAGCAGACGCGCGTGGTTGGTAGGTGCGTGGTCGAGACCGGGAATGGTCACTGCCGTCATCTCGTCTCGTCTCCTGACTGAACGCCTCGGCCGCCCGAGGACGTGGATCGTCCGGTGTGCGGGACTTCGTCGTCCTCGGGAATAGCTCCACAACGCCCGGTGGGGCCAGGCGCACGTGGAAGGGGATGGACCGAGGTTAGCCCGGTGAATGGCAGGTAACGCACCCCCAGCCTGTCGCTTGCCTCACAAAACCGATTCTGGAATCGATTCAGCACACGGACGGAGTTAAGGCGTCCACGACGGGGGAAAAACACAAGAGGCCCCGATGCGGTTCTCACCACATCGGGGCCTGTGAGCTGCGCTTCAGTTGGGGCTGATCCACTGCCCGGTCGTGGAATCGATTCGGACGACCCCGTTGAACCGTTCTTCCTCGAACCACTCGTCCGAGTCGTCCAGAACGCCGCTCTTGGAGTCCGTCACGTACCGGCCGTCGGACTCGATGTGCCCGTGCTCGACCTCGACCCAGTCGTCACCGCGCTGCTCGGACATCGTGACCTCGCCAGACCGTGTGATCTCGGTCGCCACGTCGGCACGCCCGTCACCGTTCTTGTCGGTGAACAGCCAGGTGTCGCCCTCGTCGTCCTTGACCACCGCGGTGTCGGCCTTGCCGTCGCCGTCGGTGTCCTCGGTCGCCGGACCGACCTTTCGCTCACCTTCGTCGGTGTCCACGACAATCGTCTGCGAAGCACCGGAATTCGTCTTTTGTTGCGTCTGGTCGTCCGGGTGGACGGCAACCCACTCACCGGAATTCTCCTCGAACCGCGCCTGGCTCAGGAGATTGCCGTCCTTGTCGAACGTGCTCATCAGATCGGCGTCACCGTCGCCGTTCGTGTCGGTGAACGCCAGATGGCCGCCGTCGTCCGTCTCGACCACGGCGGAGTCGTTCACGCCGTCGTCGTTCAGGTCGAAGGTGACGTCGGCGGTGTACTCCTCGTCCTCGACGGTCACCTTCAGCTCGGCGTCGGCCGCACCGTTCTCGTCGATGTACACCGGGACACACCTCCTACACCTTCTGCGTACCGGTCTGACCTACGTTATGCCGGTTTGGTTCCACCGCCAACCACACCCGCCGACCGGAGGAACAGTCATGGCAGTCGTGTTGCGCTGCTCGTCGCGTACGCGGGAGGTCGACCTGTCGGGCTCCCGAGGGTCGGTCGCGCAGGCCGCCGACCTGTTCTTCTGCACGGGCGGGCGGGTGGAGACGGAGCTGACCGACCCGGCCCCGTACGAGACGTGCCTGCGGGCACTGGAGGTCCGGGTGACCGGGGGCGAGGTCGTGGTCGACGTGGTGGACCAGGAGCTCGTGGTCAGCGGTGGGGCCGAGCACCTGGCGGTGCTGGGCGAGGTGCTGCGCGATCTGGCCGAGGAGGCGGACTTCGAGCTTCACGTGCACGTCGACCACTTCCCGGGCCACCACCACCTCGCCGAGGAGTCGTGGCCGCTGGTCGTGCAGGTCACCGAAGCCTAGGTGCGGTCGCGGACCTGGCGGATGCGGCCCAGCAGCTCCTCCGCCCTGGACCGCCCCGACTCCACCTCCGCCAGCTGACGCGTCACGGCCTGCAGCTCGCGGCCGCGCTCACCGGCCTCCATGCGGAGGGCCTTGTCGACCTCGCGCAGCTCGGCCTCGATGGCCTCGATCCGCTTGGCCAGCGCCTCGTCCAGCGCCAGCGACAACGCCTGTTCGGCCTCGATGAGCTGTTCGGCGGCGAGCTGGTCGACCATCGACCGCGCGTCGGCGATGGCGTCGGAGAGCCACTGCTTGACGTGTTGCTTCTCGGCGGTGTGGGTGCGGGTCCTGGCCATCCACCAGCCGGCGCCCAGGCCCAGCGCAATGGTCACCGGCAGGACGATCGGGTTCAGCGCGGCGATGCCGAGGCCCGCCAGCGGCATGACGGCGAGCTTGCCGGCGCCGAGGCCGCCGGAAACGCCCATGAACACCAGCAGTTTGTCCTCTGCCGTGGGTGGGCGTTTCTCCTTGGGGCGCAACACGACCGGGGGGCGCTCGCCGCGGGCGAACTGGCCGCGGATCAGGGTCAGCTCGTCGGGGCTGAACAACGAGGACAGCACGGTGTCGGCGATGGCGGCCAAGCGCACCGACAGCACGGTGGAGATGCGGCTGGAGACGACCTGCAGTGCCGTGTCGACCTGGGCGGGCAGCGCCGCCAGCGCCGTGCGGTCGGCGGTGTCGATGGCCTGGCGGTACCAGGTCTGCAGGTCGCGCATCTGACGGGAGATCTCGTGGGAGTTCTCGACGCGGGCGCGCTGGACCTCGCCGCGCAGGCGGACCTGCCAGCCGCGGGTGGAGGAACGGCGTTCGGTGACGAGCTCCTCGCGGCGGGCGCGCAGCACCTCCGCCTCGTCCTCGCCGACGGACAGGGCGCGCTTCTCGTGGTCGAGGCGGATGGTCAGCTCGGCGAGCACCGTCGTCAGTGCGCGCAGGGCGTTGGCCTCGGCGAGCATCCCGGCGCGGCCGGAGACCAGCTCCTGCAACGAGGTCTGCAGCGCGGCGACGCCGGAACGCTCGCGGAGCATCGCGGCGGCGTCGGGGTTCGGGGCCTGGGCGGCCATCTCGAACATGCGGGAGGAGACCGGGAACCACGCCGCCTCGGCGAAGCGCGGGGCGTGCTCGGCCAGCAGGGCCGTGTTCGCGTCCTGGACCTGGCGCCAGCCGCGGTACCGGTCGGTCTTCGTCAGGGCGAAGACGACGGTCTCGACCCGGTCGCCGACGCGCTTGAGGAAGTCCAGCTCGCCGCGGGTGAACGGGGAGGAGGCGTCGACCACGAACACCAGCGCGGTGGCGGAGGTGACGGCCTCCAGGGCCAGCTCACCGTGCACGGACTCCAGCCCGCCGACCCCCGGAGTGTCCACAACGGACATCCGCGAGAGCAGCGGGATCGGCGCGTCGACCTCGACGTAGCGCGGTGGCAGCTCGCCGGGCGGCAGCTCGTGGGCCGCGGACACCCAGTTGATCAAGGCGGGCAGCGGGAACGACACGGGCGCCAGCACACCGGGGTAGCAGGCGCGGGCGGCCCAGTCGGGGCCGTGCTGGAAGACCAGGTAGGTCGAGGTGGCCACGTCGGCGTCGACCGGCGACAGGCCCGGTGCGGCCAGCAGTGCGTTGACCAGCGACGACTTGCCGCGGTTGGTCTCGCCGACGACAACGACGGACGAGGTCTCCGGCACCGAGCGGCGGGAGACCCAGTCGGCCATCGCCGGGTCGAGGTCGCGGACCACCGCCGTGAGGCGTTCACGGGCCGCGCGGACCGTCTGCGGGAGGTTGCTCATCGGGGCGTGTAGACCGTCACGATCGGTGCGCGCAGAACTCGGCCGCGGTCGCAGAAGCCGGGGACCTCGGTCTCGGCGACCAGGCCGAGCAACGACACGTCGTCCGTCGGCACCGTGCCGCCCGCCTCGTGCTGTGCGGGGTCGAACCGCTGGCCGTCCGCGCGGACCGCGACCACTCCTATGGACGACAGACCTTCCTCGATGCGCTGCACCACGCCGGAGCTCGCGCGGTCGAGCGCGTACAGGCAGAGCTGGACCAGTGCGCGGCGTTCGGCCAGCGCCTGGTCGAGCAGCTCGTCGGCAATGGTCTCCACACCAGCGTCCGACGCCAGGTCCGCCGGATCGGTTCCACCCACGCTCATCGGTGCCCCCCAGCACGTAGTTGCTGCCAAATGAGGAAATACGCCCTGTGGACGACGTGCGCCACCCGGGCCTGCGCCGGCGTCGCGCCGAAGGAGGCGAACGAACGCCACCAGCCGGCCCGTTCCAGCGCGAACGCCTGCAGCTCCGCCACCGGCCGGCCGGGCAGTCCCAGCCGGCCGGACACGCCGGGGGTGCTGCCCAGCCGCAGCACCTCCTCGGTCAGGTCCGGCGCCAGCACCACCGCACCCGACGAGACCAGCGTCAACGCCTCCAGCAACCGCAGCTGGTGCGCCTCCGGCCGGGCCAGCAGCGCCTCGATCGCGTCGTGCACGCGCTGCCGTTCACCGGGGTCGGCCGCGGCCAGCGACGTCACCGACGCGAGCGCGGCCGCGGCCTTGATGCCGTCGGCACGGGAGCGGAACACCGCGTCGAGCCGCGCCCGCACGGCGGCGAACCCCGACGCGTCGAACAGCACCCGCCGCAACGCGCCGGCGGTGAGACCGGGTTCGGCGTCCAGGGCGGCCAGTGCGCGGCCGATGCCGTACAGGTCGAGCTTCTCCAGCAACCGCGACCGCACGCCCGCCGGCACCGCGCAGTCCCACGACGTGAAGAGGTCGCCGGACATCAGCATCATCGTGCGGGTGTCCGCGTCCAGCGCGGCCAGCTGCCGCAGCGCGTCGGCGTCGGCGGAGGTGAACTCGCCGGTCTCCGCGGACTCGGCGAGCAGGCTGATCACCGGCAGCACGTCGGCCACCCGCGGCTTGAGCAGCTCGGCCTGCTTCGCCGCCAGGATCTCGGCGGCGCGCCACACGTCGCCGTCCGACCCCGCGACCGACTCCGGGGCGACCGCGTCGACCTTGTTCAACGCCGCCACCGCGTTGACCGGCCCCGCCTCCCGCGACGCCGTGGCGGCCGTGAAGGCGGCCAGCGTCTGGTGGTCGTCGGCGCGCACCCCCTGCGTCACGACGTACAGCACGGCCTCGGCGCCGGCGACCGCGTTGCGCGACACCGGGTCCAGCAGCTCCTCGGTCCGCGCTACCGAGCTCGCGTCCAGGGAGCCCAGGCCGGGCGTGTCGATGACGGTGAAGTCGCGCAGGACCGCGTTCGTCAGGTAGGCCTCGATGTGCGAGACGCCGTCGAGGCCGAGCGAGGCGGGGATCATGCCGGCCGCGTCGAACGGCAGCACCTGCCGCCGCCCGTCCTGCAGCACGACCTCGATCCGGTCGACCGTCCCGTACTGGTACCGGGTCACGAGCCGCGTGCACTCGCCGACGTCGGTGGGTGCGACCCGGCGCCCGATCAAGGCGTTGACCAGCGTCGACTTGCCGGACTTGATGCGGCCGGCGACCGCGACCTGCAACGGTGCGTGCAGCCGGCGCAGGACCTCCTGGAAACCGGCGGCCGTGGCGGGGGAGACCTGCTGTTGCAGCGCGACGCACAGGTGGGCCACCGCCGCGCAGAGCGGGCTGGCCAGTTGTCGTCCCTGCAACGCCGTCACGTCCGAATCCTGCCACGGTTTGTGCACGTACGTACTCGGGTAGCCACCGTGCATGGGTGACAGCTACGTGACGTTCCTAGTGCTGGGGATCGTCCTGGTCGTCGTAGACGGCCAGCTGATCTACCGCAGTGGCAAGGAATACCTGAAGCGCGCGGCGTACGACGACGACCAGGCCGGCGGCATGATGAAGCTGACGGCCGTCCTGTTCCACCTCGTCGTGCTCGGCCTGCTCGCGTTGGTCTCGACGATTGGCATCGAGACCGGTGACGCGGTGAAGAACGTGGTCGTGAAGCTGGGGATCGTGCTGCTGCTCCTGGCACTGGCCCACGGCGTCACGATGGCGATCCTGGCCAGGATCAGGGATCGCCAGGTGCAGCAGCAGCTCGCCGACCAGATGGCGGAGGAGCACCGCATCTACGAGGAGCGCCACGCACATGTGAGCGACCCGCGACCCGCACCGAAGATCGAGTCGCCTTACTCCGCGAAGTAGTGCGCGCGGACGGCGTCCAGTGCAGATGAAGGCAGGGCAGCCACCACGGTGCCCTGCCTTCGTCCTGTCGTGAGCACGCCTGCGGTGCATCAACCCCTCGACACAGGAACTCACTCCGAGGTAGTACCCGGTGTCAGCCCGTGGCGCGACGCGCGGAAGTTCGACTCGCACCTAACCTTGTCCGGTGCGGCGGTTCAGCCTGTGGATGAAGGCACACCCGGCGTTCGGGGACTCCCTGATCGCCGGGATCTTGGCGTTGTTCGACCTGGCAGCGGGTGTCGCGGGCGTCGACCGCGGCCTGTCCGTGTCCGCGTTCCTCGCCGTCACGCTGCTGCTGCTCGGCCCGCTGCCGTTCCGGCGCTACCACCCGGTCGGCTCCAGCTACCTGATCCTCGCGGGCGGGTTCCTGCAGCTGTTCACGCACGGCGGGTGGGAGACCGGGCTGCCGGTGCGGATGGCCGACTTCGCACTGGCCATCGCGCTGTACACGCTCGTCGCGTACATGGGCCGCAAGGCCGGGTTGATCTACCTGGCCTGGCTGATCGCGGGCACGCTGCTCTGGGCGGTCTTCCAGGTCGGCCAGCCAGAGGCCGTCCTGTTCGTGTTCATGATCTTCGTGATCTTCGGCTTCAGCTGGGCGATGGGCGAGTTCATCGGGGCCCGCCGCGCCTACCAGAACGAACTGGAGCAACGCCTCAAGCTGCTGGAGACCGAGCGCGACCAGCAGGCGCGGCTCGCGGTCGGCGAGGAGCGCTCCCGCATCGCCCGCGAGCTGCACGACGTGGTCGCCCACGCGGTCAGCGTCATGATCGTCCACGCCGACGGCGCCGCGTACACGATCCGCAAGCAGCCGGAGGTCGCCGAGAACGCCGTGCGCACGATCGCCGAGACCGGCCGGCTCGCGCTCACCGAGATGCGGCGGCTGCTGGGCGTGTTGCGCAGCGAGGACTCCGAGACGCAGTGGGAGCCGCAGCCCGACGCGCGCGGCGTGGTCGAGCTCGCCGAGAACGCCCGCGCGGCCGGGGTCCCGGTCCGCCTGGAGATCACCGGCGACGTCGACGACCTGCCCGCCGGTGTCGGCCTGAGCACCTACCGGATCGTGCAGGAAGCACTGACCAACACCATCAAGCACGCGGGCACCGGTTCGACGGCGACCGTCCGGCTGGCCCGCACGCCGGAGCAGCTGCACCTCGAGGTCGTCGACGACGGCTTCGGCACACCGCACGACGTGGTCAAGGTGTCCGGCGGCAACGGTCTCATCGGCATGAGGGAAAGGGCGGCGGTGCTGGGCGGTGAGTTCGAGGCGGGCCCCAACCCCGGTGGTGGCTGGCGCGTCCGCGCGGTCTTCCCGCTCGCCGCATAGGGTGATCACGTGATTCGGGTGCTGCTGGTCGACGACCAGGAACTCATGCGCATGGGCTTCCGCATGGTGCTGGGGGCGCAGGAGGACATCGACGTCATCGGCGAGGCCGCCGACGGCCTGGACGCCGTGCAGATGGCCGACAAGCTGCGGCCCGACGTCGTGCTGATGGACGTCCGCATGCCCGTGCTCGACGGGGTCGAGGCGACCAAGCGCATCACCGAGGCCGACACGGCCAAGGTGCTGGTCATGACGACGTTCGACATGGACGAGTACGCGCTGTCGGCGTTGCGCAACGGCGCCAGCGGGTTCCTGCTGAAGGACACCCCGCCCGGCGACCTGGTCTCCGCGCTGCGGGCCGTGGCCTCCGGTGACGCGGTGGTCTCGCCGTCGGTGACGAAGCGGCTGCTCGGCCGGTTCCTCGGCGACGGCGGCGGTGAGCTGCGCGACGCCACCGTGCTGGACGTGCTGACCGAACGCGAGCGCGAGGTGCTCGTGCTGATCGCCAAGGGCCTGTCGAACACCGAGATCGCGCGCAAGCTCTTCCTGTCGGAGGCGACGGTGAAGACGCACGTCGGCCGAATCCTCGCGAAGCTGGAGCTGCGAGACCGGGTGCAGGCCGTGGTGCTGGCCTACGAGACCGGTCTCGTCCGCCCCGGTGACGCCTAGCGGTAGTCCTCCGGGTCCGCCTCCACGGTCTGCCCGGCCCTCCGCGGCTTCGCCACCTCGTCGTACCAGCGGCCCCAGTCGGGCTGCGAGCCGTCGAGGTCGGTGAACCCGTACTCGCGCATCAACTTCCACGACGACAGGCACCGCCCGGCGAACCGGCGCCGGTCCGGGTCCGCGGCGAGGTGCGCGAGACCGCGGCCGAGGTAGTGCGGTGTCTCGGACAACGCGTAGTCCGGCACGTCCTTGACCGCGTCGCGCCAGTTCGCCTCGGTGACGCCGAAGCCCTCCAGCATCTGCTCGGACCGCAGGAACCCCGGCGTGGCCGAGAGCGCCGTCACGTTCGGGTGGTCCTCCAGGTCCTTCGCCAGCACCTCGCCGAACCGCCGCACCGAGCTCTTCACCGCGTCGTACGGCAGGTTCACGAAGTAGGCGTCGCCGTCCTCGCCGTCGGTCACCTCGACGACGAGCCCGTCATCGGACTTGAGCACCAGCGGCACCAGCCGGTGGATCGCGACCAGGTGCGACTCGACGCCGTTGCGCCACATGCGCAGCTGCCGGTCGAGGTCGTGCTCCCAGAACTTGCCCCACTCGACCAGGTTCTCGCCGCCCCAGGCGTTGTCGACGAACACGTCGAGCCGGTCGATGCGCGCCGCCAGCGCGGCCACGTCGGACGGGTCGGTCAGGTCGCACCGGACCGCGATCCCCCTGCCCCCGGCGGCGTCGACCAGTTCCGCGGTGTCCTCGATGGTCTCCGACCGCCCGACCTCCGACTGCCGCGTGCGCGTGGTCCGGCCGGCGACGAACACCGTGGCCCCGGCGGCGCCCAGTTCGACCGCGATCGCCCGGCCGGCACCGCGCGTGGCGCCGGTGACGACGGCGACCTTCCCGCTCAGGTCAGGGCTTCTTCGCGACACGACGGGCTCCCCTTCCCTCGTGCCAGGACACGACGACCATCTCGTCGCCCTCGACAGTGATCGACACGACCTCGGTGACGTTCATCCGGAACAGGTCCAGGGCGTCCGGCATCCAGCCGGTGCGGTCGTACAGGTCTTTCAGGTAGTCCTCCTTGTCCGTCCAGAACTCCGCGGTGCCGCTGATCTTCGCGTCACCGGCCTCCGCCATCGAGGCGGCAGTGGTGGTGCAGTGCAGCGAAAATCGCGGGTCACGCCGCAGGTCGCGCGACTTCAGCGAGTCGAGCATCATGCCCGTCCACAGTTCGCCGCGCGCGAAGTCCGGTTCCACACCGCTGAGCCGCGGTGCGCCGTCCCTGCGCAGGGTGGCGATCAACGCGTGCCGGTCAGCGGCGAACCGGCCCTCCACGAACGCGGCCAGCTCGGGCTCCTCGGCCGCGAACTCCGCCCAGGTCGCCATTCAGCGCATCCCTTCCAACACCAGGTCGACGTCTTCCTCCATGCGTGCCATCAGCTCTCCGCGCGGCCGGACCGACCAGTCCATGGCGATCCCGTACACCAGCGCGGCCAGCACGCGCGCCGCGTTCGGTGGCAGCCCCTCGGCCGCGCACAGGACCTCCAGCTCGGCCTCCATCGCCGCGTAGTGCCCGGCCAGCAACGCCCGCAGCTCCGGGTCGATCAGGTCGACCCCCAGCTGTGCCAGGTTGTTCGTCGCTACGACCGGGTCGGCCAGCCGGTCGAACCAGGTCAGCAGCGCCGCCCGGACACCGCCCGCCTCTCGCGTCCTGCGGACGACGTCCTCCGTTCCGGCCCTGGTCAGCGCCTGCAGCAGGCCGCTCTTCGAGCCGAACCGCTTCGCCACCGCACCGACCGACACCCCGGCCTCGGCGGCGACGTCCGCCACCGTGAACTCCGGGCCGCGCCGGTCGATCACGGTCGCGACCGCGGTGAGGACGCGTTCGTCGGAGATGGTGCGAGGCCGTGCCACCGCGTTAGTGAACCACAGTTCACTAACCTTCGCCTAGGGTGGCTCCACGTGAACTGGAGACCGCACCTGGTTGCGCTGGACATCGACGGAACCCTCACCAGAGTCGGCTCGAACGACGTCTCACCCGCCGTGAAAGCCGCCGTCACCCGTGCGGCAGGCCACGGCACGCACGTGGTCCTGTGCACCGGCCGCAGCCTCATCGGCACCACCCCGGTCGCCCCGCAGCTGCCGGTCTCCCTCGCGCTGTGCTCGAACGGCGCGGTGTGGTGGGACCCGGCGACGGCGGAGATCACCCGGCGCACGACGTTCGAACCGGGCCCGACGATCAGGACGTTGCAGGCGCTGCTGCCCGGTTCGGTGTTCGCGGTCGAGCAGACCGGCGTCGGCAACCTCTCGCTCGGCAGCTTCCTGCCGCACGACCTGTGGGGCGAGACGACGCAGGCGACCTTCGAGGAGCTCGCGGCCACACCGACCCCGCGGCTGGTGATGCGCTGGCTCGACCACACCCCGGCCGAGCTGGCGTTCGCCGTGCGGGAACTGGAGCTGCCCGGCGTCTCGTGGAGCGTCGACCACACCGAGGCGTGGCTGACCGCGGTGCCGCCGGGCGTCACGAAGGGCTGGGCGCTGGAGGACCTGCGGAAGTCGCTGGGGGTCGACGCCGCGGACACGCTGGCGATCGGGGACGGCTCCAACGACGTCGAGATGCTGCGGTGGGCGGCACGCGGGATCGCGATGGGCCAGGCACCGGCGGTCGTGCAGGCGGCGGCCGACGAGGTGACCGGCACCGTCCTGGAAGACGGTGCCGCACAGGCGCTGACCCGCTTCTTCCCGGCCTAGCTTCCACGGCATCTGCGAGCAAGGGGTCAGGTTGCCACGTTCGTCTTGGCCACGACCTTGTCGACCTTCACGCGGACGACCATCTCGCCGGGCACGCCGTTGCGCTCGGCGTAGGCGTCGGCCTGGTCGTCGCCCATGTAGCGGGCGGCGGTCCGGCCTGCCCAGTACCTCAGCTGCTCAGGGTCCTCGTCGGTCACGGCCCGGCCGGTGATGGTGACGAAGTTGAACGGCGGCGTCTCGTCGTCGAAGCACAGGGCCACCCGGCCGTCGCGCAGGATCGACTTGCCCTTGACCGTGTCGCGCGCGGTCAGGAAGACGAGGTCGGGGCCGTCGAGGTCGACCCACACCGGCGCGATGTGCGGTGAGCCGTCCTTGCGGGTGACCGCGAGCTTGCCGGTGCGGGCCGGCGTGGCCAGCACGAACTCACGCCACCAGCCTTCGGGAGCATCCGTGTATCCCATGTGGCTCATTCAACTACGACCGAGGTAGCGCCACCGGACGACGGAAGTTGACGCACGCGCAGACCGCAGGGCGATGTGGTGGCACCCCTCGCCGCAGGAGAGTTGTCCCATCACGAAGAGGGGGACGACACCATGATCGAGGCAATCGGCCTCACCAAGAGATACGGCAGGACGGTCGCGGTCGACGACCTGTCGTTCACCGTCCACCCTGGACGGGTGACCGGCTTCCTCGGTCCGAACGGTGCCGGCAAGTCGACCACGATGCGCATGATCCTGGGGCTCGACCGTCCGACGGCAGGCCGCGTGCTGATCGACGGCAAGCCCTACGCGGAGCTGAACCGTCCACTGCGGACGGTCGGAGCGCTGCTCGACGCGAAGTGGGTGCACCCCAACCGGAGTGCGCGGGCTCACCTGCGCTGGCTCGCGAAGTCCAACGGGCTGCCGGACGGGCGCGTGGACGCGGTGCTCGACGCCGTGGGCCTGACGCAGGTGGCGGGCAAGAAGGCCGGTGGGTTCTCGCTCGGCATGTCGCAGCGGCTGGGGATCGCCGGGGCACTGCTCGGTGACCCGGGGGTGCTGCTGTTCGACGAGCCGGTGAACGGCCTGGACCCCGAGGGCATCCTCTGGATCCGCACGTTCATGCAGAACCTGGCCGCCGAGGGCCGCACGGTCCTCGTGTCGAGCCACCTGCTGTCGGAGATGGCCCTGACGGCCAGCGAGTTCGTCGTGATCGGCCGGGGGAAGCTGATCACGCAGAGCACCACGCAGGAGTTCATCGACCGCTCGACCGGCAACTCCGTGCTCGTGCGCAGCCCGCAGCTGTCGAAGCTCGGCCCGCTGCTCGTGGACAAGGGCTTCACGGTTCGTGACGGCGCCGACGGGGCGTTGTCCGTATCGGGTGCCACCAGTGACCAGATCGGTGACATCGCGGCGGCGAACGGTGTGGTGCTGCACGAGCTGAGCCCGCAGCGCGGTTCGCTCGAAGAGGCGTTCATGCAGTTGACCGGCGATGCTGTCGAGTACCACGCAGAGATCGGGAAGTGAGTCTGATGACCCTGTTGGCAGTCGAACGGATCAAGCTCTTCTCGACCCGCTCGCCGTACTGGTGCAGCGCACTCGCCATCGTGCTGGGCGTGGGCCTCACCGCGATCATCGCCGCGGCCAGCGAGGGCCAGGTGTCGCTCGGTCTGACCCAGATCGGCAGCGCCCAGCTCGCCATCGCGGTGGTGCTGGTGATGGCGGCGATCGCGGTCACCACCGAGTACCGCTTCGGCACCATCCGCTCGACCTTCCTCGCGGTGCCGAACCGCACGTCGGCGCTCGTCGCGAAGACCGTCGTGGTCGCGTTCATCGCCGGTGTGCTCGGCGAGGTCATCGCCTTCGGCTCGGTGGGCATCGCGAAGCTGCTGTCGTCGGGCTCCGACCTGGCGATCAACACGGCCGCGGAGTGGCGGCACGTCGCCGGGGTCGGCCTCGTCTACGCCATCGGCGCGGTCATCGCGATCGCCGTGGGCATCATGGTCCGCCAGACCGCCGGTGCGGTCTCGATCCTGCTCGTCTGGCAGATGGCCGCGGAAGGCCTGATCGGGTTCATCCCCAAGGTCGGCATCAAGATCCAGGCCTGGCTGCCGTTCACGAACGCCACCCACTTCCTCTCCATGGGCGCGGAGAGCCCGGAGCAGGGCGGGGCGGGCATCGACTTCAAGCTCAGCCAGTGGGGGTCGCTGGCCTACTTCGCCGGCATCGCGGTCGCGTTGCTGGTGGTCGCGCTGATCGTCGCGAAGCGCCGGGACGCGTGACCGGTTCCAGGTAAAGGGGGAGCGGGACGCAGGTCATCCGTCGGGGGCGACCTGCGTCCCGGTCAGTTCTTCCAGCGAACAGGAGAGGCCATGATCGAGGCAGTGCGGTTGCGCAAGCACTACGGCAGCACCAAGGCCGTCGACGACCTGTCGTTCACCGTCCGACCGGGCCGCGTGACCGGTTTCCTCGGACCGAACGGCGCGGGCAAGTCCACGACGATGCGGATGATCCTCGGCCTCGACACCCCCACCGGGGGCGACGTCACGATCGACGGCAAGCACTACGCCCAGCTCAAGCAGCCGCTGCGCAAGGTCGGCGCGCTGCTCGACGCGAAGTGGGTGCACCCCAACCGGTCCGCCCGCTCGCACCTGAAGTGGCTCGCGGTCTCCAACAAGATCCCGGTCAGCCGGGTCGGCGAGGTGCTGGAGGTCGTCGGCCTCACCGAGGTCGCGCACAAGAACGCGGGCGGCTTCTCGCTCGGCATGTCGCAGCGGCTCGGCATCGCGGGCGCGCTGCTCGGCGACCCCGAGGTGCTGCTGTTCGACGAGCCGGTCAACGGCCTGGACCCCGAGGGCATCCTGTGGATCCGGCAGTTCATGCACCGGCTCGCGGACGAGGGCCGCACGGTGTTCGTGTCGAGCCACCTGCTCTCGGAGATGGCGCAGACCGCGCAGGACCTCATCGTGATCGGCCGCGGCCGGCTGATCGCGCAGACCACCACCGAGCAGTTCATCGCCGACGCGACCCAGGACACCGTCCGGGTGCGGTCGCCGCACGCCGCGAAGCTGCGCGAGGTCCTCGCGGCGCACGCGACGGTCACCGACGACCCGGCGAGCGGAGCGCTGGTGGTGCAGGGCATCCCGGCGCAGCAGATCGGTGAGCTTCGCCGCGGAGCACCAGGTCGTGCTGCACGAGCTCAGCCCTCAGCGCGGGTCGCTGGAGGACGCGTTCATGCAGCTCACCAAGGAGTCGGTGGAGTACCAGGCGCACTGACCCGTTCCGGCTGCGGGCGGCGGCGCGACCGGGCGGTGGGCAGCGCGATCAGCAACGCCGTGAGCAGCGCGACGCCGCCGGCGGTGCCGGCGACGAACGGCAGCCGGTCCTTCACGACGACCTGCTGCGCGACCCGTTCCTGAGCCACCGCGGCCGGCGCCGGGTCGGTCGACGGCGCGGGCGGCGGCAGCAGCGGGTTGCGCTCCACCGGCGGCAGCTGGGCCGCGACGGCGGCGGCCGGGTCGACCAGGCCGAAACCGGTCCGGTCGTCGCGGCCGGGCACGTCGACGTCCTTCGCGGTCCTGATCAGCGCGTTGACGACGTCCTTGGCCGCCATGTCCGGGTGCTTGGCCCGCACCAGCGCCGCGGCACCGGCCACGATCGCCGACGCCGCGCTCGTGCCGTCCATCTCGGCGTAGCCGCTGGAGTACACGCTCTCCGGCGCGGCGGTGACGATGCCCTCGGCGGGCGCGGCGAGCACGGTGCCCGCACCGACGTTGGAGGACTTCCACGGCTGACCGGTGCGGTTCGTGCCCGCGACCGCGATCACGCCGCCGATGTTCGCGGGTGCCGAGACCGCCTTGCCCTCGTTGCCGGTCGCGGCGACGAGGACGACGTCCTTCTCCACCGCGTAGTTCACGGCACGGACGAGGCCCGGCGTCGTCGAGCCGGTGAAGCCCAGCGACAGGTTGATCACCTTGGCGCCGTGGTCGGTGGCCCACCGGATGCTCTCGGCCACGACGTCGAGCGCGAACTGCGTCTTCTCCGCGCTCGCGACGGGGAGGACCTTCGCGCCGGGCGCGATGCCGAGGGCACCGCCGTTGCGACCGGTCCCCGCGATGATCGCGGCCATGGCGGTGCCGTGCCCGTCGGTGTCGGTGGTGCCGTCGGTGCCCTTGGAGCTGCCGAAACCGGTGCCCGGCAGGACGCGTCCGACCAGGTCCGGGTGCCTCGCGTCGACACCGGAGTCGATCACGCCGACGATCACGCCGTCGCCGCGGGTCTGGGCCTGCGCGCTGTAGACGTCGAGCGCGTCGAGGTGCCACTCCTGCTCCTCGATCGTCTGCGCGGCGAGCAGCAACGGCAGCACGACGGCGAGAGCGGGGAGCAGTGGCACGTCGGGTACATCGTGTTTCCGCTGCGCGGCGCAACGTGCCCGGGGTCACACTCAGCGTAATAGTGGTGTTAACAACCCGTGAAACACCACTATTCGGACATCCCTCACGTTTGAGTTGGCGTTCAATGGGGTTATCCCGAGGCCGGAGGTGGCCAGTGGTTCGTGTCGAAGCAATGCTCGGCCTCGAATGGGCTAGTGCGCTCGAGGCGCCCAACTCTCTTGATCTCGCTCTGTCCCCTGCAGACGCACGCAAGTCGTGGGTGAACAAGGGCGACGAAAACCAGGTCCTCGCGATGTACCGGTCCGTTCGAGACGTCGAGGACGCACCTGCACCCTGGTGGCTGCGCGCGCTCGACCGGGGCAGACTCCGGTCCCGCACCGAGGGTCACGCCGTCGAGGACGCCGTCACCGAGCTCCTGTCGTCCCGCCCCGGCTGGGTGTACGTGCCGTGGGCCGACTTCGGCGAGGTCGGTTACTGGGAGTACGTCCCCTCCGAAACCGGTGTCTACGGTCCGGCGACACCCACCACCGTCCAGTTCACCGACTCCCACCGCGGCTGGATCCACCTGGTGCCGGCGCACCGGGGTCCCGGTCAGGCCCAGCCGATCGACTTCACCGTCGCCGACCTGCGTGCGCAAATCGAGGACATCGAGCTCATCGCCTAGGCTGTCCGGTCGTGACCAGGCCTGAGCACCACCGTTCCATCGTCAGCTTCGTGCAGCGCGGCGAGCGCATGACCGTGGGGCAGGAGCGTGCCTGGGACACCCATTGGGAGAAGCTCGGCCACGACGTGAAGACGCTGCCCGAGGGGCCGCTCGACTTCACGTCGTGGTTCGGTCGTCCCGCACCCGTCCTGCTGGAGATCGGTTCCGGCATGGGCGAGACCACCTCCCAGCTCGTGGCCGCCGCGCCCGAGCTGAACTACGTCGCCGTCGAGGTCTACAAGCCCGGTCTGGCCCAGCTGCTGCTGCGCGCCGAGCACCTGGGCGGGCTCGACAACCTGCGCGTGCTGCGCGGTGACGCCGTCGACCTGCTGACCGACCACGTGGCACCCGCGTCGTTGCACGGTGTGCGGATCTTCTTCCCGGACCCGTGGCCGAAGAAGAAGCACCACAAGCGCCGCCTGGTGCAGCCCGAGTTCGTGGCGCTGCTGGCCTCGCGGCTGGAGCCGGGTGGCGTGCTGCACCTCGCCACCGACTGGGAGAACTACGCGGAGCAGATGCTCGCGGTGTGCTCCGGCGAGCGGCTGCTGACGAACATGTACGACGGCTGGGCGCCGCGGCCGGACTGGCGGCCGGTCACGAAGTTCGAGCAGCGGGCCGTGAACGAGGGGCGCGTGTCGCACGACCTGATGTTCAAGCGGAACGACCTCACCTGATCGAGGTCTCAAGCTGCGGCGTTCACCACTGCGGGTCCTGCTGTCACCCGATCAGGTGGCAGGTGTTGATCACCCGATGTGCCCCGAGTGGCAGTGACGCGTGAGGCCGCCGCGGAATTAGGTTCTCGCTCCGTGACCCCCGACGTCCTCCCCGTCGCGGAGGAGTTCGTCCGCATGTTCCACGCGGCGCACTCCGACGCAGGCTCGTTGTCCGCCCGCATCGCTCAGGTGCGCGCCGAGATCGCCGAGACCGGAACCTACCGCCACACCACCCACGAGCTCGCCTACGGCGCGCGGATCGCGTTGCGCGACTCCGGCTGGTGCACCTCCGGGGTGCCGTGGCGGCGGCTCAAGGTCCGCGACCTGCGCGGCTACCGCAACGCCGCCGCGGTGGCCGGCGAGTGCGTGGAACACCTGCGGCTGGCGACGAACGGCGGTGAGATCCGGCCGCTGGTGACCGTCTTCGCGCCGGACGCGCCCGGCTCGCCGGGGCCGGTGATCTGGAACGAGCAGCTGATCCGGTACGCCGGGTACGCCGACGGCACCGGCGACCGGCGCTACGCCCAGTTCACCGAGACCGCGCAGGGCATGGGGTGGCGGCCGCCGGCCCGCAGGTCGCGGTTCGACGTGCTGCCGCTGGTGGTGGAGACGCAGCACGAGGGGCCGCGGCTGTTCACGTTGCCGCCCGAGGTCGTGCACGAGGTGCCGCTGGAGCACCCGACGCTGCCGTGGTTCGGCGAGATGGGGCTGCGCTGGCACGCGGTGCCGGTGATCTCGAACATGCGGCTGTCGATCGGCGGCGTGCACTACCCGGCGGCGCCGTTCAACTCGTGGTTCGTCGGCGCGGAGATCGGCACCCGGTCACTGGCGGAGGAAGGCGCCTACGGGGTGGCGCGCGTGGTGGCGGAGGCGATGGGCCTCGACACCTCGTCCGAACGCACGCTGTGGCGGGACTTCGCGACCGTTCACCTGAACGCGGCAGTGCTGCACTCGTTCGACCAGGCGGCCGTCACGATCACGGACCACCACGCGGAGGCGTTGCACCGGCTCGCCTGGCTGCGCTCGCGCCAGCGCCCGTCCGCGGCCCGTCCGGCCTTCCGGCTGGACCCGGCCGCCGCGGCGCGCGCACGGACCGGTGCTCCGGCGCGCTTCGCCGCCGCGGTGGACGAGACGCGTCCGCAGCCGACCAGCAGGCTGGCCGAGCTGCTGCGCCAGCAGAACTCCCTGACCAGCGTCTGACTTCCCCACCACACGCTGGTCGCGCACCTAGTGCTTGGAGTCGATCAGCACGCCCGACAGGGCCATGAGGGCAAGGACCAGCAGACCGACCACAGCGGCGGCCCAGGTGAACACGACTGACAACACGACGTCCTCCGTTCCCCGACTTCAGCTCCTCCAGAGTCCGTGACCGGGGCGTGATCCGGCATCCGCCGTGAGGGTATTTCCGCAGGTCGCCCACTCAGCCTTCTGGCTGATGGCGTCCCAGACCCCGGTCGGACGCGGGATCAGACCTCCGGCTTTACCGTGTACCGGGTGGAGAGCACGGATCTGAACTGGCGGTTGCTCGCCAAACGCCAGTGGCCGCTGGCGCTCTCGCTCACCGGCATCGTCATCGCCGAGACCGGCTCGATCACCACCGACCTCGGCTGGTGGCAGGTCCCCGGCGTGCTGGTCGTCTGCGCGATCGCGGTGCTCGCGCCGCGCCGGCCGTTCGACGCGGCGCTGGCGCTGGCCTTCGCGGTCGTCTGCACCGCCCTGTACCTGCGGTTCCTCGGTGTGGCGTTCGAGCCGCACTTCTTCGTCAGCGGCGTGAACATCTCGGTCACCGGTGCCGCGATGGCGACCATCGCGATCCTCGTGCGGGAAGGCTCCTCCTGGCGTGCGGTCGCGGGCACGCTGCTGGTCATCGCGGCGGTCATCACGGCAGAGGTGCTGGGGTGGCCGGTCGTGTCGGCCACCGAGTACCGCGAGTGGCGGCCGGACCCGACGTCGTACCTGTTCGGCGCCACCATCATGCTCGTCCTCGCGGTCGGCACCGGCCTGTACTTCCGCGCCCGCGACAACGAACGCGCATCCCAGCTGGCGGCCTCCGTCGCCGCCGCCCAGAACGCCGAGCGGATGGCGTTGGCGCGCGAGCTGCACGACGTGGTGGCGCACTACGTGACGGCGATCGTGGTGCACGCCCAGGCCGGGCAGGTGAACCGCGAGGTCGACGTGCTGCCGTCCATCGCCGCGTCCGGCGCGGAGGCGTTGACGGCGATGCGGCGCCTGGTCGGGACGATGCGGGACGGGACGTCCACCGGACCGGCCGCGTCCTCGTCGCTGGAGGACGACGTGCGCGCGCTGGCGGAGGAGTCGGAGCTGCCGGTGCGGCTGTCGTTCGACCTGCGGGACGCGGTGCCGCAGGAGCTCGCGCGGTCCGTGCTGCGGCTGGTGCAGGAGTCGTTGACCAACACCAGGAAGCACGCCGCCGCTGTGTCCTCAGTGGACGTGGAACTGTCCTCCGGCGACGGTGTGCTGCGGCTGGGCGTGGCGGACGACGGCGTCGCCTCAGGCGTTCCCGTCGGGGGGTCGGGCGGTTACGGGATCGTGGGGATGCGCGAGCGGGTGGAGCTGCTCGGCGGGACGTTCTCCGCAGGCCGACGCGAACCGACGGGGTGGACGGTCCGCGCCGAGCTGCCGATCAGCTAGCTCAGCTGTCGTCGCGGATGACGTCGAACTCCTGCGTCATCTCGACATCGGTGAGCTGGTCGTCGTTCTGTGGGTCGATGTCGGCCACTGATGCCTCCGCATGATCACGCCCGTACCCGTGCGAGGTGATCATGCCAACTCAGCGCCGGGTGGGCGGCTTGGGGGTGGCGGGCTTCTGTGCGCGCCGGAGGTCTCCACGGGACGTGCACGGCTTCTTCGACATGATCAAGTGACGCCGGGGCCGCACCCGCGGTTGCGCGGGATGCACAAAAGGCCCGTCGCGCGACGCGACGGGCCCCTTGGATGGGGTGAAGTTTTTGGTCGGGGCGGACCCTGGGGGTCGGCCCGCGCCCGACAGGGACGGGATTCCCCCACTTCGCCCACCTATGCATGTTTGTGATCGGCATCACAATGGCAGGATCCTCCGCATGTCACTGCGTCTGCACGCCCCCGTGGTCCTGCCCTGCGACCCGTCCTGCTCCGTCCTGCGCGACGCGGTCGTGGACGTGGTCGACGGCCGCATCACCCACGTGGGCCCGCTCTCGGACGCGCCCGCCTTCGACGGCGAGGTCCGTTCGTTGTCCGGCATCCTGATGCCCGGTCTGGTGAACACCCACGCGCACAGCCCGATGACGGTGCTGCGCGGTCTGGGCTCCGACCTGCCGCTGCTGCGCTGGCTGCAGGAGCAGATGTGGCCGAACGAGGCGCGGATGACGCCGGCGGACATCGGCACCGGCATGCTGCTGGGCGCCGTGGAGATGCTGCGGCACGGCGTGACGACCTCGGCCGAGATGTACTTCCACGGTCCCGAGCTGGTGTCGTCGGTGCTGGCGGCCGGCTCGCGGGTGGTGTTCGGCGGGGCGATCCTCGACGTGCCCGGCATGGACTGGAAGGCGCTGACCGGCGAGATCTCCGCCTGGATCGACGCCGACGGCCTGCGCTTCGGCCCCGGCGAGCGGGTCGAGCTGGCCTACGGGCCGCACTCCGCCTACACGCTGTCGGCCCCGCAGCTGACGGCCATCGCGCAGGAGGCACGGGCCCGCGGCGCGCTGTTCATGGTGCACGTGGCCGAGTCGCCGTTCGAGGACGAGGCCGCCCGCGCGGAGTTCGGCTCGGTGCCGGCACTGCTGAAGGCCTCGGACGTGCTCGGCGGCCGCGTGCTGTCCGCGCACTCCGTGCACCTGTCCGACGACGACATCGCCCTGTACGCGTCGTTCGGCGTCGGCGTGGCCCACTGCCCCGCCTCGAACGCGAAGCTCGCCTCGGGCATCGCACGGGTCCGCGACCTGCTGACCGCCGGCGTGCACGTCGGCCTCGGCACCGACGGCCCCGCGTCGAGCGACGACCTCGACCTCCTCGCCGCGGCCCGCCTCGCCGCCCTCTTCGCCCGCGCCTCGGCCATGGACGCCACCGCACTCGGCGCCGCCCAGGCGTTGCTGATGGCCACCCGCGGCGGCGCCGACGCGTTGAGCCGCGACGACATCGGCGCGCTGGAGACCGGTCGCTGGGCCGACGTCGTGCACGTCGACGCCGACGACCCCGCGTTCGCGACCGGTCTGGACGCGCCGGACGACCAGCTGCTGGCGAACCTGGTCTGGGCGGCGGGCTCGCGCCGGGTCACGGACGTGTGGGTGGCGGGCGACCACGTCGTCGCCGGTGGGGAGTCGACGCGGGTGGACCGGCAGGAGGCGCAGGCCGGCGTGACGGCGGTCGCGCAGCGACTCCGGAGCGTCAGCCACTAGCCACAGGCTGTTGACAATCCTGTGGACAACTTCAGCGGGGCTGTGGACGGAGGACCAGCTCGGTGATGTGGGCGTCCGGCGTGGCCAGCACGGCCGACGCCACCGCCCGCCCCACCGAGGCCGCGTCCAGGTACTGGGTGGCGTCGTAGTCGCCGCCCTCCTGGCGCCGCACGTCCTGCTGCATCGGCGTGTCCGTGCGGCCGGGGAAGATCGAGGTCACGCGCAGTGCGGGCTCGTCGGCGCGCAGGGCGTCGGCGTAGGCGCGGAGTGCGAACTTCGAGGCCGCGTAGACGCCCCAGCCCGGGTTGACGCGCAGACCGGCGCCGGAGTTGATCAGCACGACCTGGCCGGAGGCTTCGCGGAGCCGGGGCAGCAGCAGCTGCGTCAGCGCGGCGACGGCGAAGACGTTGACCTCGAAGGTCTTGCGCCAGTCGTCCTCCGTGGCCTCGGCGAGCGGGCCGAGGACCGCCACGCCGGCGCTGTGGACCAGCACGTCCAGGCGGGGGAGCGCGCCGAGGTCGGCGGAGGCGGTGTTCGTCAGGTCGAACGGCCAGGCCTGCGCTCCTGGGAGCTCGGCGGCGAGCAGCGAGAGGGACGTTTCGTCGCGTCCGCCTAGCAACAGGTCGTGGGTCGGGGCCAGACTTCTGGCGATGGCCGAGCCGATTCCGCTGGAGGCCCCGGTGACGAGGGCGACCGGACGATCAGTCATGGGGGAACTGTAGTGCCGAAGAAGCTGATCCTGCCGTACCTGTGCCTGCTCTACTTCATCAACTACCTGGACCGGGTCAACATCGGGTTCGCCGGGCCGAACGGCATGTCGGAGGAGCTCCAGCTCACCGCGACGGTGTTCGGGTTCGCCTCCGGCGTGTTCTTCCTCGGCTACCTGCTGCTGGAGGTGCCCAGCAACCTGGCGCTGCACCGGTTCGGCGCCCGCAGGTGGATCGCGCGGATCATGATCAGCTGGGGTGTGCTGGCGAGCGCGATGGCGTTCGTGCCCAACGGGACCGTGCTGATCGTGCTGCGGTTCCTGCTGGGTGTGGCGGAGGCCGGGTTCTTCCCCGGGATCATCCTGTACCTGACGTACTGGTACCCGCAGGAGGACCGGGCGAAGGTCGTCGCGATGTTCATGGTCGCGGTGCCGATCTCGACGGCGCTGGGCGCCACGCTCAGCGGGCTGCTGATCCAGTGGACGGACTGGCGCACGATGTTCCTGGTCGAGGGGCTGCCCGCCATCGCGCTGGCGTTCGTCACCTGGTTCTGGCTGCCGGACAAGCCGGAGGAGGCCGTCGAGCAGCCCGCGGAGGAGCACTGGCCGCTGCGCAAGGCGCTCACGCACCCGCGCGTCCTGGCGTTGAGCTTCGTGTACTTCGGCATCGTGTACGGCCTGTACACGCTGGGGTTCTTCTTGCCGACGATCATCAAGGGCCTCGCGCCGGGTGCGGGCGTCGTCGAACGCGGGCTGATCAACGCCATCCCGTACGTCCTCGGCGCGGTCGCCATGGTCCTGTGGGCCAGGCACGGCGACCGCACCGGGGAGCGGAAGTGGCACGTCGCCGCGCCGATGCTGCTCGGTGGCGCGGCGATCCCCGTGGCGCTGCACCTGGAGCACCCCGTCGCGGCGATGGTGGCGGTCTCGGTGTGCGCCATCGGCGTCTGCGCCGCCCTGCCCACGTTCTGGGCGCTGCCCACGAGCTTCCTGGGCGGCACGGCGGCGGCCGGCGGGATCGCGTTGATCAACTCGCTGGGCAACGTGAGCGGGTTCGCCGCGCCCTACGTCACCGGGTGGCTGCGCGACCTCACCGGGACGCAGAAGACCGGCCTGTGGGTCGTCGGCATCACGATGGTCAGCGCAGCGGTGGTGGCGCTGGTTCAGCGGGCGGGCACGGAGAAGGTGTAGAGCGCCTCGTAGTGCACGGACGTCTGGGCGCCCTCGGTGCAGCTGCCCGCGGGTGCGACGCCGCCCTTGGTGGCGAGCCGCTGCACGTAGCTGACGCCGGAGAACACGCCGGTGCCCCTGGTGGACTTGGCCTGCAGCAACAGTTCGGGAACAGCGCCCTGCACCTCGTTGCGGGCACCGTCGACCGGGGCGGCCTCGACCGCGCTGCCGTCCACGGTGGACACCCAGATCGGGCCGCGGCTGTGCAGGCCCACGGCCCGGCCGAGCCGGTCGGCCAGGGTGGCGGCGGGTTCCAGGCCCTTCCACGCACCTGCCGTGCAGCTGTAGGTCTGCACGCCCTTGGCGTAGAACTTGGCGGCGAGCCGGTGACCGGGCGGGACCTGGACCGCGGGTGCGGTCCGCACGGCGGAGTCACCGAGGAGGTCCGGGGTCGGCGCGGCGGTGGAGCCCACGCCTCCCGCGAGGATGCCCAGGAGGGTCGACGAGACCAGGACCAAGCCAGCACGTTTCATCACACCGTGGGCTACGGGCCGGTTTCCGGGCCGGTTCAGTACCGTCTCAGCCGGTGGCACGGCCACCCGTCACGGGACGGGTGGCCGCACCGGTCGGCCTCGGGTCAGTCGCAGATCTTGCGACGGTCCTTGCGCCACACCACCGCGACGGACGGACGCGGCTGGGACGTGCCGCCGTCCGGCCAGTGCGACAGCGGGTTGTTCGCCGACGCCCCGTCGATCTCACCGGGGTGCTGCACCGACACCAGGACGAAGTCCTCGGTGATGACCGGGCCGCACGTCTCCGCACCCCGCGGCACGGTGAGGAACTGCTTCACCTGACCGCGGCGCTTGCCCTCGACCGGCACCGCGAACAGGCCGTCGTTGGAGCCCAGCGCGTTGCCGTCCGTGGAGATCCACAGGTTGCCGTGCGTGTCGAACGCGACGTTGTCCGGGCAGGAGATCGCGCTGACCTGGGACTTGTCGAACCCGCCGAAGTACGTGCCGGGGTCGTTGGGGTCACCGCAGACCAGCAGCAGCTTCCACGAGAACGTGGTCGCCGTGTTGTCGCTGCGGCGCTCCTCGATCTCCAGCACGTGGCCGTGCTTGTTGCCGTTGCGCGGGTTGATCTCGGTCGGGCCCTCCTTGCCGGCCTTGCCGCGGTCGGTGTTGTTGGTGAGCGCGGCGTAGATCCGGCGGTTGTGCGTCGAGGGCTCGACGTCCTCCGGGCGGTCCATCTTCGTGGCGCCCACCTTGTCGGCGGCCAGGCGCGTGAAGACGTAGACCTCCTCGGCGGTGAAGCCGGGCACGAACGACCTGTCGTTGTGCGCCAGCGGGATCCACTCGCCGGTGCCGTCGAACTCGCCGTCGGCGGGGAGCTTGCCGGTGCCGTCGATCTCGGCGGCCGGGCTGTCGCCGGAGAAGCGCGCGACGTACAGCGTTCCCTTGTCCAGCAACTGCTTGTTGTGCTCGCGGGCGCGCTTCGACTGGCCCTTCTGCATCTTCTCGTCGGAGACGAACTTGTACATGTAGTCGAAGCGCTCGTCGTCGCCCATGTACGCGACCACGCGGCCGTCCTTGGCGACGATGACGTTCGCGCCCTCGTGCTTGAAGCGGCCGAGCGCGGTGTGCTTGACCGGCGTCGAGTTCTTGTCCAGCGGGTCGATCTCGACGATCCAGCCGAAGCGGTTGGCCTCGTTGGGTTCCTGGGCCAGGTCGAAGCGCTTGTCGAAGCGCTCCCACTGGCGCAGGGTCGCGCCGCCGCTGATGCCGTAGCGGGCGAACTTGGCCTTCGTGTCCGGGTCGGTCACGGTGCCGCCGTTGGCGAAGTACTGGTTGAAGTTCTCCTCGCCGGACAGGATCGTGCCCCACGGCGTGACGCCACCGGCGCAGTTGTTCTGCGTGCCCAGCACCCTGCGGCCGGTCGGGTCGGCGGAGGTCCTCAGGTGCTTCGAGCCGGCGGCCGGGCCCTTCACCTCGAACGGCGTGGTGAGGGTGATGCGGCGGTTGTACTTCTTCTTGTCGTCCGGGCAGACGAAGAGCCGGCCGGTGCGCGGGTCGCGGTCGACCATCACGACCGACAGGCCGTGCGCGGCCCACGCGATCTTGGCGTGCTTCTCGGTGATCGTCGTGGACGACCAGTCCTTGAACATGAACGACTCGGTCGTGTACTCGTGGTTGCTCACCATGAGCCAGCTGTTGGGGTCGCCCGGCACCGGGACGAGGCCGCAGAAGTCGTTGTTGAAGCCGAACTGCTTGGCCTGCGCCTCCGGCGTCTGGTTGTCGAAGTCGAACTTCGGCGCGTCGTCCAGCACCGCGTCACCCCAGCGGATGACGACGTCCTGCTGGAACCCCTGCGGAACGCTGAGCTGGTCGAGGGTGTTGGGCGCCACCGGCTCGAAGTTGAGACCGCCGGGGTCCTTGCCACCGCCGTGGCCGCGGCCGAGGGCCTCGGCGCCGGTGTGCGCCGGGGCAGCGGCAGCCGCACCGGAGAACGCCAGCGCGCCGGCACCGGCGGCGGCGACGACCGCACCCGCCTTCAGCATGCCGCGGCGGCTCACGACCTCCTTGACGACGTCGCCGAAGTAGGCGTTGCGCGACGAGTTGGGCGCCTCGTGCGCACACGCGTTGCCGCAGCGGAACTCGCAGGTGACGGCCTGACGCCCGAGCGGGTGGTTCGTCGGGAGCAGGGGCAGCAGGCGGCGGCCCCGATCGGTGGGTGAGGACACGCAGGCCTCCGAGATCGGTCAGTGTGGGAACTGGCCGAACCTAAGAGCCCAACGAGATCGCCCGCCGTCCAGCAGGTGAACGGCAGGCGAACTCGTACTACTCCCGAAAGACCACGGCACGCAGGGTGATCAGCCGATCTCACCGAGCTGACGACGGCCCTTGCGCCACACCGCGACGACCGACGGGCGCGGCCGGCTCGTACCGCGGTCCGGCCAGTTCGAGACGGGCTTGTCGGCGCTCGCGCCGTCCACCTCACCGGGGTGCTGCACGCACACGGTGATGACCCGCTCGCCGATCACCGGGCCGCACGTCTCGGCGCCGCGCGGGACCGTGAGGAACAGCTTGAGGTGACCGCGTTCCGGACCCTCCAGCGGCACGCCGTAGAGGCCGTCGTTCAGCCCGTTGAGCTTGCCGTCGGCGTCCGTGGAGATCCACAGGTTGCCGAAGCGGTCGAACGCCACGTTGTCCGGACTGGAGATCGGGCTCACCTGGGACTTGTCGTACCCGCCGAAGTACGTGTTCGGGTCCTCGGGGAAGCCGCAGACCAGGAACAGGTCCCAGTCGAACGTCAGCGCGAGCGCGTCGCCCTTGCGCTCGGTCAGCTCCAGCACCTGCCCGTGCCGGTTGTTCACGCGCGGGTTCGGCTCGGTCGCGCCCTCCCTGCCGGGGGTGACGCCGCGTTCGACGTTGTTGCTGAGCGCGCAGTAGACGGTGCCGGTGCGCGGGTGGCACTCGATGTCCTCGGGGCGGTCCATCTTCGTCGCGCCGACCTTGTCCGCCGCGATGCGCGTGAAGACGTACACCTCCTCGGCGGTCATGCCCGGCACGAACGACCTGGTGCCCGCGGCCAGCGGAATCCACTCGCCGGTGCCGTCGAACCTGCCGTCGCTGGGCAGCTTGCCGGTGCCGTCGATCTCCGAGACCGGGCTGTCGCCGGTGAACCGCGCGACGTAGAGCGTGCCGTCGTCGAGCAGCGTCATGTTGTGCCGGCGCGCGGCCTTGCTCTTGCCCGGCTTCATCTTCCCGGTGGAGACGAACTTGTAGATGTACTCGAACCGCTCGTCGTCACCGGAGTACGCGACCACGCGGCCGTCCTCTGCGACGCGGATGTTCGCGGTCTCGTGCTTGAAGCGGCCGAGGTGCGTGTGCTTGACCGGCGTCGAGTCCGGGTCGTGCGGGTCGAGCTCGATGACCCAGCCGAACCTGTTGACCTCGTTGGGTTCCTGCGCGAGGTCCCAGCGCTTGTCGAAGCGCTCCCACTTGCGCGTGGTCGCCGTGCCGGTGACGCCGTAGCGGCTCAGCCGCGGGTCGTTGCGGGTGGCGGCGTTGGCGAAGTACTGGTTGAAGTTCTCCTCGCCGGACAGGATCGTGCCCCACGGCGTGACGCCGCCGGAGCAGTTGTTGATCGTGCCGAGGACCTTCCTGCCGGTGGGGTCGGCGGAGGTCTTCAGCAGGTCGCTGCCGGCGACCGGGCCGCGCACCTCGAACGGCGTGTTGAGGGTGATGCGGCGGTTGTACCTGCTGAACCGCGGCCGGTAGTGGCCGGAGAAGTACGACCGCTTGATCATGAACACCGACAGGCCGTGCGCGGCCCAGGCGATCTTGACCTGCTCCTCGGTGGGGTTGTTCGGGTCGTAGCCGCGGAACATGAACGGCTCGCTGGTGTACTCGTGGTTCGTGACCATGATCCCGCTCAGCTCCAGCGGGTCCAGCGGCAGGATCGCGGCGAAGTCGCAGTTGAAGCCGAACTGCTTCTCCTGCTTGGCGGCCGTCTGGTCGTCGAAGTCGAAGTCGGGGACGCCGGGGAACAGCGGGTCGCCCCAGCGGATCACGACCGCCTGCTCGTACCCCTCCGGGACGACGACCTCGTCCTTGGTGTTGACCTCGACCGGCGTGAAGTCGAGGCCCCTGGGCGGGCGGTGTCCCTGCGCCTCGGGCTGGGCGGCGGTGGTGACAACGTCGTCAGCGGCGGCGGCAGCGGTCGCGGGCAGTGCGACCGTCGCGGCGGCGGCGACCACGGCACCGGCCCTGAGGGCGGTGCGGCGGCTGACGAGGTCGCCGAAGTAGGAGTTGCCGGAGGTGTTCGGGACGTCGTGGAAGCACGCGTCCCCGCAGCGGTACTCGCATGTCACCGCTGCTCTGCCGATCCGGTGGTTGACGAGCGGCAGAGGGATCATGGTGGGGGCCTCCTACGGTCGGTTCGGGAACCGCGACCGACCGTAGTTCACCCTTCGTTAACCGACTAGCTGCTCACCGGCAATCACGACTTCCGTCGGTACCTCGTGCGTGTCCGTGCGGTTGAACGCCAGCAGCACCGCCGCGCCTGCGCACAGCACCGCCGCGACGACGAACGGCTGCGCGAGGTGGCTGACGAACGTCGCCGCCAGCGCGCCACCGAGCCAGCGCAGGAAGTTGTACCCGGCGCTCGCCACCGGCCGCGGCGCGTCGCTGACGCTCATCGCGGCGCCGGTGAACAGCGTGTTCAGCAGCCCGCTGACGACACCGCTGACGATCACGGCGACCACCAGCAGCGGCTTGCTCGGCACCGCCATCAGCAGCATCAGCGCGGCGAACGCGAGCACCGACCCGATGACCGCGCTCTTCTCACCGAAGCGGTCCGCGAGCCGCGGCGCGAGGAAGACGCTGGAGACGGCGACGCACACGCCCCAGCCGAAGAAGATGAGCCCGATCTCGACGGCACCCCACTGCAGCACGAACGGCGACCACGCCAGGACCGTGAAGAACGCGGCCGTGTAGAGCGCCGCGCCGATGGAGGTGCGCAGCAGAACGGGGTGCCGCAGCGCCTTGAGCGGGTCGAGCACGCCGATCTTCTGGCGTTCGTGGTGCGCGTCCCGAGCCAGGAACGTTGCACAGAGGACCAGTGCGACGGCCATGAGGACGGCGGTGCCGAGGAACGGCCCGCGCCACGAGAAGCTGCCGAGCAACGCCCCGAGCAGCGGCCCGACGCTCAGACCGAGCCCGAGCGCGGCCTCGTAGAGCAGGATCGCCCCCTTCTGCCCGCCGCTGGCCGCACCGACGATGACGCTGAGCGCGGTCGCGATGAAGAACGCGTTGCCGAGCCCCCAGACCGCGCGGAGACCGACGAGCTGACCGATGCTCCCCGCCGCCGAACACGCCAGCGTGGCGACCACGATCAGCGCGAGCCCGCCGACGAGCGTGCGCTTGGCGCCGAACCGCGCCGTCGCCGCGCCCGTGAAGAGCATCGCCACGACCTGCACGCCGAGGTAGGAGGAGAAGAGGAGGGTGACCTGCGACGGTGTTGCGTGCAGACCCTCTGCGATGGACAACAGGATCGGGTCCACGAGCCCGATCCCCATGAAGGCGATCACGGCTGCGAAAGCAGTGATCCACACCTGTTTGGGCTGAGCCTTGAAATTCACTTAGCTACCCTAACAGATTTACTTAGCATGGCGAAGCACAACGCGTCACAGTACGGTTCTCGTCGTGGAAGCGGTGATCTTCGACCTCGACGGCGTGCTGATCGACTCCGAGCAGGTGTGGGACGAGGTGCGCCGGGCATTCGCGGCGGCGCACGGCGGCACGTGGACCGCCGAGGCGACCAGGGCGATGCAGGGCATGTCGACACCCGAGTGGGGCGCCTACCTGGTGTCGCTGGGCGTCCGGCTGTCGGCGGACGAGGCCTCCGCCGGGGTGATCGCGGAGATGGAGAAGGCCTACGCGGCGCACCTGCCGGTGATCCCCGGCGCCGTGGACGCGGTCCGCTCGGTGGCGTCCCGTTTCCCGGTGGCGATCGCCTCGTCCGCGCCGGCCGTGCTGATCAGGGTGTTCCTGGACGTGACCGGGTTGCCGGTGCCCGTGGCGGTGTCGTCGGAGTCCTGCGCCGCCGGGAAGCCGTCGCCGGACGTGTACCTGCTGGCGGCTTCGCGGTTGGGCGTCGACCCGGCTCGTTGCTATGCCGTGGAGGACTCGACGAACGGGTTGAAGGCCGCGCTGGCGGCCGGGATGACCGTGCTGGCCGTGCCGAACCCGCACTTCCCGCCTGCGGAGGACGTGCTGGCCCAGGTGACGGTGCTGGAGTCGATCTCCGACCTGCCGGACGCGCTCGCGTAACCGGCCGCGAAGACTGGTGCTGAGCACCAGACCACAGTGCGCACATCTCCCGCCGCGCCCGCGCGGTGCCTAGCGTGGCCCGCATGACGCAACGAGTGGCTGTGGTGACCGGCACGGCGCAGGGCATGGGCCGGAGCATCGCCGAGGTGCTGCGCGCGGACGGGTTCACCGTCGTCGGGTTCGACCTGCGGGAGAGCGAGGGCGGGATCGTCGGCAACGTCGCCGACGCCCAGGACGTGCAGCGCCTCACCGAGCACGTCACGAGCACCTACGGGCGGGTGGACGTGCTGGTCAACAACGCGGGGATCGCCGGCATCGTGCCGTTCGAGGACACCACGCTGGAGCAGTGGCAGCAGATCATGGCGGTCAACCTGACCGGACCGTTCCTGCTCACGCAGGCGCTGGGCAAGGTGATGCTCGCGCAGCGCAGCGGCAGTGTCGTCAACATCGCGTCCGTCGCCGGGTTGCGGGGGGTGGCGGACCGGGCGGCGTACAACACGACGAAGCACGGGTTGATCGGGTTGACGCGCACGCTCGCCGTCGAGTGGGGCGGGCGGGGGATCAGGGTCAACGCGGTGTGCCCCGGCTGGGTCAAGACGGAGATGGACGTCGAGTCGCAGGCCGGCGGGTACTACGTGGACGACGACATCACGGACCACGTGCCGATGGGGCGGTTCGCGGCGCCGGACGACATCGCGCAGGCCGTGCGGTTCCTCGCGGGTGACGGCTCGAAGTACGTCAACGGGGTGGCGTTGCCGGTGGACGGCGGCTGGACCGCGGACGGCACCTGGCAGAGGCTGCGCCTCTCGAAGCGCTGAACGGCGTCTGCAAGTACCACCAACACCCGTGTTGGTGGTACTTGCAGACGACCGGACATCACTCGCCGCGGATGAAGGCCTCGACGGCCGCGTGGGCCTCGGAGTCCGAGTACTGCACGGGCGGGGACTTCATGAAGTACGACGACGCCGAGAGGATCGGGCCGCCGACACCGCGGTCCAGGGCGATCTTCGCGGCGCGCACGGCGTCGATGATGATGCCCGCGGAGTTCGGGGAGTCCCAGACCTCCAGCTTGTACTCCAGGTTCAGCGGCACGTCGCCGAACGCGCGGCCTTCGAGGCGCACGTACGCCCACTTGCGGTCGTCGAGCCACGCCACGTAGTCGGACGGGCCGATGTGGACGTTGTCCTTGCCGATGTCGCGGGACAGCTGCGAGGTGACGGACTGGGTCTTGGAGACCTTCTTGGACTCCAGGCGCTCCAGCTCCTTCATGTTGAGGAAGTCCATGTTGCCGCCCACGTTCAGCTGCATGGTGCGGTCGAGCTGGACGCCGCGGTCCTCGAAGAGCTTGGCCAGCACGCGGTGCGTGATGGTGGCGCCGACCTGCGACTTGATGTCGTCACCCACGATCGGCACGCCGGCCGCGCGGAACTTCTCGGCCCACTCCGGGTCCGAGGCGATGAACACCGGCAGGGCGTTGACGAACGCCACACCCGCGTCGATCGCGCACTGGGCGTAGAAGCGGTCGGCCTCCTCCGAGCCCACGGGCAGGTACGAGACCAGCACGTCGACCTCGGCCTCGCGCAGCGCCGCGACCACGTCGACCGGCTCGGAGTCGGACTCCTCGATCGTCTCGCGGTAGAAGCGGCCGAGACCGTCGAACGTGTGCCCGCGCTGCACGACCACGCCCAGCGGCGGCACGTCCGCGATCTTGATCGTGTTGTTCTGGCTGGCCACGATCGCCTCGGCCAGGTCGACACCGACCTTCTTCGCATCGACGTCGAACGCGGCGACGAACTCGACGTCGCGCACGTGGTAGTCGCCGAACTGCACGTGCATCAGGCCGGGCACGCGGGTGCTCGGGTCGGCGTCCCGGTAGTAGTGGACGCCCTGCACCAGCGACGCCGCGCAGTTGCCAACCCCGACGATGGCCACGCGAACGGTGCGGCGATTTCCGCCCATTGCCCAGTCCTCCTTGATCAACGGTGAGTACTACTCGTCCTGCTCGGACTGTTCGTGCGCGATGAGCTCGTTGAGCCACCGCACCTCGCGCTCCGTGCCCTCCAGGCCCAGCCGGTGCAGCTCACGGGTGTAGCGGTCGATCTGCTCACCCGTGCGCGTGAGCCGCTCCCGCAGCCCCTCCCTGCGTTCCTCGACACACCGCCGCCGGCCTTCCAGGATGCGGATCCTGACGTCGGCCGGCGTCCGCGAGAAGAACGCCAGGTGCACGCCGAACGAGTCGTCGTCCCAGGTCTGCGGACCCGCGTTGACGAGCATGTCGGCGAACCTCTCCTTGCCTTCCGGAGTGAGCTTGTAGACCTTGCGTGCCCGACGTCCCCAAGCAAGGGCCGACTCCTCCGGCCCTTCCTCCACGATCAGGCCCGCACGCTGGAGTCGCCGCAGTGTTGGGTACAGCGATCCGTAGGAGAACGCGCGAAACGCTCCGAGCAGGTCGTGCAAGCGCTTGCGCAGCTCGTAGCCGTGCATGGGCGCCTCGTGCAGCAGGCCGAGCAGCGCGAACTCGAACACGAGTCACCTCCTCGCACCTGCACCGATAGGTGAGGTGATTATATCGACGCGATACATCGTGGACCCCTCTTCGTTGTGGGATGTGGCACACCGTGATACCGCCCCGGACCCTGCTGCCCTGAACGGCCCATCATCGGAAAGGACTCGGCACGTACTCTGGTCACGTGTTGACCCAACGGCAGGTCGTGGACTACTCGCTGCAGCGGCGTGCGCTGCTGGCCGAGGTCTACTCCGGCCGGACGGGCACCATGGAGGTCTGCGACGCGAGCCCCTACCTGCTCCGAGCTGCGAAGTTCCACGGCACGCAGACGGACGTGCCGTGCCCGGTGTGCCGCAAGGAACCGCTGACCCACGTGTCGTGGGTCTACGGTGACGAGCTGAAGCACGCGACCGGCTCGGCCCGCACAGCTGAAGAACTCGCGCGCATGGCAACCCTCTTCGACGAGTTCACCGTGTACGTGGTGGAAGTCTGTCGCACATGCAGTTGGAACCACCTGGTGCAGTCATACGTCCTGGGGAAGCGTGGGCTGGAAAAGCCACGCAGGAGGACTGCGGCGGAGTGAACCACCGGTGAGCCTGCTGCGAACGAAGTACGACCACCGAACCGTGTGCTGATGCACGCCGGTCTGGGAGGCCTTTTCACGTGAACGACCAGCATGATGACAGGCAGCGCGGCGGCGAGCCGCAGTGGCCGACCGGGGACGACCCGGACGGCGGCAGGCGCGATGCCCCGAATCAGCCGCGACCGGGCACTCCGCCCGGCGGTTTCGCACGCCCTCCCCAGGGTGGCACGCCGCCCGGTGGTTTCCCACAGCAGCAGCCCCCACGCCGCCCGAACGGACCAGGCGGACCCCAGGGCGCCCCTGGCGGGCCCCAGGGTGGTCCCGGCCGTCCGCAGGGCGGTCCCGGTGCACCTGGTCCCGGCAGCCCCGGTGGTCAAGGTCCCGGTGGTCCCGGTGGTCAGGGTCCAGGCGGTCCCGGCGGTCGCCCGCCCACGCCGCCCGGTGGCATGCCGGTCCCACCGCCTCCCGGCGCCCGCCGCCCCGGTGGCCCCGGTGGCCCCGGTGGTCCCGCCGGCCCGCAGGGTGGTCCCGGCCGCCCCGGCGTTCCCCCGCGCAAGCCCGGTGAGGAGCGGACCACGCAGCTGCCCCCGGTCAACCGGCCGCCGGCGCAGCGCGAACCCGACCTGCTGACCCACCGCGAGCCCGACGACGAGTTCCTGCTCGCCGGCGCACCGGTCGACGACGACGAGTACTACGACGACGACGAGCCGGAAGCTCACCGAGGAGGAGGAGCGCCGCCTGCGCAAGAAGAAGATCTGGAAGCGCGTCCGGATCGGTGCCTTCGTCGCGCTCGGACTGATGATCCTCGGTCCGGTGATCGCCGTCGCCGTGGCGTACCCGCTCGTGAACTGGCCGCGCCCGGACGAGATCGCGGCCGACCAGGACAAGACGATCACGCTGAAGTACTCCGACGGCTCGGAGATGGGCAAGATCACCTCGCCCGGTCAGAACCGCACGATGCTGACCTACGAGGAGATCCCGGACAACGTCAAGCACGCGGTGCTCGCCGCGGAGGACGCGAACTTCTACGAGAACCCCGGCTTCGACGCGAAGGCCATCGTCCGCGCCGTGTGGATCCAGGCGACCGGCGGCAGCTCGGGTGGTTCCGGCCTGACCCAGCAGTACATCAAGAAGGCCACGGGCAAAGAAGAAGCGACTCTCACCCGCAAGTTCACCGAGCTCGTCAAGGCCTACAAGATGAGCAACGAGTCGGACCACAACACGATCCTCACCGCGTACCTCAACACGGTGTACTTCGGTCGTGGCGCGAACGGCATGAAGGCCGCCGCCCAGGTCTACTACAAGAAGGAGATGAAGGACCTCACTCCTTCCGAGGCCGCCTACATCGCGGGCATGATCCAGCTGCCGTCGTACTCCGAGGACAAGGACCACGCGCAGGGGCGCTGGGAGTTCGTGATGGGGCAGATGCTCCAGAAGGGCTGGATCGACCAGGCCTACTACGACGCCCAGAAGGTCCCGGTCCCGCTGCCGTTCGAGGAGACCCAGCCGCAGAGCCTCGAGGGTCCGCTCGCCCGCGTGAGCCAGCAGGTCCAGAACGAGATCGACAGCGACATGGTCGGCCTGACCATGGAGCGCGCGCAGAAGGTCGGCGTCACCGTCCACACGACGGTCGACCCGAAGATGCAGAACGCCGCGGTCGAAGCGGTCAACGCCGTGATGAACGGCGAGGACCCCGACCTGCGCACCTCGCTCAGCGCGATCGACCCGACCACGGGCGCGGTCCGGGCGTACTACCCGGGCAAGGACGGCCTGAAGGGCATTGACTACGCGAAGGGCACGATCCAGGAGGCCGGCTCGTCGTTCAAGCCGTTCGACCTCGTGGCGGCCCTGAAGATCGGCAAGGGCATCGGCGACACCTACGACGGCACCTCGCCGCGCAAGATCGCCGGCGTCGAGATCCGCAACGCCTCCAGCAGCACCTGCGGCCCGCAGTGCCCGATCAAGCAGGCCATGAAGGAGTCGCTCAACACCGTGTTCTACGACATGGTGGCGAACGACACCGGCCCCAAGGCGGTCGCGGACGCGGCCCACGCGGCCGGCATCCCGGAGACGGTGCCGTACGACGGCAAGCCGTTCCAGACGCTCGTCGGCGAAGGCGGCGGTCCGCCCAACACCGGTATCTCCATCGGTGCGGACAACGCCCGCGTCCGTCCGTTCGACATGGCCTCGGCGTACGCGACCTTCGCCGCCCGCGGCATGTACCGCCCGCCGTTCTTCGTGACGAAGATCGAGGCGCCGAACGGCGACCTGCTCTACCAGCACGTGGACAAGAGCACGCCGGCGTTCGACCCGGTCGAGGAGAAGAGCCGCGACATCGCCGACAACGTCACCGAGACGTTGAAGGAGATCCCGACCGGCAAGATCGCGTGCGCGGCGAGCCGCCCGTGCGCCGGCAAGACCGGTACGCACGAGCTCCCCGAGAGCAAGGACCAGAACTCGAAGGCCTGGATGGTCGGCTACACGCCGCAGCTGTCCACCTCCGTGTGGGTCGGCAAGGACAAGGGCGACCAGCCGATCAGGGACCGGTCGGGCAAGCCGGTCTTCGGCTCGGGCCTGCCCGGTCTGATCTGGAAGAAGTTCATGGACGCCGCGCTGGACGGCTACCAGAAGGAGTCGTTCGCGAAGCCCAGGCCGCTCGGCAACTTCAACCCGCCGCCGCCGTCCAAGGCGCCGGTGTCGAACACCGCTCCGAGCACGCAGACGAACACGACGACCACCGAGCCGACGCGGACGCCGCCGACCAAGACGACCGACCCGGACAACGGCAACTGCGGCATCCTGCCGTGCCCGCCGTCGGGCACCAAGCCGACGACCACGAAGCCAGGACCCGGCAACCCCACGGGTGGCCGAGACCCTGGTGACACGTAGCAGTTCCGCTGTCCGGCAGGAAGCGAAGGGGCCCGACGCACCGCCGTCGGGCCCCTTCGCCGTGAAGGGCGCGGTGTGCCCCGGCCCGGATGTTGACCACGGCGAAACGGTCTTGGCCGTAACATCCCGCCCGTGCCCAGCCCTGTTGAGCCCAACCAGGTCGAGCTCCCCGCAGAGGACACCGACTCGCTCACCCCGCAGCAGCGGGTCGCGCCCACCTGGACCGAGTCGCTCGCCCGCACCCTGAGCAGACCGTTCGGCGGTCCGCTGGGCCGGCACGCGCAGGTCGGGCGGCACTGGTTCTGGTCGGCGCTGCGGGTGGTGCTGCTGCTCGCGGTGCTGACGCTGCTGCTCGGGTACCTGCAGAAGTCGCCGTGCATCCAGCAGTACGTGGACGAGAAGGGGCAGGTGCAGCTGGACTGGCGGGGGAGCAAGCAGTTCACGGCGCTCTGCTACTCCGACACCGTGCCGCTCTACACGGCGGAGCGGCTGGACCAGCGCGGGTCGTTCCCGTACATCACCTCGTGGAAGGACGACGAGGGCAAGCCGACCGAGCACGTCCGCTACATGGAGTACCCGGTGGTCACGGGGCTCTTCCAGTGGCTGAACGCGCGGGTGGCGCAGGGGCTCGCGGTGCTGGTGCCGGGGCTGCCGATGACGGTGATCGTGTACTTCAACGTCACGGCGTTCTGGCTGGCGGTGGCGTGGCTGATCACGGTGTTCTCGGTGGCGCGGATCGCGCGGCGGCGGATGTGGGACGCGGCGATCGTGGCGGTGTCGCCGCTGGTCGTCGTGCACGCGTTCACGAACTTCGACACGATCGCGACCGCGTTCGCCACGGCCGGGTTGCTGGCGTGGGCGCGGAAGAAGCCCGTGCTGGCCGGTGTGCTGCTCGGGCTCGGCGGTGCGGCGAAGCTGTACCCGTTGTTCCTGCTGGGGCCGATCCTGCTGCTGTGCTGGCGTTCGCAACGGCTCAAGGCCGGTTTCGCCGCCACCGCGGCGGCCATCGGGGCGTGGGCGCTCGTGAACGCGCCGATCGCGTTGAACCCGGCGTCGCACACTGGCTGGAAGGAGTTCTTCCGGCTCAACACCGAGCGCAACGCCGACCCGGACACGCTCTACAACGTGCTGGTGCAGTGGACCGGGTGGCAGGGCTTCGACCCCGGTCTCACCCAGGGGCAGGCGCCGACCGTGCTGAACACGGTCAGCATGGTGCTGTTCATCGTCTGCTGCGCCGGGATCGCGTACGTGACCCTGTCGGCGCCGACGCGGCCGCGGCTCGCGCAGCTGTCGTTCCTGGTCGTGGCGGCGTTCCTGCTGACGAACAAGGTGTGGAGCCCGCAGTACTCGCTGTGGCTGGTGCCGCTGGCGGTGCTCGCGCTGCCGCGGTGGAAGCTGCTGCTGGCGTGGATGACGGTCGACGCGCTCGTGTGGGTGCCGCGGATGTACTTCTACCTGGGCACGGAGAACAAGGGGCTGCCGATCGACTGGTTCCTCGGTGCCGTGCTGCTGCGCGACGCCGCGGTCATCGGGTTGTGCGTGCTGGTCCTGCGGGAGATCTACCACCCGGAGCGCGACCGGGTGCGGATGGCGGGCGACGACCCGTTGGCGGGCGTGCTGGAGGACGCGCCGGACCGGCAGCTCGTCACACCCGCACGAGGCGAGCCATCGCACCGAATGCGGACGCGTTCGGATGCAGGTGATCACCGGAGTCGAACTCCGGACGCAGTCTGAGCGGGTCGGCGGGGTCGCGCAGCGCGGCGTCGAAGTCGATCACGCCGGGGACGTTGGCGCGAATCCACGCATTGGTCCTCAGGCGCTGCTGCTCGCGTTCCTCCGTCCAGTTGACCCAGCCGCGCCACGGCGTGATCGTGCCGACGACGACGGGCACGCCCTCGTTGCGGCACCGCAGCTGGACGGTGCGGATGCCGGCGATGACGTTGTCCGCGCTGATGCCGTTCTGGATGTCGTTGATGCCCGCCAGCAGCACGACCTTGCGCACCTCCGCGCTGAACAGGACGTCCCGCTGGAGGCGGGTGATCATCGGGGCGTCCCCGGTCAGCAGGCCGTTGCCGCTGATGCCCGCGTTCAGGACGGCGTAGTCGGTGCGCACCATGGACGGCCACGTGCCGGTGGAGTTCCCCTCGGTGATCGAGTCGCCGAACATCACCACGGCTCCCGGTGCGGTGAACCCGGCGACCTCGACGGCCGACACGAGGCAGACGTGGTCACGTGCGGAGGTGATCGTGCGCAGTGCGCGCGCTTGGCACGGCGTACCCGCCGGTGCGTAGGTGGTGATCTCCAGCGTTCGCGTGACGGCCAGTTGCACGGGATCGCTGTAGACCTCGGAACGGGCCCTCATCAGCACGCCGCGCGCGCCGCGGAACGTGAGCTCGCGCGTCTCGCCGTTCGCGGTGACGGCGACCCGGTCGACCCGGACCGGCTTGATGCCCATGAGGTTCGACAGCCGCACCCGGACCGCCGTTCCGCCCGCGGTGAGGTCGACGGTCGTGCGCACGACCTGGTCCGGTGTGGCCGCCGAGAGGGTGGGCACCGCCTGCCACACCGGCAGCCAGCGCACCGGCGCGCCCCGGTCGTGCGCGCCGGAGGCACCGCAGACCAGCAGCAACGCCAGCACGATGATCACCCTCACGGGTGCAGTGTGCGGCTGATCAGCGTTCCGCGGCTACGGCTCCGCGGAGGAACTTCCGGTCGTCGGGCTGTTCGTCCTCGGTCACGTCCCTCGCCCTGAGGAACACGATGAACAACGCCACCAGCAGCGCGGCCCGGCCCCACACGCCGATCATCACGGCCTGCGCGGAGAAGCTGTCGTAGATCCCGGCCGGCTGCCCGAACTCGATCGCCCAGAACCAGCGGAAGATCCCGATCCCCATCGCCAGGTCGACGACGAAGTAGGCGAACGACCAGACCAGCGGCGCCCGCATGAGCACCAGGAACGGCACCAGCCACAGCGTGTACTGCGGTGAGTGGACCTTGTGCAGCAGCATGAACCCGCACATCATCGCGGCCGACACCGCGATCCACGGGTAGCTGCCCTCGCGCCGGAACCGCAGCCAGCCGTACCCGGCGGCGACGCCGAACGAGACGAGCATCAGGATCGGCGAGATGACGCCGACCAGCGACTGCATCGCGTCGTCGCCGATGAACGGCCGCAGGCCCCAGTACCAGATCGAGTTCGTGGTGATGTCGACCCGGCGCTGGCCCTGGAACTCGAACGACGCGAGCCAGCCGTCGTAGCCGGCGATGGCGAACGGCAGGTTGACCAGCACGACCGTGCCGATCGAGGCCAGCGCGACCCTGACCGCGCCGGCGACGTCGACCTTCTTGCCCGCGCGCAGGACGCGTTCCGGCAGCTCCTGGCCGCGCAGGCCGCCGGTCGCGACGAACAGCATCAGCGGCAGCACGAAGATCGCCGGATAGACCTTGAACGCGAACCCGAGCCCGAGCAGCACGGACGCCACCGTGGCGCGTTCGACCAGCGGCCGGTTCCAGCGGTGCACCACGTAGACCGCGGCCACCGAGCACAGCACGACCGGCAGGTCCCAGTTGTGGAACGCGTACAGCACGAGCGGCGGCCCGATCGCCCACAGCAGGGCGCGCCAGCGGGCGAGCTTGCCCAGCAGGTAGCCGGTGAGCAGGCCGAACGGCGCCATCAGCAGCGACGAGTAGAGCAGGTACTCCGCGTCGTTGTGCGCGAAGATCGCGCCCGCCCAGATCAGCAGGCCGCTGAGCACCGGGTACTCGACGGAGCCGCCGATGAGGATGCCCTGCTCGTTGATCGCGCCGTCGACGTAGGGGAAGACGTGCCGGTCGATGTCGCGCCCGATCCAGAGGTGCTGGATGTCGGAGTAGCAGACCTCTTCCTTGTTGCGCTCGTCGTAGTCGGGCTGCGTGCGGCCCCACTGGTCGAACGCGGGACCGGTGCAGCGGTCCTTGTTGGCGAAGCCCAGCAGCAGCGTGAGGCCGCAGAGCAGCACGAGCACGGCCAGTGCCGCCCTGCCGAAGCGGTGCGCGGAGCCCGCGGCATCACCTCGGTCGGGCGTCACGCTCACCACCTCGTGCACGCTGTTCACCGGCCGGCGCGGTCGCGCAGGAACGCGATGTCGTCGGCTTGGCCCTCGTCCGGCGTCTCCACCACGACCGGGCATCCGGCACTGGCGACCACGGCCACCAGTTGATCTGCGTCGATCGTGCCAGTCCCGATGTTGTCGTGCCGATCGCGGGACGAGCCGAACTCGTCGCGCGAGCTGTTGAGGTGCACCAGGTCGATCCGCCCGGTGATCGCTTTCACCCGTTCGACGATGCCGACGAGGTCCTCACCCGCGGCGAACGCGTGGCAGGTGTCCAGGCAGAAGCCCGCGCCGAACTCGCCGACCGCGTCCCAGAGCAGCTTCAGCGAGTCGAACGTGCGCGCCATCGCACCGTCGCCGCCGGCGGTGTTCTCGATCAGCACCGGCACGGCGAACCCGCCCTCCGCGACCTGCCGCTCGAAGAACTTGCGCCAGTTCGCGAAGCCCTCTGCCGGGTCCTCGCCCTTGGTGACGTGCCCGCCGTGCACGACCAGGCCCTTCGCACCCACGGCGGCGGCGGCCTCCGCGTGCTGGACCACGTTCTTGCGACTGGGAATCCGGATCTTGTTGTTCAGCGACGCGACGTTGATCAGGTACGGGGCGTGGACGAACACCTCGAGGTCGGAGGCGAGCAACGCCTCCGCGTGCGGATGAGGCTTCGGCTTCTTCCACCCCTGCGGGTCGGACAGGAAGAACTGGACGACCTCGGCACCGCGTTCGGCCGCGGCGCCGACCGGGTCGTCGTCGCGGACATGTGCCCCGATGCGCATGACCACGAGGGTAGTCGGCACGCCTGACGCCATCGCAGCCGCCGCCGATAGGAGTAATTGCGAAAACCGGGGGTGGCTCGCGTCACCACCAGGACCTACGGTCGTTACTTGAGAGTAGGTAACGAGGTGAGACAGGGGTGCACATGCGACTGCTGAGCGTCACGACCGCGACGCTGCTGGCGCTGGCCTCCGCTTCGGTGGGCCTGGTCCCGGCGACGGCGGCGGAACCCATCGTCGTGGGCAGCTGCGCGACCTCGGTGCAGGGCGTGCCCGGTCAGCCCGTCTCGCTGAGCCCGGCCGCGGTGGTGCAGCCGGTGACCGACCTCGTCCGCGCCGTGCCGGTGCTCGGCCCGCCGCTGGTCAAGCCGTTCCAGGACGGCTTCGCGCAGGCCAAGCCCATGCCGATCGGCGTCGTCCAGGTCGGCACGACGACCATCAGCGGCGCGACCATCGCGAACGCGGTGATGGTCGAGGTGCGCAAGATCCCGCTGCTCGGCCCGATCCTCGTGACCCTCGACCAGACCGTGCGCCAGACGCTGTCCGCCGGCTGCAAGGTGGTCGTGACCGGCGTCAACCAGGTGAGCGCGCCGATCCAGGACGGCAGCAAGGCGATCGCCGACGCGTCCCAGAACGCCTCGCCGCAGCTGCCCGGCCAGCAGAAACCGCCTGCTCAGCAGCCCCAGCCCCAGCCGGGCACGAACCCCGGGACCCAGCCGGGCACCAGCCCCGGTGTCCTGCCCGGCTCCCCGGCCGGCACGCCGATCAACCGCGACTTCTCCCTGTACTCGCTCGGCACGAACTTCGGCCGCGTGCCGCTGTTCAGCTACGGCTCGCTGCCGTTCGCGATGCCCGGTCTCTACTCGCCGTCGCCCGGTGTGCGGTACGGCTCGCAGGTGCCGCGCGCGTCCAGCGGCAACGGCCTGGACGAGGCGGTGCAGACCGCGGGCCGCGCCACCGCGCTGCCCAGGACGTCCGGCCCCGGCGGCGTCGGCCTCCCCGTGCTGGTCGCGGTGCTGCTGCTGGCCTGCGTGACGGGCGCGCTGGTGCGGACCTGGGTGCTGCGCCGCACCCCTGCGTAGTCGTTGGACGCGCTCTGTTAACCTTCTTCAGTTGCTGACGCGACGACCCTCCTGCCACGGAAAGCCCGTGGCCGCGAGTCCACAGGAGGTGAGTGGTCCTCATGCGTCATTACGAAGTGATGGTCATCCTCGACCCCAGTCTCGACGAGCGCACGGTTGCGCCGTCTCTCGACACGTTCCTCAACGTCATCCGCACCACGGGCGGCAACGTTGAGAAGGTCGAGGTGTGGGGCAAGCGCCGGTTGAGCTTCGAGATCAACAAGAGCAGCGAGGGCATCTACGCGGTGCTCGACCTGACCTCGACGCCGGACGCGGTGAAGGAACTGGACCGCCAGCTCGGTCTGCAGGAGACGGTGCTCCGGACGAAGGTCCTGCGCCGCGAGCCCGCCAAGGCCGCCAAGTTGGCCGCCAAGGCCGCGGCGAAGGCGGACGCCAAGTCGGCCAAGTCGGCGGCCAAGGCCGCTGCCAGGGCCTGACGAACCTCGATTAGGGGGAGCTCCCAAGACATGGCTGGCGAGACGACGATCACGGTGGTCGGGAACCTGACCGCCGACCCGGAACTCCGCTTCACCCAGAGCGGTGCCGCGGTGGCGTCCTTCACGGTCGCCTCCACGCCCCGCACCTTCGACCGCCAGTCCGGCGAGTGGAAGGACGGCGAAGCGCTGTTCCTGCGGTGCAACGTGTGGCGGCAGGTCGCCGAGAACGTGGCCGAGTCGCTCACCCGCGGTTCACGCGTGCTCGTCTCCGGACGGTTGCGCCAGCGTTCCTTCGAGACGAAGGAAGGCGAGAAGCGCACTGTCGTGGAGCTGGAGGTCGACGAGATCGGCCCCTCGCTGCGCTACGCGACCGCGAAGGTCAACAAGGTCAGCCGTGGAGACGGCGGCGGTGGCGGCGGCTTCGGCGGCGGCGGCGGTCAGCAGTCTCGTGGCGGCGGTGGCGCACCCGCGGACGACCCGTGGGGTTCCGCCCCGCCGGCCGGCTCGGGTGGTTTCGCCGACGAGCCCCCCTTCTAGACCGCTGCACCGGTCATCCAGAACCTGATCACTGCGTATTCCAGGAGTTAGAGACACATGGCCAAGCCGCCTGTGCGCAAGCCCAAGAAGAAGGTTTGTGCCTTCTGCAAGGACAAGAGCGCGAACCTGATCGACTACAAGGACACGACGCTGCTTCGGAAGTTCATCTCCGACCGCGGCAAGATCCGTGCCCGCCGCGTCACCGGCAACTGCTCGCAGCACCAGCGCGACGTCGCTGTTGCCGTGAAGAACGCCCGTGAGATGGCGCTGCTGCCCTACACCTCGACCGCCCGCTAAGAGAAGGGAACTCCTGCGATGAAGCTCATCCTCACCGCTGACGTTTCCGGCCTTGGCGCTCCCGGCGACGTCGTCGAGGTCAAGGACGGCTACGGCCGCAACTACCTGCTCCCGCGCGGTCTCGCGATCGTCGCGACCCGCGGTGCGCAGAAGCAGATCCAGGTCATCACCCGTGCGCAGGACAACCGCCGCGTGCGCGACCTGGACCACGCCAAGGAGATCAAGGCCAAGCTCGAGGGCCTCGACGGCGTGACGCTGACCGCGAAGGCTGCGGCCGGCTCCAACAAGCTGTTCGGCTCGATCACCACCGCCGACGTGGCGGCGGCGGTCAAGAAGTCCGCGGGTGGCCTCACCCTGGACAAGCGCGCCATCGAGCTGCCGGGTCACATCAAGACCACCGGCAAGCACTCGGTGACGGTTCGCCTCCACCCGGAGGTCACCGTCGCGCTGCCGCTCATCGTCACCGCGGCCGAGTAAGACCGCTCGACGAAGCTCGGGGACATCCCGTCAGGGATGGTCCACACGTGCTCGTTTGCAGAAGCGCCGCTCATCCGGAATGCTCCGGGTGGGTGGCGCTTTCGCTCGTTCGGACCAGCGGAGTTCTGTCCACGTCCTGTGGATAAACGCAGGGTCCGGCCACCTGGCGACACGCCGAAGAAGGTGTTTCTCGCGACACGCCGGGGCTGTGGCGCACAACTTTTTCCACAAGTTGTACACAGCCTTTGAGCTGGGGTTATTTCTGTCACTCCACCGGTTGTCCCCAGGTTGTCCCCAGCGTCTTGGTCCCTGTGGGCAACCATCCACAAGTTGTCCCCCAGTTGTCCACAGGGCGATCCACACGCTGGTTTGCTTGCTCCGGACGGGGCCCTCTAGCGTCGCAGCGCGGGCAGGACCATCGCACAGTGTGGCCGCCCGGAATTGTCGGTGCCGCGCGGTACAACTAGGTGGCAGGCACCGGCTCTCGACGTCTTCGCAGGGGTGATTCAGCAGTGGCGTTGGTCGACGACCGGGGTATGGCGGAGCCCAGTTTCGAACGTCAGCCGCCGCAGGACCTCGCCGCTGAGCAGTCGGTGCTGGGCGGCATGTTGCTGTCCAAGGACGCCATCGCGGACGTGATCGAGGCGCTTGCGCCCAACGACTTCTACCGCCCCGCCCACCAGGCCATCTACGACTGCATCCTCGACCTCTACGGCCGCGGTGAGCCGGCCGACCCGATCACGATCTCCGCCGAGCTCGAACGGCGCGGCGAGCTGCTGCGCGTCGGTGGCGCGCCGTACCTGCACACGTTGATCGCGACGGTGCCGACGGCGGCCAACGCCGGGTACTACGCCGAGATCGTGGCCGAGAAGGCGGTGCTGCGCAGGCTGGTCGAGGCGGGCACGCGCATCGTGCAGCTGGGGTACAACGGCGCGGAGGGCGCGGACGTCGACGAGGTGGTCGACCGCGCGCAGTCGGCGATCTACGAGGTCACCGACCGCCGCACGACCGAGGACTACTCGGTGCTGGAGGACCTGCTCCAGCCGACGATGGACGAGATCGACGCCATCGCCTCGCGCGGTGGCCAGTCGCTGGGCATCCCGACCGGCTTCGCCGACCTCGACGAGCTGACGAACGGCCTGCACCCCGGCCAGATGATCATCGTCGCGGCCCGGCCGGGTGTCGGCAAGGCGCTCGCCCTGGACACCCCGCTGCCCACGCCGTCCGGCTGGACGACGATGGGCGCCGTGGGCGCCGGCGACTTCCTGATCGGCGCCGACGGCCGGCCGACCCGCGTGGTCGCCGCGACCGGGGTGATGACCGGCCGCCCGTGCTTCGAGGTGGCGTTCTCCGACGGCACGGTGATCGTCGCCGACGCCGAGCACCAGTGGCTGACCGAGTCGTGCAGCGAGACCGGTGGGTTCTGGGCGATCCGCACGACGCAGCAGCTGTTCCACCGCGTCGGCGAGTGCCGCGTGTTCATCCGCATGTCGGCCGCCTGGGAGCTGCCCGCCGCCGAGCTGCCGCTCGCGCCCTCCGCGCTGGGGAAGTTCCTGTCCGGCCTGGGCGAGCTGGAGCTGACCGACGAGGAGCTGCGCACGGCCAAGGAGCTGGGCGTCGCCGACGAGCCGCACATCCCGGCCGCGTACCTGCGGGCGTCGCGAGCCCAGCGCTCCGAGCTGCTGGCCGCTCTGCACGTCGACGGCCGGTTCGCGCGGCTGCGCCGGGACGTGGACGAGCTGATCGCCGGTCTCGGTGAGCACGCGCAGGTGGAGATCGTGGCGGTGCGCCCGGTCGCGTCCGTGCCGGTGCGGTGCGTGGAGGTCGACAACCACGACCACCTGTACCTGGCCGGCGAGACGATGATCCCGACCCACAACTCGACGCTGGGTCTCGACTTCGCCAGGTCGTGCTCGGTGAAGCACGGCCTGACCAGCGCCATCTTCAGCCTGGAGATGAGCAAGACCGAGATCGTGATGCGCATGCTCTCCGCGGAGGCGCGCATTCGCCTCGGTGACATGCGCGGTGGCAAGATGAGCGACGACGACTGGACCCGTCTCGCCCGCCGGATGAGCGAGATCAGCGAGGCGCCGCTGTTCGTCGACGACAGCCCGAACCTGACGATGATGGAGATCCGCGCCAAGGCCCGCCGGCTGAAGCAGCGCCACGACCTCAAGCTCGTCGTCGTCGACTACCTCCAGCTGATGAGCTCCGGCAAGCGCTCCGAGTCCCGCCAGCAGGAGGTCTCGGAGTTCTCCCGGTCGTTGAAGCTGATCGCCAAGGAGCTCGAGGTCCCGGTCATCGCGATCTCCCAGCTGAACCGCGGTCCGGAACAACGCACCGACAAACGCCCGATGCTCTCCGACCTGCGTGAGTCCGGCTCCCTGGAGCAGGACGCCGACATGGTCATCCTGATCAACCGCCCGGACGCCTGGGAGCGCGACGACCCCCGCGCCGGCGAGGCCGACCTGATCATCGCGAAGCACCGCGCCGGTCCCACCGCCACGATCACCGTCGCGCACCAGCTGCACTACAGCCGCTTCTCCGACCTCGCCCAGCAGTGACGTCCCGCTGAACGACCGGTGGGTCACGTGTATCGAGAACCCGCACACCCGCCGGTGGTCCGCCCGGCAGCACCCGCCGACATCCCGGCGCTCGTCGCGTTGCGCCTGGCGAACGCCGCCCGGCACGTCGCCCTGGCACCGGACGACTTCCGCGTGCCGGACGCCGGGGCGGTGCGCCGCCACTTCGCGCTGACGCTGGGGTCGTCGCTGATCACGGTCGCCGAGGTCGGTGGCGCGGTGGTCGGCATGGCGGAGGTCGTGCTGCTCCCGCCGCCGCCCGACCACCAGATCCTGGTGCCGCGGACCGGCGCCGACATCCACACGGTCGTGCTCGACACCCACCGCGGGCAGGGCATCGGCACCGCGCTGGTGGCCGCCGCGGAGCAGGTCGCCGCGGCTCACGGGGTCACCGCGCTGCACGCCGTCATCTTCGCGACGAACGCTCCGGCCGTGTCGTTCTACTCGTCGCGCGGCTTCACCCCGCGCGGCACGATGCTCAGCAAGTCCGTTCCGCCGCGGCGATGACCACCGGCGGTACGGCGCTACCGGTCGCGCGGGTGCAGCCCGCGTAGCGCCGTGTCCACCACCTGGTCGGCGTACTCGCTGGTCAGCGGGCCGTTGCGGTGCAGCCAGCGGTTGAGGACCGGGCCGAACACCAGGTCCACGGCGACGTCGAGGTCGATGTCGCCGGCGAGCTGGCCCGCGGTCTGGGCGGCGCGCAGCCGGGCCTTCTTCAGCTCGCGCATCGGGCCGTCGAGCCGGCGCGCGTAGTCGGCGGCGAGGGCCGGGTCGTGGACGATCTCGGTGTGCATGGCGCGCATGGCCTGGTCGAAGCGCGGGTCGTTCAGCTCGTCGACGGTGGCCCGCAGGACCAGCTTGAGGTCCGCCGCCAGGTCACCGGTGTCGGGCAGCGCCGCGGCCTCGCCCTCGCCGGCCAGTGCGAGGAAGGCGTCGAAGAGCAGCGCGCCCTTCGAGGACCACCACCGGTAGATGGTCTGCTTGCCGACGCCCGCCGCCTGGGCGATGCCCTCGATGCTGAGCTTGGCGTAGCCCACCTCGCCGACGAGGTCGATGGCGGCGCCGAGGATGGCCCTGCGTGCGGTCTCGCTGCGGCGGCTGGGGTCCGGGGCGACCTTCGTGGGCATGGCGGTCACCCTAGCGCAGAATGAGACGAGACGGTCCGTCTTGACAAGCCGATCTGACGCAGTGCATGCTCCTCCCATCAACGAGACGGAACGGTTCGTCTCGTCACTGCGAAGGAGACCGCATGGAAGCCCCCACTCGCGTCTGGTTCGTCACGGGCGCAAGCCGCGGTCTCGGCCGCGCGTTCACCGAGGCCGCTCTCGCCGCCGGTGACCGGGTCGTCGGCGCGGCCAGGGACATCGCACCGCTGGCCGACCTCGCCACCCGGCACCCGGACCGGCTGCTCGCGCTGGACCTGGACGTCACGGACCGGTCCGCGGTCTTCGCCGTCGTCGACCGGGCGGTCGCGCACTTCGGCCGGCTCGACGTCGTCGTCAACAACGCCGGCGCGCTGTTCGCCGGGATGGTCGAGGAGTTCACCGAGGAGGAGGCCCGCGCCCAGCTGGACGTCAACTTCTTCGGTGCGCTCTGGGTGAGCCAGGCCGTGCTGCCGCACCTGCGCCGGCAGGGCAGCGGTCACGTCCTGCAGGTCTCCAGCATCGGCGCGCTCAGCGGTTTCCCGAGCACCGGCCTGTACAGCGCCAGCAAGTTCGCGCTCGAAGGCATGAGCGAAGCACTCGCCGCCGAGGCCGCGCGGTTCGGCGTCAAGGTCACCATCGTCCAGCCGGGCGGGTACTGGACCGACCTCTACACCAGCAGCAGGGCCACCACCCCGGACCCCGCCTACGACGAGCTGCGCGCGGAGCTGGAGGAGCAGTGGGCAGAAGGCTCGATCGACAGCGAACCGCGCCTGGCCGCCGAGGCGGTGATGACCCTCGTCGACAGCGACGCCCCGCCGTTGCGGCTGCTGCTCGGCAGCATGGTCTACGACCTGGCGTTCGACCTCTCCCGGCACCGCATGGACACCTGGGCGGCCTGGGAGCAGACCAGCCGCGCGGCGGAGAAAGCCGTCCCCGCACCCGTGACACACGGGTGACTTCGCTGGTCAGCGGCCGGTTCGTGGACTGGACACGGCTTGTGCTGCACGACCCGTTCACGGGCCTGCCCGGCTACGCGCTGCTGCTGGACCGCCTGGAGCAGTCGCTCGTCCGCGCCCGCACCCGCGGCACCCTCGTGACGCTCGTCCTCGTCACCGCACCGACCTCGCTGCTGGCGGCGCGGACCCTGCGCGCGGGGCTGCGCCCGGACTTCACGGTGGCCCGGTACCGCGACGACACCCTGGCCGTGCTCGCCGACCACGACTTCGGCGACGGCTCGCCGATCGCGTCGCTGGTGCGGCAGCTCGTGGGCGAAGGCGCCCGCGTCCACTGGGTGACGAGCGACGGGGACACGCCCGTCGAGGAGGTCATCGCGACCGCCGAGCAGCACTGACCCCGAACAGCACCGAGCCCCGGTGACACCGTCGTGTCACCGGGGCTCGGCTTTTCACCGGAGGAGGGTGTGGAGCAATCCGGGCGAACCCGGGGTGATCTTACGGGGTCGTACGACCCTTACAGCGTGCCCGCAACGCGGTCGAACACGTTGCCCGGCTTGAGGTGCGCGATCGCCGGAGCGGTCACGGGCAGCCCCGGCATGGAGCGCTCACGCGCCGGAACCAGAGCGGCGGTCGGGTTCAGGTTCAGACCCGAGACGTTGGTCGGACGGGTGGTGGGCAGGACGGGCACCGAACGCTCGGTCGGGATCGGCAGCGGGACGGGCAGCGCCGGCATGGCCGGAGCGGTCACCGGCAGCGACGGCACCGAGCGCTGGGTCGCGGTGCCGGGGAGCACCTTCTTCGCGGCCTCCAGCACCTGCGCGAGCGGCAGGCCCTGGATGTTCGGGGCCACGTTCGCGGCGTTCTGGCCCACCGGCAGCTCCGCGCGCTGCTTGGCGAGCTTGGTCACCGGCAGCTGACCCACGGGCAGCTTGCCGACCGGGAGCTTGGTCACCGGCAGCTGACCGACGGGCAGCTTGCCGACGGGGAGCTTGCCGACCGGGAGCTGACCCGCGGGGAGCTCGCGGACGGGCAGCTGGCCCACCGGGAGCTGGCCCACGGGCAGCTGACCGATCGGCAGCTGGCCCACGGGGAGCTGGCCGATCGGCAGCTGGCCGGCCAGACCGGTGATGCCGCCGAGGCCGCCGAGGCCGCCGAGCGAGGGCAGCGTGTTCACGGGCAGGCCCTTGAACGACGGGACGCCGCTGTACGAGGGGACCTCGGTGGCGCCCATGAGCATGTCGACGCCCTGGGGGAGCTCGATGCCCTTGAGCTCGGTGGCCCGCAGCGTGTCGGTGTCCTCGCCGGTGAGCTGCGTGTCGTCGCTGGTGCCGCCGGTGAAGGCCTGGCCGACCAGCTCGACGGGGATGCGGCGGACGCTGGCTGCGGCCTCCGCGGGAACGGTCATCTCGCGGCCGGCCAGCGGGCCTTCGCCCAGGGTGTCGGTCTGACCGCCGGCCTGCGTCTCCGAGTCCTTCTCGGTCCAGGTCGAGGCCGAGCCCGCGGCCGCGATGGCGTCCGCGTAGGGCTGCACGGCCGCGTTGGCCGGCACGTGGAGCAGGTTGCCGGAGACCGAGCCGTCCTTGCCCGAGGTCTGCGAGTCCTCGCCGGCCTGGACCTGGGTGTCGGTGTCGCTGTCCGAGGTGGCGATGCCCGCGGCCGAGATCGTGTTGCCGGGCACCGGCACGAACGGGGTGGCCTGCGCGCCGAGCAGGTTGCCCGCCAGCGAGCCGCGCTCACCGGTGCTGCGGACGTCGCCGCCCGCCGCCGACTTGAGGTCGTTGGTGGCGGTGGAGTTGACGTTGCTGCCGCCGCCGACCGACCAGCCCATGACCTGGGTGGCGGACGCGACCGGCGCCGAGATGGCGTTGCCGCCGATGGAGCTCTGCTGGCCGTCGGTCTTGGCGTCGCCACCGGCCTGCATGTCGGTCGCGTTGTCGGCGTGCGCCTCGTTGTTGCCGACGAGGGTGACGCCGTCGCCGAAGACCTGAGCCGGCGTCGAGGTCGGGGCCTGGATGATGTTGCCGGAGACCGAGGACTTCTGGCCGCTCGCCTTGGGGTCGTCGCCCGCGCGGACCCTGGTGTCGTTCGCGCTGGTCGACGTGGTGTTGCCGACCAGGCCGGCCGTGTCGCCGAAGACCTGCGCGGCCACGGCGGTCGGCGCGGTGATGATGTTGGACGAGACGGTGCCTCGGTCGTCCACGGTGTTCGGCTCACCGGTGGAGCGGATGTCCTTGACCTCGTCCGCGGAACCGGTGGCCTGGCCACCGACGGTCGCGGCGGCGCCGTACAGCTCGGCGGGCGCGGCGAGCGGGGTCTGCGCCACGTTGCCGGAGAGGACCGAGTCGTCACCGGTCGTGCCCTGGTAGCCGCCGGTGCCGGAGTCCACGTCGTTGACGCAGGTGCCGACGGACTGGCCGGCACCGGAGGCACCGTTGCCGCACACGTCCACGGCCGTGGCCGGCGGGACGTTCGCGACGTTGCCGGACAGGACCGAGTCGTGGCCCTTGGTCCAGTTGTTGCCACCCGCGGCCGACTCGGCGGTGTTGGTGTGATCGGCACCGCTGTTGCCGACGAGCGACGCGGCGTTGCCACCGGCCGAGACGGGCAGCGAGATCGGGGTGTCGGCGATGTTGCCCGAGGCCGAGGAGCCGTTGCCCGCGGTGTTGGTGTTGCCACCGGCGAAGGACTGGTTGACCGTCTCGCTGGTCGCGTAGGAGTTGCCGCCCACGCCACCCGCGTTGTCGCTGATCGTGACCGGGCCGGCGAGCGGCGTCTTCGCGACGTTGCCCGCCAGGGTGGCCGGGTCGCCGTCGGTCCAGACGCGGTCGCCGGCGTGAGCGGTGCCGGACTGGGTCGAGTGGGTGTCGGCGTTGCCCGCACCGGCGGCCGAGTTGCCGTTCACCTCGAACAGCGGGGCCAGCGGGACCTGGCCCGCGTTGCCGGACAGCGTGCTGTCCTTGCCGCTCGTCCGCATCATGCCGTTCGACTCGGCAACGGTGTCCGCGGTGGAGCGGGACTCGGCGATGCCGCCGGCGCCCACGGCGTTGCCGGTCACCTGGAGCGGGGTCGCGCCCTGCTCGGCGAGGATGTTGCCGGAGATGGAGCCCTTGTCACCGTTGGTGGTGATGTTGCCGCCGGTCGTACCGGTCTGGCGCGCGGTGGTGTCGTTGGCGGCGTTGCCGCCCGCGCCGATCGAGTTGCCGGTGACCTGCGCGGGCAGGACGTGGTTGACGCCCACGACGTTGCCGGCGAGCGCCTGGCGCTCACCCGTCGTCGTGACACCGCCCTTGCGGCTCACGCTCTGCTCGCAGTCGGCGCTCGTCGCACCGTCGGCCAGAGCCGAGACCTGGTTGCCGCAGACGGTGACCGGCACGTCGGCGTACGCCTGGAGCCTGTTGCCGCGGGCGTTCTGCGTGGCGGTGTCCTGCAGGCGTCCGCTCATCGAGCGGAACAGCGGGTTGGCGACCGGGGCGTCCGCCCTCGTCGGCACCGCGCTGGTGACGCGGTCCGTGCTGACCGTGCGGTCGACCTTCGGAACGTTCAGGTCCCTGGCCGGCGTGGCCAGGTTGTTCTGGTCGATCTTGACCGGAACGGAGGCACCCGCGTCGACGACCGGAGGAGCTGCATCCGGGTTGACGTTCTCCTGGGCAGAAGCGATGCCCGTACCGAGCATCAGCAAACCACCAGTGACAAACGCGGACTGGATTCCGCGCTTTGCCCAGGTCTGCATTCGATCTCCTTCCAAAGCCCCTGTTGTAGGGGGGTTACGGGGGGTGGGCCGGACGCGTGGGGATCGCGTCATCACCGGGGGAGAGCACGCGGTGCCGACCGGAAGGAGCGCATGAAAAAAAGCGCGACGGTCGACTTCCGGACAGCCGGGGAGTGGGCTGCCGCGGACCGCGCGCTGAAATCAGTCGGGGGTGGTACCAGGCTGCTTGCCCGGCTTCACGGACACCTCGGCGGTGGACGGCGCGAGAGCGCTCGCCACAGCGGTGTCGTGAACGGAGCCAGGAGCAGCGAAGGCAGCCTTGTTGCTGCCGCCAGCAGCACCCGAGCCGTCGGAACTGCACGTGCAGTGCACCGGCGCGGGGGCCGGGACAGGCAGTTCGGGGGACGGGTCTGCGGGCAGGGACGGGTGCTGCGCCGAGGGCACCACGAGGTGGCGCGTCTCGAGCAGCTTCGTCCAGGTAGCACCGGAGGGGCCGGTGAGCTGCGAAATCACCTTCGCGACCGGCGACTGTCCGGTCTCGGGGGCGTCCGCCGGCGTCGCCACGTACGTCACGTCCTCTGCCCGCGCGACCGCGGGAGTGGTGGGCGTGACGACCGTGGTGACTCGGGGCAGGACCCGCTCGGTGATCTGTTCGACCGCCTGCTGGACCTGCACCTGTGGCAGGGCATCGCGTGCCTTCTCGTGCTCGGCGCGCAACGCTTCGTCGATCTTGTGGACGGCCTCGGTGGCGGGGACGACGACCGGCAGCTTCTCGTCCACGGTGGCGATCTTGGTCACCACGTCGAACTGCTCCGCGTCGTCGGCCGCGTGTGCCGCGGTCGTCGAGAGCACCCAGGCGACGGCCGTGCCCGCGACCGCTCCACCGACGGCGAGCAGCGCTCGGGTGGCGAACCGGCGGATGCCGTTCGCTCCCGTCTTCGCTCGCAGACCGGCAGAGGACAACGCGGGAACCTCGCTACTTTCGGGGGCACTCGGGGAAGTTCGCCGACGACCAACACGATCAAGCCGACGCCGCGACTCTGCCAGCCGCGGCGCCCCGAACGCACGCCCAGAGCGTCCGATTAACTACATCGTGTGACGATCACACCCGCTTCAACACGCGTGCCGCACCGGCCGCCGCGGTGGAGGCGAGCACCCAGCCCACGGCGATGAGCAGCGCCGAGACCCATTGCGACGCACCGGTGAACTGCCACTTGCCGTCGTGGCCGAAGTCGATGATCGGGATCAGCAGGTCGAGCGCGAGGAGAGCGGCGTTCCACACCGGGTCCTCGTCCTTGTTGAGCTTGACCAGCGGGTGCCAGGTGAACCACAGCGCACCGCCCAGCCAGAACACGCCCAGCCAGCAGATCGCGAGCCACGGCCGGTAGCCGTACCCGACGGTCCACCGCTGCACCGCGCCCCAGACCCGGCCGGCCCTGCCCAGCTCGGAGTAGCGGCGGCGTTGCTTCTCCAGCTGGACCTTCTGCGCGAGCTCCTCCTCGCCACCCTGCTGGTACACGGCGGCCAGCTGCTCGTACGGTCCGGGCGCGAAGTCGGGCTGCACCTTGCGCAGCCACTGCAACCGGGTGTCCACCGACACGTCGGGGTCGGCGGTGATGCCGTCGAAGGTGAAGTCGTCGACGGCGACCCCGCCCTCCGCGTCCCACAGCCCGGGGCCGTCGGTGACCGACACGGCCTTCAGCCGGCTCAGCACGATCTTGCCCTTGGGCTGCTGCCCCTCGGGGATGTGCAGGCGGAACTGGTGGACGGTGAGCCCGTAGGCGTTGAGCGCGATGTCGGCCGCGGTGGAGCCGAGGTGCGAGTCGCTGAACGTGGCCATCTTGCCGACCTCGCCCAGCCGGATCCGCACGCCGCCGACGGCGGTGAACCCGCGGCTGCACAGCAGGTCCTTGCCGATCGTGATGGCACGGGCGTCGAGCGACGGCTTCTGCGTGCCGTTCGGTCGCAGCCGCGGCAACGTCAGCGAGGCGCCGGAGAGGTCGAGCGTGGAGCCGATGTTCGCGTTCTGCAGCCGGATCGAGCCCTTCGCCCTGAGCTCGCGCAGGAAGAGCGTGCCGCCGATCTCCAGCCGGTCGGCGAACAGGACGTCGATGCCGGGGCCGTGCAGCGAGACGCCGGACATGCTGGCGCTGCCCTGGATGTGCGCGTTGGACAGCCGGACCTGGCCGTAGGTCTGCAGTGCGGGCGAGCGCAGGCCGGAGCCGTTGGCCGCGCTGCGGGCCTCGACATCGCCGCGCACCTGCATGCCGTCGGCGTGCAGGGCGACCGGGATGCGGTTGGTGATGTCGCCCGCGAGCTCCTCCGCGAGCTCGCGCGGTCCGATCACCGCGCCGGACAGCCGCAGGTACCCGCCGATGCTCGCGTTCGGCAGCCGCACGGTGCCGGTGCTGGTGAAGCCGTCGTCGAGCTCGACGTTGCCCTCGACCCGGATGCGGTCGCCCACGAGCGTCGCGGCCTCGTCGGCCAGTCCGTGCGGCAGGACGAGCACCTGGTGGTCGACCCGGTGGGCGGAGTTCAGCCGGGCGCCGGTGAACTCGAGGTTGCCGCCGACGCGGGCGCCGTCGAACAGCACCCGGCCGTCCGCGCTGAACCGGCCGCCCTCCGCGTTGCAGAAGACGTTGCCCGTCACCACGATCCCGGACGCCTCCAGCGCGTCCCTGCCGCTGTTGACCAGCCGCGCGCCGCCGAGGTGGACGCTGCCGCCGATCGCCGCACCGCGCAGCCGCACCTCCCCGTTGGCCCGCAACGCGATGGCCTGGACGGACCCGCTCACCCGCAGCCGCGCGCCGAGCAGCGCGTGGTCGGTGGTGCTGCGCAGGACGGCACCGGCCAGCCGCAGCGTCCCGTCGACGGCGGCGTCGGTGAGGTCCACGGTGCCGGTGCAGGTGAACCCGGCCTCGAGGACGAGGTCGCTGAACACCCGGAGGTTGCGGCCCTGGATGCCGGGAACGCGGGTGCCGCGCAGCCGCAGGCCGATCAGCCGGGCCATGCGGAGGTCCAGCGGTTCCTGGAAGGTGCAGTGCGTCAGGTCGATGACCCGCGTGACGCGGGTGCCCTCCAGCTCGAACTTCCCGGTCACACGGGCGTTTTGAAGTCGCAGAGCGGGTAATCCCTTGCGCGGCACCCGGTACATGCCGGTCAGCAACCCGGTGAGCACCTCGCCGCGCACGCTCTGCCCGGTCAGGTCGATCTCGGTGCCACCCGCGTAGGCCCCGGCGACCTGGCGTTCGACCTCGGTCAAGTCTTCCGGCTTGATCACTTCGTCCTCCCCCGACAAAGCGGATCATCCCTTCCGGGTTCCGCCTTCGCCAGGGTCCGAACAGTTAACGTGAGGCACGTGAGCGCACCGGAGTCGGAGATCAGCAGCCGCGTCCCCAGGCTGCTGAGGGTCAGCGCTGCCCTGAGCTGGCGCTTCGTCGTTGTGGTGGCCGCGTTGTACGTGGTCGCGTACGTCCTGGGCTACCTCGCCTCCATCGTGATCCCCGTCGCAGTGGCGCTGCTGCTGGCCGCCCTGCTCTCGCCCGGTGTGGCGAAGCTGGTCGAGTGGCGGGTCCCGCGCGGTGTCGCGACGACGGTGATGATGATCATCGGCATCGGCGTGCTCGGCGGCGTGCTGACGTTCGTGATCAGCGAGTTCTCCCGCGGCCTGCCCGAGCTGCAGACGCAGGTGTCGGCCTCGCTCGACACCATCCAGCAGTGGCTGAAGGACGGCCCGGCGCACCTGTCCGACGCGCAGTTGCAGGGCTACCTCAACGACCTCGTGAAGACGATCAAGGACAACCAGACCGAGATCACGTCCGGCGCGCTCACCACGGCGGCCACCCTGGGCGAGGCGCTGACGGGCCTGCTCCTGGCGCTGTTCACGCTGATCTTCTTCCTGCACGACGGCGACGGCATCTGGAAGTTCGTGACCCGCGCGTTCCCGCGCGACGTCCGCCCCCGCGTCGACGTCGCCGGCCGCCGCGGCTTCGCCTCTCTCGTCTCCTACGTGCGCGCGACGGCGGCGGTCGCGGTCGTGGACGCCGTGGGTGTCGGCATCGGCCTGGCGATCATCGGGGTGCCCCTGGTCGTGCCGCTGTCGGCGCTGGTGTTCCTCGGCGCGTTCATCCCGATCATCGGTGCGGTGTTCACGGGCGCGGTGGCGGTGCTGATCGCGCTGGTGACCAACGGCCCGATCGCGGCGCTCATCGTGCTGGCGGTGCTGATCGGCGTGATGCAGCTGGAGTCCCACGTGCTGCAACCGATCCTGCTCGGCCGCGCGGTGAAGCTGCACCCGCTGGCGGTCGTGATCGCGATCGCCGTCGGGTTGGTGGCGGGCGGCATCGCCGGTGCGCTGCTCTCGGTGCCGTTGCTGGCGGTGCTGAACTCCGGCATCCGGTCGCTGCTCTCGGACGCGGACTCGGAGCAGAAGCCGGAGAAGGTGGACGTGCTGGAACCGCAGGAGACCGCGCCGCGGGACGACCGGAGCGAGCGGCAGAGGGAGCTGTAGGCCGCGGTCAGGCCATCGAGACCAGGTTGCGGCCGTACGCCTTCGCGGCCAGCAGTGCCGCGTCGGCCGCCACCAGCAGGTCCGGCAGCTCGTAGCCGAAGCGGGTCGTCGTCGACACGCCGATGCTGACGGTCAGGCCGCGCAGCTCGTGCGGTTTGCCGTCGGTGCCCATGGTCGGCACGCGCAGGGCGGCCACGGCCTTGCGCACGCGTTCGGCGACGGACTCGGCCTCGTCCGGGGTGGCTTCCGGCAGCAGGACCACGAACTCCTCGCCGCCGAAGCGGCCGACCAGGTCGCCGCGGCGGACGGTGCCGCGCAGCAGCAGGGAGATCGCGGCCAGTGCGGCGTCGCCGGCGAGGTGGCCGACCTCGTCGTTGACGCGCTTGAAGTGGTCGAGGTCGAGGAGCATCACGGCCATGGGGCGGGTGCGGGTGGCGCCCTTGGTGAGCTCGTAGCGGGCGCGGCTGTCCCAGTGGACGGCGTTGGCGAGGCCGGTCTTCGCGTCGCGTTGGGCGGAGCGGCGCCATTGGGGGAGTTGCGCGGCTCGTTCCAGCAGGGCCAGGGGTGGGCCGGCGATGAGGGCGTGGATGGCGTTCGCCTCGGCGACGCAACCCATCAGGCCGCCGATGGAGACGGCCACGATGCCGAGGACCGCGTCGATGGGTTCGCCGACGTTCTCCTCGAAGGTGTCGGACGGGCGGCGGAGCTTCAGGCCCACTGCGATCAGGGCGGCGCGCAGGACGAGCAGGACGGTCGCGGCGAAGACCATCATCGGCAGGCCCGCGTGGGGGTTGGTCCAGCCGAGCAGGTAGCGGGTGGCGAAGACGGACAACGCGGTCGCGCTCAGCGTGAAGACCCAGCGGTGGCTCTCCGGGCGCTGGGTGAGCAGGCAGTGCAGCGCGGGGCCGAAGAGCAGCAGCACCAGCAGGTTCGGCGGCAGGGCGAGGATGCCCGCGGTCAGGTAGGAGAGGTGCGCTGCCCACGGGTTGCGCTCCGTCTCGCCCATGCGGTGGCTGTAGATGGAGCTGAGGATGACCACCGCGCCGGCCGTGCCCGCGATCGCGGCGAACCGGGCGATCTCGGAGGGCGACGGCTGTCCGGAAGAGACGATCACGTACGTCACGACCGCAAAAGCTGATCCGTCGATCAACAACCAGTAGCCGAGGGCAGGCCGTCGCAGTGTCCACACCGGCCAGTCGCGCACGTGTACTTGCCCTCCCCGTCCAACGGGAGCGCTGCCCCGAACCCGGGAAGCGTCGCACATTCCTCCGTTCGGCAGAAGACGGCCACCTGGGGGTTAGCCAGCGCACGTTCACGCGGCAGGATGGGGTGCGAAAGGAGCACAGCGTGCCCGAGCAGCCTGCCGAACGTGTGACGAAGGTGATCGACGACCCGGCCACGCCCCTGTGGCGCGGGGCTGTTGCTCTACGCATAGTCACATTCCTCTTCGCGGCGGCGAACGTCATCGCGAACCACTCCGATTACATCCGGCCGTGGCTCGCGTGGAGCGCGCTCGGGGCGATGGCGCTGTGGTCGGTGTTCACCAGCCGCGCCTACAGCACGACGTGGGGGCGGCGCTGGCCGGTCGTGCTGGTCGACCTCGTGCTGACCTGCGGGCTCATGTCGCTGTCGCCGTTGATCATGTCGAGCCACCAGCTGCTCACCGAGAACGTCCCGCTCATCACCACGATCTGGGCGTGCGTGCCCGTCGTGGCCATGGGCGCGCTGGGCGGGTCGGCGGCGGGGTTCGCCGGTGGTCTGACCGTCGGCCTGTTCACCTACCTGACCAAGCGCGTGCCGAGCCTCGACCTGCTGCGCGACGTCGTGCTGCTCGCGGGGGCCGGCATGGTCGTCGGCATGGCCTCGGCCACGGCGCGGCGTTCGGCGGTGCGGCTGGCGCAGGCGTTGCGCACGGAGGCGGCGACGGCCGAACGCGAGCGGCTGGCCCGGTCGATCCACGACAGCGTGCTGCAGGTGCTGGCGCGCGTCCGCAAGCGCGGAGCGGAGGTCGGCGGTGAGGCGGCGGAGCTGGCGCGGCTGGCCGGCGAGCAGGAGGTGGCGCTGCGCAACCTCGTGGCCGCCGCCCCCACCGACTCCACAGTGGACGGCGACGTCGACCTCCGCCCGGGGTTGCAGCTCCTCGCCACGCCGCGGATCCAGGTCTCCACGCCGGCGACGCAGGTCATGTTCGACGCGGCGGCCGCGGGCGAGCTCACGTCGCTGGTCCGCGAGGCGCTGTCCAACGTGGACAAGCACGCCGGCGGTGACGCCAGGGCGTGGGTGCTGCTGGAAGACCTCGGGGACGAGGTGGTGCTGAGCGTCAGGGACGATGGACCAGGGATACCGGAGGGCCGGATCGCCTCCGCGGAGGCGGAGGGCCGGATGGGCATCGCGAAGTCGATCAGGGGCCGGGTGGCGTCGCTGGGCGGCACCCTGGAGCTCCAGACCGGGCCGGGGGAGGGCACGGAGTGGGAGGTTCGCGTGTTCAGGAAGAAGGCGGTGCGGTGACGGTCTCGGTGATGGTGGTCGACGACCACCCGATGTGGCGCGAGGGCGTGGCACGCGATCTGCAGGAGCGCGGCTTCTCGGTCGTGGCGACCGCGGGTGACGCGGCCTCCGCCGTGCGCATCGCGAAGACCGTGCGGCCCAACGTCGTGCTGATGGACCTCAACCTGGGTGAGCTGTCCGGTGTCGACGCCACCCTCATGATCACCGGTGAGCTGCCGGAGACGCGGGTGCTGGTGCTGTCCGCGAGCGGCGAGCACGACGACGTGCTGCAGGCGGTGAAGGCGGGCGCGTCGGGCTACCTGGTGAAGTCCGCGTCCGCAGAGGAGCTGGTCGAGGCCGTGAGCCGGACCGCGGCCGGCGACGCCGTGTTCACCGCCGGTCTCGCGGGCCTGGTGCTGGGCGAGTACCGGCGGATGGCCGCCGCGCCCGACGACGCGGAGGAGAAGCCGCAGCTGACCGAACGGGAGACCGAGGTGCTGCGGCTGGTGGCCAAGGGGCTGACCGCGCGCCAGATCGCCAACCGCCTGGTGATCTCCCACCGCACGGTCGAGAACCACGTCCAGTCGACTTTGCGGAAACTCCAACTGCACAACCGGGTGGAGCTGGCGCGTTATGCCATCGAGCACGGTCTCGACAGCGAACCGGAGGCAGAGAGATGACAGACCCCAGAGCTTTGCGCGTGTCCGACGCCGAGCGCGAGCACGTCGTCGGCCTGCTGAACAAGGCAGTCGGCCGCGGCATGATCACGCTCGACGAGTTCACCACCCGCACCGACACCGCGCTGGCGGCCGTGACCAGGGCCGACCTGAACGTGGTGCTGGTCGACCTGCCGGGCATGGTCAACACCGAGGTGGCCCGTGAGCGCACCGAGCTGAAGAGCACGATGAGCACCACGACCCGCAAGGGCCACTGGATCGTGCCGAACGAGCTCGTCATCCGCAACACCCTCGGCACCACGAACCTCGACTTCACCGCCGCCGAGGTGCCGCCGGTCGTCACCGTCGACCTGGACGTGTCGCTCGGCACGGTGAAGCTGCTGCTGCCCGCCGGGGCCGCGGTCGACGCCGACGCCGTCGAGGTCACCGCGGGCGAGGTGAAGGACAAGGTCCGCAGCACCGCGGGCAGCCCGCGCTTCCGGCTCAGGGGCGCGGTGCGCGGCGGGACCGTGGTGATCAAGCGCTCCAAGCGCTGAATCTGCGCGAACACCCGGTACCCCGCAGGATCGAGGCATGCGTTGTCTCGTGACCGGTGCGACCGGGTACCTCGGCGGACGGCTCGTGCCCCGGCTCCTGGCAGAAGGGCACGAGGTCCGCTGCCTCGTGCGTTCGCCCGAGAAGCTGCGCGACGTCCCGTGGGCCGCTGACGTCGAGGTCGTGCGCGGTGACGTGCTCGGCGACCTCGACGAGGCCATGCGCGACGTCGAGGTCGTGCACTACCTCGTGCACTCGCTGCACTCGAAGGACTTCGCGAACGCCGACCGCGAGGCCGCGGAGAACACGGCGGCGGCCGCGGAGCGCGCGGGCGTCCGGCGCATCGTCTACCTGGGCGGGCTGCACCCGGAGGGCACGGAGCTGTCGCCGCACCTCGCCTCGCGCAAGGAGGTCGGCGAGGTCTTCCTGCGCTCGCCGGTGCAGGCCGTGGTGCTGCAGGCCGCGATGATCATCGGGTCGGGCTCGGCGTCGTTCGAGATGCTGCGCTACCTCACCGAACGGCTGCCGGTCATGGTCACGCCGAGGTGGGTGCACAACCGGATCCAGCCGATCGCGGTGCGGGACGTGCTGCGGTACCTGGTCGAGGCGACGACCCTGGAGGACCAGAACCGGACGTTCGACGTCGGCGGGCCGGACGTGCTGACGTACCTGCAGATGATGATGCGGTACGCGGAGGTCGCCGGGCTGCCGAAGCGGCGCGTGCTGCCCGTGCCGTTGCTGACGCCCGGTCTGTCCTCGCACTGGGTCAACGTCGTGACGCCGGTGCCGAAGTCGATCGCGAAGCCGTTGATCGAGTCGCTGGTGCACGAGGTGGTGTGCCGGGAGAACGACATCCGCGCGGTGCTGCCCGGCGAGAACATCGGCTACGACAGGGCCGTCGAGCTCGCGCTGAGCAAGATCCGCGACGCCGACGTGGAGACCCGCTGGTCGGGCGCGTCCACACCGGGTGCGCCGAGCGAGCCGCTGCCGACCGACCCCGACTGGTCCGGCGGCTCTGTCTACACCGACGAGCGCGAGGCCAGGACCAACGCCACGCCCGAGCGGTTGTGGGAGGTCGTGGAGGGCATCGGCGGTGAGCGCGGCTGGTACTCGTTCCCACTGGCGTGGGCCGTGCGCGGCTGGCTGGACCGGCTGGCCGGCGGGGTGGGGCTGCGGCGCGGGCGGCGGGACCCGCACCGCCTGCACGTCGGGGAGGCGCTCGACTTCTGGCGCGTCGAGGAGATCGAGCGCGGTCGGCTGCTGCGGCTGCGCGCCGAGATGAAGGTGCCGGGGAAGGCCTGGCTGGAGCTTCGAGTGGCGGGCAACGAGGGACACGGGTCCACTTACCGCCAACGTGCCGTGTTCGTGCCCAAGGGGCTGGTCGGACACCTCTACTGGTGGGCCGTCTACCCCTTCCACGGCATCGTGTTCGGCGGCATGGTGCGCAACATCGCCAATGAAGCTGAGCTGCACAAGAACTTCAGAAAGTCCTGATGGACTGCACAAGCAGCAAAGGGTGAGACTTCCCGCATGAAGGCTCTCGTCAAGGTCGCCGCTGGGCCTGGACTCGAACTGACCGACGTCCCCGACCCCACGCCGGGTCCGACGGACGTGCTGGTCAGGGTCCTGCGCACCGGCATCTGCGGCACCGATCTGCACATCGACTCGTGGGACGACTGGGCCGCGGCCAACATCAAGGCGCCGCTGGTCCTCGGGCACGAGTTCGTCGGGGAGGTCGTCGAGGTCGGCGGCTCGGTGACCGGCGTGAAGGTCGGTGACCTGGTCAGCGGCGAGGGCCACCTGGTGTGCGGCACGTGCCGCAACTGCAAGGCGGGCCGCCGGCACCTGTGCGCCAACACGCGTGGCCTGGGCGTGCACTCCGACGGCGCGTTCGCGCAGTACGTGGTGCTGCCCGAGCAGAACGCGTGGGTGCACCGCACGCAGGTCGACCTGGACGTGGCCGCGATCTTCGACCCGTTCGGCAACGCCGTGCACACCGCGCTGTCGTTCCCGGTGATCGGCGAGGACGTGATCATCACCGGCGCCGGTCCGATCGGGATCATGGCCGCCGCCGTCGCCAAGCACGCGGGCGCGCGCAACGTCGTGATCACCGACATCTCCGAGCACCGCCTGGACCTGGCCCGCAAGGTCGGCGTCGACCTCGCGGTGAACGTGGCCGAGAAGTCGATCGCCGACGCGCAGGCCGAGCTCGGCATGGCCGAGGGCTTCGACGTCGGCATGGAGATGTCGGGCAAGCCGGTCGCGCTGCGCGACATGATCGCGAACATGGCCCACGGCGGCCGCATCGCGATGCTGGGGCTCCCCGCGGAGGAGTTCCCCGTCGACTGGAGCAGCGTCGTGCTGAAGATGCTGCACATCAAGGGGATCTACGGCCGCGAGATGTTCGAGACCTGGTACTCGATGACCGTGCTGCTGCAGCGCGGCCTCGACCTCGCACCGGTGATCACGCACCGGTACGACCACACGCAGCACGCCGAGGCGTTCGCCACGGCGCGCGAGGGCAAGTGCGGCAAGGTCATCCTCGACTGGACGGGAGCCTGATGTACGGCGAGCTGAAGAACGACCTGGTCAAGACGATCGGGGAGATCCGGGAGGCCGGGCTCTACAAGGCCGAGCGAGTGATCGCGACCCCGCAGAACGCCGCCGTCCGCGTCGGTTCCGGTGACGAGGTGCTGAACTTCTGCGCCAACAACTACCTGGGACTCGCCGACCACCCGCGGCTCATCGAGGCCGCGAAGTCCGCTTTGGACGAGTGGGGCTTCGGCATGGCCTCCGTGCGGTTCATCTGCGGCACCCAGGAGCCGCACAAGGAGCTGGAGGCGAAGCTCTCGTCGTTCCTCGGCACCGAGGACACGATCCTGTACAGCTCGTGCTTCGACGCGAACGGCGGCCTGTTCGAGACGCTGCTGGGCGCCGAGGACGCGATCATCTCCGACGAGCTGAACCACGCGTCGATCATCGACGGGGTGCGGCTGTCGAAGGCCCGCCGGTTCCGCTACAAGAACCGCGACATGGACGACCTGGAGCGCCAGCTCAAGGACGCCTCCGACGCGCGCTACCGCCTCATCGCGACCGACGGCGTGTTCTCGATGGACGGCTACCTCGCGCCGCTGGACGAGATCTGCGACCTGGCCGAGCGGTACAACGCGCTGGTCATGGTCGACGACTCGCACGCGGTGGGCTTCACCGGGCCGACCGGTCGCGGCACGCCGGAGCTGTTCGGCGTGCAGGACCGGGTCGACGTCGTGACCGGCACGCTGGGCAAGGCGCTGGGCGGTGCGTCCGGCGGGTACACGTCCGGTCGCGCGGAGATCGTCGAGCTGCTGCGCCAGCGGTCGCGGCCGTACCTGTTCTCGAACTCGCTCGCGCCGTCGATCACGGCCGCCGCGATCGCCGCGCTGGACATGCTGTCGTCGTCCTCGGAACTGCTCACCCAGCTGCGCTCGAACACGGAGCTGTTCCGCCGCCGGATGACCGAGGAGGGCTTCGACCTGCTGCCCGGCGAGCACCCGATCATCCCGGTGATGATCGGCGACGCCGCGGAGGCCGGCCGCCTGGCCGACCTGCTGCTGGAGCAGGGCATCTACGTGATCGGCTTCTCCTACCCGGTGGTGCCGCACGGCAAGGCCCGCATCCGCACGCAGATGTCGGCCGCGCACTCGACGGAGGACGTGAACCGCGCCGTCGACGCGTTCGTCGCCGCTCGCGCAAAGATGTGATCCGGGTCACCTCGCAGTAAGAATCGGCACGGTCTGCGCACTACCTCGTGAAGAGGGAGGGGCGATCGTGGAGGACTTCTCCGCCGTCTACCGCGAGTGCTACCCGCGGGTGCTCGCCTACGTGGCGAGCCACGCCGGGTCGCGGCTCGCCGAGGACATCACCAGCGAGACCTTCACGATCGCCTGGCGCAGGCTCGACCGCATGCCGGCGAACGCGCTGCCGTGGCTGATCGGGATCGCCCGCAACCTGGTCAGGGAGGCGCGCCGGCAGACGACGCACTACGAGCTCGCCGACCTGCCGGGTGACGACGCCTTCGCGGTGGTCGAGCTGCGGGCGGCGCTCGCGGGCCTGTCCGACGCCGACCAGGAGGTGCTCACGCTCATCGCGTGGCACGGCCTGGGCGCCGCGGAGGCCGCGCAGGTGCTCGGGTGCACCACGGCAACGTTCTTCGTGCGCCTGCACCGAGCCCGACGGCGGTTGCAGGCCGCTCTCTCGGCACCGAACTCCGACCGTGCGAGGGAGTCATGGAAGACCTCATGAAGAGCCTGGCCAGGGCCAAGCCGCCGACACCGGAGGTCGACCCCGCGCGGGCGGAACGCGACCTGGCCCGCATCACCGCGCTGCCGAGGGACAGGCCGGCCAAGCGGCAGTTCGTGCTCCGGTTCGCCCCACCGCTGGTCGTGGCCGGGGTGATCGCGCTGGTGGTCGTGCTGCTGCCGCGGCCCGTCGACCCCGCGCGACCGGCCGAGCCGCCGCGGTGGTGGCACGTCCTGACGCAGCACTGGTCGTTGATGCGCGTCGGCGAGCCGACCAACCCGTACCTCGTGGAGTTCGAGTCGAAGACGGACCGGTGGCTCAACGCCGACACCGAGGTCGCGGTCGTGCAGAAGGACGGCGAGGTGTCGCCCTATTCAAGTGAGGACGAGGAGCGGTGGACCGCGGCGGGCAAGCCGGCCACCGCACCCCAGATCGGCGGGTCCCGTTCCGTGCGCATCGGGCCGATGAAGCCCGCCGTGCAGAAGGCCGCCGTGTCCGGGTTCCAGATGTCGTTGCACAGCCCTGTGCGGCTCGACTCGTTCAGCTCGCTGCCCACGGACCCGGTGGAGCTGCGGAAGGTGCTGGAGTCCCTGGTCGGCACCGAGGACGCGTACCGGACCGCGACGCTCGCGATGGACCTGATGACCGCGAACGTGAGCGATGCCCAGCGGCGGGCGGTGTTCGAGCTGCTCAAGACCCTCGACGGGGTGCGCTTCCTGACCGACGTCCCGGTGGGCGCCGACCGCAGGGGCGTCGCCGTGGCGATCGCCGCGCCGCCGACCTTCCAGTTCTCCGACGTCGAGACCCGCCTGGTGGTCAACCCGGAGACCGGGCTGCCGGTCGAACGCCGGGACGTGCTCACCACGGCGCAGCTCGGCCTCCCCGCGGGCATGCCGATCGCGGAGGAGAAGTACCTCCTGCTGGACAGCACGTCGATCGACCCGATCCTGCCGCGGGACGTGCCCGTGAACGGCGGAGTGGAATCCCCCATCATTGAGCGGTGATCGATCCGCGACGCCTCCGAGTCCTGCGCGCGCTGGCCGACCACGGCACCGTGACCGCCGCTGCCGCCGCACTGCACCTCACGCCGTCGGCGGTGTCACAGCAGCTGGCGGCCCTGGAGTCGGAGGCCGGTCACCCGCTGCTGCGCCGCTACGGCCGCCGGGTGTCGCTGACCCCGGCCGGTGAGCTGCTCGTCGCGCACGCCCACGTCGTCGCGGCGGAGCTGGAACGCGCACAGGCCACTTTGGACGCCCTCGCCTCGGGCTCTGCCGGTCGGCTGGCGGTGGCGTCGTTCGCCTCGGCCATCACGCAGGTGGTGGCCCCGGCACTGGCGGCGCTGCGGGAGCGGTCCATCGACCTGTCGGTGCGCGACGCCGAGGGCCACGAGAGCGTGCGGCTGCTGCTGGACGGCGAGATCGACGTGGCCATCACCGAGGAACACCGCACCACCGAACGCTTCACGTGCTTCCCGCTCTACACCGAGCCGTTCGACGTGGTGCTGCCGCCGGGCCACCCGCTGACCGGCCCGGTCGACCTGGCCGCGCTGGCCGACGAGGACTGGGTCGTGACCCTGCCCGGCAACCCGCTGCGGGACGTCGTGGAGATGGCCTGCGCCCAGGCCGGTTTCGCACCGCGGATCCGCCACACGTCCGACGACTTCCGCGCCATCGAGGCGCTGGTGGCGGCGGGTGCCGGGGTGGCGCTGGCGCCGCGGAACGCCATCGCCGGGGTGCCGGTGGCGGGCGTGGCGCCGTTGCGGCGGGTGGTGGCGGCGGTCCGGCGGGGCAGTGAGGAGCACCCGCTGGTGCAGACGGTGCTCCGGGAGCTGCAACGGGCCGCAGGCCGCTAGACCGGCGGCAGGTGGGCGGCGACCTCGGCGAGCGCGTCGAGGGTGTCGTGGTCGATGCGGCCGGTGGCGGTCTCGGCCTCCGCGATGGTCACGCGCTTGCCGTCGCGGTCGCTGCCGTAGCGCAGGCCGGTGAAGCGGATGTCGGCCATGCCGAGCAACGCGGCGCCGAGCGGGTGGACGTCACCGCTGCCGTGCCGGGCCATGACGGACTCGAACGCGCGGGCGTCGCCGGTGGACGCGAGACCCACCCACACGACCGAGACGACCGCCGTGTTCCCGGCTCCGTCGGTGACCGCGAACAGCACCCGGTCCAGCGAGGTGCAGCGGTTGCGGGTGAAGAACTCGCGCACCTCGCCGAACGACGCCGCCACGCACTCGGCCTGCTGCCGGGCGGTGCGGTTGAGCTGTCGCATGCCCAGGCGCTGCCAGGCACCGCCGGTGTCGCCCTTGCGCGCGGCCTTCTGCCCTTCCGCTTTGCGCGGGCCGAGCCGTGCCGACGACGTTCCCGAGCCCAGCTCCGCCGAGCCCGCGCCGCCGACGGAGAGCGAGCCGGTACCAGCGGCGACGCTCAAGGCCAGCGCGCCGGCCACCACGACACCCGCGCCCTTCTTGCCGCCGCCGTTGAGCGGGATGCGTCTGCCGTTCTTGGTGATCCAGTCGGTCATGGGACTCAAACGCCGTGACCGCGGCCCGGCGTTGTCACCCGATCCGGTGGTCGCTAGGGCGGGGGGATCGTCACCCGCAGCTTCGCCGCGATCCGCGTCAACGCCTCCCGGTCCGCCGCCGTCAGCGGGTCGAGCACGTGTTCGCGCACGCTGCGCAGGTGCACCGGGGCCGCGGCGGCGACCACGTCGTAGCCGGTGTCGGTGAGGGTGGCGAGGGTGTAGCGGCCGTCGTCGGGGTCGGGGGCGCGGGTGACCCAGCCGCGCTGTTCGAAGCGCTTGACGACGTTGGACAGGCGGGAGAGGGAGCCGTTCGCGAGGTGGGCGAAGCTCGCTCATGCGGATGGTGCGGGCCGGGGCCTCGGAGACGTGGCTGAGGACCAGGTAGTCGAAGAGGGACAGGCCGGCCTCGGACTGCAGCGGGGCCTCCAGGCGGCCGGGGAGCAGCAGGACCAGGGAGATCAAGCCGGTCCAGGCGTCCTTCTCGTCGGCGTTCAGCCACTCCATGGGCGGCAGCTTACTTCACGCTTGAAGTCGTGTACGGTTGACTTCAAGCGTGAAGTGAAAGGAGCGGGACATGCCGGAGTTCTTCGCGACGCCGGGGTACGGCGAGACGCAGCGCGAGAACATGCACTACAGCCAGGCCGTGCGGATCGGCGACCGGGTCGAGACCTCGGGGCAGGGTGGCTGGGACGACGGGTTCGAGTTTCCGGAGAGCCTCGAAGCGGAGATCGTGCAGGCCTTCGAGAACGTCGAGCGGACGCTCCAGACCGCCGGTGCGAGCTGGGCGGACGTGGTGCACGTGAACTCGTACCACGTGCTGGGCGACGACACGTTCGACGACCACAACCGGGTCATGGTCGAGCAGTTCCGCGCGCGGATGGGCGAGCGCGCGCCGATCTGGACCGAGAGCGGGGTCACCGCCCTCGGTCACCCGAAGATGCGCGTGGAGATCCGTGTGACCGCGGTGGGCTAGTGCGGGGCGCGGGCGGCGAGCTTGGCCGAGGCCGGGTCGTGGGCGGTCAGTGCGCCGCGGGCCGCGAGCTGGCAGATGTCGAGGCTGGAGGTGGCGAGGCGGGCGCCGACGTCGGCCAGTGCGGTGTGGTTCATCGACAGCGACGTCACGCCCATGCCGACCAGCACGCACGCCAGCAGCGGGTCGGCCGCCGCCTCGCCGCACACGCCGACGGGCTTGTCGGCGGCGGTGGCGGCCTCGCCGACCAGGGCGATCAGGCGCAGGAGCGCGGGCTGCCAGGGGTCGTTCAGCGCGGCGACGCCGCCGAGCTGGCGGTCGGCGGCGAAGACGTACTGCGCCAGGTCGTTGGTGCCGATGGAGATGAAGTCGACGACCTGCAGGATCTCGCGGGCCGAGAGCGCGGCGGACGGGACCTCGACCATCACGCCGGCACGGGCGATCCCGGCGGCGCGGGCGCGTTCGACGAACCAGGCTGCCTCGGCGGCGGTGGCGACCATCGGTGCCATCACGGAGACGTCGGCGCCGGTGGACTTCGCTGCGGCCGCGATCGCCTCCAGCTGGCGGTCCAGGACCTCGGGGCGGTCGAACGCCACGCGCAGGCCGCGGACGCCGAGGGCCGGGTTCGGCTCGGGGTCGGGGCTCAGAAACGCCAGCGGCTTGTCGGCACCCGCGTCCAGGGTGCGCACGACGACCGGCTTGCCCTGGAACGGCGCCAGAACAGCCTCGTAAGCAGCGGTCTGATCGGCAACGGACGGTTCCTCCGCGGCGTCGAGGAAGCAGAACTCGGTGCGGAAGAGCCCCACGCCCTCGGCTCCGGCGGCAGCGGCGGCCGCGGCGTCGGCGGGGGAGCCGACGTTGCCGAGGACCTTCACGCGGTGGCCGTCCTTCAGCACGCCGACGCCGTTCCACACGGCCTTCTGGCCGGTGCCGGCGGCGCGGACCTTGCCGTCGGACTCGCGCACCACGCCGGTGTCGCCGTCGACGTCGAGCGCGGGGACGTCCAGCGCCAGCACGCCGCGGCACGCGACGACGGCGGGGATGCCCAGGGAACGGGCGAGGATCGCGGTGTGCGAGGTGGGGCCGCCCTCCTCGGTGACCAGCGCGAGGACCTTCGACGGGTCGAGGCCCGCGGTGTCGGCGGGCGCGAGGTCGCGGGCCACCAGCACGGACGGCGAGGCCAGGTCGGGAACGCCGGGCGCGGGCAGGCCGAGCAGCTCGGCCACCACGCGGTCGCGGACGTCCTGCACGTCGCGGGCGCGTTCGGCCATGTAGCCGCCGGCGGCCTGCAACGCGGTCACGAACTTCTGCGCGGCCTGGTGCACCGCGCGGGCAGCGGGCAGCGACTCGTCGACGACGAGCTTCTCCGCGGCCTTGATCAGGGAGGGGTCGCCGGCCATGGCGGCGGTCGTCTCCAGCACGGCGCGGGCGTCGCCCTCGACCGTCTTCGCGCGCTCCATCAGGCGCTGCGCGACGACCTCGGTGGCCGGGCGGATGCGGGAGGCCTCGTCCTTGGTGTCCGCGGGTCGCGGTCCCGTCGGGGGTTCCGGCAGGGCCTCCGCGACCCGCACCACGGGACCGGAAGCCCGGCCGCTGCTCACACCGACACCGCTCAGCCGCGCGCTCGACATGGTCTAGACCATACCCTTCAGCTGGATTCTGAGGACAGCTCAGTGTGACCAATCCAGCCGCAGGGCGCGGAACGCCGCGACGCTCGTCATGTGGTCTTAACGCAAGAGGTCACTCCGGCAGGGCGCTGACCTCGGCCGCGGTCGGGTAGGACGGCTGCGCGCCGGCCTTCGTGACGGACAGGGCGGCCACCTTCACGGCGTAGCGCGCGGCGTCCGGCAGGGTGTCGCCCGCGGCGAGCCGGGCCGACAACGCACCGGCGAACGCGTCACCGGCACCGGTCGTGTCCACCACCTCGGCCACCTCGACAGCGGGCACCTCGACCGTTCCGCCCTCGGCGACCACGGCGACGCCACGCGACCCGAGCGTCACGATCGCCGCCTCGGGACCGAGCTCCAGCAGGCCCTGCCACGTCGGCGCGAGCTCGGCGGCCTCGTGCTCGTTGACGACCAGCACGCTCAGCCGTTCCAGCGTGGCGGCGGGCAGCGGCGCGACCGGCGACAGGTTCAGCACCGTCCGCACACCGGCGGCCGCGGCGGCCTCGATCGCGTGGCTCACGGTCTCCAGCGGGACCTCCAGCGAACACGCCAGCACGCGCACGCCGTCGAACGACAGCGCGTCCACCTCGGACTTCGACACGTCCAGGTTCGCGCCGGGCGAGACCACGATCGAGTTCTCGCCGTCCGGCGTCACGGTGATGTACGCGATCCCGGTGGGCCGCTCGGACGTCTTCACCAGCGCGGTGTCCACACCGGACGACTCCAGCGAGTCGCGCAGCAGCGACCCGTACCCGTCGCCGCCCAGCGCACCGACGAGCGCGACCGGCGCACCGGCGCGAGCGGCGGCGACGGCGGTGTTCGCGCCCTTGCCGCCGGGCAGCACGACGGTGTCGCCGCCGAGCACGGTCTCACCGCCGGCGGGCCGCCGGCCGACCTCGACGACGAGGTCGGCGTTGGCGGACCCGAGGACCAGCAGGGTGTTCGTCACTTGAGGAACTCTGCCACGTTCTGCTTGGTGATGACCTTCACCTCGACGTCCACGACCTGCTGGACGGCCTCGCCCTTCGCGGCGTGGACGGCCTGCTCGACGGCCTTCTCGCCGAGGACCTTCGGCTGCTGGGCGACGGTCGCGTAGAGCGTGCCGTCCTGGATCGCCTTCAGGCCGTCGGGCGTGCCGTCGAAGCCGACGACCATGACGTCCTTGCCGGCACGGGCGCCGAGGGCCTTGATCGCGCCGAGCGCCATCTCGTCGTTCTCGGCGAAGATGCCCTTGATGTTCGGGTTGCCCTGCACCAGGTTCGTGGTCTCGTTGAGGCCCTTGGCGCGGTCGAAGTCGGCCACGGCGGTGGCGACGACCTTGATGTTCCCGCTGTTCAGGCCCTGCTCGAAGCCCTGACCGCGGTCACGCGACGCGGACGCGCCGGAGATGCCCCTGAGGTGCGCGACCTCGCCGGAGGCCGCACGGCCGAGCTCGATGGCCGCGAGGCTGCCGCCCTGCACGTTGTTCGACGCGACCTCGGCCGCGACCTTGCCCTCGACGGCGCGGTCGACCGAGATCAGCGGGATGTTCGCCTGCTCGGCGGCCTTGGCCGCGGGGGCGGACTGCTTGGAGTCGACCGGGTTCAGGATGATCGCCTTGACGCCCTGCGTGACCAGCGTCTGCACCTGGTTGACCTGGTTCGTCGCGTCGTTCTGCGCGTCGACCACGGTCAGCTTGGCGCCGAGCTTGTCCGCCATCGCCTGCGCGCCCTGCTGCAGCTCCACGAAGAACGGGTTGTTCAGGGTGGACACGGCGAGGCCGATGGTGATCTGGCCTCCGGACGCACCGGTCCCACTGCACCCGGACGCCAGCAGCGCGGCGGCACCCAGGGTCAGCGCGATCCGTCGGGTCACCTTCATTGGTGTCTTCCTTACCTGTTGCGGGTTGTCTCAGCGACGGCGAAGGGAGTCGAGCAACGCGGCGAGTGCGATCACCGCGCCGATGACGACCTGCTGCCAGAACGGCGGGACCTGGAGCAGGTTGAGGCCGTTGCGCAGGACGGCGAGCACGAGGGCGCCGACCAACGTCCCGGTGGCGCGGCCAATACCACCGGACAGCGACGCACCACCGATGACGACAGCGGCGATGGCGTCGAGCTCGTAGCCGGCCGCGGCCTGCGGACCGGCGGACCCGAGCCGTCCCGCGAGCACGAGACCCGCGGCGGCGGCGAACAGGCCGGACAACGCGTAGATCCAGAGCTTGGTGCGGCGCACGTCGATGCCGCTGAGCTTCGCGGCCTCCTCGTTGCCACCGATCGCGTACATGCGGCGGCCGAGGTTGGTGCGCGTCAGGACGAGACCGGTGACGCCGAAGAACAGCAGCATCAGCAGCAGCGGCAACGGCAGCGACGGCGTGAGGTTCGAGCCGAGGAACGTCACCAGCTCGTCGGTCTCGTGCGGCTGGCCCTCGGAGAACACCAGCGTGAGACCGCGGGCCACGCTGAGCATCGCGAGCGTCGCGATGAACGGCGGCAGCTTGCCGTAGCTGACCAGCGCGCCGTTGACGAGACCGCACAGCGCGCCGACGACCAGGCCGAGCGGGCCCGCGGTCAGCGCGCCGACCATCGCGGCCAGCGCGGCGATGCTGCCCACCGACAGGTCGATGCCGCCCGCGACCACCACGAACGTCATGCCGAACGCCATGATCGCGATGACCGCGGCCTGCACGCCGACGTTGAGCAGGTTCTGCGCGTTGAGGAACGCCGGCTGCATGACCGCGATGACCACGGCGAGCACGAGGAGCCCGGCGAGGGCCCCGTTCTCACTTGCGTACTTGCGAATGCTGATCGTGCTCACGCTGGGATCTCCTGCACGGCGAGTGCCATCACCTGGTCTTGGGTCGCGCCCTTCGGCAGCTCACCGGCCACCCGGCCGTGGGCCATCACGACGACGCGGTCGCTCATCCCGATCACCTCGGGCAGGTCGCTGGACACGAGCAGCACGGCCCGTCCGGCGGCGGTCATCCGGTTGATGAGCTCGTAGATCTCGACCTTCGCGCCCACGTCGACACCGCGCGTGGGCTCGTCGAGGATGAGCACCTTCGGGTCGGCCAGCAGCCACTTGCCGATGACGACCTTCTGCTGGTTGCCGCCCGACAGCTCCTTCACGGGCTGGTCGACGCGGCCCTTGATGCGCAGCTTGCCCGCGATGTCGTGCAGCCTCGACCGGTCGCGGTCGGTCAGCGTGACGAGTTCGAGGTTCGAGCCGACGGTGGCGGTGAGGACCAGGCCTTGGCCCTTGCGGTCCTCCGGCACGAGGCCGAGACCGGCCTTGATCGCGGCCTGCACGTCGTGGCGCGGCAACGGCTTCCCGTCGACCGCGACCGTGCCGCTGTCGTAGTCGTCCACGCCGAACGCCGCGCGCGCGACCTCCGTGCGACCGGCGCCGACCAGTCCGGCGACGCCGACGACCTCGCCCGCGCGCACCTCGATGTCGACGTCGGCGAAGACACCGCGCTTGGTCAGGCCGGAGATCCGCAGCAACGGCTGACCGGGGCGACCGGCCGCGCGCGGGTACTGCTCGTCGATCGGGCGGCCGACCATCAGCTCGATCATGTGCCGCGTGGTGGCCCGCGGGCCGAGCACGCCGACGGACCGGCCGTCGCGCAGGACCGTGATGCGGTCGGCGATGCGCTGGATCTCGTCCAGGTGGTGCGTGATGAAGACGAGGCCGACGCCGTTGCGCCGCAGCTGGTCCATGATCTGCAGCAACCGGTCGGTCTCGGTGTCGGTGAGCACCGCGGTCGGCTCATCGAGGATCAGGACACCGGCGTCCTTGTCGAGCGCGCGGGCGATCTCGATCATCTGCTGCTGGGCGATGCCGAGGTCGCGGACCTTGGCGTTCGGGTCGACGTCGAGGCCCACGCGGTTCAGCAGCTCGGGCGCCCGGCGGCGCATCTCGGCCCGGTCGACGAACCCGAACCTGCGCGGCAACCGGTTGAGGAACAGGTTCTCCGCGACGCTCAGCTCGGGGACGAGCGCCAGCTCCTGGTGGATCACGGCGAGGCTGGCGCGGCCCTCGATGGTGCCCGCGTCGTGACCGTGGATGCCCGCGAGCACCTTGACCAGCGTGGACTTGCCCGCGCCGTTCTCGCCGAGCAGGACGTGCACCTCGCCCGCGTTGATGTCGAGGTCGACGCCGTCCAGCGCCCTGGTGGCGCCGAAGTGCTTGGTGATCCCGCGGGCGGTGATGAGGGTCTTCACAGCTCGGCCTCCCCGAGCGAGCCGCGCAGCACGAGCTTCGCGGTGAGGCGGACGTCGTCGGGCTGCTGCCCGTTGATCAGGGCGAGCAGGCTGCGCGCGGCGGCCCTGCCCATCTCCACCGTCGGTTGCGCGATGACGGAGATCGGCGGGTCGAGCAGCGGGAACCACGGCTGGTCGTCGAACACCGCGAGCGCGATGTCGTGCGGAATCCGCAGGCCGCGCGACCTGATCTGGGCCAGCGCGCCCAGGCCCATCAGGTTGTCCATCGCGACCAGAGCGGTGGCGCCGTCGTCGAGGAGCCTGGCGGCGGCCTGGCTGCCGCTCTCCTGCCGGAAGTCGCCGTGCACGACCTGCGCGAGGCCGCCCAGTGCACCGGTGAACACGGTGCTGCGCTCTCTCCCGGTGGAGGTGTCCGGTGGTCCCGCTATCACACCGATGCGGGAGTGGCCGGCGCCGACGAGCCGCCGGGCGAGCGCGGTCAATGCCTCGCTGCCGTCGGCGCGGACGACGGGGCAGGTCGCGCCCCTGACCGTCCGGTCGAGCAGGACGAGCGGAACGCCGCCTGCGCTCACTTCGCGAACCAGGGCGGGGTCATCGGTCGCGGGGCACAGCAGGAGGCCGTCCACCCGGCGGTCGAGCAGGGTGCGCACGTAGGTGGCCTCCTGCTCGGCGCTCTCGTCGGCGTTCCCGATCACGACGCAGTAGCCGTGTGACCGGGCTTCGTCCTCGACCGCTCGCGCGATCTCGGCGAAGAACGGGTTCAGCAGGTCGCTGATGACCAGACCGAGGGTCTGGGTGCTGGTGGTCCTGAGGGATCGCGCCAGGGCGTTGGGCCGGTAGCCGAGCTCCTCGATCGCGGCGAGCACCCGCTCACGGGTCTCGGGCGTCGGCGCGGCGTGGCCGTTGAGCACGCGCGACACGGTGGCCGTGGAGACGCCTGCGTGCTGCGCGACGTCCTTCATGGTCGTCACGAGGGCGTAGTTAATCGATTACACACCTGTCCAGTCAAGCCGGGTGAGTAGGTGTACGGATGTCACCGGGCGTGTGCTGCCTCACCCTTGTCGTATGAACGGACAGGATCGCCTCGGGTACGAGCAGCGCCTCGCGTTGGAGCTCGCCGCGATCGGGCAGCGGCTGACCACGATCAGCGCGGAGATGCGCGAGCAGCACTCGGCCGTCGCCGTGGCGGAGGCCGAGGCACCGGCGCGGGTTGCGGAAGCACCGGTCGCGGAGGCCGTCGCACCGCCCGCCGAGCCAGCCACCCCCGTTCCACCCCAGGCGCCCGCACCGGCCGCACCCCCGCCCTCGCCCAACCCCTGGTCACAGACCGCACAGCCGCAGTTCCCCCCGCCCCCCACCCAGTGGCCTCAGGGGCACGCGGGGACCCCACGTACCCCTGTGGGACACGCGGGGCCCCCGCGTGCCTTCCCGCAGCAGGGGCAGGCGCAGTGGCAGCAGGTGGCGGTGCCGCCGCGCGAGACGCTGTTCCAGAAGCTCAGCAAGGACGGCGCCGGCTCGAAGCTGCTGGCCTGGGTCGGTGGCGCGATCACCGTGCTCGGCCTGGTCATGCTGATGGTCCTCGCGATCCAGCGCGGCTGGCTCGGCCCGGTGCCGCGCGTGATCGGCGGCGCGGTGCTCAGCTCCGCGATGATCGGCATCGGCATGTGGCTGCACCGCAACCCGACCGGCCGCACCGGGGCGTTCGCGCTCGCGGCGACCGGCTTCGCGGGCCTCTACCTCGACGTCATCGCCGCCACCAGCCTGTACGGATACCTGCCGCCGTTCGCAGGCCTGGTCGTCGGCCTGGTGGTCGCCGTCGCCGGTGTCGTGCTGGCGCTGCGGTGGGACTCGCAAACGCTCGCGGTGTGCGTCGTCGCAGCGTGCGCCGTCTGTTCGCCGATCATCACCGAGGGCTTCTCCGTGCTGCTGGTCGGCTTCCTGCTGGTGCTGAAGATGGCCAGCACGCCGGTCCAGATCAAGCGCAACTGGCCGGGTCTCGCGATCGCCGGCGGCTTCCCGCCGATCATCGCGTCGATGCTGGCCACCGCGAGCGCGATCCCCGCGGACTACGAGTGGACGGTCGTCGGCGTTGCGGCGGCCACGACCGCGGTGGGCATCGCGGTCGCCCTGATCACCGTCTGGAAGCGACCGGCGGACGTCGTCGCGATCGCACTGGTCGCCGGGTCTGCGCTGCCGTCGATGTTCGCCACCACGCTGCTGGACCGCACCGCCGGGTCGGTGCTGGTCGGAGCGGTGGCCGCAGTGCTGCTGGCGATCTGGATGGTGCCGGACCTGCCGCGGGCGTTCGCGACGGCGGCCGGTGCGACCGGCATGCTGGCGCTGTTCCAGACGACGGTGGTCGCGCTCGACGGCAACGTGCGCGCGGCGGTCGTGCTGGCCGAGGCGATCCTGCTGGCGTTCCTCGCCGCCCGCCTGGGCAAGAAGAGCGCGCTGGTCGGGTCGATCGCGTTCGGGGCGCTCGGGTTCCTGCTGGCGATCACGCAGGCGGTGCCGCTGCCGTGGCTGCTCGACGAGCCGCGCTACCGCCCGGCCGGCGTCGGTGACTACGCCGCGGGCATGGTGACGGCGCTGGTGCTGGCCGCGTTCGCGGTGGCCGTTCCGTGGGCGGCCAGGAAGATGCGGGTCCTGCGCGAGCCGGCGGAGAACCCGCTGCCGTGGATCGCGTCCGGGCTGGTGGTGCTCTACGGCGCGGCGGGCCTGGTGATCTGCGGCGCGCTGCTGGTGTCGCCGAACGAGACCGGGTTCCTGTTCGGGCACTCGATCGTCACCGTGTCCTGGACCGTCGCCGCACTGTTCCTGCTGGTCAAGGGCATCAACGTGACGGCGCTGCGGATTTGCGGCCTGGTGCTGGTCGCGGCGGCGGTGGCGAAGCTGCTGCTGTTCGACCTCTCGGCGCTGGACGGGTTCGCGCGGGTGCTGGCGTTCCTCGGTGCCGGTCTGGTGCTGCTCACCGCGGGCGCCCGCTACGCCAAACTGGTGGCGTCGCGGAAGACCCCCGAGCCGCACGAGCCCACTCCGGTGGCTCCGCGCTCCTGCTGATCGGGACGAACGCCGCCCGCGCCGCCGTCGCGGGCGGCGTTCGTACTACGACCAGGCGTAGATTCCCCTCGACGGAGTGACGCAGGTAGATCGAATAACCCCGAAGTGGTCCGATTCGGGCTATGGCAAAGCCACGCCTCGTGGCCGCGGTTCTGGCACTCTCAGCGGTCATCGCGGCGATGGGTGTCGAGCAGCAGCACGACCTCGTTCCAACCTCGTCCGGCACGTCGGCGCCACGCGCGTACGTGGTCGGCAGAACCGGTCTCGTCCAGGTCGTCGACACCGGCAGCGGTGCCGTTCTGGCCGAGGCCGACACGGCGGGCCGCGCGACGGGCGTGGCGGTGTCACCGGACGGCGAGCGCGTCTACGTGGTCAACGGCTGGTCCGGCGCGATCACCCAGGTCGACCCGCACACCGGTGCGGTGCGCGACCGGCTCTTCACCCAGGTCCAGCTCTCCCAGGCGGCGATGCGCCCGGACGGCCAGCGCCTGTACGTGAGCGCGAGCGGCAGCGTGGCCGTGGTGGACCCGCGGGAGTTCCGGCTGGTGGCCGCGATCAAGGTCGGCGGGCAGCCGCAGGGCCTCGCGGTCCACCCGAACAACAAGGTCCTCTACGTGGCGAACGCCCAGGACGGCACGATCAGCCTGGTCGACACCGCCGTCGCGTTCCAGACCTCGACCGTCTTCGTCGGCGGCCTGCCGCAGCACCTGGCGGTGTCACCGGACGGGTCGCGGCTCTACGTGAGCGGCATGCGGCTGGGGGAGAGGACGCCGGGCACGCTGACGGTGATCGACACGGCCACGAACCGGGTCGTCGGCTCGGCGGGCATCGGCACCGGGGCGGGCGGCGTCGCGGTGACCCCGGACGGTGCGACGGTCTACGTCGCGCTGCCGAAGGAGGGCTCGGTCGCGGTGGTCGACGCGGCGACCATGACCGTGCGGGAACGCCTGCCGATCAACGCGCCCGGTGTCGCCATCGCGCCAGGTGACCGGAGGGTCTTCCTCGCGACCGGGGCGACGACGACCGTGCTGGACAGCTCGAACGCGGTGCTCGCGACCTACCCCATGCGCACCACCGCGTTCGTGGAAACGACAGGGCCGCGCCAGTTCGACGCGGCCCTGATCGCTTTCGCTCCTGGTCAGCCGACCGCGGCCGGGACCTTGACCTCCTCGTCGAAGTCGTCCGCCGGCTCGTCGTGAAGCGCGAGGCGCTCCTGGATCCGCTTGAGGGGACCGGGCGCCCACCACGCGGCGTTGCCGAGCAGCTTCAGCACGGCGGGCACGAGCAGCATGCGGACCACGGTGGCGTCGAGTGCCAGCGCGAGGATCATGCCGACGCCGACGAACCGCATCATCGCGACCTGCGAGAACGCGAACGCGCCGGTGACGACGATCAGCAGCAGAGCGGCTGAGGTGATCACCCGGCCGGTCTTGGCGAGACCGGTCGTGACCGCCTCCTCGGTGGTGGCGCCGTTGCTGCGCGCCTCGACCATCCTGGACAGCAGGAAGACCTCGTAGTCGGTCGACAGGCCGAACACGATCGCCGCCATCAGCACGACGATGCCGGACTCGAGCGGCCCCGGCGTCACGCCGAGCAGGTCGGCGAAGTGGCCCTCCTGGAACACCCAGACCAGCACGCCGAAGGTCGCCGACAGCGACAGGGCGCTCATGACCACGGCCTTGAGCGGCAGCACGACCGAGCCGAACGCGAGGAACATCAGCACCAGCGTCGCGCCGACCAGCAGGGCGACCATCAGCGGCAGCCCGTCCTTGATCGCGTCGAGCGAGTCGCTGACCATGGCGGTGTTGCCGCCGACGAGCACCTCGGCGCCCTGCGGGGCCGGCAGCGCGCGGACGTCCTTCAGCGCCTGCTTCGACTCGTCGCTCAGCGCGTCCCGGTCGAGCCCCGCGGACACGGCGGTGACGCCGTTGCCCTGGCCGAGCGGCTGGAGGTCACCGATGCCGGAGACGTCCTTGACCCGGTCCAGGTACTGCTGGACGGCGGCCTGGTCCCCGCCCTTCACGACGACCTTGAGGCCGGTGCTGGAGAGCGCGGAGAAGTTCTCGTTGATGTTCTCGGTGGCCACGCGGACGGCGTTGCCCTCGGGCAGCACCTTCTCGGTGACCTGGCCGAACTGCACGCCGAGGAACGGCGCGCCGAGCGCGACGAGCACACCGATGATCGGCACGGCGACCAGCACGGGCCGCTTCATGACCTTGCCGCTGAGCGTGCGCCACCCGCGTTCGCTGGGCTCCTTCTTGCGCCACGGCATGGCGAGCTTGTCGACGCGGTGGCCGAGCACGCCCAGCAACGCGGGCAGCAGCGTGAGGGAGACGAGCGCGGCGATCGCGACCGCCGCGACACCGCCGTACGCGAGTGACTTCAGGAAGCCGTGCGGGAAGATCAGCAACCCGGCGAGGGCGATGACCAGCAGCGTCGCGCTGAACAGCACGGTGCGGCCGGCGCTCGCGACGGTGCGGCCGACGGCCTGTTCGGTCGTGCGCCCCTGCGCGAGCTCCTCGCGGAACCGGCCGACCATGAACAGGCCGTAGTCGATCGCCATGCCGAGGCCGAGCAGCGAGGCGACGTTGACCGCGAACGAGTTGACCTCGGTGTAGATGGCGACGACGTGCAGCACGCCGAGCGCGCCCATGATCGAGAGACCACCGACGACGACCGGCAGCGACGCGGCGACCAGGCCACCGAAGATGACCACCAGCAGGAGCAGGACCAGCGGCAACGAGAACATCTCTGCCCGCGTGAGGTCCGCCTGCGACATGTCGTTGATGGCCTTCTGGGTCGGCACGAGACCGCCGACCTGCTGGCTGAACCCGTCGATCGCGAGCCGCGGCTGAACGTCCTCGAACTGCTTGATCTGCTCGTTCGAGTCGCTGCTGCTCAGCGTGATGACGACGAGGGCCTGCTGCTGGTCGTCCGCAGGCACGGGCCCGACGACGCCCAGGACGTCCTCCTCGGGCAGTCCGGCGACGTGGTCGGCGACCTTCTTCAGTTCGAGCGGGTTCGCGAAGTCACCCCGGTAGATGACGATCACATCACCGTTCTTGCGCCCGAACGCCTCTTCAGCGACCTTGTCCGCACGCGCGGCCTCACTGCTCGGGGCCTCGTACCCACCCTGGCTGAGCTTGTCGAACACGCCCAGTCCCCACACGCCGCCGAGGACGGCGAGCAGTACGGTCGCGACCAGCACCACCCAACGCCGTCTGTGTGCGAGCGAGCCCCATTTCGCGAACATGGACGACGGCCTCCTGGGTAGTACCGTGAACACCCGAACCTTGTAAACACCGTTCACTGAAACCGTACGGGGCCGTGCACGGGGTCTACAACCCGATGGAGTGACATATGACCCAGGCCACTCGCCGAGACCGCCTTCGCGCAGAAACAGAGCGTGAGATTCGGCAGGCGGCCCGCGCCCTTTTGGTGGAACGCGGCCGTGACGCAGTGACCCTGCGTGCGATCGCACGCGAACTGGGCATCACCGCACCGGCGCTCTACCGCTACTACGACTCGCACGACGCGCTGCTGCGCCAGCTCTGCGACGACATCTGCCAGGACATGGGCGCCGCGCTGCACGCCGACCTGGCCGCGGAGACGTCCGACCAGGTGGACTGCCAGGTGCGGGCGGTGTGCCACAGCTTCCGCCGCTGGGCGCTGGCCCACCCGCAGGAGTTCGCGCTGGTCTTCGCCTCACCCCGCGACCCGCTCGGCGCCGACCAGTTCGGTTCGGTGTTCCTGCAGCTCGCCGGTGGGCTGATCGCGTCCAACCTGGGCGCCAAGCACGTGGACGACCCGGTGCCGAAGGCGCTGCACGAGGACCTGGCGCGGTTCCAGCAGGTCCTGATCGACGTGGTGGGGCAGCACGGCGTGACCGTCGGCGACGACGTTCTCAGCCTGGGCAAGATCTACTACGTGGTGCAGTCGTGGGTGCGGCTGTACGGGCACGTGGCGCTGGAGGTGTTCGGGCGCTTCCCGTTCGCGGTGAGCAACCCGGAGCCGATGTTCGACAGCATGATCGACCAGCTGCTCACGGACATCGGGTTCGACGAGGAGGAGGCCGCTGCTCGGTGAGCAACGGCCTCCTCGTCGACTGACGTCCTACAGGACGACGTTCACCAGGCGACCGGGGACGACGATCACCTTGCGCGGCTCGCCACCGGCGACCAGCTCGGCGATCTTCTCCTCGGCCAGCGCCGCCGCCTTGATCTCGTCCTGCGCGGCGGAGGCGGACACGACGACCCGCGAGCGGACCTTGCCGTTGACCTGGATCGGGTACTCGACCGTGTCCTCGACCAGGTACTGCTCGTCGGCCTTCGGGAACGGGCCGTGGGCCAGCGAGCCCTCGTGGCCCAGCTTCGTCCACAGCTCCTCGGCCACGTGCGGCGCCTGCGGTGCCAGCATCAGCACCATCGGCTCCGCCAGGGCGCGCGGGGTGCCCGCCGAGTAGTGCTTGGTGACGAAGTTGTTCAGCTCGATCAGCTTCGCGCCCGCCGTGTTGTAGCGCAGGTTCGCGTAGTCGTCGTGCACGCCGGCGATCGTCTTGTGCAGCAGCCGCAGCGCCTCGGCGGACGGCTCCTCGTCGGTGACGCGCAGCGAGCCGTCGGTCTCGTCGACCAGGTTGCGCCACAGGCGCTGCAGGAACCGCTGCGCACCGACGACGTCCTTGGTCGCCCACGGGCGGGAGACGTCCATCGGACCCATGGACATCTCGTAGAACCGGAACGTGTCGGCGCCGTACGTCTCGCACATCTCGTCCGGCGTGACGACGTTGTTCAGGCTCTTGCCCATCTTCCCGTACTCGCGGAAGACCTCTTCGCCGTTGTAGAAGAACTTCCCGCCGTCCTCGACCACCTGGGTCGCGGGCACGTACGTGCCGCGGGCGTCGGTCCACGCGTACGCCTGGATGTAGCCCTGGTTGAACAGGCGGCGGTACGGCTCGTCGCTCGACAGGTGCCCCAGGTCGAACAGGACCTTCTGCCAGAAGCGCGAGTACAGCAGGTGCAGCACCGCGTGCTCGACACCGCCGATGTACAGGTCGACGCCGCCGGGGTCGTTCGCGCCGTGCTCGGCGGTGCGCGGGCCCAGCCAGTACCGCTCGTTCTCCGGGTTGACGAACCGCTCGGTCTCGACCGGGTCGACGTAGCGCAGCTGGTACCAGCACGAACCCGCCCAGTTCGGCATGGTGTTCGTGTCGCGGCGGTAGGTCTTCAGCCCGTCGCCCAGGTCCAGCTCGACCGTCGTCCACTCACCGGCGCGCGACAGCGGCGGCGACGGGACGGTGTCCGCGTCCTCCGGGTCGAACGTGCGGGGGGAGTAGTCGTCGACGTCGGGCAGCTCGATCGGCAGCATCGACTCGGGCAGCGGGATCGCGGTGCCGTCCTCGTCGTAGACCACCGGGAACGGCTCGCCCCAGTAGCGCTGGCGGCTGAACAGCCAGTCGCGCAGCTTGAACTGGACGGTGCCGCGGCCGTGGCCGTGCTCCTCCAGCCAGCCGATGATCGTCTTCTTGGCCTCGTCGACCAGCATCCCGTCCAGGAACCCGGAGTTGATCGCGGGACCCTCGCCGGTGAACGCCTCGCCCTCGAAGCCCTCGGACGGCTGGACCGTGCGGATGATCGGCAGGTCGAACTTCTTCGCGAAGTCCCAGTCGCGCTGGTCCTGACCGGGCACGGCCATGATCGCGCCGGTGCCGTAGCCCATCAGCACGTAGTCGGCGACGTAGACGGGGAGCTCCGCGCCGTTCACCGGGTTCGTGGCGTACGCCCCGGTGAAGACGCCGGTCTTCTCCTTGTTCTCCTGGCGGTCCAGCTCGGACTTCAGGGACGCCGCGCGCCGGTACGCGGCGATGTCTGCCACGCGATCGGGCGCCGCAATCTGGTCCACCAGCTCGTGTTCCGGTGCCAGGACCACGTAGGTCGCGCCGAACAACGTGTCCGGACGGGTCGTGAAGACCTCAATGCTCTCGCTTCCCACCGCAAATCGGACTCGGGCACCGTGCGAGCGCCCAATCCAGTTGCGCTGCATGGCCTTGACCTTGTCCGGCCACTCCAGCCGGTCCAGGTCGTCGATCAGCCGGTCCGAGTACGCGGTGATGCGCATCATCCACTGGCGCAGGTTTTTCCTGAACACCGGGAAGTTGCCACGCTCACTGCGACCGTCCGCGGTGACCTCTTCGTTCGCCAGCACAGTACCCAGTCCCGGGCACCAGTTGACGGGCGCCTCCGACAAGTACGCCAGCCGGAAATCGCCCAAGATCCTTTGCTGGTCGGCAAAAGACAGCTCAGACCACGTGCGACCGTCCGGAGTGGGACGCTCGCCGGACTCGAACTGGGCGACCAGCTCGGTGATCGGACGGGCCTTGTCCGCGTCGGCGTCGTACCAGGAGTTGAAGATCTGCAGGAAGATCCACTGGGTCCACTTGTAGTAACCCGGGTCGATCGTCGCGATGCGGCGGCGCTCGTCGTGGCCCAGCCCCAGCCTGCGGATCTGCCGCAGGTAGGTGTTCATGTTGTCTTCGGTGGTCTTGCGCGGGTGCTGCCCGGTCTTCACCGCGTACTGCTCGGCCGGCAGCCCGAAGGCGTCGAAGCCCATCGTGTGCAGCACGTTCCGGCCGTTCATGCGGTGGTAGCGCGCGAACACGTCCGTGCCGATGAAGCCCAGCGGGTGGCCGACGTGCAGGCCGGAACCGCTCGGGTACGGGAACATGTCCTGCACGAACAGCTTGTCGTCCGGGACGTCACCCTTGAGCGCGCCCACGGGGTTCGGCGCGTGGTAGGTGCCGTGTTCCTCCCAGTACCGCTGCCACCGCTCCTCGATCCGGTTCGCCAGCTCCGCGGTGTAGCGGTAGGCGGGGATCTCCGCCGCGTCCGTGCTCATCTCAACGTCCCTCTCACCATCGATCCTGCCCCTGACATGACGAAACCCCCCAGCCCAGATGGGCATGGAGGGCTGCCGCGCCGACCGTCTTGCGATCAGGTCGTCGCGGCTAGATAAGGAGCAGGCGGGCCGTGCTCATGCCGTCAACGGTATCAGCGCACCGCAAGCGACCCGAACCGGGCGGTGTCGTGCGGCACACCGGGCCGGGGTGACTTTCCGGTGAACGCGGCGCAGCACCTACCCTCATGGGGTGAACATCGTGCTGTCGGTCGTCCTGGGTGTGCTCGGCGTCGCTCTCGGCGCCGTCGGTCTGCTCGGTCTGCAGGGCAAGCTGCGGCGCAACCGCTTCGTCGGGGTGCGCACGGCGGCGGCGCTGCGGGACGAGGAGACGTTCGCGCTGGCCAACCGCGTCGCCGGGGTGCCGAACGTCGCGGCCGGCCTCGTGGCCGTCGTGTCGGGCGCCGTCTCGTTCGCGCTGCCCGACCTGGCCGTCACGGCCGGGGTCATCGGCCTGGTCGGCGCGCTCGGCATCGCCGTCGCCGGTGGCGTGCTGGGGCACCGCGCGGCCGAGGCGCTGCCGGAGCCGGTCAAGCCCAAGGGCTGTGGCGGCTGCGCCTGCGGTGGTGGCGGCTGCTCGCCGCTCGCCGGTCTCTGAGCCACCCGAGCCGTTCGCGGCTCGGACGTTTCACGTGAATCAGTTGAGGCGGACGTCGGTCGGGTAGGTCGACAGGAGCGCGAGCGGCATGCCCTGCCGGCGCAGCACCCGGCCCCACAGGTCGACGTTCGCCCCGGCCAGCACGTCGTCGGCCAGGCCCGTGACGACCATCCAGTCGCCGCGCTCGATCTCGCCGGCCAGCTGGCCCTCGCCCCAGCCCGAGTACCCCGCGAACACCCGCAGGCCGCGGACCAGCGGCAGCAGGCTCTCCGGGTCGGCGTCGAGGTCGACCAGCGCCACCGGGCCCTGCACGCCGACCAGGCCCTCGACCTCCTCGGGGTCGGTACCGGCCTTCAGCGCCGCCAGGCACAGCGCCGTCTTCTGCTCGACCGGACCGCCGATGTGGATGCACTGCGGGCGGGTGACGTGCGGGCCCCACGGCGGCAGGACGTCGAGGACGGCCACCTCGGAGGGGCGGTTCAGCACGACGCCGAGGGTTCCCTCTGGGCGCTGGTCGATGATGTAGACGACCGTGCGCGTGAAGTTCGGGTCGGTCAGGCTCGGGGCGGCAACCAACAGGGAGCCAGCTTCGACCTCGGCATCGGGACGCACGTCACCATGAAATCATCCGTGATCGCCGGAACAACTCAGGGCCGCGCCCCGTTAGACTTAACTGTCGGATGTCTTTGTGTCCCCCGGGCTCAACAGACAACCGCCTTCGCGGAATACCGTACGGCTGGAGCCGCGTAGTGCACCGCGCCGTGAGGCGACCTGGCATCCGATCCAGGGGAGCCGGACCGTGAGGTCCGGCTTTCGTGGTTTCCGGGCAGGCGAGCATAGAGTGCAGGCGTGACAACGGCTGCGGAGCGGAAGCACCACTGGGGCTCGCGCCGGTTCCTCGGCATCCCGGCGTACCGCAGGCTCCTGGCCACCCGGCTCGCCTCGCAGTGGGGTGACGGGCTCTTCCAAGCGGGCCTCGCCGGAGCGGTGCTGTTCAACCCGGAGCGGCAGGCCCACCCGGCCGAGATCGCCGCCGGGTTCGCCGTGCTCCTGCTGCCGTACTCGTTCATCGGACCGTTCGCCGGTGCCCTGCTGGACCGGTGGGACCGCAGGCGGGTCGTCCTCGTCGCGAACCTGCTGCGCGCCGCGTTCGTGCTGTTCACGGCCGTCGCGGTCGGCATGGGGCTGTCCGGGCTGCCGCTGTACGTCTTCGCGCTCATCGTCATGGGCATCGGCCGGTTCGTCGGGTCGGGGCTCAGCGCGGCGCTGCCGCACGTCGTGCCGGCGGACCACCTGGTCGAGGCGAACGCGCTGGCCGCGACCGCGGGTGCGGTCATGTCGGTGGTCGGCGCGGCCAGTGCGATCGCGTTCCGCGCGGTGCTCGGCGCCGGTGACGGCGGGTCGGGGTGGACCACCAGCATCGCCGCGGCCGGCATGCTGCTCAGCGCGTTCATCGCCAGCCGGTTCAAGGCGGGCGCCCTCGGGCCCGACGAGGTCGACGAGCCGCACAACGCGGTCAAGGCCGTCGCCCGCGGTCTGCTGGACGGCGCGAAGGCCACCCTGCGCACGCCGAGCGTCACGGCCAGCCTCGCGGCGCTGCTGGCGCACCGGGCCGCGTTCGGCGTGAACCTCATCATCACGCTGCTGCTGATGCGCTACGCCCTGGAGGACGTCGGCATCCTCAAGGCCGGCATCGGCGGGCTCGGCGAGGTCGCCATCGCCGGTGGCGCGGGCATCCTGCTCGCCGGCGTCCTCACCGACCGGATCGTCAGCCGGTTCGGCATCAAGCGCACGATCTGCGGCACGCTCGTGCTGACCGCGGTGGCCCAGCTCGCGCTCGGGTTGCCGATGACGCTGCCGTCGATCCTCGCGGCCAGCTTCTTCCTCATCTTCGCCGGTCAGGTCGTCAAGCTGTGCGTGGACACCGCGGTGCAGCACGACGTCGGCGACGAGGTGCGCGGCAGGGTGTTCGCCCTCTACGACACCCTGTTCAACGTCATGCAGGTCACCGCGGTGTCCCTCACGGCGACGGTGATCCCCCTGGACGGGCGCTCGCCCGCTCTCATCGTCACCGCCGCCGGTCTCTACCTGGCCGGTCTGGGCGCCTACCTGCTCCTGCTAGCGCGGAAACGGCAGGCGCAGCATGCCGCTCTCGTGCGCGAAGACGACAGCAGCCACCCGATCGGGTAGGTCGAGCCGCCGCAGGATGTCGGCGACCTCGTCTGCCACCCGCTGGTGCCCGAGACCGAGCACGCGCGCGATCTCGTGGTCGGCGTGACCGCGTGCGAGACAGCGCAGCACGGCCCGCTGGTCGTCGGTCAGCTCGTCCAGGTCGTGCACGACCGGACCAGCGGAAAGTCCCCAAGTGAACATCTGCATCACCCCCATGAGCAGTACCCATGGTGCCGTGGCGCGCTGTCAGTTCGCTAACGCGGGGATTTCATGCGCTCACGATGGGTCACCCGTTTGGTGGCGTAAGACCCTGGTCGCTGGCCCAGTCGAGCAACGCGGCCTCGGCCTCGTCGCGGTCCAGCGGCCCCCGGTCCAGGCGCAGCTCCTTGAGGAACTTCCACGCGGCACCGACCTGCGGCCCCGGCGGCAGGCCGAGCAGCTTCATGATCTCGTTGCCGTCGAGGTCCGGCCGCACGCGCGCAAGGTCCTCCTCGGCCGCAATGCGCCCGATGCGTTCTTCGAGGGAGTCGTACGTCCGCTGCAGCTGGTTCGCCTTGCGCTTGTTGCGCGTCGTGCAGTCGGCGCGGACGAGCTTGTGCAACCGCGTCAGCAGGTCACCGGCGTCCGTCACGTACCGGCGCACGGCCGAGTCGGTCCACTCGCCGTTGCCGTAGCCGTGGAACCGCAGGTGCAGGTAGACGAGCTTCGCGACGTCCTCGGTGATCTCCTTCGAGTACCGCAACGCCCGCAAGCGCTTGCGGACCATCTTCGCGCCCACGACCTCGTGGTGGTGGAACGAGACGCCGCCGCCGGACTCGAACTTCCGCGTGGCCGGCTTGCCGATGTCGTGCAGCAGCGCCGCGATGCGCAGCACCAGGTCAGGTGACTGATCGACATCTTCGAGATCGATCGCCTGTTCCAGCACAACCAGCGAGTGGTCGAAGACGTCCTTGTGCTGATGGTGTTCGTCGATTTCCAGCTTCATGGCCGTGAGTTCCGGCAGGACGATGTCCGCCAGGCCGGTCTCGACCATGAGCTCGATGCCGCGGCGGGGGTGCGCCCCGCACAGGAGCTTCGAGAGCTTCCACCTGCACGCGCTCCGGCGTGATGCGGGCGAGCTGGCCTGCCATCGACCGCATCGCCTCCACCACCCGCGGCGCCGCGGTGAAGCCCAGCTGGGAGACGAACCGCGCCGCGCGCAGCATCCGCAGCGGGTCGTCGCCGAACGACTCCTGCGGGGTCGCCGGCGTGTCCAGCACCCCCTCGCGCGCGGCGGCCAGGCCACCGGTCGGGTCGACGAACTGCCGGGCGGCCACGTCGAACGCCATGGCGTTGACCGTGAAGTCGCGGCGGACCAGGTCGCCGTCGACGGAGTCGCCGAACGTGACCTCGGGGTTGCGGGTGACGCCGTCGTAGACGTCCGCGCGGAAGGTCGTGATCTCGATGATCTCGCCCTGCTTGGACGCGCCGACCGTGCCGAACGCGATTCCGGTGTCCCACTGGGCGTCGGACCAGCCGGTGAGGATCTTCTGGATCTCGGCGGGGCGCGCGTCCGTGGTGAAGTCGAAGTCGTTCGTCCGGCGCCCCAGGACGGCGTCGCGCACACTGCCGCCGACGAGGTAGAGGCGCTTGCCGGCGGTCGCGAACCGCTCGGCGAGCTCGGCGACGACTGGTGTGATGGTGGGCTCTTCCACCACCGCATTCTGCTGGAGCGGTCGAGACACGAGAAACCAGCGTACTCAACGATCGTAAGTACGATCGGCCGTATGCCCCCGTCAGCCGCTCGATCCGGAGGTGCCACGCCGGGGCGCCGGAAGCGGCGCCGGGGCCGGCGGCTCAAGACCGTCGACGAGACGTCGGCGGGTGGCCTGGTGCTCGACGGCGAGCAGCGGGCGGCGGTGATCGGCAGACTTGACCGGCGCGGCCGGTTGCTGTGGTCTTTGCCGAAGGGTCACATCGAGGCGGGCGAGACCGCGGAACAGACCGCGGTGCGCGAGGTCGCCGAGGAGACCGGTATTCATAGCAGGGTCCTGCGCCCGCTGGGGTCGATCGATTACTGGTTCGTCGCTGACGACCGCAGGGTGCACAAGACCGTTCACCACTTCCTCCTCGAAGCGACGGGGGGAGAGCTTTCCGACGAAGACGTGGAGGTCACCGAGGTGGCGTGGGTGCCACTCGGCGAACTGGACGAGCGACTCGCGCATGCCGACGAGCGCCGACTGGTCCGCCGAGCCGCCGAACTGCTCTCCGGCCGCCCCCGTGAAGGGGCCGAGTCGGCGTGAGCGTCAGGAAGCTCCTCTGCACAGCTGCCGTCGGCGCCTTCCTGCTGACAGCGACACCCCCGGTGCTCGCGGTCGAGCAGCAGGACGAACCCGAGCAGGTCAACGCGCTGCCGTTCGCGCCGGCGCCCGCCACCCAGGTGTGGGCGACCAGGCCGCTGTCCTCGCAGCCGGGCCAGCAGCAGCCGCCGCAGTTCGTGCGCATGGACATTGCGCAGCTGACCCCGCGGTTCGTCACCGGCGACTCGCCGGACAAGATCACGATCAGCGGCCGGGTCGTCAACGTCGGCGACCGCAAGGTGTCCGACATCGTGCTGCGCCTGGAGCGCGGTGAGCCGCTCGGCACCGAGGACGACCTGCGCAAGGCGTTGCGCGAGCCGGCGGCCGCCGAGTTCGTCCAGCCCAGGTTCACCGAGGTCGCCGACGAGCTCCAGCCGGGCCAGCAGCGCGACTTCACGCTCGAGGTGCCGTTGCGCGGTTCCGCGCCCACCTCGCTCGGCATCGAGGAGCCGGGCATCTACCCGGTCCTCGCCAACATCAACGGCAAGCCGGACTACGGCGGCACGGCGCGGCTGGCCGCATTGTCGACGCTGCTGCCGGTGCTCGGCGTGCCCGGCGGCGGCACGAAGACCAAGGCGGGGGACCCCGCGAAGCTGACCATGCTGTGGCCGATCGCGGACAAGCCCAGGCTGGCCCGGTTGGGCGGCGAGGGCGACTCCGAGCTGGTCGACGACGAGCTGGCGCTGTCGCTGTCGGTCAACGGCCGGCTGTACGGCCTGCTGCAGGCCTACGAGCAGGCCGTGTCGTCGATGAGCACCTCGCTGTGCCTGGCCGTCGACCCCGACCTGCTGCGCACCGTCGAGGCGATGACCACCGGCTACCGGATTCGCGGTGGCGCCGAGGGCAGGGGCCGGGCGGAGGCCCAGCTGTGGCTCGACCGGCTCAAGCGCGCGGTCGCCGGCCGGTGCGTCGTGGCCATGCCGGACGCCGACGCCGACCTCGTGGCGCTCACCAAGGCCAAGCTCGGCGACATGCGCACGCTCGCGCTCAGCGGCGGCGTGAACGAGGTCAGGCGAATCCTCGCCGTCCAGCCGCTGCCCGAGCTGGTGTGGCCCGAGGACGGCCTGCTCGACCAGGCGACGTTCGACGAGCTGGGCTCAGGGCAGGACCACCCCTCTGACGAGGACCTCGACTACAACGGCATGAAGTCCGTGCTGCTCGCGCCGTCCGCCGTCGCGGACGCGCCCGGCACCGCACCCGTCCGGCTGCTCTCCGTGGACCGCCCGGTCACCGCGGTGCGGATCGACTCGATGGTGTCCGACGCGCTGCAGGGCGGCGAGTCCCGCCCGCGCACGCTGTCCGGGGTCACGACGCCGGTGGAGAGCCAGCCGGTGTCCGTGCAGAACGCACTGGCCGCGCTCGCGTTCCGGGCCGGGTGGCAGGGCGACGGCCGCACCGTGCTGGTCACGCCGCCGCGCCGGTGGAACGCGCCGCTGTCGGAGATGAACGAGCTCCTGTCGGCGGCCCAGCGCCTGGTCACGGCCGGCTACGCGACCCAGGTCGGGCTGGAGGAGCTGGTCAGGGCCAAGCCGGAGGCGTCCGGAGCCAAGCTCACCTACCCGGCGGAGGCCGGCGCGCGGGAGATCCCCGCCTCGATCGCCGACTCGGTCGCGAGCCAGAACCTCGCGCTCGCCGGTCTGGTGAAGTCGATGCAGCAGGAGGACCGCGAGCACGCCGCTCCCGCCGACCTGGCCGGCCCGCTGCGCCTGGGCCAGCTGCGGGCGATGTCGAGCGCGTGGCGCGGTGACGAGAACGGCGCGCGCACCGCGGCGTACATCAGCGACAGCGAGATCAACCGGCTGTCCGGCCTCGTGAGCGTCACGCCGCCGAACAGCTCGATCCTGCTCGGCTCCGGTGACAGCCCCATCCCCGTCACCATCACGAACAAGCTCGACGTCCGCGTGACCGTGCGGATCGTGCTGGCCGAGACGCCCGGCATCCGCGCCAAGGAGCTCGCTGACCAGGTGCTGCCCGCCCGCGGCGAGCGGGTCGTGCGGGTGCCGGTCGAGGTGCTGCGCTCCGGCCGGTTCCCGGTCAACGTCCGGCTGACCACTCCCGACGGCGTCGCTCTGGGTGACACTGTCAAGCTGGAGGTGTCGTCGTCCGCCTACGGCACCACCACGGTGATCGTCACCGTGGTGGCCGCGATCGCGCTCGTCCTGCTCTCGGGACGGCGGATCATCAGGCGGGTCCGGGCTCGCAACGGCGAGAACGGCGACGACGCACCGTCCATCGAGAACGTGACACCGGAGAAGTCGAGCGCGTGAGCGAGTCAGCCACGACCACCGAGCCAGGGCAGCAGAAGCAGGCACCCTCGGTAGCCAGGGCCAGCGGCTCCATGGCGATCGCCACGATCGTCAGCCGCATCACCGGCCTGCTGTCGAAGGTCCTGCTGGTGTCGGCGCTCGGCGTCACCACTCTCAACGACTCGTACCAGGCGGCCTCCACGCTGCCGACCATGATCAACGAGCTGCTCCTGGGCGGCATCCTGACCAGCGTGGCGATCCCGCTGCTGGTCAGGGCCGAGAAGGAGGACGGCGACGGCGGTGAGTCGTACGCCCAGTGGTTGATCAGCATGGGCATGGCGGTCCTCGCCGTCGGCACGGTGGTCGCGGTGGCGTGCGCGCCGTTGCTGACCAAGCTCTTCATCGCCGACTCGCCCACCGCGAACCCGGCGCTGGTCACCGCGTTCGCCTACCTGGTGCTGCCGGGGATCATCTTCTACGGGCTGACCGCGCTGCTCAGCGCGGTGCTGAACGCCCGCCACGTGTTCGGCCTGCCCACCTGGGCGCCGGTGCTGAACAACGTCGTCGTGATCGGGGTGCTGGGCGTCTACTGGATGCTGCCCGGCGAGCTCTCGCTCAACCCGGTGCGCATGACCGACGTCCACCTGCTCGTGCTCGGCCTGGGCACCGCCCTCGGCGTCGCGGTGCAGGCCCTGGTGCTGGTGCCGGCGCTGCGCAGGACCGGTTTCCGGTTCAAGTGGCGGTTCGGCTGGGACGCCCGGCTGTCCGAGTTCGGCAACCTGGCGTTCTGGGTGATGCTCTACGTCGGCCTCGGTCTCGCCAGCATGACCGTGCTGACCAAGGTGGCGACGCACAGCGACGGTGCGCTGGGTGCCTACAACTACCAGTGGCTGATCGCGCAGGTGCCGTACGGCGTGCTCGGCGTTTCGCTGCTCACGGCGTTGATGCCGAGGATGAGCCGGGCGGCCGCGCACGGCGACAACGAGCAGATCGTGCGGGACCTGCTGTTCGGCAACCGCATGTCGGCGATCCTGCTGATGCCGTTCAGCGTGCTGATGACGGTCTCCGGTGTCGCGATCGGCCTCGCCGCGTTCGGCCACGGCAGGTCGGGCGTCGACGGCGGCACGATGATCGGCCTGGCGCTGGCGCTGTCGGCGTTCGGACTCGTGCCCTACGCGGTGACGTTGCTGCAGCTGCGCGTCTTCTACGCGATGAAGGACGCGCGCACGCCGACGTTGCTCCAGGCGTTGATCGTGGCGGTCCGGATCGGGTTGCTCTACTTCTTCCTCGCCGTGTCCGAGCCGCAGCAGCTCGCCGTCGGTGTGTCGCTCGCCATGTCGCTCAGCTTCGTCTTCGGCGCCGTGGCCGGTCAGGTGTGGTTGCGGGTCCGGTTGGGCCGGCTGCGCACCGGGTTCACGATCTGGACGATCTGCCTGACCGTGGTCGCATCGGCCATCGCCTTCGCGGTGGCCAAGAGCGTGAACGCGCTGGTCCTGGGCGCGTTCGGGTCGATCCACCCGGTTGCCGCCGGATGGGTCGAGACCATCCTGGTGACGGTGATCGGCCTGCCGCTCGCGTTCGGTCTGCTGGCCGCGTTCCGGGTGCCGGAGATGAAGCCGGCGATCGACAAGATCAACCGTTTGGTGCGGCGCCGATGACTCCAGTCCGTGAGCGTCTTCCCGTAGCCTGGTGCCCGTGAGTAGCGGAGTTCACGCCGCCCTGGTCCCCGGCGGTGTCATCGGCAACGGCCGGTACCGGCTGCTCGCGCAATCCGGCTCCGACGCCAGATCCAACGCGGAGCTGTGGCGTGGCCGCGACGGTCAGCTCAACCGGGACGTGGCGCTGACCATCCTGCTCGGCGACCTCGCGGACAACGAGGCCGCCGCCCGTGCCCGCCGGACGGTCGAACGCGCGATGCACGCCGCGTCGTTCACGCACCCCGGCGTGTCGCGGGTGATCGACGTGCTGACGCCGGGCACCGGCATCCGCCCGGACGAGGGCATCCTCGGCATGGTCGTGGCCGAGTGGACCCAGGGCACCGACCTCATGGACCTGATCGCGGAGGGCCCGCTGCCCGCGGGCGCCGCGACCAGGCTGCTGGAACCGCTGGGCGCCGCCATCGAGGGCGCGCACCACGCCGGTCTCGTGCTGGGCGCCGACCACCCGCAGCGCATCCGGGTCACCTCGGACGGCCGCCTGCGCCTCGCGTTCCCCGGTCCGCGACCGGACGCCATCGCGCGTGACGACGTCAAGGGCCTCGGCGCGATCCTGTACCTGCTGCTCACGGGCCGGTGGGCGCTGCCGGGCGGGCCAGCCGACGTGCCGCTCGCCCCGACCGGTCCCGACGGCACCGTGATCGCCCCCAACGCGCTGCACCCGTACCTGCCCCACGAGCTGTCCTCGGTCGCGGTGCGCTCGCTGGAGGACACGTCGGTGGGCGGCATCCGCACGTCCGCGGCGATCCTCCAGGTGCTCGACCAGATCGCGGCGGAGGAGGCCGAGACCTCGCTGATCCCGGCCGTGGGCACGACCTCCTCGTCGAAGGACGACGAGGTCGTGTGGACGACCCAGCGCCCGGTGCAGGACAAGCAGCAGAAGAAGAAGCTGTGGATCAGCGTCGGTGTGCTCGCGGCCGCGACGGTCGCCGTCATCGTGTGGCTGAGCATGCAGATCGTCGGGTTCTTCAGCGACGAGCCGACCAAGGGCGGCGGCCCGACGGTGGTGGTCAACCAGCCGGGCACGAACGGCCAGACCGCCGAGGCGCCGAAACCCGCGGGACCGGTGCAGCCGGGCCGGATCGGCGTCTACGACGTGACGAACCAGCCGGACAGCGCGAACCAGGCGAGCCGCGCGGTCGACAACAACGCGAGCACGTTCTGGCGGACGGACAACTACTTCCAGCAGTTCCCCGCGCTGAAGCCGGGCATCGGGCTGATGGGGTCGTTCGCGGAGCCGGTGCGGCTGGCGTCGATCACGATCACCTCGCCGAGCGAGAAGACCCACGTGCAGATCCGGGTGGCGTCGTCGCAGGACGCGCCGCTGGAGGAAACGAAGATCATCGGCGAGGGCGACCTGTCCAACGGGCAGACCCAGATCCAGCTGGCCGAGCACGAACCTGCCGCGCACGTGCTGATCTGGATCACGCAGCTCTCCAGCCCCGGCGCCGGCAAGAACCAGTCGGAGATCCGCGAGATCCTCTACACCCGCGCTCAGTGAGCGCACGCGGGGAGCTTTCGTACTCTCCTGGCGCACGAAGGGTCCCCGCGTGCGATCAGCGGTGATCCCGGGCAGATCGGCTGTGACCAGCCTCGCTATCCTCGGGCCGTGACCGCCGCAGCCAGCTCGGACGCCGACCTCATCTCGGCCCACGCCGCAGGTGACCCCTACGCGTTCTCGGAGTTGGTGAAACGGCACCGCGACCGGATGTGGGCGGTGGCGCTGCGCACGCTGCGCGACCCGGAGGAGGCCGCGGACGCGCTCCAGGAGGCGTTCATCTCGGCCTTCCGGGCGGCGTCGTCGTTCCGCGCGGAGTCACAGGTCACCACCTGGCTGCACCGGATCGTGGTGAACGCGTGCCTCGACCGGATGAGACGGCGACAAACAAGACCCACGGTGCCGCTGCCCGAGGCCGGTCCCGGCGAGCCCGTCGCACCCCGTGACGCGATGAGCGACCGCGAGACCAGCCTGATCGTGCAGAAAGCGCTGATGGAGCTGCCGGAGGAGCAGCGCGCCCCCATCGTGCTGGTCGACGTCGAGGGCTACTCCGTCGCGGAGACGGCGAAGCTGCTCGGCATCGCGGAGGGCACGGTGAAGAGCCGGTGTGCGCGAGGTCGCGCCAAGCTCGCCAAAGTTCTCGGGCACCTCAGGAACCGAGTCGCAGATGCGAACGTCCCAGCTGACGGTGTGAATGTGCAAGAGCAACGTCAGTGGGAGGGCCGATGACCGGCATGGAGCGCGTGCCGATGGGTCCGCCGTGGTCGGTTGACCTCATCGCGGACCTGCACGCGGGCGTGCTGCCCCCTGAGGTCGCCGCACAGCTGCGCCCGCGCGTCGAGGCGGACCAGGAGGCCCGCGAGATCCTCGACGCGCTGGACGCGACGCTGGCGGACCTGGAGGCGTTGCCCCCGATCCCGATGCCCGACCACGTGGCGGCGCGGATCGACGCGGCGCTCGCCGCGGAGGCCAGGCCGGTCGCACCCGTCGTGTCGCTCGACGAGGCCCGCAAGAGGCGCAACCGCAGGATGGGCCTGGGCGGCGGGGTGCTGGTCGCGGCCGCTGCCGCGTTCGGCATCGTCTTCGCGATGTCGCCCGGCGGTGACCAGGCGAACAACCCGCCCGCCGCGCAGCAGACCAAGCCGACGACGACCACGAACCCCGCGGCCGAACCGCCGCTGGCCGTGAAGGAGTCCGAGCTGGGCGCCGCGGTCGGTGACGTGCTCAAGGCGCAGAACTACGGCCCGCTGGAGACCCAGGACCGCCTGGCCGGCTGCCTGCAGGGCGGTGGCATCGCCAGCTCGGCGAAGCCGCTGGGGATCAGCCCGATCACGCTCGACGGCAGGAACGCGGTGATGGCCGTCCTGCCCGCAGGGCTGGGCCAGTACCGGCTGGTCGTGCTGGACCCCGACACCTGCGGACCGGACAAGCCGGAGGGCGTTCTGGCGAACACCACCATCGGCCAGAGGTAGCGCCGGGATCGATCACGGAGGTGGTCGCTCAGATCACGGAATTAGCTGCACCTACGATCCGTTGAGCCAGTCAGACGACGAGATCGAGGAGTTGCCGGGACCGTGAGCGTGCGCAACGTGATCATCATCGGATCGGGTCCTGCGGGCTACACCGCGGCGGTCTACGCCGCACGCGCGCAGCTCGAGCCCCTGGTCTTCGAGGGCTCGCAGTACGGCGGCGCCCTCATGACGACGACCGAGGTCGAGAACTACCCCGGCTTCCGCGACGGCATCATGGGCCCCGAGCTCATGGAGCAGATGCGCGAGCAGGCGACGCGCTTCGGCGCCGAGCTGCGGGCCGAGGACGTCGAGTCGGTCGAGCTGACCGGCGAGGTCAAGAAGGTCGTCGCGAACGGCGTCACCTACGAGGCCAAGGCCGTCATCCTCGCGATGGGCGCCGCGGCCCGCTACCTGAACATCCCCGGCGAGCAGGAGCTGCTCGGCCGCGGTGTGTCGGCCTGTGCGACCTGCGACGGGTTCTTCTTCCGCGACCACGACATCGCGGTCGTCGGCGGCGGTGACACGGCGATGGAGGAGGCCACCTTCCTCACCCGCTTCGCCAAGTCGGTGACGGTCATCCACCGCCGCGAGGAGTTCCGCGCCTCCAAGGTCATGCTGGAGCGCGCCCGCGCCAACGAGAAGATCAAGTGGCAGCTGAACACCCAGGTCACCGACGTGCTGGGTGACGGCACCGTGTCGTCCATCAAGGTCAGGGACACGCAGACCGGCGCCGAGTCCGAGCTGCCGGTGACCGGCTTCTTCCTGGCGATCGGCCACGACCCTCGCTCGGCGCTGGTCAAGGGCCAGGTCGACCTGGACGAGGAGGGCTACGTCCTGACCAAGGGCAAGACCTCCTACACGAACCTGGACGGCGTGTTCGCGGCCGGCGACCTCGTCGACCACGAGTACCGCCAGGCGATCACCGCCGCCGGCTCCGGCTGCAGCGCCGCGATCGACGCGGAGCGGTGGCTGGCCGAGCACGGCGAGGAGCACGCCGAGATCGCCGCGGAGGCGGTCGGCGGCGGCTACGGCAAGAGCAGCTGAAGTTCCTCTGCACGGACCTTCTGACTTCGGAACTAGGGAGAGAACCATGGCAGGCGCCACCGTCACGGTGACCGACAAGTCGTTCGCGGACGACGTGCTGACCAGCGAGAAGCCCGTGCTGGTCGACTTCTGGGCGACCTGGTGCGGCCCGTGCAAGATGGTTGCGCCGGTGCTGGAGGAGATCGCCGCCGAGCACGGCGAGAAGCTCACCATCGCCAAGGTCGACATCGACGCCAACCCGTCGATCGCCCGCGACTACCAGATCATGTCCGTGCCGACGCTGATCCTGTTCCAGGGCGGCCGTCCGGTGAAGCAGATCGTCGGCGCGAAGCCCAAGGCCGCGCTGCTGAACGACCTGGCCGACGTGATCGGCTGACGACCGACGTGGTTGGCTGATCACGCAGTCAACCACTCGCGTGCAACGTGCAACGTGGCCCGCCCGTCTATCGATAGGACGGGCGGGCCATGTTCGTGAAGGCGTGCCTCGAAGGTGATCCAAGTACGACTGTGAGTAGCCCTGCATCGATCACTAAGAGCAGCAGGGCACAATGAGGGCTTCCCACCTACCGCGCCGACAGCGATCGGCGCCCTAGTCGAGCGAGGGTGCATGCAGCTGCTCCGCCGCGGGGACGTCGGAAGTGATGTTGCCGAGATCCGGTCGACCCTGACCAGGCTCGGACTGCTTCCGCCGGCCGACCCACAGGCGCCGCCGGAGTTCGACCAGCAGGTCGAGCACGCCGTGCGCGCGTTCCAGCAGCAGCGGGGGCTGATCATCGATGGCATCGTCGGCCCGGCCACCTACCGCTCGCTGCGGGACGCGACCTTCCGGTTGGGGGACCGGCCGCTCGCGTTCCTGATGTCGCAGCCGACGACCGGTGACGACGTGCTGATGTTGCAGGAACGCCTGCTCGAGCTCGGCTACGACGCCGGCCGGGCGAACGGCGTGTTCGGTCAGCAGACCGAGCAGGCGCTGAGGAACTTCCAGCGCGACTACGGCCTGATCGTGGACGGCATGTGCGGTCCGGACACGGTGCGCGCGTTGCGCCAGCTCCAGCCGAAGGTCCGCGGCGGGCGTCCGGTGCTGCTGCGCGAGCAGGAGCAGGTCCGCACGGCCGGTTCGCGGCTGTCGGGCAAGCGGATCGTCATCGACCCCGGTCACGGCGGCCAGGACCGCGGTGTGGTCGTGGACGGCGTGTCCGAGTCGGACCTGATGCTGGACCTGGCCCGTCGCCTCGAGGGCAAGATGGCGGCGACCGGCATGGAGGCGCTGCTCACCCGCGGGCCCGCCAACTGCCCGGACGAGGCCGAGCGCGCGCGCTTCGCGAACGAGGCCGGCGCCGACCTGATCCTGTCGCTGCACGCGGACGGCAACTCGTCGCCGAACGCGCAGGGCGTGTCGACGTTCCACTACGGCACCGGCAACGGCACGTCGTCGACGGTGGGGGAGGCGCTCGCCGGGTTCATCCAGCGCGAGGTCACCGCCCGCACGTCGATGGTGAACTGCGGTTCGCACCCGAAGACGTGGGACCTGCTGCGGCTCACCCGCTGCACGGCCGTCCGCGTCGAGGTGGGCTACCTGACGAACGCCGAGGACCGCGCCCGGCTGGCCACGCCCGGCTTCCGCGACATCGTCGCCGAGGGCATCCTCGTGGCCGTGAAGCGCCTCTACCTGCTCGGCAAGGACGACCAGCCGACGGGCACGTTCACGTTCAACGACCTGCTGCGCTACGAGATGTCGAAAAGCTAGCCGTTTCACACGTCACGCGGGGGCCCCGCGTTCCCCTGGAGGGAACGCGGGGCCCCCGCGTGACATCTCAGGCCGGGCGGAAGCTGGGTTCCGCGGTGGAGACGGTGACGCTGTTGAGGAGGCGTTCGAGGGCGGCCTCGACGTCTTCCTTCCAGGTGATGGCGCTGCGCAGCTCCAGGCGCAACCGGGGCCAGCGCGGGTGCGGCCGCACGGTCTTGAAGCCGACGCTCGTGAGGAAGTCGGCGGGCGTGACGCAACTGCTCGCCTCGTCGTCCGGCCGCATGTCGCCGAACGCCTCGACCGCCTTCACGCCGCGCCGGGTCAGGTCCTTCGCCACGGCCTGCACGAGCACGCGGCCGAGTCCTCCGCCGCGGAACTCGGGGAGCACGTCGAGCGACGTCAGCAGGACCGCGTCCGGGCTGACCGGCGAGGTGGGGAAGGCAGCACTGCGCGGCACGGCAGCGGGCGGTGCGTAGAACGCCGAACCGGCCGGAATGCCGTCGCAGTAGATGAGACGGCCGCACGAACCCCACTCGAGCAGGACGCTGGAGACCCAGGCTTCCTTCTCGAACTCCGTGTCCCCGTACTCCTCGGCCTGTTCGCGCAGGTGAGGGGCCAGTTCCCAGAAGACGCACGTTCTGCTGTGCTTGGAGAGATGCTCCAGGTTGTCCAGCGTGACGCCCACGACGCGACGGGACACCCCGACCTCCACCCGTTAACACACACAGTGAACCCACACGAGCGTAGGCGAATGTGACGGAACCGGGAAGGCGCGTGCCCTGAACGGGACGACGGTTACACTCGCTCGGGACAATTCCCATTCAGGAGTCCCTCATGACGATGCCCGGACAGCCCGCCAAGCAGGGCCCCAGAAGCCTTGACCCCCACCTCCGCCGCTACGCAGCGCGCACGGCAGGGATGACGGCATCGGAGATCCGGGCACTTTTCGCAGTCGCGTCACGTCCCGAGGTGGTCTCGCTGGCGGGCGGCATGCCGCACCTGGCCGCGTTGCCGCTGGACTCGCTGTCCGCGGAGATCGGCCAGCTCGTCGCCACCGAAGGTCTCGTGGCGTTGCAGTACGGCTCGGCGCACGGTGTTCCACTGCTGCGCGAGCAGATCTGCGACGTGATGGCGATGGAGGGCATCAACGGCCACCCGGACGACGTGGTGGTGACGGTCGGCTCGCAGATGGGCCTGGACATGGTCACCCGGATCTTCTGCGACCCCGGTGACGTGGTGATCGCGGAGGGTCCGTCGTACGTGGGGGCCCTCGGGTCGTTCACGGCCTATCAGGCGCAGGTCGTGCACGTGGCGATGGACGCCGATGGGCTCGTGCCCTCGTTGCTGCGAGAGGCGCTGGAAGCCTGCAAGCGCGCCGGGCAGCGGGTGAAGTTCCTCTACACGATCCCGAACTTCCACAACCCGGCCGGCGTGACGCTGGCGGTGTCGCGACGGGCTGAGATCCTCGAGATCTGCCGCAGCTACGGCGTGCTGGTCGTGGAGGACAACCCGTACGGGCTGCTCGGGTTCGACGGGCAGACGTACCCGGCGCTGCGGTCGATGGACCCTGACAACGTCGTGTACCTCGGGTCGTTCTCGAAGACGTTCGCCGCCGGTCTGCGGGTCGGCTGGGTGCTGGCCCCGCACGCGGTGCGGGAGAAGCTGGTGCTGGCGGCCGAGTCGGCCACCCTGTGCCCGCCGACGCTGAACCAGATGATCGTGTCCCGGTACCTGTCGACGCAGGACTGGAAGGGTCAGATCAAGACCTACCGCGAGGCCTACCGCGAACGGCGGGACGCGGCGATCTCGGCGCTTGAGCAGCACATGCCGCAAGGTTCCACGTGGAACATCCCGGATGGCGGCTTCTACGTCTGGGTGACCGTGCCGGAGGGCATCGACACGAAGGCGATGCTGCCGCGTGCCGTGACCGCCCGCGTGGCGTACGCGTCCGGCACCGGTTTCTACGCGGACGGCTTCGGCTCCCGCCAGCTGCGCATCTCGTACTGCTACCCGACGCCGGAGCGCATCCGGGAGGGCGTCCGCCGCCTGGCGAACGTCATCGAGGACGAGATGCAGCTGGCCGCGACCTTCGGGGCGACGACGGGCCGGCAGCTGTCCGGTCCGCAGACCCCGTCGCCCGACACCGCCTGATCCTTGGAGTTGTGCTGTGGCTGACCGCATGGTCGCTGTGCTGTCCGGTGGGCTTTCCCACGAACGCGAGGTCTCGCTCCGCTCGGGCCGCCGGCTCTCCGCCGCGCTGCGCTCGGTGGGCGTCACCGTGGAGGAGTGGGACGCCGACGCCTCGTTGGTGACGCGGCTGCGCGAGCACCGCCCGGACGCCGTCGTCGTCGCCCTGCACGGCGGTGAGGGCGAGAACGGCTCGGTGCAGGCGATCCTGGAGATGCTCGGCGTGCCCTACGTCGGCACGGACTCGCGTGCGTGCCGCCGGGCGTGGGACAAGCCGACTGCGAAGGCTGAGCTGGCCCGTGCGGGCCTGGCGACGCCGGAGTGGGTGGTCCTGCCGCACGCGACGTTCCGGGAGCTGGGTGCCAAGCCGGTGCTCGACGCGATGGTGTCGACGCTGGGGCTGCCGTTGATGCTCAAGCCGGACCAGGGCGGCTCGGCGCTGGGCGCCCAGGTGGTGCGGGACGCCGCGGAGCTGCCGCCGGCGATGGTCGGCTGCCTCGCCTACGGCGACACCGTCCTGGCCGAGCAGTTCATCGCCGGCGTCGAGGTGGCGGTCTCGGTGGTCGACGGTCCGGACGGGCCCACGGCACTGCCCGCCGTCGAGATCGTGCCGGAGACCGGCGTGTACGACTACACCGCCCGCTACACCGCCGGGCTGACCGACTTCCACGCGCCGGCCCGGCTGGACCCGGCGGCGGCGAAGGCGGTCGGCGAGCTCGCGGTCGCGGCCCACCGGTTGCTCGGGCTGCGGGACGTGTCGCGGACCGACGCGGTGGTGGCGGAGGACGGGACCGTCTACTTCCTCGAAGTGAACGTGTCGCCCGGGCTGACCGAGACCTCGCTCCTGCCGATGGCCGTCGAGGCGGCGGGGCAGTCGCTGGGGGAGATCTACGCGGGCTTGGTGGAGCGCGCCGTCGCTCGCTGAGGCCCTCTGTCGACAACGAAAACAAGTGACGCCCCGTATCCTCTCGGATGCGGGGCGTCATCGTCACCGTGACACAAGGCCCGTGGGTGATCCTATGGGCCTACTCCGAAGTCCGAATTGTCGGATTCGAGTTCATCAGGCCGACGATCCGTTCAAGATCGTCGACTGACCCGAACTCGACGACGATCCGGCCCTTCCGCTGCCCCAGTTCGACCTTCACGCGGGTGTCGAAGCTGTCCGAGAGGCGCTCGGCGAGCTCCTGCAGACCCGGCGCGTGCAACTGCTTGCGCGGGGCCTGCTTCGCCTTCGCCGGCTTCTCGTTCTTGGCGATCGTCACCGCTTCCTCGGTCGCGCGGACCGACATGCCCTCCGCGACGATCCGGGCGGCGAGCTCCTCCTGTGCGCCGGCGTCGTCGAGACCGAGCAGTGCGCGGGCGTGGCCGGCGCTGAGCACGCCCGCCGCGACCCGGCGCTGAACGGGGAGGGGGAGCTTGAGGAGGCGGATGGTGTTCGTGACGACGGGGCGGCTGCGGCCGATGCGGTCGGCGAGCTCCTCGTGCGTGACGCCGAACTCCTCCAGCAGCTGCTGGTAGGCCGCCGCCTCTTCGAGCGGGTTCAGCTGGACGCGGTGAATGTTCTCCAACAGCGCGTCGCGCAGCATCACGTCGTCGGCGGTCTGCCGCACGATCGCCGGGATGGTCTTGAGCCCGGCCTGCTGGGTGGCCCGCCACCGGCGCTCGCCCATGACGAGCTCGTAGGTGTCACCGCCGAGCTCGCGCACGACGATCGGCTGCATGAGCCCGAACTCCTTGATGGAGAACGACAGCTCGTTGATCGCGTCCGGGTCGAACACCTGGCGCGGCTGCTTCGGGTTCGTCCTGATCGCGGTGACCGCGATCTCCCGGTAGACAGCGCCCGCCACTTCGCCGACGGGGGACTGCTGGTGCTGTTGCTGGGCCTTGGCACCGTTGCCCGTCAGCACGGGCTTGATGGCGCTGGGCGCGCCGGGTGGCGGACCCTGCGGGATCAACGCGGCCAGGCCGCGCCCGAGTCCCCCCTTGCGCTGTTCCGTCATGCGCCCTCTCCCTTGGCCCCGCGCTGCGCGATCTCCTTGGCGGCGTCGAGGTAGCTCATCGACCCGCGCGAGCCGGGGTCGTACGTCAGCACCGTCTGCCCGAAGCCCGGCGCCTCGCTGACCTTCACGCTCCGCGGGATCACCGTCCGCAGGACCGTATCGCCGAAGTGGCTGCGCACCTCGCTCGTCACCTGGTCGGCGAGCTTGGTGCGGCCGTCGTACATCGTCAGCAGGATCGTGGAGATGCCGAGGTCCGGGTTCAGGTGGTGCTGCACGAGCTCGATGTTGCGCAGCAGCTGGCTCAGCCCCTCCAGCGCGTAGTACTCGCACTGGATCGGGATGAGCGCCTCCTGGGCGGCCACCATCGCGTTGACGGTCAGCAGGCCGAGGCTCGGCGGGCAGTCGATGAAGACGTAGTCGGGCTGGAGCTCGTCCAGTGCCTCCGGGCTCAGCGCCTCCTTGAGGCGCGACTCGCGGGACACCATGGACACGAGCTCGATCTCGGCGCCGGCGAGGTCGATCGTCGCGGGCACGCAGTAGAGGTTCGGGGACGTCGGGCTGACCTGAGCCGCCTCGGCGATGGAGATCTCGCCGATGAGCACCTCGTAGACGGACGGCGTGCCGGACCGGTGCTCGACCGAGAGCGCCGTGCTCGCGTTGCCCTGCGGGTCGAGGTCGATCACGAGCGTCTTGAGCCCGTGGATGGCGAGTGCGGCGGCGAGGTTCACCGTGCTCGTCGTCTTGCCGACGCCACCCTTCTGGTTGGCGACGGTGATGACCCGCCGGTGCCTCGGGCGGGGGAGCAGGGACTCGTCAGGGTGCAGCACGTTTGCCGCACGAGCCGCCTCTTCTGCAATCGGGGTCCACACCACGGCGCTGTCATCTCCGTTTTTGGTCGGCTTCGGCTTCGGCTGGGATCCAGTTTCACGTGAAACGTCGGCAGTTTGGAACTCCGGGTACACGCTCACCGATCCCTTCGCGTCTGGCGCTCGACGATGAGCACCGTCGTCGGCACCTCAAGTACGTCCGCTCCCACGACGACGACATGTCCGTTGACGCCCCCAAGACGCCGCACAGCTGTTCCGTCGCGGTCCAACTCCTCCTGCGCGCGCTCGCCCTTGAGCGCCACCATCCGCCCGCCACCCTTGAGCAGGGGGAGGCACCACCGCGCGAGCTTGTCGAGCGGAGCAACAGCTCGCGCGGTCACCACGTCACAGTTCTTGAGGCGGTCCTTGACCGGACCCTCCTCGGCCCGCCCGCGGACCACCGCCACGTTGCTCAGGCCGAGCTTCTCGACGACCTCTTCGAGCCACGCGATCCGGCGCGCCATCGGCTCCAGGAGCGTGACCCGGAGATCGGGTCGAGCAATCGCCAGCGGCACCCCCGGCAGTCCGGCACCGGAGCCCACGTCGACAACCCGCTCGTTCGGCTGGATCACCTGCTCGATGACCGCCGAGTTGAGCACGTGCCGATTCCAAATCTTGTCGACCTCACGGGGCCCGATGAGCCCCCGCTCGACGCCGTGCTCCTCCAGGAGCCTGACGAACTCGGCGGCACGCTCGACGTGCTCACCGAAGACGAGCTTCGCGTTGTCGGGCAACTCCCCGGCCATGTTCTCCGTCCGACGTTTCACGTGAAACCACGCGGCGGCGGCGTTCCGGCGGCCGGTGGAAAAGCTGGCGAATGCCAGGGCACCATCATGACGGATGCACCGTGTGCTCCGCCAAATCCTGAGCACCGTTTCACGTGAAACTTGAGGCAAATCGTGAGACCACCCATCCACACCGTCTCCTGGGACGGTCCGGGCGCCATCTCGACCATGGCGCACCCACCCGGCGGCATCCCGATCGAGGACCGGACGGCGTGGAGCCGACGGAAGCGTGGCGGCTGATCTCAGAGGCAGGCGGGCTCTCGATGCCGGACACGGGTGAGTAGTCGAACTGGCAGGAGACGTGGCGGGCGGCGCGGGTCAGGAAGTTTCACGTGGAACGGCGATCACTGCGTTGACTGGCCGCGGCGGAGTCTTCGGGCGCGGCGGTCGCCAAGCGCCAACGAGCACAGCGGGGAAGACAGCGGGGGAGCGCAGCGTCCGCGGGGAGGGTCCCCTCCCCGCAGCTCCCTCCCCGGAGACAGCGAACGGCCCCTGGCTCCAACCGGAACCAGGGGCCGTAGGGCCGAACCTTCAGAGCATCACGGCTTCGGGAAGACGATGACCCGGCGCTGCGGCTCCTCGCCCTCGCTCTCGCTGTGCACACCCGCGACCGCGGCCACGGCGTCGTGCACGACCTTGCGCTCGAACGGGGTCATGGGATGCAGGCGGGCGCGCTCGCCGGATGCGGCGACCTTCTCCGCGGTGGTGCGGCCGAGTTCGGCGAGCTCGGCGCGGCGGCCGGCGCGCCACTGGGCGATGTCCAGCATCAGGCGGGAGCGGACGCCCGTCTCCTGCTGGACGGCGAGGCGGGTGAGCTCCTGGAGCGACTCGAGCACGTTGCCGCGGGGGCCGACGAGCTTCGAGAGGTCCTCGCCGCCGTCGATGCTGACGACCGCGCGGCCGCCCTCCACGTCCAGGTCGATGTCACCGTCGTAGTCCAGCAGGTCCAGCAGGCGCTCGAGGTAGTCACCCGCGATGTCGCCTTCCTGGACGAGCAGGTCCTCGGTCTTGCCCGGCGACTGCGACTCCGACTCTGACTGCGTCTCCGACTGCGGCTCGGCCTCGTCCGACGACGACGCCTCCACGTCGGTCGCCTGCAAGGTCTCCGACACGATGTCTCCTCTCCGGGGCGAACGCCCGAAATCAGCGGCGCTTCTTGCTGCCCGGCTTCTTGCTGGTGGATCGGCCTGGGGTCAGGCCGGGAATCTCGGTGTTGGAGTTGCCGTTCACGTCGGCCGGGGAGTCCGGCTTCTGCGCGGCCGGCGAGCCGCCGGGGCCCGCGGTCGGCATGCGCTTCGCACCGTTGGCCGGCTTGACGCCGGGTGCGGGCTTCTTCGGGTTGACCGGCTTCACGCCCGGCTTGGGAGCGAGGGCCTGGCGGGTGGTCACCGCGGTGGCCTTCTTCTCCTCTTCCTCCGCGTCGATGCGGCGGTAGACGACGTACTGCTGGCCGAGCGTCCACGCGTTGTTGGAGAGCCAGTACAGCAGGATCGCGACGGGGAAGAAGAAGCCACCGACCAGGACGCCGATCGGGAACAAGTACAGGGTCAGCTTGTTCATGATGGCCGTCTGCGGGTTGTCCAGCGCGGCCTGGTTCTGGCGGGCGACCGAGTGGCGGGCCGTGAAGTGGGTCGCGATGGACGCCACGATCATCAGCGGCACGGACACGAGGATGACGTTCAGGCGCTCGGTGCCGAACTGCGCGAGCTGGTCGGCCGGCATCGTGATGAACGTCGACAGGTTGGTGCCGAAGAGCTTGGCGTTGACGAACGAGTCGACGCCCTGCTTGTCGAAGAAGTAGACCTCGCCCCAGCCGGGCTTGAACGACCGCAGCACGTGGAACAGACCGATGAACACCGGGATCTGCACCAGCATCGGCAGGCAGCCGCCGAGCGGGTTCACGCCGTGCTCGGACTGCAGCTTCTGCATCTCCTGCGCCTGGCGCTGGCGGTCGTTCGGGTACTTCTTCTTGATCTTCTGCATCTCCGGGGCGAACTCCTGCATCCGCCGCATGGAGCGCACCTGGCCGACGAACGGCTTGAACAGGATGGCGCGCAGGGTAAAGACCAGGAAGATGACGGACAGCGCCCAGGCGAAGCCGCTCGACTCACCGAACACCTTGCCGAACACCCAGTGCCAACACCACAAGATGAAGGACACCGGGTAGTAGATGAAGTTGAGCACGAGCTACTCCTCGGTGGATACATCGGGGACCTGCCGCCTCGGCGGTACCGGGTCCAGGCCTCCAGGGTGCCAGGGTCCGCAGCGCAGCAACCGGCGGATGGTCAGCCAGGTTCCGCGGAACGCCCCGTGGACGGTCAACGCCTCCACCGCGTACGCACTGCAGCTCGGGTAGAAGCGGCACGTGGGCGGCAGCAGGGGCGAGATGAAACGCCGGTAGAAATGCACCGGCAACAGCGCGACCTTCGCGGGCAACGTGGTCATCGCAGCACCTTCCGCAGAGCGGAGGAGAAGTCGGCGGCCAGGTCGGCGCTCGACGCCACCGCTGCAGAAGGCAACGCACGCACCACGACGAGAGTTCCGGCGGGCATGCCGGAGAGGTGTTCGCGCACCACGTGCCGCAGGCGGCGGTAGACGCGGTGGCGAACGACGGAGTTGCCGACGGCCTTGCTCACGACGAAGCCCACCTTGGACGAATCCAAGGTGGGCACGTCTGGCGTCAAGGCGTGGACGACCAACCGGGGCCGTCCAGCGCGGCGGCCTCGGCGAACCACCAGGCCGAAGTCCTGGCTGCGGGTGAGCCGGGCGGCCGCTGGAAGCACGACGACGCTGCGCTTACCAGCTGTCAGGCAGACAGCGTGGCACGGCCCTTGCTGCGGCGCGCGGCCAGAATGGCGCGGCCGGCGCGGGTCCGCATGCGCAGCCGGAAGCCGTGCGTCTTCGCGCGGCGGCGGTTGTTGGGCTGGAAGGTGCGCTTACCCTTGCTCACGGTCGGTTCTCCCGGTGCTTCACTGCTGACAAAGCCTCTGTGGTCGTCCCCGACGGCAGTAGACGTAGGCGCGCGAAAGGCGCCCGTCGCAAGCGGGAGACTCATCTGAGGGTACGCACCCCCGGGTGCCGCGACCAAATCGGGGTGGGCCAAGCCACGTCTTGTCGGGCGCCCGCACCCTTGTTACCGTTCTTCCCTCGCGCGTGCCGGGCCGGTGTGGGAGCCGCCAGCACCGGCTACACAACGCACCTTTTAGTGCACAGTTGTGGATAACTCTGTGGATACCTCTATTCTCCGTGTCCACATGTGGAGTCACGGACTCCGGTGGAGGGGAGGGGAGCGCGGGGTGTCGAACCAGCAGGTCGACCTTGGTCACGTGTGGGCCGAGGTGGTGCAGGAGCTGGCCGCGAGCCACCTGTCCCCTCAGCAGCGCGCGTGGATGAGGGTCACCCGTCCGATCGGTCTGCTGGACGGGACCGCCCTGCTCGCCGCACCGAGCGACTTCGCGAAAGAGGCGATCGAACGCGCGCTGCGCGACCCGATCACCGACGCGCTGTCCCGCAGGCTCGGCCGTTCCGTCTCGCTGGCGGTGAAGGTCGACTCCCCGGAACCGGTCAGCCCGCCGACCGCGCCGATCTCGGTCCACGCCGTCCAGGCGGCGCAGGTGGTGCAGCCCGTTCCGGTCGCGCCGGTCCCTGCGGTCGTCGTCACCGGCGACACGCCCGGCCCCGTGGACGAGGGTGCGGAGCCCGCGGAGGGCAGCGACTCGGACGAGGTCGACGAAGCCGGCGACGCGCTCGCCGCCGTCACCGAGATCTGGCCGACGTTCAACTCCGCGAGCTCGACCACGGCCGCACCGCCCAACGGGAACATGCCGTACACCCGGCCCGCGAACCCGTCGCCGTCGCAGACCCGGCTGAACGAGAAGTACAACTTCGACACGTTCGTCATCGGCGCCTCGAACCGGTTCGCCCACGCCGCCGCGGTCGCGGTGGCCGAAGCACCGGCCCGCGCCTACAACCCGCTCTTCATCTGGGGTGAGAGCGGCCTCGGCAAGACGCACCTGCTGCACGCCGTCGGGCACTACGCCCAGCGCCTGTTCCCCGGCATGCGCGTGCGGTACGTGTCGACCGAGGAGTTCACCAACGACTTCATCAACTCGCTGCGCGACGACCGCAAGGTCGCCTTCCAGCGCCGCTACCGGGACATCGACGTCCTCCTCGTGGACGACATCCAGTTCCTGGAGGGCAAGGAAGGCACGCAGGAGGAGTTCTTCCACACGTTCAACACGCTCCACAACACGAACAAGCAGATCGTGGTGTCGAGCGACCGGCCGCCCAAGCGGCTGGAGACGCTGGAGGACCGCCTGCGCACGCGGTTCGAGTGGGGCCTGATCACGGACATCCAGCCGCCCGAGCTGGAGACCCGGATCGCGATCCTGCGCAAGAAGGCGGCTCAGGACCGGCTCGCGGCCCCGGCCGACGTGCTGGAGTTCATCGCCTCCCGCGTCGAGCGGAACATCCGCGAGCTGGAGGGCGCGCTCATCCGCGTCACGGCGTTCGCGTCGCTCAACCGCCAGCCGGTCGACATCCAGCTCGCCGAGATCGTGCTGCGCGACCTCATCCCGGACTCGCACGCGCCGGAGATCACCGCCCCGACGATCATGGCGGTCACCGCCGAGTTCTTCGGCGTCTCGATCGACGACCTGTGCGGTCCCGGCAAGACGAAGGCGCTCGCGCAGGCGCGGCAGATCTCCATGTACCTGTGCCGCGAGCTGACCGACCTGTCGCTGCCCAAGATCGGTCAGACGTTCGGCGGCCGCGACCACACGACCGTCATGCACGCGGACAAGAAGATCCGCAAGGAGATGGCAGAGCGCCGGCGCATCTACGACCAGGTCCAGGAGCTCACCTCCCGGATCAAGCAGCGCGCCCGCCACGCTCCCTGATCCCACCTGGGTAAGACGCCAAGGGGTTCCTCCACCGCGGAGGGACCCCTTTTTCTTCGCGCCGCGTCCGCGCCACGCGGTGAGCTCTCACCCAGGCGGGAGCGGCCGCGGGGTCCCCGCACACCCGGGGAGGGGACGGGGGAGCGCCGCGCGACCCGGGTGGAGAGGGGCGGCCGGGCCCGGGTGGAGGAGGCGTGGAGGAGGTCCAATCGGGTGCGGAGCGGGCAACATCGTCTGCCCGCGCACTCGAAGGGGTGGGGACAACTGGAAAAGTGTGAGACCCAGGCCACGATCCGGCCACGAAAGCCTGTTGAACACCCGGGTACAACTGCCCCGCACCCGGGGACGCACCCGGGGACAACTGTGGACGATCTGTGGATCGAGACCTGTGTACAACTGGCTGTCCCCGGGTGCGCCGGTTTGTCCCCGGGTGCCATCCCCCTGTAGTCCACATGGGGTGAGGTGTCTTGACCTGGGCGTTCAAGGGATGTCCACACAATCCACAGCCCCTACTGTTACTGCTGTTGATCTCTTCAAGAGAAGTTCTTCAAAAGCAAAACAGCGTGGACGGCTCCCGGGGATCGGTGCCCGAACCCCGAAGTGACGCGGAGGGCCAGGACGCTCTACCGTGGTGCTCCGCCCTCGGCCATCGAGGACACTCAGGCCGGGACGAGGCTCCCCCACCCCCACTGGCACGTTGTCGTGGTCGGGCTTGTCGACTGTCGAGGAAAGGACGCCTCATGAAGATCCGCGTCGAGCGCGACGGCCTGGCCGACGCCGTCGCCTGGGTCGCACGCAGCCTCCCGTCCCGTCCGCCCGTTCCCGTGCTGGGCGGCGTGCTGCTCGACGCGGAATCGGAAGACTCGCTGACCGTCTCCGGGTTCGACTACGAGGTCTCCGCCCAGGTCGGTGTCCCCGCCACGATCGCCGACGGTGGCCGCGCCCTCGTCTCCGGCCGTCTGCTCGCCGACATCACCAAGGCGCTCCCGAACCACCCCGTCGAGATCGCGGTCGACGGTGCTCGCATGACGATCAGCTGTGGCAGTGCCCGGTTCAGCCTCCCGACGATGCCGGTCGAGGACTACCCCGCGCTGCCGTCCATGCCGCAGCTGATCGGTGAGCTTCCCCGGCGAGGTCTTCGGCGAGGCGGTCAGCCAGGTCGCCGTCGCGGCCGGCAAGGACGACACGCTCCCGATGCTCACCGGCGTCCGGGTCGAGATCGGCGAGGGCAAGCTGACCCTCGTGGCGACCGACCGGTTCCGCCTGGCGATGCGCGAGTTCCCGTGGGAGCCCGACGCGTCCCTCGGCGAGGTCGCCGTCCTGGTCCCCGCCCGCACCCTCGGCGACGCTGCCAAGACGCTCGGCTCCGGCGGCAGCAAGGTCGAGATGTCGCTCGCGGCCAACGACGGGCTGCTCGGCCTGTCCGGTTCCGGCAAGCGCACGACGACCCGCCTGCTCGACGCCGACTTCCCGAAGTACCGCCAGCTGCTGCCCTCCGAGCACTCGGCCGCGGCGATCATCGACATCGACGCCCTGCAGCAGGCGATCAAGCGCGTGTCGCTGGTCGCCGAGCGCGGCACCCAGGTCCGCCTCGAGTTCGTGGACGGCGGCCTGCGCCTGTCCGCCGGTGGCGACGACGAGGGGTCGGCCGAGGAGGAGCTGCCGGTCGAGTACACCGGCGAGCCGGTCACGATCGCGTTCAACCCGGGCTACCTGCTCGACGGCCTCGGTGCCGTCCGCACGCAGAAGGTCCACTTGTCCTTCACCACACCCAGCCGACCGGCGTTGCTGAAGCCGGTGGACGAGGATGGGAACGTGGCGCCGGGCTACCTGTACCTGCTGATGCCCGTCCGCCTTCCCGGCTGAGAAAACCCTTACCGGGTACCAGAAACGTTAGGGGAGAACACCGTGCAGCTCGGACTCGTCGGCCTCGGCAAGATGGGTTTCAACATGCGCGAGCGGGTGCGCCGTGCCGGTCACGAGGTGATCGGCTACGACCGCAACCCGGAGGTCAGCGACTCGGAGTCGCTGGCGGACATGGTGTCCAAGCTCGAAGCACCGCGCACGGTGTGGGTGATGGTGCCGGCGGGCGAGATCACCAGGAACACGGTCAAGGAGCTCAAGGAGCTGCTGGAGCCGGGTGACCTGGTCATCGACGGCGGCAACTCGAAGTTCACCGACGACCAGGTCCACGCCGAACTGCTCGCGGAGAAGGGCATCGGCTACCTCGACTGCGGTGTGTCCGGCGGCGTGTGGGGCCTGGAGAACGGCTACGCGCTCATGGTCGGCGGTGCCGCCGAGCACGTCGAGCAGGCGCAGCCGATCTTCGACGCGCTCCGCCCCGAGGGTCCGCGCGAGGAGGGCTTCGCGCACGCGGGCAAGGTCGGTGCCGGCCACTACTCGAAGATGGTGCACAACGGCATCGAGTACGGCCTGATGCAGGCGTACGCCGAGGGCTTCGAGCTGCTCGACAAGACCGATGTCGTCGACAACGTGCCCGGCGTCATCACGGCGTGGCAGCGCGGCACGGTCGTGCGCTCGTGGCTGCTCGACCTGCTGGTGCGCGCGCTCGAGTCCGACCCGGAGCTCGACGACCTGCGCGGGTACGTCGAGGACTCCGGCGAGGGCCGGTGGACCGTCGAGGAGGGAATCAACAACGCGGTGCCGCTGCCGGTGATCTCCGCCGCGCTCTTCGCCCGGTTCACCTCCCGCCAGGAGGACTCGCCGGCCATGCGCGCCGTCGCCGCTCTGCGCAACCAGTTCGGCGGTCACTCGGTGCACCTCGCCGGTCCGTCGTCCGGTTCGGGCAGCACCCAGGGCTAACGGGTGCACGTCAGACACCTCCAGGTCAGCGACTTCCGCTCGTGGGAGCGGGCCGACCTGGCCTTCGAGCCCGGTGTGTCGGTGCTCGTCGGGCGCAACGGCCAGGGCAAGACGAACCTGGTCGAGGCGCTCGGGTACGTGGCGACGCTGGGCTCGCACCGCGTCGCCACGGACGCACCCCTGATCCGGCACGGCGCCCAGCGCGCCGTCGTGCGGACGGCCGTGGTCAACGACGACCGCGAGCTGCTCGTCGAGATCGAGATCACGGCGGGCAAGGCGAACCGGGCCAGGATCAACCGCGGTCCGGTCCCGCGTCCGCGCGACGTGCTCGGCATCCTGCGGACCGTGTTGTTCGCGCCGGAGGACCTCTCCCTCGTGCGCGGCGATCCGGGGGACCGGCGGCGGTTCCTCGACGAGGTGCTGGTGCTGCGCTCGCCGAGGTTCGCGGGCGTGCGCAGCGACTACGACCGGGTGCTGAAGCAGCGCAACGCGTTGTTGAAGACGGTGAAGCACAGCAGGTCGGCCGACCTGTCGACGCTCGACGTCTGGGACGGGCACCTGGCCAAGCACGGCGCCGAGCTGCTGGCCGCGCGGTTGAAGCTGGTCCGCGACATGGCGGACCACGTGACCACGGCCTACGCGGAGGTGGCGCCGGAGTCGCGACCGGCGCTCATCTCCTACCGGTCGAGCGTCGGCGACCTGCCGGAGGACCGGGAGAGCATCGAGGACCTGCTGCTCGCCGAGCTGGACCGGGTGCGCAGGCAGGAGATCGAACGGGGGGTGTGCCTGGTCGGCCCGCACCGCGACGACCTCGAGCTGACGCTGGGCGAGCTCCCCGCGAAGGGCTACGCCAGTCACGGAGAGTCGTGGTCGTTCGCGCTCGCGCTGCGGCTCGGCGGGTACGAGCTCATGCGTGTCGACGGCATCGAACCGGTGCTCGTGCTGGACGATGTGTTCGCGGAGCTCGACCGCGGCCGGCGCCGGCAGCTCGCGAAGGTCGCGGCCGCCGCGGAGCAGGTGCTGATCACCGCCGCGGTGGCGGAGGACGTGCCGGACGAGCTCAGCGGCGCCCGGTTCGAGGTGCACGGCGGGGAGGTGCGGCGTGTCTGAGCGAAGGCCTGACTCCGGGGGTGCGGACCCCCAAGATGTAGCTCGATCGGGTGTGTCCGCCCACACATCTGGGGACAAGTCTGTGGATGGTGTGGATAACTCCGTCACAAATCGGGACTTGTCCACAGGTTCATTCACACCTGAGGGTGAGCAGCTGCGCGGTTCGGACCTCGCGCGGGCGGCGCTGGAGGCCGCGAAGGCCAGTGCGAAGGCCCGCGGCCGCACGCCCGGCAGCAAGGCGAAGGGCCGACCGGTCAACCGCAGCCGTCGGCGCTGGTCGGGGCCGGGACCGGACGACCGCGACCCCCAGGCGATCGGCCGCATCGCGTCGCGGATCGCCGCGGACCGCGGCTGGGTCGAGCAGCTGCAGGGCGGCCAGGTGTTCGGGCGGTGGGCGAAGCTGGTGGGGGAGGAGCTCGCCGAGCACGCGCAGCCGATCACTCTCAGTGACGGTGAGCTGACGGTCCAGGCGTCGTCCACGGCGTGGGCCACCCAGCTGCGCCTGCTCCAGCGCGACCTGCTGAAGAGGATCGCGGCCGGGGTCGGCAACGGTGTCGTGACCCGGCTCAGGATCAAGGGCCCCGACGCACCCAACTGGCGTCACGGGCCCAGGCACGTTCCCGGCCGCGGCCCGCGTGACACCTACGGGTGAGCCGCTGTCAAGGGCTCAGCGGCCGTTCTGTGGCTCAATGAGCGTTCACCTGGGGATTTGAACCCCCTTTTCGGCCGTCCGCACCCATCCACGCGCGCTTGAGGGCGTCTGTGACCGAATCAAAGGTGTCCTTGACCCCGTTCTGTCGGTGTGCCCCGGTAGAATCAGGGGAGAGCGTCACCACAACCCGGGAAGTCGGGGAACACAGTGCGGGCCCCGCCCGCATCAGCGAGGAGACTCCAGGCCCGTGTCAGCTAAGAAGAATGAGTACGACGCGTCCTCGATCACCGTCCTCGAGGGTCTTGAGGCAGTGCGCAAGAGGCCGGGCATGTACATCGGCTCGACCGGTGAGCGCGGTCTGCACCACCTCGTCCAAGAGGTTGTGGACAACTCGGTCGACGAGGCGATGGCCGGCTTCGCGACGACGGTCGACGTCACCCTGCTCGCCAACGGCGGCGTCCGGGTCATCGACGACGGCCGCGGCATCCCCGTCGACGTGCACCCGGTCGAGGGCAAGCCGACCGTCGAGGTCGTGCTCACCGTGCTGCACGCGGGCGGCAAGTTCGACAGCGACTCCTACGCGGTGTCCGGCGGTCTGCACGGCGTCGGCATCTCCGTGGTGAACGCGCTGTCCACGGCCGTCGAGGTCGAGATCAAGCGCCAGGGCTACGTCTGGAGCCAGCGCTACGAGAACTCGAAGCCCGCGCACGACCTGCGCCAGGGCGAGCCGACCGACGAGACGGGCACGACCGTCACGTTCTGGGCGGACCCGAACATCTTCGAGACCACCGAGTACAACGTCGAGACGATCGCACGCCGGCTGCAGGAGATGGCGTTCCTCAACAAGGGGATCACCATCGTGCTGCGCGACGAGCGGGTCTCGGAGGAGGACGAGGAGGCCGACGCCGAGGGCCACCAGGCCGCGGTGAAGGAACGCGTCTACCACTACCCGGGTGGTCTGGAGGACTTCGTCCGCCACATCAACCACACGCGCGAGGCCGTGCACCAGAAGGTGATCGGCTTCGAGGCGCAGGGCGAGGACCTGCAGGTCGAGGTCGCGATGCAGTGGAACACCGGCTACACGGCCTCGGTCTACACCTTCGCGAACACGATCAACACGCACGAGGGCGGCACGCACGAGGAGGGCTTCCGTGCCGCGTTGACGCGCGTCGTCAACGAGTACGCGCGCGAGAAGAAGCTGCTCAAGGAGAAGGACACCAACCTCACCGGCGACGACATCCGCGAGGGTCTCGCCGCGATCATCTCGGTGAAGTTGAAGGAGCCCCAGTTCGAGGGCCAGACGAAGACCAAGCTGGGCAACAGCGAGGCCAAGTCGTTCGTGCAGAAGTCGACGAACGAGCACCTGGCCGACTGGTTCGAGCGCCACCCCAACGAGGCCAGGGCGATCGTCACCAAGTCGGTGTCGTCGGCGCAGGCCCGCATCGCCGCCCGCAAGGCCCGCGAGCTGGTCCGCCGCAAGGGCGCGCTCGACATCGGCGGCCTGCCCGGCAAGCTCAAGGACTGCCGCTCGACCGAGCCGGAGCGCTGCGAGCTCTACATCGTCGAGGGCGACTCGGCAGGCGGCTCGGCCAAGGAGGGGCGCGACTCGATGTACCAGGCGATCCTGCCGATCCGCGGCAAGATCATCAACGTCGAGAAGGCCCGCATCGACCGCGTCCTCAAGAACACCGAGGTCCAGTCGCTGATCACGGCACTGGGCACCGGCATCCACGACGAGTTCGACCTGTCGAAGCTGCGCTACCACAAGATCGTGCTGATGGCCGACGCCGACGTCGACGGCCAGCACATCCGCACGCTGCTGCTCACGCTGCTGTTCCGCTTCATGCAGCCGCTCATCGAGCACAACCACGTCTACCTCGCGCAGCCGCCGCTCTACAAGATCAAGTGGCAGCGCGCGGAGCCGGAGTACGTCTACTCCGACCGCGAGCGCGACGCCGTGATCAAGGCGGGCCTCGAGGGCGGCAAGCGCCTGGGCAAGGACGACAACATCCAGCGGTACAAGGGTCTCGGCGAGATGAACGCCGAGGAGCTGTGGGAGACCACGATGGACCCGGCGAACCGGATCCTGCGGCAGGTCACCATGGACGACGCGGCCACCGCCGACGAGCTGTTCAGCGTGCTCATGGGCGAGGACGTCGAGGCACGCCGTTCGTTCATCACCCGCAACGCCAAGAGCATCAAGTTCCTGGACATCTGAGTCCGGCTTGCGCACCTAGGCGTCCTGGCGTTTCTGGCGAGAAGGAAAGAGAACAGTGACCGAGACGACTCTGCCGCCGGACCACGACCGCATCGAGCCGGTCGAGATCCAGCAGGAGATGCAGAACTCGTACATCAACTACGCGATGTCCGTCATCGTGGGTCGTGCGCTGCCGGACGTGCGTGACGGGTTGAAGCCCGTGCACGTCCGCGTTCTGTACTCGATGTTCGACTCCGGCTTCCGTCCCGACCGCGGCTTCAACAAGTGCGCCCGCGTCGTCGGCGACGTGATGGGCAACTACCACCCGCACGGCGACTCGGCGATCTACGACGCGCTGGTGCGCCTCGCGCAGCCGTGGGCGCTGCGCTACCCGCTGATCCAGGGCCAGGGCAACTTCGGCTCGCCGGGCAACGACCCCGCCGCCGCCATGCGGTACACGGAGTGCCGGCTCTCCCCGTTGGCCATGCACATGCTGGCCGACATCGAGGAAGAGACCGTCGACTTCCGCGACAACTACGACGGCCGCATCCAGGAGCCGACGGTCCTGCCGTCGCGCATCCCGAACCTGCTGATCAACGGCAGCTCCGGCATCGCGGTCGGCATGGCGACCAACATCCCGCCGCACAACCTCCGCGAGGTCGCGGAGGGCGTCGTGTGGGCGCTCGACAACCACGAGGCCTCCGACGAGGAGACCCTCGAAGCGATGATCGCCCGGATCAAGGGCCCCGACTTCCCGACGTACGGCCAGATCCTCGGCACCTCCGGCATCGAGGACGCCTACCGCACCGGCCGCGGCTCGGTCCGCATGCGCGCCGTCGTCGAGATGGACGAGGACGCCAAGGGCCGCACGATCCTGGTCGTCACCGAGCTGCCGTACCAGGTCAACCCGGACAACCTGGTCGAGAACATCGCCGCCCTGGTGCGCGACGGCAAGCTCACCGGCATCGCGAACATCGCCGACGAGTCGAACCGCCGCATCGGCATGCGCATCGTGATCACGCTCAAGCGCGACGCGGTGGCCAAGGTCGTGCTGAACAACCTCTACAAGCACACCCAGCTGCAGTACTCGTTCGGCGTCAACATGCTGGCGCTGGTCGACGGCGTGCCGCGCACGCTGCGGATCGACCAGATGATCCGCCACTACGTGAAGCACCAGATCGAGGTCATCCAGCGGCGAACCAGGTTCCGCCTGCGCAAGGCCGAAGAGCGCGCCCACATCCTGCGCGGACTGGTGAAGGCGCTCGACCAGCTCGACGCCGTCATCGCGTTGATCCGCCGGTCCGAGACCCCGGACATCGCGCGCACGGGCCTGATGGACCTCCTCGAGGTCGACGAGATCCAGGCCAACGCGATCCTGGAGATGCAGCTCCGCCGCCTGGCCGCCCTCGAACGCCAGAAGATCATCGACCAGCTGGCCGAGATCGAGCTGGAGATCGCGGACCTCGCCGACATCCTCGAGAAGCCCGAGCGGCAGCGCAAGATCGTCCGCGACGAGCTGATCGCGATCGTGGACAAGTTCGGCGACGACCGCCGCACGAAGATCATCCCGTTCGACGGCGACGTGTCCATGGAGGACCTGATCGCGGTCGAGGACGTGGTCGTCACGATCACCCGCACCGGCTACGCGAAGCGCACCAAGACCGACCTCTACCGGGCGCAGAAGCGCGGCGGCAAGGGCGTGCAGGGCGCGCAGCTCAAGCAGGACGACATCGTCGCCCACTTCTTCGTGTGCTCCACGCACGACTGGATCCTGTTCTTCACGAACAAGGGCCGGGTGTACCGCGCGAAGGCGTACGAGCTGCCCGAGGCCAACCGCAACGCCCGCGGCCAGCACGTCGCGAACCTCCTCGCGTTCCAGCCGGAGGAGGAGATCGCGCAGGTCATCCAGATCAAGAACTACGACGTGTCGCCGTACCTCGTGCTCGCGACGCGCAAGGGTTTGGTCAAGAAGTCCAAGTTGTCCGACTTCGATTCCAACCGATCGGGTGGACTAATCGGCATCAACCTGCGCGAGGACGACGAGTTGGTCGGAGCCGTGCTGTGCTCGGCTGATGACGACCTGCTCATGGTGTCCGCGGACGGCCAGTCGATCCGCTTCCACGCGACCGACGACGTGCTGCGCCCCATGGGCCGCGCCACCTCGGGCGTGCAGGGCATGCGGTTCAACGCCGACGACGAGCTGCTTTCCGTCGGCGTCGTCCAGGAGGGTCTCTTCGTTTTGGTCGCGACGGACGGTGGGTACTCGAAGCGAACTCCGATCGAGGACTACCCGGTCCAGGGTCGGGGCGGCAAGGGTGTGCTGACCATTCAGCACGACCGCCGACGTGGCAGGCTGGTCGGAGCGCTCATCGTCGACGTCGACGACGAGCTCTACGCCATCACCTCGAGCGGCGGGGTCATCCGCACCCGCGCCGAGCAGGTGCGCAAGGCAGGCCGGCAGACGAAGGGCGTGCGGCTGATGAACCTCGGCGAAAGCACCACTTTGATCGCGGTCGCACGCAACGCGGATGAGCCCAGCGACGTCGTTAACGATGAGACGTCTGCCGCGGAGGGCTCTGCCGCCGACCAGGCAGAAACCCCGACCGACTCGGCTGAGTAGTCGGGCATCAGCGAGAGGCCAAGGACAAGCTCGTGACTCCACCCGAGAACCGCGAAGGCCGGGACGCGGACAAGACCGCGGTGATCACCAAGCCGACGCCGCAATCCGCGGCGAAGTCGGCCGACGACGCCGGGAAGACCGCGCCCGCGGCCTCCGGTTCCTCGGGTGGGAACGGGCAGGACACCTCGGCCCAGGACAAGACGAAGCCGGTCTCCGCCGACACGGCCAAGGCCGTTCCGGCCGAGGAGAAGACGGCCTCGGTGGCGGCGCCGGCCGCCGAACCCGCCGCACCGGCGGAGGAGCCGGCCGTCACCACGCCGCCGCCCTGGCAGCGCGTGACGAACGACACGGAGGGCACCCAGCAGGACGCCTACGTGGCCCCGACCGCACCGCCCGTGCCGTCGGCGTCGGAGCCCGCCCCGGCGTTCCCCGACACCGACCCGGACACCGTGAAGGTGCAGAAGCCCGTGGTCGGGGGCTCGGCCGTCCCGGTCGGCCTGGGCAGCAGCCGCACGTCGGTGAACCTCGGCACGGGCGGCGCACGCCCCGCCGCGTCCACCCCGTCGGCCCGCCGTCCCGGCCGCGGCCCGCGCCGCGCCTCGCTCCAGATCAAGCGCGTCGACCCGTGGTCGGTGCTCAAGCTGGCCCTGGTGCTCGGCGTCGCGCTGTTCTTCGTCTGGCTCGTGGCCGTCGGCGTGCTCTACGGCGTGCTGCACGGCATGGGCGTCTGGGACAAGATCAACAGCACCGCGAACGACCTCCTCCAGGCCAACGAGCCGGGGGAACCGCTGATCAGCGCCGGTCGCGTCTTCGGCGTCTCGGCGATCATCGGCGCGGTCAACATCGTGCTGTTCACCGCCCTCGCGACCGTCGGCGCGTTCGTCTACAACGTGTCCGCGGATCTGGCCGGTGGCTTGGAGTTGACGCTCTCCGAGCGAGAGTGACCCCCGATTTGGGAGCGGCGAGGACGATCCTGTAAGGTCTTCCTCGTCGCCCCGAGAGGGTGACAGTTGATCGAGGGCCTATAGCTCAGGCGGTTAGAGCGCTTCACTGATAATGAAGAGGTCGGAGGTTCAAGTCCTCCTAGGCCCACTCGATTCGAACTTCTCTCGAATCATCATCGTTTCTGTCTGGATTTCGAGTTCCAGAGCCCCGGCTGGACATCTGCGAAGCCTGTAGGCTGTGCGGTACGTCGGGGCCATCACAGTCTTGTTGGAGGGGTTCAGAGTGGCTAAGAAGCTCATCGCGCTCGTCGTGGTCGCCGGTGCGGTCCTGTTCTTCGTGAAGCGCAGCCGTTCCGCCAAGGCCGACGCGGACCTGTGGCGCGAGGCGACTGCCCCCACCGACTGAGCTTCGATCTCGCGGGCGGCCTGCCGCGTCGCCCCCAAGGTCTCGGGGACGTAGCTCAATTGGCAGAGCACCGCCTTTGCAAGGCGGGGGTTAGGGGTTCGATTCCCCTCGTCTCCACGTATCACCGGCTCGTGCTCGCAAAGAGCGCGAGCCTTTTACGTTCCGAGTGTTTTCTGGGGGCCGAGCCCCCAGACCCCAGCCGGGCGGCTCCGCCCCCGGACCCCCGGCCCGGCTGGCCTTTGGCCTCCCCGGACCCCCGGCCCGGCTGGCCTTCGGCCTCGCCGGATCCCCAGGCCGAGCCCAGGCCGGATTTCCCGGCCAGACCCGCGTTGGGCGTCGCCAGATTCCCGGCCGGACTTGCCCTTGGCTTCCGTCGGACTCGTCGCGTTGTTCGCGCCGGACCCTCAGCCGCGCACCGCCCTCAGCCCTTCGCCGAGAACCCGGCCAGACTCGCCTTCGCGGTTCCTTCGCCAGGACTCACCAGGCTCGCCTTCGGTGGCCCGTTCGCGGGGGTGCAAGGCGGAAGCCCTGTTCGCGGCGTTGCGAACAGGGCTTCGAAAGGGTGGTGAAGGGTGTGTCAGGCGGATGCCAGGGTGCGCTGCTTCGAGGACTGGCGGAGCTTGTCGATCGACCAGGCGCCGGCACCGGTGCAGGCCAGCAGGAGGAACGCCCACGAGTAGACCGCGGCGAGCTCGCCGCCGTTCTGGATCGGGAGCAGGCCCTTCGGCTGGTGCACGATGAAGTAGGCGTAGGCCATGGCGCCCGAGCTGAGCAGCGCTGCCCAGCGGGTCCACAGGCCGATGACGATGAGACCGCCGCCGATCAGCTCGATCAGGCTCATGGGGCCGGCCGGCCAGGACAGCAGCTCGGTTCCCTTCATCACCTTCTGCACGCCGTGCATGACGAAGAACAGTCCGATCACGATGCGGAACAGCCCCAGGGCGTGCTCTCGTCGTTGCTCCAGGAACTCCATGGTCTCGGGTCCTTCCGAGGCGAGGGGCGGGTAACAGGGCACAAAAGGTATGGACCAATTTAGAGTGTGCCGGTAGAGGCGCCATCGGTATCTGGTTGACTGTTGCCCCTATGAAACGAGCACTGCTGCTGCCCCTGCTCGGCGTCCTCGCCGCGTGCGGGTCCCAGGTCGCCCAGAACGTGCCGGTGCCCACCACGCCCGTTCCGCCGGTCGTGACCACGACCAGCGCAGCACCGGCAGTGCCCCCCGCGCCACAGCCCGTGAAGGACGGCGCGTGCCCCTACCTGCCGACGACGTTCGTGGCCGAGGCGAACGGGCAGCGGGTGCCGAAAGTGAAACTGTCAACGGACGAACCGCACCCGGCGTGTTTTTTCTACGCCAACGCGACTGAGGTCCAGTTGACCGTGCGCGTGTACGCGGGCGACCAAGGGGTCGCCAAGAAGATCGTGAACGAGGCGGCGCCGGACGGTTCACAGCCCGCCAACTCACCCACCGGGTGGACCGGGGGGTACGTGAGCAGCAACAGCGGCGTCGTCTACGCCGTGGCGAAGAGCGACGCCGCTGTCGTGGTCACTACCAACCAGAAGCAGTCGATCAAGGCTCGTCGGATCGCGGAAGAAGCGATCAAGAACCTCGGGTTGTAGCTACTTGACGGGTTCCTTCTGGGTCGGGACCTGGCCGTTGAGGACGGGCTCCGCGTGCGGGGCCTGCTCCTCCTCGTGCAGGTGGACCTCCTCGGGGCGCCGCGTCAGTGCGACGTAGCCGGCTGCCGCGGCCGCGATGAGCAGGCCCAGCACCCACGGCCACCGGCGGCGCTTCGGAGCCTCGGCACCGAGGTTCGCCGCGGCCTTGCGGAGCTCCTTGGCGCGGACCTTGGCGTCCTTCCTGGCGTGCTTGGCCGCCTTCCGCACCTCCTTGCGCACGACCTCGGCCTTGGTCATGAGGTCGGCACGCGTCTGAGCGCTCTTCTTGGCGAGGCGCTTGCGGGACTTGCGGGTCTGCTTCTCCCAGTCCTCCGCCTTGCCCATGAGCTGGTCGGCGCGGTCGACGAGTGCGCCGCGGACCTGGTCGGTCGTGATGCCACGCTCGGCGAGCTTGACCTCTGCGACGTGACCAGCGCGAACGACACCCTCACGCGCGGCCTTCAGACCGGTGCCGACAGCCTTGCCAACCGATTCGCCGGCGCGGGTCATGACGTCCACCTCGTCCATCCTCTGCTCCACACGTTGTCGTCCGGTGATGTCAATAGAGGTACCCATCGTGCCCGTTTCTGAACATCTCCGCCCGTGATGGCACGATGGGGTGGTGGCTGACAGCAATGAATCCTTCGTCGGGACCAAGGTGACGGCGACCCTGCACACCACGCAGGGCGACATCCGGCTCACCCTGTTCCCCGACCACGCCCCCAAGACGGTGGCGAACTTCGTCGGGCTCGCCGAGGGCTCGAAGGAGTACACCGAAGCGAACGCGAGCGGCACGAAGTCGGGTCCGTTCTACGACGGCACCCTGTTCCACCGCGTCATCGCGGGCTTCATGCTCCAGACCGGTGACCCGACCGGCACCGGCCGCGGTGGCCCCGGCTACCGCTTCGCCGACGAGTTCACCTCCGACCTGCAGTTCAACCGCCCGTACCTGCTGGCGATGGCGAACGCGGGGCCCAACACCAACGGCTCCCAGTTCTTCATCACGGTGGCGCCCACGACGTGGCTGAACTTCAAGCACACGATCTTCGGTGAGGTCGCCGACCAGGAGTCGCGCAACGTCGTCGACGCCATCGGTGGCACGGCGACCGGCGTGAACGACCGCCCGGTCAACGACATCAAGATCGAGCGGGTCACGATCGAACGCGCGTGAGCGACGCTCTGGTCCCACCGGACGGGCCGATCGGAGCGCAGCCGGAGATGCCGGTCTGCGCACGTCATGCCGATCGGCCCACCCGGCTGCGCTGCACGAGGTGCGACCGTCCGGCGTGCCCGGACTGCCTGCGCGAGGCCGCCGTCGGCAGCCAGTGCGTCGACTGCGTCAACGAGGGCCGCAGGTCGGGCCGGCGCTCGCAGACCCTGGTGGGGGCCGAGCAGACCGACGGACGCCTGGTCGTCACGCCCGTGCTGATCGTGCTGAACGCGCTCGCGTTCGTCGTCACCGCGGTGCAGGCGGGCAACCCGCTGCTGAACCAGCGTTCCGCGATCTTCCTGGAGTCCGCGCTCCAGCCCGTCCTCGTCGCCAACGGCGAGTGGTGGCGAATCCTGACCTCGGGGTTCATGCACATCGGCGTCTGGCACCTGGTGCTCAACATGGCGGTGCTCTACATCGCCGGGTCGAGCGTCGAGCCCGAGCTGGGCCGGCTGCGGTTCACCCTCGTCTACTTCCTGGCGCTGCTGGGCGGCAACGCGGCGGCGTTCTACTTCGGTGCGGCCGGTGGCCTGCTCGCCGGTGCGTCCGGTGCGGTGTTCGGCATCATGGGCGCGCTGATCGTCGTGTGGCGGCGCAAGAAGCGCGACATCTCGACGGTCGTGGTGATCGTGGTGATCAACCTCGTGTCGAACCTCTTCACCAACGCCTCACTGCTCGCCCACCTCGGCGGGTTCGTGATCGGCGGCCTGCTGACGCTTGCGATGGTCAAGGCACCGCGCGAGAACCGGAACCTCTACCAGCTCGGGGCCGTGACGGCCGCGGTCGTGTTGCTGGTGGGCATGTTCGCGTTGCGGGCGAGCGAGCTCAGGACTCTCATCGGGATCTGAGTCACGGGCGCAGTGCGTGCAGCACGCTCGCCACTTCTTCCGGGTCGGCGCCGAGGTCCAGTTTCGTGAGCACCACGAGACGGTCGTCGGCGTCGAGCTCCAACGCCTGCTGTTCCCGGCCGAGCCTGCGCGTGTGCTGCAGCTTGACCTTCACCTCGTGCCACGCCAGGTGCGTGGTGCTCGCGAACCCGCGCACCGCGATGCCGTTCGCGTCCGCGCTCAGCCGCGGGCGGGCGAGGGAGGCGAATGCGGCGAGGTAGCTGACCAGCAGCGTTGCCAGCCCGACGAGGAGACGGCCGGCGTTCTCGGTGGTGATGACCGTGGCGAACGCGAGCAGGGCGGCGGACACCCAGGCGGCGGCGACGAGCGGCGCGGGAGTGGACCAGGAGCGAGTCACAGCGTCGAGTGTCCCGCATGAAATGTGGACAACTGAAGTGCGGAAGAGGCGCTTGTGCAATTTCGCGCAAAGTTGTCCACAGGGGTTGTCCCCAATGGGGATGACTTACAACCATGTGCTTCGGTGACGCCCACGTGAACCAGGTGAACGTGGCATGGACGAACATCGGCCCGGACGAGTGAACGTCCGGGCCGTCGATGACCAGTCGTGACAGGGGCGGACTTACCGCCAGCGCATCGTCATCAGCAGACCGATGATCATCAGCGCGAAGCCGATGGCGAAGTTCCACGCGCCCAGCTCGAGCATGAACGGGATCTTCTCGGCCGCGATGTAGTTCACGACGAGCCACGCGAGGCCCAGCAGCATGAAGCCGAGCATGATGACGACGTAGACCGGGTGGGACGGCCCCGCTGCCTTGACCTTGACCGGCGTACGGCGGTCAGTGGGTGCGGTGTAGACCGCCTTCTTCCGGACCTTGGACTTGGGCATGCTGTCCTCGCCTGACGTGGATGTCTCTGAGTGCGCGAGTTTACGTGCACTACTCAGCAGACACGTTAACGTAGCCGAGGTGGTGAGCGAACCACCTGGCAGACGCAGTTGTAATCCGTTCACAGTCCGCGCGGAGGTTCTCAGGTGAACTCGGGACCGCAGCAGCCGCCTCCACGGCGTCCTGCACCCCGTCGTGACGACCTGCGGCACGTGCGCTCGGCACCTTCACCGCAGCCGCTGCCGCCCGCGGACGCCACGCAGTTCACCAGTGCCTTCTCCGGCAGCCTGCCCCCGCCCACCGTTCCGCCGCGCCACCCCGGCCCGCCGCAGGGCCCGCAGCCGACCCCACCGGGAGGCGTGCCCCGCGGCGCGGCGCCCGGCCCGCGGGCATTCGGCCCGCAGGCACCCGGCCCGCAGAACGGCTGGCGGCCCGGCCCGCCCCCCGGCGCACCCCAGGGTCCGCCCCGAGGAGCACCGCAGCGCCCCCGTCCACGCCCGGTCGACCCGCCGACGGAGATCATCGAGCCGGTCGAGGACGACTACGACGACGAGTACTACGACGACGACGATTACTACGACGAGGACGAGAAGGACGCGCTCCCGCCGGAGAGCTTCCGCCGCAAGGCCGTCCGCGGCTTCGGCGAGGTGCTCATCACGATGGGCCTCGTCGTGCTGCTGTTCGTCGTCTACGAGGTCTACGTGACCGACCTGTTCTCCGCGCAGAAGCAGGACGAGGTCACCGCGGCGCTCGACTCCGAGTGGAACTCGAACACCGTCACGCCGCCCCCGGCCGACCCGAACCGCCAGTCGCAGCTGAACCTCATCGAGGGCAAGGCCTTCGCGAAGATGTACATCCCCGTCTTCGGCAACGACTGGAAGTTCTCCGTCGTCGAGGGCACCACCGACAAGCACCTCGAGATCGGCCCCGGCCACTACAAGGACACCGCGCAGCCCGGCCAGCCCGGCAACTTCTCCATCGCGGGGCACCGCGTCGGCAAGGGTGCGCCGTTCAACGACCTCGACCTGCTGGAGTCCTGCAACGCGATCGTCGTGCAGACCCAGACCCAGTGGTTCGTCTACCGGGTCCTGCCGATGAAGAACGAGGTCGCCGGCTGGGCGACCAACCCGAAGGCCAAGGAAGCCTCCTGCACCGGCATCGCCCCGCTGTCCACGACGCTGGGCGAGGCCTACGCCAAGACCGTTGGCCAGGAGATCGTGGTGCCGAGCCAGGGCGAGGTCATCGCCCCGGTCCCGCACCAGCCGAACGCGGCGGTGCCGCCGGAGCAGCAGGCCCGCCTGCTCACCCTGACCACCTGCCACCCGCGGTTCTCCGACAAGCAGCGGCTGATCGTGCACGCCATCGAGACCAAGAGCTACCCGGTCGCCGACGGCTTCGTGCCGCCCGAGATGACGGAGGCCTGATGTACGGCTGGATCTGGCGGCACCTGCCGGGCCCGCTGTTCCTGCGCGTCGCCGAGGCGGTCGTGCTCGTCCTCGGCATCGTGGCGCTGCTGATGTTCGTCGTGTTCCCGTGGGCCGAACCGCTGCTGCCGTTCAACAACGTCACCACCCAGTGAGGTGCGCCTCCGCGAGGCGCAGGTACTCGCGGACGTAGGCGCGGAACGGCTCCGGGTCCGTGTCGTACTGCCCCAACGCCCAGTAGACGTCGTCGTCCTCGCGCGAGAACTGGAACGTGATGTGGAACGTGCGGTCCTTCCACTCCGCACGGGGCTCGCCGGCGAGGACCTTCCGCGCGGCGTCCCGGCCGAGGAACCACTCGGCCTGCTCCGAGGTCATCGGCTCGACGCCCAGCTCGACGAGCATCTGCCGGGCCAGGTCGTAGGTCTCGCTCATGCGCTCCTGGACCGGTGACTCACCGGCCAGCTCCCGCACCGCCGGGGTGTCCAGACCCGCGAGCAGCAGGTCGCAGGCGAACCCCACGGTGTCCCTGCTGTCGAGCCGGCCGTCGGTCAGCTCGGCGTTGAAGAACGCCAAGCGTTTGCGCAGGTCGTCGTTCACGGTCTTGTCCCCAGGATCTCGTCCACCGCACGCGCGACGTCGGCCGCCGGCGTGCGCATCTCGGCGCGAACGCCGTCGGTCTCCCGATCATCCGGCGGGCGACCGAGATCGGTGTTCACGCACCCGGTGTCCGCATCGGCGCGACCGGAAAAGCTGAAACCGCCACCACGTCAAGCGTGGTGGCGGCTTCATCGGAGAACGGGCTCAGCCGTTCGAGATGGCGGTCATCTCCTCGCGCGGCACGACCTTCACGCGCTCGCGGCCCTGCTCGGCACCCAATGCGATCTCGTGCGCGTCGAGCTTGCGCCAGCCCTCGTTCGTGACGAACGGGACGGCGCGCTGCTCCAGGAACTGCACGACGGCGTCCGGCGAGGGGGAGGTGGCGCGGGGGAGCGACTCGGCGTCCTCCAGCAGGCTCGTGATGGTCTCCAGCGCGTCGCCCTTGGTGTGGCCGATCAAACCGATCGGGCCGCGCTTGACCCAGCCGGTGACGTACGTGCCGGGCATCGGCACCTCGTCGAGGTCGAGCACGCGGCCCGCGAGGTGCGGGACCGTGCCGGAGACGTGGTCGAACGGGAGGTCGGCGAGGTGCGTGGAGAGGTAGCCGACCGCGCGGTACACGGCCTGCACGTCCCAGTCGGTGAACCGGCCGGTGCCGCGGACGCCGCCGTCGCCGGTCAGCTCCTGCGTCTCGGTGCGCAGGCCGGTGACGCCGTCGGTGCCCAGCACCTCGACCGGTGCTTCGAGGAAGTGCAGGTGCAGCCGGCGGGGGCGGTTGCCGACGTCGCGGATCGCCCACTCCTGCAGGGTCTTCACGATCATCTCGACCTGCTTGTTGGTGCGGATCGCGCGCATCGAGGCCTCGTCGAACTCGATGCCCTCCGCGTGCACGATCACCTCGACGTTCGGCGAGTGGTCGAGCTCGCGCAGCTCCAGCGGCGTGAACTTCGCCTGGGCCGGGCCGCGGCGGCCGAACACGTGCACGTCGGTGACGGGGGAGGCGGCGAGGCCCGCGTGCACGTTGGCGGGGATCTCGGTGACGAGCAGCTCGTCGGCGGTCTTCGCGAGGATGCGGGCGACGTCCAGCGCCACGTTGCCGACGCCCAGCACGGCGACCTCGGTCGCGGTCAGCGGCCAGGTGCGGGGGACGTCCGGGTGGCCGTCGTACCAGGACACGAAGTCGGCGGCGCCGAAGCTGCCGGGCAGGTCGATGCCGGGGATGTCGAGCTCGCGGTCGGCGGAGGCGCCGGTGGAGAAGATGACGGCGTCGTAGAACTGGCGCAGGTCGTCGAGCTTGAGGTCGACGCCGTACTCGACGTTGCCGAAGAAGCGCACGGACGGCTTGTCCAGCACCTTCTGCAGCGCGGTCACGATGCCCTTGATGCGCGGGTGGTCCGGCGCGACGCCGTAGCGGACCAGGCCGTACGGCGCGGGGAGCTTCTCGAAGAGGTCGATCTGCACGTCGACGTCGGACTTGGTGAGGATGTCGGCCGCGTACACACCGGCCGGACCCGCGCCGATCACAGCGACGCGCAAGGGACGACTCATGACACCTATTTTAGGGAAGCCTTACCTCAATGAAGACGAGAGCTAACTCACTCGACGGGACCGACTAGGCTCTCTTCATGCGCGTGCTCGTGGTCGACAACTACGACAGCTTCGTCTACAACCTCGTCCAGTACCTCGCCCAGCTCGGGGCCGAGTGCGTCGTGCGGCGCAACGACGAGGTGGACCTCACCGAGATCGACCGCGTCGACGGCGTGCTGGTGAGCCCCGGTCCGGGCACACCCGAGCGCGCCGGGTCGAGCATCGACGTCATCAAGAAGTGCGCCGACACCGGCAAGCCGGTCTTCGGCGTCTGCCTCGGCCACCAGGCCATCGGCGTGGTGTGGGGCGGCACCGTCGACCGCGCGCCGGAGCTCCTCCACGGCAAGACGAGCATCGTCTTCCACGAGGGCGCCGGCGTGCTGAACGGGGTGCCGAAGCCGTTCATCGCCACCCGCTACCACTCGCTGACGGTGCTGCCGGAGACGATCCCCGCCGAGTTCGAGGTCACCGGCAAGACCGAGACCGGCATCGTCATGGCCATGCGGCACAGGGAGCTTCCCGGTCGAGGGTGTGCAGTTCCACCCCGAGTCGGTGCTCACCGACGGCGGCCACCGGATGCTCGCCAACTGGTTGAAGGTCTGCGGGTACGAGGTGCCGGAGGCCACGGTCGCGCAGCTGGAGAACGGCATGCGCACGCTCGCCGCCGCGGCCCGCCAGTAGCTCATACGAGAAGAGGCCCCCTCCCGACGCCGGGAGGGGGCCTCTTCTCGTATGAGCCGATCAGTTGGTCGGGAGGAGCCCGGTCCGGCCGATGACCACCGTGACCGCGGCGCCCTTGCCGATGGGCGAGCCCTTCGCCGGCTGCTGCGAGATGATCTTGTCCTTCTGCGGCGAACCGGGCTGGACCTGCTGCTCGTCGACGTTGAAGTTGCCGTTCCAGCCGAGCGCCCGCAGCTTGGTCTCCGCGTCCTTCTGCGACAGGCCGGTCAGGTCGGGCATCTCCATCAGGTTGCCCTTCGAGACCGTCAGCGTGACCGTGGCGTCCTTGACGGCCTTGCTGTTGGCCTGCGGGGTCTGCGAGATGACCTCGTTCTGCGGCTTCTGGCTGTCCGCCTGCGCCACGTTGACCTTGAAGCCGGAACCCTCCAGCGTCTGGCGCGCGGTCTCCAGGTCCTGGCCCACCACACCGGGCACGTTCTGCTTGTCCGGCGCCCTGCCCAGGCTGATGGTGATCGTGCCGCCCTTCTTCAGCTTCAGGCCGAACTCGGGATTCTGCTGCACGATCTTGCCGACCTTGTTGGGGTCGTCGGTCTCGACCGTGTCGGTGCTCTGCTGCACCTTGAAGCCGTTCGGGTCCTTGTCCAGGATCTGCTGGGCCTCGTTCGGAGTCTTGCCCTTCAGGTCCGGCACGGCACCCTCGCCCGGCGGCGAACCGACGCGCACGACGACCTCGGCACCCTTCAGCAGCGAGGTGCCCTCCGGCGGGTTCGTGCCGATGACCTTGCCGATCTGCTCGGACGTGCACGGCGCCGCGGCCCCGTTCGCACCCGGCTCGCAGGGCACCAGCTCCTGCTTCGGCTTCAGCCCGGACTGGGTCAGCTTGTCGTTGGCCGTCAACGGCTCCATGCCGACGACGGCGGGCACCGGCACCTTCTCCGGGGTGTCGCTGTCGCCCGGCTTCATCAGACTCGTGGTGATCCACGCGGCGAGGCCGAGCACGGCGATGCACAGGAAAACCACCAAAGCGATCATGATGGTCTTCTTGCGCTTGGCGCGCCGCTCCTCTTCCTCGTCGGCGATCGGGTCGTAGTCGTCGTCCGGCTCCGACTTCAACGCCGCCGGACGGTGCCGGCCGCCGTTCACGACCTGGGTGCGCGCGGAACGCGAGGCCGACTGCTCGTTCATCACGGCCGTGCGATCCTCGGCCGTCATGACGGCGGGCGCGGACGGGCGCTGGCCGGACAGCACGCGCACCAGGTCCGCGCGCATCTCCGCGGCGGACTGGTAGCGGTTGGCCGGGCCCTTCGCCATCGCCTTCAGCACGATCGCGTCGAGCTGCGGCGACACCTTCGGGTTCAGCGACGACGGCGCCTTCGGGTCCTCCCGCACGTGCTGGTACGCGACCGCGACGGGCGAGTCACCGGTGAACGGCGGCTCCCCGGTCAGCAGCTCGAACAGCACGCAGCCGGCCGCGTAGACGTCGGACCGCGCGTCCACGGACTCGCCGCGGGCCTGCTCCGGCGACAGGTACTGGGCCGTGCCGATCACCGCGGCGGTCTGCGTGACCGCGGCCTGGCCGTCGTGCAGCGCGCGGGCGATGCCGAAGTCCATCACCTTCACGGCGCCGGACTTCGTGATCATCACGTTCGCCGGCTTCACGTCGCGGTGGACGATCCCGTGGCGGTGGCTGAAGTCGAGCGCGGCCGAGACGTCGGCCATGACCTCCATCGCGCGCTTGCCCGACAGCGGTCCCTGCGTCTTCACGATGTCGCGCAGCGTCCGCCCGTCGACGAACTCCATCACGATGTAGGGCAGCGGGCCGTACTCGGTCTGCGTCTCGCCGGTGTCGTAGACCGCGACGATCGCCGGGTGGTTCAGAGCAGCCGAGTTCTGCGCCTCGCGCCGGAACCGCTCCTGGAACTGGGCGTCGCGGGCGAGGTCAGCGCGCAGCACCTTGATCGCCACGTCTCTGCCGAGCCGGACGTCCCGCCCCTTGTGGACCTCGGACATGCCGCCGTACCCGAGGGTCTCACCCAGTTCGTAGCGGTTTGAGAGCAGTCGCGGAGTGCTCATCGGTGCTTCGTCCCGCTCCTCATCGACGGTGTTCCCATCTCGGTTCTGGTTCTGCTCATGCCCGGCACGTCACCTTCACCCGCGTCCCGGCCGACACGTCGCCGGTCGGCGCGATGGCGGTGACGCGGCACTTCCTCAGGTCTCCCGGTGCCGTGCCCTGCGGGCTCAGCACGGTCGGCTCCAGGCCGTGGTCGCTCAGCTGCGTGCTGACCTCGTCGCCGGTCCGGCCGAGGTAGTCGTCCTCGTCGAGCCGTGTCGTCGAGGTGCCCGGTATCCGGTCGGCGGAGTCGGGCTTCGCCTGACCGTTCGCCGGTGCGTTCGGGCTGCTCGTGCTCGTGTTCTGCGGCAAGCCGCCCTGCTCGCCGGCAGCGGTCTTCCCGATGGTCAGCTTCCAGGCGACGACTCCGCCGATCACCAGCAGAGCAGTCACCAGAAGAGCGACCATAACCCACACGGTCACCCGGTTCCTCCCGGGTGGCGGTGGCATCGGGGCGAACGTCCCGGTGTGCGGCACCGGTTGCTGTTGTACCGGTTGCATGCCCGGATGGGTACCGGCGCGAGGCTGACCACCGGAGTGGTGCGGCATCGGCGGTGGTACCTGCAACGGCTGGGACACCTGGGGCTGCTGCGGGGCGACCTGCTGCGGCACCTGCGGAGGCGTCAGCTGCTGTTGGGCCAGCTGCTGGGGCGCCAGCTGCTGTTGCGGTGCCATCTGCTGGGCGACCTGGTGCTGCTGCTGCACCTGCTGCGGGATCGGCGGCATCGTGAAACCCGACGGCGTCGGCAGCGGCTGGCCCACCCGCACCGCGCTGACCGCCGCGGCGAACTCGCCACCGGTGCGGTAGCGCTGCCGCGGGTCCTTCACCAGTGTCGCCTCGATCAACGCCCGCGCACCCGGCGGCACGTCCGGCGGCAACGGCGGCGCGATGTCGCGGATGTGCATCATCGCCACCGTCACCGCGTTGTCCGACAGGAACGGCCGATGTCCCGCAAGGCATTCGTAGCCGCACACGGCCAGCGAGTAGACGTCGCTCGCCGGTTCGGCCTCGCCGCCGAGCGCCTGCTCGGGAGCGATGTAGTGCGCGGTGCCCATGACCATGCCGGATCGTGTCACGGGAGCGGCGTCGACGGCCTTCGCGATACCGAAGTCGGTGATCTTCACCTTGCCCGACGGCGTCACCATGATGTTGCCCGGTTTGACGTCCCGGTGCACCAGCCCGCGTTCGTGCGCGGCCTGCAGCGCGTTCCCGGTCTGCTCCAGCAGGTCCAGCGTCACCTCGGCGGTGAGCCGGCCCCGCGAGATGATCGTCGCGAGCGGTTCGCCCTCGACGAGCTCCATCACCAGGTACGCCGTGTCCTCCGGCCCGTCCGCGACCGACGCGGTCTCGCCGTAGTCGTGCACCGACGCGATGCCGGGGTGGTTGAGCGACGCGGTCATCCGCGCCTCGACGCGGAAGCGGTGCAGGAACTCGGCGTCGCCGGACAGCTCCGCCTTCAGCACCTTCACGGCGACTCGGCGGTCGAGCCGGTCGTCGGCCGCCTCCCAGACCTCGCCCATGCCACCGACCGCGATCCGCCTGGTGAGGCGGTAGCGGTCGGCGAGGAGCTGGCCCGTGGTCAGCATCAGCGACCCGCCAGATACGCGTTCATCACGGCGCGGCCGATGGGCGCCGCCACCTTGCCGCCGGTCGCGCCGAGGCCGCGGTCGCCACCGTTCTCCACGATCACCGCGATCGCGATCTCCGGCTTCTGCGCCGGCGCGAACGCGATGTACCAGGCGTGCGGTGCCACGGTCTGCTCCCGGCTGCCGCCGACCTCCGCGGTACCGGTCTTCGACGCCACCTGGACGTTCGCGATCCTGCCCTCGCCGCCGGTGTTCGCCTCCGACTGGACCATCATGTCGCGCAGCGCGGCCGCGTTGGCCGAGCTCATCGCGGTGTTGATCTCGTCGGGCTCGGTGTCCTCGACCGTCTTCAGGTCGGGGCCGAGGATCTTCGACACCAGGTACGGCTGCATGCGCTTGCCGCCGTTGGCGATCGTCGCCGCGATCATCGCGTTCTGCAGCGGGGTCACGCGGACGTCGCGCTGGCCGATGCCGCTCTGGTAGAGCGCGGGCTCGTCGGGGACCGGGCCCATGGTCGAGTTCTCGACCGCCATCGGCACCCTGAGGTCGTCGTCGTTGAAGCCGAACTTGTCCGACTGGGCCTGCAGCTTGGCCTTGCCGACCTTCGCCGCCATCTCGCCGAACGCCGTGTTGCACGACTTGGCGAGCGCGAGCTCCATCGACGCGGTCTGCCCGCTGCCGCAGGGCTGGCCGTTGTAGTTCGGGAACGGGAAGTTGTTCGTGCCCGGCAACGGGATCGAGCCCGCCGCCGTGTACTGCGACTCCTTGGTGTCACCGTTGGCGAGCGCGGCCGCGGCCACGACGACCTTGTACGTCGAGCCGGGCGGGTAGATGCCCTGGATCGCGCGGTTGATCAACGGGTCGCCGTTGCCGTCGGTGGTGAGCTGCTTCCACGCGGTCTGCTGCGCGGTCGGGTCGTGGCTCGCCAGCAGGTTCGGGTCGTAGGACGGCGTGCTGACCATCGCGAGGATCTCGCCGGTGTCCGGCTTCATCGCGACGACCGAGCCGCGGAAGCCCTTCGCCGCCAGCTGGTCGTAGGCGATCTGCTGGACCCGCGGCACCAGCGTGAGCTGCACGTTGCCGCCCACCGGGTCGCGACCGGTGATCAACGCCGAGACGCGGCGCGCGAACAGCCGGTCGTCCGAGCCGTTGAGCAGGTCGTTCTCGGCGCGCTCGATGCCGGCGGTGCCGTAGGTGACCGAGAGGTACCCGGTCACCGGGGCGTACGCCTGCGGCGCGGCGTAGGTGCGCAGGTACCGGAGCCGGTCCGTCGTCTCCTTGACGTCCGCGATCACCATGCCGTCGGCGGCCATGATCAGACCGCGCTTGCGGGCGTACTCGTCGAGCAGCACCCGGCGGTTGTTCGGGTTCTTGCGCCACTCGTCGGCGTTGATGACCTGCACCCACGTGGCGTTGCCCAGCAGCAGCAGGATCATCACCATCATGGCGAAGCCGACCCGGCGGAGCGGTGTGTTCATTTCGGACGCTCCACCATGACTGTGTGCTGGTCGGCGATGGCCGGCTGCTGCGGCTTCGGCTTCGGAGCACGCTGCGGCGCCCGCGCGGCCGCGGAGATCCGCAGCAGCAACGCGATCAGGACGTAGTTCGCCAGCAGCGACGAACCGCCCTTGGACAGGAACGGGGCGGTGATGCCCGTCATCGGGATCAGCTTCGTGACACCGCCGACGACGATGAACACCTGGAAGCACATCGCGAACGCCAGGCCGCCGCCGAGCAGCTTGCCGAAGCTGTCGCGCACCGAGATGGCACCGCGCAGGCCGCGCATCGCGACGACCATGTAGACCAGCAGCAGCGCGGCGAAGCCGACGAACCCGAGCTCCTCGCCGATCACCGCGGTGATGAAGTCGGTGTTGGACTCCGGGATCATCTCCGGCCGCCCGGCACCGAGCCCGGCACCGCCGATGCCACCGGTCGCGAGACCGAAGAGCGACTGCGCGATCTGGTAGCCGCCGCCGTCGTCGTTGTAGGTGGCGATCGGGTCCGACCAGTTCGCCACGCGCTGCTGGACGTGCGTGAAGAGCTTCCACGCGATGACCGCGCCGCCGGCGAACAGACCGAGGCCGAGCACCACCCAGGCCGCGCGTTCGGTGGCGACGTAGAGCAGCACCAGCACGATGCCGAAGAACAGCAGCGACGAGCCGAGGTCCTTCTGCAGGACCATGACCGCGACCGCCACGCCCCACGCCGCGAACAGCGGGCCGAGGTCGCGGGCGCGCGGCAGGTCCATGCCGAGGAACCGGCGGCCCGCGGTGGTGAAGAGGTCCCGCTTCGACACCAGGAACGCGGCGAAGAAGACCATCAGCAGGATCTTGGCGAACTCACCCGGCTGGATGGAGAACGGGCCGATCCGCAGCCAGATCTTCGCGCCGTTGATCGTCGGCGCGATGAAGCCCGGCAGCACACCGGGCAGCAGCAGGGCGACCAGCCCGGCCAGGCCGAACGTGTAGCCGAAGCGCGCCAGGGTGCGGTGGTCGGTGAGGAACTTCAGCGTGGCCGCGAACAGCAGCAGTCCGATCGCGGTCCAGATGACCTGCTTGAACGCCATCGGGTCCCACGTCGAGCCGTCCGCGAAGACGGTGCCCTCCATGGCGAGGTCGATCCGGTGGATGACCACCAGGCCGAGCCCGTTGAGCAGCGCGACGCACGGCAGGATCACCGGGTCGGCGTAGGGCGCCCAGCGGCGCACGGCGAGGTGCGCGCAGGCGAACAGGCCGAGGTAGGCGAGTCCCAGGTACAGGATGCGCAGGCTGAGCGAGCGCTCCTGGTTGAGCTCCACCAGGATCAGAGCCAGCGTGACGAGCCCGGCCGCGAACGAGAGCATCACCAGTTCGGTGCCGCGCCGCGTCGGCGCCCGCAGCCCCGGCGACGTGCTGGTCGCCAGCGACGCGACTGGTGAGCCGTCCCCGGACGGGGCGGGTGAGCCCTTCAACTACGGACCCTCCCGGCATTCCACGCCCGGCTTCTGCGCGGACGAGGTGAGCGAGGGTTGGGTGGTCTCGCCACCCGCGGGGGCCGTGGTCGACGAGGGCGTCCCGTTCGCGGGCTGGGTCGTCGTCGTGGGCGGGGTCGTCGTGGTCGGCGACGTCGGGGTGGACGAGGCCGAGGTGTCCTTGCACAACGGCAGCATGTGCGCCGTGCGCAGCATGCGGACCGCGGCGCGCGCGCCGTCGATGCCGTTGTCGCTGCGGATGCCCTCGGTGATCGTCTTGCGCCCGGCCTCCTGCAGGTCCTTCACCGCGATCGGCGTGCAGCCCGACGAGCCGGGCGGGCACGAGTCCTCGACCTTCGACGAGAGCTTGAACCCGAGCACGCTGCCGTTGAGCCCGCGGAAGATCGCGACCTGGCCGTCCTCGGTCGCGCCCACGTAGAACTGGGTGTTCAGCCACAGCTTGCCGCCGACCCCGGCCGCGCCGACCACGACGAGCAGCAGGAAGACGATCGCGAACGCCTTGAGGGCGTTGCGCTTCTTGCGCTTCGGGTCCTGCGGCGGTGGCGGCGGTGCCTCCATCCGCTGCGGCATCGGCTGGCGCTGCTGCGTGAGCGCGCTCGCCCGTGACGCCGCGGAGTCCGGCGGGGTGTTGTGCTCCTCGCTGCCGTCACCGGCCGCACCGCCGACGATCGGGTAGTCGTCGCCGAAGTCGACGTCCTCGACGTCCGCCACGATCACCGTGACGTTGTCGGGGCCGCCGCCCTTGAGCGCGAGCTCGATCATCCGGTCCGCGCAGGCCTGCGGGTCCGGGATGCGGATCGCCTCGTCCAGCGTCTCCATCGAGACGACACCGGACAGGCCGTCCGAGCACAGCAGGAACCGGTCACCGGCCCGTGCCTCGCGCACCGTGAGGCTGGGCTCGAAGTCGTGCCCGGTGAGGGCGCGCAGCAGCAACGAGCGCTGCGGGTGCGTGGCCGCCTCGTCCGGCGTGATCCGGCCCTCGTCGATCAACGACTGGACGAACGTGTCGTCGTGCGTGATCTGCGCGAACCCGCCCTCTCTGAGCAGGTAGGCGCGCGAGTCGCCGATGTGCACCAGGCCGAGGCGGTTGCCCGCGAAGAGCACCGCGGTCAGCGTGGTGCCCATGCCCTCCAGGTCCGGGTCGCTCGCGACCAGCTCGGAGATGGCGCCGTTGCCGGCCGCGACCGCGTCGCGGAGCTTGCCGAGGAGGTCGTCGCCGGGCTCGTCGTCGTCGACGTGGGCCAGCGAGGCGATGACCACCTTGCTCGCGACTTCGCCGGCGGCGTGGCCACCCATGCCGTCGGCGACTGCGAGCAGGCGGGGGCCCGCGTACACGGAGTCCTGGTTGTTGGAACGGACCAGGCCCCGGTCGCTTCGGGCCGCGTATCGAAGAACCAAGGTCATGAGCGCAGCTCGATCACCGTTTTGCCAATGCGGATCGGGGTGCCGAGAGGTACGCGCAGTGGTGCGGTGACCTTGGCTCGGTCTAGGTAGGTGCCGTTCGTGGAGCCGAGGTCTTCCACGTACCAGTCGGTGCCGCGCATCGACAGCCTCGCGTGCCTGGTCGACGCGAAGTCGTCGTCCAGCACGAGAGTCGAGTCGTCCGCGCGGCCGATCAGGATCGGCCGGCCGTCGAGTGAGATGCGGGTGCCGGTGAGCGCGCCGTGGGTGACCACGAGCGTCCTCGGCGCCTTGCTACCCCTCGCCGACTTGTCGGACCTCCGGAAACCGGGCAGACCTGACGCCCGGAGCCCTGAGGCCGCGTAGAGATCAGAGCGGACCACACGTAGGGCGGCCAGCACAAAGAGCCAGAGGAGCACGAGAAAGCCCGCTCTGGTCAGCTGCATCACCAGCTCTGGCACCGGTTGTAACCGCTCCTGCCTTGAGTTGCTTACCGACGCCCGTGTCGACCTCTAGCCCGCGGTGCGGAAGACCAGTGACGAGTGGCCGATGCGGACGACGTCGCCCTCCGCGAGCTGCCAAGTCTGCACTGGCGTGCCGTTCACCGTGGTGCCGTTGGTCGAACCGAGATCAGCGAGCATCGCACTGTGCCCGTCCCAGGTGATCTCCAGGTGGCGCCTGGACACACCCGTGTCGGGGAGGCGGAAGTCGGCTTCCTGCCCACGTCCTACGACGTTTCCACCCTGCTTGAGGTTGTACGTCCGGTTCGACCCGTCGTCGAGGTGCAGCGTGGCGTTGAGCTGGCGGTTGCCGCCCTGCACTGCCGGCGGGGCGTATCCGCCCTGGTTGTAGCCCTGGTCGTACCCACCGGCGGGCTGGCCGTAACCCTGGTCGTAGCCGCCGGCCGGCTGGCCGCCGCCGTAGCCCTGGTCGTAGCCCTGCTGGCCGTAGCCCTGCTGCTGGCCGTAACCCTGGTCGTAGCCGCCGCCCTGCTGGCCGCCGCCGTAGCCCTGGTCGTAACCCTGCTGGCCGTAGCCCTGCTGCTGGCCGCCATAACCCTGGTCGTAGCCCTGCTGCTGGCCGTACCCCTGGTCATAGCCCTGCTGGCCGCCGCCGTAGCCGCCGCCCTGCTGGCCGTAGCCCTGGTCGTACCCGCCTTGCTGCTGCTGTTGGCCGTAGCCCTGGTCGTAGCCCTGCTGCTGGCCGTAGCCCTGCTGCTGGCCGTAACCCTGGTCGTAGCCGCCCTGCTGACCATAAGGGTCGTGGCCGGGCTGGCCCTGTCCTTGTCCGTAGCCGGGTGGCTGGCTCATGACTCGGTCTCCTGCGGTGCGAGGTGGTGCTGACCGTCGGCTGGCCGCTTTCACGTCGGGGTCGACGGACGAGCTGGTTCGGAACTGTCCGGTGTGCAGCGCCTCGGAGCGCTCCAGGGAGACTACGACGTCACCGTAGGTATCCCATCCGGACTCTTCCAGGTGCTCTCGCAGGCCCTCCGCGAGAAGCTGGGTGATGCGTAGTTCATCCTGCTCGTCCCCGGCAAGTCGATCGTGGTCCTGAGGGCCGAGCAGCACTGTGTAGTGGTTGGGGGCTAGCAGTCTGCCACCCGCGAGCTCGCGGATGTTGCTGTCACCCTCCCGTTGCAGCGCCTGTGCCACCTCTTGGGGCACGACGTTGCCTCCGAACACGCGCGCGAAGGTGTTGCCGACCAGACCTTCGAGCTTGCGCTCGAAGCGTTGCAGGCCCATGTCAGCTCCTTCCGCCTGGACGGTCTTCTGCACCGATCGTATCCGGGTGCGACCAGGCCTACAGGGGGCGATTAGGAACCTGGTTTGGACGCGTGCTAGTGTTTCCAACGTCTCCAGGGGCAAGTGGCGGAATGGCAGACGCGCACGGTTCAGGTCCGTGTGTCCGAAAGGACGTGGGGGTTCAACTCCCCCCTTGCCCACAGAGAAAGACAGATCGAACCCCCCTCGCGGAATCGCGAGGGGGGTTCTTTCGTTGACCGGCAGTATCGGATTCCGTGATCCAACAGGTGATGTCTGTCACTCGTTCGGAGGGCGACATGTGGGCGATAGCGGCGGCGGACTTCGGTGCGGAGCTCGAGCTGGTGAAGCTGCCGGAGCCGCAGGCGGGTCCGGAAGAGCTCAAGGTGCGGATGCTCGCCGCGAGCGTGAACCCCTTCGACCGCAAAGTCGTCGACGGGATGCTTCGGAGTTCCGCAGAGCACCGGTTTCCGATGGTTCCCGGAACCGACGGTGCCGGTGAGGTCGTCGGTTCCGGCGAGCGGATTTTCGGGACCTTCTTCCACCGCCCCGTCGGACGGGGGACTTACGCCGAGTACGCCGTGGTTCCGGCCGGGAACGCGTTGGCGCCGTTGCCGGACGGCCTCGACCCCGCGGTCGCCGCGGCATTGCCGACCGCAGGCATGACGGCGCTGCAGTTGGTGGAAGCGCTCGGTGACGCGAAATCCGTGCTGGTCGTCGGTCCGAACGGCGGCGTCGGCTCGTTCGCCGTCCAGATCGCGCGGGCGGCGGGCAAGCACGTGGTCCCGATCGGCCGGGGCGACTCGCTCGTGGAGGCCGACGCGCTCATCGACCTCGTGAGCGCCGACCGCTCGTCGTTCGAGGCGAACGCGCGCTATGCGCCGTTGGCGTTCAACACCAACTACGCGTCGAGCGACAGCGCGCAGAACTTCGGCATGAAGGGCTCACCGGAGACGCTTGTCCGCCTGGCGTCCATGGTGCTCGACGGCGATCTCTCGGTGCCGATTTCCCGCCGTGTGCCGTTGCGCGAAGCCACCGATGTTTTCGCAGGTCACGGGCCTGGCAAAACCGTGATCATCATGTAGGTGGTCGTTCTGGCGCGGTGAGCGGTCGGCGGCCGGTGGCCGGCACCGTTCGCCGCCTTTTCGCCACCACGCCTGGAGCACCCACTGTGAGCAGGTCTTTTGGTGCGTCCAACCGGATTAACGTCACCCAGACGGCAGCACCGTAGGACCGAACTCCCCGCGCCGCTCCTCGACCGGTCACCGACCGGTCGGCGCCGTCGATCGCAGGGGGTCCGGTGACCTGGGGGCGGGCCGCGCGCTTCCTGGTACGCCTTATCCAGAGCACGAGTCGAAACGTGGCGGATCGCCCGCCGCGTGGTGGCGAGGAGGCACTGGCGTGAGCAGCACCCCAGCAAGGATCGCGGCGCCCGGCAGCGCGCAGGGACTGTCGACGACCGCGGTCCCGGTTCCGGAACTGCCCGCGTCCGTCGAGGAGCTGGCAGCCGCAGCGGCGATCCGCCTCGGCTGGCACGGCGTGGTCCTCCCGGAGATGGTCCTCATGGGCCGCAAGGTCGTCGTCGTGGCCGAGCTCCTGGCCGACGCCCACGCCGAGCGCGTGTGCGTGGGTGCGGGTCCCGAGGTCGACAAGACCACCGTCTCCACCTGGGTGTGGCCGGAGATGGAAGGCCGCGTCCCGCCGGCCGCCGTGCGCATCGTCGGCGTCTTGGCCGTCGCACGCCACTGGCGCACCGCGCTGGCCTCCGCGGTTCCCTTCGCCCGCTACGGCAACGCCGCCGCCGTCCTCCCGGACTCGGTCGCGTTCACCAACGACTACCTGACGAACTGCCTGCCGCGCGTGCGCCGCTACGGCGTCTCGGTCCTGCTGGCCGACGAGGAGAAGGACCTGTCCGTGGACGTGTCCGGCCGCAACGAGTGCGTGCCCGTCGAGGACACCGCCATCACCCGTTGGGTCAACGAGCTGGTCTACGAGCAGGTGCTCGCCACCGCTTCCTGATCTACGGTCGGGGCATGCGAGTAGTCATCGCCGGCGGACACGGGCAGATCGCGCTGCTTCTCCAGCAGCAGCTGGCCACCCGTGGAGACGCGGCAACAGCACTGGTCCGCAACCCCGATCACTTCGCTGACGTGCAGGAAGCCGGAGCCGTTCCGGTGCTGTGCGACCTGGAGTCCGCCACAGTGGACTCGGTCGCCGAATACATGAACGGCGCGGACGCCGCGGTCTTCGCCGCCGGCGCAGGGGCAGGCTCGGGAGCCGCCCGCAAGGACACAGTGGACTTCGGGGCCGCCGCCCTGTTCGCCACGGCAGCGGCCGAGGCGGGCGTGCGGCGGTTCCTCCAGGTCTCCACGGTCGGCATCGAGTCAGCGGACTCGCCGTCGGTGGACTCCGAGTTCGCGGTGTACCTCAAAGCGAAGAAGGCGGCGGAGGACGACCTGAAATCGCGTTCACTCGACTGGACGATCCTGCGTCCCGGCCCGCTGACGAACGACGCCCCGACCGGTCTCGTCACCCTGGCCGCCCCGGTGCTGCCGCGCTCCCCGGTGACCCGCGCCGACGTCGCCGCCGTGCTCGCGGAGCTCTTGACCGCACCCCAGACCGTCCGCAAAACGCTCGAACTGACGAACGGCTCCACGCCCATCCCCGACGCCGTCCGCGCCCTCCTCTGAGTGCACGCGGGGAGCTTTCGTACTCTCCTGGCGCACGCGGGGGCCCCGCGTGCCCCTCAGGGGAACGTGGGACTCCCGCGTGACATCTAGCCGAGGACGCGGGTCAGGTAGGCGTTGGTGAAGGTGCGGGTCGGGTCCACCTCGTCGCGGACGCGCAGGAAGTCATCGAAGTGCGGGTACAGCGGGCGCAGCTCGGCAGCGGTGAGGTCGTGCATCTTGCCCCAGTGCGGGCGACCGCCGACCGACGCGGCGATGGACGCGTACGCGTCGAAGAACGCCTTGTAGGGCATGCCGAGCGCCTGGTGCATGGAGATGTAGGCGGTGTCACGGCCGGAGGCGGTCGACAGCCAGATGTCGTCGGCCTGCGCCACCCGCACCTCGCACGGCACGATCAACGCGTCGCGGTCGCCCAGGCGGTTGGCGACGGCGCGCAGCTCGCCGATGACGTCCATCAGCGTCTCGCGAGGGATGGAGAACTCGGTCTCCACGAACCGGACCCGGCGCGGGGTCACGAAGACGTTGTGCGAGTAGTCCGAATAGGACCGCTCGCTGATCAGCGAGCCGCAGACCTCGTTGAGCTTCCTGGTGTAGCGCGGGAAGGTCTTGGCCACCTTGCACACCGCGCCGAACGCGGCGTTCTCCATGACCTCGTACTCCCAGGCCTGCCGGAACCGCGACAGCGGCTGCGCGGGCTCGGGAACCCGGTTGTTGCGCTTGAGGATCACCCGGTCCGAGTGCGTGAACCAGTGGAACTCGACGTGGTCCTCGACCGCGCACAGGTCGTCGAACTGCTCCAGCACCGCGTCGAGCCGGCCCGGTGCCTCCGAGGCCTGCAGCACGAACGACGGCACGCACTGCAGCGTGACGGTGCTGATCACGCCCAGCGCGCCGAGGCCGACGCGGGCGGCGTTGAACAGGTCCGGTCGCTCGGAGCGCGAGCAGGTGACCACCGAACCGTCGGCGAGCACCAGCTCCAGCGCGGCGATGGCGGTGGCCAGGACGCCGAGCTTCGCGCCGGTGCCGTGGGTGGAGGTCGACACGGCACCGGCCACGGTCTGCGCGTCGATGTCGCCGAGGTTCGGCATGGCGAGGCCGAGTCGGTGCAGGTCGGCGTTCAGGACGTGCAGCGGCGTGCCGGAGCGGACGGTGACCAGGCCCGTCTCCACGTCGGCGCGGACGATGCCGGTCCACCGGTCGAGGTCGAGCGCCACCTCGGGGGCGACGGCGATGTCGTTGAACGAGTGACCGCTGCCGCGCGCCCGCACCCGGCCGCCGGAGACGACGGTCGCGGCGATCTCGTCAGTGCTCGCCGGGTGGACGACGCGCGTCGGCGCACAAGTCGCGGTGCGAGCCCAGTTCGTCCACACGGGTACCTCCACGGAGTGTGACCTGCGAGTAACGTAAGTGAAAGCTCTTCACGTTTCAAGGGTTGAGGACGTACCGTCGGAGCATGCGCCGAACTCGACTCGACACCGCGACGAAGGACCTCGATCCTCCGTTCGCGATCGTCGACCTGGACGCCTTCGACCACAACGCGGCGGACCTCGCCCGCCGCGCTGCCGGTCATCCCATCCGGGTGGCGAGCAAGTCGATCCGCGTGCGCGACCTGGTGAGCCGGGCCCTCGAACGACCCGGTTACGCCGGGGTCATGTGCTACTCGCTCGCCGAGGCGCTCTGGCTCTCCGAGCAGAACGTCAGCGAGGACCTGCTGGTCGCCTACCCCACGGCCGACCGCGCCGCGCTGCAGAAGCTCGCTGCGAACGAGACCGCCCGCCAGCGCATCACCATCATGGTCGACTCGGTCGAGCACCTCGACTTCGTCGACGCCGCCATCGGCCCGCACGCCGACATCAGGGTCTGCCTGGAGCTCGACGTCTCCTGGCGCCCGCTGCCCGGCGTCCACATCGGACCACGCCGCTCGCCGGTGCACACCCCGGCGCAGGCCGCGTCGCTCGCCGCCAAGATCGTCCGCCGCACCGGGTTCACCCTCGTCGGCGTCATGGCCTACGAGGGCCAGATCGCGGGCCTGGGCGACAACCCGCCCGGTCAGCCGCTGCGCGCGATCGGCATCCGGCTCATCCAGGCCAGGTCCGGCCCGGAGCTGATCGAACGGCGCACCGCCGTGATCACCGCGGTCCGCCAGGTCACCGACCTGCAGTTCGTCAACGGCGGCGGCACCGGCAGCCTGGAGCTCACCGGCACCGACCCCTCGGTCACGGAGCTGGCAGCGGGCAGCGGGCTCTTCGGCCCCACCCTCTTCGACGGCTACCAGGCCTTCAAGCCCCACCCGGCGGCGCTCTTCGCGCTGTCCGTGGTCCGCAAGCCGACCAAGCGCGTCGCCACCCTGTTCGCCGGCGGCTACATCGCCTCCGGTACCCCGACCCCGGACCGCCAGCCCTCGCCGTACCTGCCGGAGGGCCTGAAGACGCTCGGCCTCGAAGGCGCGGGCGAGGTGCAGACCCCGGTCACCGGCAAGGCCGCCGAACAGCTGCGCATCGGCGACCGCGTCTGGATGCGGCACGCCAAGGCGGGCGAGCTGTTCGAGCGGTTCGACGAGGTGCACCTGGTGCGCGGCGACCGCGTCGAACGCACGGTGCCCACCTACCGCGGTGAGCGCCGCAACTTCGGCTAGGCCGGCAGCCGCGACGACAGGTAGCCCCTGACCAGCGCCTTCGCCTCCACGAGGATCGCCTGGTCGCCGGTCGGGTTGTTGCGGAACGCCATCTTCAGCACGGCGTCCGCGGCCTCGACGGCGATCGCGATCGGCAGCTGCACCTCGTTCATCGGGATGCCGAAGTTGCCCGAGATCAGCTCGGAGATCTTGTCGGAGATGACGGCGTTGTTGTCCCGCCGGTCGTCGAGCAGCCGCATGTCCACGACGTCGCCGAAGTGCAGCTTGCCGAACGCCGGGATCTCGCGGTGCATCGTCACGTAGACGTCGAACACCGTGTCCACGGCGTCCCACCAGTGCTCCAGGGTGGCCTGTTCGAGGCGGTCGGTGATGCCCTGGGAGAACCGGTCGACGTTGCGCAGGGTCAGCGCCTGCACGACGGCCCGCTTGTCCGGGAAGAACTGGTACAGCGAGCCGACCGCCACGCCCGCTCTCTCCGCGATCAACGTGGTGGTGACGCCGTCGTAGCCCACCTCGTCGATGAGGGTCGCGCAGGCTTCGAGCATGCGCTCGACCCTCTTGGCGCTGCGCTGCTGGACGGGCTGACGGCGGAGCGGGGTGGTGCTCGTCACGGCGACTCCCAGTAGTTCGGGTTCTTCCATCTTGCCTTCTGCGCGGCGTCTTCACTTCCCTGAACCTGTCAACACGCCTACGATCCGAACAAGTTTCACATTTGGAGGATCGATGAGCGACTTCCTCTGGGGAGTGTCGACGTCCGCGTTCCAGATCGAAGGCGCGTTCGACGCGGGCGGCCGAGGCCCCTCGGTGTGGGACGACTTCGCTCCGGTGCACGACGACGACAGCGCCCGCGTTGCGTGCGATCACTACTACCGGTGGCGCGAGGACGTGGCACTCATGACCCAGCTGGGGGTCAACGCCTACCGGTTCTCCATCGCGTGGCCGCGCATCCAGCCCAGCGGCAAGGGCCCGGCCAACGCCGAGGGCCTCGACTTCTACGACCGGCTCGTCGACGCGCTCGTCGAGGCCGGCATCGCGCCCGTGGCCACGCTCTACCACTGGGACACGCCGCTGCAGCTCGAAGCCGAGGGCGGCTGGCTCGGCCGCGACATCGCCGACCGGTTCGCCGACTACACCGCACTCGTCGCGCAACGGCTGGCCGACCGGGTCCACATGTGGATTCCGATCAACGAACCGGCCATGGTCACGTTGCAGGGCTATGCGATCGGTGAGCACGCACCGGGCAAGACGCTGCTCTTCGACGCGTTGCCGACCGCCCACCACCTGAACCTCGCTCACGGCCGTGCGGTGGAAGTTCTGCGCGGCCACAACGCCCGCTCGGTCGGTACCGCGAACAACCACACGCCCGCGTGGCCGGCCACCGCCGCCGACCAGCCCGCGGCCGACGCGTACAGCGACGTCCACAACTGGCTGTACGCCGATCCGGTGCTGGCCGGCCGCTATCCGGACTCGGTCGCCGAGCTCATGCCCGTCCGGGACGGCGACCTCGCGACCATCCACCAGCCGCTCGACTTCTACGGCGTCAACTACTACAACCCGACCTGGCTGACGCTGCCGTCGGAGGGCAACCCGCTGCCGTTCGAGCTGGTCGAGGTCGACGAGTACCCGCGCACCGGGTTCGGCTGGCCGGTCGTGCCGTCCGGGCTCACCGAGATGATCGCCACCCTGCGCGAACGGCACCCGGACCTGCCGCCGGTGCACGTCACCGAGAGCGGCTGCAGCTTCCCGCACGAGGTCGAGGACGCCGACCGGATCGCCTACCTCGACGGACACCTCAAGGCAGCGCTCGACGCCGGTGTCGACGGGTACTTCGTGTGGTCGCTGCTCGACAACTTCGAGTGGGAGGCCGGCTACTCGCAGCGGTTCGGCCTGGTGCACGTCGACTTCGAGACCCAGCGCCGCACGCCGCGCGACTCGTTCCACTGGTACCGCAGGGTGATCAGCGGTGAGTGAGGCGCTGGCCGAACCGGTCGTCCCGGTCCGGCGGGGCTGGATGGCCTGGCTGTTCGCCGCGAACCTCGGGCTGTGGCTGGCGGTCTACGCGCCGATCCAGGTCCTGCTGCCGCAGCAGGCCGAGCTGCTCGACGTGGCGGACAAGGAGTTCGTGTTCGGCGTCGTCACCGGCGTCGGCGCCGCCGTGTCGCTGCTGGTGGTGCCGCTCATCGGGTACCTGTCCGACCGCACGACCTCGCGGTTCGGCCGGCGCCACCCGTGGACGCTGATCGGGGCGGTCGTCGGCGCGATCGGCCTGGCGGTGCTCGCCACCGCGCCGTCCGTCGCGGTCATGACCGCCGGCTGGTGCCTGGTGCAGGCCGGGATCGGCGGCATGCTCGCCGCGCTCACCGCCGTGGTGCCCGACCAGGTGCCCATCGCCCAACGGGCGCAGGTCGGCGGGTTGATCGGCATCAGCCAGATGCTCGGCACGGTGCTGGGCGCGGTCGTGGTGACGTTGCTGGTCAGCGGACTGCAAGCCGGTTATTTGGCGTGCGCGGCCATCGTGCTCGTCGGTGCCGTCTTCTTCGTCCTGCGCACGCCCGACACGCAGCTCGTCACCAAGCCGGTGCGGCCGACGTTCTGGATCTCACCCCGGGAGCACCCCGACTTCGCCTGGGCGTGGGCCGGGCACCTCCTGATCAACCTCGGCAACGCGTTCGGCACGCTCTACCTCCTCTACTTCCTCGGCGACGTGGTCCACCACGAGTCGCCGGAGGACGGACTGCTCGTGCTGATGGCGCTCTACGGGGTGGCGCTCGCCGCAGGAGCGGTGCTGTTCGGCGCACGAAGTGATCGTTCCGGGCGCCGGAAGCCGTACGTCTACCTCGCCGCGGTCGTGATGGCGCTCGCCGCTCTGCTGCTCGTCGCCTGGCCGACCTGGACCGCCGCGCTGGTCGCCGCACCGCTGCTGGGCGTCGGCTTCGGCACGTACTGGGCCGTGGCCATCGCGCTGCTCACCCAGGTGCTGCCGGCGGCGTCCGACCGGGCCAAGGACCTCGGCGTGCTGAACGTGGCCAACGCGTTGCCGCAGGTCATCGCGCCCTTGCTGACCGCGGTGATCTTGGCCAACCTTGGCGGGTACCGCGGTCTGTTCGCGGCGTCGGCGCTGGCGACGGCGGTGGCGGGAGTGTTGATGAGTCGAGTGCGATCGGTGGACTGATGCGACTGTCGGGCAAGCGGGTACTGGTCACGGGCGCGTCCCAGGGCATCGGCGCGGAGACCGCGTTCCGGTTCGCGGCACGCGGTGCGCACGTCCACCTGGTGGCCCGCAGCGCCGAGCTGCTCGATCGGCAGGTCGAGCGGATCACCGAGCTCGGCGGTTCCGCGACCGCCCATCCGGCCGACCTCGCCGACGCTGCGCAGATCCACGCGCTCGCCGAGGCCGTGGAGACGCCGGACGTGCTGGTCAACAACGCGGGTGTCGGGCGCTGGTTGTTCCTCGACGAGTGCTCGCAGGACGACCTGGCCACGATGACCGCCGTGCCGTTCATGGCCGCCATGCTGCTCACCAGGGAGTTCCTCGGCGCCATGCGGTCGCGCGGCTCCGGCTGGATCGTCAACGTGAACTCGCCGGTGTCGCGGCTGCCGATCCCCGGCGCGGCCGGCTACCAGTCGGCGCGCTGGGCGCTGCGCGGCCTGACCGCGTCCCTGCGGCTCGACCTGCGCGGAACCGGCGTCGGCGTGAGCGAGGTCGTGCCGGGCAAGGTCTCCAGCGAGTACTTCGCCAACAACCCCGGCGCGGAGGAGCGGATTCCGGCGATCGCCAGGCTGATCCCGACGGTCACGCCCGACCGGGTCGCCACGGCGATCGTCAACGCCGTGGAGAAGGAACGCGCCGAGCACCTGTTCCCGTGGCAGCTCAAGGCGTTCGAACTGTCCGGCCGCTTGCTGCCCGGCCTCACGTCCTACCTCACGTGGAAAACGGGTACGCGCGGCTGAAGCCGGGCGCGGAACCGGGCGCACCGGCAGCAGGAACCGCGGGAAGTGGGAAGAAGCGGCGCGCAGCCCCAGCCGTGCTCGCGGCGTCCGAACGTGGAAACGGCCCCTCACCCGCGCGGGAGGTGCAGGCAAGGGGCCGGGGTTGGTGACCGCGGACCGGTACCGGTCGGGAGGGAAGGTGCACGGCACCGGCCCGCGGGAATCTGTGGAGTTGAGCTGACCGGGGTCCGCGATGCAGCGGTCGGGGGTTCGCACATCGCGGACCACCGGTCAGTAGGCCGTTTGCAGACCTGGTCGTGTCGGGGGGACGCCAGGTCGGTCGCAAAGGCCCGTTAGTGGGCTCGAGCCACCGCGCGGCGGGTCCGGGTGACAGGAGGGGTCACCGGGGCCTCGCGCAGGTGGCGAGCCGGGCGCGGGGCGAGACCGCCCGCGACCAGGTGTTCGTACGCGGCGCGCCACACCGAGCAAGGTGACTTCTGCTGGCGCCAACGACCGGAGCACTCGGGGCAGTTGCCCTTCTCGTCCGGCTCGTGCGCTGCCAGCAGAGCACGCCATCCCTCGGTCAGCCGAGGGAAGCTCGGATCGAGCCACCGACAGGAGGGACGGGGCGTCAGCGCGGCTCGCCAGCTCCGTGAGCAGGTCGAGGCGTTCCCACACAGCGTTGCGAAGAACCTGTCCGAGGATCGCGTCCATCGAAACGTCACCGTCACCTTTCCGCCTGGTCGGCGGCTTCGCGTAGCGCAGCCCTGAGCTGTACGAGCTGGTCGTGGGACAAGACTGCCGTCTCCCCGGGAGGGCCGACCAGGACCACTCGGCCCTGAACCACCTTCACGGTGAGCTGGCGGTCCCGGTCGACCACGTCGCCGCAGCTGATCTGCCACGTCCGACGCTGCCCGGTCGTGCCGCGCCATGTGGATCCGGTGTCACCCGTCTCCACGATGGAGGTGGAGCCGGGGGAGGAGCTGTCCATCGGTTGGCTGTTCCTCTCCGTGCTCACTCGCTTACCGGAATCCAGATTGCGATGATTCATGCCGGAACGGGACGTCACAGCGCCCACCGGTGGAACTCTTACGGTGAGCGGTAAGCGGTGTTCGGCAGGGCCGATCAGCCCTGCCGAAGAGGACTTCTCGGGCTCGGGGACCTCCCCCTAGTCTGCCGATGACGCCCAACGGACTGTGAGGGTGCGCGATGAACACCATGAGTTCCCAGGGCTCTCCGATCCCCACCGACGTGTGGGACCAGCAGGAGATGCGGGACGCACTGGCCCGACGGGAGATCAGCTCGGTCTACCGGCTGCTCCGACGGCACGGCGTGTCCCAGCGCCAGATCGCGGCGCTCACCGGGCAGTCGCAGTCCGAGGTCTCGGAGATCCTCAAGGGACGTCAGGTGATGGCCTACGACGTCCTGACCAGGATCGCCATCGGCCTGGGTGTCCCACGTGGATACATGGGTCTCGCCTATGACGAGACAACGGCAGTGAGGGTGGCCGCAGCCGCGGACACACCCCATCCTGAGGAGGACGAGTCGGTGAAGCGTCGGAAGTTCCTCGCGCACGCCGCCGCCGTGACAGTCGGCGCGGCCGTGTTCGGAGCGGACTCCGGGTCGTGGGTCTCACACCCCACACAGACTCCGGCTCCGGGACGCATCGGCATGACCGACGTGCGCCAGGTGGAAGCGGCTACCCGCGCGTTGCGCGCCCTCGACTACCAGTACGGCGGCGGCTCCTGCCGCGACGCGGTCGTCGCCCAGCTGTCCTGGGGACAGCAGATGCTCGGTGCGAGCTCCACGGACGTCGTGCGCCAGCGCCTCTACGTCGCACTGGCCGACCTGCACAACCTCGCCGGCTGGACGTCGTTCGACACGGGTCTGATGGACTCCGCCCGCAACCACTTCGGTCAGGCGCTCGACCTCGCCAAGCAGGGCGACAACGAGGCGCTGATGGCGAACATCCTGTACCGCATGGGCCGCGTGTACCTGCACCAGAACGCCCCCGACGACGCGCTCAAGGTGTTCCAGCTCGGCCAGCTGGCCGCGCAGAACTCCGGTTCCGAGCTCGCGGTGGGCATCCTGTGCGCCAACGAGGCCTGGGCGTACGCGAAGATGGGCTCCGACGAGCAGGCGCTCAAGCTGCTCGGCCGCGCCCGCGACGAGTTCTCCCGCGCCAACGTCGCCGAGGCGCCCGCGTGGGCCAAGTTCTTCAACGAGATCGACCTCTCGTCCATGATCGGCACGGTGCACACGGAGCTGGCTCAGACGGTGGACGCCAAGTACACGAGGACCGCCATTCCCGCGCTGTCCAAGGCGATCAACAACTTCGGCGACGACATGGCCCGCAGCCGGTCGTTCAACCTGACCTCGATGTCGATCAACCACCTCATCGAGGGCGACATCGACCACGGCGCCAAGATCGGCCGCCAAGCGGTCGACCTGTCGGAGAGCCTCAAGTCGGTGCGCACCAAGCAGCGCATGGAGCCGTTGCGCCAGGAGGCCGAGAAGCGCCGCAACAACCCCGAGGCCCGCGAGCTGGCCGACCGCGTCGCCCGCTTCACCGGAGCCGACACGGCTGCCTGACCAGCACGTCGTTTGGGCCCCATAGCACCACGTTCGAATGGTGTGGGACACGAACCGGTAACGCCGGGAGCCCCTGACGCGAATGCAGCATCGACGGGCGGGAAACACAGGGCCTAAGGTGCGGCAGGTCGGGGCGAAGGGCGGGGTGCGGCGCGTGATGCTTACTCGGAGGTGGCGGTCACGGAGAGCGCTGCGGTCCGCGCAGCTGCTCGACGAGGTCGTGGACACCCAGCTGCCGCTGCTCGCGTCGTTCGACGAGGAGCGCCGGCGGCGTTCCGCCGACTACCTCGCCGAGCTCGTCGCCCTCGCGCAGGACTACCGCTACTACGCCAACGGCTGGATCGACAGCCGTGAGCTCGACCGCCGCGGCCAGCGGACGATGAACCGCCTGGCCCGCATGCGCGAAGAATCTTCGGCCCGACTGATCACCGACTAGTCCGTTCGCGCGCTGTTCGCCGCGTCGAACGGACCACTCGCCGAGTGCAGCCCCGGTCACCCCGGATGTTTCACGTTGAACAACGCATCACCAGGGCACCGGACCATCGCCGTCGAAGAGGCCACCGGTCGGCCCGTCGTCGGGCAGCGTGGCCAGCTCGACCGCGATCCGCGCGGCGTTCGCCGGCGTCTCCCGCCCCTGGAAGTCGTTGAACTCGGTCGCGACGTAGCCGGGGCAGGCGCCGTTGACCTTCATGCCGGTCAACTCCTTGGCGTACTGCACGGTGACGGCGTTCAGGAACGTCTTCGACGGCGTGTAGATCCCGTCGATGTCGTGGAAGGCCGCGTCCGGCGCGGTCTGCAGGGTCAGCGACGACAGGTGGCTCGACTGGTTGACGATCCGCGGCCGTGCCGACCGGCCCAGCAGGGGCAGCACCGCGTTGGTGACCCGGACGACGCCGATCACGTTGGTCTCCAGCACCTCCCGCAGGCCCGCCGGGGTGGCGGCGGACGGCGGCGTGGGCCACGACCCGGCGATGCCCGCGTTGTTGACCAGCACGTCGAGGCGACCGAACCGCTCCTCGAACAGCGCCGCGGCCGCGGCCACGCTCCCGTCGTCGGCCACGTCCAGCGGCACGAAGAACGCGTCCGCGCCGTTCGCCCGCAGCTTCTCCGCCGCCTCCTCGCCACGCCGTGCGTCCCGGGCGCCGACACCGACGCTCATGCCGAGCGCGCCGAGACCGGCGGCGATCTCGTACCCGATGCCCTTGTTCGCGCCCGTGACCAGTGCAATCGTCTGTTCGCTCATGTCTCTGATCGTCTTCCGCGAGGCCGTGAAGACCAACACCACCTCGGTGTCGCAGCGATACCCCAGCGGTATGGATACGGTGGACGGCGTGGAGACCAGGGAGCTCCGTTACTTCGTCGCGGTCGCCGAGGCGCTGCACTTCGGCCGTGCCGCCGAACGCCTGGGCATCGCCCAGCCACCGCTGTCGCGCACCATCGCGCAGCTCGAACACCGGCTCGGCGTCGAACTGCTGACCCGCACCAGCCGCAAGGTCCTGCTCACCGCCGCCGGGGCGACCCTGCTGGCCGAGGCCAGGGCGATCCTCGCCGCTGTCGTCGCGGCCGAACGCCGGACCAGGGACGTGGCCGCCGACCGGCCGTCGCTGGTGCTCGCCGCGAAGGCGGGCAGCTCCGGTGAGGTGCTGGCGAAGCTGCTCGACGTGTACGCCGCCCAGCCCGGTGCCGTGCCGGTCGACGTCCTGCTGTGCGAGTCGAACACCCACGTCCCGCTGCTCGACGGACGGGCCGACGTGGCGTTGCTGCACGAACCGTACGACCCGACGACCGGCCTCGACGTGGAGGTCCTGCACACCGAGGACCAGGTCGCGGTGATGCCGTCGGCGCACCCCCTCGCGGGAGCGGCGCAGCTGCGGATGGCGGACGTCAGCGGTCTGGCCGAACGGGCCCGCTGGCCGCGTCCGGACGGCACCTACCCGGACGGTCCCGGCATCGAGGTGCGCAACCTGACGCAGCTGTTCCAGATGATCGAGCTCGGCAGGGCCGTCGCCGTGGTGCCGGAGGACTTCCGCACGAGGCTCACCGAAGGGCTGGTCGCCGTTCCGGTCGTGGACGCCCCGAAGGTGACCACGGTGATCGCGTGGCCACCGCACAGCCGGTCACGGGCGCTCGCCGACCTGGTCAGGGTCGCGACCGGGGTCAGCTGACCGGTGCGCGGCTCAGCACGACGGCCAGGCCGAACGCCAGGCCCATGACGGTGATCTCGAAGACCGCCCACTGCACGATCGCCGTGGTCCGGTGCTGCGAGATCTGCGGCAGCAGCTTCCACCGGATGCGCGCGCCGAGCACCGCGACCGCAGCCGCGCACGCCGCCTTGCCGAGGAACAGCAGGCCGTAGCCGGTGGTGAACATCGACTGCGGGAACGGCACGACCGGGTTGAGGGCCAGCTCCAGCAGACCGTTGAACAGGCCGGTCACCGTGACGACGACCAGGCTGACGGTCGCGATCCGGGAGAACTTCGGCAGCGCGACGGCGAGCAGACCCTTGCGGTACGCGACCAGCGCCATCAGCGCGCCGAGCCCGCCGGTCCACGCCGCCGCGCCCAGCACGTGCAGCTCCATGGAGACCATCGAGTAGTCGTGGTACTTCCAGTTGGAGGCGTGCCCGGTGACCGGGATCGGCAGCAGGCCGAACATCGAGACCAGGATGCGCAGCTCGGCCGGCACGGACTCGCCGCTGCGCACCGCCAGCACGCCGACCAGCAGGTACGCGAACGCGCAGGCGGCGCTGAACAGCAGGCCCTTGCCGGCGCCGACCGTGGCGATGTAGTCGACCGCGTTGCCGATGCTGACGTCGCTGCCCGGCCGCAGCTCCGCCGCCTGCAGGACGATCGCGAGCAGCGCGGTCACCACCCAGACCGCCGCGGCGACGACCGCGGCGGGCCGGGCGATCCGCATGACCGGTTCGGTGTGCGTGGGTCGGTCGAAGCCGAGCAGCTTCGGCAGGATCGACAGGCCGACGACGATCGTCGCCGACACGTCGAGCAGCACGCGGGTGACCGGCAGGCCGTACCGGACCGCCGCCCCGGCGTCCACGACCCCGGCGACCACGACGGGGGGCGCCAGCACGAGGCCGAGGGCGATGCCCGCGAGCGCGCCGAACACCAGACCGGCGAGCACGCGGTAGTGAGTGGGGGCGGTGGTCCGGACGTCGCTCATGCCTTGGCGCTCCCGCCGCCGCCGCGCAGGGCGACGAACACGCCGCCGCCGAGCAGCACCACGGCGCCGACGATCCACACCCACAGCGGGATGCCGCCACCGGAGTCGCTGCTGCCGGAGGCGTCGGCGCTGGCCGGGGTGGTGGGCGTACCGGTGCCGTCCTTGGTGAGCGTGAACGTCAGCTCACCGGAGACCGGGTGGCCGTCCGCGGACAGGATCCGATAGCCGATCTTGTACTGACCGGCCTTGCCCAGGGCGTTGACCTGGGCGGACACCGAGTTGTCGGTGATCTTCGGGTCGCCCGGCACCTCGTAGTGGCCGCCGTTCGCGTCCACCACCGAGATCGTGTTGATGTCCTTGCCGCCCTGCACGTCCTGGTCGAAGGTCAGCGTGACCGAGGACGGGCCGACCTCCAGCGAGGCCTTGTCCTTCGGGTCGCTGCTGATCAGTGCGTTGTGCGCCGAAGCGGGCGCGGCCGTGATGAGCACGGCCGCACCCGCGATCAGGCACGCGATGAGTGCGCGCTTCATGCTGTGGGTCACGCCTTCCTGCGCGAACGCAGGATCGCGCCGATGCCGAAGCCCAGGCCCAGCGCACCGACGGCCAGGCCGGCGCCACCGAGGTAGCGGGCGGTCTGGTCGGAACCGGCGGCCGACGCCTCGTGCGTGTCGGTCGAGTTCGCGGCGTTCGTCGAGCCGTGGCCGTGGTCGTCGCCGTCCGCCTTCTTCGGGGCGAGCTTCAGCGCGGGTGCCGGGTGCTCCGGCTCCTTGCCGTCGGCGCCCGCGGGCTGGCTCCAGTCGACGACCTCGCCGTTCTCGTAGGTCTGCTTGGTCGGCAGCAGCAGGGTGTCCTTCTCCGGCAGCGTGCCGAGGGCGACGTAGAACTCCTGGTACTCGTTGACCCCGATCTTCGTGCCGGGCTCCGCGGTCCAGGTGATCGACGTGAACGCCTCGGTGATCTCCTTGCCGGCGACCGTGACGGGCTTGTCGAGCTTGCCCTTGACCGCCTCTGCCTTCCAGCCGGGCAGCGGCCGGGTGCGCACCGAGGTGAGCGGGGTGTCCTGCGGCAGCGTGACCTCGATCTTGGTCGTGCCGGCGTTGTCCCGCTCGTTCGGGACGCGGAACGCGAACGTGGCGCGGCCGCCCTGCGTGAACTCCGAGGGCTGGGCGCTGACGTGCGCGGACGCGATCGCGGGGGTGCCGAGGACGGCGAACCCGGCCACGGCGAGGACGGCGAGCGCGCGCACGCCAAAGCGATGTGCAGACATGTGGTTGTGGCTCCTGATGCCAAAGGGGGGAGATGCGGGTGCTGGGTGTCAGGAACCACAGGGCGGGCCGCGCAGCCCGTGGGCACGGCTCAGCTCGGCGGCGTGTGCGCGCCGCAGGTAGGGCGTGCCGGTGGACGTCCGCACCGGCGTGAGCACCGGCTGCGGCATGAGCCTGCGGGGGATCAGGCGGGTGACCGCGGCGAACAGCCGGAACAGCGCGTTCTCCGCGTGGAACAGCAACAGCCCGGTCAGCGTCGCCGCGACGAGGTGCGCGCCGAACATCTGCCAGGTGAGCGTGCCGGTGTGCTCGTGGCTGACCCAGGTCAGCAGCAGGTGCTGCGCGAGCTGGGCCGTGGCGAGCCCGGCCATGACCGAGAGCCTGCCGGTCCGCCGGTCCGCGAGCGACGCCGCCGCGAACGCGATCAGCACCACCAGCGGCAGCGCGTGGACGAACTCCGCGAGCTCACCACCGCCGATGCCGTGGGCGGCGATCGTGAGCGCCGACGAGGTCACCGCGAGAACGGCACCGCGAAGGGTGCGCATCTCACTCGACCGGGTGCTCACGGATCTGAGGGTAATGCGACCGGTTTGCATCGGTCCACGAGTGGGTATCTAGGGCCGCATGCACAACCAATGCGACAGGCCGGGCCGCACCGACCGGGTCGTGTTCGGCGTTGCCGCAGGTCTCACGCTTGCATTCGTGGCCTGGGGGATTGCCGGAACTGACTCGTTGGCCTCGGCCTCGAAGACCGCGCTCGGGTGGGTCATCCAGAACCTGGGATGGGCCTTCGTGCTCACGGCGTCCGGCTTCGTGCTGTTCGCCCTCTGGCTCGCCTTCAGCCGTTACGGCAAGATCCCGCTCGGTCGTGACGACGAGAAACCCGAGTTCAAGACGGTCTCGTGGGTCGCGATGATGTTCAGCGCCGGCATGGGCATCGGGCTCATGTTCTACGGCGTGAACGAGCCGCTCACGCACTTCGTGAAGCCGCCGCCCGGCACCGAGGGCGACCCCCTCGAGACCGCCATGGCCACCACGCTCTTCCACTGGACCCTGCACCCGTGGGCGATCTACGCCGTCGTCGGCATCGCGATCGCCTACGGGAGCTTCCGCCGTGGCCGGTCGTCGCTGATCAGCGCTGCCTTCGCCCCTCTGCTCGGTCGCAGGGCCGCGTCGGGGTGGGGCCGTGCGATCGACGTGATGGCGATCTTCGCCACGCTGTTCGGCTCGGCCGCCTCCCTCGGTCTCGGCGCCCTGCAGATCGGGAGCGGGCTGGAGGCGGCCGGGTGGGGTGGCCAGGTCGGCAAGGGCGTGCTGGTCGCGGTCATCGCCGTGCTGACCGTGGCGTTCGTCGCATCCGCCGTCTCGGGGGTCGCGAAGGGCATCCAATGGCTGTCGAACACCAACATGGTGCTGGCCGTGGTGCTGGCGCTGTTCCTGTTCGTCGTCGGCCCGACGGTGTTCATCCTGAACCTGCTGCCCACCGCGCTCGGCGACTACTTCCGCGAGCTGGCCAACATGGCCGGCCGCACCGCCGCCTCCGGTGGTGAGGCGACCGAGACGTGGCTGTCCGGCTGGACGATCTTCTACTGGGCGTGGTGGATCTCCTGGACGCCGTTCGTCGGCACGTTCATCGCCCGCATCTCGCGCGGCCGCACGATCCGCCAGTTCGTCGCCGGCGTGATCCTCGTGCCGTCCGCGGTGTCGCTGGTGTGGTTCGCGATCCTCGGCGGCTCGGCGATCTTCGAGCAGCGGTCCGGTGTGGACCTCGCGGGCCAGTCGACGCCGGAGTCGCAGCTGTTCTCGCTGCTCGACCAGTTCCCGCTGGCCACCGTGGCCGGCGTGGTCGTGATGATCCTCGTCGCCATCTTCTTCGTGTCCGGCGCCGACGCCGCGTCCATCGTGATGGGAACGCTCTCCCAGCGGGGCTCCATGCACCCCACCAAGGCCGTGGTGGTGTTCTGGGGCGTGCTCACCGGTGCCGTGGCCGCGGTGATGCTGCTGGTCGGCGGCTCCAACGCGTTGACCGGCCTGCAGAACCTCACGATCATCGCGGCGCTGCCGTTCATGGTCGTGATGGTCGGCCTGTGCGTCTCGCTGGCCAAGGACCTGCGGTCCGACCCGATGATCCGGCGCGAGGAACGCGTGGCCGAGGTCATGGAGGAGGTCACCGCCCACCTCGACCCCGGTCAAGTGGTCGAGGAGGCGGCGGTCGAGGCCGTGGCCAAGGTGACCGGGCGCACGCCGAACGTCAGCGCACGTTCAGACGCCTGAGCAGTTCCTGCTCCAACACGTCCAGATCGGTTCCGACGGCCCGGTGCGCTGCTTTGCGCCGGGCCGTCGGCATGCGTTCGGAAGCGCGCACGGCGGCGAGCAGTTGCGACAGGCGCGCCTCGGTCTTCGAAACCCAATCGGAATCCGCGGCCCGCACCGTCTCGAGCGACTCCGAAAAGCCGACGATCCGCGCGTGCAACCGGGCCCCGTAACCGGAGTACCGGCCGATGTCGGCCACGTCGATGCCGAGCCTCCGTGCGCGGTAGCGGTCGTACTGCTCGCTCAAAACCCCAGCTCCGCGGGCGATCACGGGGGCCAGCACCGGGATGAGCGCGGGCGCCACCACCTTCGCGACGCCGACCAGGTTCTTCGCCCTGCCGGGCGTGAATCCGGCCTTCGCTTTGCGCGCCATTCGGGTACACCTCCTCCGTCACGTGAAACTTACTGCCCAGGTTGCTGGCACATGAGGTCGGCGCGCGACATACGCTGCACCGGTGACTTCCCAGGTGCAGCTAGACGCCGGCGTGGTCACTCGTTGTCGGCGGCGGGTGCACCTCGAAAACGATCCGGAGATGCGCGACGCTCCCAAAGCGGCGCTGGACCCGGCTTCGGAACAACGGAAAGCGGACGCGGCGAACCACCGCCGCGCGGTGGCGGACGCCCTCGGGCGGATCGTCGGCTCTAACCTCTTCGAGGTGCCGAACGGTCCCGAGGTGCGCACCGCGGACCGGGAACGCGTCACGCTCGCGGCGATGGAGATGGGCGCGCCTTACATCTGGGGCGCCGCACTGCCGCGTGACCCGCGTGGCGGCCGTCGCGGTGGCATCGACCTGCTGGTGAAGGACGCGACCGGGTACGTGCCGGTGCTCGTGGTGCGGCACAAGATCACCGACCCCGGCCAGGGCGCGCGCACCAGCCCGTTGACCATGCCGTTGCCCGGCGGCAGCCGCACCGACCCGCATCGCAAGGTCCGGCCGCAGCCCCGTGACCAGCTGCGGCTCGCGCACGCCCAGCGCCAGCTCCAGGCCGCGGGCCACGCGACGAACGCCCGCGCGACCGGTGGCGTGATCGGCATGGACGCCGACGTGGTGCTGTGGCACGACCTGGAGGCACCGACCTGGCCCGGCGGACGCACCGCGCTGGCCGAGTACGACGCGCGGTTCTCCGACCGGCTGGCCGTGGCGCTGGCGGCGGCGAACCAGAAGGACCCGCTCGCCAAGCCGTCGCGGATCGTCGACTGCAAGACCTGCCCGTGGTGGCCGACCTGCGACACCGACCTCAAGCGCGGCAGGGACGTCTCACTGGTCGTGCGCGGCGAGGACGCGGTGGCGCTGCGCAGGATCGGTCTGTCCACTGTGGACCAACTGGCGGAGCTCGACCCGGCCTCGGACGGTCCGATCCAGCTCGTCGGCATGCCGTTCGGCGACGCGGTCGTGCTCGCGCGGGCGTGGTTGCGCGACCTCACGCTGGTCCGCCGCGTGCGGGAGATGAACGTGCCGCGCGCCGACGTCGAGGTCGACGTCGACATGGAGAGCTTCGGCGACTTGGGCGCGTACATGTGGGGATGTCTGTTGTCCGGCAAGGACGTCGACGAGGACCACGGCTACCGCGCGTTCGTCACGTGGGACGCGCTGCCGTGCGACGACGAGGCTCGCTCGTTCGCCGAGTTCTGGACCTGGCTGACCGGCATCCGCCTGCGCGCCAAGGCACGCGGCCTGTCGTTCCGCGCCTACTGCTACAACGAGCTCGCCGAGAACCGCTGGCTGCTGGCGTCCGCGGAACGGTTCGCCGGCAAGCCCGGCATCCCGACCGTGGCGCAGGTCAAGGAGTTCATCGGCTCCGACGCGTGGGTGGACCTCTTCGGCATCGTGCGCGAGCAGTTCCTGTGCGCCCACGGCAAGGGACTGAAGATCATCGCCCCGGTCGCCGGCTTCACGTGGCGCGACCCGGAGGCGGGCGGCGAGAACTCGATGCGCTGGTACCGGTCCGCGGTCGGCCTGAACGGCGACCCGCTCGACCTCGACCAGCGGCGCAGGCTGCTGGAGTACAACGAGGACGACGTCCGGGCCACCCACCGCCTGCGCGAGTGGATGACCTCGGACGCGATGTCCCGCCTGCCCTACGCCGGCGACCTCTGACGCGCCGCCCGCCCACGCCGAACGCACGCGGGGACCTTTCGTACCGCATATGAGTACGAAAGCTCCCCGCGTGCACTCGAGAAGCAGGCGCGTGGGGCTAGCGAGGGGACATGCGGAGGGCGCCGTCCATGCGGATGACCTCGCCGTTGAGGTAGTCGTGCTCCACGATCGACACGGCCAGCTGCGCGTACTCCGACGGCTGCGCCAGGCGCTTCGGGAACGGCACACCGGCGGCGAGGCCCGCGCGGAACTCGTCGGAGACCGTGGCGAGCATCGGGGTGTCGACGATGCCGGGGGCGATGGTCAGCACGCGGATGCCGACGGAGGACAGGTCGCGCGCGGCCGGGAGGGTCATGCCGACGACGCCGCCCTTGGAGGAGGCGTAGGCGACCTGGCCGATCTGGCCGTCGAACGCGGCGATCGAGGCGGTGTTGATGATGACGCCGCGGGCGCCGTGCTCGAGCTCCTCGGTCTTGCCCATCGCGGCGGCGGCGAGGCGCAGCACGTTGAACGTGCCGATCAGGTTGACCTCGACGACCTTGCGGTAGAGGTCGAGGTCGTGCGGGCCGCTCTTGCCGACGGTCCTGGTCGACGGGCCGATGCCAGCGCAGTTCACCGTGATGCGCAGCGGGGCGCCGGAGCCGGCCGCGGTGTCGACGGCGGCCTGGACCTCGTCGCCGGAGGTCACGTCGGCGGCCAGGTAGGTGACGTTCTCGACGGCTTCCGCCTTCTCGATCGCGCCGGGCAGGTCGAGCGCGAACACCTGCGCTCCACGCGCCGCCAGCGCACGTGCGGTCGCGCCGCCGAGACCGGACGCGCCACCGGTGACGATGGCCGCGGTACCCGAGATCTCCATGCCTTCACCTTCCTCGAAGCGAACTGCTCGCGAGGAGGTTAACGCTCGTTACCCGGTGGTCGACCCCCGGACCGGGTCAACGGTCGGACAGGTGCAGCAGCGCCACCAGGGGCACCGCTGCCAGCACCGCGAGGCCGATGAAGATCATTGCGATCAGCAGAACTCCCATGCCTTGAACTGTGCCGTTCGACGGTGTTCGAAACATCGCCCGCGCCGGTAGACCTCTGGGAGGAGATCTGTCACGGTCAGCTACGACGAAAGTCGTACGGTGTTCCCCGAGCGGCCAACCGGGGATGTCAGGGTCACCCGCATGTTCGCCCGTCGCATCGCGGTCGTCGGCATCGGCTACGTGGGACTCACCACGGGAGCCTGCCTCGCATCACTGGGACACCGCGTCGTGTGCGCGGACGTCGACGCGGAGAAGGTGGTCAGACTGCGCGCCGGCCAGGTCGACATCCTCGAACCGGGGCTCGCCGAGCTCGTCGTCGAGGGCCGGCTGGCCGGACGGCTGGAGTTCGTCGTCGGTGCCGCTCCCGCGGTGCGGGACGCCGACGTCGTGTTCTTCTGCCTGCCGACGCCGATGGGCGCGGGTGGTGCGGCCGACCTCAGCGCCGTCGAGTCCGTGGCCGCCGAGATCCGCGACGTGCTGCCGTACGGGACGGTCGTGGTCACCAAGTCCACGGTGCCCGTCGGTACGTCGGAACGCGTGCGCGCGTTGCTCGGGCGTGAGGACGTGGCGGTGGTGTCGAACCCCGAGTTCCTGCGCGAGGGCACTGCCGTGCGCGACTTTCTGCACCCGGACCGGATCGTGGTCGGGTCGGACTCGCCGTCCGCGGCCGAGCGGGTGGCGGCGCTGTTCGCCAAGCTGGGCGCACCGACCGTGCTGATGGACGCCGCCAGCGCCGAGATGGTCAAGTACGCCGCGAACTGCTTCCTCGCGATGAAGCTCTCGTACGTCAACGCGGTCGCCGAGCTGTGCGAACGGCTGGGCGCCGACGTCGAGTCGGTCACCGAGGGCATGGGCTACGACAAGCGGATCGGGCAGTCGTTCCTGCGGCCGGGGCCGGGCTGGGGCGGGTCGTGCCTTCCCAAGGACACGCACGCGATGGTGCAGATCGCCGAGGCGGCGGGTGTCGACTTCGGACTGGTCCGCTCCACGATCGAGGCGAACGTCCGCGCGCAGCTGCGGGTCGTCGAGAAGGTCCGCGCCGCCTGCGGCGGAACGCTCGCCGGAGTGCGGATCGGCGTGCTCGGGCTCGCGTTCAAGGCCGGCACGAACGACCTGCGCGACTCGCCCGCCCTGGCCGTGGCGGAACAGCTGGTGCTGGAGGGCGCCGAGCTCACCGCCCACGACCCGGAGGTGAGCGGGCCGATCACCGGGATGCTGGTGGTCGACGACCCCTACCAGGCGGTCAAGGGCGCCGAGGCGGTCGTGCTGCTGACCGACTGGCCGGTGTTCCGCACGCTCGACTGGTCGCGGGTGGCCGAGCTCATGGACGGCCACACGATCGTCGACTCCCGGAACCACCTGGACGCGGAGGCGCTGGCCCGCGCAGGGCTGCTCCATTCGGGCGTGGGTCGTGCGTCACTCGGAGTCACGCAATTTAGTTAGCCCCGCGTACCTTTATGGGGTGTTCACCACGCGCCCCGAACTCGTCGGCACCTTCGGCATGGTCGGCTCGACCCACTGGCTGGCCTCCTCGGCGGCCATGGCCGTGCTGGAGGACGGCGGGAACGCCTTCGACGCCGCCGTCACCGCCGGATTCGTGCTCCAGGTCGTGGAACCGCACCTCAACGGCCCCGGCGGCGAGGTGCCGATCATCTTCGCGAAGGCCGGGTCCGCCCCGCGCGTGCTGAGCGGCCAGGGCGTCGCGCCCGCCGCCGCCACGATCGACCACTACACCGGCCTCGGACTCGACCTGATCCCCGGCAGCGGCCTGCTGGCGGCGACCGTGCCGGGCGCGTGGGACGGCTGGCTCACGCTGCTGCGCGACCACGGCACCAAGACGTTGCGCGAGGTGCTCGACCGCGCGATCGGTTACGCCAGGGACGGGTTCCCGCTCCTCGACCGCGTGGTCGACACCATCGAACGCGTCTCCGACCTCTTCCGCGACCACTGGACCACCTCGGCCGCGCAGTGGCTGCCCGGCGGTGCGCTGCCCGCGCGCGGTGGCCGGTTCCGCAACCCGAAGCTCGCCGACACCTGGGAGTGGCTGCTCGCCGCAGGAGAGGCCGCGGGCGCCGACCGCGAGGCGCAGATCGAGGCCGCGCGCAGGGCGTGGTCGCAGGGCTTCGTGGCCGCCCAGGTCGACGAGTTCTGCCGGACCGCCCACCGCGACGACTCCGGCCGCGACCACGCCGGTGTGCTGACCGGTGCGGACATGGCGTCGTGGGAGGCGTCGTACGAGGACGCGCTGACCGCGGAGTTCGGCGAGTGGACGCTCGTCAAGGCCGGCGCGTGGACGCAGGGACCCGTTCTGGTGCAACAGCTCCGGCTGCTGGAGGGCTACGACCTGTCCTACGTGGACGGCAGGCCGACCGCGGAGACCGTGCACCTGGCGGTCGAGGCGGCCAAGCTGGCGTTCGCCGACCGCGAGGCCTGGTACGGCGACGTCGGCGACGTCCCGCTCGACATCCTGCTGTCCCGCTCCTACGCGGCCGAACGCCGTGCCCTGATCGGGGAGAGCGCTTCCTACGAGCTGCGGCCCGGCTCGCCCGGCGGCCGCGCACCCGTGCTGCCCCGGCACATCACCGGTGGACCGGCCACCCCCGTGTCCGACCCGACCGGTGCGATCGGCGAGCCGACGGTGGCGCGCTCCGGCGTGACGCGCGGCGACACCGTGCACGTCGACGTCGTGGACCGCTGGGGCAACATGGTCTCCGCGACCCCGTCCGGCGGCTGGCTCCAGTCCTCGCCGACGATCCCGTCGCTCGGGTTCTGCCTGGGCAGCCGCGCCCAGATGTTCTGGCTCGACCGGGGACTGCCGAACTCGCTCGCCCCCGGCAAGCGCCCGCGGATCACGCTGTCGCCGTCGATGGCGCTGCGGGACGGGGAGGCCGCACTGGCGTTCGGCACGCCCGGCGGGGACCAGCAGGACCAGTGGCAGCTCGGCTTCTGGCTCGCGCACCGCGCAGGGCTGAACCTGCAGGAGGCGATCGACTCGCCGATGTGGCACTCCAACGCGTTCCCGAGCTCGTTCTACCCGCGGGCCTGGACACCGGGGAAGCTCGTCATCGAGTCACGCGCCGGCGTGGACGTGCTGGCAGCGTTGCGTGCGCGTGGCCACCAGGTCGTGGACGCCGGCGAGTGGACCCTCGGCCGGATGTCGGCCGTGGCCAGGGACGCCGCGGACGGGCTCCTGCGCGCCGGGGCCAACCCGCGCGGCGCACAGGGGTACGCGGTCGGTCGCTAGCTCAGCCCTCCACCAGCGCGGTGCCGTTGTGCACCGCCGTCACGTTCGGACCGTTGAGGTCGTGCAGCGCCGTGACACCCGCGCGGTCGCCGAGCTCGCTGAGCTGCGTGACCGGGTCGAGCTGCGGCAGCTGCGGAACGGCCTGCGGGCTCGCGTTCGCGGTGCCGGCCAACGCGGCCAGCGCACCGGCGGCGATCCCGGCGGAGGTGACGATCTTCTTCAGGCGCACGGCGGTTCCCTCTCTTCAGGTGCTGGAGAAAGTGGAACGGCGCCCGGTTCGAGGGGGAGGGAACCGGGCGCCGCTCCGGTCAGGAAGAACTGGTCAGTTCAGCGGCGGACGATCAGATGCCGACGATCAGATGTCGACGGAGGCGTTGCCGGTCGGCACACCCGAGGGCTCGGTCAGGCCCAGCAGCGTCGCGGTCGCACTGGAGTCGACGTTCTCGACGATCGCGTTGACGTCGGGCTGCTGGGCGTTGAGCGCCTGGACCTTGCCGTCGACGTCCTTGGTGTTGACGGAGGCGAGGTCGCCCACGGACGCGACGTCACCGAGCTGGCCACCCAGGTCGGGAGCGGTGTGGGCGTTGGCGTTCGCGGTGTCCGCGTGCGCGATGCCACCCAGGCCGAGCATGACGGTGGCGCTGCCGAGGGCCACGGCGGCCCCCGCGACGGTCTTCCTGAGGTTCATGGGCGCGAAGGTTCCGCACCCGACCCCTCTACATCAAGCTGCGTAATCCGGGAGGGGGAAGTTCTTCACACGTTCGGTGAGCTGTTCGGCGCAGCATTCGAAGCCGCCGCAACAACTGGCGACTGGGAAATGACCGGCACGTCGTCAGGCGATGGCGCCGGGCGGCAGCTTCAGCTTGAACGGCAGCGTCGTCACGACGGCCAGATCGGACGCGGTCGCCTTCATCAACGACGGCGCGTTGCGCGCACCCGGTTCCGGCAGGTCCAGCAACCGGTCCACGGCCTCGATCAACGGGCCCTCGTAGATCCAGACGGCCTGCGCGGGCCTGGCCGAGTCGCGCACCGCGGGCAAGCGTCCCGCGCGGGCCTCGGTCTCCGACCAGAAGAGGATCGAGTCGATGAACCCTCTGCGCTGTTTGAACGCCATGATGCGGTCGAGCTGCCCGGCGTCGTCCCTCAGGTGCAGGAACTGAAACCCGTTTTCGCGCAGCTCGATGACCTTGCTCAGTGCGTGGTCCATGGCGCACCTACCCCTGTGAGGTCCCCATCAGGTGACCGTTCAGTCATACGACCCGAAAGGATCGTACGGTAAGTCAACGTTCGCCCGTAAGTCGTAGGCCGAACGAGTATCTCAATTGGTGGACGTTTGTGGCTTAGCGTAGTCATTCATCTTCTTGCGAGAGGAAACGGCCAGGACGGCCGTCACGGTTCGCGTCAAGAACGCCAAACCACCTAATGTGACTAATGTCACGCTGATCCACATGTGTCGCCTCCGAACGGTGACTTACACAGGTAGACGTCTAGCACTCGTCGGCGGTTGCAAGTGGGAGCGACTCACTGAGCCGGTCGATTCTCCCGGCTGCGCCGCTCGGACCGGTGATCTTTTCTGGCCTGTTCCCTCTGAGTTTGCTCGGCGAGCAATGCGGCCACGGTCACGGCCCCGCGGGCGTTGTCGTCCAGTCGCCGGCGGCGGGAACCCTCGTCCGGGTCGGTGGTCGGGTAGTTCGGCACGCGCGGCAGGACCTGCGTGTGGTCCTCGTCCTCCGCGGCAGCGACGGCGGGAACGGCCCGCTTGCGCACGCGCGGCAGCTCGATCGTCACCTCGGCCGCCACGATCGCGCGCGAGTCCCGGTGCTCCCGCGCCGGGGTGATCTCGGTGCTCTCCTCCGGCACAGGGGCCGCTGCCTCCGGCGCCGGCTTCGGCTCTGGTTCCGGCGTGGGCTTGGGCTTGGCCGGCGGCCGGGAAAGCCTGCGCGCGAGCTTGTGGCTCGGTTTCTCGACGAACCGGTAGCTGAGCTCGACGAACGCGAACGTGGCTGCCACGGCGATCACCACGGCCGGCAGCAGCGGAACGGCCGGGCGCAGCAGGTCCAGCACGGCGAACGCGATCAGGCCGTGCAGCAGGTAGATGGAATAACTGCGTTCGGACAGCGCGATCCAGAACTTCCGCTCGCGCAGCCGCGGCTCGGCGAACAGGCCCATCAGGAAGCACATCACCGCGATGGCCAGCGCCAGGCTGTACGAGTTGTCGACGCGGCCCAGCTTCAGCAGGTCGCCGAGCACGTACAACGACCACGCCAGCGCCGTGTAGACGCCGCCGGCCCACAGCGGGATGCGCTTGGTGGTGGTCGCCCAGATGATCTGGCCGATGATCGGAATGGGCAGGTACGAGACGTTCACGGCGAAGAGCGACCACGACTTGCCGAACTGGGCCCGGCTCATCAGCACGATGAACACGAAGGTCAGCTCGATGGCGAGACCGAGCCACACCCAGCGCTTGAGCACCGGGATCAGCAGGATCAGCACCAGGTAGAAGATGACCTCGACGATCAGCGTCCAGGCCACGCCCACCAGCACGACCTGCGGGAAGATCAGGTAGTTGACCAGCACGGAGTTCGTGAACAGCGTCCACGCGCTGATCGTCTGGGCCTGGCCAGTCGCGAGCAGGCCGCCGCCGACGGTGATCAGCAGCGCGGTCAGGAGCACGGTGAAGATCATCGGCGGGTAGACGCGCGAGAGCCGGTTCAGGCCGAAGCGGGTCTGGCCGTGCCGCAGCGCGATCGGGGTCACGACGAACCCGCTGACCAGGAAGAAGAACGGCACGGCGACCTCGCCGATGCCCTGCAGCGACATGTGGAACGGGTCGCTGGACACGGCGTTCAGCACGTCGAAGAACCGGGATTCCTCGTCGCGCTTGCCCACCCACTGGGCCGCGATGTGGCTGTAGAAGACCAGGAGGGCGCCGACGGCCCGGCCGATGTCGATGAACGCGACCCGCGTCTTCTCGGAACGTGCCTGGTCAGCGCCGGTCTGGGTGCGTGCTGGTGACTCCAGCGGGACCGACCCCCTTCGCCCTCGTGCGGTCCCGGACCGCCGTTGCGGCGAGAAGAGTAACGGGCCGGGCACCGTCAGTAGCCAGGGGAGCCCGCCGTCCCCCGTCCAGCGGGTACAACGACGTCGGCGGCGCCGCGATGCGGTCGTCCGGCCGTGAATCAGCGCGCAGGGGCGGACGCGGACCGCTTCTTCTCCCACCGGCGGATGCGCCGGTGCACGGCCATCTCCACGTAGCGGTGCAGGACCTCGGTCACGGCGGCGGTCAGCAGCAGCGCCACGAGCAGCGCCGGGACGTTGCCGATCTGCGGTGCCAGCGCGGCGAGCGTGGGGTAGATGCAGACCGGGTGGATCAGGTAGATCGCGTACGTCCGCGCCGACCAGGCCTTCACGAACGCCGACTTGGTGACCGGACCGCCCACGTACATCATCACGAGCACCAGCAGGATGCACAGGAACGCGGTGCGCACCATGCCGCCGCCCGAGTACGCGTACCCCCCGAGCTTGTCGGCCCAGACGAACAGGCCGAAGTGGACGGTGCCGATCGCGAGGCCGGTGCCGACGTGCACCTTGCCGGACCGGACCAGGGTGATCAGCTGGCCGATGAAGATCAGCGTGATGAAGCAGGCGATGACACCGATGCGGTGCACCGCATCGGACTGCGGGCCGCTGGCGAGCGAGAGCGTCAGGCAGATCAGGGCGGCGGCGGCCGCCGGGGGCAGCCACGGTCGTCGCCGCAGCAACGGCATCGTGGCCGCCACGTACGAGTAGAACGTGATCTGCAGCAGCAACGTCCAGGTGACGCCGACCAGGATCACGGTCGGCGTGGTGAAGAAGCCCGCCAGCGTCACGCCGGTGAGCACGTCGAGGAAGCTCAGCGACGTCTGCTTGGTCTCCGCGCGGAACACGCCGAGGTTGATCAGCACCGCCGAGATGACGAGCACCACCACCAGCAGCGGGATGATCCGGCCGAAGCGGCGCAGCAGGAACTGACCGGGCCGTTCCCGGTCGGCCACGTGGGTGACCACCATGCCGCTGATCACCATGAAGATCGTGACGTCGGTGAACGACAGGTGCGGGTTGAGCTGCAGCGGGTCGGCCAGCACCGTCCGGACGAAGTCGCTGAACGAGAACTCGCGCTGGTTCACGGCGAACCAGTTCGCGGTGTGCACGTAGACGCCGACCGTGGACGCGATCACCCGCAGGAGGTCCAGGCCGTGCATGTAGCCGCCGGACGCGCGCGGGCGGGCCTGCGCGGTCGTGGGCACGTTCGTGAGCGTGTTCATGTCGACTTCCCGAAGCAGCGGTGCAGCAGCTCGGCCCCCAGGCCCCACACGGGCAACGCCACGAGGTAGTTGAACGGGAGCGGCAGCAGCCCCAGCAGCGGGTAGGCCAGCACACCGCACAGCAGCACCAGGGGGAAGGCGCGGCTGACGAGCCAGTCGACCGGCCGCGGCCGCGCGGTGTGCGGCTCGCCCTTCACCGCGAGCTGCACCAGCATGAACGCGACCACCGCGGCGACGGTGAACCACCACAGGGCGGCCGTGCGGAACAGGTGCTCGGTCACCGCCGGCACCACGAAGCAGATCAGCACCAGCGGCGCGACCTCCCAGAACCGCCCGAGCCCCGTGCGCAGCAGCAGTTGCAGCTCGCCGCAGATCGGCAGCGCCACCAGCGCGGCCAGGACCGCCAGCTGGTCGAGGTCCGTGACCCCGGCCACCACGAGGAGCACGACCACGACGGTGAGCTGCGCGGCGACCGCCACGACCGGCCTGCGCGGCAGCAGCACCGCGGACCCCGTGCAGAGCACCGCGAAGACCACGACCGCCAGCACCGCGAGGGCCGGCGGGTTCTCCCGGTAGTCGACCACCAGCGGCAACGGGTCGGCGAACAGCGAGAAGAGCACGCCGAGCACCACCGCGACCACCAGCGGCAGACCGGCCTGCCACGCCAGCCGTCCCAGGAACCTCGGCAGCCCCGTGCTCATCGCCCGCGCGAACAGCAGGTGCCCGGCGCACACCAGCAGCAGCGACAGGCCGAGGAGCCCGAAGTCCTCACCGAGGCCGAGCGGCCGGTTGACCCACTCCCGCACGACGACGAGCCACTCCGGCGAGTGGCCGTGCCGGTTCAGCCACAGCCCGCCGAGGACGCTGTAGGCGACCAGGGCGGTGCCCAGCGCGACCGGTGCGTGCAGGCCGGGTGGCCGCGCGGTCACGGCCACGACCGGCTGGGTGACGGGCTCACTCATCAGCGGCCAGCACCTCGCGCTGCGCCTCGCCGAGCTCGGCCGTCTTCTCCCGCACCCACCGGGACGTCTTGCCGCGCACCTCGAGGCGCACCACGAGGTCCTCGTGCGTGTAGACGGTCCGGGTGAGCAGGCCGTCGCGGGAGCGGTGCACGTGGGTCTCGGCCGGCTTCAGGCCGTACTCCTCCTGGAGGTCCGCCAGCTCCGCCGCGAGGTCCCGGGCGGCGTCGGCGTCGCGGACCTGCACGACCGCGAGCGTGGCCTTGCCCTCGGGGTAGATCGACACCGCCATGCGGGCACCGGAGGCGTCGGCGTCGGCGTACTCGACGACTTCGTCGTCGGTCAGGAAGCCGACCTTGGTGACACCGCCGAACGTGCGGATCGGCTGGTAGTTCTCGTGCACGCCGCCCATGTCGGCCAGCGCGAGCCGGTCGGCGGGCACGCGCCCGGCCTCACCCACGGGGCGGGCGTCGCGGGCACCGGCCAGTTCGAGGTCACGACCCCAGGCGAGCCAGCTGCCACCACCGATGACCAGGAGCACCGCCACGACCACCGCCGTGCCGACCGCATGGCGCAGGCCGTTGCGGCGCACGGCTGCGCCCTGGCTGCTCCCGGTCACGTACGACCCCCATGTCCCGGCTCACACCGATGGTCGCGAGCCGGGACAGATCGTACGAGATCGGCGCAGCTCAGAGGGGGCGAAGCCAGAGAGTTATGAACTTCGTCTCGGCTTCGTCGGCCATCCTGATCAGCTCGTCGTCCGACCGCTCGCCCGCGACGGGTCCGTTGTCGTCGACCGGCGTCAGCTGGTAGCCGAGCTTGCGGTAGGTGAGGAGCACCTGCGCCGCGTCGTCGCCCAGCTCGCCGATGGCGTCCGGACAGAACTCGCACACGACGTGCGGGCGGTCGCGTTCGAGCACGTCCGTCAGCCCGGCGAGGGCCCGGTGGTCGCGGCCCTGAAGATCGACCTTCACCAGGCTGATCCGCTGCCGGGTGACCTCCGCGCGGCTGTCCAGGCGGACAGCGGGGACCGTGACACCGGTGACGCCGTCGCCGGCGTCGTGCACCCGGTGGTCACCGCTGTTGAACTCCTCCTCCTGGACGAGCACGACCTCGGTCTCGGTGTCCCACGCCGCCATGGACAGCACGGTCACCCGGTCGGCCACCGCCGGCGGGAGGACCGTCGCCACGTTGCGCCGCAGGTACTCGGCCGTCACCGGGTTCGCCTCCACCGCCACGGCGGTGATCGGCGCCGAGGACCGCTGGAGCAGCCGCAGCGTGTGGTAGCCGACGTGCGCGCCGATGTCGAGGAACGCGCCGTCGCCGACCAGCTCCGCCATGAGGTCGGCCTCGCTGACCTCCCACGAGCGGTGGTAGGTCAGCCACGGCAGCACCACGTCGTCCTCGGGCACCAGCAGCGAGCCCACGTCGCAGAGCACGACCTGGGCGCCCCGCGGCACCGGCGCGTGGTCCAGCCGCGCGGCCTCGTGCACCGCGGTGAGGTCGCGCCGCACCTGCTGGAGCGTGAGCTCGTCCTGGTCGATCCGGACGTCGCGGTCGGCGAACATCTCGTGGTTGCGCCGTTCGGCGTCCGCGAGCTGCTCGCGCACCGAGCCGACCGCCCGGCTGACCTCGGTGACGTCCGTGCCGACCCTGGCGACGTCCTCGTTGACCTTGGCGAGGTCGCGCAGCACGCCGTCCACGTCGGGAGCGGGAACCTGCTCCAGCCGTTCGATCCGCTCGATCGTCTTGGCGACGCTCTTCGCCACGTCGTCGAGGCGGTGGGTCAGCGAGCGCTCCATCGAGTCCATGCGCGCGAGCATCTGCCCGGCGGTGTCCTCGACGCCGTCCACCAGCGCGCCCATCACCTTGCGCTGGTGCACGTCGTAGTGGTCGATCACGCGCAGCACGGCCCGCCGCATCGCCGGCGCACCCGGCAACCGGGACGGCGCACTGGCCTCGGGCTGCCACAGCAGCGCCTGCTTCGACTCGCGCAGCGGCTGCAACGGGTCGGCCGACGGGCTGGGAGCCGCCGTGGCGTACCGCCGGCCCCGCCAGCTCTCGTAGGCGTTGCCCAGGTGCTCGCGCATCCACTCGGCGGCGGTGTCCATCGACCTGGTGCGCAGGATGTGCTCCCGCGCGGCCAGGCCGCGGCGACGTGCCTCCGCCGGGTCGTCGGCGATCTCCCGCATGGCCCGCGCGGCGGCGTCCAGGTCGGGATCGGCCCACACCGCGGTCTCGTGGTACGGGAAGTTGCCCTTGCCGACCTCGACCAGCTCGTACGGCACCGGCCAGCCGACGCTCGAGTCGAAGAACTCGGTGGTGCTCGAGTAGTCGGTCGAGATCACCGGCAGCGCGCGGGCCATCGCCTCGGCGACGGTCAGCCCGAAGCCCTCGCTGCGGTGCAACGAGACGTACGCGGTGCTGTTCGCGTAGAGGTCGTGCAGCTCCTGGACGCTGAGGTAGCGCTCCAGCAGCTCGATCCGCGGGTCGCCGGCGGCCAGCACGCGCAGGCGTTCCGCGCTGAGCGGGTGCAGCTTGCCGTTGATCGCCTTGATGACCAGGCGGACGTCGTCGCGGCCCTCGAACGCCTTCTGGAACGCGGTGACCGCGCCCCACGGGTTCTTGCGCTGCCCGATGCTGTTGAAGTCGAACGCGAAGAGGAACTGCACCGGACCGGTGGGAGCAGGGGCGGGCTCACCGGGGTCGCGCACCGGCACCGGGATCGTCCTGACCGGCACCGGCGAGTGCTGCGCGATGGCGTCGCGGCAGAAGTCGCTGACCGTCCACACCTCGTCGACGAGCGCGAAGGCTGCGTGCAGCCACTCGGGGAAGTCCTCGAGCTTCCCACGCCCACAGCCCGATGCGGTAGCGGTGGTGACCCACACCGGGGTGGTTGCCGAGCACGGCCTTGGTCTGGTCCGCGTTGACGGCGAGCACGCTCACCGGGAACCGCGGGTCGCCGAGCGTCTCCGGGTCGTCGACGTCCGTGCGGTTGGAGACCAGCCGGTCCTCCACCACGGACACGATCGGCACACCGGCGAGGTCGATCGCGTCGTGCACGATCCGGCCCATCTCGCCGAGCCCGAGCTCCGCGGTCAGGTAGCCGAGCAGGTTCACGCCGAACTCGTCGACGGGTTCGCGCACCGGCTTCGGCTCACCGGGCAGGCCCCACGTCGGCAGCATGCCCTCGGAGATCCCGGAGGCACGGCACCAGCTGCGGAAGTCCGCGGCGTCCGCGCCGAGCACGTCCGGGAACGCGAGCTGCAGGTCGGTGCGCGCCTCGTAGACGGACATCGTCATGCGGCTCAGGCCGGCGGCGGCCTGTCCAGGGGTGGCCGGCGAGGTCAGCCACTCGCGGAACGCCCGCCCGCCATCCGCACCGAACGCGTGCGGCGGGATCTCCGTGTCGTGCTTGGAAACCCGCTCGTGCGGCACCTCGGCGCGAATCCACGCGCTGCGGTACATCGAGCGCATGGTCGGGGTGAGCTTCGAGCCGTCCGCCATCTTGTTGAAGCCGTACGGGATCGCGTCGAGCGTCTCGGCGTACCCGTTGGCCTGCAACGCACTTCCGTAGTCGTCGCAGATCGCCTTGAGACCGGGGTTCTCCGACAGCAGGATGCGCGGCTTGCGCTGGCAGTGGTACGTCAGCAGCCACGGGTGCTCCGGGCGGTAGCCGCTGAAGTGGAAGAACCGCAGCGGGTGCCCGTCGGCGAAGTAGGTCTCGCCCCTCTTCTCGACGTGCCGCTCGTGCAGGTTCCAGTACGCCACGTTGAAACCGGGGTCGCGCAGCACGTGGTTCGGGAACAGGGCGGGCACCTGGTCGACCCAGCGCTGGTCGGTGAAGAGCTGCCGTTCGGGCGCGACGATCGCGTCGTGCCGCAGGCGTTCCGCCCAGAAGTCGAGGAACGGCTCCGAACCCGGACCGGTCGCCACGAACCCCAGGTTGAAGATGCCGGTGCCCATGATCACCGCTTCGCTGGGTTCCTTGCCGTCACGCGGCAGGGGCGCCAGGAAGTGCGGCGTGAGCACGATGCCGTGCTCCATCGCCAGCTCAGCGAGCTCCGGCATCGGCGCGAACACCTTGATGTCCGGGTCGATGTACATGACGACGTCCGACCCGCCGCGCAGCCGGCGCAGCAGGTACGGCTTCACCGCCGTCGCGAGCTCGGTGACCGAGTACGCGGTGGCCATCCGCAGGTAGTCGAGCTCGTCGATGCCCGCGGTGGCCGGGCCGACCACCCGCACGCCGTCCTCGTCGACGGCGCTGTCCCACTCGGCGTCGATGACGAGGATGACGAACCGGTGACCGGGGTGGTGCCGGAGGTAGGAACGGGCGAGAACACGGGCGGCCGGCAGGTAGTTCTGCGCGACCACCGTGCAGGCGGTGACCTCAGGCATCAGCGGGCATCGCCTTGAGCTGGGTCTCCGCCGCGGCCTTGAAGAGCGCCAGCGCCTCGGTGAGGCTCGCCGCCGTCACGTCGATGCGCACGATGTACTTGTCGCTGGAGTAGTGGCCGCGGATGCGCGCGGGCTGACCGTCCTTGGCGTCCACCTGGGTCGCGCCGGCCTTCTCCGGCACGTCGGAGGTGATCTCCTGCATGCCGTTCGTGACCTGGATGGTCTTCAGCTCCAGCACACCGTTGTTCGCGGCCACCTCGTCGGTCGCCGTGACGATCATGATCGTGGTGTTCGCACCCTTGGCCGGCGTGGCCAGGCTGAGCTTCGACTTGGCGCCACCCGCGGTCTTGTACGCGGTGACCTCACCCGGCGTCAGGTACGGCGGCTTCAGGTTCTCGATCTGGGTGAAGTTCGTGATGTCCTTGCGTTCCTGCGGGTTGCCGGCGACCTTGCCCACCTGGATCGGGTCCGGCGGCGCGCTCTGCGTGGTGCTCGTCGGGGGCGGGGTGCTCGTCTGGCCACCCGCGCTGTTGTCACCGCCGCGACCCCACAACCAGTAGGCGCCGAAACCGAGACCGGCGAGCAGGAGCACGGCGAGGACGATGCCGATGACCTTGCCCTTGCCGCCCTTGCCACTGCTGTCGTCGAAGACCTCCGGCCCGTGTGTCCACCCCGGCGTCGGCTGGTTGATCTGGTCGAAGTCACCACCGACCCACGGCGGCGGCGCCTGCTGCCCCTGCCAGTTCGGCTGCGCCTGCCAGCTCGGCGGCGCGACCGGCGTCACGAACTGCGTGCGCTCGGCGTCGGCGTTGGGCCGCTGCTGCGTGTTCACCACCTGCGTGGCATCCGGGTTGGCACTCTTCTGCTGCTGCTGCGGCTGCTGCGGCTGCTGTTTCGGTTGCTGAGTGCCCACGACCTGGGTCGCGTCCGCGCTGGGCGCGTTGGGCGGCACCGCCTCCCACTTGAACGGGGGAGCGAACGGCGCCTGCTGCTGCTGGTTCGGAACCGCGGAACCACCCGCCGAGCCCGCGAGGATCTCGTCCCTGCGGCGGCGGTAGTCATCAGCCGAGATCCGACCAGAGGCGAGTTCGTTGTCGAGCTTCTGCAGCTCGTCTTGCCAGGTCACCCCTGGCACCCCCTTCCGCGCGTACATGACCCGGACATTGTGCCCGTGCTCGTAGAACCGATCGTTCCGGCCTCTCAAGTCGTGACCTGGTTGTGGTGGGAGGCACCGTCACATTGACCACATGCCGGGGTTCGGTCTCCGTAAGGCGCAGGTCGGGGCGCTGTCGGCGTTCTGCTCGGCTTGTGCGGGCCGATCATCGATTTCCCGCGTTCACGCGGCGTTGCCCCGGATCGTCCGGTCAGCGCGGCGCGGTCTGCGTTCGAGGTGGCGGCACCGGTACCGGTCGGTTCTGCTGTATGTCGACGGCGCAGGAAACTCTTTGATCAGCAGCACACCGTGGACGAGCACGACGGGGAGTGGTGAGGTTGGCCGGCTGGAAGGAACTCCGCGACCGGCGGATGGCTGAGGCCGGGGCCGACGAGGCCTACGAGGCGGCCCGCATCGCGTTCGAACTGGGCCGCTCGGTCAGGGATGTTCGGGAAGCGCGCGGGTGGAGCCAGGCGCAGCTCGCCGAGGCGGCGGGGATGACACAGCCCGCGGTGGCCCGGTTCGAAGCAGGTGGGACGGTGCCGACGATCCCGGTGCTGGACCGCCTCGCGCACGCGCTGGACCTGGAGCTGGTGGTGCGGCTCGCCCCGAGGAACGCTGCCTGAGCCGGACGACGGGAACCGGTCGGCCTGATCAGCAGAAGATGATCCCGCAAGGCCGCGTGGTCGTGGTCGTGGTGGTAGGCCGCGGCCGTGTGGTCGTCGTGGTGGGAGCCGGCGGTTTCGTCGTCGTGGTCGTCGTAGTGGTGACGACCTGCGTTGTTGTTGTCGTCGTGGTCGTAGTCGTTGTCGTGGAGGAAGAAAAAGACGGCGCGGACGACGACGGGGCTGAAGAAGGCGCAGATGACACTGTCTGTAGTTGTGACTCGGTCTGCGTCGGCATCAAAGAAGGCGTGTTGAGAAGGGAAACGCGGGCCGGATAAGCATCCTGCGGGTCCTCCGAATCGCCGGCCGCGAACGAGCCGAAAAGCGGTCCGAGCACTGACAACGCCGCTACTACGGCACCGATGAGCGCACCGGTTGCCAGCCTTCCCGGCCCGCTCATCGCCGCCAACACGGGGATTGCCTATCGGGTTCACTCGATTGGGTCAAGCAAACCGGGACTTTTCTACTCAGTCGGACTTTTGTGATCCTTCGCGTTGATCACGCCCTGTGACAGCGCGAAATGCGCGGCTAACCGGGGAACTGCTCGGCCGCGGAGACCAGCAGCTGCCAGTCGCCGTCGGGCAGCGTGCGCAGGCGGTCCAGCACCAGCGACATCCGCTCCAGCAGCACCGGGTGGTCGGTCCAGAACGAGTGGTCCACCCGCAGCAGGGCGGCCAGCAGGTCGCCGGGGTAGAGGGCTACGGACCGCAGGGGGTCGGCCTCCACGTGCTCCAGCGCCAGCACCGCCGTCACGTCGAGCCCGACCTGGTGCGTGACCAGCAGGTGCAGCGAGGTCGGTGTCAGCTCCCGCACGGGCAGGTCCCGCAACGCGCAGAGGTCCCGGTAGAGCTGGGTGGACGACGAGTCCGGTCTCAGCCAGTCGTCGCCGCTCAGGTGCGTGAGCGTTTCGTCCCGGTCCACGCACCCATCGTGCCCGCAGAACCGGCTCCTGGCGGGCGGATGGAGGCAACGGTTCGGCATTGGACGACTGCCGGCCCACTCAGGGCGTCGACATTCCGCAGCCGGGTGCTCGGCTCAACAGGGCTCCGACAAAGGCTGGAAACGGGACAAGATGCTGCAATGGAATTCGATCCGAGAATCAACGCCCAGCGCGTGACCGCCTATGCCGAGCTGCGCGCCGTTCTGGCTGATCCGGCCGCGTTCTCGTCCCGGCACGCCACAGGTCCGCAGGTAGCGGACGTCGCTGCCGCGCTGCCGCCCGAACAGCGGCGGTTGCTGGAATTGATGTACTCGATCAACACCACCGACGGCGCCGGGCACGCGCGAATTCGTGCGGCGGCGAACCACAAATTCACTCAGACGGCCGTGCGCCGAATGGCTGATCCGATTCGGCTGCGCGCCAGGGCGTTGCTCGACGGCCTGCCGGAGGAGGCGGACTTCGTGAGCGGGTTCGCGGCGCCGTTCGCGCTGGGCGTCCTCGGCGACGTGCTCGGCGTGCCGGAGGCGGACTTCCCGCTGTTCCGCGAGTTCGTGGCACCGGTGCTGGAGCTGACCAGCGGCGAGGAGGTCAGCGAACGGGTGCTCGGGTCGTACTTCGCCGCCATGAACGAGTTCTGCGCCTACTTCGGGCGCTCCGACGTGTTCAAGGGCCGTCAGCTGTCCGAGCAGGAACGGCTCTCGCTCTGCCTGGGGCTCGTGGTCGCGGGCACCGAGTCGACCACGAACATGCTGTCCAGCCTGCTGCTGCGGCTGGACCGGGACGAGCGCCGCCTCGCCGGGGTGGTGGAGGAGGTCGTGCGCCTGGACGCGCCGCTCATCGGTTTCTTCCGCACGGCCACCTGCCCGGTGTCGGTCGGCGGCACGGCGGTCGCCGAGGGCGAGCACCTGTTCCTCGACTTCGCCGCGGGCAACCGCGACCCGCGCGCGTTCACCGAGACCTTCGACCCCGGCCGCCCCGCCGCACCCGCGCACCTCGGCTTCGGCCACGGCACGCACTACTGCCTGGGCGCGGGCCTCGCCCGGTTACAGGGCCGCGTCGTGGCCGAAGAGCTGCTCGACCGCTCGTTCGAGGTGGTCGAGCAGCCCATCCGCCCGCGCAGGCACCTGATCAGCCACGGCCCCGCGGAGCTGCGGTTCAGACCAGGGCGGCGTCCAGCGTGATCTCGACGGCCGAGAGCGCCTTGGAGACCGGGCAGTTCGCCTTGGCGCCCTCGGCGGCCGTCTTGAAGTCCTCCTCGGACAGGCCGGGCACGTTCGCGCGCACGGTCAGGTGGATCCCGAGGATGCCCTGGCCGGTCTGGAACTTGACCTCGGCCCTGGTGTCGATGGAGGTGGGCGGCGTACCCGCACCGGTCAGGCCGTGCGACAGCGCCATCGAGTAGCACGAGGAGTGCGCCGCCGCGATGCAGCTCCTCCGGGCTGGTCTTGCCGCCGGCCTCCTCGGCCCGCGCCTTCCAGTCGATGTCGAAGCTGCCGGCGTTCGACGTGGAGAGGGCGACGTTGCCCTTGCCCTCGACGAGAGAGCCTTCCCAGTGCGCGTTTGCCGTCTGAGTGATGGCCATGATCTCCGGGTCCTTGTCGGTTCGATGCGAGAGAACGATGACCACCTTTCCACGTGAGCGGCCGCCGATCATCCCGAGAACCCACGTGGCGGGACCTGGACAACGCAAAAGGCCGGTACCCACTGGGCACCGGCCAACCGAGCTGCCCGGGGGTGTGGGGGCTTGGCCCCCAAAATCATGGCGGAACGCAAAACGGCTCATGCTCTCGATGAGCATGAGCCGTCCTGCGTGGAGCGGATGACGAGACTCGAACTCGCGACCCTCACCTTGGCAAGGTGATGCGCTACCAACTGCGCTACATCCGCCTGTCTTGCTGTCGTACGTGGAGAACTATACAACAGGGCTAAACCGCGTCTCGACCGGGGGGCTCCAAACCGGCCAGCAGCTGGTCCACCTCGTCCAACTGCTCCTTGGGCCAGCGCCACTCCCACAGCGCCCGCACCTTCGGCAGCACGTCGACCGGCAGCCACGCCGCCACTTCCTCGCGCTGGTCCCAGTCGTCGAACACGTGCTCGTAGAAGCTGATCAGCGCCGCGTTCTCCAGGAACTGCTCCGGCTGGTGGAAGCACCAGTGCGCGAACCCGTACGCGCGCCGCAGCACGTCGTCGTCCTGTTCGCGGTGCGCTTCCGCGGTCAGCTGGGAGAAGCTCGGAGAAGAAGACGTGGCAGGACCATTCCTCGGTCATGGCGACATCGCGAAGTTCCGGCACGAGTGCCGTCGCCCGTTCCCGCCAGTCCACCACGAGGGCAACGGTAACCGGTGGGTCTTCTTCCTCCGACGGCCCGACGCCCACCTGTGACCGTCCTGTCACCGAAAGCGTTGCGCTGATCAGCCCACGTCGATCGGATGGTCTTGTGTATCGACCTGTTCTCATCCAGGGGCAGGTCTGGCCCCTTGTGGCATGTTGAGCCCTGTGATGGTCGACGAGAACGAGGTCGACCGGGACCTGCTCGCCAGGGTGCGCGACGGAGACGACTCGGCCTACGGCGAACTGTTCTCCCGGCACGCGGACGCGGTCCGCCGTTTCTCACTCAGGCACGTCCGCGAGGCGGCCGAGGCCGACGACCTCACCGCCGAGGCGTTCTTCCGCATGTTGCAGGCGATCCGCCGCGGCAGCGGGCCCACCGACCACGCGCGCACCTACCTGCTGACGGTCGCTCGCCGGGTGGCGTGGGAGTGGAGCGGCCGGCGGCGGGACGTGCCGGTCGAGGACGAGGAGCTGAACCGGCGGGCCGAGCCGGTGGCCGACAACGCCGCCAGGCGCGCCGAGCACAACCTGATCACCCGTGCCTTCTCCAGCCTGCCGGAACGCTGGCGGGTCGTGCTGTGGCGCGTCGAGGTGGAGGGCGAGCGCCCCGCCACCGTGGCACCGCACTTCGGTCTTTCGCCCAACGCCATGTCGGCGCTGGCCCGGCGCGCCCGTGAAGGGTTGCGGGCCGCCTACCTGCAGGCGCACCTGGCCGTGGACGACGGGCGGTCGTCGTGCGCGGCGATCAGGGCGAAGCTCGGCACCTACACCGCGGGCGGGGTCCAGGGCGTCGAGGAACGCCGGATCCGCGCCCACCTGGACGCCTGCTCGTCCTGCTCGCAGCTCCACGCCGAGCTGAACGAGGTCTGCGCGACGCTGCGGGCCAGCGCGGCGTTCCTGGTCGTGCCGTCCACGCTCGGGCTCGCGTTCGCGGGCAAGGTGCTGCTCGGCAAGGCGAAGCTGGCCATCGCCGCCGCGTCCGTCGCGACGATCGGCCTGGTCGGCACCGTGGCCACGGTGTTCTCCGACGGTCCCGGCGTGGCGATGCTGCAACCCGACCAGCACCCCGTCGTCCAGTCGCTGCCGTCCGGCACGACCAGCGGGAACAGCCAGGAGCTCGTCCAGGCCCCGCCCGCTCCCGAACAGCAGCAGCGGCGGGAGCAGCAGCAGCCGGGCAACGCGATCGCCCCCGCCGCGCACCGGTCCGGTCCCGAGACGGTGCGCAGGACCACGGCCACGCCGCCGCCGGTCACCGAGCAGCAGCGCGAACCGGCCACCGAACGCGCGGAGCCGGTCGCGAAGTCCTCCGACCCGGCCCCCTCCGACGTCGAGACGGCCGGGTCGACGCCGCGCGGGATCAAGTCGCTCGACACGTCGTCCTCGTCGTCGCCGGCACCCTCCAGCTCCACGCCGTGCGACCCTCCGACGCCGCCGCCCACGACGTCGACGACGATCACGCTCTACCCGAAACCGCGGACCGACTGAGGTTCACCCACAAGGCTCACCCCGCGACCGGTACGGTTTGACCAAGACCGACTGAGCGTGGGAGACGGTGTCATGACGCGGCTGGTACGCGGTGCGGACGGGCGGATGTGGACTGTGCACAGCCGCATCGAGTGGCGCAACCCGGTGCTGTCCGACGACTTCGAGCACGACGTGAGCGGCGGTGCGCTGCCCGGCATCATGATGGCCGGCCTGCTGCTCGTCATGACGGTCGTGCTGATCGCGTGGACGCCCGAGGAGGTCGTCGTGCCCTCGTGGCTGGTCCTCGCGCTGATCTTCCTGTTCCTGTTCTTCCCGGTCCGCTGGGCGCTGCGCCGCCCGCACACGCTGGTCGCGGAGAGCAAGGCGACCGCCGACGAGCTGCCGCCGGAGCGGTGGATCGGCCAGGTCCGCGGCCCGCTCGCCGTGCGCCAGGAGGCCTCGCGGGTGGCCAGGACGATCGAGATGCACTCGCTGCCCGACGTCGAAGGCCCGTTGCAACCCGTCGACTGATGCGACACTGGAGCGGTGCCCGAGCTGCCCGAGGTAGAAGCACTGGTTCACCACCTGCGTGAACACGCCGTCGGCCGCACCGTGCACCGCGTCGACGTGGCGTCGCTCCAGGTGCTGAAGACGTTCGACCCGCCGTGGACCGCGCTGCAGGGCCAGGAGGTCGTGGCCGCGCACCGGCACGGCAAGCACCTGGACCTGGAGGTCGCGGACGGCCTGCACCTGGTCGTGCACCTCGCACGGGCCGGTTGGCTGCGCTGGGCGGACACCATGGCGGCCCCGCCGCCCAAGCAGGGCCGCGGCCCGCTCGCGTTGCGCGTGCACCTCGGCCCGCCCGGCCAGGGCCCCGGCTTCGACCTCACCGAGGCGGGCACCAAGAAGGGCCTCGCCGCGTGGATCGTGCACGACCCGAAGACGATCTCCTCGGTCGCGCGGCTCGGCCCGGACGCGTTGCAGCTCTCCCGCACCCAGCTCGAGGACCTGCTGCACAAGCGCACCGAGCGGCTCAAGACCGCGCTGACCGACCAGGGCCTGATCGCGGGCATCGGCAACGCCTACTCCGACGAGATCATGCACTTGGCCCGCCTCTCGCCCTACGCCACGGCAGGGCGCCTCGACGACGAGCAGCTCGACCGGCTGCACGAGGCCATGATCAGCACGCTGACGGACGCGGTGGCCCGCTCGGTGGGCCAGGACGCGGCCCGGCTCAAGGGCGAGAAGCGCTCCGGCCTGCGGGTGCACGCGCGGACCGGCCTGCCGTGCCCGGTGTGCGGCGACACCGTGCGCGAGGTGTCGTTCGCGGACAAGGCGTTCCAGTACTGCCCGACCTGCCAGACCGGCGGCAAGCCGCTGGCCGACCGCCGGTTGTCGCGCCTGCTCAAATAACCACCCCTTGACCGGGGTGGACGAGGACGAGCACCTCCAGGACACGGGGGCCGTGCACGCCCTCCACCCGGTTGAGCTCGATGTCGCTCGTCGCCGACGGGCCGCTGATGAACGTCAGCGGCCGCGTCGGTTCCAGCCGTGCCAGCGCCTCCGGCACCGACCCGGCGATCTGGTCGGCCCGCACCACGCACACGTGGTGGTCCGGCAGCAACGTCAGCGCGCGCCGGCCCTGAGCCACACCACCGTCGAGGACGATCGTGCCGGTGTCGGCGATCGCGACCGCGCACCCGGTCAGCACGCCGTCCGCGCCGTCCAGGTCCTCGATCGACAACGGCTCGCGCAGCCACTCCACACCGTCGGCCAGCCACTCGTCCGGCACGTCGGAGGGCACCACGACCCGCTTGCCCCGCAACGAGGTCAGCGCCGCGGGGACGTCGGTGACGACGTGCACGACCGCCCGGTAGTCGGCGACCCGCTCGGCGAACAGCTCGACGCCGCCCGGCCCTTCGCGGTGGTACCCGCGCACGACCGGTGCGGCGGCGGGCACCCGCGCGTCGCGGATGCGCCGCAGTATCTCCTCCTTGGCGCTAGCCACGGTTCTCCTTCCACCACGCGCGGAACGACTGGGCGGGCGGTGCGGGCACGTCCCGCGAGGACGTCCACCTGGACCCCGGCCACGGCAACGAGCTGATCTTCCCGTCCTTCGCCAGGAAACGGGCCAGCGAACCGGCCTTCTGCGCCTTCTCGTACCGCGAGGCCGAGGCGAACACCCACGCCGCGGCCGCCATCGCCACCGACTCCGCGGTGCGGCCCTTGGCTTCCACGACCTCCGCGCGCAGGTGGGTGAGCACCGACGGGATGTCGATCCGCACCGGGCACACCTCGAAGCAGGCGCCGCACAGCGAGGAGGCGAAGGGGAGCGAGGCCGCCTGCGGGTCGTGCAGGTCGCCGACCAGCTGCGGCGTCAGGATCGCGCCGATCGGTCCCGGGTAGACCGAGCCGTACGACTGGCCGCCGGTGCGTTCGTAGACGGGGCAGACGTTCAGGCACGCCGAGCACCGGATGCACCGCAGCGCCTGGCGCCCGACGGAGTCCCGCAGCACCGCGGTGCGGCCGTTGTCGACCAGCACGAGGTGGAAGCGCTGCGGGCCGTCGCCGGGTGTCACGCCGGTCCACACGCTCGTGTACGGGTTCATCCGCTCCGCGGTCGACGAGCGCGGCAGCAGCTGGAGGAAGACCTCCAGGTCCTGCCAGGTGGGCACGAGCTTCTCGACGCCCATCACGGTGATCAGGGTGTCCGGCAGGGTCAGGCACATCCGGCCGTTGCCCTCGGACTCCAGCACCACGATCGACCCGGTGTCCGCGACGGCGAAGTTCGCGCCGGAGATCGCCACACCGGTGCTCAGGAACTTCTGCCGCAGGTACAGCCGTGCCGCCTCGGCGAGGTCCGCGGGTTCGTCGCTCACCTCGACGCCCATGCGGCGCTGGAAGATGTCGCGGATCTCCGAGCGGTTGCGGTGGATCGCGGGCACCAGGATGTGCGACGGCCGGTCGTCGCCGAGCTGCACGATCAGCTCGGCCAGGTCGGTCTCGACCGCGTGCACGCCACCGGCTTCGAGCGCCTCGTTCAGGCCGATCTCGGCGGTGGCCATGGACTTGACCTTGACGACCTCGGTCGCGCCCTCCTCCCGGCAGAGGCCGAGCACGATCCGGTTGGCCTCCTCGGCGTCACGGGCCCAGTGGACGACGCCGCCGCGCGCCGTGACCGACTCCTCCAGCTGCACGAGCAGGGTGTCGAGGCGGGCCAGCACGTCGTCCTTGATCTGCTCGCCGGCGACCCGCAGCTGCTCCCAGTCGTCCACCTCGGCGACCGCGGCGGCCCGGCGACCGCGGATGGTGCCGGTGGCCTTGCGCAGGTTCTGCCGCAGCTGGGTGTCGTTCAGCGCCTCCTTGGCCGCCTTCGGGAACGTCGGGCTGCCCAGCCACGTCACGGGGTTGCGCGCCACGGGTCCTCCTCCGTCGAAGCCAGGACCTCCGCCAGGTGCACGGACCGGACGCCGGCCCGCAACCGGGACAGGCCACCGCCGATGTGCATCAGGCAGGAGTTGTCACCGGCGGACAGCACCTCGGCGCCGGTGTCGAGCACGCACCGCATCTTGTCCGCCAGCATCGCCGTGGACGTCTCGGCGTTCTTCACCGCGAACGTGCCGCCGAAGCCGCAGCAGTGCGTCGCGTCGGGCAGTTCCACCAGATCGAGTCCCCTGACCGCCCTGAGCAGCGCCAGCGGCTTGTCCCCGACTCCCAACAAGCGCAGCGAGTGACAGGTGGGGTGGTAGGTGACGCGGTGGGGGAACCACGCGCCGACGTCCGTCACTCCCAGCACGTCCACGAGGAACTCGGCGAGCTCGAACGTGCGCGGGGGAGACGTGCCCAGCGCGGGGTGGACCTCCCGAACCATGCCCGCGCATGACCCGGATGGCGCAACGACGTGGTCGTACCCTCCGAAGACGTCGGTGTACTTGCGCGCCAGCGGCCGGGCTTCCTCCCGGTAGCCGGTGTTGAAGTGCATCTGGCCGCAGCACGTCTGGTCGAGCGGGAAGTCGACCGTGCAGCCGAGTCGTTCCAGCAAACGGACCACCGCACGTGCCGTCGACGGGAAGAGCGTGTCGGTCAGGCAGGTCGCGAACAGTGCCACTTTCACCGGCACACCCTCTCCCCAAAGTCATCGGATGTCTACCCGGGCCGGTGGACCGTACGGGCGTACGCCGAGGCTGCCTCTTGCTATAGGGGCGTCCCACAGCACAGCATGTGCACCGTGGGCGACCTGTTGACCGAGCGCGCTGTGCTCGGCGTCATCGCGACCCTGGCCGTTCTCGGCCTCTTCGTGATGCTGTGCCGCGCTCGACGCGTCAGCACCTCCGTCGAGGACGCTGTGATGGACATGCTCGACCGCATGTCCAGGGCGTCGAGCGACCTCCGGGCGGGCTTGACGGAGGAAGCCGCCAACAAGGCCACCCCCCACCTGCGCGAGATGCTGCGCTGCGTCGCGGTCGCCATCACCGACGAGGAGGGCACCGTCCTGTCCTGGGACGGCGGCGCCAACGACCACTACGAGTACCTCCACGACACCGTCGCCCGCGCGATCAACACCGGTCACAAGGAGCACGTCGACCACCGCAAGCTCGGCTGCGAGCTGCAGGGGCCGTGCTCCCTGCACAGCGTCGTCGTGGTCCCGCTGGTTGTCGAGGGCGAGGTGGCCGGCACCCTGATCGTCGTCTCCGGCGTCGCCTCGAAGCGCCAGATCCGCATGGCCGAGGAGACCGCCCGCTTCGTCTCGACCCAGCTCGAGCTGGAGGTCGTGCAGAAGCAGCGCCAGGCCCTCGCCCAGGCCGAGGTCAAGGCCCTGCGCGCCCAGATCTCCCCGCACTTCGTCTACAACGCGCTGAACACGATCTCCTCGCTGATCCGCACCGACCCGGCCCACGCCCGCGAACTGCTGCAGGAGTTCGCCGAGTTCACGCGCTACTCGTTCCGCACCGACGGCCTGTTCACGACCCTCGCCGACGAGCTGACGAACATCCACCGCTACCTGACCATCGAGCAGGCCCGCTACGGCTCCCGCCTGAACGTGCGCCTGCGCATCGCCCCCGAGGTCCTCCAGGTCGTCCTGCCGTTCCTCGTGCTCCAGCCGCTGGTCGAGAACGCGGTCCGGCACGGCCTGGCCAAGAAGCCCGGTGGCGGCATGCTCACCATCACCGCCGAGGACAACGGCAACGAGGCGCTGATCAGCGTCGAGGACGACGGCGTCGGCATGGACCCCGACCGCCTCGACGACATCAAGGACGCCCACCAGACCGGTGCGCACGTCGGCATCGGCAACATCAACGACCGCATGCGCACGGTGTTCGGCGCCGAGTACGCGCTGGTCGTCGAGACCGCCCCGAACGCGGGCACCAAGGTCATCCTCAAGGTGCCGAAGTTCGCCCGGAACGTGCTGCCGAACCTCAACATCGGCACGCAGCTGACCGACGAGCCGATGACGGCGGAACAGCCCGTGGTCCGCGCCTGAGCGACCGTGCGGAGAGCCGTTCGGACCAACTCAACTTGTGTTGGCAACGATCCTCAACCCCACCCTCGAACCTGCCGATTGTGGTGGTGACCAATGAACAGCCGGTCAGGTGAACCGACGAAGACCGGCCGCGAGCTAAGGGCATCAATTGCAGGAACAACGAGCACCCGAACGCGTTCGCGTCTGCATCAAGTGCACCGCGAAGGGCTATTCCAGCTGTAAGTGCTGATCGGCAACGCCGCAGCTCAGCGCGCTGCGACGGCCAAGGTCGTGATCAGCGCGACGGCGCAGACGCTCCAGCTCACCCACATCCAGTAGATGTGCATCGGTGTCGGCCCGGCGGCGTTCTGCCTGCCCCGGTCGTCCCACCACTCGACATAGCGCTCCAGCCAGCGGATGGGGTTGAACGTCACCCGTCGACTCTAACCCGGCACCACGTGTTCCACGTCACGCGGGAGCAACCTGCACCCGGCTCGGCTCCCGCGTGACCGCGAAACGCACGTACTGTCGAGCACATGAGCGTCACGGACAAGATCGCGGCCCGTCTTCCGCGGGTCATGGACCGGGGTGAACGCCCGCCGGTGGTCGCCGCTGTGCGGTTGCACGGGGTCATCACCCCGCAGTCGTCGCCGGTGGCCCGCAACACGATCAGCCTCCAGAACGTGGAAACGGCCATCAACCGGGCGTTCGACAACGAGCGCCTGATCGCGGTGGCCCTGCTCATCAACTCGCCCGGCGGTGCGCCGACGCAGTCCGCTCTGATCGCCGAGCGCATCCGGGAGCTCGCGACGAAGAAGCACGTGCCGGTGCTCGCGTTCTGCGAGGACGTCGCGGCGTCGGGCGGCTACTGGCTGGCGTGTGCCGGCGACGAGATCTACGCGCACGGGACGAGCCTCGTCGGCTCGATCGGTGTCGTGAGCGCCGGGTTCGGGCTCAACGGCCTGCTCGACAAGGCGGGTGTGGAGCGGCGGGTCTACACCGCCGGTGAGAACAAGGTGCGGCTCGACCCGTTCCAGGCGGAGAAGCCAGAGGACGTCGAGTGGCTCAAGGGGCTGCACGCCGACCTGCACGAGCAGTTCAAGGCGTGGGTGAAGGAGCGCAGGAGCGCGAAGCTCAAGGCGGCCGACGACGAGCTCTTCACCGGTGAGGTGTGGACCGGCGCCAAGGCCGTGGAACTGGGCCTGGCGGACGGCATCGGCACGATCCGGTCCGTGCTCGCCAAGCGCTTCCCGGACGCCGAGCTGACGGTCGTCGAACCGCGCAGGCCCTTGCTGGCCAAGCTGGGCCTGGCCGGGGCGTCCACCCGATCGGGGGATCTCGTCACGCAGGTGCTGACAAGCCTCGAAGAACGTGCTCGCTGGTCCCGATTCGGGCTGTGAGCATCAGTTCGGTTTCACCGGGCGTGTCGGGGCCGGTCCCGGCGTAGACATGACCGCACATTGATGGGCAAGATGCCCGACACAGTGAGTATCCAAGACAACGCCGGTCTCCTCGTCCTCGCAGTCGATGACGAGGCTCCCGGCCTGAGCGAGATCAAGTTCCTCCTCGAGAGCAGCCCCCACATCCGGCGCGTGCTGACGGCGTTCGACGCCGCGGAGGCGCTGCGGATCCTGCGGGGCGACTACGAGCAGGAGGTGATGGCGCGCACCAAGGCCGGCCTTCCGCCGGTCGACGCGGTGTTCGCCGACATCAACATGCCCGGACTTTCCGGCATGGACCTCGCACGGGTGCTCAGCGCGTTCCGGTACCCGCCCGCGCTGGTCTTCGTGACCGGTGTGGAGGAACGGGACGCGCTCGTCACGGCGTTCGACGTCGGCGCGCTCGACTTCATCAACAAGCCGATCAACGAGGAACGCGTCCTCAAGGCGATCTCCCGGGTCGCCGACCGGGTGGGCCGCACCGCGGCGCCCGCGGCCGCGACGGGCCAGGCAGCGCAGAACCCCGCCGAACCGAGTGACGACGAGGTCATCCCCGTCGAGCTGGGCGGCACCATCAAGCTCGTGCCGCGCGCCTCCGTGCGGTACGTCGAGGCGCAGGGCGACTACGCCCGCCTGCACACGCAGGAGGGCAGCCACCTCGTGCGCATCCCGCTCGCGCAGCTGGAGGAGCGCTGGGCGAACGCGGGTTTCGTGCGCATCCACCGCTCGTACCTGGTGGCGTTGCCGCTGGTGAGCGAGCTGCGGATGACGGCGAACGGCTACGCGGTCGTGATCGGCACCGGTGAGGGCGCCAAGGAGCTTCCCGGTCAGCCGCAGGCACACCAAGGAGCTCAAGGAGCGGATCGTGCGACCGCCGAAGAGCGGCTGGTGAGCAGGCACGACGCGGGAAAGCCCGAACAGGCCGCCCGTGAGGCCTGGCTCGGTGAGCAGGCCCGCAAACCGCGCAGGCGCAGGGTGGTGCTCGCGGACTCGACGAAGTCGCGCAGCAAGGCACCGCGCACGATCATCGAGCTGGAGGAGCAGACCAGCGTCGGCGAGAAGCTGATCCGCGACCTCATCAAGCAGCAGCTCAGGTCCGCGTTCGGGCTCGCGTTCGCGGTGCTGGTCGGCATGTGCCTCCTGCCGATCACCTTCTACCTGTTCCCCGCGATCGGGGGCATCGAGGTCCTCGGCATCGGCGTCCCCTGGCTCGTGCTCGGCCTCGCACCCTTCCCGGCCCTCTACGCGGTCGGGTGGGTGTTCCGCAGGCAGGCCGAACGGCACGAGCGCGACTTCGTGAACATGGTCGACCGCTGACGTGAACGCCACCATCTGGAGCCTCACCGCAATCGTCGCCGTCGCACTGGTGACGTTCCTGCTCGGCTACGTCGGCTCCCGCACCGCGAACACCACCCCGGACTTCCTGGTGGCGCGGCGGTCGATCCCCGCCACCCGCAACGCCGCCGCGATCTCCGGCGAGTACCTGTCCGCCGCGTCGTTCCTGGGCGTGGCCGGACTCGTGCTCAAGGACGGCATCGACGCGCTCTGGTACCCGATCGGCTTCACCGCGGGCTACCTGGCGCTGCTGCTGTTCGTCGCGGCACCGCTGCGGCGCTCCGGCGCGTACACGCTGCCGGACTTCGCCGAGGCCCGGCTGGGGTCGGTGAACGTGCGGCACTTCAGCACGTTCTTCGTCGTCTGCATCGGCGTGCTGTACCTGGTGCCGCAGCTGCAGTCGGCCGGCCTGACGCTCACGACGATCACCGGCCTGCCCGCGTGGCTCGGCGGGCTGGTCGTCACGGCCATCGTGGTCGTCAACGTGCTGGGCGGCGGCATGCGCGCCATCACGCTCGTGCAGGCGTTCCAGTACTGGGGCAAGCTCTTCGCCATCGCCGCGCCCACGTTCGTGCTCTTCGTGGTGTTCCTCGTCGCGCCGGACCGGGGCACGCAGCCGATCAGCGACGGTGGCGTGGTCAGGTTCCCGGCCGCCGAGACGATCACCGTGGCCGAGCAGGACATCAAGGTCCGCGTCGACGAGCCGCTGCAGCTGGTGGTGCGCGGCCGGATCGACGGCAGGGACGCGAACGGCGCGGTGTACTGGAGCCGCGGCGTCTACGAGCTGAGCCCCGGCACGGTCATGGAGTTCACGGCCGGCGCCCCGGTGCCCGTCGTCGAGGGGTCGCCCACGACCAACCGCGACTGGATGCGCCCGCAGACCGGTGGCCTGTCCGACCTGTTCCGGACGTACTCGCTGATCTTCGCGACGTTCCTCGGCACGATGGGCCTGCCGCACGTCCTGGTCCGCTTCTACACCAACCCGGACGGCAAGGCGGCCCGCCGGACCGCGCTGCACGTGCTGTACCTGCTGGGCCTGTTCTACATCTTCCCGACGGTGCTGGGCGTGCTGTCGCGGCTGTACCTGCCGCAGCTGCTGGTGAACGGCAAGACCGACGCGGCGGTGCTGATGCTGCCCGAGACGATGGTGCCGAACCTGGGCGGCCAGGTCCTCGGCGCGATCGTCGCGGCCGGCGCGTTCGCGGCGTTCCTGTCGACCTCCTCCGGGCTCGTCGTGTCCGTCGCCGGGGTGGTCTCGACGGACATCATGCCGGGCAAGGTTCGTGACTTCCGGTGGGCGACGGTGTTCACCGGACTCGTCGCGATCGGCCTCGCGCTGCTGCTGCCGCGGGCCGACGCGTCACTGACCGTGGCCATGTCGTTCGCGCTCGCCGCGTCCACCTTCTGCCCGCTCCTGGTCCTCGGGATCTGGTGGCGCGGGCTCACGTGGGTCGGTGCCGTGTGCGGTCTCGTCGTCGGTGGCGGCATGGTCATCACGGCGCAGGTGGTCAGCGTGATCAGCTCCTACACCGGTCGCTGGGCGCCCGCCGTGTTCACCCAGCCGGCGCTGATCACCGTGCCGATCGCGTTCCTGACCATGATCGTCGTCAGCAAGGCGACCCGCAGGCGCGCGCCCGCCGACGTGAACCAGATCCTGCTGCGGCTGCACGCCCCCGACCCGCTCGGCTTCATCCGCGACCGCGACGTCGCCCGCTTCGGGACCGCGGAGGAGAAGGCCAGGATGGCCGGTCACGAGCGCAGGGGATCTGCGTAAACACGCTGAGTAGTCAGCGGTTCGAACGGGTGAAAATTGGTCACTCGAATCGGTGAACGGTGATTCCGGTCACGCTCGGTGCCCTTCGTCTTCGAATACTGACCGTTCGCCGCTTCACCCGACTGCTGGGCGCATGGGCACGAACAGAGTCTTACCTGAGTGACTCAAGTCTCCATACGGTTCTCGACCAAGAACGGACCGCACCTGGAGGCAATGACGTGCCCGCCACGTTGCTGAGCCCTACGCCGAGTACCGCGAGGAGGGGACTGTGAGCACCACCGAGCACACCCCGAGCGAGTCGTCCCCCGATGCGCAGAAGTGGGTCGACGTGCAAGCGAGCGCCGACTTCACCGAGCTGAAGCAGCGCCTGCGCAAGTTCGTGTTCCCCGTCTCCGCCCTCTTCCTCGCCTGGTACCTGCTGTACGTGCTGCTCGCGGACTACGCGCACGGCTTCATGTCCACCAAGGTGATCGGCAACATCAACGTCGGGCTCCTCTTCGGCCTGCTGCAGTTCGTGTCGACCTTCGTCATCACGACGCTGTACGTGCGGCACGCCAACAAGAACCTCGACCCGTTGGCGGAGAAGCTCCGCGGTGAGATCGAGGGAGACGGCAAGTGAACGAGTCGAGCCCGATCCTCAACATCAGCATCTTCGGCGTCTTCGTCCTGATCACGCTGTTCGTGGTCATCCGGGCGAGCCGCAACACGAAGACCGCTGCCGACTACCTCGCCGCCGGCCGTGCCTTCACCGGCCCGCAGAACGGCATCGCCATCGCGGGTGACTACCTCTCCGCGGCCTCGTTCCTCGGCATCGCGGGCGCCATCGCCCTCAACGGCTACGACGGCTTCCTGTACTCGATCGGCTTCCTGGTGGCGTGGCTCGTCGCGCTGCTGCTGGTCGCCGAGCTGCTGCGCAACACCGGCAAGTACACGATGGGCGACGTCCTGAGCTTCCGGATGCGCCAGCGCCCGGTCCGCGCCGCCGCCGCCACGTCGACCATGGCGGTCTCGTTCTTCTACCTGCTGGCCCAGATGGCCGGTGCCGGTGGTCTCGTCGCCCTGCTGCTCGGCATCACGGGCACCGGTGGCCAGGCCCTCGTCATCGCCGTGGTCGGCGCCCTGATGATCGCCTACGTCCTCATCGGCGGCATGAAGGGCACCACCTGGGTGCAGATCATCAAGGCGGTCCTGCTGATCGCCGGTGCCGGCGTCATGACCCTCTGGGTGCTCGGCAAGTACGGCTTCAACCTGTCCTCGCTGCTCGGTGCCGCCGTCGACGCCGCTCCGAAGGCGGGCGAGAAGCTCCTCGGCCCCGGCCTGCAGTACGGCAAGACCGACACCAGCAAGCTGGACTTCCTCTCGCTGGCGCTGGCCCTCGTGCTCGGCACCGCGGGTCTGCCGCACATCCTGATGCGCTTCTACACCGTGCCCACGGCGAAGGAAGCCCGCCGCTCGGTCGTGTGGGCGATCTGGCTGATCGGCATCTTCTACCTGTTCACCCTGGTCCTCGGCTACGGCGCCGGTGCGCTCGTCGGCCCTGACAAGATCAACGCGGCACCCGGCAAGGCCAACTCGGCCGCCCCGCTGCTCGCGCTGGAGCTGGGTGGCCCGATCCTGCTCGGCCTGATCGCGGCCGTCGCCTTCGCGACGATCCTCGCGGTCGTGGCCGGCTTGACGATCACGGCGTCGGCGTCGTTCGCCCACGACATCTACGCCAACATCATCAAGAAGGGCCAGGAGGAGGACAAGAACTCCGAGGTCAAGGTCGCCCGCATCACCGCGATCGTCATCGGCCTCGTGTCCATCGGCGGCGGCATCATCGCCAACGGCCAGAACATCGCGTTCCTCGTGGCGCTGGCCTTCGCGGTCGCCGCCTCGGCGAACCTGCCGACGATCCTCTACTCGCTGTTCTGGAAGCGGTTCAACACCTCCGGTGCGCTGTGGAGCATCTACGGCGGCCTGATCGTGACGATCACGCTGATCATCCTGTCGCCCGCCGTCTCCGGCACGCCGACCTCGATGTTCAAGAACGCCGACTTCGACCTGTTCCCGCTGTCGAACCCCGGCATCGTCTCGATCCCGATCGCGTTCCTGCTCGGCTACGTCGGCACGATCCTGTCGAAGGACAAGGCCGACCCCGTCAAGCAGGCCGAGATGGAGGTCCGCTCCCTCACCGGTGCGGGTGCCGAGAAGGCCACCGCGCACTAGTCCGCGCACTGCCGAACGGGCCGTTCCGGGTTTCCGGGGCGGCCCGTTCCGCGTTTCCGTGCAACCCCGCTGGTGCCGGCTGTGTAGTGAACATGACCGCAGCACGAGCATGGGGGACCGGGAGTGCGACGAGACGAGGAGTTCTCGGAGTTCTTCACCAGCCGGTTCGACTGGGTGCGGCGCACCGCGTACGCGTTGTGCGGCGACTGGTCGGAGGCCGAAGAGCTCGCGCAGAACGCATTCGTGCGTGCCTACGCGAAGTGGCCCAGCGTCCGGCGCGAGACCGCCGAGGCGTACGTCCGCACGACCGTGACGCGGTTGTTCATCAACAGCCGCAGCCGCGTCCGCGAACGCCCGGTCGCCGACCTGCCGGACCACGGCATCGTCGGCGGCTTCGGCGACCCCGATGCCCGGCTGCACGCGGCGTTGCGGAAGGTGCCGCCGAAACAGCGGGCCGCGCTGGTGCTGCGGTACGTGCACGACCTGTCCATCGAGCAGACGGCGGCCGAGCTGGGCTGCTCCGAGGGCAACGTGAAGAGCCAGACGGCCAGGGGCTTGGCGACGCTCCGCGAGGCGTACGGCGAGCCGGTCAACGCGGAGGGTGCCTGATGACGATCGAAGACGAGCTGCGCGGAGCTCTCGACGTGCCCGCGCCACCACCGACGACGACGCTGGACGACGTGCTGCGGCGGGGCAGGCGCCGGGTGGCCGTGCGCAGGGCCGGGTTCGCGGGCGGCGTGCTGACCGTGGTGGCGGCGGTCGGGATCGGCGGTGCGGTCTGGCGGGGAGCGGTCGAACCCGAGCTGTCGCTCGCCACCAATCCCGCCAACTGGCCGCGGGTGAGCTGCGGCGAGGCCGGTCCGCAGCCGGACGTGGTGCGGAACATGGGTGCCTTCCTGCCCTCGACCGGCCAGATGCGGGCCTGGCGGGACTCGGCCCAGGCGGTGCTGCCCGACCGGGTCGTCGACTCGGAGCTCCCCGAGGACGCCAACGGCCCCGCGAGCGTCCACCACGGCGACCGCCGGGGCTTCCGGGTCGACGTCCTCGACGGACAGGGCGCCGGGAGCCTGCGGTTCGCGCTGGCCCGCTTCGAGGGTGATCCGGCCGCGGCGGCGGACAGCGCGCGGTGGGCCACCGGCACGTGTGCCGCGAGCCGGCGCCTCACCGGCGCCGACGGCACCGTGTTCCAGCTGTACGCGCCCGGCGTCGAAGCACCGTCGGAGCTGCAGGTGCAGACCCTGTACGTCTTCCGCGCCGACCGGCTGGCGTTCCGCGTCGAGCAGGTCAACGCGGGCCGCATGAGCTCCCAGCCCACGCGGGAGGCGGTGCCGCTGTCCGAAGTGGAGCTCGTGAGGCTCGGGGCCGCCGTCGCGGAGGTGTCCTGAGGGTGCGGCCGTGCCGGAGGTTCACGGAGGTGCAACTTCCGGCATGGCACCATTCACGGTGTGACTGTTCCCAGCGTCGAGATCGCCGACGTCCCCGAGAAGCTGCCCGAGGGCGCCGTCCTGCTGGACGTGCGCGAGCAGGACGAGTGGGACGCGGGCCACGCCCCCGGCGCGCTGCACATCCCGATGAGCGAGATCGGTGCGCGCCTGGACGAGGTGCCGAACGACGTGCAGCTCTACGTCGTGTGCCGGGCCGGTGGCCGTTCCGCCCGCGTGACCCAGTACCTCAACGAGAACGGCTGGGAGGCCGTGAACGTCGAGGGCGGCATGCAGCACTGGGACGCCCACGGTCGTCCGCTCGAGGGCGGCGTCGACGGCATGGAACCCGAGGTCATCTGACCGTGCAGCCGCTGCAGCCGATGCGCGTGGACTGGGTCGCGACACCGCCACCCGGTGCGTACCCGCAGCCCTCGCGCCGGTCGCAGCGGCTGCGCTACGGCGGTCCGCCGCACTACCCGGTGCCGCCGCGGTGGGGGTTCCCGCTGCTGGCGTGGCGCTGGCCGACGGCCGTGCTCGACACGGCCGAGAGCGGCGACTCCGTCGACGGGGTGCGCCGGATCGGCAGGACCGCGCAGAACACGCTGTGGCTCGTCGCGTTCGTCGCGGTGTGGGCGGCGCTGTCCGAGGTCTGGCGGTACGTGCTGCTCGCGATGAGCCGCTACGGCGCGCTCTCGGCGGGCGTGGTCTCCACGTCGGACGCGATGGTCGTGTCCTCGTCGGCGATCCTGCTGGTCGGCTGGCCGCTGGCGTTGATCTTGACGGTGCTGTGGGTGCGCCGCGCCAGGAACGTGGCCGCGACGATCGTCGGCTACGGCCCGTCCCGCTCCAACCGCTCCGCGCTGCTCAGCCTGTTCGTCCCCGGCGTGAACCTGGTCGTGCCCGGCTCGGTGCTCGCCGAGCTGGAACACGCGGTCGCCCGCCGTCCCGCCGGCGAACGCCCCCGCCCGTCCCGGCTGCTGCTGTGGTGGTGGGGCCTGTGGGCGTCCTCCGGCGTCCTGTTCGTGATCACCATGCTCTGGCTGCTGCGCGACGGCACCCAGGCCCAGGCCGACGGCGTCCTGCTGCACGCGCTCGGCGACCTGGTGCTCGCCGGCGTCGAGGTCACGACCGCACTGGTGATCCGCCGCACCACGACCCTGCTGCTGCCGGTGGACGCCGCGTCCGTCCGGCTGATGCGCGTCGTCGAGGTGAAGGACGCCCCGGCACCACCGCTGCGCTCCTTCCGCCCCTCCGGTTCGCCCCGCTGACCTCCGCCGTTCCCGCGGCAGCCTTCCCGGCGTCGCGCGGGACTGCCAGGTTGGGAGGATGCGGACACTCATCGGGGCCCTGGTGATCGCGCTGGCCACACCGGGCCTGGCGGCTGCGCACCCGCACCGCGACTTCGACCTGCAGGCCCACCGCGGCGGCATCGGCCTGACCGTCGAGAGCACCCTCAAGGCGTTCGGCAAGGCCCTCGCGCTCGGCGTCACCACCCTCGAACTGGACCTCCAGATCACCAGCGACGGCCGCGAGGTCATCACCCACGACCGCAGGACGAACCCCGCCAAGTGCCTCGACACCGCACCGGCGTTCCCCGGCGACCCCGCCTGGCCCTACGCGGGCAAGTACGTGAAGGACCTGACCTTCGCCCAGGTCAGAACCCTCGACTGCGGCAGCACCCGCTGGTCGCAGTACCCGGACCAGGAACTCTCGCCCGGCGCCCGCATGCCCACCCTGGCCGAGCTCTTCGCACTGGCCCGCGCCCACCGCGCATGGGGCGTCCGCTTCAACATCGAGACCAAGGTCGAAGCCGCCGCACCGCACGAGACCGCCCCGCGCGAGCAGTTCGTCCGCCGCACCGTCGCGGAGGTCCGCCGCTCCGGCTTCCTGCCGAACGTGACGGTCCAGTCGTTCGACTGGGGCACCCTGATGCGCCTGCGCGAGGTCGAGCCCCGCATCCCGCTGGTGGCGCTGACCCAGCCCGACTTCCTGCGGCCGGGGTCGCCGTGGACCGGCGGCCTCGACCTCGCCGACTTCGGCGGCAGCGTGCCGAGGGCGGTCAAGAGCTTCGGCGCGAAGGCCCTGTCGCCCGTGCACACGATGACCACGCGCGAGCTGGTCACCGAAGCCCACGGACAGGGCCTCGCCGTCATCCCGTGGACCGTGGACGAGGTGCCGCGGATGCACGAGGTGATCGACGCCGGGGTCGACGGCCTGATCACCGACCACCCCGACCGGCTGCGGACGGTGCTCGCGGAGCGCGGGTTCACGCTCCCCCGGCGCTACCCGCGCCGCTAGTCGGTCCCGACGGACCGGCCGAAGTGCCCAGGTCGTCCGATCAGGCCCCGTCGGCGAGCATCAGCGAGTGCAGGCCGCGGATCACGAACTCCGCGCGCCGGTCGGGCTGCTGCGCGAGCACCGCGCCGGGCAGCTTGCGGTGCAACGCCGACAGCGCCGCCTCCACCTCGATCCGCGCCAGCGGCGCGCCCAGGCAGTAGTGGATGCCCATGCCGAACCCGAGGTGCTGGTTCTTCTCCCGGCCGATGTCGAGGTCGTCGGGGCGGTCGAACACCAGCGGGTCGCGTGCGGCCGCGCCGAGCAGTGCCGCGATCTTCTCGCCGGGCTCCAGCACGTGGCCCGCGATCTCGACGCGGTCGGTGGCCGTGCGCTCGAACAGCTGCAGCGGCGAGTCGTAGCGGATCAGCTCCTCGACGGCGGTGGGCAGCAGCTCCGGCGTCAGGCGTTCCCACTCCGAACGGTGCTCCATCAGCGCGTACACGCCGTTGCCGATCACGTTGACCGTGGCCTCGTGGCCCGCCATCAGCAGCAGCACGGCGGTGGCGACGAGCTCGTCCTCGGTGAGCCGGGCACCGTCGGTGTCGGTGACCGCGACCAGGTCCGACACCAGGTCGGCGCCGGGGGAGACGCGGCGCAGCGCGATCAGCTCGCGCAGGTAGGCGACGAACTCGGTGGCGGCCCGCTCGGCGGCGTCCTGCTGCTCGGGCGGCAGGCCGTACTCGTACATCTTCACGATCGCGTTCGACCACGGCTGCAACAGGTAGCGGTCGGAGGCGGGCACGCCCAGCAGCTCGGCGATCACCTCGACCGGCAGCGGCGCGGCGACGTGCGCGAGCAGGTCGGCCTGACCGACGTCGGAGACCTTGGCGGTCAGCTCGTCCACCAGCCGGTCGGCCAGCTCGGCCACCCACGGGCGCAGCCGCTCGACGTGCCCGCGGCCGAACGCGGCGGCGACCAGGCGGCGCAGCCGGGTGTGCACCGGCGGCTCGTTCTCCAGCAGCGAGTTGCGGTGCAGGAGGTTGAACGACAGGAACCGCTCCACCGGCTTCACGTCCGACCAGAGGCGGCCCAGCGAGCGGTGGCGCAGGACGGCGGAGCAGGCGGCGTGCGAGACGGCGACGGCGATGCCCATGCCCTCGTGGTGGTGCACCTCACCCGCGGCCCGCAACGAGGCGAAGGCCGGGTACGGGTCGGCGATGAACGCGGGATCGCGCTGGTCGAACGTCACAACGCGGACGGTAAGTCGAGGTGGCGCTGAAGTCCACGGTGAGTTGATTGACGTCTCAAATTGTTGTTCGAGAACTAAGGTGCGACGTGTGCAGCAGCCATCAGTCGTCGCGCACCGCGGTGCCTCCACCGACCGCCCCGAGCACACGATCGGGGCGTACGAGCTCGCGTTGGAGGAAGGCGCGGACGGGCTGGAGTGCGACATCAGGTTGACCAGGGACGGCGAGCTCGTGTGCGTGCACGACCGCACGCTCACCCGCACGTCCGACGGCCGCGGCACGGTCAGCGCGCTGACGCTGGCCGAACTGCAGCGGCACGACTACGGCAGCTGGCACCGGCACGGTCAGCCGGCCGGGCTGTTGCGGCTCCACGAGCTGCTGGAGCTGGTCAAGGACACGAACGTGCAGCTGTTCATCGAGACCAAGCACCCGGTGCGCTACCGCAACGAGGTCGAGCGCAAGCTCGCCGCCGCGCTGGAGGAGCACGGGCTGCGGGAGCAGATCGTCATGATGTCGTTCTCCGCGAGCGCCGTGCGGCTGTTCCGCGAGCTCGCGCCGGACGTCCGCACGGTCCTGCTGCTCGACCGCCTCGGCCGGTACCGCGGCGGTGCGTTGCCGCCGTTCGCCGACTGCACCGGACCGGGCATCCACCTGCTGCGCCGCGATCCCGGGTACGTCGACCGCGCCCGCAGGGCGGGCCACGAGACGTACGTGTGGACGGTGGACGACGCGGACGACATCGCGTTGTGCCGTGACCTGGGCGTCCGCTACCTCGCGACGAACGCCCCGGCGAACACGCGCCGCCTGCTGACGGCTAACTTGGCGACCTGACAAGCCTGAGCACGAGGAGGGCCGAGGTGGCCAAGCGGACCGCTGTCAAGGACGCACCGAAGGACGGGATCAACCCGAAGCAGCCCTGCCCGTGCGGCTCCGGCAAGCGGTACAAGGCCTGCCACGGTGCCCCCGGCGGTGCGGCGGACGTGATCGTGTCCCGCCCGTTCGAGGGGCTCGCCGCCGAGTGCGAGCTGATCGCGCTGCGCGAGTTCGTGCCGTCCGCCGTCGCGAAGCTGCCGGTCAAGGACGGTCGCGAGGTCACGCTGGCCACGGTGCTGCCGACGGCGGCGGCCGGTCTGATCCGCGGCGACGACGTGCCGTTCGTGGGTCTGCAGGTGCAGACGCGCTCCGGTGACATCAGCCGCGACCTCGCGCGGGCGCTGCTGTGGGCGCAGCAGGCGAAGACCGGTGAGGTGCTGTCGGTCGTCGGCCCGGACAACGGCGAGCACCCCGGCCGGTTGCAGGACCTGCTCGACCCCGAGGCCGAGATCGTGCCGCAGCTGCACACCGACTTCATCTGGTGGATGCCGGAGGGCACCGAGCCGACCGGTGACGTGGCGCTCTCCCTCGAACGCGCGAACGCGGCGATCCTGCCGACCGACCGCGTGGACGCGCCCGGCGTGAAGGCCGCCTACTGGGTGGACGCGGGCGACAAGGCGCACCTGCGCTGGGTCCGCCCGGAGCCGGAGGAGAAGCTGATCCCCGCGATGGCGCGGCTGGCCGCCCGCGGCGAGCTGGACCTGGGCGAGGGCTCGCGGTACGCGGGGTCGTTCCGCGCGCACGGCCTGCTGGTGCCGGTGTGGGACCTCGACCGCGAGATGCACGCGCGTGAGTGGGCCGACCCGGCGGAGGCGCTGGGCAAGCGCCTGCTGGAGGCACTGGCCTCGGACGAGCCGCTGACCGACGCCGAGCGCCGGGCCCGTGACGGCCTCCGGGGCCGCCAGATCACCCTGCGCTGACGCTCGGACCGAGTTGTACACAGGGTTGTCCACAAGGAGCTGTGGATAAGTGCTGCTGCACATCATCTCGACCGCCGACTGGGCCGCGGCCCGGTCGGCGGGTTCGATCACGCCCGCCGCGGGCGAGGAGTTCGTGCACTGCTCCGACCGGGGCGTCGTGCACGTGACGGCGGGCAAGTTCTTCCACGGGCGCGACGGGCTGCTGCTGCTCGTCGTCGACCCGGAACGGCTCGGCGTGCCGGTGCGGTGGGAGGCCGTGCCCGACTCGCCGCTGTGGTTCCCACACGTGTACGGCCCGATCCCGGTCGAGGCGGTCGTGCAGGTCCACGACTTCCCGTGCTCACCGGACGGGTCTTTCGTGCTGCCGGAGGCCGTTGCCGTTCCGTGACGCGGCGGTGGCAACCGGTTGCCGCGAACGTGCGTGATCTCCTCGATGCCAGGTTGCTCGGGGGAGAGGACGTGCCGTGACCGCGGTGCTGCAACTTGAGTGGGCCGCGGCCGGCGGCGGAGGAAGAGCGGAAACCGTGGGGGATTTCGCTGAGTTCGTGCGCGTGTCGATGCCGGGGCTGCTGCGGTACGGGCACGCCCTGACGGGCAATCCGCACGACGCGGCAGACCTGGTCCAGTCGGTCCTGGAGAAGGTGGGCTCGCGCTGGCCCGCCGTGTTGCGCAAGGGGGACGACCCGCTCGCGTACGTGCGCAGGGCCATGGCGAACACGCACATCAGCACCTGGCGCCGGCGTCGCCGCGAGAACCTCGTGGCGGACTTCCCGGACACGCCGGTGACGTCGGACCTGAGCCGGCTCGAGCACGAGCCGCTGTGGCAGGCGCTGCGCGACCTGCCGCCGAGGCAGCGCGCCGTGGTCGTGCTGCGCTACTACGAGAACCTCAGCGAGGCCGAGATCGCGCACGCGCTGGGGATCTCCTGCGGCACCGTGAAGAGCCAGGCCAGCAAGGCGATGGCGAGTCTGCGGACACGCCTGGGGAGGGACTGACGTGAACGTCGAGGACGAGCTGCGCCGGCTCTTCAAGGACGACGAACGCCTCGATCTGCACGTCTCGTCCCGTGCGGAGGAGACGGTCGTCCGCGGTGCCCGGCGCCGCCGGCAACGCCGCAGCACCGCCGCCGGGGCGTTCGCGGTGGTGGTGCTGATCGGCGCCGGCGTGGGCCTGGTGCAGCTCAGGCACGGCCCGGTGGACACGGACGTGGCCGGGTCGGCGCTCTCGACCTCCGCCCCGTCCACGACGACCCCGCCGCCGTCGACCACCGTGATCACCGAGACGATCACCGTGCCGGCGGACGTGCCTCCCACGAGCGGCACCCACCCCGGCAACGGCAACGGCAACACCGGCAGTGGCAGCACCACGAAGTCGACGACGGGCACCACGACGCCGCCCCGCGCCCCGGAGGCGGCGGCACCGGTCTACAACAAGCTGCGGCTGACGATGACCGAGGCCGACGCGCTGAAGACCGAGATGCTGGTCCCGCCGAAGCCCCAGCCGGACGAGGCGTGCAAGAACTACGCCATGACGTCGGTGAACGACCCGAATGCCGTCATCATCTCCGCGGCCAGGGGAATCGTCCGGATCACGTTGCCCGAGTACGCCAAGACGTCGAGGAACATCGGCGCCGGGTCGACGGTCACCGATCTCAGGAACGCCTATCCGACCGCCACCCAGAACGGTTCGGAGCTCGTCGTGCAGATGAACACGTCACCGAAGTGGTTCTACGTCTTCGAGAACGACGGCACCACGGTCAAGACCGTGCGCATGCGCCTCGCCGACAGCGACTGTTCCGGAGCTTGACCCGACGTGGCCGAAGCGGCGGAGAACTGAAAAGGCCCGTCTCACCGAATTCGGTGGGACGGGCCCCAGATCAGGCACTCAGACGTGCGGAGGAAAACTACAGCGCGCCACCGGCGGCCGTGGGAGCACTCGGGTCGGCGCCTTCGTCGCCCACGTTCTCGCGGGTGAGGAAGTTCTCCACGTAGAACATGTTGCCGTCCGCGCGGTCCATGATGGTGAGCAGCGTCTTCATCGAGGAGACCTCCTCGACCTGCTCCTTCAGGAACCACTGCAGGAACTGCTCGCCGATGTAGTCGCTCTCCTCGCGAGCGGCCTGGGCCAGCGCCACGATCTGGTCGGTGACCTGCTGCTCCTGGCGCAGGGCGAGGTCGACGAGGTCGCGCGGCGCCTTGAACTCGTTGATCGGCGTCTCGGTGCCGGGAATGACGACCCGGATGTCGTTGTCCATCAGGAAGCGCACGATCATCATGGCGTGGTTGCGCTCTTCGAGGGCCTGCTTGTAGAAGTGCGCCGCGAGGCGCGGCAGGTCCTCGTTGTCGAACCACACCGCGAGTGCGGTGTACTGCTGCGAGGCGGAGAACTCGTGACCGACCTGGGCCTGCAGCAGCTCGTGGAACTTCGACTTCTTGGACAGGATCTTCTTCACGTTCGAGGCCATGCGGAGTACGGTAGCCGAAAACAACGGCTCCTGCATTCCAGGAAAAGCTAACCTTTGTTTGGAAAGGTAATCCAAACAAAGGTTAGGCGTTCCTAAGGAAAAATCAGACCAGTGGAGCGCGGTCGATCGGGCACGACATGCAGCGGGGGCCGCCGCGACCGGAACCCAGCTCGGAACCGGCGATGCGGAGCACCTCGACGCCGGCGTCCTCCAGGCGCGCGTTGGTCTCCACGTTGCGCTCGTACGCCACGACCAGACCGGGGCCGACCGCCAGCGTGTTGTTGCCGTCGTCCCACTGCTCGCGCTCGGCGGTGACGACGTCCAGGCCGGTGTCGATCACGCGCAGGCGCTCGATGCCCATCGCCTCGGCCGCCGCCTCCAGGAACGGCACCGGGCCGTCCACGCGCACGCCGCCGTCGCCGTCGGACTTCAGCGGGTAGGCGGTGAGGGAGTCGCTGATCGCCGGGTACATCACCACGGCGTCGCGGTCCACCATCGTGCACACGGTGTCGAGGTGCATGGTGGCGCGTTCCTGCTTGATCGGCACCGCCAGCACCGTGTGCGCGAGACCGTCCGCGAGCGCGGAGCGGGCGAACGACTCGGCGCCGGCAGGGGTGGTGCGCTCGCCGACGCCGATCGCGATCACGCCGGGCGCGAGCAGCAGGACGTCGCCGCCCTCCAGCGGGGCCGAGTGCGCGCCGTACGCGCGGCCGGTGCGGCGGAACCGCGGGTGGTAGGCGTAGATCAGGTCCGTCAGCGTCGTCTCGCGGTCGCGGGCGGGCAGTGCGAGCGACGTGATGGCCACGCGGTCGCCGACCCACACCGACGAGTCGCGGGTGAAGAGCAGGTTCGGCAGCGGGTCGACGGCGAAGTCGATCGGCAGGTGCATCTTGCGCACCAGCGACGCGCCCTCGGCGGCGGGCAGCTCCTCGAACGTCATGCCGGTCGTCAGCACCTGCGCCAGCTGCGGGGCCGGCAGCGAGGTGAGGTGGCTGCGCAGCGCGTCGGCCAGGTCGATGCCGAGGCGGCGCTCGTTGACGGCGCTGTGGATGCCCGCGATGCGCGCGCGGCTGTCCTCCAGGGCCTGCACCAGGACGTCCGACAGCAGCAGGACCTCAACGCCACGCGAGGTCAGCGTCGCGGCGAACGCGTCGTGCTCCTCCTGGGCCCTGCCGACCCACGGCACGCCGTCGAACAGCAGCTGGTCGTTGTTGCGCGGGGTGAGCCTCTTGAGCTCGTTGCCCGGCCGGTGCAGCAACACCGTGCGCAGGGGGCCGACCTCGCTGTCCACGCGCGGCGCGGCGTCCGGGAGTGCTTCGGTCTCAGCGATCGTGTGCGCAGTCACCGGACGAGCGTAACCCTGAACAGCACAAATCGCCGCTCCAGCGCCTAAAATGGCAACGAATGCGGTGTAATTCCGCGAACTACCACCGAATCATTAAGGCAACCAGCTGACTTTGCCGCGCAACATTGTGTAGCCCACGAACGCCACCACGTCGAGGATGGTGTGAGCGATCACCAGCGGCCACAACCGCCTGGTCCGCTGCCAGTAGAAGCCGAACACCAGCCCCATCACCAGGTTGCCGACGAACCCGCCGAAGCCCTGGTAGAGGTGGTACGAGCCGCGCAGCACGGCCGCCGCGAACAGCGCCGTGTACCGCCGCCACCCCAGCTGTTCGAGCCGGGTGATCAGGTACCCGACGACGAGCACCTCCTCCGCCCAGGCGTTGCCGGCGGCGGCGAGGACCAGCGCCACGCTCATCCACCACTGGTCGTCCAGGGTGGACGGTTGCACCGCGAGGTTCAGCCCGAGCCCCCACGCGGCGAAGTAGAACGCGAGCCCCGGGATGCCGATGACCGCGGCGAGACCCAGCGCGCCGAGCGAGTCGGCGAGCTTGCGGGTGCCGTCCAGGCCGACGACCCGCAGCTTGATCCCGGTGCGCCACAGCAGGTAGAGCCCGATCCCGCCCCACGCGGCGAGCTGCAGCACGCTCAGCAGCTGGGCGACGAGGTCGAGCAGGTCGGCACGCGCCTGCGGGACGTTGATCGCGACCGACTGCTGGTTGAGCGGGGTCGGCTGGAGCAGGCTGTCGACCAGTCGCACGAGGCTGCGCAGGCCGGACAGGCCCAGCGTCATGCTGAAGACGATCAGCAGCTCGATCCGGTAGCCGCGCTTCTCGGCGTCGGGGATGAGCGCAGGTTCGGTCACCCGGCTGACGCTACCTCGGTGATCAGCGCTGGGAGAGGAACGGGCAACCCATCAGGCGGCGCAGCTCGGCGGCGAGCTCGGTCGGCGTGCTGACCGGCCTGGAGAACGCGATCCGCACGTCGTGGTCGTCGCACTCCGCCTCGACCCGCAGCCGCAGCCCGAACCGGTCGAGCCCGAGCGGCCGCACGTGCCCGTTCCGCAGCTCCTCCGGCAGGTGGCGGGCCAGCTGGCCGACGACGTCGCGGTGGGCGGCCTCCAGGTGGCGCAGCCAGTGGTCCTCGTTGCCGCAGAACGGGTCCGGCGTCGCGCTCGCGAACTGCTCCGGCCGCACCGACGACGTGCCCTCGGCGTCCGCGATCACCAGCGAGGCGGGCGTCAGCCGCAGCACCGCGGCGCCGTGGCCCGCGTCCAGCAGCCGGTGGTCGGCTCGCACGTCGGCGACCGCGAGGACCTCGTCGCGTGCCTCCTGGCCGTCGAGCGCGGTGACCCAGCCGGTGAGCCACAGCAGGCCGCGGACGGGCTCGCGCAACGCCACCGGCGCCTGGTCGGCGATCTCCAGCATCGCCGTCACCTCGGCGCGCGGGGCCTGCCACAGCTGACCGACCAGCGGGTGCTCGTCGGCCAGCAGCAGGATCGCGGTGCCGCACGGGTGGACGTGGTGGAACAGCGGACTGGTCCGCGTTCCCGCCTGGGGGAGCAGCGCGGCGCTGCCACCGCGAGCGGCGATCGTGCGCGCGCGCTCGGCGGCATGCGGGGCCGGCGGGCGCCTTGTCTGGGTGTCGGTCACCGCTGCACCTCCTCGAAGGTTAGGCAAGCCTAACTTAGCCGTGCTCGTCCTGGGAAGCGTCACCTGTACGGTGGACAGGTGGTCGTGCCCAACAAGCCGTCCACCGAGGTGACGGCGCTCGATGACCAGTGGACCCGGCACTGCGTCGACCGGGCGAGCCGTCGTGCCCTGGTGTGGACCGTCCTGGCCGGTGCGGCCTTCGTCCTCCAGTTCGTCCTGGTGCTCACGTGGTCGTGGTCGTCGCCCGTGGCGCTGCTGCTGCTCTTCTTCGCGGCAGTCGTGCTCTGGCGGGTGACACGCCGTCGACCGGTGCGTTTACCGGAAGGCGAACCGTGGCATTTCGCTCGTGCGGAGTGGGAAGGAGGGCGTCTGGTCGTGATGGGGTCACCGCCTCTCTTGCTGACCGTGCACGTCGGTCCGTTCCTGCGCGGGCGGATCGCGCGGCACAAGCGCGTCTGGTTCGTCCCGCCGGACGCGGCCGGCAACACCGTCGTCACCTTCCGGGGAGTTCCCCAGCTCATCCCTGCGCGCGTGCACACATGATGCTCGGGACGTGGAGCGACACCTGCCTCGCGCGAGCCGACCGCCGCGCGGTCGGGCACATCCTGTTCGGGGTCGCGGTCTTCTGCGGCGTGCTGTGGGTCGACTGGATCTGGCTCACCGTGCTGTCCGTGCCGGTCGTGCTGGAGCTCGCCGCACCCGGCCTGCGGCACTTCTTCCAGCGCCGCGGCACGCGCCAGCTCATCGAGCGCTTCCCGTGGCGGCAGGTCGGGGTGCGGTTCGTGCCCGGCAAGCGCATCGGGCGACAGGCCTACCTGCGCGTCGACGGCTCGGAGAACGACCTGCGGCTGCCCGAGATCCCTGAACGCGCCCGCGTCCTGGTCCGGCACACCGGCCGGATCTGGGTCGCCGGACCGGACGAGCGCGGCCGGGTCGTGGCGATGACCCGCGGTCTCGCGTTCCTGGTGCGCGGCCGGGTCGTGGACCGCTAGCGGGCTAACGGCCCGTCGCGATGCCCTCGGACTCCGCCCACTGCGTGAGGTCGTCCTTGCGCAGCGCCGCCGCCAGCAGCTCCGGGAACTTGTCCGGCGTGCAGGCGAAGGCGGGCGCTCCCAGCGCCGACAGCTTCGCCGCCAGGTCGTGGTCGTAGGCCGGGGTGCCGCTGTCGCTCAACGCCAGCAGGTTCACCACCGTGACACCGCTCGCGACCAGCTCGCGCACCCGGCGCTGCAGCTCGGTCTCCGACCCGCCCTCGTACAGGTCGCTGATGATCACCACGACCGTGTCCGTCGGTCTGCGGACCTGCGTCTGCGCGTACGCGACCGCGCGGTTGATGTCCGTGCCGCCGCCCAGCTGCGCGGAGAACAGCAGGTCCACCGGGTCGTGCAGCAGGTCGGTGAGGTCCGCGACCTCGGTGTCGAACACGACGAGCCGGGTGGAGACCGAGCGGATCGAGGCGAGCGCCGAACCGAGGACGGCGGCGTGCACCAGCGAGTCCGCCATCGAACCCGACTGGTCGACCAGCAGGACCACGTCCCGCATCGCCGCGGCCCGGCTGCGCCTGCGGTGGCCGATCAGGTCCTCGACGACCACCGTCCGGTGCTGCGGCTGGTAGTTCTTCAGGTTCGCCTTGATCGTGGTCGCCCAGTCGACGTCCGGCAGCTGCGGCCGGTGCGTGCGCTTCGACCGGTCCACGGCACCCCGCACGGCCTCGACGAGCCGGTCGGCGATCCGGCGCTCGATGTCCTCGACCACCTTGCGGACCACGGCCTTCGCGGTGTCGCGGGTGCGGGCCGGGATCGCGCGGGAGAGCTGCAGCAGCGTGCTCACCAGGTGCACGTCCGGTTCGACGGACTCCAGCAGCTCCGGTTCGAGCAGCAGCTGGCGCAGGCCGAGCTTCTCGACCGCGTCCCGCTGCATGACCTGGACGACCGAGGTGGGGAAGTACCTGCGGACGTCGCCGAGCCACCGGTGCAGCTGCGGCGAGCTGGCGCCCAGACCCGCACCGCGGTCACCGCCGCCGCCGTAGAGACCGGTCAGCGCGCCGTCGCGGCGTTCGTCGTCACCGTCGAGCTGGGCCACGTCCTCGGCGCTCGGTCCCAGCAGCAGACGCCACCGCCGCAGGCGCTCCTCGGTCATTTGAGAGCGGCCGCCACTTCTTCGGCCGCACGCACGACATGAGGGCCCACGACGTCCGCGTCGAGCTTCTCCAGCGCCACCACACCCACGGACGCCCGCAGGCCCGGTACGCCCCGCACGGGCGCCGCGACGCCGTACGCGTTCGGTTGCAGCTCACCCGCAGAGACGACCCACAGCTCGCCCGGCTGCGAGATGGCCTTGCCGGCCGCCCCGCGGTGCACCGGGTGGCGGGAACCCACCCGGTACGCCACGTGGAAAGCGGTCCACGACGGTTCGACGACGGCGACGGCCTGCGCCTCGCCGCCGTCGGCGACGGTCAGGTGCGCGGTGGCGCCGACCTTCTCCGCGAGCTCGCGCAGCGCCGGGTTCGCCGCCATCCGCAGCTGCGGCAGCACGTTCGCCGCGAGCCGCAGCACGCCCAGGCCCAGCCGGACCTTGGACCCCTCGCGGCGCACGAGCCCGCGCGCCTGCAGGGGCACCAGGAGCCGGTAGACGGCCGCCCTGGAGGCGCCGATGGCCGTGGCGAGCTCGGAGATCGAAGGAGCCTCCGACTCCGCCTCCGCGACAGCCTGGAGGAGCGCCAGACCCCGTTCCAGGGTCAGCGAGCTCTCCTTCGTCGCTCCGACCATCACGCACTCCGAACTGTGCCCACCACCTCGGCGAGACCGACCACCGAACCTCCCTCGCCGGGCGCCGTCGCGGTCAGCCTGACCGTGTCGCCGTCCTCCAGGAACGTCCGCGTGGAGCCGTCGTCGAGCTTGAACGGTTCCTTGCCGCCCCAGCTCAGTTCCAGGAACGAGCCGCGTTCGTCCTTCTCCGGCCCGGAGACCGTGCCAGAGGCGAACAGATCACCTGGGCGCACGGTAGCCCCGTTCACCGTCATGTGGGCGAGTTGTTGCACAAACGACCAAGACATCTCGCGGAACGGCGGCCGCGCGACGATCGTGTCGTTCAGCTCGACCGTGATGGTGATGTCCAGACCCCACGGCTGGTCGCAGGTCAGGTAGTCGTGCAGCTTGTTCGGCAGCGGCGGGGTCGGCACCCGTGCCACCGAGAACGCCTCCAGCGGCGTGATCCAGGCACCGATCGACGTGGCGAACGACTTGGCCAGGAACGGGCCGAGCGGCTGGTACTCCCATGCCTGGACGTCGCGCGCCGACCAGTCGTTGACCAGCGCGACGCCGAAGACGTGCTCGGCCGCGCGGCTGGTCGACACGTTCGCCGCCTGCGGGCCACCGCAGACGAACCCGACCTCGGCCTCGATGTCGAGCCGTTCGGACGGGCCGAACTTCGGGCCGTCGCTGCCGCGCTTCTGGCCGTTCGGGCGCTTGATGTCCGTGCCGGAGACGTACACCGTGCCCGCGCGGCCGTGGTAGCCGATCGGCAGGTGCGTCCAGTTCGGCGTGAGCGGGTCGCCGTCGGGGCGGAACATCCGGCCGACGTTCTCCGCGTGGTGCATGGAGCTGTAGAAGTCCACGTAGTCGCCGACCGTGAACGGCAGCTTCGCGGTGTCGATGGGCACGAGCTCCGCACCCTTGGGAGCGGACGTCCCCCTGACGATCTCGCGCAGCTTCGCCCGCAGCGCGCTCCAGACCGGACGGCCGGCCTTGAGCAGGTCGTCGAGCGAGTCGCCCTGGACGTACTCGCTGCACTTGCCGAGCCCGAGCGTCTTCAGCAGCAACGCCTGGTCGCCCACGCGCACGGCGACACCGTCGGCCACCACGCCGTAGGGCAGGGTCTGCGGGCCGAACGGCTGGTCCTCGGTGAAGTTCGGGTCGCTGATCCAGCTCACAGCAGTCCCAGCTCCTCGAGGTCGGAGACCGGCTCGGAGAGCGAGCACGAGCCGTAGCTCGCGAAGACGCCGCGGACCGCGTGGGCGGCCTGGTCGCTCAGCGCCTTGGCCTCGGCGGTGAGCGCCGCGGCGTCGGTGCTCGCCAGCGCCTCGCGCACGTCCCGGCCGCTCAGCGATCGGGCCGTGGCGACGAGGAGGTTCAGGAAGCCGTGGTGGGTGAAGCCCTGCTCGTCGGTGTAGCGGACGGCCCGGTGCAGGCCGGCGGTCGCCTTGAACGCGACCCCGCCACCGCTGACGACGGACAGGAAGTCACCGACCTCCTCGACGCTCGGGAAGTTCTCCTGGCTCAGCCCGCCGCAGCGGAGCTTGGGCCAGCTGCCGTGCTCGATGACCCTGCGCACGCCGTCGAGCCACTCTGGCCCGCCGCGCCGGGGTTCCACGACGCGGATGACGTCCTCGGGGACGAACTCCGACACGCGTTCGAGCCACACCTCGTCCACATCGGACGGTGCGGGCATCTCGACCATGCGCAGGGCGAGCAGCTCACTGCGCGACTCGACGATCGACACGGCCTTCGGCACGCCGCCGAGGCCGGTGTCGATCACGAGGCTCAGTGCGATCGGTTTGGGGGGCTTGACCTTGATCAGCTCGGTGATCAGCTCGGCGAGCCGGGAGGCCGGGCACAGGAAGAGACCCATGACGCCAGACCACTCGCCGACTCGTCCGTCGAGGTGACCGCGCACCGCGTCGGGCATCGACGCGTTCCCCGGAGGGAACAGCGCGGCATCGTCCACAAGCCTCGCGAGCAGGGGCGGAGTACCGCGCGGACCGGGCGCACGGAGTTCGACAGCGCTTGACACGGCTGACACGCTAGCCGGGTATCGGTAAGTGAACAAAGATGTCCGATAGTCGAACGCCCGGAGAGACGTCATGGCCTACTACCGCCAGGTCGGGGAGATCCCCCGAAAGCGCCACACCCAGTTCCGCAAACCGGACGGTGGGCTCTACGCGGAAGAGCTGATGGGGGTCGAGGGTTTCTCCGCCGACTCGGCGCTGCTCTACCACCGGTACCTGCCCACGGCGATCGTCAACGCGGAGACCGTGAAGGACGAGCGCGGGACCGTGGCGCCGAACCTGCCGTTGAAGCCGCGGCACTTCAAGACGCAGGACCTGACCTGGGCCTCCGACGAGGTCGACGCGGTGACCGGGCGGCGCCGGCTGTTCCACAACCCCGACGTGACCATCGGCTTCGTCCGCGCCTCCGCGCCGTCGCCGTTGTACCGCAACGCCTCCGGTGACGAGCTGCTGTACGTGCAGTCCGGGTCCGGCGTCGTCGAGACGATCTACGGCGCGCTGGAGGTGAGCGACGGCGACTACGTCGTCATCCCGACCTCGTGCACCTACCGGGTCGTGCCGTCGGAGCCGATGTCGTTGCTGGTGCTGGAGGCGACCGGGCACATCGGGCCGCCCAAGCGCTACCTGTCGAAGGCCGGGCAGTTCCTGGAGCACTCGCCCTACTGCGAGCGCGACATCCGCGGGCCCGTCGAGCCGCTGCTGGTCGAGGGCACCGACGTGGACGTGCTCGTGCGGCACCGGGCCGGGCTGACCAGGTTCACCTACGCCAACCACCCGTTCGACGTCGTCGGCTGGGACGGGCACCTGTACCCGTGGGCGTTCAACATCCGCGACTTCGAACCGATCACCGGCCGCGTGCACCAGCCGCCGCCCGTGCACCAGACGTTCGAGGGACCGAACTTCGTCGTGTGCTCGTTCTGCCCGCGCAAGGTCGACTACCACCCGCTGGCCGTTCCGGTGCCCTACAACCACGCGAACGTCGACTCGGACGAGCTGATGTTCTACGTGGGCGGCAACTACGAGGCCCGCAAGGGCTCGGGGATCGGCATCGGCTCGATGTCGCTGCACCCGTCCGGCTGCACGCACGGGCCGCAGCCGGGAGCGGTCGAGGCGTCCCTGGGCGTCGACTACTTCGACGAGACCGCGGTCATGGTCGACACGTTCCGCCCGCTGGAGCTCGGCGAGGCCGCGGAGTCGTGCGAGGACCCGGCCTACGCGTGGACGTGGGCACGTCGGGGTCCGGCCTGATTTTTTGTCGGGGGTGCTCGCTAGTTTGGTCGGGTGAGGACACGTGCCGTTCCGACGCGCTGGCAGGGCCTGGGCAAGGCCCTGCCGGTGCTGTGGGGGCTGTACACCGGCTCCGGCTCCGTGCCGTACCGCGTGTGCGTCGACCTCGCGGCGGGGTCGGCGAAGTGCACGTGCCCGTCGCGGAAGTTCCCGTGCAAGCACGCGGTGGGGTTGCAGGAGCTGGACCTGCCCGACGCGCTGCCACCCGAGTGGGTCGAGGAGTGGACCGCCCGCCGCGCCACCCGTGAGCTGGACGCCTCACCGGAGGCCGTCGCACGGCGGGTCCGCGCGCGGGAGAAGGCGGCGGCGAACCGGGCCGCCGCGATGTCGTCCGGGATCGACGGCCTGCGCGACTGGCTGCTGGACGTCACCTCCGCGGGGATCGCGTCGCTGCCGGGCCGCCCCGCGTCGTGGTGGCAGGCGTTCACCGCGCGCATGATCGACGCGCAGGTCCCCGGCGTGGCCGCGGCGGTGGGCGAGATCCACGAGATCGTGGCCCGCTCGGGCCCGTCGTGGACCTCGGACGTCGCCGACCGCCTGGGCGGCCTGCACCTGCTGTGCGCCGTGCAGCCGCGGTCGCGCCTCGGCGTGACGGTGCCGGAGGAGACCGTGCGGTCCGGACCCGGTTGGTCCGACCGCTGGGTGGCGCTGCTGCGCCTCGACACCGACGACGGCAGGGTCCGGACCGTCCGGCAGTGGTGCTGGGGCCGTCAGACGGGCCGCTGGGTGGTCGCAATCCGCCATTCCGCGGTGGGTGCGCCGGTTCCGCTGCTGCCGCACGGCCTGGAGTCGTCTGCCGAGGTGCACCCGTACCCCGGCTCGGACCGCGTGGCGCTGGGGGAGCTGGCCGGTTCCCGCGCGCCGGACCCGGTGCCGGCGCCGCCGTCGTGGCGGACGTCCCTGGCCTCCCTGGAACCGATGCTGCTGGCCGACCCGTGGCAGCGCCTGTTCCCGCTGGGCTGCGCCTCGGTGCGCCTCTGCGGCAGCTCCCTCGCCGACCCCTCCGGCCACGCGCTGCCGGTCCGCGACGACACCGGCCTGGACATGGCGCTGGCACTCACCGGCGGCGAGCCGTTCGACGCGTGGGGCCTGTGGGACGGCCACGTGCTGCGGCTGGGCGCGATCGCGGTGGACGGCCGCCTGGAGGTGGTGGCATGACCTCTTCGTCGCCCCGCGTTCCACGGCCGCTGGTGGCCGCGACTGCGCTGGCGCGCGCCCGTTCCGGTGGGCTCGCCGCCGTGCCGCCGACCCGGCCCCTGAGGCGCGCCCCACGGCCGCCGGTAGCCGCCGCTGCGCTGGCCTCCGCCCGTTCCGGCGGGCTCGCCGCCGTGCTGTCGTACGCCCGCCTCGGCATGCCCGCCGCCGCGCCCGTCCCGCACCACCCCGGCCAGATCGTCATGGCTGCCTCGCCGCACCTCGTCGACGGCCTCGCCGCCCCTCCGACGCTCCGCGCCCGCCACCTCGGTTCCGCGCCACATCGCCACCCGCGCGTCGACCACCTCGGTTCCGCGCTGCGCCGCCACCACCCGAGCCCCGCGCCTGGTGCCCACCACCTCGGTTCCGCGCCGCGCGCCCACCCCGGCCCCGCCGCGCGCCGCCACCACCCAAGCCCCGGGCCCGGCGTCCGCCACTCCGGCCCCGCGCCACGCCCCCACCCCGGCCCCGCCGCGCGCCACCACCACCCAAGCCCCGCGCCGCGCCCCCACCGCGCCACCCGCCGCCCCCACACTCCCGCACACCCCCATCCCACCCCGGAGGTGGCCGCGTGAAGGCCGACTGGTCCGCCGCGGTCCAAAACCTCCTCCTCGGCACGGCCAGGGGCGGCGGCGACCCCGCCGAGCTGCTCTCCGACTGCGCCGCCCTCGGCGTGGCCGCGTTCGGTGCCACCCTGCCGCCCGAGACGTCCGCCGACCCGCTCCCGCCCGCCCCGCGGGAGACCGCCGCCTTCCCCAGGCCGGCTGCCAAGGCCGTCCTCGAAGCGATCATGAACCTCGACGACGAGGTGCTGCTGACCGAGTGGTGCGCGCTGGCCAAGGCCGGCGGCGTCGTGGCGGAGCACCGGATGCTCCCGGCGCTGCTCGCCCTCGGCACCGCGCGCCCCGGCCTGCGGGCCGCCGTGGTCGAGGTGCTCGGCACGCGCGGCCGCTGGCTCGCGAACACCCGCCCCGGCTGGGCCTGGGCCAGCGGGGCGGCGCCGCTCGTCGACGAGGTGCCGCTCGACGAGGTCCTCGACCTGCCCAGCGCCCAACGGGTCCGGGCGCTGCGCCGCAAGCGCAAGGCGGATCCGGCCGGGGTCGGCGCGTTCATCGCGGCGGAGTTCGCGGCCTCTCCCCGCGCGGCAGACCGGCAGGTGCTGGTCAGTGCGCTGGAGACCGGTCTGAACGAGCAGGACGAGCGGCTGCTCGAAGCGGCGCTCGACGACAAGGCCGCCGCCGTGCACGACGAGGCCCTCCGGCTCCTGCGGAAGCTGGGGCGGACGCGTCTCGCCGCCCGCGCCGCCCACCGGCTGCGCCACGGCCTGCGCCTCACCGCGGACGGGCTCGACGTCCGGCCCGACGGGTTGTGGACCGGGCCGGCCGGCCCATCGGAGCTGCGCGACCTCATGCGCGACGGGTCCGAGAAGGGCGTGGGCGGGCGCATCCGGGCCGCGGCCGCGAGCGTGCCGCCGTCGTACTGGACCTCGACGCTCAAGGCCGACGACGCCAGGGCGGCCGGCATCCTGCGGAGGGGGCCGTGGGCCGCCGCGTTGCTCAGGGGAGTGGCCGACCAGCTCGCCGCCGCGCAGGACCCGCGACCGTGGGCCGTTGCCGCCGCCGAGACGCTGACCGGCATGGAGCAGCTCGAGATGCTGGCGGCGTTGCCGGCCGAGGTGGCCGAGCAGGCGGTCGTGGCCGTGTCGAAGAACTGGCACTACGACCTGCTCGACCACGCCTGCTCCCAGCTGCCGGCGCCCTGGTCGCCGGAGACCACCAGGGCGCTGCTGCACCGCTACGCCGCGCTGCCCGACCCGCGCTGGCGGTCCGGCAGGCCGCCCAACGTGCTGCTGGCCAGGGGTGACGCGGACCTGCTCGGCGCCAGCTGGGAGGCTCTGACCCGTCGCTGGCCGGAGAGCTCGCTGGAGCTGGAGGTCCTCGGGCTCCGGATCCGCTTGCGCGAATCGTTCGCACCACCGATCCAGGAGGCACCGTGACCGCCGTGCTCAGGCCGACGGCCGAACAGCAGTACGCCGCCGAGCTGGCTGCCGTCGCGGCCCACGACGACCGCGAGAAGCCGCCGAACTGGCGGTTGTCGCCCCAGGCGGTGGTCACCTACGTCCTCGGCGGCACGCTTCCCGACGGCACGGTCATCAGCCCGAAGTACGTCGGCGCGCGGAGGCTGGTCGAGGTCGCGGTCGGCACCCTGGTCACCGACCGCGCGCTGCTCCTGGTGGGGGTGCCGGGCACGGCCAAGTCGTGGCTGAGCGAGCACCTCGCCGCCGCCGTCAGCGGTGACAGCACCCTCGTGGTGCAGGGGACCGCGGGCACGAGTGAGGACCAGGTCCGCTACGGCTGGAACTACGCGCGGCTCATCGCAGAAGGCCCCAGCCACAACGCCCTGGTGCCCAGCCCGGTCCTCAGGGGCATGCAGCGGGGGGCGGTGGTCCGGGTCGAGGAGCTGACCCGCATGCCGTCGGAGGTCCAGGACTCGTTCATCACGGTGCTGTCGGAGAAGTCGCTGCCGGTGCCGGAGCTCAACACGCAGGTGCAGGCGGTGCCGGGCTTCACGGTCATCGCCACGGCCAACGACCGCGACCGCGGCGTCAACCAGATGTCGTCGGCCCTCGCGCGCCGGTTCAACACCGTCGTCCTCCCGCCGCCCGCGACCGAGGACGCCGAGGTCGAGATCGTCATCACCAGGGCCCAGCAGCTCGGCAGGGCGTTGCAGCTGCCCGCCGAGCCGCCGGCGCTCGACGAGGTGCGCAGGGTGGTGCGGATCTTCCGCGAGCTGCGCAACGGGTCCACCGTGGACGGCCGGACCCAGCTGAAGAAGCCCAGCGGCAGCCTGTCCACGGCGGAGGCCATCTCGGTCGTCGCCAACGGCATGGCGCTGGCCGGGCACTTCGGCGACGGCACGCTCGGGGCGGACGAGCTCGCCAACGGCCTGATCGGGGCCGTCATCAAGGACCGCGTGTCGGACGCGACCGTGTGGCAGGAGTACGTGGAGACCGTGCTCAAGGAGCGGGCCGAGTGGCGTGACCTCTACCGGGCCTGCCTGGACGCCGGCGGTGAGTGAGCCGGTCCTCCTCGGCATCCGGCACCACGGGCCCGGCTCTGCCCGCATGGTCCGGCGGGCGCTGGAGCAGACGCGGCCCGCGCTGATCCTGGTCGAGGGGCCGCCGGAGGCGGACGCGCTGCTGGAGCACGTCCACGCGCTCACGCCGCCGGTCGCGGTCCTGCTGCACGACGAGGCGGAGCCGGAGAACGCCGCGTTCTGGCCGTTCGCGGAGTTCTCGCCGGAGTGGCAGGCGTTGCGGTACGCCGACGCGAACGGGGTCGGGGTGCGGTTCTTCGACCTGCCCGCGGCCGCGTCGATCGGGGACGACGGGCCCAGCGGCACCGTCGACCCCATCGGGCTGCTGGCGGAGGCCGCCGGGTTCGACGACCCCGAGCGGTGGTGGGAGGACGTCGTCGAGCACAGCGCCACGGACCCGCTCGACCTCGCCGCGGCCATCAGCGAGGCGATGGTGGCGGTGCGCAGCGAGTTCGAGGGCGAGGTCGGCGAACGCACGTTGCGCAGGGAAGCGTTCATGCGGCAGACGATCCGCAAGGCGCGCAAGCAAACCGACGGGCCGATCGTCGTCGTCTGCGGTGCGTGGCACGTGCCGGCGTTGTTGCAGAAACCGACGGTCGCGCACGACACGGCGTTGTTGAAGGGCTTGCGGCGCAGGAAGATCAGCGGCACGTGGGTGCCGTGGAGCCACGGTCAGCTGGCCGCGGAGTCCGGCTACGGCGCGGGGGTCGACTCGCCCGGCTGGTACGCGCACCTGTGGCAGCACCAGGAGGACGTGGTGCCGCGGTGGTTCGCCAAGGCGGCCGCGGTGCTCAGGGAAGAGGACCTGCCGGCGTCCACGGCGAGCGCGGTGGAGGCGGTCCGGCTCGCGGAAACCCTTGCGGCGCTGCGGGAACGGCCGTCCGCCGGGTTGAGCGAGGTCACCGAGGCCGCGCTGGCCGTGCTGTGTGGCGGCGACGAGGTCCCGCTCAAGCTCGTCCACCGCAAGCTCGTCGTCGGCGAACGCCTCGGCGAGGTCGGGGAAGCCGTCCCGCGGTCGCCGCTGGCGACGGATCTCCAGCGCCTGCAACGGAAACTTCGCCTGCCCGCCGACGTGCAGCCCAAGCAGCTCAAGCTCGACCTGCGCAAGGACACCGACCGCGAACGGTCGAAGCTCCTGCAGCGGCTGGAGGTCCTCGGCGTGCCGTGGGGGAAGCCGGACCGGTCGAACTCGCTCGGCACGTTCGCCGAGGTGTGGCAGCTGCGCTGGGACCCGGTGTTCGCGGTGTCCGTCGCGGTCGCCGCACGGCACGGCACGACCGTCCACACGGCAGCGGAGAACGTGCTGACCCAGGCCGCCGAGCAGGCGAGCCGGGTCGCCGAAGCCGCGGGAACGCTCGGCAAGGCCGTCGGGTGCGAGCTGCCGGGTGCCGTCGCCGCCGCCCGGGACGCGCTCGACCGGTGCGCCGCGCTCGCCACCGACGCCCTCGAACTGCTCGCCGCCCTTCCCGACCTGGCGCGGACCGTCCGCTACGGCTCCGTCCGCGGCACCGACCCCGAGCTGCTGCGCGTCGCCCTGCACGGCCTGCTGACCCGCGGCGCCGTCGGGTTGCCGCTGGCCTGCCGCAACGTCGACGACGAGACGGCGGAGCACGCGCTCGCCACCGTCGACGGCGCCCACGAGGCCACCCGGCTCGCCGCCGACGAGGAGCACCAGGCCACCTGGTGGCGGGCCCTGCACGCGCTGGTCAAGGCAGAGGCGCACGGCCTGCCCACCGGCCGCGCCACCCGCCTGCTGTGGGAGGCGGGGGAGCTGACCAGCGACGACGTCGCGGCGAAGCTGCACCGCTCGGTCGCGACGGCGTTCGTCGCCGGCTTCCTGCGCGGGTCGGCGACGCTGCTGGCGGCCGACCCGCGGCTGTTCGGGCTCATCGACGAGTGGCTGACCGGTCTGCGCGGTGACGCGTTCGACGACGCGCTGCCGCTGCTGCGCCGCGCCATCACCGACTTCACCCCGGCCGAGCGGCGGCTGCTCGGGGAACGGGTCGTCGCCGGTGCCGCGCCGCAGCCGGTGGCCGACGGCGAGTGGGACCTCGGCATCGCCGAACGCCTCGCCGCCCACGTCCGCGGCCTGCTGGCCCGAGTTTGACGATCTTCGAAACCGCGCACCCCAGCACCGTGACCGCACCTGACGAAGCCCGCCTCGACGAGTCCCAGCAGCTCATCGACGAGGCCAAGAAGATCGCCCACGACCTGCGCGAGACGACGCCCGACCCGGCTCCCGCCGAGCCGAAGACCGAGGAGGGCTCACCCGCGAACTGAGCGGCGCGGGGTCAGACCGACCACGGCGGCGTGATCGTCCGCCCGTCGGCCAGCGTCCCGGTGATGCCCACCGAGGTCGCCACGAGCACGCGCGCCGGTCCGCCGGTCAGCGCGAGCTCGGTGTCCGGCGGCACGACGACCGCGTCGCCGGGTCCGGCGGTCTGCCCCTGGATCGTCACGGACCCGGACAGCACGTAGAACACCTCCTCCTTGGACGCCCGGTGCGGCGTCCCGTCGCCCCCTTCCGGCACGTCGACCGTCCACAGCGCGATCTCCGCGCTGCCCGTCGACATCGGCGCGCACCTCGGCGTCACGAAACAGGCGGCCGCGAAGATCGTCGCCGAGCTCGACGAGTGGGGTTACGTGCTGCGCGAACCGCACCCGACGGACAAGCGCGCCCAGTACGTCACGCTGACCACGAAGGGCCGCGACTACCTGAAGTTCGCCGACGTCCTGTGGTCCGACCTGGAGAACGAGATGGCGGAGGCGGTCGGCGCGGACACCGTCGCGACCGTCAAGGCGGGCCTCACCGCGTACCTGCAGCACGTGCACGGTGAGGACCAGCCCGGGTTGCGACCGGTGTGGTGACTCAGAAGACCTGCGTCAGGGCGATCACGCCGAACACCGCGAAGACAGCGCCGGCCACGCGCTGGATCCAGTGCGTGGGCAGCCGGCCGGCGAGCTTGCGCCCGACCAGCACCGCGAGCCCCGCCACGGCGACCAGCGCGAGCCACGCCCCGAGGCCCACGGCGAGCGGGGCGCCGTAGCGTGCGGTGATGCCGGCGGTCGCGAGCTGCGACGCGTCACCCCACTCGGCCGCGAACAGCACGCCGAACGACGTCAGCGCGGCGCGCCAGAACGGCACGTCGGTGCGCGTCCCGGCCTCGTCGGCGGAGTCCTCCTCCTTCGAGAACCCCTCCTTGAGCAGCAGGAACGCACCCACGAGGAACAACGTGGCGACGATGCCCGCGACCAGCCGGTCGGGGAGCAGGGTGATCGCCGTCCCGAACGCCGCACCGACGACGGTCTGCACGGCGAAGGCCGCGATGACGCCCACGAACACCGGCCAGGCGCGGTAGCGCGTGGTCAGCACCAGGGTCGCGACCATGGTCTTGTCCGGGAGCTCGACCAGGAACACCACCGCGAAAGCGGTGAGGAACGCGAGCAGTGAGGTGGTCAAGAGGGTCCTCCACGTCCGAGTACGAACCCGGACGGAGGCGCAACAGACCCCGACCGGGCGTGCTGCAAAGCCCGGCCGGAGGTCTCGTTCGCCCGTACAAGACGGGTGTGGCACCGGATCCGCTCGAAGGCGGATCAGTATGTCGATCACCACGCCACCGGCTGAACGCTCCGGTGGGAACTACTCCCCTCTGGCGCATCCATCCTAACCGACGCAGGTCACGCACGAGCGTGACCTCGCGCACGGGACCAAGGTCCCGAGCCGGGACGGGACCGTCGTACCTGATGAGAGCCGTGTCCGGTCCATACGCTCGATGACGTGGAAGTACTCGAACTCGCGCGGTGGCAGTTCGGCATCACCACCGTCTACCACTTTCTGATGGTGCCGTTGACGATCGGCCTGTCCCTGCTGGTCGCGGGGATGCAGACCGCGTGGGTGCGCACGGGCGACGAGCGCTACTACAAGATGACGAAGTTCTGGGGGAAGCTCCTCCTGATCAACTTCGCCATGGGCGTCGTCACGGGCATCGTGCAGGAGTTCCAGTTCGGCATGGCCTGGAGCGCCTACTCGCGGTTCGTGGGAGACGTGTTCGGCGCGCCGCTCGCGATGGAGGCGCTCGTCGCCTTCTTCGTCGAGTCGACCTTCCTCGGCCTGTGGATCTTCGGCTGGGACAAGCTGCCCAGGAAGGTCCACCTGGCCTGCGTGTGGGCGTTCAGCCTCGCGACCATGGCCAGCGCGTACTTCATCCTCGCGGCCAACTCGTGGATGCAGCACCCGGTCGGCGTCGAGATGCACGAGGGCAGGCCGCGGCTCACCTCGATCTGGGCGGTGCTGACCAACAACACCACCCTCGCCGCGTTCCCGCACACCATCGCGGGCGCGTTCGCCGTGGCCGGCGCGTTCCTCGTCGGCATCGCCGCCTGGCACCTGCACCGCAGGTCGGAGGAGGAGAAGGTCTGGCGCGGCTCGCTCAAGCTCGGCACCTGGGTCGGCGTGGTGGCGTTCACCGTGCTCGCGATCACCGGTGACCTCCAGGGCAAGCTGATGTTCGAGCAGCAGCCGATGAAGATGGCAGCGGCCGAGGCCCTGTGCCACACCGAGGAGCCGGCGGCGTTCAGCGTCTTCGCGATCGGCGACGTCACCAGGCCCGACTGCGAGAACGTCAAGAGCATCACCGTGCCCGCGCTGCTGAGCTTCTTGGCGCACAACGACTTCAACACCGAGGTCAAGGGCATCGAGGAGCTCGTCCCGATGTACCAAGAGCGCTACGGGGAGTTCTACCCCGTCGACGACCGGCTCGGTGAGCTCAGCGGCAAGCCGATCGACTACGTGCCCGCGCTTCCCGTGACGTACTGGGGCTTCCGCCTGATGATCGGCTTCGGCGCGATCTCGGCCGGTCTGGGCGTCTTCATGCTCTGGCTGACCCGCAAGAACCGGACGCCCACCGGCTGGTGGTTCCCGGCTCTCGGCCTCGCCGGCATCGTGACCCCGTTCCTGGCCAACAGCTTCGGCTGGATCTTCACCGAGATGGGCAGGCAGCCGTTCGTGGTGGTGCCGAACCCGTCCGGGGTGGACGGTGTCTGGATGTTCACCGCGCAGGCGGTCAGCAACAGCCGGCCCGGCGAGATCCTGACCTCGCTCATCGCGCTCACCGCGGTCTACAGCGTGCTGGCGGTCGTGGAGGTCTACCTGATCCGCAAGTACGTCAGAGGCGGTGTCCCCGGCGTACTGCCCCAGAAGTCCGACGACGGCGCCCTGGCGTTCGCGTACTAGGGGAGGGACGACGTGGAAACGCTCTGGTTCGTGCTCATCGCCGTGCTGTGGCTCGGCTACCTGTTCCTCGAAGGCTTCGACTTCGGCGTCGGCATGCTGCTGCCCGTCCTCGGGCGCACCAACGCCGAACGCCGAGTCATGATCAACACCATCGGGCCGGTCTGGGACGGCAACGAGGTGTGGCTCATCACCGCGATCGGTGCCACGTTCGCGGCCTTCCCGGGCTGGTATGCGGCGCTGCTCAGCGCCGCATACCTGCCCCTCACGCTGTTCCTCGTCGCGCTGATCGGGCGCGGTGTCGCGTTCGACTACCGCGGCAAGGTCGACAACCCGCGCTGGCGCAAGGCGTGGGACGTCACGATCGTCGCCGGCTCGTGGATCGCGACCCTGTGCGTCGGCCTGCTGATCTCGACGACGGTGCTGGGCCTGCCGATCGACGAGAACGGCGACCGGGTCGGCTCGGCGTTCGCGGCGATCCGGTTCGACACCGTGCTCGGCGCGCTCGCGTTCGCCGGTTACGCGCTGGTCCACGGCGCCGTGTTCACCGCGCTCAAGACCGAGGGCGAGATCCGCGAACGGGCCCGCCGCGTCGCCCTGACGCTCTCGCCGGTCGCCCTGCTGCCGCTGGTCGCGCTGCTCGCGGTCGTGGCGGGGGTGTGGGCGGGCCTGGTCGTGCTGGTGCTGGCCGCGGCGATGTGGCGGCTGCTGCACAACCGCGACGGCCAGTCGTTCGCGCTGATGGGGCTCGCCATCGCGGCCAGCGTCGTGATCCTGTTCGGCTCGCTGTACCCGGCCGTGCTGCCGTCGACGCTGAACGACGCGTGGTCGCTGACCATCGCCAACACCGCGTCGAGCCCGTACACGTTGAAGGTCATGACGTGGGTGGCGGCGTTCGGCACGCCCGCCGTGCTCGTCTACCAGGGCTGGACCTACTGGGTGTTCCGCAAGCGCATCGGCGTGCGGCACATCCCGGCGGCGCACTGATGAAGCGCGGCCCGCTGGGAGCGCTGCCCCAGCTCTCGAAGAACGCCCGGCGCGCCCTCGTCGGGGTGGGCGCGCTGGCGTTCTTCAACTCCCTCGCGCTCGTCGCCCAGGCCGTCGCGCTCGCGTCGGTGATCACGACCCGCGAGGGCCTCCCGCTGCTGGCCGGCGCGATCATCGCCCGCGCGGCGCTGTCGTGGGCGACCGAGAGCGCCGCCGCCCGTGCGGCAGCCGGTGCCAAGGAGGAGCTGCGCACCCGGCTGCTCGCCGCGTCGTTCGAACGGGGTCCCGGCTGGATCGCCGACCGCGGCACCGCCGAGCTGTCGGTGCTCGCGACGAAGGGCCTCGACGCGCTCGACGCGTACTTCACCCGCTACCTGCCCGCGCTGGTCACCGCCGCGGTTGTGCCGCCGCTGGCCGGTGCCTGGATCCTCTTCACCGACTGGCCGTCGGCCGTCCTGATCGCCATCACGGTCCCGCTGATCCCGGTCTTCGCCGCCCTGACCGGCTGGTACACCGAGAAGCGGGTCCAGAAGGCGGCCGACGTCACCGAGCTGCTCTCCGCCCAGCTGCTCGAACTGCTGCGCGCGCTGCCGGTGCTCACCGTGTTCGGGCGCGCGAAGCAGCAGGCCGCCGCGGTCCGCCAGATCGGTGACCAGCACCGCAGGGCCACGATGGGCACGCTGCGGATCGCGTTCCTCAGCGCCCTCGTCCTGGAGATCGCCGCCTCGCTGTCGGTCGCGCTGATCGCCGTCGGCGTCGGCGTCCGCCTCGTCCACGGCGACATGACCCTGATGACCGCGCTGGTCGTGCTGATCCTCGCCCCGGAGTGCTACCTCCCCCTCCGCGCCGCCGGCGCCGCCCACCACGCCAGCGAGGACGGCCTTGAGTCCGTCCGCCGCGTAGCCGCCATCGTCGACAACGACAGGCACGCGGGGCCCCCGCGTGCGCTAGGAGAGTACGAAAGCTCCCCGCGTGCACTTGGCGGGCGGGTACATGTCGACAATTTGCGGGTGTTGCGGCGTGGGGGGTTCGCGCCGGACGGGGTGAGTTTTGAGGTGAGGGCCGGGGAGGTCTACCGGCTCGAAGGGGCGAGTGGGGCGGGGAAGTCGACGACGTTCCAGGTGTTGCTCGGGTTCGTGGAACCGACGGACGGGGCGGTGCGGGTCGAGGGCGAGATCGCGTACGTGCCGCAGCGGCCCGCGTTCGCCGCCGCCACGCCCCGCGCCGAGCTGGAGCTGACGGTTCCCGGTGCCGAGGACATCGAGGAGGTCGCCGATGAGGTGGTGGCCACGCACCTGCTCGACCGCCGCATCACCGACCTCTCGACCGGTGAACGCCAACGCGTCGCAGTCGCGCGCGCCCTGCTGAGGGTCCGCCACGGCGCCACGGTGCTGCTGCTCGACGAACCGACCGCTCACCTCGACCCGGTGACAAGTCGCAAAGTCGACAAAGCGATCAAGAAGGCCAGTGGGACCGCGGCCGTCGTCCTCGCCTCGCACCGCGACAAGGAGGCGACGGAGGAGGAGACGTTCGCCAAGGTCGTCACGGAGGAGACGCAGCGGGAACGCCCGAAGCGCCTGCCGATCCCGTGGAAGGGCGCCCTGCTGGGCGTCGCCGCGGCCGCCGCCGGCATCGCGCTGACCGCCCTGGCCGCCCACCTGATCGCCCGCGCCGCCGAGATGCCGCCGATCCTGACCCTGACGGTGCTGACCGTGGGCGTGCGGACGTTCGCGTTGAGCAAAGGCCTGCTCCGCTACCTCGAACGCCTGGTCACCCACCACGAGGCGTTCCAGCTCGCCACCAACCTCCGCGCCGAGCTGTGGCTTCGGCTCGTGCGCACGCAACGCCGTGATGGCCTGCAACGGCTCGTGGACGACACGGACACCGTTCGCGACCTCGTGCCGCGGGTGCTCGTGCCACCGGTCGTCGCCATCGGTGCCGGCATCGCGACCACGGTCCTGTTCGCGTTCATCGACCCGGCGGCCGCCCTCACGCTCGGCGGCCTGCTGCTCGCGGCCGGGCTCGCCGCACCGGCCGTCGCCGTGTGGACCGAACGCCGGGCCAGCACCAAGCTCGCCCGAGGCCGCCGCAAGGTCGCGACCGACACGATCAACGCCCTCACCGCCGCACCGGACCTCATCGCCCACGACGCCCACCACCGGCTGCTCGCGCAGCTGCACGCCGAGGACGCCGAGCTCGCGCGGCAGACCCGCAGGCAAGCGTTTGGCACCGGCGCCGCCACGGCGATCGTGCTGCTCGCGACCGGTGCGGCCGCCCTGCTCTGCGCCACGACCGGCAACCCGGTCCTCGGCCTGGTCCCGCTCGCGCTCGCCGAGCCGCTGGCCGCCCTGCCGCTCGCCGCCCAGCAGCGCAGGGCCCTGCGGGAGGCCAGCGCCCGGCTCCAGTTCGACGCGCCGGAGCGGCCGGAGCCCAGGCGCGGCAAGCGGATCCGGCTGGAGAACGTCGACGTCCGCTGGCCCGGCGCGACCGAGCCGACGCTGCGCGACCTGCACCTCAACGTCGAGCCCGGCACGCACGTCGCGGTCGTCGGACCGTCGGGCGCCGGCAAGTCGACGCTGTTCGCGCTGCTCCTGGGCTTCCTGCCACCGGAGCGCGGCATCGTGGAGCTGCCCCGCGCGACCTGGTGCCCGCAGGAGCCGATGCTGGTCAGCACCACCGTCCGGGAGAACCTGCGGATGTCGGGCCCGCACGACGACGAGCAGCTCAGGGACGCGCTGCGGAGGGCGTGCCTGCCCGAGTGGACCGACCGGCTCGACACCGTCATCCGGCCCGACCAGGTCAGCGGCGGCGAGGCGCAGCGGCTGGCGCTCGCCAGGGCGTTGCTGCACGACGCCGACGTGGTCCTGCTCGACGAGCCCACCGCCCACCTCGACGAACCGACCGCCCGCAAGGTGCTGGAGGAGCTGCGGCGCGACGGCAGGACGGTCCTGCACATCACCCACCGCCCCGACGAGGCTGCGCGGGCGGACCTCGTGCTGGACCTCGGCACCCCCGCCTACCGTTGAGGACCATGGACCCCTCCCTGGCGCGGCGCGTGCTCGTCGCGTCCACCGAGATCACGTCGGCGGCGCTGGAAGACCCCGAGAACGTGCTGCGGCTCGTGGTCGAGGCGGCCGCGGAGATCGCGGACGCCGACCTCGGCCTCGCCATGCTCGCCACGCCCGACGACGACGGCACGCTCACCGTCGAGGCGTCCAGCGGTGAACCGGTCGTCGCGACCCTGAGCCCGCGCAGCGCCGCGGCCAAAGCCGCCCGCACCGGCGTCCCGGTGATGGCCGGCGACGTGACGAACGACCCGCGCACTGCCCCGTACGTGCCGCACGCGCTGCGCAGCTACGGCCCGTTCGCGGTGGCCCCGTTCGGCACGTCCGACCGCAAGATCGGCGCCCTCGCGGTCTACCGCAGGCGCGACAAGCCGGCGTTCACGCAGGAGACGGTGGACGTGCTGAGCGCGTTCGCCGCCCAGGCAGGGCTCGCGGTCGTGCTCGCGGAGGGCTTCACCGCACGCCAGCGGGTCGCCGTCTACGAGGAGCGCGAACGCATCGCCCGCGACCTGCACGACGTGATCATCCAGCGCCTCTACGGCGCCGGCGTGCAGCTCAGCCTGCTGGAACGCCGGCTGGGCAAGAAGCTCGACCACACCGACCGGACCCGCATCAACGAAGCCGTCGACCTGGTCGACGAGACGATCGCCGAGGTCCGCGCGACCGTCCGCAAGCTGCGCAACACCGACCCCGCCGACTCCACCGACCTGCTCGACTCGGTCAACGCCGAGGTCCGCACGGCCGGTGAGCTGCTCGGGTTCGGCCCGCGCCTGCACGTGGCCGGCGACCTGGCGAACGTGCCGCGCAGGCTCGCCGACGACACCCGAGCGGCCCTGCGGGAGGCGTTGTCGAACGTCGTGCGGCACTCAGGTGCCACGAACGTCCAGATCGACGTACGACGAGATGAGAAGCATCTGCTGCTGCGGGTCGCGGACAACGGATGCGGCATCCCGTCCGGCGTGACTCAACGCGGACTGCGGCACCTCGCGGAACGGGCCAAGTCCGCGAGCGGCGATTTCCGCGTCGTGAGTTCACCGAACGGGACGACGCTCACCTGGTCCGTCCCCGTTTAGCCACCCATGCGGCGGCTTGCGTACGCCGTTCCATCCCGAGTTTGGCGAGCACGGACGTCACGTAGTTCTTCACGGTCTTCTCCGCGAGGAACAACCTTTCACCGATTTGGCGGTTTGTCAGACCCTCACCGATCAGTTCCAGCACCCGTTGTTCCTGGTCGGTGAGTCCGACCGGAGCCGGATTCCGCATCCGGTCGAGGACGCGCGCCGTCGTGGCCGGGTCCAGAAGGGACCGTCCAGCCGCGACCTCGCGCACCGCGGTGACGACGTCCTGGCCCCGCACCTGCTTGAGCAGATATCCCGACGCACCCGCCATGATCGCGCCGACCAGCGCCTCCTCGTCGTCGAAGGCGGTCAGCACGAGGCAGCGGACGCCCAGGTCCCGCAGCGTCCGGCACAGGTCCACACCACTGCCGTCGGGCAGCTGAACGTCCACGACGGCCACGTCGGGCGAAGTCCTCTGGGCCCGCGTCACCGCCTCGTCCACGGAACCGGCCTCGGCGATGACGGAGATGTCCTCCTCGTCGTCGAGCATCTCGCGCAGTCCTCTGCGCACTACTTCGTGATCGTCAACCAACAAAACGCGCACTGGCACGAATCCACCGTACGTCGAATGGGTGTTCCTGAGCGTCACTCGGATTGAGACAGTTCTTGGCATGGCAGAAGGCTCAGTACGACCGATCGAGGAAGCAGATCGCATAGTCGTCGCTCGGTTGGTGCTTGAGCTATGGGGAGCGCACACCTCCGTCGCGCACGGAGAGGTGTTCTTCCCGGCGAGTCTGCCGGGCTTCCTCGTGGAGAAGCAGGGCCACGTGCTCGGCCTGCTGACCTACGCGGTGGCGAACCACCAGCTGGAGATCGTCACGATCGACGCGCTGCGCAGGGGCCGCGGCGTCGGCACCGCGCTCGTCGACGCCGCGGTCCGCCAGGCGCGCACGCTCGGGTGCAACCGCGTGCGCCTGACGACCACCAACGACAACCTGGACGCGTTGCGCTTCTACCAGCGCCGCGGGTTCAAGATGACAGCGTTGCGGCCCGACGCGGTCCGCGAGGCGCGCAAGCTCAAACCGGAGATCCCCACCGTCGGCGACTTCGGCATCCCCATGACGGACGAGCTCGACCTGGAACGATGGGTCGCACCCCGCCAGTAGTCCACAGGTGTCCACAACTCTGTCCACAGGGTTGTGCACAAGTGGACTACACGCGCAGCGGGTTGAACGCCTCGTCCCACGCGGCGGCGACCTGACGCGCGCACGTGGTCGGCGCGACGCCTCCCACCCCGGTGCCCAGACCCGGCATCGCGATGGTGTGGACGGCGTCGCGCACCGGCGTGCCGTCCTCCAGCCTGCCCTCGAGCCAGAGCCGCAGGACGGCGCGGGCGGCCAGGTAGGGGTGGACGGTGTCGTTCGGCAGCAACTCGCCCGGCATGCGCATGGTCGGCGCGCTGATCAGCCACGCCGGCTCGGTCTCGCCGGTCGCCACGATCTGCGCGTCACCGACCGGGAGCTCACCGCCGTGCAACGCGAGCACGGCGCTGCGGACGTTGTTCTCGACCATCGGGAACGCCTGCGCGTAGACGGCGTCGATGCCGCCGCGCATCCAGCCCTGCGAGTTCGCCGGGCTGACCACGGCCTGCGCGTGGATGTCCAGCACGGACCCGCGGTGCACCCGCACACCGCTCCGCCCGGCAGCCACGGCGAGCCAGGCGTTCGCCATCGGTTCGTCGACCGCGCACAACACGAGTTCTGGCGCTAGAGCGGGCACGCCCCAAGCATTCCAGTTCGCACGGCCCCGGCGGAACCCAGGTTCGGCCGCTGACACAGGCGTGATCCTCACCTCTACTGTGAGCGGGTGCCTCGCATTGCGTACTTCGGACCACAGGGGACCTTCACCGAGCAGGCAGCGCTCCGGTTCGGCTCCGACCTCGTCCCGGTCGACACGATCCCGCTCGCCGTCGCGGCGGTCCGGTCCGGCGACACCGAGTTCGCGTGCGTCCCGATCGAGAACTCCGTCGAGGGCGCCGTTCCCGCGACGCTGGACGTCCTGATCCGCGACACGCCCGTGGTCGCCGTCGCCGAGACCGTGCTCGACGTCCGGTTCAGCGTCCTGGTCCGCCCCGGCACCACGTCGATCTCGACCGTCGCCTCGCACCCGCACGCGCTGGCCCAGACCCGTGAGTGGATCGCAGCCAACCTGCCCGGCGCCACCTCGATCGCCACCTCCTCGACCGCCGCCGCGGCCGCCGCCGTGGAGCGCGGCGAGTTCGACGCCGCTGTCACCGCCCCCGTGGCGATCAACCACTACGGGCTCGAAGAGCACGCGGTCGACGTGCTCGACGTGGCCGACGCGCGCACGCGGTTCCTGCTGCTGCGCCAGCCGGGTGAGCTGCCGCAGCCGACCGGTGCCGACCGCACCAGCGTCGTCGTGACCACGCCGAACCGCGTCGGCGTGCTGTCCGAGCTGCTCACCGAGATCGCGTTGCGTGGGATCAATCTCACCGGCCTCGAATCGCGTCCCACGAAGGGCAAACTGGGGACGTACCGCTTCTACATCGACGTCGAGGGGCACATCGCAGAACCGAGGATCGGTGACGCGCTGGCCGCGCTGCACCGGCACTCGCACGAGATCCGGTTCCTGGGGTCCTTCCCGAAGGCCGACCGGGAACCCGTGACCGCTCACAACGACGAGTTCGCCGCGGCAGCCTCCTGGGTCGATGCTGTCAGAAAGGGCGAGCGCGGGTGAGGTTGCTGCTGGTCAGGCACGGCGAGACGGCGTCGAACATCGAGCGGAAGCTGGACACGGCCATGCCCGGCCCCCCGCTCACCGAACTGGGCCACAAACAGGCCCGCGAACTGGCCGACTCGCTCGCCGGCGAGGACATCACCGCCGTCTACGCGAGCATCGGCCTGCGTGCCCAGCAGACCGCCGCCCCCACCGCCGAACGCTTCGGCCTGCCCGTCCAGGTCCTGGAGGGCATCGAGGAGATCCAGGTCGGTTCCCTGGAGGGCCGCAACGACACCGAGGCCTACCGGACCTACCTGGAGACCGTCGTGAAGTGGGCGGAGGGCGCCCTCGACGTGGCGTTCCCCGGCGGTGGCGAGACCGGGCAGCAGGTGCTGGACCGGTTCCTCGGCGCCATCAGGTCGATCCACCGCGACACCGGCACCGTCATGGTCGTGACCCACGGTGGCGCCGGCCGCATGGGCGCACTGGCGCTCGCCGACAACGTGCCGGTGGAACTGGCGGAGAACCTGCTGCCGAACACCGGCGTGGTGGTGCTGGAGCGCGACGGCGACGGCTGGCTGTGCCGCTCGTGGGCAGGCGTGGACGTCTAGCCCCCTTGCTCCACCGGCATCTGCAAGATGCTGGAGCAGCAGGGGGAGGGGTCAGCCCCAGCCCAGCTCGTGGAGCTTTGCGTCGTCCACGCCGAAGTGGTGCGCGATCTCGTGGACCACGGTGACGATCACTTCCTCGACCACGTCGTCCTCGGTGGTGCAGATGTCGAGGATCGCCTCGCGGTAGATGAAGATGTGGTCGGGCAGGGTGCCGCCGTAGTCGGTGTTCCGCTCGGTCAGCGCGATGCCCTGGTAGAGGCCGAGCAGCGACGGCTCGTCCGGGTTGCGGTCCTCGACCAGCACGACCACGTTGTTCATGGCGTGCAGGAAGTCGGGTGGGACCAGGTCCAGCGCCTCCTCGACGAGCTCGTCGAACCGGGCGCGCGTCATCTCCACAGTCATCGGTTCTCGGTTGTCGTCGTCGTGGTGGGCTGGCTGCTGGACGGCTTGTCGGGCTTGCCGGACTCGGACGGTTCCGCGCTGCCGGACGGCTGGCCGGACTGGGAGTGCAGCGGGGCACCGGTGGGCTCGTCCTGCGGCTTGACCGAGGTGGTCTGCGGCGGGTTCGAGGTGGTCAGCGGGGCGCCGTCGGGGTTGCGGACGCTGCCCTTCCACGCGACGAGCTTCTCGCCCTCGGGGACGGCACCGATCTTGCAGTTGGCCTTGCGGGAGCCGACGGCCCAGCTCTCCTGGGCGCGGACGTCCCACGTCACGAGCAGGCCCTTGGCCTTCAGGTCGGCGCCACCGGTGTACTCGACCGCGATCGCCGCGCACTGCTCGGACATCACGGCGTCCTGCTTCTCAGGCGCCAGGTACTCGCCCTCGGGGTGCGCGAAGACACCGATGATCTCGAACGCGTGCGGCTGGGCGCACTCGATCGGGTCGCCGACCGTGTTGTTCTCACCGAGCGCGACGCACACGCCGGGGTCGTACACGTTCGACTGGTCCTGGGTCTTCGCGCTGCCGAACGAGGGCAGCGGCGCGCCGGAGGGTGCGGTGACCTGGAGGCCGCAGCGCAGCTGGCGGTCGCCGTTCTTCCAGCGGTTCTCGTCCGGGTTGAGCGAGCTCACGCCGTACTTGCCCTTGGGGTCGAGCTTGCCGGACATGTACGTCGTCGCCGCCTGCGCGCAGTTGTCCTGGGCGATCTTCTCCCACGCCTCGGGCGTCGGGAACGGCGCTTCCTTCGGGTAGCCGGCCGCGATGTCGGCCGTGCCGGTCACCTCGAACCTGTGCGCGGCGGTGCAGTCGACCTTCTGCGCGTCGGACAGGTCGGTCTTCGCCCAGTTCAGGCAGTCGCCCGCCACGGCCTGGTAGGCCGCGTTCACCAGCTCGCGCTTGGTGGTCAGCGGGCCTCCTGCCAGCACGGACGTGAACGCGGACACCATCAGCAGGCCGAACGCGCCCACGAACGCGCCCAGCATCACCAGCCGCGTGTCGCGGATGTGACCTGATCGACTCAACCAACCGGCGCTCGGAGACATCTCATCCATGATGCCTGTGCTGTGTGAGACGGCTGTCGGCCGGGTTGGACCAAAGGGGGCGAGTGTTGCTATTAGGACACTCGTCACCTGATTGGCCGTCAAATGGTCGTATCGCTAGGTACCTTGCCCGCGGGAGTGGTGATGACTGACAACAACCAGCAGGGGATGCCGCCTCAGGGGCCTCCCGGCCAGCCGCAAGAGCCGCAACAGCCGGCGCCGTACCAGCAGCTGCCGCCGCAGGTGCCGGTGCCGCAGCCGGGACCGGCCCAGCCCCCCGCCCAGCAGAAGGGCAAGGGCCAGGTGCGCCAGCAGCAGGCCGGTGTGACCAAGGCGCGTCAGCCGTCGGTCGCGGAGCAGCGCGCCCGTGCCGCCGCGCAGAAGGCGCAGCAAGAGCGGTTCGCCGCCGAGTCCGCCGCGTTCGAGAAGCGCCGCAAGACCCGCAAACGCCTGCTCATCGGTGGTGGCGTCACGGTGGGTGTCGTCGCGCTGATCGCGATCTGGTACGCAGCCGCCAGCCCCAAGAACGTCACGGCGCAGTGCACCGACAAGAACAACGTCATCGTCGACGACGACTACTGCGACGAGAGCTACTACCGCAGCCACGGCGGGTACAGCAGCGGCGGGTTCATCTACATCGGCGGCAGCCAGTACCGCTACAACTACGGCGGTTCGGGCGCGGTCGGCCAGAAGGTGACCGGCGGCAGCTACACCATCCCCAAGGGTGCGAACGTGTCCACGAAGTCGGGCACGACCGTGCAGCGCGGCGGGTTCGGCGTCAGCAGCGGCAAGTCCAGCAGCGGGAGCTGACAGTTGCGTCGTGAAACCTCCTCACCGCGGCCGAACTGGCAGCGGACGGTCTCTGACCAGGGCCTCGTGTTCGGGCTGCCCGCGAAGTACGCCAACGGCTCCGACCGCCCGTACTGGGACGAGTCGGTGCACTACGTGTTCGAGATGAGCGAGATCCTCTCGCTCGAAGCCGACGTCGAGCTGCTCCACTCCATGTGCCTCGACGCGGTGGACAACGTGGTCACCACCGAGCGCTACCGCGACTTCGGCATCCCCGAATGGGTGTGGCCGCACATCGCCGAGTCGTGGCGGCGGCACGACCCGCACCTCTACGGCCGCTTCGACCTGCGCTACGACGGCTCCGGCCCGGCCAAGCTGCTGGAGTACAACGCCGACACGCCCACCTCGCTGCTCGAGGCCGCGATCATCCAGTGGAACTGGAAGACCGACGTGTTCGCCGACGACGACCAGTGGAACTCGCTGCACGAGCAGCTGGTCGAGCGCTGGTCCCAGATCGGCGCGAAGCTGCCCTCCGGTGAGGTCCACTTCACCTGGTCGGGCGCGGAACCGTCCGGCGAGGACCACCTCACCACCGCCTACCTCCAGGAGACGGCCGCGGAGGCCGGGCTGAACACCGTCGGGCTCGCGATCGAGGACCTGGGCTGGGACACGCTGCTCAACCGGTTCGTCGACCTCGAAGAGGCCCCGATGAACACCGTGGTCAAGCTCTACCCGTGGGAGTGGGTGGTCGAGGAGCAGTTCGGCCGCCACGCCGTCGAGTCGCTGCCCGCCACCCTGTGGATCGAGCCGCTGTGGAAGATGCTGCTCTCCAACAAGGCGCTGCTCGCGGTCCTGTGGGAGATGTACCCGGGCCACCCGAACCTGCTGCCCGCGTACCTGAACAACCCCGGCATGCTGACCGAGTACGTGCGCAAGCCGCTGCTCGGCCGTGAGGGGTCGAACATCCAGATCGTCGCGCCCGGCTACGAGACGCAGACCGGCGGCGTGTACGGCAAAGAAGGCTTCGTGTACCAGCTGTTCGACCCGCTTCCGGACTTCGACGGCTACCGCCCCGCGTTGGGAGCCTGGGTCGTCGGCGACACGTCGGCGGGACTGGGCATCCGGGAAACAGTCGGTCTGGTGACCGACGATGGCGCGGCGTTCGTGCCGCACCGCATTGTTGAGTGAACTCCGAAAGGGAACAGCACATGATCACGACGCAGCTCGCGTTGGACCCCGGCTTCGGCTCGGCCATCGGCCGGGGCATCGGCGCGATCGCGCTGTACGCCGTCGTCGGTCTGGTCCTCATGGTGTTCGGCTTCTACGCGATCGACTGGACGACCCCGGGCAAGCTGTCCACCCTCGTCCGCAACGGTGCACCGAACGCCGTCATCGTGACCGCCTCCGGTCTGCTGTCGATGGCCTTCATCGTGGTCGTCGCCATCACCAGCTCGGTCGGCAAGCTCGACGAGGGCCTCCTCTCGGCCCTGATCTACGGCTTCTTCGGCATCATCGTGCAGGTGGCCGCGGTCCGGCTGCTGGAGTGGATCACCCGCCTGGACATCGGCTCGATCATCGAGTCGGACCGGTTCGCCCCGGCCTCGGTCGTCGTCGCCTCCGCGCACCTGGCGCTCGGCCTCGTGGTGGCGGTCGCGATCAGCTAGCCCCACCTTTCCGCATCGCGGAAGTCACGCGGGGGCCCCGCGTTCCCCCTGGAGGAACGCGGGGCCCCCGCGTGCCCGGTCGGTGGGCGGGTGGGCGGAACTCGGTGAGGGGCGTGGTACGGGCTGGTCTACCCTTCTCAGGGTGATTGACCTCAAGGTGTTGCGCGAGAACCCGGAGATCGTGCGCGCTTCGCAGCGTGCCCGCGGCGAGGACGAAGGTGTCGTCGACGCCCTGCTGTCCGCTGACGAGCGCCGGCGTTCCGCGATCTCCCGCGCGGACACCCTGCGCGCCGAGCAGAAGGTGCTCGGCAAGGAGGTCGGCAAGGCCAAGGGCGACGACAAGACCGCGTTGCTGGTGAAGGCCAAGGACCTCTCGAACGAGGTGAAGGCCGCCGAGGCCGAGCAGCACGCCACCGCGGCCGAGGTCGACGAGCTGCTGGCCAAGATCCCGAACCTGGTGCACCCGGACGCCCCGGTCGGCGGCGAGGACGACTTCGTGGTCCTCAAGACCGTCGGCGAGCCCCGCGAGTTCGACTTCGAGCCGGTCGACCACCTCGACCTGGGCACGAAGCTGGGCGCGATCGACATGGAGCGCGGCGCCAAGGTCGGCGGGTCGCGGTTCTACTTCCTCACCGGGGTGGGGGCGCAGCTGGAGCTCGCGCTGCTGAACATGGCGGCGGCGCAGGCGACGGCGAACGGCTTCACGTTGATGATCACGCCCACGCTGGTGCGGCCGGAGATCATGGCGGGCACCGGCTTCCTGGGTGCGCACTCCAGCGAGATCTACCACCTGCCGAACGACGACCTGTACCTGGTCGGCACGTCCGAGGTGCCGCTCGCGGGCTACCACGCCGACGAGATCCTCGACGGCGAGCGGCGCTACGCGGGCTGGTCGTCGTGCTACCGGCGCGAGGCCGGCTCGTACGGCAAGGACACCCGCGGCATCATCCGCGTGCACCAGTTCAACAAGGTCGAGATGTTCTCCTACGTCAAGCCGGAGGACGCCGAGGCGGAGCACGCCCGGCTGCTGGCGTGGGAGGAGGAGATGCTCGCCAAGATCGAGGTCCCCTACCGCGTCATCGACACGGCGACCGGCGACCTGGGCACGTCCGCGCACCGCAAGTTCGACTGCGAGGCGTGGGTGCCGACCCAGGGCAAGTACCGCGAGCTGACCTCGACGTCGAACTGCACCACGTTCCAGGCGCGCAGGCTGAACGTCCGCTACCGCGACGAGAACGGCAAGTCGCAGATCGCGGCCACGCTCAACGGCACGCTGGCGACCACGCGCTGGATCGTCGCGATCCTGGAGAACCACCAGAACGCCGACGGCTCGGTCACCGTGCCCGCGGCGCTGCGGCCGTTCATGGGCGGCGTCGAGAAGCTGGTCCCGAAGGGCTAACCGAGCGCGGGCAGCACGTCGGCGGCGACCTGTTCGACCACCGACTCGCTGCCCGCGTACACGCCGTCGTGCCGCGGCCAGTGCGACACCACGTCGGTGAAGCCCAGCTCGGCCGCGCGGCCGACGGCGTCGGTGAAGCACTGCACCGACGACAGCGAGTAGACCGGTGCCGAGTCGAGGTTGAGGTACCGGTCGACGCGCGTGCGGCGGCCGGTGCGCAGGATCGTCTCGTCGAACTGCGCGGCCATCCGCGCGACGCCGCGCCACCACTCCTCGTGGTCCTCGGCCGGCGGGCCCATCGTGACCCAGCCGGTGCCGAACCGCGCCGCCACCTCCATCGCCTTCGGCCCGTTCGCCGCCACCACGAACGGCAGCCGCGGCCGCTGCACGCAGCCGGGGAAGCCGCGGGCCTCCACGGCCTGGTAGTAGCGGCCGTCGTAGCTCACCTCGTCCTGCGACAGCAGCTGAGCGAGCAGCTCGACGAACTCGGTGAACCGCTCGGTGCGCTCCTTCGGCAACGGCGGCTTGCCGCCCAGCACCGTCGTGTCGTAGCCGGGGCCACCGGCGCCGACGCCGAGCGTGAACCGGCCGTCGGACACGTCGTCCACGGCCAGCAGCTCGCGGGCGAACGACACCGGGTGGCGGAAGTTCGGGCTGGCCACCAGCGTTCCCAGGCGAATCCGGGTCGTCACCATCGCGGCGGCGGTGAGCGTGGGGATGGAACCGAACCACGGTCCGTCGACGAGCGTGCGCCACCCGAGGTGGTCGTAGGTCCACGCGTGGTGGAAGCCGTACTCCTCGGCGGCCCTCCACTTGGGCTCGGCAATCCACCAGCGGTGCTCGGGAAGGATCACTATGCCTGTGCGCACACCCGTACCGTAACGACCTGTTCTGCCGCCGGACGAACCACACCAGGCAACATGGTGGACGTGGAACAACCTCTGCTGGTCGCGACCGACATCGACGGAACCCTGCTCACGCCCACCGACGAGGTGTCACCCCGCACCGCGGCGGTGGTCGGCCGGGTGATCGCGGCGAAGGTGCCCTTCGTCCTCGTCACGGGCCGTCCGCCGCGCTGGATCCCCACGCCGGCCGCCAAGGCGGGCACGACGGGTCTCGCAGTCTGCGCGAACGGCGCCGCCCTCTACGACATCGCCGCCGACCGCGTCCTGTGGCGCAGGGGCCTCGACCCGGTCCTGCTCAGCGACATCGCGAGCACGCTGGACCGCGTCCTGCCCGGCTGCGCGCTCGCCGTCGAACGCCTCGGCGAGACCGCGGCCGACTCCGACTTCGTCGCCGAGCACGGCTACGAGCACGCCTGGCCGGAGGGACCGTCCGAGGACGTCCACCGCGCCCGCGTGCTCGGGTTCGACGCCGTCAAGATGCTGGTCAGGCACACCGGCATGACCAGCGCCGCGATGGTCGAGGCGTGCGAGGGCCTGGTCACCGACCACGTCGACGTGACGTTCTCCACGAACAACGGGCTGATCGAGCTGTCCGCCAAGGGCGTCACGAAGGCCACCGGTCTCGCCGACGCCGCCGAGCGCTTCGGCGTCCCCGCGAGCGCCGTGGTGGCGTTCGGCGACATGCCCAACGACATCCCGATGCTGCAGTGGGCTGGGCACGGCGTGGCGATGGCCAACGCGCACCCGTCGGCCCTGGAAGCGGCGGACGAGGTCACCGCTCCGAACTCGGAGGACGGCATCGCCCTGGTCCTCGAGCGCTGGTTCTGACCTCGTAGGCTGGCGCCATGCGTGCTCTCGTGACCGGCGGTGCCGGGTTCATCGGCTCCACCCTCGTCGACCGCCTCCTGCGCGACGGCCACACCGTCCACGTCGTCGACGACCTGCGGCGGGGCAAGCGCACGGCGCCCGAGGCCCACGCCGAGCGCTACTCGTTCACGCAGCTCGACGTCACCTCGCCGGAGCTGGCCGACGTGGTCGCGGCGGCCGCTCCCGAGGTCGTCTACCACCTGGCCGCGCAGATCGACGTGCGCGTGAGCGTCGAGCGGCCGCTGGACGACGCGACCCAGAACGTCCTGGGCACCGTGAACCTCGCGGAAGCCGCCCGCCGCGCCGGCGTGCGCAAGGTCTGCTTCGCCTCCTCCGGTGGCTCGATCTACGGCACCCCGGACGTGCTCCCGGTGTCCGAGGCCGTGCCGATCAACCCGAAGTCGCCCTACGCGGCGTCGAAGGTCTCCGGCGAGGTGTACCTCAACACCTACCGCCAGCTCTACGGCCTGGAGTGCACCCACCTGGCGCTGGCCAACGTCTACGGTCCCCGCCAGGACCCGCACGGCGAGGCGGGCGTGATCGCGATCTTCGCCAACGCCCTGCTCGCCGGGAAGCCGACCAAGGTCTTCGGCGACGGCGGCAACACCCGCGACTACGTCTACGTCGAGGACGTCGTCTCGGCGTTCGTCGCCGCGTCCGGTGAGGCCGGCGGCGGGCAGCGCTACAACATCGGCACCGGCCACCAGGTGTCCGACCGCGAGCTGCACACGCTCGTCGCGAAGGCGGCGGGTGCCGCGGACGACCCGGAGCACGCCCCGGCCCGCCTCGGCGACCTGCGCGCCTCCGCGCTCGACGCGAGTGCCGCGGAGCGCGACCTCGGCTGGACCCCGGAGGTCGACATCGCGACGGGCGTGTCCCGCACGGTCGACTACTTCCGCGCTCAGCTCTGAGCGACCGGCCGGGCCTGGCGGAAGGTCAGGCCCGGCCGCCCGTCAGGCCTGGGCGACCGCCTGGTCGGCCACGTACCGGGCGATCTCCAGCGACGACGTCGCCGCCGGAGAGGGTGCGTTCAGCACGTGCACCTGGGCCGGTGCCGTCTCGATGAGGAAGTCGTCGACCAGCGAGCCGTCCGGCAGCATCGCCTGCGCCCGCACGCCGGCCTCGGACCTGACCAGGTCCGACTCCTGCACCGCCGGCACGAGCCGGGCCAGCGAGGCGGCGAACCGCTTCTTCGAGAACGACCGCAGCACCTCCTCGGCCCCGGTCTTCGCGAACTTGCGGGCGAGCTTCCAGATGCCGGGGAACCGGGCCACGTCCCAGAGGTCGGCGGGCGAGATCTGGGTCCACCGGTAGCCCTCGCGGCGCAGCGCGAGCACGGCGTTGGGGCCCGCGTGCACGGAACCGTCGAGCATGCGGGTGAGGTGCACGCCGAGGAACGGCAGCGTCGGGTCCGGCACCGGGTAGATGAGGCCCTTGACCAGGTGGCGCGCCTGCGGGGCGAGCTCGTAGTACTCGCCGCGGAACGGCACGATCGTCGCGCGCGGCTCCAGGCCGGCGAGGCGGGCGACGCGGTCGGACTGCAGACCGGCGCAGTTGACCAGCAGGTCGGCGCGCAGCACCTCGGTGCCGGTGGCGACCTCGACCCCGCCGGTGCGGCCGGGGCGGATGCCCAGCGCGGGCGTGAACAGGCGCAGGTCAGCACCGGCCGCGTTCAGCAACCGGACCAGCGCGCCGCAGATGCCGGGGAAGTCGATGATGCCGGTGCTCTCCACGCGCAGGGCGGCCACGCAGGAGACCTCGGGCTCGTAGTCGCGCGCCTCGGCGGGGGAGATCAGCTTGGCGGGCACGCCGTTCGCCTCCGCGCGCTCCGCGAGCACGTTCAGCGCGGGCAGCTCGTCGGGGGAGGTGGCGACGACGAGCTTGCCGCACACCTCGTGCGCCACCCCGTTGGCGCGGGCGAAGTCGATGATCGAGCGGTTGCCCGCCACGCTCATGCGCGCCTTGAAGGAGCCGGGCTTGTAGTACAGCCCCGCGTGCACCACGTTGGAGTTGTGGCCGCTCTGGTGGGCCGCCCAGTGGCCCTCCTTCTCCAGAACCGTTACCCGGTAACCCCTGCTGACCAGCTCGTTCGCCGTTGCCAGACCGAGGATGCCGCCACCGATCACGATCGCGTGCCGCAAGACGTCTCCCTCATTCACCTCGTGGACCGCACGCCCGCTCCGGTGGACCGCGCGTACGGCCGACAAGGATACGTCCGGCCGGGATCGGCGCGGTCGGCCCCGGTATGGTGACGGCCGCTGTGTCATCTGGGCAGCACGCAGAAACTCCGTGGTATGAGCCATTCGCCGGTGCGGTGTCACCGCGGTGGGGAAAAGGGGGCACCGCGATGACTCAGGTCGCGGCAGCACGACGTCATCCGCTGTTGGAGGACGTGCACAGGATCATCGAGGACCGGTCGTGCTCCGTCCTCTCGTTCGACATCTTCGACACGATCCTGTGGCGGCGCGTGCCCCGGCCCGCGGACGTGTTCGGCATCCTCGGCGCCCGCCTGCGCGCTGCGGGGCTCGCGCCGGAGTGGGTGACCGACGCCACGTTCCGCCGGATGCGCGTGGTCGCGGAGGACAAGGCGCGCAACGGCCGCGAGGCGCTGGGCACCGAGGTCTCGCTGTTCGACATCTGGCGCGCGATGCCGTCGAACGTGTTCCCCCGCGAGCGCCTCGACGAGCTGGTGAAGGCCGAGATCGAGACCGAGCGCGAGTACACGGTCGTCGACCTCGACATGGCCGAGGTGGTGAAGAGCGCGCTCAAGCACGACGTGCAGGTCATCTTCGTCTCCGACACCTACTTCACCGAAGAGCACCTCAACTACCTGCTCGACCGCCCCGAGCTGGGCAGCCTGAAGGACGTCAAGATCTTCCGCTCGCACCAGCACGGGCTGGACAAGGCGAGCGGGCTGTTCGAGATCGTGCTCAAGGAGATCGGCAAGGAGCCGGAGCAGGTCGTGCACATCGGCGACAACGTGGTCGCCGACATCGAGGTGCCCGGCGAGATGGGCGTGCGGACCGTGCTGTTCCGCCGCCTCGACGACGAGCTGACGAACGTGCTGGAGCGCGAGAACGACACGGTCGAGCACTTCGGCCCGTACGCGCCGCACTTCGACGCCGTCGAGGGCGACTTCGGCATCACCAGCCTGCGCGCCAAGACGATCCAGGCCGGCCGGCACCAGTCCAACTCGGCCGTCGACACCGCGTGGCGGTACGGCGCCTCGGTGTTCGGCCCCGTCCTCACCGGCTTCGCCGAGTGGGTGGCGTGGAAGGCGCACACGGCGGGCAAGAAGGTCCTCTGGTGCCCGATGCGCGAGGGCGAGCTGCTCTCCGAGCTTCGTCAACAACGCGGCGAGGGCCCGCGGCTGGGACGTCACGGCCAAGCCGATCTGGCTGTCCCGCCACGTCACGTCGATCGCGGGTGTCACGGAGTTCGACACCGACTCGATCCACGAGTTCATCCGGCGCAGCTACCAGCTGAACGTGCGCCAGGTGCTGTCGACGATGGGGCTGCGCGCGGGCGACGTGCCGAGTCTCGCCGGCGACCTGAACACGGTCATCGACAACGGCGGCATCGCGGAGCGGGTCAGCATCGCGCTGACCGAGACCCCGCACATCCAGAACCGCCTCAAGGGCAACCTCACCGCCGCCCGCGAGCGGCTGATGCTCTCGCTGCGCAAGGCGGGCGCGCTGGACGGCGACGACATCACCCTCGTCGACCTCGGCTGGGGCGGCACGATCCAGTACATGCTGGCCAAGGCGTTGAAGGCGGCGGGCAGCGACATCGTCCCGGCCGGTCTCTACATCGCCACGGACCACCGCGCCGCCCGCGCGTACCTCGCAGGGCTCCAGGTCGAGGGCTACCTCGCCCAGGCCGGTCACCCCGAGGACACCTGCGCCACCATCGTGCGCAGCCCCGAGGTGTTCGAGCAGTGCGTCAACTCGATCTGCGGCTCGCTCATCGGGTTCACCGAGGACGGTGCGCCGGTGCTCGGCCCGGTCTCCGAGTCGACCTCGCAGAACAACGAGCGCAGGGCCGTGCAGGACGGCATCAAGGCGTTCCAGGCGCAGTGGAACCGCTACGTCACCCACTCCGACGGCCGGTGGGCGGACCTCACCACCTCCCCGGCGGCGAAGGACCGGCTCGCCAACATCCTCGTGTCGGCCCTCAAGGCGCCGACGCCGGAGGAGGCGGCCGTGTTCGGCAACTGGGCGCACGAGGACAACTTCGGTTCCTCGGTCGTCACCAGGATCGTGCCGGAGGACCTGAAGGCCGTGCTGCCGTACCTCTCGCCGGCCGACCTCGACGACCTGCACATGCGCGACTCGTTCTGGCCGGCCCTGCTCGCCGCGTCCGACACCGGTCTCGGTGCGGCCGCGCGCGGTCTCGCCACCGGCCGGATCGAGCCGTCGGTCTTCGAGTCGAGCGGTGAGCCGATGGAGACGGCGCTGTACTACCGCACCGCCGAGGACAAGTGGCGCGAGGCCGGGCGCAAGCGCGTGCGGATCAACCACAACGGCCTGTCGTTCGCCCGGCTGCGGTTCGAGCACCACGACACCATCGACCTCTCCCTCGCACTGCCCGGACGTCCCGCGATCGTGCGGGTCGACTGGATCGAGGCCGAGGTCGTCGCCGCGGGCGGCCGCAAGGTCACCGTCCGCTGGGAGGGCCACGACGACTTCGCCGGCATGAGCTACCGCGAGTGCCGCTGGCTCGGCGCGAACATGGTCGAGTTCGACAACGAGCACTCCGCGCTGATCCTGCCGATCGCGCAGCGCGCCGGCGGCTGGGTGTCATCGGGCCAGGTCACCGTCGGGTTCGCGGTGCTGCCGCAGTCCATCTCGCACCTCTCCCCGCACCTGCCGACCGCGAAGAAGCTCGCGCGGGTGTCCGGTCGCCTCAAGCAGGAGTACAGGACTCGCGGTCCGGCCGGACTCGCGGCAAGCGCGGCGCGGATCGCGATCCGCAAGCTGGGAGGTAACACGTGATGCTCGACCCGGCGATGACCGGCGACAGAACCGATCCCCACGCCCAGGCGAGGACCGCGCGGCAGCAGCCCTTCCTGCTGCACTCGATGTCCGTCTTCCACGAGATGTTCAAGATCCTCTTCACCTACAAGAAGATCGAGAGCGTCCTCGAGGTCGGTGTCGAGTCCGGTCAGGTCAGCTCGATCTACACCGAGCTGGGTGCGTCGAAGGTCTACTGCATCGACCCGTACCCGACCGCGGAGCTGCGCGAGACGCTCGCGAAGAACCCGAAGCTCGAGCTCGTCGAACGGCCGTCGCCGCAGGTGCTGGCCGAGCTGCCGGCCGCCGACCTGTACGTGCTGGACGGCGACCACAACTACGCCGTGCTGCACGGCGAGCTGACGTACCTGCTCAAGAACACGCCGGACGCGGTCATCGCGCTGCACGACGTGCTGTGGCCCTGGTCGCGCCGCGACCTGTACTACGAGCCGTCGCTGCTGTCCGGTGACGCCAAGCACGAGGTGTCACTCGTCGACGGACCGACGATCTGGCACGACGAGCTCACGCCCGCCGGTTTCGTCGGGCACGGCTCGTACAGCGTCGCCGTCGAGGCGGGCGGCGAGCGCAACGGCGTGCTGACCGCGATCGAGGACGCCATCGCGGAGGCCGACGAGGACTGGCTGTTCGTCATCGTGCCTGCCGTGTTCGGCATGGGCGTGATGGTGCGCAAGGACGCCCCGTTCGCCAAGAAGCTGCTCGACGCGCTCAAGCCGTACACGTCGTCGAAGCTGCTCGCGATGATGGAGAACAACCGCGTCGCCATGTACACACGCGTGCTGCAGCTGCAGTACGAGGCGGTGGCCGCCGCGGAGAACCACGACCGCTTCGCCGAGGAGGTGGCCCGGCAGCGCGTGGAGATCGAGCGGCTGCACGGCGAGCTCGCACGGCGGAACCACGAGCTCGGGGTGCTCCGCACGCAGAACGCGGAGCTGCAGCGCCACCTGCGCGACCCCGACCTGGCGGGGGAACCCAACATCGGCACCGTGCTGCACCAGCTCAGCCGCGTCGCCGGCAAGCAGATCCGCAAGGCGCGCAACGGGTCCTGACCGGACTCAAGACGAGAGGCCCTCCCGGCGCTGTGCCGGGAGGGCCTCTTCGCGTTGTCAGGCCCGCGGTTGCGTCAGACGGACGTCGTCACCTGCTCCGGTTCGGACTGGACGTGCACCCGCTCCGGAACCCTCGACGCCCACCAGTAGGCGGCGAAGAGCACACCGGCCCCCACCACCCCCAGCACGATCGGCAGCACCGAACCCAGCGGCGGCGTCCACTCGCCCTCGAGCGGGTTGAGCGACTTCAGCCCCGACTGCCAGCGCGTCATCGCGTACAGCAGGCACGCCACGTGGACCGGCAGCGTCAGCACCGCGAACAACCGCGTCATCGTCCGCATGTGCCGGGCGGTGAAACCGTGCCGCACCAGCACGTACGCGGCGAGCATCGGCAACGCCACCGCGACGGTGAGGAAGTACCTGCCCTGGTTGAAGAACCAGATCCGGTTGGCGCTCAGCACCTCCAGCGCGAGCAACGGCACGAACGCGCCGAACGCCAGCGCTCCCAGCCGCCACCGCTCGACCCGGTCGCCGAGCGCGAAAGCGGCCAGCAGCGGCAGCCCGACCACCATGATCCACACGATGTAGACGAGGCGGGGCATCTCCAGCTCGGCCCAGCCGGGTACGGAGATCATCTGGTAGACGTTGTTCGGCCACGCGTGGACGAACGCGTGCTTCAGCACCATCGCGAGCGTCTGCTTGCGGTCCCACCCGGTCGGGTCGGCCGGCTTGACGACCAGCGTCCACGCGAGCGACGCGACGGTCGCCAGCACGACGAGGACCGACCAGCGCTTCACCGACGCCGACCGCCACAGCTCGCGCAACCGGTCCTTCGAGGACGGCAGCAGCACCACACCGAAGATCACGCACAGCCACATGGCACCCGTGAACTTCGGCGTCACGAGCACGGCCGCCGAGATCCCCGCCAGCGCCACGGCCGCGCGGTTCACCCCGGCCCGCTGCTCGTGCACCAGGGCCAGCAGGCTCGCGAACAGCGCCGCACCGGCGGCGATCTCCACGCCCTGCGGGTTCACCGCACCGGCGAGGTGCGCGACCATCGGCGTGGTCGCCGCGACGACACCGGCGAGGAGCGCCCGGTGCCGCGTCCACCGCACCGCGGCCACCACCGTGCCGGCGAGCAGCGCAGCTACGGCGGCACCGGTCAGCAGCCGGGTGAGCATGATCCCGGTCCAGTTCGGCCACGGCAGCAGCGGCCAGCCCGTCACCGCGTAGTAGACCGGGTTGTACCGCGCCGCGGTCGTGTCGAGCTCCCGCAGCGTCTCGTCACCACCGGGCTCCGGCTCGCAGTCGGCGGGCACCGTCGCCTTGGTGGGGAAGCAGAAACCGGGGTAGAGGCTGTCCGGCACGAGCTGCAGACCGCCGTTGATGTCCTGCTTGGCGATGATCTCGCCGCGCACGACCCCCGCCGCGCGCAGCACGTGCTGCGACTCGTCCGGCGGGCCGTTGTACGGCGTGGCGAACGCCCAGCCCGCGAACAGCGCGGCGAAGCCGACGAACGACACCAGCCACAGCCGCACTCCGGAACGTTCAGCTGTTGGCGGCACGGATCGGCTCCTTGACGGGTTCTTCGTCGGTCACGGGCTTCGGCTCGGCCACCGCGGGAACCCGGGAGATCCGCCAGTGGACGACGAGCGTGATCGCGATCCCGGCCACGGCCAGCACGAGCGGCAGGACCGAGCCGTACGCCGGGGACCAGCTGCCCCGCAACGGGTTGATCGACGCGAGGCCCGACTGCCAGCGGGTCATCGTGTACGCGAGGCACACGAGGTGGATCGGCAGCAGGAACACCGCGAGCAGGCGGGCGATCCGGCCCATCTGCTCGTCGTTCAGCGCCCTGCGGGAGATGACCCACGCCCCGAGCATCGGCAGCGCGATCGCTCCCGGCAGGAAGTAGCGGCCCTGGTTGAACCAGCCGATCTGGTTGGCGCTCAGCAGCTCCAGCACGAGCAGCGGTGCGAACGTGCCGAAGAACAGGAAGAGCAGCCGCCACCGGTCGGTGCGGTTGCCGACCACGAGACCGCCGAGCACGAGCAGTCCGGCCGCCATGAACCAGGCGACGTAGACCAGCCGCGGCATCAGCGTCTCGTTCCAGCCGGTCACCGCGACCATCTGGTAGGCGATGTTCGGCCACAGGTCGGCGATCACGAACTTCGCCATGTAGCCGAACGTCCAGCCGTGGTCGTAGCCCGACGGGTCCGCCGGCTTCACCAGCACGGTCCAGGAGAGGCCCAGTGCCGTCGCGAACGCCACGAACACCGACCAGCGCTTGACCGTCGCCGACCGCCAGAGCTCGCGCAACCGGTCCTTCGAGGACGGCACCAGCGCGACGAGCATGATCCCGACGAGCCACATGATGCCGGTGAACCGCGGCACCACGAGCACGGCGGCGGAGATGCCCGCCAGCGCGACCGCGGCCCGGTTGACGCCCGCACCGGCCTTCTCGGCCTGCACCAGCGCCATCATCGAGGCGAACAGCGCCGCGCCCGCCGGGATCTCCAGGCTCTGCGGGTTCACCGAGCCGTAGACGTGGAACACCATCGGGGTGGCCCCGACGATCAGACCGGCGGCCATCGCCCTGCTGCGGTTCCAGCGCGCCGCCGCCACGACCGTGCTCGCGAGCAGCGCGGAGGCGATGGCGCTGGTGACGAGCCGGCTCAGCACGACACCGGTCCAGTTTGGCCAGAACGCGAGCGGCCAGGCGGCGACCACGTAGTAGGCCGGGTTGTTGCGCCCGGCCGGCGTGGACTCCTCGTGCAGCGCCTCACCCTCGGAGGGGTAGCGCGCGTGCAGGCAGTCCGCCGGCACGGTGACCTGCTGCTGGAAGCACCAGTTGACCAGCAGGCTCGCCGGGACGTCCTGGACCGCACCGGCCGCGTCCTGCTCGGCGATGACCTGGCCCTCGAAGATGCCCGCGGCACGCACGGTGTGCCGCGACTCGTCCGCCGGCCCCTCGTAGGGTGCCGCGATCGCCCACGACGCGCTCAGCAGGAAGAACCCGAGGAACGCGAACAGCCAGAGCCGGGCGGACGACCGGGACACGGTCACGGTGCGCTCTCAGTCACGGCAACGGCTGCCAGGCCCTCGGTCTCGGAGATCAACCGGTGCCGGGTGCCGTCCTGCGGACAGGTCAGGTCCTCGTCCAGGCGGGTGGCGCACCGGCACACCCAGCCCTTCTGCACGGCCGGGTTGCCGACGACGAACGCGTGCGCGGGCACGTCGCGGGCGACCACGGCACCGGCACCGACGAAGGCGTTCTCGCCGATCACCGTGCCGCACACCACGACCGCGTTCGCGCCGATCGTCGCGCCCGACCTCACCAGGGTCGGCAGCAGCGCGTCCGAACCCAGCTTCTGGTGCGCGCGCGGGCGCATGTCGTTGGTGAACACCGCGTTCGGCCCGAGGAACACGTCGTCCTCGCACGTCACGAGGTTGAACACGAGCACGTTGTTCTTCACCGTGACGTTGTTGCCCAGCACGGCCTCGTTCTCGACGAACGCGCCGTCGCAGATGTTGCAGTCGCGCCCGATGCGCGCGCCCTTGAGCACGTGCGCGAACGCCCACACCCGAGTGCCTTCCCCGACGGTCTCGCTCTCGCAGAGACCGTTGGGGTGGACGAAGACGCCGGTCACTTGACCGCCTCCGCGAGGACCTCGACCACGCGCTCCTGCTGCGCACGGGTCAGGCCCTGGTACATCGGCAGCGAGAGGATCTCGCCCGCGGTCTGCTCGGCGTTGGGGAACGAACCGGCGGTCGCGAACGCCTCGGTCTTGTGGATCGGGGTCGGGTAGTGGATCTGCGCACCGACGCCGTTGTCCTGGAGGTGCTTGAGCACCCGGTCGCGCTCGGCGACGCGGACGACGTAGAGGTGCCACACGTGCTCGTTGCCCTCAAGCGTCACCGGCGTCCGCACGCCCTCGACGCCCGCGAGCAGCTCGCCGTAGTATGCGGCCACCTCCTGGCGCATGACGTTCCACGCGTTGAGGCGCTTGAGCTTCGCGTGCAGCACGACGGCCTGCAGCGTGTCGAGGCGGCTGTTGAAGCCCAGGGTGCTGTGCACGTACTTGGTCGGCGAACCGTGCTGCGAGAGCAGGCGCACCTTCTGCGCGAGGTCGGCGTCCTGCGTGGTCACCGCACCGGCGTCGCCGTACGCGCCGAGGTTCTTGCCGGGGTAGAAGCTGGTGCCGGCGGCGTGGCCGACCGAGCCGGAGATGGCGCCGTTGCGCTTGGCACCCTGCGACTGCGCGGCGTCCTCGATCAGGAAGATGCCCTGCTCGTCGCATGCCGGCTTGAGCTCCTCCAGCGGCGCCATCTGGCCGTAGAGGTGCACCGGCAGGACGGCCTTGGTGCGCTCGGTGAACGCGGCGACCGCTGCCTTGGTGTCGATCAGGTAGGTGTCCGGGTCGCAGTCGACGAACACCGGGGTGGCGCCGGCGCGGGCCACGGCCTCGGCGGTCGCGATGAAGGAGTTGGCGGGCACGATGCACTCGTCACCGTGGCCGACGCCGACCGCGCGCAGGGCCAGCTCCAGCGCGTCGGTGCCGTTGCCGACGCCGACGGTGTGCGCGACACCGCTGTACTCGGAGTACGCCTTCTCGAACTCGGCGATCTGCGGCGCGCCGATGAACGCGGTGTTGGCCAGCACCTGCTCCCAGCCCGCGGCGACCTCGTCGGCGATCTCGGCGTGCTGGAACTTCAGGTCAACGGGAGGGATCTTCATCGCTTGTTCGTCCTCATGAGATCGTCGGACTGCGGGAGAACCCGCAGGCGGCGCGCGGGGGTACCCGCCCACACCTCGTACGGCGGAACGTCTTCGAGCACCACCGCGCCCATGCCGACCAGCGCGTGCTCGCCGACGGACAGGCCTTCCCTGACCAGCGCACCGCTGCCCAGGTAGGCGGCCTCACCCACGGTCACGCCGCCGGCCAGGGCGACCCTGGCCGCGAACGTGACGTGGTCGGAAATCTGGTCGTCGTGCGTGATGGTCACGTGCGGCATCACCACGACGTGCGCGCCGATCCGCTGCGGAGCGGTGACGGCGACGAACGCGAGCAGGACCGACCCGTGGCCGATCTCGACGCCGTGGGCGACGCTCGCGAGGGGGTGGACGACGGTGGCGTAGCGCTCGTCGGGCAGGCCGAGCCGGGCGGAGATCGTCCGCCGCGACGCCTGGTTGCGCGAGCTGGCCGTGCAGATCAGGACCTGCGCGTCGGGGTGCTCGTGGACCGTGTCGGCGCCACCGAGCACCGGCAGGCCGTCGACGAAGCTCACCGTGCCGGGCCGGGTTGTCGTCCAGGAAGCCCAGCACCTCGAACGCCGGCGAGGCGGTGTTGAGCGCGCGGACCGCGCCCAACACCTCCCGAGCCAGTCCGCCCGCACCGACGAGCAGCAACGGGCGAGCCGCGGTCACCTCAGCGACTCCGCCAGTGCCGACACGACCTGGTCCTGCTCGGACTCGGTCATCTGGTGGAACAGCGGCAGGATCAGCGAGCGCCGGGTCAGGTGCTCGGTCACCGGCAGCTCGGCGCGCTCGGCCTCCTCGGCACCCGCGTAGGCGGGTTCGAGGTGCGCGGCCATGATGCCGCGGCGGCCGGAGATGCCCTTGCCGAGCAGGTCGGTGAGGACGTCCACGACGGACTTCTCCACCGAGTCCGGCAGCACGACCCAGAACGACTGGTAGTTCGTCGTGCCGTACTCCGGGTCGCTCACCCAGGTCAGGCCGTCGATCTCGGCGAGCATCTTGTGGTAGCGCTCGGCGAGCTCGCGGCGCTTCGCGATGACGCCGTCCAGCTTGGACAGCTGGATGATGCCGACGGCGGCCTGCATGTCGGTCATCCGGTAGTTGAACGCGAGCTCCTCGTACGCCTCCAGCTTGACGCTGCTGGTGGCGTGCCGGTCGGCCGCGGAGACGCTCATGCCGTGCTCGCGCAGCTTGCGCAGGCGGACGGCCAGGTCGGCGTCGTTGGTGGTGACCATGCCGCCCTCACCGGTGGTGAGGAGCTTGCGCGGGTGGAACGACCACGCGGCGAGGTTCGCCGACGCGCTGGCCGGACCGCCCTTGTACGTGGAGCCCGCCGCGCACGCGGAGTCGTGCACCAGCTGGACGCCGTGCTTGTCGCACACCGCCTGCACCGCGTCCACGTCGAACGGCATGCCGCCCTGGTGCACCGCGATGACCGCGCGCGTGCGGGGCGTGATGACCGCCTCGACCGTCTCCGCGGTGACGTTGCCCGTGGCCGGGTCGACGTCGCAGAACACCGGCGTCGCGCCGACGTAGCGCACGACGTTGGTGGTCGCGATGAACGAGAACGACGGGATGACGACCTCGTCGCCGGGGCCGAGGCCCAGCACGTGCATCGCCAGGTGCAGGCCGGTGGTGCAGTTCGAGACCGCGACACCGTGACCAGCGCCCTGGGCGAGCGCGAACTGCTTCTCGAACTCGGCGACCCGCGGGCCCTGGGCGACCCAGCCGGAGCGGACGACCTCCGCCGCGGCGAGCGCCTCCTCCTCACCGAGGAAGGGCTTGATAACCGGGATCATCAGACGTCGCCCTTCACGCTGCGCCACCACTGCACCAGCTCGACGAGACCGTCGTGCATGGAGATGGTGGGCTTCCAGCCCAGCTCGCGCTCGGCGGCCGAGATGTCCGCGAGCCGGCGCGGCACGGCGTTGACCGACCGCTCCGGACCGAACTCCAGGTCACCGGTCGCGCCCATGGCCTCCTGCAGCGCACGCGCGAGGTCGATGAGCGAGGTCTCGGTGGCCGAGGCGATGTTGTAGACGGTGTCGGTGACGTCCGCCTGCGCCGCCAGGATGTTCGCGCGCGCGATGTCCTTGACGTGCACGAAGTCCATCGTGGCCTTGCCGTCGCCGAGGATGAGCGGCGGCTGGCCGGCCTCGATGCGCTCCATCCAGCGGATGAGCACCTCGGTGTACTTGCCGTGCGCGTCCATCCGCGGGCCGTACACGTTGAAGTAGCGCAGCGCCACGTAGTCGAGGTCGTGCATCGCCTTGAAGCTGCGCAGCATGCCCTCGTTGAACGCCTTCGAAGCACCGTAGAAGGTGTCGTTGTTGTACGGGTGGTGGCGCTCGGTGGTGGGGAACTCCTCGGCCAGGCCGTAGACCGACGCCGTGGACGACGCGATGACCTTCTCGACGTTCGCCTCGACGGCCGCCTCGATGATGTTGAACGTGCCGTCGACCAGCACCTCCAGCGCCACGCGGGGCTCCGCGGCGCAGCGCGTGATGCGCAGCGCGGCGAGGTGGAAGACGGCGTCCGCGCCCGCGACGGTCTTCTTGACCAGCGGGATGTCGCGGATGTCGCCCTCGACGAGCTCGACCTTCTCCGGCGCCCGCTCGAGCGCCTCCGCGATGTTCTGCACACGGCCGCGGCTCAGGTCGTCGATGACGACGACCTTCGCGGCACCCGCGTCCAGCAACTGGTCGACCACGTGTGAGCCGATCGTGCCGGCACCGCCGGTGACCACGATCCGCCGGTCGGTCAACTCCATCTTCGGTGCTCCTCAGTTATGCGTTCACTACGGGCACGAAAGTGCCGCCCTGGGCAAGGCTCTGGGATGCGGCCTCGAGCTGCGCGAGCACGCGGAGGCCCGCCCGCCCGTCGGTGAGCGGCGCGCGCTTCTCGGTGATCGCCGCGGCGAACTCCGCCATCACGGCGCGCAGGGCCTCGCCACCCTTGAGGGCGGGCGCCACGGCGTCGCCGATGCGGTAGGAGATGCGGCGTTCCTCGTCGGTCGGCCAGTCGACACCGCGGTCGTAGACGGCCAGCGGCTGCGTCGGGTCCAGGTCGTTCCACACGGCGGTCTTGCCGGAGCCGCCCACGATCATCGTGCGGATCTTGGTGGGGGACAGCCAGTTCACGTGCGCGTGCGCGATCGCCCCGTTGGACAGCTGCACCGAGAGGTACGCCACACAGGCGCGGCCCAGGTTCGCCGGGTCGGAGCCGTGGGCGGCGATGGCGACCGGGCGCACGCCGTCGGGGAGGATCGCGTCGAGGATCGACAGGTCGTGCGGGGCGAGGTCCCACAGCACGTCGATGTCGGGCTGCACGAGACCCAGGTTGATGCGCACCGAGTCGACGTACTGCAGCTCGCCGAGCTCACCGCCGCGCACGAGCTCGCGCAGGTGCTGCACGACCGGCGTGTAGACGAAGGTGTGGTCGAGCATGAGGGTGAGTCCGCGCTGCTCAGCGGCCTCGACCAGCTTCAGGCCGTCGGCGTAGGACGACGCCAGCGGCTTCTCGACGAGCACGTGCTTGCCCGCCTCGATCGCGGCGAGCGCGACGGGGAGGTGGGTGGCGGCGGGGGTGGCCACGGCCACGGCCTCGACCTCGGGGTCGGCCAGCACCTCGTCCAGGGACCCGCTGACCTTCACCGTGCTGTACTTGCCCAGCACCTGCTGGGCGCGCTCCACGTTCAGGTCGCACAGGGTGGTCAACCGGAAGTCCGGGGTCGCCTGGATGTTCCGCACCAGGTTCGGGCCCCAGTAACCGGCGCCGACGACGGCCACACCAACCATCGAGAAGTCCTCTCCAAGATCGGAAAACCCCTGACCAAGGCGCAGACCGATCGGGTCGCGCGGGTACCGCGGTGGTGGCCGGGGCAGTACCCGAGGCAGTGTAGAGGGGTGCCGTTGCAGTACGCTCCGGCCGGGTCGTGCGTGCGACGTGTGACGACCCCGTCCCCCATGTAGCGGCTTCTTTGGAGTTCCGTTGTGACCGATTGGCCAGACGTGTGGCTCATCGTCCCTTGCTACAACGAGGGGCAGGTCATCGAAGAGGTCGTCCGCCACGCGCGCCAGACGTTCCCGAACATCGTGTGCGTCGACGACGGCAGCAAGGACGACTCCGCGCAGGGCATCCGCGCCGGCGGTGCCCACCTCGTGCAGCACCCGGTCAACCTCGGTCAGGGCGCCGCCATCCAGACCGGCATCGAGTACGCCCGCAAGCAGCCGGGCGCCAAGTACTTCGTGACCTTCGACGCCGACGGCCAGCACCGCGTCGAGGACGTCCTCACGATGCTGGAGCGGCTGCGGTCCGAGGACGTCGACATCGTCGTCGGCACGCGCTTCCGCGGCGACGTGCAGGAGAGCGTCCCGCTGATCAAGCGGATCGTGCTGAAGACGGTCGTGCTGCTGAGCCCGCGCACGCGCAAGCTCGGCCTGACCGACGCCCACAACGGGCTGCGCGTCTTCAACAAGAAGGTCGCCGACGAGATGAACATCACCCTCAACGGCATGGGACACGCGTCGGAGATCGTCGAGCTCATCGCCGTGCGGAACTGGCGGGTGACCGAGGAGCCGGTGACGATCCTCTACACCGAGTACTCGATGTCCAAGGGCCAGTCGCTGATCAACGGCGTCAACATCCTCTTCGACACGATGCTGAAGGGCCGGGCGCACTGACATGCCTATTCAGTACATCCTCGTCCTCCTCGTCGCGGGCCTGCTGATCCTCTTCGTGCGCAAGCGGGGCAACGCGAAGTCGGCAGCGAGCGTCAAGCTGGCGTTCATCCTGTTCGTGGTCTTCGGCGTCTACTCGGTGCTCCGGCCGAGCGACCTCACGGTCATCGCCGGCTGGCTCGGCGTCGGCCGCGGCACCGACCTGCTGCTGTACGGCGTGGTCATCGTGTTCACCGCCGCGACCCTGAACACCTACCTGCGGTTCAAGGAGCTCGAGCTGCGCTACGCGCGGCTGGCGAGGGCGATCGCGATCCGCCAGGCCGAGCCGCCGACCGAGGAAGCTGGGAAGTAAGTCATGACCGTCCACTTCGTGGCGCCGTACTACCTCGAGCCGAAGATCCTCTTCGAGATGATCGACAGCGTGTGCGCGCAGACCCGTGACGAGTGGCTGCTCACGGTCGTCGACGACCAGTACCCCGGCACCGCGGCCGAGGACTACATCAGGGAGATCGGCGACCCGCGCATCGAGTACGTGCGCAACGAGGTCAACCTGGGCGCGACGGAGAACGTCACCAGGTCCATGTCCATGGGCCGGGGCACGTACCTGGTCGTGCTGGGCGCGGACGACGCGCTGGAGCCGAACTACGTCGAGGTCGTGCTCGGCATGTTCGAGCGGCACCCGAACGCAATCATGGCCCACCCCGGCGTGATCGTGGTCGACGACAACAGCAAGCCGCACGACCCGCTGCCGCTGGCCGACCGCGTGAAGGTCTTCGCGGGCCGCAACGCGTGGAAGCAGCGCGAGCTGGACGGCCCCGAGGCGCTGGCCAGCCTGATGAACGGCAACTGGCTGTACGTGCCGGCCATGGCCTTCCGCCAGGACGTCGTCGCGGGCACCACCATCCGCCACGACTTCGGCTCGATCGGCGACCTCGGCTGGGTCACGGACCTGCTGCTGGAGGGCGGCACCCTGGCGCTCGACCCGACGCCGGTGTTCCGCTACCGCCGCCACATGGCGAGCCACTCGTCCAACCACGCCAAGGACGTCATCCGGTTCGACGAGGAGAAGCACTTCTACCTCGACGCCGCGAAGCGCCTGGAGGCGAAGGGCTGGACGAAGGCGGCCCGCGCGGCCCGCCTGCACGTCTTCAGCCGCCTGCACGCGATGCAGTCCGCTCTGGACGCACTCAAGGGCGGCGACGTGAAGCGGACGATGGCGCTGGCCAAGCGCGGCCTGAGCTGACCCGCTCCACACGCTGAACGCCGAAGCGGCCCCCGTCACCGACGGGGGCCGCTTCGCGTTCGGGCCGTTTTCAGCGTTCGGCGGCGGCGACCGCGTCGCTGCGCTGCTGCGCCGCGGCGGACAACCGGAAGAAGCTGACCAAGATCACGAGCAGCGTCAGCGCCGGCCCCACGACCTGCGCGGCGGCCGCCATCGTGGGCACGTCCCCCGGCAGCAGCGCGAAGCCGAACGTCGACGCGGTGCCGATGGCCCACGCGATCGTGATGGTGCGGTCGTGGCCCATCGCGACGAGCGCCGGTTGCACGGCGAACACGCCGATGAGCACCACCGTGCCGAACGCCAGCAGGCCCATGACCAGGGCGGTCAGCGTCGAGGTGTCGGTGGCCATGAACACCCGCAGCACCCACGAGCCGACCAGCACGAACAGCACGGAGTAGACGAGGCCCACCGCCGTGACCGCGCCGAGCGTCAGCATGATGCGGCGCTTGACGAAGGCGAAGTCGCCCCTGGTCACGGCGGCCGTGAGGGCGGGCAGCAACATCGTCTGCACCGGGAAGAACGCGAGCTGCGGGATGCGGGCGACCACCACGGCCTGGGCGAACGCCAGCGCCACCACGCTGCCCTCGCCGAGGCGGGAGGACACCATCAGCGGCGCGAGGTTCGGCAGCAGCTGGGCCAGCAGGCTGGCCGTCGCGAGCGCGGCGAGCGCCTTGGTCAGCAGCGGCACCTCGCCGGGGACGCGGTCTTCGCCCCCGCTCGGGGCGGCGCGCAGCCACAGCAGGCCGGCACCCACGGCGACCAGCGAGCTCGCGAGGTAGCCGATGCCGAAGACCCACGCCGACGACACGTGCCCGAACACCAGCAGCGACACGACCACGATCCGCGCGCCGCCCTCGACCATCAGCGACACGGCGTAGCCGGTGAACCGCTGCAGGCCGCCGAGCGCGCCGCGGACGATGCTCAGCGCCGCGAGGATCGCCGGGGTGGCCAGGACCCCCAGGAACAGGCCCCAGTCGCCGTACAGGGTGTTGGGCAGCAGGTACGGCGACATCAGCAGCAGGCCCGCCATCACGACGCCCACGAGCGCCGCGCCGCCGATGCACGTCTTGCGCACGACCGGGCGCAGCGCGTGCCCGGAGGCGACGGCCGCGCTCACCGACCGGCTGGTGACCTGTTCCAGCGCGAAGAAGATGCCGGGACCGACCACGTTGACCACGAAGTAGAAGTTCGTCGCGCGCAGCGCCTCGCTCGTGACGAGCGTGCGGCTGGTCAGCGTGACGAACAGGTACCCGGCCAGGCCGAAGACGCCGAGCCCGGCCGCCATCAGGACAGGAGGGCTGAGCAGCTTGGGACGTACCGAGGACAGCACCCGGCCACCTTAGACAGTGCCCGCGCACGCCTGAGCGGAAGGCGGCGCTGAGGGGGCGTCGGCAGCGGTGGCCGCCGTCACGGCTACCCTCTTGTGGGTGAGCTTCGCAGGTTATGACCTGATTGTCGTCGGTTCCGGGTTCTTCGGTCTCACGGTCGCCGAGCGCACCGCGTCCCAGCTGAACAAGCGGGTCCTGGTGCTCGATCGTCGTGACCACATCGGTGGTAACGCCTACTCCGAGGCGGAGCCCGAGACAGGGATCGAGGTGCACCGCTACGGCGCGCACCTGTTCCACACGTCCAACAAGCGCGTGTGGGAGTACGTGAACCAGTTCACCGAGTTCACCGGCTACCAGCACCGCGTGTTCGCGATGCACAACGGTCAGGCGTACCAGTTCCCGATGGGCCTGGGCCTGCTCTCGCAGTTCGTCGGCCGGTACATGTCGCCGGAGGACGCGAAGGCCTACATCGCCGAGCAGTCCGCGGAGATCGACACCAAGGACGCGAAGAACCTCGAGGAGAAGGCGATCTCGCTGATCGGCCGCCCCCTCTACGAGGCGTTCATCAAGGCCTACACGCAGAAGCAGTGGCAGACCGACCCGAAGGAGCTGCCCGCGGCGGTCATCACCCGCCTGCCGGTGCGCTACACCTTCGACAACCGCTACTTCAACGACACCTACGAGGGCCTGCCGGTCGACGGCTACACCGCGTGGCTCGAGAAGATGGCGGACCACCCGAACATCGACGTGAAGCTGTCGACGGACTTCTTCGACGTGCGCGACGAGATCCCCGCGGGCACGCCGATCGTCTACACCGGCCCGCTGGACCGGTACTTCGACTACTCCGAGGGCTGGCTGGGCTGGCGGACGCTCGACTTCGAGCAGGAAGTCCTGCCGATCGGCGACTTCCAGGGCACGCCGGTCATGAACTACAACGACGCGGACGTCCCGTACACCCGCATCCACGAGTTCCGGCACTTCCACCCCGAGCGCGACACCTACCCGTCGGACAAGACGGTCATCGTCCGCGAGTTCTCCCGGTCGGCGGAGAAGGACGACGAGCCGTACTACCCGATCAACACGGCCGAGGACCGCGAGAAGCTCGAGCGCTACCGCGAGCTCGCGAAGGCCGAAGCCGCGGAGAAGAACGTGATCTTCGGCGGCCGCCTCGGCACGTACAAGTACCTCGACATGCACATGGCGATCGGTTCCGCGCTGAGCGTGTTCGACAACAAGATCGCCCCGCACCTCAGCGGGGGCGCCGCGCTCGACGGTTCACTCGACTGATGTGATTAGCCCGCCTGACCTGCGGTAACCTGTGGTTCAGGCGGGCTTTTCCGTGCCCATCTCCTACCATGCAACCCGACGGCACGCACGCCGCGTTCACCTGGTGTGGCAGGTGCCGTCGTCGCCATCGACTGAGCTGACTCGAACCGTCGACGCACCCGTGGCGGTTCGCCGGAGGAAGCACGTGACTGAGCAGGCCAAGGCCAAGGCCGCCGTTAAGACGATCGACCCGACGAAGGTCCTCCAGCGCGTGATCCTGCCGCGCGACGAGGACCCGCTCGACGTCCGACCGCTGTACCTCGACGAGCCCGAGCACGTGCACAGCCACGTGTCCTCGCGCCAGGCGGTCACCATCCCGCAGTCCGCGCGGGTCTCGTTCGCCTCGTACTTCAACGCGTTCCCCGCTGCCTACTGGCGGCGCTGGACGGTCATCGACGACGTCGTGCTGCGCATGTCCGTGCGCGGCGCCGGCCGCATCGACGTCTACCGCTCCAAGCCCAGCGGCGACATCGTGCACCTCGAAGGCACCACGGTCCGCAGCCCCAAGACCGCGACCGAGGTCACCTTCAAGATCAACCTGAAGCCGTACGAGGACGGCGGCTGGATCTGGTTCGACGTCTTCACCGACGACTCGACGCTGGAGATCGACCACGCGGCGTGGACCACCGAGCAGGACCTGCCCGCGCAGAAGGTCGCCATCGGCATGACGACCATGCGCCCGGTCGACGCGGTCATCGCGCTGCGCACGCTCGGCGAGGACCCGGCCGTGCTCGACGTCGTGCAGAAGGTCTTCGTCGCCGACCAGGGCGCCGTGAAGGTCCGCGACACCGAGGGCTTCGCCGAGGCCGCCGCGGTGCTGGGCGACCGCCTGGAGGTCATCGAGCAGGAGAACCTCGGCGGCTCCGGCGGCTTCACCCGCGGCCTGTACGAGGCGATCGAGCACACCGACGTCGACCAGATCATGCTCATGGACGACGACATCCGCCTGGAGCCGGACGCGCTGCTGCGGTCCAACGCGTTCGCGCGCGCCGCCGCCCAGCCGGTCATCGTCGGCAGCCACATGCTGAACCTGCAGGCCCGCTCCCGGCTGCACAGCATGGGCGAGGTCGTCGACCTGGGCACCTGCTTCTGGCGGGCCGCCCCCGGCGCGCTCACCGACCACGACTTCGGCGCGTCCTCGCTGCGGGAGACCGCGGAGATGCACACCCGCATCGACTCGACCTACAACGGCTGGTGGATGTGCCTGTTCCCGCGTGAGGTCGTGCAGCGCACCGGCTACCCGCTGCCGCTGTTCATCAAGTGGGACGACGCGGAGTACTCGCTGCGCGCGCTCGACCGCGGCTACCCGACGGTGTCGCTGCCCGGCTCGGCCGTGTGGCACATGCCGTGGACGGACAAGAACGACGCCACCGACTGGCAGGCGTACTTCCACACCCGCAACCGGCTCGTCCTGGCCGCGCTGCACAGCCCGTACGACGTGCGCAAGACGCTGCTCAAGCAGGGTCTGAAGCAGTCGCTGGTGCACCTGCTGTCGATGGAGTACTCGACCGTCGCGATCCAGCAGAAGGCGCTGGAGGACTTCCTCGCGGGCCCGTCGAAGCTGTTCGAGTCGCTGCGCACGGCCCTGCCGGAGATCCGCGAGCTGCGCAAGAACTTCCAGGACGCGCAGACCCTGCCGTCGGCCCGCGAGTTCCCGCCGCCGACCTTCGACATGGTCCGCACCGAGCAGATGCTCAGCAGGCCCTCGAACAAGGTCGTCATGGCCCGCGAGGCCGGCAAGGCCGTGCTGCACAACCTGCGCAGCCCGCAGCCGTCGACCACGGCCCGCCCGCAGGTCAACGTGCCGTCGGCGAACGCGCGCTGGTACCTGCTGGGCAACCTGGACAGCGCGACGGTCTCGCACCCGGACGGCAGCGGTGTCGCGTTCCGCAAGCGCGACCCGAAGGAGTTCCGCGCACTGATGAAGCGCGCGGTCGCCAACTACCGCCGGCTGTCCGCGGAATGGCCGCGGATGCAGAAGATGTACCGCGACGCGCTGCCGGAGCTGACCTCCGTCGAGTCGTGGCGCAAGGTCTTCGAGAACTGATCAGCTGAACGGTGACGGGCCCCGCTGGTGTGCAGCGGGGCCCGTCGCCGTTCTCAGCCCTTCACACCGGTCTCGGTGACCCCGCGCACCAGGAACCGTTGCAGCGCCACGAACACGACCACCAGCGGGGTGATGGACACGGCCGCGGCGAGGAACAGCTGCACGACGTCGATCGACTGCGCGGTCAGGAACGTCGACAGCGCCACCTGCACCGTCCACGAGTCCTGGTCCTGCGCGATCACCAGCGGCCACAGGAACTGGTTCCAGCTCGTCACGAACGCGATCACGCCCAGCGCCGCGAAGAACCCCTTGGAGTTCGGCACGACCACCCGCCAGTACGTGCCCCAGTGCCCGAGCCCGTCGATCCGCGCCGCCTCCTCGACCTCGCGCGGGAAGTTGAGGAAGTACTGCCGGAACAGGAACGTGGTGAACCCGCTGAACAGGCCCGGGATCACCAGCCCGCGCAGGTCGGACACCCAGCCCAGGGTCGACACCACCACGAACGTCGGCACGAACGTCACCGCCGCCGGGATCATCAGCGTCGCGACCACCAGCACCAGCACGACGTTCGAGTAGCGGTACGGGATGCGCGCCAGCCCGTAGCCCGCGAGCCCGCACAGCAGCAGCTGCCCCGCGGTCTGCAGCACCGCCACCACCAGCGAGTTCACCATGCTGCGCAGCAGCGGCACCGCCGGGTTCGCGAAGAGCTCGCCGAAGTTCTCCCAGCGGACCCGCTCCGGCCAGAACGTCCACGTCGGCGCGGTCAGCTCGGACTCGGTGGCCAACCCGTTGCGCAGCACCAGGTAGAACGGGACCAGGAACAGCACCGCCGCCACCGACAGCGCGAGGTACCGGAGCACCCTCATCGCGTGAACACCCGCCCCTGCACCAACGTGACTCCCGCGATCAGCAACGTCAGGATGACCGCGCCCGCGCTGCCGTGCCCGAAGTCCTGGCCACCGCTGCCCAGCGCCGTGTAGTAGAGGTAGATCAACGGTGGCCGTGCGAACGGCGGGTAGCCGCGGTCGGTGCCCAGCACGTTGTAGAACTCGTCGAACGCCTGGTAGGCCGCGACGAGCAGCAACAGCAGCACCGCCACCGACGTCGTGCGCAGCTGCGGCATCGTGACGTACCGCAACGACTGCCAGCCGCGCGACGCCCCGTCGATCCACGCCGCCTCGTAGAGGTGCTGCGGAATCCGTTGCAGGCCGGCGATGAACAGGATCATGTAGAACCCGAGCTGCAACCACAGCCGCAGCGTCACCAGCACCAGCCAGTACCAGGGCGGTGACGTCGACACCGTCCACGCCACGGGTTCCGCGCCGAACCAGCCCAGCACCGTGTTCGCCAGCCCGAACCGCACCCCGTTGAAGATCGACAGCTTCCACACCAGCGACGCCACGACGTACGAGCACGCCGTCGGCAGGAAGAACACCGACCGGAAGAACGCCTTCATGAAGCTGATCTGGTTGACCAGCAACGCGAGCGCCAGCGCCAGCACGAACGTCAACGGCACGATGAACGCCGCGAACACGCTGAACGTCCCGAGGCTCGCCAGGAACGGCTGGTCGGTCAGCATGTCGGCGTAGTTGCGCAGCCCCACGAACTCCGTCGGCGTCACCGTGTTGCGCGCCTCGAAGAACGACAGCAGCACGCTCCAGCCGATCGGCACGTACACGAACACGAGCAGTCCGGCGGCGAACGGGCCGACGAACAGCCAGAACGCCCTGCCGTGCCTCATCCGTAGAGGCGCTTCAGCTCGTCCCGCGCCTTCGCGGCAGCGGCCCGCAGCTCCGCGTCGGCCGGTGCGCCGTCCCGCACGACCCGCGACACCGCGTCGTTGAACGCCGTCCGCATCGTCGAGGTCCAGTCCGGCGGGTTGGACGCCTTCGCGTTGTCCCGCACGAACTTCACCGCGTCGGCGGCCGGTCCGGCCGACAGCTTCGATGCCTTCGCCGCGATGCTGTCGCGCGGCGGGACGTGGAAGCCGTAGCTCAGGTTGAAGTCCTCCTGGTAGTCGGTCCGCTCGACCCACAGCCAGCGCACGAACTCCTTGGCCTCGTCGACCCGCTTCGACTTGGCGTTGACCATCGCGCCGAACGCCCCGACCGGCACGCTCGGCTTCCCGCCGCCGGTGAGCTTCGGGAACGGCAGCACGCCGAAGTCGTCGCCCAGCGCCTTCTGCACGGCGGGCACCGCCCACAGTCCGGTCCACTGCATGGCGACCAGCCCCTGCGTGAACGCGTCCGGCTCCGCCCAGTCCTTCACCGCGCCCAGCAGCAGACCGCCGCTGGTGTAGAGCTCGCGCAGCTTGCCGATCGCCTGCGCCGCCAGCGGGTCGTCGAACCCGACCTGGTGGTCGCGCACGTAGTCGAGGCCCACCGACCACAGCGCGGGCCCGCCCAGCACCGCACCGCCGCCGTCGTTGCCGGCGAAGAGCCCCTTCACCCCGCCGGTCGTGAGCGTGCGGACCGCGGCGACCAGCTCATCCACAGTGGACGGTGGCTGCACCCCGGCCGCACTGAGCATGCTCTTGCGGTAGAACAACATCTGCATGTCGACGGCCTGCGGGATGCCGTAGAGCTTCCCGTCGACCGTGTGCCCGGCGAGGATCGAGGCGGTGAAGTCGTCCCTGGCGGCACCGAGCACGTCGTCGAGCGGCACGAGCTGACCCGCCCGCACCGAGCTGATCTGCGGGGTGGACTCGAAGACGTCCGGTCCGCCGTCGGACAGCAGGCTCGTCGCGAGCTTGGAGTCGTAGTCGCCGGGGTTCCACTGCACGTCGACGGGGACCTTCCCGTACGACTGGGCGTACCGCTCCACCGCCTGCTGCACACCCGGCTCGCCGTAGGCGTGGTACCACTGCTTGAGGGCCTGGCCGCTGCCGCCCCTGCCGGTGTTGGAACCGCACGCGGTGAGCAGCGCCGTCGCGCCTGCCAAGGACAGAAGTCTGCGTCGGGAAATCACCCACCCCGTCTTACTCCGATCACCCGAGGTGCGCGAGGGATTACTCGAAGTGCGCGGCGGAAGCGGCGGTTCCGCCGTCAGCAGATCACTTGGCGAGCTCGTCCCAGTCGATGCGGTACAGCTGGAACTCCGGGTTGCGGTAGACGGGGGTGAGCCCGTCGACCAGGTCCAGCTTCTGCAGGCCCTCCGCGCGCTTGAACTCCGCGATCATGCCCCAGCCGACCATCACGTACTTCACGTTGAGCGAGCGGATGGCCTCGGCGACCTGCGGGTCCTTGCCGAAGCGGTTGAACCTGTTCAGCAGCAGCTCGCGCTTCGGCGTGGCCACGCTGCCCTGGAAGTGGCCGATCACCGGACGCCGCCCCGAGATCGCGTACGACCACACGGTGCCGTCGCCGCGGTCGTTCATGATGCAGCTCGCCGTCCTTGACGATCTTGCCGGTCTCCAGCAGGCCCTGGTGCTCCAGCGGCGTGAGCACCGGGCTGTCGAACGTCCACGTCATGCGGTCGGCGTTGCGCGCCGCGTAACCGTGGCTCTGGCCGAAGTAGCCACCGGCCAGCACCATCGCGACGACCGCGAGCACGGCGATGGCGGTGCGGCGCGACCTGGTCGTCTCCGGCACGCGCTGCAGCACCTTCTCGGTGACCCAGCGCGCCGCGGTCTGCAACGTCCAGCCCGCGGCCAGCGTGGCGGGCAGGATGATCACGGCAGCGAGCCGGAACCGGTCGTTCCACCACGGCGAGGTGATCGTCTGGACCCACGGGGCGTCCAGACCGGCCGCGGCGACGAGCAGGCCGAGGAACAGCGCGTAGCCCGCGACCATCCAGCGCCAGGTGCCGTCGCGCCACAGCAGCAACAGGCCGGCGAGCGTGCACAGCGCCAGCAGCCACTGCGGCCACGGCGCGTCGCTGCCGAACAGGACCGCGTCGCCGAACGCCCGCGAGACCGTGGTGACGGCGGGCCAGTTGTACGCGGCGGTGGCACCGGCCATGCTGCTCGCGCCCAGCAGGTACGCCGAGGCGAGCACGAGGATCGCGACCGCCACCACGGCGAGCCGCGGCAGCTCCCTGCGGACCCACTCGCGCGGGTCGGCGAGCAGCCGTTGCAGCACCAGGAACACGCCGAGCCCGGCGGCGACGAACACCGACGCCGAGTGCGTGGCGGTCAGACCGGCACCCAGGAACGCGACGAGCACCCCGAGCCGGTCGGCGCGGGTGTCGAGCCAGCGCACCAGCACGGCGAAGAACGGCAGCACCATGGCGAGCGCCGCCGCGTACGGGAAGAGCTGCCCCCACTGGTAGAGGTCCCAGGGGTAGTAGGCGAACGACGTGGACACCAGCGCGCTGGCGGCGGCGAACCCCGCGGCGCCACCGAAGGCCCTGACCAGCGCGATCGTGCCCAGCGGGATGGTCAGCGTGGTGGTGACGAGCATGCCCGTGTTGAGGATTCGCGGGATGTCGGCGCCGCTCACGTTGTAGACCAGCGCCTCGAAGCAGTGGTAGGCGTTCGGGTAGAAGCTGCCGCCGGGGTTGTCCGGCGCGTCGATCCAGGCCAGCGCCCGCGGGCTGGAGTTGCCGGTCTCGGCGATGAGCCGGATCGCGTTGCCGTGGAACGGCGCGTCCCAGCCCTGCGGCACGGTGGCCAGCCCGTGCGTGGCGGCGCGCAGCACCAGCACCGCGACGCACGCCGCGACGACGACCGACACGACCACCGTGAGGTGGCCGGACGTGGACCAGGGACCCTGCGGGAAGGTCAGCTCACGGCCGCGGCGGCGCAGCAGGAGCACGACCACGCCCATGACACCGGTGATGACGACGCACCAGACGATGAACGTCCACAGGTTCCACTGCACACCGACCAGCGGGAACAGCGGCGCCGCGATGCCGACGAGGCTCATGGTGACGGCCGGGGCCGCTCCGATGAGCAGCCAGCCCCGCAGACCTGCGGTCGCCGCCAGCGCCAGCCCCGGTACCCAGAGCAGCACTACCGTGACCAGTGCAGCCAACAACGCGACCGCGTCGAGCATGGAAATCCCTACACCTTCACCAGGGCGGCGCCGCCCGCGGCCTCACTTGCGGAAGAAGCGTTCCCTCTGGCCCAGCCGCACCAGCTTCAGCCACTCCACGAACCCCTTCGGGTCGCGCTTGACCCCGAGGAAGTACAGCCCGAACCGGAAGACCTCCAGCAGGCCGAGCTTGCGCATGCCGGGCTGCGAGAGCAGGTAGCCCCGGTTGCGGTAGGTGTAGTAGCGCTTGACCGGGTTCTCCGGGTCCTGGGCGTGGAACTTGCCGCCCAGCATCGGCTTGAACTCGTCGGAGCCGTCAGGGTGGACGTACGCGACCCGCAGCGAGGTGCCGAACGGCACGCCCGAGCGCACCAGGCGGCGGTGGATCTCCACCTCGTCGCCGCGGAAGAACAGCCGGTAGTCCGGCACGCCCACGACGTCCAGGGTGGTCGCGCGGAACAGCGCACCGTTGAACAGCGACGCGATGCCCGGCAGGAAGTCGGTGCCCAGTTCGGCGGCCGAGCGCTTCCAGGTCAGCCCGCGGCGCAGGGGGAACGCGAGCTTCTCCGGCCGGTCGATGTTCGTGACGACCGGGGAGATGGCGGCGAGGTTGCGCCGTTCCGCCTCCTCCAGCAGCACCTCCAGCACGTTCTCGTCGGCGGGCCGGCCGTCGTCGTCGGCCAGCCACACCCAGTCGGCACCCAGCGACAACGCGTGCAGCATGCCGAGCGCGAACCCGCCCGCACCGCCGAGGTTGCGGTGCGAGGCGAGGTACGTGGTGGGGAGCGGGCACTGCTCGACCAGGTCGTCGACCGGTTGGTCGGGACCGTTGTCGACGACGACCAGGTGGTCGGGGACGCGCGTCTGGGTCGAGAGCGCCTTCAGCGACTCGGCCAGCAGTTCCCTGCGGTGGCGGGTGACCACCACCGCGACCACGGAGCCCTTGGGCAGTGCCTCGGTGTTCACTGCTTCTCGCCACCATTTCCGCTGAGTACGGGCGCGTCGTGGGAGAGGTGCATGCGCTCGAACGGGTCGTAACCCTTGTACGCGATGAGCACTTCCCTCAGGTCCCCGTGCATTTTGACGTGGCCCTCGTCCATCCAGATCGCGGTGTTGCAGAACTCCGCGAGGAACTCGTCGGAGTGGCTCGCGAACACCAGCAGACCGGAGCGGGCCACGAGGCCCTTGAGGCGGTCGCGGGCCTTGGCCAGGAACGCCGTGTCGACGGCGCCGATGCCCTCGTCCAGCAGCAGGATCTCCGGGTTGATCGACGTGACGACGCCCAGTGCCAGCCGGACGCGCATGCCGGTCGAGTACGTGCGCAACGGCATCGACAGGTAGTCACCGAGCTCGGTGAACTGCGCGATGTCGTCGACCCGCTTCTCCATCTCCTTGCGGCTCATGCCCAGGAACAGACCGCGGATCATGATGTTCTCGTAGCCGGAGATCTCCGGGTCCATGCCGACGCCGAGGTCGAAGACCGGAGCGACCTTGCCGACGATCCGCGACTGGCCGCGGGTCGGCTCGTAGATGCCCGCCAGCAGGCGCAGCAGCGTGGACTTGCCCGCGCCGTTGTGGCCCACCAGGCCGACGCGGTCGCCGTCCTTGAGGGACAGCGTGATGTCGTGCAGTGCCTCGATGATCGGCACCTTGCCCTCGGAGCCGATCTTGCCGCCGACCTTGCCGAGTGCGAGCTTCTTCAGTGAACGGGACTTCGCGTCGAAGATCGGGAAGTCGACCGATGCGTTCCAGACGTCAATGCTGACCATGTCTCGGCCTCCCTCTCAGACCCAGTACGAGACGCGAGCGCGGTAGTTGCGCAGGATGACGAGCGCGGCCAGCCAGCCGACGACCGTGAACCCGCCGACGACCACCCAGTGGTGCCAGTCGACGTGGTGGCCGAGCAGCGGCGCGCGGACGACCTCGACGAAGTGGTACACCGGGTTCAGCTCGGCGATCAGGACGCGCCACTGCGAGTCGCTGCCGGCGGTCTTGGTGACCTTCGTGAGGATGTCGGCGTCCCAGACGATCGGCGTCATGAAGAACACCAGGTTGATGAAGCTGTTCACGACTGGCGGGATGTCGCGGAAGCGGGTGCTGATGACGCCGAACAGCAGCGACACCCACACGGCGTTGACGGCCAGCAGCACGAAGCCGGGGATCGCCAGCAGGATGGTCCAGCTGATGCCGGGCTGCAGCGTGCCGCCGTCGGTCATCCGGTAGGGCTCCGACAGCGTGCCGAAGAAGATCACCATGACGATCAGGTAGATCACCAGGTTGTGCGCGAGGAACAGCACCTGGCGCCACACCATGCGCATCACGTGGATCGTGATCGGCGCGGGGAGGTGCTTGATCAGCCCCTCGTTCGCGATGAACACGTCGGTGCCCTCGGTGACGCAGCCGAGGATGAAGTTCCAGATGATGAAGCCCGCGGTGATGTACGGCAGGAAGGCCGGCAGCTCCGCGTCCAGCAGCACCGAGTACAGCAGACCGAGTGCGAGCGCTGTGGTCCCCATCGAGATGGTGATCCACAACGGACCGATGACCGACCGGCGGTAGCGCTGTTTGATGTCCTGCCAGCCGAGGTGGCCCCACAGTTCGCGGTGGTCCCACGCTTCCCGCACGTCGGCGAACGCGCGCTTGAAGCTGCGCGACTTGACGGCAGGGGGCGCCTCAGCTTGGTCGAGCGTACTGGTGGCTTGCACGAGGACTGAGCGTACCGGCGCCTGAGGAGGCCCTTGGACGCCGGTACGTCACGGAGTGGTCACCGCGCCCGGATGTAGGTCACCATCCGATCGAGGCAACCTTCAGAGGTACTGACCCGTCCCCTTGGGACCGAGACCCGTGTCCGCGGCGTCGCTCCCGCTGCTGCCCGCGGGCAGCGCACGGCCGCGCATCTGCTCCAGCTGGGCGCGTGCGGCCATCTGCTGGGCGAACAGCGCGGTCTGGATGCCGTGGAACAGGCCCTCCAGCCACCCGACCAGCTGCGCCTGCGCGATCCGCAGCTCCGCGTCCGAGGGCGTGCCCTCCTCCGTGAACGGGAGGGAGAGGCGCTCCAGCTCGTCGCGCAGCTCGGGCGCGAGACCGTCCTCGAGCTCGTCGATGGAGCGCTTGTGGATCTCCTTGAGCCGGTTGCGGCTCGCCTCGTCCAGAGGAGCGGCCCGCACTTCCTCGAGGAGCTGCTTGATCATCGTGCCGATCCGCATGACCTTCGCCGGCTGCTCGACCAGGTCGGTGAGGTCACCACCGTCCGACGCACCGACGACCACCACTGGTTGCTGCTCCTGGTTCATGCGCTCCATCCTGGTCCTGTCGACGTTTTTGACATTAGTCGGGTGGGGGCTGGGCAACACCGAGTTTGCCCTCATACGTACGGTGTGTGGCATGGCGTTCGACGTCGCACGGGTACGAGGGCTCTTCCCCGCGCTCGGCGACGGCTGGGTGCACCTCGACGCACCGGCCGGGATGCAGGTGCCCGAGCAGGTGGCCACGGCGGTCTCCACCGCCCTGCGCGCCCCCGTCTCCGGTCCCGGTGGGCTCTTCCCCGCCTCCCAGCGGGCGGAGGCGATCGTCGACGCTGCCCGCCGTGCCGTCGCCGACCTGGTGGGGGCGGACCCCGCGGGTGTCGTGCTCGGTCCCTCCTCCGCAGTGCTGCTGCAACGCCTCGCCGACGCCATGACCGACGACTGGTTCATGGGCGACGAGGTACTGGTTTCCCGCTTGGACCACCAGGCGAACATCGCACCCTGGCTGCGCGCCACCCAGCGCACCGGCAGCGCGGTCAAGTGGGCAGAGGTCGACATCGAGACGTGCGAGCTGCCGAGCTGGCAGTACGACGAGCTCGTCACCGACCGCACGAAGCTCATCGCCATCACCGCCGCCTCCGGTGTCGTGGGCACCCGCCCGGACCTGGCGAAGATCTCGGCGGTGGCCCGCGCGCACGGCGCCGTGGTGGTGGTCGACGCCTCCTCGGCCGCGCCGTTCGTGCCGTTGGACATCGTTGGCATGGGCGCAGACGTGGTGGCTCTTTCCGCTGGTCAGTGGGGCGGTCCGCCGGTCGCGGCCCTGGTGTTCCGGGACCCGTCGGTGCTGGAACGCCTGCCGTCCTGCTCGGTCGACCCGCAGGCCCGCGGCCCGGAACGCCTGGAGCTGGGCCCGCACGCCTACCCGCTGCTCGCCGGCCTCGTCGCCTCCGTGGAGTACCTGGCGGAGCTCGACGACGCCGCCACCGGCACCCGCCGGGAGCGCCTGCTCACGTCACTGGGCTCGGTGAAGGCGTACCAGGCCGGGCTCCTCGCCAACCTCATCCACGAACTGCGTTCGCTGCGCCACGTGATGGTGATCGGCGACGCCATGCGCAGGGTCCCCGCGCTGGCGTTCACGATCGCCGGGGTGAAGGCGGAGGACGGCGTCGAACACCTCGCCTCGCGCGGCGTCTGCGCCTTCGCCGACCCCGGCCAGCACGGCGTGTTCTCGGTGCTCGGCGTCGGCGAGGTCGGCGGCGCCATCCGCGTCGGACTCGCCCACTACACGAACGCGGTCGAGGTGGACGACCTGGTGCGGGCCGTGGCCGAGCTGGCCTGAGGCTTTCGGGAGACCTGGTTGGACGACTCGCTCGCACGCGAGCTGGCAGACCTCACGGCCCTGCAGCGGCTGAGCCCGCTGTGCACCGGGTACCTCCCGCACACCTCCGGCGAGCTGCGCCCGTCAGCCCTGGTCGCGGTGCTGGACGAGATCGTGCTCGGCGCCCGCACCGTGCTGGTGGAACTGGGCTGCGGCTCCTCCTCGGTGCTGCTGGCCCGGCTGCTCGCCCAGCGCGGCTTCGGCCGGTTGCTGTCGATCGAGCACGACGAGCGCACCGCCGCGTTCGTGGCTTCCCAGCTGCGGCGGGAGGGCCTCGGCGGCGTGGCGCGGGTCGTCCACGCGCCGCTGTCCCGTCATCCGGCGGCCCTGTCGCGGCACGGCCAGTGGTACGCGCCGCAGCAGGTGCACGCCGAGGTGTTCGGCTACGTGGACTCGTGCGGGCTCGTGGACCTGTTGTTGGTGGACGGCCCTGGCCTCGGCGACCTGCGGTACCCGGCGTTACCGGTGTTGCGCGGGGTGCTGGCACCGGGCGCGACCGTGCTGGTCGACGACGCCGACCGGGCGGACGAGCAGGCGGTGCTGGGACGGTGGTCCGAGGAGTTCGGCATGGAGTTCCGCACCGCTCCCCGGACCTCGATCGCGTCGGCGACCGTCACCGCTCTCGCTTGAGCACCACCTTGCCGAACACGTCCCCCTCGTCCAGCAGCCGGTGCGCCTCCGCCGCGTTCGACATCGGCACCACCCGCCCCACGATCGGCTTCACCGCACCGCTCTCCACCAGCGGCCACAGGTGCTCGCGGACCTGCGCGACGATCGCGCCCTTGCCCTCGACGGTCCGCCCCCGCAGCCCGGTCGCCATGACCGACGCGCGCTTCGCCAGCAGCTTGCCGATCGGCAGCTCGCCCTTCACCCCGCCCTGCATGCCGATGATCATCAACCGGCCGTCGGGGGCGAGGACGTCGATGTTGCGCGGCAGGTAGGAGGCGCCCATGTTGTCGAGCACGACGTCGGCCTTCCCGACCTCGGCCACGAAGTCCTGCGTCCGGTAGTTCACGGTGATGTCGGCACCCAGCTCGGCGCAGCGGGCCAGGCGCTCGTCGGAACCGGCGGTGGCGGCCACCGTGGCCCCGAGGGCCTTCGCCACCTGGATCGCGTGCGTGCCGATGCCGCCCGCGCCGCCGTGGACCAGGAAGGTCTCACCGGCCTTCAGACGGCCGTCCATCACGACGTTCGACCACACCGTGCACGCCACCTCGGGCAGCGACGCGGCGGTGACCAGGTCGACGCCAGCGGGCACCGGCAGGACCTGGGCCGCGGGCACGACGACCTGCTCCGCGTAGCCGCCGCCGGCGAGCAGCGCGCACACCTCGTCGCCGACCGAGAGACCGGTCACGCCCTCGCCCAGCGCCAGCACCGTGCCGGAGCACTCCAGGCCGATGACGTCCGACGCCCCCGGCGGGGGCGGGTAGAGGCCCTGCCGCTGCAGCAGGTCCGCGCGGTTGACGGCCGAGGCGGCCACGTCGACCAGCACCTCGCCGGGACCAGGTGACAGGTCGGGGACCTCGGTCCACTCCAGCACTTCCGGGCCGCCGGGTTCGCGCACAGTGATCGCATGCATGTGATCGACCGTAATCACATTCGACAGCCCCGGCACCATCAGAGCATGAACGCCTGGCCGTTGCGGAACCTCGTGCTCACCACGCCGCGCCTCGAACTGCGCCCGGACGACGACGAAGGGCTCTTCGAGCTCGTGGACGTCGCGAAGGAGGGCGTGCACGCGCCGGACGAGATGCCGTTCAACGTGCCGTGGACCGACCAGCTGTCCGACGACGGCGGGCGCAGCATGGTCCAGTTCTTCTGGGCCAACCGCGCGAAGGTGGCGCCGGGCAGTTGGGCCATCACGTTCCTGGTGCGGCACGAGGGCAAGGTCATCGGCGTGCAGGAGCTCAGTGCGCGCGACTTCGCCGTGCTGCGCGAGGTGGCCACCGGCTCGTGGCTGGGGCAGAAGTTCCACGGCAACGGCTTCGGCACCGAGATGCGGGTCGCCGTGCTGCAGTTCGCGTTCGACCACCTGGGTGCCCGCATCGCCCGATCGGCCGCGTGGGTCGGGAACCGGGCTTCGAACCGGGTCAGTGAGAAGCTCGGGTACGTGCACGACGGCACGACCGCCGCCGCACCGCGCGGCGAGCGGCTTGAGCACGTGCGACTGCGGCTGGACGTGGCGAACTTCGCGCGGCCGGCGTGGCACACCGAGGTCGCGGGGCTCGCTGAGTGTGTTCGACTGATCACCAGCTGAACTCCCACCGACCGACGGATTGTGGCCCGTGTCTCCTCTTTGTGAGGGTGGCCCCACTCGGACGAAGGGGAACGTTCATGTCAGGCAGATCCAGGCTGGCGGCAGTGCTGGCCATTTCGGCACTCGTCGCAGCCCCCACCGCCACCGCGTCCGCCGCGGCTGAACCCGCGGGTCCCGCCCTCGCCAAGAAGCTCGCGAAGAAGGTGACCGTCGAGGGCGTCAACCGCCACCTGATCGCGTTGCAGCGCATCTCGGACCGCAACGGCGGCAACCGCGCCGCGCTGACCCCCGGCTACGGCGCGAGCGTCGACTACGTCGCGGGCAAGCTCCGCGACGAGGGCTTCATCGTGAGCACGCCGACGTTCAACTTCGACGTGATGGTCACCGACGCCGAGCGCGCCACCGTCGCCGGCGTGAACTACCAGGCGCTGATCATGACCGCGTCCCCGCAGACGCCCGTCGGCGGCGTGACCGGCCCGCTGCGCGTCGTGCCGGAGGACGCCACCACCGGCTGCGAGGCCACCGACTTCGCCGGCCAGGACTTCACCGGCTCGGTCGCCCTGATCCGCCGCGGCGGCTGCACGTTCGAGCAGAAGCACCTCAACGCGGCCGCCGCCGGCGCCATCGCCGTGCTGGTGTCGAACAACACCGCCGGGCCGCTGTCGAACGTGACGCTGACCAACCCCGGCAAGATCCCCACCGGTGGCATCTCGCAGGCCGACGGCACCACGCTGGCCGGGAAGGCCGGCTCCGCGGTCACCGTCGACATGCGCTTCCACACCGAGGTCCGCACCGAGCGCAACGTCATCGCCGAGACCCGCACCGGCCGCAAGAACAACGTCGTCATGGCCGGCGCGCACCTCGACAGCGTCGAGGTCGGCGCGGGCATCAACGACAACGGCACCGGCTCGGCCGCGCTGCTGGAGACCGCGCTGCAGCTCGGTTCCCGCCCGAAGGTCGACAACGCCGTCCGCTTCGCCTGGTGGGGCGCGGAGGAGCGCGGCCTGATCGGCTCGACGAAGTGGGTGCAGTCCCTGACGTTCGAGCAGCAGCTCGACATCGCCCTGTACCTGAACTTCGACATGGTCGGCTCGCCGAACGCCGCCTACTTCATCTACGACGGCGACAACTCCGACGGCGTCGGCGCGGGCCCCGGCCCCTACGGCTCCGCGCAGATCGAGAAGGCCTTCGCCGACTACTTCGCCGCCAAGGGCGTCCCGACCGAGGGCACCGACTTCTCCGGCCGCTCCGACTACGGCGAGTTCATCGCCCAGGGCATCCCGGCCGGCGGCCTGTTCACCGGTGCGGAAGGCGTCAAGACCGCGGCCCAGGCCGCCAAGTGGGGCGGAACGGCCGGCGTCGCCTACGACCCGTGCTACCACTCGGCGTGCGACAACCTCGGCAACATCGACCGCGTCGCACTCGGCCGCAACGCCGGCGCGATCGCGTTCGTGACCGCCGCCTACGGCGTGTCCACCGAGGACGTCAACGGCGTGCCCCCGCGCGCCAAGCGTGCCGAGGCCCGTCTGTCCGCGGCGAAGGTGTCCTCCGCCGCGCACGTCGATGACCACGCGCACTCGCACGAGGCTGTGGCGTAACCGCTTTTCCCGCTGCACGAAGGGGCCCGGCACCGCGCGTGCCGGGCCCCTTCGCTGTGTGGGCAGGCGTGCAAATCTGTGCAGTGGAAGCGGTCTGACGAACTTCTTCGAAACCTGATTTGTCGCGAACGAAACGGGCAGAGAAATATGGTCGTGCCCGTGACCGAAGCTCTGCAGGTAACGACAACAACCGCTGACCGCGACACCGCCGCCAACCTGGCGCGCTCCGCTGTTGCCGCTCGTCTGGCCGCAGGCGCGCAGGTGTCAGGCCCCGTGACGTCGTTCTTCTGGCACCTCGGTGAGCAAGGCGAAGGCGAGGAGTGGCAGGTGAGCCTCAAGACCACCACCGAGCGCTACCCCGAACTGGAAGCACACCTGCGCCGCGAACACCCCTGGGACAACCCGGAAGTAACGGCCGTGGCGCTGGCCGAAGCGTCAGACGACTACCTGGCCTGGCTGCGCAAGACGGTCAGCCCTGCGCCGTAGCGAGGAGCGCCGCCGCCTCGATCGCATTGGTCACCGCGGGCAAGCTGCCGTGCGGCTTCAGGCGCTGGACGACCTTCCCGATCTTCTCGGCAGGCCGCACCGAACCGACGCCATTCGCCAAGTGCGCAGCGCGTTCGGTGACAGCTGCGGCCTGCTCCACTTCGCCCGCATCGAGGTACGCGTGGGCAAGCGACGTCAGGTACATCGCCTTGTCGCGGGCATGGGTGTCGCCGTAGCGGCCAAGCACGTCTTCCAAGACTGGCACGGCACGCAGCGGGCGTTTCAGCTGCGTCCAGCACCGTCCCGCCATGATGCGGATTTCGTCTTCATCCACCCAGAACACCCAGTCAGGTTCGGGACGGTCGCCGGTCTGGCGCACGACGTCGGCCGCCTCCGTGAGGGCGCGTTCAGTGGCGTGCGCATCGCCGGTCACGGCATGTGTCCAGGCCATGCGCTCAAGTAGCAGGGCTCGCACACGAGGGGTGGCGTACTTGGCCGCGGTCGCGTACGAGGCAACGGCCGTCCCGACATCCGGCTTGGCAACGCTCACCTGCAAGTAGGCATCGAAGGCCAGGGCGTTGCCCGCGAGCATCGCGTGCTTGGCCTCGTTCGCCGCCTTCAGGCTGGCCTCGTAGTGCTGCTTGGCCTTCTGGTGCATTCCGGCGTCGAACGCCGCCCAACCCACCATCTGGGCTTGCTCGGCGATGACGGCCGTACACGCCTTGCGGACACCGGGCAGGCACGTCGCACTGCGCACCAGCTCGGTGGTCGCCGTGAGCTCGTTCAGGTAGAGGCGATAGGTGTCCGCACCGCCGAGCAGATCATCCAGGCGGCGCAACCGGGCGGTGCGCTCCAGCAACCGATGGACGTCGCCCATGCCAAGTCGTTGCCCTGACGTCGGCCGCGCAGTGGCGGGCAAAGACACTGCCAGCCCGGCCATCGCGCCAAAGAACTCCCGCCGCTGCACGTCTTCCCCCTCAAGCTGCTGGTCTTGCTGACCTCGGGCTCGCCGTCGGCTGGCCTTGGCCGTAGCAACTGCGCGTCGTAGCTCGGCAACCGATGTCCCGAAGGTAGCCGCGTAGTGCTGCTGCCAATAGGGCGTGAGCAACCGGCTTTCGGCCTCCCAGCGTGAGACTTCGTTGCGAGTCACCGCGCGGCCGGCCAGGTCGGACAGCACGGCCGCTTGCTCTGCTTGCGAACGACCGGCGACCAACCGAAGTTGCCGCAGCAGCCGCCCGATGCTCACCGGCTCGTGCATGGCGTCCATCCTGAAGGGGGTTGGGACTGATGCGCACCATTCTGGCCACCTCTTCTGGCCACTCCGATGAAATGGCCACCCCTTGCGGCGACTCCGCCCGATCGGGCGAGCAATTTTCATGTGGGCAGGCACCCGGCGTCGGCAAGGGCACCCGGAAGAACTCAAAACCGGCCTGTTCCCGAATGCAGGTCGGCGGCCTGTTTCCTCGGCGCGGGGGTGCCACCCATCGACAGCGACAGTGGGGAGCACTCCAGTGATGCCCGCACCCGTGGCAGCGAACCAATTTTCAAAGTTCATCGCCCCGTACATCACCACTTGGAGCGCCGAGCAGGAGATTCCTTCCCGCGTGGTGGAGCGTCCCGGCTACGGCGTCGGTTACGCGGATGAGTTGCTCGGCGACCGGGACTCGCACGGCGTGCTGTGGCAGCGAGCAGCCGTACGTCATGGCGTGGGCAAGCCGGAGTTCGGCGAAGTGCACCCGCTCAGGCAACGGCGGGCCATGCGCAAGTTGCTGTGCCAGGTGTGCGCCGGGCCTGCCGGTCAGGACGAGGACGGTGTGCTGTGGCTGCTGCGGGACTACCAAGAGGATTGGGCGGGGAGGCCGGAAGGCATGGCCTGCACTGAGCCGCCTGTGTGCGTGCCGTGCGCTGCGCAGTCCCTGCGGTTGTGTCCGGCGTTGCGGCGTGGAGCGGTGGCCGTTCGCGTCCGATCGTTCGAGGTGGCGGGCATCCGCGGAGCGCTCTACCGGAGGGGTGTGTTCGGGCCGGTAGCAGTCGAGGACGTGAATCTGGCTTACAACGACCCCGCCAGCCGGTGGGTGGTGGCGTCAGCGCTCATTCGCGAGCTCCGGGATTGCACGTTCGTGCCGCTGACCGAACTCACCGAGCAGCACGACGCAGTCCAGACACGGTGACGGCGGCCTCGATGAGATGGGGCATCGGGGGACTCGAACATCGAAGTGGCCCGTTGCTGCACCAAAGGGGCCGTGAAGGCCTCCCGACAGCCTTCACAACCCCTCTGAACTGCGGAAGCGGAGGGATTTGAACCCCCGGACGGTTGCCCGTCTCCCGCTTTCAAGGCGGGTGCATTCGGCCGCTCTGCCACGCTTCCCCGACGCCCGGAGGCGTCACCGACACCCACCGGAGGTGTCAGCGGAGCAGCCTAGCCGTTCGAGTCCCGCAGGTGTGTCATGACCCGGTCGAACACCTTGGCCAGCACCTCACCCTCCTCGGGCGACAGCAGGTCCACGATGTGCGCCCGCACCCCGGCGAGGTGCGTGGGGGCGGCGGTGACCAGCTGGGCGAGACCGGCCGGGGTCAGCTCCGCCAGCACGCCGCGGCCGTCCTCCGTGCACTCGCGCCGCAGCACCAGGCCGGCCTTCTCCATCCGCGCGACCTGGTGGGAGACGCGGGACTTGGAGGAGGCGACGTCCTCGGCGAGCTGGGTCATGCGCATGCGGTGGTGCGGTTGTTCGGAGAGGCGCACGAGGATCTCGTAGTCGGCGAGTGACACTCCGTGGGCGTCCTGCAGCTCTCGGTGCAGGCGGTCCATGAGCATGGAGGAGCCGTTCACGTAGGTGCGCCACGCGCGCATCTCACCCTCGTCGAGCCAGTGCGGCTCCTGCTCACTTGATGTCACGCCAACAAGGCTAAACCGGCTCATGACGATCGAGTCATCCCTCTGGAAAACCAGGCGGTCAAAAGGCAGACTCCCGGGCCGTACACGCGCGTTAACCACGCCCTTGAGAGGCCTGTAACCCATGAAGTCGTTCAGACGGCTCACCGTTCTGGCGATCACCGCCGCCGCGGCCACTGTCATCAGCGCTACCGGGCCTGCCCAGGCCGATGTCGAGTCACTGCGCGGTCGGGGCGCGGTCGACGTGCGCCTGATCGGGATCAACGACCTGCACGGCAACATCGAGCCGCCCACCGGCAGCTCCGGCCGGGTCGTGCTGGCGGACGGCACGACCGTCGACGCCGGCGGTGCCGCGTTCAACGCCACGCACATCAAGAACCTCCAGAAGGAGGTCCGCAACTCCGTCATCGTCGGGCAGGGCGACCTGATCGGCGCGAGCCCGATCGTGTCGGCGCTGTTCCACGACGAGCCCACGGTCGAGGTGCTCAACAAGGTCGGCATGGACACGACCGCGGCGGGCAACCACGAGTTCGACGAGGGGTACAAGGAGCTGCTGCGCATGCAGCACGGCGGCTGCCACCCGGTCGACGGCTGCCAGTTCCGGGACAAGTACAAGGGTGCTGACTTCCCGATCCTCGGCGCGAACGTCACGCACGCCAGGACGGGGCTGCCGGCGTTGCCGCCGTTCTGGGTGGAGTTCCGCGACGGGATGCCGATCGGCTTCATCGGCATGCCGCTCAAGGACGTGCCGCTCCTGGTGGACCCCAACGGCATCAAAGAACTCAAGTTCGATGACGAGGTGAAGGCGGCCAACAGGTACGCCAACCTCCTCGACGCGATCGGCGTGAAGTCGATCGTGCTGCTGGTGCACCAGGGCGACCAGGTCACCGCGTCGACCGGTGGGCCCAACGCCTGCAACGTCGCCGCGAACAACCCCGGCAGCTACATCGCGGCCAACGTCAGCCCGAAGATCGACGCGGTGTTCTCCGGCCACAGCCACCAGCACTACAACTGCGTGGTCAAGGACCCGGCCGGCAACCCGCGGCCGTTCATCGAGGGGCTCGCGTTCGGTCGTGAGCTCAGCGTCGTCGACCTGAAGATCGACCGCCGCACCCGCGACGTCGTCCGCGGTGAGACCAAGGCCGACAACAAGATCGTCACCCGCACCGTCGCGCCGGACCCCGAGGTGCAGGCGATCATCGACCTCGCCAAGCAGAAGTCGGGCCCGATCGCGAACAAGAAGATCGGCGACATCAGCTCGGACGTCCTCCGCGCGCAGAACTCCGCCGGTGAGTCGCCGCTGGGCAACCTCATCGCGGACGGGCAGCTGGAGGCCACCAAGGGCAACGGTGCCGTGCTCGCGCTGATGAACCCCGGTGGCGTGCGCGCCGACCTCACCTACAAGTCCTCCCCGGCCGGTGAGGGCGACGGCGTGGTCACCTACGGCGAGGCGTTCACCGTCCAGCCGTTCGGCAACATCCTGCAGACGGTCACGCTGACCGGCGCGCAGCTCAAGAACGTGCTGGAGCAGCAGTTCACCGCCGCCAGGACGTTCGTGCTGCAGCCCTCCGCGGGCCTGAAGTACAGCTGGTCGAAGACCGCGCCGTTCGGTTCGAAGGTCTCGGGCGTCACGCTCAACGGCGCCCCGCTCGACCCGAACGCGAACTACCGCGTGACGATCAACAGCTTCCTGCAGGGCGGCGGTGACGGCTTCAGCGAGTTCACCCTCGGCAAGGACATCACCGGCGGTGGCATCGACCTGGACGCGTTCTCCGCGTACCTGGTGGCCCACCCCGGTCAGGGCGCCCCGGCGCTCGACCGCATCACGCAGCTCCCGTAAGGCACGGCCGAAGGCCCTCCCGGTGGCGATCACGCCGCCGGGAGGGCCTTTTCGCGGGCCGCCCAGAAATCGGTCCTGATCATTTCCTGATCCTTTTCCGGCTGCGGCCGATTGCGGTCCGCAGTGTCGATCTCCGCAGGTCACCCGTCCGACTTCACCAATTCAGGTTCGTCGTGAGGTGTTGAGAAATGCGGCGATCAAGCGCATAGTCGAATATGAGCTGGCAGCCGGTACGTGAAGATCTGAACCGGAGGCCACGCCCAGAAGGGGTAGGTGGTGCTGTGCAGGTATCTCCTCGCTGTGGCGAAACGCGGTCTGTTGCATCCCCGCGAGCGGTCCGGCCGTAACCGGACCGATCGCGACCGTGTAGCAACTCCGAACGGGGTTTCGGGTGCCCAGGCACCATTCAGGTGTCGCTCGGCGCATCTCGACGCTGTTGAGCTCGACTTCGGTTTCGTCTCATGGCGTCACCGGTCGGGCGCCACGCCAACCGCCGTAGGCCGTAGTCGCTGCAACCACATGGGAAGTCCTCGGTGCGGTGCCCCGACGTCGGGCGCCGCACCGAGGCACGTTCAGCTCCTGGGCGCGTAAATCCCCCGAGCACGCCCGGTGCTCTATCGTTTGCCGCGTCACGGGGTCCTTGTCAGGAGGCGCGCGGTGCAGTTCAACGAAGGTGCGGAACTCGACGCTTCGCAGGTTTCCGACCAGCGGGGGGTGGGCGGCCGCGTCGCCGGCGTCGGCGGTGGCCTCGGGGTGGTCGGCCTGATCGTCTTCTTCCTGATCCAGCAGTTCACCGGCATCCAGCTGCCCACGAGCGGTCTGGAGGGCGGCAACGTGAACCCCGGCACGCAGGTGGAGTCGGGTCAGCTGGCGGAGAAGTGCAAGACCGGCGCCGACGCGAACCGCGACAGCGACTGCCGGGTCCTGGCCACGATCAACTCGATCCAGGCCTTCTGGACCGACCAGTTCTCCCGCTCCGGCCGCACCTACCAGGTCACCAGGACCAACTTCTTCCGCAGCAGCGTGAACACCCGCTGCGGCAACGCGACCTCCGCGGTCGGCCCGTTCTACTGCCCCGCGGACTCCCAGGTGTACATCGACCTGGACTTCTTCAACGAGATGCGCACGACCTTCGGCGCGAAGGGCGGTCCGTTCGTCGAGGCCTACATCCTCGCCCACGAGTACGGCCACCACGTGCAGAACCAGCTCGGCACCTCGGACCGGGTGAGCACCCGCACCGGCCCGACCTCCGACTCGGTGCGCCTGGAGCTGCAGGCCGACTGCTACGCGGGCGCGTGGGGCAACGCCGCCACCAAGACGCCGACCGCCAACGGCCAGCCGCTCATCACGAACATCACCCAGGAGGACGTCGACGCCGCGCTCGACGCGGCCGGTCGCATCGGTGACGACTTCATCCAGCGCGAGCTCGGCGGCGGGCAGGTCGACACGACCAAGTTCAGCCACGGCAGCTCCGAGCAGCGCAAGAAGTGGTTCACGACCGGCCTGCAGACCGGCGACCCGGCCCGCTGCAACACGTTCGACACCAACAACCTGGGCTGAGCTTTGCAGAAGCGCTTCCTCGTCCTGCACGACTACGGCATGGGTGGCCTGTCGTGGTGGATCTGGGCGGACTCGGCCGACCAGATCGTGCGCACGCTCGCCGAGGTCGAGGTGATCACGAACCCCGACGCGGTGCGGCAGGCGGAGGAGTGGGGGCTCGAGGAGTTCGAGCTCAGGGACGTGGACGGCGACCCGGTGCTGCGCCGCATGCGGGACGACCGCCTGCGGCAGCGCGACCAGCCGGGGTTCGGCGTGCTGGCCGGGCGAGAGCGGGTGTACCTGCGCACGTTCGACCAGGGCACCGCCTACCTGCTGGAGATCGGCGAGGACGGCCGGCAGCTGCGGCAGGTCGAGGTGAAGGCGGACGGCACGCTGCTCAGCTCCACGATGGAGGGCTGGCCGATCAACCCGCCGATCGACCTGCACGACCCGCAGTACGTGCCGATGGAGATTCCCGAACGCGAGTTCGAGGACGCGTGGTGCAGGGCGGTGCCCGACCCCGCGTACGAGGACTGAGCACCGCCCCGCTCCGGTTCAGCGGCGGGCCACCGCCAGCAGGCGGTGGTCGCCGAGGCGGAACGCGCTGCCGTCGACGTCGCCGCACAGCTCGACCGACGAGAACCCGGCCGCGTGCAGCATCCGGGTCAGCTCGGCCGCGGTGTAGACGTGCTGGACCGCGGTCGAGCGCTGCGTCCGCTCACCCGAGGTGAAGGTGAAGTCGATCAGCAACCGGCCGGAGGCCACGTCGTAGGTGTTGACGGCGACCATCTCGACGCCGTCCGCCGCGAGCCGGATCTCGCCCGGCAGCGACGGCAGCAACGACTCGGCCGCGCAGCTGTAGTCGACCACGAGCACGGGCGCCACCCGGCCCAGGTCGGCCAGGAACCGCGCGTTCTCGTCGTGCTCCAGGTACCCGAGGCTGTTGCCCATGCAGAGGGCGAGGTCGGCGACCACGCCCTCTGCTGCCAGGTCCCGCACGTCGCCCAGCCGCCAGTCCACGGCCGTGGACGACGAACGGGCGTGCGCGATGGCCTCCGCGGAGATGTCGAGCCCGGTGACCCGGTAGCCGCGGCCGGCCAGCTCGACGCTGTGCCGCCCGCTGCCGCACGGCGCGTCCAGCACCCGTGCGCCGGCCGGGGCGAACCGGGTCACGAAGTCGATCTCCGCGGTGGTGGCGGAAGGGGGAACGGCACCGCGCCAGAAGGTGTTGGCGAGATCGGTGAAGAAGGTGGTGTACCACGTCAAGGTGATGCTCCTGGTGATCGCACGGAAGATGAGCGAATGTCACCGGGCACTGCGGAGCGGCCCGGTGTGTCCGGGGCTGCCCATGGCATCGACCTTGTCTCGTAGAGCTCGTGGAGTGACCCCACCCAACCACGTCCGCGCCGTGAAGCGAAGCGGTTTTACCGAGCGGCGCACGGCTCCGGGTGCGCATGGCGGGCCGTGTCGTGGCGAACACTTCCCACCACACCGGACGTTGGGGTACTTTCCCGTCGTCCTGCGGGCGCGTGCGGGGGCTCTGACGCCGGCGGACCACTCATCACATGGGGTCTTGGGGGATCCATTGTCCGAAAGATCGGTCAGCCGTGCCCTGCTCAGGTTCACGGCGCTGACCACCGCAGCTGTGCTCGCGTTCGGCGGTTCGGCCGCCACCGCGTCCGCGCAGGACGAGCCGACGAGCACCGCTCCGACCCAGTCGGAGACGACCACACCGCCACCACCTGCCGAGACGACCACGCCGTCGTCGACGCCGAGCGAGACCCCGCCGTCGGAGCCGGCCGCGAAGCCGGAGCCGACCGCTAAGCCGGAGCCGACCGATAAGCCGGAGCCAGTGGAGGCACCGTCCGAGACGGCCACGCCGCCGTCGAGCGACGCGCAGCCGCCCGCGGTGCAGCCGCAGGCCGAGCAGAAGGCCGAACAGGCCGCGGCCACGCCGGACCTCAAGCTCACCGTGGACTTCGACCGCGACGAGTACGAGCTGGGCAAGCCGCTCGCCATCACGGTGACGGTGCGCAACTCCGGCACCGCGCCCGCCAACCAGGTCCGGTTCGCGAGCGAGCCCGGCGAGATGTGGCTGACCACCGGCGTGGACGAGCTGGTCTCCCGCCCGAACCTGGCGCCGGGGGAGACGAAGACCATCAAGCTCGGGGCCACGGCGCAGTACAACAGCACCCGGGTCCGCCTCGGGATGCGGACCTACGCCGAGGGCACGACCGACCCGACGCCGAACGACAACTACGCGACCGACACCGCGAGGATCGCGGTGAACGGCGGCACGGCGACCGGCGTCGTCTACGAGGACAAGAACGGCAACGGTGTCGCGGACGCGGGCGAGGGCCTGGCGCACAAGCAGCTGAAGCTGACCGGCGCGACGTCCCTGCCGTTCCCGACCTTCTCCACGGACCAGAACGGCCGCTTCTGGATCTCCGGCCTGCCCGCAGGCACCTACCAGGCGAGGCTGAGCAGCAACGACATCAGCGGCCAGCAGCTCAAGGCCGGCCAGACCATCGTCGTGAAGTCCGGTCAGACCACGGAGACCGCACTCGTCACCGCGCCGCCGCTGTCGCGGTCGCTGCGGCTCACCGGCTACCGCTTCGACAAGCCGAAGTACGCGAAGGGCGAGCAGCTGGCCGTCTCGGTCACGCTGACGAACTCGGGCACCGCGCCGATCGAGCACCTCGTCTGGGTCTGCGACCCGGAGAACGACCCGACCGTGCTGGACGGCACCGGCCCCGGCTGGGCCGAGGTCTCGCCCGACGGCCAGGGCATCTCGATCCCGGCCGGGCAGAGCAGGACCGTCACCGTCACCGACGTGGTGCCGGACGCCGCCTTCCAGGCCGGCAAGGTCTACTTCGCCTGCGCGTTCAGCGTGGACGGCCGCAACGTCGACGTCCCGTCCGGCGGACCGGTCGCCGGCGACCCCGGTCTCACCTTCGGCGCCGAGGTCGTGGGCGCGTTCGGGTCGGTCAGCGGCTGGCTGAACCGGCCGGGCAACGACTCGGTCAAGCTCGTCGCCGTCGACCCGGCGAACGGCCGCGTGCTGGGCACCACCCTGACCGGTGGCTCCTACACCCTCCCGAACCTGCGGCAGGGCCCGGTCGCGATCCGGGTCGTCGGCCCGTGGTCGTTCGCCGACGGCGGCACGAGCAAGCCGGTCACCGTGGTCGGCGGCGAGAACGTGGTCGTCGACCTCACCGTCGTTCCCGGCCCGCAGGTCGCCGACCCGTCGGTCGACGCCCAGGACCTCAAGGTCTCGGTCACCTTCGACAAGGCGACCTACGACTTCAGCGACCCCGTGCAGATGACGATCAAGGTCGAGAACGCCGGCACCGGAACGGGTCCCGTGCCCGGCTGGCTGCTGCACGACTGGGCCCAGGGCGAGCCGAGCTTCGACCACATCGCGCTGCCGAAGTTCCTGAACGAGCGCTTCAGCCTGTGGCCGGGTGAGAGCAGGCAGATCACGCTCACCGGCACCATCAAAGACTACGGCCAGAACGGCCCGGCCGACCGGATCGCGTTCAAGGTGCGCGTCGCCAACGGCTGGTGCTGCGACAAGAACCCGGCGAACAACGAGGCGGAGGCCTCGGCCGCCGTCACCTGGGCCACCGGGTCCGCGACCGTCACCGTCTACGGCGACCGGGACCTCAACGGGCAGCTCGACGCGGGCGAGGAGCTCGCGGGCAGCAACGTCAACGTCGGTGGCGGCAAGCCGTACCGCAACGTGCAGGGCACCACCGGCGCCGACGGCCGGGTCCGGTTCACCGGTCTGGCAGCCGGCCGGTACAACGCGAGCAACCGGTTCAACAACGAGACCGACTGGGTCGTCGCCGACGGCGACCCGGACTTCGTCGTGAACCCCGGTGACGAGGGCACCGCGCAGATCAGGATGGTCCGCCCGCTGTCCGACGCGCTGAAGGCGTCGATCACGTTCGATCAGCCGTCCTTCCAGCGCGGCGAGCGCGTCGGCCTCACCGTGTCGCTCACGAACGAGGGCACGCAGGCGCTCCAGGTGAAGGCCTGGTGCTACGGCGGTTCGAGCCCGTACCTGGGCAACGCCTCCGCGGACTGGGGTGCGCTGGCCGAGGGCGCGGCGGGCGTCGCGCTCGCGCCGGGAGCAACGCAGCAGGTGCACGTCAGCACGCCGATGCCGGCCGGGGCCGAGAACCACGGCCAGGTCGCCACCAGCTGCTCGTTCGGTCCCGAGCAGGCCCAGGGCAACCCGTTCGTGGGTGCCTCGGTGAAGGTCGTCGGCGAGACGAACACCTTCCGCGGTGTCGTGGTCACCGGCCAGTACCCGGACCAGAAGCCGGTGGCGAACGTGAAGGTCGTCCTGCTCGACCCGTGGACGAACCAGCCGGTCGCCCGCGCCACCACCGACGCCGAGGGCGGCTGGGTGTTCCCCGATCTGCCCGTCGGTCCGTACACGCCGGTCGTGGTCGGCCCGTGGCGCCTGCTCAACGACTGGTCGGAGAGTCCGCCGTTCGCCAACGTCAAGGGCGAGGAGTACCCGGCGTGGCTGTGGGTCGAGCCGGGGCAGGAGGTCGCCGACCCCGACCTCGCCACCACCACCGGTGGTGACGGAACGGGAGCCGGCGCCGGTCCCGGTGCGGCGACGGGTGGGAACGCCACCGCGCTGCCCGCCCGCAACACCGCCGCGCTCGCCGACACGGGCGTGAGCGTGCTCGGCCTCGTGCTGTTCGGTGCGCTGCTCGTGCTCGCCGGTGCGGCGCTGCGGCGCAAGCCCGCCCTGGGCTGAGCCGGGCGTTCTGACGCGGAACAACGGGGCGGTGCTCTTCGGAGCACCGCCCCGTTGTCGTGAGAGCCACAACGCGTCGTCCGGGGCGGAGTGTTAGCGTCGCTAAACGTTTCTGATCCTGGGGGTGGCATGACGGTCTGGGAAGCAGTCGTGGTGGTCATCGCGGGTGTGTTCGCAGGCGGCATCAACACCGTCGTCGGCAGCGGCACGCTCGTGACGTTCCCCGTGCTGCTCGCCGTCGGGTACCCGCCGGTGGTCGCCAACGTCTCCAACTCGCTCGGCCTCGTCCCCGGCTCGCTGTCCGGCGCCTGGGGCTACCGCGAGGAGCTCAAGGGGCAGAGGTCCCGCATCGCCCGCCTGCTGCCGGCTTCGATCCTCGGTGGCGTGGTCGGCGCGATCCTGCTGGTGACGCTCCCCGACAAGGCCTTCGCCGCCATCGTGCCGGTGCTGATCGTCATCGCGCTGGTGCTCGTGGTCATCCAGCCGTGGCTCAACCGCAAGCTCGCCGACCGGCGCGGCAACGGGGACGGCGGCGTCCTGCTGTGGCTCGGCGTCTTCGCGGCCGGCATCTACGGCGGCTACTTCGGCGCGGCGCAGGGCGTGCTGGTCATGGGCATGATGGGCGTGCTGCTCAACGAGCACCTGCAACGGATGAACGCGCTGAAGAACGTGCTGACCGCGTTCGTGAACCTGATCGCCGGTGTCCTGTTCATCTTCATCGCCGACGTCGCCTGGGAAGCCGTGCTGCTGCTCGCCATCGGCTCCGTGGTCGGCGGTCAGATCGGCGCGAAGGTGGGCCGCAAGCTGTCGCCGACGGTGCTGCGCGGCGTGATCGTCGTGGTCGGCGTGGCGGCCATCGTGCAGCTGCTCACGAAGTAGCCACGGGCCCCCGCCGGACGGCAGGAGCCCGTGGCCCGGTCAGTTCAGGCAGCTCACGCCACGAACGCGCGTGCCGCCGCCAGGAACGCGTCGTTCTCGTCCGGCTCACCGATCGTCACCCGAGCGCCCTCGCCGACGAACGCGCGCACGACGACCTTGTGCGCCAGGCAGTGCTCGTTGAACGCGGCCGTGCGCTCGCCGAGCGGCAGCCACACGAAGTTCGCCTGCGACTCCGGCACGTCGTAGCCCATCGCCAGCAGCTCGCCGCGCACCCGCGTCCGCTCCGCCACGATCGCCCGGCAGCGGATCATCAGCTCGTCCTCGGCGTCGAGCGACGCCATCGCCGCCACCTGGGCCAGCGAGTTCACCGAGAACGGCACGTACACCTTGCGCAGCACCTCGGCGACGGCCGGCGGCGCCACCGCGTAGCCGACGCGCAGACCGGCGAGACCGTAGGCCTTGGAGAACGTCCGCAGCACCGCCACGTTGTCGCGGCCCTGCGCCCACTGCTGCTTGGCCAGCTCGACGCCGTCGGGGATGTGCGCGTCGTCGACGAACTCCTTGTAGGCCTCGTCGATCACCACGAGCACGTCGGAGGGCACGCGGTCGATGAACGCCTCGATCTCCTCGGTGCGCAGCGCCGTGCCGGTCGGGTTGTTCGGGTTGCAGACGAACACCATCCGGGTGGCCGGGGTGATCGCCGCCGCCATCGCGTCCAGGTCGTGGACGTGCCCGGCGGTCAGCGGGACCCGGACCTGCCGCGCGCCCGCGACGTGGGTGACGATCGGGTACGCCTCGAACGACCGCCACGCGAACAGCACCTCGTCGGACGGGGTGCAGGTGGCCTGGATGAGCTGCTGGCACAGGGTCACCGAGCCGCAGCCGATCGCCAGGTGGTCGGCAGGGACGCCGAGCTTGTCGGAGAGGCGGCCGGTGAGCTCGACGCAGCCGGAGTCCGGGTACCGGTTGATGCCGGTGGCGGCCTCGGCGACGGCCTTGACCACGCTGGGCAGCGGGCCGGCGGACACCTCGTTGCTCGCGAGCTTGATGGCGCCGGGGATGGTCCTGCCGGGCACGTAGGAGGGCAGGGACGCCAGGTCAGCGCGGGTTCGCACGGTCATGCTCCCGATCCTCGCATTGCTCCGTCCGATTGGTCACGTTGACTGGAGTTCACCCCGTCGTGCGAGGGTGGGTTCATGACCACTACCCGTGTCGAGACGCTTGCCCTGACCGACGGCCGTGAGCTGCGGGTGACGATCGCCGAACCCGACGGTGCCGTCCGGGGCGGTCTGGTGGTGCTGCACGAGGCCCGCGGCATCACGACGCGGGTGAAGTCGCTCGTCAGCGGTCTCGCCGCGGAGGGCTGGCTCACCGTCGCACCGCACCTGTACGAGGCCGACCGCGTGCACGGCGACGACATCAGGGACCAGGTCAGCAAGCTCTCCGGTGACCGGCTGCTGGAGGACACCGACGTCGCGTTCGTCTGGCTGGGCCAGCAGGGCGTGAGCGCCGACCGGATGGGCGTGCTCGGCTTCGACGTCGGCGGCACCGTCGCGATGGTGGTGGCCGCGAGCCGCACGATCGGGGCGGCCGTCACCGTGCAGGCGCCCGGCGTCCTCGAACCGCTCTCGGACGGTCTGCCCGCGCTCGTCGACGTGGCGGGCGACCTCTCGTGCCCGTGGCTCGGAATCTACCGCGAAGGCGAGTCCGAAGAGGTCGACAAGCTGCGGGATGCCGTAGCGAGCTCGGAATCCGCGTCTGACGTGGTCCGTTTCGGGGCATCGAGTGACGAAGCGCGGGCTCGCGCGTTGAACTGGTTCGACGCACATATGAGGTAAGAGTCTTTACGGCGGATTGGAACCGAACCGTCGTCCGGGTACATCTAAGGAGTGCTTCGGACGGCTGACTGGGTGTAGCGCTGCGTAACACCCAGTGCTGCGGTGACGACCAAGCAGTGCAGGGGGTTGTGAGGATGGCTGAAGGCACCGGGACAGGCACGCAGACGGGCGCGGAGACGCCCGCTGTGAGCACGGCGACGACCACACCGATCACCGCGGACCAGCTCGCGGCGGCGAAACCGGCACTCCAGACGGAGATGCTGGTGGACAAGGCCGCGGCGAGCTACGCGGCGGCGAAGCTGGACCACGCCGCGGACAGCGGGCGGCTGCAGCTCGACGCCGGCGCGGCAGAGGCGTTGATCAAGGCCGTCGACGACGCGCGCGACCAGGTGATGGCGCTGTGGGAACGGGCCAAGAACCAGCTGGCGACGCCGCTGCAGTTCGGCGACAACCCGGTCGCCCACGCGATCAGCGCGCGGTTCCGCGACATCGCCGTCGGTGAGGACTCCGGTGCGGTCAAGGCGCTGCTGGACCTCTACGACGTGCTCGGCGACATCAGCAACGCGCTGAAGAAGAACCGCGACGAGACCCAGCGGGCCGACGAAGAGGCCGAGCGGCAGATGAAGAAGCACGGGGGTTCGTGGTGAGCCAGAGAGGGCACGGCGGCGGCAACGGCGGCCATGGCGGCGGGAACGGTCATGGCGGCAACGGCGGTCACGGCCACGACGGCAAGGACAAGTGGGACCGCGAGGACATCCACGAGCCGGTCGACTGGATGACCTACACCCACGAGCAGCTCTACAACATGGTGCACACCGGCGTGAACCTGGAGAGCGCGAACGCCGCCGCCACCAGCTGGAACAAGATCGGCGAGGAGATCGCGGGCGTCCGCGAGAACCTCCTCAAGGCCGTCGAGGACTCCACGGTCGGCTGGGAGGGCGAGTCGGCGCGGCTGGCCCGCGACGGCCTGACCGAGGTCACCAACTGGGTGCACGACACCGCGAGCTACGCGCAGAAGGTGTCGTCGGCGATCACCACCGAGACCAGCAACGTCGAGGCCGCGCGGGCCGCGATGCCGCCACCGCCGAAGGCACCGGAGCCCCCGGTCCCGACGGACGCGGTCGTGGAGCCGCGTCCGGCGCTGGTCTCGCGGCTGCGCGAGCCGCAGGAGTTCCACGCGGTCGCCGACCAGAGCATGTACACGCCTGAGCAGAACCGGCTCCTCGCCCAGCAGGGGTCGTTCGCGGGCTTCGGCACCGTCGGCACCAGCGCGGTCGACGCCCTCGCGGCCAACGACGCGTCGCACCGGCGTGCCGCGGACGTGATGGCGGCGTTCCAGCGCAACTCGGCTGCGGTCGACCAGACCGTGCCGTCGCAGTTCACGCCACCCGTGAACCCGGTCAACCCGGTGCTCGCCGACTCCACCACCGGCACCCGCACGCCCTCGACCCCGGACGCCACGACCGCCGGCGCCGGCGGTGCCGGAGCGGTCGCGCCGACGCCCGCGCCGAACCGGGGCAACACCACCCCGTCACGCGGTGGTGGCGGCGGTGGCTTCGGAGGCGGCGGCCGCGGTGGTGGCGGTGGCTTCACCGGTGGCATGGGCTTCGGCCGCGTGCCCGCCGCGAACCAGGGCAACCAGACCGGTGCCGGTACCGGCACCGGCGGCGGCATGTCGTCCGGTGGCGGAGCCGGCGTGGTCGGTGACGGCCGTTCCGGTGCGGGTGCCGCGGCAGCGGCGTCGTCCGCGGCGACCGGCAACCAGACGAGGGCGTTCCAGAACCCGCTCGCCATGGGCGCCGCGCCGATGGCGGCCGGCGCACCGGGAGCCGGTGGCCAGAACGACGAGCGCGAGCACAAGAGCGCGAGCTACCTGGAAGAGGACGACAACGTCTTCGGCCTGGACCGCAAGGCGGCCCCGCCGGTGATCGGTCAGTGAACGAAAGACGCTTCACGGTCAGCACGCAGGAGTTCTTCCTGCTGTGGCAGGCCGTGCACGGCGAGGACCGCGTCGTGCCGCTCGGAACGCCCCACGTCGGGGCCACCCGAGCGGCCCGGCGGCGGCTCGCCGAGCAGAGCTCCCAGACGCTCTACGCCAGGGGGCTCGGCACCATCGACCGCCCGGACGACTACCTGCGGACGCTGGTCAGCGGCCTCGGTGAGTTCGACCGGGCGCTCGAGATCGCGTACTTCAAGGGAACCGAGCTGGCGCGCGGACTCGCGTGCGCCGGCTGGAGCGGGTCGTTCGCCGCGCGGGTGGGCGACCAGGTCCACCTGCGCGAGTTCCGCCCCAACGCGCTGGCCTCGGCCACCGTCTCGTCGTTGCCCGGCCTCGCACCGGGCAGCGGCCGTTCGGTCAACGTGCGCTGGGACGACTACCTGCGCGCGGGCGAGGCCGGTGAACGCGAAGGCGTGCAGGCGTTCCTGGACGTCCTGCGCGACGCGGGCATCCGCGAACCGGAGGCCCACACGCTGATGCGCATCGTCACCTCCCGCATCGGCGGCGGCGAGCTCGGCCTCACCGCCCGCAACCGCGACGGCGTGCCCCGCCCGACCGGCCGCTCGGTGTCCTGGCTGGACACCCGCGAGGGCCGCTACCTGCTGCGCAAGCACGACGGCTGGCTCGTGCTGGCCCCCGCCGACCAGGCCCGCCTGACCTCGGCCGTGGACGAGCTGCTGGCCGGCTGAGCCCCACACCGCCGGCCGCGTCCTTGTCCGCGAACACCACATGGACGAGGCGCGTTCCACCAGCTAGACATTGGGGCATGACCGACACCGACGTCGAACTGCTGTGGCGCCCGGACCCCACGAGGGCCACCGGGATGACCGCCTTCAGGTCGTGGTTGAGCGACCGCGGCCACGACTTCCCCGACTACGAGTCGCTGTGGGAGTGGTCCGTCTCCGACCTCGAGGGGTTCTGGGGCGCCATAGCCGCGTACTTCGACGTGTCGTTCCACTCGCCGGCCGAACGCGTGCTGGCCGCCGCGGAGATGCCGGGCGCGTCCTGGTTCCCCGGCGCCACCCTGAACTACGCCGAGCACGCGCTGCGCCGCGGCGGTGACGACGACCTCGCCGTGATCTTCCACCGCGAGGACGGCCTGACGCACTCGCTGACGTACGGCGAGCTGCGGTCCAGAGTGGCCGCCTTCCGCGCCGCACTGGCCTCCGTGGGCGTCTGTGCGGGCGACCGGGTGGTCGCACTCGTCCCCAACGCCCCCGAGGCACTGGTGGCCTTCCTGGCCGCCGCCTCGCTCGGTGCCACGTGGTCGTCCTGCTCCCCGGACTTCGGCTCCCGCGCCGTCGCCGACCGCTTCACCCAGATCTCGCCGGTGGTGTTCGTCGCCGTCTCCGGCTACGTCTACAACGGACGGTCGTTCGACTGCCGCCCGGTCGTCGAGGAGATCCGCTCGCAGATCCCGTCGCTGCGCGCGACCGTGCTGATCGACTACCTGGACAACGGCGCCACCCTGCCGGACACCCTGTCGTACGCGGAACTGCTGGCCGCCAACGAGGGCGCCGCCCTGGAGTTCACGCCGGTGCCGTTCGACCACCCGCTCTGGGTGCTCTACTCGTCGGGCACCACCGGCCTGCCCAAGGGCATCGTGCACGGCCACGGCGGCATCGTGCTGGAACACCTGAAGATGCTGGCCCTGCACAGCGACCTCGGCCCCGGCGACCGGTTCTTCTGGTTCACCACCACCGGCTGGATGATGTGGAACTACCTGGTGTCCGGCCTGCTGGTCGGCACCACGATCGTCCTGTTCGACGGCAGCCCGGCCCACCCGTCGCTGTCCACGCTGTGGCACCTGGCCGAACAGCACCGGGTCACCTACTTCGGCACCTCCGCGCCGTACGTCCAGTCGTGCCTGAAGGAAGGCCTGGAACCCGCCGCGCACTACGACCTGACGGCCCTGCGCGTCGTCGGCTCCACCGGCGCCCCGCTGACCCCGGAGGGCTTCCGCTGGATCGCCTCCGCCGTGGGCAAGGACGTCCAGATCGCCTCCGTCTCCGGTGGCACCGACCTCTGCACGGCCTTCGTCGCCGCCTCGCCCGACCGCCCGGTGTGGCTCGGCGAACTGTCCTGCCGGGCCCTCGGAGCCGCCGTCCAGGCCTTCGACGAGAACGGCACCGCGCTGGTGGACGAGGTCGGCGAACTCGTGATCACCAGGCCCATGCCGTCCATGCCGGTCTTCTTCTGGGGCGACGAGGACGGCACCCGCCTGCGCGACGCCTACTTCGACACCTACCCCGGCATCTGGCGTCACGGCGACTGGATCCGCATCACCCCGCGCGGCTCCGCCGTGATCTACGGCCGTTCCGACTCGACCCTGAACCGCGGCGGCGTCCGCATGGGCACCTCCGAGTTCTACCGCGTCGTCGAGTCCGTCGAGGGCGTCGTCGACTCCCTGGTGATCGACACCTCCGGCGTCACCGAGGGCGAACTGCTCTGCTTCGTCGTCCTCGACGGCGTCACCCTGGCGGACGTGGAACCGTTGTTGCGCAAAGAACTGCGCTCCTCGCTGTCCCCACGCCACGTCCCGAACCGCTTCGTCGCCGTCGCCGAGATCCCGCGCACCCTCAACGGCAAGAAGTGCGAGGTGCCGGTCAAGAAGATCCTCGCCGGCGCCGACCCGGACCAGGCCGTCAGCCGCGACGCCCTGCGCAATCCCGAGTCCCTCCAACCCTTCCTGGAACTCGCCTCGGAATGATCTAGGTCACTCCGTTCCGCGCGACCAGCGGTTTTACGCCCCTCTCCGGTCTGGTGAACATGCTCTGACCAGCAGGTTTCAGGCAAGGAGGGGGGCGTTTTGCAACTCGGTTGAAGACCTGTGTAACCTATGTCCCGTGGCCGAGGATGGTCCCGGGAGGCTTCGCCTAGTCTGGTCTATGGCGCCGCACTGCTAATGCGGTTTGGGGTAACCCCCCATCCCGGGTTCAAATCCCGGAGCCTCCGCAAGGCCGAGCCTCTAGGGGATCGGTTATAATTGAAGATACGCGCTCGTAGCTCAACGGATAGAGCATCTGACTACGGATCAGAAGGTTGCAGGTTCGAATCCTGCCGAGCGCACCAGACCAAACCCGCTGCTACCAGCGGGTTTGTTTCTTTTGGAGATCTATTCGGGTGTCGCGCTCGTGAGCATGAGCGGTTGTGTGCCCGAAGTGTGCCCATCGGTTCCGGTCCTCCTGCTGATGAGTCCGGCAATCGCCTCGGCTGCGTTCTTCGCGACCTCCGGCAGCACCGTCGAGTATGTGTCGCTCGTCACGGTGATCGAGCTGTGGCCCAACATCTCCTGAACGGTCTTCATGTCGGCCCCGGCAGTGAGCGCGAGCGATGCCGCTCCGTGCCGAGGGGCGTGCAGGCGGATCGGCGAAAGACCTGCGTCCGCCGCAAGGAACGCGAACCGGTCGGTCACCCAGGACGGCCGAAGCTGCTCGCCGTTCTCCCGCGTGAACACTCGACCCATACCGCCCCTGCCGCAAGGTTCCTCGGCTCGCCTCGCCCGGTGGGCGTTCAACAGCCTTACGGTTCCGGCGTTCAGGCAACAGTCGCTCACCCGCTTCGGTCTTGGGGTCGCTCTCCTCGACCTCGTAGTCGACCTCGGTGAGCTGCTTGGCGACTTGCAGCGTCGCCGACTCGAAGTCCTCGTCTTCGATCCGCGGTCCGCACGCCTCACCTCGGCACAGACCCCGGAAGGTCAGCACGTGCCAGAGAGCTTGCAGGTGGTCGTGACGCACCCGGTCACTGACGCGCTGGGCCTGCGCTCCGACGGCCGAGAACCGCCCGGCATCGTGTTCGAGCGCACCGGATCGCTCACGCACGTGATCGAAGGCCTGCTGAGCCTGCCGGCCCTCGATGCCCGATTCGCACCTCGACTGGTCCGCGCTTCAGCGCTGGAGTTGTGGGTGCCCTGATCGTCGCCCTATGTCTGTCCTGCGGTGCCGCGCTTCTTGAGATCGACGTCTGCTGCGTCGGGAGTCCGCTTGAAAACACCCGGACCTGTAACGAATTGACTGCCACTAGCGAGAAGCGGAGCGATCGCGATCGTGGTGGTTGACGAGGTTCGAGCGTCTGTCAGGCCGGGGAGCGCCAATGAAGGTGACAGCAAATGGAAAGACCGTATCCGAGTTGCTTGGTGGCGGATTTTATAGCATCCCACGCTTTCAGCGACCGTATCCCTGAGATCCTGTAAACGTTGACGAATTTTGGACAGATGTCGTCACTAGTGAGGGCAACTACTTTATCGGGTCCATGATCGTCTTCACGGGCGGATCGAGCTTTGGTCTTATTGATGGTCGGCAGAGGCTTACCACCATAACGCTGCTGCTGGCCGCCATACGAAATGAGCTTCAGGGATTGGATGCCGCGAATGAGGCGGCCGGGTTGCGGACGATGGTTGAAAGACGCGACCCACGTGGAACAACAAGGTTCTTTCTGCAAGCGGAAACGTCACACCCATTTCTGCAGGCGCACGTTCAAGTGATGCCCGGAACCGCGCAACCGGAAAAATAGGCAAGTTCGGAAGAGCGTGCGATCGAGCGGGCGTTTTCGTCATTGATGACCCGTGTAAGATCGAGAATATCTTCTGTCAAGAGTGACGCAACGGCGGTTGATTGGGTCGAATCAGATGAGAGGGTCGAAGTCCTGACTCGTCTTCGGGACAGGGTTCTTGGGCTCACGCTTGTGCTTGTTGAGGTTGATAATGAGGATGACGCGACTCTGATCTTCCAGACTCTGAACAGTAGGGGCAAGGATCTGGATGTCGCAGACTTGATCAAGCTGCACATTCTGTCTCTAATTAAGGCGAAAAATCAAGGTCTTGATCAAGCAAGAGATCGCTGGAATGGCATACTCGAGGGTTTGTCGAAAGTGCGGCGGATCTCAACATGAATCGGGTCCTTCTGCATGGCTGGCTGCCAAGACGTGAGTATGTAGGCGAAAAGCAGTTGTTTCGCTCCGTCAAGCCGCATGTCAAGGCATCGAACGCGCAAAGCTTCTTGGATGACCTGGCTCTCGATGCTGAGCTTTATTGCGGTATTCAAGAGTCGAGTTATCGAAGGTGGACTAAAGCGCAGTATCCAGTGCGGGATTCCTTGAAAGCACTCATGCTGTTTAGACTCAGGCAGCCCTTGCCGATGGTGATTGCACTGCTTCGTGCTTATGATGCGAAGGGAATCAGCCTCAAGATTCTGGCCTCGGCCGTCCGCGCACTGGAAAGGTGTCACTTCATTGCAACTGCGGTAACTAATCGGCCTAGTCGGGTGGCGTGAGCAGGATGTATGCGGCTGCTGCGCGGGCAGTACTCAATACGGGGAGCGCGCAGGATAGACAGAACGCGATTATTGACCTCGTAGGTAAGCTGCGAGACCGACTCCCGTCCTATGCGGAATTTGAAGCTTTTTTCGTGGAACTTCGTAGCAGCAAGCTGTACAGCCAACAGGCTTCGCTCGTGGGCTATGTCCTCGTCAAGCTGCACTCTTCGGTGACCCCTAATGTGACGGGTAATTCAGTGGACTACGACAGTCTCACTGTCGAACATCTGGACCCTCAAGGCGGACTGAGAGGGCATGTTAAGCATGGTGATGCCGCCAGGATAGGCAACCTTCTACTCGTTTCACAAGCGTTGAACGAGAAGCTTGGGACAAGAGCTTCTCTGTGAAGCAGAAGATTCTGAGGGTGCATGAGGCTGACAAGGAAATTCTTGGGGCTAGGAAATGGGGAGTCACCGAGATTCAAGATCGGGCAAAGCGACTCGCACGCGTGGCCTACGAGGAGGTCTGGAAATTCTAGCTACTTCGTTCGGCGCTAGAGTAGGTGAGTTTAGTGACGCTGCACCGAGTGGTCTCGCGGTGGGGTGTAGGTCGTTCTGTGAGCAGCTCTGGTCCTGCATCGCAGGATGCTTCTCCGAACTCGTCAGTGAGTCACGTTCGTGCGCCGGCGCCGCCGTGCTGTTGGTGGTCCTCGAGTCGCATGTTGCGCAGTAGCGCTGTGCTGATCAGGCGTTGTCGTGTGACGACTGAGCCGTAAGACGGTAGACCAGCACCAGTTCTGGTGTTCCAGGACGGGCCAGACGCGTTGCGCTGCACGGCACCCCGCGCAGAGTCAGTCGGCGGGCCTGGGACCATGGGGCACGTGTCGGACTTCGTAGCTGACCGCGCATACGCGCGGGTTTACAACACGCCAAGCCGAACGGACGTCCACGCGTTCTTGTGCGAGGCCGTTAGCCAGTCCGGCGGACAGCTGCTCTACGCGAGCGACCCCAAGCGGAGCCCCATCTATCTGGGTATCCAGACCGGCAGCAACGAGCGCGTAGGCGTCCTTGTCTACCCGTTCAGGGCCAACCACCGAAAGATCAAGAACCGCCCTGACGATGAGCACAGGATGCAGATCCGTTACGGCAGGGAGGAGTCCTGGAAGGAGGACCACCCTGTTGGCCAGGACATCGCAGGTGTCGACACAACACTCGTAGTCGGCGTTCATCTGGACGCGGGGCTGTTGATCGGTCTCGATCCATCGCTGTATGACCCGTTGCCGATGGGCATCTCAATCGAGTTCAAGGACGCGAACGTTGCCGGGGCACTTGGCAGCGGGTGGCACGTCTTCGAGCGGGACAACCTCAGCGGGCGCAAACGGGTGAACCCGCGGTCGGCTGCGGGGCTCGAGACGATCGTGATGTTTGCACCCAACCGATTTCTCGACTACGTCCGCTTTGAACGCACCGCCACAGACCTTGCTCTCGAACCGGCCCTGCGCTTCGTCACGGCCAGCGAAGCTGCGGTGCCAACGCCTGCCTCACGGCATGTCGTAGCTTCAACCCATGAACTCGAGGCGCAGTTCGAGATGACCAGCGCTGAGATCTTGACCATGATCGGTGAGGCCAACCGGCTGAAAACTGCAGTTCGGGGCGGCGTTGCTGAGCACCATCTGGGTAAGAAGCTCCTGGGCGACCCCAAAGTCGCAGAGGTCGCTTCGATCGACAGGGACAGCATGCACGACTTCGACGTCGTGATGATCACTGGTCAGCACGTTCGCGTCGAGTGCAAGAACGCCTCACCGAAGAGGTACGCAGACGGCACCATCAAGGTCGAGATCCAGAAGACCCGTGCAACCCAAGGAGATCCCGCCGGCCGTCTGTACCGGGTCGATCAGTTCGACGTGGTAGCGGCATGCCTGAAGGGGCCGACGGGTAAGTGGGAGTTCCGCTATCGGCGTACAAGCCTTCTGACGGAGCACCCTGAGCACAAGGGCAGGCTGGCTCCCCTCCAACGGGTTACCGATGACTGGGCAACTACCTTGCAGGAGGCGTTGTGAGCAAGCCCCGCAGCGCGGCGGCCAAAAACTGTCAGGGGCATGTGGCATCGTCTGAACACGTGTCCCCGAAACGTGGTGTAGCCGTCTCCCTGTTCTCCGGTGCAGGCGGCCTTGATCTTGGCGCTGAGCGCGCTGGCTACCAGGTGCGTGCCGCTGTTGAGTACAACCGCGACGCTGCAGACACCATGGAGAAAAACTTCACAGACCTGCACAGCCCGGTCATCAGACAGAACATCCTTGAGGTGTCGTCGGACCAGGTCAGGGAGGCTGCGGGTCTTGGCAAGAAGGAAAGCCCGGAACTCCTCATCGGAGGTCCGCCTTGCACTCCGTTCAGCAAGTCAAGCTTCTGGCTCGACTGGAAGCGTGAAGGTCTAGACCCGAACGCGTCGCTGCTACAGGAGTACACGCGGGTTCTGCGTGATCTGAAGCCGCGGTACTTCGTCCTTGAAAACGTCTATGCGCTGACCTACAACAACAAACAGAGCAGGCCGCACTTTGAGCGATTGCTCAAAGAGATCGATGAGTATGGCTACGACTTCAACTACGAGGTGCTCAATGCGGCCAACTACGGTGTGCCCCAGGCGCGTCCTCGGTTGGTGATCGTCGGCGCTCCGAAGGGTTCGCGGACTCCAACACTGCCTCTGCCGACGCATGGCGGGACGTGGGAGCGGCAGAACGTCGGCAAGGCGGATACTCCTCATGTGACCTCTGGCCAGGCGCTAGCTGGGCTCAAGACGGAGCCCGAGCCTGCAGACGAGGTCGGGGGACAGTGGGGCCGTTTGTTGAAGGACGTCCCTCCTGGAGACAACTACCTCTTCTACACTGCCAAGCGTGGCCACAAGAATCCGGAGTTCGAGTGGCGTAGTCGTTACTGGTCGTTCCTGCTGAAGCTCGACCCGAACAAGCCTTCTCCGACGATTCAGGCGCAGCCCGGTCCATATGTAGGCCCGTTCCATTGGGAGGGCCGAAGGCTGCGTGTTGCCGAGTTGAAGAGGCTCTTCACCTTCCCGGACGAGTTTGAGCTGGTGGGTTCGCGTAATTCCATCCAAGCGCAGTTGGGTAACTCCGTTCCTCCTGACCTCGCCGAGGCGGTTGTCCGCGCACTGACCCTCGAGAGCTGACGTTGACCTCGCGCTGGAAGAGCACGGCCGAGGGGCGTCACTTACGTGGACGCAAGAAGGTCAGCACCGAGCCAGAAGTTCTGCTTCGGCGCGCACTTCATGCTCACGGCGCGAGGTTCAGGCTGCACAGGCGTATTGCGCCGGGGTGTACGCCGGACATCGTCCTGCCGCGTCACGGGATCGCTGTCTTCGTTGATGGGGACTACTGGCACTCATGCCCGGCCCATGGTCGGAAGACCCCCTTCATGGGGCCGAACGCCGAGCTGTGGGAGCAGAAGATGCGTCGAAACCGCGAACGGGACGAGCGGTCGACTGCTCTGGCAGAGGAACACGGCTGGACCGTGCTTCGGCTTTGGGAGTGTGCCGTTCGGGCTGATCCAGGACGAGCGGCTCGGGCAGTCCTTGACCGTGAGCTGCTCGGGCCGGTGGTCGGATCGTAGCGGCGTCTGTGCCGCACGAGTGCTAATCACGAGCGCCCTGCTGTGCGCTCGATGTGTGCCCGAAGTGCGCCCGGACGCGCGTTGATCTTGCGGTAGAGACCGGTTCAAAACGGGAACCGCCCGGTCCGGTCTGCACAGACCGAACCGGGGCGGTATTGCCTGGTAGAGCCCAACGTGATCACTGTCGAACTACGGATCAGAAGGTTGCAGGTTCGAATCCTGCCGAGCGCACTCGATCGCGGGAGTCCTTGTTTGCGGAAAGCGCAAACAAGGGCTCTCTCGGTTTTTTTGTGGGGGCCGAGCCCCCACACCCCAGCCGGGCGGCTTCGCCCCCGGACCCCCGGACTGCGTGGCGCTGGCGCGCCGATGCAGTCCCATCCCCGAGGTGGGTCCGTGCGGTCCCGTGGTGCGGAGCGTGCCATTCGTGGATGCGCCGGGGGTGGTGCCTGCGGCAGAGTTCACGGCGTGGATCAGCGCGAGATCATGCAGCGGGCGCTCGGCGTCCTGACGCTCACCTACGACGCCGAGGCGGGCGAGTCGAGCGACTACCTGCGCACGGCCCTCAAGTCGTTGCAGGAAGGCGTGTTCAGCTACGAGGTCAAGGTCGACGGCGAGCTCAACGAGGCCGGCGCCCAGGCTCTCAAGCAGGCGATGGACCAGGTGCTGTCGCAGTTCGGGTGGTTCACCGCGGGGCTGCTCTACGCGTTCCACGGGGTCGCGCAGGCCTACGAGAACGACTGCGAGGAGGCCGACGTCCAGGACGTGCTCAAGCAGCTCGCCCTCAGGCTCGCCGACTGAGCTCCGCGCGCACCCCGTCGGAGAACGGCGTCCACGCCTCGACCGCCCACGGGCCGAAGCGCAGGTCGGTCAGGGCGACGCAGGCCGCCGAGAGGTCCGGGTCGACCCACAGGAACGTGCCGGACTGGCCGAAGTGGCCGAACGTGCGCGGCGAGTGGGTCAGGCCGGTCCAGTGCGGCGACTTGCCGTCGCGGATCTCGAAGCCGAGGCCCCAGTCGTTCGGCTTCTGCATGCCGTAGCCGGGCAGCACGCCGTTCAGTCCGGGGAAGACCACCGAGGTCGCCTCGCGCACCAGCTCGGCCGAGACCAGCTTCGGCGCCAGCAGCTCCGCGGCGAACAGCGCCAGGTCGGCCGCGCTGGACTCGGCGCCCGCGCCGGCGCTGCCGACCAGCGCGGAGGAGGTCATGCCCAGCGGTGCGAAGACGGCCTCGTGCAGGTACTGCGGGAACGGGATCTCGCAGGCGTCGCCGACGAACGCGGCCAGCACGTCGAAGCCCGCGTTCGAGTAGATCCGCCGCTTCCCCGGCTCTGCCTGGACCTCCGGCTTGTCGAACGCGTACCCGGCCGTGTGCGCGATCAGGTGCCGCACGGTGGCCCCCGGCGGCCCCGCGGGCTGGTCCCACTCGACCGCGCCCTCCTCGACGGCCACGAGCACCGCGTACGACGTCAGCAGCTTCGTGACCGACGCGAGCGGGAACACGCGCTGCTGGTCGCCCAGCGACCCCACCACGGTCCCGCCGGACACGACGGCCACGGCCACGTTCTCGGCCGGCCACGACGCTGCCACTTCGACGCTCTGCATGGGACAGACGTTAACGTTCGGGGGTGACAGTCCGGGAACTGATCGTCCTGGGAACGGCCAGCCAGGTCCCCACGCGCCAGCGCAACCACAACGGCTACCTGCTGCGGTGGGACGGCGAAGGCCTGCTGTTCGACCCCGGCGACGGCTCTCAGCGCCAGCTGCTGCGCTCGGGTGCGGCTGCGAGCGACATCACCCGCATCTGCATCACCCACTTCCACGGCGACCACTGCCTGGGCGTGCCCGGCATCGTGCAGCGGCTCAGCCTCGACCGCGTGCCGCACACCGTCCACGCGCACTTCCCGCGGTCGGGCGCCCACTTCTTCGAACGCCTCCGGCACGCGAGCGTCTTCTACGACGCCGCGGACGTCCAGGAGCAGCCGGTCGACGCCGACGGGCTCGTGGCGGAGGGGAAGTTCGGCCGGCTGGAGGCGTACCGGCTCGACCACGGCATCGACTCGTTCGGCTACCGGCTGGTCGAGCCAGATGGGCACCGGATGCTGCCGGAGAAGCTGGAGGAGCACGGCATCCGCGGCCCGCAGGTGCGCGAGCTGCAGCGCGACGGCGTGTTCGACGGGGTGCGCCTCGCCGACGTCAGCGAGCCGCGACCCGGCCAGCGGTTCGCGTTCGTCATGGACACCCGGCTCTGCGACAACGTCTACGAGCTCGCCGACCGGGCCGACCTGCTGGTGATCGAGTCGACCTACCTCGCCCGCGACACCAGGCTCGCCGGCGACCACGGCCACCTCACCGCCCAGCAGGCCGCCCGCGTCGCCCAGGAGTCCGGGGTGCGCACGCTGGTGCTGACCCACTTCTCCCAGCGCTACGACGACCCGGCCGAGTTCCACGCCGAGGCGGCCGCGGAGTTCGACGGCGAGATCGTCGTGGCGAAGGACCTCGACCGCGTCCCGGTGCCGAAGCGGGTCAGCGGTCCACCGCGGCCCACTGGTCGCTGACGATCTCCTCCAGCGAGGAGTGCGCCGGCGTCCAGCCCAGCGACCGCAGCCGGGAGACGTCGGCCCGCTGCGCCTTCACCTCGTCCGGGTTCGCGGGCCGCCAGGTCACGTCCACGGACCGCCCGGTGACCGCCTCGACGGTGTCCAGCACCTCCCGCACCGACGCGGACGTGCCGCCGACGTTGTAGACGGCGGACGAGCCGACCTCGCACGTCTCCAGCGCCGTCACGAAGGCCGTGGCGACGTCCCGCACGTGGACGAACTCGCGCACCGCGGACCCGTCGCCGTAGACCTCCATGCCCGGTCCCCGCCCGGCCGCCGTGGCGACCGCCCGCGTGATCACCCGAGTGGTGTCGGTGTCACCCCCTCCGGCGACGTTGAACAAACGCAGCGTGGCCGCCCCGATCCGGCCCGACCGCGCCGTCCACGCCACGAGGTCCTCGGCGGCCGCCTTCGACGCCGCGTAGGGGGAGGAGGGCTCCCGGACCGACTCCTCGGTCAGCGGCGCGTCCGACGGGCGGTACACCCCAGCCGTCGACGCGAGGAGGAACCGCTGGCCGTGCAACGCCTGCAGCAGGTTCAGCGTCCCGCCGACGTTGGTCTCCCAGTAGCCCAGCGGATCTCGGAACGACTCCCGCACCCGAGCAAGACCAGCCAGGTGGATGACGGCGTCGGCGTCCGGAACGTGGAACGGCTCCAAGACACGTTGACGGGACACCACTGGTTCATGTCCGTGAACCCGCAGCTCATGCACCACAAATCGACCCACGTACCCAGTGGCACCGGTCACCAGAACTCGCACGAGATGACCCTAAAGGTCTACCAAGGTTGGGCCGATAACACACGTGTGAGTTACCCCCATCGCGCTGTGCACACAAGCATCGCCGGACTCCTGCACGACGTGGCCGTGCAGGAGTGCAAGCGGCAGGAGTTCCTGCGCAACGTGGCCGACATCGTGGGAGCCGCACCCGCGCCCGGTCCCGCCGAGCTCACCACGCCGCTGCCCGCGATCAACCCCCGGCGCAGCTTCCTCAACCGCGTTGACCAGGTCCTCCGGGACGCGGCGCGCTCGCTGTAGAGCGGAAGATCGAACACCGATCCACCTGTGGCAGGGCCTGCGCTGACGGGCCCGCCGCAACATTCATCCGGCCGTTGCCGGACCGTGCTTCGACACGCATACCGGGTGGCTCTACGCTACGCGTCACCCGGCGATCGCCGGTCGCATCCTTCTGCTTCTTCTCAAAGCGGGTTTTCGGCGATGGATCATGTCTTCGCAGCGCTCAACGAGCGCTTGGGCGGATTGTTCGGTGACCGGTTGGTCGTGCTGGCCGGTGGTACGCGTCTGGCGAAACGCGCGCATGAGCCTCCATGCGCTCGGTGCCCGCCATACGCTCGTGCTGGATACCGATGATCATGCTCCGCTTCATGATTCCGAGATCGCCCGTTGGGTGTCGCTGGGCATCAAGGGCGGCTTCGTCGCGGTCGAGCAGCGCCGTCTCGGCAAGCTGCTGACCAAGCCGAGCGCCGAGGTGCGCGGGATCCTGGGCGACTTCGACCCGGCGGCGGAGGCCGTCGTCATCAGCACGCCCTACAACGAGATCGACACCTTCCAGGGGCGTCCGGTCCTCAACGCGCGCCGCCGCGAGTGGGTCGAGCTGGAGAACAAGACCACCATCGACGCGCTCTGGGACGAGCTCTCCGCCCCGCGTGCGCCCGCGCTGGTGTTCGACCTCGACTTCGAACGCCTCTGGGGCGCCTCGGAGATCCTGGAACGCGGCGCCGGCGTCGTGTGGTCCGGTGACGGGCCCGCGATCAACGGCGGCGCGAACTTCGTGCGCCGGGTGCGGTCCTACGAGGAGGCCAAGGAGGCCTTCGACGTGCTCGCGCCCAAGTGCGAGCAGGTGCGCGTGATGCCGTTCCTGGAAGGCATCCCGGTGAGCGTGCACGGCATCGTGTTCCCCGACGGCACCGCGGTGCTGCGCCCGATCGAGATGGTCGTGCCGCGCCGCCAGGGCCAGGCCAAGTTCCTGTACGCGGGCTGCGCGTCGTTCTACGACCCGCCCGTGTGGATCCGCGACCAGATGCGCAACCTCGCGCGGCGCGTCGGCGAGCACCTGCGTTCCACGGTCGACTACCGCGGCACGTTCACGCTCGACGGCATCGCGACCGAGGACGGCTTCCTGCCGACCGAGATCAACACCCGCTACGGCGGCGCGATGGTGTGCTTCGAGGACGCCGTCCCGTCGCTGCCGCTCGCTCTGGTCCAGGTGGCCCTGGTGGCCGGCTGGGACCTCGGCGTCTCGTCGATGCAGTTCGAGGAGCTCGTGCTGGCGGCGGCGGACGGCCTGCGCTCCGGCGCGGTCGGTGCCAACGTCCGCGCGGTGCAGCCCACCGAGGTCGACGAGCGGCGGCTGGTCTTCACCGGCTGGGCGTGCCGCCTGGCGCACCAGGACGAGCCCGCGCACGCGACGTTGCGGCTCAGCCCGTCCCCGATCGGCGGCCGGCTCGACCTGGACCTGCACCGGGAGAACATGCCGGTCGGCGCGCCGGTGGCCGCGCTGACCGTGGCGGCGTTCGCCCTGGCCGACCAGGAGTGGGGGACCGGTCTCGGTGCCCTGGAACCCGCGATCGCCGTCGAGGACACCCAGCCGCTCGACCAGCCTCTCGAACAGGAAGCCGTCATCGCCTGACGTTGCCGGCGCACGCGGGGCCCTTTCGTGCGCTAGAAGAGTACGAAAGCTCCCCGCGTGCACTCACGAGGCGCCCTCGTCGCCGGGGTGTTGTCGGCGTACGCGGGGGCCTTTCGTGCGCCAGGAGAGTACGAAAGCTCCCCGCGTGCACTCACCAGGCGCCCTCGTCGCCGTAGGCGGCGGTGAGGGCGAGCTGGTAGCCGAGCAGCGCCGCGGTGACCTCACGCGGCTGGTGCGCCGGTCGCACGAGTCCCTCGCCGAGCACCTTCGGCTGCGACTCCACGAGCTCCGGTGTCCGCTTCAGCAGCGCGAGAGCGATCTCAGCGGCCTCGGCGAGCATCTCGTCCTCGTCGTCGAGCACGTCCTGCATCAGCCCGACGACGAACGACGGCAGCCGCTCCGGCACCGCGCACGCGAGCGCCACCAGGCACCCAACCCGTTCCGACGCCAGCGCCTCGAAGATCTTCGGCGCGCCCTGGGCGACGGCGTGCCGGGTCTGCGTGAGCCAGTCCGGCGCTGTCCTCGGCAGCTCGCGGCCCAGCGCGTTCCACCGCCGGTGGGTGCGCCGGCCCTCCTCGGTGAAGCCCTTGCCCGCCAACGCGAGCGCGGCCAGCAGGAAGATGACCCGGTCCCGCACGTCGGCGGCCACCTTGTACGAGGCGCCCAGCTCGACCAGGAACGGCACCGCGCAGAACGAGGCCTCCGACACCGTGTCGTCGGTCAGCAGGCGGTCGGCGAGCGAGGTGAACGCCTCCAGCCTGACCTCGGGCGACGGGTCCACCAACGCGCGCAGCAGACCGGGCAGCCGTTCGGCGCCGCCCCGGCCGTCGTAGACCTCGACCCAGGAAATCCTGTCGAGTCCGCGCAACGGGTCAGGCCGTTGCCAGGCACGCGGCAGTTCCATGCGGGAAACCTACGGGATGTCCGGCAAAGCCATGAGAAGCCGCGCCCGTACGATCTCGCCGTGTCCTTCTCGGTGGCCGACATCTTCTCCGGTGCGGGCGGGATGAGCTTCGGCTTCCACGCCCACCGCGACTTCCGGGTCGTCGGCGCGGCGGACGCGCAGATCGGCAAGCCCTCGTCGCGCCTCGGTTCGTTGCGCTGCAACGACACCTACCGGGCCAACATCGGCGTCGATCCGCTGGAGGTCGACCTCGCCCGCATCTCGCCCTCGGCGTTGCGCGAGGTCTGGGGCCTGCGCCGCGGTGAGCTTCGACGTGCTGCTGGCGTGCCCGCCGTGCTCCGGTTTCAGCCGCATCACCGCCGCGAACCACCTGCGCGACGACCCGCGCAACTCGCTGGTCGGCCGGATCGCCGTCTACGCCGAGGAGCTGCGGCCCAGGACGATCCTGGTGGAGAACGCCCGCGAGCTGGTGAAGGGCAAGCAGCGCCACCACTTCGACCAGCTCGCCGACTCGCTGACCGAGCTCGGCTACGACGTCACCGGCGGCACCCACCTGCTGTCCGACTACGGCCTGCCCCAGCTGCGCGAGCGGTCGCTGATGGTGGCCGTGGACGCCGGCCTGCCCCTGCGCACGCTGCACGACGTGTGGGAGGGCCTGCAGCTGCGCCCGGCCGCCGCCACGGTCCGCCGTGCGATCGGCAAGCTGCCGCCCGTCGAGGCCGGTCTCGCGCACCCCGAAGACCCGATCCACGTGTCGCCGACCTTCTCCCAGGACCGCAGCCTCGACCGGATGCGCGCCATCCCCGCGGACGGCGGTTCGTGGGCCGACCTGCTGCGCTCACCGGAAACCGCGGAGCTGCTGAATCCCGCACAACGCAAAATCGTCGAGCAGCAGAACTGGGGTTCTCACCCGGACGTGTACGGCCGGATGTGGTGGGACGAACCGGCCCGCACCATCAAGCGCGAATGCGGCCACGTCGGCAACGGCCGTTATGCCCACCCCGAACAGCACCGCCTCTGCACGGTCAGGGAGATGGCGCTGCTGCAGGGCTTCCCGCGGCAGTTCAAGTTCGACGTCTCCATTCTCGGCAACGCCTACCGGCACGTCGGAGATGCCGTTCCGCCGCTCATCGCCTACCAGCTCGCGGGTCTGACGAAGTGGATTCTCACCGGTCAGCGCCCCGAGCCCCGCGACCTCTGCCTGCGCGGCACCTCATTGCGCCCTGGTGACATCCGTCCCACCACCGTTACCGAATTGGTGGCTTGAGAGTGAACCGCGAGCGTTCTGGGTACGTAGCAGGACGCTGCAGAAGATAACTGTTGGGCAACGAATTTATCGTCACCTGACAAAAGCGATGCATCAGCCATCGATCCACTGTGGACCTTTTTGGCACGTTTTGGCAGCTCACGTTATGTATGATGCGATCTTCATACCTCGCTCAACCGGGTGACACCCCATCGGCTAACGTCCCGCTCGCTTCCTGTCGGTTCGGTGTCGACTTCCGGTGTCCACCGCTCCGGCCGAAGTACTCGACTTTTCCTGCGTTCGGGCTAACTTCAGCGAGCAAGGAGACCCATGGCTTCCCGGTTGAGGATCGGCGCGGCGCTTCTCGGCGCTGCCGCCCTCCTGTCCCTCTCGACCCCCGCGGCGTTCGCCGACGTCGTCGTCACGCCCATCGAGGGCGACTGGCAGTACGGCCATGACGTCTACCTCGTGCCCAAGGTCGGCAACACCCCTCCCCGGCACAACGACGAGTTCAGCACCGGCCTGATCGGTGTCAAGCTCAAGGAAGACGGCAAGGAGGGCCGCTTCCAGGCGTACTGCGTGGAGCTGCCGACCGACCTGGAGAAGGGCAAGCCCCTCCAGGAGGTGCCGTGGGACAAGCACCCCAACCCGAGCACCAAGTTCAAGGACAACGCGGGCAAGGTCCTCTGGATCCTGACCAACTCGTTCCCGACCAAGTCGGTCAAGGAAGTCAACGACAAGTTCGGCGACGGCAAGAAGCCGTACGACGACCGCGAGATCATCGCGGCCACGCAGGCGGCGATCTGGCACTTCACCGACGGTGCCCAGCTCGACGAAGCCAGGGAGCTCGCCGGCGGTGAGAAGGGCGGCGGCGCCGACCTCGTCAAGCTCTACAAGAAGTTCCTCGCGGAAGCCCAGGACCTGAAGAACGACCAGCCGAAGCCGACGCTGCAGGTCGAGCCGGCCGAGGTCAAGGGTGTGGCCGGTGGGCTGCTCGGCCCGTTCACGGTCACGACGACCGCGGGCGAGATCACGCTGACCGCGAAGCTCCCCAAGGGCGTCACGATCACGGACAAGGACCGCAAGCCGCTCGCCGTCGCGAGCTCGGGTGACGAGCTGACGGCCAAGGCCAAGGACACGGCCGAGAAGGTCACCGAGTTCTACGTCGACGTGCCCGGCGACGCCAAGCCCGGCCAGGTCGAGCTGACGGTCAAGGCGGAGGCCTCGCTGCAGGCCGGTCGGTTGTTCGTGTCCGAGGACAGGAACCAGAAGACCCAGTCGCTGGTGATCGCCAAGGCCTCCGAGGTGAAGGTCGAGAAGCCGGCTCGGGCCGAGTGGACCGCGGGGACGACGGTTCCGCCGACGACCACGACGACGACCACCACGACCACCACCCAGCCGACCACGACGACGGTCCCGCCGACCACGACGACCACGGCCCCGCCGGCTCCGGGTGGTGGCACGGACGAGGACCTCGCCTCGACCGGTGCCTCGATCCTGTGGCCGCTCGTGGGTGGCCTCGTGCTCATCGGTGGCGGTGTCGCCGCGCTGTTCGTGGTGCGGCGCAAGAAGGCCGGCGCCTGATCTGAGCGCCTGACAGACGAACGCCCCCTGGGTCCGCGCCGGTCCAGGGGGCGTTTGCTGTCTCATGGGCCGGAACCGGTCAACGCCGGGCCAGCCCCACCACGCTGATGTCCCCGTCGGCCACCGCCACGTCCCGCTGCGACGAAGCGCCCGAGAAGATCGCCCTGGCCGGGTCGCGGAAGTTCGCCACCACCTCGACGCGCTGCACCGGCTTGGCCGTCGGGATCACCGTCTCGGCCTCCCAGGTCCGCCCGAACCGCACGAGGTGGGTCAGGACGTTCGGCTTGCCGTCCTCGGTCGCGTAGACGCGCCAGGTGAGCGGGTCCACGGGTTCGATCTCGCGGGTGCGCAGGCCGCGGGCCACCTCGCGGGTGTCCCAGCTCCGGCCGTTCCACGTCGAGAGGTGGTTGCGGAGCGGGCCGCCGTCGGGGTCGCCGGAGAACCACAGGACGAACGGCCGGCCCAGCACCGTGCCGACCTGCTGGACGTAGTCGGGGGACTTGACGTTGTTCGGGACGGTCAGCGGGGTCTCCGCGACCTTCAGGAACGACTCCTGGTCGGCGTCGTCCACCTGGGTGCCCAGATCGCGGCCGGACGCCGAGTAGAAGTGCAGGTCACGGGGGTCGAACCAGGTGTAGTAGATGTTGCGGTGGTAGCGGTCGTGCTTGTGGCCCTCGAAGCCACCGCCGGCGAGCGTGTAGGCGATGCGGACGCGGCCCGAGTCCTCCAGGCGGAGCTGACCGATGTAGATCTCGTTCATGTTGTCGGAGCGCGCGGTGGAGCCGATGGCGAACGGGTGGCCGGTGAGCTCGGTGGAGCTCTTCCACGTCTTGCCGTTGTCCTTCGACACCACGTAGAGCATCGGGCGGGTGTCGGTGGGGACGTTCGGGTCGAGGTCGCCCGAGGTCTCGCGGTAGAACACGTAGATCGTGCCGTCACGGGTCACGAACGGCATCGGGTACGTGGCCGCGTTCTTGGAGATCACGGTTTCCGCCCACGTGCCGTCGGCCGAGTGCGGCCGGGGTGAGCGGGACATGCGCAGCTCGACGTTGTGCATGCCGCGGAAGACCAGCAGGTGGCCGTCGCGGGCCTGGACCACCGTCGGGTAGTTGTGGGCGTCCGAGTCGCCGTCGGCGATGCGGTGCGGGGGCGACCAGGTGGCCGCGCGGTGGTCGTACGACTGGACGTAGCTGTCCTCGTACTGGCCCGCCCACGAGATGAACGTCTTGCCGGCCTTCCGGTCGTGCACCCCGCCGGCGACGGGGCGGCGGTCGCTGCGGGCCGCCACGTTCGTGGCCGTGGTCGTCACCGCGAACTCCGCCTTCCCGGGCTTCCCGGCCGTGGCGTTGGCCGGGGGGACTGCGACGAGCGGCAACAGCAGTGCTGCGGACATAACTCCACGCAGGAGCCGTGTCATGGGGCGATCCTCCTGGTTCTGACCGCAACGGCGGCCGACCAGGCGGCGGCGTGGCACATCATGGTTGCCGCCGGGCCGAATTGTCCAGGTGCAGTCAGCGTGATCGCGCCTATCACCACGCGGGGGCTCCTCGGGTACCCTGCGTCAGGAGCGGAGGAGCACCACATGAACTTCGACGAGATCAAGAACAAGGCCCTGGACCTGGCTCAGCAGCACCACGAGCAGGTCGACAAGGGTGTCGACGCGGCGGCTGACTTCGTCGCGCAGAAGTTCGGTCACGAAGAGCAGGTCGACTCGGTTGCCGAGAAGATCAAGGACATCCTTCCAGGTGGATGAGTGAACTCCTTCAACGCCACTGACGCGGGGCGGGTCACCTCGAACGGGGAGACCCGCTCTCCTTCTGCACGCCGGCCCGAGATGATCACCTGGCAGGGGCTCCACGAGCCCCGGCTGGAGCAGGTCAGGCTGCTGCTGTCGAACGACCAGCGCCTGCGTGCCTCCGGCCGGCTGGTGGCCGCCGGGCCGGACGAGCAGTTCAACGCCTCGTTCGAGGTCTCCGTCGGCGAGAGCGGCCAGGTCAACCGGTTGCTGCTGCGCACGGCCACGGTGCTGGAGGAGCGGCAGTGCTCGCTCAGCCGCACCGAGGACGGTGCCTGGCTCGTCGACCACGGCCAGGGCGCCAAGCGCGAGACGTTCAACGACGCGCTCGACGTCGACGTGCAGTTCTCCGTGCTGTTCAACGCCATCCCGATCCGGCGGCTGGACCTGCACCGCGAGGAGGGCGAGCACAACCTGCCGGTCGTGCGGGTCTCGCTGCCCGACCTCACGGTGCGCGCGGTCACCCAGACCTACAAGACGATCTCGGTCGGCGACGAGGTCTCGGTGGTGCGCTTCAAGAGCGGCGGGTTCGAGCAGAACATCAAGGTCGACCAGAACGGCCTGGTGCTCGAGTACCCGTTGATCTCGAAGCGCATCTGACCGGTCAGAACACCTCGGCGAGCGGTTCCGGGTCGATCGCGGGCTCGGCGGCCTTGACGCGGAACCGTTCCGGCGCGGGCCGCCGACCAGGCCCGCGCGGTTCTGGCGCGCCCCCGAAACCCGGCGACTAGACCCGCACGGCCACCGCGACGCCCTGGCCCACGCCGACGCACGCGGCAGCGATGCCCACGCCGCCACCGCGTTGCCGCAGGTGGCGGCACACGTCGATGATCACTCGCGGCATCGAGGCGCCGAGCGGGTGCCCGTAGGCGATGGCGCCGCCGTGCACGTTGACCTTCTCCTTGTCGATCTCCGGCAGGTGGTGCAGCACCGACAGCGCCATGGCCGCGAACGCCTCGTTGACCTCCCACAGGTCGACGTCGGCCGCGTCGAGGTGCAGGCGCTTCAGCAGCTTCCTGATCGCTGACACCGGCGCCACGGTGAACCGGTGCGGCTCCTCACCGGTCGTGGCGCTGCCCAGCACCTCGCCCAGCGGTTCCACGCCCAGCTCGGCCGCGAGCGCCTCCGTGCCGAGCAACGCGGCCAGCGCGCCGTCGTTCAGCGGCGAGGCGTTGCCCGCGGTCACCGAGCCGGTGTCGGAGAACGCGGGCTTGAGCTTGGCCAGCTTCTCGGCGCTCGTGTCGGCGCGGACGTTCTCGTCGCGGCGCACCGCCGTGCCGTCGGGCAGCTGCACGGGGAACGCGAACCCCTCGTGCACGCCTGCGTCCCACGCCGCCGCCGCACGCCGGTGCGACCGCAGCGCGAAGTTGTCCATCTGCTCACGGGTGATGCCGAGCTCATGGGCGACGGTCTCCGCGGCCAGCCCCAGCGGCACCGTGTAGTGCTTCGGCATCCGCGGGTTCACCAGCCGCCAGCCCAGCGCCGTGGACACCGTCTCCAGCCGGTCGGGGAACGCCCGGTCCGGCCGCGCGGTCACGAACGGCGCCCGGCTCATGCCCTCGACCCCGCCCGCGATCAGCAGGTCGGCGTCCCCGGTGACCAGCGCCCGCGCGCCCTGGATGATCGCCTCGCCACCGGACGCGCACAGCCGGTTCAGCGTCGCGCCCGGCACGCTCACCGGCAGCCCCGCCAGCAACGCCGCCATGCGCGCCACGTTGCGGTTGTCCTCACCCGCGCCGTTCGCGTCGCCGAGCAGCACGTCGTCGATGCGCGCGAGGTCGAGGCCGGGGTAGCGGCGCAGCAGGTCCACGATGGGCAGAGCGGCGAGGTCGTCCACCCGGATGCCGGACAGCCCTCCCCGGTACCGGCCGAACGGCGTGCGGGCTGCGTCGAGGATCAAAGCGCGGGCCATTGGTCCATCTTGGGGTCTACGGCTTCAGCAAGAAGGGAACGTAACCCGTTTCGGGGTGTGCCTCCGGGTCGGTGCTGAACGCCCTGACCTCGATCGCGTGCGGCCCTTCCGTGAGCGAGGCGGTGTTCAGCGAGATCCGCCACCGGCCCGCGCCCGCGGGCCCGTCCGCCGTGGTGGGGACGGTCGCGATGTGAGTGCCGTCGAGCCTGACCTCGAACCCGGCGAGACCCGCGACCGCCGCGTCCAGCGCGGTGATCCTGATCTCCAGCACGACCCGGCCCCTCGCGAGCGCGGCACCGTTCTGCACGGGCTGACCACCCGAGTCGAGCACCTCGGCGACGGGGTCGGCCAGCGACGGGCGGGCGTCCACGAGCGGGCTGCCCGAGTCGCGCTTCGAGATGCCGGAGACGGGGCCGGTGAGCTCGACGTCGGTGTGCGTGACCTGGACGCGGTCCGCGGTGAGCAACCCGACGTTCAGGGTGTCGGTGAACGCCTCCCGCGGCAGGTCGGCCACGGCCGCGTACTCGGCGCCGGGCTTCCACTGCTGGCCCTCGACAGCGGGCCGCAGCGGCACCTCGACGTCGTTGACCTCCACCCGGTCGACCGGCGGACCCTCCCCGGAAGGGATCAGCGCGAGCCGCAGCTGACCGGCGGTGACGTCCGGGATGCGCTTGACCGGCGCGGGTGCCGCGTCGACCCGGACGTTCGGCGCGGGCACGTTCGGGGGCGCCTCCGCCGCGGCGGCGCGGAAGCCGATCAGGTCGATGCCGGCCCTCACCCGGTCACCGGCGAGCGCGGCGATCCCGGCGAGAGCGGTCGCCTCCCGCCACGGCGGCACGAACGGCGAGGTCGCGACCACCTCGCCGTCGCGGTGCACCTGGACGCCGCTGGGCCCGACCACCAGCTCCCAGCGCACGCTCATGCCCGGCACGGCGGCGGGAACCGGCTTGGTCGCGGTGCCGCCGGGGACGAGCTCGACGACCGAGTTGCCGGCCGCGTCGGTGCTGACGGTGGCGCGGACGGCGTTCGGCAGCACCGGTTCGCCTTGCACGCTCACCGGACCGGGGACCAGGTCCAGCAGCAGCCTGCCGCCGCTGCCGGGGGCGTCGGTCTCCACGACGAACCGGCTCTCGTCCGGCCCGCGGACGAACGGCGTGCGGGCGCGCAACGACACCGCGCGCGTGCCGCAGCTGCTGCTGATCACGAGCCGGTCGTGGTCGTCGTCGTCACCGGAGGTCGCGCGGGCGCAGTCGGTGCGCTTGCCGAACCGCCAGCGCCCCTGGTCCGGCTCGTCGGTGCCGTCGAACCGGTCGACGAACGAGTACTGCGCGGTGTCGGCCCGCGGCGTCGCCCTCGTGCGGGCGGGCTCGGAGTACTGGCCGAACGAGTCCACCGCGCGGATCTCGACCTCCTGCTCCTGGTCGTTGCGCAGACCGTTGAGCTGGGTGCCGGGACGGGTCACGAGCTTGCGGTGCTCACCCCAGCGCACCTCGTAGGCGGGGGCGTCACCGGTCCACGTGAGCTGCACGCGGTGGTGGCCGGGGCGGGCGGTGACGGCACCCGGCGCGGCGGGACGGCCCTGCGGGCCCGGCACGAGCGCGAGGTCGGCCGCGAACGGCTTGAGCTTCGTCGGCGGCGGCGGAAGCTCGGGCGTGCTCGGGTCGCCGGTGTCCCTCAGGAGGACTACACCGACCACCAGGGCCAGGCCCGCGACGGCGAAGGCGACCCGCTTCATGTGGTCACGCTAAGGCGTTGTGCGCAGCTCGAACACGGTTTCGGTGGTAACGGGTTCGCCATGATCGGCCGGAAGGACGCTCAGCTTGAGCCGGGGGCGGGCACCGAGGTCCGCGGTGTTCAGCCAGAACTCGTGCCGGCCGGGAACGGCGCCGCCCTGCTCGTTCGTCGGCAGTGCCACGACGCGCTTGCCGTCGAGCTCCAGCTCGATGCCGCGGTGGCCGATCGCGTTGATCTCCGCGGTGACGAGCACGCGTCCGGTACGGGGCAGCTGCTGCGGTGGTGTGGTGCCGTTCTCGTGCATGACCTGGAGCCGCGGCGGGCCGGTTCTCATGCCGCCCGGCCGGTCGGGCAGGCGGGGCAGCGTGCCGGGGCGGCTCTCCGGTTTGCGGAACACCACGAGCTGCGCGTCCCGCGGCGCCTCGACCCCGCGGTCACCCAGCGGCAGGTCCACCACCGACGGTTCCTCGCCCCTCAACGTCACGAGCTTCGCGGCGATGGCGTCGTGCGGCACCTCGACCGTCGCCGGGAGGACCTCGGTGGGCACCGCCCGTTCCTCGACGCCGCCGACCCCGAACGAGTCGAGGAAACCGCCGCCGTCGATCCGGATCCGCGGGTGCGCCAGCGGAGTGGTGAGCACGACCGGCTCACCCGCGACCACCACGCCGTCGCGCACCGCGAGCACCGCGTCGGGCAGCACCCGCAGCTCCCAGCGGTGCCGCACACCCGCCACGAGCCCCGTCAGCGGCGCGTCGCCCAGCTCGACCTGCCGGTCGCTGCGCGGCAGGTCGGGATCGGCGACGATGCGCGTGCCCTGGGTGGTGATGTCGAGGCTGACCGCGCCCTTCGGCTGGAACTCCTGGTCCTTCAGGAAGTGCCACGGCGCGGGCAGCAACGTCAGCCGCACGTGGCTCGACTCGACCGCACCGGCGACGCTGATGATCGCCCGCCCGGTCGCACCGTCCCGGCCGGGCACCCCGAACCGGATCGGCGTGTTCGACTGGAACATCGCCGTGCCGCAGTCCACGTCGACCCGCTTGCCCCGGCCGAACGGCCGCAGCCCCAGGCAGTTCTGCTCCGCCTCGACCCGCCACTTGCGCGGGTCCAGCGCCTCCGGCCCGTCGAACCGCTCGGGCTGCCCGACGAGCTCGTCGTCCCACCGGTCGTCGTAGAGGTCCTGGGGCGTGGCGGTGATCATCAGCGGCTCCGAGCGCCGCCCGATCGCGTTGACCGCGCGCACCTCGACCCGGACCTCCTGGTCCGGCCGCAACCCGGCGAGCTCGACCTCGGGGTTCGGCACCAGCTGCTCGTTGCCGTTCCACCGCACCTCGTAGGCCGGTGCGCTGCCGGCCCAGCTGACCTGCACCGCGTCCGCGTCGAGCGCCTGCGTCCGCGGACTGGCCGGCTTGACCGGCTCCTGCTGCTGCACGACCCGCACCCGGTCGTCGACCTCGCGCTTCAGGTTGTCCGGCGCATCGCTCGCCCGCAGTGCGACCACGGCGGCCACGACCAGCGCGAGCCCACCGAGCCCACCCGCGAGCGTCCGTCGATCCACCCGGCGACCTTACGACGTTTCCGCAGCGGCGGTGCTTCCGTTCAGCGCAACCACACGCCCACCCCGGGACCCCAGGTTGCGCAGCGCCGCGAGCGCCCCCGGCTTGCTCAGGTCGAGCGTCACCGCCGCCCTCGCTGGCTGCTCGACCAGCGCTTTCCTGCCCTCGTGCCCGGCCTCGATGGTCTTGGCCAGCCCACCGGTGCTCGCGAGCGACCCCCGTGCCGCCCCCAACCGCCCCAGCGCGTCGTCCACCGCCATCAGCAACGCGTCCCGGTTCCCCTCGCACATCGCCCTGACGAGCTCCGGCCGGCTCCCCGCGACCCGCGTGCCGTCACCGAAGCTCCCCGCCGCCAACGCCAGCGCCAGCGGCCCGCCACCCGCGCCGACCGCGGCCAGCACCGCGGCCAGGATGTGCGGCAGGTGGCTGATCCGCGCGACCGCCTCGTCGTGCTCCTCCGGCGTGGTCGGCACGACGTGCGCCCCCAGGTCCAGCGCCAACCGCATCACGTCGACCAGGTGGTCGTCCGCCTCCTCCGGCGTCACCACCCAGGCGGCGTTCTCGAACAGCCCCGCGCTCCCCGCGTCCCACCCGCTGCGACTTGTCCCCGCCATCGGGTGCCCACCCACGAACCGCACCTCCGGCGCATACCGGTGCACGGCGTCGTGGACGGGCCCCTTCACGCTGGTGACGTCGGTGAGCCGGGTGTTCGGCGGAACCTTCCTGAGCAGGTCGGGCAACGCGGGCAACGGCACCGCCAGCACGACGAGCGCCTCGGGGTCGCGCCGGAGGGCCTCCTCGACCCCGACGACGTCGAACCCCTCCGCCCGCGCCCGGTCCGCGTCGTCCCTGCTCGCCGTGGCACCCCACACCGTGCGCCCGGCCGCCTTGGCGCCCCGCAGCACGGACCCGCCGATCAGTCCCAGTCCGATCACGCACACGTCTCGCACACCGCACATCATTCCGTGCGAGGCGGCTTCGGACGACAACGCCTCGTCAGGCCCCGCCGCCAAGTCGCCGCAGGACGGACTTCGCGCCCTGCGCGCTCACCCGCGTGACCACGACCGCGCCGGCCAGGGCCGTGAGCGTGATCATCAGCGCCGACTGCGGATCTTGGCCGCGCTCGATCAACCATCCGGTGAAGGCAAAGGTCATCGCCACGATCAGGGCGTGCGCGATCGTGAGTGGTTGTGCCACGGCAAAGCTCCTGTTTCCCGAAACGGTCGAGCAGTCGCTCGACTGAGAAACGAAGTCTTGCAGCGGTGGAAGTGCGAGACGATCGGCCATAGGCGGGGACTTGAATTCCGATTGACACCACCAGGTGGGTGATCTTGCCGCTTGGATCCGGCTTTCAGTGCAGGTCGACAGCGTTCCCGGCCTCGAAAAACATCCGGTTGGGTTAACAAGCTCCATTCCGTTCGGCGTGGAAACGACTGTCGATCGTTCTCCGCGGCGCGGTCGTGGACAACCGCACCGCGGAAACGGATTTCGCTCCGAGCCGTGCCTACCGGAGGGCGTCCAGCGCGAACGCCGCGTACATCGCCACCCCGTGCTCCATCGACGCCTCGTCGAACAGCACCCGGTTCGAGTGGTTCGCCTCCGCCTCCTCCACGTCGACCCCGCGCGGGCAGCCGCCGACGAACGCCAGCGCACCCGGCACCCGTTGCAGCACGTAGGAGAAGTCCTCCGCACCCATCAGCGGGTCCGGCAGCGGCTCGCTCCACGACGGGCCCATCGCCGACGCGGCGAGGTCGAGCACGTGCTGACCGACCGCGTCGTCGTTCACGGTCACCGGGTAGCCGGGCACGATGCTGATCTCCGCGCGGCACCCGTGGGCGGCCGCCGTGTGCTTCACGACCTGCTCGAGCTCGGTGTGCACCTGCTTGCGGGTGAGCTCGGACAGCGTCCTGATGGTGCCGTCGAGGGTGGCGACCTCGGGGATGATGTTGGTGGTGGTGCCGGCCCTGATCTGGGCCACCGTGACCACCGCCGGCTGGTGCGCGCTGATCCGCCTGCCCAGCATCGTCTGGATCGCGCCCACCATCGCCGCGGCGGCGGGCACCGGGTCGACGGCGTTGTGCGGCATGGCGCCGTGGCCGCCGCGGCCCTTCACGTGGATGTGGAACGTGTCGGCCGACGCCATGATCGGGCCCGGCCGGCAGGTGATCACACCCGAGCGCAGCTTCGACGTGATGTGCAGTGCGAAGGCCTTCTCCACGCCGTCGTCGAGCAGGCCTTCCTCGATCATGTACCGGGCACCGTGGTAGCCCTCCTCGCCCGGCTGGAACATGAACAGCACCCGGCCCCGCAGCGCGTCGCGGCGGTCGGCGAGCAGGCGGGCGGAGGCCGCCAGCATCGCCACGTGCGTGTCGTGGCCGCAGGCGTGCATCGCTCCGTCCACTTCGGACGCGAACGGCAGGCCGGTGTCCTCCTGCAGCGGCAGGCCGTCCATGTCGCCGCGCAGCAGCACCGTGGGCCCCGGCTGCTCGCCCTCCAGCACCGCGACGACCGACGTCGTCGACTTGCCCGTGGTGATCTTCAGCGGCAGGCCCTCCAACGCGTGCAGGATCGCCGCCTGCGTCTTGGGGAGCTGAAGGCCCTGTTCGGGGTGGCGGTGCACCTGCCGCCGCAACGCGACCGTGCGCGGCTGGAGCGCGCGGGCCGCCTCGAGCAGTCCGGCGAAACGGGGTTCCGGTGTGGTTGTGCTCATCCTCCGATGGTCGCACCACCTCGGCTACCGGGAAGGTCGTCTGAGCCCTACGGTGTGCACATGACACAGCAGGAGCCGGTCAACGGCTTCGCGGTCGCGGTCGTCCGGGAGGACGGCCGCTGGCGGTGCAGCAGGATGGACAGCTCCGCGCTGTCGGAGCTGGACGCGGCGATCACCCAGCTGCGGCAGCTCAGGTCGACCGGTGCGGCCTTCGGCCTGCTGGCCGTCGACGACGAGTTCTTCATCGTCCTGCGCCCGGTCCCCGGCGGCGTGGCCCTGCTGCTGTCGGACGCCGCCGCGGCACTCGACTACGACATCGCCGCCGACGTCCTCGACCTCCTGCGCGTCGAACCGCCCGACGAGGAGGACACCGAGCTCTGGCCGGAGGGCGACCTGGGCGTCCTCGCCGACCTCGGCATGCCCGCCCACGAGCTCCAGATCATCGTCGACCAGGTCGACCTCTACCCGGACGAGCAGCTCCAGATGATCGCCCAGCGCATCGGCTTCATCGACGAGTTCGTGCAGCTGCTCGACACGATCCAGGCGTGAACGACGACGAGGACCTGGTCCGCAGGGCCGTCCGCGCGGCCGCGAACGCGGGCACCGACGTCCCGATCGGCGCCGTCGTGTTCGCCCCCGACGGCACCGTCCTCGCCGAGGCCTGCAACGCCCGTGAAGCCCTCGGCGACCCCACCGCCCACGCCGAGGTCCTGGCCCTGCGCGCGGCAGCCACGAAGTACGGCGACGGCTGGCGCCTCGACGGCTGCACCCTCGCGGTGACGCTGGAGCCCTGCACGATGTGCGCCGGCGCCCTCGTGCTGGCACGTGTCTCCCGCCTCGTCTTCGGCGCCTGGGAACCCAAGACGGGCGCCGTCGGCTCGCTGTGGGACGTCGTGCGGGACCGCCGGCTCAACCACCGGCCGGAGGTGCGCGGCGGTGTGCTCGAAGACGAGTGCGCTGACCTGCTGGAACGCTTCTTCCGGACCCAGCGTTAAACCCCTGGATCCGACTGTGTATTGTTCTTACCGGTGGCGTGTCCGAGCGGCCGAAGGAGCACGCCTCGAAAGCGTGTGAGGTGAAAGCCTCCGTGGGTTCAAATCCCACCGCCACCGCCAAAGCTGGAAGGCGAGTGCTCACGACGAGCGCTCGCCTTCTTGCTTTGGCGGGTGTTTTGTGGGGGCGGAGCCCCCACACCCCGCCCTGGGGGCAAGCCCCCAGACCCCCACCATGGCTCAGAACCTCACCGCGGCCAGGAACTTCTCCAGCAGCGCGGCGTCGCCGGTCACCTCGAAACCGTCGACCGGCCGCCGCTGGTACAGCACCAGCACCACCTCGAACGCCGGCCCGCTCAGCGACGCGTCAGCCGCCACCTCCCCGTGCCGGAGCGCCACGGGCGCCTCACCGCGCAGGTCGACCAGCCACTCCTCCGCGCCGGTCGCCGTGAAGCGCAGCACCCCGGACCCGAGCAGTGCGGACGCCTCCGGCCGGAGGGTGAAGATGAACGGCAGCAGCGTCGTCATCCACTCCCACAGCGCGTCGCAGGTCACCCGCTCGCCGACCTCGAACGGCAGCCCGAGCGCCTGGCACGCGTCGAACCGGTGCACGACGGTCTCGTGCGCCATCCGCCGTCCCCAGAACCGCGGCCCCGCCATCCCGGCCATCACCGCGATCGGCTCGTCGACCCGCACCCCGGACATCCGGTCGGCCAGCAGCTGGGCGCCTTCGAGCAGCCACGGGCCGAGCTCCGCGGTCGTCTCCCCGGCGTAGCCGGACACCGAGTGCGCCTTGCTGAACGACCGGTCGGTCTCCTGGACGCGCCGCTCGACCATCTCCGCGACCCAGCGGTGCGCGTACCCGAGGTGGCGCAGCAGCTGGTTGACCGTCCAACCGGGGCACGACGGCACCGGCGCCGACAGGTCGGCGCCGTCCACCGCGGACACCAGCAGCGACGTCTCGGAGACGATCGTGGCCAGGCGCTCGTCGTAGCTCAGGGACCCCACGGTCAGAAACGTACGCCCCGCACCAGCAGGTCGAGCAGCGCGCGGTCGCCGAACACCTCCAGCCCCTCCACCGGGCGCCGCCGGTACATCGCCAGCACCAGGTCCACGACCGGGCCGCGCACCGCCACGTCCGCCTTCTCGTGGCCCTCCCGCACCACCGGCGCCGCACCCGTGAGGTCGATCACGAACTCGGCCTCGGCGTCCGTCGCGTGCAGGTGCACGGTGCCGGTCCCCACCAGGGCCGCCGTCTCCTCCGGCCACCGCGTGAACGCGTAGGGGACCGCGAGACCGGTCCACTCGCGCAGCGTGTCCTGGGCGATCTCGGGGTCGAGGTCGAACGGCAGGCCCAGCGCGTTCAGCGCGTCCCACCGGTGGACCGCGGTCTCGTGGGTCATCCGCCGCGACCACACGCGGGGGCCGGGGTGGCCCTCGACCGGCGCGATCATCTCGTCGGGGTCGACGGAGCGCAGCACCTCGGCCAGCGAGGCGGCTCCCTCCCGCAGCCACGGGATCAGCACCGAGGCCTGTTCACCCACGTACGAGGACAGGTGGTGGGCGCCGTTGCGGGAGAAGTCGATCTCCGGCAGCCTCTCCCTGAGCATCACGTCGGCCCAGCGGTGGACGTGGCCGAGGTGGCGCAGGAGCTGGTTCAGCGTCCAGTCCGGGATCGACGGGACAGGAACGCGCAGGTCAGCGCCTTCGAGGGCGGCGGTCAGCAGTGCGGTCTGGTTGATGATCTCGGCGCAGCGGCGCTCGTAGCTCGGAATCCCCACACCTGTGAACATAGGGACGCCGGCCGGTGCCTGGGAGGGGCCCACCGGCCAGCGTTCCGAAAACGAGCATACACCATGATCGAACACTTGTTCGAGTGATCATTGCTGGGCCAACTGGTTAACCGTTAGTGACAACAGCTTCCAAACACCACTCGATCGAGGAAGGATGCGGCGGTCCGCCGCATCCCCTGGAGGAAGTTTTGAGACCCACCCTGCCCGGTGTCGGGACAGCGGTGGTGGCGCTCGTGTTCGCCGCCGTCCCCGCCGTTGCCGCACCCAGCTCCGATGCGCTGATCTCCGAGGTCTACGGGGGCGGCGGCAACTCCGGCGCCACCCTCACGCAGGACTTCGTCGAGCTCGCGAACAAGGGCACGGCCCCCGTCGGCCTGGACGGCTTCAGCGTCCAGTACATCTCGGCGAGCCCCGGCGCCTCCACGCAGTGGGGCGTCACCCCGCTGACCGGCAGCATCGCCGCCGGCAAGACCTTCCTGGTCGCCCAGGCCAAGGGCACCGGCGGCACGGTCGAGCTGCCCACCCCCGACGCCACCGGCACCCTCGCCATGAGCGCCACCGGCGGTGCCATCGCGCTCGTCTCCGGCACCACGCCGCTGACCTGCAAGACCGCCGCCGACTGCGCCGCGGAGCCGCGTGTGAAGGACCTCGTCGGCTACGGCACCGCCGTCGTGCGCGAGGGCACCGCGACCGGTGCGCTGAGCAACACCACCTCGGCGGCCCGCAAGACCGGCCTGCCCGACACCGACGACAACTCCGCCGACTTCACCGTCGGCGCCCCCACCCCGACCAACTCCAAGGGCGAGACCCCGGGCGGCGGCGACCCCGGTCCCGGCCCCGACCCGGACCCCACGCCCGGCGACAAGCGCATCCACGACATCCAGGGCGTCACGCGCATCTCGCCGCTCGTCGGCCAGAAGGTCACGAACGTCCCCGGCGTCGTCACCGGCACGCGCGCCACGGGTGACCGCGGCTTCTGGATCCAGGACACCAAGACCCCGGACGCCGACCCGCGCACCAGCGAGGGCGTGTTCGTCTACACGGCAGGCTCCGCGCCGACCGTCGCGGTGGGCGACGAGGTGCTGGTCAGCGGCACGATCGCCGAGTACCGGCCGGGCGGGGAGACGGGCTCGAACCAGACCCTCACCGAGATCACCGCTCCGACCACGACCACGCTGTCCAAGGGCAACGCGGTCCCGGCACCGGTCGTCGTGCAGAACATCCCGGCCGGCTACCTGCCCGCCCCCGGCGGCAGCATCGAGCAGCTCCCGCTGGAGCCGGAGAAGTACGGCCTCGACTACCTCGAGTCGCTCGAAGGCACGCTGGTGCAGGTGAACGACGCCCGCGTCGTCGGCCCGAGCAACTCCTTCGGCGAGGTCTGGGTGACGGTCAACCCCGACCAGAACCGCAACCAGCGCGGTGGCACCACCTACACCGCGTACGACCAGCAGAACAGCGGCCGCCTGAAGATCAAGACCGCCGGTCAGCTGCCCGCCGCGAACGTCGGTGACGTGTTCGCCGGCGCGACCGTCGGTGCCGTCGAGTACACCAACTTCGGCGGCTACACGCTGGCGGCGCTGACCCTCGGCCAGCACGTCTCGTCCAACCTGCAGCGCGAGATCACCGCGCAGCAGAAGGAGTCCGAGCTCTCGGTCGCGACCTACAACGTCGAGAACCTCGACCCGTCCGACCCGCAGGAGAAGTTCGACCGGCTCGCCGACGGCGTGACCACCAACCTGCGCAGCCCGGACGTCGTTGTCCTGGAAGAGATCCAGGACAACAACGGCGCGACCAACGACGGTGTCGTGGCCGCGGACCAGACGCTGCAGAAGTTCTCCGACGCGATCGTCGCCAAGGGCGGCCCGCGCTACCAGTGGCGGCAGATCGACCCGGAGAACCTCAAGGACGGCGGCGAGCCCGGCGGCAACATCCGCGTCGGCTTCTTCTTCAACCCGCAGCGGGTGTCCTTCGTGGACCGTCCCGGTGGCGACTTCAAGACGCCCGTCCAGGTCGTGAAGAAGAACGGCCGTGCCGCGCTTTCCGTGTCACCGGGCCGGATCGACCCGCTGAACGACGCGTGGGCCAGCAGCCGCAAGCCGCTCGCCGGCGAGTTCAAGTTCCGCGGCCGCACGGTCTTCGTCGTCGCGAACCACTTCAACTCCAAGGGCGGCGACGAGGCCGTCCACGGTCGCAACCAGCCGCCGAGTCGCACCTCCGAGGTGCAGCGCGGCAAGCAGGCGGCGTCGCTCAAGGCGTTCACCGAGCAGATCCGCGCGATCGACAAGGGCGCCAACGTGATCCTCGCGGGCGACCTGAACGACTACCAGTTCTCGCCCGCGCTGAAGGCGCTGACCGGTGACGGCAACCTCAAGGCGCTGATCGAGACGCTGCCCGTGAACGAGCGGTACAGCTACGTCTTCGAGGGCAACTCGCAGACGCTCGACCACCTCGTGATGAGCAAGAACATCACGCGCTTCAGCTACGACGTGGTCCACGTCAACGCCGAGTTCGCCGACCAGGCGAGCGACCACGACCCGCAGATCGTCCGCCTCCGCCCGTCCACGGGTGACGCGAGCGTCGACCGGATCGTGTTCACGCTCGAGGACGTCATCGACTGCCTCAAGAAGTAACCCGCTCCACCTGCTGCCGTCGCCGCGTCATCCAGCTGACGCGGCGGCGGCAGCGGCCGTCGCGGCCGCGACACCGGCCTGGATCGCCTGGATGGCCTTGCGCACGGCGTCACCGGCCCAGTTGCCGGCGGCGATCTCCCCGGCCCGCCGCTTCAGCTCGCGCTTGTCGCCCTCGAACACCCGGTGCACCGCGTTCGCCGCGTGCAGCAGCGTGATCAACGACCCCGTGCGCGCATCCGCTCCGCGGTACCCGTGCACGACCTCGCCGACTGCCTTGCGCACCTCGTCGTCCGCGCGCTCGTTGGTGATCACGTAACTCCTGCCGGGGAAGATCCCGAGCACCCTGCGCGCGTCCACCCGCACGGCGCCACGGGCCTCCAGGTCCGCGAGCACGTTGTCGCGCACGCGTTTCCGCAGCCGCTCCACCGCCTTCCGCGGTGACATCGGCTTGTCGATCCGCGCGACCGACTCCCGCAGCAACGGGTCCGCCAGCGGCGCCGGGTCGACGACCTGGAGCTTCTTGCCGGTCGGTTCGAACGCGACCCGCCCCGAGCTCACCAGCTCGATGAGCACGGCACCGGCGAGCGCGTTGTCCGCCGACGCCGAGTCGACGTGCAACTTCCCGTTCTGCCGGTTGATGAACAGCAGCATCAGCTCTTCGTGCAGCACCATGCCACCGTAACGCGAGAAGGGCGCCGAACGGTGAGGTTCGGCGCCCTTCTGCGAAGAGAGCGGAGGATACGGGATTTGAACCCGTGAGGGGGTGAACCCAACACGATTTCCAGTCGTGCGCACTAGGCCGCTATGCGAATCCTCCGTGGAGAACCTTACCGGACGGGTGTCCCACGGCCCAAAACGGGGGGTCTCGACCACCTCGCCGAAAAATCTTCTGAGGCCGTGTCGATCTGGCGGGTGCCCGCTCGTCGTGATCCCGTAGACCCGGACCGAGGAGGACTTCCGTGAAGTACATGCTGTTGATCCACGCCGCCGCCGACCAGGAGGCCAACTGCACCGTCGAGGACTGGATCGCCTACGAGAAGGAGATGAAGGACGCGGGCGTCCTGGTCTCCGGGCACTCGCTGGCCGACCTCGTCACCGCGACCACCGTCCAGGTCGGACCGGACGGCCGGCGCAGCGTCACCGACGGGCCGTTCGCCGAGACCCGCGAGGTCCTGGGCGGCTACAACGTCATCGACGTGCCCGACCTCGACGCGGCACTGGAGTGGGCGGCCAAGTGCCCCGGCTCGCGTGACGGCGGCGCCGTCGTCGTGCGGCCGATCGCCGAGTTCGACCTCTGAGTTCTCGATGAACGTCGAGCAGGTGTTCCGGGAGGAACGCGGCCGGCTGCTCGCCACCCTGGTCAAGCGCTTCGGCGACCTCGACCTCGCCGAGGAGGTCACCTCCGACGCGATCGAGGCGGCGCTGCGGCACTGGCCGGTCGACGGGGTGCCGGACCGGCCCGGCGCGTGGTTGCTCACGACCGCGCGCCGCAAGGCCGTCGACCGGCTGCGGCGCGACCGGGTGCACGCCGCCCGGCTCGCGCTGCTGCAGGTGGAGGTCGACCGCGCGGACCCGCCGAAGGGCGACGCGCTGCCGGACGAGCGGCTGGAGCTGTTCTTCACGTGCGCGCACCCGGCGCTGGCGGAGGAGGACCGCGGGGCGCTCGTCCTGCGGTGCCTCGCCGGCTTCACGACGCCGGAGGTCGCGCGGGCGCACCTCGTGCCCGTGACGACGATGCAGCAGCGGATCGTGCGCGCGAAGAAGAAGATCAGGGAGGCGCGCATCCCGTTCCGCGTCCCCGACCCGCACGAGCTCCCGGAACGCCTGCCCGGCGTGCTGCAGGCCGTCTACTCGATCTTCACCGAGGGCTACGCCGCCCAGCGCGCCGACCTCGCGGCGGAGGCGGTCCGGCTCGCGCGGATCCTGCGCGGCCTGCTGCCCGACCGCGAGGTGACGGGCCTGCTGGCGTTGATGCTGCTGGTCCACGCCCGCCGGGACGCGCGCGCCGAGCTGCTGGAAGACCAGGACCGCTCCCTCTGGGACCGCGACATGGTCGACGAGGGCAGCGCGCTGGCCGAGCAGGCGCTGACCGGCGGCCACGGCCCGTACGGCGTGCAGGCGGCGATCAACGCCCTGCACGACGAGGCACCCGACTTCGCCTCGACGGACTGGCCGCAGATCGTCGCGCTCTACGACGTGCTGCTGAAGCTGGCGCCGTCGCCCGTGGTCGCGCTGAACCGGGCCGCCGCGGTCGCGATGCGCGACGGTGCCGCGGCGGGCCTCACGTTGCTCGACGAGCTCGCCGCCGAACCCAGGCTGCGCGACTACCACCCGTACCGGGCCGCCCGCGCCGACCTGCTGCACCGCCTGGGCCGTTCCGCGGAGGCCGCCCAGGCCTACCGCGAGGCCATCGCACTCGCCGGCACCGCGTCCGAACAGGACTTCCTGCGCCGCAGGCTCACCGCCGTCGAGGAGAAACCGTGATCATGAAGTGGTTGTCCACAGGTGGGGACAACCCTGTGGGTAAGTCGAACATGCGTTCGAAGAACTAGATCGGTTACACTTGCGTCGGACCTCGTGCGGCACACATCTCGCGAACCTCCCCAGGGCCGGAAGGCAGCAAGGATAAGCGGGCTCTGGTGGGTGCACGGGGTCCCCTTTTTGTGTCGGTGCTCCCCGGTACTGTCTGCGGCGTGGCGCTCGCTCTGTATCGCAAGTACCGTCCGGCCACGTTCTCCGAGGTCGTCGGCCAGGAGCACGTGACCGATCCGCTGCGTGTCGCACTGTCGGCGGGCCGGGTGAACCACGCGTACCTGTTCAGCGGTCCACGCGGCTGCGGCAAGACCTCGTCGGCCCGCATCCTGGCCCGCTCGCTGAACTGCGTGAAGGGCCCGACACCCGACCCGTGCGGCGAGTGCAACTCGTGCATCGGCCTCGCGCCGAACGGCACCGGCAGCGTCGACGTGGTCGAGCTCGACGCCGCGTCCCACGGTGGTGTGGAGGACGCCCGCGACCTGCGCGACAAGGCCTTCTACGCCCCGGCGGAGGCCAAGTACCGCGTCTTCATCATCGACGAGGCGCACATGGTCACCACGCAGGGCTTCAACGCCCTGCTGAAGATCGTCGAAGAGCCGCCGGACCACCTGATCTTCATCTTCGCCACGACCGAGCCGGACAAGGTCCTCCCGACCATCCGCTCGCGCACGCACCACTACCCGTTCCGCCTGATCCCGCCCGGCGTGATGCGCAGCCTCCTCGAACGCAACTGCGCCGCCGAGGGCGTCGCCGTCGAGCCCGCGGTGTTCCCCCTGGTGATCCGCGCGGGCGGCGGCTCCGCCCGCGACACCCAGTCCGTGATGGACCAGCTCCTCGCCGGCGCGGGCCCCGAGGGCGTGCGGTACGACCGTGCCCTCACCCTGCTCGGCGTCACCGACTCGGCCCTGATCAACGACGTGGTCGAGGGCCTCGCGGCCGGCGACGGCGCCGCGGTGTTCGGCACCATCGACAGCCTGGTCGAAGCGGGCCACGACCCCCGCCGCTTCGCCTCCGACCTCCTCGACCGCCTCCGCGACCTCGTCCTGCTCTGCGCGGTGCCCGACGCGGCCGACCGCAACCTCGTCTCCGCCCCGGCCGACGAGCTGGCGACCATGTCGTCCCAGGCCGAGCGCATCGGCCCCGCCGCACTCACGCGTTACGCCGAGATCGTCCACACCGGCCTGGTCGAGATGCGCGGCGCCACCGCCCCCCGCCTGCTGCTGGAGCTGCTCTGCTCCCGCATGCTGCTGCCCTCGGTCTCCCAGTCCGAGGCCGCACTCCTGCAACGCCTCGAACAACTCGAACGCCGCCCACCCGCCGCCATCGCGGCCGGTCCCGGCGACCCGTCGGCTGCTCCGGCCGGCGGTCCGGTGTTCACCCGCAGGTCCCAGCAGGCCGCCACTCCACCTGCGGCACCCGCGCCGGTCGCGGCGGTTGCTCAGCCCGCTCCTCCCGTTGTCGAGCCCGCTCAGCCCGTTGTCCAGGCCGTCGCCCAACCGGTTGCTCCGCCCGTTGCCGCTCAGCCCGTCGCTGTTCAGCCAGAACCTGTCGCTGCTCCCGCTGCCGCGGCGGTTCCTGCTCCGTCGGAACTCTCGACCGCTCCCAGCACCGGCGCGATGGACGCGCCGGCCGTGCGCCGCATCTGGTCCGAACTGCTGGCCGCGGTCCGCTCCAGCAGCCGCAGCACCGAGGCGATGCTGACGAACGCGATGGTCAGCGAGGTCGACGGCAACGTCGTCACCATCGCCCACACCTCCGCCCCCCTGGCCCGCCGCCTGGCCGAACCCCGCAACACCGAGGCCATCGCCGCAGCTCTGTCCGCCGTGCTCGGCGGCACCTGGCAGGTCCGCTGCATCCACGGCACCCCCGGCGCCACCACCCAGGCCTCCGGCCCGGCCAAGGCCCCCCGTCCCGCGCCGACCCGCCCGAGCCAGTCGTCCGCACCGCCGCAACCCCCGGCCCGCCCCCAGCCAGAACCCCAGCCCCGCGCGGCCCCGCGCCCACCGGTCGACGACGTCCCACCCCCACCGGAACCCCCGGAGCCCGACGAGCCCCTCCCGCCAGAGCCGTACGACGAAGAGGCAATGCTCGCCGAGGCCGCCCGCCCAGCCGACCCCAACGCAACGCCGGTCGCGGCCCTGGACCCGGAGGCCAAGATGTTCCAGCTCCTGGCCGACGAACTGGGCGCCCGCCCGCTGAAAAAGGCCTGACGGGTTCCGCACGCGCCACCCGACCGGGTGAAGCTTGTCCTGATCCACGCCTGGGCTCGTCCTGTAGGTGTCCGGATCACACCTGCTCCGGCGCCCGCAGGTATGGAAGCGCGCGGAGGGGGCGATGCTCGTGGTCGAGCCGGGGCGGCGGCATCGGTGAGGCCGCGGTGCTCAGCCGGTGTCGTGGGTGAGGACAGCCCATGGGGGCGGCCGGCGTGCGCACCCGGTGCGGTGGTTGGGAGGTAGGCCGCGGGAGCGGTGGCCCGCGCGGCACCGCGCACCAGCGTTCCCGGCACCTGGACCACCCGCGCACCCACGCTGGCACCGTGGCCACCGCACGTGCCGCCACCGCACGCGCCGCCCACCGCACCGCACCGCACCGCACGCGCCGCCGCCCCACGCGCCGCGCACCACACCGCACCGCACCGCACCGCGCGCCGCCGCCTCACCGCGCGTGGGGCCACCGCATGTGTCGCGCGCCGCCCACTTCACGCGCCGCCCATGCGCCGGCACCCCACACGCCGCCCGATTCCACGCGCCGCCCACCCCACCAGGCCCCCACCCCACCCAACCCCCACGAGGGGCGAGCCCCACCCACCGACGCTGCGCGCCGTACGCTGGACCCCACTCCCAACCCACCCGAGAGGACCAGCAGGTGCAACCCGGTTTCGACATGCAGGCACTGCTCCAGCAGGCCCAGAACATGCAGCAGCAGATGGCCACCGCCCAGCAGGAGCTGGCCGAAACCGAGGTCGCCGGTTCCGCGGGCAACGGCCTCGTCACCGCGACCGTCACCGGTGGCGGTGAGCTCATGAACCTCACCATCGACCCGAAGATCGTCGACCCCGAGGACGTCGAGACGTTGCAGGACCTGGTGATCGCCGCCATCAAGGACGCGAACACGAAGGCCCAGCAGTTGGTGGAGCAGAAGCTCGGTCCGCTCGCGCAGGGCGGCCTCGGCGGATTGCTCGGGTAAGTCGCGATGTACGAGGGGCCGGTTCAGGACCTCATCGACGAGCTGGGCCGGCTGCCCGGTGTCGGCCCGAAGAGTGCGCAGCGCATCGCCTTCCACCTGCTCGCGACGGAGCCCGCGGACATCGAGCGGCTGCAGAGCGCGTTGCAGAAGGTGAAGGAAGGCGTTGTGTTCTGCGACGTCTGCGGCAACGTGAGTGCGGAGACCACCTGCCGCATCTGCCGGGACCCGAAGCGGGACCTGACGCTGGTGTGCGTGGTCGAGGAACCCAAGGACGTGCTCGCGGTCGAGCGGACCAGGGAGTTCAAGGGGCGCTACCACGTGCTCGGCGGGGCGCTCGACCCGCTCAGCGGGGTGGGGCCGGACCAGTTGCGGATACGGCAGTTGCTCACGCGGATCGGCACGCCGACCAACGGGGTCGACATCTCCGAGGTGATCATCGCCACGGACCCGAACACCGAGGGTGAGGCGACGGCCACCTACCTGGTGCGGATGCTGCGGGACTTCCCGGGGCTCACGGTCACCAGGCTGGCGAGCGGGTTGCCGATGGGTGGCGACCTGGAGTTCGCGGACGAGCTCACGCTGGGGCGTGCGCTATCTGGGCGCCGGAGCATGTGACGAACCATCCACCGCGGTTGGGCAGCACCAGGCTGATCGCGGTGGATGGTCCTTCCGGCGCGGGGAAGTCCACCTTCGCGGAGCGGCTCGCCGAGCAGCTCGGGGCTCAGCTCATCCGCACCGACCACTTCGCCACCTGGGACGATCCCGTCACGAGGTGGTGGCCGCGGCTCGTGCGGGCGCTCGACGAGGTCGCGGAGGGCAGGACCGGTCGTTACCGCACGACCGACTGGTCGCAGGGGTTCGCGCGGCCGGAGCAGGGGGAGTGGGTCGAGGTCGAGCCACGACCGGTGCTGGTCCTGGAGGGGTTCTCCGCCGCCAGGAAGGCGAACCACCGCGCCAGCACCGCGATCTTCGTCGACCACGGCACCGAGGAGGCCCGGCTGGAACGCGCGGTCGCGCGGGACGGGGAGCGGCACCGGGAGCACTTCCGGCGGTGGCAGCAGTTCGAGCGCGGCTGGTTCGCCGTCGACGAGACGCGGGACAGGGCCGACTACGTGGTCACCGCGAGTTGATCGCGCACCACGTCGGCCTCCGGTGAGCCGATCGCGTTGAACACCTCAAGCGCCGACTCCCAGTACTTCCTCGCTGCCGCAACGGATCCCGACGCCAGTGCCGCGTCACCGGCCAGGCCGAGCGCCCGCGCGTAGACCCAGCGGTGGCCGGACGACTCGCCGAGTGCGGACGCGCGCAGGGCGCATTCGAGGGCCTGGGCGGCGTCGCCCGTGTCGAGGTGGATGCGGCCCAGCACGAGCAGCACCTCCATCTCGGCGCTGCGGAACTGCGACCGGCCCGCCTCCACCAGCGCCGAGGTCGCCTGCGCCAGCGCCTCCTCGTAGCGGCCGACCCCGCGGTACGCGGCGGCCAGACCGCGGCGGGCGAGGATCATGCCCCACGAGTAACCGGTCTCGGTCGCGCTCGCCAATGCCGCCGAGAACTGCGTCAGCGCCTCCTCGTAGCGCTTGGCACCTTCGAGCGCGCGGCCCAGCAGGTTCGTGGCGTCGCACGAGCTCTTGACGTTCTCCAGGTCAGCGGCGATCTCGATGGCCGCACGGGCGTGTGTCGCCGCTTCTTCGTACCGGCCGCGCATCAGCAGGGTGATGGCCATGCCTTCGTGCAGCGTGTGTCCGAACGTGCGGGCCGCGGAACGTTCGTACAGCTCGCCCGCGCGCACGAAGTAGTCGGCGCCGAGGTCGGCTTGGCCGCGCATCGCGTACACCTCGCCCAACGCGCGCATGACGTGCGCCTGGGTGATCCACGAGTCGAGCCGCGTGCCGGCTTCGAGGGCCTCCTCGAAGTTCGCGGCGGCCCGGTCGAGCTGGCCGAGCTGCATGTAGATGCCGCCGAGGTTGAACAACGCGGTGGCCTGCAGCTGGTCTGCCTGGACCCGCCTGGTGATCACCAGCGCGCGTTCCAGGTGGTCGGCGGCGTGCTCCAGCTCGCCGAGGTCGATGTAGACGCCGCCCGCGTTCGACAGGACCGCGGCCTCCGCCTGCGGCAGCGAGATGCGCGGCACCAGCGCGATGGCCTGCTGGTAGTAGCCGAGGGCGTTGCGGAGCTGGCCGGTCACCCAGTAGAGCGTGCCCAGCGACGACAGCATCGCGAGCTGGCCGAGCTCGTCGCGGGGTGCGCGGGCGCCCAGCAGGCCCGCCTTCGCGGTCTCCCGCCACTCCGCGGCCAGGCCCTGCGTGTGGAAGTAGCCGCGCAACGCGTCCGCCAGCAGCCACGGCGAGTTCTCCGGGTCGCGTTCCACGGCGTGCGCGACCAGCGCCACCAGGTTGCCGCGTTCCACGTCGAGCCAGCTCAACGCCTCGGTCGAGGTGCTGAACGCCCGCGGCACCACCCCGTCGAGCGGGTCGGGGCGGGGGAAGCGGAACAGCGTCGACTTGAGCGCGGCCGTCGCGTTGTCGACCGACCGCACCGCCCAGTCCACCAGCCGCCGCAACGCCAGGCGCGCGTCGACCTTGCCCTCCTCGAACGCCAGCCGCTCGGCCGCGTAGTCGCGCAGCAGGTCGTGGAACTGGTAGCGGGACGGCGCGTGGTTCGCGATCAGGTTGGCCGTGGCCAGGCGGTCCAGCCGGCGGCGGGCGTCCTGCGGGGTCAGCCCGGACAGCGCGGCCGCCATCTCCGGTGTGAAGTCGGTACCGGGCACCAGCGACAGCAGGCGGAACATCTGCGCCAGCTCCGGCTTCAGCGCCGTGTAGGAGAGGTCGAACGCCGCGTGCACCGCGACCCGCTCGTCGCCCTCCACGGCCAGCGCGGCGAGCCGGTTGCCCGCGCGCAGCTCCTCGACGTAGTCCGCGATCGACAGCTCCGGCCGCGACACCAGGTTCGCCGCCGCGATCCGCAACGCCAGCGGCAGGTGCGCGCACAGCGCAGCCAGCTCCGCGGCCGCGTCCTCCTGCGCGTCCACCTCGGCGGCGCCCACGATGCCCGCGAGCAACGCCCTGGTCTCCGGCCAGTCGAGCACGTCGAGCCGCACGTTCGAGGCCGCGTGCGACACCGCGAGCCCGCGCAGGGTGTCCCGCGAGGTCACCAGCACCGCACAGCCCGGCGACCCCGGCAGCAGCGGCCGGATCTGCTCGGCCGACGACGCGTTGTCGAGCAGCAGCAGCACCCGCTGACCGGTCAGCGTCGAGCGGAACATCGCCTCCTGCTCGTCCTGGTCCAGCGGCACCTGATCGGGTTCGGTGCCCAGCGCCCGCAGGAACCGCGGCAGCACGTCGACCGCGCTCAACGGCGGACCGGGGGCGTACCCGCGCAGGTTCACGTACAGCTGGCCGTCCGGGAAGTCCGACCGCATCCGGTGCGCCGCGTGCACGGCCAGCGCCGTCTTGCCCACGCCCGGCGGACCGGCAAGTGTGACGACCGGCACGCCCTGGGCGGTCCGGAGCAGGGCGATGATCAACGCCACGGCCTCGTCGCGGCCCACGAAGTCGGGGATGTCGGCGGGCAGCTGCGACGGCACCACCCGCTCGGGCTTCGCCGCCACGACCGCGGCACCGGAGACGGCGGGCGCCACCGCGTCGATCGAGCCGGAGAGCACCTGGCCGTGCACCCGCCGCAGCTCGTCACCGGGGTCGATGCCCAGCTCGTCACCGAGCAGCCGGGACACCCGCTGGTAGGCGGCCAGCGCCTCGCTCTGTCGGCCGGAGCGGTACAGCGCCACCATCAGCTGCGCCCAGAACCGCTCGCGCAACGGGTGCTCGCTGGTCAGCCGGGACAGCTCCGCCACCAGCTCGCCGTGCCTGCCCAGCTCCAGGTCGACCTCGACCCGGCGTTCCAGCACGTGCAGGCGGCGTTCGTTCAGCCGCGGCACCTCGTCGCGGTGCAGGATCTCCGACGGCACGTCGACCAGCGCCGGACCCCGCCACAGGCCCAGTGCGGCGGTGAATGCGGCCGACGCGGCCGGCAGGTTCCCCGCGGCGCGCTCCTGCTCACCCTGCTCGATCAGCGGTTCGAAGCGCATCAGGTCGATGGTCTTCTCGTCCACGTCGATCAGGTATCCGTCTGGCACGGTCCGAATGGGCACGGACGGACCGAGCAGCTGCCGCAGCCTCATCACGTACGTCTGGAGCGTCGCGCGGGCCCTGGCCGGCGGCTCGTCGCCCCACACGTTCCCGGCGAGCTCGTCGACCGACACCGACGTGCCCGCGCGCAGCAGCAGCGACACCAGCAACGCGCGCTGCCTACCCGCTCTCACCAGCAAAGGTTCGGAGTCGACGAGCACTTGCAGAGGGCCGAGCACGCGGAACTCGACGTGCCTGCTCATGCGCCCTCCTCCGCGTGTCGCTGTTGTTTCTACAGCCTAGGAGAGCGTTCGACGCATCTGGCGTGCTCACGTTGGGTCAGCGCGCATGCGCCGGACGTATCAGAATGCCTGGTCTAGTGGCCGGATCGTGACCTGGACTACCTCGGGAGGGGTATGAACAACGGTTATGGTCGGCGACCACACCGTGAGATGTGCGGATTGTCCAAGGGGTGTTTGATGGTCCACTCAGTAACGGCTCGCCGCCGTTGGGTAGCCGCGATCGGCTTCCTCAGCGTCAGCGCGCTGGCCCTGTCCGGTTGCGCGCAATCCCAGCGCGACTCAGGGGGCGGCGGCCAGCAGGGCGGCACGCTGACCTTCGGTGCCGCAGGCGCGCCGAAGCTGTTCGACCCGTTCTACGCGACCGACGGCGAGACCTTCCGGGTCGCCCGTCAGATGTACGAGGGTCTGGTCGGCTTCAAGCCCGGCACCGCCGAGGTCGAGCCCGCGCTCGCCGAGAAGTACGAGCCCTCCGCTGACGGCAAGACGTGGACGTTCACCCTCAAGGAGAACGTGAAGTTCCACGACGGCACCGCGTTCAACGCCGAGGCGGTCTGCTTCAACTTCGAGCGCTGGTACAACCAGAAGGGCGCCGGCCAGTCCGACGCCGTCTCCCAGTACTGGCTGGACAACTTCGGCGGGTTCAAGGGCACGCCGGACAAGCCCTCGCTGTACAAGTCCTGCACGGCCAAGGACGCCAAGACCGCGGTCATCGAGCTGAACGAGGTCACCTCGCAGTTCCCGTCGGTCCTCGGCTTCACGTCGTTCTCGATCTCCAGCCCCGACGCGCTGAAGAAGTACGACGCCGACAACGTCCAGGCCGCAGGTGACTCGTTCACCTACCCGGCCTACGCCACGGAGCACCCGACCGGCACGGGCCCGTTCAAGTTCAGCAAGTACGACAAGGCCAACAACACCGTCGAACTCGTCCGCAACGACGATTACCACGGCACCAAGGCCAAGCTGGACAAGATCGTCTTCAAGATCATCCCGGACGAGACCGCCCGCAAGCAGGCGCTCAAGGCCGGCGACATCGACGGCTACGACCTGCCGAACGCGGCGGACTGGGCCGGTCTGAAGACCGACGGCTTCAACGTGGCGATCCGCCCGGCGTTCAACGTGTTCTACCTGGGCATCAACCAGAAGAACAACCCGAAGCTCGCCGACCTCAAGGTCCGCCAGGCCCTGATGTACGCGATCAACCGCGAGCAGCTGGTCAAGTCGCAGCTGCCCGAGGGCGCCAAGGTCGCGACGCAGTTCATGCCGGACACGGTGAACGGCTACAACAAGTCGATCCCCGAGGTGAAGTACGACGTCGAGAAGGCGAAGGCGCTGCTCGCCGAGGCCGGTGCCACCGACCTGACCCTGAAGGCCTACTGGCCGTCCGAGGTCACCCGCCCGTACATGCCGTCCCCGAAGGACCTGTGGGGCGCCATCGCCGGCGACCTGCAGAAGGCCGGCATCAAGCTGGACGTCGTCACCAAGCCGTGGAACGGCGGCTACCTGACCGACGTCGACAACGGCATCCCGGACGTGTTCCTGCTCGGCTGGACCGGTGACAACGGCACCGCCCACAACTGGGTCGGCACGTTCTTCGGCCGCACCGACAACCGCTTCAACACCGGTGTGTCGGCGTGGGGCGCCTCGCTCGCCTCCGACCTCGCCAAGGCGAACTCCGAGCCGAACGAGGGCAACCGCACCAAGCTGTACGAAGAGGTCAACAAGAAGATCATGGAGGAGTACCTCCCCGCGATCCCGATCTCGTACTCCCCGCCCGCTCTGGTGTTCAAGTCGGACATCAAGGGTGTCGTCCCGAGCCCGTTGACCGACGAGAGGTTCGGTTCGGCCTCCAAGGGCTGAGTCGACCAGCTCCCACCACAAGAGAACAACGGGGTAGCTCACAGTGCTCCGCTACACCATTCGACGGCTGGTCCAGCTGGTCGGCGTGGTGCTGGTGCTCTCGCTGCTGCTCTTCGCGTGGCTGCGCGTACTCCCAGGAGGGCCGGTCTCGGCCCTCCTGGGAGACCGCTCCACACCGGAGAAGGCGGCGGAGCTCACCAAGCAGCTCGGCCTCGACCAACCGATTTTCGTGCAGTACTTCAAGTTCCTCGGTCGCGCGGCGACCGGCGACTTCGGCGTCTCCACCGGTGTCCAACCCGGTGACTCGGCGCTCGACATCTTCCTCCAGCGGTTCCCCGCCACGCTCGAACTGAGCTTCTTCGCGATCCTCATCGCGATCGCGGTCGGCGTCCCGCTCGGTTACCTCGCCGCGAAGCGCCGCGGCGGCTGGTTCGACAACCTCAGCGTCGTCGGCTCCCTCATCGGTGTCGCCGTTCCGGTGTTCTTCCTGGCCTACGTGCTCAAGGGCGTGGCGTCGTCCACGCTCGGCCTGCCGTCCAGCGGCCGCCAGGACGCCATCGACGCCACCCGCGTCACCGGCTTCTTCACCCTCGACGGAATCCTCACCGGCGAGTGGGACGCGACGTTCAACGCGCTGGAACACCTGATCCTGCCGGCCGTCGCGCTGGCGACGATCCCGTTCGCGGTGATCTTCCGGATCACCCGCGCCGCCGTCCTCGACGTGCTCGACGAGGACTTCGTGCGCACGGCCGAGTCGAAGGGCCTCACCGCTCCGGTGATCCGCCGCCGGCACGTGCTGCGCAACGCGATGCTGCCGGTCGTCACCACGATCGGCCTGCAGACCGGTGCGCTGCTGTCGGGTGCGGTGCTCACCGAGAAGGTGTTCTCGTTCCCCGGTGTCGGCGAGGCGCTCGCCATCGGGTTCGAACGGCGCGACTACCCGGTGCTGCTGCTGTTGATCATCATGGCCACGAGCGTCTACGTCGTGGTCAACCTGCTGGTCGACCTCTCGTACGCGCTCATCGACCCGCGCATCAGGACGAGGTGAGACCGTGGCACTGGGAGTGACCAAGAAGGAAAAGATCGACGGTCTCGCGGAGAGCGCGGGCACCTCGCTCGCCGCCAGCGCGTGGAAGAGGCTGCGCCGCAGCCCGGTGTTCCTCACCGGCGCGGTGATCATCGGCATCTTCATCGCGGTGTCGCTGCTCTCGCCGTGGCTCGCGCCGCACAACCCGGCCGACCCGATGCTGATCGACCAGGTCGTCAAGGCGCGCAACGAGATCCCGCCCGCCCAGCCGGGCCACCCGCTCGGCGGCGACCTGCAGGGCCGCGACTTCCTGTCGCGCCTGCTGATCGGCTCGCAGCAGACGCTGATCGTCGGCATCGGCGCGACGGTCATCGGCCTGACCGGCGGCCTGATCCTGGGCACGCTCGCGGGCGCGCTCGGCGGCTGGGTCGACTCGCTCGTCATGCGCGTCGTCGACGTCATGCTGTCCCTGCCGTCGCTGCTGCTCGCGTTCTCCATCGCGGCGATGTTCGCGCGGCCCAGCCAGTTCACCGTGATCCTCGCGGTCGCGATCGTGCAGATCCCGGTGTTCGCCCGGTTGCTGCGCGGTTCGATGCTGGCGCAACGGCACAGCGACCACGTGCTCGCGGCGACGGCGCTGGGCGTGAAGAAGGGCGCGATCGTGTTCCGGCACATGCTGCCGAACTCGCTCGGTCCCGTGATCGTGCAGTCCACGCTCGTGCTGGCCACCGCGATCATCGAGGCGGCGGCGCTGTCGTTCCTCGGCCTCGGCAACCCGGACGACCGGGTGCCGGAGTGGGGCCAGATGCTCGGCGACGTGCAGAAGGTGTTCGACACCCACCCGCACCTCGCCGCGTGGCCCGCGGTCTGCATCATCATCGTCGCGCTCGGTTTCACCCTCATGGGCGAGACGCTGCGCGAAGCCCTCGACCCGAAGAACAGGCGGTGAGTCGTCGTGGCACTGCTCGAAGTTCGTGACCTCTCCGTCGTGTTCCAGCGCAAGGGCGAACAGCCGTTCACCGCGGTCGACGGCGTCAGCTTCGACGTCGAACCCGGTCAGACGGTCGGGCTCGTCGGCGAGTCGGGCTGCGGCAAGTCGGTGACCTCGCTGGCGATCATGAGACTGCTGCCCAAGCGCGGCGCCAAGATCACCGGTTCGGTGCACTACGACGGCACCGACCTGCTCAAGCTCTCCGACAGGGAGATGCGCGACCGCCGCGGCCGCGACCTCGGCATGGTCTTCCAGGACCCGCTGTCGTCGCTCAACCCCGTCGTCCCGATCGGCCTGCAGGTCACCGAGGTGCTCGAACGGCACCGCGGCCTGGCCCGCAAGGAAGCGATGATCGAGGCGAAGGACCTGCTGGACAAGGTCGGCATCCCGGACCCGAACCGGCGGCTCAAGGAGTACCCGCACCAGCTCTCCGGCGGCATGCGGCAGCGCGCGCTCATCGCGATCGCGCTGGCGTGCCGGCCGAAGCTGCTGATCGCGGACGAGCCGACGACGGCGCTGGACGTGACCATCCAGGCCCAGATCCTCACGCTGATGAAGGAACTGGTGCAGGACCTCGGCACCGCGCTCGTGATGATCACCCACGACCTGGGTGTCGTCGCCGGCCTGTGCGACGAGGTCAACGTGCTGTACGGCGGCAAGGTGGTCGAGAAGGCCATGCGGCACAAGCTCTTCTCCGAGCCGCGCCACCCGTACACGCACGGCCTGCTGGCGTCGATCCCGCGGCTCGACGCCCCGCGCGGCGAGAAGCTGACGCCGATCAGGGGCTCGGTCGCCGACAACATCCCGTGGACGAGCGCCTGCGCGTTCGCCCCCCGGTGCCCGAACGCGCTCGACGTCTGCCGTGCGGAGACGCCCGCGGAGGTCGACAAGCTCGGTCGCCTGCTCCGCTGCCACAACCCGGTGGTCCCGGGCACCCCGGCCGCCGAGGAGGTGTCGGTATGAGCGAGACCCTGGTGTCCGTGCAGGACATGAAGGTGCACTTCCCGATCAAGCGCGGTGTCTTCTTCGACCGCACGGTCGGCCACGTCTACGCCGTCGACGGCGTGGACCTGGAGATCCGGCGCGGCGAAACCTACGGCCTGGTCGGCGAGTCCGGCTGCGGCAAGTCCACCCTCGGGCGGGCGATGCTGCGGCTGAACGAGCCGACCGCGGGCAAGATGGTCTTCGACGGACAGGACTTCTCGGCCCTCAAGGGCGAGGAGCTGCGCAAGATGCGGCGCCGGATCCAGATGGTGTTCCAGGACCCGCTGTCCTCGCTCGACCCGCGCCAGTCCGTGGAGTCGATCCTGGTCGAGGGCCTGCGGGCGCACGGCCTGGACAAGGGCAAGGAGGAGACCGCCAAGCGCTTGCGCGAGCTGCTCACCGCGGTCGGCCTGCCGACGTCGGCCCTGCGCAAGTACCCGCACGAGTTCTCCGGCGGTCAGCGGCAGCGCATCGGCATCGCGCGGGCGCTGGCACTGGAGCCGGACCTGATCGTCGCCGACGAGCCGGTGTCCGCGCTGGACGTGTCGGTGCAGGCGCAGGTCGTGAACCTCCTGGAGGACCTGCAGGAGCAGTTCGGCCTGACCTACCTGGTGATCGCGCACGACCTGGCGGTCGTGAAGCACATCTCCGACCGGGTCGGCGTGATGTACCTCGGCGGGCTGGTCGAGGAGGCCGACTCCGAGGACCTCTACGCCGAGCCGCTGCACCCGTACACGCGGGCGCTGCTGTCGGCGATCCCGGTGCCCGACCCGGTGGTCGAGGACCGGCGTGAACGGATCCTGCTCGCGGGTGACCTCCCGTCGCCCGCGAACCCGCCCACCGGCTGCCGGTTCCACACCCGGTGCCCGTGGCGGCAGCAGACCCGCTGCGACACCGAACGCCCGGTGCTGCGCGAGCTCAAGCCCGGTCACAAGGTCGCGTGCCACTGGGCCGAGCAGATCCGCTCCGGCGAGATCCAGCCGCACGAGGTGAAGCCGGTCCTGGTCGAGGAGGGCGACGGCCTCTCCCCGGACGTCCCCCTGGTCGGACCGGCCTCCGTCACAGAGGCGCTCAACCCGTAGCTCCGATGTCACGCGGGGGCCCCGCGTTCCCTTCCGGGGAACGCGGGGCCCCCGCGTGCCGTTTCAAGGGGCACGCGGGGACCTTTCGTGCTCCAGGAGAGTACGAAAGCTCCCCGCGTGCACTCGTTTCGAGGGGAGCGCGGGTGGGGCTTGAGGGGGGTCCGCTGTCGTGGGCGGATGGACAGTCGTGCGGCGATCCTGCTGAGGGCGGCGGAGATCGCGTCCGTCGACGGGCTCGAAGGAGTCACGATCGGGCGGCTCGCGGTCGAGCTCGGCATGAGCAAGAGCGGGGTGTTCTCGCACTTCGGCTCCAAGGAGGAGCTGCAGCTCGCGACCGTGCACACGGCGTCGGAGATCTTCGCGCACGAGGTCGTGGTCGCCGGCGGCTCGGTCCTCGACCTGTGCGGGCGCTGGCTCGACTACTCGAAGCGGCGCGTCTTCCCCGGCGGCTGCTTCTTCGTGGTCACGCGCTCGGAGTTCGCGGCCAGACCCGGCCGCGTGCGCGACGCGCTGATGCTGTTCCACCTGCGCTGGGTGTCACTGCTGGAACGGCTGTGCGGTGACGCGCAGCTGGCGTTCGAGGTCGACGCGCTGCTGACGGCCGCCGACCGGTTCGCGGTGCTCTACGACGACGCCTCGGCGTACGAGAGGGTGCGGTTGGCGTTGCGCGCACGCCACACCATGCCGATCGGCACGGAGATCAGCATCGCGACGCCCAGGGACAGCAGCATCGCGAGCCAGGCCTCATCGATGATCTGACCGCCGATGTAGCCCACGGTGGCGGGGTAGAGGCTCCACACCACGGACCCGACGGTCGCGACCGGCAGGAAGCGCCGCAGCGGCCACTTCAGGGCCCCGGCGAGCATCGCGCCGACGATGCCGCCCGCCGGCAGGAACCGCGCCACGACCAGGATCGTCTCGCCCCTGGTCGCCAGCTGGTCGGCGGTCCACACCACCATCGCCCGCGCCTTGGCGTTCTTGTTCACCTTGTCGAGGGCCCTCATGCCCATCCGGCGGCCTGCGGTAAAGTTGATCATGTCGCTGGCCAGGCAGCCCGCGGCGGCCACGGCGATCACCAGGTACAGCGGAACCTCACCGGACGCGGCCAGGACACCGGCGCCGATGAGCACGGCCTCCGTCGGTGCCAGCGGCACGACGGCGACCAGGAACAGCACGACGAGACTGGCGGCTGCGGTGCTCATGATCTGTGAACGTACGTGACGCGGCTGAACAATCCCGACCTGGGTGTTTCTTCAGCCCGCCCACAGGGTGGAAGTCGATCTACACTCTCGCGTGCCCTTCACCCTCGCCCATCCCGCCGCCGTCCTGCCGTTGCGCCGGTTCCTGTGGTTCCCGGGGCTGGTGGCGGGGGCGGTCGCGCCCGACCTGGGCTACTACCTGCCGGTGCTGCCGACGCACGACGTCCCGGGCGGCTCGCTGGCGGCGGTGGTGTTGCTGCTGGTCGGGCGGTTGCTGCTGCCGTCGGTGCTGGCGTTGTCGCCGGAGCTCGTGCGCACGAGGGTGCCGCACCCCGGCCCGTTGCGCCGGCCACTGCGGTGCGGGCTTTCCGTGGTGGCCGGTGTGCTGACGCACCTGGTGTGGGACGCGGTCACGCAGACCGACGGGTGGTTCGTGCAGCGGTGGGACTGGTTGACCACGTCGGTCGTCGGCCCCCATCGGCTCTACAACGTGATCGGCTACATGTCCTCCGCAGGGGGCATGCTGCTGTTGGGCTGGATGGCGGCACGGTGTCCGAAGGGGCATGACTGGCGGGCATGGTCCGGGATTTCCCGGTCCATGTTCCGGGCGCTGATCGCCGTCGCAGTCGTGGTCGGCGCGGTCTGGTCGTTGTCCGATCCGGTCAGCCAGGTCAGCGCATATGACTGGGTGCGCGCGCTGCTGGTGGGCGGTATGCAGGGGCTGGGCGCCGGTCTGCTGCTCAACGCCGTGGCGTGGCGGTTCGCCGAGTCATCGCATGACAGGCGATGACTGCTCGGTTCCGCCGGTGAAGCGCTGATCTGTCACGCGTTCATCCGGCACTTCTGCCGTTGACCTGTGTCTTCGAGCACGTCTAACCTCCGACCTTAATAGGAAAGCTTGTTTACCAATCCTTCGCCGCCACCCTTGCCCAGGAGGACGAAGTGATCAGAAAGCACACCAGAACAGGTGTCGCCGTCGCAGTGTTGGCGCTGGTGATTCCGCCTCTGGCGGCATCAGGACCGGCGCAGGCGGCCGACTCGCTGCTCTCGGCGAACAAACCCACCACCACCTCCTCCACCGAGGCCGAGACCTTCGGCGGAGCCAACGCCGTCGACGGAATTCCCACCACCCGGTGGGCGAGCCTCGAAGGCGTCGACCCGCAGTGGGTCGCCGTCGACCTGGGTGGCGCCGCCACCATCTCCAAGGTCAAGCTCACCTGGGAGGCCGCGTACGCCTCCGAGTACAAGATCCAGACGTCGAGCGACGGCTCGTCGTGGAGCACCAAGAAGACCCTGACCGGGCAGAACGGCGGCGTCGACGAGACGGCGCTGAGCGCGTCCGGCCGGTACGTGCGGATCTACGGCACGAAACGCGGCACGGCCTACGGCTACTCGCTGTTCGAGCTCGAGGTCTACGGCAGCTCGGCGAACGGCGACGTGACCGCGCCGACCGCGCCGTCCGGGCTGACCAGCACCGGCACCACGTCCAGCTCGGTCGGCCTGCAGTGGACCGCGGCGACCGACAACGTCGGTGTGACCGGCTACGAGGTGCTGCGCAACGGCAGCGTCGTCGGCACGCCCACCGGCACCACGTTCACCGACACCGGGCTGGCCTCCGGCACGGCGTTCACCTACACCGTCAAGGCGCGCGACGCCGCCGGCAACCTCAGTGCCGCGAGCAACGCGGTGCAGGCGACCACCCGGCCGCCGGCACCCGGCGACACCATCACGGTCGTCGCCGCCGGTGACATCGCGTCGCTGACGAACACCGAGCACTACGAGACCGCGAAGCTCATCGACCAGATCAAGCCGAACCACATCCTCACGGTCGGCGACAACCAGTACGACAGCGGCACGCTCACCGAGTTCCGCAACCACTACGACAAGTCGTGGGGCCGCTACAAGAGCATCACCCACCCGGCGACCGGCAACCACGAGTGGGAGGACAACCTCAACGGTTACAAGTCGTACTTCGGCGCTCAGGCCTACCCGGCCGGCAAGCCGTACTACAGCTGGGAGGCCGGCGACTTCCACTTCGTGTCGTTCGACTCCCAGAAGATCTACGACACCGGTGCCGACTCGACGCAGCTCGACTGGCTGAAGGCCGACCTCGCCGCGAACACCAAGGCGTGCGTCGTCGGGTACTGGCACCACCCGCGGTTCAACTCCGGCGAGTACGGTGACAAGTCCAAGATGTCGGCGCTGTGGAACGTCTTCGCCGACGCCAAGGCCGACCTGGTGCTCAGCGGGCACGACCACCACTACGAGCGGTTGAAGCCGCTCAACAAGAGCGGTGCGGTCGACGAGGCCAACGGCCTGCGCTCGGCGATCATCGGCATCGGCGGCGACTACCTGTACGACGCGGTCAAGCCGCGCACCGGGGTCGAGAAGTGGTTCGCCGACACCCACGGCGTCGTGAAGTTCACCCTGTCCGGTCGCTCCTACTCGTGGGAGGTCATCGACACGGCGGGCCGGGTGCGCGACAAGGCCGGTCCCTTCACCTGTCGCTAGTCGCACCTGGCTGTTGATCGGAGGCCGTCGTGTACATCGCAACCGCAAGACAAGCCCCGGCTTCGGGCGGCACCGGCAGGATCGCGGGGAACGTCCTCGCGCTGGGCGCGGTGTCCCTGCTCACGGACGTCTCGTCCGAGATGGTCACCGCGATCCTGCCGCTCTACCTCGTGCTGGGACTGGGGTTCTCCCCGCTGCAGTTCGGTGTGCTCGACGGCATCTACACCGGTGTGACCGCACTGGTGCGCGTCGTCGGCGGTCATGCGGCTGACCGCTGGCAACGCCGCAAGTTCGTCGCGGGCCTCGGCTACGGGATCTCGGCGCTGGGCAAGCTCGGCCTGCTCGCCGCCGGGACCTCGGCCACCGCGATGGGGCTCGTGCTCGCCGGTGACCGCACCGGCAAGGGCCTGCGCACCGCGCCGCGGGACGCGCTGATCACGTTGAGCAGCGAGCCCTCGGCGCTCGGCCGCGCCTTCGGCGTCCACCGCGCCATGGACACCGTCGGCGCGTTCCTCGGCCCGCTGGTCGCGTTCTGCCTGCTGTGGACGCTGCCCGCGCGCTACGACGTGGTGTTCGTCGTCAGCTTCTGCTTCGCCGCACTGGGTTTCCTGGTGCTCGTGCTCTTCGTCCGCGACCACCGCGACGTGCTGCCCCGCTTGGCGGTGTCGCTGCGGAACGCCTTCGGGCTGTTGCGGTCCAGGCCGTTCCGGCGGGTCTGCCTGGTCGCGTGCGGGCTCGGGTTCCTGACGCTCGGCGACGGTTTCGTCTACCTGTTGCTGCAGAAGAAGCTCGACGTCGAGCTCGCCTACATCGCGTTGCTGCCCCTCGGCACGGCCGGCGTGTACCTGCTCGCCGCCGTGCCACTGGGGTCGCTGGCCGACCGGGTCGGGCGGTGGCGGATCTTCCTCGCCGGCCACCTCGCCCTGCTCGGTGCGTACGCGCTGCTCGCGGGCACGTCCGGGATCACCCTGCTGGTCGGCGTCCTGCTGCTGCACGGGGTGTTCTACGCGTGCACGGACGGGGTGCTGATGGCCGTCGCCGGGCCGATGGTCCCCGACGAGCTGCGCACCTCCGGTCTGGCCCTCCTGCAGACCGGCCAGGTCCTCGCCCGTGCCGCCTCCTCCGTCCTCTTCGGTGCACTGTGGACGTGGTTCGCTTGAAAAGGGTTCTGATCGTCATCGCCGCCGTGGTCGTGCTCGGCGCCGGCGCCACCGCCTACGCCCTGCGCACTCCCGGCGAGATCTCCGTTGCCGTGGAACGGGGTCCGGTCGAAGCTCTCGTCCGGCCGGCTGCTGTTCGTGGACGAGGCGAGCGGCAAGGTGGCGTCCGTGCCGCTGACCGACCCGTCCGGTCCACGACGGGTCAGCTCGTTGTCCTGCAAGCGCTTCTACACCTCCGGCGGCCGGGGGCTGTGCCTCGCGGACGCCGCGGGCCCGTTGCCCGGTGCGACCGCGGTGTTCGTCGACCGCGGCCTGACCGAGCGCCGGCGCGTGGAGGTCGACGGCGTGCCCAACCGCGCCAAGCTGTCCGCGGACGGGCGGATGGCGTCGTGGACGACGTTCGTCACCGGCGACTCGTACGCGCAGGCCGGCACGTTCTCCACCCGCACCGCGATCTTCGACCAGGAGACCGAGGTGTACGCCAGCAACGTCGAGGGCACGAGCGTCGCCGGCATGAAGACGACCAACGACATGAACTGGTGGGGCGTCACGTTCGCCACCGACGACCGCACCTACTTCGCCACGATGAGCACCGCCGGCAAGACCTACCTGGTGCGCGGCGACTCGACCGACGAGTCCGCGACAACGCTGCGGGAGAACGCGGAATGCCCGTCGCTGTCACCGGACGGCAAGAAGGTGGCGTTCAAGAAGCGCGTGCCCGGCGACGGCGCGCGACCGTGGCGCCAGCACGTGCTCGACCTGACCACGATGGTGGAGACACCGCTGGCCGAGACCCGCGGGATCGACGACCAGGTCGTGTGGCTCGACGACGACACCATCGCCTACGGCCTGCCCGGCGAGGGCATCTGGGCCGTGCCGGCGAACGGGGAGGGCGCGCCGCGGCAGCTGGTGCCGCACGCGTCCTCCCCGTCCGTCGCTACCGGTTAGCGCGGTTGACGGCGCTGACGATCGCGCGGAACGACGCCGCCACCGTCGACGAGTCGATGCCCACGCCCCACAGTACGCGGTCGCCCACGGCACACTCCACGTAGGCGGCCGCGCGGGCGTCGTCACCGGCGGACAGCGCGTGCTCGGCGTAGTCCATGACCCGCACGTCGTACCCGATGGACGCGAGCGCGTCGACGAACGCGGCGATCGGGCCGTTGCCGGCCCCGGTGATCTCGTGCTCCTCGCCGTCGATCAGCAGCACGGCGGTGATCTCCTCGCGCCCGCTGCCGTCCGACGACGCCCGGTGCCGCAGCAGGTGCAGCGGGACCTTGCCGTGCAGGTACTCCTCCGCGAAGGCGTCCCACATCTCCTTCGGGCCGATCTCGCCGCCCTGCGTGTCGGTGACCTCCTGGATCACCCGCGAGAACTCGATCTGCAGCCGGCGCGGCAGGTCCAGGTGGTGCTCCTGCTTCATCAGGTACGCCACACCGCCCTTGCCGGACTGCGAGTTGACCCGGATGACGGCCTCGTAGTTGCGGCCCACGTCCTTCGGGTCGATCGGCAGGTACGGGACCTCCCACGGGTACTCGTCGACGTGCTGGCCCGCGTCCTTCGCGTCGGCCTCCAGCGCCTCCAGGCCCTTCTTGATGGCGTCCTGGTGCGAGCCGGAGAACGCGGTGAACACCAGGTCACCGCCGTACGGGTGCCGCTCGGCCACCGGCAGCTGGTTGCAGTACTCGACGGTCCTGCGGACCTCGTCGATGTCGCTGAAGTCGAGCTGCGGGTCGATGCCCTGGCTGAACATGTTCATCGCCAGCGTCACCAGGCACACGTTGCCGGTCCGCTCGCCGTTGCCGAACAGGCAGCCCTCGATCCGGTCAGCACCGGCCAGGTATCCCAGCTCCGCCGCGGCGACGCCGGTGCCGCGGTCGTTGTGCGGGTGCAGGCTCAGGATGATCGAGTCGCGGCTGTCCAGGTTGCGCGACATCCACTCGATGCTGTCCGCGTAGACGTTCGGCGTGGCCATCTCGACGGTGGCGGGCAGGTTGATGATCAGCGGCCGCTCCGGCGTCGGCTGGATGACCGCGGTGACCGCGTTGCAGACCTCGAGCGCGTAGGACAGCTCGGTGCCGGTGTAGGACTCGGGCGAGTACTCGTAGCGGAACTCGGTCTCCGGGTAGCCCGCCTCCTGCGCCTTCGCGAACTTCGCGGCGTCCACGGCGATCTTCTTGATGCCCTCGCGGTCGCTGCGGAACACCACCCGCCGCTGCAGGATCGACGTCGAGTTGTAGAAGTGCACGATCGCCTTGCGAGCCCCGCGCAGCGACTCGAACGTCCGCGCGATCAGCTCCTCGCGGCACTGCGTCAGCACCTGGATCGTCACGTCGTCCGGCACCGCGCCGTCCTCGATGATCTCCCGGACGAAGTCGAAGTCGGTCTGGCTGGCCGCCGGGAACCCGACCTCGATCTCCTTGAAGCCCATCCGCACCAGCAGGTCGAACATCTTCCGCTTGCGCGCGGGCGACATGGGGTCGATCAGCGCCTGGTTGCCGTCGCGCAGGTCGACCGCGCACCACAGCGGCGCCTTCTCGACGCGCTTGGCCGGCCAGGTGCGGTCGGGTACGTCGACGACCTCCACCACCTCGTGGAACGGGCGGTAGCGGTGGAACGGCATGCTGCTGCCCAGCTGCGGGTTCCAGGGGGGCTGCGTCGACGGGGCCGGGCGCGCGGGCTGGCGGATGCGGCTCGAACCGGAGGTGTACGCGTCAGGTGAGGCAGACATTTCGGGGTAGCTCCTGCTGGTCGTGAATCAGACGACCGGCGGCAACGCTGAGTCCCGCGACGGGGGGCCGGTCTGGATCAGACCCCGTCACGGCAGCGAAGCAGGAGGGAACGCCACACGCCGAACAGAGTAGCCATAGGGGAGGGGGAGATGGAACTCGACGACCGGATCGTGGGACGTGGCTGTTCGGCGCGGCGTACTTCCAGCCTGGCGAGGCGGCTGTTCCCGGGGCTCCGGCTCGACCAAAGCCCGCGCCGGTCGGCCCGTGCGTCCGTCCAGCTCAGCGCAATGACCCTGTCGGTGCAAGCGAGTACGGTCGAACGCAGGGGCGCCGAAAACAAAGGGGACCCCTGCGCAAGCCTGCGGTTTGAAGCAACACAAACCCGGGAAGTTTTCAGGTATGTCCAGATTACGTACGACTAGTGGCCGCGGCACGGCTTCACGCGTGATCAGCGGCATCGGTGCGGTCTTCGCGATCATCGAGGTCCTGTACATCCTCATGATCGTGCTCGGCGCGAACCAGGCCAACGCGTTCTTCCGGTTTGTCGGCTCCCTCGCGGAACCGCTCGCCCTGTTCTTCCCCGGTCTGTTCGCCACGGGCAACTACAACGTCGATGTCCTGCTCAACTACGGACTCGCCGCCGTGTTCTGGCTGGTCGTCACCGGCCTGCTCGCCCGCGCGGTGTCACGCTACTGAAGAGTAGATTCCTGACCCATGCGTACGCGCGTGGTCGGAATCGTCGCAGGGATCTTGAGCTGGGTCGGCCTCGCGCTGGCGGTGGTGCTCGTCGTTCACGTCGTGCTCACCGTCGGCGGGGCCAACCCGGAAAATCCCATCACCAGCACCGTCAAGGCGATTGCCGAGCCGGTGTCCTTGGCGTTCAGGAACCTGTTCGAGCCGAGCGATGCGAAGCTGCGGACCATCGTCAACTTCGGGTTGGCGGCGATCTTCTGGCTGGCCGTTCGAGCGATCGTCCTCAAACTCGTGAGGCGTCTCGGCTAGCGTTTGGCCATGGCGCGCGACGACTTCTGCGACAACTGCGGCACCGCGTACGCGGACACGTCCGCATACCCCCGCAAGTGCCCCCGCTGTGCGCACATGGTGTGGGCGAACCCGTCGCCGGTCGTCGTGCTGCTCGTGCCGGTCAAGGACGGGCCCAGGACCGGGTTGCTCACGGTGCGGCGCGCCATCCCGCCGGTCGGGCAGCTGGCGTTCGTCAGCGGGTTCATGGAGCGCGGCGAGTCGTGGCAGTGCAGTGCGGCGCGCGAGCTCGAAGAGGAGGCCGGCGTCAGCGTCGACCCCGGTGAGCTGCGGCCGTTGCACTTCGTGTCCACGCCGGACGGCGGCACGGTGCTGTTGTTCGCCACCGCGCCCGCCATCAACGCCGAGGACATGCCGCCGTTCGTGCCGAACGAGGAGGCGTCCGAGCGGAAGGTCATCTTCGAGTGCGAGCCGTTGGCGTTCCCGCTGCACAACGAGGTCGCCACGAAGTACTTCTCAACCGAACAGTGACTCGCCCCAGGTGCCGGTGAACACCGTCTCGGACAACGGCAACCGCTGGCGTTCCCGCTGTTCGCGAGCCTGGAGGTCCTCCGGCAGGTCCGCGAGGTCCCCGATCCGGCCCACGGCCATCGCCACCAGCGGGCGCACGTCGGCGGGCATCGCGAACGCGGTGTGGGTGGCTTCCCTGTCGAAGCCGCCCATCATGTGCGTGACCAGGCCCAGGTCGACGGCCTGCAGGGCGATGTTCTCCATCGCGAGACCCAGGCCGAACTCGGCGTTCGGGATCGGTCCGCGGTCGTCGGTCGTGAGCACGCAGCCGACGAGCAGCACGGAGGCGCGCACCGCCCACGTCTGGTTGCCGGGGCGCAGGGTGTCGAAGACCTTGTCGAACGTCGGGGTGCCGCGGTGGCCCACGACGAACCGGGCGGGTTGGCTGTTGCCGTGCGACGGGGCCCAGCGGGCGGCCTCCAGCAGCACGCGCAGCTCGTCGTCGGACACGGTGGCGTCAGCGGAGAAGGCGCGAGGGCTCCAGCGCTGCGAGATCAGCTCGTTCATCAGATCGCATAGTCCCAAACGGCGAGCGCGTACGCACCGAACCAGGCGCTGAACAGGACGGTCACGCCGAGCACGGTCACGAGGGTGGACAGTCGGCGGCGCGCGAGGACCAGGGCCAGCGGCACCAGCAGCGTGAACGCCGGCAGCAGCAGGCGGGCCTTCGAGTTCATCAGGCCGTTCGAGCCGAGGTCCATGACCAGCACGCCGATGCCGTAGACGACCAGCGGCCACTCCAGGCGGCGCTGGAAGGCGTAGACGACCAGGGCGATGGCCAGCACCAGCAGCCAGACCGTGCCGATCTCCAGCGCCGAGCGCGGTTCGCCGAGGTGTTGCAGGGCGAACGTCCAGGTCGCCTCGCCGCCGTCGAACTTCGAGCCCCAGCCGCGTTGCTGCACGCCGAACCAGCCGGCGAGGTCGCCGGTGCGGACGGCCACCCAGCCGAGGTAGCCCAGCAGGCCGACCGGGGCGACCAGGCCACCGGCCCACGCCCGCCAGTCGCGCCGGTCGCCGAGGACCGCGACCAGGGCGGCCAGGCAGACCGCCGCGATCAGCGCGCCCGCGGTCGGGCGGACCAGACCCGCGGCCGCGCAGCAGACACCCGCCACGACCCACTGCCTGCGCACCACGCCGACCAGCGCCCACACGGCGAACGCGCAGAACGTGGCCTCGGAGTAGGTCATCGACAGCACGATGCCCATGGGGGAGGCGGCGAACAGCGTGACCAGCACCAGACCGGCACGCGAGGAGCCGGTGCGGACCGCGCGGCCGAGCACGAACAGGCCGTACGCGCAGAACAGGCCGCTGATCAGGCTCACCGCGAACGCCGCGCCCTGCACGCTCACGCCCGGCAGGCCGTCGACCCACCTGACCAGCGCCGGGTAGCCGGGGAAGAACGCGAGCGGGGTCTCCGCCGACCGCTTGCCCGCCGCGTCGACCAGGCGCATCGGCACGCCGTTGTAGCCGTGCTCGGCGATCGCCAGGAACCACTCGCCGTCCCACGAGCCCAGCTCGCCGGCCACGGTCATCCGCGTGCCACCGCGGCTGTTCTGGTGGTCGACCATCCAGCCGAGCACGACCAGGCCGAGCTGGCGCACGAAGAGGTAGATGAGCGCCGGGGCGACCCACAGCGCGGCGGGGTGTCTCAGCAGTTCGCCGACGCGGGGTCGCGGAGCGCGTTCGGGCATCGAGGGAGAAGCCTCCACCACATCGACTGACGACACCCGGACAGAGTAGTCACGCGCATCACGGCTCCAGAGTCTCACCAGGTGGTCCGGGTAGGCTGCCTACGACGTGCGGTTTTAGTCGCGTGTGAGGGAGGTTGGGTCGGTGGCGCTCGTCGTCCAGAAGTACGGCGGTTCATCGGTGGGAAGTGCCGAGCGGATCAAACGCGTGGCCGAGCGCATCGTCGCGACCAAGAAGGCGGGCAACGACGTCGTTGTCGTCGTGTCGGCCATGGGCGACACGACCGACGAGCTGCTCGACCTCGCCCACCAGGTCGCCCCGGTGCCGCCGGTGCGCGAGCTCGACATGCTGCTCACCTCGGGTGAGCGGATCTCGATGTCGCTGCTCGCCATGGCGATCAACACGCTGGGTGCCGAGGCGCGGTCCTACACGGGCTCGCAGGCCGGCGTGATCACGACGTCCGTGCACGGCAAGGCCCGGATCATCGACGTGACGCCGAGCCGGATCCAGGACGCGCTCTCGGACGGGGCGATCGCGATCGTCGCCGGGTTCCAGGGCGTGAGCCAGGACTCCAAGGAGATCACCACGCTCGGCCGCGGCGGCAGCGACACCACGGCGGTGGCGCTCGCGGCGGCGACGAAGGCCGACGTGTGCGAGATCTACACCGACGTGGACGGCGTCTACACCGCCGACCCGCGCATCGTGCCGAACGCGAGGAAGCTCGACACGATCACCTACGAGGAAATGCTCGAGATGGCCGCCTGCGGCGCGAAGGTGCTGATGCTCCGCTGTGTGGAGTACGCCCGCCGCTACGGCGTCCCCGTGCACGTCCGTTCGTCGTTCAGCAACAAGACCGGAACCATCGTGTCCGGTTCAGTGGAGGACGCTTCCGTGGAACAGGCGATGATCACCGGCGTCGCGCACGACCGGTCCGAAGCCAAGATCACCGTTACCGCCGTCCCCGACCACCCCGGCATCGCGGCCAAGATCTTCCGGGTGGTGGCGCAGGCGGAGCTCGACATCGACATGGTCGTGCAGAACGTCTCGCAGGCCGCCTCCGGCCGCACCGACATCACGTTCACGCTGTCGAAGGACGACGGCCCGCGTGCGGTGGCCGCGCTGGAGAAGGCCCGCGGCGAGATCGGGTTCGACCAGGTCCTCTACGACGAGCACGTCGGCAAGGTGTCGCTGATCGGCGCGGGCATGCGCTCGCACCCCGGTGTCACGGCCACGTTCTGCGAGGCGCTGGCCACGGCCGGCGTCAACATCGACATCATCTCCACCTCGGAGATCCGCATCTCGGTCATCTGCCGCGACACCCAGCTCGACGACGCCGTGCGCGCCCTGCACGACGCGTTCGACCTGGGCACCGACGAAGAGGCCGTCGTCTACGCAGGGACTGGCCGATGACCGCCCCCGTGCTCGCGCTGGTGGGCGCGACCGGTGCCGTGGGCACCGTGATGATCGACATCATGAACACCCGCTCCTCCGTGCCGTGGGGCGAGATCCGGCTGATCGCGTCCGCGCGCTCGGCGGGCAAGAAGATCAACGTACGCGGCCAGGAGCTGCACGGTCGTCGCGCTCTCGCCGGAGGCCTTCGACGGCGTCGACATCGCGATGTTCGACGTGCCGGACGAGGTCTCGGCCGAGTGGGCCCCGATCGCCGCCGAGCGCGGTGCCATCGCGATCGACAACTCCGGCGCGTTCCGCATGGACGCGGACGTGCCGCTGGTCGTGCCCGAGGTCAACGCGGACCAGATCGACAACCGCCCGCGCGGCATCATCGCGAACCCGAACTGCACGACGCTGTCGATGATGGCGGCGCTCGGTGCCCTGCACCGCGAGTTCGAGCTCAAGGAACTCGTCGTCGCCTCCTACCAGGCGGCGTCCGGCGCGGGCCAGTCCGGCATCGACCGCCTGTACGCCGAGATCAGCGCGCTGGCCGGCAAGGAGGCGGGGGTCGTCGCGGGTGACGTGGCGCAGGCGCTGTCCGCCGCCGGCCTGTCCGCCGAGGACTCGCCGTTCCCGGCCCCGCTGGTGCTGAACGTGGTGCCGTGGGCGGGTTCGGTGAAGGACGACGGCTGGTCGTCGGAGGAGCTGAAGGTCCGCAACGAGGCCCGCAAGATCCTCGGCATCCCCGACCTGAAGGTTTCCGCCACCTGCGTGCGCGTCCCCGTCGTGACCACGCACTCGCTGGCCGTCCACGCGACGTTCGCCCGTGAGGTCACCGTCGAGGCGGCGCACAAGATCTTCTCCGAGCAGCCGACCATCGTCCTCGTCGACGACCCGGCGGCGGGCAAGTTCCCGACGCCCGCCGAGGTCGTGGGCGGCGACCCCACGTACGTGGGCCGCGTGCGGCAGGCGCTGGACTTCCCGAACACGCTCGACTTCTTCGTGTGCGGCGACAACCTGCGCAAGGGCGCCGCGCTGAACACCTACGAGGTCGCGGAAGAGCTCGCGAAGCGCCTCTGAGTCGACGTCTTCTCTCGCCGCCCGTCCCGATGGGGTCGGGCGGCGGTGGGGGAGATCCAGTGGCTTTAGCCGCCACGACCGCAGCAGGTCATGGCGGCGTTCCAAGGTTCCGCACACGGCGTCGGCGTCCGCACGGGACTGGTCGCGTGCTGCGCAGAAGACCCGAAGGTGGCGCTGGCGCAGTGGGCCAGCCGATCGACCGATCTCAGCCGTCATTGTCGAACAAGCCGTCGCCGGTGATCTCGGTTATCCTTGTGAGGCCGTCGACGTATGTCCATTGTGGCGAAATTGTGCTGGCAGCGTGGGTGTCAACTCCAGCGTTCGATCCTCTGCCAAAGGCTGCTAAGTCGATTTACGTCCCCTTCCTCTGCTCAACTTCGCGGACGTGCGGCGAAAAGGTACGATCCTTTTCGTGTGCAATTCCGAGATCCAGCCTTATGGCGGTGATGACATCATTAATAATCTCGGTGGCGTCACCCCAGAATGCGCCAGATCCTATCTGTCCATCCCGTTCGGGTAGGGTGCCATCTAAAATTTGATGAGTGAATGATGAGTAAGTTCCAAGCGCTTCCCTCAGGATTCCTTGGGCTTGCTCATCGGTGGCGAGCAGATCGACCTGATCTTGATAATCGATGTGTTCTAGGCCAGCCTCTTCGAGGCGTTCCTTCAGGTCGGATGGAAGCTTTTCATTGGCTAAGATTGCCGTGGATCCATCCAGAATGGCGTCGTGCCACCTCTTGGTGAAGGCGAGTATTTCGCTATAGGTCTCAAACTTCTTGTCACGCCAGTGCGCCCTGTTCGCCTCGCGTCGCATGTCCGCTTCTTTGGCTATCTCCCTTTTCCAGCGCAGCTCTTCTCGCTCTTGCTCGAGCCTCCAGCGGCGATCCTCGCGCCGAGAGTTAATCAGCTGTCCGGCAATGACGCCGACGAGGCCGATGACGCCGACAATAATTGGTATCCATACAGATACTTGAGGTGTGTTCACCTGGGCACTGTATCGCCTGAGTTAGTTCGGTTTCTACTCTGCTTGCGCGCCGTCAATTAATATATTGGCGTCACGCAGCACGCGTACCAAAGTTGGCTGCACACGTAGAAAACGTCGTAGGCCAAAGCGTATGGCCCACTGTCCACTCTGGAGGAACGGACGGCTGGCTGGTCACGCACCAAGACCTGTTCCGCATGCGTGCGCAGTGACTCACGTGCACGAGTGCGTTGTAGGACTATGCGCGCGCACGGGGCGAGCAAGCCACGATCTTCAAGCCTGCCAACGTCTCCAAGGGCTGCGGCGATGTCATGCGGGTCGCGCCGGTGGCGCTCGCCGACGACGACCCGAGCGTCGTATTCTCGCTCGCGGCGGACAACGCCGCGCTGATCCACGGCCACCCCAGCGGGTACCTGTCGGCCGGCGCGCTCACCGTGCTCGTCCACCAGCTGTTGCGCGGCAACGGGTTGCTCGACGCCGCCGACGTGGCGATGAGCTCGCTCATCCGGCGGGAAAATCACGAGGAGGCCGTCGCCGGCCTCGAACACGCCATCGAGCTGGCCGCCCTCGGTGAGCCGGACGTCGCTCGCGTCGAGGAGCTTGGCCGGGGCGGTGTCGGCGAAACGGCGCTCGCGATCGCGCTGTACGTCGCGCTGGTCACCGACGATCCAAACGAGGCGTTGCTCGGTGTCGGTCAACCAAGGCGGCGACAGCGACTCGATGGCGTCCATGTGCGGCAACCTGGTCGGCGCGCTGCACGGTGTGGACAGAATCCGGCCGGACTAGGTCGAGCGAGTGCAGTTCCGGAACGTGATCGACTGAATGATCACCGACTGGGCCATCGAGACCGGTCCCACGACGCCGCTGGCACGGGAGTGGTTCCGCCGCCACCCGCCCACCTAGGGTGGTCGGCATGGCGGAGAGCGACGAGCAGTACGACGCGCTGGGGGCGGTCTACGAGCGCGCCAAGCACATCCCGACCGGACTGGCCGAACGCGCCACGCTGCTGTCGGCAGTCGGGGACGTGCGCGGCCGGAGCGTGCTGGACGTGGCCTGCGGCACCGGGTTCTACCCGCGGCTCTTCCACGACCTCGGTGCGACGCGGGTCGTGGGCGTCGACTCGGCCGGTGAGATGGTCGGCTACGCCCGGTACGTCGAGGACCGTGAACCGCGCGGCATCACCTACGCCCAGCACGACGCCACGAACCTGCCGGTGCTCGGCGAGTTCGACGTCGTCACGGCCGTGTGGCTGCTCGGGTACGCCGACGACGTGCGCGCGCTCGACGTCATGATCGGCAACCTGATCGCGAACCTCGCGCCCGGCGGGCGGCTCGTCGTCGTGGTGCCGAACCCGGACGGCGACTGGGACCTGTTCGCGCAGTACGGCCGCTACGGCTACGAGATCACCCGCACCGGGCCGATGGACGTCAAGCAGCCGGTCCGCGTGCACGTGCTGGGCGACCCGCCGTTCGACTTCGACTCCTTCTTCTGGGAGCGCGGCGTGTTCGACGAGGCGTTGCGGCGTGCTGGGCTCGCGGACGTGACGCGCCACCCCGTCGTGCTGCCGGACGACGACCGCGGCGCCGAGTTCTGGGAACCGCTGCGGACCTCGCCGAGCTTCGCGGTCTTCAGCGCGGCGAGGGGCGAGTCGTGATCGTCCTGGCGGTCGACCTGGGCACCACGGCCACGAAGGTGGTCGCGGTGGACGAGCAGGCGCGCGTGGTCGCCTCGACCGAGCGCAGATATCCCATGCGCACCAGCGGTCTTGAGGCGACGCACGACCCGCTGGTGGTGCTCGCGGCAGCGTTTGACGCGCTGCGCGAGCTGGCCTCCGATGACGTGCGCGCCATCGCGTTGACCGGCGCGATGCACACGATCATGGGGCTGGACGCGGACCTCAGGCCCGTCACCGAGTCGCTCAGCTGGGCCGACAACCGCGCGGTCGAGCAGACGGAACGGTTGCGCGGCACCGAGGAGGGGCGCGAGCTGCACCGGATGACCGGCGCGCCGATCCACTCGTTCACGCCGCTGATGAAGCTCGCCTGGTTCCACGAGAACGGCGTGCGGGCCGCGAAGTGGTGCGAGATCAAGGACTTCGTGCACCTGCACCTGACCGGCGTGCTGCTGAACGAGCACTCGTCCGGCTCCGGCACGGGCCTGATGGACATCCACTCGCTGCAGTGGCACGCGCCGTCGCTGGAGTTCGCCGGGGTCACCGCGGACCAGCTCCCGCCGCTCGTCGACCCCACGCACGCCACCCCGTTGACCGCGGAGATCCCGGGGCTGCGCAAGGGGATTCCGGTCGTCGTCGGCGGTGGCGACGGGCCGTTGGGCAACCTCGGCGTCGGCGCGGCCACGCCCGGCGCGGGGGCGGTGTCGCTCGGCACCTCGGGTGCGCTGCGGGTGGCCCAGCTGGGACCGGGCATCGACGACCAGGGCCGCACGTTCAGCTACGCCATCGCCGAGGGGCTGTGGGTGCGGGGCGGGGCGATCAGCAACGGCGGTGTGGTCGCGCAGTGGGCGTCCGAGACGTTCGGCGTCCCGGTCGGCGACCTGCTCGACCAGGCGCTGCACGCCGACTCCGACGGGCTGGTGGCGCTGCCGTACCTGCTCGGCGAACGCGCGCCGTGGTGGGACCCGACCGCGCACGCCGCGTTGCTCGGCCTGCGCCGCGAACACACGCCGGCGCAGATCACCAAGGCGCTCGTCGAGGGAGCCTGCCAGCAGCTCGCGCTCGTGCTCGACGCCGTTCCGCTGGTCGAGTCGATCCGGATCACCGGCGGGGCGTTCCGCGCGCAGGTCTGGGCGCAGGTGCTGGCGAACGCGCTCGGGATGCCGTTGCACCTCACCGAGGACAGCGGCGGCTCGGCCGTGGGCGCCGCGCTGCTGGCGTGGCGGTCGCTGGACGTGATCGAGTCGCTGACCGTCGACCTCGTGCGGCCGATCAGGACGATCACGCCGGACCCGGACGCGATCACGCGGTACGCGATGGCCCGGCCGTTCGTGGCGAAGGCCTACCGGGCGTTGGAGGACCTCTACTCCGTGTGATCTTGAGTACATCAAGAAAACGCGCTGTTAAATCATTAGCCAGGCAAAGTAAGCATGGGGTGTGAACCTCGCCCCGTTCAAACACGTCCTCGCGCTGCCCAGGGTCCGCCCGCTGGTGCTGTTGATGTTGTTTGCGCGGATGCCGTCGGCGGCGACCGGCGTGATCCTCACGTTGCACGTCGCCGTCACGCTGGACAAGGGCTACGGCGCGGCCGGGCTCGTCGGCGCGGCCGGCACCGTCGGCATGGGGCTGGGCGCCCCGCTGATGGGCAAGCTGATCGACGAACGCGGCCTGCGCACGATGCTCGCGCTGAGCGTCACGGCGTCGGGCACGTTCTGGCTGGTCGCGCCGTTGATGTCGTACTGGGTGCTGCTGGCGGCGTCGTTCGCCGTGGGCCTGCTCAGCGTGCCGATGATGTCGGTCGGCCGGCAGATCGTCACCGCGCTGGTGCCGGTGGCGCAGCGCCGGGTCGCGCTGTCGCTCGACTCGATCTCCGTCGAGCTGTCGTTCATGGCCGGTCCCGCGCTCGGGGTGTTCGTGGCGACCCGGTTCTCCACCAGCGCGGCGCTGGTGTCCATCGGCATCTCGATCCTGGTCGCGGGTGTCCTGCTGTACGCGGCGAACCCGCCGATGGTGCACCAGGACGAGGTCCTCGACGGCCCGAAGCCGCGGGTGCGGGAATGGCTGCGCGGTCCGGTCGTCGGAGTGTTCGTGGTGTGCGCGGGAGCGACGCTCTGCCTGGTGGGCATGGAGGTCTCGACGATCGCGAGCCTGGAGCACGCCGGCAAGCAGAGCTGGCTCGGGGTCGCGTTCTTCGCGATGTGCGCGTCGTCGATCACCGGCGGCCTGGTCTACGGCGGCGTGAAGCGGACGCCGAGCGTGCTCGTGCTGCTGGCGTTGATGGGGCTGTTCGAGATGCCGGTGGGACTGGGCGACGGCAGCGTGCTGTGGCTGTGCCTGCTGCTCATCCCGATGAACCTCATGTGCGCGCCGCTGATCGCGGCGTCCGGCGAGCACATCAGCCGGCTCGCCCCGGCCACGGCACGCGGGCTCGCCATGGGGTTGCAGGGCTCGGCGTTCACCATCGGCAGCGCGATCGGCTCACCGCTCGCCGGCGTGGCGATCGACCACGGCGGCGCACCGCTCGGGTACGTGGTGGTCGGCGCGGGCGGGCTGGCGGTGGCGGGGATCGGCTGGCTGCTCGCCCGGCGGCGCGACCGCGTGCCGGCCTGACGAAGGCCCCTCCGCGGAGGGGCCTTCCCGTTCTCAGGAGGTCAGCTTCGCCTTCACCGCGGCGGCCACCCGGCCACCCTCGGCGCGACCGGCCACCTCGGCGTTGACGGCCTTCATGACCTGACCCATCTGCTTCGGGCCGGGCGTCTCACCGGACTGCTCGGCCAGCGCGGCCACCGCCCTGTCCACAATGGACGCGATCTCGGCGTCGTCGAGCTGCTTCGGCAGGTACGCCTCCAGAACGGCGAGCTCGGCCCGCTCCAGCTCGGCCTTCTCCGCGCGCCCCGCACCCGCGAAGGCCTCCGCGGCCTCCTTGCGCTTCTTGGCCTCGCGCATCAGCACCTTCACGACCTCGTCGTCGCTGAGCACACGGGCCTGCTCGCCCGCGACCTCCTCGTTCGTCACCGCCGTGAGGGCCATGCGCAGAGCGCCGGCCGTGACCGTCTCCCTGGCCTTCATGGCCGCAGTCAGGTCGTTCTGCAGCCGCGTCTTCAACTCCGCCATGGCGCAGAACGGTACCGCCCGCCGGATGCGGCGCCGATCGAGTTATCCGTCTTCCGTACCCTTGACACGTGAACAAGCTCGGCCGCGCGCTCCTCGCCACGACCGCCCTCGGCACCGCGACCATCGCGTACGCGGCGGGAATCGAGAGAAGGCACTGGACCCTGCGCACCGCGACGGTCCCCGTTCTCGCCCCCGGCGCCAAGCCGATGAGGGTGTTGCACATCTCAGACCTGCACATGACCCCGAACCAGGTCTCCAAGCAGCGCTGGGTCGCCGCGCTGAACGACCTGGACCCGGACCTGGTCGTGAACACCGGCGACAACCTCGCCCACAAGGACGCCGTCCCCGCCGTCCTGCGCGCACTGGGCCCCCTGCTGGACCGCCCCGGCCTCTTCGTCTTCGGCAGCAACGACTACTACGCCCCGCGGATGAAGAACCCGGTCCGCTACCTGCTGCCCTCGGCCAAGACCAAGCGCATCCACGGCGTCACCCTCCCGTGGCGCGACCTGCGCGCCGGGATGATCGAACGCGGCTGGCACGACCTCACCCACGTCCGCCGCTCCATCGAGGTCGCAGGCCAGACCGTGTTCGCCGCGGGCCTCGACGACCCGCACCTCAAGCGCGACCGCTACGCCGACATCGCCGGCACCCCGGACCCCAGGGCCGCCCTGCGCCTCGGCGTCACGCACTCCCCGGAACCCCGCGTCCTCGACCCGTTCGCCGCCGACGGCTACGACTTCGTGATGGCGGGCCACACCCACGGCGGCCAGCTCCGCGTCCCGTTCTACGGCGCCCTGGTCACGAACTGCGAGCTCGACCGCGGCCGTGCCCGCGGCGTCTCCCGCTGGGGCTCCCACATGTGGATGAACGTGTCGGCCGGCATGGGCACCTCGCCCTACGCCCCGGTGCGTTTCTGCTGCCCTCCGGAAGCCTCGCTGCTGACCCTCGTTCCGAGGCCTGTCATGCCTGGTCAGGGCCGTAATGAGGGGGTCCGATTCGGAGCTGGGAAGAACATGATGTAGAGTTCTACTCGTTCCCACCGGGGTGTGGCGCAGCTTGGTAGCGCGCTTCGTTCGGGACGAAGAGGTCGCAGGTTCAAATCCTGTCACCCCGATTGAGAATCGGGCCTGGTTCCATCATGCGATGGTGCCAGGCCCGATTTTTGTTTGTGCGGAACGATTTCCGCCCGCTCGGGCCGCGCCTCGGCGGCGGTCGCCGGCGGCTGCTGCGGGTCTCGCCGGGACATCGGTCTGCTTCGCAGAGTCGAAGGTCCCGCACTTCCCGGAAAAAGTAGTGAATCCACCCTCAAAAATCACACGATCGGGCGACACGTATCGACACGGGTGGCCGCAGCAGTCACCGTGAGTTCACGGTCACAGCGCCATCGTTCCAGGTCAAACATGCGGAACGGCCACGTAGCGTTAGCCACTCCGAGTGAAGGTTGACGATTCAAGTCACGTTGCGTAACAGGCGCCAAGATCGACGCGACAAGCTGGACGACGTGTTCGGCACTTGTTGAACAAATCGGGAGACGCTCCATGAACTCCGCCACCGCTGCGAAACCCCTTCACAAGTCGTGGCTCGTCGTAGCCGCCAAGACCGTTGTCGTGCTGCAAGCGCTGGCGATCGTGTACCTGCTGACGTCGGTGTGGGTGACCGTCGCCGTCGTCGCCGCTGTCGTCGTCGTGTTCGCGGCGGTCAAGGCGCTCGGCCGGGCGTCGAAGCAGGTCGACCGGATCTTCGAGGAAGAGCTCGGCTGAGCCGTGCGACCGGCGCTAGCTGAGGAACCCGCGCGCGGGCAGGCCCTCGGGGAACCGCTCCAGCGCCACGCCCGCCGCGGCGGCCAGCGCCTCCAGTGCCGACGTCTCCGACTCGGACGCGGTGTGCGGCACCGCCCAGTAGCACCCGATCGCCCCGATGGGCAGCGGCCGCAGGATCGGCGTCACGACCAGGCTCCGCACGAACGTCGGCCGGTACGCCTCCTGCGGGATGCGCGCGTCGAACCGGATGTCGGTGATCACGACGGTCTTGCGGTTCAGCATCGCCCAGCCGCTGATGCAGTTCGCGGCGGGGAAGCGCTGGCCCTTCCACAACGGGCTCATCGAGTCCTCGTCCGCGTAGTAGCAGAGGTCGCCGTCCAGCAGCACGAGGGTCGCGCCGTGGGAGCGCAGCAGCGAACGGGCCGTCGTGCGGACGATCCGCTGCACTTCCTCCAACGAGGTCGCCTGGTCGAGCAGCTCCGTCGTGTCGGGCATTCGTCAACGTTAACGCGCACGAAGCCGCGCAGCCAGGGATTCCGGTCCCGCCGGACCGCCCCTGACCTAGTGTTGGGTTGTGACGACGCACCCCGCTCCAGAGGTTCCGGACCAGCTCTTCGACGACCCCGCCGCGGAGACCACGTGGCGCGAACGGTTCACCGCACCCCGGATGAGCCTGCCCGGCTGGGCCGATGACGCACCCGACCGCGCGCTGTACCTGTCCAACGCGAGCGGGGTGTGGGAGATCTACTGCTGGGACCGCGCCACCGACGAGCACCGCAGGGTCACCGACCGCCCGAACGGCACGTCGCACGGCACGCTGAACCCGGACGGCACCGAGATCTGGTGGTTCGACGACCACGACGGCGACGAGTTCGGCGTCTGGGTGCGCGAGCCGTTCCACGCCGACGGCAGCAAGGCCGAGCCCGCCGTGGAGGGCGTGACCGCCGGCTACCCGGCGGGGCTGGAGATCGGCCGCGAGCTCACGGCCGTCGCCGCATCGACCGACGACGGCACCACCGTCTGGCTGGCCCGCGGCGACCGCACCGAGGTGGTCTACCGCAACGAGAACGACGCCGGTGTCACCGCGCTCGCCAAGGACGAGTCGCTGGTCGCCATCGCGCACTCCGAGCACGGCGACAACCGGCACATGGCGTTGCGCGTGCTCTCCACCGCGGACGGTTCCACCGCGGCCGAGAAGTGGGACGGCAAGGGCAAGGGCCTCGACGCCGTCTCGTTCAGCCCGGTCCGCGGCGACCAGCGCCTGCTCGTGCTGCACGAGCGCCGCGGTCGCGAGGAGCTGCTCGTGTGGGACGTCGCCGCCGACACCGAGCAGGAGATCGTCCTCGACCTGCCGGGCGAGGTCGCGGCCGACTGGTACCCGGACGCCTCGGCGTTGCTGATCGTCCACACGCACCACGCGCGCAACACGGTGCACCGCTACGACCTCACGACCGGTGAGCTGTCCACCCTGGACACCGCGCCCGGTGTGATCGGCTCGGCCGGCGTGCGTCCCGACGGCACCGTCGAGTACTCCTGGTCGTCCGCGTCGAACTCGACCGTGATCCGCGCGCTGTCGGCCGACGGCACCGAACGCGTCCTCGTCGAACCCGCCGGCTCCCGCCCGGCCACGTCGCAGCCGCTGGAGGACGTGTTCGTCGGCGACGTCCACGCGCTGGTCTCCCGCCCGGCGGGGGAGGGCCCGTTCCCGACCGTCTTCATGGTCCACGGCGGCCCGCACTCCTCCGACGAGGACCGCTTCTCCGCCTACCGGGCCGTGTGGCTCGACGCGGGCTTCGCGATCGTCCACGTGAACTACCGCGGCTCCACCGGGTACGGCTCGAAGTGGCGCGACGCCATCGAGGGCCGCCCCGGTCTCACCGAGCTGGAGGACATCGCCGCCGTCCACGACTGGGCCGTCGAGTCCGGTCTGGCCGACCCGGCGCGGGTCGTGCTGAACGGCGCCTCCTGGGGCGGCTACCTGACGCTGCTCGGCCTCGGCACCCAGCCGGAGCGCTGGGCCGTCGGCATCGCGGGCGTCCCGGTGGCCGACTACCTCGCCGCCTACGAGGACGAGATGGAACCGCTGCGCGCCTTCGACCGCGCGCTCTTCGGCGGCTCCCCGGAGGACCTGCCCGACCTGTACCGCGAGTGCTCGCCGCTCACCTACGTCGACCGGGTCACCGCACCGGTGCTGGTCCTCGCGGGCGAGAACGACCCCCGCTGTCCGATCAGGCAGATCGACAACTACCTCGACGCCCTCGCGGAGCGCGGTCACACCTACGAGATGTACCGCTACGACGCGGGCCACGGCTCGCTGGTGGTCGCCGAGACCATGCGCCAGACGGCCGCTGAGGTGGACTTCGCCCGCCGCCACCTGGCGGGGTAGCCGCGGAACGGGGCCCTCCCGCCACGGTGGGAGGGCCCCGCCCGGGCCGGGAAATCACCTTGCCCGCGGGGTGACGATGTGGGGGTGAACCTCGCCCCCTTCCGGACCGTCCTCGCGCTGCCCGGTGTGCGGTCGCTGATGCTGCTGGTGCTGCTCGCGCGGATCGCCCCGACGGCGGCGGGTGTCACGGTGACGCTGCACGTCGTGACCTCGCTCGACAAGGGGTACGCGGCGGCGGGTGCCGTCGGGTTCGCGACCATGGTCGGCATCGGGCTCGGGTCGCCGCTGATGGGGCGGTTGATCGACCTGAGGGGTCTGCGGACCACCCTGGCCGTCAGCGCGGTCGTCGAGGGCGCGTTCTGGCTGACCGCGCCGATGATGAGCTACTCCCTGCTGTTGCCGCTGGCGTTCGCCAACGGGTTGTTCTCGGTGCCGGTGATGTCGATCGGCCGGCAGGCCCTCACGGCACTGGTGCCGGAACCGCAGCGCAGGCCCGCGTTCTCCCTCGACTCGATCTCCGTCGAGCTGTCGTTCATGGTCGGGCCGGCGGCGGGCGTGCTGCTCGCGACGAAGTTCTCGACCGGCCTGGCGCTCGTCTCCGTCGGCGTGGCGATCGTGCTCGCCTGCGTGCTGCTGTACGTGGTGAACCCGCCGCTGGTGCACGAGGACGAGGTGAGCGCGGAGCCGGCGCCGCGCTGGCAGGAGTGGCTGCGCGGGCCGATGGTCGCGGCGCTGATCATCCCGTTCGGGGCGACGATGGTGCTGTCGGGCATGGAGCTCGCCGCCATCGCCAGCCTGGAGCACGCCGGCCGGCAGGGCTGGCTCGGCGTGCTCTTCGTGGTGATGTGCGCGGCGTCGGCGTTCGGCGGGCTCGTCTACGGCGGTCTGCGGCGCGTGCCGGGAGGCGTGGTCCTGCTCGCGGGCATGGCGGTGCTGGAGCTGCCGGTGGGTCTCGGCGACGGCAACGTGGCGCTGCTGGCCCTCGCGCTGGTCCCGATGAACCTGTTGTGCGCGCCCACGATCGCCGCGTCGAGCGAGCAGATCAGCAAGCTCGCGCCCCCGTCCGCGCGCGGCGTGGCACTCGGCCTGCAGGGCTCGGCGTTCACGTTCGGGGTCGCGGCGGGACAACCGCTCGCGGGCCTCGCCGTGGACCACAGCGGGCCCGCGCTCGGGTTCGTCGTCGCGGGGCTGGCCGGACTGGTGGTCGCCGGTGTCGGCTGGCTGCTGAGCAGGCAGCGGACCGGCGACCGCGGTCAGGCCGTCTCGGCCACGTCCTGAGCGGAGTTCGCGAGGGCCAGGCCGGTCCGCAGCGCTCCGACGGCCTCCGACACGGCTTCGCGGAAGATCCCGCCGACGCCGAGCACGTTCGCGAAGCCGTGGAACAACCCCTCGTGCCGGCGCAGGACCACCGGAACGCCCTCGGCGGCCAGTCGTTCGGCGAACGCCTCGCCCTCGTCGCGCAACGGGTCGTAGCCCGCGGTCGCGACGTAGGTCGGCGGCAGCCCGGACAGGTCGTCGGCCAGCATGATCGACAGGCGCGGGTCGTGCCGGTCGCGGCCGCCGGAGCTGTACTGGTCGAGGAACCAGTCCATCTTCTCGTCGGTCAGGAAGAACCCGTTGCCGAAGACCTCCCGCGACCGGCGCCGCACCGACGCGTCCACGCCGGGGTAGAAGAGCAGCAGGAACGCCACGTCGACCTCGGCGCCGTGCGCGGTCACCGCGGCCAGGTTGCCACCCGCGCTGTCCCCGCCGAGCGCGATCCGGCGCGGGTCGACGCCCAGGTCCTCCGCCTTGGCCACGGCGTAGCGCAGCACCTCGGCCGCGTCGTCGGCCGCCGCGGGGAACGGGTGCTCCGGCGCGAGCCGGTAGTCCGCGGCCAGCACCCGCACGCCCGCCTCCCGCGCGAGGAACCGGCACAGGTTGTCGTGGCTCTCCAGGCTGCCGGTCACCCAGCCGCCACCGTGGTAGAAGATCAACAACGCGGAGCCGGGAGCGAGCCCGTCCGGCGTGTAGAGCCGCCCGGCGAACTCCCCGATCGCGAGGTCGCGGGTGCCCACACCGGTGATCTTCCGACCGGAGACGAGCTTCGAACTCAACTCCAGGTCTAGTCGGCTCTCCGATGCTGTCCTCGTGCGCCACCCGGTGCCGGACAGCTGCTGGAGGCGAAGCAGCAACTGGGCCTCGGGGTGCAGGTCCTGACCGTCCAGCCGGATCGGGCGGCCGGCGATCAGGCGGCGCACGGGAGCGGGCAGACCGAACGCGAAGCGCAGGGCGCCGGCCAGGACGCCGGCCCGGAAGTTCGACATGTGGTGCACGTTACTCGCGAGTAGTGCTGGATCTCCAGGTATCTGGAGGTGGAAGGATCGACGTCATGACGGTGACGGTGGTGGGCATCGGCGGCTCGATCAGGTCCGACTCGCAGTCCGAGCGGGCGCTGAGGGTCGCACTCGAGGGTGCCCGCGAGCTCGGCGCGCGGACCATCCAGTACAGCGGCCCCGAGCTGGTGCTGCCGTTCTACGACCCGTCCGTGCCGGAACGCACGGACATCGCGAGGAAGATGGTCGAGGACCTGCGCAGGGCCGACGGGGTGATCCTCGTGTCGCCCGGCTACCACGGCACGGTCTCCGGCCTGGTCAAGAACGCCCTCGACTACATCGAGGACCTGCGCGACGACGACCGCCCCTACCTCGACGGCCGCGCGGTCGGCACGATCACCGCCGCCTACGGCTGGCAGGCCGCGGTCAACACGCTCGCGGCGGTCCGCTCGATCGTGCACGCGCTGCGCGGGTGGCCCACGCCGCTGGGTGCCGCGATCAACTCCGCGCAGGTCAAGTTCGACGGCGACGGCTCCTGCTCGGACTCCGACGTCGACCGGAACCTGCGGGTCATCGGCCGCCAGGTCGTCGAGTTCGCGCTGCGCCACGCGTCACCCTTTGACGTGAACTGAGTCACCATCGGGCAGATAAGTCGTGCGCGATGCGTTCTCCCCGGTGGAAGCAACGTCCCTGACTCAAGGGAGAGCGGAATGGAAGCGCTGTACACGGCTGAGGCGACTGCTTACGGCGAAGGCCGCAACGGCGAGGTGCGCTCCTCCGACGGTGTGATCGACGAGGTCCTGTCGGTCCCGAAGGAGATGGGCGGCCCCGGCGGGGACGCGACCAACCCGGAGCAGCTCTTCGCGGCCGGGTACTCGGCGTGCTTCAACTCCGCCATCGCAGCCGTCGCGCGCGCCGGGAAGGTTCAAGTTGCGTCCTCCGAGGTAACCGCCAAGGTGGGTATCGGATCCAACGGGGCCGGCGGCTTCCAGCTCGCCGTCGAGCTCGCGGTGAAGATCCCCGGACTCGACCAGGCGGTCGCGGAGAAGCTCGTCGAGCAGGCCCACCAGGTCTGCCCGTACTCGAACGCGACGCGCGGCAACATCGAGGTGGCGCTCACCGTCACCGTCTGAGGAGGCGCGTTCAACAATGGCCAAGAACCCGATCACCAGCCCGCTCCCCGACGCCGACCGTGACGCCGTGGGGGCAGTGCTGCAGGCAACGCTCGTCGACCTCGTCGACCTGTCCCTGATCGGGAAGCAGGCGCACTGGAACGTGATCGGCAAGAACTTCCGCAGCGTCCACCTGCAGCTTGACGAGCTGGTCACCGCGGCGCGCACCGCCGCTGACCAGGTCGCCGAACGCGCGGCCGCTCTCGGCGTCACCCCGAACGGCACGGCGAGGACCATCGCCGAGTCGTCCGGCGTGCCCGAGATCGAGACCGGCTGGCTGAAGGAGGACCAGGTCGTCACGGCGATCACCAACTCCCTGGGCAAGCTCATCGCCCGCATGCGCTCCCGCATCGACGAGACCGACAAGCCGGACCTCGTCACCCAGGACCTGCTGATCGGCATCACGCAGGAGCTGGAGCAGGCGCACTGGATGTGGCAGGCCCAGTCCGCCTAGGACGCAGCCGGACGAAGACGACCAGGGCCCTCCCGCTCGAACGGCGGGAGGGCCCTGTCGGCTACCTGCGGGGTGGTCCACCCGGCTCGGTGGGCAGGGTGATCGGCGGCCCCGGGTTCGGGTCACCGGGCCCCGGCGGCTGACCGCTCGTCGGTTCGGTCGGCACCGGCGGCGGCACGTAGCCGGACGAGACCGACAATGTGATCACCGTGCCGCGCAACGCGTTGCCGCGCGGCGACTGGCTGACGACGGTGCCCTTGGACTGCTCGGAGTTGACGGTCTGCTGGCTCGTCTTGTAGCCCGCCTGCTCCAGCACCCGCACCGCGTCGTTGACCTGGCGGCCGACGACGTCCGGGATCTGGATCTCGCGACCGCCCTTGAGGTAGCGCTGCTCGACCGGCGCGAGCTGCGACACCGGCAGGTCGCCGTGGACCTTCGACATCGTGTCGAACCACGTGCGGGCCGGGACGGTGCCGCCGAAGATGTTGCCGTTGCCGCACAGGCGGGGTGCGCCGCCGACGCAGATCGGGCGCGGCGCGGTGCCGTCGTTGAACGTCTGCACCGCACCGGCGAAGTCCGGGGTCGCGCCGATGAACGCGGCCGACTTGTACTCCTCGGTGGTGCCGGTCTTGCCGATCATCGGGCGGGTCCACTTGAACGCGCGGGCGGCGGCCGCGGCCGTGCCGTTGCCCAGGTCGTCCTTGCTCATGCCCATCGCCAGGCCGTTGGCCAGGCCCTCGTTGACGACCTGCTCGCACGGCGCCTCGTTGACCGGCACGGGCTTGCCGTTGCGGTCGAGCACCTTCGCGAGCGGGGTCGGCGGGCACCACTTGCCGCCGGACACGATGGTCGCGGCGACGTTCGCGAGCTCCAGGGTGGACACCGGGGCGGGCGAGAGGGTGAACGAGGCGTTGCCGCCGTTCTGCTTGTAGAACTCGGTCTGCGAGATGCGGTTCTGCTTGTCCTTGGCCTTCGGGTCCGGCCGCATGCCCTGCAGGTTCGTCGCCATCGTGTCGCGCATGCCCAGCCGCGACGCCATGTCGACCACGGCGTCCATGCCGGTCTGCTCCTCGAGGATCACGAAGCCCGTGTTCGGCGAGGTCTGCAACGCCTGCTGCAACGACATCGACGACGGGTAGCTCGAGTCGAAGTTCGACAGGCAGTACCAGCGGGTGCTGGGCTCACCGGTGCTCGGGCAGCGCTGGGCACCGCCCTTGAAGACCCGCGAGGTGTAGGACGTCGGCGTCGCGATGGTGTTCTCGATGCCCAGGCCCTTCTCCAGCGCCGCGGCGGCGGTGAAGACCTTGTAGACGGAGCCGGCGCCGAACTTGTTCTCCACGCCGCTGGGCAAGTCGAACGTCGTCTGGTTCAGGTCGGCCTTCAGGCCGTAGTCGCGGTTGGCCACCAGCGCGAGCACGTCGTGGCGCTCCTTGCCGGGCTTCACGACGGCCATGGTGTTCGCGATCCCGGGCGTGCCCTTGGCGACTCCCGCCTCCGCCGCCGCCTTGGCCTGCGCGGTGATCCCTCTGTCCAAAGTGGTCTGGACGGTGTAGCCGCCGGTGCGCAGCTGTTCTTCGCTGAAACCCGCGCGTTGCAGGTAGTTCACGACGTAGGAACAGAAGAAGCCGTTTTCCGGTCCGGCGCCCACACAACCGTTCGGCGGGGTGCGCACCGGGTTCGCCAGGCCGAGGCCTTCCTTCTTCGCCGCCTCACCCGCGTCGCGCGACAGCTTGTCGTTCTCGACCATCCTGTCGATCACTTTGTTGCGCCGCTCCAGCGCTTTGTCCGGATACGCTTCGGGGTCGAGCGCTGACGGGCTGTTGACCATTCCGGCGAGCATCGCGGCCTGGGGAACCGTCAACTTGTCGGGCGTGGTGTTGAAGTAGGCCTGGGCGGCCGCCGCGATCCCGTAAATGGTCGAACCAAATGGGACGACGTTGAGGTAGCGGGCGAGGATCTCCTCCTTGCCCAGCTTCCGCTCCAGCTGCAGGGAGATCCGGGCCTCGCGCATCTTGCGCGCGATGGTCTGCTCCTGCGCCTTGGCCTGCTCCAGCTTGTTGTTCCGCGCCACGACGTGGACCAGGTAGTTCTTGACGTACTGCTGGGTCAGCGTGGACGCGCCCTGCGTCACGGCGCCGCTGACCTGGTTCGTCAGACCGGCGCGGATGGTGCCCTTCCAGTCCACGCCCTGGTGCTCGTAGAACCGGCGGTCCTCGACCGAGATCAGCGCCGCCTTCATGGTCGGCGAGATCTTCTCGGGCGGTGTCAGGACTCTGTACTGGTCGTACAGGTAGGCGATCGGGGCGCCCTCCCTGTCGGTGACCGTCGTGATCAGCGGTGGGTCCGTGGTCACGAGGTCGGCGGAGATGCTGTCCACGGTGTCGCTGGCCCGGTTCGACACCAGACCGGTCGCGCCCACGACTGGGAACAGCATGCCGGCGAGGAGAACCCCAGCCAGCAGGCACAGGCCGAGCATCTTGAGCACGCCATTCCTGACTCGCACGCGCCTCAGCGTACGCCGTACACGAACGGGTGAAGGTGATCAGTAAGGGCCGTTACTCAGCATGAGTAGACATACGCAAGACAGGTAACAGTCGGGTGACCCAGGCTTGGAAGGGGAACCGAACGGCACTACAGTCCGTCAACGTCCAAGGAATGCAGTCGTAGCTCGAACGCTACGGCATCCGTGGCAGGGGTGTGGCGGATTTCCACATTTGGACAGCACTGAGGAGTGGGGGATATGAACCAGGGGGATTGGCGTATCAACGCTTCGTGTCGTGATGAGGAGCCGGATCAGCTCTTCGTGCGCGGTGCGGAGCAGCGCAAGGCGAAGCTCGTGTGCCTCGGTTGTCCGGTGCGCATGGAATGCCTGGCCGAAGCGCTCGACAACAGGATCGAGTTCGGTGTCTGGGGCGGCATGACGGAGCGTGAACGACGCGCTCTCCTGCGTCGCCGTCCCGACGTGACGTCCTGGTACGAATTGCTCGACAATGCGCGCCAGGAACACCACGAGGACACGCGGGTCGGCTAGTTCCGCGGCTCCGCACAAAAGATCAACGAGGCTCTACTCCCCGGCGAGCCGGCGGCCGATCTCGCGCAGGCCGTCGAGGTCGTGCACGTCCGCGGGCAACGCGGGCACGCCGACCAGGGCGACACCGGGGTGGGCACGCGTGAACCGGGCCAGCAGCCGCTTCTCCCGATCGGCGACCGCCACCCGGTCCGCGTGCAGCCGGAGCACCGCCGCCGCGAGCGGCGCCTCACCGGAACGGTCGAGGTCGTCCGCCGCGGCGTGGGCCTTCGCCGCGGGCAGGTCCGCCGCCAGCACGGGGTGGGTCCTGTTCGCGACGAGCCCGCACAACGGCATGTTCTCCGCGCTGAGCCGCTCCACGAAGTAGCTGGCCTCGCGCAGCGCGTCCGGCTCCGCCGCCGCCACCACCACGAAACCGGTGCCCGGCGAGCGGAGCAGCTCGTACGTGCGCTGGGCCCGTTCGCGGAACCCGCCGAACATGCTGTCGAAGGCCTGCACGAACGTCGACGCGTCCTGCAGCAGCTGGCCGCCGACGATCGTCGACACCGCGCGCGTGAACAGGCTGAAACCGGTGCCGACGATCTTCAACAGGCCCCGGCCGCCGGCGCGCGCCGGTGCCGAGAGCATGCGGATGAACCTGCCGTCGAGCACAGTGGACAGCCGCTGCGGCGCGTCCAGGAAGTCGAGCGCCGACCGGCTCGGCGGGGTGTCGACGACGATCAGGTCCCACTCGTCCGCGGCCACCAGCTGGCCCAGCTTCTCCATCGCCATGTACTCCTGCGTGCCGGAGAACGACGACGAGATGGTCTGGTAGAAGGGGTTCGACAGGATCTGGTCGGCCCGGTCGCGCCCGGCGTGGGTCAGCACCATGTCGTCGAACGTCCGGCGCATGTCCAGCATCATCGCGAACAGCTCGCCCTTGGGCTCGAAGCCGTCGACGACGACCTCGCGCGGGTGGTTGTCGAGCTCCCGCAGCCCGAGCGACTGGGCCAGCCGGCGTGCCGGGTCGATCGTCAGCACCACCACGCGCCGGCCCCGTTCGGCCGCCCGCAGCGCCAGCGCCGCCGCCGTCGTCGTCTTGCCGACACCACCCGACCCGCAGCACACGAGCACGCGCGTGGCCGGGTCGTCGAGCAGCGGGTCGAAGTCGAGCCTGTTCACCGCACACCCGCCGCGACCAGCACCTCGGCCAGCTCGTAGAGCGCGGCCACGTCCACCCCGTCGGTCAGCTCCGGCAGGTCGAGCGTCGGCAGGTCCGACTCGCGCAGCAGCTCCATCGCCTCCTGCTGCGAGCGCACCCGGATGGCGTGCTCGACGGTCTCGTCCACCAGGTCGTCCAGCGTCTCCTCCGCGAGGTCCAGCCCCGCCGCCACGAGCCCGGCGCGCACCCGTGCCGCGTCCACCCTGCCGTCCGCCGCCGCGGGCAGCGACCTGGCCGGCAGCCGCGTCGGCTGCACCCGGTTCACCAGCACCGCGCCGGGCCGCAGGTCCGCGGCGTCCAGCTCGGCGACCGCGTCGAGCGTCTCGCGCACCGGCATCTCCTCCAGCAGCGCGACCAGGTGCACCGCCGTGTCACCGGAGTGCAGCAGCCGCACCACGCCCTCGCTCTGCCCCTTGATCGGCCCGACCTTCGCGAGGTCGGCCATGGCCTTCGTGACGTCCAGGAACTTCACCACCCGGCCGGTCGGCGGCGCGTCCAGCACCACCGCGTCGTAGCAGTGCCTGCCGCCGTCGCCGGTGCGGTTGACCGTCTCCTTCACCTTGCCGGTGAGCAGCACGTCCCGCAGGCCGGGGGCGAGGGTGGTCGCGAACTCGATCGCGCCCATCTTGCGCAGCGTCCGGCCGGCGAAGCCGAGGTTGTAGAACATCGCCAGGTACTCCAGCAGCGCGGCCTCGGCGTCCACGGCGAGCGCGTGCACCTCACCGCCGCCCGGCGCGGACGCGATGCGCTCCTCGGAGTAGGGCAGCGGGGCCCGGTCGAAGAGCTGGGCGATGCCCTGCCTGCCCTCCACCTCCACCAGCAGCACCCGGCGGCCCCCGGTGGCGAGCGCGAGCGCCAGCGCGGCCGCGACCGTGGTCTTCCCGGTGCCGCCCTTGCCGGAGACCACGTGCAGACGGGCTCTGGTCAGCTCCTCGGTCCACGACGTCACCCGTCCAGACTATGTGTGAATCCGGCCGGACGTGGATCGGTCGGTCAATCGACCAGGGTGAGGAAGAGAACGGCCATGGCGGTCGCCGCGACCAACGCCCACGCCACGACCGACGGCAGGAAGAACGCGATGCCCAGCGTGACGAGGGCCACGACCACGAGCCCGATCAGCCCGGCCTGCCGGACCTGCACCCGCTGGCTGTGCTTGCGGTCCCGCACCTGGGCCATGGCGACGAGCACCAGCACCAGCCCGCCCACCGCGAACGCGCCGGTGGCGATGACGCGCCAGGTCTCCATGTGATCAAGGTAGCCCGATCGGCCGGAACCGCGCAGAGGTCGTTCGGGTGGCGGGTTAGGCTTCCGCGCATGACGAAGTGGGAGTACGCGACCGTTCCGCTGTTGATCCACGCCACCAAGCAGATCCTCGACCAGTGGGGCGAGGACGGCTGGGAGCTGGTCACCGTGCTGACCAACCCCACCGGTGAGCAGCACGTCGCGTACCTGAAGCGGGTGAAGGCATGACCTGGTCCGCTCGCCTCGACGAGCTCGGCATCGAGCTCCCCGGCGTCGCCGCACCGCTCGCCGCCTACGTCCCGGCCGTGCAGAGCGGGTCCTGGGTGTTCACCTCCGGCCAGCTGCCGTTCGTCGACGGCCAGCTCCCGGCCACCGGCAAGGTCGGCGCCGACGTCTCCCCGGAGGAGGCCAAGGCCTACGCCCGGACGTGCGTCCTGAACGCGCTGGCGGCGGTCCACGACCTCGTGGGCGTTGACTCGATCAAGCGGATCGTGAAGGTTGTTGGCTTCGTCGCCTCCGCGGAGGGCTTCACCGGTCAGCCCGGTGTCGTGAACGGGGCGTCCGAGCTGCTGGGGGAGATCTTCGGTGACGCGGGCAAGCACGCCCGTTCCGCCGTGGGCGTCGCCGAGCTGCCGATCGGTGCGCCGGTCGAGGTCGAACTGGTCGTCGAGGTCTGAGTCTCCCGGTCCCCGTCCCGGGTTTCCGCTGAAGGGTGTGACATGTCGGACACGTGCCACGAACTGCTGCTGCGGCTCGCCGGACGCATTCCGGACGACCTGCTCTGGCGGTACCGGGACTGGGCGGCCTCGGACGCGTACGCGGTGCTCGCGCGGTCGTTGCCGCGCACGCTGCTGCACGGGCGCATCCCGCTGACCGACCACGAGATGCGCCTCCTTCAGGACGCGCTCGTGCCCTACGGGGCCGAGCCGGGAGCCGTCAGTTCGGTCAAAGGGCTGGACGAACTGCCCCCCACCGACTACACCTTCTCCCCGGAATCACCCGATCGGGTGCCGATGGGGGATTCCGCGACCGTCGTGCTCGGTGCCACGCTGCGAGGCCGCCACGGGGTCGGTGAGGTCCGTTCCTGCTGGCGCATCGGCCCCGAGGGGGTCAACCGCGTCCTGCTGGTGGCGGCCACCACCGGTCACGCGAGGCTGACCGGCGAGCTGCAGCGCGTGCTGCGGGCGCTGGGCGAGCCCGACCCGTGCGTCGAGGTCGTGTCGTCCGGTCTGGACCTGCCGCCCTACCACCGGGCGGCGCTGGCGGCATCGGAGCTGGTGTGCGCCGGCGCCGAGTCCGAGGAGCACCTGGTGCTCAGCTAAGGAGAGTTGCCGTGACGAACGACGGTGTCGGCCTGCCGGTCCGTCTGCACGATCTCCTGCTGTCGATGGCCGGGCGCGTCGACGACGACGCCCTGTCGAAGGCGCGCGAGTTCCTCGCCGTCGGAGAGCTGGACCGCGCGGTCGAGCTCCTCGTCGGCACGCTCCTGGCAGGCGGCATCCCCGTGCTGCCCGACGAGCGGGCCGCCATCACGTGGGCGCTGCACGAGGTGCGTTCCGACGCGAGCCTGACCGACCGCATGCCGGTCGTCGAGGTGCTGCCGTTCATCCGGCACCGCTTCACCTCCGACTCCGACCCGGCGGCGGACCTCGGCCCGCTGCTGTCGCGCGCGGTGTCGGTGCTGCCGGACGTGCGCGCGGTGCGCTGCGTCTGGCGTTCCTCGCCGGCCGGGGCCACCCCCGGGCCGCTGCCGCAACGGGTCGTGCTCGTGGACGTGGGTCCGCAGGGCTTCGCGCCCGCGACCGCGTACCGGGTCGACACGGTGCTGCGCAAGGCGGGCATCCGGGCCGCGGTCGAGGTGCTGGCCGTCGGCACGCAGCTGGGCGACTACCACGCCTCCGCCGTGACGTCCTCGCGTCCGGTGCCCATCTCCGGGGCGCAGGTGGCGTCGATGCCACCACCGGCACCCGCGGGCGTGGGGCACGAGCCCACCTGGTTCGACCAGTCGGAAGAACTTCCCGCTCCGGCGCCGGTGGCCGAGCCGACACCGGCGCCGGAGCCAGTGGTGGAGGAGTCCGGCTCACGTTTTGCCCGCACGCCGTCCCTGGAGGGGTCGCAGCCCTTCCCGCCCAAGCCCGTGAAGCGGATCTCCGTGGCCCCGGCCGAGCCGGAGCCCGAACCGGAGCCGGAACCGGTGGTGGAGCTGGAGCCGGTGCCGGAGTCGTTGCCGGAGCCCACCCCGATCAACCGGGCCGAGGTCACCATGGAACTGCGCGGCGACGAGCTGGCGGCCCTGCAGGCCGCGCTGGCCGAACCGCCCGCGGAGTCGTCCGGTGTGGACGCGAACCTCAGCGAACGCGAACGCGCGTTGCTGCAGCAGCTGCACGAGGAGCTGGCGCAGCGCGAGCAGTCCGGCGCGAAGACGTCCGACGCCGGTCGCTGGCAGATCGACCGGTCATCGGCGCGTCAGTCGGCGTTCGGGGCCACGAACAACGGGCACCAGCAGCAGTGAGGGCGACTCGTGCTCCCGGGGCGGACGTCACGCCCCGGCCTTGCGCCGCGCCAGGTCGATGACCTTCTGCAGGTGCAGGCCGCGGCGCACGTCGCACTCGTGGGTGGTGGTGCCGCTGTGCACCATCGCCACGAAGTCGTCGAGCAGGTTCGTGTAGCAGTCGGAAGTGGACGTGTCGCGGCCGTTCAGCGTGCGGTGGCCGTTCGGCCCGAACACGGTGAAGTCCGTGAACGGCGGCTGCAACGGCAACGACAGGGTGAGCGTCAGCGTGCTCGTCGCACCGCCCGCGTGCTGCAGGATCAGCTGCCACAGCCCGGTCTCCGACACGTTCGCCGCGAGCACGTCGGTGATCTCGCCCAGTGCCGCGTCCAGCAGGTCGAACGCGTGCGGGCCGATGTCGTCGAGCGCGCCCCTCTCGTGCCGCCACGGCGAGTTCGAGAACGGCCCGTCGAGCAGCGCGCCGGTCAGCCAGCGGCCGTCCGCGCCGGTCCAGCCGCCGGTGCGGTGCAGCTGCCTGAGCAGCTCCTTGGTCTCCGGGGCGTAGCGGCGGGTCAGCACGACGAGCGACGCCACGTCCGCGTCGCTCACGGCCTGCGCGAGCCGCTCGGCCACGTCCGCGGACTCGGCGATCGGCTTCTCCAGGACGACGTGCTTGCCCGCGTTGGCCGCCGTGATCGCCATCGGCGCCTGCACGCCCGGCGGCACGCAGAACGCGACTGCGTCCACAGTGGACAACATGTCCTCGTAGGACTCGAACGCCTCGGTGCCGTGGGCGTTCGCGAGCCGCTGCGCCGCCTCGGGCCTGCGGGCCCAGACGCCGGCGAGCCGGGTGCCGGGGTGGTTGGCGAGACCGGGGGCGTGGACCATCTCCGCCCACGGTCCGGCACCGACGAGTCCTACGCGCAGCTGTTCGTCCACTCGCCCATCCTGCCTCAGAGGTAGCTGGCCCTGGGGACGAAGATCTCGCCCCCGTTGTCGAACTTGAGCCGCAGGCCGTCGGGCGTGCTCTCGCGGTCGGGGTCGTGTTCCCACCCGGCGGGAACGGTCACCACGTGACCCCTGTCGGGCGTGGGCCCGAGCCAGATCTCGTAGCCGGTGCCGCCGACCACGCGCTCGACCTTCTTCACGTACACGCCGGGGGACTCGGCGGTCGGGTCGACGCTGATCACGGTCGTGCGGTCGGGCAGGAACAGCAGGACGGCCGTCACCGCCGTCAGCCCCGTTCCCACCACCACGCCGAACAGGACCAGCAGCATCTTCACCAGGCAGCCGGAGACCTTCGTCGCCATCACACCATCCTCACGTCAGCGCGGTCGTACGCTCGGAGGATGCCCGAGGACATGACCTTGCCGGGAAACCTGGTACCCGCGGCGCCGGTTGCCCAACCCGTCGAACCCCGTGACGCGGTCACCGTGGTGCTGCTGCGCGACGGTGCGGCCGGGGTGGAGGCGTTCCTGCTGCGGCGGGTGAAGGGGATGGCGTTCGCGGGCGGCATGACCGTGTTCCCCGGTGGTGGCGTGGACCCGCGCGACGCGGACACGTCGGTCGCGTGGGCCGGTCCGCCGCCGTCGTGGTGGGGGTCGGTGTTCGGGGTGGACGAGTCGCTCGCCCGCGCGTTCGTGTGCGCGGCGGTGCGGGAGACGTTCGAGGAGTCCGGTGTGCTGCTGGCGGGGCCGTCCCCGTCGACGGTCGTCGCGGACGCCTCGGTGTACGCGCAGGCCCGGCAGGACCTGGTCGACCGGAAGGTGTCGCTGGCGGAGTTCCTGGCGGCCGCCGGGCTGGTGCTGCGGGCGGACCTGCTGCGGCCGTGGGCCAACTGGGTGACTCCGCGCGAGGAGCCGCGCCGCTACGACACGCGGTTCTTCGTCGCGGCCCTGCCGACCGGTCAGCACGCCGACGGCGCCACGACCGAGGCGTCCGACGCGGCCTGGCAGACGCCCGCGGAAGCGGTCCAGGACGCCCAGGAGGGGCGCCGCATGCTCATGCCGCCGACCTGGCGGACGCTGGACGAGATCGGTGCGCTCGGCTCGGTCGCCGCGGTCATGGCCGAGGAGCGCAGCGTCGAGAAGATCATCCCCAAGCTGATCCGCGACGGTGACGTGGTCAGGGTGGTGCTCGGATGAGCGGGTCGCCGTTGATCGGGGCCCGGGCCGAGCACCCGCTGTACGGGCAGCTGCGCCAGGTCACCGCGCACGCGGCCGTGCTGCTGGCGGACAACCCGTCGCCGATGACGCTCGACGGCACCAACACGTGGCTGCTCAAGGCGCCGGACGCCGGGTCGTACGTCGTGGTCGACCCCGGTCCGCTCGACCCCGCGCACCTGGAGCGCATCGCGGCGGTCGGGCCGGTCTCCGAGGTCCTGCTGACCCACGGCCACCCCGACCACTCCGAGGGGGCGCGCTCGTTCGGAGAGCTCGTCGGGGCACCGGTGCGCGCGCTCGACCCGACGTTCGTCTTCGGGTCCGAGGGCCTGGTGGACGGTGACGTCGTCACCAGCTCCGGTCTGGAGCTGCGGGTGCTCGGCACACCGGGGCACACCAGCGACTCGCTGTGCTTCGTGCTCGACGGCGAGGCCGTGCTGACCGGGGACACGGTGCTGGGCCGCGGCACCACGATCGTCGCCCACCCCGACGGGAAGCTCGGCGACTACTTCGAGTCGCTGAAGGTGCTGGCGGACCTGCCGCCGGACACCGCGGTGCTGCCCGGCCACGGCCCCGAGCTCGCCGACGCCGGCGAGGCCGCGCGGGCCTACCTGGCGCACCGGACCCAGCGCCTGGAGCAGGTGCGCCGGGCCGTGGAGTCGCTGGGCGGCTCGCCCACGCCCCGGCAGGTCGTCGAGGTCGTCTACGCCGACGTCGACCGGGTGCTCTGGCCGGCCGCGGAGTGGTCGGTGCGGGCCCAGCTGGAGTACCTGCGCACCGGGTGAGACGCCCGTGCTCATGCGTCCTGGCCGCGCTCGTGCTCGCGAAAATTGTCAGGGGTGCTCGCTAACGTCCCTGCCATGGACCTCACCGCCACCACAGCCGAGCTCGCCGGCGCCGTCGCCGAGGTGGCGCGGCTGCTGCCCACCCGCGTGCTCGACCCCGTCCTCGCCGGTGTCCGGCTGCGGGCCTCCGCGACGGGGGTGGAGGTGGCGGGCAGCGACCACGAACACGCGGTGAGCCTGACGAAGCCCGCGTCCGCGCACACCGAGGGGGAGGTGCTGGTGCCCGCGAAGGCGCTCGCCGCCACCCTCCAGGCCCTCGACGAGCCGCAGGTCCGCCTGCGCGTCGAGGGTTCCCGGCTCGCGGTCCGCACCGGCCAGGCCCGCTTCGCCCTGCCGTTGCTCGACCTGCACGACCACCCCGGCATCCCGGCCCTGCCCCCGTTGCAGGGCACCGCGGCCGCCGAGCACCTGCGCGTCGTCGCCGCCGTGGCCGGTGCCGCCTCGAAGGACGACGCACTGCCGATCTTCACCGGCATCCGCGTCCAGTCCGACGCCGAGCACCTGCACGTCATGGCCACCGACCGCTACCGCATGGCCTACGCCAAGCTCCCGTGGCAGTCCGCCGGCTCCGTCGACGTCCTGGTCCCCGCCAAGGCCCTCGCCGAAGCCACCCGCCAGGCGGAGGGCCCCGTCGCCCTGCACGCCGACGCGGACCGCATCGGCCTCGCCTGGCACCACAACTCCCTCTCCACCGCACTCCTGGCCGCCCCGTTCCCGGACGACCGAGCGCGCCGACTCCTGGAGACCACCATCGACAGCACCGTCCTGGTCGACGCCGACGCCCTGTCCCGCGCCGTGCGCCGCGCCACCCCCTACGGCGGCCCCCACCAGGCCGTCACCATCCAGGTCGAGGACAGCGAGCTGCGCGTCAAGAGCAGCGACCCGACCTCCGGCGAGGCCGAGGAGTTCGTCAAGGCCACCGTCGAGGGCGACCGCCTCACCAAGACCTTCCAGGCCCGCTACCTCGCCGACGCCCTGAAGGCCTTCGCGGGCCGCCGCATCGAACTCCGCATCCAGGACGGCCTCCGCTCCACCGTCCTGACCTCCCCGCCCGGCGAGGACGGCGTGGAGCTCACCTACCTGGTCGTTCCGATGCGCTCGGTGGCCTGACGGCGCCGTCAGGCCACCGAGCGCAGGGGCTTGAGCGTGGGGTCTGAGCGCGGGGTCTGAGCGCGGGGCGTGAGCGCGGGCACGGGGGCGCGAGCGCGGGGGCGTGGAGGCGCGGGCGTAGGGGCAGGGCACGACGAGCCTGGCCCGTTGGCGGTCGTGCGACGCTGCGGGCCTGCAGTCCAGGGTCGGCGCCACTCAGCGCGTCCCAGGACGCGCTCTGCTCGTCCTGGGACGCGGCGCGCTCGCCCTGGAGTGCGGCCTGCCCACCCTCGGTGGCGGCCCGCCCGCCCCCTTCCCGCCCTGCCCCGCCTCGCTCGGCCCGCTCCGCCCGCCCGTCCCCGGCCTGGCCTGCCCGCCCCCTTCTCGCTCTGCCCCGCCCTTGCCCCGCCTCGCTCGGCCCGCTCCGGCCCGCCCGTCCCCGGCCTGGCCCGCCCGTCCCGGGCCGTCCCCGTCCCTGGGCCGTCCCCGGCCTCGGCCTGCCCTGCCCCCCACGGCCCTGCCCGCCCCCGCGCGGCAGGCCCGCACCCTCACCCGGCCACCATCCGTCCCAACACCCCCCGAAATGCCGAAAGGCACGCCGTCCCCGGCGTGCCTCTCAACCACAACCTCCGGCCCCCACTCCGGGGACCCGTCCACCCCTCAGCGGGCCACGAGCTCCATTTCCGACCGCGCCGGCAGCGCATCCCCGGCCGGAACCCCGCGCCGCACGGTCTCGCGCAGCGCCCACACGGCCGCGGCGATCAGCAGACCGGCCACGCCGGAAGCGAGGAACGCGGGCCGCGTGCCGAAGTGCTCGATCAGCTGACCGGACAGGCCCTGTCCGATGGCGAGGCCGACGGTCACCGAGGTGATCACCCAGCCGAACGCCTCCGCGGCCATGCCGTTGGGCGTGACCTGCTCGATCGCGGCGGAGTGCGCGGTCGACTGGGGCGTGATCAGGGTGCCGACCACGAACAGCGCCAGGCCCAGCCCCACCAGCGACGCGGGGATCGCGAGCAGCAGCGACAGCAGGCCGAAGCCGCCGAGCAGCACCGGCAGCCGCAGGTGCATCGGGCGCGGCCACGGGCGCATGCCGTAGAGCACGCCGAAGATCACCGAGCTGATCGACCACAGCGACAGCATCAGGCCGCCCATCGCGGCGTGGCCCGTCGCCTTCGCGAAGGCCGGCACCGCCACCTCGACGAAACCGATGGTCACGCCGAAGCCGAGCGCGGCCAGTGCCACCGTGCGCATGCCGGGGTAGGCGAACGCACCGAGCAGCGGCCGCGGGGCCTGGACGACCGGGCCCCACTCGCGCACGACCGGGTTGGTCGCGAACCACAGGGCGCCGACGACCATCAGCACCGAGCCGACGACCACGCCGGTGCCCGCCCACGGCGCCGCCAGCAGCAGGCCCGCGAGACCCGGTCCGAGGATGAAGAAGACCTCCATCGAGATGGCCTCGTAGGCGTAGCCCGCCATCCGCGTCGGGCCGGCGGGGACCATCCGCTCCCACAGCGCCCGCGACGCCGAGCCCACCATCGGCTCGGTCGCGCCGACGCCGAGGGCCAGCGGGACCAGCAGGAGCACCGGCAGGCCGGCCTCGACAGCGATCACGGAGGCGGTCACGAAGAGGGTGAAGAGCGCGGTCACGGTCATCAGCGGGCGGGTGGGACCGAAGCGGTCCATCAACCGGCCCTGCACGACCGAGCCCATCGCCACGCCCACCAGCGCCGCCGCCGACACCAGACCGGCGACCGCGAACGAACCCGTGGCGCGCTCCACGTAGAGCAGCAGCGAGAGCCCGACCATCGCGATGGGGAGGCGGGCGAGCAGGGACGCGACCACGGGGCCGCGCATGCCGGGGGTCGTCAGGGCAGCACGATAGTCGGACAGGCGGGCGGAGTGGGACATGTGTACCAGTATGACAAAGGTGGTACGGAAGTACCAGTTTGGGTGCGCGGTGTCACCACGGTTGCGGTTCGGTCACAGGAATGGGATGACCGGGTGAAAGATGCAGCCAAAACCACCCGAACGAGGTCCCTGAGGGTGAAAAGGCTTGAGTCCCACGGTAGGGGCCGTGCGAAAGTTGACTCGTCGATCGAAAGACCAACCTCCGGCCTGAGGGTCGGGGCCTGCGCGCCGGAGGGTGGGAAGGCACGGTTCGTCGGGGGATGGGCCGTGCAGCACAAAGGACCGGTGCGCCACGTCGGGGGTGGCGCCCGGTCCTTTGTCCGTCGAACTGCTGAAGTCCTAGCGTGCGCGGCGCGCCAGGCGCTCCGGGTCCAGGATCAGCACGCTCTTGCCCTCCAGCCGCAGCCACCCGCGGTGCGCGAAGTCGGCCAGGGCCTTGTTCACGGTCTCGCGGGACGCGCCGACGAACTGGGCGATCTCCTCCTGCGTCAGGTCGTGCGTGACGCGGAGCAGACCGGCCTCCTGCGAGCCGAAGCGCTGCGCGAGCTGCAGCAACGCCTTGGCGACGCGGCCGGGCACGTCCGTGAAGATCAGGTCGGCCAGCATCGAGTTCGTCCTGCGCAGCCTGCGGGCCAGTGCCCTCAGCAGCTGCTCGGCGATCTCCGGCCGGTTGGTGATCCACTGACGGAGCGCGGGGCGGTCCATGGACACCGCGCGCACCTCGGTCACCGTCGTCGCGGTCGACGTGCGGGGGCCGGGGTCGAAAATGGACAGTTCACCGAACATGTCGGAGGGCCCGAAGATCCCCAACAGGTTCTCGCGGCCGTCCGGCGACTTGCGGCCGATCTTCACCTTGCCGGACTGGATGATGTACAGGCGGTCGCCCGGCTCACCCTCCGCGAAGATCACATGGCCACGCGGGAACTCCACCGTCTCCAGGGTCTGCGCCAGCGCCTCTGCGGCTGCCGGGTCAACTCCCTGGAAGATGCCCGCTCGCGCCAGGGTCTCGTCCACCTCGTCCCTCCTAATCGACGCGACGGCACGCCTACCACCATCTTTGGTGGAGTCAGCGCCGTGCCGCCGATCACTGCGTTGCAGTCTAAGGGCTGTGTAGTGGATCGCCGTTCGGCTCGCCGTCTCGCTGGGAACAACTCGACTGACTCGATCCAGAGCCCAACGAACCAGTCTACGCCATTCGGGTGCCTGGCCGGCACCCGCCCGCTAGCGGACGCGCTTGCGCACGCTGCCGCGACCGCGGCGGCGCAGGCGGAACAGCTCCAGCGCGCGACCGATGCCGTGTCCGTAGAGCGCCTTGACCTCGTCGGGCCGGGCGGACTCCAGGAACTCCTCGACCTCGTTCTCCTGCACGGCCACGTGCCGGAGCTTCGCTTCCACGCGCTCCATGAAGAGCGCGAAGAACATGATCACGATCGGGACGACGATCACAAACCAGGCAGTCATGATGCTCCGCAGTCTGGCGCATGGGGGATTCGAGCACGGATCTAGGGGGTGGTCGCGGCGTGTTGACTACTCTGGATCAGTGCCCGCAACCAAGAAACCGGAAACCAAACTCGGCCTGACCCGCAGGGCCCGCCGGATGGTGCGCACGCTTGCCGAGGGATATCCCGACGCCCACTGCGAGCTGGACTTCACCACGCCGCTCGAACTGGTCGTGGCAGTCGTGCTGTCCGCGCAGTGCACCGACAAGAAGGTCAACGAGGTCACTCCCGCGCTCTTCGCGAAGTACCCGACGGCCGCCGACTACGCCGGAGCCGACCGGGTGGAACTCGAGGAGATGATCCGCCCCACCGGCTTCTACCGGAACAAGGCGTCATCCCTCCTGGGTCTCGGTGCCGCTCTCGTGGAGCAGCACGACGGTGTGGTTCCCGGCAGCATGGAGGAGCTGGTCAAGCTCCCCGGTGTAGGACGCAAGACGGCCAACGTGGTTCTCGGCAACGCCTTCGATGTGCCGGGGCTCACAGTCGACACCCACTTCGGCCGGCTCGTGCGCCGCTGGGGGTGGACCGAGGAGGAGGACGCGGTCAAGGTCGAGTACGCGATCGGTGAGCTGATCGAGAAGCGCGACTGGACCATGGCCTCGCACTGGATCGTCTTCCACGGCCGCCGCGTGTGCCACGCCAAGACCCCCGCGTGCGGGGCCTGCCTGCTGATGAAGGACTGCCCGTCGTACGGCCTGGGTCCCGAGGACCCGGTGAAGGCCGCGAAGCTCGTGAAGGGCGACGAGAAGCCGCACCTGGTCGAGCTCGCCGAGCGGGTGCGAGCCGGTGAGAAGCTGGTGGGGTGAACAACCGCACCCGCTGGCTGGTCCTCGTGCTCGTCCTCGGCGTCGCCGGGGTCGTCGCGCTGTGGCCGCGCGATGACGCGCGGGAGCAGCCCGCCCGGTCGAACCGCCCGCCGCAGGACGTGGTGGCGTTGCGCGCGCAGGCCCAGCTGCGGCCGTGCGTGCCGGGCGGTGCGGGCGGCGTCAGCGTGACGTGCCTCGGTGACGGCACCCGGACGGACCTCGCGCTCAAGGGCCCGCTCCTGATCAACTTCTGGGCGACCTGGTGCCAGCCGTGCCAGAAGGAGCTTCCGGTGCTGGACGCCTACGCGGAGCAACCGAACGCCGTCCCGGTCGTCCCAGTTCTCGTGGAGAGCACCGAGGCCGACGGCCTGGAGCTGCTCGCCAAGCTGGGCGTGCGGCTGCCGTCGGTCCACGACGGGGCGGACGAGCTGCGCAAGCGGGTGAAGGCGCCGATCACGTTGCCGGCCACGTATTACATATCAGCGGACGGCGCGGTCCGGTTGATCACGGACCCGCCGGTGTTCACGGCGCCGGAACAGGTGGAGAAGGCGGTGCGATGAGCGAGGCGACCGAGCTGGGAGCAACCGGGCTGGGAGCGACCGAGCTGCCGGACTGGATGCAGCGGCTCGTCAAGGCGACCGAGGAGATCGACGCCACGGCGTTCACCCGGATCAAGCCCCCCGCGTCCGGCGGCAGGCCCGCGGCGGTGCTCATGCTCTTCGGCGACAACGCCGACCACGGCCCGGACGTCCTGCTGCTGCGCCGCTCGGACACGCTGGGCTCCCACCCCGGTCAGGTCGCGTTCCCCGGCGGGGCCGCCGACCCGACCGACGACGGACCCGTGGGCACCGCATTACGCGAGGCTTACGAGGAGACAGGTGTACTTGGGACAGGAGTGAGACCACTGGTCGTGATGCCGGAGCTGTACGTGCCGGTGTCCGGTTTCGTGGTCACCCCCGTGCTCGCCTACTGGGAACAGCCGAGCCCCGTCGCCCCCGTCGACCCGGCCGAGACCGCCGCCGTCGCACGGGTGCCGGTCGCACACCTCGCCGACCCTGCCAACAGGTTCCGGGTGCGCCACCCCGCGGGCTACGTCGGAGCGGCCTTCTCCGCGCCGGGCATGCTGGTGTGGGGCTTCACCGCGGGACTGCTGAACGGCCTGATCGCACTCGGTGGCTGGGAACAGCCGTGGGATGCGACCGATGTGCGCGACCTTGAACTAGCGTTGCGCGCTACACAGTGAGGCGGAGGTAGTCGGTTGAACTGGGTTGACCTGCTCGTGCTGGGCCTTGCCGCGATCGCCGCGGTGTCAGGGGCCAGGCAGGGCATGGTCGTCGCGCTGCCCGCGTTCGTCGGTGTGCTCGTCGGCCTGATCCTCGGCACCCAGATCGCACCGATGCTCGTGTCCCAGTTCGAGAACGTGGTGACCAAGGTCGTCTTCGCGGTGGGCATCGTCGTCCTGCTGGTGGCGCTCGGCGAGACGATCGGCGTCTACATCGGCCGGACGATCAAGGCGCGGGTCAACGCCTCCCCGTTGCGCGGCGCGGACAACGCGCTGGGCGCCATCGTGCAGGGCATCGTCGTCTTCGTCGTGGCCTGGATGATCGCCCTGCCGCTGACCTCGGTCGCGGGCCTGCCCGACCTGACCGCGTCGCTGCGCAACTCGGTGATCCTCGGCAAGGTCAACGAGACCATGCCGCAGGCCGCCCGCGTGCTGTCCGACGACCTGCAGAAGCTGTTCGACGTCTCCGGCTTCCCGCAGGCGATGGACCCGTTCAACCGCACCCCGCTGAAGGACGTCAGCCCACCCGACCAGGCGCTGGCGAGCTTCCCGGTGGTGAACCGGCTGAAGTCCTCGGTGCTGAAGGTCCGCGGCCGTGCCCCGTCCTGCTCCCGCGCGCTGGAGGGCACCGGTTTCGTGATCGCCCCCGAGCGCGTCATGACCAACGCCCACGTCGTCGCCGGCACCAACGAGGTGACCGTCGAGGTCGGCCGCGGCCAGTTCGACGCCACCGTCGTCCTCTACGACCCCAAGGTCGACGTCGCCATCCTCGCGGTCCCCGACCTGGAGGCCGCGCCGCTGCAGTTCCGCTCCGACGAGGTGCAGGCCGGTGAGGACGGCATCGTGCTGGGCTACCCCCTCGACGGCCCCTACCTCGCCAAGTCCGCCCGCGTCCGCGAACGCATCCCGCTGCTGCGCGGCCCGGACATCTACGACGCGCAGACCGTGACCCGCGACGTCTACACCGTCCGCGCCGAGGTCCGCTCCGGCAACTCCGGCGGCCCCCTGGTCGACCCGAACGGCCGGGTGATGGGCGTGGTGTTCGGCGCGGCGGTCGACGACCCGGAGACCGGGTTCGTGCTCACGGCGCAGCAGGTCAAGGAAATTGTGCAGAAGGCTCCGACGCTGACCCGGCGGGCCTCCACGCAAGGTTGTGCCTCGTAGCGATCCCGTCGAGCACGTAGCCGAGGCCGATCTCGAACCTGTGCGCGGGATCGGTGTCACTCGACTCGTGCATGACCCTGGCGAGCGTCGGGAACCGGCCGGTGGCGAGCATCCGCTGCATGTAGGGGCCGGACGCGCGCTGCCACTGCTCCTCGGTCATGCCGCTGGACCGTTCCGCGCGCAGTTCGGTGATCTCGCCGCGGACGGCCCCGAAGACGTACGCCATCACCGCGCCGACCGCGCCGAGCACCTGGTCGATGTCGTCGAACCGGACCGTGGCGAGCGTGGTCTCCAGGTGTGTGAGCGCGTTCGGGCCCTGGTGCGGGCGGTTGCTCAGCAGGTCGATGAACCACTCGTGCCGCTTCGTCGCGTCCCGGATGCCGTGCGCGACGTGCCGCAGCCCCTCGCGCCAGCCGGCCGATGACGGCGGCGGCGTGATCTCGCCGTAGACCTCGTCGACCATGAGGTCGAGCAGCTCGTCCTTGGTCTCCACGTAGCCGTACAGGCGCATCGGGCCGGCGTTGAGGGCGGCGGCGACCTTGCGGAACGACACCTCGTCGAGCCCGCCCGCGTCGGCGAGCCTGATCGCGGCGCTCACGATCAGGTCCCTGCTCAACGGGGTCGGCGACGGCTTGCCGGGCGGCTCCGGCCGCTCCCACACGGGTTCGTTCGACATCGGACTGGACAATACAGCGTCTCTTGCCGATACAGTGTATTGACAGATACGGCGTATCGGAGGGTGGGTGTGATGAGGACGCAGGTCGTGGTGGTCGGGGGCGGGCTGGCGGGTACCTCGGCCGCGTTGTTCCTGGCGTGGCGCGGGGTGGACGTGGTGCTCGTCGAGAAGCACCCCGGCAGCTCACCGCACCCGCGGGCGGTCGGTTTCAACGCGCGGGTCGGTGAGCTGCTGCGGGCGGTCGGCATGGGGGACGAGCTGCCGCGCAGCCGGATGACCAGGGGTTTCGGCGTGCGGCGGGTGCGGGCGGAGAGCCTGGTCGGGAAGAAGTACGACGAGACGTTCTGGACGCCACCGGCTCAGCTCACGGACGTCGAGCACTCGCCGGTCAGGGGCGTCGGCGCGGCGCAGGACGTGATGGAGCCGATCCTGCGCGACAAGGCCCGCGAGTTCGGCGCGGACATCCGGATGAGCACCCGGATGCTGGAGTTCTCCCAGGACGACGACGGCGTCACGGCGGTCGTGCAGGGTGACGGGGAGCCGTACGAGATCCGCGCCGACTACCTCGTCGCGGCCGACGGCCACCGCAGCCCGATCCGCGAACAGCTCGGCATCACCCGCACCGGTCGCGGATACATGCACACGTCCCGCAGCGTGCTGTTCCGCGCACCGCTGGACGAGTACCTGAAGGACGGCATCGGCCAGTTCGTGATCGACGACGTCGGCTTCCTCACGACCTACGGCGACGGCCGCTGGGTGCTGATGCTCGACGACCGCGAGTACACCGAGCCGGAGCTGCGGCAGAAGGTCTTCCAGGCCATCGGCCGCGACGACCTCGACGTCGAGGTCATCACCACCGGCCGGTGGACCATCAGCGCGAACGTCGCCGACCGGTTCAGCCGGGGCAGGGTCTTCCTCGCCGGCGACGCCGCGCACACGTTGCCGCCCAGCCGCGGCGGGTTCGGGGCGAACGTCGGCATCGAGGACGCGCACAACCTCGCCTGGAAGCTCGCCGCCGTGCTGGACGGCACGTCACGACCGTCCCTGCTGGACACCTACGACGCGGAACGGCGGCCCGTCGCGACCCTGTGCCACCAGCAGATCTTCGCGCGCAACGACGGCCACAACCGCGGCGGTGAACCGGAGGACGCGCCGCTGTACGACAACGACGCCATGCACTTCGGCGTGCTCTACCGCTCCGCGGCGGTGCTCGGGGCGGGCGAGGAACTGCCGCCGGCCCGGCTCCCCGAGCAGTGGAACGGCCAGCCCGGCACGCGCGCCCCGCACCTGTGGATCGAGCCGGGGAAGTCCACGTTGGACCTGTTCCAACGCGGCTGGGTGCTGGTGGCGAACGACCCGCTGTGGGCGGACGCGGCCGAACCGCTGGGCGTGCGGTACGAACCCGTCGAGGCGCTCGACGCGTTCGGGCTGTCCGGCAAGGGCGCGTCGCTCGTCCGCCCGGACGGCTACATCGCCTGGCGCGCGACCGAGCTGCCGGACGACCCGGCGGCGGAGCTGGCGGCGGCGTTCAGGACGACCTCTGCAGGAACTCGGTGAGCAGGCGGCTCGTGGTGTGCGGCGCCTCCTGGTTCGGGAAGTGCCCCACCTCGGGCAGCGAGCGGAACTCCGAGCCGGGACCGAGCCACGGCAGGGACGCGCGGGCTGTGGACTCCAGCACCACCGCGTCCAGCTCGCCGTGGATCTGGAGCACCGGCACCGGCAACGGCTTGTCGACCGCCTCGGCGAAGCGGCGGCCGTCGCCGCGCAGCTGGGACCGCACGGCCCAGCGGTAGTACTCCATCGCGCTGTGCGCCACGCCCTGCACGAGCATCGCCTGCCGGCAGCGGCGGACGACCTCGTCGAACTCCGGTGCCGACCGGTACTTCGGGCCCGACCACGCCGACAGCAGCTTGGCCACCTGCAGGCCGTTCTCCCTGGTCAGCAGGCGTTCCGGGTAGAGCGGGAGCTGGAACTGCAGCACGTGCCGGTTCAGCCGGCCCGGTCGGCGGAACGTGCGGCGCAACGCCAGCGGGTGCGGGGCCGACAGCGCGGACACCGACGACACCAGCCGCGGGTGCATGGCGCCGGCCGTCCACGCCAGCAGGCCGCCCCACGCGTGACCCACCAGGTGCGCGCGGGGGGCGCCGAGCGCCTTGACCAGACCCGCGATGTCACCCGCGAGGGTGAACCCGTCGTACCCGCGCGGGGGTTTGTCCGAGTCGCCGTAGCCGCGCAGGTCGACGGCCACGGCGCGGTAGCCGGCCTCGGCGAGCGCGGTCAGCTGGTGCCGCCACGACCACCAGAACTCGGGGAACCCGTGCAGCAGCAGCACGAGGGGTCCCTCGCCGAGCTCGGCGACGTGCAGGCGGATGCCGTTGGCCGAGACGTCGCGGTGCGTCCACGGCCCCGCGACCCGCACCACCGACGGGTCGGGTTTGCGGCTCAGTTGTCGTCGCCCCTGCCGTGAGAGTCACGGTTGCGCAGTGCGGCCACGGTGTCCTTGGCCGCCGCGATCGACCGCTCCGGCGCCCTGATCTTGCGGACCTTCCGGTAGCCGAGGAACGCGAACAGCCCCGCGGTGACGAGCATCAGCAGGAAGGTCAGCCCGAAGCCGGCCCAGGCGTACCAGCCGAACCACTCGGTGAACCCGAAGCCGAGCGCCATGAACAAGAAGAACAGGCTGAACAGCAGCACCGTCAGCGCGACGATGAAGAAAACACTGCCCCTGAGCGCCTTCTTGACCTCGGCGGCGAGCTCGCCCTTCGCGAGCTCGACCTCTGCTCTGACCAAAGTCGACACGTGCGCGGTCGCGTCGCGGACCAGGCCGCCGATCGAGGCCTCGGCCGCGGGGTCGTCAGCGGTCAGCGGAATCGACGCGATGTGCTCCCTGGTGGTCACCCGGACATGGTGCCATGCGCCCGGCTCCGGCGAATGAGCAACACCGCCGCGAGCAGCGACGCGATCATCGAGGCGAGCAGGACGGCGGCCTTCGCGGTCTCCGGTTCCGGCAGCGACAGCTCCGCGATCAGCAGGCTGACGGTGAACCCGACCCCGCCCAGCGTCGCCACCGCCACGATGTCGCGCGGCCCCGCCCCGGCCGGCCAGACCGCCGCCTTGAACCACACCGCGAGCGCCGACGCCCCCACGATCCCGATCACCTTGCCGACGACGAGCCCGACCACCACACCGATCGCGATCTTGTCCTCGAAGAGCTTGCCGAACGCCTCCGCGCCGACCGGCACACCCGCCGCGAACAGCGCGAACACCGGTACCGCCACGCCCGCCGACCACGGCTGCAACCGGTGTTCGAGGCGCACGGCCGGCGCGTGCTGCTCGTACGGGTCGCGCTTGACCCGCGTCAGCAGCGCGAGCGAGACACCGGCGATCGTGGCGTGGATGCCCGACTCGTGCATGAACCACCAGGTGGCCAGCGCGATCGGCACGTACAGCAACGGCGTGGTGATCCTCTTGTGCTGGAGGAACCAGTACAGCGCCAGCAGCGCCACCACGGCACCCGCCGCCAGCAGGTTGAACTGCGCCGTGAACAGGACCGCGATCACCACGATCGCGCCCAGGTCGTCGACCACCGCGAGCGAGAGCAGGAAGACCCGCAGGCTCGACGGCAGTCCCGACGCCGTCAGCGCGAGCACCCCGAGCGCGAACGCGATGTCCGTCGCCACCGGGATCGCCCACGCCTTCTCGATCCCCGGCTGCCCCCACCCGATCGACAACGCGATCAGCGCCGGCACGACCATGCCGCCGACCGCCGCGATGATCGGCAGGGCCGCGGCCTTGATGTTCGAGAGCTCGCCGACGACGAGCTCGCGCTTGAGCTCAAGGCCGGCCACGAAGAAGAAGATGGCCAGCAGACCGTCCTTGGCCCAGTCGCCGACGGACAACGGCCCGAGGTGCAGGTCGCGCAGCCCGAAGTAGGCGGGTGCCCACGGCGAGTTGGCCCACAGCAGGGCGATCGCGGTGGCGCCGAGCAGAACGGTGCCACCGACGGTCTCGGTGCGGAGGTAACGGGCGAACTCGGCGACGACGGCCTTCTTGCGCGACACGGGGCTCCCAGGGCGGTCTGCGGGCACGACAAATCCTCGTGCCGACCAGACTTCCCGGCTCACCCTGCCGCAACCTTAACGCGAACGGGCGTCCCCCGAAGAGGACGCCCGTCACGTTTGCGCAGATCAGTATCAGTCCTCCGACTTGCCCGACTGCAGGCCCGCCGAGATCAGGTCCATCACCGACGAGTCCGCGAGCGTCGTCACGTCGCCGACCGCGCGGTTCTCCGCCACGTCGCGCAGCAGGCGGCGCATGATCTTGCCCGAGCGCGTCTTCGGCAGCTCCGGCACGACCATGATCTGCCGCGGCTTCGCGATCGGGCCGATCTCCTTGGCCACGTGGTCGCGCAGCGCCTTGATCGCCTCCGCGCCACCGGCGTCGGCACCCGCGCCACCGCGCAGGATCACGAACGCCACGATGCCCTGGCCGGTCGTGTCGTCGGACGCGCCGACGACCGCGGCCTCGGCGACGGTCGGGTGCGACACGAGCGCCGACTCGACCTCGGTGGTCGAGATGCGGTGGCCCGACACGTTCATCACGTCGTCGACGCGGCCGAGCAGCCACAGGTCGCCGTCGGCGTCGTACTTGGCGCCGTCACCGGCGAAGTAGTAGCCCTGGTCCTTGAAGCGCGACCAGTACGTGTCGCGGTAGCGCTCGTCGTCGCCCCAGATGCCGCGCAGCATCGACGGCCACGGCTCGTCGAGCACCAGGTAGCCACCGCCGCCGTGCTCGACCTCGACACCCTCGTCGTTGACGACCTTCGCGCCGATGCCGGGCAGCGGGCGCTGCGCGGAACCGGGCTTGGTCGCGACGACACCGGGCAGCGGCGAGATCATGATCGCGCCGGTCTCGGTCTGCCACCACGTGTCCACGATCGGCGCCTTGCCGCCACCGACGTTCTCGCGGTACCACATCCACGCCTCGGGGTTGATCGGCTCGCCGACCGAGCCCAGCACCCGCAGCGACGACAGGTCGTACCTGGCCGGGATGTCCGCGCCCCACTTCATGAAGGTGCGGATCAGCGTCGGCGCCGTGTAGTAGATGGAGACGCCGTACTTCTGCACGATGTCCCAGTGCCGGCCCTCGTCCGGGGTGTTCGGCGTGCCCTCGTAGACGACCTGCGTCACGCGGTTCGACAGCGGTCCGTAGACGATGTAGCTGTGGCCGGTGACCCAGCCGATGTCCGCGGTGCACCAGTAGACGTCGGTGTCCGGCTTGAGGTCGAACACGTTGTGGTGCGTGTACGACGCCTGCGTGAGGTAGCCGCCGGACGTGTGCAGGATGCCCTTCGGCTTCCCCGTGGTGCCCGAGGTGTAGAGGATGAAGAGCGGGTGCTCGGAGTCGAACGCCTCCGGGGTGTGCTGGTCGGACTGCGCGTCCACCAGCTCGTGCCACCACACGTCCCTGTCGGTCCACACGACCTCGGTGTCGGTGCGCTTGACGACGACGACCTTCTCCACCGACGGCGCGCCCGCGACGGCCTCGTCGACGGCCGGCTTGAGCGGGGCCGGGTTGCCGCGGCGGTACTGGCCGTCGGTCGTGATGACGAGCCGGGCCTCGGAGTCCTGGATGCGGGTGCGCAGCGCCTCGGCGGAGAAGCCGCCGAACACGACGTTGTGCAACGCGCCGACGCGGGCGCAGGCGAGCATCGCGAAGATCGCCTCGGGGATCATCGGCATGTAGATCGCGACGCGGTCCTGCGCGCCGATGCCCAGCGAGGTCAACGCGTTCGCGGCCTTGGAGACCTCGCGCTGCAGCTCGTCGTAGGTGATGGTGCGGGAGTCGCCGGGCTCGCCCTCCCAGTGGATCGCGACCTGCTCGCCGTGGCCGGACTCGACGTGGCGGTCGACGCAGTTGTAGGCGACGTTGAGCTTGCCGCCCACGAACCACTTCGCGAACGGCGCGTCCGACCAGTCGAGCACCTGGTCCCACCTCGTGTCCCAGTGCAGCCGTTCCGCCTGCTTCGCCCAGAACGCCTCGCGGTCGGCCTTCGCCTCCTCGTACAGCGCGGGCTGTGCGTTCGCCTGTGCCGCGAACTCGTCGGAAGGCGGGAACGTCCTGCTCTCCGTGAGCAGGTTGTCCAGGGCGTTGCCCTGGCCTGGCGACTGCGTCATGGTGCGAGACCTCCTGGAAAGTCCAGACCTGTTCGGGATGCGGGTACTGACCGTAGTGCGAGCCAGCTCACTCCAACAGGCTCCTCCCCTGAAAGGTTCAGACCAATCTTGGGAGGTTGGTTACACGGCTGTCACTGTGTAACCCGTTTTGTCTGGTCCAGGCACGTGTGGCGCGTTGAACGGGCGAAGTTGCGCGCTCAACGGTCGCCCAGTGAGCTGGGTCACGCGTTTCACCTGGTCAGGTACTCTGCGCGACCGTGACCGATCCCCTCGCCCCGCTGCTTTCCCTTCCCGGTGTCGCAGACGCCGCGAACGCGGCCAAGGACGCCGTTTTCCAGGTGCACCGCCATCGGGTGAACCTGCGCGGCTGGGCCACGACCGCGGCCGAGGCGTCCGTCCGCGCGGCACGGGCGTCGGCGGCGCTGGAGGGCGGCCCGACCGAGATCCCGGAGTCCGGCGAGGTCTCCGACCCGGTGCTCGCGGGCTCGCTGCGGATCGCGGAGGCGCTCGGCGGCCTGGTCGCCGTCTGGCAGCGCGCACCGCTGCAGGCGCTGGCGCGGCTGCACGTCCTCGCCGCGGCGGACCTGACCCCGGAGGTCGGCCGGCCGCGCGTCGCACAGGACGTGTCGCAGCGGCTCGACCTGCTCGGCTCGCTCGTCACCGGCGGCACCTCGGTGCCCGCGCCCGTGCTCGTCGCGGTCGTGCACGGCGAACTGCTCGGCCTGGCCCCGTTCGACGTCGCGAACGGCGTGGTGGCCCGCGCCGCCGCCCGGCTGACGTCGATCTCCACCGGCCTCGACCCCAAGGGCCTCGGCGTGCCGGAGGTGGCGTGCCTGCGCCGGTCGGCGGAGTACGAGGCGGCGTCCGTGGCGTTCGCGTCGGGCGAACTGGAAGGCCTGGCGCAGTGGATCCTGTTCGTGTGCTCGTCGCTGGAGGCGGGCGCCCGCGAGGCCAGGAGCATCGCGGACGCCGCGCTCACCGGATGACGTCGGCCAGGACCTCGGCGGCCCGCACCGCGTCCTCGTCGGTCACGTAGAGCGGCGCGAACCCGAACCGCAGGACGTCCGGCGGCCGGTGGTCGCCGATGACACCTCGCGCGATCAGCTCGTCCATCACGGCCTTGGCGTCCGGGCAGCGCACGGAGATCTGGTTGCCGCGCCGCTCCGGCGTGATCACCTCCAGGTCCGTGCAGCTCCTCGACCCGCTCGCGGAACACCGCGGTGAGCCGGAGCCCGCGCTCGCGCAGCTCGGCGAGGTCCACGTCGTCCCACACGTCCAGCGCCGCGTCGAGCGCCAGCATCGACAGGATGTCCGGCGTGCCGACCCGTGCCCGCGCGATGCCAGGATCGGGCTCGTAGGACGACTTCATGCCGAACGGCTCGCGGTGCCCGTTCCACCCCGACAGCGGGTTCTCGAACGTGGCCTGCTTCGCGTGCGGCACGTAGATGAACGCCGGCGAGCCGGGCCCGCCGTTGAGGAACTTGTAGGTGCAGCCGACCGCGAAGTCGACTTGGAGCTCGTCCAAGGCGATCGGCAGCACGCCCGCGCTGTGGCAGAGGTCCCACACCACCTGCGCGCCGGCCGCGTGCACCTGCTCGGTGAGCGCCTTCATGTCGTGCAGCTCGCCGGTGCGGTAGTCGACCTGGTTGAGCAACACCACCGCGGTGTCCCCGGTGAGGTCCAAAGAGGACGGATGTGCGGCCCGGACCTTGAGGCCCGTCAACGAGGCCACGGACTCCGCGATGTAACCGTCGGTCGGGAACGTCGCCTCGTCGACCACGACCTCGCCGCGCTCGGTGCCCTTCACCGCACCCATCAACGCCTTGAACACGTTGACCGACGTGGAGTCGCCGACCACGACCTGCCCCGGTGCGGCCCCGACCAGCCGGCCGATCCGGTCACCGATCCGTTGCGGCGCCTCCCACCAGCCCTCGGACCACGACCGGATCAGCCGCGTTCCCCACTGGTGCGCAACGACCTCCTGCATCCGGGCGGCGACGTGCCTCGGCGGTGCGCCGAGGGAGTTGCCGTCGAGGTAGACGACGCCTTCGGGGAGGTCGAACAGCTCACGCTTCACTGAGGTCTCCAAAGCAGAAGCCCGATTGGTTCGGGAAGGTGGGGTTCGGGCAACCATCCGGATCGTCTCCCGCTGTGACGAATGCAGTACGCTGTGTTTCGTGCGAACGGCGTACAAGTGCCGGGCGTATCCGAGTGCAGAACAGATCACCGGGCTGGTCCGCACCTTCGGGTGTGTCCGCCTGGTGTGGAACAAGACTTTGAGCGAACGGCAGAGCCGTTACCGTCTGCATGGCGCTTCCACCTCGTATCGAGAAACCGATGCTGCTTTGACCCGGTGGAAACGCACTGAGGAGCTGGCCTTCCTGAGTGAGGTGTCCTCCGTTCCGTTGCAGCAAACCCTGCGTCACCAACATGCGGCATTCGCGAACTTCTTCGCGGGACGCGCCCGTCGTCCGAGGTTCAAGTCTCGAACCGGTCGTCAGAGTGCGCACTACACCCGGTCGGCGTTCCGCATGCGCGAAGGTGTCCTGACCTTGGCGAAGACCAACGCGTCCTTGGCATTCGTCTGGTCGTACGACGAGGTGGACTTGGCCACTCTCGATCCCACGACGGTGGTGGTCTCTCGAGATTCCGATGACCGCTGGTATGTGACATTCGCAGTCGAGGCGGATGTGCGCGCACCTGTCGCGTCGACGGTGTGCGAGGTCGGTGTTGATCTCGGCGTCACGAACTTCCTGGTGACCAGTGACGGCGAGCGGATCGCCAATCCGCGGCATTTCGCCCACAAGGCGCGGAACTTGGCCCGGTACCAGCGCCGGATGGCTCGGTGTCGGCCCGGCAGCAACAACAGGCGCAAGGCGAAGGTCAAAGTCGCTCGTGCTCATGGCAAAGTCCGCGACAGTCGCAAAGATTTCCTGCACCGCACCACGACCGCACTTGTGCGCAAAGCCGCTCTGATCGCCATCGAGGACCTGTCGATCGGAAACCTGATGCGCAACCGCCGGCTTTCCCGCGCTATCGCCGACGCGGGCTGGGGCGAGTTTCGGAGACAGCTGGAGTACAAGTGCCAACGTGCCGGCCGCACGTTGGTGGTGATCAACCGTTGGTACCCGTCCAGCAAGACCTGTTCCACCTGTGGTCACCGGCTCGTCGAGCTGGAGCTTTCCACCCGGCACTGGACGTGCCCGACCTGTCGCACCCGGCACGACCGGGACCACAACGCGGCGAAGAACATCCTTGCGGCTGGTCGAGCCGTAGCCCGGGCAACGCCGGGCGATGCCTGCGGAGCTGATGTCAGACGGCAAGGGGTTTCCCCTCCGCGATCAGCGGTGAAACAGGAAGCCCGTGCCGCGAGGCACAGCGCTTGAGCGCTGTCCGCCTCACGGCGGGTGGGAGTCCGCGTCCCTGGGACGAGGGCGAAGTCAAACGTAGCTCCTGGCGGTCCACAGCTCCGGGAACACCGCTCGTTGGGTGCGCTTCTCCAGCCATGCAACACCGGCGGACCCACCCGTGCCCACCTTCGCGCCCATCGAACGGCGGGTCGCGAGCAGGTGGTCGTAGCGCCAGCGCGCGAACTCCTCCGCGATGTCGGTCAGCGCCTCGCCGAGCTCCAGCAGGTCGCGGTCGTCGCCGCGGTAGATCGCCGCCCACACCTGCTCCACCTCGGCGGACGGCTCGTAGGCCTTGGTGAGGTCGCGGTCGAGCACCTCGGCGGGGATGCCGAAACCGCGGCGCTTCAAGGCCGCGAGCACGTCGTCGTAGAGCGACGGCTTCGACAGCGACTCCTCCAGCTGCGCGTGCATCGCGGGCACGGCGCGGTGCGGCACGAGCATCGACGCCGACTTCTCGCCGAGCAGGAACTCCACCTCGCGGTACATGCCCGACTGGAAGCCGGAGCCCTCGCCCAAGGCGTCGCGGAAGGAGTTGAACTCGGTCGGCGTCATCCGCGCGATCGGGCGCCACGCCGCGGACAGCGCCTGCAGGTGCAGGTCGGAGCGGCGCAGCGTGCGCACGGCAGCGCGCAGGTCGTCGGCGCGCAGCTCGGTCTGGGCCTGGCGCCACTCGAAGCAGAGCAGGCCGAAGTACAGCTCCATCACCTGCGTGATGACCAGGAACGACATCTCACGGGGATCTTTGGACCACTGCTGTTGAAGGGTGTGCAGCACCGACGCGTGCACGTAGTCCTCGTACGGCGTGGTGCCGCCGAAATCCAGCTTGGGGGACACGGGGCAGCTCATGCCCTCAATTCTGGCTCGAAGAGCGCGTCACCTGAATGGGCGTCGAAAGGCGTTCGGCAGAAATCTCTGCCAATCGCAAAGCGGAGAGCCGAGTAGCTTTGCGTTCATGTTGGACGACGTGGACAAGGCCCTGTTGGAGGCGCTCCAAGAGGATGCGCGCCTGTCGTACAACGAGCTGGCGCGGCGGGTGCACGTGTCACCGCCGACGGTCGCTCAGCGCGTGCGGCGGTTGGAGAACATGGGTGCGATCACCGGCTATCGCGCCGTGGTCGACCCGACTGTCGTGGGGCGTCCGGTCGTCGCGTTGGTGCGCATGAAGTGCTACGGGCCGCGGTGCATCACCGTGCACCCCGAGCTGCTGGACGACCTGCCGGAGGTCGTGGAGGTCGTGCGGCTCACCGGTGACATCTGCTCGGTGGTGAAGGTCGTCACCACGTCCATCCTTGAGCTGGAACGCCTGCTGGTCCGGTTGGCGTCGCACGGTGAGACGTCCAGCGCAATGGTGCTGTCCACGCCGATCCCGTGGCGTCCGGTGCTGCCGGGATAAGTGGAATCTCAGATTCAAATTAAGCTAGCCTCGGTCGGGTGAGGCTGACGAAGAGCACGGACATCGCGCTGCGGATCGTGATGAGGCTTGCCGTCGTGGACGGCTCGGAGCACCCGACCACACGGGACGTCGCCGCGGTCATGGGCGTGCAGTACACCCATGCGGCGAAGGTCGTGGCGCAGCTGCAGCACCTCGGTGTCGTGGAGGCGCGACGCGGCCGGGGCGGTGGCCTGACGCTCACCGCGCAGGGCCGGGCCGTGTCGATCGGCCGGCTGATGCGCGAGCTGGAAGGCGTCGGGGACGTCGTGGACTGCGAGGGCGAGCTGCGGTGCCCGCTCAGCTCGGCCTGCCGGTTGCGCCACGCCCTGCGCCAGGCGCAGGAGGCGTTCTACGCCTCGCTCGACCCGTTGTCCGTCGGAGACCTCGTCGCCCGGCCCACCGGTCCGGTTCTGCTCAGCCTGGGGCTGAAGTGAGGAGCACGTCGATGCTGTCGGAGAAGTCCGCCGAGCTGGTCGAGGCCACGTTGCCCGCGGTCGGCGCCGCCATCGGCGAGATCAGCACGCTCTTCTACCGGCGCATGTTCGCCGAGCACCCGATCCTGCTGCGGGACGTGTTCAACCGCGGCAACCAGGCCAACGGCACCCAGGCCCAGGCGCTCGCCGGGTCGGTCGCGGCCTTCGCGTCCGGCCTGCTCGCCGGGCAGCGGCCCGACGCGATGCTGCGCCGCATCGCCCACAAGCACGTCTCGGTCGGCGTCACGCCCGGTCAGTACGCGGTGGTGCACAAGCACCTCCTCGGCGCCGTCGCCGAGGTCCTGGACGTGTCGGACGAGGTCGCCGCCGCCTGGAGCGAGGTCTACTGGCTGATGGCCGACACGCTGATCGGCCTGGAGCGGTTCCTGCCCACGGGCCAGCAGGACCACCGGGTGATCGCCCGCTTCCAGGAGACCGACGACGTGGTGACGTTCGTGGTCAGGCCGGTCGACGGGCCGGTGCCGGCGAGCCAGCCCGGTCAGTACGTGTCGGTGCAGGTCCCGCTGCCCGACGGTGCCCGGCAGATCCGCCAGTACAGCCTCTCCGGGCGCACCGACGACGCGTTGCAGTTCTCCGTGAAGCGCGACGGCGAGGTGTCGAACCACCTGCACGACCACGCGCCGGTGGGCAGCACGCTGCGGCTGAGCCAGCCGGCCGGTGACGTGACGCTCCAGCCCGGCGACGGCCCGGTGCTGCTCGCCTCGGCCGGCATCGGCTGCACGCCCATGATCTCGATGCTCGCCGAGCTCGCGGCCACCGGCTCACCGCGGCGGGTCATCGTCGTGCACGGCGACCGCGACCAGCTCAGCCACCCGTTCCGCGCCGGTCTCGGCCAGCTCGTGGCGAAGCTCGCCGACGGGCAGGCGCACGTCTTCTACGAGCGGCCGATCGGGGAGTGGTCGGCCGAGCGGACCGGGTTCGTCGACCTGAGCGGCATCGAGGTCCCGCCGGACACGACCGCGTACCTGTGCGGGCCGGTGCCGTTCCTGCGCGCGGTGCGGGCCCAGCTCCTCGCCGCGGGTGTCACCGACATCTACTACGAGGTGTTCGGGCCGGACCTCGTGTCAGCCGGCTAGCCGGTCCAGCGCGTCGCGGACGTGGCCCTTGCTGTCCTCCAGCGCGGCGGCCGCCCGTTCGGTCGGCACCCCGGACAGCAGGTGCACCAGCGCGACCTTGAGGTCACCGGACGAGTCCACGAGCGCCTTCTCGCAGGCGTTCTCGGGCAGTCCGGTGGCCTCGTGCAGGATCCGGATCGTCCGCCCGCGCAGCTTGGCGTTGGTGGCGCGCATGCTGACCATCAGGTTCGAGTAGGTGCGGCCGAGCTTGACCATCACCGCCGTCGAGAACGAGGTCAGCACCAGCTTCTGCGCCGAACCCGCCTTCATCCGCGTCGACCCGGCGATCGCCTCCTGCCCGGTGTCGAGCGCGACCAGCACGTCCGGTGTGATCGGCACGGCGGCGTTGTTGGAGATCAGCACCGTGTGGGCGCCGAGCGCCTGCGCCTCCTGCAGCGCACCGATCACGAACGGCGTGCGCCCGGACGCCGTGATGCCCACGACCAGGTCCCCGGCGGTGGCGTGGCGGCGGATCTGGGCGGCACCGGAGTGGTCCTCGACCTCCTCGACCGCGCGGACCAGCGCCTCCGGTCCACCGGCGTGGTGGGCGACGAACCAGTCGGACGGCGTGTTGAACGTGGGCACCAGCTCGGCGGCGTCCAGCGTGGCCAGCCGGCCGGAGGTGCCGGCGCCGACGTAGTGCACCCGGCCGCCGGCCGAGATCGCGGCGACGCCGAGGTCGACCGCGCGCGCCAGCTCCGGCAGCACCGCGGCGACCGCGGCGGGGACCGTGCGGTCCTCGTCGTTGATCATCCGCAGCACGTCGATCGTGGGAACCCGGTCGATGTCGGCCGTGCGCGGGTTCCGCCCTTCGGTCGGAGACTCCACGTGCACCACCACACCGTTCCGGGGCGAGGTCATTTAGTCGTCTCCCGCGGCCGCCGGCGTCCGTCCGGTCTGGCTCCGAGCCGGTGGCCGGACACCGCCTCGTAGGTCGCCTCCAGCGCCGTCTTCGCCGTGTCCACGTGGTGCTGGGCGACACCGATGAACAGGCAGTCGATCACGGTCAGCTGGGCGATGCGGCTCGCCATCGCACCCGAGCGGAACGTGGTCTCGCGCGCCGCCGTGGTCAGCACGTGGTCGGAGACCTCGGTGATCGGCGAGCGCGGGAAGTTCGTCAGCGCCACGGTGGTGGCCCCGGTCTCGCGGGCCACCCGCAGCGCCTCGACGGTCTCCGAGGTGGAGCCGGTGTGCGAGATGCCCACCGCCACGTCCGCCTCGGTCAGCACCGCGGCCGAGGTCAGCGCGATGTGCGTGTCGTTCCACGCGAAGCAGGTCAGCCCGATGCGGTGCAGCTTCTGCTGGAGGTCGAACGCCACGAACGCGCTGGCGCCGAAGCCGTAGACGTCCACGCGGCGTGCGCCCGCGACGGCCTCGACGACCTTCGCGAGCGACTCCACGTCCAGCTGTTCCGCCGTCTCCTCGACGGCGCGGGCATCGGCGAACGCGACCTTGCCGACGACCTGGCGGAGGTCGTCGCCGGGGCCGATGTCGCCGCCCATGTCGTGGTTGGCCCTGGCCTGGCTGCGGGCGGTGTCCGCGGCCAGCGCGATGCGCAGCTCCGGGTAGCCGCCGACGCCGATGGCCTTGCAGAACCGCGTCACCGTGGTCTCGCTGGTGCCCGCCTGCTCGGCGACCTCGGTGATGCTGCGGTGAGCGACCGTGGCCGGGTTCTCCAGCACCACCTTGGCGACGCGCTGCTCGGCGCGCGCGAGACCCGGCAGCAACGACCGGATCTTCACCAGCGGACTGGACTCGGCACTGCTCTCAGTGGACACGTGGGAAACTTACTAACCGCCACCCCCAGGGTCAACGGAGTGTGTCCGAAAGTCACCCTCTCGGCCAGCCGTTCAGCGGACGTCGGGCTTCTTCCTGGTCGACACCGCGATCCGGTTCCACGAGTTGATCGTGAAGATGAGGGCGATGAGCTGCGCCAGCTCCTCCTCGTCGAAGTGCTGCGCTGCCCGCTCGTAGACCTCGTCGCTGACGTACTCGTGGCTGCTCAGGACGGTGATGGCCTCGGTGAGCCTCAGCGCGGCCTGCTCTTTTTCGGTGTAGACGTCGCCCGCCTCCTCCCACGCGTTGAGCAGGTAGATGCGGGCCTCGGTCTCACCGCCCTTCCGTGCGTCGACGGTGTGCATGTTGAGGCAGTAGGCGCAGTGGTTGAGCTGCGAGGCGCGGATGCGGACCAGCTCGGCGAGCTGCTCGTCGAGGCCCTCGCGGGCAGCGGCGTCGAGGGCGATCATGGCGCGGTAGACCTTCGGCGCCTTCTTGGCGAGGTCGATTCGGTTCGTCATGTGGACAAAACTAGGGCGCTCATTGGCCCTCGACATGGTGCAATCTGGTCGTGGAATCGTGGGCCAATCTTGACTTCCACCTCGACCTGTCCGGTCCGGGTGGGGTGCGGCAGCGGTTGACGGCGTCGCTGCGGGACGCGGTCCGGTCCGCGCGCCTGCCACCGGGAACGCGGCTGCCGGCCTCCCGCTCGCTCGCCGCCGACCTGGGGATCGCGCGCAACACCGTGGCCGAGGCGTACGCCGAGCTGGTGGCCGAAGGCTGGCTGACCGCTCGGCAGGGCTCGGGAACCGTTGTCGCGCAACGGGTCGCGCCGCCGCCGCAGGTGGTGCGCCGGGTCGTCGCCGACGACGTGCGGTACGACCTGACCGTCAGCACGCCCGACATCACCGAGTTCCCGCGGGCGGAGTGGGTCCGCTCGACGCGGCGGGCGCTGATGGCGGCACCGGCGGAGGCGTTCGGGCCCGGCGACCCGCAGGGGCGGATCGAGCTGCGGACGGCGCTCGCGGAGTACCTGGCGCGGGCGCGGGGCGTGCGGGCCGACCCGGAGCGGATCGTGGTGTGCTCAGGCTTCGGCGGCGCCGTGCAGATCTTCGACCGGCTGCTGGCGCCGCCGGTGGTCGTGGAGGAGTACGGGCTGGGGTTCCACCGGTCGCTGTGGACGTCGACCGTGCCGTTGGCGGTGGATGACCACGGCGCGAACACCGAACAACTGCCCGACGAGCTGCGCACCTGCGTTCTGACGCCCGCGCACCAGTTCCCGTTGGGCGGCCCTTTGCACCCACGGCGGCGCGCGTCGGCGGTGGAGTGGGCACGGCGCGTGAACGGGCTTGTGCTGGAAGACGACTACGACGGCGAGTTCCGCTACGACCGGCAGCCCGTCGGGGCGGTGCAGGGCCTCGACCCCGAGCACGTGGTCTACCTGGGGACGTCCAGCAAGGCGCTCACGCCCGCGTTGCGGATCGCGTGGATGGTGCTGCCGGACCGGTTCGTCGACCCGGTGCTCGCGCTGAAGACCAGCCGCGAGCAGCACATCAGCATGCTGGACCAGCTGACGCTGGCCGACTTCCTGGCGTCCGGGTCGTACGACGGCCACGTGCGCCGGATGCGGTTGAAGTACCAGCGGCGGCGCGCCCGGCTCGTGGAGGCCGTCTCGCCGTACGTGGAGATCTCCGGCATCGCGGCCGGGATGCACGCCGTGCTGGACACCCCGCACGAGACGGCCATCGTGCAGAAGGCGCGCGACCTGGGCGTGAAGGTCAGTCCGCTGTCGTGGTTCCGGCATCCGTCGAGCACCGACGACCGGACCGGGGTGGTCATGAGCTTCGGAGCGCCCGCGTTCCCACGGGCGCTCGACACGTTCGCCTCGGCGCTAGCGGCGTGCTGCTGACCAGCCCTCGGCGGTGACGTTGCCGCGTGCGTGGACGTAGACGCCACGGCCGTTGTACTGACCGGCCTTGGTGTAGACGAACCTCGTCTTCTTCTGTTCTGTGGCAATCCATCGGCGCTCAGTGGTGGTGATCGTGCGGACGTCCTGCCACGCCGTGCCGTCCCAGTGCTGGACGGTCAGGCTGTCGCCCTCGTCGACGTCCACGAACACCTCGACCGGGCGGTCCGCGGTGAGCGTGCCGCCGGAAGTCGTTGCCCGCCACTGCTTCCCACCCGACTGCACGGCGAGCGCACCGGCCAGCCCGTCGGCGACGGCGCGGCGAGCGGGGTTGACGCTGCCCCAGTCGCGGGACGGGTGCACGCGGTTCGTCAGCAGGATCGCGATGCTGCGCGAGGCCTTGTCGATCACGAACGACGTGCCCGTGTACCCGGTGTGCCCCGCGGTGCCGGGACCGCTCAACGCGCCCATGTACCAGCGCTGGTCGAGCTCGAAGCCGAGGCCGTGGGCGTTGCCGGGGAACTGCGGGGTGAAGTTCGTGAGCATCAGCTCGACGGAGTGCTCGCTGAGGATGCGCCGGCCGTCGTACGTGCCGCCGTTGAGAACGGTCTGACCGAGGACGGCGAGGTCCCGGGCCGTGCTGAACACGCCGGCGTGACCGGCCACTCCGCCGAGGGACCACGCGTTCTCGTCGTGCACCTCACCGCGGACGATGCCGCGCGGCGGGGAGACCTGGAACTCCGTGGCGGCCGTGCGGTCCTTGTCCCGCGGGTTGTAGCCGGTGTCCGCCATGCCGAGCGGCCGGGTGATGCCGTCGCGCACGGCCTCGTCGAGCCTCTTGCCGCTGACCCGGTGGACCAGCTCGCCGAGCGTGATCAGGTTCAGGTCGGAGTACACGTACGTGCTGCCGGGCGTGGACTTCGGCTGCACGTCCATGACGCCCTTGATGCGGCTCGGGACGTCCGGGAACCGCGACCACAGCGGGATGAACGGCTCCAGGCCGCTCGTGTGGGTGAGCAGCTGCTTGACGGTGATGTCCTGCTTGCCGTTCACGCCGAACTCGGGCAGGTAGTGCGCCACCCGCTGGTCGATGTCGACCCGGCCCCGCTCGACCTGCTGGATCACCGCGATCGACGTGAAGAGCTTCGAGATCGAGGCCAGGTCGAAGATCGTGTCCTTGCGCATCGCGACCCGGTCGGCCTCCGGCAGCTCGGTCTGCTGGTCCCGGTACAGGACGGCGTACCCGGTGCGGTCGTGCGTGACGACCTTGCCGTCGTGCACGTACAGCGTGACGGCGCCGGGGAACAGCGGCTTGCCGTTCGCCTGCGGCCGGGTGAAGTCGCGGACCTGGCGCAGGGCGGTGTTGATCGGCTCCGGGTCGAGGTGCGCCCAGTACGGGTTGGACGGGCGCAGCGTCGTCCGCTCGTGCGCGAAACCGTCCTGCGGCTGGTCGAAGTGGCCGGGGATGGCGACCGTCACGAGTGCGACGGCCAGTGCGGGGATGAGCATGGCGTCCTCACCGGTAGCGCAGGTAGGGCAGGCGGGTGCGGCGGAACTGCTGGAGTTCCGGCTGCCAGGCGCCCACCACGTCGTCCGCGGTCGCCCCGGCGTCGATCATCGTGCGCAGCCGGTCGGAACCGCTGAGCTTGTCGATCCAGTTGTCCGGCCGCCACGCGAACACGCCCGGGTACAGCGACTTCGCGGTGACGAGCATGGCGACGGCCGCCCTGATGGCGTCGAACTCGCGCGGGTCGGTCACGGACACGGTGACGCCGCCGCAGGTCTGGCCCTGGAACTTCTGGAACGTGGGGGAGAAGTGGGTCTCGCGGAACCGGACACCCCTGAGGTCCATCGCGTTCAACGCCTCGGCCCAGCGCCAGTCGACGCCGGGAGCGCCGACCGTCTCGAACGGGCGGGTGGTGCCGCGACCCTCGGACAGCACGGTGCCCTCGAACAGGCAGGTACCGGGGTAGACCAGGGCGGTGTCCCGCGTGGGCATGTTCGGGCTGGGCGGCACCCACGGCAGGCCGGTGTCGAGCTGGTCGCGCCGCCAGTCGCGGACGTCGACCACCTCCAGGCGGGTCTTGACGCCGAACTCGCCCACGTAGAAGCGGCCCAGCTCGCCGACGGTCATGCCGTGCTGCTGCACGATCGGCTTCAGGCCGACACCGGTGGCGTACGCGGGGTCGAGCTGCGGGCCGTTCGCCCTGCCGCCGATCGGGTTCGGGCGGTCGAGGACGACGAAGTCCAGGCCCGACGCGGCCTGCATCGCCGTGTAGAGCGACCAGATGTAGGTGTAGAAGCGCGCGCCGACGTCCGCGATGTCGAAGACGACCGTGTCGATGCCGGCCTTGGCGAACATCGCCGCGAGCTTGGTGGCGTTCGCGCCGTACGCGTCGTAGACCGGGATGCCGGTGCGCGGGTCCTGGTAGTCGCCCTCGGAACCACCGGCCTGCGCGGTGCCGCGGAACCCGTGCTCCGGACCGAACACCGCCGTCGGCTTTGCGTCGTGCGCGACCATCGAGTCGACGATGTGCGTCTGGTCCGTGAGCACGCCCGTCGGGTTCGTCAGCACGCCGACCTTGCGGCCCTTGAGCTTGCGCCAGCCGTCCTGCGCCAGCCGCTGCGCGCCGGTCGTGAGCCTGCGGTCGGCGGCCGCGGACCCGGTGGTGGCGAGGGGGACGGACAGGGCCGCGCCGGCTGCGAGGAAGTGCCGTCGCCTCACCAGGGCACCCCGTGCCCGAACGGGTAGGGGGTCGGGCCGGGCACCGCGACGGGCAGCTTGCCCTGCGGCTTGGCCTCGCCGAGCAGGACCTTCGCGAGCGACTCCATCGACACCGCCGTGGTCGAGTAGGTGGCGAGCCACGTCTTCGCGTCGGTGTGCGCGACGTCGTACGGGTTGCCGGTGGCCACCGCGACGACCGGCTTGCCCGTGGCGACGAGCTTGGCCAGCAGGTCGAGCTGGGCAGGGCGGGTGCTCAGGTTGTTGGTCAGCACGACGATCTTGTCGGCGCTCGCGGCCGCCGTCAGCGCCTGCTGGGTCTGCGCCGGTGTCGGGCTCGTGGCGGTGACGACCTTGGCGGCTTTGAGCCTGGTCGCGAGGGCCGCGACCGGTGCGTCGCCGGTGCCGACGACCAGGGGAGCGGTGGCCTGCAGCGGGAGCGCCTGGCCGTCGTTGCGGACCGCGGTGATGGTGCGGTCGGTGATGAGCTGGGCCTTGGCGGCGTTGGAGCCGACGACCCGGTCGGCCGCGTCCGCGTCGACCTGGGCGTTGAGCATGACACCGCGCAGGAGCTTCATCTTCAGGATGCGCAGCACGCTCTGGTCGATGCGCCGCTCGGAGAAGCTCACCGCTGCGCACGGCGGCGATGACGCTGTTGATCGCGAGACCGAGGTTCGGCGGCATCAGCAGCTGGTCGACGCCCGCCTTCAGCGCGAGCACCGGGATCTCGGCGTCGGAGTGCAGCTTGCGGACACCGGCCATCTCCAGCGAGTCGGTCACGACCACTCCGTCGTAACCGAGCTCCTCGCGCAGCAGACCGGTGATGACCCGCGGCGAGAGCGTGGCCGGGTTGCCGGACGGGTCGATCTGCGGCACCTGGATGTGCGCGGTCATGATCGAGTCGACCTTCGCGGCGATGGCGGCCTTGAACGGCGGCGCGTCGATCTCCCGCCACTGCTCCAGCGTGCGGTTCGAGACCGGCAGGCTGGTGTGGCTGTCCTCGGACGTGTCGCCGTGACCGGGGAAGTGCTTGGCCGTCGCGGTGACCGAGGTGGGGCTGAACCAGCGCTGCTCGTAGCCCTCGACCTGGGCCCTCGTCATCTCGGCCGCGAGCTTCGGGTCGCTGGAGAAGCTGCGCACGCCGATGATCGGGTTCGCCGGGTTGGAGTTGACGTCGGCGTCCGGCGCGAAGTTCTGGTTGATGCCCATCGAACGCAGCTCGGCCGCGGTGATCCGCGCGGCTTCCTCGGCGTCCTCCGCCGACCGGCCCGCGCCCAGGGCCATGTTGCCCGGCAGCTGGCTGAACGGCGGGCCGATGCGCGTGACGAGACCCATCTCCTGGTCCGTCGAGATGAGCAACGGGACGCTGCTCGCCTTCTGCAGGCCGTTGGAGAACTGCGCGATCTGCCTGGGGGTGTCGATGTTGTCGCGCGAGGAGTTGTTGAAGTAGATGACGCCACCGGGGTGGTACTTGCGCACCACCTCCGCGGGCGTGTCGACGCCGAAGTCGGTCCGGTTCTTCGGGTGAGCGACGTCGGCTGCCTGGCCGTTCACGAACGTGACGAACAGCTGGCCGACCTTCTCCTCCAGCGACATGCCGCCCAGCGTGATCACCGAAGCGTCCGCTCGCGGTACCGGCACGAGCGTGAGCATCGCGGTGGCCAGGGTGAGCGCGGCGATTTTCCGCACGGTGTCGTGCCTCCCGGTGATCTTCCCACGAGATAACAGGCCTGTTATGCAAGTTAGTGACGCCAAGCCTATGGGTCAACGGGAGCGCATTCCGGCGACGCGCCGAGTTCTTCACAGGGTCCGCGCGGAGCTTTCACACAAAAGCAGACGGGGCACCCCACGAATGGGGCGCCCCGTCTTCAGCGCGGGCTTGCGAGTTACCAAGCGTGCAACTCGTGTCGTACAACCCTGGCCTCGGCGTCCGGCGTCCCGGTACGCAGGCCCTAGACGACAAGCCTCCCGCGGCGTGCTGCGCGTGGGTACTCGAAGTCCGCGCACGGAGCTCCGCCGGGGTGGAGTCTGGCTCCTCTTCGCCAGGTCCCTGGCCGACCCGAGGTCCGCACCACCTATTTAAGTGCGTGGGCCCGGTCACAGCAAGGGCTCGGAAGGGTGCACCGGTCAAGCCACGTTCAGTAGTGAAAGCACTGGCGTTCCAGCGTTTCCGCGGTCGTGCCGGCGTCCGGGTACCGCTGTCGGGGCAGACGTGTGCACCCACGCGGACACCACGTGTGCGGGCCGTTGCCGCTACTGCTCGGTACGCGTCCCGATGGCTGTTCTTCGGGTCGCGAGCCTTGACTAGTCGCCCTTGCGCTTGCGCCGGAGGCCGTACCAGGCGGCTCCCGCGGCGGCGACGGCACCGAGGCTGATGGCCGTGACCGCGACCGTTCTGCCCGACGGGGTGGGGATGCGCGAGCGCAGGCTCACCGGGTCCGAGAACACCTGCACCGGCCAGTCCTTCTGGACGGCGATCCGGCGCAGGCCGCGGTCCGGGTTCACCGCGTTCGGGTGACCGACGACCTCGAGCATCGGGATGTCGCTCACCGAGTCGGAGTAGGCGTAGCAGGTGGCGAGGTCGTACCCGCGTTCGGCGGCGAGCTGCTTGATGGCCACCGCCTTGTTCTCGCCGGCGCAGTAGAAGTCGACGTCACCGGTGTAGCGGCCCCCGTTCACGACCATCCGGGTGCCGACGGAGTGGTCCGCGCCGATCAGCTGTGCGATCGGGGCGACCAGTTCCTCGCCCGACGCGCTGACGATGACGACGTCGTGGCCCTCCGCCTTGTGGTCGGCGATGAGCTGCGTCGCCTCCTTGTAGACCAGCGGGTCGACGATGTCGTGCAGGGTCTCGCTCACGATGCTGCGGATCTGCTCGACGTCCCAGCCCGCCGCCAGCGCCGTGATGTGCGCGCGCATCCGGTCCATCTGGTCCGCGTCCGCACCGGCCAGCATGAACACGAACTGGGCGTACGCGCTCTTCAGCACCGCTCGGCGGTTGATCAGCCCCTCCTGGAAGAAGGGACGGCTGAACGCCAGCGTGCTCGACTTCGCGATCACGGTCTTGTCGAGGTCGAAGAAGGCGGCGGTCCGGCTCATGGGACTCAGCTTAGGTGTACTGGTCAGTAGGCCGTTCGGGCGGCATTTCGCCGGTGGACAAAACGGTGTTGCCGCACGGTTACCGAAACTTGCCCCACGGCTGTAGCGGAAGTTGCGCGCGGCACTGGCGCATGGGGATACAGTAGGAGAGTCCGGTTCGACGGACGGGTTCAGTCCGACCCCCCGGGACTGAACCATTGACGACCCCCGTCCCTCCCCCCTGGCGGGGGTCGTCCCATATCCCGGGCACGTTTCCCGGTGACCTCGACTGGACCTCTGCGGCCACCGCGGCCCGACCTCCCAGCGTCGCACACACCCCCGACAGTTCCGGGCCCGCCGACGCCTGAAGATCGCGACTTGTCCACATCCCGCGATTCGTCCACATCTCGATCTTCACCCCGTTGTGTCGTTCATCACGACCGACGACCGTTCATCCCATGACCCACCCCCTCGCCCTGCTCACCGACCCGCACCTGCTCGACGAGGTGCTCCGCCTCGCGGCAGCCGCCGACTGCCCGCTGTCCTGCGCACCGGACGTCCCCGCGCTGCGCCTGTCCTGGCACTCCGCGCCGCTGGTGGTCCTCGACGCCGCAGCACTGCCCGCCTGCGTGGCCGCCGACCTCCCGCGCCGACCCGGCGTCGTGGTCGTGCACGGCGGCGACCCGCCATGGCCCCTGGTCGTGGCGGTCGGCGCCGCCGCGCTGCTGGAGCTCCCCACCGAGGCCGAGGCCCTCGTCACCCTGCTCACGGACGTCCGCGACGGCCCGCCCTCGGACGCCGGCCGCGTCCTGTCCGTCATCGGCGGCCGCGGCGGCGCCGGCGCCTCCGTCCTCGCCACCGCCTGCGCCCGCGAGTCCGCCACCACCGGCACCGAGACCCTGCTCGTCGACTGCGACCCGCTCGGCGGCGGCCTGGACCTGACCCTCGGCGCCGAGTCGGCCACCGGCGCCCGCTGGCCCTCCGTCCACTGCTCCGGCGGCCGCGTCCCCATGTCCTCCCTGCGCGTCGCCCTGCCCACCACCGGCGCACTGAGCGTCCTGTCCTGCGACCGCACCGCCGAACCCCCGGAACCGCAGGCCGTGTCCGCAGTTCTCGACGCGGCCCGCCGCTCCGGCTGCACCACCGTCTGCGACCTCCCCCGCCACCCCACCCCGGCCGCGACAGCCGCCCTCTCCCGCACCGACCTCGCGGTCCTGGTCGTCCCGGCAGAACTGCGCGCCACCGCCGCCGCCACCCGCGTCGCCACCCTGCTCCGCACCCACGGCACCCCCACCCGCCTGGTGGTCCGCGGCCCGTCCCCCTCGGGCCTGTCCGCCCCCGACATCGCCGCCGCCGTCGGCCTCCCCCTGCTCACCCAGATGCGCCCCGAACCAGGCCTCCCCGCCGCCCTGGACCGCGGCCACCTCCCCCGCAACCCCAAGGGCCCCCTCGCCATCACGGCCCGCCTGATCCTGCAGTCCCTCCACCCCTGAAAGGCCGTCCCCGATGCCCCGCCTCCACCTCTCCCTCCGCATCCGCACCTACGCCCGCATGCTGCTGAACCTCGCCCTGTACGGCCGCACCACCAAACCCCCGTACAAATTCGTGAAGCCCCCACCCTGACCCGCCCCGCCGCGCCTTCGCGAACCGCCGCACACCAACGCTTCCGCGCCGCAGAGCGCCGCCCTGCCCGCGGCCGCCTCCCCGCGCGTGGGCGGCGCGCGACCAAGGCCGTTCTCGCACGCCACCAACCGCCTTTCCCGCGTTGGCAACGCATCCAGCCGCCAACTGCACCGGCCTACGCCACACCCACCGTCCCGGCACCGCGCACCGCGCACCGCGCACCGCGCACCAAACCCTCGCCCTGCACCGGCCCTCGCCCGCTGCCCGCCACCCGCCCTCGCGCATCACCCCGCCCTCGTCTCACTCCGCGCCGCCGCCGACCTCCGCATCGCCCGCCCCGCGCCACTCCGCCCCGCGCCACTCCGCCTCGCGCCACTCCGCTCCCCGCCACCCGACCTCCGCCCTCGCTCCGGCCCTCGCCACTCCGCCCCGCGCCCCTGCCCTCGTCTCACCCCGCGCCCCGCAGACCTCCGCATCGCCCGCCCCTGCCACCCAGCCCGCCCCTGCCACCCAGCCCGCCCCTGCCACCCGCCCCGGCTCCTGCCACCCGCCCCGGCTCCTGCCACCCAGCCCAGCCCTCGCCATCCCCGCCCTCTGCCACCCACCCCCGCCAGCCCGCCCCGGCCCCTGCCACCCACCCCGCCCTCGCCATCCCCGCCCACTCCCGCCGTCCCGCACCACCCACCCCGGAAGGAGCTCCCCATGACCCGCTTCCTCGCCTGGTGCTCCGAAACCTGGCTCCGCCTCACCCACCGCGCGAACGAAATCCCGTACGGCCGCCACGCCCGCCACCCCCACCGCCCCGGACCGGCGACCCCGGCATGAGCACCCTCATCGACCGCGTCCGCCACCGCCTCGCGGGCACCGACGCCGAGATGACCGCCGCGGTCGTCGCCCAGGCGGTCCGCTCGGAGGCGGGCGGCGTCCTCGCCGACGCGGATGTCCTGCAAGCGCTGCAAGTCCTGCGCCAGGAGTTCAGCGGCACCGGCCCCCTCGACCCGCTGCTGGCCGACCCCGGCACCACCGACGTCCTGGTCACCGCGCCCGACCAGGTCTGGGTCGACGGCCCGGACGGCCTGCGCCGCACGTCCGTCGTCTTCCCCGACGAGGACGCCGTCCGCCGGCTCGCCCAGCGCCTCGCGGTTGCCGCAGGTCGGCGGCTGGACGACGCCTCGCCGTGCGTCGACGGCTGGTTGCCGGGCAGCGGGGTGCGCATGCACGCGGTGCTCCCGCCGATCGCCGACCACACCTGCCTGTCCCTGCGCGTCCTCCGCCCCGCGACCCACGACCTCCAAGCGCTGCAAGACCTCGGCACGTTCGACGCGGAGATCGCCGGGACGCTGAAGGCCGTCGTGCGCAGGCGGATGGCGTTCCTCGTGGTGGGCGGCACCGGCTCGGGCAAGACGTCGTTGCTGTCCGCGCTGCTCGGGTGCGTGCCGCCGAACGAACGGATCGTGTGCGTGGAAGACGCCGGCGAGCTGCGCCCGGATCACGAGCAGTTCGTGCGGCTCGTCGCACGCCCGCCGAACGTCGAGGGCGCGGGGGAGGTGACCGTTCGCGAGTTGGTGCGCGAGGCGTTGCGGATGCGGCCGGACCGGATCGTCGTCGGCGAGGTCAGGGGCGCGGAGGTGCGTGAGCTGCTCACCTCGCTCAACACCGGCCACGAAGGTGGCGCGGGCACCCTGCACGCCAACTCGCCGGCCGAGGTGCCCGCCCGGCTCGAAGCGCTGGGGGCCTTGGCGGGGCTTGATCGCCAAGCGCTGCACAGCCAGGTCACCGCGGCGGTCCGGCTCGTGTTGCACATGCGCCGCTGCGACACCGGCGAACGACAACTGGCCGAGATCGGCACCTTCAGCCGCACGGAGAACGGACTCGTCGTCCATCCACTGTGGACGAAGGAGCACGGGTGGAAGGAGAAGCCGTGGTAGGCCTGCTCCTGCTCGCGACAGCACTGCTGGTGTGGCCGCACGTCAAGCCCATCAGACGGCTGAGACCCGCTGCCGCCCGCGGAGTCCCGGTGCCGAAGTGGTTCTGGGTGCTCGCCGCAGCCGTGGCGGTCTACCTGACCACCGGCCTCGGCGGTCTGGTCGCCGCGGCGGTCGTCGCCGTCACCGTCGGGCGGATCGTCAGGCGCATCAGGCGAGAGCGCTCCCAGAACGCCGCGACCGAGGCGTTGAGCAACGGACTCGGCGGCGTGGTCGACGAGCTCAGGGCCGGGGCCCACGCGGCAGCGGCAGCGGAGGGCGCCGCCCAGGACACGCCCGCGCCGGCGAACGAGGTGCTGCGGACCGCGGCCGCCGCGTCCAGGCGGGGCGGTGACGTCGAGAGGGCGTTGCGGGAGCTGGACCAGCCGCTGCTCAGAACTGCGGTGGACCAGCTCGCCAGGGCCTGGCACGTCTCCGCCCGGCACGGGGTGGCGCTGGCCGACGTGCTGGACGCGACCAAGGCGGACCTGGACCGGCGCCTGGCCTTCGCACGGCAGGTGCGGGCCCGCATGGCAGGCCCGCGGGCGAGCGCGCTGGTCCTGGCCGGGCTGCCGGTGTTCGGAGTGTTGCTGGGCGAGCTCAGCGGAGCACGACCGCTCGGCGTCCTCACCGGCACCGCGGCCGGTCAGGTGCTGCTGGTCGTCGGCGCGGTGCTCCTGGCGACCGGCCTGTGGTGGACGAAACGGATCACCGAGCCATGACCTACCTGCTCCTGGCCCTCGCGGTGCTCGTCGCACCTCCGCCACGACGTCCCCTCGACCGCCTCCGGCCACGGGCCAACGACCCGCCACCCGCACCGCGCAAGGCCGACGGGCCGTTCGAACGGGCCGCCGCCTGGGACCTGCTGGCCGCGTGCCTCAAAGCCGGGTTGCCGGTGCCGACGGCCATCGCGGCGGTCCGCGTCGACGGGCTCGGCCGGGTCGCGGAGCTGCTGCGGCTCGGTGCGGACCCGGTCACGGCGTGGGCGACGGCGCTCGACGACCCCGCGACCGCGGCGTTGGCCAGGGCCGCGCGCAGGACCGCGCGGTCAGGGGCGGCACTCGCGCAGCAGGCCGCCGAGCTGGCCGAACGGACGCGCGCCGATGCCGTCGACCAGGCCGAGGCGAAGGCGCAGCGGGCCGCGGTGGCCGTGGCCGCGCCGCTCGCACTGTGTTTCCTGCCGGCCTTCCTGTGCCTCGGCGTGCTGCCGGTGGTGCTGGGGCTGGCCGGCCAGATCCTCCACTAGAAGGGCGAACGAGATGGAACTGCTCAAGGACGACAGCGGCATGAGCACGGTCGAGTACGCGATCGGCACGCTCGCTGCGGCGGCGCTCGCGGGCGTGATCTACGCGGTCGTGACGAGCGACTTCGTGCAGAACCTGTTGCAAGGGCTGATACAGCGTGCGCTGTCGGCGGTCTGACGACCGGGGCATGGTCACGGTGGAAGCCGCGGTCGCGGTGTGCGCACTGCTCATCGCCATGGGACTCGCGGCCGCGAGCCTCACGGCGGTGATCGAGCAGATCCGGTGCACGGACGCGGCGCGCGAGGCGGCGCGGTTGTCGGCGCGCGGCGAACGGCAGCGCGGGGTCCAAGCCGTTGCGCAGATCGCACCCGGTGCCACGGCGGAGTTCCAGGACGAGGGCGATGCCGTGCGCGTCTTCGTGCGGCAGCGGGGACCGCTGGGCGTGCTGCTCACCGCGACCGCGTTCGCCGTCGTGGAGCCGCGGTGAACGGCGGGACGAGCGGCGGGACGAGCGGCGAACCGCTTGGCGGTGAGCGCGGATCGGCTGCGGTGAGCGGCGTCATGGCGATGTTGCTGCTGGTCGTCGTCACAGCGGCGGGTGCGCAGTTCGGCGCGGCGGTCATCGCACGGCACCGGGTGACCGGCGCCGCCGATCTGGCCGCCCTCGCGGCTGCCGCTCGTCTTGCCGAAGGTGATCAGCACGCGTGTGAGCAGGCGGAACGCGTTGCGCGGCAGAACGGTGGCGAGCTCGGCTCGTGTGCGGTGAACGGGTGGGAGGTGGTCGTCGAGGTGTCGGCGGCTACGCCGTTCGGCCCGGTCAGTGCTCGGTCGAGAGCAGGTCCGGCTGAAGATCAGAGCGTTTGGAGCACGACGAGCGGTCGTTCATCGGCGGTGAGCGGACTCACACCCGTGCCTGGACATGCTGAACGGTGATCGAACCAATTGTTGACAGTTCGGTTCCCCGTTCAGCCGAAGCACGCTCGCCGTGCCGTACCGACCAGTTGTCGAGGCGGGGGTTACCAAGCCCGGCCCCGGTGTCGTTAGTTGTAGTGGCGGCACCGACGCGGTGTCCTACGAACACCGGCACCACGTCGATGTCGAGCCAAGAGCCTTGGAGGCGAAGGAAGATGGACTGGTCGGACAGCTGGCGCGGGGCCTTCCGCATCGAACTGCGTGCGGAGGCCGTGAGCCTGGCGTACCGCGGCTGGCCCGTCCTGCCCGGCACGTACCCGGCCGGTTCCGAGCAGGGTGTGACGCAGTGGGCGGGCCGCAGCGGGCTCGAGCTGCACGGTCCCATCCCGGTCCACCGCGACTGGGTCGATCGCGTCGGCACCCGGTCCGACCAGGTCGCCACCTGGTGGGCGGGCCGTTCCTACAGCCTCCTCCTCGCCACCGGCCACGGGGTGGACGCGATCGAGGTCGGCACCGACCTCGGCCGCCGCGCGGCCGTCGCACTGCGGTCGATCAGCGTTCCCGTGCCGATCGCCGCGACCCCGTCCGGCCGGTGGATGTTCATGGTGAAGTCCGGCTCGAAGCTGAACGCCGAGCTGGCCAACAACTCGGACGTCCACCTGTACGGCCAGGGCGAGTACATCCCGCTGCCGCCCACCCCGATGGCGCACGGCGTCGTGCACTGGCGGGTCAAGCCGTCGATCTGCGGCTGGAACCTGCCGGACGCGCACGTCGTGCAGGACGCGCTCGCCGAGGCGCTGCACGCCCCGGCCCGCTTCCAGCTCGAAACCGTCTGACACACAACTACATGTAGAGCCCGGCCGTGCTGGGTGTCGTCGTGGACTCTCCCCGACAACCCCGAAGGCGATGCCCTGCACGGCCGTTCCACCAAGCCCGATCCGACGACCTGCCTCCGCACCCGCACTTCGGGGGAGGTCGCAGGAGAGGGCAGAAAGCCGAACACGCACCCCGAAGGACAGCCTCCCGCAACACGACCGGACCGAGGAACGTTAGTGGCAGAGCACCTGCGCTGCCGCGATCGGCGAAGCCGGCTCCTCCCCGGAGTTCGTCCCACAGCAGTCGACACCGTCGCCTCCCGCGTGTCCTGCTCGGACGGACAACCAGATTCCGCCGATGTTCCACGGAATCCGGTCGAGATGCGGTAGCAGGCGGGAACACAGTGTTCGGCACGTGGAGAGCGCGCGCCGCGGGTACCCGTGAGCCCGCGGCGCGCGCCCACGAAGCAGGCAATGCTGCTCACCGCTGACGCGGTTTCGCCGCAGCTCGCAGTGCCTGTTGCGGGGGCGACCCCGCAGACCCCGCGGGAAGCACTACAACAGGAAGCTCGCAGCAGGCCGCGAAGGCGAAGGTCTGCTCCAGGCTCCCCGGACGAGGAACCGCGTCGGCGTCCCAGCCGAGGTCCCGGTCCGCCAAGACCTGCTCGATCAGCGGGTGCCACCGCTGATCGAGCATTTTCAACCCCCACAGCAGCGCGCCGCGCTTCGACTCCACCTCCCCGGTGTGGATGGTGTAGAGCGTCCGGCAGTACGCGGCGACGATGTAGCGCTGCGTCCAGGCGTTGCCCATCGGGGCCCAGCCGCAGATCCCCTCCAGCACGTGCGGCAGCGCGGCGCGCATCGACGACCGCAGCGCCTCGGGCGGGACCTCGTCGACCAGCGACTCGATCGGCGGGCCGTCCAGCACGATGCCGTGGTTGCGCAGGATCCACCGCGCGTGCGGCGAGTTGCAGTGCAGGTCCCACTCCAGTGTGCGGCTGCCGTGGTCGTTGAACAGCCACGGAACGCCAAGACCGGCGACCGACCGCAGCGAGTCGACGTCGGCGTACGAGCCCTCGATCTCCGTCGACCAGCGGCCCGGCCGGGTGGGGATCTCGTCGTGGAGGACCCGCAGACCCTCCAGCGCGGCACCGGACGGCAGCTCGGTGCAGGCGATGATGAAGTCGCAGTCGGAGTGGACGTCCCCGGCGCCGAGGGCGAACGAGCCCTGGACGTAGGCGCCCACGTAGGTGGGGCCGAGGATGGTGCGCACCGACGCGACGAAGTCGTCGAGCAGTGCGTCGAGGTCGGCAAACGGCGTGAACAAGGCAGACTCCAAGGAACCCGTGGCGAGAAGGGGGACGGGCGCGGCAGAGCGTCGCGTCGGCCGCGCGGGAGGGCACGGCGGAGCGGCTCACCAGCCGCGCACGTGGAACGGTGGAGGTCCGGGTCGTCCGCGCCGGTGGGCACGGCAGCGGTCCACCCGCACGCGTGGCACGCAGAGCGTCGAGCTGTCCGCGCCGGAGAGCACGGTCAAATGGTCCGCCAGCCGCGAGTAGGACGGCGAAGCGTCGAGTCGGCCGCGCCAGAGGGCACGCCGGAGCGGTCCACCAGCCGCGAGTGGCACGGCGAAGCATCAAGTCGGCCGCGCCGGAAGGCACAGCGGAGCGTCGAACCGGCCGCGCCGGAAGGCACGGCGCAGCGATCCACCCGCGCATGGCACGGCGGAGGTCCGGACTCGGCCGCACCTAGAAGCGGCGGGTCCGATCAGTCGCGTTGCAGCTACCTGCGTTCACACCAACACCGTAGCCACGAGCGACGGCACCGGTCAGGTGATTTTCCCGAGCACCACGTCCAGCACCAGCACCGCTCCGGCCTTGTCCAGCGGGTCGTTGCCGTTGCCGCACTTGGGGGACTGGACGCACGACGGGCAGCCCATCGGGCACGTGCAGGCCTTGATCGCCGCGCGGGTCGCCGACAGCCAGGCCCGCAGCGCCGAGTGGCCGCGGTCGGCGAAGCCCGCGCCGCCGGGGTGGCCGTCGTGGACGAACACCGTCGGCATGCCGGTGTCCGGGTGCGCGGCCGTCGACACGCCGCCGATGTCCCACCGGTCGCAGGTCGCGAACAGCGGCAGCAGGCCGATCGCCGCGTGTTCGGCGGCGTGCAGTGCGCCGGGAGTCCGCTTCGCCTCCACGCCCGCGGCGAGCAGCAGCGACTCGTCGACGGTGTACCAGACCGCGCGGGTTCGCAGGGTCTGCTCGGGCAGGTCGAGCGGGATCTGGTCGAGCACCACGCCCGAGGGCAGCCGGCGCAGGTAGCCGACGACCTGCGTGGTCACCTCCACCTCGCCCAGCGACACCGACACGCCGCCGAACTCCTGCCGCTCCACCTCCCGCACGACGGTGATGTCCACGCAGTCGCGCGGCTGGGTCGTCCACTCCGGGTCCTCGCGGTGCACCAGCGCGAGACCGCTGTCGAGGTCGAGCTCGTCGACCACGTACGAGCGGCCCTGGTGCAGGTAGACGGCGCCGGGGTGCACCTGCCAGCTCGCCGATCCCGGGTCGACGGTGCCGAGCATCCGGCCGGAGTCGGCCTCCACCACCGCCACCTGCTCGCCGCCGGAACCGCGGATGTCCACCCCGGCGTGCGGCCGGTCATGCGAGGCCCAGTACCAGCCGGCGGGCCGTTTGCGCAGCAGCTTCTCCGCCACCAGCTCGGCCAGCACGGACTCCGCCAGCTCGCCGCCGAAGTCCGGCAGGCAGTCCCGCGTCAGCGGCATCTCGGAGGCCGCGCAGGCCAGCTGCGGCCCGAGCACGTACGGGTTCATCGGGTCCAGCACGGTCGCCTCGACCGGCCGGTCCAGCACCGCCGCCGGGTTGTGCACCAGGTACGTGTCCAGCGGGTCGTCCCGCGCCACGAACACGACCAGCGCGCTGTCACCGGACCGCCCGGCGCGACCGGCCTGCTGCCAGAACGACGCCAGGGTGCCGGGGAAACCCGCCACCACCACGGCGTCCAGGCCCGCGATGTCGACGCCCAGCTCCAGCGCGTTCGTCGTCGCCACGCCGAGCAGGTCGCCCGTGGACAGCGCCTTCTCCAGCGCCCGCCGCTCCTCCGGCAGGAACCCGCCCCGGTAGGCGGCCACCCGCGCGGGCAGCTCACCATCCACTTCGGACAGAATCCGCTGGGTGCCCAGCGCCGTCAGCTCGGCACCGCGCCGCGAGCGCACGAACGCGAGCGACCGCGCACCCTCCACCACCAGGTCCGCGAGGATCCGCGACGTCTCCGCGCCCGCCGACCGCCGCACCGGCGCGCCGTTCTCGCCCTCCAAAGAGGTCAGCGGCGGCTCCCACAACGCCACCGTGCGCGAGGCACGCGGTGAGAAGTCGTCCACGACAGCGGACACCGGCACGCCCAGCAGCCTTTCCGCCGAAGCGGAAGGATCAGCCACAGTGGCCGATGCCAAAACGAAGATCGGGTCCGCGCCGTATTTGCGGGCCACCCGCCGCAGCCGCCGCATCAACAACGCCACGTGCGAACCGAAAACACCTCGGTAGGAATGGCACTCGTCGATCACCACGTACTTCAGCCTGCGGAAGAACCGCAACCATTTCGGGTGCTGCGGCAGGATTGAGCGGTGCAGCATGTCCGGGTTGGTGAAGGCCCAGTTCGCGTGCGCCTTCACCCAGTCCCGTTCGGCCATCGGGGTGTCACCGTCGTAGGCCGACGCGCGCACCCCCTTGATCCCCAGCTCGTCGAGCGAGCGGAGCTGGTCCGCACCAAGGGCTTTGGTGGGGGACAGGTACAGCGCGGTGGCCCTCGTGTCCGCCAAAAGAGTGGAAAGCACCGGCAGTTGGTAGGCGAGCGACTTGCCCGACGCGGTGCCCGTGGCGAGCACCACGTGCCGCCCGGACCACGCCAGCTCGGCCGCCTCGACCTGGTGCCGCCACGGCTCGCGCACCCCCGTCTCCGTGAACGCCTCGACCACCGCCGAGGCCGCCCACGACGGCCATTGCACGTGATCAGCCCGCCGCAACGGGAGATCGCGCGCGTGCGTGAGGGGCGACTCCCCGGCGGGCGTGCCCGCCAGCACCCGGTTCAGCAACCGGCGTCCCTGATCCACCACGACCCGAGCTTCGCATACACCACCGACAGTCCGGACCGGGCCGCGGTCGACTTCCAGCGCGGATAACGGTGTGTGCACGCTTCGGGACGGTTCGTTGCCTTGTTGCAACCAGCCCCTAGACTCCCCGCTCATCGCATCCAATGAGGGATGCGTCACGTCGCGCTGGGCGGCTGGTCTGCCTTGGCGCTGCACATGGCAACTCACCAGGAGGACGGATGTCCCGGCAATTCCTCGCGGAGGGCCTTGAGCTCTCCGGAGGTGATCGCGGCGTCGTAGCCGTGGTCGCCGTGGTCGCCCTGGCTGCTCTCGCCGTCGGGTACGTGCTGCTCAAGGAGGTGCTGGCCGCCGGCCAGGGCACCGACAAGATGCAGGACATCGCCAGGGCGGTTCAGGAGGGCGCAGCGGCCTACCTCAACCGGCAGTTCCGCACGCTCGGCATCTTTGTCGTGATCGTGTTCGTGCTGCTGTTCGCGCTACCGGCAGATGATTTGGCCGAACGAATCGGCCGATCTTTGTTCTTCATCGTCGGTGCCGCGTTCTCGGCGATCATCGGCTACCTGGGCATGTGGTTGTCCACGCGCGCCAACGTGCGTGTCGCCGCCGCCGCGAACGAAGAAGGCGGTCGCGAAAAGGCGACGCGCATCGCGTTCCGCACCGGCGGCGTGGTCGGCATGACCACGGTCGGCCTCGGCCTCTTCGGCGCGGCGCTCGTCGTGCTCGTGTACGCCGGTCAGGCCCCGAAGGTCCTGGAGGGCTTCGGTTTCGGTGCCGCGCTGCTCGCGATGTTCATGCGCGTCGGTGGCGGCATCTTCACCAAGGCCGCCGACGTCGGCGCCGACCTGGTCGGCAAGGTCGAGCAGGGCATCCCCGAGGACGACCCCCGCAACGCCGCGACCATCGCGGACAACGTGGGCGACAACGTCGGTGACTGCGCCGGCATGGCCGCGGACCTCTTCGAGTCCTACGCCGTCACCCTGGTCGCGTCGCTGATCCTCGGCACCGCCGCGTTCGGTGTGCAGGGCCTGCTGTTCCCGCTGATCGTCCCGGCGATCGGCGTGCTGACCGCGGTCATCGGCGTCTACACGACCAGGGCGAAGGTGGGCGAAAGCGGCCTTTCCGCCATCAACCGCTCCTTCTACATCTCCGCGGTCATCTCCGCGGTGCTGTGCACGATCGCGGCCTTCACGTACCTGCCGAGCTCCTTCGCCGACCTCAACGGCATCTCCGACGCGATCAAGGGCACCAGCGGCAACCCGGCGCTGATCGCGTCCGTCGCGGTGATCATCGGCATCGTGCTGGCCGGCGTCATCCTCTGGCTGACCGGCTACTACACCGGCACCGAGCACAAGCCGGTGCAGGAGGTCGGCAAGACCTCGCTGACCGGTGCGGCCACCGTCATCCTGTCCGGCATCTCGGTCGGTTTCGAGTCGGCCGTCTACACCGCGCTGGTCATCGGTGCCGCCGTCTACGGCGCGTTCCTGTTGTCCGGTTCGGTCGTCGTCGCGCTGTTCGCGATCGCGCTGGCCGGTTGTGGTCTGCTGACCACCGTCGGCGTCATCGTCGCGATGGACACCTTCGGCCCGGTCTCGGACAACGCGCAGGGCATCGCCGAGATGTCCGGTGACGTGCACGGCGAGGGCGCGCAGATCCTCACCGAGCTCGACGCCGTCGGCAACACGACCAAGGCCATCACCAAGGGCATCGCGATCGCGACCGCCGTGCTCGCCGCGACGGCGCTGTTCGGCTCCTACAAGGACGCGATCGACCAGGCCGTGCTGAAGATCGGCAACGAGATCGGCTCGCTGCCCATCTCGTTCACCAACGTGGTGTTCAGCCCGAACGTCCTCGTCGGCGTCGCCATCGGCGCGGCCGTCGTGTTCATGTTCTCGGGCCTCGCGGTCAACGCCGTGACGCGCGCCGCCGGTGCCATCGTGTTCGAGGTGCGCCGCCAGTTCCGCGAGAACCCGGGCATCATGGACTACTCGGTCAAGCCGGAGTACGGCCGCGTCGTCGACATCTGCACCAGGGACTCGCTGCGCGAGCTCGCGACCCCCGGTCTGATGGCCGTGCTCGCCCCGATCGCCGTCGGCTTCGGCCTCGGCGTCGGCCCGCTGGCCGGCTACCTCGCCGGCGCCATCGCCACCGGCACGCTGATGGCGGTGTTCCTGGCCAACTCCGGTGGGGCGTGGGACAACGCGAAGAAGCTGGTCGAGGACGGCAACCACGGCGGCAAGGGCTCCGAGGCCCACGCCGCGACCGTCATCGGCGACACCGTCGGTGACCCGTTCAAGGACACCGCCGGCCCGGCCATCAACCCGCTGATCAAGGTCATGAACCTGGTCTCGGTGCTGATCGCCCCCGCCGTCGTGACGTTCTCCATCGGCCCGGACGCGTCCGCGCCGCTGCGCATCGCGATCGCGGTGGTCGCCACCGTCATCATCATCGGCGCGATCATCGTGTCGAAGCGCCGCGGAACGGCGATCGCCGACTCGCCCGCGGAGGCCGTCAGCAACGGCGCCGCGTAGTTCCACCGCCGGTCGGGGTACGTTCGGGTGTCCACCGACGTACCCCGACCGAGGAGTTACGACATGAGGCGCAGCCTCGTCGCCACTACCGCAGTTGCCGCCATCGCGCTGGCCGGGTGCACCAACGGCGGCAACTCCGGCACGTCCACGCCGACCAGCGGCCAGCCCGACGCCGTCGCCGTCACCTACATGGACAAGGTCTGCGGCGCGGCGTCCGCGTTCGCCAAGGTCGACAAGACGGCGCCGAAGCTCGACGCGGGCGACCCCGCCAAGCTCAAGGCCGAGATGGCCGCCTACATGGGCCAGCACGCCGACGCGTTCACCAAGTCCGCCGCCGACCTCAAGCAGGTCGGGCCGTCGCCCGTCGCGGGCGGTGACGAGGCCGTGACGAAGATGTCGGAGACCTTCACCGCGCTCGGCACGCTGTTCGCCGACGCCAAGGTGAAGATCGAGCAGGCGGACGCCAACGACGCCACTGGCGGCCTGCAGGCGGCGGGAGAGGCGATCTCCAAGCTCTCCGAGCTCGCCGACCCGCTGAGGGACCTCAAGGCCGTTCCCGAGCTGCAGAAGGCCGCCCAGAGCGCGCAGAAGTGCCAGGAGATGCAGCGGCTCGGCGCCGCCCCCACGGGCTGAGCCCGACCTGTGCGGCACCACCGCCCGGAGTAGCTTGCGGCCCATGACCCGCTCCACCGCACGCGCAGTCCTCGCCGTCGCCACGAGCCTGGCCCTGGCCTCCTGCACCGGCGGCACCCCCGCGTCCACGCCCGCGGCGCCCACCGAGGCCGACGTCGTGGCGTGGCTGGACCAGGTCTGCGGCGCCGTCGGCGGCACGACGAAGGCCATGGCGGGGGAGCCGTCCATCGACCTGAGCGACCCCGCGAAGCTCAAGGCCGGGCTCTCGGGCTGGCTGACCACCCAGATCACCGCCGCCGACCGGTCGGTGAACGACCTGAAGGCGCTGGAGGACGGACCGCACCCGAAGGCGAAGGAGCTGGTCGGGGCGGTGGAGAACAGCACGGGGGAGTTCAAGGCGGTGCTCTCCGACACCAGGTCGAAGATCGACTCCTCGTCCGACGCGACCGCGGTGGTCACCGCGTTCACCGAACTGATGACCAAGGCCGCCGCGTTCGAGAACACCGGCGCCGACGTGCGCAAGCGCTTCGAGGACAGCGGGCTGGCCGAGCCGATGAAGAAGGCGGGCAAGTGCGAGGAGCTACCCCGGTGACCCGGACCAGGCTGGTCACGGCGGTGCTGGCCGCCACGGCGCTGCTGACGGCGTGCGGTTCGGACGAGGACAAGCCCCTCACCGACGCCCAGGGCCGGTGGGTCGACGCGTTCTGCGGCGGTGTCCTGCCCGGTCTGAGGGCAGGGCAGGAGCTGCAGGCCCAGGACCCCGCCGACCCGGCCGCGGTCAAGGCCGCCTACCTCAAGCTCGTCACCGCGAACGCCGCCGCCCTCACCGACGCGGTGCGGGAGCTGACCGAGCTCGGCTCACCGTCGGATGAACTGCGGGACGTCCACGACGGCACGGTCAGGTACTTCACCGAGTCCGCGAAGTCCTACGAGGCGGCGAAGGACCCGATCACCGTGCTCGCCGCGGACGCCGGGTTCTGGGACGACGCCGAGCAGGTGCTGGCGAGGACGTCGCAGGTCAGCACGCCCGAACAGCTGCGGGCCACGTTCGACGCGCTGGAGCGGTCGCCCAAGTACGCGGCCGCCGTCGGCCGGTCGCGACCGTGCTCCGAGCTGAAGGCGAAGCAGTAGTCCAACCGGTGTGGCCACGCGTGCGCCACTGGTCACAGTCGAACGCCTGTTCTACTCTGTGGGCCGTGGTGGGGCAGCTGTCCTTCTTCTCGGCCGAGGCGCGCACGCCGGCCAAGGCGGACCTCGCCGGCTTCCTCTGCGGGCCGGGGCAGGCCGTCAGCTTCGCACGCGGCACAGCGGCCCGCGTGTACGTCGAACTGCGCGACGAGTGGCGCTACCGGCCCCTCAAGCAGGCCTGCGACGAGCGCGGCGTCACCTCCGAGCTGTGCGTCGACGACGAAGGCACGCGCTTCGTCCGCACGCCGTTCCGCACCGACCTCACCCCGCTGGCCGCCCACTGGCTGAACGGCACCGCGAAGACGGTGCCCGCAGGCTTCGAGCTGAACGGGGCGGTGCTCCGGGTCTGGGCGCTGGCCGCCGGCAGCTGGTCGGAGTCGGCCTACCTGCTCGGTTTGGACCCCAACGCACCCCAGACACACGCACCGTTGCAAAATGCCCTGCTCCAGTCCGGACTTCCGTGCACCCTGGTAGGGGCACCGGCGCTGCGGGTAACCGGCCGCCGACGGCTCGCAAGGCTCGCTGAGCTGGTCGGAAGCCCTCCCCACGGGGTGGCGATGAGCACTTGGCCGGCGGCCTGAGCGGGGCAGTCCGGCGGGGTTGTGTCACTCTGTCTCGTCGAACAGGCGTCGCAGAAGACATGACGGATGGTGTGCTTTTCGGCCGGCGCTGGGCAACACTGGCGGGCCTGGGAACGGGTTTGGAAGAGAGCGGGACGGCGTGGCTGGATCGACACGGACGAGAAAGAGCAGCGGAGGAGCGGGTGGCACCCGACGACTTGTGATCGTCGAGTCGCCCACGAAGGCGCGCAAGATCGCGTCCTACCTCGGCGCCAACTTCGTCGTGGAGTCCTCCAGGGGACACATCCGGGACTTGCCGCGCGGTGCCGCCGACGTGCCCGCCAAGTTCAAGGGCCAGGCCTGGGCCCGGCTCGGCGTGGACGTCGACCACGACTTCGAGCCGCTCTACGTGGTGTCCGCCGACAAGAAGTCGCTGGTCACCGAGCTCAGGGAAGCCCTGAAGGAAGTCGACGAGCTCTACCTCGCGACAGACGGTGACCGCGAGGGCGAGGCCATCGCGTGGCACCTGCTGGAGACCCTGAAGCCCAAAGTCCCGGTGCGCAGGATGGTGTTCCACGAGATCACCGAGTCCGCGATCCAGGCCGCCGCCGCGAACCCCCGCGACCTGGACCAGGACCTGGTCGACGCGCAGGAGACCCGCCGCATCCTCGACCGCCTCTACGGCTACGAGGTCAGCCCCGTGCTGTGGAAGAAGGTCATGCCGAAGCTCTCGGCTGGCCGCGTGCAGTCGGTGGCGACGCGCCTGGTCGTGGAGCGCGAACGCGAACGGATGAAGTTCGTCTCCGCCGGCTACTGGGACATCTCGGCGGTCATGGACGCCGGTGCCGACGCCACGCCGCGTCAGTTCGGCGCCCGCATGGTGGCGCTCGACGGCACCCGCCTCGCGACCGGCCGCGACTTCGGCTCCGACGGCAAGCTCACCGGCAAGGCCGACGTGGTCGTGCTGGACGAGGCGCAGGCCCGTGCCATCGCCGCCGGCCTGGAGCAGGCCCCCGTCCGGGTCGCCTCGGTCGAGGAGAAGCCGTACACGCGCAAGCCGTACGCGCCGTTCATGACCTCGACGCTGCAGCAGGAGGCGGGTCGCAAGCTGCGGTTCTCCGCCGACCGCACGATGCGCACCGCGCAGAAGCTGTACGAGAACGGCTACATCACCTACATGCGCACCGACAGCACGACGCTGTCGGAGACCGCGATCAACGCGGCCCGCACGCAGGCCACGGACCTGTACGGCGCGCAGTACGTCGCCGACAAGCCGCGCCAGTACACCCGCAAGGTCAAGAACGCGCAGGAGGCCCACGAGGCGATCCGGCCCGCCGGTGAGGTGTTCCGCACGCCCGGCCAGGTGGCCTCCGAGCTGGACTCCGACGAGTTCAAGCTCTACGAGATGATCTGGCAGCGCACGATCGCCTCCCAGATGGCCGACGCGCGCGGCAACACGACCAGCGTGCGGATCGTCGGCAAGGCGGCGACCGGCCAGGAGGTCACCTTCGCCGCGTCCGGTCGCACGATCACGTTCGCCGGCTTCCTCAAGGCCTACGTCGAGACCGTCGACGCCGAGGCCGGTGGCGAGTCCGACGACGCCGAGTCGCGGCTGCCGCTGCTCGCCAAGGACCAGGCGCTGACGATCGCCGAGCTGTCCCCGGACGGCCACACGACCTCGCCGCCGTCGCGCTACACCGAGCCGTCGCTGATCAAGACGATGGAGGAGCTCGGCATCGGCCGCCCCTCCACCTACTCGTCGATCATCAGCACGGTCCAGGACCGCGGCTACGTGTGGAAGAAGGGCGCGGCGCTGGTCCCGTCCTGGGTGGCGTTCGCCGTGGTCGGGCTGCTGGAGGTGCACTTCGGCCGCCTGGTCGACTACGACTTCACCGCCGCGCTGGAGGACGAGCTCGACGGCATCGCCGCCGGTCGCCAGCAGCGCACGACGTGGCTGTCCGGGTTCTACTTCGGCGGCAGCGTCGGCCCCGACGGCTCGATCGGCCGCTCCGGTGGCCTGAAGAAGCTGGTCGGCACGGGCGTCGAGGACATCGACCCGCGCGAGGTCAACTCGATCCCGCTGTTCAGCGACTCCGAGGGCCGCACGGTCGTGGTCCGCGTCGGCCGGTTCGGGCCGTACCTGGAGCGCGAGGTCGACGGTGCCGCGCAGCGCGCGAACCTGCCAGACGACCTGCCGCCGGACGAGCTCACCGCGGAGATCGCCGAGAAGCTGTTCTCGACGCCGCAGGAGGGCCGCTCGCTGGGCACCGACCCGGTCTCGGGCAACGAGATCGTGGCCAAGGAGGGCCGCTTCGGCCCGTACGTGACCGAGGTGCTGCCCGAGCCGGAGGAGAGCACGCCGAAGTCGAAGCTGCCGAAGCCGCGCACCGGCTCGTTGTTCAAGTCGATGTCGCTGGACACGATCACGATCGACGACGCGCTGAAGCTGCTGTCGCTGCCGCGGGTGGTCGGCAAGGACCCGGAGACGGGCGCCGAGATCACCGCGCAGAACGGCCGCTACGGCCCGTACCTCAAGAAGGGCACCGACTCGCGGTCGCTGGCCGACGAGTCGCAGATCTTCACGGTCACGCTCGACGAGGCCCTGAAGATCTACGCCGAGCCGAAGAAGCGCGGCCGGGCCGCCGCCGCGCCGCCGTTGCGGGAGCTGGGCAACGACCCGGTGTCCGGCAAGCCGATGGTGATCAAGGAGGGCCGCTTCGGCCCGTACGTCACCGACGGCGAGGCGAACGCGTCGCTGCGCAAGACCGACAGCGTCGAGTCGATCACCGACGAGCGCGCGGCCGAGCTGCTGGCCGAGAAGCGCGCCAAGGGCCCGGTGAAGAAGAAGGCACCGGCCAAGAAGGCGACGACGGCGGCGAAGAAGCCGGCGGCCAAGAAGGCCCCGGCGAAGACGAAGAGCTGACGTGACGGGGGTGGCGGGTGCCGAGCTCTGACTTCGGTCCGGACGGGACGCAGGCCCCGCCGCCACCCCCGCTGTTCCCCGACCCGCTCGCCGGGCTGGTGACGGCCGACACGTGGGTGGCACCCCAGTGGTCCTCGCTGCGGACCGCGTCGTTCTCGTCACGTGTGGCGGTGCCGACACCTCCCGATCCCACCGAGCAGGTGCGGCAGGCCGTCCAGGCCCAGCTGGAACAGGAGCGGCGGCGCCCGCAGAGCCGCCGGCCACGACCGGGGCAGCAGGCCGCGCAGTGGCCGCAAGTGCCTGCCGCACAGGCGCAGCAGCCCGTGCAGAAGCCCAACACCGCCGCTACCGTGGTCGGCTGCATCGTCGTCCTCGGCTTCTTCGTGCTGGTGCTCGTGAGCGTCCTCGGCGCGATCTTCAGCGGATAGTGACCTTTCGACGTCGAGAGTCCGGCGTCGTCACCCACTACATCCGGTTACCCTGATCGCACCCGCACGGGCGAGCAGAGGTGACTGAGATTCAGGACGCGGACACACCAGCGACGCAGGCAGACCCGGCCGGGTCCGCCCAGTCCAGCGTGTCCACGGTCCACCGGCTGCGGTCGGTGCTCGCGATCCGGCCGTTCCGCCGGCTCTGGCTCGTCACCTACCTGTGCAGCGTCGGTGACTGGCTGTCACTGCTCGCGTTGACCGGTCTGGTCTCCGAGATGCTGAACAGCTACCAGTGGCAGTCGTTCGCGCTGTCGCTGGTCGTGCTGACCCAGCTGCTGCCCGGCATCCTGTTCGCCCCCGTCGGCGGGGTGCTCGCCGACCGCTTCGACCGGCGCAAGGTCATGGTCGTCTGCGACGTCCTGCGCGGGTCGCTGTTCATCTCGATCGCGCTGATCGGGTCGCCGATCTGGCTGTTCGTGGCGAACTTCCTGGTCGGCTGCTGCGCGATGCTGTGGATTCCGGCCAAGGAGTCGGCGGTGCCGAACCTGCTGCGCCGGCCCGACCAGGTCGAGTCGGCCAACCAGCTCGGCCTCGTGATGACCTACGGCATCTCGACCATCAGCGGGTTCGGCCTGTACTCGCTGATCGCGGGCGTGCCGGCGTACCTGAACCTGCAGGGCGGCGACCTCGAGTTCCGCATCGCGACCATCGCCGTGATCATCAACGGCCTGCTGTACTTCACCTCCGCCGTCCTGATCGCCACCCGGCTGCCGGAGCTGTCCGGCCGGGCCGCGCGGCAGAAGAAGGAGGTCGACGCCGACAAGCCGGGCTTCGTCGCGATGTTCCGCGAGGGGGTCAGGTTCGCCGCCGCGACGCCGCTGGTCCGCGGCCTGGTGATCGGCATGATCGGCGCGTTCGCCGCGGCCGGTGTCGTGATCGCGACGGCGAAGCTCTACGCGACCTCGCTCCTCGGTGGCGCGTCGACGTTCGGCCTGCTGTTCATGGCCGTGTTCCTCGGGCTCGCGGTCGGCATGGCGACGGCACCCCGGTTCGCGCGCAGGCTCGCCTACAACCGGCTGTTCGGCGTGACGATCGTCGGCGCGGGCGTCACGTTGACGCTGGTCGCGCTGGCCCCGAGCCTGTGGCTGGCGCTGCTGATGGTGTCGCTGGTCGGCCTGTGCGCCGGCGTGGCGTTCCTGACCGGTCTCACGATCGTGGGCTCGCAGGTCGAGGACGAGATGCGCGGCCGCACGGTGGCGTTGATCCAGTCGTTGCTCAAGGTCGTGCTGTTCGGTGCGTCGGCCGGTGCTCCGCTGCTGGTCGCGGTGCTGCAGAAGCGCACGGTCAGCATCTTCGGCCACCCGATGGAGGTCGACGCGACCCGTCCGGTGATGCTCGGCGGTGCGGTCATCGCGATCGTGCTCGGCCTCGTCGCCTACCGGCAGATGGACGACCGTCGCGAAGAGCGCGTGCTGTCGTCGTTGTTCGCCGCCATCCGCGGACGCTCGCGCACCAAGGGCCTGCTGATCGCCGTCGAGGGCGACACGCGTCAAGACACATCCGTGCAGGCCCGTCGGCTCGCGGCCGCTCTTCGCGTCGAGGGGTTCGAGGTACTGCTTGCCGCCGACCCCGAACACGACGAACGCCGTCTGCGCACGATGCTGTCGTCCGCCGAGCTGGCCGGCGTGCGCGCGCAAGCCCTCGTCGCCGCCGCCGTGCGCGCCGACGTCGTCGAACGGCAGGTGCGTCCCGCGCTGGACGAGGGGTCCATCGTCGTGATGGAGCGCTACGTCGACTCGCCCCTGGCGCACTTCAGCGCGACCGGCACCCTGGAGCACCAGGAACTCGAAGGCCTGGTCGAGTGGGCCACCGGCCGCCTGCGCCCGGACCTGACGATCCTGCTCGACCGCCCGGTGTCCGACGGCAAGGCGATCGGCCTGGAACAGCACTGGCGGGTCCAGCGCCTGCTCAGCGAGATGGCCGCCGCGAACCCCGACCGCTACCTGGTGGTCGAGACCGACGGCGACGCCGATACGACCGCGCACCGCGTCCACACCGCCGTGCTCCCGCTGCTCGCGTCCCGCAAGAAGGTGCCCGCGGAAGCCCCCGCCCCGACGTCGTGACCGGCCCGGCCGCTGGGAGACTGCACCCATGAGCGTGTGGGACGAGGTGGTCGGCCAACCCGACGCGGTGGCAAGCCTGTCCGCGGCGGCCGAGGCAGCCGCCACGATCGTCGCCGGCGGCACCCCGGCACCCGGCGTGATGACCCACGCCTGGCTCTTCACCGGCCCACCCGGCTCCGGCCGTTCGTCCACGGCCCGTGCGTTCGCCGGCGCGTTGCAGTGCGTTGTCACCGATGACCGCCCAGGCTGCGGCGAGTGCACCGGCTGCCGCACGGCCCTGCACGGCACCCACGCCGACGTGCGCGTCGTCATCACCGAAGGCCTCTCGATCTCCGTGGCCGAGATGCGCTCCCTCGTGCAGATCTCCGCCCGTCGCCCCACGTCCGGCCGTTGGCAGGTCGTCATCATCGAAGACGCCGACCGCCTCACCGAGGGCGCCGCGAACGCGCTGCTGAAGGCCGTCGAGGAACCCCCGGAGCGCACCGTCTTCCTGCTCTGCGCCCCCTCCGACCACCCGGAGGACGTCTCGATCACCATCCGCTCGCGCTGCCGCCTCGTCCCCCTCGGCTCCCCCCGCCCCCCGGCCATCGCCTCAGCACTGGAAGTCATCGACGGCGTGTCCCCTGAGATGGCCTCCTGGGCCGCCTCCGTGTGCGGCGGCCACGTGGGCCGCGCCCGCCGCCTGGCCGTCGACCCCGAAGCCCGCGAACGCCGCGAGGCCGTCCTGCGCATCCCCTTGGCCCTGCGCAAACCCGCCGACGTCTTCACCTGCGCCGACGAGCTGATCAAGGCGGCAGAGGAAGACGCCACCACCGCGAACGAGGCCCGCAACGAGGCCGAACGCACCGCCCTGGAAACCGCCATGGGCGCCGGCGGCACCGGCAAGGGCACCGCAGCCGCCACCCGCGGCGCGAAGGGCGCGTTGAAGGACCTCGAAAAGCGCCAGAAGTCCCGCGCCACCCGCACCCAGCGCGACTCCCTCGACCTCGCCCTGGTCGACCTCGCCGGCTTCTACCGCGACGCCCTGGTCACCAAAACCGGCTCCGAGGCGTCCCTGATGCACCCCGACCGCGCCGCCGACTCGCGCACCGCCGCCGCCCAGTGGTCGCAGGAGTCGATCCTGCGCCGCCTGGAGGCCGTGCTGTCCTGCCGGGAGGCGATCGAGGTGAACGTGAAGCCGCGCATCGCGATCGAGGCGATGGTCACCACGCTGCACCGCGGCTGACGCGCGGTTCTGGGGTGCCGCTGGCCCGCCCCAGCAGGTGCACCCGACTCCGCCACGCCAGCGTCAGCCCGGAACACGACGCGGCCGGCGTCGGACCGGGAGCGCCGCCACCACCACGACCCCGACGAGCAACAACCCGGCCCCGGTCCAGAACAGCGGAACCGACTGGTACGCGGCGTTGGTGTAGGCGAGCGGCGGTGCCTTCTTGGGCGGCGCCGCCGCACCACCCGGCTCCTGCGGAGCGGGTGTCTGCGGCGGCTGTGACGTTCCGCACACCACGCCGCCCTGCGGTGCCGCGGCGCGGACGATCTGCTCGCCGAGCGAGATCTGCGCGAGCGCGGTGGGCAGGTTCGGGAGCTTCAGCTTGTCCGTCGGCAGGAGCTGCACGTCGAGCATCCGCGCGGTCGCGCCGAGCTGGTAGCCGGTGAAGCCGTTGCCGGAGAAGGCGGCCTTCTTCTCGGTCAGGCCCGCGATCTGCAGCTTCACCACGACCAGGTCGAGCAGCAGCGGCACGTCCAGCACCGGGTGGGCGGCGTCGAGGGTGCCGAGGTCCTTGCCGTTCTGGCTGACCTTGAGCACCGGCGCGGTGTAACTGATCGTCGAGGTCTTCTCGTCGCCGGTCGCGGTGGCGGTGAGCGTCGGCGGGGTGACCACGTCGATCTTCAGACCGCCGGCGAGCTCGATGCTGACCGCTCGCATCGTCGACGTGGACGCGACGGCCTTGTTCTTGCTGCCCGGCAGGTCGACGAGCCGGACGGCAGAGCTCGCCTCGAACGTGTCCGGGATGCTCACCAGCCCGGTCTTGGGCGCCAGCGGCACCTCGGCGGGCAGCGCGCTCAGCACCTGCAACCCGGCCAGCGACGTCGTGGCCGTGGCGAGCGGGCTGATGCACGGCCCGACCTCCTCGTCCCACCGCGCCTGCACGCTGCCGTTGAGCACGCTCAGCTTCGCGAGCGGCGTCTCCGGGATCGGCAGGCCGCCCTTCGTGGGCTGCGGGTTGTCCGGGATCGCCGTCTGCACCAGCGTTCCCGGCGTCTGCGGCGCCCGACCGGCCACCGCGAACCCGAACGGGTTGGCCTGCGTGACCACGCGTTCCGTCGCCAGGAACGCCTCGGTGTTGACCTGCGCGCTCGACAGCCCCAGCCCGAGCTCGGTCACCGACTGCTTCGGCAGCTGCTCACCGAACCCCGGCAGGATCGTGCTCGTCGGAACGCCCTGCGGCCCGAGCCGGACCACCGCGAGCCCCGTGCCCGCGTCACCGACCGCGTGCGCCAACGGCTGCGGCCCGTTCGGCGACGACGCCGGCGGCTGGTTCGGGTCCCTCGGCCCCGGCACCGGTGTGGTCGGCGGCTGGGCGAGTGCCGGCCCTGCGGCGAGTGCCAGCAGCAGACCGGCCAGCGGCACGGAGAACGAGCGACGCATGAACCACTCCTCGACGCGGACTAGGAGACGGTGACCTCGGTCACGGTCGGTTCAACGATGCCGACCCCCGTGAGTGACGGGTCCACGGGTCAGCTATAGTTATCGCGTCTCGCCGCCTTAGCTCAGTCGGCCAGAGCGGCTCACTCGTAATGAGCAGGTCATCGGTTCGATTCCGATAGGCGGCTCGGTGAGATAAGACCCAGGTCAGGCTTCCTGACCTGGGTCTTTCTGTATCCGCAGGTTCGTGACGAGTTGTAGAGCTGCGCTGCTCTGGGCCTCGTGTGTGCTCGAAGTATGCCCATCGGTTCCGGTGGACTTGCGCGGGACGAGCTTGGTCGCCGCTTCGGCGGCACGGTGAGCGACCTCGGGCGGGACGCTCGTGTAGATGTCCGATGTGATCGTGATGGACGGGTGACCGAGCATCTCCTGCACAGTCTTCATGTCTGCGCCGCCCGCGAGAGCGAGCGTCGCCGCACCGTGCCGCAGGTCGTGCAGCCGGATCGGCGGCAGGCTCGACGTCCCCACGATCTTCTCGAACGCCTCGGACACCTTGCCTGGGTGCAGCGGCGTCCCGTTGGCCTCGGTGAACACGCGGCCTGTGTTGATCCAGGCCTCGCCCCACTCCAACCGTTCGGCTGCCTGCTGCGCCTTGTGCGTTCGCAGGACTTTGACCGTCTCGGCGTCCAGCGCAACGACTCGTGCACCGCTGGACGTCTTCGGGTCTCCCTCCTCGACCTCCCAGCCGGCGAGCACGAGCTGAGTTGCGACCGTCGCCGTCCTCGTGTCGAGGTCGACGTCTGACCAGCGCAACCCGCAACCCTCGCCCCGACGCAGGCCCCGGAACGCGATCAGGTGATGCAGCCCGTACAGCCTGTCCTCGTGCACCAAGTCGAGGAACTCGCCCGTCTGCTCTGGAGTCCAGGCCATGACCGGTGACGGCTTCTCGCCGGACCGCTTCCACTGCTCGACGCGCTCGGCTGTCCACACCAGGGCCTTGGGGCGCTTGCCTGGTTCGACGCTGCCTCGGCCGTCACGTAGCCGGAGCGGCGGAGCAGCCGACGCTCACCGTCCGCTGTAGACGGGAGTTCTTGACGGATCGCTACCGTCCCGTGTGCTCGCTGACGCTGACCGGTATGTCATAGCAACTCGCGGCGTGTACGAAACTTGGAGTTATTTGACCAGCTGCCACTTGCCGCACCGCTGAGTGGTGAAGCTGCCGTCTGTTGATGCGATCGTCACAGTGATCGACTGGGCGTGTGTGGCGAAGTTGTTGTCGATGATCTCGCCGTCAGGCCGTGTCCGCTCCCAGTAGCAGTCATCAACGCTGAACAGCGTGCGGTACTTACCGGGCTTGATCTTCCCCTTCCCGGTACCGATCTCGTAGGTTCCGCTACCGAAGGGAACGTTGCCTTCGAGAACTTCGTTCAGTGCGCCTTGGTGCTCGGCGCACAACAGCGGTATGCCGATCTTGAAAATCTCTAGTCTCTTCGCATCCTCGTTGATCTGCCCCTGGAGGAACTCCGACGCGGTCACGTACTGAGCCGGGGTCGTCATGCTCTTGCACACGTCGAGCACCCATGCGGATGCCGTGCGGTATGTCGTGCCTGCAGCCGAGTCGAGCCCTGCTGCCTGTGCGGCCTCATCGACCTTCTCCGCTGGAGTGAGTTCTCCAGGTTTGACCCACACGGTCGCAGTCGAGTGGGTGCTGCGGTTGGCCTCGATCGAACTCACGACCCACTTGTTCAGGGACTCGGGGAGCGTGCCAGAGGTCGAAATCTGGAAGAGGTTCGACTTCTTGGTCGCATGCGTCACATAGACGTAGTAGCCGAGTTTCTGGATCTCGGCGACCGCTGTGTTCGCAGTGACGCCCACGTACTTGGCTGTGTCGATCACAGGCGGAAGCGGTGCGGCGGAGGTAGTCGTGGTCGTTACCGCCGTTGATGATCGGGACGGTTCAGACGAAGGACTTGCAGCGCCGCAGGCGCACAGCGTGACTACTACGCCTAGCGCGATGATGGGCAGCGTGAATCGGCGCATGCGGAACTCTTTTCGCAGTCGCTAGTGGGTGTCACATCTGGCTGCCAGGCATGCCCTGTATCGGTGTGAGACCAGCAACGCGTTACCGACCGTGGTCGTCCACTGAGATCGACTCAGCCGATCCTTATCAGCCCGGTGTCAGAAGGGCGTTGAGGCGTTGCAGTGCCAGCTGCCCACCCGTGCTGATTTCGATGAGTCCGCCGTCGTCGGCGGCGCGGATCGTTCGCTGGATCTGATGCGGCAGGCGGTGCGTCTCTGCCGCAAGGAGTGCAGTGCGCAAGGCGTCCCGTGCGCCGTCTCGCTGGCGTGCTGCAAGCAGAACCTGTCCGGCGGTGACTCGCTCGATGATGTGCCATTGCGGCGCGACCGGCGGCGCGACCGGCATGTTCGTCTGCATGATCCGGACCGCCTTGGCGGCTCGGCCAGTCGTGACCAGCCCGCGTAGTTCGATCTCCCGGAACGTGAACGGGTTGAACAGCATGCTGCGGCCGCCAACGTCGTCGAGCCGTTCGCGGTACCCGTCGATCGCGAGGTCGAACAGGTCCGGGTCACTATGTTCGCCTGCGGCACGAGCGAGCAGTGCGAACGCGGCTCCCTGCCCCTCACGATCCTCGGACACGGCAACCGCCCGGCTGAGTCGAGCAATTGCTGCGCCGGCGTGGCCGGCCTTGCGCAGTTCGTTCCCGTGCATCCGGAGCGCGTGAGCGAGGAATGCCTGATCGCCGAGGCGCTCGGCGATCACGAGTGCCTTGCCCGTCCAGCGGGCAGCAGCCACCAGCCGTTCTTCAGGCAGCACCGTGCCGAGCGAGACGCCGAGCGCGGCACGGCCCTGACCGAGCAGGATCATCGTGTCCCGTTCGGCCCGTCCCTCGGCGGCTCGTGCCTCAAGCCGAGCGACCAGCGGCCACAGCTCGTTGACGGCGTCGACGGCCCTGCCGGACTGGCGTGCGATCTCAGCAAGGCGGATGGTCGAGTCACCGAACTGGATCATCGCCGCGAAGTCGGCGTCGTCGTTGTCGGTCACGCCGAGCGCGTGCATCGGCAGCCCGAGCGTCCGCGCGATGTGCCGGCGCGTGGCGACGTCGCTGATGTTCCGGCGACCGGTCTCGATCATCGACACGTAGGTCTTGTCGTAGCCGAGCAGCGCGGCGAGCCGTTCCTGACTGAGCTTGTTCAGCCTGCGGTACACCCGCAGGATCGTTGCCAGGTCACGACTTCTGAGGGCCGCGGTTGCCTCTGGTGCCGACCACAACCACACGGCGGGCATGAGTCGGCGAGCAGGGACGACCGGGGCGACGTGGCGAGCACTCGCGTGACAGGTGGGGCAGATCGGCTCGACGGCAAGCCGACTCAGCTCGGCTCCACACGCGTCACACCGCCCGCCCGTCACGGCTCACCTGACCGCGTCCGCGCGCAAACGTTCGAACCACGCTGCGATTGACCGCTTGTAGCCCTCTGGCATGTTCAAGCCGGGCACTTCGTCCTCGGTGAACAGGCCGATTTCTTTGTGCTCGTCGGACAGCACGGGTTCGCTGTCGCCATTCGGGTGGCAGCCGTAGGTCACGATGAACACGTTCTTCTCGGCGACGTTGATGTAGTACATCCACGTGTCGAGGATCGGCCCGGTCGTCACCTTCCACTGCGTCTCTTCGGTGATCTCGCGGGCAACGCACTCTTCCGGGGTCTCGCCTGGCTCGATGCGGCCGCCCGGCAGCTCCCACTCCTCGCGCTCGTTCTTCAGCAGCAACACCTTGCCGTCGCGGACCACCACGCCCTTGATCGAGACGGGGTAGGCAAGCTGGCTCATCGAGGAGTCCTCCGTGATCGCAGGCGGTTGCTCAACGGCAACGTAGCACCGGAACTCACCGTGCTGAGGCGACGCGATGTTGACAGCCTGTCACTGGACGTGGTGGCCCGAACGGCGTTCTGCTGATCCTATGGACGAGTCGTTCCGGGAGGTAGACGCCATGATCGAGCCATATCGCGTCAACGCGGACTCCACCGACCTGGTCGGGCTGATCGCTGAGCGGGGACTCGCTGTGGTCGACGGTCTCGACGGCCCCGAGGACCTGCTGAGGCTCGCGCAGTCGATCGCCGTAGTCGTTCCGCATCGCGACAGCGGACCTGACGGCGTCACCACGATCGCTGACCTCGGTGAGTCCGTCGTGCGTAGCGGTTCGCGGGCTTCAGCGCGTGTGCGCTCAACCCGCACACCGATCGCTCAGGCGTTCCGCACCCGCCCGCCCTGCTGATGATGAGCTGCACACAGGCTGCGACAACCGGTGGCGAGTGCGTGCTCATCGACGGCCAGGCCGTGTACGACGATCTCGCCGAGTCGGAGCCCGAAGCGCTCATCGCGTTGAGCACGCCGCGTTCCGTGCTGTTCGGCGGTGCGGCAGGGCATCTCAGCTCGGTCTTCAGCGACAACGGCCATGGCCGGACAGCCATCAGGCTTCGGCTCGACGAGCTCGCTCAGTTCGCGCCTGAGGTCAACCGCCGGATTCCGGCACTACGGGCGGCGATCGACCGCCACGCGTTCGAGTTCAGGATCACTGCCGGGCTGGGCTACGTACTCGACAACCACCGCTGGCTGCACGGCCGGCGAGCGTTCACCGGGCAGCGCGTGGTCCACCGCGTGAACGGAGATCCGTTGCCGGAACTGGTTGTGGCGACCGGTGTTCGCGTCCGGGCGTTGAGTGATGCCGCATGAACGACGACGCAGCGATTCCGCGTTTCCCCGTGCTCGTGCACCGACCACGCCTCGTCCACGGCGTCGGAGGCCAGCGCCACGACCAAAGCCCGTGCGGTGGCGCGGAAGTCGGCGATCAACGCCTCCACGGCCGGCCGCAGCAGGGTGAGCTCGTCGTCGGAGATGAGCCGCAGCACCAGGAGTTGGCGTTGCTCGCCGATCACCGCGACGTCCGGTGGCAGCACGGCGCGCAACGCGGACGCCGCCTCGGTCGCCTCCTGCAGGCCCGCGGTGAGCGGGATGCGGAACGGGTGCCCGCGGGTCAGGTCCACGGGCGGCACCTTAACCGCAGGTCGCCAGCGCCTTCTCCAACGCCGATCGCTCCGCCGGTGCCACCGTCAGGGCGTAGGCGGTCTTCACCGTCACGTAGATCCGCCCGTACGAGCACGCGTAGGCCGCGTTGGGCGGCATCCACTCGTCGGGCGTCTTGTCGCTCTTCGACTGGTTGACCTTGCCCGAGGTCGCCACGAGGTTGCGCAGGTCGTTCGCCGCCGCCACGCGCTTCTCCGCGGGCCAGGCCGCCGCTCCGCTGCGCCACATCTCGGCGAGCGGCACCACGTGGTCGATCTGGATCGAGGACACCTTGGTCACCTGCGAGCCGGTGTAGGGGTCGTCCAGGGTGCCGGACTGCACGCCGCAGCGGCCCGGTTTGCGTTCCACGGCGGTCAGGTCGCGGGCGAGGACCTGGCTGCGCTGGTCGCAGCCGTCGCCGTCCACGTCGGACCAGGGCCGGCCGAACACGCAGGCGCCGGGGCAGTCGCGGTCGTAGCCGCGCAGCGTTCCCGGTGCGCCCGCCGGCAGCGAGGCGAGCGAGGTGCGGGCCGTGGCGGCGTCGAGCGTGCCCTCGGGCACTCGGTCGACCTGAGCCGAGGTGGGGAACGCTGCACACCCGGTGAGCAGGAAGATGAGCAAGATCCACCGCATGGGGTGGGCATACCCGCCGCGCGTGGCGGTCATGGCGGCCCATCGGCCTAAAACCTGGGGGACGAATGGGTCGCGACGACGCCCGGGCTGCTCGACGAAGCCGTGCGGAAGTGGGTAGAACGGCAGGCATGAGAACCGCCGTGGCGGCCGCCGCCCTGCTCCTGCTCGTCACCTCGTGCTCGAGCGAGCCGGAGCTGCCGCCGCGCGAGCTGCCCCCGGTGGGTGCCGTGTTCGACTACCAGATCGGCGGCGCCTACCAGCCGGACGTGCCGGTGAAGATCGTCGTGCGGGACCGCAGCAAGACGCCGGACGGGCGGCGCTACAACATCTGCTACCTCAACGCCTTGCAGACGCAGCCAGAGGGCATGGAGGGCGGGCTGGGGTGGTGGCGGCAGCACCACGCCGACCTGCTCGTCAAGAAGCAGGACGGTCAGCCCGCCATCGACGCGGAGTGGTCCGAGGGCATCCTCGACATCTCCACCGGGGACAAGCGCGCCCGCATCCTGGAGATCCAGAAGAAGTGGATCAAGGGCTGCAAGCAGTCGCTGTTCAAGGGGATCGAGCCGGACAACCTCGACTCGTACACGCGCTCGGACGGGGCGTTCGACCTCGGCGCCACCAAGGAGTTCATGAAGGGCTTCGTGCGGTACGCGCACGAGCAGGGGCTCGCGGTGGCGCAGAAGAACACCGCCGAGCTGGGGACCGCGGGCAGGCAGGAGATCGGCTTCGACTTCGCGATCACCGAGGAGTGCCAGGTCAACGACGAGTGCGGACGCTACGCCGAGGCGTTCGGCGACAACTTCATCCAGATCGAGTACACCGACGACGGGTTCCGGAAGGCCTGCGCCGATCGCGGCGGACGGGTCTCCGTCATCCGCCGCGACCGGAACGTCGTGCCGTACGGGCACGGTGACTACGTCTACGAGCTCTGCCCGCCCGGGGTCTGAGCCAGGAACGCCTGCCACTTCTCCGCCTGGCCGGTCGCATCGCCGAACAGGTGGTGGCCGACCGCGTTGGTGCCGTGGAAGCGGTAGAGGCCGTCCTGCCCGCGCACGCCGAGGAACCTGTGCGCGTCGTGGCGCACCACGTAGTCCACGACCCCGTGCACGCCGAACGGTTCGAGGGAAACCTCGTCACCGACCTTCGCGTTCTCCGGGATGCCGAGCGCGCGCATCAGCACCGGCCAGTTGTCGGCGCCCTCCGGCTGCGGCGGCCACTGCGCGAACACGTACGTGCCGGGCCGGCCCGCGAAGTGCCGCACGTACTGGGCCAGCGTGAACAGGTACATGTCCCAGCCCTTCGACTGCTGGTCCACGAACTCGTCGCCCCAGCCGTCGCCGAGGATGCCGCTGTGCACGAACCGCAGCACGGTCGAGCCCTGCTCACGGCCCTCGACCAGGAACTCCATCGCGTGGAACGTGCCGTCCTCGCCCTTGTCGCTGGAGTAGGCGAGGTGCTTGCCCGGCTCCCAGGCCGTGATCGTCGAGCTTCTCCTGGAAGAAGCCCAGGTCGAGCGACATGCGGCCGCCGAGGCGCCCGTCGACGGTGTGCGGGCCCATGAACCACGAGTCGATGCCGGGTCCGGTCGCGATGGCGTCCCAGACCTGCTCGGGGGTTCCCCCGACCTCGACTTCCTTGCTGATCTCGAACTCGCGGGTCACGACTCCTCCTCCTTGGCGCTGACGCTCGGGTGCAGGGCGACCACGATCCGGTGTGGACGGCCCCCTTCTGCCTGCTCGTCGTGGTACTTGGCGACCAGGTGCGCCACGCAGCCCGCGAGCTCCTCCGCGAACGCCGCCCGGTCGGCCGCCGTGGCGAACCGGACCTCGCCGTCGAGCGCGAACGTGGCGAGCCGCTTCTTCGCCTTCGTCGCCCCGGTGAGCAGGGTTCCGACGTCGCGCACCAGCCTGGCCGCGACGGCGAGCAGCCACCGCGCGGACAACCGGTCGGGTGAGCGCGCGGGGTCGGGCTGCACGGCCGCGAGCGCGGTCGGGGAGATGACGTAGGACGCCGCGGTCGCCTGCAGCAGGCGTTCGTTGACGTTGCCCTTGCGCCGTTCCTCGACCAGCTCCACCAGGCCGTGCTGCTCCAGCGTGCGCAGGTGGTAGTTCACCTTCTGCCTGGGCAGACCCACCTTCGCGGCGAGCATGGTCGCCGATCCGGGTTCTGCCAGCTCCGCGAGCAGCCGCGCCCGCACGGGGTCCAGCGACACCTCGGCCGCGGACGGGTCCTCGATCACCGCCACATCGAACATGCACCCACGGTCGCACCGAAAACAAAATTAGTCAAGAACGGTCGTGCTGTCGGTGACTTTGCTCCAGCCGGGTGGCTTTGGGACCGGTGCCGTAAGCGATGTCTCGATTGGTCGTTGCTCGTTCACAACCTCCAGGGAGACAAGATGACCATGATGCTCGTCCTGACCGTGCTCGCCTTGCCGTTCGCCCTGAACGCCGCGAACGTGGGCAGGCGCAGGTGGATCCGCAAGCAGGGCGTGGCCAGGGTGCGCGCCGGGCTCGCCGCGTTCCACGCCGAGCTGGCGCGCCAGGGCCTCAGCCACTCCTCAGGGCGCTGAGCACGTCCCCCGACGGGGACAGCCGGGTGACGACGTCGCCGTAGCGGTCCAGCAGCGCGGCCGCGACGCCCTCCGCGGACGACCCCACGACGGCGAACTCCGCCAGCACGTCATCCGTGACCAACGCGCTCATCTCCGCCCACTGCTGCCGCCGCGACATCCGGTGCAGCTCCTCGTGCAGCTCGCCCCAGCCGTGCAGGTCCAGCACCGCCCGGTACGCGGGCGTGGACCCGTAGAACGCGATCTGCCGCTTGACGTCGGCGATCTCCTCGTCGGTGGTCGCGGCGAACACCGGGCCGCTGATCTCGAAGCCCTCCAACGACTTCCCGGCCTTGGCGCGGCCGCGTTCGAGAGCGGGCAGCGTCACCTCGCGCAGGTAGCGCGGCGTCGTGAAGTTGTGGCACAGGAAGCCGTCGGCGACCTCACCGGCCACCTCCGTCATCCGCTCGCCCACACCGGCCAGGTAGATCGGCGCGGTGCCGTGCGGGTTCGGACCGGGGTTGAAGAACGGCGTCATCAGCGCGTGCGTGTAGAACTCGCCGCGGAACGCCAGCCGCTCGCCGGTCTCCCACGCGTGCCAGATCGCCCGCAGCGCCAGCACGAACTCCCGCATGCGCGCGGCGGGCCTGCTCCACGGCATGGAGAAGCGCTTCGTGATGTGCGCCTCGACCTGCGAGCCCAGACCGAGGTTGAACCGGCCGCCCGACAGCAGCCGCAGGTCGTTCGCCGTGGTCGCGACGGTCATCGGGTTGCGCGCGAACGCCACCGCGATGGCCGTGCCCAGCTCGACCCGCTCGGTGGCCGCGGCCGCGCCGGCGAGCGCGAGGAACGGGTCGTGCTTGGTCTCGGCGAGCCAGAACCCGTCGTAACCGCGGTCCTCCGCCCGCTTCGCGATCGTCCCCGCGTCGCCGGGGGTGTAGTCGACAGCGCTCCAGTCCAGCTTCATACCGGCGAGGTTATTGGCCGTGGGCCGCGGTGCGCGTTATCGGCGCGGTGCTTCGCAGGCGATGCCGTTGCGGTTGCCGTCGAGCTCGACCCGGTAGCCGGGCTGACCCCAGGGGATCGGCGCGGCACCGGCCCGCCAGGCGTCCTCGCAGGAGGCGAAGAACACCGGCTTCGGCTTGGGCGTTGTCGTCGTCGGCCCGGAAGCCGGCGCGGGCGGTGGCAGCGGTGGGGGAGGAGGCGGTGGCGTGGGCGTCTCGGTGACGTCCCTGCCGTTGCACGGCGGGCCCCAGAACCCGAGCGTGCCCTTCACGGCCGCCGCCTCGGCCTCCTTCATCGCCGCCGTCGCGGACGCCGTCGCGCGGCCGGCGCCGTTGCCCAGCGCGAGCAGGGCGTAGTCGGTGCCGTCGGAGAGGGTCAGCGCACGCGACTCGGGGTCGAAGCGCACCTGCTGGTCCAGCAGCATGCGCGCGGCGAAGTCGCTCGCCGCCCTCGCCCAGCACGCGCCGGGCGCGGCGAGACCGCCGACCTTGACGGTCCTGCCGTCGGACAACGTCACCGCGTGCCCGTTGACCACGGTCTGGACCTTGAGCTCCAGCTTGGCCGGCGGGACCGACGCCGTGGTGGTGACCGGCACGTCGACCGGCACCGCCACCGGAACCGGACGCGCGTGCTGCGCGTTGCCCGTGCACCCCGCGCACAGGGCGGTAAGCAGCACTCCGCCCGCAGTTCTCCACCCCGACATGGGGTCGAATATGCACCCGGCCCGGAGTGTGGCCAAGGTTACGTATTCCGCCGCGATCGGTTCACGCGGAGACCGTTTCGAGACCTGGGACCGCGCAGGTCAGCTTGTGCGGACCGGCTTGAGCGTCCAGACGACGACCATCTCGCCGGTCGTGACGCCCTCGGCGTTGGTGATCGTGACGGTCACCGGGAACTCCGGGCGGGTGCCGCCGTCGAGCTCCGCGAGCACCTCGTCGGCGGAGCGGCCGAGCACCGCCTCGGCCTTGAGCGGGCCCATCGCGAGCTTCCTGTACGCGATGTCCGCGCGGGCGACCAGCGGCGTCGCCTTGGCCATGTGCTGGGCGAACGCGGCCATGACGACGGCACCGGAGGCCGTCTCACCGAGGCCGAACATCATCGCGGCGTGCGGGCCGCCGACGTGGTTGCGCAGCGTCTCGTCGTCGGGCAGCGACGCGACGACGCGCGTGGCGGAGACCTCGTCGAAGTCGATGCCGGTGGTCTTCACGTACGGCACGGCCTGCTTCATGGCGTCGGCGATGAACGAGACGTCTTGGCTCATGAGCACGGATGCTACTCGCGAGTAACCCACTCGGCTACCCGCCAGTAACCGGACATACCACACTTTCCTGGGGTGTGACTCGAAACTCGCTTGCGCATCGGCGTACCGAGATGGATGCTTGTAGCGAGCAACTAGTTGGGTGATACAAGCAACGAGGTGGGCGATGTCAGATCCGGGCGGGTGCGTCAACGGCGTCACCGGTGTCGGCGTCGATCCCGAGCACGAGCTCGCGGACCGCGTCGGCATGGCGATGGTGCGGCTGAACAAGATGCACGCCCAGGTCTCCCACCAGATGGCGAAGCAGGGGATGGACAAGTCCGCCTTCGTGCTCCTCGCGACGCTCTCCGGTCTCGGTGAGTGCCGTTCGAGCGCGCTCGCGGAGGCGGTGCTCTCCGACCCGTCCACGGTCAGCAGGCAGGTCGCCGGGCTGGTCAAGGACGGGCTCGTCGAGAGGCGTGCTGACCCGGCTGACGGCCGGGCCAGTGTTCTCGCGGTCACCGGAGCGGGCCGCGAGCTGATCTTGAAGCGACGCCGGATGCGCAACGAGGCGCTCGAGCAGGTGTTCGCGGACTGGGCCGACGAGGACTTCAAGGGCTTCGCGGACCTGTTCGAACGCTTCGTCCACGACTACGAGCGCACGATTCCGGCGCTTATGACCGAACGCGGGACGGGGACCCGCGCAGGAGGGGAAGACCAGTAATGTCAACGACAACCGATGCGACACCCACGCCAGGGGTTTCCCTGACGCATCGCCAGATCATGACGATCCTGTCCGGTCTGCTGCTGGGCATGTTCCTCGCGGCGCTGGACCAGATGATCGTCTCCAGCGCCATGAAGACCATCGCGGACCAGCTGCACGGGCAGACGCTGCAGGCGTGGGCGACCACCGCCTACCTGATCACCGCGACCATCACGACCCCGTTGTACGGCAAGCTGTCCGACATCTACGGGCGCAAGCCGATGTACCTCGCGGCGATCTCGCTGTTCCTCGTCGGCTCGCTGCTGTCGGGCATCGCGACCTCGATGTACGAGCTGGCCGCGTTCCGCGCCGTGCAGGGCCTCGGCGCCGGCGGTCTGATGTCGCTCGCGTTCGCGATCATGGCGGACATCATCTCGCCGCGGGAGCGCAACAGGTACTCGGCGTACTTCATGGCCGTGTTCGGGTCGGCCAGCGTGCTCGGCCCGGTCATCGGCGGCGTGTTCGCCGGTCTCGACACCTTCATCGGCGTCACCGGATGGCGCTGGGTGTTCCTCGTGAACGTGCCGATCGCGCTGCTCGCGCTGTTCGTCGTCGGCCGCGTGCTGAACATCCCGCACAAGCGCGTCGACCACCGCATCGACTTCGGTGGCGCGGCCGCGCTGACCGTCGGCCTGGTGCCGCTGCTGATCGTGGCCGAACAGGGCCGCGAGTGGGGCTGGGCGTCCGCCACGGCGATCACCATGTACGTGGTCGGCGTCCTGGGCCTGCTCGCGTTCGTGTGGGTCGAGAACCGCATGGGCGACGAGGCGCTGCTGCCGATCCGGATGTTCCGCAACCACACGTTCGCGCTGGGCAACACGATCAACTTCGTGCTCGGCGTCGGCATGTTCGGCGGCATGGTCTCCATCCCGCTGTACCTGCAGATCGTGAAGGGCGTCTCGCCGACCATGTCCGGTCTGATGCTGCTGCCGATGACGTTCGGCATCATGTCGGCCACCGCGACGGCCGGCCGGATCACCTCGAAGACCGGGCGCTACAAGATCTTCCCGATCATCGGTGCCGGCCTGATGGCGATCGCGCTGTTCCTGTTCAGCACCATCGGCACCGACACGCCGAACTGGCTCGTGATGGTCTACATGTTCATCATGGGCGCGGGCCTGGGCCAGTGCATGCAGACGCTGCTGCTGGCGATCCAGAACGACGCCGAGCCGCGTGACATGGGCGTGGCGACGGCCTCCGCGACGTTCTTCCGCCAGATCGGCGGCACCGTCGGCACCGCGGTGTTCCTGTCGATCCTGTTCAGCACGGTCGGCGACAAGATCGCGTCCGGGCTGCGGTCGGCGATGCAGACCGAGGCGTTCAAGGCGGCGCTGGCGCACAACCCGGAGTTCGCGAAGTCGCTGCAGAACGCAGGCGGGTCCGGTGTGGACATCAACAACACCGAGTTCCTGAACAACCTCGACCCGGTGCTGGCGCGGCCGTTCCTCGACGGCTTCTCCGGTGCGATCGACACGGTCTTCATGACCGGCGGGATCGTGATGGTGGCGGCGTTCGTGCTCGTGTGGTTCCTGCGCGAGAAGCCGCTGTCGAACAGGTCGGGCCTGGAGCGCGTCGCCGACGCGGAGTCCGTGGCCGTCTAGGGACGCGAGAACGAGAAGAGGGGCCGCGCTGATCCAGCGCGGCCCCTCTCCCGTGCGTGCCTCAGTGGCCCTCGCCGTGCGCCTCGGCGTCCTTCAGACGCTGGTAGGAGCGCTTGATCTCGGCCTCGGCCTCGGTGCGGCCGACCCAGGTCGCGCCCTCGACGCTCTTGCCGGGCTCCAGGTCCTTGTAGACCTCGAAGAAGTGCTGGATCTCCAGGCGGTCGAACTCCGCCATGTGGTGGATGTCGCGCAGGTGCTCGTGCCGCGGGTCGTCGGCCGGCACGCACAGGACCTTGTCGTCGCCGCCCTTCTCGTCGGTCATGCGGAACATGCCGATGGCGCGGGCCTTGATCAGGCAGCCGGGGAACGTCGGCTCCTGGACGAGAACGAGGGCGTCCAGCGGGTCGCCGTCCTCACCCAGGGTGTCCTCGATGAACCCGTAGTCGGCCGGGTACTGCGTAGACGTGAACAACGTGCGGTCGAGGCGGATGCGACCAGTCTTGTGGTCCACCTCGTACTTGTTGCGCACGCCCTTGGGGATCTCGATCAGGACGTCGAACTCCACTGGTCCTCGCTCATGTAGCCCATTCGTGACGCCACTAGTGTGGACCACGACGCCCTGTCAACCCTCATCGGAGCCGCGGCTGGCGGGTGTGAGATTGCCCGTACCGAGCTGACGGAGGCCCTTGTGCCGGACGACCCCCAGTGGCCGACCGACGACGACGACACCACCCCGGAGTCGCCGGCCACCGCCGTTCCGTCGCAGGTCACCGCACCTTCACCCGAGCGCCCGACGCTCGCGCTCCCGGTGGCCCCGGTGCTCACGGCACCGTCCACTCCGGAGCCTCCGTCGTCCTCCCCGCTGCCCTCCGCGGACTCTGTCCCCGTCGAGGCGTCTTCTGCTGCTGCTGACCCGGTCGACGGGCCTGCGACCTCAGCGAACGGCGGTTCGGCGGAACCATCGGGTGAAAATCCGAGTGGCGATGCTCACGACGGGATTGGTCTGAACGGTCGCGAACCGGCCCCGACCTCGTCTTCCAAGCCTGCCGACGCTGCTGCGGACGCCGTTCCCGAGCAGAGCACCACCGCGCTCCCGGTCCCCGTCGCGGAGGAGGAGCCCTCCACTCCGGAGCCGGACTCCCCGGAACCTCCGGAAGCCTCGGAACGCCCGGACTCCTCGGAACGCCCGGAACCCGAACCGCCCGCCGAGGCCGAGGCCGAGCCCGACACCGCCGCCGACCCGGACGCCGAGCCCGATCCCGCCTCGCAGGCCCCCACGACCCCGGAGCCGGAACCCGCTGCGCAGCCGGCCGCACCTGAGTCCGCCGAGCCAGAGCCCGCTCCCGCCGTTGACGCCGAGCCCCCGGCACTGCCCGACGGCGCGACGATCCAGGTCCCGCTCCCCACCCCGGACGGCGCGACGGTCCAGGTCCCCCTCTCCGTCATCCCGCCCGCACCTGCCGACCCACCGCGCGCAACCCCGGTGCGCGTCACCCCGTCCAAGGACGGCGACGGCGCACCCCGCGTCGAACCCGCGCCCACGGTCGAACCGCCCAGCGACCAGACCCGCGTGGTCCCCAAGCCGACCACCGCGGAACCGGAGCAGGACGAGCAGCTGTCCCGCTCCGGCCAGTTGGAGCTCGGCCCCCCGCGCCCGGCTGAGCCCTCGCCCGCCGAGTCCCCGCGCACCGAGCAGACCCGTCCGGAACAGCCCCGCACCGAGCAGCTGCGGTCGGAACCGGCGCGTCCGGAGCAGTCGCGTCAGGACCAGAACCAGCCGGATCAGCGCCGCCAAGACCAGCAACAGGGACAGGCACGGCCGGGCCAGGCCCGTCCTCAAGGCCGTCCGGACCAGGGCCGACCCGGTCAAGCCCGCCCAGGCCAGCCCCACGTCGGCAACCCCGCACCCGGCAACCCCGCACCTGGCCAATCCGCGCCCGGCCAGCCGCGCGGAGGCCAGTTCGGCCAGGGCCAGGGACGCCCTGACCAGCACCGGCCAGGTCAGCAGCCCCGCCCCGGCCAGTACCGCCCTGACCAGCGACCGGGCCAGCGCACCCCCGACCAGCCGTGGCCCTCCGCTCTGCGCCAAGAGCCTCTGCGCCAGGAGCCTCAGCGTCAGGAGCCGCAGCACCAGGACCCGCCCACCCGGCAGAACCTGCGTCCGGTCAACCAGCGCCAGCACCCGACGTCACCCCAGCAGCGCCACGACGCCGCCCACCCGGCGACCGTCCGCCTGGCCCCGGTGAAGCCGGCCGAACCGCGAGAAGAAGAGCCAGAAGCCCTCCCCGGCTACGACGAGGAACCCGAAGACCGCCTCAACGACACCAAGAACACCAAGAACACCCAGGACGACCAGCCGAAGAAGAGCCGCAAGCCCCTGGCCGTCGTCCTGGCCCTGGTGGTCGTGGCGGCCCTGGCCGGCGCCACCGTCTACGCGGTCAACGAGCTCGGCGGCACCGAGGCGGTCGAGACGAAGCCGCCGGCCGCGCCGGTCAACGTCCAGCCGCTGGTCAAGCCCATCAGCGCGCAGGGACCGGCACCGACTCCGCAGGGGATCAGGCAGGCACTGGCCGGTCCGGCGGCCAGTGGTGCGCTCAGCCCGCTGACGGGCAGCGTCGTCGACCCCTCCACGGGCACCGTCCTGTGGCAGCAGGGGGACACGACCCCGGCGACGCCCGCGTCGAGCCTCAAGGTGCTGACCGCGGCGGCCGCGTTGCTGGAGCTGGACCGGACCGCCCAGCTCAGCACCAAGGTGGTGCAAGGGTCGGAGCCGGGCACGGTGGTCGTGGTCGGCGGGGGTGACCCGACGATCTCGGCGACGCCGGGCAGCAGCGTCTACCCCGGTGCGGCGTCGTTGGACGACCTGGTCAACCAGGTCAAGGCCAAGGGGCCGGTCACCAAGGTCCTCTACGACCTCGGGCGGTACGCGGGCGAGCCGATGGGGCCGCAGTGGGAGACCGCCGACATCGCGGGCGGGTCGGTCACGCCGATCGTGCCGTTCATGGTCGACGGTGGGCGGCTGGACCCGAAGAAGGTCGACGGGGCCCGCACGCCGACGCCCGCTCAGCAGGCGGCGGACGCGTTCGCGGCCAGGCTCGGGGTCACGGCGGCGGCGGGTGCGGCGCCCGCGGGGGCGCAGACCGTCGCCGAGGTGAAGTCGGCGCCGGTGGAGCAGCTCGTCGACAACATGATGCAGATCTCGGACAACGTGCTCACCGAGGCCATCGCCAGGGAGCTCGCGATCAGGACGGGCAACGAGCCGTCGTTCGCGGGTGGGGTGAAGGCGGTCAGGGACGTGCTCACCAAGCACGGGTTCGACCTCACCGGGGCGAACTTCGTGGACGGCAGCGGGTTGTCGGCGACGAACAAGATCCCGGCGAAGCTGCTGACCGACGTCCTCACGGCGGCCGCGAAGCCCACCATGGACGACAAGACCGCAAAGCTGCGGCCGTTGCTCACGGCGCTGCCGGTGGCCGGTGGCAGCGGCACGCTGGCCGGGCGGTACGACGGGGCCGCCGCGCGCGGCAAGGGCTGGGTGCGTGCCAAGACGGGCACGTTGACGGCCGTCAACGCGCTCGCCGGTGTCGTGGTCGACGTGGACGGGCGGGTGCTGGTGTTCGCGTTCATGTCCGGCAACCCGGGCAATCCGGACACCGAGGTGCGGCCGGCGCTGGACGTGCTGGCGGCGGCGTTGCGAGGCTGTGGCTGTTCGTAGCGGGGCGTGCGCAGGTAGCGTCGGCGGGGTGAACGGCGCGACGGAGGCAGAGCTCGGCCCGGTGGACTGGGAGCTGGCGGTGGCGACCGCGACCCGGCTGGTGCGGCCCGGTCCGGTGGTCGGCAGAGACGAGGCCGAGCACGTCGTCGGCCGGTTGCGCGAGCTGGCACCGCAGGCCGAGGTGCACGTCCGGGAGCTGACCGGGCTCGGTCAGGGGCTGCCGTTGCTGCCGGGTGAGGTCGTGGACCGGCCCGCCTGGGTCAAGGCGGCCGCGCAGGGCCTGGAGGCGCTCACGGCTCCGGCGATGCCGCGGCAGACGGGTGCGATGGCGGCGGTCCTCGCGGGCACCGCGGGCGTGCAGGCCGGTGTGGTGCTGTCGTTCCTCAGTTCGCGGGTGCTGGGCCAGTACGACCCGTTCAGCCCGAGCGACCAGCTGGCCGGGCGGCTGCTGCTGGTGGCGCCGAACATCGTTGGCGCGCAACAGGCGCTGGACGTCCCGGCGGACGACTTCCGGATGTGGGTCTGCCTGCACGAGTGCACGCACCGGCTGCAGTTCACCGGGGTGCCGTGGCTGCGCAGGTACTTCGCGGAACAGGTCACGACACTGTTGTCCACAATGGACGAGGACAGGGCCCCGCTGCCGGAGGTCATCCGCGACTTCCGCACGAAGCTGCGCGCGGGCGACGGTCCGATCGGGCTGATCGAGCTCGTCCAGTCACCGCAGCAGAAAGCGGTGCTGGACCGGCTGATCGCACTGTCCACTTTGCTCGAAGGCCACGCCGACCACGTGATGGACGCCGTGGGCGAGGCGGTCGTGCCGTCGGTGTCGACGATCCGCAGCCGCTTCACCGTGCGGCGCAAGGGCGGCGGCCTGCTCGACCGGGTCCTGCGCACGCTGCTCGGCGTCGAGGCGAAGGTGCGGCAGTACGCGGAGGGCGCGGCGTTCACCGAGTACGTCGTCGAACGCGTCGGCATGGACGGCTTCAACGCCGTCTGGACCAGCGCCGACACCCTCCCGACCCGCGCGGAGATCGCCGAGCCGATGACCTGGCTGCGCCGCGTCTCCCCGTGAGCGCGGCCTCGTGAACGGCCCGGTCTCCGAGGTCAGGGCCGCGGTCCGGCGGTTCCTCGACGAGGTGCGCCCGGACGGCGTGACCGTCGCCGTCTCCGGCGGCGCCGACTCGCTCGCACTGGCCGCCGCCACCGCGCGGCTGGTCCCCGGCGTGCGGGCCGTGGTCGTCGACCACCGGCTCCAGCCCGGCTCGGACGAGGTCGCGGCACGTGCGGCGGGCATCTGCGCCGACCTGGGGTTGACGGCACGCGTGGCGCCCGTCGACGTCACGGGTCCCGGCGGTCCCGAGGCGGCCGCGCGCAGGGCCCGGTACGCCGCCCTCAAGCCGGAGAACGGCGTCGTGCTGCTCGGCCACACGCTGGACGACCAGGCGGAGACGGTCCTGCTGGGCCTCGGCCGCGGCTCCGGTCCACGCTCGATCGCCGGCATGCGCGCCTATGACCCGCCATGGGGCCGACCGCTGCTGAACGTCTCCCGCGCGACGACGCGTGCCGCGTGTGTGGAGCAGGGCATCGAAGTGTGGGACGACCCACACAACAACGATCCGTCGTTCACCCGTGTGCGCCTGCGTGCGGAAGTGCTGCCACTGCTCGAAGACGTGCTGCAAGGCGGTGTCGCGGGGTCGTTGGCGCGCACTGCGGCGCAGCTCAGGGAGGACTGCGACGCCCTCGACGAGCTGGCGGAGGCGTTCGCGGGCGACTGCTGCGCCGTGGCCGACGTCGCGGAGCTGCCGGCGGCACTGCGACGCAGAGTGCTCAGGTCGTGGCTCCTCGACGAAGGCGTGCCGGAACTGTCCGATTCGCACCTGCGCCGGGTGGACGCACTGGTGAGTGAATGGCGTGGTCAGGGCGGTGTCTGGCTACCCGGCGGCTTTGTCGCGCGCCGTGCGCATGGCAGGCTCCAGGTGGAACCGGAGTCTTAACCAGAGGAGACCTCTCCGTGTACGACGGCGACATCGCATCCGTGCTCATCACCGAGCAGGAGATCAGCGACAAGGTCACCGAACTCGCCAAGCAGGTCGCTGACGATCACCCAGAAGGTGACTCCGACCTCGTGCTGATCACCGTTCTCAAGGGAGCGGTGATGTTCATGGCGGACCTTGCCCGCGCGCTGCCCGTCCCGGTGCAGCTGGAGTTCATGGCCGTGAGCTCCTACGGCTCGTCCACCTCGTCGTCCGGCGTGGTGCGCATCCTCAAGGACCTCGACCGCGACATCGCCGACCGCAACGTCGTGATCGTCGAGGACATCATCGACTCCGGTCTCACGCTGTCGTGGCTGCTCAAGAACCTCCAGTCGCGCCGCCCGCGCTCGCTCGAGGTGTGCACGCTGCTGCGCAAGCCCGACGCGGTCAAGGTCGAGGTGCCGGTGAAGTACGTCGGTTTCGACATCCCCAACGAGTTCGTCGTCGGCTACGGCCTCGACTACGCGGAGCGCTACCGCGACCTGCCCTACATCGGCACGCTGGACCCGAAGGTCTACTCCAGCTGAGCTGAGCCGCAACGCACGCGGGGAGCTTTCGTACTCCAGAAGAGTACGAAAGCTCCCCGCGTGCGATCAGCCGATCAGCAGTTCGGGCGGCAGCGGCGCTGGGAGACGGCGTCCAGCAGCACGCCGCGGATGTCCTCGGGGTTGGGTGCCTGGTACGCCTTGCCGCCGGTCGCGGCCGCGATGGCCCGCAGCGCGTCCATGTCGGCCTCCTGGCCGAGCCCGACCATGATGATCGGCACCGGGCGCGCGGGGTCCGACTCGCGCTTCAGGGTCTCGATGAGCGAGGCCGTGCTGATGGACGAGATGTCGTCGTTGCGGCCGTCGGTCATCAGGACCACGGAGTTGACCTTCGACGGGTCGTAGCCCGCCAGCACGTGGCGGAACGCGGCGAGGGTGGTGTCGTTCAACGCCGTGCCGCCGCCGACCAGGCCGTTCAGCTGCGAGGCCCCGGCCTCCAGGCGCTTGCGGCGGGCGACGCCCTGCAGCGGTTCGCCGAGCGGGCCGACGGGGACCAGCTCGATCCAGTCCTGCGGCGGCTTCTTGTCCGTCGAGAACGCCCACAGGCCGATCTGCGTGGTGTCGGGCAGCATCGACAGCGCCGTCATCGACGCCTCGGTCGCCGCCTCCACGCGGGTCTTGCCGTTGGGACCCTTCTCGATCATCGAGCCGGACACGTCGACCACGGTCAGCATGCGCATGTCGAGGCTGATGGCGCCCCACGTGCGCAGCAGCTCGGAGACCTGGTCGGCGCCCGGCGTCTCGATCAGCTTCACGTCACCGGCCTGAACGCCCTCGACCTGCGTCGACCACTTCGCAGGCGCGGCACCGGAGGTGGTGCGGAAGCCGGCCTCGCCGAAGCGCTTGACCGTCTCCGCGGAGCGCAGCACCCGCTCGAACTCGGCGGCGGCCTCGCCGGTGCCGTCCTGCTCGTTCTGCCGCGACACGCGCACCAGCGGGTAGTCGAACGACAGCGTGCCCTCCCGGGGCGGTGCGCCCAGGACGGCGTTCTTCTTCACGGTGCGGTTGTTCGCGACGACCGACTGCTCGGTCGCGGCGAACAGAGGTGCCTTCTCGGCGTCGGTGGTGACCTTGCCGAACGCGTCGCGCACCGACGGGATGGCGGTGCGGCCCACCCTCAGCAGGGTGCTGACCAGCTCCGGCTTCGGCGTGCCGTCGGCGTTGCCGAGCAGGGTGCGGATGACGAAGAGGGTCGCGAGGCCCTCCGACGTCATCGTGGGGTCGCTCATCGAGACGGTGACCTTCGGGTCGATCACCTTGGTCCAGGAGACCGGGGAGATCGGGTAGCCGATCTTGCCCATCGTCGTCTCCGAACCGGCCACCACCAGCGGAGAGGACGCCAGCGAGGGCTTGATGTCCAGCTTCGGGGCCTCGGGACCGGTCTCGGCCGACTGGCGCTGGGCCTCGGCCGCCCACATCGAGGAGTCGGGAATCCACAGGGAGTGCGGGTTGATCTGCGCGGTCGGCAGCTCGTGCGCCACGTCGGCCGCGTTGCGCGACTCGACCTGGACCTGCACGCACCGGCCGTTCACGACCGGCTGGGACCGCTGGTAGTCCTGTGCGGCCGCGTTCACCACGTCGAGGGCCGCGGGCGTGACGGCGATCTTGAGCGGCAGGGCGCCCGCGCAGTCGGGGCCGCTGGTCACGCGCAGTGCCACGACCGTGACGCCGGCCGCCGCGATCACACCGAGCAGGGCGCCCACGGGGAGGGCGACCCTCCGGAACAACCCGGGGGACGTATGGCGAGCTGACATACGGTTACTTACCTTCGGTCACGTGTTCACTCTTTCGAGTGGCGGGGGAACACTCGGGGGATGCATGAGGATGACATGTGACCCCTAAACGTAATGAGATGGCGTGACCTGCGTCACTCGTCTGGTCGGCCGCACTTGTTCCGGGTGAACCAAACAGCGTGAACATGCGTGGCAGCGGTCACGCGCGGGAACCCAGCGGCGGGCAAGACCGTTGGTTGTCCAGTACCCGACCAGCGGGCGGTAGGCTGGTCGGACGCGGTATGTGGGTCTTCCACTGCCCGACGCGCAAGTCAGGGAGGGTCGAGGCCGCCCGCCGGCCGTAAGTGCATGGACCGCAAGCGCCTGCTTCGCAACCCGCTGCTGTGGATCGCTGCGGTGTTGCTGCTCTACTTCGTCTTCACCGTGCTCTTCGACGACTCACGGGGCTACCACCAGGTCAAGACGTCTCAGGCACTGCAACAGGTGCGTGAGGGCAACGTCAAGGAAGCCACGATCGAGGACAAGGAGCAGCGTCTCCGGCTGACCCTCAAGGACGGCTCGACGTTCGAGAACAGCAACCGCCTGATCACGCAGTTCCCGGCGAGCTCGACGGACGAGATCTTCACCATCCTCGACCAGGCCGGCAACAAGCCCGTGGTGGAGACCAAGGTCAGCCAGGAGTCCATCCTGATGCAGATCTTGATCTACCTGGTGCCACTGGGTCTGCTGCTGCTCCTCCTGATGTGGATGATGAACAACGCCCAGGGCGGCGGGAACCGCGTCCTGAACTTCGGCAAGTCCAAGGCCAAGCAGCTCTCCAAGGACATGCCGAAGACGACGTTCGCGGACGTCGCCGGCGCCCAGGAGGCCGTCGAGGAGCTCGAGGAGATCAAGGACTTCCTCCAGAACCCCGGCCGCTACCAGGCGCTGGGCGCCAAGATCCCCAAGGGCGTGCTGCTCTACGGCCCGCCGGGAACCGGCAAGACGCTGCTCGCACGAGCCGTCGCCGGTGAGGCGGGCGTCCCGTTCTACTCGATCTCCGGTTCGGACTTCGTCGAGATGTTCGTCGGTGTCGGTGCCTCGCGTGTGCGCGACCTGTTCGAGCAGGCCAAGCAGAACGCGCCGTGCATCATCTTCGTCGACGAGATCGACGCGGTGGGCCGCCACCGCGGTGCCGGTCTCGGCGGCGGGCACGACGAGCGCGAGCAGACCCTGAACCAGCTGCTCGTCGAGATGGACGGCTTCGACTCGCGCGGCGGGATCATCCTGATCGCGGCGACGAACCGCCCCGACATCCTCGACCCCGCCCTGCTGCGCCCCGGTCGCTTCGACCGCCAGATCCCGGTCTCCGCGCCGGACCTGAAGGGCCGCAAGCAGATCCTGCGGGTCCACTCCAAGGGCAAGCCGCTCGCCGACGACGCCGACCTCGACGGGCTCGCGAAGCGCACCGTCGGGTTCTCCGGCGCCGACCTGGCGAACGTGATCAACGAGGCGGCACTGCTCACCGCGCGCCAGAACGGCACCACCATCACCGGTGCCGCGCTGGAGGAGTCCGTCGACCGCGTGATCGGCGGTCCGGCCCGCAAGAGCCGGATCATCTCCGAGAAGGAGAAGAAGATCACCGCGTACCACGAGGCCGGGCACGCCTTGGCCGCGTGGGCCATGCCGGACATCGACCCGGTCTACAAGGTCACGATCCTCGCCCGCGGCCGCACGGGTGGTCACACCCTCTCGGTGCCGGAAGAGGACAAGGACCTGATGACCAGGTCCGAGATGATCGCGCGGCTGGTGTTCGCGCTGGGTGGCCGCTCCGCGGAGGAGCTCGTCTTCCACGAGCCCACGACGGGTGCGTCCAACGACATCGAGCAGGCGACGAAGATCGCCCGCGCGATGGTCACCGAGTACGGCATGAGCGCGAAGCTCGGCGCCGTGAAGTACGGGCAGGAGCAGGGCGAGCCGTTCCTCGGGCGCTCGGCCGGCCGCCAGGCGGACTACTCGCTGGAGGTCGCGCACGAGATCGACGAGGAGGTGCGCAAGCTCATCGAGGCCGCGCACACCGAGGCGTACGAGGTGCTCAACACCTACCGCGACGTCCTCGACGACCTCACGCTCGAACTGATCGACAAGGAGACCCTGCACCAGAAGGACCTGGAGCGGATCTTCGCCCGCGTCGAGAAGCGGCCGCGCATCACCCAGTTCAACGACTTCGGTGACCGCACGCCGTCCGACATCCCGCCGGTCAAGACCCCCGGCGAGCTCGCCAAGGAACGCGGCGAGCCGTGGCCGCCGGTCGTCGAGGACGTCATCGAGGAGGAGCTGCAGCAGGAGGAGCCCGCCGCTGCGGCGCCGACCGAGGAACTGCCCTCGCCGAACGGTGCCAACGGTGCGAACGGTGTGCACCAGCCGGGTCAGCCGGCCGGGTCGGGCCCGCCGCACTACGGCGCCCCGCCCGGGTGGACACCGGCGACCGTCCCCGGTCAGCCGCACAACGTCTGGGAGCCGCGCAAGCCGCAGCCAGACCAGGACGAGCAGCAGTGACCGAGCACCACCGGCTCGACGCAGACGCCGGCCTCACCCACGACGGGGAGGCCGGCGTCTCCGCGCGGCGGGCCTTCGACCAGGCCCGTGCCGAGGCCGCGGTGCGTGAGCTGCTGATCGCGTGCGGTGAGGACCCGGAGCGCGAAGGCCTCCGCGAGACCCCCGCTCGGGTGGCGCGTGCCTACCGGGAGTTGTTCGCCGGGCTCTACACCGACGCGGACAGCGTGCTCGCGAAGACGTTCGACGAGAGCCACGAGGAGCTCGTCCTCGTCACGGACATCCCGATGTTCAGCTTCTGCGAGCACCACCTGCTGCCGTTCCACGGCGTCGCGCACGTCGGGTACATCCCGAACGAGCACGGCCGCGTGACCGGGCTGTCGAAGCTCGCCCGGCTCGTCGACCTCTACTCGAAGCGCCCGCAGGTCCAGGAGCGGCTGACCTCGCAGGTCGCGGACGCGTTGGTGCGCAAGCTCGAACCGCGCGGCGTGATCGTGGTCGTCGAGGCCGAGCACCTGTGCATGGGCATGCGCGGCGTGCGCAAGCCCGGCTCGCGCACGACGACGTCGGCGGTGCGCGGGCTGCTGCGCACGTCCGCCTCGACCCGTGCGGAGGCGATCGAGCTGATCAGGGGCCGGTTGCGGTGAGCGGTCTGCCCCGCCCGGACCGATGTGTCGTGATGGGCGTCCTCAACGTCACGCCCGACTCGTTCTCCGACGGCGGCCGCTACCTCGACCGCTCGGACGCGGTGAAGCACGGGGTCGCGCTGCACCAGCGCGGCGCCGACCTCGTCGACGTCGGCGGCGAGTCGACCCGGCCGGGCGCCGCGCGCGTCGAGCCGGCTGAGGAGATCGCCCGCGTGGTGCCGGTGATCCGGTCGCTCGTCGCGGAGGGCGTGCCGGTCAGCGTGGACACGATGTGGGCCTCCGTCGCCTCGGCGGCGCTGGAGGCGGGCGCCTCGATCGTCAACGACGTCTCCGGCGGCCTCGCCGACCCGGAGATGGTCGAGGTCGTCGCCGCCGCTGGAGTGCCGTACGTGCTGATGCACTGGCGTGGGCACAGCACGGAGATGGACTCGTTGGCGCGCTACGACGACGTGGTCACCGACGTGCGCTCGGAACTGCTTGAGCGCGTGGAGGCGGCGTTGGCGGCGGGTGTCGCCGAGTCGTCGATCGTGCTCGACCCCGGTCTCGGGTTCGCGAAGCTCGGCGACCACAACTGGGAGCTGCTGCACCGCCTCGACGAGCTGGTGGACCTGGGGTTCCCGGTGCTGGTGGGCGCGTCGCGCAAGCGGTTCCTCGGCACGTTGCTGGACAACCGCCCGCCGGACGGCAGGGAGGACGCGACCGCGGCGGTGTCCGCGCTGGCCGCGTTCAACGGGGCGTGGGGAGTGCGGGTGCACGACGTCGACCGGACGCTGGACGCGGTCGCCGTCGCCGGAGCGTGGAGGCGGGGACATGGCTGACCGGATCGCGTTGACGGGCCTGCGGGTCCGCGGCAACCACGGCGTCTTCGAGCACGAGAAGCGCGAGGGCCAGGAGTTCGTCGTCGACATCACGCTGTGGCTCGACCTCAGCACGGCGTCGAGGACCGACGACCTCAAGGAGACCTACCACTACGGCGAGCTCGCCGAGATGGCCGCGGCGATCGTCGGCGGCGAGCCGCACGACCTCATCGAGACGGTCGCCGGCAAGATCGCCGACGCCGCGATGACCGACACCCGGCTGCACGCGGTCGAGGTGACGGTGCACAAGCCGTCCGCGCCGATCCCGCTGACCTTCGACGACGTGTCGGTGACGATCCGCAGGTCACGCCGGCTCGCCGCGCCGCTCAAGAAAGACGCGCAATGACCCGCGCGGTCCTGTCGATCGGCTCGAACCTGGGCGACCGGTTCGCGTTCCTCAGGTCGGTGGTGGACGGCCTGCGCGAGCACGTCGTCGCGGTGTCGCCGGTGTACGAGACGGCCGCGTGGGGCGTGGAGGACCAGCCGGACTTCCTCAACGCCGTCGTGGTCGTCGAGGCGGACGACGTCGACGAGTGGGGCTGGCTGCGCCGCGGCCAGGCGCTGGAGAACGCCGCGGGGCGCGTGCGGGAGCAGCGCTGGGGACCGCGCACGCTCGACGTGGACGTGGTCACGGTGGACGGCGTGACCTCCGGCCACCCGGACCTCCTCCTGCCGCACCCCGGGGCGTTCGAACGCGCCACGGTCCTCGTGCCGTGGCTCGACGTCGAACCCGGCGCGGTGCTGCCGGGGCACGGACCCGTTGCGGCGCTGGAGTTCTCGACCGAGGGCGTGCGCCGCCGCGACGACCTGGTGCTGACTTCCGGTTGGATGGACGCGTGAGGTTCACCCGTCCCCGCGACCTGGCGACCGTCGTGGTCATCGCCGGTCTGCTGGCGCACCTGTTCCTGCGACTCGCCTACGACACCCTGCCGCCGCTGCCGCGCGCGGCCGGGTCGACGTTGCTCGCGCTCGCCGCTGTCGAGGTGTGGTTCGCGTTCTCGCTGCGGGCCCGGATCGAACGCCGCCAGGGCGCGCGCCCGGTCCAGCCGCTCACCGCCGCCCGCGCGGTCGCGCTGGCGAAGGCGTCCTCGGTCCTCGGCGCGTTGATGTTCGGCGTCTGGACCGCCTTGCTGATCTACGTGATCCCCGTCCAGGACTCGTTCGCCGCTGCCGGGAATGACCTGTTCGCGGCGGTTGTCGGGATGGTCAGCGCGGCCGCTCTGACCGCTGCGGCGCTGTGGCTGGAGCACTGCTGCAAGACGCCGACGGAGAGTTCCGGGAACGATTAGACACCGGTGCGCAGGTCTCAGTCGGATAACTAGGCGGTACCGTAGTGCGCATGACCGGACGCGGCGCGTCGATCGACGACGAGCAAGAAGATCACGGTCGTGGCTCCGGGCGGTTGCTGTTGGTCGCAGCGCTGGCGCTCGCCCTCGTGGCCGCGGCGGTGCTCGTCCTGAGCGACAGCGCCCGGATGCTGCGCCTCGCCGTGGTGGCCGCGCTGTGGGCCGCACTGGTCGGTGCGTTCCTCGCGGCCAAGTACCGCAAGCAGGTCAGCGAGCGCGACGACGAGGTGGCCGACCTCCAGAGCGTGTACGAGCTGGAGCTCGAACGCGAGGTGGCCGCCCGCCGCGAGTACGAGCTGGAGATCGAGGCCGAGACCCGCAAGCGGATCGAGGAGGAGTCGCGCGCCGACATCGAGGCGCTGCGCGCGGACCTCAGGGCGTTGCGGGAGAACCTCGAAGGTCTGCTGGGCGGTGGTGACGTCCTGGTCGAGCGCGTGGCGTTGCGCGCGGAGTCGACCCGCCTGCGCGCGCTGGCCGGTGACGGTTCCCGGCTGAGCTTCCGGTTCGGAGAAGCGGATCATCAACGCGATCAACGCCGCCAAGCCCGCGGTGACCGCGTCGGCGGAGAAGCCGTCGGAGCGCACCGAGCTGATCGAACGCGTGGCGCACGACGCCAAGGTGCAGCCGCCGCGCCGTGAACCCGCCCGCCCGGAACCGGCCAGGCCGGAGCCCACCCGCACCTCGCCGCGCCCGCAGCCGGCCGCCGCCCGCCGCGAGCCGGCCAAGGCCGTGAAGCAGGAAGCCGCCCGCTCGGCCCCGCAACGCCCCGGCAGCGCCGCCGCCGCGGTGTCGGCCCGGCTCGGCGCCCAGCAGCAGCCCCCCAAGCCGACCGCGCAGCCGGTCCAGCGCACCGAACGGGTGCCGCGCCCCCAGCCGCAGCCGGCCCAGGCGCAGGCGCAGGCGCAGCGCACGGAAGCGTTGCAGCGCCCGGAGAAGCCGCCGGTGAAGAAGACCCCCGCCGCGGAGCCGCGCACCCCGGAGGCACCGCGGTCGCGGGTCGCCGAGCGCACCGAGATCGTCGACCCGAAGTCGCTGACCGGCCGCCGCCGCGCCGACGAACACGCACCCGAGCAGGACAGCGGCTCGTGGGAGACGCTGCAGCCGGACGAGCCGCCGAGCGGCAAGCGCCGAGCGGCGTCCGCTTCCGCCTCCGCCTCTGCTTCCGAGGAGTCCTCCGCGTCGCTCCCACCGGCACGTGGTCAGTCCAGCCGCCGCACGGCCTCCGAGGACTCGTTCGTGTCGTTGCCGCCGGTGACCCGGCGCGGACCGGAGGAGCCGGCCACCCGCACGCCGGCGCCGACGGGTCGTCGTGCCGCCGAGGAGTCGTCCGCGAGGTTGCCCGCGGTGGCCACGGGCCGTCGTGCCGCGTCCGAGGAGTCGTCGGCCAGCCTGCCCGCGGTCTCCGGTGGCCGCAGGGCCGCGCAGGAGGACCCGTCGGGAGCGCACGCCGACGGCAAGTCGGTCAGCGAACTGCTGGCGTCACTCGGCGGCGGGGACGCCCCGCGCCGCCGCCGTCGCCGCGACGACTAGGCAGGTCGCCGGAACCGCCGTGCCAGGGCCGTCTACTTGTCGATGTCCCCGACGATCACGGCGAACGAGCTCAGCACGGCCGGCAGGTCGTCGACCGACGTGCCCGGCAGCAGCGCGGACAGCGCCTGGACGTTGTTGAACGACGGCGTGCGCAGCTTGAGCCGCCACGGTGTCTTCTCGCCGCGGGACGACAGGTGCACACCGGACGTGCCCAGCGGCGCCTCGACGCGGGTGTAGACCGAACCCTCCGGTGCCTTGATCGCCTTGGGCAGCCGCAGGTTCACCGGCCCGGCGGGCAGGGCGTCCAGGCAGGACCGCGCCAGCCGCAGGGAGAGCCGCACCTCGTCGAGCAGGCACCGCACGCGCGCCGCGGCGTCGCCCTCGGTGCGCACCACCGGCGTGACCGCCAGCGAGCGGTACGCGGGCAGCGGGTCGTCGCGGCGCAGGTCGAGGTCGACCCCGCTGGCCCGGCCGATCGGCCCGGTCACGCCGTACTGCAGCGCGTCGGCGAGCGGCAGGACGCCGAGTCCCTCCAGCGCGGAGAGGTCGACCTCCAGGTTCTCCACTGTGGACAGGAAGTCGGCCACCCTGCCGGTCCAGCCGGCCGGCACGTCCTCGCGCAGGCCGCCGATCCGGTTGAACATGAAGTGGATGCGCCCGCCCGACGCCTCCTCCATCAACGCCTGCACGCCCTCGCGGTACGCGGCAGCAGCCGGGCACATCGGCGTCAGGAACACCATGTGCGCCATCAGCCTGTTGAGCTCGCACAACAACACGCGCAGCCATTGGGCTCGTGCGGGGACGTCCATTCCGGTCATCCGCTCCACGGCCAGCGCGACCGCGAGCTCGTTGCAGAACGCCGACAGCCAGTCGTGCCGGTTCGCGAGCGTGAGGACCTGGCGGTAGTCGCGGACCTCGAACAGCTTCTCGGCGCCGCGGTGCAGGTGGCCGACGAGCGGGGTCGCGGCGGTGATCACCAGGTCCGGCGTGACCGTGAGCCGCAACCGGTAGGCGCCGTGGGCGGACGGGTGCAGTGGGCCCAGGTCGATCACGCGGTCCACGCCCAGGTACTGCGCGCCCGCGCCGACGCCGACGGTGATCTGCTCGCTCACACCGGCAATGGTTTCACGACCGCGTGACCGCGAAGAGGAAGCACCCGTGCGACAGGCTGCGCACCTGCACCGCCTCGACCTCGGGGGTGTTCAGCAACCCCTCCACCGCGCTGTCGAACCCGCCCGGCTCGACCAGGACGCCGTCCTCGATCTGCCCGGCCGCGTTGTACGCCCGCAGCACCCGGGAGTTGTTCAGCAACCCGGCGGGCAGCCGGTCCGGCGCAGCGCCGCCGGGGCAGTCGACGTGCGTGAAGACCGGCCCGACCTCCTCGTACGGGCCCTTGCCCGCGGCGGGGGAGTAGCGGAACAGCCAGACCGGCTCGTCCAGCGCCGACTTGCGCAGGCAGCACCGCAGCGGAACGCCGGGTTCGGAGGCGCGGTACTCGCGGCCGGGGTCGGACAGGGCAGCTGCTGGGGCGACGGTGTGGATTCGCATTCCCGCAACGATCGTCGTCAGACGTCGGCGGTGCTGGCGGGTATCGGACGCCAGGGCGGCAGTTCCGGCAGCAGGTCCGCCACCGCGACACCGCGGCCGTGCAGCAGCCACCCGAACGCGCCCAGCCCCGCCGGGTCGCGCAGCTCCGCGATCCGGCCCGCCCGCGCCGCCGACTCCAGCCACTCCCAGCCCGACCCGGTGACCTCACCGGTCAGCCCCAGCGCGGTGAGCGCGTCCCGTTGCGACACCAGCACCCGGTCACCGCCGGCCGCCTCCGCGCACGCGTCGAGCGCCACGTGCGCGGTGATGTCGCAGGAACCGTCGAACACCGGTGGCACCTGCCGGCCGGCGCGGTAACCCGTCAGCGTGAACCGGCGGGACGACACCAGGTGCCCGTAGTCGACCGCCAGCGCCGCACCGCGCACCCGCGAGACCGCCGCGGCCCAGGCGGCGTCGCGGGGCGCCCCGACCTCCGCCTGCTCACCGTCGGCCAACGGCCACCACCGCGCGATCCACGGGTCGTCGCTCGGCCCGGTCACCACGGGGCACGGGATCGCGTCCAGCCACTCGTGCCCGACCAGCAACCCGGTGCACGACGGCACCTCCGCCGTCCACCGCACCCCCGGCAGCTCCACCGGCGGACCGAGCTCGACCGCCGTCACCCGCAGCCGCGCGGCCAGCGACCCGGCCGCCAGCCGCCGGACGGCGAACGCGAGCTCGCCGCCGCCCGCGCCGACGTCCACGAAGTCCACGACCGGGGGAAATCCGAGCGCCGCGTCCACGCGTGCGAGCAGCACCAGCAGCGCCTCCGCCAGCTCCGGCCCGACCAGCACAGACGTGCGGAAGTGCGCGGACGGCTTCTCACCGCGGGTGAAGAAGCCATCGGGGCCGTACAGCGCGGCGTGCCAAGCGGCTTCCGGATCGAACACCGGACAAGTGTGCATCTAAGGTCATTTCTCGTGAACGACGCCGACCTCTCGCCGACGCCGGGCCGCAAGCGCATCGAACAGCGCCGCTGGACCGTCCTGTTCCCCGTCGTCGGGCTGATCGCCCTGGCCGCGGCGGGTCTCGTGCTGTTCGCGCTCGGGTCGACGAGCATCGGGCTGGAGCCGATCCTCGTCGGTGCCGCCGCCGCGCTGATCCCGGTCGCGTTCGTGGTCAGCGCGTTCCTGTGGATCGACCGGTGGGAGCCGGAACCGGCGAAGATGCTGCTCTTCGCGTTCTTCTGGGGCGCGTGCGGCGCGACGATCAGCTCGCTGGTGTTCAACCAGACCTCGCGCGTGGTCGGCGACATCCTCACCCACGGCGGTGGCGGCGACTTCACGCTGCTCATCGGCGCGCCGGTGGTGGAGGAGGCGACCAAGGCGGCCTTCCTGATCGCCGTCTACCTGCGGCGCAGGCACGAGTTCGACGGCGTCGTCGACGGCATGGTCTACGCGGGCATCACCGCGGCGGGCTTCGCGTTCACCGAGAACATCTGGTACTTCGGCCGGATCTTCGCCCAGCAGGGCTTCGGCGACCTGGAGGGCGGTGTGGTCGCGCTGTTCCTGCTGCGCGGCGTGCTCTCGCCGTTCGCGCACCCGCTGTTCACGTCGATGACCGGCATCGGCGTCGGCATCGCGGCGAGCTCCAGCAGGGCCGCGACCCGCGTCGTCGCGCCGATCGCCGGGTACCTGGCCGCGGTCGGCCTGCACGCGGGCTGGAACGCGATGACCAAGGTCGAGACCGGGTCGGCGTTCATCAACCTGTACTTCCTGGTCATGGTGCCGCTGTTCGCGGGCGCGGTCGCGATCGTCGTGTGGCAGCGCCGCCGGGAGCAGCGGATCGTGGCGGGCCAGCTCGCGGCGATGGCGCAGAACCGGTGGATCGCGAACAGCGAGGTCGCGTTGCTGGCGAGCCTCAACGGCCGCAGGAACTGGCTGCGGGCGGTCAAGCGCAAGTCCGGTGACGCCGCGGCCAGGTCCGTGCGGAATTACCAGGTGGCCGTCACGGAGCTGGCGTTCCTGCGGCACCGCATCGAGCAGGGCACCGCCGGACAGAGCGCCGAGAGCCGGCACGGCGTGCTGCTCGACACGCTGCACGCGGCCAGGTCCGCCGCCCGCGGGTGAGTCCGGTCACCGCCCGGCCACGCGCCGGGACGTGCGGGATTACCCTCGGCGGCGTCGTCTGGTACCCGAACCGGGACTGGAACGTCAGAAGGAGTTAGTCGCATGGACGCGACCCCTCGTCCGGCCAGGCTCGCCGTCGGCGTCATCTCGGCCGGCCGGGTCGGCTCGGTGCTGGGCGCCGCGCTGGCCAGGACCGGTCACGTGGTCGTCGGCGCCGCCGCCGTCTCCCGGGCCTCCCTCGCCCGCGCGGAGGAGCTGCTGCCCGGCGTCGCCATCGCCGACCCCACCGAGGTCGCTCAGCGCGCCGACCTGGTGCTGCTGGCCGTCCCGGACGACGAGCTGGCGGGCTTGGTGCGCGGACTGGTCGCCACGGGCTCGTTGCGCGCGGGGCAGATCGTCGTGCACACCAGCGGCGCGCAGGGCGTGGCCGTGCTCGAACCCGCCGCCGAGCTGGGCGCGCTGACGCTCGCGCTGCACCCCGTCATGACCTTCACCGGCCGGTCGGAGGACCTCCAGCGGATGAGCTCGGCGTGCGTCGGCGTGACCGCCGCGGACGGCGACGAGGTGGCGTGGAGCGTCGGCGAGGCGCTGGTCGTGGAGATGGACGCCGAACCGGTGCGCGTGCCGGAGGCCGTCCGCCCGCTCTACCACGCCGCGCTGGCCCACGGCGCGAACCACCTGATCACGCTGGTCCGCGACGCCGCGGACCTGCTCACCAACGCGGGCGTCGCCAACGCCGAGCGCCTGCTCGGGCCGTTGCTGTCGGCCGCGCTCGACAACTCGCTGCGCCACGGCGACCGGGCCCTCACCGGTCCGGTCGCCCGCGGCGACACAGGTACCTTGCGCAAGCACCTCACCGTGCTGGCCGAGCAGGCACCCGACACCCTGCCCAGCTACCGCGTGCTCGCCCGGCGCACCGCCGAGCGGGCCGAACGCTCCGGGCTGCTCAAGCCCGACGCGGCCGACGACGTTCGCACCACTCTCGAGGACTGACGTGACCAAGCCCCTGACCAAGGACGACTTCCGCCCCGACGACGTCACGGTGCACCGCGACCCCGCGCGGCTGAACCGGGTCGTGCGCGCGCTGCGCAACGCCGGACGCAACGTGGCACTGGTGCCCACCATGGGCGCCCTGCACGCCGGGCACCGGCAGCTGATCCGCGAGGCCCAGGTCATGCAGAACACGGTGGTCGTGGTGTCGATCTTCGTGAACCCGCTGCAGTTCGGCGCGAACGAGGACCTCGACAAGTACCCGCGGCAGTTCGAGTCCGACGTGGACATCTGCCGCGCGGAGCGGGTCGGGCTGGTCTTCGCGCCGTCCGTCGAGGACATGTACCCAGAAGGTGCCCAGGTCACCGTGCACCCCGGTCCGCTCGGCGACGAGCTGGAGGGCGCGGTCCGCCCCGGTCACTTCGCGGGCGTGCTCACGGTCGTCGGGAAGCTGTTCAACATCGTGCAGCCCACGTACGCGGTGTTCGGGCAGAAGGACTACCAGCAGCTCCAGCTGATCCACAAGATGGCGCGCGACCTGAACTTCCCGCTCGACGTCGTCGGCGTGCCGACGGTGCGCGAGCACGACGGTCTCGCCCTGTCGTCTCGCAACGCCTACCTGAGCCCCGAGCAGCGCCAGCACGCCGTGACGCTGTCGGCCGCGCTGACCGCGGGCGCGCACGTGTCGGCGCAGGGCGCGGACGCCGTGCTCAAGGCCGCGCACGACGTGCTGGCGCAGGTGCCGGAGGTCGAGCTCGACTACCTGGAGCTGCGCGGGGCCGACCTCGGTCCCGCGCCGGAGAACGGCGACGCGCGGCTGCTCGTGGCGGCCCGCGTCGGCACCACCCGCCTGATCGACAACATCGCGGTGTTGCTCGGCGAAGGCGACGAGTAGGGGGATGGCCATGTTCCGCACGATGCTGAAGTCCAAGATCCACCGCGCCACGGTGACGCAGGCCGACCTGCACTACGTGGGTTCGGTGACGGTCGACGAGGACCTGATGGAGGCCGCCGACCTGCTCGCCGGCGAACAGGTCGCGATCGTCGACGTCACCAACGGCGCGCGCCTGGAGACCTACGTCATCCCCGGTGAGCGCGGCACGGGCGTGCTGGGCATCAACGGTGCCGCCGCGCACCTGGTGCACCCCGGTGACATCGTCATCCTCATCGCCTACGGGCAGATGGACGACGCCGAGTCCCGCACCTACAAGCCGCGCGTCGTGTTCGTGGACGCGGACAACAAGGTCGTGGACCTCGGCACCGACCCGGCGCACGCCCCCGAGGGCTCCGGACTGGTGAACGGCTCCACGAGCGCCCCGTCATCTGAGACCGTTGAGGCGACCGCGCTGGACGCGTTGATCCAGGCCGAGAACCTGAAGCAGGAGATCTCCTAGTGCTGCTCGCCATCGACGTCGGCAACACCAACATCGTGCTCGGTCTCTACGACGGCGTGGGCGACTCCGCGCCGCTCGTGCGCGACTGGCGGATGCGCACCGACGCCCGCATGACCGCCGACGAGCTCGCGCTGACCATGCGCGGCCTGCTCGGCGAGTACGCCGACAAGATCACCGGCATCTCCGCGCTGTCCACCGTGCCCGCGGTGCTGCGCGAGCTGCGGGTGATGCTCGGCCGCTACTACGACACCGTGCCGAAGGTGCTGGTGGAGCCGGGCGTGAAGACCGGCGTGCCGCTGCTCGTGGACAACCCGAAGGAGGTGGGCTCCGACCGCGTGATCAACACGCTGGCCGCGCACCACCTCTACGCGACCTCGTGCGTCGTGGTCGACTTCGGCACGTCCACGAACCTCGACGTGATCTCCTCGCGCGGCGAGTTCCTGGGCGGCGCGCTGGCGCCCGGTATCGAGATCTCCGTCGACGCCCTCGCCGCGCGCGCGGCCCAGCTCCGCAAGGTGGAGCTGGTCCGCCCGCGCAACGTCATCGGCAAGAACACCGTGGAGTGCCTGCAGTCCGGCATCGTCTACGGGTTCGTCGGCCAGGTCGACGGCCTGGTGCGGCTGATCACCCAGGAGCTCCAGCAGACCGACCCCGGCCCGGTCACGGTGATCGCGACCGGTGGCCTGGCCCCGCTGGTCGTGGCGGAGTCCTCGACGATCGCGCACCACGTGCCCGACCTGACTCTGCTGGGGCTGCGCCTGGTGTTCGAGCGCAACCTCGTCAGCCGCTGACGACCATCCGTGTCACGTCCGTGAGCATGGGGACGTCGAACGGCCCGTTCGACGTCTCCGGCCGCGAACGCAGGAACGCGAGCATCTTCTCGTTGACCGCTTCGCGTTCCTCGGCGCTGACGACCAGCATCCGCGAATGGGTGTTCACGGTGGCGATGAGCGCCTCCGGTGAGTCCCGGTGCTGCGCGTGCTGGAACACCTGCCGCTCAGGCGTGCCGAACAACGGGTGGGCCAGGAGGCCCGTGGGGTCCTGCCGGTTCATCTCGATGCTGTTCGCCGACACCCGCTCGAACTCCGCCACCCACTCGACCGACGTGTCCGGCTCGTTCCACATCGCCGCCACCACCCCGCCGGGCCGCAGCACGCGGGCGATCTCCGGCATCGCCTTCGCGTGGTCGAACCAGTGGAACGCGGTCCCGACCAGCACCGCGTCGACCGTCTGGTCCGGCACCGGGATGTGCTCGGCATGGCCGGGCAACGCGCGCACGTCGTGCACCCGGCGCACGAGTTCCGACAGCATCTGCTCGTTGGGCTCGACCGCGGTGACGCAGTGGCCCTCCGCGACCAGTCCCGCGGTGAGCTTGCCGGTGCCGGCGGCCAGGTCCAGGACGTCCAGGCGCCTGTCCTGTGCCAGCGGCTCCAAAGCCCACCGGATCGCCGCCAAGGGGTAGTCCGGCCGGTGTTCGGCGTAGGCCTCCGCCTGCGCGCCGAACGAGTCAGCTCGCCTCGCGTGTAGATCCATCCGTCCAACTTAGTGACCGGCCCGGTGCCCGAAATGGTCCGGTCGGGTTCCCCGCGTCACGCCATCCCGCCGCACGCCCGCCCTCTCGCGCTCCTCGCTGGTCACGCGTGAGTCCCGCGTTCCCCTCTCCGGGCACGCGGGGGCCCTACGTACCCTCAGAGCGCACGAAAGCTCCCCGCGTGCACTTCTCAGGTTCCGGGATGCGGAAAGCGCGGCTCAGCGAGCAGAGACGTGGGGGTGAGGCCTCTGCGGTTGCATTCCCCGTGGGGGCAGAGCTCGCGCGTCGGTTCCTCGTCGATCTCGGGATCGGTGGCGAGCTGGTGCAACGGGTATCCGGTTCGCCCTGACCTCCCGCCCTTCCGTACCCTTCTCGGCGTGAGTGAGCAGCCGAAGCAAAACCCCGTGACCAGCGAAGAAGACCTGCCCGAGCAGATGCGCGTGCGCCGGGAGAAGCGTGCGCGGCTGCTCGCTTCCGGCAAGGAGCCGTATCCGGTCGAAGTCGGGCGCACGCACACGTTGCGCGAGATTCGCGAGACGCACCCGGAACTGGAGCCCGACACGCAGACCGGTCAGGTCGTCGGTGTGACCGGCCGGGTGATGTTCCTGCGCAACACCGGAAAGCTGTGCTTCGCCACCCTGAGGGAAGGTGACGGCACCGAACTGCAGGCGATGCTGAGCCTCGCCGGTGTGGGTGAAGAAGCGCTTTCCGAGTGGAAGAGCGACGTGGACCTCGGCGACCACGTTTTCGTGCACGGCGAGGTCATCAGCTCGCGCCGCGGTGAGCTTTCCGTGATGGCCGACGCGTGGCAGCTGACGTCGAAGTCGTTGCGCCCGCTCCCGGTCGCGCACAAGGAACTCGGCGAGGAAACCCGCATTCGCCAGCGTTACGTCGACCTGATCCTGCGGCCCCTCGCGCGTGACACCGTTCGGACCCGCGCGAACGTCGTCCGTTCCTTGCGGGAGTCGTTCCACCGGCGCGGTTTCCTCGAAGTCGAGACGCCGATGTTGCAGACGCTGCAGGGCGGTGCGTCGGCGCGTCCGTTCATCACGCACTCGAACGCGCTCGACATCGACCTGTTCCTGCGCATCGCGCCGGAGCTGTACTTGAAGCGCTGCGTGGTCGGCGGGATCGAGAAGGTCTTCGAGATCAACCGCAACTTCCGCAACGAGGGTGTCGACTCGTCTCATTCGCCCGAGTTCTCGATGCTGGAGTACTACGAGGCGTACGCGACCTACGACACGAACGCCGTGCTGACCCGCGAGCTGATCCAGGAAGCCGCGGAAGCCGTGACGGGCTCGCAGATTGTCACCCTCGCCGACGGCACGGAGTACGACCTGTCAGGCGAATGGCGGACGATCAGCATCTACGAGTCGTTGTCCGAAGCCGTCGGTGAGGAAATCACCCCCGAGACGCCGGCCGAGGTGCTCCGCAAGCTTTGTGACCGCCACGAACTGGAGGTCAACCCGAAGTTCGGGCACGGCAAGCTGGTCGAGGAGCTGTGGGAGCACCTGGTGTGCGACTCGCTCTACCTGCCCACGTTCGTGCGCGACTACCCGGTGGAGACGTCGCCGCTGACCAGGCAGCACCGCACCAAGCCGGGTGTCGCCGAAAAGTGGGACCTCTACGTCCGCGGATTCGAACTCGGCACCGGTTACTCCGAACTGGTGGACCCGGTGATCGAGCGGGAACGCCTCGAAGCGCAGGCCCGCCTTGCCGCGGCCGGCGACAACGAGGCCATGCCGGTCGACGAAGACTTTCTGCGATCACTGGAGTACGGAATGCCACCGAGTGGTGGTGTCGGAATGGGGATCGATCGGCTGCTGATGGCACTGACCGGGCTGGGTATCCGAGAGACCATCTTGTTCCCGCTCGTTCGCCCTGAATGAGTAACTTTTCGCGAGTCGATAGGTGCAATGCGGCACCTGTGCGCTAACCTGCGTCCGCAGGGCATTAGTTGGCGTGCGGGTGACCGCGCATTCGGGGTCCAGGAGGATACGCATGGCGCAGAAGGTCACGGTGACCCTCGTCGACGACCTGGACGGCTCCACTGCGGAGGAGACCGTCGAGTTCGGGCTGGACGGTGTCAGCTACACGATCGACCTTTCCTCGGGCAATGCGGGCAAACTGCGGGACGCCTTGTCCGACTACGTGGCGGGTGCCCGCCGCGCGGGTGGTCGCAAGCGCACCGGCACTGGACCCGGCCGTCCGGCGAGCGTGAAGGCGCGTCCGGCATCGGCTGACCGCGAGCAGAACCAGGCCATTCGCGAGTGGGCCCGCAAGCAGGGCATGAAGGTGTCGGACCGGGGTCGCATCCCGGCCGAGGTGCTCGACGCCTACCACCAGCAGGGCTGAAATTCGGTAAAGCACGAAGGGGTTCCGGGGCGCATTCCCGGAACCCCTTCGTGCTATTTGAGTGACCACTCAACTACTTCCGGGGGACGCCGGTGTGACCCGTCCGGGAACCGGTGCTGTCCAAACGACTTTCTCGGTTCACGTTCGGATGAGCCGAGAACGTTTCCGTGGAATATTCTTCCTCGATCGTCCGACGGCCGTTGTTCCGCTGTTCTCGCCTGGGCGTTCTGCGGGGCGCGCGTCCGCGTGACGAGGGCAACGGGACTGTGCGCCCGACCGCCCGGTCGGTTCGGTTAGGCTTACCTCTCCTTGAGGAGTACAGGAGGGTGGGCCTTGGGTCGTAGGTCGTCGGGCCTGCTCTTCCTGCTGGTCGTGCTGGTCGCCGTGGCGCTGGTGAGCATCGCGGTCGGCTCGAAGGACATCCCGCTCTCCGCCGTGTGGCACGGGCTGTTCACACCGACCGGCGTCGAGGACGACGTGATCGTCCGCGAGCTCCGCGTCCCGCGCACCCTGATCGGCATCGCGGTCGGGATCGCGCTGGGCGTCGGCGGCGCGTTGATGCAGGGCCACACGCGCAACCCGCTGGCGGACCCCGGCATCCTCGGTGTCACGCACGGCGCCGCGCTGGCCGTGGTGCTGTCGATCTTCCTGTTCGGCGTCTCGTCGCTGTACGGCTACATCTGGTTCGCCTTCGCCGGTGCCATGGTCGCGAGCGTGCTGGTGTTCGTGCTCGGTTCGGCCGGGCGTGCGGGTCCATCGCCCGTGACGCTGGCGTTGGCCGGTGCCGCCGTATCGGCGCTGATGAACGGTCTGGTGTCGGCGATCGTGCTGCTCGACCAGCAGTCGCTCGACGCGTTCCGGTTCTGGCAGCTCGGCGGGATCGCCGGCCGCGACCTGTCGGTGCTGACGCAGGTGCTGCCGTTCCTGCTGGCCGGTCTGGTCGTGGCGGCGTTCAACGCGCCGGGGCTCAACGCGCTCTCGCTCGGTGAGGACGTGGCGCGGTCGCTCGGCGTGAACGTCAGCCGCACCCGGTCGCTGGGCATCCTCGCGATCACGCTGCTGGTGGGCGCCGCCGTCGCCGCGTGCGGGCCCATCGGGTTCGTGGGACTCGTCGTGCCGCACATCGCGCGTGCGTTCACCGGGCCGGACTACCGCTGGATCCTGCCGTTCTCGGCGGTGCTCGGCGCGGTCCTGGTCCTCGTGGCCGACGTCGTCGGCCGCGTCGTCGCCCGTCCGTCCGAGGTGGAGGTCGGTGTGGTGCTGGCGCTGCTCGGCGCCCCGTTCTTCATCTTCCTGGTGCGCCGCAAGAGGCTGGTGAAGATTTGACCGCCACCGCGCTGAGGGTCGGGGCCACCTCGTTCAAGCTCCGCCGCCGCCCGCTGCTGGTGGTGGCGTGCGCCCTGGTCGTGCTCGCGGCCCTGTTCGTCGCCGACATCATGATCGGCGACTTCCCGCTGACCGCCGCGCAGGTCGTGGACACCCTGCTGGGCGGTGGCTCGCGCCGCGACCAGTTCGTGGTCTTCGAGCTGCGCATGCCCCGCGCGCTGACCGGCCTGCTCGTCGGCGCCGCGCTCGGCCTGTCCGGCGCGATCTTCCAGGCGATCGTGCGCAACCCGCTGGCCTCACCCGACATCCTCGGCGTCACCTGGGGCGCGGGTGCCGGCGCGGTCTCGGTGATCACGTTCGCCGGCTCGCTCGGCGTGGTGACCGGCAGCGCCGCGTCGATCGGCGTGCCGCTGGCGGGCCTGCTCGGCGGCCTGACCGCCGGCCTGCTCGTCTACGCGCTGGCGTGGCGCAAGGGCATCGAGGGCTTCCGGATGGTGCTCGTCGGCATCGGCGTCACCGCCGTGGCCGGCAACTTCACCCACTACCTGCTGACCGTCGGCGACGTCCAGGACGCCGGCCGCGCGATGGTGTGGATCACCGGCTCGCTGAACGGCCGCGGCTGGGAGCACGTCGTCCCGGTGGCGCTGGCGCTGGCCGTGCTGGTCCCCGTCGCCCTGGTCGGCGGCCACGTCCTCGGCGCGCTCCAGTTCGGCGACGAGACCACCCGCGGCCTGGGCATCCGCGTGAACCTGGCCCGCTCGTTCCTGATCGTCGTGGCGATCGTCCTGGCCTCCGTGGCCACCGCCGCGGCGGGCCCGATCACGTTCGTCGCGCTGGCCACGCCCCAGATCGCCCTGCGCCTGGCCGGCACCGCCCAGCCCCCGCTGTTCGGCTCGGTCGTCATCGGCGGCGCCCTGGTCATGCTCTCCGACCTGGTCGCCCGCACGATCTACCGCACCGAGCTCCCCGTCGGCGTCGTGACGGCGGTGCTCGGCGCCCCCTATCTGATGTACCTGCTGGTTCGGAGCCGCCGGGAGGCGCGGGTATGAGTGTGCGTCTTGAGGCCACGTCGCTGTCGGTCGGTTACGGCGAACGGCTGGTCGTCGACTCGTTGGACCTGGCGGTGCTCGGCGGCACCGTGACGGCCGTGATCGGCCCGAACGGCTGCGGCAAGTCCACGCTGCTGCGCGCACTCGGCCGGTTGCTGCCCGCCCGGTCCGGCGCGGTGCTGCTCGACGGCAAGGCGATCGACTCGATGCCCACGCGCGAGGTGGCGCGGGTGCTCGGCATGCTGCCCCAGGCGCCGTCCGCCCCCGAGGGCCTGACCGTCGCGGACCTGGTCGCCCGCGGCCGGCACCCGCACCAGTCCTGGTACCGGCAGTGGTCCTCGGACGACGCGGCCGCCGTCGACGCGGCCCTGGAGATGACCGGCATCTCCGACCTGGCCGACCGCACCGTGGACGAGCTGTCCGGCGGCCAGCGGCAGCGGGCGTGGATCTCGATGGCGCTCGCCCAGGGCACGGACCTGCTGCTGCTCGACGAACCCACCACGTACCTGGACCTGGCGCACCAGATCGACGTGCTCGACCTCGTGCAGGAGCTGCACGCGTCGATGGGGCGGACCATCGTGATGGTGCTGCACGACCTCAACCTGGCGGCGCGGTACGCGGACCACGTCGTTGCCATGCGCGGTGGGCGGATCGTGGCGCAGGGAACGCCCGCGGAGGTGCTGACCGAGGAGATGCTGCTGGAGGTGTTCGGGCTGGACGCGCGGGTCGTCGAGGACCCGGTGGCCGGAACGCCGCTGGTGGTGCCGGTCGGGTCACGTCACCGCCTGCCGTAGCGCCTGCGGCGGTGCCTCAGGCCGTAGCGCCGCCCATCGGGTGGGGGCGGCGCTCAGCTCAGCTCGTGCGCGGGCAGGCCGTGCACGGCTCGGCGTCCGGCAGCACGTAGTGGAAGCAGCAGGAACGGCGGCGGCGCTTCCAGCCCTCGTCCGTCAGGTGCAGCGTCGACGCGGAGATGAACGGGTCGAGCTTCTCCGGCAGGAGCAGGGCCGCGTCGGTGACGCCCGCGGTCTCGTCGCCGCACACCCGGCCCGCGGCCCAGGGGCCGTACTCCAGCATGTCCGTCGCCGCCGCCCAGAGGGTGCGGCGGCCGAAGCGGACCACCTGGCCGAACGACGTCACGAACTGCGCGGCGTGCGCGGCGTAGCGGGCGCGGAACAGGGCGGCGAGCGCCGCCTCGTTCGCCACGACGGTCGCGGCCGGGTGGTTCGAGGCCGGGTCGTCGGGCAGGCAGGCGAACTCGTCGGAGAGCAGCGCGATGCCGTCGGGGTGCGGGCGGCCTTCCTGGGCGATCCGGAACGCGACGTCCGCGGGCTTCAGGGACGGAATGCGGCGGACGGTGTGGAAGAGCAGGCTCGCGAGGTAGGCGGGGACGTGCAGGTACCAGCCCATCACGTAGCCGGCGGTCGCGCGGTCGTCCGACTCGCCGTGCTGCTCGACCATCCACTCGGCGAGGTCCTTGCGCCAGAGGTCGAAGCGCGACGGCTCGGCCACCAGCTCCGAGCAGATCGTCCAGTCCGACGGGGGGACTCCGAAGCGGATCTCGGTTCCCACGTCCAGGCGGGCGACGGATTCGGCCAGTGGCGTGAACGCACGCGGGTTCTGCTGTGAGACCCTCGCAGGTACGGTCAACGCGCAAGTCCAATCTCAGCGAATGAGGCTTGCCTAACCTTACCTAAAAGGTACCCGATCGCGCCCCCTGAGGTGGGCCCGGTCACAGCAGCGTCGCTCAACGGGGGGTTGTTCGCGCTCAGCGGACATCGCCCGATCTGTGGAATCCGCTGGGCCCGACCTGCGTTGATGCTGATGTCAGAGTTCCACGGACGCGACTGTCCGCTGACGGGAACCACAGGCCTCGGTACCGCCCACTACAGTGGAGCCACGGTGCCGCGCTCACCAGGGTAGATCGGTGGAGCCGAGGACCGCCGACGCAGCAGTCAGGGAGTGCGAATGTTCGAAAGGTTCACCGACCGCGCGAGGCGGGTGGTTGTCCTTGCCCAAGAAGAGGCACGGATGCTCAACCACAACTACATCGGCACCGAGCACATCCTCCTGGGTCTGATCCACGAGGGTGAAGGTGTCGCCGCCAAGGCGCTCGAGTCGTTGGGGATCGCGCTGGAGGGCGTCCGCCAGCAGGTCGAGGAGATCATCGGCCAGGGCCAGCAGGCCCCGAGTGGACACATCCCCTTCACCCCACGCGCGAAGAAGGTCCTGGAGCTGTCGCTGCGCGAGGCGCTGCAGCTCGGACACAACTACATCGGCACCGAGCACATCCTGCTCGGCCTGATCCGCGAGGGCGAGGGCGTTGCTGCGCAGGTCCTCGTGAAGCTGGGCGCCGACCTCAACAGGGTGCGGCAGCAGGTGCTGCAGCTGCTGTCCGGCTACTCGACGGAGAAGGGCTCGTCGGAGGCCCCTGGCCGCGGCGAGGGCACCCCGTCGTCGTCCCTGGTCCTCGACCAGTTCGGGCGCAACCTCACGGCTTCGGCCCGTGAGGGCAAGCTCGACCCGGTGATCGGGCGCACCAAGGAGATCGAGCGGGTCATGCAGGTGCTGTCCCGCCGCACCAAGAACAACCCGGTCCTCATCGGCGAGCCCGGCGTCGGCAAGACGGCCGTCGTCGAGGGCCTGGCGCAGATGGTCGTCAAGGGCGAGGTGCCCGAGACGCTCAAGGACAAGCAGCTCTACACGCTCGACCTCGGCTCGCTGGTCGCGGGCTCGCGCTACCGCGGTGACTTCGAAGAGCGCCTGAAGAAGGTCCTCAAGGAGATCCGCACGCGCGGCGACATCATCCTGTTCATCGACGAGATCCACACGCTCGTCGGCGCGGGTGCCGCCGAGGGCGCGATCGACGCGGCGAGCATCCTCAAGCCGATGCTGGCCCGCGGTGAGCTGCAGACGATCGGTGCCACCACGCTCGACGAGTACCGCAAGCACGTCGAGAAGGACCCCGCGCTGGAGCGCCGCTTCCAGCCGATCCAGGTGGGCGAGCCGTCGCTCGAGCACACCATCGAGATCCTCAAGGGCCTGCGCGACCGGTACGAGGCGCACCACCGCGTCTCCATCACCGACTCCGCGCTCGTCGCCGCCGCCACGCTGGCCGACCGGTACATCAACGACCGGTTCCTGCCGGACAAGGCGATCGACCTCATCGACGAGGCGGGCGCCCGCATGCGCATCCGCCGGATGACCGCGCCGCCGGACCTGCGCGAGTTCGACGAGAAGATCGCGGACGTGCGTCGCGACAAGGAGTCCGCGATCGACGCGCAGGACTTCGAGCGCGCCGCCAAGCTGCGGGACGCGGAGAAGCAGCTCCTGGGCCAGAAGGCCGAGCGGGAGAAGCAGTGGAAGGACGGTGACCTGGACGTCGTCGCGGAGGTCGACGACGAGCAGATCGCCGAGGTCCTCGCCAACTGGACCGGCATCCCGGTGTTCAAGCTCACCGAGGAGGAGACCACGCGTCTGCTCCGCATGGAGGACGAGCTGCACAAGCGGATCATCGGCCAGGTCGACGCGGTCAAGGCCGTGTCGCAGGCGATCCGCCGCACCCGCGCCGGCCTGAAGGACCCGAAGCGCCCCTCCGGCTCGTTCATCTTCGCCGGCCCGTCCGGTGTCGGTAAGACCGAGCTCTCGAAGGCGCTCGCGAACTTCCTGTTCGGCGAGGACGACGCGCTCATCCAGATCGACATGGGCGAGTTCCACGACCGGTACACCGCGTCGCGGCTCTTCGGTGCCCCTCCCGGTTACGTCGGCTACGAAGAGGGCGGCCAGCTCACCGAGAAGGTGCGCCGCAAGCCGTTCTCCGTCGTGCTCTTCGACGAGATCGAGAAGGCCCACCAGGAGGTCTACAACACGCTGCTCCAGGTGCTGGAGGACGGCCGCCTGACCGACGGTCAGGGCCGGACGGTGGACTTCAAGAACACCGTCATCATCTTCACGTCGAACCTGGGCACGTCGGACATCAGCAAGGCCGTCGGCCTCGGCTTCACCTCGGGTCAGGACACCGCGTCCAACTACGAGCGCATGAAGAACAAGGTCAACGACGAGCTGAAGAAGCACTTCCGGCCCGAGTTCCTCAACCGCATCGACGACATCATCGTCTTCCACCAGCTGACTCAGGACGAGATCATCAAGATGGTGGACCTGATGATCGCCCGCGTCGAGACGCAGCTGAAGAACAAGGACATGGCGATCGAGCTGACCGACAGGGCCAAGTCCCTGCTGGCCAAGCGCGGCTTCGACCCGGTGCTGGGCGCCCGCCCGCTGCGCAGGACGATCCAGCGCGAGATCGAGGACACCCTGTCGGAGAAGATCCTGTTCGGCGAGATCCAGCCGGGCCAGATCATCATCACCGACGTCGAGGGCTGGGACGGCGAGTCGGACCAGCACGACAAGGCGAAGTTCGTGTTCCGCGGCGAGGCCAAGCCCACCCGCGTGCCGGACTCGCCCCCGGTCGACCTGACCGCCTCCGCCGCTGCCACCGAGCAGCAGGACGCGCCGGCCGCCGAGAACGAGTGACCGAGCACCACTAGCACGACCGGCACGACCCGAACCGGCCCCCAGGCACACCGCCTGGGGGCCGGTTCGCGTTCGGAGCCGGTGGCCGCGGTCACTCGACCGCGTGGATTTGCCCGTTTCGCCGCCTCGGTGTGCGGCCGCTGCCAGACTGCTGAGCACCGCTGACCCGAGAGTGTTGAGGAGCGTCACGGCAGTGTCGGCCGAGTTTGATCAGCTTGTCGCTCAGTTCGAGCGGTTCCAGGCCCAGATGCACCGCGTGGACCAGCAGTTCGCCGGCATCGGCGAGATGCAGCAGCAGCTCACCGAGCTGGAAGCCGTCGCCACCTCGGCGGACAGGGCGGTCACCGTCGTGGCCGGCCCGTCGGGGTCCATCAGGGACATCCGCCTCACCGACCTGGCCATGCGCCGCCCACCGCACGCACTGGCCGCCGAACTGATGTCCACGCTGCAGAAGGCCGTCGCCGAGGCAGCCCGCCGGCAGGCGGGCATCGTCGAAGGCGCGCTGGGCGACGACATGCACCTCAAGGACCAGGTGCTGGAAACCCAGGCGCAGCTCTTCGGCATGTCCAAGGAGGACCTCGTCCGCGCCACCGCCGAGCAGGACGCGGCCGCGGCCCAGCAGCCGCCCCAGCCGACTCCTCCCGCACCGCCCGTGCCGCCGCGCGCGCCGGTTCCGCCGCCCGTGCCGCAGGCGGGACAGGTCCGGCAGCCGCCACCACCGCCACAACGCCGGCCTGCGCGGGAGTCCCCGGAGGACTTCTCCGACCAGAACGTGCTGCGCGAGGACTCGTGGCAGTCCCGCTCGCAGCAACCACCTCCGCCGGCGCCACCGAAGCAGGGCGGCGGCTACCTCAACCTGTACGACGATGAGGACGGACGATGAGCGGCTTCGACGTCAACCCGGCCGAGCTGACCGCGTTCGCCGGGAAGCTCGACGGTTACCGCAGCGCCGCGAGCGAGCTCGCCGGTCTGGTCGGCCAGTCAGACGTGGGCGGCAAGTCGTGGGGCGTGATCGGCCTGTTCGTCAAGGACGAGTACACGCAGATGCTGAACGACCTGAACGAGCTGTTCAAGGACATGCAGAACGGTTTGCAGTCGGGCGCCGACAAGTTCCGCGGCACCGCGCAGGGCTACCAGGACCAGGAGGACGCGTTGATGCAGATCTTCGACGGGCTCCAGGTCGAGATCGACAGGGGGTAGGCGCGGCATGGCGGAAGAAACCTCGAACGTCAGCGAGGGCGCGCAGAACCTGACCGGCAGCGTCGAGATCACCGTCGGCGAGAAGACCACGGGTGAGAAAGCACTCGAGGCGACGCCGTTCGTCGGCAGCTACCTCAAGACGTCCGAGGCGTTCGAGAAGCGTGGCGAGGCCGGTGGCGCGAGCACGCTGGCGTCCGAGGGCAGCGCGCTGCTCAGCTCGGTCGGCTCGGCGGCGCAGGGCATTGCGATGGACCCGATCGGCTGGCTGGTCGGTCAGGGGTTGAACTTCCTCATCAGCGTGGTCCAGCCGCTGGAGGATGCGATCCACTTCGTCAGCGGCGACGGCCCGGCGCTGTCGCAGGCCGCCGACAACTTCGGTGCCATCGCCCAGGGTGTCGCCACCCTGCGGGAGAACTTCGACGAGGACCTGTCCAGCTCCGTGCAGACCTGGGGCGGGGAAACGGCCGACATGGCCGCGACCAGGCTGGGTGAGTTCGCGAGTGGCATCAGCGGTGTCGCGGGCCAAGCCGGCGAGCTCGCCCAGATGCTGACGATCTCCAGCATGATCATGCAGATCATCGAGGACATCATCAAGGCGATCCTCACCGAGCTGATCACCTGGTTGATCCTCATCTGGATTCCGGCGCTCGCCGCCGCAGTACCCAGCTTCGGTGCCTCCACCGCGGCGGCAGGTGCGGCCACCGGTGTGCGTGTCGCGTCCACCGCCGGGCGGGTGTCGCGCATCGTGGCCAAGCTGCGCCAGTTCCTGCAGAAGATCATGGAGTTCCTGCGCAACGTGGGCAGCCGCCTCAAGAACGTGCGGACCGCGTTCCAGAAGTCCATGGCGGACAAGAAGGCCGGTGTCGCGACCGCCGACAAGAACCTGGAGCGCCTCAGCCCGTTCGCGGTGCACCGGCAGTGGGGCGACAAGCTCAACAGCTCCAAGGGCGACGTGGGGGAGCGGATGAAGCACGGTTTCGGCAAGTCGATGGTGGAGGCCGTGGGTGGTGAGGCGCTGGCCCAGGTCAACCCGTCGCACGAGAAGGGCTTGCGCAACATCGCCGCGGTGGAGAAGGCAGCCGAGAACGACCAGATCGGCACAGACGAACCGAAGCACCGGATCCAGGGCTACCTGGACCTCTGACCACGCTGGGGGAGCTGGACGCATGAAACCGTGGGAGCTCAAGCTCGGGCTGTTCGTCCTGATCTTGGTGGTGCTGCTGGCGCTGATGTTCTGGTGGAGGTGGCGGGTCGCCAGGAGGGAAGCCGCCGACCACGCCGCCGACCTGGCCAGGTTCGCGGCGATGATGGGCGGGACCGCGTCGGGTCCGGGCGAGGACGTGAGCGCCTGGTCCGCCGGGCTCCTCCGCCCGTTCGCCCACGAGTACGGCAACGTGATCGCCTGGCTGGGACGCGTTTCCGACTCGCGGTTCGAGCACGCGTTGGACTTCGAACGACACGGGTGGCGCATCCGGGTGACCGAGGCGTCGATCGAGCTGCAGGACCCGACCAACGCCGACGTCGCGAACACCCATCACGAACGCCGTGTCGAGGTGGCCACGTCCGAGCTCCCGCCGCTGAAGCTGGTGGTCCGCTCCCCGGGTGGGGGCGAAGGGGCGCGGAACTGGGCTGGTGAGGCGCCTCGACCGGTCGCGGACGGTGGGTCCCGGGAATGGCGTGAACTGACGCTTCCCGCGGGCCTGGACCGGGCTTTCGCAGCCCTCACCGGTGACCCGCACCGAGCGGCCGCGATGTTCGTCCCGGAGGTGGTGCAGCGGTTGCTCGCCGAGGCCGGTGCGGACGACTTCCACAACCTGACGCTGGAGGGCGGCATCGCCTACTCGGTGCTGCCCGGCCAGATCGACCCCGAGCGCCTGCTGCAGGAGGTCGACGCGATAACCGGTCTGCTGCAGCGCTTTCCGGGTGTGAGACCGAGGAACCCCGCTTCTGCCGCATGAGCACACCGACGTCGTCGGATGCGCAGAAGAGCATCCAGTCCTCGGCTCCCGTTCGTCCCCCTGAGAGTTGGTGTTGAGATCAGGATGCACGAGGGGCCTGACAGTTCCGCGAGGCAACGCAACCGTGCCACCGGCCGTCCCCCGAACGTGGACACCCGGATCGAGCTCAGGCAGCCCAGGAACGGCTTCACCACGTTCGTGCTGGTCATCTGCGCCGTCGCGTTCGTGGCGGCGGCGTTGGTGCGGCTGCTGGGCATCGACGGCACCCGATACATGATCGCCACGACGGCGCTGACGCCGTACATCACGGTGGCGGGGTTGGTCATCGGGTTGTTCGCGTTGTTCCGCAAGCGGTGGGTCGTGGGGCTGACGATGACGTTGGTGGCCGTCGTGCTGGTCGCGAACGTGGTGCCGCGGGCGTTCTCGGACCCGCGGCCGAACGTGGTCGGGCAGGAGGTCCGGCTGATGACGTCGAACCTCCTGGTGGGCCAGGCGGACGCCGAGTTCGTGGTCGCGCAGGTCAAGGCCCGCCGGATCGACGTGCTCGCGATGCAGGAGCTGTCGCCCGCGATGGTGCAGGACCTCCAACGCGCCGGGCTCGACCAGGTGCTGCCGAACCAGGTCCTCATCCCGGAACCGGGCGGGTCGGGCTCCGGCATCGCGTCCCGGTTCCCGCTCACCCGGCGCGACCTCACGCCGCCGGGCACGTTGCGGCAGGCAGGGGCACTGGTCGACCTGCCGGGTGCGCAGGACATCGAGGTGGTGTCGGTGCACCCGCTGCCACCGGTGGTCGACGAGGGGCCGGAGCCGTGGCAGCGCGAGCTGGCCGGGCTGCCGAGCCCCGACTCCACCGGCTCGATGCGGGTGCTCGCGGGCGACTTCAACGCCACGCTGGACCACGTCGGCATGACGCGGTTGCTCAACAAGGGCTACGTCGACGCCGCCGACCAGGTCGGCAAGGGGCTGGTGCACACGTGGCCCAGCCAGAGCGGCATCTGGCCACCGCCGGTCACGATCGACCACGTCCTGGTGGACCCGCGGTGTCCCGTCGACACCGTGGACGTGTTCGACGTCCCGGGCAGCGACCACCGCGCCCTGGTTGCACAGTTCGTTGTACCGCGCTAGCGGGTTGTCGGTACAACGACGGCATGAAGATCCTCGCCACCGCGGCTCTGCTGGGGGGCTTGCTCGCGCCCGCTCAGGCCGAGGAGACCGTCAGCTGCCAGGCTCCCGACCCGTTCGACATGCGCGTCCAGGAGCACTACGACTTCGCGTTGCTCTACAAGACGCAGTGCGCGTCCAAGCAGAACTGGGACCGCACCTTCGCCGACGTCACCATCGCGACGGACCGGGTGTCCGTCACGGCCTCGACGGCGCTGGCCGGTGCCATCGCCTCGGTGCGCCACGGCGGCCGGGAGTACATCGGCAGCGGCGGCCACGGGTCGGCGTTGCAGTGGGCCGTCCGCCCGTCGGTCGCGAAGCTCGGTCAAAGTGACGGCCGGCCGCACACCACCGAGTGCTACAACCCGACCCAGGCCGGCAGCCAGAAGGACGACCACGACGAGCCGCCGCCGTTCCACGGCCCCTCCACCAGCGCGCTCACCCGGTTCGAGAAGACCGGACCCACCAGCTACGCCGCCGCGAGCCGGCTCGCGATGTACGTGCCGCTGGGGGAGCGCAGCAAGTTCGACTCGTGCGACCCGGCGCACTACCAGGACCCCGCTCCCGTCGCCGGTGAGGCGGTCAACCCGATGCCGCTCGGGCTGTCGCGGTACTGGCTCAACCCGGACGTGGACGTGCGGGACAACGTCATCCGGCTCGGCGCCGGCCTGCACGTCGAGGACGCGGAACCGGCGGCGCACCTCGGCGAGGTCTACACGACGGTCGTCGCGTACACGCTGAAGGACTTCACCCGCCAGTACACCTACGTCGACGGCGGGGCGGTGCCGTTCGTGGACGACTGGGACCACAAGAACCGCCCGCTGCTGCGCTGCACCGAGGGCGGTGAGCACTGCCTGGGCCTGTACTGGCAGCGCAGCCGGTTCCCGCAGGGCACGGCCTACGCCTACCAGGCGAGCGTCGAGCCGAACGAGTACACCGCGTGGGGCGGCTCGTACACGGTCGAGGTGACGTTCAAGACCACCGGGCAGCGGCACGCCGCACTGGAGGCCTACGCGGCCGTGGGCACCCAGCAGGAGGTCATCGCGACCCTCGACCGATTGAGTCGCGAACTGCCGTGAGGGCTTCGAGGGCGTTCATCGGCAACGAGACGCCCCGGCCGTGCCTGACCTCCGGCTCGCGCGGGTTGATCCTGACCAGCGCACCGGAGGCGGCACTGGCCAGTTCGGCCTGCCGCCGCACGGTCGGCACCGCGGTGCCCGCACCGATCTCGACCACCACCAGCCGCCGCTGCTCCCGCCGCCACCGCGCGAGCGCGTCGAGCTGCGCCTGGCTGCGGTGCGGCACCCAGCCCCAGTCGCCGAACATCAGGATGTTGGGCCTGGCCAGCCCGCCGCAGTTCGGGCACGTCGGCAACGGGTCGAGCGCGCGCATCGACTCCGGGTCGACCTCGACGTCGAACGAGCACTCCCAGACGTCGTCGCAGCACGGTTCCACGCACTGCGCGTGGTGGATCGACCCGTGCACCTCGGCGACGTCGGTGAACCCGGCCCGCTGGAACTGGCCGTCCACATTGGACGTGAAGACGCGCGCACCCCACGACCGCAGGATCGCGAAACCCTCGTGCGGCACGGTGTTGCGGTACAGCGCGAGCCGGTGGCCGTAGAACCCCCACGCGAGCGCGGGGTCGTCGGCGAAGTGCGCCGGGTCGGCGAGCTCCTCGAACCGCAGCCCGAGCCGCTCGTACGGCGGGTAGGCCCGCCAGAACCCCTCGGTGCCGCGGAAGTCGGGCAGCCCGGAGTCCACGCCGATGCCGGCACCGGCGCAGACGAGCACCGCGTCCGCGCCGGCGACCAGCTCAGCGGCTCTCTCGACGGAGGCGCTGTCCACCGCGGTCACTGCTTGGGCTTGCTCCCGAGCACGACCTCGAACTCCAGCAGGTCGGCACCGGACGACACGGGACGCGCGCGCTCACCGGAGTGCGCGGCGGCACCGGCCTGCCCGTCGCGCCACGCGACGAAGTCCTCGTGCGTCTCCCAGTGCGTGACGACGAAGTAGCGGTCCTCGCCCGCGACCGGCCGCAGCAGCTCGAAGCCGAGGAACCCCGGCTGCTCGTCGACCGCGCCGAGGCGGGCGGCGAAGCGCTTCTCGAGCTCGGGGCCGTTGCCCTCGGGAACCTTGATCGCGTTGATCTTCACGACTGCCATGCCACCCACACTAGCGGCGGAGTACGCCGGGCAGCAGGTACTGATCACCCGGAATGCCCGAGTCGTGGAACCACGCCTGGAAGAACCCGTCGAGCTGCTGCCCGGACGCCTTCGCGACGTGGTCCTCGAACTGCGGCCAGGACGCGTTGCCGTCGCGGTGCTGCGCGGTCCACGAGCGCAGCGCCGGGAAGAACACGTCGTCACCGACCTGCCTGCGCAGCGCGTGCAGCGCGAAGATGCCCTTGTCGTAGACGCCGCGGAACTCGTTGCCCTGGCCCATGTCGTAGAGCTTCGGCGACCAGAACCGGGTGCTGCCGCGCTTCTGCTCCAGCTCGCGGCGGTAGCGGTCGTCGAGGTCCTCGCCCTCGTGCTCGGCCCACAGCCACTGCGAGTACGACGCCAGGCACTCGTTCAGGCAGATGTCCGCCCAGCTCCGCAACGTCACCGAGTCGCCGAACCACTGGTGGGCGTTCTCGTGCACGACGGTCTCCAGGTCCGCCCAGGCCGCGTAGATCGGCCGGGTCTGGGTCTCCAGCGAGAACCCGATCTGGTCGGCGACCCAGATGCTGCCGGCCGCGCGCTGCGGGTACGGGCCGAACTTCGACTCCAGCAGCGCGAGGACCTCCGGCAGCCGCGCCTGGACCGGCTTCTTCTGCGCGGACGTGCCGGGTGCGTAGGCGTCGACCACCGGGGTGCCGCCGGGCAGCTGCGAGCGGACGATCTCCCACCTGTCGATGGCCACCGTGACCAGGTACGTCGCCAGCGGCGTGTCCTCCTGCCAGCGGAACGTGGACCAGCCGCCGTCCTTCGTCACCTCGCCCTCCAGGCCGTTCGACACGACCGACCAGCCGTCCGGCACGCGGGCGGCGACCTTCAGCGCGGCCTTGTCGCGCGGGGTGTCGTTGGCGGGGAACCACGTCGTCGCCGAGTGCGGCTGGCCCGCGGCGAACGCGCCACCGGTGGACGAGACCTGCCAGCCGCTGCGGCCCAGGGAAGCGTCGTTGATCGTGGTCGGCTTGCCGCCGTAGGTGACGGCGGTGACGAACTGCCCGCCCTTCGCGACCGGGGCGGACGGCGTGATCACGAGCTCGTGGTCGCCCTCCCGCGCGAACTTCGCGGGCCGACCGCCGACCTCGACCCCGCTGACGTCGAGGCCCTCCAGGTCGAGGTTGAACCTGGCCAGGTCGTCCGTCGCGGTCGCGGTGATCGTCGCGACGCCGTCGAGCCGCTGCGAGCCGGGGTCGTAGGTGATCGCGAGGTCGTAGAGCCGCACGTCGTAGCCGCTGTTGCCGTCCGCCGGGTAGTAGGGGTCGCCCGCACCGGCGCCCGCCTCCACCGCGGCCTGCGGTGACGTGTCCTGGCGCTGCTGCTGCTGCGCGGGGTCACCGCCGGGTGTGCGGAACACGACCAGCAGACCGGCGACGAGCACGACCAGCACGAGGGCGACGAGGTACGGACGGGCCTTCATGCGTTAATCATCCCTGTGTCGGTGGTGGAGTTCGGCGGAACGGGGCGGGGCGTCCTGCTGTTGCACGGCCTGATGAGCAGGGCCACGGCCTGGTGGCCGGTCGCGCAGTGGCTCACACCGCACGGCCGCGTGGTCGGGATCGACGCGCGGGGGCACGGCCGAAACCCGCAGCGGGGCCCCTACCGCACCGAGGACTTCGTCGCCGACGCCGCGGCGGCGATCGAGCGGCTCGATCTCGCACCCGCCGTCGTGATCGGGCACTCCATGGGCGGGCTGCACGCGTGGTGTCTCGCGGCGGCCCGTCCTGACCTGGTCAGCGCGATTGTGGTCGAGGACTTCGCCCCGGACAACAGGGGCCGCACGACCGACGAGTGGAAGTGGTTCTTCGACGCCTGGCCGGTGCCGTTCCAGTCGCTCGCGCACGTGACGTCGTTCTTCGGCGCGCCGGTGTTCGCCGAGTACTTCGAGGAACGCGAGGACGGCTGGCACCTGATCGCGGCGATGGACGACCTCTACGAGATCGCCGCCGAGTGGGGCACGCGGGCGTACTGGGACCAGATCGCGGCCGTCCGCTGCCCGTCGCTCGTCATCGAGGCGGGCCAGGGCGGGCAGCTGCCAGGGCAGATGGCGGCGGCGGCGCGGTCGTGCGGCGGGCAGTACCTCCACGTCCCCGAAGCAGGGCACCTGGTGCACGCCACCGCTCCGTGGGTCTACCGCGGTGCCGTGGAGGCCTTCTTGAGCACGTCGACCTCACCGGTCTGAGTGTCCACGACCGACACCTCGCGGACCTTCGCGCGGATCGGCTCGACCGGGAACACCTCGGCGAACGCCGCCCGGATCGCCGCTTCGCCGACACCGTGCACGAGCGTGCAGTGGGGGACCCAGTTGCCCGGCAGGTAGTAGGCGCTGGGGTTCTTCACGTTGCCGGCCAGCACGTCGTGGATCGCCGAGTGGACGGCCAGCAGCTCGGCGTCGACGACGGCGGCGAGCATCAGCACGTTGTCGACCGCGGCGAACGTGCCCAGGTGGTGCAGCCACAGGTCCGGCAGCCAGAGCCGTTCGAGGTCCTCGCGCAGCTCCTTGCGCACCTTCTGGCCGATGGTCGTCGCCGCCGCGTAAGTGAGGTGCGGTGGGAAGCCGGGTGTTACGCCGATGCGTCGTTGCAGGTCGCGAACCTTCTTGTCCGCGTCGTCGTCGAAGAACGCCACCAGCGCGTGCATCAGTGCTCTCCCGGCAGCGCGAACAGGCCGTCGCGGGTCTGCTCGACCAGGCCGTCGTCCAGCAGCGAGACCAGGCACTTCTCCCGCTGCGTGACGTTGTTCCAGACGAGGTCGAGCTGGATCTTGGGCACCGGGCCGGGTGCGCCGCGCAGCACGTCGAGCAGCTTGCCCCGCACCTGCCGGTCGGTGCCGGCGAACTTCTGCACCTTCTTCTCCGGCCCGGCGTAGGCGGGCCGCCCGGCCAGCTGCCACGCGCACTCCGCGTACAGCGGGCAGTCGGCGCACTTCTGGTTCTTCGCCGTGCAGATCAACGCGCCGAGCTCCATCAGGGCGGCGCTGAACACGGCGGCGTCGTCCCGGTCCTCGGGCAGGATCGCCTCGACGTCCCGCAGGTCTCGCTTGGTCGACGGCGGACCCGCGTCACCGGCACCGTGCACAGCGCGCGCGACGACCCGGCGGACGTTCGTGTCCACGACGGCGCACTTCTGCCCGTACGCGAACGTCGCCACCGCACGAGCCGTGTAGCTGCCGATGCCCGGCAACGACTCCAGCGTCTCGATGTCCGACGGCACCACGTCGCCGTGGTCGCGCGCGATGGCCGTGGCCGCCTCGTGCAACCGCAGCGCGCGCCTCGGGTAGCCGAGCTTGCCCCACATCCGCAGCACCTCGCCCTGCGACGACGCGGCCATCGCACTCGGGACCGGCCACTTCGCCAGCCACTCGTGCCAGATCGGTTCCACGCGGCTCACCGGCGTCTGCTGCAGCATGATCTCGCTGATCAGCACACCCCAGGCGGTGCAGTCGGGTCGGCGCCACGGCAGGTCGCGGGCGGCGGTGTCCCACCAGCCCAGCAGCAACTCGTGATTCATCGCCCGCCATTGTCGCAAACGCACGCGGGGAGCTTTCGTACTCTCGTGGTGCACGAAGGCTCCCCGCGTGCCACTGGATGTCACGCGGGGGGCCCGCGTTCCCCTGGATGTCACGCGGGAGTCCCGCATTCCCCTGGATGTCACGCGGGGGGCCCGCGTTCCCCTGGATGTCACGCGGGAGTCCCGCATTCCCCTGGATGTCACGCGGGGGCCCCGCGTGGCACGAGGTCAGGTGGCGGCGGGGTCAGGCGGCGGCGGTCTCCGCGGCGTCGACCTCGCGCAGCTCGCCGGTGTGCACGTCGTAGACGAACCCGCGGACCTTGTCGGTGTGCGGGATGAACGGGCTGCGCCGCAGGCGGGCCATCGACCCGCGCACGCTCTGCTCGACGACCTTGAACGCCTCCACGGCCCAGGTCGGCCGCAGACCGGTGTCGGACTCCAGCTCGTCCTTGAAGTCGTCCTCGGTGACCATCTCGAGGCCGCAGTTCGTGTGGTGCACCAGCAGCACCTCACGCGTGCCGAGCTTGCGCTGGCTCAGCGCCAGCGAGCGGATCATGTCGTCGGTGACGACGCCGCCCGCGTTGCGCAGCACGTGCGCCTCGCCCTGCTTCAACCCGAAGATCTCGAACACCCGGATGCGCGAGTCCATGCAGGTCAGGATCGCCACCTGCAGGGACGGCCGCGCGGAGGAACGGTCTCCGGGAACCACGTTCCCGAGCTCGTAGTTCCGCTTGAGCAGTTCGTCGATCGCGGTCATGACTACCCTCCATGGCCTACCGGCGGACCCCCGCTCGATGGAACTTCAGCGAGCGCGCGTTCACAAGGGCTTTCCGGCAATATCACGTTCACCGGATCGAGCGACGCTCGCCTACGCCTGGATTCCACGTCACCCCGCTACGTTCGGGCCGTGATCGAGCCCACAGCACCACTCTCGTCCTCGGTGTACTGGCGCCGCCGCATCGCCGCGATCGGCGCGGCACTGGTCACGCTGCTGCTCGTGATCTGGATCGTCGGCCTCTTCGGCTCCGGCCCCGACCAGCGGGCGCAGCCCACCAACGCCGCGGCCGCCTCGGCCTCCACGCCACCGCCGACGATGTCGGAGGCCGGTGCGGCGTCCTCCTCGACGACCCCGCCGCCCGCGGTGAGCACCCCGACAGCCGCGCCGCCTCCGCCGCCCGGCCCGCCGCAGCCGTGTCCCGACGACGCGGTCGTGGTGGTCGCGAAGGTCGACAAACCGGTCTACAGCGGCGGTGACCAGCCGGAACTGTCGATGGACGTGGTCAACAACGGTCCGGCGCCGTGCATCAAGGACATCGGCCGCGAGCACCGCGAGCTGACCGTGCTGACCGCCGACGGGCACACGGTGCTGTGGTCGAGCAACCACTGCCTCGCCGCGACGGGCAGGGAGGTGCGGGTGCTGGCACCGAAGGAGGTCTTCAACTTCGGCACGAAGTGGGCCGCCTCGACCTCGCAGCCGGGGTGCGGACCGCACACCCGGCTGGGCGCCGGCGACTACCTGCTGGTGGCGAAGCTGGCCGGGAAGTCCAGCCAGCCCACCGTGTTCCGGCTGGGGAACTAGGCCCGGCTCACGGGCCGAACCAGCGCTCCTCCGCCCCGCCCCGCGGCGGGCCCGACGTGTTGCCGATCATCAGCTCGGTCGCGAGGTTCACCGACCGCGGCCGGGACCGCTCGTTGGCGTCGAGCAGCAGCTTGCCCGCCGCCCGCCCCTTCTCCAGCACCGGCTGGCGCACGGTCGTCAGCCCGGCCTCCTCGGCCCCGCGAATCCCGTCGAACCCGGTGACCGTGAGGTCGTGCGGCACCCGCAGCCCGCGCCGGGCCGCCTCGGTCATGGCACCCAGCGCCAGCACGTCCGAGGTGCAGATCAACGCCGTGACCTGCGGGTCCCGGTCGAGCACCTGGGCGGCACCGGAGGCACCGGACGAGGGGTTGTGGTCGAACCGCTCGACCACCGGCACCTGCGACCAGTCGACACCGGCCTCGCTGAACGCCTCGGCGAGACCGGAGAGGCGGTTGCGCTGCACGTGGAAGTGCGCGGCGTGCTGGCGGTCCGGCGTCACGAACCCGTCGTTGCGGTCGCGGGCCAGGCGCATGCACACGACGCCGATCCTGCGGTGCCCCAACGAGATCAGGTGCTGCGCGAGCTCGTACATCGCCCCACGGTCGTCGATGCCGACGCGGTCGACGGTGCCGAGGTCGGGCTGGTCGCAGACCACCGTGGGCACCGGCCGCTCCAGCACGGCCGCGAGGTGCGGGTCGTCGTCGGGCACCGAGTAGACGACGAAGCCGTCGACGCCGGCGCGGTGGACGGACGCGACGTCCTCGCGTTCGGGGTTGGCGGGCACCAGCAGAAGGCCCGTACCCGCGTCCTCGCACGCCAGCGCGAGGCCTTCGAGGAAGCCGATCGCCGCGGGGTCGCGGAAGGCGTAGGAGAGGTTCTCGGTGAGCAGCAGGCCCACCGCCCCCGCCTTGCGGGTGCGCAACGAGCGCGCCACAGGATCCGGGCCGGGGTAACCCAGCCTTCGGGCCGTGTCCAACACCCGGCGACGCAGCTCGGGGGAGAGCTGGTCGGGACGGTTGTACGCGTTGGACACCGTTGTCCGGGAAACGCCCAGCTCAGCGGCCAGGGAGGCCAGCGTCGCAGGACGTCGCACATGCATAGACCGCGCCATGAAAGGACCGTAACGGTTCAGAACCAATTCGTGAAGTCAGGGTGACCGGCGTCCCTCAAATGACGCATCCGCGCTGGTCGTCCCATCTGGCTTGTTCAGAATTTGGTCCAGACCAATATCCCCCGCCGGGTGTCTCACTTCGGGGCCGCTGACGACTCCCGCACGACCAGCCGCGGCCGGAACACGCGCGTGTAGTTGTCGTTGCCCTGCCTGCGCCGATCCGGGTCCAGGCGCTGCACGAGCTCGTCGATCGCGGCCGCCGCCATCTCCTCGATCGGCTGCGCCAGCGTCGTCAAAGCGGGCGAGGAGTAGGCAGCCAGCGGGATGTCGTCGAACCCGACGACGGACAGCCGATCGGGTACCGCGATCCCCCGCTGGTGTGCCTCGCGCATGACGCCCAGCGCCATGTGGTCCGACGAGCAGATCACCGCGGTCGGCGCCACCGTGTCGAGCAGCTGCGCCACCGCCTCGCCACCGCCCTCGGCGCTGAACGGCCCGTGCGCCACGTACTCCGAGCCCGCCGGCAGGTGGTTCTCCTCCAGGGCGGCGGCCCACCCGGCGCGCTTGAGCCGTGACGGCAGCGACCGCGCCGGCCCCGACACGAACCCGATCCGCTCGTGCCCGAGGTCGATCAGGTGCTTGGTGGCCAGGTAACCGGCCATCTGCTCGTCCACCGTCACGTCGGGCACGTCCAGCGCGGGCGTGGCGCCGTTCAGGAACACCATGTGCACGCCGTCGGCCAGCAGCTTCGCGTAGTAGCTCGGCCGCGGTGCCTGCCCGAGCGGGACCTCGACGTTGGTGATCTCCGGTGACACGAACACCATGCCCTCGACCCCGCGGGCGAGCAGCATCCGGACGTACTCCTCCTCGCCCATCGGCGCGCCGCTGCGGGTGTTGCACAGCAGCGAGGAGTAGCCCAGCCGCGCGGCGCGGGTCTCCAGCGCCTCCGCGAACGCCGGGAACACCGGGTTCGACAGCTCCGGCACCAGCAGGCCGATCACGCCCGTGCGCTGCAACGCGCCGAGTCCGCGCGGGGTGTACGGCATCTCCGCGAGCACCGACAGCACCCGCTGGCGGGTCTCGTCGTTGACGCCCGCCCGCCGGTTCAGCACTCGGCTGACGGTCGAGATGGACACCCCGGCTGCCCTGGCGATCTCGGACAGTCCGGACACGTTGCCTCCCTGCTCAGCTTGGGTCGGCGCAAGCCTGCCGTGTCCAGAAAAATTTTGCAATGACGGTTCACGGGACGGGGCCGTTACGGCTTGGTTACGGTCGACGTCTTGACCTGACCATGGTTCGGGTAGTGAAATCGCCCGCAACATTCTCGCAAAACCTTGCAACACCTCGTCTCGCTCGGAGTCGAGGCCCCAGCTGGAGGGAACGGCAGCAACGATGCGACGGACAACCCTCGTGACCGCCATGGCGACGGGTGTCGCCCTCGTGCTCACCGCCTGCGGAAGCGGCGGATCGAGCAGCAACAGCGGATCCGACTCGGGCGAAGTGACGTTCTGGGACACCAGTGGCCCCAACGAGAGCCCCGCGTTCGCCAAGATCGCGAACGACTGCGCCTCGAAGGGCGGCTACAAGGTCAAGGTCGAGACGCAGGCGTTCGACACGGCGCTCGCGAACTACAAGACCGCAGCCCAGGGCGGCCAGGGCCCCGACGTCTTCCGCGCCGAGGTCGCCTGGGTGCCGCAGCTCGCCAAGCTGGGCTACGTCGCCGACCTCTCCGACACCGACCTCGCGAAGGACACCGGCGACTTCCTGGAGGCCCCGCTGGGCTCCACGAAGTTCGAGGGCAAGACCTACGCGGTGCCGCAGGTGACCGACTCCCTCGCGCTGCTCTACAACAAGAAGAAGCTCGCCGACGCGGGCGTCGAACCGCCGAAGACGTGGGACGAGCTCAAGGCAGCGGCCGCCAAGCTGGGCGGCGAGAAGGCGTTCTTCCTCAACAACGACGCGTACTACGCGCTGCCGTTCATCTACGGCGAGGGCGGTGACCTGGTCGACGCCTCCGCGAAGAAGATCGTGGTCAACTCCGAGAAGAACGTGAAGGCGCTGCAGACCGCGAAGGGCCTGCTCGACTCGAAGGCCGCGTTCACCTCGCTCGACGCCGGCAACTCCTACACCACGATGCAGGCCGCGTTCTCCAGCGGCGACGCCGCCATGGTGATCAACGGCCCGTGGGCGGTGGCCGACTACCTCAAGGGCACCGCGTTCACCGACCCGGCCAACCTCGGCATCGCGCCGGTCCCCGGCCCGACCGCGGGCAAGGGCAGCGCCCCGGTCGGCGGCCACGACTACACGATCCGCCAGGGCACCAAGGCGAAGCAGTCGTCGATCAAGTTCGTCCAGTGCATGGCGTCGGCCGAGTCGCAGGCCGCCATCGCCAAGGAGCTGGGCCTGCTGCCGACCCGCAAGTCGGCCTACCAGAACGCCGACGTCAAGGCCAACGCCGTCGTCTCCGCGTTCGAGCCGGTCACCAAGGTCGCGCACGAGCGCGCCTGGATCCCCGAGGGCGGCCAGCTGTTCGACCCGCTGAAGATCGCCTACGCCGACGTCCTCGCCGGCAAGAAGGAGCCGAAGGCCGCTCTCGACGACGTCGCCAAGGCGTACAAGGAGCAGGTCGTCACCGAGTACTCGATCGGCTGATTGGTGTTGGACGGCCGGGGCCTTCCGCCCCGGCCGTCCGCCTGGGGTTCGGAGGAGATCGGTGCGTCGGTTCCTGGACCGGTACTGGTACGCGTATGCGATGGTGCTGCCGGTCGTGGTGGTCATCGCGGTGTTGGTGCTCTACCCGCTCGCGCAGGGCGTGTTCTTCACCTTCACGAACATCAACGAGGGCAACATCGCCAACCCGGTCCTGGACCGGGCCGCGTCCTACGACGTGGTGGGCTTCAAGAACTACCTCAACGTCCTGTCCGGCGGCGACTCCTACGGCGCCTTCTGGGGCACGCTGGTCCGCACGCTGATCTGGACGTTCGCCTGCGTGTTCTTCCACTACACCATCGGCCTGGGCCTGGCGATGCTGCTCAACCGCCAGGTGAAGGGCCGCTCGCTCTACCGCGTGCTGCTGATCCTGCCGTGGGCCGTGCCCGCGTTCATCAGCGCGTTCGCCTGGAAGTACATGTTCAACGCGCAGTACGGGATCATCAACCAGGTCCTGCGCGCCGTCGGCCTGCCCGACCCGGTCTGGCTCGGCCAGTCCGACTGGGCCCTCGTGTCCGTGATCATGGTCAACGTCTGGCTGGGCACGCCGTTCATGATGGTGGCGCTCCTGGGCGGCCTGCAGTCGATCCCCGGCGACCTCTACGAGGCGGCGGAGATGGACGGCGCGACGCCGTGGCAGCGCTTCCGCCACGTGACCCTGCCCGGCCTGCGCTCGGTGTCGTCCACGGTGATCCTGCTCGGCATCATCTGGACGTTCAACATGTTCCCGGTGATCTACCTGGTGGCGGGCCCCAACCCGAACACCCGCATCCTGGTGACCTACGCGTTCGAGCGCTTCTTCTCCGGCGCGTCCCGCGACTACGCCATCGCGTCGACCTACGGCGTGCTGATCCTTTCGGTGTTGTTGGTGTTCGCCGCCGTCTACCGGCGGGCACTGCGCAAGCAGGGCGAGGTGTGGTGACGTGACGCTCGATGCTTCGTCCCTCCAGGTGGTCAAGGCCCCCGAACGCCGCCTGAGCCGGTCGGACCGCTCCGCCGGGTCCTCGATCCTGTTGCACGCCACGCTGATCACCGCGTCGGTCATCTCGGTGTTCCCGATCTTCTGGGTGTTCGTCACCTCGTTGAAGCCCGACGCCCGCGCCGTCGAACCGACGCCGAAGCTGTGGAACGAGTCCTCGTTCGACAACTACAGCCGCGTGCTGGCCGGCGAGAAGGGCGACTTCCTCGCCTGGTTCGGCAACTCCGTGGTGATCGCACTGCTGACCACCGTGCTCGGCGTGTTCATCTCGGCCACCGCCGGCTACGCGGCCTCGCGCTTCCGGTTCCCCGGCAAGCGCGGCCTGATGATGTCGTTCCTGCTGGTGCAGATGTTCCCGTTCGCGGTCCTGATCGTGCCGCTCTACAACATCCTGATCGCGTTGGGGCTCAACGGTTCCACCATCGGCCTGGTGCTCGTTTACTGCACCACCGCGGTGCCGTTCTGCACGTACATGCTCAAGGGCTACTTCGACACGGTCCCCGCCGACATCGACGAGGCCGGCCGCGTGGACGGCTTGTCGCCGTTCGGCGTGTTCTGGCGGCTGATCATGCCGCTGGCCAAGCCGGGCCTCGCGGTGACGTCGTTCTACGCGTTCCTCACGGCGTGGGGCGAGGTGGCGTTCGCGTCGGCGTTCCTGTCGGCGGCGGACGAGTCGAAGACCCTGGCCGTCGGGTTGCAGGTGTTCGTGCAGCAGAACCGCACCGAGTGGGGCCACCTCGCGGCCGCGTCCATCCTGGTCGCCATCCCGGCGATCGTCGTGTTCTACCTGGTGCAGCGGTTCCTGGTGACCGGGCTCGCGTCCGGTGCCGTGAAGGGCTGACCGCGGGCGGCGCGTGAGAGCGCGCTCATCCATGCTGTCGGACGTAAGCGCTTGCGTTGCGAACTCGCGCAACGCAAGCGCTTACGGCCATTCCCGTAAGCGCTTGCAATGCATAACGTCGCGCCCAGACAAGCGGTGAAAGGTGCGTCACATGGCAGAGGTGTCCTACGTCAAGGCGTCGAGGGTGTTCTCCGGCAACCCGCCGGTGCGCGCGGTCGACGAGCTGTCGCTCGAGGTCGCTGACGGCGAGTTCCTGGTGCTCGTCGGCCCGTCCGGTTCCGGCAAGTCGACGGCGCTGCGCATGCTCGCCGGCCTCGAGGACATCGACGAGGGCGCCATCCACATCGGCGGCAAGGACGTCACGAACGTCCCGCCGAAGGGCCGCGACATCGCCATGGTGTTCCAGTCCTACGCGCTCTACCCGCACATGACCGTCGCCGAGAACATGGGCTTCGCGCTCAAGCTCCGCGGCGTCAACAAGACCGAGATCAAGGCGAAGGTCGAAGAGGCCGCCAAGATGCTCGACCTCACCAAGTACCTGGAGCGCAAGCCGAAGGCGCTCTCCGGTGGTCAGCGCCAGCGCGTCGCCATGGGCCGCGCCATCGTCCGCGAGCCCTCCGTGTTCCTCATGGACGAGCCGCTGTCCAACCTGGACGCCAAGCTCCGCGTCGAGACCCGCGCCAACATCGCCGCCCTCCAGCAGCGCCTCGGCACCACCACGATCTACGTCACGCACGACCAGGTCGAGGCCATGACGATGGGTCACCGCGTCGCCGTGCTCAAGGACGGCCTGCTGCAGCAGTGCGACACCCCGCGCGCGCTGTACGACCGCCCGGCCAACGCGTTCGTCGCGGGCTTCATCGGCTCGCCGGCCATGAACCTCAAGACCGTGCCGATCACGTCCGAGGGCGCGAAGCTCGACGGCGTCATCGTGCCGCTCTCGCGTGACGCGATCGCCGCCGCCGGTGGCCTGGACGAGGTCACCTTCGGCATCCGCCCCGAGGCCCTCGGCATCGTGCCGTCGGGCGAGGAGGGCATGGAGATGACCGTCGAGCTGGTCGAGGAGCTCGGCGCCGACGCGCTCGTGCACGGCGCCGTGAAGATCGGCGACTCGTCGCAGCGCTTCGTCGTCCGCGTCGACGGCCGCACGCCGCCCACCCTGGGCCAGCACGTCAAGGTCGCCGTGCGCGACCACAGCGAGATCCACCTGTTCCACCCCGAGACGGGCGACCGCCTGGAGGCGTGAGTCACACGCGAAGGCCCCCGGCGTGACCGCCGGGGGCTTTTTCATGTCGTAAGCTGAACTCGACAACGGTTTCCATTACCTGATCGAGGGACGGCGTGATGACTCTCCGCAACGCTCTGGTCGGCACTCTCGCCGTCGTGAGCCTGGCAGCCTGCGGCACGACCACGCCGGCCGCGGACAACGGCAAGATCAAGGTGGTCACCTCCACCAACGTCTGGGGCAGCGTCGTCGCCGCCGTCGGTGGTGACGCGGTCGAGGTCAAGGCGCTGCTGGAGGACCCCGGCGCCGACCCGCACTCCTACGAGAGCAAGCCCGCCGACGCCGCACTGGTCAAGGACGCCAAGCTCGTCGTGTTCAACGGCGGCGGCTACGACGACTTCTTCGCGAAGCTGATCACCAGCGACGCCACCAAGAAGGTCGAGGCGTTCCCGCTGCGCGAGCACAGCCACGCCGAGGAGCCGGCCACCTCCACCGCCACCACGACCTCCGAGGCGCCCGCCGCGGACGACCACGGCCACGAGCACGGCGAGAACGAGCACGTCTGGTACGACCTGCACACCGTCCAGGCCGTGGCCGAGGCCGCGGCGAACGAGCTGAGCGCGCTCGCACCGGACAAGAAGGCGACGTTCGAGAGCAACACCCAGAAGTTCACCGCCGCGCTGGAGGACCTGGAGAAGAAGGTCACGGGCGTCGGCGCCGGCAAGAAGGTCGCCGCCACCGAACCGATCGCCCACTACCTGCTCGACGAGGCCGGCGCCGAGGACGCGACCCCCGAGGCGTTCAGCAAGGCCGTCGAGGAGGAGTCCGACGTCCCCGCCGCCGCGCTGGCCGAGATGAACCAGCTGGTCGAGGGCAAGAAGGTCAACGTGCTGATCAACAACACCCAGACCGAGAACAACGTCACCAAGCAGCTCGTCGAGAAGGCCAAGGCGGCCGGTGTGCCCGTCGTCGAGGTCACCGAGACGTTGCCCGCGGGAACGACCGGCTACCTTGACTGGATGAGCAAGCAGGTGGACGCCCTTTCGCAGGCGCTCAAGGCATGACCGCGATCTCGCTGCGCGGCGCCCGGCTGTCCTACGGGGACAGAGTGCTGTGGGACTCCCTCGACCTCGACGTCGAACCCGGTGAGTTCCTCGCGGTGCTCGGCCCGAACGGCTCCGGCAAGACGAGCCTGATGCGCGTGCTGCTGGGCCTGCAACCGCTGTCCTCGGGCACGGTCGAGGTCAACGGCGGCAACCGCGCCATCGGCTACATCCCGCAGCAGCGAGCGCTCGACCAGTCCATGACGCTGCGCGGCCGCGACCTCGTCGGCCTGGGCCTCGACGGCTACCGCTGGGGCCTGGGCGTACGAGGTCGCGCCGCCCGCCGCATCCGCGTCGACGCGGCCATCGAGTCCGTGGGCGCCACCCGCTACGCCGACTCCCCGATCGGCCTGCTGTCCGGCGGCGAACAACAACGCCTGCGCGTCGCCCAAGCCCTCGTCGGCGACCCCACCGTGATGCTCTGCGACGAGCCACTCCTCTCACTCGACCTCGCCAACCAGCGCGTGGTGAGCGAGCTGATCGACAAACGCCGCCGCGAAGCCGCCACCGCCGTCCTCTTCGTGACGCACGAGCTGAACCCGGTCCTCCCGCTCGTGGACCGGGTCCTGTACCTGGTCGGCGGCCGCTTCCGCATCGGCACCCCGGAAGAGGTCATGACCTCCGCGACCCTGTCCGAGCTGTACCGCACACCGGTCGAGGTCGTGCGCGTGCGCGACCAGATCCTGGTCGTCGGCGCCGGCGCCTGCGAGGAACAGACCCACCACCTGTCGGCGGGGGCCGCGTCGTGACCGCCTCCTCGTCCTCCACCCGTTCGTCGGCGGGAGCCGCGTCGTGACCTTCTTCGACCTCCTCGCCCTGGACTTCGTGCAGACCGCCCTGATCGCCGCCGCGGTCCTCGGCCTGGTCGCGGGCGCACTGGGCCCGTTCATCGTGACCCGCAAGATGGCCTTCGCCGTCCACGGCACCTCCGAACTCGCCTTCACCGGCGGCGCAGCGGCCCTGCTGCTCGGCGTCGGCGTCGGCTACGGCGCACTGGCCGGCTCGATCATCGCCGCGGTGCTCCTCGGCGTGCTGTCCCGCCGCGAGAGCGACCGCGACTCGGTGATCGGCGCGATCCTCGCCTTCGGCCTCGGCATGGGCATCCTCATGCTGGCCCTCTACAAAGGACGTTCGTCGAACAAGTTCGGCCTGCTGGTGGGCCAGATCGTCGGCGTCGACTCGACCGACCTGCAACTGCTGGTCATCTCCTCCGCAGCCGTCCTCGCCGTGCTGGCGGTGATCTACCGCCCCCTGTTCTTCGCCTCGGTCGACCCCGACGTGGCCGTCGCACGCGGCGTGCCGGTCCGCGGCCTGTCGATCGTGTTCGCGGTGCTCATAGGCGTCGCGACGGCGCTGTCGGTGCAGGTCGTGGGCGCTCTGCTGGTGCTGGCCCTCATGATCACCCCCGCCGCGGCGGCCATGCGGCTGACCGCGTCACCGGTGCGGGCGATCGTGCTGTCCGTCGTGTTCGCCGAGGTTGCCGCGGTGGGCGGAATCCTGCTGTCGCTGCAACCCGGGCTGCCGGTGTCGGCGCTCGTCACGGCGGTGAGCTTCGTGATCTACCTGGTCTGTCGTGGGATCGGGGCTGTGCGGACCGGGGTTTCGCGGGCTGCGTGACAGGCCGCGGGCTGTCGCTCGAACGGGTGAATCCTGTCCGGATTTGCCTCGATCGTCGTCTGATAGATGTCCGGAAAGCATGGTCGTCTTCGCCCCGTGAGGAAGGAAGCGCGGGGGAGGCGGCAGGGGAACGTGGGGTTCTCATGGGAACGAGAATCAGCGAGTGCTGAGGGTTCGGCAGGCAGGATGATCGGGTCGCGCGGTCCGGGGCCGTGGCGTGAGGTCGCGGGCATGGGGTCGCGGGCGTGAGGGCGTGCCACTGGGCACGAGGCGCCATGGGTGTGAGACGCCACGGGCATGACGGCTGCCCCGAGCTCAGGCGGTCTCGGCCCAGACCGTGGTTGCTCGGACCGTGGTGTGCTCGGACCGTGCCTCGCCCAGAGCGCGCAGGCACCCGGCGAAGCGGCGACCCAGCCCGAACGCGGCTCAGGCCGAACGTGACGTGATGGGCTTCGTGACGTCGTCCGCCCGAGGAGCTGGCATCAACCGCGGCGGAATGTCCAGCCCGGCCACCCGGACCTGGTTGCGCCCGTTCTCCTTGGCCTTGTACAGGGCGGCGTCCGCGGAGTGCTGCGCGGTCGCCATGTCCGGGCCGTTGTCCGGGATGACGGCCACGCCGATGGACGCGGAGATGGCGCGCAGCGAGTCGCCGTCGGGCTCCGAGGGTTGGATCTCGCGGCCGTAGAGGGTCACCACGTTGCGGTGCTTGTCGGTGGTCGGGACGGCGAGACGGCCGATGGCCTCGCGGATGCGTTCGGCGATCGTCACGCCCTGGGCGACCGGGGTGTCCTTCAGGGCCACGACGAACTCCTCGCCGCCGTCGCGGCCGGCCACGTCGCCGGGGCGGAGCTTTTCGCGCAGGATGCGGCCGACCTCGGCCAGGACCGCGTTGCCCGCGGGGTGGCCCCAGGTGTCGTTGATGCGCTTGAAGTGGTCGAGGTCGATGACGAGGACGGTCATCGGGACGCCGTCGAGGCGGCAGCGTTCGGCGAGGCGGCCGGCGTACTCGGCGAGGCCGTTCGTGTTCAGCAGGCCCGTGCGGTAGTCGGTGTGCGCATCGGCGGCGAGGCGTTGGTGGAGCTGCTCCTGTTCGCGCAGGAGTCGTTCGAGATGCGTGCGGCGCTCAGCCGCCCGGGACAACAGTGCGTTCACCAAGATCACGGGGACCACCAGCAGCAGGGGGCCGACCCAGTGGGAGGTCATGAGCATGCCGAGCATCGCGCCCGCGCCGAGCGTGCTCATCTCCAGCATGTTGTCGACGCGGGAGCCGAGGAACTCGAAGACCTTCGAGTTCGGGGTCACGATCTTGAACGCGACCGCCACGGTCATCACCTGGACGAACCAGTACACGAGGGCGGCTATCGCGAGGACCAGGACCAGGCCGAGGTCGGTGGGCACGTTTCCGGTCGCGGCCAGCGAGACACCCGAGAGGTGCACGAGCGCCCACGACAGCAGGGTGGAGGCCAGCATGGAGGCGGTGCCGAAGACGAAGCGGTACGGCTGGCGGCGGGCGATCGGCTGGATCAGGATGCGCATCCAGATCGTGGCGACCACCGCGAGGCCACCGGGGAGGGCGACCGCGGCGGCGAACGTCCAGACCGACGTCAGGTCGATGTGGGGACCGGAGGCCTCGTTGCGGCGGGCCTCCTCGGCTCTGCGGACGATCGTCAGGTGGATCGTGATCGCGGCGATCAGCGCGCCGAAGCGCAGCCAGTCCGTGGTGGCGACCGGGGTGAGATTCGTCAGCAGCCAGATGGCGGCGCCGGTGACCGCGGCTTCGAGCACGAAGAAGTACGCGATCGCGCTGGGCGCAACGGTCCAAAGGTCCCAGTTGCGAATCGGAGTCAAGCCGAGTGCCCGCGATCGCCCGCGATCAGTCAAACTGTTCTTCACCACGACCCCCTACGCTCATGACACATCATGAGCAAGCCGCTGCTGACCCGGTCGTAGACCACCGCGCTGCTGCTCGTCGCAACGAGGAGGTGTCCTGCCATGAGCAACCGTGACTTCTGAACACCACCCTCCTCAATGCTTCCGCCCGGAACCTCCGCGTTTGAGGTGCCTCCTCGATCGGGATATCGCTATTGGTGACCGTTCTGTTTCAGATTGCCACCGTCTTGCTGTCCGCGCGACGCCGCGCCCGGCGCCAGGCGAAGGTGGCCTGTGTCGCCAGCAGCAACCCGATGCCCCCCGCGCCCGCGATCGTTGCTGTGATCGAACCGACCGAATGGGCGACGACACCGGCCAGCGCCATTCCGCCGCCCTGGCTCGAACGCAGTGCCGCGCGCCCAATGCCATAGGCCCTTCCGCGGTACTGGTCGGGAAGTAGTCGCATCCACGCCGAACGAGCGGGTGTGTGATAAGCCCCGCCTATACCGGCGATGACCAACAAAACGATCGTCCACGTCAGGTTCGGGTTGAACGCGAACATGATCAACGGCGCCAGCGACAGGATCGCGAGCGGACCGATCAGGCGTTCCCGCTTGGCCGGGTCCCGCACGATGCGGAACAGCAACGCCACGCCGAGCACGTTCGCGGCCGGCTCGATCGCGAGGATCAGGCCCACCGCCCACACCGCGTCCAGGCTCGCCGCCAGCGGCACCGCCAGGCCCTCCGGGACCATCGCGAGTCCCGCCAGCAGCCGGACGCCCAGCAGGGTCCTCAGCCGCGGCTCCGTCACCATCAACGTGAGCACGCCGCGCGGCTCTTCGTCGTCCTTCTTCTTGCGTCCCAGCGGGTCCGCGGCAGGGCGGTGCTCGACCGACACCTGCACCAGGATCGCCAGGGCGGCGAACGTCACGGCGTTGATCGCCAGCGCGATGCCGGGGTTCGTGTGGGCGACGAGGAAACCTGCGGCGGCGAGCCCGGCCATCTGAGCGATGTCCACGGACGTGCCGAAGAGCGCCACACCGTCGTCGTAGCGCTTGGCCGGCAGCACGTGCGGGAGGCTCGCCTCCTGGGCCGCCAGGTACGGCGAGGAAATCGCCAGCACCACGACCAGCAACACGATCATCGCCCACAGCGGCATGCCGGGAATCGCCATCGCGGCCATGAGCACGGCCTGCATCCAGGCCGTCGTCACCATTACCGTGCGTCGCGGGAACCGGTCGGCGACCCAGCCGAGCAACGGACCCGAAATCAGCGGCGGGAAGAGCGTCAACGACCAGGTGAGCGCGGTCCACGCTGCGGATTGTGTTCGTTCGAACACGAGCAGCGACAATGCGACCGCGGCGAGTTGGTCACCGGCGGTCGAAGCGGTGGAGCCGATCCACATGGCGCGGAACTCACGCAAACCCACGAGCTCGCGGAGCGCGCCTCGGGTCGTCATGCGTGTCCTCGGCGCGTCGCGGCCCGGCCGTGGCGAATCAGCTCGTCCTGATTCGTTCTACGCCGAGTCACGTCGCCCCCGCCGGTGGTAATCAATTCCTATCGACAATCACGGTAGAAGCTGCCTGACCGTTCAACGTCTGTCCTACCACAGTGTGTACCTAAACGGAGCAGGCCAGTTACCTAAAGTAGTTACAATAGCGAAACGCAGGCCTGATCTTCTTCACAGTTGACCTCGGATTCGCCTGGTTGGAGCCCAAATGGTCACGCAACGTGTCGCGTGGTGCCAATCGGTCCTCACCGGCTCGACCAACCGGTGCAATCAGCTCCAACCGTCGTCCGCCGACTCCCGGCGGGTGCGGCAACAAAGGAACAGATGCGAAGGTACCCGCGCTCGGGAGTACCCGCGTAATAGGCCACGCCGATTGTCATCGCGGTCACCCGCAAGTGGCTGGCAACAGTTAAACGAGAACGTTTTCCCGCTCGCGGGCCGGCGTGGGTCCGCGAGCGGGAAAATGATCATTGACGTCGACTGCCGAGCCGTCTTTTCGTGACGTGGCAGGGACTTGCGTCAGCCCTTGGCCGCGACCCGGCGACGGCGCGCCACTTCCGCGAGCACCACTCCGGCGGCGACGGAGGCGTTCAGCGACTCCACGCCCGTGGCCATCGGAATGGACACCGTCTGGTCGCAGGTCTCCTTCACGAGACGCCCGAGACCGCGACCCTCCGAGCCCACGACGACCACCAGCGGACCGGTCGCCAGTTCGAGGCCGTCGACGTCCACGTCGCCGTCCGCGTCGAGCCCGACGATCATCAGACCGGCCTCAGCCCAGTCACGCAGGGTGCGCGTCAGGTTGGTGGCCATCGCGATCGGCAGCTTCGCCGCCGTGCCCGCGCTGGTGCGCCAGGCAACCGCGGTCATCGACGCGCTGCGCCGCTGCGGCAGCACCACGCCGTGGGCACCGAACGCCGCCGCGGACCGCACGACCGCACCCAGGTTCCGCGGGTCCGTCACACCGTCCAGCGCCACCAGCAACGGCGGCTGGGTGGAGCGCTGCGCCTGCTCCAGCAGCTCGTTCGGCGTGGCGTACTCGAACGGCGGCACCTGCAGGCCGAGGCCCTGGTGCATCGCGCCACCGGTGATCCGGTCGAGCTCACCGCGGGCCACCTCCAGCACGGAGATGCCCCGGTCGGCAGCCAGGCGCACGGCCTCGGCCACGCGGTCGTCCGCGTCGATGCCCAGCGCCACGTACAGCGCCGTCGCGGGCGTGCCCGCACGCAGGCACTCCACGACGGGGTTGCGGCCGGCCACGGTCTCGGCCTGGGCCTTCTCGGTCTTCTGGCGGCGCTGCGTCTTCACCGCGTCGCTCTTCGCGACCGCCTTGGCCCGCTTGTAGGCGGGGTGGTTCGGGCGGTCCGTCGCCTTCGGGGTCGGACCCTTGCCCTGCAGCCCCTTGGACTTCTGCCCGCCGGAACCGACGACCGCGCCCTTCTTCGAGCCCGGATTGCGCATCGCGCCCTTGCGCTTGGAGTTGCCAGCCACGGAAGTCAGTCGTCCTTCAAAGTCCACTGCGGACCGTCGGGGGTGTCCTCGACGGCGATGCCCGCCTCGTCCAGCTGCTCGCGCAACGCGTCAGCGCGCGCGAAGTCCCTGGTCTTGCGGGCTTCCTGGCGCTCGACGAGCAGTCGATCCACCAGCGTGGTCAACGCCTGCCGCATGCCGGTGTCGGCGGACGACGCGTTGTTCCACTTCGGCGACAACGGGTCGACGCCGAGGATGTCGGCCATCCGGCGGACGCACTCGGCGGCCTCGCGGGCCGTGGTGTCGTCGCCGTCGGCGAGCGCGGTGTTGCCCTGGCGCACCTTGTTGTGCAGCGCGGCGAGCGCCTGCGGGGTGCCCAGGTCGTTGTCCATGGCCGCCACGAAGTCGGGGCACATGAGACCCGCGAGGTCGATCGGACCGAGCCTCTCCACCGCGCGGCGCAGGAACGACTCGACGCGCCGGTACCCGGCCACCGCGTCCTGCAGCGCGTCCCCGGAATACTCGATGTTCGACCGGTAGTGCGGGCCGACCAGGTAGTAGCGCAGCTCGGCCGCGCTGACGAGCTTCAGCATCTCCGGGATCGACACCACGTTGCCGAGCGACTTCGACATCTTCTCGCCCGACATCGTCACCCAGGCGTTGTGCATCCAGTAGTTCGCGAAGCCGTCACCGGCCGCGCGCGACTGCGCCTGCTCGTTCTCGTGGTGCGGGAAGATCAGGTCCAGCCCGCCGCCGTGGACGTCGAAGGTGCTGCCCAGGTACGTCGTGGCCATCGCGGAGCACTCGAGGTGCCAGCCGGGCCTGCCGTTGCCCCACGGCGTCGGCCAGGACGGCTCACCGGGCTTCGCGGCCTTCCACAGCGTGAAGTCGCGCGGGTCGCGCTTGCCGCGGACCTCGGTCTCGCCCTGCTGCTGGTCGTCGATCTTGCGCCCGGACAGCGCCCCGTACTCGGGGAACGAGCGCACGTCGAAGTAGACGTCGCCGTCGACGTCGTAGGCGTGGTTCTTGTCGATCAGCCGCTGCATCAGGTCGACCATCTGCGTGACGTGCCCGGTCGCGCGCGGCGCGTACGACGGCGGCAGGCAGCCCAGCGCGTCGTAGGCGCTCTCGAACGCGAGCTCGTGCGTGTACGCCCACTCCCACCAGGGCCGGTCGTTCGCCGCGGCCTTGGTGAGGATCTTGTCGTCGATGTCGGTGACGTTGCGGACCAGCGTGACGTCGGCGCCGTCACGCCCCAGCCAGCGCCGCAGCACGTCGAAGTTCAGGCCGCTGCGGACGTGCCCGATGTGCGGGACGCCCTGCACGGTCGCCCCACACACGTAGATCGACGCCGTTCCGTTGACCTGCGGGTGGAACTCCCGCATGCTCCGGCTCGCGCTGTCGTAGATGTGGAGGCTCACACGGGAATGGTACGGGCCACATCCAGGAGCGCAGTGGGCCGGTCACTCGTCGGAACCGGATTGACGAGCCGGAAGGAGCAACCGACGGCTTCCGCTCCGCCGTCCGCCTCAGCGCTGTCGCCGACCATCACGGCGTTCGCCGGCGCGACGCCGAGCCGTTCGCAGGCGGTGGTGAAGATCTTCGGGTCCGGCTTGACCACGCCCTCCTCGTAGGAGAGCACGAACTCGTCCACCAGGTGCGTCAGCCCGTGCAGCTCGAACACGGACCGGATGTCCCACCCGATGTTGCTGACGACCGCGACCGGCACGTCGGCCAGGTGCTCCAGCGTCGCCTTCACGTCCGGGTAGGGCCGCCACGACTCGGGCGAGATGAGCTGCTCGTAGAACGCCTCGGCGTCCGGCACGAGCGCGTCGCGCAGCACCTTCACGTGGACCCAGCGGTGGACCTCGGGGTCGAGGTCGCGGCGGTACCAGGCGTCGGCCAGCTCGGGGTCCACGCCGTCGGCGATCCCGACCGGTGCGGTGAGCGCCCGCATCAGGTCGCCGTTGGACTCCAGCCCGGGGTGCTCGAGCCGGAAGAGCGTGCCGGAGAAGTCGAAGAGAGCGGCGCGGATCGTCACGCCGCGACTCTACGTGCCGCCGGGCTAGTTGGTCTGGACCTTTGTGCAGCTCTGCCTCGACCTCGGCCGGGTCGTAGTCGATGGTCAGCCGCAGCTCACCGGACCCGCGCGCGTCCGCGAACCGGCGCACGAACTCGTCGATCTGTGCCAGCGGCTGGTCGGCGAGCCGCGCGGTCGCGGCGTAGAGAGGGCGGAACTTCTCCGGCGTGGCGGTGCCGCGCAGCTCGGCGGCCCAGGTCAGCAGGTTGTCGTAGACCTCGACGAACATCGTGGCCAGCCGGGTGATCTTCTCCTCGTCGCCCCTGTGGCCGTTCGCTCCGAACGCCAGCAGCTGCCGCTGCGGGGACAGGACCTCGGCGATGGCGTTGATGATGTTGTCGAACGCGCGCGTGCGGGCCGCGAAGTAGTCGAGCGCCTCGGTGTCCGTGGTGAACGTGCGGACGTTCCTCGCGAACGCCATGTCGTGGTCGACCCGCTTGCTCTGCAACCCGCGCAGACCCGCGCGCACGGTGTCCGCGAACAGGGCGTACTCCCAGCCCTCCGCCCGCTGCGGCGGGGTGGCGGTGCCGAGCTTCCTCGCCACCATCTCGGCGAGCCGCCGGGGGGTGACCCTGGCGGCGTCGAGGTAGCCGACACCCGTGCGCAGGCCGGGCAGCTCCGTGGCGTCGAAGCGCACCGGCAGCACGTACTCGTCGTCCTGGGTCATGGCCCGGTCGAACGCGCTCTGGCGCTCGTGCTTGGTCCACATCTTCGCCGCGTAGTGCCGCGAGACGAACATGACGCAGAAGCGGGACTCCTTGCGGTAGACCTCGTCGAGGTACTCGGTGAGGTTCTTGCCCCACAGGTCGACCTGCTCGTCGTCGTCGTAGAAGACCTTGACGCCCAGCTCCTTGAGGTGGCGGGCCACCTCGTCGACGTAGGTGCGGTCCTCGCCGGCGAACGACAGGCAGACGTCGTACTTGGTCACCGCGCGAACTCTAGTGGTGGGAACCATCACGTCCGGCGGGAAGTTCTCCGTTCATGAGCCCGGGCTACCTCTTCGCGCTGTCCCTGCCGGCGTTGGTCGCGGCCCTGTTCGTGTTGGCGGTGGTCGAACGGGTGGTGCGCCGCAGGAGGGGCACGCCGATGGCCACCGCGGGCATCGGGGAGCTGGGCGCGACGTTCGAGCCGGGCAAGCGCGACGAGGTCGAGTTCCGCAAGGAGGAGCGGCAGCTGCGCGACGAGGAAGGCGACGCGGCGCCGCCGAGGAGCCGGGTCGACCTGGACGGCGGCACGGCCGTGCTCAGGCTGCCGGACTAGGGGACGGGCACCAGCAGTGCCGTGGCGATCGCCGCGATGCCCTCGCCGCGACCGGTGAGACCCAGGCCGTCCGTCGTGGTGCCGGTCACCGACACCGGGCCGCCGACGGCCGCGGACAGCGCGTCCTGCGCCTCTTCACGGCGCTTGCCGATGCGCGGCGCGTTGCCGATCACCTGCACTGTGGCGTTTCCCACACGGTAACCGGCCTCCTCGACGAGCCGGCGGACCTCGGTGAGCAGCACCACACCGTGAGCGCCCGACCAGCGCGGGTCCGACGTGCCGAAGACCGCGCCCAGGTCGCCCAGACCCGCGGCGGAGAGCAGCGCGTCGCACAGCGCGTGGGAGGCGACGTCACCGTCGGAGTGGCCCGCGCAGCCGTCCACGCCCTCCCACAGCAGCCCGGCGACCCAGCACTCACGGCCTGCCTCGATCGGGTGGACGTCGACGCCCTGGCCGATTCTCACTCTCGTTCCCCCGCGAACAGTGCCGCCGCGACCGCGAGGTCGAACGGCGTGGTGATCTTCATGGCGTGCGCGTGGCCGGGAACCGTGTGGACCTCGCCACCGTTCTTCTCCACAAGACCTGCGTCATCAGTCGCGGCGACACCGGAGCCATAGGCGGCTCTGAGAACGTCGACGCGAAAACCCTGCGGGGTCTGCACGACCCGCAGGCCGGCACGGTCGGGCGTGGAGACGACCACTCCGACCTCGTCCACCTGTTTGATCGTGTCGGCGACGGGCAACACCGGGACGACGGCGTCGTGACCGTCGCGCACAGCGGCCACGACCCCGGCGATGACCTCGGGAGGGGTGAACGCACGAGCGGCGTCGTGGACGAGCACGATGGAGGTGTCGGGCACCACGCGGAGCGCGTGGTCGAGGGCGAGGCGCACCGAGTCGGTGCGTTCGGAGCCCCCTGAAAGCACGTGCACCGCCCCGCCGGCCGGGGCCAGCGAGGCGGTAGCGGTGTGCACTTGGTCCACATCGGACGGTGGAGCTGCGATGACGACGTGCTGGACCTGACCCGACGCGAACAGGCCCTGAACGGCACGGGTCAACAGCGGTGTTCCGTTGACCGGTACCAGCGCCTTGGGCATTCCGTAGCCCAGGCGCTCACCTCGCCCTGCCGCAGGCACGAGCGCGACAACACTCATGTGCGGCGTTATCCGATGCTCAGTGTGTTCTGCCGAGAACTACGAGGCCGTGGCGAGAACTTCGTCGAGGAGGACCTCGGCCTTGTCCTCGTCGGTGCCCTCGGCCAGCGCCAGCTCGCTGACCAGTATCTGCCGCGCCTTCGCCAGCATCCGCTTCTCGCCGGCGGACAAACCGCGATCCTTCTCGCGCCGCCAGAGGTCGCGCACCACTTCCGCAACCTTGTTCACGTCGCCGGAGGCGAGCTTCTCAAGGTTGGCCTTGTACCGCCGAGACCAGTTGGTCGGCTCCTCGGTGTGGGGAGCGCGCAAGACCTCGAAGACCCGGTCGAGTCCCTCCTGGCCGACAACGTCACGCACGCCGACGATCTCGGCGTTGTCAGCGGGAACCCGAACGGTGAGGTCGCCCTGCGCCACCTTGAGGACGAGGTACTTCTTCTCCTCGCCCTTGATAACGCGGGTCTCGATTGCTTCGATGAGAGCGGCACCGTGGTGCGGGTAGACGACGGTCTCTCCGACCTTGAAAACCATGTGTCCTCTGCCCCTTTCGCTTCCTCCATCCTAACACGTCCGGCAACCCTTCCCACGCCGCTCGATGATCCGTTAGCGCTGGTCAGGGCCGCGCGGGGGGTTGACAAACCACCTGTTCGCGTGCAACGTAGCGGCCACACAAGATCGATTGGCACCACGTCGAGTCGGCTTTCCGGGCCCCGGTTAGGCTCTTTGCCTGGTGGTTGTTCCCTAGGAAGGACGCTGGAGCCGTGAACTCAGGAGTGTCTCGCCGGATGATCGTGACGGCAGCGCTGGCCGCGGGCCTCGGCCTGGTGGCGGTCGGCTGCAGCGCCGGTCAGATCACCCAGACCGACACCCAGGTCGCCGCCGTCGACGGTGCGAGCGGCAACGCGGGCCCGATGGCGGTCCGCAACGCCATGCTGGCCTTCCCGCCGGACGGCAACCGGTACCGCGAGGGCGAGGACGTGCCGCTGACGTTCGTCATCGCGAACACCGGCAACGACCCGGACAAGCTGCTGTCGATCAAGTCAGAGGCCTCCGGGTCCGAGCTGGAGATCGTCGGCAGCAAGGACGTCCCGGCCCAGTACGCGCTGCGCGCCGAGTACGACGCGTCCCACGCGCCGTCCAAGACCTCGTCGCCGTCCTCGTCGTCGCAGTCGTCCTCGTCGGTGTCGCTGACCCCGTCGTCGGGTGCGCCGTCCTCGGGTGCGCCGTCGACCACCGGCTCGCCGTCCTCGGGTGCCCCGACCTCCGGTTCGGTCGCGTCCTCGTCGGCCGCGTCGTCCTCCGGCAGCCCGTCGGGCTCGTCGTCCGTGTCGCCGACCTCGTCGTCGGCCGCGCACGACCAGTCGCTCGAGGTGCTGCAGATCCGCTGCACGCTCAAGAAGCTGAACAGGGACGTGACCGCCGCGCAGACGGTGAAGCTGACGTTCCTGTTCGAGAAGGCCGGTTCCGTGACGCTGGAGGTGCCGGTCGCGCCTTCGGACCACAAGCGCGTCAGCGAAGGCCACGACGGCGGCCATTGAGTCGCTGCTGAACGCCGAAACGCCGCTCCGGGCCTGCCCAGGGCGGCGTTCGCGTTCCGGGGGCTCTCAGCGCGCCTGGAGCATCGGGCGGAACCGGTCGCGGTAGGCCCACGCCAGCCCGATCTCCGCGGCGACGACGACGAGCGCCGTCACGAGGCCGCTGGGCTCCAGGAACACGTGGAACAGGAAGATGTTCACCACGACCGGAGCGAGCAGCGCGAGCGCCAGCGGCACGAACCGGCCGACGACGAGCAGCAGGCCCGCCACGAGCTGCGTGGCCGAGGTCAGCTGCAGCATGTAGCCCGTCTCGTAGAGCGCCCCGCTGAACTTCACCCCCGCCTCCGCGAGCGTGCTGGGATCGGGTGCGGGCATGAAGTTCAGGAACCCGTTCAAGCCGGTCGTGGTGTAGAGCAGGCCGATCAGCACGCGGGTGACGGCGGTGGCGTAGCGGCCGGCGTTCACCTTGGTGGCGGGGCGGGTCGCGGTGGTGGTGGTCATTGCGGTCTCCTCGGTGGCTGTCGGGTCCTTCCACTGATGCGTCGAACGGCCACCACTCCGGATCGACAAGCCTGCAGAAGAATCTTGGAAGTTTCTTCTGCAACCCCCTCTGAGCTGGGTCTTCCGTTTTCTGTCGGTGCCGTGCTCTACCGTTCGACCCGTGGCGAAGACAGCGCGGCCGATCTTCCGTTGTGCCGAGTGCGGGCACGAGGTGGCGAAGTGGTTCGGCCGCTGCCCCGAGTGCCAGGCGTGGGGCAGCATCGAGGAACGCGGCACCGCGTCGGTGACCCGCGTGGTGGCCGGCGCCCCCACGTCGACGGCCCGCCCGATCGGCGAGGTGGACATCGAGTCCGCCCGCGCCCTGTCGACGGGCGTGAGCGAGTTCGACCGGGTCCTGGGCGGCGGCCTGGTGCCCGGCGCGGTCGTGCTGCTGGCGGGTGAACCGGGCGTCGGCAAGTCGACCCTGCTGCTGGAGACCGCGCACCGCTGGGCCGAGTCCCACGGCCGCTGCCTCTACGTGACCGGTGAGGAGTCCGCGGGCCAGGTCCGCCTGCGCGCCGAACGCACCGGCAACCTCCACCCCGAGATGTACCTGGCCGCCGAGTCGGAGCTGAGTGCGCTCCTGGGCCAGGTCGACGCGGTGAAACCGGCGATGCTGATCGTCGACTCCATCCAGACCATGTCGACGGTGAGCGTGGAGGGCGTGCCCGGCGGCGTGACCCAGGTCCGCACCGTCGCGTCCGGCCTGATCGCCATGGCCAAGGAACGCGGCCTGCCCGTGGTCCTGGTGGGCCACGTGACGAAGGACGGCTCGGTGGCCGGCCCCCGCGTCCTCGAACACCTCGTGGACGTGGTCCTGCAGTTCGAAGGCGACCGCCACTCGTCCCTGCGCCTGCTGCGCGGCATCAAGAACCGCTACGGCGCCGCCGACGAGGTCGGCTGCTTCGAGCTGCGCGACGACGGCATCGTCGGCGTCCCCGACCCCTCCGGCCTCTTCCTGACCCGCCGCGAAAAGGCCGTGGAGGGCACCTGCGTCACCGTCATCGTCGAGGGCAAGCGCCCCATGCTCGGCGAGGTGCAGGCCCTGGTCGCCAAGACGAACCTCCCCGCACCCCGCCGCGCGGTGAGCGGCCTCGACTCAGCCCGCATCTCCATGGCCCTCGCGGTCCTGGAGAAGCGCGGCAAGGTCAACCTGTTCCAGAAGGACGTGTTCACGGCGACCGTCGGCGGCATGCGCCTCGTGGAACCCGCGGCCGACCTGGCCGTCGTCCTGGCCGTGGCCTCCGCGGAACGCGAGATCGCCCTGCCCGCGGACCTGGTGGTCCTCGGCGAGGTAGGCCTGGCCGGCGAGATCCGCCGCGTGAACGGCGTCGGCAAACGCCTCCAGGAGGCCGCGCGCCTCGGCTTCAAGAAGGCCCTCGTCCCCCCGGACCACGGCCCCCTGCCCGACGGCGTGCGCGCGCTGGTGGCCAACGACCTGGTGTCGGCGCTGGAGGTGCTGGGCCTGAACCGCCGTCGCAGCGGCGGTGGCGGTGGCGGCAAGGACAAGCCGGAGGACGACGACTAGCCCCGCAGCCGATCGCACCGATCGCACCGATCGCACCGATCGCACCGATCGCACCGCTGAGCGTCTCGCGGGCGCGGCGTTCGGGGTGCCTCGGGCGAGACCGCGCAGAGGCGAGGTTGCCCACCGCAACACGACCACCCACCGCAACCACCGGCCTACGCCGAACCGGCATCCGTCACCGCAACCGGGGGACGCCATCACCCCCACCCACCCGAGGTGATCGAATACCCCCCGTGCTGGGGAGACACGACCACGAGGTCGGCGAGCTGCTGCGCCTGGCCGCCGCGCAGGTGCCCGCCGACGTGCGGTCCGAGGACCTGCTCGACTACCTCGACCACGAGGAGTGGGACCTGGTCCTCGACCTCCTGGGCGACCACCCCGGCAACACCTGGCAGACGCCGCGCTTCTGGGCCCTCCTCGCGGAGGCGGCGACGGAGCTGGACCAGGACGAGGCCTGGTTCCAGTGGCGGTGCGTGGAGTCGATCCAAGGCCTGTTGCGGGTGCAGCTGACGCTCGCGCACGACGCGGAGCCCCTGGAAGCGCGCAACCAGCGCCCGACCTGGGACCTGACCGGCGACGAACGGGTCGCCGCGCTGTGGATCGAGTCCAAGCCGACGTTGTACGCCGGGGAACGCGCCACGGCCCGCCTGCGCCCGTTCGTCCCCACGGCCTGGGCGCACCTGGCGAAGGGGGACCGGATCTCGCTGCTGGGCCGGTCACCGGGGACGGCGACGGTCATCGAAAAAGTGCCGCCGCGGCCGTAGGAGCACGGCCGCGGCGGCACTTGCGAAGAAGATCCCCTACTGCGACAGCAGCTGCGCGCACCTGATCAGGCCGAGGTGCGAGTACGCCTGCGGGTGGTTGCCCAGCGAGCGTTCCGCGATCGGGTCGTACTCCTCCGGCAGCAGGCCGGTCGGGCCGGCCGCGGCGACGATCTGGCCGAACAGCTCCTCGGCCTCGGTGCGCCTGCCGGTGAGCAGGTACGCCTCGATCATCCAGGCGGCGCAGAGGTGGAAGCCGCCCTCGTCGCCCGGCAGGCCGTCGTCGCGGTGGTAGCGGTACACCGTCGAGCCGGAGCGCAGCTCTGCCTCGATGGCGGTCACCGTCGACTGGAACCGCTCGTCGGCCGGGTCGATCAGGCCGGACAGGCCGACGAACAGCGAGGCCGCGTCGAGGTCGTCGCCGTCGTAGGCCGTGGTGAACGACTGGACCTCGTCGTTCCAGCCGTTCTTCAGCACGTCGGTGGCGATCGTGTCGCGCAGCGGCACCCAGGACGGGTCCAGCTCGCGGCCGAACTGCTCGCCGAGCTTGATCGCGCGGTCGATGGTCAGCCAGCACATGACCTTCGAGTACACGTGGTGGCGCGGCGCGTGCCGTTCCTCCCAGATGCCGTGGTCGGGCTCGTGCCAGCGCCGCGACACCGCTTCGGCCATCGCCTGGACCATCGTCCAGTCGGCGTCCGACAACGACCCGCGAGCCGAGGCCAGCTGCACCACCAGGTCGACGACCGGGCCGAACACGTCGAGCTGCACCTGCTGGTTCGCGAGGTTGCCGACGCGCACCGGGCGGGAGCCCGCGTAGCCGGGCAGTGTGTCGATCACGGCCTCGGCGCCGAGTTGCGTGCCGTGCAGCGTGTAGAGCGGGTGCAGGCGCTCCGGGCCCGGGATGGTCTCCAGGACGCCGTGCAGCCAGCCCAGGAAGCCGTCGGCCTCCGCGAACGAGCCGACCGACACCAGCGCGGCGGCGGTCATCGCGCCGTCGCGCAGCCAGCAGTAGCGGTAGTCCCAGTTGCGGACGCCGCCGAGCTCCTCCGGCAGCGACGTGGTCGCCGCGGCCATGATCGAGCCGGAGTCCTTGTGCACCAGGCCGCGCAGCGTCAGCGCCGAGCGCAGCACGAGGTCCGTCTGCACCTTCGGCAGGTTCAGGCCCGCCGCCCAGTCCGACCAGTAACCGGCCGCGCGGTCGCGGCGGACCGACTCGCCCAGCGCGTGCTCGGAGATGTCGTCGGTGCCGCAGCGCAGCTCCAGCAGCACCGGGGCGCCCTCGCGGGGGCGGACCACGGCGCGTGCGGTCTCCTGCACGCCGTCCGAGGTGATCTCCCAGTCGACGCCGGGGGAGCGCAGCACCATCGGGTCGGAGGTGCCGACCACGCGCAGGCCGTCGCGTTCGCGGATGAACCTGACCGGCACCTGGCCGAACTCCGGGCGCGGGGCGAACGTGATCACCGCGTTCGTCGAGCCGGAGATGCGCCGCACCAGGTCGGTGCGGTGCGAGGCGAGGTCGTGCTCCAGGTAGTCCGTGACCAGCAGGCGCGACCAGCGGGTCTCCACGATCATCGTGCCCGGCAGGTAGCGCTGGCCCAGCGGCAGCGACCCGTGCTCCGGCTTGATCGAGAAGTGGCCCGCGGCCGGTCCGCCGAGCAGGTCCGCGAAGATCGCGGCCGAGTCGGGCTCCGGGTGGCACAGCCAGTTGATCTTGGCGTCCGGGGTCACGAGGGCCACGGAACGCTCGTTGGCGAGCATGGTCAGGCGCTCGATCGGCACGGCCTGGTCGCCGTGCAGCCACGCGCGCCGTTCCTCCAGCAGGAACGCCAGCACCGTGGCCACGTCGGACGGGTCGTCGACCAGGTACTGGGCGAGCGACTCGCCGGCGCCGACGCGGATGCCCACGTCAGGGCCGGTCAGGCGGGCGAACGCCTTCTCGTCGGTGACGTCGTCACCGAGGAAGATCGCGGCGGTCGCACCGACCTGGTGGCGCAGGATGTCGAGGGCGTGGCCCTTGTTGGTCTCGACGACGGCCAGCTCGATGACGGCCTTGCCCTCGGTCACCTGCACGCCGTCCCACGTGCACGGGCCGGAGCGCACGGCGTCGAGGACGGCCTCGCCGATCTCCTCGGACGCGGCACGGCGGACGTGCACGGCGACGGAGGCCGGTTTGACCTCCAGCTGCACGCCCTCGTGGCCGTCGACGATCTCGTCGAGCTCGGCCTCGATGCGCCGCAGCAACGCCTTGGCGTCGGCGTCGAGCGCGTGCACGAAGCCGACGTCGAACTCGGAGCCGTGGGACCCGACGAGGTGGACCTCGCCGGGCAGGCGGGACAGGGTGGCCAGGTCGCGCAGTGCGCGACCGGAGATCACGGCCGACGTCGTCTCGTGCAGCGACGCGAGTGAACGCAGCGCGTTCACCGACTCCGGCAGCGGACGGGCCGCCTCCGGGTCGCTCACGATCGGCGCGAGTGTTCCGTCGTAGTCGCTTGCGACCAGCAGTCGCGGGGTACGGGCCAGCTGCACGATGGCGCGGCGCAGGTCGGCGGGGAGGGCCTCGGCGGTCAACGCCCCTCCTGGAGCACTCGATGGGTCAAGGGGATCTGAAAGGATTCAGACCGAGGTCTGCGTGCCCAGCGCCTCCAGGAACGACCTTGCCCAGCGGTCAACGTCGTGGGTGAGGACTTGGCGGCGCAGCGCGCGCATCCTACGGCGGCCTTCGGCGGGATCGATGTCGAGGGCGGCCTGCAATGCGTTCTTGACACCGTCCAGATCATGGGGGTTCACCAGGAACGCACTGGTCAGTTCAGCGGCTGCACCGGCGAACTCGCTGAGCACCAGAGCTCCACCAAGATCATATCGGCAGGCCACGTACTCCTTGCAGACGAGGTTCATGCCGTCCCGAACGGGCGTGACGACCATGACGTCCGCCGCGCTCATGAACGCGACGAGCTCCTCGCGGTTCACCGACTGGTGCAGGTAGTGCACGACGGGCTTGCCGACCCGCCCGAACTCGCCGTTGATCCGGCCGACCGACTGCTCGATGTCCTTGCGCATCGTCACGTAGTGGTCGACCCGCTCCCGGCTGGGCGTGGCCAGCTGGACCATCGCGACGTCCTCCGGGTCGACCCGGCCGTCCGCGATGAGCTCGTAGAGGGCCCTGATCCGGACGTCGATGCCCTTGGTGTAGTCGAGCCGGTCCACGCCCAGCAGGATGCGCTTCGGGTTGCCGAGGTCCTCGCGGATCTGCTTCGCGCGGGCCTGGGTCTCCTTCTTGCGCGCGACCGCGTCGAGGCCGGCGCTGTCGATGGAGATCGGGAACGCGCCCACGCGCACCGTGCGGTCACCGACCTGGACCACGCCCGGCCGGGTGCGCACGCCGACGGTGCCGCGGCTCGGCTCCAGGCCCACCAGGCGCCGGGCCAGCCACAGGAAGTTCTGCGCGCCGCCGGGCCGGTGGAAACCGACCAGGTCGGCGCCGAGCAGTCCGCGGATGATCTCCGTGCGCCACGGGAGCTGCATGAACAGCTCGACCGGCGGGAACGGGATGTGCAGGAAGAAGCCGATTTTCAGGTCGGGCCGCTGCTCGCGCAGCATCGCCGGGACCAGCTGCAGCTGGTAGTCCTGCACCCACACCGTCGCGCCCTGGGCGGCCACCTTCGCGGTCGCGTCGGCGAACCGCTGGTTGACCTTCACGTAGGCGTTCCACCAGTGCCGGTGGAACGCCGGCTGCGCCACGACGTCGTGGTAGAGCGGCCAGAGGGTGCCGTTCGAGAACCCCTCGTAGTAGTCCTCGACCTCCTTGGCCGACAGCGACACCGGGTGCAGCAGCAGGCCGTCGTCCTCGAAGGGCGACACGTCGGCGTCGGCGACCCCCGGCCAGCCGACCCAGGCGCCGCTGTGTGAGCGGAGGAACGGTTCGAGCGCGCTGACCAGCCCGCCGGGGCTGTGCTTCCACCGTTCGGTTCCGTCGGGCAAGCGCTCCAGGTCAACCGGCAGCCGGTTGGCCACGACTACGAATTCCGCCCCGTTCTCGCCAATGTCCATGCTCACATTTCTGAGGCTAGTGCGGTCGCGCTCCCTCGGCGTGTCGTGTAACCCCCGTCACAGCGGGTTTCACTCCAACCGACGCTTCGTGGGTTTGAGCGGACCGGACATGCGCGGACCAGCGAACTTGCGCTCCAAACGGCCCAGTCCGGTGCGCACCGGCTGCGCCAGGTACTCGCCGAACACCACCCCACCGGCCAGGGCGAGAGCAATGCCACTCGCGAACACGAGCGTGCTCAGCCCGGCCGGGTCGCCCTCCGCGGTCAGCTGGAACAGGCCGCGGTAGGTGGTCCAGCCCGGCAGCAGCGGCACCACGCCCGCCTGCACCACGACCAGCGTCGGGATGCGCAGCCTGCGGGTCATCGTCGCGCCGCCGAACCCGGTGATCGCGGCCGCCACCGCCGACGCGAGCAGCGCGTCCACCCCGAAGCTCGTGGCGAGGCCGTAGGAGGCCGTGCCGATCGCACCGGACACCGCGGCGGCCACCAGCGCACGCGGCCGGGCATAGCAGGCGAGCGCGAAGAACGCACTGGTCGCCGCGCCTGCCGCGAACTGCATCGGCACCGCCGAGATCAACGCGGGCAGCGGGTCGCTGAGCCGGATGGGCAGCCCGAAGTGGACGGCCGTGCGGATGGCCAGCGCGACACCCGCGATCAGACCGGCGCTGAGCAGCACGGTCTCGACGGTGCGCCCGGCGGCCGTGACGTTGTAGCCGGAGATCGCGTCCTGCACGGTGCTGACCAGCGCCAGCCCGGACAGCAGCACCACGATCCCGACCGCGACCAGCAGGCTCGGCCGCACCGCGGGCAGCAACCCGGTCCAGTACACGGTCAGCGCGGCCCCCGTGGCGAGCGCGCCGCCGACCAGCTGCTGGAAGAAGAACGGCAGCGCGCGCCGGTTCAGCACCCGGCCGACCCGGTCGATCACGGCCGTGACGACGGCCGCGGTGATCGCGAGCGACAGCCCGCCGCCGACCAGGAACGCGACCGAGGCCGCCATGCCGGCCCACGCGGCCGTGGCGACCCAGCGCGGGTACGGGTGCGGGGCGTTGGTGATCTGCTCGAGCTCCGAGTGCGCCTCCTCGATCGGCCCGAGGTTGCGCACCAGGTGCTCGACGGCGGCGAGCCGGGTGTAGTCGAGGCTGCGCTGCCGCACGACGCGGACGGCGGTGATCGGTGGTGCGGCCGTTCCCCGGTGGCACGACACGCTGATGGAGGTGTAGATCACGTCGACCTCGGTGTGCGGGAGCCCATAGCTCTCCGTGACCGAGAGGATCGTGGCTGTCACGTCCGCCGCGCCGGCTCCGCTGGCCATCTGGACCTCGCCGATCTTGAGAGCGAGATCGAGTACCAGGTGAACCGTGGTGTCGTCGGGCAATGAGGGACCGTGCAGGTTGTTCGGGTAAATCGCGCGCACCTCCGTCGTGTGATCGTGGGAAGTTCTCGTGCCGTTGCTGTGGCGTCGGCCACCTCCGATCGGGCGACCCGAAAAGGAGGACATGATCACTGTCCGTTGGTTACCCTCCTGACCTGGTCAAGGCGAGCGGTTCGGCGCTTTGCGCCACTCAGTTGGTTGGTCCGCCTCCGGTCGGAGCAATCCGATCACACTGAGAGCAGACCGTTCGCCGCAGGTAGCTCCCGCAACGGGCGCTTACGATGTTCGCGAACACGAGCCAGGCCGGCGTAGCTCAATCGGCAGAGCACTCGCCTTGTAAGCGAAAGGTTAGGGGTTCGATTCCCCTCGCCGGCTCTTCGACAACGGGGGTTCGCCCAGGTGGGCGGGCCCCTGTCGCATTCACGGGAGGCACTTCACCGGCTATTGCGACCGGGTTCGGTAATGGCTCCGGCACACAGCGTGGCGAACCGCCGATTGCGGTTCCGCATGCCGCCGACGGCCTGGTCCGTTCGCCAGTTCGGCGCCCGGTGTGCCTTCGGGGCGCGGGACGGGAATGGTGAGATCGGCCGCAAGACTGATCCTGTTCACCGGTGAACAGGCCGTGACCGCCCATTCATGTCCTGCTCCGTCCTGCTGGGACGTGACATTGTGAGCATCATGTCCTACCTCGCGGATAGCGCGCGCTACGACCAGATGACCTACCGGCGCACGGGACGCAGCGGCCTCAAGCTGCCCGCCATCTCCCTCGGCCTGTGGCACAACTTCGGCGGCGACCGGCCGTACGAGTCCGGCCGGGGCATCGCGCGCAGGGCGTTCGACCTCGGTGTCACGCACTTCGACCTCGCCAACAACTACGGACCTCCCTACGGTTCCGCGGAGATCACGTTCGGGCAGATCCTGAAGGACGACCTCCGGCCGTACCGCGACGAGCTCGTCATCTCCACGAAGGCCGGCTACGACATGTGGCCCGGCCCGTACGGCGAGTGGGGCAGCCGCAAGTACCTGCTGAGCTCGCTCGACCAGTCGCTGACCCGCATGGGACTGGATTACGTCGACATCTTCTACTCGCACCGGTTCGACCCGGAGACGCCGCTGGAAGAGACCATGGGCGCGCTCGTGTCCGCGGTGCAGCAGGGCAAGGCGCTCTACGTCGGCATCTCGTCGTACTCGCCGGCCAAGACCCGCGAGGCGGCCGAGCTGCTGCGCAGCGCGGGTGTGCCGCTGCTGATCCACCAGCCGAGCTACTCGATGCTCAACCGCTGGATCGAGCCGGAGCTGCTGGACACCCTGGAGGAGGTCGGCGCCGGCTGCATCGCGTTCTCGCCGCTCGCCCAGGGCATGCTGACCGACCGCTACCTCGACGGCATCCCCGAGGGCTCGCGCGCCACGCAGGGCAAGTCGCTGTCCACGGACCTGCTCTCCGAGGAGAACCTCGGCCGCATCCGGTCGCTCAACGAGATCGCGAAGTCGCGCGGCCAGTCGCTGGCGCAGCTCGCGCTGACGTGGACGATCCGCGACCCGCGGGTCACCTCGGCGTTGATCGGCGCTTCGTCGGTCGGGCAGCTGGAGCAGAACCTCGCCGCCCTGCAGGCCCCGCCGCTGACCGACGACGAGCTCGCCGAGATCGACAGGTACGCCGTCGAATCCGGCATCGACCTCTGGGCCCCTTCGTCACAAGCCGAATGATCCCCCGGCACGCGGGAGTCCCGCGTGCCCCTCTGGGCCCCGCTTCCCAGGCCGAGTGACCGAACCGCACGCGGGGAGCTTTCGTACTCTCTGAGAGTGCGAAAGGGCCCCGCGTGCCGTCAGCGGTGGCGGGGGAGGCGGATTGTGAAGATGGTCGAGCCGGGGCGGCTGGCGAGGGTGATGGTGCCGCCGTGGGCGTGCACGAGTGACTGGACCACGGCGAGGCCGAGGCCGGAGCCGCCGCGCTGGCGGGTGCGGGAGTCGTCCACGCGGTAGAACCGGTCGAAGATCCGCGCCTGGTCCGCCTCCGGAATTCCGGGGCCGGTGTCGGAGACCCTGATCACCGCCGAGCCGTCCTCCGCCGTCACCCGCAACGACACCAGCGTGCCGGGCGGGGTGTGCACGGCCGCGTTGGTCAGCAGGTTGTCGAGCACCTGCCGCAACCGGGTCGGGTCGGCGGCCATGGTCACCGTGTCCGCGTCGACCTCCAGCCCGTGCGTCGGACGGGCCGCCCGGAACGCGTCGGCGGCCGCGTCCGCCACGACCGCCAGGTCCAGCTCCTCGACGCGCAACGGCGGCTCGGTCGCCGCGGAGTCCAGGCGGGCCAGCAGCAGCAGGTCGTCGAGCAGCACGCTCATCCGCGCCGCCTCCGACCGCAGCTTCTCCAGGTGCTGCTCGCGTTCGCCCGGCTCGTTGGCCGCCGCGTACCGGAAGAGGTCCGCGTAACCGCGCAACGACGTCAGCGGCGTGCGCAGCTCGTGCGAGGCGTCGGCGATGAACCGGCGCAGCCGCTGCTCGGCGGCCGTGCGCGCGGCCAGCGACGAGTCGATGTGCGCCAGCATGGTGTTGAACGCCTCGCGCAGCTCCTCGACCTCGACCCCGCCGCCGGCGCCGTTCACCCGCACCGCCAGGCGGTTCGAGTCGGTCAGGTCGTGCGAGGAGATGTCGTGCGCGGTGTCGGCCATGTCCGACAACGGCCGCATGCCCTTGCGGATCAACGCCTGACCGCCCACGACCAACGCGACCAGCGCGGCCAGGAACGCGACCACGCCGACCGTGATGAGCTGCGACAGCGTGCCGTCCCTGTCGTCCATCGGGGCACCGCTGACCAGCACGATCTCGTCCTTGACGATCTGGCACGCGCGCAGCCGGAACTTGCCGTCACCGCGCAGGTACTCGGTCTCGAACGTGTCCCCGTTCAGGGCCTTCCTCGCGAGCGCGTCGAACTCCGCGCGGTCGGCGGGCTGCTGGTCACCGGGCTGGGGCCGCAGCTCGCCGTCCTGCTTCACGTAGACGACCGCGTACCAGTCCGGCGGGATCTTGCCGACCCGCCAGTGCGCCTTGACCTCGTTGGCAGCGCCCTGCTGGCTGATCGCCATCTGGTCGTCGAGCCGCCGGTCGAGGAACGTCTGCATCGAGGCGACCATGACCCAGCCGACGATCACGAACACCGTGAGCGCCAGCGCGCCGAGTGCGAGTGCGAGGCGGGTGCCCAGCCGCCACCGGCTCAGCGGCTTCATTCCGCTGCTCGGCGCAGCACGTACCCCACGCCGCGCACGGTGTGGATCAACGGTTCGCGGCCGTCGTCGAGCTTGCGGCGCAGGTGCGAGATGACCAGCTCGACCACGTTGGACCGGCCGCCGAAGTCGTACTCCCACACGTGGTCGAGGATCTGCGCCTTGGTCAGCACGGCGGGGGAGCGCCGCATCAGGTACCGCAGCAGCTCGTACTCGGTCGGCGTCAGCGTGACGAGCTTGCCGCCGCGGCGGACCTCGCGGGTGTCCTCGTCCAGCACCAGGTCGGCGACCTTCAGCACCGACCGCTTCCACGACGGCCCGGTGGAGCGCCGCAGCACCGCCCGCAGCCGGGCCATCAGCTCCTCGACCGAGAACGGCTTCACGAGGTAGTCGTCACCACCGCGGGTGAGGCCCGCGACCCGGTCCGCGGTGCCGTCGCGCGCGGTCAGGAACACCACCGGCACCATCGCACCGGCCGACCGCATCCGGTCCAGGACCGTGAAGCCGTCGAGGTCGGGGAGCATCAGGTCGAGCACGACGATGTCCGGCTGGAACTCGGCTGCCGTTCTGAGCGCGTCCTCGCCGTTGTGCGCCGTCGAGGCCGTCCAGCCCTCGTAGCGCGCGACCGTCGCGACCAGGTCAGCGATGTGCGGCTCGTCGTCCACGACGAGCAGTCGAACCGAGTTGCCCTTGTCCACGTGCTCATGGTGCGTCACCTGGTGCCCCGCCCGCTCGATCGACAGGAAGTCGACAGCCCGGGCAAAGCGGGGCCACAGCTCGGACGCTGAGGATCGAGGAAGACCGCCGAGATCGACGAGACCGCCCGACCGAGGAGCCCTCCGTGACGACCACCCTGCAGCCTCCCGCGCGGCCGGCCGCTGCCGGGCGTGCGACGCCGCACAAGGCGCTGGCCAAAGCCGGCCTCTACGTCTTCCTCCTGGCCAACGCGGCGTTCGTCACCTACCTGTTCAACGCGGCCGGTGTCGGCTCGAACAAGCTGGTCAACCTCGGCCGGCTGACCGGGCTGTACGGCGCGCTCGCGATGGCGTTCCAGCTGCTGCTGATCGCGCGGCTGCCGTGGCTCGACCGCCGGCTCGGCATGGACAAGCTCACCTCCTGGCACCGCTGGGTGGGCTTCACGATCTTCTGGATGCTCGTCGGGCACCTGACGTTCATCGCCTTCGGCAACGCGGGCCCGGACGGCCCGGTCGCGGAGGTCGTCCGGCAGGCCACCGAGCTCGAAGGCATCCTCCGCGCGCTGGTCGCGTGGGTGGTCATCATGGTCGTCGGCGTGGTGTCCGCCCGGTTCGCCCGGCGCCGGATGGCCTACGAGACCTGGCACTTCATCCACCTCTACACCTACGTCGCGATCTTCCTCGCGTTCACGCACCAGGTCGCGGTCGGCAGCACGTTCCGCAAGTCCGAGCTCGCCACCGCCTACTGGTGGGCGCTGTGGACGTTCGCGATCGGCGCCGTTGTCGCCGGCCGGCTCGTGCTCCCGCTCTGGCGCAACCGGCGCCACCGGTTCCGCGTCGCCGCCGTGGTGCCCGAGGCGCACAACGTCGTCTCCGTCTACGTCGAGGGCAGGGACCTCGACCGGCTCGGTGCGAAGGCGGGCCAGTTCTTCCTGTGGCGCTTCCTGACCAAGGACCGCTGGTGGCAGGCCAACCCGTTCTCGCTGTCCGCGGCACCGAACGGCAAGTACCTGCGCCTCACCGCGAAGGCGCTGGGCACCGGCAGCGCCGACCTCCGCAACGTCCGGGTCGGCACCCGCGTGTTCGCCGAGGGCCCGTACGGCGCCTTCACGACCATGCACCAGACCAGGCCGAACGCGCTGCTCGTCGCCGGTGGCGTCGGCGTCACGCCGATCCGCGCGCTGCTGGAGGAGATCAGGGGCCACGTCGTGGTGCTGTACCGGGTGAGCGACCCGCGCGAGGCCGTGCTGCTGCGCGAGCTCGAAGGCCTCGCCCGCTCCAAGGGGGCGGTGCTGCGGCTGGTCACCGGTTCCTCCGGGACCACCACCGCCAACGGGCCGCTGCTCGGCCCGGAGAACATCGCCGCTCTGGTCCCCGACGTGGCCGACCGCGACGTGTTCATCTGCGGCCCGAACGGCATGACCGACGCCGTCGTCCGCAGCCTCGACGAGCTGGGAGTGCCGTCGGGTCAGGTCCACGCCGAGCGCTTCGCGCTGGCCGACTGAGAGGGTTGGACGTGAAGAGGGCGATCCCCGCACTGGTGCTCAGCGTCGCCGGACTCGTGCCGGTGTGGCTGTACCAACCGGGCGCGGCGCACGAGGGTGAGATCAACGAGGCCGCCGCCGCACCGGAGACCCCGGCGCAGGGCCAGGCCCCGCCGACGACGACCGCACCCCGGTCGACCGCGCCGCAGACCGGGGCGCCCAGGACCTCCGCCGCCGCCGCGCCGACGACCCAGCCACAGCAGCAGGACCAGGTCAAGACCGTCTCCGGGCCCGCGGTGCAGACCGACGAGGGCACCGTGCAGGTCCAGGTCACGTTCCAGGGCACGAGGATCACCGACGTGAAGGCGGTGCGGGCACCCAACTCCAACCCGACCAGGACGGCGCTGCCGATCCTGCGCCAGGAGGCGTTGAAGGCCCAGAGCGCCGACATCGACACGGTCTCCGGTGCCACCGCGACCTCCGAGGGCTACAAGCGGTCGTTGCAGGCCGCGCTCGACTCGGCGAGGTAGGGGTGCGAACCCTGCGACGCGTCGAGCAGATCATGGGCCTGCCGATCTCGGTGGACCTGCGCGACGGTGACGACGAGCTGGCCGAGCTGGTGTTCGCCTCACTGCGGGACGCGGACGCGCGGTTCTCGCCGTTCAAGCCGGACAGCGAGGTCTCGCGGCTCGACCGGGGCGAAGCTCACCGCGCGGGAGCTCACCCCCGACCTCGTCGAGGTGCTCGACCTGTGCGACTGGTACGAGACCTCGACCGGCGGCGCGTTCACGGCACGGGTGCCGGGCCGCGGCCTCGACCCGTGCGCGGTCGTGAAGGGCTGGGCCGTGCAGCGCGCCGCCGACCTGCTGCGGGCCGCCGGGGCCGTGCGGTTCTGCATCAACGCGGGCGGCGACGTCGTGGTCGCCGGCGAGCCGGAACCCGGAAAGCCTTGGCGCGTCGGCGTTCGGCACCCCGACCAGGCCGACGCGCTGTGCGCTGTGCTCGGCGTGCGCGACGGAGCCGTTGCCACGTCGGCGTTGTACGAGCGCGGGCAGCACATCCTCGACGGCCGCACCGGCGAGCCGGTGCGCGGGTTGCTTTCGGTCACAGTCGTCGCGGCCGACCTGGCGATCGCGGACACCACCGCCACCGCGGCGTTCTCCCTTGGGAGAGAAGGGATCGAGTGGGCTGCCGCGCAGCCGGACTGCGAGGTGCTCGTCGTCGACGAAGATCGGCGGGTGCACCGGAGTCCTGGACTTCCGGTACACATCTGTTAACATCCCGGCACAACGGGGCTTTGATCTCCGGGGCACATTTCGTTGATCAAGAGCTGACGCGGGGCTCGCGCTCGGGGTGAGACCAGGCCAGCTGTCGACCAACACTCGTGCGAAACGGTCTTGGGTACGCGCTATTCGGGAGCGCGCACCCAAGACCTTTTCTGTGTTCGTCGGCGCTCGCTCGCTCGCGCGGCGAGTTCGTCGAGAAGCCGGTCGTCCGCCCGACTCGCTCGCACCGAAATGGGCTTCGCCGATTCCGGCACGAGCGGGTGACCGGACGACCGGCACGAACTCGCACAACGTTTCCGGTCAGACGTAGCGGTGTTCGTCGAACTCGGCGTTCACCGCGGACCGGCCGAGGTCGCGGCCCATCGCGTCCAGCACGTCCACCAGCTCCAGCCCGACCAGCCAGTCCCGCGGCAGCGCGTCGGTGCCGTGCAGCGCGCCGAGGACGTTCCCGGTCAGCGCCGCCGTCGCGTCACTGCCGCCGGAGTGGTTGGCCGCGGCCCGCATCGCGTCGACGAACTGCACCGGCTTCGGGTGCGTCAGCACGGTGTAGACGGCGATGGCCAGGGCCTCGGGGCCGGTCCAGCCGCTGCCGAGCCGGTCGACCCGCACCGGGGTGGCGCCGTCGTGCTCCTCGGCCAGCACGACCGCTCGGGTCAGCACCGTCGCCGTGTACGTGTCGTCGCGCAGCACCCGGCCGATGACCTGGTCGATCGCCTCGCGCAACGGGCGGCCCTTCACCGCGAGCAGGTGCACCAGCAGCGCCAGCGCGCCACCGGAGACCCAGCCGCCGGTGCCGCCGTGGGTGAGCGCCGCGAACCGGCAGCCCAGGTCGTAGGCGATGGCCGCCGACGGCGCGAAACCGGCGGGCGCGGTGCGGGTGACGCCGTTGCAGCCGGAGGACTCGTTGTGCGGGTTCTCCGGAGTGGACGGTGTCTCGGCGGCCAGCGCGCGCAGGCACGTCAGACCGGGCGAGCGGCTCTCGTAGAGCCGTTCGTCCGCCAGCAGCCCCACCGCGTTGTGCTCGGGGGCCGGTTGCTGCTGGGTGATCAGCCAGCGCCGGTAGCTGTGCCAGACCATGTCCGACGGCTGCCACTCGCCGGTGTGCTTCCCGCGCACCCAGGCGCGCAGGTACCCGTCGGCGGTGAAGAGCGTCAGCTGGGTGTCGTCGGTGACCAGGGCGGGCTTCGGCGGCGCCAGTACGCCCTCGGTGCCGTGTTCGCGCTGGATGTCCGCCCAGCCCAGGTACTGCACCGGTGCGCCGAGCGCATCACCGAGAGCGCCGCCGAGCAGGCACCCGGCGCCGCGGTCAACCACGGAGTTCGGATCTCGCGGCACGGGTGAACAGTAGCGTCCCGCCGACTCGGGCCGCACTTGTATCTGAGACCAGCGGCCGCCCACCTGTACAAGCAACGAGGTCAGGAGCACTTGAGGGAGGGGCATGCGGAGCAAAACCGGACTCGAGTTCGGCGTGCTCGGTCCACTCCAGGTGCTCGCGGACGGCCGGGTGGTCACGCTCGGCCGCCGCGGCATGCGCGGTCTGCTCGCGATGCTGGTGGTCGAGGCGAACCGGCCCGTCTCGATCGACCAGATCGTGGACGCGCTGTGGACGGACGCGCCGCCGGCCACGGCCCGCACGATCGTGCACGGCTACGTGTCACGGCTGCGCAGGGTGCTGGAGGAGGCCGACCCGTCGGGCTCCGCGAAGATCCGCACCACGCCGACCGGGTACCAGCTGACCGTCGACCCGTGGCGCCTCGACCTGCACCGCGCCCGGCAGCTCGTGGCGTCGTCGCGCGGCAAGCCCGCCGCCATCAGGGCGGGCTTGCTGCGCGAGGCCCTCGGGTTGTGGCGCGGGCCGGTGCTGGCGGACGTGCCGGGCGACCCGCTGACCTCCGACCTGGAGGAGCTGCGGCTCTCGGCGCTGGAGGAGCGCATCGAGGCCGAGCTGGAGCTGGGCCGCCACCTGGAGCTCGTCGGCGAGCTGCGCGGGCTGTGCACGGAGTTCCCGTTCCGCGAACGGCTCGTCGCGCACAGCATGCGCGCCCTCTACCGGTCCGGGCAGCGGGCCGACGCGCTGGAGGCCTACCAGCGGTTCCAGCGCCGCGCGGTGGACGAGCTCGGCCTCGACCCCGGACCAGAGCTGCGGCTGCTGCAGGAGCAGGTGCTGCGCGACGACCCGGCGCTCAGCCTCCTCGGCGCGGTCGACAGCCGGCCGGTGGCGCCCCGCGCGGGCATCGTCGCACCGGCGCTGCTGCCCGCGTCCGCGTCGCGCCTGTTCGGCCGGGACGACGACCGCAGGTGGCTCGACAACGTCTGCGCGACCAGGAACCTGCTCGCGACGACGGTGGCCGTGCTGACCGGTCCGCCCGGCGTCGGCAAGAGCGCCCTCGCGATCACGTGGGGGCACGAGAACAGCGAGATGTTCCCGCACGGCGTGCTGTTCGCCTCGCTCGGCGACGCCGAACCCGGCGAGGTGCTGACCCGGTTCCTGGTGGCGCTGGGCGTGCCCGCCGACGGCGTTCCCGTCGCCGTGGAGGACCGCATCGGGCTCTACCGCTCCCTGCTCAACCGCCGCCGCGTGCTCGTGGTCCTCGACGACGCGACCGGGTTCGACCAGGTCCTGCCGCTGCTGCCGCCGGGCTCCGGCTCGGTGGTGCTGGTGACCTCCCGCAGCCGGATGGAACGGCTCGTCGTCACCAACAGCGCGCGGGTGCGCAAGCTCGGGCCGTTGGCCGAGGAGGCCGCACGCGCACTGCTCGACGACGTGCTCGGCCGGCCGCTGTCGACGGAGGACCCGGTCGCCGCGCGCAAGCTCGCCGAGCTGTGCGGCGGTCTGCCGCTGGCGCTGCGGGTGGCCGCGGCCAAGCTGGTGATCAGTCCTGGGTGGACGGTCGAGGAGCTGGTGGGGGAGCTGGCCGACGACGGCCACCGGATGCGCGGCCTGGACCTGCCGGAAGCGGGCGTGGGGGTGTCGCGGGCGCTCGACCTGTCGACCCGCGACCTGCCCTCCGAGCTGAGCCAGGTGTTCACCTCCGTCGGCCTCGCGCCCGGCCGCTGGATGTCCTCGCACGCCGTCGCCGCGCTCACCCGCATCCGGGTCGAGTCGGCGCGGGACCGGCTGGAGCGGCTGGTCGAGGTCAACCTGCTGGTCGAACCGTGGCCGGACGGCTTCACGATGCACGAGCTGGTGCGCCTGTACGTGCGCGGCTCCGGCCGCGCGGACGTGGACTCGTTGCGGCGCCTGGTGAACTACTACCTCGTCGCCTGCGACCACGTCCGCCGCGCCATCCGGCCGGCCCGCGACGGCCTGGACTTCGCGCTGGGGGACAACGGGTCCACGTCGCTGCCCGGCTACGACGACCCGGTCGCGTGGTTCGACCGGGAGTGGCCGAACATCGTCGCGGTCGTGCACGCCGCCGCCGAGTCCGGCCTGCACGACCAGGTCTGGCAGCTGGTCCGGATGCTGCACCCCTACGCGACCGTGCGCGCGTTGACCGGTGAGTGGCTCGCGCTGGTCGGTTTCGGCACGGCCGCCGCCGAGGTCACCGGCAGCCGGCTCGGCCAGGTCCTCATGCTCGACACCACCTACGTCACGAACGCCCGGCTGGGCCGCCCGGTGCTGCTGCCCGACGCCCGCCGCGCCCACCGCCTGGCCACCGAGCTGGGCGAACGCCAGTACCTCGTGCTGACGCTCGCGCAGCTCGCGGACGTGCTGTTCCGGCTCAAGCAGCACGACGAGGCACTGCTGCACTTCTGGGAGTCCGTGCAGCTCGCGCAGCAGTCCGGTGACCTGGTCGGCGAGGGCCACGGCCTCAACAACGTCGCCCAGGTCGAACAGGCCCGCGGCCGCGTCGACGTCGCCCTGCGGCACCAGGCGCACGCCGTGGACGTCTACCGCCGCTCCGGCGACCAGCCCGCACTCGTCGACGGCCTCGCGAACCTCGCGGAGCTGCACCTGCAGGCGGGCCACCTCGACGACGCGGAGGCACTGGCCCGGCAGGCCGTTGACCTCGCCGCCGCCGCGGCGATGACCTACACCGAGGGCTTCGCCAGGCAGGTGCTGTCCGGGGTGCTGCTCCAGCGCTCGGAATGGGGTGCGGCCTCAGCGGAGCTGACCGCGGCGCTGCGGCTGTTCGCGCAGGTCAACTCGGCCCGCGTGGTGGAGGTGCGGGCCGCCCTGGACGCGTTGTCGTCCGAGGTTTAGCGGGCGTTTAGTCGACTGGTCCCAAAAAATGGGATGTTGGACGTGCAGGCCGCCGAGTGGGGGAATCACCGAGGGGGCGGCGCCTGCACCGAAGAGGGCCGACCGGCATTCGGGGGAGAGTGCCGGTCGGCCCTCGACGTCACTGCAGGTTCTCCTCGGAACAGCGGACCAGCGGCAGCAGCTCCGGCCGCTTCGGCGCCAGACCGTCCCCCATGGACTCCCCGCGCAGCTGCCGCCCGATCCACGGCACGACGTGCTCCCGCGCCCACTTCAGGTCGGCCTTGCGCTGGGTCACCCAGTCCGCCTGCTCCAGCACCGGCCACGGCACGTTCCACGCGTGGTCGTCCGCGAGCCCCAGCACCTCGTACGCCTTGAGCGCCACCCGCTGGTGCCCCTCCGGTGACAGGTGCAGCCGGTCCGCGCTCCACGCGCGACGGTCGTGCAGCACGTGCATCGCCCACAGGTCCACCATCCGGCAGTGGTACCGCTCGGCGATCGACCACAGGTGCGTGTTGTAGATCGCGATCTTGCCCCGGATGCTGCGCAGCAGCGGGGTCGACCGCGTGTCGAACCCGGTGAAGATGACGACGTCGCTCCCGGCGGCCCGCAGGTCGGCGACGGCCACCTCGTACACCTCGGCCAGCGCGTCCGGGTCGCTGTTCGGCACGAGGATGTCGTTGCCGCCCCCGCAGAACGTCACCAGGTCCGGCTTGAGCGAGATCGCGAGCGGCACCTGCTCGTCCACGATCTCCTGCAGCATCTTGCCCCTGATCGCGAGGTTGGCGTACCGGAACTCCGGTGCCCGACGGGCGATCATCCCCGCCAACCGGTCCGCCCACCCGAGATAGGTGTCCCCTGGACCGGGATCGTCCATCCCCTCGGTGAAACTGTCCCCCAGGGACACCAGACTGTTCCAGCGCAGCACAACAACCCCCTTTCACCCGCGGCTCCCGTTCGCGGCGACTGGTCAGCATGCACAACCGGCCACCGGTTACGCCACCGTCGGTTGCGGCAGCCCGGGACTCGTCGCAGTGGGTGATGATCCTTTTACCACTCGATCGAGCGAAGCTTGAGGCGGTTCAGGGGGATTCGTCTCTTCCGGTCGCTAGCTTCTGCCGGGTGCGTTCGGTTTTGCCGCTTCCGTCCGTCTCCCTGGGTGTCGCACTCATCACAGCCGCGATCTTCGCCGCAGCGGTGCTGAACCCGGCCCAGGAGACCGCCACACCCCCGTCCGCCCCGGAGGCCGCCGCACCGACCGAGGGCGGCACCCGGCCGCCGATGGAGTTCACGCCCTCACCGGCCGCGACCACGCGGCCCGCTCCCGCGCACCCCATCACCGCCCGGCGTGTCCCCGCGCGGCCCGTGACGCCGCCACCGCACTCCAACCCCGTGGTGCGTCCCGTGGCCCCCACCGCGCGCAGGGCCGTGCCGACCGTGCTGCCGTCGGTGGTGCTGCCGCCGCTGACCTCCCCGCCCGTCGCGCCCTGGCGGCGGACACCGGCTCCGTCGCGGCGCTGACCGTTCCCGCGGCCGGAGCCGGGAATGACGACGGCCCCCGCGGCGACATCGGCGCGTGACGCCGCTGCGAGGGCCGTGGGCCTTCCCGAGGAGAAGCGCCGCCGCCGTTGTCAGCTCCCCCTCGGGAAGGGGTCTTGGGACCGTCTCAGGGGGCGCCGCCGCCGGTCCGCCCCCTGAGACGGGGTCTAGTGGCCGCCCACCGCGACCGCGGAGTCCACCGCGGGCAGGTGGTCGTCGTACGCCGACCGCAGCCGCAGCTCCGCACCCGGTGAGGCGCCGATGGTGTCCAGTCCGAGCAACGCCGCCCCGACGACCGGCGGCAGGTCCACGACCCGCACCTGCGCGAGCGGCGCCACCTCCAGCACCCGCGACCGCACCGGCCCGAGCACCGCCTCACCGGTGCCTGTCATCACGCCGCCGCCGAGCACGACGTCAACGGGTTCGCCGAGCAGGTCGAGCTTGCGCAGCGACACCGTCGAGAGCAGCACGATCTCCTCGACCAGGCGGTCCACCACGGCCTGCGCCACGGCGTCACCGCCGCCCGCCACCTCGAACAGGATCGGGCAGAGGACGTGCGGGTCGAACTCGACCTCCTGGAAGTGCAGCTTCTCGACCACGGCGGCGATCGACCGCTCGCCGTAGTGCGCGAGCAGCGCGGGCAGCAGCTCCGTGCCGGCACCGCGACCGTCCTCTGCGCGCACCGCCAGCCACAGCGCCTGCTCACCCAGGTGACCGCCACCGCCCCAGTCACCGGAGATCTGGCCCAGCGCGGGGAACCGGTGCGTGCGGCCGTCGGCCGCGACGCCCACCGCGTTGATGCCGGCACCGCACACGACCGCGACACCGACACCGGAGGCCGTGCCGGAACGCAGCAGCGCGAACGTGTCGTTGCCGACGACGACGGACTGCGACCAGCCCCGCTCGGTGATCGCGCGGGTCAGGTCCTCCTCCTCGCGCGGCAGGTCCGCGCCCGCCAGGTAGGCGGCTGTGTGCGTGGCGATCGGTTCGTCGGGGTCGAGGCCCGCCAGGGCCGCGGCCTCGCGTGCCAGACCTTCGAACACGTCGAGTCCGCGTTTCATGCCGACGGTCTGCGGCGGCGCACCCGGCCCGCGCACCTGCGCGAGCACCCTGCCGTCCGCGTCGACCAGCAGCACAGCGGTCTTGCTGTTGCCGCCGTCGATCGCGAGCACCCGGTCCGTCATCGTCGTCAGGCTCCCTTCACCCACGGGAGCAGATCGCGGTTCTGCGCGATCAGCTCGTCGGCCAGCCGGTCCGCGATGGCGTGCTGGCCGATCAGCGGGTGGGCGAGCAGTGCGTTCGCCACGCGGTCGCGGCCACCGCGGACCGCGGCCTCCAGCGCCAGGTGCTCGTAGGCGGTCACGTGCGAGATCAGGCCGGAGATCGAGGGCTCCACCGGCCGCACCGGCAACGGCGTGCCACCACTGCCGTCCACAGTGGACGACACCTCGATCACGGCGTCGTCGGGCAGGAACGGCAGCGTGCCGCGGTTCTGCACGTTCACCACGTGCCTCTCGGCACCCACGCCACCGGTCAGGGCGTGCACGAGCTGCACGGCGGCCTCCGAGTAGTACGCGCCACCGCGCTGCGACAGCTGCTCCGGCTTCGTCACCACCGACGGGTCGCCGTAGATGTCGAGCAGCTCCTTCTCCACCGCGGCAACGACCTCCGCACGCGGCGGCGAGTCGAGCTGCTTCTGCACCACCGCGTCGTGGTTGTAGAAGTAGTTCAGGTAGTACGACGGCACCATGTTCAGCCGCCGCATCAGCGCACCGTCGATGCCGATGTGCTCGGCCAGCCCGTCGACGTGGTCGGCGAGCAGCTCCGGCAGCCGGTCCACACCGTCGACGAAGACGCCGCGTTCCCACGTGAGGTGGTTCAGGCCGACGTGCTCCAGCTCCACGGTGGCCGGGTCCACGCCGAGCAGCGCGGACGTCCAGCGCTGGAACGTGATCGCCACGTTGCACAGGCCGATCGCCTTGTGACCCTCCTGCAGCAGCGCGCGCGTCACGATCCCGACCGGGTTCGTGAAGTTCACGATCCACGTGTCGGGCCCGGCGATGCGCCGCACCCTGTCCGCGATGTCCAGGACCACCGGCACGGTCCGCAGGGCCTTCGCGAGGCCTCCCGCGCCGGTGGTCTCCTGGCCGACGCACCCGCAGGTCAGCGGGAACGTCTCGTCCGAGGCCCGCGCCGTCTGCCCGCCCACCCGCAGTTGCAGGAGGACAGCCGACGCGCCCTCGACGCCTTCTTCGAGCGACGAGGTGGTGCGCACCTTCGCCGGGTGTCCCGCGTGCTCCAGCAGCCGCTGGCTGAACGGGCCGACGAGGCCGAGGCGGTGCTGGTCCGGGTCGACGAGGACGATCTCGTCCACCGCCAGGCTGGTGCGACGGCCGGCGATGCCGTCGATCAGCTCCGGTGTGTAGGTGGACCCGCCACCGACGACGGTGAGTTTCATCCCTTGACCCCCGTGAACGTGATTCCCTTGACGAAAGACTTCTGGGCGAAGACGAAGAGGACGACGGCCGGGACCATCGTCAGGAACGTCACCGCCATCGACGAGTTCCACTGCACGATGTGCATGCCCTTGAACGTGGCCAGCGCCAGCGACAACGTCCACTGGTCCTTCACCTCGCCCGTGTAGAGCAGCGGGCCGAAGTAGTCGTTCCAGGTGAAGAGGAAGCAGAACAGCGCGGTGGCCGCGATGCCCGGCTTCGCCATCGGCACGATGATCCGCACCAGCGCCTGGAACTCCGAGCAGCCGTCCACCCGTGCCGCGTCCACGTAGGACTGCGGGATCGTGAGCATGAACTGGCGCAGCAGGAAGATGCTGAACGCGTCGAACAGGAAGTACGGCACGATCAACGGCCACAGCGTGCCCGTCAGGCCCAGCGACGACCACGTGTCGTACAGCGGCACGGCCACGACCTGCGGTGGCAGCATCATCGCGCCGATGACCAGGATGAACGCGACGTTCCGGCCGCGCCACTGCAGCTTCGCCAGCGCGTAGGCGGCGGGGATCGACGAGATCAGCATGCCGGCGGTCGCGAGCAGCGAGTACGTGAGGCTGTTGACCAGGTACTCCAGCAGCGGTGCCTTGTCGAAGACCTCGACGAAGTTCTCCCAGTGCCACTCGCGCGGCCACAGGTTCGAGGTGAACGCCTGGTCGTCCGACATCACCGCGGTGAGGAAGACGAACACGACGGGCGTGGCGAACATCAGGCCGAGCGCGAGACCGATCGCGTGGGTCGCGACCCAGTTGAGGAAGCCCCCGACGTCGCGCTTGCGGCGCGGCTGCTCCGGTTCCGCGGTGACGTCGACCGGCGGTGTGGCCAGTGTGGCGGTCATGCTCCCGGACCCCCTTCCTCAGCCGTGGAGTTCTTGCGCATCCGCTGGACCAGCACGATGGTCACGGCGAACGAGATGATGAACAGGACCGTGGCCATCGCGGCCGCGTAGCCCATGTCGAAGTAGCGGAAGCCCTGCGTGTACAGGTAGACCGGGAACGTCAGCGTGGAGTTGTCCGGGAACCCGAGGTACTTGGTCGACCCCGTCGCGTCCGCCGCGCCCGAGCCGGCCGACCCCGCGACGACCGCCTGCGTGAAGAGCTGGAGCGCGAGGATCACCGAGTTCACGATGCCGAAGAGCAGCACGGGGGAGATCGTCGGCAGCGTGACGTGCCACCAGCGCCGGACCGGGCCCGCGCCGTCGAGCTCGGCGGCCTCGTACTGCTCCTGCGGCACGTCGAGGATCGCGGCCAGGATGATGATCATCAGGTCGCCGGAGATCCACAGCATGATCGCGGTGATGCCGGGCTTGGCCCACGCCGGGTCCGAGAACCACAGCGGCGAGTCCAGGCCGAACCAGCCGAGGACGCTGTCCACCGGGCCGCCGTTGGGGCGCAGCACCATGAAGAACACGAGTGTCGCGGCCACCGGCGGCGCCAGCGAAGGCAGGTAGCAGAGCGTGCGGATCAACCCGACGCCCGACTTCAAGCGAGCGATGACCGACGCCACGCCCAGCGCGAACACGGTCCGCGCGACCGTGAGCACCACGACGAACCACAGCGTGTTCGTGATCGCCTTGACCAGCAAGGGGTCCTTGAACATGAACGCGTAGTTGTCGAGGCCGTTGAACTCCGGCGGGTTGATCAGGTCGTACTTCGTGAACGAGAACACGACCGTGGCGATCAGCGGGTAGCCGAAGAACAGGACGAAGCCGATGAGGGCCGGGGCCATGAACCCGAGCACGGCCAGACGGTGGCGGGCACGGGCCCGCCCCTTGCCGGGGGCGGGCCGGGCGCCGAGCGTGGCGGTCATCTCGTGGACCCCTACTTGCCGCTCTTGGCGATCTGGTCGTCGATGTTCTTGTCGACCTCCTTGAGGCCCGCCGCCAGGTCCGCGACCTTGCCGGACTGGTAGGAGACCGAGAAGTCGGTGACGGCCTTGATGTGCGCGTCACCGATGGGGGTGACGGGGTTGCCCTTGAGCTTGTCGCTCCTGGCGAGCTCGATGAACGTCTTGAACTGCTCGTCCACCTGGAGCTTCGGGCTCTCCATGGCGGCCTTGGTGCTCGGCACGTTCTTGATGGCGTTGGACAGGTCGACGATCGTGTCGGTGTCGAACGTCAGGTGCTTGATCAGCTCCCACGCGGCGCCGGGGTTCTTGGCGCCCTTGGGGATGCCCATGATCGTGCCGGTGGTGAACGCCGTGCCGTAGTCGGCGGGCTTCCACGTCGGGAACGGGGCGGTGCCGAACTTGATCTGCGGTGCCTGCGCCTTGAGGAACGCGGTGCGGTACTCACCGTCGATCATGATCGCGATCTTGCCCTGGTGGAACGCGTGGTCGGCCGAGTACTCCTGGCCCAGGCCTGCGCGGAACCGCTCGAGGGCGTCGTAGCCGTAGAAGTCGACGAGCTTCTTCTGGAACGTCATCATCTCGGTGAAGCCGGGCGAGGTCGAGAGCGCGGACTTGCCGTCCTTCTCCCACTCCGCGCCGAACGACGGCGCGAGGATGGTCGGGCGGTTGGCGTAGAAGCCCATGGTGGGCAGGTAGCCCGCGACCTCGATGTCGCCGTTGGGCGCCTTCTTGGTCGCCTTGACGGCCGCGTCGTAGAGCTCGTCGAGCGTCTTCGGCGGGTTCGTGACGCCGGCGTTCGCCAGCAGGTCCTTGTTGAAGTACATGGCGTACACGTCGGTGAGCATGGGCATCGCGCAGCGGTTGCCCTTGTACTCGGTGTACTCCTGGACCGCGGGGGAGAGCTGGTTCAGGTCGACCTTGTCGCGGTCGATGTAGGCCTTCAGCGGCTGGAACGCGCCGGAGGAGCAGAACTGGCCGATGTTGTCGGTGGTGAACGACAGCGCGACGTCCGGCGTGTTGCCCGACCGGATGCCCGCGGTGATCTTGTCGTCGTCCTGTGAGCCCTCGTGCTTGATCTCGATGTTCGGGAACTTCTTGTTGAACGTCTTGAGGGCCTTCGTGACTTCTTCGAGCTCGCGGTCGGAGTAGTTGCTCCAGACCGTGAGCGTCAGCTTGTCGTCCTTGCCGGGAGCAGCTGCGGCGTCGGAACCGGCGCCGCCACCCTTGCCCGCCGCACATGCGGTGAGGGTCAGCGCTGCGGCGACACAGAGCAAGGCAGCACGGGTGTGCTTGCGCATGTGCACTCCTTCTCGATCAACGTGGGGACCCGGCGACCACGGGGCCGCGGAATGGTGCGGTGGTGGCTGCCGGCAGGCCGAACACCTGCTCGCGCGCGACGGCCAGCGCCGAGTGCAGTGCGCCGGAGCGCACCGGCTTCCCGGTCACCAGCGCCAGCTGCACAGGGGTCCTGGGCACCACCAGTTGCCGCAGCTCCGCGGCAACGAGGTCGTTCAACGTGGTTCCGCCTGCCTGGGCGATGTCGCCGGACAGCAGGACGAGCTCGGGGTCGAGCACCGCGACGACACCGGCCACACCCGTGGCGATGCGCCTGGCGAGGTCGGCCAGGAACTCACGGCCCGCGGGACCCGCGGCCAGCGCCTTGCGCACGGCACCGTGACCGTTGCGCGCGGCGAGCCCGTGGGCCCTGGCGAGCTTGCAGATCGAAGCACTGCTGAGCAGTTCGCCGTACGTGCCGCCGGAGCGGTCGGTGTCGGTGTCGGCGGTCGCGCGGTCGGGGATCATCAACCCGTCGATCTCGCCCGCGCCACCGGAGGCGCCGCGCAGCAGCACCCCGTTGATCACGACGGCGGCACCGACGAGGTCGGCCGGCCAGATGACGACGAAGTCGCGCACCTCCGTGGCCCGCCCGGCGACCATCTCCTCCAGTGCGACGAGGTTGACGTCGTTCTCGACGCTCACCGACGTCCCGAGCCGCTCGCGCAGCCGGCCGGGCACGTCGAAGCCGTTCCAGCCGGGCAGGTGCGGTGCGTACGCGAGCTCGCCGGTCGCGGGGTTCACCGCACCCGGACAGCCCACCACGACGTGCAGCAGCTCCTCGGGACCCAGACCGGCCTGCGCGCACGCGGTGCCGACCGCGCCGGCGAACGCCTCCACGACGCCGTGCTTGGCGGGCATCGGCGCTTTGTGCTCGGTGAGCACGGCACCGGAGATGTCCGCGATGGCGACGTCGACCGACTCGGGGGTGAGGTCGACGGCGGCGATGTGCGCGAGGGTCCCGTTGACCGACCACAGCTGGGCCCGCGGCCCCCGCCCGCCCCCGCGCAGTCCGTTGCGGACGACGGTGTCGGCGGTTTCGAGCCGGGTGAGCAGCTGTGCGGTCGCCGGCTTGGAGAGACCGATGAGGCCCTCCAACTCCGACCGGGTCAGCGACCCGTTGCGCAGCAGAGCCTCGATGGCTGCGCGGTCGTTGATCTCCCGCAGCAGTCGTGGGCTTCCGGCACGCATTGGGTCAGCTCCTGTCTGTTAACTTTCCAGACGATTTCGTGGAGACGGTAGTGACCTGGTTCACCGCGGTCAATCCCCGATACAGCTCCGTTACCTGACTTAGGCTGACCTAAGGCAGTCTGGGAACATGACCGACGTGCGCCAGGAGTCGCTCGCATCACTGCTCGGAGGCCGAGGCGGCGCCCTCGACGCCTCCCTGCCCCCACTGGCGTTCGTCGCGGGCTGGCTCGTCTGGGGCCACTCGATCGGAGCAGGCGCTGTCGCCGCGGTGCTGTGCGGCGTCGTCATCGGCGTCATCCGCTTCGTGCGCGGCGAGAAACCCCGCGCCGTGGTGCTCTCCGTGCTGCTGGTCGTGGCCGCGGCCCTGATCGCCCTGTACACGGGCCGCGTCGAGGACTTCTTCCTGATCCAGCTGCTGTCGAACGTCGCGTCGGCGCTGGCGTGGGCCGGGTCGACAGCGGTGCGCTGGCCGTTGCTCGGCGTGGTGGTCGGCACCCTGCTGGGGCAGAAGACCCGGTGGCGGCGCGATCCTGCCCTTTTGCGCGCCTACTCGATCGCCTCCTGGCCGTGGGTCGCCCAGTACGTGCTGCGCGTGGCGGTGTTCACGCCGCTGTGGCTCGACGCCCAGGTGTTCTGGCTCGCCACGCTGCGCGCGGCGCTGTCGTGGCCGTTGCAGGTCGTGTGCATCCTGGTGTCGGGGTGGGTGCTGCGGAAGGCGCTGCCTTCGGGGCATCCGGGGTTCCGGCACCCGCAGGTGCCGGAACCGGGTGCTCAGCCGGGGTCGGGCAGTGACCGCGCCCGCAGGTAGGACGCGTGGAGCGGCTCCGCGCTCCGCACGACCTTCCCGGTGGGGGTGCGCGGGAGCGCGTCCATCACGTGGATGTGCCGGGGCAGCTTGAACTCGGCGAGCCTCTCCGCGCACCACTCCGACAGGGCGCGCGCGGTGAGCGTCGTGCTCCGGGTGCTCACGTAGGCGCGGATCTCCGGCTGGCCCAGCGCGATGGCCTCGGTCACCTGCGGGTGCCCGCACAGGACCTTCTCCACCTCGGTCAGGTCGACGTTGAAACCGCGCACCACGACCAGCGAGTCGGAGCGGCCGAGCAGGCGCAGTTCGCCGTCGGGCGTGAACTCGCCCCGGTCGCCCGTGCGGAACCAGCCGCCGGAGAAGCGCGACGGGCCGTCCTCGGACAGGTAGGGGGTGGCGGGCAGCGCCACCTCGACCAGGCCGTCGCGGACCCGTGCGGTGACGCCCGGCATCAGCGGGCCGACGGACGGGCGGACCGTACCGCCGACGGCCATGGTCAGCGCGCCGGTCTCGGTGGTGCCGAAGCACTCGCCGACCGGGATGCCGTAGGTGGCCTGGAAGCGGGAGGCGACGTCCTGCGGCATCAGCTCGCCGCCGGCGAACGCCCCGCGGGCCGTGCGCAGCGCGGAAGGATCGGGGGAGGCGGCGAGCAGGTCGAAGTGGAACGGCTGGCCGGTGACGAAGTCGACCTCGAAGTCCCGCGCCTGCCGGAGGATCGCCGCCGCGGTGGGCCTTTCCGCGAAGACGAGGTGCACGCCCGCCGCCAGCGAGTGCAGCAGGCCGCCGACCATGCCGAAGCTGTGAGCGGGGGAGTTCAGCAGCAGCAGGCGTTCACCGCGGCGCACCATGCCCTCGGCGGCCTCGAACCGCGCGACCTCGTCCGCCAGCGACGACGTGCTGCGCCCGATCACCTTCGGCCGGCCCGTCGAGCCGGAGCTGAACTGGACCAGCGGGTGGTCGGTGGCGGCGGGCAGGCCGTCCGCGCGGGTGGTCACCAGGTCGTACCGCTCCTGGAAGCCGGAGGCGGCCGCACCGCTCGGGTGCACGAGGAACTCCGGGCGGGTCAACGAGTGCAGGACCTGGGTCTCGGTCGGCGTCAGGCGGTGGTCGATCGAGATCACCTGCGCACCGGTGCTCCACAACGCGAGCACGGCTTCGAGCTGGCTGAAGCTCGGCGGCACCTGGACGGCGACCGCGCTGCCCTCCCCGATTCCCGCAGCGGCGAAACGACGGGCCTGAGCGGTGACATCGGCGCGCAACAACCCGTGCGTGACCGTGCTGCGGTGGCTGAGGAACGGCACCTCGTCGCCGTGGCGGTGCAGCAGGTCGGTGATGAACGCACGCATGTCAGGACTCCTTGCAGAACTCGCCGATCGGCAGGCCCACGTGCCGTTGCTCGGTGGCGACGTGGCCGAGGAGCTCGTCACCGGGGCGGAGCTCGGTCACGTTCAGCACCTTGCCACCGGGGCCGAGGACGCGGACGTGCCAGTCGTCCTGGACCATCAGGTCGACCACGACGCCCTCCGGTGAGCGCGCGGTGATCGTGAGCATCGGGCGGGACTCCAGCTTGGCGCGGCCCACGGTCAGCTCGCGGGTGCGGCCGTCGGCGTTGACGGCGAGGACCTTGCTGCCGGACCGCAGCTCGGACAGGTAGTTCGTGCGGTTCGCCGGCCCGAGGACGTACGAGTGCAGCGCGCCCGCGTTGACGCGGAACGGCCGCGTCGGCATGTACGGCAACGGGTGCGTCTCGCTGCAGCACAGCACGAAGCCGGACGAGAAGGAGCCGACGAGGATGCCCTCGTCCTCGGCGAAGTGCGAGGCGGTGTCGACGCAGACGCGGTCGCCCAGACCGTTGTGGGTCAACGCCTCCACGGTGAGCGTGGTCAGCGTCAGCGGCGGGGACGTGGCTTCGAGCAGCCGGGCGAGCTTGAACACGTCGGTGGCGTCGGCGGGGGCCATCAGGACGCCGTCGGAGCCGTGTTCCAGGCATTCGAGGACGATCGCGGCCTCCACGAGGTCGGAGACCACCGTGACCAGCTTGCCGGGGGCGCCGTGCGCGGCCGCGATCACGATCTCCAGGGGGATCTTGGTCGGGTCGGTGAACGTGACGACGGTGTGGTCCAGGCGCTCCGCCGCGGCGCAGGCGAGCTTGAGCGTGCGGTCGTCGCCGACCGTGACGGACGCCGACCGCGTGGGCAGCCGGTCGAGCTCGTCCTGCTCGTCCACCGGCACGACCACGAGGTGCGGGCTCTCGACGGGCTCGTCCGCCAGCAGCACCCGCGTGATCGTGGGAGGGAGGTCGTCGAGCAGCGCGGGATCGTCCGCGACGACTCCGGCCACGCGGCTGTGCACGGCGGCGTCGACCACCGCGGTGCGCTGCGCTTCCGGGACGGTTCTGAGGTCGATCCAGGCGAACTTCACCGGTTCTCCAAGGCTGTCAGTGCGTCGATGAGGCTGGTGTCGGTGGGCGTGTGCACGATCGCCGCGAGCTCCGCGACGAGCTGCATCGGCGTCGGTGAGGCGAAGACCCGCCGTCCCACCGCGAGGCCCGCGCAGCCGGCGGCCATCGCGGCGCGCGCGTGTCCGGCGAGGCTGTGCGAGGAGGCGGCGCCGCCCGCGACGAGCACGGGGAGCGGGCAGTTCGCGACGACGTCCGCCATGTTCTCCGCCGGGTGCGCGAGGTTGGTCTTGACGATGTCCGCGCCCAGGTCCGTCGCGATGTTGACGACGTGCGCCAGCAGGGCCGGGTCGCGCGGATCTCCGATGCGCGGTCCTCTGGCGTAGATCATCACGACCAGCGGGACGTTCCAGGCGTCGCACGCCGCCGCGACCGTGCCCAGGTCGGCCAGCTGACGCGCCTCCGTGTCGGAGCCGATGTTGACGTGCACGCTCACCCCGTCGGCACCGAGCCGCAACGCCTCGTCCACCTCACCGACGAGCACCTTGGCGTTGACGTCGGCCATGTGCGCGGTGCCCGCGCTGAGGTGCACGATCAACCCGCAACCGCCGAGCACGGCCGGGTCGATGGTGCGCACGCGTCCTTTGTGGACTATGACCGCGTCGGCGCCGCCCTGCACGACGGCGCTGATCAGGTCGTGCCACCGGTCCCTCGGCACGACCGGGCCGTCCGAGACGCTGTGGTCCAGCGGTACGAAGAGGTACCTGTCGTCTTGCTGACGGGAAAGGCGTCGCAGCCGCAACGCTTTCCTCATGGCCTCACCCCTGGTGTCATCCGGTGGTCGACAGCAGCCTGAGGCAGCCGGTGCGCGCAGCGGTAGGTGTGAGGTTCCGATAACTCCCGGTTTATCGGCCGAACGGAGCAATCCGAGGGTCGGCGCGGGCCGCAGAAAGGTCATTTGGTGACACCCGCGTGGCCGTGTTTGTCGCTCCTCCACTGCCCTAGGCTTCGTCAGTGCGAATGGAGCTCAGACATCTGCACGTGGTGCTCGCCGTGGCGAGTGCGGGCAGCATCACCAGGGCCGCCACGCAGCTGAAGATCGCGCAGGCCGGACTGACAGCCCAGGTGCGCAGGATCGAGGCGAGCCTCGGCGGGCCGTTGTTCCTGCGTCGCACCGACGGCGTCGAGCTGACCGAACTGGGCCGCCACGTCGTGCTGCGGGCTCAGGACCTGGTCGAACGCTTCGACGACCTGATCGTCACCTCGCACCGGCTGGTGCGGCGGGGTGACTCGGGCATCCGGCTCGGTGGCGTGGCGGGGTCGCCCACCGGGCTGCTCGTCGGGGCCGTGCGCGAGGTGCTGCCCGGCTTGCCGCAGACCACGCACGTCGAACGCGGCGGCGACACCGTGCTCGAGCTCGTGTGCACGGGCGAGCTGGACCTGGCCCTGGTGGTGGAGTTCCCGCGCAGCCCACTGCGGTTTCCCGAAGCGATCGGCCTGCGCGGTGTCGTGACGGAACGCATGCTGATCGGCGTCCCGGTGGGCCACCGGCTGTCGGGCCGCAGCGAGGTGCGGCTGTCCGAGCTGGCAGGGGAGGAGTGGGTCGTGCCGGACGAGAACCACGGCGGCCGGCTCAACCTCGAACAGGCCTGCGAGGCCGTCGGGTTCACGCCCCGGTGCGCGCACTTCGGTGCCGATGCCGCGGTGGCCGCCGACCTGGTGCGGTCGACCGGTGCCGTGGCGGGGTTCTTCCCCGGCCAGGACGCGCCGGGCGTGCTGCTCAAACCGATCACCGGCAACCCGCTGTACCGCCGGATCACGCTGGTGTGGAACGACGACGCCGCCGAGCACGTGGACGACGTGCACGCCGGGCTGCTCCGGGCCTACCGCGAGCGGACACCGCACTCGGGCAGGCTGCTGGCCTCATGACCGGCTGGGCCGCGGCGCGTCCGGGCCCAGCACGTCCACCGCCGCCAGCCAGGCCGCCCCCACGGCCCCTTCCGTCGCCATGATCACCTCTGCACCGCACCGCCCCTGCAGCTCCTGCTTCAGGTGCACCCCCACCGGTGTCTTGATCAACGAACCCACCAGCACGATCGGCGACGTGTCCTCCGGCGTGCGCACCGCCGAGGCCATGTCCGCCAGCAACCGCGCCGCCGACGCCACGATCGACAGCGCCGCCGGGTCCCCGTGGTGGTAGGCGGCCGACACCAGTGGGGCGAAGCGCGCGAGGGCGATCGGTGGCGAGGAGTTCACCGCGGTGATCAACGCACCGCGCCCGCGCACCCCCGCCGTCGTCAGCACGGCGGTGGCCAGCCCCTCCAGCGGCGCGTCCAGGTCCAGCAGGCGCACCGTGGCGCGGACGGCCTCGCGGCCCAGCCAGAACGCGGAGCCGTCGTCGCCGAGCAGCCAGCCGTAGCCACCGGACTGGCCGACCATGCGGTGGTCCACGATGCGGCCCGCGATGGAGCCCGTGCCGGCGACCAGCACGGTGCCGTCGGCGGAGGAGGTGCCCGTGGCGAACGCGGCCTCGCAGTCGGTGACCACGCGCATCGGGCAGTGCAGGCCCGCGCGTTCCCAGGCCTCCTCGAACAGGGCCGACACCGCCGGGTCCGACATCCGGGAGGCACCGGCCATGCCCAGGACACCGGAGCGGACGCGGCGGGTGTCGAGGCCGTCGAGGGCCTCCTTCAGTGCCTCGCCGATGTGGGCCGCGGCGAGGGCGGGTGGGTGCGAGTTCGGGTTCGCGCCGCCGGCGAGGCCCTGGCCCAGCCGGGCGCCGCCGAGGTCGAGCACCACTGCCCTGGTGGACGTGCCACCGGCGTCCAGACCGACCACGAGATCCATGACGACCGAGTATGCCGAGGTCAGGTCACCGGTGGCACGCCCAACCGGGTGTCACCCGGTCAGCGCGCGGTCACCCGTCGCGTTGTGGTGGAAGAACACCAGGGTGCCCGGTGGAACTCGATCACCCGGATGGACCACAGTGGACAGTGACGGGACCTCGGTCCCGTAGGTGAAGACGGCAGGCTCGGTCACGTCCACGAGCTCGTCGGCGTCGGCGGGCGCGGGGTATCGGCTGGCCACCGCCACCGTGTACGTCACCGGGCCGGTCGGCAGCACCGAGCGCGACACCGGCAGCACCACCACGTCGCTGTCGAAGAGGTTGGTGTCGGTGGAACCGGCCAGGCCGTTGAGCGGCTGTTCGTCCACCACCTCGTCGGAGGCGACGTCGGTCGTGCGCGCGAGCCACACGTCCGCCGTCACGGTGCCGTCCGCGCCCTCCTGCCTGACCGCCTCGGTCAGGAACTCCTTGCCGCCCACCGTGAACCGCACCCGCGGCCGGGTGTTGCCGCCCTGGTTCTGCCACGTGTCCCAGGTCGCGACGCCGAACGCCAGCAGCTCCGGCGTGGCGGTCGCGCCGGCGTACCGCAGGTCGGCGCCGCGGGCCGTCCGGTTCGCGGTGCAGCCGTCGCGCACCTCCGGGGTGCACGCGGGCAGCCGCGGTGAGCGCGCGCCCAGTTCCAGCACGGTCATGCGCGCGACGAACTCGCCCTGGTCCAGGCCCTGCCCGGTGACCCGGCCGGACGACACCGACAGCCGCGACACCGGCTTCGGCGCCGCGTAGACCGGGACCTGCAACGACCGGTCGCCGGTGAACCGCACGAGCCCGGACGCCTCCGCCAGGAACTGCCGGCCGTCGGCCAGCGACACGCTCGGGTCCGGTGTCTTGCGCAGCGCCGCCGGGTTCGTGATCCGCAGCTGCACCCGCACGGGCGCCGACCCGCCTGCGGGCACCACCACGAACGGCGACACGGAGAACGCCACCCCCGGCACCTTCGTGATCGGCTCGTAGAACGGGTTCAGCCGCACCGGTTCCGTGCCCTTGTTGACCACCCGCAACGTCCGCGTGGCCTGCACCGGCCCGTCCACCTCGACCGTGCCGAACGACGCGTCGCCCAGCACCAGCACGTCCGCGCCGAGCGCAGCCAGCCCGTCCACCCGGCCGGACCCGACCCGCATCGGCGCCTCCCGCACGCCGGACGCGGACCGGACCACCCCGGAGGCCGTGTTCACCAGCGCGGCGCGGATCTCCTCGACCGTCCACTGCGGATGCGCCTCGCGCAGCAGGGCCGCGATGCCCGCCACGTGCGGCGACGCCATCGACGTGCCACCCATCGACACACCGTCCGAGGCGGTGCCCGAGGCAGCGGAGAAGATCGTGTCACCGGGGGCGGCCGCCGAGATCGCCGACCGCGACCGCGACGACGAGGGCGTGATCGTGTCCTCGATCTCCGGCGTCACCGACGGCACCGCGCGCTTCAGCGACGACGCCAGGCGCACCGTCAGCGTCCCGGCCTCCAGCGCGGGCCGCAGCGCCGTGGCCGCGGCCGCCGTCAGCTGGAACGCCGGGATGTGCGCGTTGCCCGCGATGCCGGCCGCGAACGCGGGCAACGTCGTCGGCAGCAGCACCCCGGCCGCGCCGGCCTGCCACGCGTTGTCCGTGCGCGGACCGGAACCGCAGGCGCGCGTCGCGTCGTCGTCGTCCCACTCCAGCCAGACGAGCTTGCCGGCCAGCGGCTCGCTGATCGGCTCGCAACCGTCCACACCGGACTTCAGCCGCACCACCGGCAGCGTCAGGTCGATCGGGTCCTTGTAACCGATGCTGTACTGGCCCGGCCACCGCTGTCCCAGCGCCTCGACGCCGTCGAGCACCTCGCCCGCGTCCCTGCTGTTCGCCACGGAGATCACGCCCGGTGCGTTGCCCGGCGACCCGGACACGTCGTAGAGGTCGCCGCCGTTGCCCGCCGCCGCGACCACGACCACACCGTGCTCGACCAGCTTGCGCACGAACAGCGAGTCGGGGTCGTCCGGTGCGCCGAAGTTGCTGCCCAGCGACAGGTTCACCACGTCGAGCTTGTCGGAGAAGTCGCCGTCACCGTTCGGGTCGAGCGCCCAGTCCAGCGCCTTCGCGGTCAGCTCGGTGGAACCCCGGCAGCCGAACACCTTCAGCGCGTACAGCAACGCCCGCGGTGCCGTTCCCGGCCCGATCCGCATCGAGTCGAGGTCGACCGACGAGTACGAGCCGCGGTAGGTCGAGCCGTCGGCGTTCACGCCGAACCCGGCCGCCGTGCCGGCCACGTGCGTGCCGTGGCCCTGGCAGTCCAGCGGGTCCGCGTCCGGCACCGGCGGGGCCTTGCCCGCGGTGTAGGCGTCACCGGCGAAGTCGTACCCCCCGACCACCTTGGCCGTGGGGAACGTGCCGCCGCCGAAGTCCGCGTGCCGGTAGTCGATGCCCGTGTCGATCACGCCGATCCGGACGCCCTCGCCGAGGCGGCCGAGCGACCGCCAGACGTCGGAGGTGCGGGTGAGCCGAACGGCGGAGGCGTTGGACGGCTCCTTCGGGACCATCCGGTGGACCGCGCGGACCTCGGGCATCCGCGCCAGTTCCGACAGGTGGGAACGGCCGACCGCGAGGACGACGCCGGGCACCGCGTTGGTCGTTCGCGCAACCTCCTTCCCACCGGACCGGGACACGACCCGCGACACGTGCTCGGAGATCCGCTCCCGTGCGGAACGCGCCTGAGAAGCGTCCCTCGACTCGACCGCCGGGGCCGAGGTCAGCTCGACGAAAACGGTTACATCCGGCGGCGAAGCAACGGGTGTCAGCAGCGCGCCCACCAGGAGTGACGCGATGGCCAAATTCATGATCAACCTCTCCTAGTCATCGGACGACTTCACGTCAGGGCCTAGACGCGAGTGCCTCGGCAGGGCTATACATCCGATGTATTTCGTGCGGTGTGAGCAGAGGAGGAACCGCCGTGCAGCTTCTGCGGCTCGGACCGGTCGGCGCTGAACGTCCCGCGGTGAGGACCGGCGACGGGACGACGTACGACCTCCTGCCGATCACCCCCGACATCGACGGCGGCTTCCTCGCCGACGGCGGTGTCGCCCGCGTCCGCGCCGCCCTCGACGCGGGCGAGCTTCCAGGCGCTCGACACCGAGGGGGTGCGGGTCGGAGCGCCGCTCGCGCACCCCGGCAAGATCATCTGCATCGGCCTCAACTACCGCGACCACGCGGAGGAGACCGGCGCCGACATCCCCGGCGAACCCGTGGTGTTCCTCAAGACGCCGGACACGGTCGTCGGACCGTACGACGAGGTGCTCGTGCCCCGCCGGTCGGTGAAGACCGACTGGGAGGTCGAGCTCGGCGTCGTCATCGGGCGCACCGCCCGCTACCTGGAGTCCGAAGAGGACGGCCTGGCGTGCGTCGGCGCGTACGTGCTCTCGCACGACGTCTCGGAACGCGAGTTCCAGATCGAGCGCGGCGGCACCTGGGACAAGGGCAAGAACTGCGAGACGTTCAACCCGCTCGGTCCCTTCCTCGTGCCCGCAGACGAGATCGCCGACCCGCAGGACCTCGCGATGCGGCTCTGGGTGAACGGCGAGCTGAAGCAGAACTCCACCACCAAGAACATGATCTTCCCGATCGCGGAGGTCGTGCGCTACCTCAGCCAGTTCCTCGTCCTTCGTCCGGGTGACGTCATCAACACAGGTACACCCGCTGGGGTGGCGCTCGGCCAGCCCGAGCCCAAGCCGTACCTGCGCGCCGGCGACGTGGTCGAGCTGGAGATCGAGGGCCTCGGCAAGCAGCGGCAGACCCTCGGGCAGGCCTGAGCCCATGCCCACGATCACCGCACTGGACGTGCTCGACATCCGCTTCCCGACCTCGCGCGAGCTCGACGGCTCCGACGCGATGAACCCCGACCCCGACTACTCCGCCGCCTACGTCGTGCTGCGCACCGACGACGGACCGGAGGGCCACGGGCTCGCGTTCACCATCGGCCGCGGCAACGACGTGCAGGCCGCCGCGATCAAGGCGCTGGCCCCGCACGTCGTCGGCAAGGCCGTGCCGGAGACCGCGCAGGCGCTGGGCGAGCTGTACTTCGAGCTGATCGGCGACTCGCAGCTGCGCTGGCTCGGCCCGGAGAAGGGCGTGGCGCACATGGCGATCGGCGCGGTCGTCAACGCCGCGTGGGACCTCGCCGCCCGCCGCGCCGGGCTGCCGGTCTGGCGGTTCCTCGCCCGCATGACACCCGAGGAGGTCGTCGGCCTCGTCGACTTCCGCTACCTCTCCGACGCGCTGACACCGGACGAGGCGCTGCGGCTGCTGCGCGCGGTCGAGCCCGGCAAGGCCGAACGCGCGGAGTCCGTTGCCCGCGACGGATACCCGGCCTACACGACGTCACCGGGCTGGCTCGGCTACTCCGACGAGAAGCTCGCGACGCTCGCCCGCCAAGCCCTCGCCGACGGCTTCGACATGATCAAGCTCAAGGTCGGCGGCAGCCTCGACGACGACGTGCGGCGGATGAAGCTCGCCCGCGAGGTCGTCGGCGACGAGGTGCGGGTCGCGGTCGACGCGAACCAGCGCTGGGACGTCGGCACCGCGGTCAGGTGGATGCGCGAGCTGGCACCGTACGACCCGTACTGGATCGAGGAGCCCACCTCACCGGACGACGTGCTGGCCCACCGCGCCATCGGCGAGGCGCTCGCCCCGATGAGGATCGCCACCGGCGAGCACGTGCAGAACCGCGTGGTGTTCAAGCAGTTGCTCCAGGCCGGTGCGATCGACGTGCTGCAGCTCGACGCCTGCCGGGTCGCCGGTGTGAACGAGAACATCGCGATCCTGCTGCTGGCCAAGAAGTTCGGTGTGCCGGTGTGCCCGCACGCCGGCGGTGTCGGCCTGTGCGAGCTGGTCAGGCACCTGTCGTTCTTCGACTACGTCGCCGTCTCCGGTGAGGTCGGCGAGCGGGTGATCGAGTGGGTCGACCACCTGCACGAGCACTTCCTCGACCCCGCCGTCGTCGAGAACGGCCGCTACCTGGCACCCACGGCGCCGGGGTTCTCCGCGCAGCTCAAGGACGAGACGCTCGTCGACTACGCGTACCCCGGAGGTCCCGTGTGGACGGAACTGGAGCACGCGGATGACTGACTTCGAAGGGCTCGTCGCCGTCGTCACGGGCGGTGCGTCCGGCATCGGCCTCGCCACGGCGACCCTGCTGAGCAGCAGGGGAGCGACCGTCGCGGCGCTGGACCTCAACCCGGACGTGCCGGAGCCGCTCACCGGCATCCGCGCGGACGTCTCCGACGACGAGAGCGTGCGGGCCGCCGTCGACGAGGTCGTGCGGCGGTTCGGGCGCCTCGACGTGGTCGTGAACAACGCGGGCATCGGCGCCCAGGGCGACGTGGCGGGCAACTCCGACGAGGAGTGGCTGAAGGTCCTCAACGTCAACGTCCTCGGCATCGTCCGCGTCACCAGGGCCGCGCTGCCGCACCTGCGGAAGCTCGCCGGCAGCGGCGGTCGTGAACACCGGCTCGATCGCCGGGTGGTCAGGGCTGCCGCAGCGCGCCCTCTACTCGGCCAGCAAGGGGGCGGTGCACGCGGTGACCCTCGCGATGGCCGCCGACCACCTCCGCGAGGGCATCCGCGTCAACGCGGTCGCCCCCGGCACCGCGGACACCCCGTGGGTGGGCCGCCTGCTCGACTCGGCACCGGACCCGGCCGCCGAACGGGCCGCGCTGGAGGCCCGCCAGCCGCACGGCCGGCTCGTCTCCGCCGACGAGGTCGCGGGTGCGATCGCCTACCTGGCGAGCCCGCTGTCGGGTTCCACCGCCGGCACGGTCCTCGCCGTCGACGGCGGCATGTACGGCTTGCGCCTGCGTCCCCAGCAGCAATGAAAGGCAGCTCAACGATGAAGCGTCGCAACCTCACCGCCGCGGTGTGCCTCGCCCTCGCCGGTGCCCTGACACTGTCCGCCTGCGGCGGTGGCGGCGCCGGCGGTGCGGGAGCCGGTGGCGTCGGCCCGATCGGCGCCGACCACCCGCGCGCCGACACCGACTTCTGGAACTCCTACATCAAGTACTTCCCGGAGAAGGCCAAGGACCTCGGCGTCAACCTGCTCAACCCCACCAACTCGCAGAACAAGGTCGAGAACCTGGTCGCCAACGCCCAGTCGCTGCAGTCGCAGGGCGCCAAGGCGATCATCATGGCCCCGCAGGACACCGGTGCCATCGCGTCCACCCTGGACCGGCTGGAGAAGGCGAACATCCCCGTCGTCACCGTCGACACCCGCCCGGACAAGGGCAAGACCTACATGGTCGTGCGCGCGGACAACAAGGCCTACGGCGAGAAGGCCTGCAAGTTCCTCGGCGAGAAGCTGGGCGGCAAGGGCAAGGTCGTCGAGTTCCAGGGCGCGCTGTCGTCGGTCAACGGCCGCGACCGCTCCGAGGCGTTCGCCGCCTGCATGAAGGAGGGCTTCCCCGGCATCACCGTGTTCGAGGAGCCGACCGACTGGGAGGGCGCCAAGGCGTCCGCGGCCCTGCAGACCCGGCTGAACCAGCACCCGGACATCAACGGCATCTACCTGCAGGCCGGCGGCGCGTTCCTCACCCCGACGCTGCAGGTGTTGCGGCAGAAGAACCTCATCGTCCCGCCGGCAGATCCCAAGCACATCTTCATCGTCTCCAACGACGGCATCCCGCAGGAGCTGGAGGCGATCCGCAAGGGCGAGATCGACGCGACCGTCTCCCAGCCGGCCGACCTCTACGCGCAGTGGGCGCTCTTCTACGCCAAGGCCGCGGTCGAGGGCAAGACGTTCCAGCCGGGCAAGACCGACCACGACTCGACGATCGTCGACACCGGCGGCGGCCGCATGGAGGACCAGCTCGCGGCACCGCTGATCACCAAGGACAACGTCGACGACAAGGCCTTCTGGGGCAACCAGATCGGCGGATGAGCGAGCTCGCAGCCACCGCGCGTGGCGTCACCAAGCGGTTCGGCCGCACCCTCGCCCTGGACGACGTGGGCATCGAGGTCCGCGCCGGTGAGTCGCACGCGCTCGTCGGCCGCAACGGCGCCGGCAAGTCGACGCTGGTCTCCGTCCTGACCGGCATGCAGGTACCGGACGCGGGCGAGATCGCGTTCTTCGGCGAAGCAGCGCCCCCGGTCGCCGACCGGGCGGCCTGGCGGCGGCACGTCGCGTGCGTGTACCAGAGGTCGACGGTCGTGCCGGAGCTGTCGGTCGCCGAGAACCTGTTCATCAACCGGCAGGACCTCGGCGGCGGGCTGATCAGCTGGAAGAGGCTGCGCCGCGAGGCGGCCGAGCTGCTGGAGACCTACGACGTGGCGGTCCACCCGGACGCGCTGGTCTCGGCGCTGACCGTCGAGCAGCGGCAGCTCGTCGAGATCGCACGGGCGCTGTCGATCGGCTCGCGGTTCGTGATCCTCGACGAACCGACCGCGCAGCTCGACGGCCCGGCGATCGAGCGGCTGTTCGCGCGGATGCGGTCGTTGCAGGACAAGGGGGTGACGTTCCTGTTCATCTCCCACCACCTGCAGGAGGTCTACGAGGTCTGCCAGACGGTGACGGTCTACCGCGACGCGCGGCACGTCGTCACCGCACCGGTCGCGGAGATGTCGAAACCCGCCCTCATCGAGGCGATGACCGGCGAGGCGGGCGGGCTGAACGTGCCCAGCGGTGCCGACCGGCCGTCGTCGGACGAGGCCGTGTTGACCGTGTCGACGCTGAGCGGTGACGCGTTCTCGGACGTCACGCTGTCGGCGGCGCGCGGCGAGGTGATCGGCCTGGCCGGCAGCGCGTCGTCGGGCAAGCACGAGTTCGCCGAGACCGTGTACGGGCTGCGCAAACCCTCCGGGGGAACGATCTCGGTGGACGGAACCGCTGTGCGCGGCGGTGACGTGCCGTCGGCCCTGAAAGCCGGGATCGGTTGTGTACCAAGGGATCGGCACCACCAGGGGCTCGTGCTCGACCTGTCGATCGCGGAGAACGCGACGCTGAGCACCGCCGGCGCGTTCGTGTGGCCGCGGGCCCAGCGCGCGGCGGGGGCGACGGCGATCGCCTCCTACGACGTGAAGGCCGCGGGACCGGACCAGCCGGTGTCGGACCTGTCCGGCGGCAACCAGCAGAAGGTCGTGATGGCGCGGGCCCTCGCGGGCGACCCGGCCGTGCTGGTGCTGATCAACCCCACCGCGGGGGTCGACGTGAAGTCCAAGGAGTCGCTCCTCGGCGTCGTCGACGCGCAGGCACGCCGGGGCAAGGCGGCGGTCGTCGTGTCCGACGAGCTCGACGACCTGCGGGTCTGCGACCGTGTTCTGGTGATGTTCCACGGCCGGGTGGTGCGGGAGTTCGCCCGCGGCTGGCGCGACCAGGAGCTCATCTCTGCCATTGAAGGAATGAGTGCGGAATGACCAAGGCCATGACTCCGCCCGTCCCGGCGCCCACACCGCCGGGGAAGCAGAAGTTCCAGTTCGCGCGGTACCAGGACCTGGCGCTGGTCCCGGTGATCGTACTGCTGCTGGTCGTCGGCTCGATCCTGTCGCCGATCTTCCTCACCTCCGGCAACCTGATCGCCGTGCTGACCCAGCAGAGCGAGCTCTCGCTGCTGGTGCTGGGCCAGGCGATGATCCTGGTCGTCGGCAAGATGGACCTGTCGCTCGAGTCGACCGTCGGCCTCGCGCCCGCGCTGGCCGTCGCGTTGATCATCCCGGCGTCGTCCGGCGGCCTCGGCGTCGGCCTGGCGGCCTGGCTGGCGCTGCCGCTGTGCCTGCTCATCGGGGTCGTGGTCGGCGGGCTGAACGGGTTCCTCATCCTCAAGGTGGGCCTGTCCGGGTTCATGGTGACCCTGGGCATGCTGACCATGCTGCGCGGCCTGCAGCTCGCGATCACCGAGGGCAAGTCGCTGATCGACGTGCCGGAGTCGTTCCTGTACCTGGGTTCCACGACGTGGCTCGGGCTGCCGGCGGCGGTGTGGATCTGCATCGTCTGCTACGCCGCGGGCATCTTCGTGCTGAAGTACCTGCGCGCCGGGCGGTCGCTGTACGCCATCGGCGGCAACTCCGAGGCGGCACGCGCGGCTGGCATCCGGGTCGACCGGGTGGTGTGGCTGGTGCTGGTCATCGGCTCGGTGCTCGCGGTGGTCGCGGGCATCCTGATGACCGGGCGCCTCGGTTCCGTCGCCGCGACGCAGGGCGAGGGCATGATCTTCCAGGTCTTCGCGGCCGCGGTGATCGGCGGGATCTCGTTGCAGGGCGGCAAGGGCACGCTGTTCGGCGCGCTGTCGGGCGTGCTGATGCTGGGGCTCGTGGAGCAGATCCTGCGGCTGCAGGGCGTGTCCGGGTTCTACATCAAGGCGTCGTACGGCGCGGTGATCATCCTCGCGCTGATCGTGACCAGGTTCGCCACCGGCCAGAAGCAGGAGTGACGCCCGTGAAGGTGCCCGTTTCCCGTCTCGGCTTCGGTGCCGCGCCGATCGGCAACCTCTACCGGGAGGTGTCCGACGCCGAGGCCTTCGGCGCGGTCGAAGCCGCCTGGCAGACCGGTGTCCGCTACTTCGACACAGCGCCGCACTACGGCCTCGGCCTGTCCGAACGCCGCCTCGGCGTGGCGCTGTCCGGCCGCCCGCGTGACGGGTACGTGCTCTCCACGAAGGTCGGGCGGGTGCTGGAACCGTTCGACGGCACTGGGATGGACGACGAGGGTTTCGCGGTGCCGCGCCACTTCCGGCGGATTCGCGACTACTCGGCCGACGGTGTCCTGCGGTCTCTTGAGTCCTCTTTGGAGCGTCTGGGGACCGACCGGGTGGAGATCGTCTACATCCACGACCCGGACGAGCACTGGGACGCGGCGTTCGGCGAGGCGTACCCGGCGCTGGAGTCGTTGCGGTCGCAGGGGGTCGTGGGTGCCATCGGCGTCGGCATGAACCAGTGGGAGATGCCGGAGCGGTTCGTCCGCGAGACCGACATCGACGTGGTGATGCTGGCCGGCCGGTACACGCTGCTGGAACAGCCCTCGCTGCCCACGTTCCTGCCGCTGTGCCTCGAACGCGGCGTGTCCGTGGTGGCGTGCGGTGTCTTCAACTCCGGGCTGCTGTCGAAGCCGGTCGTGCCGGCGGACGCCAGGTACAACTACGAGGAGGCGCCGCCGGAGCTCGTGGCCCGCGCCCGCGCCATCGCCGAGGTGTGCGGGCGGCACGGCGTGACGCTGCCCGAGGCGGCGATCCAGTTCGCCCTCGGCCACCCCGCCGTCGTGTCGGTCGTGATCGGCGCGCGCACGGCCGAGCAGATGACCGCGAACAGCGCGTACTTCTCGGCGTCGATCCCGGCCGGGGTGTGGGAGGAGCTGAAGTCCGCGGGCCTGCTCGGTGCCGAGGTGCCCACGCCGTGACCGGGTCCGCGCCCCCTAGGCGAACAACGCCTTCAGCTCGTCGACCAGCCGCGGCGTGGCCTCGGCGAGCGGCTCCCGCACCGGACCCGCGGGCAACCCGAGCAGGGTGAGCGCCGCCTTGACCGCCACGGCACCCGGCTCGCGCGTCATGATCGCCGTGATCACCGGCAGCAGCGCCTGGTGCCGGCGCAGCGCCTCCTTGTTGTCACCCTCGTCGTAGGCGTCGAGCATCGCCTTGATCTCGTTGCCGACGACGTGCCCGACGGTGCTGACCGTGCCGACGCCACCGATCGAGTACAGCGGCAGGATCAGCTCGTCGTTGCCCGAGTAGTAGTCGAGCCCGGTCTCGGCGATGACCCTCGCGGTCGCCAGCAGGTCGACCTTGCAGTCCTTCACACCCACGATCCGCGGGTGCTCGGCCAGCCGCAGCAGCGTCTCGGTGTCGATCGCGGTGGCCGTGCGACCGGGGATGTCGTAGAGCAGCGCCGGCAGCCCGGACGCGTCCGCCACCCGCCGGAAGTGGTTCTCGACGCCCTCCTGCGTGGGCTTGCTGTAGTAGGGCGTCACGACCAGCAGCCCGTGCGCGCCGTTCTCCTCAGCCTGCCGCGCGAGCTCAATGGTGTGGCGGGTGGAGTTGGTCCCCACACCCGCGATGACGTGCGTCCGGTCACCGACCGCCTCGCTGACGGCCCTGATGACCCGCGCCTTCTCGCTGTCGGTGGTGGTCGGCGCCTCACCGGTCGTCCCGTTGACGACCAGCCCGTCCGCACCACCCCTGTCGACGAGGTGCGCCGCCAGCTCCTGCGCACCCCCGAGGTCCAGGTCACCGTCCGGGGTGAACGGGGTGACCATCGCTACCAGCACTCGTCCGAACATGCCTCCAGCGTGGCTCTAGTTTTCGCGAAGTTCCAGTTAGAAGTTCTGCCCGGAACGTTAAGCTGAGCTTTGTGTTGGACGTACGGCGCTTGAGATTGCTCCACGCCCTGTCGGTCCACGGCACGGTCACCGCGGCCGCCGAGGCCCTGCACGTGACCTCGCCCGCGGTCTCCCAGCAGCTCGCCGCACTGGAACGCGAGGCCGGCGTGGCCCTGGTCGAACGGGCGGGCCGCCGGCTGACGCTGACCCGCGCCGGCCACGTGCTCGCCGCGCACACCCAGCTCGTCCTCGACCAGCTGGCAGCGGCCGAAGCCGACCTCGCCTCCCTGCGCACCTCGGTCTCCGGCGTGGTCCGCATCGGCGCGTTCGTGTCGGTGGCCGCGTTGCTCCCGCGCGTGATCCAGCTGCTGCGCTCGGCACACGGGTCCGATGTGGACCTGTTCGTGCACGAGATGGAACCCGAGTCGTCACTGCCCGCGTTGCGGCGCGGCGACGTCGACATCGCCGTCATCCACTCGTACAACATCATGCCGCGCACGCTGCCCGAGTCCTGCGAGTCGCACGAGATGTTCGTGGAACCGGTGAACGTGGCCCTGCCGCTGTCAGACCCGTTGGTGCAGCAGGATTCTGTGGACCTCGCACTGCTGGCGGACCGCCCGTGGATCATGCCGCGCACCGACGCGTCGTGCCACGAGCTGACCCAGCGGGCCTGCGGTGCGGCCGGGTTCGTGCCGCGGGCACAGGCCTACTGCGACGACTTCGGGGTCATGTGCGGGTTGGTCGAAGCCGGTCTCGGGGTGGCGTTGGTGCCCTCGGTGGCGCGGCGGCCCGGGGTGGCGTTGCGGCCGTTGAAGCAGCAGGTGTTCCGCACGGTGTCGGCGGTGGTGCGCAAGCGGGCGGACGGGCAACCGGCGGTGCGGGTGGTGCTGGAGCAGCTACGCCAGGTCTGACAGCCACTGCTCCACGCCGGCCACGTGCACCGTCGACCAGCTGCGCGCCAGCTCCGGCTGGTGCGCAGCGAGCGCGTCCACGATCGCGCGGTGCTCGGCGACCGTGCGGTCCACGGCGTTCGACTGGGTGATGCCGCGCCAGATCCGCACCCGGACCGTGGGACCGGCGAGGGTGTCGAGGAGCTGCGCGAGGTAGGCGTTGCCGGAGCACTGGGCGATGGCGCGGTGGAACTCCAGGTCGTGCTCGACCAGCTCCTCGACGGACTTCGCCTGCTCGGCGGCGTCGCACAGGGTCCGCAGCTTCACGACCTCGTCCGGGTCGATGCGCTGGGCGGCCATCGCGGCCGCGGCGGGTTCGAGGATGCGGCGGACCTGGAGGACCTCCAGCACCGAATCTTCGCCGCGGTGCAGGTCGAGGACGAACGAGAGCGCGCCCAGCAGGTCGTCCGCGCGCAGCGACGAGACGTAGGTGCCGTCGCCCTGGCGGACGTCGAGCACCCGGACGAGCGACAGCGCCTTGACGGCCTCGCGCAGCGAGTTGCGCGAGAGACCGAGGCGTTCGGCCAGTTCAGCCTCCCGCGGGAGACGGTCGCCCGGCTTCAGCTCGCCGGACACGATCATCTCCTTGACGCGCAGGATCGCATCGTCAGTGACTGCCACAGCACCCTCAACTCGTCGTAGACCTCGGATGTCTGACACCAGTATGCGTCACCTCCGATCACCCACACGGGTCCCGGTAAACATGACGCTCATTCACTCACTGTTTTGTGGGATGGTTATCTACTAACGACACGTGACGCGGACCCCCGTTGTCGCCATAATGGTCTGGACCATTCAAGGAGGGATCTTGGACGCCGTTGTCGCAGCACCGCGCGCTTTGCTCGGTCGCACGATCGTCGGTCCTGCCTCGGTGCGGATCAGGGACGGCCGCATCGTCGAGGTGACCACCGGTGAAGCTCCACCTGGCGCGGAGGTCCTATCCGACGGCCTGCTCACACCGGGTCTGGTCGACGTCCAGGTGAACGGCGCCGTCGGCGTCGACTTCGCCGAGGTGGACGCCGCCGGCATGCGCTCGGTCGCAGCAGCACTGCCAGCCACGGGTGTGACCCGCTTCCTGCCCACGTTGATCACCGCACCGGTCGACGTGGTCATCCGCCAGGCCCGCGCCGTGCTGGCCGCCTCGGCCGCACTGCCCGACGGGGTGGGCGCACGTCCCCTCGGCGTGCACCTCGAGGGGCCGTTCCTGTCACCGAAACGGGCGGGCGTGCACGACCCGTCGTTCATGGTCGAGCCTGGTCCCGACCAGATCGACGCGCTCCTGAACGACGACGCCCTGCGCAGGGCGCTGCGCATGGTGACCCTGGCACCCGAACAGCCCGGCGGCTTCGAGGCGATCCGCCGCCTGGTCGACGCCGGGGTGCTCGTGGCCGTCGGCCACTCCGACGCCACCGGCGAACAGACCCGCGCCGCCGCCGACGCGGGTGCCCGCATGGTGACGCACCTGTTCAACGCCCAGCGCCCCCTCGGCCACCGCGAACCCGGCGTACCCGGCGTCGCCCTGGTCGACGACCGCTTCACGCTGGGCCTGATCGCCGACCTGGCCCACGTGGGCCCGGACGTGTGCCGCCTCGTGTTCAACGCGGCCGGCGCACGGGTGGCCCTGGTGACCGACGCCGTGGCCGCGGCGGGCATGCCCCCTGGCCGCTACCACCTCGGCGGCGCGGACGTCCTCCTCACCGAGGACGGCGTGCCCCGCTCCCCCGAGGGCACGATCGCGGGCTCGGCGCTGACGCTGGACCGCGCCGTGCGCAACATCGTGTCCGTCGGCGTACCCGCGGCGGACGCGCTGGCCTCGGCGACGATCGTGCCGGCCGAGGCGATCGGCGAGTCCGGGCTCGGGCGGCTGGCGCCGGGGGCCGTGGCCGACCTCGTGTGGTGGGACGACGAGCTGCGGCCCAGGAAGGTGTGGGTCGACGGGGAGGTCGTGTTCGACGCCGCGGTGCCGGTTGCGCCCGTTGCTCCCGTCGGGGCGGTGGGGTACGCGACCGCTGGACAGTAGGCCCGGTTCGTAGCGGCTGGGTTCGTGGGCTGAGGGGGATCGTCTGCTGAGGCGGCGGTTCCCCTGGCCGTTTTCCGGGCCGGTTTCGAGGCGTGGAGCTCCGGCGCTTCTCACCTCCGGCGCTCCTCACCTCCGGCTCGACCCACGGGCAACGCCCCCTCCGCGCGCTTCCATACCTGCGGGCGCAGGAACGGGTGTGTTTCGGACACCTACAAGACGAGCCCAGGCGTGGATCAGGACAAGCTTCACCCGTTCGAGTGGCGCCGACCAGGTCCCAAGCACGAAAAGGCCGTCCGGAGCGAAAGCCCCGGACGGCCGATCGAGCCAGCAGAACGAAGAACCCCTAGAGGGTGCGCGTCACCTTGTTCAGCCCCCGCGGGCTGTCCGGGTCACCACCGCGCGCCAGGGCCAGGCCGTGGGCGAGGCGCTGCACCGGCAGGATCTCCAGGACCGGTGCGACCTCCTCGGCCGTCTCCGGGATGGCGATCGACAGGGTCGCGCCGACCTTCTCGGAGGCGGAGCCCACGGCGACCACGTCGGCGCCGCGCTGGTGGACCACGTCCAGGGCGTCGCGCAGTGAGTCGCCGCCCTTGCCCAGCGAGGTGATCGCGAGGACGGCGGTCTCGCCGTCGACGGCGGCCACCGGGCCGTGCAGGAGGTCGGCGCCGGAGTAGGCGCGGGCGGCCAGGTAGGAGGTCTCCGCCAGCTTCAGGGAGGCTTCCAGGGCCGTGGCGTAGGAGTAGCCGCGGCCCGTGGTGAGCACGCGGTCGACGAAGCGGTAGCGGCGGACCGCCTCCTCCACGGTCGGGGTGGAGGCGTCCAGCGTCACCTGGGCCAGGTCGCCCAGGGGGGCCGCTGCCGCGCCGTTGCCGCCGCGGACGGCGTCGATCAGCAGGTACAGGGCCAGCAGGGTGGCCGAGTAGGTCTTGGTGGCGGCCACCGCGTGTTCGACGCCGGCCGAGACGTCCACCGAGAGCTCGGCGGCCGCGTTCAGCGGGGAGGTGGCGGTGTTCGTCACCGCCACGGTGAGGGCGCCGCGGCGGCGTGCGGAGGCGGTGACCTCCAGCAGGTCGGGGGAGCCGCCCGACTGCGACACCGTCACCAGCAGCACGTCGCGCAGGTCGGGCTCCGCGCCGTACAGGGTCGTGGTGGACGCGGAGACCAGGCCCGCTGGCAGCTGCAGCAGGATCTCGGTCAGGTACTTCGCGTAGATGGCCGCGTGGTCGCTCGAACCGCGCGCCGCGAACAGCACGAAACGAGGTGCGCGCTCCCGGATGACGGCGGCCACCTCAGCCACTGACGACCGGGACGCGTAGAGGGACGAGAAGATCGACGGCTGGGCCGCGATCTCCGCGGCCATGTGCTGGCCGGGCTGGGGCGTGGTCATGTCGTGCCTTTCAGGATCAGCTCGGCCGCGGCCCGGAGGCTCACCCGAGAACCGCCGTGGGTGTCGATGCGGGCGACGCTGCCCAGGTCGGGACCCGGCACGCCGGTTTCGACGTGCACCACGTCCAGGCCCAGATTAGTTAAGTTAGTTACCAGTTGTCGAGCGCTGGTGTGGCGGTGGGCGTCGCGCGTCACCACCACGATCGTGCGCTTGCCGGCGGCGCTCGCAACTTCTTCGGCCGAGATGTCGCGGGCCGCGATCACCTCGGTGCCCGGCAGGACCTCGCTCAGGTACGGACCGAGGCCCCACGGGACGTCGCCGACCGCGATCGACGGGTCCACCACCAGGTCGACGACGACCGGGTCCGCACCGACACCAACGCGACCGCGGACCGAGACAGCGCGTCGAGCGGCCGTGAGGCCGATCTCGGCGTCGTGCGCGTCCACGGTCGACGGCGGCAGGCCGAGTGCCAGCGACCGGGCCGCGGCCTGGGCCAGGCGCTCCTCCGACAGCTCACCGGACCGCACCGCGGCGACGATCGAGTCGATCAGCCACTGGATCTCCGCGTCGTCGAGCGGGATGCCGCCCAGGCACAGCGCGTCGACGCCCGCGGCCAGTGCCTTCACCGCACCCACCGCCAGGTCGCCGCCGACGGCCTTCATGTCCAGGCCGTCGGTGATCACCGCGCCGGTGAAGCCGAGCTCGCGGCGCAGCAGGTCGATCGCGTGCTTGTTCAACGTCACCGGCGCGCTGCCCCACTCGGGGATCACGAGGTGGCCGGTCATGATCGACCGCACCCCCGCGTTCACCGCCGCGCGGAACGGCACCAGCTCGACCTCGCGCAGCTGCTGCTCGGTGCGCGGCAGCACCGGCAGCTGCTCGTGCGAGTCCTCAGTGGACGCACCGTGACCGGGGAAGTGCTTGGCGCACGCCGCGACGCCGACGGCCTGCAGGCCCTCCACCCACGCGGCGACGTGCCGCGCGGCGAGCACCGGGTCCGAGCCGAACGCCCGCACGCCGATGATCGGGTCGTCGAGCGTCAGCACCAGGTCCGCCGACGGCGCCAGGTTCAGCGAGATGCCGCACCGGGCCAGCCGCGCGCCGATCGAGGCGGCCACGGACCGGGTCAGGTCGAGGTCGTCCGCCACGCCCAGGGCGTAGTTGCCGGGCACCTCGGACCCGTGGCCCGCGTCGAGGCGGGTGACGTCGCCGCCCTCCTCGTCGATGCCGATCACCACGTCCGGCCGCGCCGAGCGCAGCTGCGCGCACAGCGAGGTCACCTGGTCGTCGGAGACGACGTTGCGGCCGAACAGGACCACCCCGCCGAGACCGTCAGCGACCCGCCGCACCAACCAGTCGGGGGCGGTCGTCCCGTGAAAACCGGGCAGCAGAACGGCAGCGGCCAACTGATCCACGCGTCATCCCTTCACTGCACCGGCGGTGACGCCGGCGACCATCTTGCGCTGGACGATGAGGAAGAACACCAGTGCGGGCACCGTGAACAGCACGGAGGCGGCCATCGCGCCACCCCAGTCGGTGCCGAACGCCGTCTGGAAACCGGACAGCCACACGGGCAGCGTCTCGCTGTCCTGGCTGCGGATCAGCACCTTGGCGAACAGGAACTCGTTCCACGCCGTGATGAACGCGAACACCGAGGTCGCCACGAGACCGGGGCCGAGCAGCGGCAGCGTCACCTTCTGGAACGCCTTCCACCGACCGCAGCCGTCGACCATGGCGGCTTCTTCGAGCTCGATCGGGATGCCGTTGACGAACCCGCGCAACGTCCACGCGCAGAACGGCAGCGTCACCGCGAAGTACACCAGGACCAGCGACGACAGGTGTTCGTAGAGCTGCAGGTCCCGCATCATCAGGAACATCGGGATCAGCAACGCCTCGAACGGCGCCATCTGCGCGACCAGCATCAGCAGCACGAAGCCCTTGCGGCCGCGGAACGCGAACCGCGACATGGCGACCGCCGCGGTGATGCCGACGACGATCGCGGCGAGCACTGCGGTCAGCGTCACCAGGAGGCTGTTGCCCAGCGACGACAGGAACCCCGGCTTCGTCCACGCGGTGACGAAGTTCGTGAACGTCACCGCGAGCGGGACGAGGTCGTAGTCCGACGTGATCGTCGAGCCCTTGGGCTTCAACGCCGTCGTGATCATCCAGTACGTCGGGAAGAGGAAGAACAGGGCCAGCACGAGGCCGACGACGTTGGCCGCGGACTTCTTGAGCATCAGATCTTCCCCCTCCTCGGTCTGCAGCAGCTTGCGCAGGTACTGGAACGTGATCAGGCCCAGGATGACCATCATCAGCACGGAGATCGCGGCCGCGACGCCGAAGTGGCTCTTCGCGATGCCCTCCAGGTACTGCAGCACCGGCAGCGTCGTGCTCTGCCCGCTGGGACCGCCCTCGCGGAACACCCAGATCTGGGCAAAGACCTTGAAGTCCCACAGCGTCGACAGGAACGTCACCATCATCAGCAGCGACTTGATCTCCGGCCACGTCACCGCGCGGAACGTCTGCCACGGAGAGGCGCCGTCGATGCCCGCCGCCTCGTAGAGGTCGCGCGGGATGCCGATGAGCCCGGCGTACAGGGAGAAGGCGAGGAAGGGGATCGCCTGCCAGACGATCAGCAAGCCGACGACGGACAGCGTCGACGAGCCGGAGGAGAACCACGAGTAGCCGGCGAACGAGTCGAACCCGAGCTGCACCAGCGTCTTGTTCAGGATGCCGTAGTTCTGGTCGAACATCCACTGGTAGACCGTGGTGGACGCCAGGATCGGCATCGCCCACGCGCAGAGCATCGCGATCTGCAGCGCGATCCGCACCCACGGCGTCAGCACGCGCATCAGCAGGGCGATGCCCAGGGCCGCGCCCACCGACGTCACGACGACGGACACGGTGAACACGACGGTGCGCAGCGAGACTTCCCAGAAGCGCTCGTCCTGCAGCACGGTCGCGTAGTTGTCGAGGCCGGTCCACACGATCTCGCCGCGGACCAGCTCACCGAGGTTGAGCTGGCGGAAGCTCGTCACGAACACCGAGACGACCGGCCAGCCGATCAGCCAGAGGATCGCGAGGAGTGCGGGGGCCAGCAGCAGGTAGGGCAGCGCCCGGTCGAAGGCGCCGCCCCGGTGGCGGCGCTCGCGCGCCCCACCCGTCACGGCAGGCGGCAGCGCCGGCGGGATGCTCCCGGCCGGCGCTGCCGTTTCGGTCGTCTTGACGGCCGTCATCTCGGCTGGGCTATCCCATGGCCTTGGTGACGGCGTCGCTCGCGTCCTTCGTCGCCTGGTCGAGCGACTTCGCACCCGTCAGGTACGCGGTGAGCGCGTCCTTCAGCGGGTTCTGGCCCGCCTCGACGGCCGCCCACTTCGGCGTCACCGGGGTGACCTTGCCGTTGGGGGAGGAGGCCGCCATGGCCTTGCCGATCGCGTTGGTCTCGAGCTTCGCGGTGTCCTTCGAGGTACCGGGGACCGCACCGCCCTCGGCGAGCATGTCCTGGTACTTCTTGGACGACAGCAGCGCCAGGTACTTCTTCGCCGCGTCCGCGTTCTTGCTGGACGCCGGGATCGCGAGGTTCGAGCCGCCGAGGAACACGGGCGCGGCGGAGCCGGCCTTCTTCGACGGGATCGGGAACGCCGAGGTCTTGTCCTTCAGCTCCGGCTTGGCCTTGACGGCACCGGCGAGCTCCCACGGGAGACCGACCATCATGCCGACGTTGCCCGTGCCGAAGACCTCCATCTGCTGGGGCTTCGCCTCGTCGATGTCAGCCGGGACCTTCTTGACGGCCGAGGCGTCGTACAGCGCCTTGTAGGCCTCGAAGCCCGCCTTGGCCTGCGCGGAGTCGAGCGTGCTCGTCCACTTGCCGCCGTCCTGCTTGGCGACGTCGCCGCCCTCGTCCCAGATGAGCGAGAGCAGGAAGTACCAGGACTGACCCGGCAGGTACAGGGCCTGGAAGTCCGGGTTGGCCGCGTTCGCGGCCTTCAGCTTGGTGATCGCGTCGATCCACTCGGCCCGCGAGGTCGGCGGCTGCGCGATGCCGGCCGCCTGGAACAGGTCCGTGCGGTAGATGACGGTGCGGTTCGCGGCGTAGAACGGCACACCGTACTGCTTGCCGTTCATCGTGAGCGAGTCCTTGAGACCGCCGAGCCACTCGGCGTCGTTGAACTGCTTCGCGTCCGCGGTGAGGTCGGCCAGCGTGCCCTGGTCGGCGAAGCTCGCCGTCTGGGTGTTGCCGAGCTCGATGACGTCCGGGGGCGTGCTGCTGGCCAGTGCCGTGGTCAGCCTCTCCTGGATGCCGGTCCACTTCTGGACCTCGTACTTGACCTTGACGCCGTTCGCGCTCTCGAACTCCTTGTTCAAGGCGTCGGTCAGAGTTGCCGGCGCGGAGCCGTCCATGAGCCACACGGTGATCTCTTTGGACTCCGTGCCGCTACCGCTGTTCGTGCTCGTGCCACATCCGGACACGGCCACTGCCAGTGCGGCGGCACCAGCAGCGAGTCCTCTCCAGCCCTTCACAGTCGCGCCCTTTCAGCAAGCCCGGCCCCTCGGCCGGAACGCCCAAGTGGTGTAGACCAATGCGGAACAGCGTGTGCCGCGTCACCCCTCCTGTCAAGCGCGTTGCCAAAGCGTTGCGGAGTCCTCGGACCTTTTTTGAGTCGAATGGCGGGGGTTCGGACGCGCGGGAGGACCCGGACAGGGCATCCTTGTGGGGCGTGACATGGAGTGCGAGGAGGAGGCCATGCTGGAGACGACGCCTGCATCAGGCGTGGACGCCAGGACGCGTGCGCAACGCGAACCCAAGTACTGGGGTCTCAAGCGGCACCTGCTCGACCTGCTGAGGGCGCTGCCGCCCGGTTCACCCATCCCCACGGAACGGTCGCTGGCCGCGGAGTTCGACGTCTCCAGGACCACGGTCCGCCAGGCGCTCGCCGAGCTGACGGTCGAGGGGCGGCTGCTCCGGGTGCAGGGCAAGGGCACCTTCGCGGCCGAACCGAAGGTCGCCCAGAGGTTGCAGCTGTCTTCGTACACAGAGGACATGCGCGCCCAGGGCCGCGTGCCGTCGTCCAAGCTCATCGAGGCCTCGGAGATGCCGGCGGAGGCGGAGCTCGCCCGGTACCTGGGCGTGCGCCCCGGTGCCAAGGTGCTGCGCCTGCACCGGCTGCGCCTGGCCGACAACGAGCCGATGGCCATCGAGACGACCCACCTCGCGCTGGGCCGGTTCCGCGGCCTGCGCCGCTACCTGGCGCCCGGTGCCTCGCTGTACCAGGTGCTGTCCGACCGGTTCGGCGTCGAGATGGGCCACGCGGAGGAGACGATCGAGACGGCGCTCGCCTCGCCCGAAGAGGCAGAGTTGCTCGGGGCGGACATCGGCCTGCCGATGCTGCTGCTGTCGCGGCACTCGTTCGACACCGAGGGCAACCCGATCGAATGGGTGCGCTCGGTCTACCGGGGCGACCGCTACAAGTTCGTGGCCACGCTGAACAGGCCGTCTTGATCGGCGGGGCATGATCGCCTGGGGCACGCCGCGCGCCCGCGCGGTGCTGGCCACGACGATCCTCGGCTCCGGCATGGCGATGCTCGACGGCACGATCGTCAACGTCGCCCTGCCCCGCATCGGCGCCGAGCTCGGCGCGTCCGTGACCGACCTGCAGTGGATCCTCAACGGGTACCTGCTGGCGCTGGCCTCGCTGATCCTCGTCGCCGGCTCGCTCGGCGACCGCTTCGGCCGCCGCCGCGTCTACGTGACCGGCGTCGTCTGGTTCGGCGTGGCGTCACTGCTGTGCGGCGTCGCCTGGAACGTCCCGGTGCTGGTCGCGGCCCGTGTGCTGCAGGGCGTGGGCGCAGCGCTGCTCACGCCCGGCGCGCTCGCGATCCTGCAGTCGTCGTTCAACCGGGAGGACCGCTCGCGTGCGATCGGCGCCTGGTCGGGCCTGTCCGGCGTGGCCACGGCGATCGGCCCGTTCGTCGGCGGGCTGCTGGTGCAGGCCTGGTCGTGGCGGCTCGCGTTCCTGGTCAACCTGCCGGTGGCGGCCCTGTGCGTGTACCTCGCGCTGCGGTCGGTGCCGGAGTCGCGCGACGAGACGGCGGGGCACCCCCACTACCTCAGCGCGGTCGTCGGAGCCGCGGGGCTCGCGCTGCTGACCGGCGGCCTGGTCGAGCAGTCCTACCCGGTCGCGGCCCTCGGGCTGGTGGCCATGATCGCGTTCGGCGTGGTCCAGGCGCGCTCGCACGACCCGCTGGTGCCGCCGGAGCTGTTCCGCGACCGCACGTTCCTGGTCGCGAACCTGCTGACGTTCCTGGTCTACGCGGCACTGGGTGGCGTGATGGTGCTGCTCGTCCTCCAGCTGCAGGTGTCGCTGGGCTACTCGCCGACGGCGTCGGGCCTGGCCAGCGTGCCGATCACGATCATCATGCTGCTGGCGTCGTCGACCTCGGGCAAGATCGCCCAGCGGTACGGCCCGCGCGTGCAGCTCGTCGCAGGCCCGATCGTCGTGGGCCTCGGCATGCTGCTGCTGCGGGGCGCCCAGCCCGGTGCGGGCTACCTCACCGGCGTGCTGCCCGGCGTGCTGGTGTTCGGCCTCGGCCTGGCCGCCGTGGTCGCGCCGGTCACCGCGACCGTGCTGGCCTCGGCACCCGACCACCACGCGGGCGTCGCGTCGGGCGTGAACAACGCCGTGGCGCGCACCGGCAGCCTGCTCGCGATGGCCGTGCTGCCGGCCGCCGTGGGCATCACGGGCGAGGGCTACGCGGACCCCGCGGTCATGACCTCGGGCTGGCGGATGGCGCTCGTGCTGTGCGCGGTGGCGGCCATCGTCGGCGGCCTGCTCGCGCTCGGCGTGGACAACCGGGTGCTGGCCACCGACCACGAGCAGCCGGACAACCCGCACCCCGGCGACTGCCTGCACTGCGGCGTCGAGGGACCGCCGACGCACATCCGCTCAGGTGGCGAGAAGGCGAGCCAGTAGCGCGGGGTCGACGTTGCCGCCGGACACGACGGCGACCCCGCCCCCGCCCAGCCTGGCCTGGGCGGCCACGGCGACCGCACCGCTCGGCTCCGCGACCAGCCTGGCCCGCCTGGCCAGGTCCGCCACCGCCGCGAGGATCTCGTCCTCGGTCACCGTCACCACGTCGTCGACGTACCGGCTGATGTGCGCCCAGGTGAGCTCGGACGGCTCGTCGCGCAACGCGTCGGCGATCGTCTCCGCACGGGCCACGGGGTCCCAGCGCACCAGCTCACCGGCCCTGAACGAGTCCGCGACGTCCGCCGCGAGCGCCGGCTCAGCGCCGACCACCCGGACGTCCGGCTTGATCGCCTTCACGGCCGTCGCCACACCGGAGATCAGCCCGCCACCGGACATCGGCACCACCACGGTGTCCACCGACGGCAGGTCGGCGAGGACCTCCAGCCCGATCGTGCCCTGACCGGCGATCACGTCGGGGTGGTCGAACGGCGGGATCAGCACCGCACCGCGTTCGGCGACGAGCTCCCGCGCCCGCCGCACCCGCTCGGTGATCCCGACGATGAACACCTCCGCGCCCAGCGCCCGCGTCGCCGCGACCTTCACCTCGGGCGTGTTCGACGGCATCACGATCGCCGCGGGCACCCCGTGCAGCCGGGCGGCGTAGGCGACGGCCTGCGCGTGGTTGCCGCTGGAGTAGGCCACCACGCCGCGCGAGCGGTCCTCCAGCAGCGCCAGCGCGTTGAGCGCACCGCGCAGCTTGAAGGCGCCGATCGGCTGCAACGACTCCGGTTTCAGCCACCCCCGGCCGAACGGCAGCAGGGGCGTGCGCACCACGTGCGGTGCGATCCGCTCCGCCGCCGCCAGGACGTCTGGGAGCGCGATCATCCGAGGATCGACGCGAGCAGGGCCGGTTCGACGTTGCCGCCCGACACCACCGCGACGGTCTTGCCCTCCGGCAGCGACCGGTTCAGGTGGGCCGCGACGACGGTGGCACCGGACGGCTCCGCCACGGTCCGGGTGCGGCGCGCGATCTGCCGCACGGCGTCGCGGATCTCGTCCTCGGACACCGTGACGATGTCGTCCACGTACTCCTTGATGTGCGCCCACGTCAGCTCCGACGGCTCCGCGCGCAGGCCGTCCGCCGACGTGCGGGCGCGGTCGTGCGCGTCCCACCGCACCAGCTCGCCCGCCTTGAGCGACGCGGCCGAGTCACCGGCCAGCTCCGGCTCGACACCGATCACGCGGGCGTTGGGGCACAACGCTTTCACGGCCACCGCGACACCGGAGACCAGCCCGCCGCCGCTCACCGGCACCAGCACCGTCGCCACGTCCGGCAGGTCCTCGCAGATCTCCAGGCCGACCGTGCCCTGCCCGGCGATCACGTCGAAGTGGTCGAACGGCGGGATCAGCGTGGCCCCGCGCTCCTCGACCAGCTCCGCCGCGCGCGACTCCCGTTCGGTGATGCCGACGACGAACACCTCGGCGCCGTGCGCGCGCGTCGCGTCGATCTTGAGCTGTGGCGTGTTCTCCGGCACCACGATCGCCGCCGTCATGCCGAGCGTCTTCGCCGCGTAGGCGACCGCTTGCGCGTGGTTACCGCTGGAGTACGCCACGACACCGCGCGCACGTTCCTCAGAAGGTATGCGGGACAACGCGTTCACCGCGCCGCGCTGCTTGAACGCGCCGATCGGCTGGAGGTTCTCCGGCTTGATCCACAGCGAGGAGTCGAAGGCCAGCAACGGGGTGCGGACGACGTGGGGGGCGATCGCGGCGGCGGCCGCGCGGATGTCCTCGATGGTCACCAGGCGCATGTGTCGATGATGCACGTCACCGGCGCACAACCGGTGAACTGTGCCCAACGTCCCACGTGTGTCATGGCTGATAAGGAGAAGATCACCCCCGTCAAGCTCGTCGCGAGCGTGCTCGCCGCCGTCACCGCGGCCGTGCTGAGCCTGCGCCTCAACGTGGTCGGCACGATCATCGGCGCGGTCCTCGCGAGTGTCGTCACCACCGTGGGAGCGGTGCTCTACCAACGGTCCATGGAGCGCGAGAAGCGCTGGCAGGTCGTCGCCGTCGGCGGTCTGCTCGCGTTCGTCGTCGCGGTCCTCGCCGTCACGAGCGTCCAGCTCGTCTCCGGCACACCCGGCGGCACCGGTCCGGCGGAGCAGAAGGTCGAGCCGTCGACGTCCGCGGAACCGCAGAAATCGGTCAACCGCACCGAAAACAACCCGCCGCCGGCCACCGAGACGGTCACCGTCTCGCCGCCTCCGGGCACGTCCGGACGGTCGTCCGCCGAAAGCACCACGACCACTGCGCCGACCACCACGACGACAGGCTCGCCACCGCCCGCCGACGGCTCGACGCCTGTTCCAACGGGCGACCCCATTCGGTGATCACGTCACTACGTTGAGCGATAGTTAACTGTCAATTGCTACGCACCGCAGTTGATCTGTCGTGAGCTGTGACACACTTCGTCCACAGTCGGGTTCGGGCGTCATAGATAACAGGCCCGTAACGTCACTCGAACGGGCGAAAGTTTAGCTCCGAAAGAGACCGAAGGAGGGCGCGATGAGGCTCGTGGAAGGACCACTGGAGCGCAGTGCCCTCGGCCGAGAGGCCACGCGGAAGGAAGTGGGAGGGGTGGGGCGACCCCTGCCGCCGCCCCACCACCCGTCCCCCTAGAGCCCCCGAGAGAAGGTCCCTGCAACCGATCTCTCGGGTTCCCCTGCACCCGAAAGTGAGGGAGACGTCTTGATGAACCGCACGAGTGCGGCCCGTGTAACCGGTGCCGTTCTGCTCGCCACCGGAGTCGTGACTGCTCTCAGCGTACCGGCGTTTGGTGCGCCTGCCGCGCCGGTTGGCGGAACTGGTTCCGATACGGAGAGCTACCCGGCCGAGTTGCTCCAAGCGGTCGAGCGTGATTTGGGCCTGAACGCTGACCAGGCACGCGTCCGGTTGGCCTCTGACCTCAAGTCGAGCGAGATCGCCGAGCAGGCGAAGAGCTCGCTGGGCGACGCGTTCGGCGGAGCGTGGATCGACCAGGCGACCGGCAGGCTGACCGTTGCCGTGACCAAGTCCGGACTCTCCGTGACCGGCGCGGACACCAAGGTCGTGAAGAACTCGCTCACGCAGCTCAACGGGACCAAGTCGGTCCTCGACCTGATGAGCGCTCCCCAGTCGATCGCCAGCTGGCGCGTCGACGAGAAGTCCAACAGCGTCGTGGTCGAGGTCAACAAGACCAAGCGCGACGCCGCGGCGGAGCAGTTCATCGCCACCGCGAAGTCCGTCGGCTCGACCGTCACGGTCGAGGAGGTGACCGAGAACGCGACCCCGCTGTACGACCTGCGCGGTGGCGACGCCATCTACATGGGCAGCGGCGGCCGCTGCTCCCTGGGCTTCTCGGTGACCGGCGGCTTCGTGACGGCCGGCCACTGCGGCACCACCGGCACCTCGGTGTCCGGCTACAACCGCGTCGCGGCCGGTTCGTTCGCCGGCTCGGTCTTCCCCGGCAACGACATGGCGTGGGTCCGCACCAACTCCAACTGGACCCCGCGTCCGTGGGTGAACCGCTACAACGGCACCAACGTGACGGTGCAGGGCTCGACGGTGGCGGCCATCGGCGCGCAGATCTGCCGTTCGGGCTCCACGACCGGCTGGCGCTGCGGCACGGTCCAGGCCTACAACTCGACCGTGAACTACCCGCAGGGCACCGTCCGCGGCCTCACCCGCACCAACGCGTGCGCGGAGCCCGGTGACTCCGGTGGCTCGTGGGTGGCGGGTTCCGGCTTCGGCCAGGCCCAGGGCGTGACCTCCGGCGGTTCCGGCAACTGCACCTCCGGCGGCACGACCTACTTCCAGCCGGTCAACCCGATCCTGTCGCGCTGGGGCCTGACCCTGACCCGCGGCTAGGAGCTGCTCGCTAGCTGAACTGGACAGACCGTTTCGAGAGCCCGTACCAGAAGCCTTCAACGCTGGTACGGGCTTTCTCGTCGCTCGCGGCGCCCAGCGCGACGAAGAGCGGCGCGAAGTGCTCGGTCCGCGGGTGCGCGATGCCGGCCGCGGGTGCCTTCACCTGGAAGTCGAGCAATGCGTCCACGTCACCGCTCGCGAGCTGCCGGTGCGCCCAGTCGTCGAACTCCCGCGACCACGACGGCGGCGCGTAGTCCGGTCCGGCCGGGAAGTTCACGCAGCTCAGGTTGTGCGTCATGAACCCGCTTCCGACGATCAGCACGTTCTGCTCGCGCAACGGCGCCAGCTTCCGGCCGATCGCGTGCAGCTCGCGCGGGTCCAGCGTCGGCATCGACAGCTGCAGCACGGGCACGTCCGCGTCCGGGAACATCTCCTTGAGCGGCACGTAGGCGCCGTGGTCCAGCCCGCGCCGCTCGTCCTGCTCGACGTGGCCGCCGAGCAGCTTGCGCACGTCCTCGGCCAGCTCCGGCGCGCCCGGTGCCGCGTAGGTGACCTCGTAGTAGCGCTGCGGGAAGCCCCAGAAGTCGTAGACCAGCGGGACGGTCGTGGTGGCGCCGATCGTCGTCGGTGCCTCCTCCCAGTGCGCGGAGACCACGAGCACGGCCTCCGGGCGCGGGAGCGTGGCGGACCAGTCCCTCAGCTCTCTGGTCCACGTGGCGTCGTCGGCCAGCGGGGGAGCCCCGTGGCTCAGGTACAGCACAGGTGCGCTCACGCCGTCGAGCGTACGCCGTTTTGTTCAAATTTCAACGATCAAGTTCAATTTTGAACGACCTGGCGGCGGCGCGCGGGTCCTCGGCGTCGGTGATGGCCCTGACCACGACCACCCGCGTGGCACCCGCGGCCATGACCTCGTGCAGGTTCCCCAGGTCGATGCCGCCGATCGCGAACCACGGCCGCTGCGAGCGGGTGGCGCGGACGAGGTCCAGCCCCGGAGCCGGGCGACCGGGCTTCGTCGGCGTCGGCCAGCACGGACCGGTGCAGAAGTAGTCGACGCCCGGCTCGCCGGCCGCCGCCCGCATCTGGTCCACGTCGTGCGTCGAGCGGCCGATCACCGGGCCGTCGCCGATGATCCGGCGGGCCAGCGGCACCGGCAGGTCGTCCTGGCCGAGGTGCAGCACGTCGGCGTCCACGGCGTGCGCGATGTCCGCGCGGTCGTTGACGGCCAGCAGCTTCCCGTGGCGTTCAGCTGCTTCGGCGAGCACCTCGATCGCCGCGAGTTCCTGCCTGGCCTCCAGCGACTTGTCCCGCAGCTGGATGACGTCGACACCGCCGGAGAGGGCGGCGTCCGCGAACTCGGCCAGGTCGGGCCGGTCCGGGGTGCAGAGGTAGAGCGTCGCGTCGGCGAGTCGTTGCCTGATCAGGTTTCCGTCGAGTCCTGGCACGCACGCACGTTAACCGTTATGTTGAAGGCGGTCCGCACGGGAGCCTGGAGAAGACCGGGCTGAGAGGGAGCGTGGTTCGCTCCGACCGTCGAACCTGATCCGGGTCATGCCGGCGCAGGGAGCGTGAATGCCTTGAGCACTGTGGAAGTGACCGTCGTGGGCGGCGGTGTCATCGGCCTGTCCGCCGCGCTGTTCGCGGCACGGGCCGGCTACTCGGTCTCCGTGTCCGACCGCGGTTCCCCGCACGCGGGTTCGCGGGTCGCGGGCGGCATGCTCGCACCGCTCACCGAGGCGTGGCCGGGCGAGGAAGCCGTGGTGGCGCAGGGGGTCGAGGCGCTCGCGCTGTGGCCGGAGTTCGCCGCGTCGATCGGCGTGGAGCTGTTCACCGCGGGCACGCTGGCGGTCGGCACGTCCCCCGGCGACCTCACCGACCTGCGGCACGCGGGGGAGCTGCTGACCTCGCGCGAGATCCGCGCGTTCGAACCGTCGCTGGGCCCCGCCGTGCGCGGTGGGGTGCACACGAGCGACCTCGCCGTCGACAACCGGGCGCTGCTCTCCGCGCTGGAGAAGGCGTGCGCCGAGGCCGGGGTGCGGTCCGATGTGGACGGCCGGGTCCGCGTGATCGCGGCCGGTGCGTGGAGCGCGGGGCTGCACCCGGCGCTGCGGGACGTGGTCCGGCCGGTCAAGGGCGAGATCCTGCGGCTCACCCACCGCCCCGGCGCGCTGCCACCGCCCCGGCACACGATCCGCGCGCTCGTGCAGGGCCGAGCCGTGTACCTGGTGCCGCGCACCGACGGTGTGGTCGTCGGCGCCACCCAGTACGAGGCCGGTTTCGACACCGACGTGACCGTGGCGGGCGTGCGGGACCTGTTGCGCGACGCGGAGGTCGTGCTGCCCGGCCTCGCCGAGTACGCGCTGACCGAGACCGCCGTCGGGTTCCGCGCGGGCAGCCCCGACAACGTGCCGGTCGTGCGGTGGCTCGAACCCGGCGTGATCGCCGCGACCGGCCACCACCGCAACGGCCTGCTGCTCGCCCCCCACACCGCACGCGAAGTGCTGCGGTTGCTCGAAGGAGGAACGTCGTGAAGGCGAAGGTGAACGGCACCTTCCGCGAGCTGTCCGACGGCACGTCGGTGGCCGCGGTGGTGTCGCTGGTGGGAGCGCCGGCCGCGGGCGTGGCCGTGGCGCTCGACGGTGCCGTGGTGCCCAAGGCGTTGTGGGACAGGACGATCGTGCCGGACGGCGGCGTGGTCGAGGTGCTGACCGCGGTCCAGGGAGGCTGACGTGGACGACCCGCTCGTCATCGCGGGCAAGGAGTTCCGCTCCCGCCTCATCACCGGCACCGGCGGTGCCGCGAACCTGTCCGTGCTCGAACGCGCCCTGGTGGCGTCCGGCACCGAGCTGACCACCGTGGCGATGCGCCGGGTCGACGCCGCCGGCCAGACCGGTGTGCTGGAGCTGTTGCGGCGCCTGGGCATCGAGGTGCTGCCGAACACCGCCGGCTGCCGCACCGCCGCCGAGGCCGTGCTGACCGCGCAGCTCGCCCGCGAGGCACTGGAGACGAACTGGGTCAAGCTGGAGGTCGTGCACGACGAGGAGACCCTGCTGCCCGACCCGGTCGAGCTCCTCGACGCCGCCGAACGGTTGGTGAACGACGGTTTCGTCGTGCTGCCCTACACCAACGACGACCCGGTGCTGGCGCTGAAGCTCCAGGACATCGGCTGCGCGACCGTGATGCCGCTGGGCTCGCCGATCGGCACCGGCCTCGGCATCCGCAACCCGCACAACATCGAGCTGATCACCGCCCGCGCCACCGTTCCGGTCGTGCTGGACGCGGGCATCGGCACCGCCTCCGACGCCGCGCTGGCCATGGAGCTCGGCTGCTCGGCGGTGCTCCTCGCCACCGCCGTCACCCGTGCCGGTGACCCGGAGCTGATGGGCGCCGCGATGCGCTGTGCCGTCGAGGGCGGCCGGCTCGCCCGGCTGGCCGGTCGCATCCCGCAGCGCTTCTGGGCGCAGGCCTCGTCACCGGGAATCTGAACGGCCCCAGGCAGTCGGTACCTCTCCTCCTCGGCGTTCGGGAACGGGGCCGTTCCCGAGGTCGTCTCCCTTCGCACGCGATAAAGCCGCGGTGGTGAACGCGCAGCCGCTACCGTGGGTGCACACGTGTTGGGGGATGATTGACCATTGCTGATTTCCGTCGAGGAGGACGACTAGCCGTGACGGCCCCCATTGACGCCGAGGTCGAGGACGCGACCGCGCGCCTGTACCTGGCGATCGGCCGGCTGGCCCGGTTGCTGCGCCGCACCGGATCGCCCGGACTCGGCCCCGGCGCGGTCTCCGCGCTGGCGACTCTCGCCCGCTGCGGCCCCATGCGCCTCGGTGACCTGGCGACGAAGGAGGGCGTGGCCCCGCCCACGCTGTCCCGCATCGTCGCCGCGCTGGTCGAGGCCGGGTACGTGAAGCGCGAACCCGACCCGCAGGACGGCCGCGCCTGGCTCGCCACCCCCACGCCCGAGGGCGAGACGATGGTGTCCGGTGTGCGCTCCGCACGCGTGCGCGAGCTGCAACGCCGCATCGAGCAGCTCACGCCCGAACACGTCTCGGCCCTGGTCAACGCGCTGGACGCGCTGGAGACACTGGTCGGCGAAGAGCCGAAGTAGCGCCGTCGGTCCGCAACTCGACGAAATCGATCGTCACCGAGCCCGTTTTCGGTGCCCTCGCCGGGATAACCTCGCGGAGATCCTTCCGGCGAACATTGGGGCCACCGCATGAGTCGCCCGGTCGCGGTGCTGGACATCGACGGAACCGTCGCTGACGTCCAGCACCGCCTTCACCTGCTCAGTTCGGACTCGCCCGTCAGGTGGGCGAACTTCTTCGACGCGGCGGGAGGCGACGGGCTGCTGCGGCAGGGCGCGGCGCTGGCCCACAGGCTGGCGGTGGACCACGACATCGTGTGGCTCACCGGCAGACCCGTCCGGATCGCGGAGCTCACCCGGCGCTGGCTCGCCGAGTACGGGCTGCCGGCCGGCACGCTGCTGATGCAGCGGGAGGGGGACCGGCGACCCGCCCAGGTGGTCAAGCTCGAACGGCTCCAGGAGATCCGGCACCGCCGCACGGTCGTCATGGTCGTGGACGACGACCCGCGCGTGGTGAGCCACCTCCGCGAGGCCGGCCTGCCCGTCCACCACGCGTCGTGGTCGCACTGGACTCCGACGCAGGCCAACGAGGGCTGAGTCCCCACCCGGTCACCGGGACGGGTCGGCCGAGGCGGCGAACAGGTCGTGCAACACCCGGTTGAAGGCGTCGAACTCCGCGACCAGCACCTCGCGCGTCTGCGCCGGCACGTCCGCGGCCATCGCCACCAAGGCGGGGGTTGGCCACCCTGCACACCGTGCTGCAGGCGGAGCACCTGGCCCGCGACGACGAGATCACCGAACGGTTCCGCCGCCGCAACCGGCTCCTGCGCGGCCACTTCGCCAAGACGCTGGGCGAAGCGGCCGCGACGGAGGCTCATCGCGTTCCTCGAAGGAGCGCTCACGGTCTGGTTGCTCGACCCCGAGCAGACCGACCTGCGGGCGATGTGCGCCCGCTACCTGTCCAACCTCCACAGCGGCGACACCGGCCCGACCCCCGAACCCAGGGGGTAGGCCGCCGCCACGGACCTCACGATGAAGTCCTTGCCGAACCGCACCGCGTCCGGCACCGAGGCCCCGTGCGCCAGCGCCGAGCTGATCGACGACGCCAGCGTGTCACCGCTGCCGTGCGTGTTCTCGGTGTCGTAGCGCGGGCCGGGCAGCTCCACGAACTCGCGGCCGTCGTACAGCAGGTCCAGGCACTCCGGGTCGTCCCACATGTGGCCGCCCTTGACCAGCACCCACTCCGGTCCCAGCTCGTGCAGCGCCTGCGCCGCAAGGCGCTGGTCCGCGCGGTCCTTCACCGCGATGCCGGTGATCAGCCGCACCTCGTCGAGGTTCGGCGTCACCAGCGTCGCCCGCGGGAACAGCAGGCCCTTCAACGCCTCCAGCGCCGAGTCCGCCAGCAGCTGGTCGCCGTGCATCGACGCCGACACCGGGTCGACGACGAACGGCACACCACCGCGGCCGATCCCGGCCGCGTCCAGCGCCGGCGTGATCGCCTCGATGATCGCCGCCGACGCCAGCATCCCGGTCTTCGCCGCCTGCACCCCGATGTCGGAGGCCACCGACGCGATCTGCGCAGCCACGACGTCGGGCGGGATCTCGTGCACCCCCGTGACGCCGAGGGAGTTCTGCACGGTCGCGGCCGTCAGCGCCACGCACCCGTGCACCCCGCACGCGAACATCGTGCGCAGGTCCGCCTGGATGCCCGCACCACCGCCGGAGTCGCTCCCGGCGATGGTGAGGGCCCTCGGAGGTGTCACGAAGTCTCCACCACGGGCAGGTAGACCTTGTTGCCGGTGCCGGCGAACTCACCGGACTTCTCCGCCATGCCGGCCTCGATGGCCTCCACAGTGGACAGGCCGCGTTCCTCGGCGTAGCGCCGCACGTCCTGCGTGATCTTCATCGAGCAGAACTTCGGCCCGCACATCGAGCAGAAGTGCGCCGTCTTCGCCGGTTCGGCGGGCAGCGTCTCGTCGTGGAACGAGCGGGCCGTGTCCGGGTCCAGCGAGAGGTTGAACTGGTCCTCCCACCGGAACTCGAACCGCGCCTTCGACAGCGCGTCGTCCCAGTCCTGCGCGCCGGGGTGGCCCTTGGCCAGGTCCGCGGAGTGCGCCGCGATCTTGTACGTGATCACGCCGGTCTTCACGTCGTCCCGGTTGGGCAGGCCCAGGTGCTCCTTGGGCGTGACGTAGCAGAGCATCGCGGTGCCCAGCCAGCCGATCTGCGCCGCACCGATCGCCGACGTGATGTGGTCGTAGGCCGGTGCGATGTCCGTGGCCAGCGGCCCGAGGGTGTAGAACGGCGCCTCACCGCACCACTCCTCCTCCAGCCGGACGTTCTCGGCGATCTTGTGCATCGGCACGTGGCCGGGGCCCTCGATCATCACCTGGACGTCCTTGGCGCGGGCGATGTGCGTCAGCTCGCCCAGGGTGCGCAGCTCCGCGAACTGCGCCTCGTCGTTGGCGTCCGCGATCGAGCCCGGCCGCAGGCCGTCACCCAGCGAGAACGTCACGTCGTAGGCCCGCAGGATGTCGCACAGCTCCTCGAAGTGCGTGTAGAGGAACGACTCCCGGTGGTGCGCGAGGCACCACGCGGCCATGATCGACCCGCCGCGCGACACGATGCCGGTGACGCGCTTGGCCGTGAGCGGCACGTACCGCAGCAGCACGCCCGCGTGCACGGTCATGTAGTCGACGCCCTGCTCGCACTGCTCGATCACGGTGTCGCGGTAGATCTCCCAGGTCAGCGCCGCTGGGTCGCCGTTGACCTTCTCCAGCGCCTGGTAGATCGGCACCGTGCCGACCGGGACGGGGGAGTTGCGCAGGATCCACTCGCGGGTCTCGTGGATGCGCTTGCCGGTGGAGAGGTCCATGATCGTGTCGGCGCCCCAGCGGGTCGCCCACACCATCTTCTCCACCTCGTCCTCGATCGACGACGACACCGCGGAGTTGCCGATGTTCGCGTTGATCTTGACGAGGAACTTCTTGCCGATGATCATCGGCTCGGCCTCGGGGTGCTTGCGGTTCAACGGGATGACCGCGCGCCCGATGGCCACCTCGGCGCGCACGAACTCCGCGTCGAGGTTCTCCCGCGCCGCCACGTAGCGCATCTCCGGGGTGATGATCCCGGCCTTCGCGTACGCGAGCTGGCTGACGGCTCCGTTGATCGGTTCCCGTGCGGCGACCCACCCCGACCTCAGGTCGGGTAGTCCACTGTGGACGTCGATGGTCGCGTTGTCGTCGGTATACGGACCGGAAGTGTCGTAGAGATCGACATGCTCGCCGTTGGTCAGCTCGACCCTGCGGTGGGGCACGCGGATGTCCGGGGACACCTCGCGGTACACCTTGCGCGAGCCCGAGATCGGGCCGGTGGTCACACTGGGCTTGACCGAACGGTCGTCAAGTGCCGTCACGACATTCCTCCCTACGCCGGCATTACCCGGTCAGGTTCAGGCGGTCGGTGACACCGGCACGACGGCCAGTCACCCTCTCAGCCCGCTCAGGCGCGAGCTCCCGCGTTGTGTTCAGTTGTCGAGACCCGACCATAGTCACGGTGCGCCGCGGCTGCCAAGGCCGCCTTTTGCCCCTAATCTTCTCCCCGTGGCTGATCACCAGCCGTTCCCGCCCGGCGCGCGGCGCGGTCAACGTCCCGCTGTCGTCTCCGCATGCCCTTCGTGCGGTGAGCTCGCGGGTCGCGGCTACCCCGACTGCGGGTTCTGCGCCGAGCTGCTCGACCAGTTCTGGCTCGCGGACTGGGAGGAGCTGCGGACGTCCTCGCAGCTCGCCGACCGGGAGCTGGCCGAGCTGGTCACCTCCGCCGACGTCGGCGTGTACCCCTGGACCTGCGTCGACTGGGCGATGACCCTGCTCGCGTGCTCCCGCTGCGGTGCCGAGCTCGGCACCGGGCCGGTCGAGTGCGTGCGCTGCGCGGTCACCGAGGAGCGCCGGTGGAACTGGGACCACACGGCGCACCCGGCGACCATGAGCGCGAACGAGCACCTGCTGCGCGTCGCGCGGTCGGTCCTGCGCGCCCCGCACCGCAAGCGCTCGGCCGTCGTGCAGGCGTGGAAGCTCGTCCTGCCGTTCCTCATCGTGGGCGAGGTGATCGACTTCGGCCGGCTCGACCGCGTCCGCGCCCACGTCCTGGCGGGTGGCTACGAGCCGCTGGCCCGCTGCCACACCCTCGCTGAGCTGGCCGGACTCCCCGAGCTGTTCTGGCGCCGCGGCGGCCCGACGTCAACGCGGGTCGAGTACCAGCCGGACTCCGAGCGCCAGCAGCACGCCGCCCGACAGCTTCTCCAGAGCCGTGCGCACCCGCGGCCGGGCGAGCCAGCCGCGGACGGCGTGCAGGACCGCGACGACGACCAGGTACCAGACGGTGTCGACCACGACCCAGCCGGCGGCCAGGAGGAGCAGAACCCCCTGGCCGGACTCCCCGGCCGGCGCGAACTGCGGTAGGAACGAGATCGCGAACACGCCCAGCTTCGGGTTCGCCAGGTTGACGACCAGCCCGCTGCGGAACGCGCGGCCGGGCGGTGGCGCCTCGGTCGGCAGGCTCCTGCTGACCAGCGCTTTCACGCCCAGGTAGACCAGGAAGACCGCGCCGCCGATCCGCAGCGCGTGGTAGGCGATCTCCGACGCCGTGAGCAGCACCGACAGGCCGAGCGCCGCGGCGACGGCCCAGCACGCCACGCCGACCTCCATGCCGAACACCGTCGCCAGTGCGGCCCGCCGCCCGTGCACCGACTGTCGCAGGACCACGGCCGTACCGGGTCCTGGCGACAGTGCGATGAGGAACGAGGCCGCGACGAAGGCGACGATGCTTTCCAGTGGCATGCCCCTGATGGTCGCCGACGGCCGCAAGCCGGTTTCTTGACCTGGAGCGCGCTCCAGGTTGTTCGCTGACCGGCATGACGGATCTGGGGAAGCTGGGTTTCGGGACGTGGGCCATGGGTGGCCCGTACTCCTTCGACGGCGAGCCGGTCGGCTGGGGACCGTCCGACGACGCGGAGTCGGTCAGGGCGCTGCGGCGGGCGCTGGACCTGGGCGTGACGCTCTTCGACACCGCCGACACCTACGGCTGCGGCCACTCGGAGACACTGGTGGGGCAAGCGTTTGCGGGCGTCCGCGACCAGGTCGTGATCGCCACCAAGTGGGGGTTCACGTTCGACGCGGAGACCCGCCGGATGACGGGGACGGACGGATCGGTCGGGCACCTGCGCCGTGCCGTCGAGGGGTCGCTGCGGCGCCTGGGCACCGACCGGATCGACCTGTACCAGCTGCACATCGGCGACCTGCCGCTCGACCGGGCGGCGCTGCTGCGCGACGAGTGCGAGGCGCTGGTCGCGCAGGGCAAGATCCGGTCCTACGGCTGGAGCACCGACGACCCGGAACGGGCCAGGTTCTTCACCGAGAAGCCGCACGGCATCGCCGCGCAGGCCGACGTCAACGTGCTGTTCGACAACCCGGAGATGTACGCGGGGGAGTACGCGGTCCTGTGCCGCCGTCCGCTCGCGATGGGTCTGCTGGCACGCGAGACGTTCGACGTGCTGCCGGCGGACGACGTGCGCGTCACCAACCCGGCGTGGCTGCGGTTCTTCGTCGACGGCCGCCCGTCACCGGAGTACTTCCGGGCCCGCGAGGCGGTCAGGGACGTGCTGACCTCCGGCGGCCGGACGCTGGTCCAGGGCGCGCTGGCGTGGTTCTGGGCGCGTTCTCCCCGGCTCGTCCCCATCCCGGGGGTGCGCACGGTGGCGCAGGTCGAGGAGAACGCGGCCGCACTGCGGTTCGGCCCGCTGACACCGGACGAGCTCGCCCAGGTCGAGTCCGTCCTGCGCTGGTCCGTCCTGCGCTAGTCCGTCCTGCGCTGGTCGGTGCTGCGTCAGTCGGTTTCTTCGTCGTCGAAGTAGTCGGGGTCGGCGGGGTCCCAGGACAGGCCCGGCCGGCCCCACTCGTTTTCGCGCAGCATCCGCTTCGACTCCCTCTTGTACCGGCCGACGAGGCGGTCGATGTAGAGGAAGCCGTCGAGGTGGTCGGTCTCGTGCTGGAGGCAGCGCGCGAAGAACCCGGTGCCCTCGACCTCGAACGGCTGCCCGTCGAGGTCCTGGCCCGTGCACTTCGCCCACCGGGCGCGTCCGGTCGGGTACGCCTCGCCGGGCACCGACAGGCAGCCCTCGAAGTCGTCGTCCGGGTCCGGCATGGTCTCGGGGACCTCGGAGGTCTCGATCCGCGGGTTCACGATCACCCCGCGGTGCTGCACGCCCTCGTCGTCCGGGCAGTCGTACACGAAGACCCGCAGGTCGACACCGATCTGGTTGGCGGCGAGCCCGACTCCGCGAGCTGCTGCCATCGTCTCGAACATGTCGTCGACGAGCGTCTTCAGCTCGGTGTCGAACTCGGTGACCTCACGCGTGGGGTTGTGAAGTACGGGGTCACCAGCGATCACGATGCGGTGCACGGCCATGGTCAGACTTTAAGCCGTCCAAAACTGTCGGTGTCGCGCGGTAGGTTGGAACGATCACGTGATTAGATTGCCCGCACCTGATTGGTGTGGCGACCGTGGGGAGCCAGATGGATCACGCCGAGACGCTTTCCTCCGCTGACGGGCTGACCAGCCGCGAGCGCACCATGCTCGCGTTCGAAAGCCAGTGGTGGAAGTACTCGGGGTCCAAGGAACAGGCCATCAGGGAACTGTTCGACATGTCCGCCACCCGCTACTACCAGCTGCTGAACGGCCTGATCGAGTCCGAAGCCGCGTTGGCTGCCGACCCGATGCTGGTCAAGCGGCTGCGGGGCGTCCGGACAGGCCGCCAAAGGGTTCGCGCCCGCGCCAGGAGCACCGAGGACTGATGACCTCCCCCGAGTCCGCAAGCCCGTCGCGCCCGGCCAAGGCCGCCGGGTTCGCCCTCCTCGGCGTCGCCGCCGTGGCCGCCGTGATCGGAGTCGTGAGCCTCTTCGGCGGCTCCGACGACACACCACCGGCCGCCGCCTCCGGCACGCCGACACCCCCGCCCTCCTCCGCCCCGTCGGAGCCCCAGTCGAGCGCCCCGGCCCAGTCGTCGTCGGCGACACCCCCGTCGTCGTCCGCACCCGCGGTCACGACGACCGCGGCACCGACAGCGCCCCCGATCACCACGTCCGCCGCGGCGCCGCCACCCCCGGTCACCCCGCCCGGCGTCGCCAAGTCCCCGGTGCGCGTCTACAACAACAGCACCGTCGCCGGCCTCGCCGCCCGCGCCTCCGACGAGGTGCGCGCGAACGGCTGGCAGGTCGCCGAGACCGGCAACTACTCGGGCGGCACCATCCCCACCACGACCGTGTACTTCCGGCCGGGCACCGACGAGGAGGCCTCGGCCAAGGAGCTCGCCGCCGTGCTCAAGGCCCGCGTCGAACCCCGGTTCACCGGCATCGACCACGCGGCGCCCGGCATCATCCTGATCGTGACGAACGACTACCGGGGGCCGTCCGGCAGCAAGTAGAGCAGCCGGCGCCAGGCTTCGGCGGAGAACGCGAGCACATCACCGCTCGCGTTCTTCGAGTCACGCACCAACGCGTCGTGGGCGAGAGACACCTCGACGCACTCGCCCTCGCCGTTGCTGTTGCTAGCGCTGCTCTTCCGCCAGGTCCGGTCCGGGGTCATGAGCGTCCTTTCGAAGTCCGCTGACGTACTCCGCCAGTCGGCGCTTCGATTGTTCCGCATCCAAGGCTGCGGCATCCAGCCGCTTGAACAGCTTCCTGCTGCGCTCGATGGCGCAGCCGTCCTGCACGAAGACGCCTGCCACGTCGCTCTCGGTGTAGACCACCGGCGTTGCCTTCTCGAACTCGTACAGGGTGCATTTTGACTGGACCGCGAGGTCCTTGGCCTCCGCAGGCACGATTCGCAGCATGTGCGTGCTGAAGAGCAGTCGCAGGTACTGGTCTTCCCTGATCCCCACATCGCCCAGCAGCATCTGAAGCGCGAGTTCGTGCAGGTAGAACATGAACTCAGTACGGTGCGAACGCCGCGTGATCGCTTGCCGTTCTATCCGCAACCGGACGTACTCCTTGACGGCTTCTTGGCCGTACGGTCCCTCTGAGATCAGGGCGTGCGCATAACCTTCCGTCTGGATGAGCCCGTTCGGCGTGAGGATGTCGTAGGCGGTGATCTTCGTTGCCATCGCCTCGGTCATTGCGATGGTGCGGAGGTTGCCGGGAAACTGCGCGAAGAACGGGTCAAACGCGTTGTGGTAGCGACTCCTGAACTTCTGCAGGTACTCCAGGTCCTTACCGCACGCCGTCATGATCTGTGCGAGGTCGACGTCGGTCGCCCGCGCCTTCCCGTGCTCGATGTTGGACACCTTGCTCGGGTCCCACCCGAGATGAACGGCGAACTGGCGGCCGTTCATCTTGGTCGTGGTCTCACGCAACAGCCGCAGCTCGTCGCCCAGGTCTCGGCTGAGCGCGGTGGAAGTGGTCGCAGACATGCTTCTGGACGCTATGACGTGCAATTAGTCCATGCCACTGGCTCGTTCGGGTGAAAACGTCAGCGTGCCGCCGCGTACGCCGCCAGCCCGGCGAGCTGTACCGGGTCGAGCGACGGCCGCACGACCTGGCGGGCCTTGGCCAGGTGTGCCTGCGTGACCTCCGCGGCCTCCAGGGACTCGCGCATGGCGGTCAGCGCCGCCTCGCGCACCAAGCCCGCGCAGTCGGCCGCGGAGTACATCTCCAGCTCCTTCGCCAGCTCGGCGAGGTCGACGTCGGCGGCGAAGGGCGTGTTCTTGGAAGCCGCCTTGAGGATCTCCGTGCGCGCGTCCGCGTCGGGAGGCGACACGTACACCAGCCGCTCCAGCCGGCCGGGGCGCAGCAGGGCCGGGTCGATCAGCTCAGGCCGGTTCGTCGCGCCGATGACCACGACGTCGCGCAGGGGTTCCACCCCGTCCAGCTCGGTGAGCAGGGCCGCCACCACCCGGTCGGCCACGCCCGCGTCCGAGGACTGGCCGCGGCGCGGTGCCAGTGCGTCGACCTCGTCGAGGAAGATCAGTGCCGGTGCGGCGTCCGCGGCGCGGCGGAACAGCTCGCGCACGGCGCGTTCCGACTCGCCGACGAACTTGTCCATCAGCTCGGCGCCCTTGACGGTCAGCACGTTCAGCTGGCCGGAGCCCGCCAGCGCGCGCACCAGGAACGTCTTGCCGCAACCGGGCGGCCCGTACAGCAGGATGCCGCGCGGCGGCGACACGCCGAGGCGCGCGAAGGAGTCCGGGTAGCGCAACGGCCACAGCGCCGCTTCCGTCAGCGCCTGCTTGGTCTCGACCATGTCGCCGACGTCGTCGAGGGTCAGGCCGCCGGTCTGGATGGTGTCGGAGGCGGACATGGAGATCGGCCGCACCGTCCCGAGCGCGCCGAGCAGGTCCTCCTGCCCGACCCGCGGCTCGTCGACGTTGCGCTGCCGCAGCGCCGCCCGCACCGCCGCCTCCCTGCGCAACGCGCACAGGTCGGCCGCGACGAACCCCGGCGTCTTCTCCGCCACCGCGCGGAAGTCCACATCGGACTCCACCGGCACGTCCTTCATGAGCACCCGCAACAGTTCCGCGCGGGTGGCCCCGTCGGGCAGCGGCAGGCTCAGCTCGCGGTCCACCAGGTCGGGCACCCGCAGCCGCGCGTCCACCGACTCGGCGCGCGCCGACGTGACGACCAGCGCCAGGTTCGGCCGCGACACCGCCGTCCTCAACATCTCCAGCACGACCGTCGCCACCGGCGGTGCCACCGCGGGCAGCAGCGCGTCGATGTCCGTGATCAGCAGCACCGTCGGGTGCTCCGGCACCGCCGAGATGGCGTCACCGAGCTGCTTGGCCATCGCCCCGGGCTCCAGCACCGCGATGCTGGGCGCGGCCAGCTCCACCAGCTCCGCCTCGACACCGGCCGCGACCGCCCGCACGAGCGTCGCCTTGCCGACGCCCTCCGGCCCGCTGACCATGGCCGCGAGCCGCGCCTGCGCCCCGAGCCTGGTGAGCAGCTCCGGCTGCCGGAACATCAGCTCCAGCCACTCGGTCAGCGTCCTGGCCTGCTCCTTCTGCCCGACGAGGTTCGCGACGGGCAACGCCTCGTGCTTCTCCTGCACCACCACCGGCGTCACCTCCTGCGCCGGCGCCTGCGCGGACCGCCACCCGACGACGCTCGACGGCCGCACCGCCACGGGCCCCGCCGGGTCGGTGGACGTGATGGTGATCAGCTCGTTGGTCCACGTCATGCCGATGGCGTTGCTGAGCTTGCGGCGCGTCTCGGACACGTTCGCCTCGGGCGGCGGCGCGAGGTCCTGGGGGAGCAGCGACACGTTGTCCCCGACCGTCAACACCTTGCCCGTCAACGCCATCCGCACGTGCTCGGGCGTCAGCGCCGTCGTCGCCAGCCGCGACCCCGCCACCGTGATGCTGCGCGCCGCCTCGACCTTCACCGGCGCGACCACGATCTCCGCGCCCTCGACCACGCCGAGGTTGGTGAGCGTGACGTCGTCGACCAGCACCACACCCGGCGGCTGCTCCCCGGCCGCCGCCAGCGCCGCGCTGACCCGCGCGCCGGTCAGCCTGACCGCGTCCCAGGCCCGCAACCCGAGCGCGTCGAGCACCTCCGGGTGCAGCCTCACGACACCGCGACGGGTGTCCAGTGCGGACGGGGACAGACGAGCCGTCAGCGTGATCACGCCCCGACTCTAATGCGCCCGCCGACCGCCCACGGGGCGAAGCGCCTCGACCTCGCGGTCAGAACAGCGGAAAGCCCCGCGGGCGCGAACTCCCGCGGGGCTTCCCCGAACTCCTCACCCGGCGATCACGGCTTCTGCTGCCGCCGCAACCCCAGCCGCCGCCACGACCGCCGCCGTCCCGCCGGCGACGCCCCGTCGGCCACACCGGAGTCACGCCGAGGCCGCCGCACAGCCCGCATCGCGGCCCCGGCCACCCGGCCGCGCAACGGCTGCCGCAACCCGAGCCGCCGCGCCGCCACCCCGTGCGCCCGCCGGATCGCCCGGCGCTCCACACCGGTCACGGTCCACGCCTCGGGGTGCTTCGACAGCCACAGGTACCGCCGCACCGAGTACGGCAGGTGCGCCAGGTACACGACCATCGCGATGATCAGCGCCACCAGCGGGAACGTGATCACCGCGGCCGCCAGCAACGCGATCAGCACCAACGACGGCGCCACGAACCGCGGCGGCACCTTCACGGTCTTCACGGACAGGGTGGGAATCCGCGACACCAGCAGCAAGGCCACCACCACGGTCCACACCCCGACCGCGACCGGCGAGTTCCACCAGCCGTTGGTGCGGACCTGCTCCTCGATGATCAGCGGGAGCAGCAGCAACAGGCCACCGGCAGGCGCCGGCACGCCCACGAAGAACTCCTTCGCGAACGGCGGCTGTTCCTTCTCCAGCAACGTGTTGAAGCGGGCCAGGCGGACCACCATGCACACCGCGAAGATCAGCGCGATGACCCAGCCGGCCCGGTTGCCCTCGAACTTCCACAGGTAGATGGCCAGCGCCGGCGCCACCCCGAAGGAGATGGCGTCGGCCAACGAGTCCAGCTCCGCGCCCATCTTCGACGTGGCGTCGAGCATGCGCGCGATGCGGCCGTCGAGCCCGTCGAAGACCGCGGCGGCCGCGATGGAGGCGATGGCCGCGCCCCACATGCCGACGTTCGCGAAGTGCACCGAGGACAGGCCGGCGCACATGGCGAGGACCGTGATCGCGTTCGGCAGGAGGCGAACGCCGGGCCCGCTGGGAGCCATCAGGCCTCCGGGAAGCTCGGCGAGGACGGTCTCCCCGCCGATGGTGCGCTGACCGGCCTCGACCAGGACGCGGGAGCCGCGCGGCACGTAGGTGTCGACGCGCGAGCCGAAGCGGATGAGGCCGTAGGTCTGGCCGCGCTCGACCTTCTCGCCGTCGGCGACGTGGCAGACGATGCGGCGGGCGACCAGGCCGGCGATCTGCACGAAGATCAGGTCGTGGCCCTCGGTCGTGCGCATCCACACCGTGTTGCGCTCGTTCTCCTCGGAGGCCTTGTCGAGGTCGGCCGAGAGGAACTTGCCGGGGTGGTAGGAGACCTGGACGACCTCACCGTCGGCGGGGATGCGCTGCACGTGCACGTCGAACACCGACAGGAACACGCTGACGCGGGTCATCGGCTGGTCGCCGAGCCCGAGCTCCTTGGGCGGCACGGTGTCGACGACGTGCGAGACGGTGCCGTCCGCGGGCGCGATCGCGATGTTCGACCGGGCCGGCGTGACGCGCTTCGGCTCGCGGAAGAACCAGGCCACCCACGCCGTGAGCACGGCGCCGACGACGCCGAGGCGCTTGTTGAAGCGACGCAGGACGAACGTGAGGACCGCCGCGCCGGCCACGAACGGACGTCCGGCCGGGTTCATCGGCGGAACGATCCCGCGCGCGAGTTCGAGGAAGTGGGAGACGGGCTTTTCGCTGCTCATCGTGGTGTGGGATTCCGTAGCTTCCGTGGATGTCGGGCGGCAACACGCTACGCCAACACGCCAAACCGCCCACATGGACTGCCGAGAAAACAAGTGGCCGGTAGCCCCGTGCATCCCCCGACGAATGCACGGGCCCACCGGCGCCTCAAGCCAGTGTAATCCCGGTCACAGGGCGTCAACAACGCCGTGCGGTGAGCGTTCCGTCACAGTCCGTCGACGCCGAGCGCCCGCAGCCGCGCCCGCACCTCGCCCACCCGCGCCGGGTCCCGCACCGCCGGTGCGACCAGGTCTTCGGAGTGCACCGCAGCTCCGTCCGCCATCCGCACGACGGGGATGCCGCCCCAGTTGAGTTCCAGCACGCCCCGCCCGGTCGTCACGAGCTGGTCCGCGACCGCGCAGGCGAGCAGTTCCGTCACGCTCTCCACGGCCGCCTCGTGCACCTGCTCCTCGCTGAGCGAGCCGTCCACCGGCCGCCCGGTCAGCCGGTGCAGCTCGGCGCGTTCCAGGCACGCCAGCACGTCCCGCAGCGTCTCGCCGACCCCGCTGACCCGCCCCGCGTGCCGCAGCGCGTCCGCGTACCGCCTGACCAGCGCCGGACCGGTCAGCGGCGCCAGCTCCTCCCACGAGATCGGCGGCCCCTGCACGTCGAGCAGCGCCGCGAACGCCTCCGGAGGCGTCCCGTCGAGCAGCTCCCAGGCGGGCCGTTCGTCGACCGGCACCGAGTCGGCGGCCGTCATCGCCGCGACCCGCTCGCGCACCGGCGGGTGGCTGTCGAACACCGACGTCGGCTCCTGCTCGGCCAGCACCGCCTCCAGCGCCCGCAGCTGGTGCACCCGCCGCGGATGCCCCAGGTAGGCGCGGAAGCCCTCCAGCAACGGCGGCGTCCGCCCCGCGAGCACCGCGAGCACCACGTACCAGCGCAGGTAGTCGCCCCAGCCCGCGCCGACCGGCCCGATCCGCAGCAACGCCCGCCGCGCCGCCGCCACCCCGGCCGCGGCCACCGACACCTCGTCGGCGAACCGCTCGTGCCGCCGGCTCTCCGAGGCCACCACCAGCGAGTACAGCCGCGCCCACCCGTACAGCAGCCGCATGAAGTCGCCCTGCTCGACGGCCAGCTCCAGCGCGAGCTTCGCCCGGAACCGCACCGCTGACACCCGCGTGTGCCCGCCGCCGTAGTGGCCCAGCTCGTGCGCCAGCACCGACCGCAGCTCACCGACCGACAGCCCGGCCACCAGCGGCACCCCGAGCTGCAGGTACCGCGTGCCACGCCGTTCCCACACGCCCGCGTTCGGCTCCGGCACCAACCGGACGTCGTCGGGCGAGCGCGTCCCGGCGAGCGCAGCCAGCTCGTCCACGTGCCGCCACAGCTCCGGGTGCGCGGCCCAGCCCAGCGGCACACCGGTCGGCTCCGGCCGCGCGTACACGGCCCGCACCACCGCCCACAGCAACGGGAACCCCACCGCGGCCGCGATGAACCCGACCCAGCCGCCGCCCTGGAAGTCCCCGATCCGGAACCGCCACACCGACAGCGCGACCAGCCCCGCCGTGACCGCCGCGCCGAGCACGAAGAACCCGGCGAGCAGCACCAACGCCAGCACAGACCGCACAACCGCCACCGGATCGCCCGCTACCGCAGGTGCCGGACGGTGACCTCGTCGCCGGCCGCCAGCTCCGTGACGTCCTCCGGCACCTCGATCAGGCAGTTCGACAACGCCAGCGCCGACAGCAGGTGCGAACCCGGCCCCCCGACCGGCGTGACCACCTCGCCCGACGCCGGGTCGTACGCGCCCCGCCGGAACTGCGTCTTCCCGGCCGGTGACGTGAGCGGCGACGAGATCCGCGCGCGTGCGGTCAGCCGGTCGGTGCGGGTGTGGCCCATGGACGCCAGCAGCGCGGGCCGCACGAACACCTCGAACGACACCTGCGCGCTCACCGGGTTGCCCGGCAGCGTCAGCACCGGCACGCCCTCGTACCGGCCGGAGCCCTGCGGGCCGCCCGGCTGCATCGCGACCCTCGTGAACTCGACGTCGTGGCTCGCGAAGGCGTCCTTGACCACCTCGTACGCGCCCGCGCTGACCCCGCCGGACGTCATGATCACGTCCACCGACCCGAGGTGGGGCGCGAGCGCCCGGTGGAACGCCTCCACGTCGTCGGGCACGAACCGCAGCCGCACCGCCACGCCGCCCGCGTCGCGCACCGACGCGGCCAGCATCATGCCGTTCGACTCGTAGATCTGCCCCGGTCGCAACGGGGTGCCCGGCTCCACCAGCTCCGTGCCCGTGGACAGCACCAGCACCCGCGGCCGGCGCCGCACCGGCAGCTCGGGCAGGCCCAGCGCGGAGGCCAGCCCCAGCTGGGCAGGGCCCAGCACCGTTCCTGCGACCAGGACCGGATCGCCCTCGCGCACGTCGTCGCCCGCCACCCGGATGTTCGTGCCGGGTGCGACGGTCGCGTTCACCTGCACCTGCTCGGTGCCCGCGTCGGTCCACTCCACCTGGACCACCGCGTCCGCTCCCGGCGGCACCGGCGCGCCCGTCATGATCCGGTGGACGGTGCCGGGCTCCACCGGCCGCACGTCCACCTTGCCCGCCGGGATGTCGTCGGCGACCGGCAGGCGGACCGGGACCTGAGCCAGGTCACCGGAGCGGACGGCGTACCCGTCCATCGCGGAGTTGTCGAACGGCGGCAGGGACACCGGCGCGATCACGTCCGCGGCGAGGACCAGCCCGAGGCACTCCTCGAGCGGTAGCTGCAGGACCGGCATCTGCCCGACGAGCGAGGCGACGCGCTGGCGGTGTGCGGCGACAGAGGTGGGGGACACGACTGCATACTGCCAAGGTCGCGGAGGCCGTGACGATCTCCCGGCCCACTCGTGGACCGGTTCAACCCCTGGGGGTGCACAGCGTGCAGGTCCGGACCCGGCACACACCGAGCTTCGGCGTGGCGAGACTCGTGCTCGCACCCGCGGAGATGGTGCTGGTCGAGCCGCAGTCGGTGCTCGCCACGAGCTACGGGCTCGCGGTCGAGCCGAAGGGCGGCGCCGTCACGCTGTGCACCGCCGGCGCCGAGGGCGGCTGGGTCGACGTCGCACCGGCGCTGCCCGGCGAGCTGCACACCGTCGACCTCGACGGCAGCAGCGGCTGGTGCATCTCCCGGCTCGGCTGGATCGCGTCCGGCAGCGCCGTGGTGATGAACCCGCAGGCGCCCCCGTTGCAGGCGCTCTTCGGCGGCGTCGAAGGATTCCTGAACTACGCACGTGGACAGGGGACGGTGCTGCTCGGCTGTTCTGGCGCACTCGACCTCGTGACCCTCGGCGAGGGTGAGGCGGTCACCGTGGACACCGATCACGTGCTCGCCTTCTCCGACACCGTGCAATGCCGGCTCCGCGCGTTGCCACCCGAGGGCACGCAGAACGTCCGTTCCGGTGAGGGCCTGGTGTTCGACTTCGCCGGTCCCGGTGCCGTCCTCACCCAGACGCGCGGACCCCGCCGGCTCGCCACCTGGTTGCGCGCCAACGGAGTCAGCTCGCGTTCATGACTCCGTAAGGAGGTATCCGAGTGAGTTTTCTTCTCCTAGCGTTGCGTTCTGCGCTTTGCGTGATCTGAAGGAGGACGCCTTGGCTCTCGGTACCGTCAAGTGGTTCAACTCCGAAAAGGGATACGGCTTCATCGCAACCGACGACGGGCCCGACGTGTTCGTGCACTACTCGGCGATCCAGATGGACGGCTTCCGGACGCTCTCCGAGGGCGACCGGGTGGAGTTCGAGGTGCAGGCCGGCCGGGACGGGCGCAGCCAGGCCTCGGACGTGCGCAAGGCGTAGAAGTCACTGTTTGAGCAACCCCGAGCAGCGCGATCCCGGCGGGCGTTAGGCTGCCTCGCGTGTCTGAGGACCTGAGCGGGCGGCGGATCGCGCACTACCGGATCGACGGTGTGCTCGGTCGCGGTGGCATGAGCGTGACCTACAAGGCCACGGACGTGAGACTGGGCCGGAAAGTCGCGCTCAAGGTCATCGGTGAGCACCTCGCACCCGACGCGGAGTTCCGCGAGCGGTTCGTCGACGAGGCGCGCAACACCTCCGCCATCGACCACGCGAACATCGTGCCGCTGTACGACTTCGACGAGGTCGACGGCCTGCTCTACATCGCGATGCGGCTGGTCGACGGCCAGGACCTCGCGGGCCACGTCAAGGAGGGGCCGCTCACCCCCGCCCGCACCCTGACGCTGCTGGCCCAGGTCGCCGAGGCGCTCGACATGCTGCACGGCAAGGGCCTCGTGCACCTCGACGTGAAGCCGGCGAACGTCCTCGTGACCACCAAGGAAGGCGTCCGCGAGCACGTCTACGTCGCCGACTTCGGCCTCACCCGCCGCGGCGCCACCGGCCACCGCACCCGAACAGGTGATTTCCTCGGCTCGCCGACCTACGCGGCGCCGGAGCACCTGCGCGGCGAGCCCGTCGACGGCCGCACCGACCAGTACGCGCTCGCGTGCATGCTCTTCGCCTGCCTGTCCGGGCGCCCGCCGTTCCAGGGCGGTGTGCAGGAGGTCATCCAGGGCCACCTCGCCCAGACCGTGCCCCCGCTCTCGCAGCTCGTCGCGCTGCCGCCCGCCATCGACGACGTCATCCGCCGCGGCACCGCGAAGGAGCCGGCCCAGCGCTACTCCAGCTGCGCCGAGCTGATCGCGGCCGCACGCGTCGCGCTCGCCGGGGTCGCGCAGGGATCGAGCCCCGCTCAACTCGGGCCGCACTCCGGCTCGATCCCCGTGCAGTCGCCGCTGTCCGGTCCGACGCCGGTGCAGCAGCAGGGCGGCTACCAGGGCGGGTACCCGCAGCAGCAGCAGCAGCTGTCCGACCCGGTCCGCCTGCGGCCGCCGAACCAGGTGGGCGTGAGTGCGTTCAACGCCACGTCCAAGGAACGTCCCGCCTGGCTGGCGCCGGTCATCGCGGCCGCGGTCGCGATCGTGGCGATCGTCATCGTGGTGATCATCCTGTCGCCCGGTGACGAACCGGCACGTCAGCCCAAGACCAACTCCTCGCCCACGCTCAACGTCGGCGACGACCCGACCTCGCGCAAGCCGCTGCCGACCTCCGTGCCGGTGCGCACGACGGGCTGACGCTCCACCCCGGCTGCTTGCACTCGCCGTGCCCGAGTGCTAAACACGTCTTAGCACTCGGCTCAGTCGAGTGCCAAAGAAGTGAGGCTGGGAAGGTGAGGCCCCCTTCGCGGGGTCGTCCGTCGCGGGCACCGAACCTGGCCAAGCGAACCGTGTTCCGCTGTGGGCTTTGCCGGCCCGCAGTGGCCCAGAATCCACAAAGGCGGAGGAACACACCGCAATGGCCAAGATGATTGCGTTCGACGAGGACGCCCGCCGCGGTCTCGAGCGGGGTATGAACACCCTCGCTGACGCCGTCAAGGTGACGCTCGGCCCGAAGGGCCGCAACGTCGTGCTCGAGAAGAAGTGGGGTGCGCCGACGATCACGAACGACGGCGTCTCCATCGCGAAGGAGATCGAGCTCGAGGACCCGTGGGAGAAGATCGGGGCCGAGCTCGTCAAGGAAGTTGCGAAGAAGACGGACGACGTCGCTGGTGACGGCACCACGACCGCGACCGTTCTCGCCCAGGCCCTGGTTCGCGAGGGTCTGCGCAACGTGGCCGCCGGCGCCAACCCGCTCGGCCTCAAGCGCGGCATCGAGCAGGCCGTCGAGGCCATCGCCGAGCAGCTCCTGAAGAACGCCAAGGAGATCGAGACGAAGGAGCAGATCGCTGCTACCGCGTCCATCTCCGCCGCTGACCCCACGATCGGCGAGCTCATCGCCGAGGCGATGGACAAGGTCGGCAAGGAAGGCGTCATCACCGTCGAGGAGAGCAACACCCTCGGTCTCGAGCTCGAGCTCACCGAGGGCATGCGCTTCGACAAGGGCTACATCTCCGGTTACTTCGTGACCGACCCCGAGCGCCAGGAAGCGGTCCTCGAGGACCCGTACATCCTGCTGTTCGGCTCCAAGATCTCCACGGTCAAGGACCTGCTCCCGCTGCTGGAGAAGGTCATGCAGGGCGGCAAGCCGCTGCTGATCATCTCCGAGGACGTCGAGGGCGAGGCCCTGGCCACGCTGGTCGTCAACAAGATCCGCGGCACCTTCAAGTCCGTCGCCGTCAAGGCCCCGGGCTTCGGTGACCGCCGCAAGGCCATCCTCCAGGACATCGCCACCCTCACCGGTGGCCAGGTCATCACCGAGGACGTCGGCCTGAAGCTGGAGAACGCCGACATCTCGCTGCTGGGCAAGGCCCGCAAGGTCGTCGTCACCAAGGACGAGACCACCATCGTCGAGGGCTCGGGCGACGCCGACCAGATCCAGGGTCGCGTCAACCAGATCCGCGCCGAGATCGAGAAGTCGGACTCCGACTACGACCGCGAGAAGCTCCAGGAGCGCCTCGCCAAGCTCGCCGGCGGCGTCGCCGTCATCAAGGCGGGCGCGGCCACCGAGGTCGAGCTCAAGGAGCGCAAGCACCGCATCGAGGACGCCGTCCGCAACGCGAAGGCCGCCGTCGAGGAGGGCATCGTCGCCGGTGGTGGCGTCGCGCTCCTGCAGGCCGCCGAGGCCGCGTTCGAGGGCCTGAAGCTCACGGGCGACGAGGCCACCGGTGCGAACATCGTCAAGGTCGCCGTCGAGGCGCCCCTGAAGCAGATCGCCGTCAACGCCGGCCTCGAAGGCGGCGTCGTGGTCGAGCGCGTCAAGTCCCTGCCCGCGGGCGAGGGCCTCGACGCCGCGACCGGCGAGTACAAGGACCTGGTCGCCGCCGGCATCATCGACCCGGCCAAGGTCACGCGCTCCGCGCTGCAGAACGCCGCGTCCATCGCCGCGCTGTTCCTGACGACCGAGGCCGTCGTCGCGGACAAGCCGGAGAAGAACGCCGCTCCGGCCGCGCCGGACGCCGGTGGCATGGACTTCTGAGTCCAGCCGCTGCTGTTCCACCTCGGAAGGCCCGGTCCCGCTTCGGCGGGGCCGGGCCTTCCGGCGTTCCGGTGCTCAGGAGGCGGGCAGCGGCGTCTCGCACTACCTTCCGGTTCGGTCCCTGAGTGACCTGACCGCGGAGGTTCGAGTGCCTGCGCTCAGCGAGATCTCAACGCTGCTTGAGCGCGTGTGCGCCCTCCTGGACCAGGCTCGCGGTTGTGTCGTTCACGCGGAGGAGCACGTCTGTGCGGCACTCACGCAGTTCGTCGCCGTCATGGACGGCTCTGTCGATCCCGACGTCGAGGCGGTCCACGCGGAGTGGCACCGCTGCCAGGGGGAGATGCGGGTACTCGACGGGTTGCTGAGCGATGTTCTCCACACGACTCGTGCCCGTCTGAACGCGGTGGCGAAGGACTCGGTGCGGACGGAGGTGGGGACGCACCGGCCGACCGCGGAGACCGGGCGATCAGAGACCGAGCGATCACCCACGCCGGTCGACCAGGCTTCGGGGCCGCCCGCGGTCGCGCCGGCACTCGCGGACCAGTTGCGTCGCGCGCTGCCGTCGCCGGTTGACCCGATCGCCGAACCTGGACGCAAGACGCACGGTCAGTGGATCGGGCCGGACGGTCAGGCGCGGGCGATCGTCAGCGGGAAGGACGAGGACTCCCAGGCTGCCGGCGAACTGCTCCGCAGTCTCGGAATGCCGGTCAGGAGCATCACCAGAGCGTCGGACGTCGAGATGAAGCTGGCCGCGCGCATGGTCCGCGACGGCATTCGGCACTCGGTGGTCTTCATCAACAACGTCCCCTGCCGGGGACGGTTGAGCTGCGACACCCTTGTGCCGATCATGCTCCCGGCGGGTGCGACCCTGACGGTGCACGGCGTGAACAGGGACGGCACGTTGTTCGTCAAGCAGTACACAGGAGGTGCCCGGCCGTGGTGGCGCTAGAGATTTGGTACGACGTCGACGCCGACGACCCGACGCTGATCCGGACTCCGGAGGAGCTGGACGCCGTTCTCGACGCGGTCGCCGCCTGGCCGTTCCCGGGACAGCTGCAACTCCTCATCGCGGACGACCCCGGTCAGGTCGTCCTGGACGTCGGTATCGACGGAACGAACCAACGAGGTGTTCTCTTCTACTCCGGTCCCGACTTCCCCGATGCCTACGCGAGCCGGGGGAGCGACATCGCGGAGCAGGTTCCCGTCTACTACTACATGGGATCCGACACCGAGTTCCCCGCTACCGCTGAGATTCCGCTGGCTGACGTTCGCCGTGCCGCCCACGAGTACATGAGCACCGGCGGCGGCCGCCCCAGCGATGTCGCCTGGCAGGTCTGGACGGATTAGGTGCGGTCCGCCGCGCACGCGGACCACTCAAGCCCCCAAGCCAGCACCCCGGTGCGGGCGCGGCACGCCCCCGAAACCCCCTACCGCGCCAATCCCTGCAAAACCGTTCCCCACACCGAAAACGGCTCAAAGCATGATCGTCGGCGTCACCACGGTCCGCCCCGGTTCCCCGTGCGAGTTCACCAGGTGCACGAGGATCTGCGTGGTCCCGGCCGGAACGTCCGGCAGCACGAACCGCCCGCCGTCGTCGGCACGGGTGCACGACGACTTGTGGTCGGCGACGCGCACCTCGACCGTGTGTTCGCCGGCGGGGACGAGCCAGCCGTCGATGCGGTGGCGGGAGCCGGTCGACGTGAAGTTCACCATCAGCGTGAGGTTGTCGACGGTGAACGTGATGGTGCCGGTCTGGCCGCCGCGCACGCCCGCGAAGGAGCCTGCGCGTTCCCAGCGGGCCACCTCCACGTCGAGGTCCTCCAAAGCGATCGCGAACTTCACGCGGTCGACGAGGTCTGCGGGAGGTGGATCGAGTTCGTCGACCAGCCTGTTCAGCTCGGAGAGGACTGCGGTGTCCTCAAGGCCCCTGCGGTCGTCGCGCGGGTCGATCTCGTTCACCGCGATCCTCCTTCCGTTTCCAGGTAGTTGCGCAGCAGGTTCAGGCACCGTCCCCTGGTCGGACCGATGCTGCCGTGGGGCATGGCGAGTGCTTCGGCGACTGCTCGGTACTCGGCGCGACCCGCGAGCACGGTGAGCCGGAGCAGTTCCTGGCACTTGGTGGTGAGCCGGCCGAACGCGAGCCACAGCCTGCGGTCGCGGTCGTCCATCAACGTCACGTCCTCTGGCAGGCCGGTGTCGGACTCCAGCTGTTCGGCGTACTCGTCGGACAGGTGGGTCTCGCGCTTGTTCGGCGTCCAGGTGCGGCGTGCTTCACGCCTGGTCGTCACGACCAGGTAGCCGACCAGGGCGCGCGGTTCCTTGATGGTGTCGATCTTGCGGAGGAAGGCGAGCCACACCGTTTGCACGACGTCCTCCGCCGCGGTGCGGTCGAGGCCTTGGCCGCGGGCGACGTGCCACACCAGCGGGGTCAGCTCGGCCACGAGGACGTCGAGTGCGTTGCGGTTGCCTTCGCGTGCGGCGGCGACGCAGACCGCATGCCGTTCGGTGCCTTCCAGCCCGTCCCACGGCGTTCGGTCATCCGCCGTGTGCAGCTCGTCCACGCAGCACCTCCGATCGGCCGCCACGTCAGCGCCGTTCGCCAGGTCAGGAGGCGTCGACTGGGCGGTAGATACAAAATTCACTCAATTGGAGCAGTCTCGCCCATCGTCCGCCCTCATCTTCCCCTGGGTGCACCAGCGGCCCGTGATTCCCCCTCCGCATCACGGGCCGCCCTGGTGGGAGCTGCGCCGGCCGGCACCCCTCGAACCGGCTGACGCTCGCTCCACGTCCTGTCGCTCACTGAACAAGAGCGGCGAACCAGGACCCAGATACGCACTCCGACGCGGGGATGCGAGAAATCGCTCCCGGATTTCCGAAAGCACATCGACTTGCGCACTATGGTCTAGACCATGCCGATTCTCGAAGTCATCGCACTCGACGCAAGGGACGCCGTTGCTGCTCAGGAGGGCGGCGCGCACCGCCTGGAGCTGGTCGCCGACATGGCCGCGGACGGGCTCACGCCGTCGGTCGCCACCTTCACGGAGGTGCGGAAGGCGTGCGACCTGCCCATCAGGGTGATGCTGCGCGACCGGAACGGGTTCGCGCCAGGCGACCTGAGGCAGCTGCGCCGGACCGCCGCCGAGCTGCGGGAGGCGGGTGCGACCGAGTTCGTCCTCGGGTTCCTCGACGCGGAGGGCGAGATCGACGAGGGCGTCACGCTCAACCTCGCCGCCGAGCTGGAGGGCTGCGCGTGGACGTTCCACCGCGCGCTCGACAACTCGAACGACGTGCGCAAGGGCTGGCAGACCGTCGCCGGCCTCGGCTGCGACACCGTGCTCGCCGCCGGTCACCGCAAGGGTGTCGAAGCGGGCAGGGAGGTCCTGAAAGAGCTGGTCAACGCCCAGCCGCCCACGCTGCTGGTCGGCGGCGGCCTCCAGCCCCACCACGTCGCGGAGCTACTCGAAGCGGGCATCACCGCGTTCCACGTCGGCAGCGCCGTGCGGCCGGGCGGGTGGGACGAACCGGTCGACCCGGCATCAGTTCGGCAATGGATCAACCGTCTGGTCTAGACCCTTAGCGCGGACCGTTCTAGTCTCACGTTGCTTCCTGTGAAATGGCTGTTGCACTATATGCAATGCGGAGGGCGCGATGAGGCTGAAGGCACTCGTGGCCGTGCTGGGCGTGGGCGCGGTGGTCGCCTGCGCTCCGGTGCAGTCCGGACCGGCGAACACGGCGGGGGACGAGAAGACCGGGCAGCTGCGGGTGTGGCTGTTCGACGAGGTCAACCGCGGGCCCAAGGAGGCGGTGGTCAAGGAGGCCGTCACCGAGTTCCAGGGCAAGCACAGCGGCGTGACCGTCGACGTGCAGTACATCCAGGTGTCCAGCCGGGCGGAACGGTTCAAGGCCGCCTTCAGCGACCCCAAGAGCGCGCCGGACGTGGCGGAGTTCGGCAACACCGACCTCGCCGGCTACGTCTCCGCGGGCGGCTTCTCCGAGCTGGACCTCAGCGCGTGGAGCGAGTCCAAGGACCTGGTGCCGACGATCCTCGACACCGCCAAGGTCGACGGCAAGACCTACGGCGTGCCGTGGTTCGTCGGCGTCCGCGCGCTCTACTACCGCACGGACGTCTTCTCCGAGCTCGGCCTCAAGCCGCCGGCGACGCTCGACGAGATCGCGACCACGGCCCGTGAGATCCGGCAGCGCAAGCCCGAGCTGATCGGCATCTCCGCCGGCGGCAAGTACCTGTTCGCCGCCCTGCCGTTCATCTGGGCCAGCGGCGGCGAGATCGCCAAGTCCGACGGCGGCAAGTTCACCGCCGCCGTCGACAGCGCGGAGGCCAGGGCCGGTGTCGCGAAGTACACCGAGCTGATCAAGGACGACATCTGCCCGCCGGCCACCTGCGCGGGCAACGGCGGTGACGCGAGCGTCGAGGCGTTCCGCGCGGGCAAGGCGGCCATGACCATCGGCGGCGACTTCAACCGCAAGTCGGTCGACGCCTCCAGCGCGGCCGGCAAGTACGCCGTCGTGCCGCTGCCCGGCAAGACCGCGGGCTCGATCGCGCCCGCGTTCGCCGGCGGCAACCTGCTCGGCGTCATGAAGGGCACCCAGCGCAAGACGCTCGCGACCGAGTTCACGCAGCTGCTCGCGTCGAAGGAGTACCAGCAGAAGATGTACGCGGCGATGGGCAACCTGCCGACGTTCACCGACGTGCAGAAGCAGGTCGCGGACTCGGACAAGTTCCTGGAGCCGTTCACCAAGACCCTGCAGGCCGGCACGAAGTTCGTCCCCGTCACCCCGGCGTGGGCGAAGATCGAGGCGCAGACCGTGCTGCCGACGATGATCCAGGAGGTCGTCACCGGCGCGAAGAACGTCGACACGGCCACCGCCGACGCCGCCAAGACGATGAACGCGGCCTTCACGTCGTGAGCATGACCGCCAAGGGCCAGGGGCGGACCGCGTTCGCCTACCTGGCACCAGCGCTGCTGGTGCTGGGCGGCCTGCTGGCCTACCCGATCTACCAGCTCGTGCTCATCTCGCTCTTCGACTACGGCCAGGAGCAGGTGAGCGGCGGTGCGCCGCTGGAGTTCCTGGGCCTCGGGAACTACCAGAGGCTGCTGGGCGACCAGCAGTTCTGGACCGTGCTCGGGCAGACCGTCGCCTTCGCGGCGGTCTGCGTGGTCGGCACCCTGCTCGTGGGCGCCTTCCTCGCGATCATGGCCACGCGGGTCAGGACGTGGGTCCGCATGACGTTGTTCCTGGCGGCGCTCGGCGCGTGGTCCACGCCCGCCGTCGCCGGCTCGACGATCTGGCTGTTCCTGTTCGACGCGAACTTCGGGTTCGTCAACGAGGTCCTCGGCATCCAGGGCTTCTCCTGGACGTTCGACAGGTGGACCGCGTTCGGGCTCGTCGCCGCCCAGGTGATCTGGTGCTCGTTCCCGTTCGTCATGGTCACGCTCTACGCGGGCATCAAGGCGATCCCCGGTGAGGTGCTGGAGGCCGCGGCGCTCGACGGCGCCTCGGCGTTCCGCACGGCGTGGAGCGTCATCCTGCCGCTGCTGCGGCCGATCATCCTCGTGGTGACGATCCAGTCGATCATCTGGGACTTCAAGATCTTCACGCAGATCTACGTGATGACCAACGGCGGCGGCATCGCCGGGCGCAACCTCGTGCTCAACGTCTACGCCTACCAGCAGGCGTTCGCGGCGTCGGAGTACGGGCTGGGCGCCGCCATCGGCGTCGTGACGACCGTGCTGCTGCTGGTGGTCACGCTGTTCTACCTGCGCGCACTGCGCCGTTCCGGGGAGGCCCTGTGAAGCGCTGGCTGACCGAGGGCTTCGTCCTCGTCATCGCCGCAGTCGTGGCGTTCCCGCTGTTCTGGATGGTGCTGAGCGCGTTCAAGCCGGAGGACGAGATCATCTCGGCCGACCCGGTGCCGTGGACGACGCGGCCGACGCTCGACAGCTTCACGCGGGCGCTCACGGTCGCGAACTTCGGGCGCTACTTCGTGAACAGCATCGTCGTGGCGCTGATCGTGGTGGCGCTGAGCATCCTGATCTCGTTCCTCGCGGCGACCGCGCTGACCCGCTTCCGGTTCCGCAGCCGCACCACGCTGCTGATCATGCTGCTGGTCGTGCAGATGGTGCCGGTCGAGGCGCTGACCGTGCCGCTGTTCTTCCTGATGCGGTCGGTCGGCGACACCGTGCCGGTGTTCGGCCTGAACCACCTGGGCTCGCTCGTGCTGGTGCACCTGGCGTTCAGCCTGCCGTTCGCGATCTGGATGCTGCGCGGCTTCGTCGCCGCGGTGCCGGTGGAGCTGGAGGAGGCCGCCACCCTGGACGGCGCCTCGCGGTTCCGGTTCCTCTGGCAGGTGCTGTTCCCGCTCGTCGCACCCGGACTGGTGGCGACGTCCGTGCTGTCGTTCATCCACGCCTGGAACGACTTCCTGTTCGCCAAGACGTTCATCATCTCCGCTGTGGAGAACCAGACCCTGCCACTGGCTCTCCAGGTCTTCGTCAAACCCGACCAGAACGATTGGGGCGCGATCATGGCGGGCTCCACCCTGATGACCATCCCTGTGCTCGTCTTCTTCATCTTCGTCCAGCGCCGGCTCGTGTCCGGTCTCGCCGGGGCGGTGAAGGGATGAACCTGCTGCCACGTCCGGTGTCCTATGTGGATGGCGGAAGACTCGTCGACTACAAGGGCTGGGAGACCGTGCTCGTCGACGGTCCGCCCGGCGGCTACCGGTTGCTCTCCTCCGACGACGGCGTGCTGATCGAGGCGCACGACGCGGCGGGCGAGATGAACGCGCTGCAGACCCTGCGGCAGCTGCTCGGCCCCGGCGCGTTCCGCGCGGCGGGCGACAAGCCGCGGGTCATCCCGGCCTGCGAGGTCGTCGACTTCCCGCGGTTCGCGTGGCGGGGCGTCATGCTCGACGTCGCCCGGCACTTCCTGCCCAAGCGGGAGGTGCTGCGGTGGGTCGAGCTGCTGTCCGTGCACAAGCTCAACGTCCTGCACCTGCACCTCACCGACGACCAGGGCTGGCGCTTCGAGGTGAAGGCCTTCCCGAAGCTCACCGAGGTCGGCTCGTGGCGGGAGGACTCGCGGTTCGGCGACCGGCGCTCGGGCGGGCTGACAGGCCGTCCGCACGGCGGTTTCTACACCCAGGACGACCTGCGCGAGATCGTCGCGTACGCGGCGGCCCGGCACGTCACGGTGGTCCCGGAGATCGACATCCCCGGCCACTCGCAGGCGGCGATCGCGGCCTACCCGGAAGCTCGGCGTGCACGGCGGTGGCGTGTGGACCGACTGGGGCATCAACGAACGCGTGCTCAACACCGAGGAGTCCACAGCGGACTTCTACCGGGTGGTCTTCGACGAGCTGATGGACGTGTTCCCCGCGGAGGTCATCGGGCTCGGCGGCGACGAGGCACCCGGCCACGACGGCGAGCTGGTCCGCGAGATCGCGCGGCACCTGGTGCGCAGCGGGCGGCGGCCCTACGGCTGGGACGAGGTCCTCGACTCCGCCCCGCTGCCGGCGGGCACGGTCGTGGCGTCCTGGCGCGGCGTGGAAGGCGGTGTCACGGCGGCCCGCGAGGGCCACGACGTGGTGATGTGCCCCGAGGAGTTCGTCTACCTCGACTACCGGCAGTCCGGCTCGGACGACGAGCCCATCCCGGTGGGCACGGTGACGACGCTGGAGGACGTCTACGCGTGGGAGCCGGTCCCGGCCGAGCTCACCGGTGACGAACCGGGGCGCGTGCTGGGGGCGCAGGCGAACATCTGGACCGAGCACCTCGACTCGGCCCGGCGCGTGGACTACGCGGCGTTCCCGCGCCTGGCGGCGTTCGCCGAGGTCGTGTGGTCACCGGCGGAGAAGGACCCGGAGTTCGTGCGGCGGCTGCGCGAGCACCACCTGCCGCGGCTCGACGCACTGGGGGTGGAGTACCGGCCCCTCAACGGTCCCCACCCCTGGCAACGGCTACCCGGCGTTCCCGGTTTTCCACGGTGATCACATCGCGGCGTCTTCCTCGGGCATGAGGATCCACGCGGCGACGTAGAGGACGGCGCCGGTGCCGAAGCCGAGCAGCGTGGCGGCGACCAGGACGATCCGCAGCAGCGCGGCGTCCACGCCGATCATCTTGGCCACGCCGCCGCAGACACCGGCGACCATCTTGTCGCTCCGGCTGCGCCGGAGCTTCTTGACCTTCGTCGTCGCTTCGTCGAGCACGTTGTTGTTCATGGCTCAAGAATCGTCGGTTCCGGGCGGTCGCACATCGGTGACCACCCGGAACCCGACCCTGAGTCGTACTCTGGGGGTCATGGACTCCCCGGAGGCGGTACGCCGTGCGTGATGTCCTGTTCGAACTGGCCGACCGGGTCGCGAGCGGCGAGACCGTCGGCGTCGGGACGGTGGTCGCGACGTTCAGCTCGGCACCCCGGCCGGCCGGTGCGGCGATGCTCGTGACCGGGGACGGCCAGGCGATCGGCAGCGTGTCCGGCGGGTGCGTCGAAGGGGCCGTCTACGACCTCGCGCAGACGACCGGCGAGCCGGTGCTGCAGCGTTACGGCGTCAGCGACGACGACGCGTTCGCCGTCGGCCTGACGTGCGGCGGGATCATCGACGTCTACGTCGAGAAGATCGACGCGGAGACGTTCCCGCAGCTCGGCGAGGTCGTGGACACCGTTCGCGCTGGGGAACCCGTGGCCGTCGCGACCGTCGTCGAGCACCCGGACCGCATCGGGCAGCGGATGGTCATCTGGCCCGATCGCCGCTCGGGCACGCTCGGGTCGTCCCGCGCCGACGACGCCGTCACGGACGACGCGCGCGGCATGCTCGCGAGCGGGCGGTCCGGCGTGCTCCGGTACGGCCCGGACGGCCAGCGCCGCGGCGAGGGCATGAGCGTGTTCGTGAACTCGTTCGAGCCGCCGCCGCGGATGCTGGTGTTCGGTGCCATCGACTTCGCCGCCGCCATGGCGAGGCTCGGCGCGTTCCTCGGCTACCGGGTGACCGTGTGCGACGCACGGCCCGTGTTCGCGACCCGCACCCGTTTCCCCGAGGCCGACGAGGTCGTCGTCGCGTGGCCGCACAGGTACCTGCGGGCCGAGGCGCCCAAGCTCGACGAGCGGACGGTGATCGCCGTCCTCACGCACGACCCGAAGTTCGACGTGCCGCTGCTGGAGGTCGCGTTGCGGCTCAAGGTCGGCTACGTCGGCGCGATGGGTTCCCGCCGCACGCACGAAGACCGCCTGCGGCGGTTGCGGGAGGCGGGGCTGACCGAGGGCGAGCTCGGCGCGCTGGCCTCGCCGATCGGCCTGGACCTGGGCGCCAGGACACCGGAGGAGACCGCGGTGTCGATCGCCGCCGAGGTCATCGCCCTGCGGTGGAGGGGAACCGGCCGCCGGCTCGTGGACCTCGGTGCACCGATCCACCACTGAACGGCCCGGTGATCGCCGAGGTCAGCGGCGAACTCGCCGGCCAGTTCGCGGAACACCTGGCGAGCACGGCGGCTTCCGGGGATGCTGACGAGGTGGCGCAACAGCAGCATCTCCGAGTGGTTCCCGACGAGCCGATCGACCTGATCGACACGGCAGGCGTTCCGGCGTTGAAGCGCGTGCTCCCCGTCGCGGCCGGTGTACTGGCCGTCGTGCTGTTACTGGCCCTGCGACGCAGGCGGCAGCGCTGAAGCGTGCTCACCGGTGGCCGGCCCTCGTGCTGGCCGCCGGTGTCGCGCTGTCCGGGTGCACCGGCTCACCGGTCGTGCTCACCTCGGCCCCGGTGCCGCCGTCGTCCCCCTCACCGGTCCCACCGCCGGCCCGCTCGTTCACCCTCACCGCCGGCGGCGACGTGCTGGTCCACCCGGCGCTGACCGACCAGGCGGTCGCCGACGGCGGTGCCGCGGGCCGCGACTTCCTCCCGTTGTTCTCCGGCATCCGCGACACGCTCAAGGCCGACCTGTCGCTGTGCCACCTGGAGGTGCCGCTGGGCAAGAAGGAGGGCCCGTTCTTCGGCTACCCGTCCTTCCTCGCCCCGCCGGAGGTCGCGAAGGGCCTGGTCGACGTCGGTTACGACGCGTGCTCGACCGCCTCGAACCACACCCTCGACCGCGGCGTCTCCGCGATCACGACGACGCTGGACGCGATGGACGCGGTGGGGCTCAAGCACACCGGCTCGTACCGCACGCAGCAGGAGTCGGCCACACCCCTGATCCTCGACGCGAACGGCGTGAAGGTCGCCCAGCTGTCGTTCACCTACGGCTTCAACGGCATCCCGCTGCCCCAGCCGTGGCGCGCGAACCAGATCGACGCCGACAAGATCCTCGCCGACGCGCGCGCCGCCCGCGCCGCCGGAGCCGAGGTCGTCGTGCTGTCCGTGCAGTGGGGCAACGAGTACCAGCACGCCGTCACCGCCGAGCAGAAGGCACTGGCCCGCCGGCTGCTGGCCGACCCGGCACTCGACCTGATCATCGGCACGCACGTGCACGTCGTGCAGCCGTTCGAGAAGATCGGCACCAAGTGGGTCGCCTACGGCCTGGGCAACGAGGTCGCCCGGCACGCGGAACCCCGCGGCGTCACCGAGGAGGGCGTGGTCGCCCGCTTCCGCTTCGAACAGGGCCCGGCCGGCTGGTCCGTCACCGAGGCCTCCTACACCCCGACCCTGGTGGAGCTCGGCCCGCCGATCCGGCTGGTGGACCTGACGCGGGTGCCTGCGACGGAACGGCGGACGCAGGCGGTCAGCCGCACCGAGGAGATCGTGTTCAGCCTCGGCGCCAACCAGCACGGGCTGGTCAGAGGGAAGCCCTGACCCGTTCGAACCGCTCGGTCCAGCGCTAAGATCCGAATGTCGGTTCGGGAGGAGGTGCGGTTGTGGTCGACAAGCTCCACGATCCGTTGTTGACGCCGAAGGAGACCGCGAGGCACCTGCAGATTCCTCGATCGACGCTTGACCGGTGGTTGCGTGAAGAAGCAGATGGCGCTCCACTGGTCCACCGAGTCGATCCTGACCGGCGTGGCTGGCCGTCAGTGCCTTTCGTGGCCGTGGTGGAGGCATACGTCCTCCGGTCGCTGCGTGATCTCGGGCTTCGAATGAACAAGATCCGAGACGCGGCCGAGGCCGTGCGCCGGGAGTTCGACACCCCGTACGCGCTGGCAACTCGCAAGATCGCGACCGATGGTGTCGACATCTTCTTGGAGTACGCCGACGGAGACATCGCACGCGTCGGTGATCAGCAGAGACCGATTCGCGATTTGTTGAAAGCACACATGAAATACATCGGGTGGGACACCGGCGACGGGTTGGCGGCGTCGCTCAGGTTGAGGCAATATCCCGATGTCGCTCCTGTGATCATCGATCCCCGCTTCGGCTGGGGAGCCCCGGTGATCGAGGCCAACCACGTGCCGGTCAACGCGATTGTCGACATGTGGCTCGCCGGCGACTCCCTGAAGGAAGTCGGATACGAATACGACCTCACTCCGGAACAAGTCGAATCGATCTGCCGAGCCGCCCAACGTGTCGTCGCCTGAATTCTTCCTGGACAGAAGCCTTGGCCGAGGGGTCGCCGAAGGTCTTGCTCGTCTCGGGTGGACCGTGCACCGCATCACCGATCACTTCCCCGATGACGCGCAGTTCACCGCGGACGACGAGTGGTTGGAGTACGGACTGGACCGGGGCTGGGTCCCGTTGTGCAAAGACGGGCGGATCAAGGGGCGGCCACCTGAGCGGCGGCCTGTCGAGGACAGGCTGGCGGTGCTCTTCTACCTCGACAACCAGCAGCTCCGCCGAGACGAGATGATCAGCAGGTTCCACAACGCGCAGGCCGCGATCCACCGCGCCGTGACGCGGGGCGGCCCGGCGATCTACGCGGTGAAGGAGGACGGCATCAGGCGCACCTGGCCGTGAGGTGCGCAGCCCGTGGAGTCAGAGGGAAGCCCTGACCCGGTCGAACCGCTCCGTCCAACGCCGGTCCACGACCTCGAACTCGCCGATCCGGTCCGGCACCGGCGCCTTCGCCGGCACGCGCAGGTAGCCGTTCTCCGGCTTCAGCGACTCGCTCGTCACGTCGCCCTGGAACAGCTCCACCGTGGCGAGCCCGCACGCGTGGTCGAGCTCGGGCAGTGCCGCGGCCAGCGCGATCCCCGCGGCCATGCCGACCGACGTCTCCAGCGCCGACGACACCACGCACGGCAGCCCGCACGCCTCGGCGATCTCCAGCGCCCTGCGGACGCCGCCGAGCGGCGCCACCTTGATCACCGCGATGTCCGCGGCGCCCGCGACGGCCACCTTGAGCGGGTCTTCGGCTTTGCGGATCGACTCGTCGGCGGCGATCGGGACGGTCGTCCTCCTGCGCACCTCGGCCAGCTCGTCGAGCGTGCGGCACGGCTGCTCCACGTACTGCAGGCCACCGGCCGCGCGGTCCATCGCCTTGATCGCCCTGACCGCCGTGTCGACGTCCCAGAGCATGTTCGCGTCGACCCGGACGTGGCCCTGCGGCCCCAGCGCGTCCCGGACCGCCTCAAGCCGCGCGCAGTCCTCTTCGAGCGTGCTCTCGGCGACCTTCACCTTGGCCGTCGCGCACCCCGACCTCGTCACGATCTCGTGCGCCCGCTCCGGACCGACGACGGGCACGGTGCAGTTGACCGGCACCCTGTCCCTGAGCGGCCGCGGCCACCCCTCGTACGCCGCCTCCAGCGCGCACCGCAGCCACGGCGCCGCCTCCTCGTCGTCGTACTCCTCGAACGGGCAGAACTCACCCCACCCCGCCGGCCCCTCGACCAGCACGCCGGTGCGGGTGGTGATGCCGCGGAACCGGACGTTCATCGGGATCGAATAGACGTGCACCGCCCGATTCAACCGCACCGGCGCCCCTCCAGCGAATGCCCGCCGCCGCGCAGGTGCACCGTCCCCACCGCCTGCACGGCGAGCAACGTGCACACGATCTGCCTGACCGCGTTCCGGCTCAGCAACGACACGTCCGTCGACACCGTGACGTCCAGCCCGCTCTCCACCCGGTCGACCGTCGCGGGCGCCGCGTCGAACGGCACCTCCGTGCTCAGCCCGCGCTGCTGCTCGTCGCCGCTGGGCCCCTGCGCGAGCAACGCCACGACGTCGCGGCCGGTGAGGCTGCCCTGGTCGCGGGCGACGGGCACGACCTGGCCGGCCGCGACCCAGTAGACGGACGGGGAGGGGTTCTCGACGGGACCGCTCGGGGCCTGCAGGCCCGGGATGACGCCGGTGGGGCGGATGCCGCAGGAGGCGAGGACCGCGACCGCGAGCACGGCCAGGATCGTCGGCGCGAGCTTGCGCAGGCGTCCCCTCGCAGGGGACCCCCGTTTTCCATTCTTCCAGCCGGCACCGACAGTTTTCGGGCTCACACCGGACTCCCAGTCGGCGGCTCCCCGGCTCACGCCGCATCCCCGGCCCGCAACGGCTCCCCGACCGGCAGCCGCAGCGTGAACACCGCACCACCGCCGGGCCGGTTCGCCGCCGTCAGCGTGCCACCGTGCAACCGCGCGTTCTCCCATGCAATCGCGAGCCCCAGTCCGCTGCCCTCCGACCGCCCCCGAGCCGAGTCGGCTTTGTAGAACCGCGCGAACACGTGCGGCAGCACCTCCTCCGCCAGTCCGGGCCCGGAGTCCGCCACCTCGATCACCAGCCACGACCCGTCGACCGCCAGCCGCACGGTGACGGGCGGGGCGCCGTGCCGCACCGCGTTGCCCACCAGGTTCGCCACGACCACGTCCAGCCGCCGCGGGTCGAGCCGGGCGCGCACCCGGTCGGGCAGGGTGGCGGTCACCTCGAAGCCGCGCAGCCGCAGCGTCGCCCGCACGACCTCGGCCACGTCCACGTCGTCGAGGGCCAGCGCGGCGGTGCCCGAGTCGAAGCGGGTGACCTCGATCAGGTCGTTCACCAGCCGCGTCAGGTTCTGCGTCTCCCGGTTCACCAGGCGCGCCGCCTGCCCGGCCACGCCCGGCAGTGCCGCGGTCTCCGCGTCCAGCACGTCCGTCACCGCCGTCATCGCGGCCAGCGGCGTCCGCAGCTCGTGCGACACGTCGGCCACGAACCGGCGGGCGTCGGCCTCCATCCGCCGCAGCTCGCCGACGTGGTGCTCCAGGGAGGCGGCGGTGCTGTTGAACGTCGAGGCCACGTCCGTCAGCTCGTCCCTGCCGCGGACCGGCACCCGTGCCGACAGGTCGCCCTGGCCGAGCCGGAACGCCGCCATCCGCAGCGCCCGCACCGGCCGCAGCACGCCCTGCGCGGCCAGCAGGCCCAGTGCCAGCGCCAGCACGAGGCCCGCGCCGCCGATCAGCCACGCGTTGCGGGCCAGCTCGTCGATCACCTCGGCCTCGCTGGTGAACGGGCGCAGCGCGTAGACCTCGATGCCGGACTCGCCACCGCCGGACACCCGCAGCTGCATCCCGATGACCAGCCACACCCGGCCCGCGTGCGACACGCGCTGCCAGCCGACGTAGCCGAACGACACGTGCCTGCGCAGCTCCGGCGTGATCACCGAGGGGTTCATCGAGCCCGCCGTGACGCCGTGCGCCGTGGCCAGCGCGTCGCCCTCCCGGCCGGACACGCGGGCCGCGATGCGCTCCAGGACCAGCGCGTCCACCGGGCGGGCGGGCAGCGGGTAGAGCTGCTCGACCCGGTTCGTGGTCTCGGTGACGGCCCGGTCCTGCGCGCGTTGCACGATCGCGTCGCGGGCCCGCACGTACCCGGCGCCCGCGACCGCCACTGCGGTGAAGACGCTGATGAACGCGAACGAGAGCAACAACCGCAGGCGCAGCGTCACAGCGGTCCGAACCGGTACCCGAAGCCGCGCACGGTCTGCACGTACACCGGTGCCGCCGGGTCGTCCTCGACCTTCGAGCGCAACCGCTGCACGCACGCGTCGACCAGCCGCGAGTCACCGAGGTAGCCCTGGTCCCACACGCTCTCCAGCAGCTGCTGCCGCGACATCACCCGGCCCGGCGCCGCCGACAGCTCCAGCAGCAGCCGCAGCTCCGTCGGCGCCAGCGCCACGGGCCGGCCGAGCCGGGTGACCACGAGGCCGTCGCGGTCGATCGTCAGGTCGCCGTACCGCTCGGTCTGCACGCTGGGCTGGCTGACCGCGAACCGCCGCAGCACCGCCCTGATCCGCGCCTCCAGCACGCGGGCCTGCGCCGGCTTGGCCACGTAGTCGTCCGCGCCCGCCTCCAGGCCCGCGACCACGTCGATGTCGTCGTTGCGGGCGGTCAGCATGATGATCGGCAGGTCGCCCGCGGCCCGGATGCGGCGGCACACCTCGAACCCGTCCACGCCCGGCAGCATCAGGTCGAGCACGACCACGTCCGGGTTGTCGCCCCTGGCCAGGAGGTCGAGGCCCTCCTCGCCGGTGCGCACCGCCGTCACCGCGTGGCCCTGGTAGGTCAGGGCCAGCGACAGTCCTTCCCGGACCGCCTCGTCGTCCTCGATCAGCAGTACGCGCGGCATGTCCTCCAGCCTTCCGGACGGGTCTCATGAGGACGTCCGTGCGACGTCATCGTTGCGCAACGACCGCACGGGCGCAGCGGGCGCAGTGGGCGCCGATCAGTCCAGTGCGGCGGTGTGGCGCAGCTGTTCGGGGGTCGGGTCGGCCCGCAGCACGGCGAGCGCCGCCGCGAACCGGTCGAAGCGCCGGTCCAGGTCGGCGAGCTCGCGGGTCGGTTCCGCGACCAGTGCGGCCCGGCCCGGCTTCGCGGGTGCCAGTGCGAGCGCGGCGCGGACCGGCACCGACCGGCGCAGTGCCACCAGCAGCGTCCACAGCCGCCGCTCGACCAGCGCCACCCGCACCGGGTCACCGGTCACGGCGAGGAAGTCGGTGCGGGCGGCGGTGGCGCGGCGGAGCTGTTCGGGGCACGTGAAGTCGGTGGACCGGACGACCTGGGCCTCGGGTGCGGCGGCGGCGAGCGACCGCTCCGACCGGAACCGGCCGCGGGGCGGGGGTGCGGCCGGGTTCCACATCCACCAGGTCGTCATCCGACCAGGTCGTCCGCGTCGACGATCTTGTACGCGTACCCCTGCTCGGCCAGGAACCGCTGCCGGTGCGCCGCGTACTCGGTGTCGAGGGTGTCCCGCGCGACCACCGAGTAGAAGTGCGCCTGCCGTCCGTCGCCCTTGGGCCGCAGCAGCCGGCCGAGGCGCTGGGCCTCCTCCTGGCGCGACCCGAAGGTGCCGCTGACCTGCACCGCCACCGATGCCTCCGGCAGGTCGATGGAGAAGTTGGCGACCTTGGACACGACCAGCGTGCGCAGCTCGCCCCTGCGGAACCGGTCGAACAGCTCCTCGCGCTCCTTGTTCTTCGTCGACCCCTTGATCACCGGCGCGTCGAGCTCCTCGCCCAGCTCGTCGAGCTGGTCCAGGTAGGCGCCGATCACCAGGGCGGGCTCGCCGGGGTGCCGCTCCAGCACCCGCCGGACCACCGGGATCTTCGTCCGCGCCGTCGAGCAGAGCTTGTACCGCTCCTCCGGCTCGGCCGTCGCGTACAGCAGCCGCTCGTTGTCCGTGAGCGTCACCCGCACCTCGGTGCACTCCGCGGGGGCGATCCAGCCCTGCGCCTCGATGTCGCGCCACGGCACGTCGTACCGCTTCGGCCCGATCAGCGAGAAGACGTCGCCCTCCTGCCCGTCCTCCCGGACGAGGGTGGCGGTGAGCCCGAGCCTGCGCCGCGACTGCAGGTCCGCGGTCATCCGGAACACCGGCGCCGGCAGCAGGTGCACCTCGTCGTAGACGATCAGGCCCCAGTCGCGCGAGTCGAACAGCTCCAGGTGCTTGTACTCGCCCTTCGACCTGCGCGTGATCACCTGGTAGGTCGCGATGGTGACCGGCCGGATCTCCTTGCGCTCACCGGAGTACTCGCCGATCTCCTCCTCGGTGAGGCTCGTGCGCGCGATCAGCTCCCGCTTCCACTGCCGCCCAGCCACGGTGTTCGTGACCAGGATCAGCGTGGTGGCCTGCGCCTCGGCCATCGCCGCCGCGCCGACCAGCGTCTTGCCCGCGCCGCACGGCAGCACCACGACCCCGGAGCCACCGGCCCAGAACGCCTGCGCCGCGAGCCGCTGGTAGTCGCGCAGCTTCCACCCGTCCTCGGCGAGCTCGATCGGGTGCGCCTCCCCGTCGACGTAGCCCGCCTGGTCCTCGGCCGGCCAGCCGACCTTGAGCAGCAGCTGCTTGAGCCGGCCGCGCTCGCTGGGGTGCACGATCACGGTGTCGTCGTCGATGCGCGCCCCGAACATCGGCGCGACCTTCTTGTTCCGCAGCACCTCTTCGAGCACCGCGCGGTCGGTGGTGGCGAGCACCAGCCCGTGCGCCGGGCTGTTGCTCAGCACGAGCCGCCCGAAGCGCCCCATCGTGTCCACCACGTCCACCAGCAGCGGCTGCGGCACCGGGTACCGGCTGAACCGCACGAGCGCGTCCACCACCTGCTCCGCGTCGTGCCCGGCCGCGCGGGCGTTCCACAACGCCAGCGGCGTCACGCGGTACGTGTGCACGTGCTCCGGCGCCCGCTCCAGCTCGGCGAACGGCGCGATGGCCGTTCGCGCCTCATCGGCCAGCGGGTGGTCTACCTCAAGCAGCAGCGTCTTGTCCGACTGCACGATCAGGGGGCCATCGGTCACCTGCCCAGTCTCCCTGACGGTGCCAAATGCGCTGCTGTCGCCATCACGGCGGACGCGGGGGCGGGCAACTGTGAGCCGACACACCGAGCCAACACCCCGTGTCGTACGTTCTCGCGCATGAGCACCGAGTCGACTGATCCCGTCGAGCCCACCGCGCAGCCACCCGCGGCCGAGGCGGAGTCCGACGAGTCGCCCAAGGGCAAGAACAGCTGGCTGAAGTTCGTCATCGTCGGTGTGCTGGCGGTGGTGCTGGTCGGCGGTGGCGTGTTCGTGTTCACGCAGATGGGCGGCCTGAACGCAGGCGACTGCGTGAGCGCGTCGCCGCAGGACGTGGACAAGCCGGACGGCGAGTGGAACGTCAGCTCGCAGGGCTGCGGCGACCAGGAGGCCACGCACAAGGTGGCGAAGGTGCTGGGCAACGCGGACGACCCGTGCCCGGACGAGGGCATCTACGAGCCGGTCAAGTCGGGCGGGGACTCGCTGTGCCTCATGCCGAACCTGGCCGAGGGCAACTGCTACACCTCCAGCGACGACGGCGCCTTCAAGAAGGAGGCGTGCACCGTCGAGTCGCCGGTGAAGATCGTGAAGAAGGTCGACGGGCTGCCCGAGGAGGGCACGGTGTGCCCGGAGGGCTCCAGCGAGCTGCGGTTCAGCGAGCCCGCGTCGGTCTACTGCATGGGTGTGCACGAGAACGCCTGATCCGGTGATCAGCCGGCTCGGACGGCTGCCGATACCCAGGCCATGAAGAAGGTCGGCCTGGGTGTCGCTGCCGTCGTCCTGCTCGCGTTCGGCGGCCTGCTGGTCGTCGACCAGCTCCAGTCCGGCCCGAGCGCGCACGTCGGCGACTGCGCGCGGATCTCCGGCGGTCAGGACGACCCGGTCTACCAGGCGCTGGCGTGCGACGAGGGCGGCGCGACCGTCAAGATCGCCAAGATCCTGCCGCGCGACGACGACAGCTGCCCGTCCGGCGGCATGGACTACTCGACGTTCACGGGCGAGTCGACCTTCTGCCTGATGCCCAACTTCCACGAGGGCGCCTGCTACGGGCAGGACCGCGAGACCGGCATCGCCCAGGTCGACTGCGCCACCAGGGACTCGGTCCGGGTCGTCAAGGTGCTCACCGGCAGGACCGACCGCTCTGCCTGCGGGGATGCGCGCGCGGCGGTGTTCCCGGAGCCCGCCACGACGTTCTGCCTCGAACGCGGCGACAAGCAGCCGTAACGTTTTCGCAAAGCGCCAGCGGTGTCCGCTTCCGCCTGGCAGCCTCTGCTCCGGCCTTGTCGGGGGGCACGGGCCGCCCGAGGTTGAGCGGAAGCGAGAGAACAGCACATGAGCACGGAGCAGGTTGCGCCCATCGCAGGGCCGCAGCCCGAGGCGAAGAAGCCGAGCGTTCTGAAGAAGATCCTCGGTTACGTCGTCGGTCTGGTCGTCGCGGCCGTCGCGATCTACGCGTTCAACTACTTCACGAACGACGACGCGCAGGCGAAGGTGGGGGACTGCGCCCACATCACCGGCACGACGAACAACCCGGACTACAAGGCGGTCGACTGCGCGTCCGCCGAGTCCAACTACGTCGTCGGCCAGGTGTCCGGGGTCTGCAAGGGCGACTACGTCGAGTACAGCCACTCGCAGCGCCGCGGCCCCAAGACCAAGCTGTGCCTGGCGCCGGTGCTCGTCGAGGGCACCTGCTACGCCGACGACGGCGACAACGTGAACCCCAAGGTCGTCGGGTGCGCGGAGACCGCCACGTTCAAGGTCACCAAGGCGGTCAAGGACGCCGCCGCACCGGAGTGCGCGGAGGGGGAGAAGGCCTACGCCTTCCCCGAGGCCAAGCTGAACTACTGCATCGGCACGCCCGCGTAGCAGCAGGCCGGACCACGGGGAGACCGGAGTCGCGACCGCGCGGCTCCGGTTTCCCTTTTGCGCGCCCCCGTCGGAGAGGAACCCAGTGACGACGCCCCACCACCCGCAGCAGCCGGGCCCGTACGGCCCGCCTCCCGGCGGCCAGCCCCCGCAGCCCTACGGCCAGCAGCCGTACGGGCAGCAGCAGCCCTACGGTCAGCAGCCCTACGGCCAGCCCGTCCACGGTCAGCAGCCGCCGCCGGGCTACGGAGCCGGCCCCTACGCGCAGCCCGGTCCGTACGGCCCGCCGCCCGGTCAGATGCCGCCCGGCATGCCCGGCCAGCCGATGCCGTACGCCCCGCCGCCCAAGTCCGGCGGTGCCGCGGGCAAGGTCATCGGCGCCGTGTTCGTGGTGCTCGTGCTGGTCGGCGGGTTCATGGTGCTGCGCGGCGTGTTCGGCAGCAGCGAGCCGTCGGCCAAGCCGGGCGACTGCGCGAACATGACCGGCACGACGATCAGCCCGAACTACAAGAAGGTCGACTGCGGGTCGCCCGAGGCGAACTACATCATCGCCAAGGCCTCGAAGGACACCTCCGACGCGTGCCCGAGCAAGGAGTACGCGTCCTACCACCAGTCCGGCCGGCGCAAGGAGACGCTGAAGCTGTGCCTGGTGGAGAAGCTCGAAGAGGGCCGGTGCTACGAGGACCCGATGGCGGGCATCAGCCTCGCGGGTCCGAAGGCGATCGACTGCTCCAAGGGGCAGAACAGGTACTCGACCCAGAAGTCCTACAAGGTCGACAAGGTGGTCAGGCAGGCCTCCGCGGACTGCGGCGAGAGCACGCCCGTGTCCTACGCCGAGCCGGCGCCGGGCCTGACCTACTGCCTGAGCGCGCTCGCGGAGAAGTGACCGAACGGCGGAGGGCGGGTCACCGGGGGTGACCCGCCCTCCGCCGCTGGGAGAAGCGCTAGTTGATCGTGCCCGGTGGCAGCAGCTGCTGCACGTCCAGACGACCGGACAGCACGTCCTCGGTGTCCATCATGTCCGCCACCCGCTGGAGCCGGACGGGGTTCAGCGACAGCGGGAACGTGCCCACCGACACGAGCGCCGCGGTCGGCGCGTCCACGTCGGCGTAGGTGGTCAGCGAGTCCTGCACGGCCAGCTTGTTGGCCTGCGCGCGCTGCTGCGCCTCGCGGAGCACCTCGCGGAACGCCTTGAGCGTCTTCGGGTTCGCCTCGGCGAACTTCTTGGTGGACGCGTACCCGGACATCGGGAAGTCCAGTGTCGGGCCGCGCGCGGTGTCGGTGAGGATCTTCGCGCCGATGTTGCGCTGCGCCTTCGTGATGAACGGCTCGATCATGAACGCCGCGTCGACCTTGCCCGACTTCAGCGCCTCCTCCATCGCGCCGAAGGGCATCGGGCGGAACTGGATCTTGCCCCGCTCGACCGCGGCGGTGCCGAGCACGGCCTTCGTGGTCAGCGAGCCGATGTCGGTCTCGCTGTTCACCGCGATGATCGGCGACGGCCGCTTGCCGGGGTCGTCGTAGTCCGAGTTGGCGGGCGTGACCAGCGCCATCGAGTTCGGGCCCGCCTGGTAGGCCTCGCCCTGCAGCTGCAGCTCGCGGTTCTTCTCCGTGGTCGAGGCGACGGCCGAGAAGAAGCTGACGTGCGTCGCCCACGTGAGGTCGAGCGTCGTGTCGAGCTGGCCGATGGCCTCGGACTCGTTGGTCTGCGGGACCAGCGTGACCTGCAGGCCGTACTTCTCGAACAGCTTGTCGGTCAGCGCGATCCGCAGCGGGGCCACGTCGACCACCTGCGCGACGCCGATGCGCAGCGCGGTGCGTTCCAGGTCCGCGCCACTGCCGCTCGACGAACTTCCGAAGAGGCTGCAGCTCGCGGTCAGAACGCATGTCATGAGCACTGCGACAAGCCGCAGAGCGTTGGCTCGGGTAGCCATGGCACCTCTCGCCGGTTGGCCTTGAGTAGCATCAAGTTGATCAGTGAGTGTCGCCACAGGCCGGCCGTCCGCAGTCCCAACAGGGCGTTCGGACGGTCATGAGGCATGCCGACAACCGGGGATGTTAACCACCTGAACGTATGAAACGACACCCCGTCTCGACACGGTGAGTGCTTCTGGAGACTTCCCCCGAGCGGGGGCTGACCATTACGCTCCCGGCCGGGTGGCACAGGTCGTGTAGACCGGGGTGTCTGTGGACGGGGTAGGGCGCCTCAGCGGGCGAACGACCTCTGTGCTGCAATTCCGCCCGTTTGACGAGTCCATGCTCGGTCCTGGGGAGAGACCGGGACACTGCTGCTGGAAGAGGAAGCCCAGAGTGGCCCGACGTGAGAGAGGTCCCAGCCAGTTTGGCGTGGGTGACACCACACGCTCCGAAAGGCCCGAATCGGGTGACGGACTGGCTGCACAGGGTGACGGCCTGCTGACTGCGACACCCGCCGTGGTGAAGCGGGACGTCGGAACCGGCCCCGGACCTGCCCGATCCGCGGGCTGGCGCCTGCGCAACTGGCGGCTGCGCACGAAGCTGCTCGCCGTCCTGCTCATCCCGACGATCTGTGCGCTCGCCCTGGGTGGCTTGCGCGTCCGCACAGACCTCCAGGACGCGACGGAGTTCAACAACCTCGCGAACCAGATCCGCCTCGAGACGGCGGTCGCCGACCTGGTGCAGCAGCTCCAGCGCGAGCGCGACCTCTCGGTCAGCTACGTCGCCTCGAACAGGAAGCTCGACCGGGTCGTCCTGGACCGCCAGCTCCGCAGGGTGAACGACACCAGCCAGACGTTCAACAACCGGATCTCGGAGCTCGGCTCCGACATGAACCCGGCCGCCGTCGAGCGCTTCCAGGTCGCCTTCAAGCAGCTCGACCGCCTCAACAGCCTCCGCAACTCGGTGCGGGAGACGCTCTACCCCGCCGAAGCCGTCCAGCGGACGTACTCGGAGTCCATCGAGACGCTGATCAGCCTCGGTGAGCAGACGATCTCCGAGATCAACGACCCCGAGCTGGTGCGCCTGCACCTGACGACGAACGCCATCGCGCGCATCAAGGAGCAGGAGTCGCTCAAGCGGGCCATCCTCCTCGACGTCTTCCAGCGCAAGGCGTTCACGCCGTCCCAGCTGCGCTCCCTGCAGGCCGCGGACGCCGAGCTCGAAGCCGCCCGCAACGACTTCCGCAAGGCGGCGACGCCGGAGCAGGCCAAGATCTACGACGACACCGTCACCGGCCTGATCGTCGACACCGCGAACGACATGCAGGAATCGGCCATCAACCAGCAGGCCGGCACCAAGGACTTCACGACGCTGACGTCGGAGAAGTGGGACATCGCCGCCACGCTGACGGTCAACCTGACCCGCGACGTCGAGAACCTGCTCCTCGAACAGCTGCAGGACCGGACCGACGAGCTCACGGGCGCCGCACGCACCCGTGCCTACGTCGAGTCCGGCGTCGTGCTGGCGGTCCTCGCGCTCGCACTGCTGATGGCGTTGTTCGTCGCCCGCTCGATCCTCAGCCCGCTGCGCACGCTGCGCCGCACCGCCCTCGACGTCGCCGACCACGGGCTCCCCGACGCGGTCGAGCGCATCCTCGCCGACCCGAACCCGGAGAACGCGGCGAAGACCGCCGTCGAGCCGGTGCCGGTGCACACCCGTGAAGAGGTCGGCCAGGTGGCGCGCGCGTTCGACGCGGTGCACGGTGAAGCGGTGCGGCTGGCCGCCCAGCAGGCCCTCCTGCGCGACAACGTCAACGCGATGTTCGTCAACCTCTCCCGCCGCTCTCAGGCCCTGGTCGAGCGCCAGCTGAACCTGATCGACCGGCTGGAGCAGGACGAGCAGGACCCCGACCAGCTGGCCTCGCTGTTCGAGCTCGACCACCTCGCCACCCGCATGCGGCGCAACTCGGAGAACCTGCTGGTCCTCTCGGGCACCGACCTCTCGCGGCGGCTCACCCGCCCGGTCCCCGCGGCCGAGGTGCTCGGTGCGGCGGTCTCCGAGGTCGAGCAGTACGCCCGCGTGCAGGTCGGCCAGACCCCGGACCTCACGGTCCAGGGCCGCGCGGTCAACGACCTCGTGCACCTCATCGCCGAGCTGCTGGACAACGCCACGGCGTTCTCCGACCCGGTCACCAAGGTCACCGTCCGCACGGCGAAGACCCGCAAGGGCGAGCTGGCGATCGAGATCCAGGACCGCGGCGTCGGCATGGGCGACCAGGAGATCATCGACGCGAACGAGCGCCTGGCGGACCCTCCGGACGTCGACGTCGCCGTCTCCCGCCGGATGGGCCTGTACGTGGTCGCGCGGCTCGCCAAGCGCCACGACATCAAGGTCCGCCTGCGCGGCAACGAGGACATCGAGGGCGGCACGACCGCGCTCGTGATCGTGCCGGAGACGCTCATCGCGACGCCGGGTCAGCCGATGCCCGCCGCCCCGCCGTCGGGCTCCGGTGGCCTCGCCTCCGCGTTCGGCATGCAGCCGCAGGCGGAGCTCACCACCGAGTTCGGCGGCACGGCCCACACCGGTCCGACCGACTTCGGCCACACCCCGGCCCCCGCCACGACGACCACGGCCAGCAGGGCCAGCGGCATCGCGGGTGCGTTCGGCGGTGCCACCGGGGCCGTGCCGCGCATCGATGACTCGAGCCCGAGCATCCCGGTCAGCTTCGTGCCCAGCTCGCTCACCGACACCGGTGCGGGCGCCACGGCGGTGCCGGTCTACCAGGACCCGCCCCCCGCGGAGGACGTCACGCCGTCGGAGCGCTGGCGCCGCGACCAGCTCGCCGCGGTGGAGCCGGAGGGCTCGTTCGGCGAGCCGACGCTCTTCACGGCCTACGAGGACCGCGACGAGGAAGACGGCGAGATCTCCTTCGAGCCGGGCTACGAGACGACGCAGTTCGTCCCGATCCCGCCGGTGGACGAGCCGCCGTCGACCAACGGCGTCTCCCGCGCCCCCGTCGAGCCCGAGCTCGCGCACCGCAACGGCACCTCGGAGCCGTCGCGCAGGGCGATCGAGCACGACCTGGACGCCCCGACCGAGCGGCTGCCGATCTACGAGGCGGTCCTCTCGCAGTGGTTCCAGGCCATCGGCAGCGAGACGTCGGCGTCCACCGCCCAGCCGGTTCCGCCCGCGGCGGCCGGCGGGCCCGCGGCACCCGCGGGCAAGGTCGAGGCGAAGCTCAACGGCTCCAGCGCCGGCGGCGTCGAGTACATCGACGAGCCGCCGACGACCCCGCCTCTCTCGGACGGACCGGAACCGGAGCCTCCCGACCCGTACCCGCAAGCCCGTCCCGGCGGTGGCACCCACCACCACGTCGGCAGCCGGTCTGCCCGTGCGCAAACCGCGCGCGAAGGTGCAGCCGCCGGTCGAGGAAGCAGTAGTCGCCCCCGCCGAGCAGGAGCGAGTTGTGGAACCGGAGCCCGTTGTGGAGGAGACTCCAGCGGCGGTACCCACTTCCGAGTCGGCTTGGCAGTCGCCTGCCGACGAGGGATGGCAGGCGGCTCAGGCGTTGTTGAACAAGACGCCGGAGTCGAAGACAGCGGCAGGATTGCCGAAACGGACACCGAAGGCTCAGCTCGTGCCAGGATCTGCGGCACCCACGCCGCAGGCCGTGTCACAGACAGCGCAGCGCCCGCCGCTGCCGCCCCGTTCCGCCGATGCGGTGCGCGGGCGCATGTCGAGCCTGCAAAGTGGTGTCCGGCGAGGCCGGCACGCATTGATCGAGGCATACGCTGGTGACCAGTCGAGCCGGCAGAACGAGGAGCAGGAGTGACGACCGCAGCGCAGCCAGGCAGCTTTGGTTGGCTTATCACCGACTTCGTGCGGAGGGTGCCCGGCGTGGCACATTCCGTCGTGGTGTCCGCGGACGGGCTGTTGCTCGCGGGGTCCCAGGGGCTGCCCCGGGACCGTGCAGAGCAGCTCTCCGCCGTCGCGTCCGGGCTGGTCAGCCTCACACAGGGTGCTGCCCGCTGCTTCGAGGCAGGCGGGGTCAACCAGACCGTCGTCGAGATGGAGCGGGGATACCTGTTCCTCATGTCGATCAGTGACGGCTCATGCCTTGCCGTCCTGGCGGCACCCAACTGCGACATCGGCCTCGTGGCCTACGAGATGACGCTTTTGGTCGAGAGAGTCGGTCAACAACTCACCCCGGAGCTGCGCGCGCAGCTCCAGGGTGTGGTCCGCCGCTAGACCTCACTGGTAGTACAGGGGTGAGATGAGATGGCTCGGAGACCTGGCGCCGGTGGTCGCCGCTTGGGTAGGAACTTCAACTACCAGGAGTGGGCGGCTGGTGGCTTTCAGTTCGAGGAGCCCGACGCGCCTCCCCCAGACCCAGAGGAAGCCGAGGACGCACCCCACGATGAGCGGGTTACAGGGCAAGGGCTAGGCGATATGTCTCAGCGTGAGGTGGATGACTCGTCGTCGTACCCGTACGACGACGTGCCGAACCGGTTCGACATAGACGGCGGGTACGGCACCGGGTTGTTCGGTGGCCCCGGCGCGGACCTGTTCGGCCAGCACGAGATGCCGGAAGCGGTGCCCGAACAGCTGCCGTACACCACCGGGCCGCAGCCGGTGTACAGCACCGGCGCACAACCGGCGTACAGCACCGGTGCACAGCCCGCTGTGCGGCCGGAGGAGAATGCGTCTGCGGACTCGGGTTCACTGGTGCGGCCTTACACGCGCACCGGTGGACGCACACGACCCGACTACGACCTCGCGATCGAGGCGCTGATCTCGACCAGCGAGCGTGGCCTCGAACGGGATGCCGCAGTACTTCCCGAGCACAGGTCGATCTGCGGGCTGTGTGTGGACACGCGGTCGGTGGCCGAGGTCGCGGCACTCCTACGCTTGCCTCTTGGCGTCGTGCGGGTGTTGATCGGCGACATGGCAAGCATGGGATTGGTTTTGATTCACCAGGGCGGTCTGGTCGTGGGGGACCGGCCTTCCATGGAATTCCTGGAGAGGGTGCTCAGTGGGCTTCGCAGGCTCTAGTCCCCAGGGCGCCGAGGGCGCACGGAAGCCGACTACGTCCGCCAAGATCGTCGTGGCGGGTGGCTTCGGTGTTGGCAAGACGACGTTCGTCGGCTCGGTGTCCGAGATCGTCCCGTTGACCACCGAGGCGGTGATGACCGAGGCCAGCGCGGGGGTGGACGACCTCTCCGCCACGCCGAACAAGGTCACCACGACGGTCGCGATGGACTTCGGCCGCGTGTCGCTCGACAGCGACCTGATCCTGTACCTCTTCGGTACACCGGGTCAGCACCGGTTCTGGTTCATGTGGGACGACCTGGTGCGGGGTGCCATCGGCGCCATCGTGCTGGTCGACACCCGCAGGCTCGCGGACGCGTTCGCCTCGATCGACTTCTTCGACGACCGGCAGCTGCCGTACGTCGTGGGCGTCAACTGCTTCGACGGCCTCCTGCACCACAGGCTGGAGGACGTGCGCGAGGCGTTGACGATCGACGAGTCGGTGCCGATCGTGACGTGCGACGCGCGGAACCGGCAGTCGACCAAGCAGACGCTCATCACGCTGGTGGAGCACGCGATGCGCCAGTGGATGTCCGTCCGCGCCGGCTGATCCCCGCAGCCTGAACGACTCGAACGAGGCGGGCCCCACCTCCGGGTGCGGCGCTCGCCTCGTCGTCGTGTCCGGGGTCAGTCAGTCCTCGTCCACCAGGGCGGCGGACGTGACGCGGTGCAGGGGGAACCGGAGCACCTCGCCGTAGCTGTGGTCGTAGCCCTCCAGCACGCCGCCGCCGACGACGTGCGGTTCGATCACGCGCTGCGCCGCCGTGCCGTGCGAGTCGACGAACCCGACCAGCACGCTGCGCCGCGCCCGTGCCGCCTCCTGCAGCAACGACAGCGTCGCCGACGGCCCGGCACCCAGGTTCCCGGGAACGGCGACGCGCTGACCCCGTGGCGTCGCCGCCGCGCGGTCACCGGCGCGGACCAGCTTCACGAGCTCGCCCAGCCGTTCGTCGGCGGGGACGGCCGGTGTCGCCGGTTTGCGCGCCGAACGCTGCCTCGGCGTGGTGCGCCGTCCACCCGGCCGCAGGTCCAGCACCTGCCCGTCGGGGCCCTCCGCCGCCGGGGAGAACCCGGCCGAGCGCAGCCCGTCCAGCACGTCCGCCAGCGGCAGCGGGCTCACGAGCACGGTCGGTGCGATCCGGCGCAGCTCAAGCCTCCCCGCCTCCGGGTGCGCCAGGACCTCGCTGACCAGCACCGGGTCGTCGCAGCGCAGGAACGACCCCGCGGCACCGCCGCGCAGCCGCCCGTGCCGGCGCGCGGCGTCGTCGACCAGGTAGGTCAGCGACTGCGGCACCGGGGTGCGCGAGCGGAGCTTGAACAGCTCGTGCAGGTCGTCGGCGGTGCGGCCCGCGTCGAGCGCGCGGCGGACCGTGGTCTCGCTGATCCGGTAGACAGTGGCGCTGCCCGCCGACTCGACGTCCGCGACCAGGGCCAGCTCGTCGGCCAGCTCCGGTTCGAGCCGGCCGGGCGCGACCACGGTGAGGTCGGCCTGCACCAGCACGTGGTCGAGCGGGTCCGGCAACGCCTCGGCGAGCGCCTTCGCTGCGGGCCCGGCGCCCTCGTCGAGCAGCACGCGGCCCGCACTGGTGACCGCACCGAGCGCGAGCACGCCCACGGCGGTGCCCTCCTCGACGGTCCAGCGCACCAGCTCGTCGCGTTGCCGTCCGCCCCGGCGCGGCGCCCGCCAGGCGAGCAGCGCGGCGAGCTCCGCGGCACCGCCGATCGCGGTGCCCTTCGGCAGCGCGGCGAGGCTGTCGAGCACCCAGCGGCGGTCGCGGGGCGCCTGGGCGCGGCGGATCTCGTCGGCGAGCGGGGTGAAGAGCTTGTCCTTCTCGTCGCGGCGGCCGACGAGCGCGGGCAGCCGCGGCAGCTCCAGCCAGGCGTGCGCGAGCGTGGCCCAGCGGACCTCGGTGGTCGCCGCGAGCCACACGTCGGCCTTGGTCGTCGGCACCCACTCCGGTTCGGTGGACTCGGTGTTCGCGGCCAGGTCGGCGCCGACCACCAGCTCGATCAGCAGGGCGGCGCGCTGTTCGTCGACACCCAGGTCCTTGGCGGCCCTGCGCAGGTCCCGCACGCCCAGCCCACCCGTGCGCAGCACCGCGGGCGGTTCGACCGACCAGCTCGCGAGCAGGTTCTCGACGTGCCGCACGAGCTCCAGCGCCTCACCGCCGCCGGTGGCGTCGACGTTCGCCGGGGCGACGGTGCCGGTGCGCGGCTTCGGCTCGGTCACCTGGACCGGCCCGAGTGGACGGTCGCCGCGCAGCCGCAGCGCGATCTCGCGGGGCAGCTCCACCGTGCCGGGGTCGCGGCGCAGCAGCAGGCCGCGGGCGAGCAGCCGCTGGACCGGTGTCTCCGCCTTCTCCAGCGGCACGACCCGTGACGCGTCCTTCGTGTCGCCGATGGGCGGACCGGCGGCGAGCTTCTGCAGCACCCGCTGCTCGCCCTCGGTGATGCCGTCCAGGTCGTAGGTCTGCCCGGTGGCCCGGCCGAGCCCCGCCGGGTACGTGCCGAACGCCTCCCGCGTGACCGGGGGCAGCGACAGCGCCTCGTCGTCGCCCCAGACCAGCGCCAGCGACCGCAGCCGGGCGAGCGCCTGCTTGAGCGGCTTCGGCTTCACGTCCGGCCCGAGCACCCCCGCGAGTGTGGGCAACGCCACGGGCGCCGTGTCCGCGCCCACGACGACCAGGCCCTCCAGCACCGCGAGCGTGAACGTGTCGAGGTCCTCGCAGGCGCGCGCGATCGACGCCCTGGTGCCGACCCTCGTCGCGAGCACGGACATGTCGGCTGGTGGGGGCGTTGCCAGGTCGGGACGGGCGCGCAGCAGTGCGACGAGCGCGTTGTCGTCCTGGCCGCGCAGCCAGTCGGCCAGAGTGATGCCGGACATTCTCACCACGGTATATGGGCCGCTGGAGATCTCCTCGTCCTCTGTCACACTTGTGGCGTCATCTGGCACCACCGAGGAGGAGAACGTGGCGAAAGGACGCCCTGAACGGGTCGACCCGCACTGGCCGGAGGGCCCGGAAGGCGGTCACCCCGTCACCGAGCTGACCAGCGACCTGCAGGGCGCGCTGTCGCCGTTCGGCACGGTCACGTTCCCGCTGCCGGTCGAGGACCTCCCGTACACGCACCCGGTGACCGAGATCAACAAGTCCTGAGTGGATTGTCAGACCGGTCTTAAAACTCGCCGAGTCGGGTGAGTACCGCAAAGGGGCCGGGGATAGGCTCGTTTCCCGCTTGAGCAGCACTTCGTGGGAGGAATGACGATGCCGGTCCCCGGCCCTGGTTACTCGATCACCGTTCGACTGGAGGCGCCGCCGTCAGCGAGCGCCGCGGGTGACCTCACCTCGGCCGTCGGCCGCGCGGGCGGCGTCATCACGGCGTTCGACGTCGTGGAGTCGCACAACGACCGCGTCGTCATCGACCTCACCTGCAACGCCCTGTCGGCCAACCACGCCAAGGACATCACCGACACGCTGGAGACGTTGCCCGGCATCGTCGTCCGCAAGGTGTCGGACCGCACGTTCCTCGTGCACCTCGGTGGCAAGATCGAGATCTCGTCGAAGGTCCCGCTGCGCAACCGCGACGACCTGTCCCGCGCGTACACCCCCGGCGTGGCCCGCGTGTGCGAGGCGATCGCGAAGAACCCGGACGACGCGCGCCGCCTGACCATCAAGCGCAACACCGTCGCCGTGGTCACCGACGGCTCCGCCGTGCTGGGCCTGGGCAACCTCGGCCCCGCCGCCGCCCTGCCCGTGATGGAGGGCAAGGCCGCGCTGTTCAAGAAGTTCGCCGGCGTCGACGCGTGGCCGGTCTGCCTGGACACCCAGGACACCGAGGAGATCATCCGCGCGGTCGAGCTCATCGCCCCCGTGTACGGTGGCATCAACCTCGAGGACATCTCCGCGCCGCGCTGCTTCGAGATCGAGGCCCGGCTGCGCGAGAAGCTCGACATCCCGGTCTTCCACGACGACCAGCACGGCACCGCGATCGTGGTCGTCGCCGCGCTGCGCAACGCCCTGCGCGTGGTGAACAAGGACATCAAGGACTGCCGCATCACCGTCTGCGGCGTCGGCGCGGCCGGGTCGGCGATCATCCGCCTGCTGCTCGCGCAGGAGCCCGGCGACATCATCGCCGTGGACGTCGACGGCATCGTGCACCGCGACCGCCCCGGCCTGGACGCGAACCTGAAGTCCATCGCCGCCTCGACGAACAAGGGCAACCAGTCCGGCCGCCTGCACGACGCGCTGGTCGGCTCGGACGTGTTCATCGGCGTGTCGGCCCCGAACCTCTTCGGCGCCGACCAGGTCGCGACGATGGCCAAGGACGCCATCGTGTTCGCGCTGGCCAACCCGGACCCGGAGATCGACCCGATGGAGGCCCAGCAGCACGCCGCCGTCGTCGCGACCGGTCGCTCGGACTTCCCGAACCAGATCAACAACGTCCTGGCGTTCCCCGGCGTCTTCCGCGGCCTGCTCGACGCCCACGCGAAGACCATCACCGACGCGATGCTGCTGGCCGCCGCCCAGGCCATCGCCGACGTGGTCGACGGCGACCGCCTGAACGCGTCGTTCATCGTCCCGTCGGTCTTCGACAACACCGTGGCCCCCGCGGTGGCCGAAGCCGTCCGCAAGGCCGCCAACGCCTGATCCCGCCCCTCTTTCCGGTCACGCGGGAGTCCTACGTTCCCCTCTGGGGCACGCGGGGCCCCCGCGTGCCCGGCGGACCGGGCGGGGCGGGCGGGGCGGGCGGGGCGGGGCGGGCGGAGGGGCCTTGGGCAGGGGGCGCGCACTTCGTGCGGGCTTACGATCGCGGTATGACCAAGCAGTTCACCCACCTGGACTCCCACGGCGCGGCCCGCATGGTCGACGTCTCCGGCAAGGAGCAGACCACCCGCACGGCCGTGGCCACGGGCGTGCTGCAGACGACCGCCGAGGTGGTGGCACTGCTGGGCGCGGACGGCCTCCCCAAGGGCGACGCGCTGGCCACCGCCCGCATCGCCGGCATCATGGCCGCGAAGCGCACCTCGGAGCTCGTTCCGCTGTGCCACCCGATCGCCCTGTCGTCCGTGGCGGTGGACCTGGCGCTGGCCGACACCTCGGTCCTCATCACCGCCACGGTCCGCACCACCGACCGCACCGGCGTGGAGATGGAAGCGCTGACCGCGGTCTCGGTGGCCGGCCTGACCCTGCACGACATGGTGAAGTCCGTGGACCCGGCCGCGACCATGAACGCGGTCCGGGTGGAACGCAAGGAAGGCGGCAAGACCGGCCTGTGGGAGCGCCCGTGAGGAAAGCAGTGGTCATCACCGCCTCGAACCGGGCGGCCGCCGGCGTCTACGCCGACCGCAGCGGCCCCCTGATCACCGCCTGGCTCACCGACCGCGGTTTCACCGCCGGTGACCCGGTGGTCGTCCCGGACGGCGACCCGGTCCGCGACGCCCTGGCCGCGGCCGTGGCCGACGGCGCCGACCTCGTCATCACGACCGGCGGCACCGGCATCAACCCCACCGACCGCACCCCGGAGGCCACCCGCGCGGTCCTCGACCACGAGATCCCGGGCCTGGCCGACGCCATCCGCATGGCGGGCTGGCCGGAGGTCCCCGGCTCGGTCCTGTCCCGCGGGGTGGCCGGGGTCGCCGGCCGCACCCTGGTCGTCAACCTGCCCGGCTCCACCGGCGGCGTCCGCGACGGCCTGGAGGTCCTCGCCGAGGTCGTCGACCACGCCCTGGACCAACTCCGCGGAGGAGACCACAGATGAGCGTCGTGCTGCGAGCCACCGTGACCGAGGAACCGCTGTCGGTGGAGGAACACGCCGCCCTGGTGACCTCCGACCGCGCCGGTGCGGTCGTCACCTTCTCCGGCGTGGTCCGCGACCACGACGGCGGCCGCTCCGTCCTGGAGCTGGAGTACCACTCCCACCCGTCCGCCGCGGACGTGGTCGCCGAGGTCGTCGCGTCACTGGCGGATCGCTACGAGGGCGTCCACGGCATCGCCGTCTCCCACCGGGTCGGGCCGCTGAAGATCGGCGACGTGGCCCTCGCGTGCGCTGTGGCGGCGGAGCACCGCAAGGAGGCCTTCTCGCTGTGCGCGGACCTCGTGGACGAGGTCAAGGCGCGGTTGCCGGTGTGGAAGCGGCAGGTGTTCTCGGACAACACCGATGAGTGGGTCAACTGCCCCTGATCGGGTGCAGATTTCCGCAACGCACGTGAGCCGCTCGGAGGGCGGTCGGCGCTCGCAATGAGGCTGCCGGGGCCGAGCGAGGCTGCCGCTCGGGCGCGGTCGGCGGGATGGGCGCGGCTGCCGCTCGGAGTGTGGTGGGCGAGGCCGCCGGAGCCGAGCGAGGCGTCTCTCGCCGGACAACGCGTGGGTCCGTGCCCGTCCATCTCACGCCCGTGCCCGCCGACGCGAACAGGGACCTCACCGCCGGGGGGTCGCGATGAGGTCCCTGTTCTTGCATCAGCCCGTCACGGGCCAACGACGTTCGACGCTCAGAGCGCCAGCTTGTGACCGGGGAAGATCAGGTCGGGGTTCGTCAGGAACCCCTTGTTCTTCTCCACGATCGCCTGCCACCCGCCGCTGACCTTCTGCTCGTCAGCGATCTTCGACAGCGTGTCGCCCGCCTTGATCTCGTAGGTGCCGTTCGGGTTCGACTTCGAACCCGCGACGACGACCGGGGCGACCGGCGTGGCGGCCTGGCGCTGCTGGGGCTGCACCTGGCGCTGCTGCTGCTGCTGCTGCGGGGCGGGGGCGGCCTGACGGGCCGGAGCCGGGGCGGTCTGGCCGCCGAGGCCCTTCACGCCGCAGGTCGGCCAGGCCTTGTAGCCCTGGGTCTGCAGGACGCGCTCCGCGATGCGGATCTGCTCCTCGCGCGACGCCTGGGCGGGGTTGCCCTGGCCTCCGTGGCCTTGCCACGTCTGCATCGAGAACTGGAGGCCACCGTAGTAGCCGTTTCCGGTGTTGATGGACCAGTTGTTGCCGCTTTCGCACTTGGCGACGGCGTCCCAGTCCATCGAGGGGGCGGCGTTGGCGGTGCCAACGGCCAGGCTCAGAGGGGCACCGGCGATGATGCCGGCGACCGCGACCTTGGCGATGGTGCGAGCTGCGGAACCCTGCTTGCCCTGCGTGCCACGGTTGAAAGCCATGTGCCTCTCGGTCCACCACACCTGCGTCAGCAGCTCGGGTTCGGGGCCCGGTGTGCTCCTGCGTCCCAGTCCAGCGGTGTCTCTCGCTCGGGGTATGTCCGGGGAACCGTGTGGACTGGGTTCGGTGCTCGGTTCTCCGGTGGTGCTCTCGGCCGGTTCGGGGCCAGCCGAGATGTGACCGTACGTAGCCCATGGCGGCACCGCCAAACGGAACCGACCGTGATGCGCGTCACAGTAACGGTTCGGTTTATTGTCGGAAATCTACAAAACCGCAGCTCAGGAGCGCCGTTATCGGTCTGTTTCCAATCCGAGATCGACCGAGATCTTTCACGGAAAGTGAGTCGTGGCTCACGACCACTAGGCCATCGGAGACGTCCTCCTCACGGTGGGAGGACGCCCCTGCGATCAAGTGCGCGGCGGAGGCGAGCAGACTGCGCGCACTCCTCGATGCACCCGTTCGGCTTACAGCTCGTCCGCCGCCCGAGGCGCTCGCCGGTCGGGCCGCCGTGTTCCGGTCTCGACTCGCACGCCCGACTCGCGCTCGTGCGCCGACGCCTCGACGATGCACTGGTGACCGAGATCAAGTCCGTCGAGCTCGCGCAGGAGGCGCACAGCGCCGAGGACGAGGCGGAGCGCGCGGGCCCCGCGCTCGTGGCCGAGACCGGGTGCCGTTCCCGGGAGGAGGACCTCGACCGCGCATGACCAGGCTCGACCTGCTCCGCTCCGCACTCGCCGCCCGTCCCGGCCAGCCCGTCCCGTTCGACGAGCTGGTCGTCACCGTCTGGCCCGATGACCGGCCGGCGAACCCGAAGGCGGCGCTGCGCAACCTCGTCCGGCGCCTGCGCGCCACCGAGGCCGTGGTCACCGAACCGCACGGCTACCGCTTGGTCGTGCGCAGGCCCGGTCCGCGCCAGCTGCCCGCCGACCTGCCCGACTTCGTCGGCCGCGCACCGCAGATCGCCGCCGCGCTGGCCGCCACGGCCCCCGTCCTCGCGATCACCGGCCCGCCCGGTGTCGGCAAGACCTCGCTCGCCGTCCACGTCGCGCACCGGCTGCGGGCCGGCTTCCCCGACGGGCAGCTGCACGTGAACCTCCGCGCGTTCTCCGCGAGCGAGCCGGTGACGGTCGAGCAGGCGCTCGCCCGGTTCCAGCGCGCGCTCGGCGCCGAACAGGTCCCCCTCGCGCCGGACGCGCAGCTCGCGCTCTACCGGGAGCTGACCGCGGGGCTGCGGCTGCTGGTGGTGGTCGACAACGCCACCGCCGACCTGGTCACCCCGCTGCTGCCCGCCGGCGCGGGTAGCCGGGTGATCGTCACGAGCCGCACCGACCTGCCGGAGCACGAGCAGATCCGGCTCGACGTGTTCGACGACGCCGAGGCCGACGCGTTGCTCACCAACATGCGCGTCGACGGCGCTTCACCCGACCGCGCCGAGCTCGTCGGCTGGTGCGCCCACCTGCCGCTCGCGCTGCGCATCGCCGCCGCGCACCTGACCGACCGCCACCTCGCCGACTACCTGGTCGACCTGCGCGGCGAGGGACGGCTGGACGCGCTGGAGATCGAGGGCGACGCCGCGGTGCGCGCCACGTTCGAGCTGTCCTACCTGGCGCTGCCCGACCGCGCCCAGCGGCTGTTCCGGCTGCTCGGCCAGGTCCCCGGCCCCGACTTCGGCGTCGAGGCCGCGACCGCGTTGCTCGGCTCGCCCGCCGCCGAACCGCTGGACCAGCTCGTGGCGGCGAACCTGGTGCAACGCGCGCAAGACCGCCACAGCCTCCACGACCTGCTGCGCGCCTACGCACTGCGTCTGGGCGATGCCTCGCCGACCCGGCTGTTCGCGTACTACCTGCTCAACGCCGACCGCGCGGGCCGCACGCTGAACCCGGAGCTGCACCGCCTGCCGCTGCCCGAGCTGCCCGCCGACCTGCCCGCCCACGACCTGGGCACCATGGCCGGCGCGCTGGCCTGGCTCGACACCGAACGCCAGAACGTCGTCGCCGCCGTCCTCGCCGCCGCCAACCGGCCCGTCGCCTGGCAGCTCACGGACGCGATGCGCGCCCACTTCCTGCACCACTCCGCGGATGTCGTCGACTGGCGCACCAGCGCCCGCGCCGGCCTGCGCGCCGCCCGCACCCTCGGTGACCAGCGCGCGGAGGCGACCATGCACGGTTCGCTCGGTCTCGCGCACTGGCGGTCCGGCGAGTTCGCCGAGGCACTGCCGGAGTACACCCGCGCCGTCGCGCTGGCCCGTTCCCACGGCGACCACGCGGCGCTGAGCTCGCTGCTGACCAACCTCGGCATCATCCACTGGGAGCTCGGCCACCTCGCGGAGGCGGTGGCGGCGATGGAGGAGTCGCTGACCCTCGACCGCAGCCCGAACGCCCTCTACAACCTCAGCAGCATCCTCGTGGACCTCGGCCCGCTGGACCTGGCCGTCGCCTACGGCGAGGAGGCGCTGGAGCTTCTCCCGCGCCTCCGGCCTCACCGCGGGTGTCGCCTACTGCCTGCAGGGCCTCGCCTCCGTCTACCTCTTCCCCGGCGACCTGGAGACCTCCGAGCGGTACCTCGCCGAGGTCGCCACCCTCACGACCCCGGAGCTGGGCCCGCACTTCCCGAGCCGCAGCCGGGAGACCCACGCGTTCCTGCGCCTCGAACAGGGCCGCTACGCCGAGGCGGAACGCGACGCGCGCGCCGCCGTCGACCTGGCCGTGGCCGGTGCCGACGACATGAACGAGGCCGACGGCCGCATCACCCTCGGCATGGCGCTGCAACGGCAGGGCCGCGTCGAGGAAGCCCTCGCCGAGCACGAGCAGGCCCTCGCCATCGCCCGCAGGGCCGGCTTCGCCAGGGGAGAGGTGCAGGCGCTCGCGGGCCTGGCCGCCGACCACCGCGCCGCGGGCGACCTGGCGTCGGCACTGCGCTGCGCCACCGAGGCCGACGACCGCGCCGAACGCGCCCAGCTGCGGGTGCGGCAGGTGCAGGTCGTGGCCGAGCTGGTGGAGGTCCACCGGGCGCTCGGGGACTTCGAGGAGGCCGAACGCCAGCGGCTGCGCGGGCTGGAGCTGGCGCGGGTGACCGGGCGGAGGTCGTGGGAACGGCGGCTGACGCAGCCGGTGGACCCCCGCGGCTCGGGCGACGACGCGGGTCAGCCGCCCGCGAACGGCGGCAGCACGTCCAGCTGAGCCCCGGCCCGCACCGGCACCGACGTGTCCCGCACGGCCACCCCGTCCAGCAGGAAGCTCGACGCCGCCAGCACCTTGCCGAGCCGTTCGCCGTGGCGTTCCCCGATCGCGCTGACGACCACGGCCACGCTCGGCGAGCCTTCGAGCACGAGGTCCTCGTCCGAGACACCGGCCGCAGCGCGCGCACCCGCGAAGTAGCGGACCTTCACCGCGGTGGTCACCGTCATCCTCCGATGGCGCTCATGGGCCGGTCGGGCTGGCTGAAGCCCGCGTCGTTGATGCCGTGACCGGCCGCCTTGCCCCACATGGTGGCGCGCCAGGCGTCGGCGACGGCGGAGTCGGGGGAGCCGTCGCGCAGCAACGCGCGCAGGTCCGTTTCCGACCGGCTGAACAGGCAGTTGCGGACCTGGCCGTCCGAGGTGAGCCGGGTGCGGTCGCAGGCGGCGCAGAACGGCCTGGTCACGGACGCGATCACGCCGACGGTCGCGGGGCCGCCGTCGACCAGCCAGCGCTCGGCGGGGGCGCCGCCGCGCGAGACCTCGGACGGGGTCAGGGTGAAGGCCTGCGACAGCATCGCCAGGATCTCGTCGGCCGTGACCATGTTCGTGCGGGTCCAGCCGTGCTGCGGGTCGAGCGGCATCTGCTCGATGAACCGCAGCTGGTAACCGTTCTCGACGCAGAACCGCAGCAGCGGGACGGCCTCGTCCTCGTTCACGCCGCGCAGCAGCACGGAGTTGACCTTCACCGGTTCCAGGCCTGCCTCGCGGGCGGCGTCGAGGCCGTCGAGCACGTCGGTGATGCGGTCGCGCCTGGTCAGCGTGGCGAACCGGTCGGGGTCGAGGGTGTCGAGCGAGACGTTGATGCGGTTCAGGCCCGCGTCCTTCAGCGACTTCGCGCGGCGGGAGAGCCCGATGCCGTTCGTGGTCATCGACATCCGCGGCCGGGGCTCCAGCGCGGCGGTCGACGCGATCACGTGCTCCAGCCCGCGGCGCAGCAGCGGCTCGCCGCCGGTGAACCGGATGTCGGTCACGCCCAGGTCGACCACGGCGATCCGGATGAGCCGGACCAGCTCGTCGTCGGTGAGCAGCTCGTCCTTCTGCAGCCAGTCGAGGCCCTCGGCCGGCATGCAGTAGGTGCAGCGCAGGTTGCAGCGGTCGGTGAGCGAGACCCGCAGGTCCTTGGCCACCCGCCCGAACCGGTCGACGAGCAGCGGCGTGTCCGGACGTGCGGACACGTCGGGGGTGCCGCGCACCACGGGTAGTCCCAACTCCACTGCTGTCACCTCATTCAGCTTAATGAACAACCTCTTGTAGGTACCTCCACAACGGAGGTTTCTCACGTTCCGCCCAGTTGGAGCACATCCACGACCAATTGTCTTAGCGGCTAAGATGTTCCACATGGAACCTGAAGTGCTGGAGAGGTTCACCTGGTACATGCGGGAGCAGAGCGCGCTCACCGTCATGTTCCACACGAAGGTCGCCGAGCAGATGGGCCTGTCGGCGACCGACGAGAAGTGCATCGACCTGGCGATGCGGGCCGAGGGGCCGCTGACCGCCGGTCGGCTCGCCGAGCTCTCCGGCCTGTCCACCGGCGCCGTCACCGGTGTCATCGACCGCCTCGAACGCGCCGGGTACGTCCGCCGGGTCCGCGACCCGCACGACCGGCGCAAGGTCCTCGTCGAGGTCACGGTGGGCGACGTGGAGAAGTTCGGCGAGCTCTTCGCCAACGCCTACCACAGCCTCGTCGAGGTGCTCGGCCACTTCGACGACGCCGAGCTCGCGGTCATCGAGCGTTATCTCAAGCTCCAGATCGAGACGTTCCGCAAGCGCGTGATCGATACTTAGACCATGTGGCACTACTTGATGGACATGGACGGCGTTCTGGTGCACGAAGAGCACCTGATCCCCGGCGCTGACGAGTTCGTCGGAGAGCTGCGCGCCTCCGGCACCCCGTTCCTCGTGCTCACGAACAACTCCATCTACACGCCACGCGACCTGCGCGCCCGGCTGCAGCGGACCGGCCTCGACATCCCCGAGTCGTCCATCTGGACCTCGGCGCTGGCCACCGCGCGGTTCCTCGACTCGCAGCGCCCGAACGGCTCGGCGTTCGTCATCGGCGAGGCCGGTCTCACGACCGCGCTGCACGAGATCGGGTACGTGCTGACCGACCGCGACCCGGACTACGTCGTGCTCGGCGAGACCCGCACCTACAGCTTCACCGCGATCACCAAGGCCATCCGCCTGGTCGAGGAGGGCGCGAAGTTCATCGCGACCAACCCCGACGCGACCGGCCCGTCACGCGAGGGCTCGCTGCCCGCGACCGGTGCCGTGGCGGCGTTGATCGAGCGCGCCACCGGGCGTGAGCCGTACTACGTCGGCAAGCCGAACCCGCTGATGATGCGGTCCGCCCTGCGCGCGCTGGGCTCGCACAGCGAGAACGCCCTCATGATCGGCGACCGGATGGACACCGACGTCCGCTCCGGCCTGGAGGCGGGCCTGTCGACGATCCTGGTGCTCTCCGGGATCTTCACCGCCGAGCACGCCGAGATGTACCCGTACCGCCCGACGCGGGTGCTCAAGTCGATCGCGGAGCTCGTCGGTCACTCCCAGGACCCGTTCGGCGACTGGACTGACCACTGACGCGCGAGGGTTCATCACCTATCGTCGCGGAGGTGGACACGGATCGCCGTCCGATGCACGTCGTGGGTGACGTGCACGGGCACCTCGCCGAACTGATCAGGGCACTGCACGTCGCCGGGCTGTGCGACGAGGAGGGGCACTGGACCGGCGGTGCGGCCGAGCTGTGGTTCCTCGGCGACTTCGTGGACCGCGGTCCCGACGGCGTGGGCGTGATCGACCTGGTCATGCGCCTGGGCGAGGAGGCGGCCGAGGCGGGTGGCTCGGTCAACTCGCTGATCGGCAACCACGAGGTGCTGCTGCTGGGCATGCACCGGTTCGGTGACGAGCAGGTGCCCGACAGCCTCGGGCCGCGGTCGTTCGCGCGCAGCTGGCTGCTCAACGGCGGGCTGCGCAGCGACCAGGACCGGCTGACCGAGGCGCACCTCGAGTGGCTCACGACCCGGCCGGTGCTCAAGCTGCGCGCCGACCACCTGCTGATGCACTCCGACACGGTCGCCTACCTCGAATGGGGGTCCTCGATCGAGGAGGTCAACGAGGCCGTCCGCCAGGTGCTCAAGGGCGACGACCTCGTCGAGTGGTGGGAGTGCTGGCGCAAGATGACGACCAGGTACGCCTTCCGCGGGCCGCAGGGCCCGGAGATCGCCGACGAGCTGCTGGCCACGTTGGGCGGCAACAGGATCGTGCACGGGCACAGCGTCATCGCCGACCAGCTCGGGGTCATGCCCGAGCAGATCGACGGGCCGCTGGTCTACGCCGACGACAAGGTGCTGGCGATCGACGCCGGCCTCTACAGCGGCGGGCCGTGCCTCGTCGTCCCCTTGCCGTACACCGGGGCCTGACTACGGTGGGCGGATGACCGCCAGCTACTCCTCGGGCACGTCCACCGCCCCGCTGCTGGGCGACACCATCGGCGCGAACCTCGCCGCGACCGTCGAGCGCTTCGGCGACCGCGAGGCACTCGTCGACAGGGCGACGCGCCGCCGGTGGACCTACGCGGAGCTGGCGGCCGAGGTCGAGCGGGTCGCCGCCGGTCTCACGGCGCTGGGCGTGCGCAAGGGCGACCGGGTCGGCATCTGGGCACCGAACTGCGCGGAGTGGGTCTTCGTGCAGTACGCCACCGCCCGGATCGGCGCGGTCCTGGTCAACGTCAACCCGGCCTACCGGGTGCACGAGCTGGAGTACGTGCTGAACCAGGCGGGCATCCACACGCTGGTGTCCGCGCGGTCGTTCAAGACCTCCGACTACGCCGGGATGGTCGACGAGGTGCGGCCGCGCTGCCCGCAGCTGCGGCACGTCGTGTTCCTCGACGATCCGCGGTGGAGAGCGGCGGAGCTGCCCGAGGTCGAGCTGGACCGCGACGACCCGATCAACATCCAGTACACGTCCGGCACGACCGGGTTCCCCAAGGGCGCGACCCTGTCGCACCACAACATCCTCAACAACGGCTACTTCGTCGGCGAGCTGCTCGGCTACACCGAGCAGGACCGCATCTGCGTGGTGCCGCCGTTCTACCACTGCTTCGGCATGGTCATGGGCAACCTCGCGGCGACCAGCCACGGCGCGTGCGTCGTGATCCCGGCACCCGCGTTCGACCCGGCGGCGACCCTCGCGGCGGTGCAGGAGGAGCGCTGCACCTCGCTCTACGGCGTGCCGACGATGTTCATCGCGATGCTCGACCTGGTCGACGGCTACGACCTCTCGTCGTTGCGCACCGGGATCATGGCCGGCTCACCGTGCCCGGTCGAGGTGATGAAGCAGGTCGTCGAGCGCATGGGCATGGGCGAGGTGTCCATCTGCTACGGCATGACCGAGACCTCGCCGGTGTCGACGCAGACCCGCGCCGACGACTCGCTCGACCGCCGCGTCGGCACCGTCGGCCGCGTCGGGCCGCACCTGGAGGTCAAGATCGTCGACCCGGTCACCGGTGCCACGGTCCCGCGCGGCACGCCGGGCGAGCTCTGCACCCGCGGCTACTCGGTGATGCTCGGCTACTGGAACGAGCCGGAGAAGACCGCGGAGGCCGTCGACGCCGCCGGTTGGATGCACACCGGCGACCTCGCCGTGATGGACGACGACTCGTACGTCACCATCACCGGCCGCATCAAGGACATGGTCATCCGCGGCGGCGAGAACGTCTACCCGCGCGAGGTCGAGGAGTTCCTCCACGCGCACCCGGACGTGCTCGACGCCCAGGTGGTCGGCGTGCCGGACGCGAAGTACGGCGAGGAGCTCGTGGCGTGGGTGCGCCTGCGCGAGGGCGCCGCGCCGCTGACGGCCGAGGCGGTGCGGGAGTTCTGCGCCGGCAAGCTCGCCCACTACAAGATCCCGCGCTACGTGCACGTCGTCGACGAGTTCCCGATGACGGTCACCGGCAAGGTGCGCAAGGTGGAGATGCGCGCGAGGTCGGTGGAGCTGCTCGGGCTGGACGACGGCGCCCGGCACGCCTGAGGCCGTCCGCGGGTCACGGGACCTCGACGATCTCCTTGCCCAGCGGCACCAGCGAGACCTTGACCAGCTTGAAGTTGGCCACGCCCAGCGGGATGCCGATGACCGTGATGCACAGCGCGATGCCGGTGACGACGTGGCCGATGGCGAGCCACAGCCCGGCGACGAGGATCCAGATGACGTTGCCCAGCAGCGAGCCCGTGCCCGCTCCCGGCTTCTCGACGACCTCGCGGCCGAACGGCCACAGGGCGTAGTTCGCGATGCGGAACGACGCGATGCCCCACGGGATCGTGATGATCAGGATGCAGCAGATCAGACCGGCGACCGCGTAGCCGACGGCCATCCAGAAACCGGCGAGCACCAGCCAGATCACGTTCAGGATGAGGCGCATGACTCCAATCTAAGCTGATCGGCATGACGTGGGGTGTGATCGCAACGGGCGGCATCGCGCATGCGGTGACCGCTGACATGCTCAAGGCGGGTGTCCAGGTGGGTGCCGTGTCCTCTCGGGACGTCGCGAGGGCCGAGCAGTTCGCGGAGAAGTTCGGGATTCCGCGCGCCTACGGCGACTACCACGAGCTGCTCGCCGACCCGGACGTCACCGTCGTCTACGTGGCCACGCCGCACGGCCAGCACCACGAGGTCGTGCTCGCCGCCCTCGACGCCGGCAAGAACGTGCTGTGCGAGAAGGCCCTCGCGCTGACGGTCGCGCAGGTCGAGGAGATGGTCGACCGGGCGAGGACCACGCAGTTGTTCCTCATGGAAGCGATGTGGACGCGCTTCAACCCGTTGATCCGCAAGGTCGTGGAGGCCGTCGGCGCCGGTGAGATCGGTGAGGTGCGGCTGGTCCGCGCCGACTTCGGGTTCCGGCACGCCTTCGACGCGAACGACCGGCTGTGGGCCAAGGAGGCGGGCGGCGGCTCCGTCCTCGACCTCGGCGTCTACCCGGTCTCCCTCGCGCACCTGCTCCTGGGCGTTCCCGGCACGGTCCACGCGCACGGCGGCCTCGCACCGAGCGGCGTGGACGCCGACGCGGGCATCCTGCTGGGCTACGAGAACGGCGCGCACGCGTTGCTGGGCTGCTCGCTGACCGCCGACACCGGCGCCGGCGCCGCCATCATCGGCACCGAGGGGCGCATCGACATCCCCGAGGCCTTCTACAACCCCACCAGGGTGCTCATCAACGGCGTCGAGCACACGGCCGAGGACGGCGGCTACACGCACCAGATCCGGTCGGTCGACGACTGGGTCGCGATGGGGTTCGTCGAGCACGCGGACATGACGTGGAACGACTCGGTGGAGATCATGCGCATCATGGAGACCGCGCTCGGTCAGCTCGGTGTGTCCTATGCGGACGTCGTCAGGTAGATCAGCGCGGCGTTCAGCACGACGACGGCGAAGGCCACCGCCCACGCCGCGACGGTGACCGCCCGCCGGTTCGTGAACCCGCCCATCACGGACCGGCGCCCGGTCAGCCACACCAGCGGCACCAGTGCGAACGGGATGCCGAACGACAGCACCACCTGCGACAGCACCAACGCGAACGTCGGGTCCACTCCGGACGCCAGGACCACCAGCGCCGGCACCAGCGTGACGAGTCGCCTGGTCAGCAACGGGACCCGCACGCGCAGCAGCCCGTCCATCACCACCGCACCGGCGTAGCACCCGACCGCGGTGGAGGCGAACCCGGACGCCAGCAACCCGAGCGCGAACAGCAACGCGACCCCGCCGCCCAGCGCGGCACCGACCGCCGCGTGCGCGCCTTCGAGCGTGCCGACGTCCTCCCCGCCCTGCAACGCGGACGCCGCCAGCAGCAGCATCGCCATGTTCACCGCACCGGCCAGCACCATCGCGACGACCACGTCGACCTTCGTGGTGCCGAGCAGCGCCGGGTTCTGCCCGTGCCGGTCCCGTGCCAGCGCCGAGTGCAGGTACACCGCGTGCGGCATCACGGTCGCGCCGAGCATGCCCGCCGCCAGCAGCACGCTGTCCGCGCCGGCGAACCGCGGCACCAGGCCGGTGACCGCGTCCGGCACCGACGGCGGTGCCACGAACAGCCCCGCCACGAACCCGACGGCGATCACGACCAGCATCGTCGTGACGACCCGTTCGAACGGCTTCTGCCCGCGCCGGTCCCGCACCAGCAGCAGCACCGTCGACACCACGCCGGTGATCACGCCGCCGAGCAGCAGCGGCAGGTCGAACAGCAGGCGCAGCGCGATGGCACCGCCCAGGACCTCGGCCAGGTCGGTCGCCATCGCGACCACCTCGGCCTGCCCCCAGTAGGCGAGCCGCGCCGGCCGCGGCAGGTGGTCCCGCACGGCCTCCGGCAACGACTTCCCGGTGACCAGGCCGAGCTTCGCCGACAGGTACTGCACGAGCCCGGCCATGACGTTCGCGACGACGAGCACCCACACCAGCAGGTACCCGTACGTCGCGCCCGCCGCGGTGTTCGTGGCCACGTTGCCGGGGTCGACGTACGCGACCGCGGCGACGAACGCCGGACCGAGCAACGCCGCGCCCGCACGCAGGCGCGCCCCGACAGCGACCACCGGACACCTCCCCTTGTTGCCAGATTATGGCAACAACGGGAGTCAGGCCTCCAGGGTCAGGCGCGCGACCGTGATCACGGCGTCCATCGCGCCGTCGAGGTCCCCGCTGGGCATCAGCAGGTGGCTCAGCGCGAGCCGCACGGTCGTCTCCGCCGTGAACCGCACGTGCTTGCCGGGGAAGTGCTCGGTGAGGTGCCGCTCGACCACCTCGGTGGCCTGGAACAGCACGGGGTGGCCGCGGATCGTGAGGAACGGCAACAGGTCTTCGGCGTCCTGCCCGGTGAGCACCGCCGAGGCCAGCCGGTCCTTCTCGGTCTGCTCGAACGTGAACCGGAACGCCAGCCGCATGGCCCGCCACGGGTCGGGGTCCTGCCGCAGCCGCTGCGCGATGCCCGCCAGGTACTCCTCCGTGCGGTGCGCGGCAACGGCCTGGACGAGCCCCTCCTTGTTGCCGAACTCGTTGTAGACGGTCTGCCTGCTCACCCCCGCGCGACTGGCCACCTCGATCATGCGCAACCCGTGGAATCCGTGTGCCGCCAACAGGTCGGCGGCCGACTCGATCAGGAGCTCGGTGATGTCGCTCACACGGACAGCTTTACACAGTTACGGATTTTGTAAAGACGTAGAGTCGAGTTCTGTGCCTCTCACCGTGGGTTTCGACCTGGACATGACGCTCATCGACCCCAGACCGGGCATGGCCGCGGTGCTGAACGAGGTCGCCGCCCGCACCGGCCACGACCTCGACGGCGAGCACTTCGCGGCGAACCTCGGCCCGCCCCTCGACATGATCTACCGCGACATGGGCGTGCCGGAGGAGGAGATCCCGGAGCTGATCACGTTGTTCCGCGCGCTCTACCCGGACGTCGTGATCCCCGCGACCGTCGCGCTGCCGGGGGCCTCCGCCGCGCTGGCGTGCGTGCGCGAGCTCGGCGGCGAGACCATGGTCGTCACCGGCAAGTACCGCAAGAACGCCGCACTGCACCTGGAGGCGCTGGGCTGGGAGGTCGACCACCTCTACGGCGAGCTGTGGTCCACCGGCAAGGCCGAGTCGCTGAAGCTGCACGGCGCCGCCGTCTACGTGGGCGACCACGTCGGCGACATGCGCGGTGCGGCCGCGGCGGGCGCGGTGGGCGTGGGCGTGGTGACCGGGCCGTGCAGCCGGCAGGAGCTCGTCGAGGCGGGCGCCGCCGTCGTGCTGGCGGACCTGCGCGAGTTCCCGGAGTGGCTCAGGACCTCCGGCGTGACTTCCTGATCACCGCGACGATCCCCAGCCCGAGCCCGATCGCGGGCAGGTAGGTGGCGGCGACGTTCAGCCACACGGGCAGGTCGCCGTGGCCGGTGAGGAACAGCGCGAAGACCACCACGATCGCCAGTACGCCCACGGCGAACAGGCCGATGGCCAGCGGCATCAACTTCGGAGCGGTCATACCGCCAGCGTAGTCGCGCTAACGGAGGTGCCTTCCCCAAGGTCTTCTGGCTACTCTGGTGGGACGCGTCCTGGGTACGCCCCTGGGGCGCGTTCGTTGTGCAAGAGCAAGGGAATGGTGAGCGCGGTGCCGACCGGCAAGGTCAAGTGGTACGACACGGAGAAGGGCTTCGGGTTCGTCACCCAGGACGGTGGCGAGGACGTCTACGTCCGCAAGTCCGCACTGCCACCCGGCGTCGAAGGCCTGAAAGCCGGCCAGCGCATCGAGTTCGGCATGGCCGAGGGCCGCAGAGGACCCCAGGCGCTGTCCGTGCGCCTGGTCGACCCCGCGCCGTCCGTCGCCGAGGCCCGTCGCCGCCCTGCCGAGGAGCTGCACGGCCTGATCGAGGACATGATCAAGCTGCTGGAGAACAAGGTCCAGCCCGACCTGCGCCGCGGCCGCTACCCGTCGGACAAGAAGAGCATGAAGCTCGTCGCCGAGGTCGTGCGGGCGGTGGCGCGGGACCTCGATCCGTAAAAGGATCGGCGTCATGTCTGACGCGGATCGGATCGTCGAGTTCCTCTACGAGGTCGGCCAGCTGAAGCGCCTGCCCAGGGCGGGGTGGTTGTTCGCCGGGGTCCAGCACCCCGAGTCGGTCGCCGCCCACTCGTTCCGGGTGGGCGTTCTGGCGTACGCGCTCGCCGTGCAGGAGGGCGCGAACGCCGACCGGGCGGCGACGCTGGGCCTGTTCCACGACGTGCCCGAGGCGCGCACCGGCGACATCCCGTACGTCGGCAAGCTGTACCTGGACGTGAAGGTGCCGCCGGAAGCCGTTGCGCGCGACCAGGTCCAGCACCTGCCCGCGCCGCTGGCCGCGCACGTCGAGGCGCTGGTCGCCGAGCACGAGGCCGCGAAGGACATCGACCACACGCCCGAGGCGCGCTGCTCCCGTGACGCCGACAAGCTCGAACTGCTGCTGCAGGCCCGCGAATACCAGGCCGCCGGCATCGCCAAGATGGAGCGCTTCATCCAGACCATGCAGGAGTCGGTGGTCACCGACACCGGCAAGGCGCTGCTGGACAGCGCTCTCCGCATCGCTCCCAGCGAGTGGTGGGAGGCGTTCGGCCGCCGTTAGGGCACAGCAGGGGTCAGGACGTCACCTCGACTGCCCAGTAGCCGCGCAGCAGCGGCTGACCGGTCTCCAGCACCGCGGCGGCCGCCTCGTGGATCTCGATGCCGAGCAGCTGGTCGGTCTTGTCCGGCAACGACAGCGTGTACGTGAAGTTCTCGCCCTTGCCCAGCAGGCCGGTGCCGGTGGTCTGCTCCTTGCCCGCCGCGTCGCGGTACAGGAACACGGCCTCCCACAGCCCGTCGGCGAGCTGGCCGTCGACCGAGATCTGCACGACCTTGCCCGCGGGGACCTTCAGCTTCGCGGGCTGGCTGCGCTCCGCGCAGTTGTCGCCGCCGAGGTCGCAGTACACCGCCGGCTCGACCTGGATGGTCTTGCCGTTCGCGTGGAACGTCACCTCGGGGTAGTGGCGGGGGAGCGAGCACCCCGTCAGCGCGAGCAGTCCAACGGCCAGGGCAGCAGCAAGTCGACGCACGTCAGGCAGCCTACGGGGTGGCTCCGGCCGGCCTGCGGACGAGCCGGTGCAACGAGGTCCCGTTGCGGTACATCCAGGTCTGCGCCAACCCCAGCGCCAGCAGCACCGCCACCACCAGGAACCCGATCCAGAACGTCGGCGGCAGCAGCACGCCCAGCGCGCCGCCGAACACCCACGCCAGCTGCAGGATCGTCTCCGACCGGCCGAACGCCGACGCGCGCGACTCCTCCGGCAGGTCGTCCTGGATCACCGCGTCCAGGCTGATCTTGGCCAGCGACGAGGCCGTGGCGCCCAGCAGGCCCACGATCGCGGCGGTCACCAGGCCCGGCAGCGCGGCGGCGACGACCGTGGCGGCCAGCGCCGTGCCGACGCAGCCCAGCACCACCTCGTCGGGCTTGCCGAACTGCTGGCGCGCGCCGATCGCGTTGCCCAGGAAGCTGCCGATTCCGGCGGCACCGGCGATCACGCCCAGCAGCAGCAACTGCCGGACCGCGTCACCCTCGGTCTGCTCGCGCACCACGAACGCGGCGAACAACGTCAGGAACCCGGTCAGCACCCGGATGGAACCGTTGCCCCACAACGACACCACGATGTGCCGCGACATCGGCCGCCGTGCCGGGTTGCGGGAGCGCAGCGCCGCGGGCACCTCGCCCTCGGTCACCTCGACCCACGACGGGATGCGCATGCACAGCACCGCGTTCGCCAGGCACAGCACCGCCGTGAACCACAGCGCCCCGGGCGAGCCGAAGATGTTCGCGAAGCCCGCCGCGAACGCACCGAACACCGCGCCCGCCGCGAGCCCGAAGACGGTCATGCGCGCGTTGGTCTTCGACAGCGTGATGTCCGGCGGCAGCACTCGCGGCGTGATCGCGGACTTGAGCACCGTGAACGACTTGGACAGCACCATGCTGCCCAGCGCCGCCGGGTACAGCAGCCAGTTGTCGAAGTTCAGCGCCATCACGACCGACAGGCCGATCCGCAGCACGCAGGACGCCGCCAGCGCGAGCCGCCGACCACGCTGGACCTTGTCCAGCAACGGACCGATCACCGGCGCGACCAGCGCGAACGGCGCGACGGTGATCAGCAGGTACAGCGCGACCTTCGTCTTGGACTCCGCGCTCGCCGCGGAGAAGAACAGCGTGTTCGCGAGCGCCACGGCCATCGCCGCGTCGGCCGCGTAGTTCATCATCACCGCGTAGGTGACCGACGACATGCCGGACTTCCCGGCACCGTCGGCGTGGGCCGCGCGCCGGAACGCCGCGACCGCCTGCTGCGACAGCTGCTTGGAGCGGAACCACGCGACGCGGGTGACCGTGAGCTTCTTCGGCGGCTTGGGCGTCGGGGTGGTCTGCTGGTCGGAGTTCGGCAACGGCCGGGTGCTCTGCGGGCGCGGCGGGGGCTCGAACCCGTGCCCGGACCCCTGCCCGGACGGCGTTGCGCCGCGCGACCGCGGCCGGTACTCGTCGTCCTGCCACGGGTAGCGCTTCGGAGCCGGCTCGTCACTCCACCCGCGGTCGCCCGTCACACCGTCAATCCTGCCCCATTCAGTGGAAGCGCACCCGGAAGACGGTGGGCCAGTTCTTGCCTGTGACCAGGAACTCGTCGGTGCCCGGGACGTGCGCGATGCCGTTCAGGACGTCGACGTCACCCTGCGGCTTCAACGAGGACAGGTCGTAGGTCTTCGTCACCTTCCCGTCGGCCGGGTCGACGCGCACGATCTCGTCGGTCTTCCACACGTTCGCCCACACCTCGCCGCCGACGCACTCCAGCTCGTTGAGCTGCGCGAGCGGTTTGCCGTCCCGCGTGACCCGCACGCTGCCGGTCTCGGCGAACGTCTTCGGGTCGCGGAAGGTGAGCTGCGCGCTGCCGTCGCTCATGACCAGCCGGGACTGGTCGTGGCAGATGCCCCACCCCTCACCGTCGTAGGACACGCGGCGGATCTCGTCGAACGTCTTCCGGTCGCGTTCGATCGCCACGCCGTTGCGCCAGGTGATCTGCCAGATGGTGTCGCCGACGACCGTGATGCCCTCGCCGAAGAGCTCCTGCGGCAGGTCGACCTCCTTGCGCACCTCGCCGGTCGCCGGGTCGAGCGCCCGCATCGACGACTCGCCCTCCAGACCGGTGCCCTCGTAGAGGACGCCGTCGACGAGTTCCAACCCCTGGGTGAACGCGGTTGTGTCGTGCGGAATCTTTTGCAGGACTTCTACCTGCGGTTTTGTTTCCTGCTGGGCCGAACAGGCGGCGAGAACCGCGACGAGGACCAGCCAGACGGGTGAGCGCACCCCACGGAGGGTGGCACGAGTTTTCGTCCCCGCGAAGTCCTGCGGCACAATTCAGCTCGTGAACGCCACGCAACTGCTCGCCGACGCCGTTGACCTCGCCCGCGCCGCCGCGCAGGAGGAAGCCGGGTTGGACCGCGTCGGTGCTCATGTGGGGGTGTCCGCCGAGGACGAGTTCTCGGTGACGCACCTCTTCGAGGCCGAGCACGCGGGCTACCGCGGCTGGAACTGGGCCGTGACCGTCGCCTGCGCGGGCGAGGGTTCCCCGGTGTCGGTCAGCGAGGTCGTGCTGCTGCCCGGCCAGGACGCGCTGGTCGCCCCGGAGTGGGTGCCCTGGAGTGAACGGGTTCGCGCCGGTGACCTCGGCGTCGGCGACCTGTTCCCGGCCCGCGAGGACGATCCGCGACTGGTCTCCGGCCACGTCCAGTCCGACGACCCGGCCGTCGAGGAGGTCGCGCTGGAGATCGGCCTCGGCCGTGAGCGCGTGCTGTCCCGCGAGGGCCGGCTCGACGCCGCCGACCGCTGGCTCGCCTCCGACTTCGGTCCCCGCTCTGACATGGCCCGCTCGGCGCCCGCGCACTGCGGCACCTGCGGCTTCTACACCCGCGTGGCCGGTGCGTTCGGCGCCGCGTTCGGCGTGTGCGCGAACGAGATCGCGCCGGCCGACGGCCACGTCGTGCACGTCGAGTACGGCTGCGGCGCGCACTCGCAGGTCGAGGTCGACATGAGCCCCATGGTCCCGGTCGCCGACCTGGTCTACGACGACGCGCAGCTGGACGTCTCGGAGTGACCGACCCGTTCGGCACCGAGGCCCTGCGCACTTCGGTCCTCGCGGCCTGGCGCGGCTCGCCCACCCGGTTCCGCGAGGACGCGAACGCGGAGGAGGACCTCCGCATCGGCGGCTACCGCGATCGCCTGCTGGTCGAGCTGGCCCAGAACGCCGCCGACGCCGCGGGCGAGACGCCGGGTGTGCTGAGGATCACCCTCGTCGACGGGGAGCTGCGCGCGGCCAACACCGGTGCGCCGCTGACCGCCGCGGGCGTGGCGGCACTGGCCTCGCTGCGGGCCTCGGCCAAGGAGTCGGGCGTCGGGCAGTTCGGCGTCGGGTTCGCGGCCGTGCTGGCCGTCACGGACGCGCCGCGCGTGGTCTCGGTGTCCGGTGGTGTCGAGTTCTCCGCCGCCCGCACCCGCACGGAGGTCCCGGAGCTGGCCGCCGAACGCGGCGGTGACGTGCCGGTGCTGCGGCTGGTGTGGCCGTGCGACGAGCCGGTGCCGGACGGGTTCACGACCGAGGTCCGGCTGCCGCTGACCGTCGAGCTGTCGCTCGACGACCTCGCCGCCGAGGTGCCGGACCTGCTGCTGGCGCTGCCGGGGCTGCGCCGCGTCGAGATCGGCTCCCAGTCGTGGGAGCGCTTCGTCACCGCCGACGGCGTGGTGACCGTCGGGCCGGCGCGCTGGCTGGTCGAGCAGGTCTCCGGTGAGCTGCCCGCCGAGCTCGTGCAGGGCGTGGAGCACCGTCCGCAGTGGACCGCCACGTGGGCGTACCCGCTGGACGAGCCGCTGGGCGAGGACGTGCTGCACGCGCCGACCCCGACCGACGAGCGCCTGTCGCTGCCCGCCCGCCTGATCGCGACCGTGCCGGTCGAACCCTCGCGCCGCCGGGTGCTGCCCGGTGCCGCCGCGTGGGCGGTGCTGGAGTCGGCCGCGGCCCTGTACCCGCGGCTGGTCGCCCGCGTTCCCGCCGTCGAGCGCACGGCACTGGTGCCGCTGCCCGGTTTCCCGCTGTCCGAAGTGGACGACCGGCTGCGCGCGGCGGTGCTGGGGGCGTTGCGCTCGGCCGAATGGCTGCCGCTGGCGTCGGGCGAGTGGATCGCCCCGGCCCGCGCCCGCGTCCTGGACGTCGGCTCCGAGGAGCTCGTCGAGCTGGTCGAGGACGCCCTGCCCGGCCTGCTGGACGCCGAGCTGTCCGCTCCCGTGCACGCGAAGGCGCTGGCCGCGCTGGAGGTCCCGCGCGTCTCGATCGCCGAGGTGGTCGCCGCGCTGGCGGGCATCGACGGCGACCCCGGCTGGTGGCACGACGTCTACGCAGCCCTCGCACCGCTGGCCGAGGTCGACCCGGACGTGCGCGAGGCCCTGCAGTCGCTGCCGGTGCCGCTGGCCGACGGCCGCACCGTGACCGGCCCGCGCACCACCCTGATCGCCGACGAACCGCTGCCCGGCCTGCGCGTCGTGCACCCGGACGCCGTGCACCCGCTGCTGGTCCGCCTGGGCGCCGTCGAGGCGGGTGCCACCGAGCTGCTGGCCGACCCGTCGCTGCGCGAGAACGTGGCGCGGTCGCTGGAGGACGCCGAAGCGGGCCTCGACGCCGACGACCTGATCGACACCGTGCTGCGCCTCGTCGACCGCGCCGCCCTGCGCGCCGGTGAGGAACCGTGGCTCGGCGCACTGGCCCTGCCCGACGCCGCCGGCGAGTGGCACCGCGCCGACGAGCTGCTGCTGCCCGACTCCCCGCTGGTCGGCGTGCTGGAGTCGGACGCGTTCCCGGTGCTGTCGAAGGAGGTCGCCGACACCTACCCGCGCACCGCGCTGGTGGCCCTCGGCGTCGTCGACGGCTTCACCCTGGTGGTCGACGACGAACCGGCCGGCCCAGACCACGACCTGGCCGACGAACAGGCCTGGTGGACCGCCGGCCCCGACGAACCGGCACGCGTCGTCGCCGTCCGCGACCTCGACCTGGTCGCCGACTGGCCCGCGGCACTGCGCCTGCTCGCCGCCGACCCGGTGACCTGGCGCGCCGTCACCGAACCCGACGGCTACACGGGCTGGTGGATCGCCCGCCACGCCACGCTCGCGGGCCGCGCCCCGCAGGAGTACCGCCTGCCCGGCGCCACGGCCCTGGAGGGCCTGTTCGACGTCGTGCCGGACCTGGAGCTTCCCCGACCACGTGCTGCGCGCCGCCGGCGTCCGCTCCCGCCTGGAGATCCTCGACGACGACGATGCCGAGCTGGTCCTGAGCCGCCTCGCCGACCCCGGCCGCACCATCGCGGACGCCGTGGTGCTCCGCGCCCACGCGGCACTGCCCGACGGCGACTTCGCACCCCCCGCACGCGTCCGCGTGCTGTCCGGCGAGGTCGTCCCGGCCGACGACGTGGTGGTCCTGGACCACCCGTGGCTCCTGGGCGTCGTACCCGCGTCCCGCGTCCTGCTCGCCGAGGGCTCGGAGGAGCTCGCCGACCTGCTGGACCTGGCACTGGCCTCCGAGGAGTTCGACGGCTCACCTGACCACGTCGGCGAGATCGTGCAGTGGCACGACCTGGCGGCCGTGCGGATGGCCTGCGAACTGCTCGAAGTGCCGTTGCCCGACGGTGTCGTGGTGGTGCACGAGCAGCTGCTGGTCGACGGTCAGCGGGTGGACTGGTGGATGGCGGACGTCCCGCACGCGGCCGACACCCCGGAGGGCCTGGCACGGGCGCTGGCGTGGGTGACGCAGCGGTGGGAGGACCGGCACACGTTCGCGGCGCTGATCACCGAACCGACGGCGGCGACCCTGCTGGGCTGAGCTGGCCGGGCTGAGCAGCTGGGTGGGCTGAGCTGAGCTGGGTGGAGCTGACGCGGCTGGAGCTGACCGGCCGGGTTCGACCCGGCCGCCTCAGGCCGCCACGTCGGCCGCTTCCGCCGCCGGAGTTCCCTCCCGGGCCGGTCCGCGCCGCCGCAGCCGCGGTCGGCCGATGTCCCCGCGGCGCACCAGGATCACCCACGCGGTCACCGTCACCAGCACCGACAGGACCCCGCCGACGATGATCGGCGCTCGGCCGTTGACCTCCCCGAGCCACCCCATCAACGGCCCGCCCACGGGGTTGCCGCCCAGGAACACCAGCATGTAGATGCCCATGACCCGCCCGCGCATCTCCGGTTCGACGGCGAGCTGGACGGTGGCGTTCGCGGTGGTGTTGAAGGTCATCATCGCCACGCCGACCGGGATCATCATCAGGCCGGTCAGCAGCATCGTCGGCATGAGGCCGGACACGACCTCCAGCACGCCGAACACCACACCGGACCCGATGAACACCGACATCCGCGGGGTCTTGCGCCGGGCGGCGACCGTCGCGCCGGCCAGGGTTCCCACCGCGATCAGGGTCGACAGCAGGCCGTAGGCGTCGGCGTCGCCGCCGAAGACGTTGCGGGCCATGATCGCCAGGGTCAGGTAGAAGTTGAAGCCGAACGTCGAGATGAAGAACACCAGCAGCATCACGGTCATCAGGTCCGGCCGGCTGCGCACGTACCGCAGCCCGGACAGCAGCTGGCCCTTGGCCCGCGGCACCGGGTCGGAGCGCAGCAGCTCGGAGGTCCGCATCAGCCACACGCCGAGCACCACGCCGACGAAGCTGACGGCGTTCGCGACGAACACCCAGCCGGTGCCGATCGCGACGATCGCGAGGCCCGCGACCGCCGGGCCGATGATCCGGGCCAGGTTGAACATCATCGAGTTCAGCGCGACGGCGTTGGTCAGCGACTCGCGGCCGACCATCTCCACGACGAACGACTGCCGCACCGGCGTCTCCACCGCGGAGAAGCAGCCGAGCAGGAAGCACAGCACGTACACGTGCCACAGCGCCACGACACCGGTCACGTCCAGCAGGCCCAGCGCCAGCGCGCACAGGCCGAGCGCCGACTCCAGCCACAGCAGCAGCTTCCGCTTGTCCATGCGGTCGGCCAGCACACCGCCCCACATGGACAGCAGCAGGACGGGCAGGAACTGCAGGGACGCGGCGATGCCGAGCGCGACGGCCGACCCGTCGGTCAGCTCCAGGACCAGCCAGTCCTGGGCGACGCGCTGCATCCACACGCCGACCAGCGAGATGATCTGCCCGGAGGCGTACAGGCGGTAGTTGTGGATGCGAAGTGAGGAGAACATCCCGGTACGCCGAGGTGACGAGGTCTCCGCTCCACCACCCGCGTAACCCGACACGTCCTTACTGCCCCGCCATCCTGTCGATGATCTCGGCCGCCCTGGAGAGCAGCTCGCGTTCCTCCGGCCGCAGCTCGGCCAGCCGCTTGTCCAGCCACGCCTCGCGCGCGGTGATCTCGTCCTGGAGGTAGGACAAGCCTTCGCCGGTCAGCTCGACGATCGCTTGACGGCCGTCGGTGGGGTGCGGGCTGCGCGTGGCGAAGCCGAACTCCTCCAGCGCCGCGATCACCCGCGTCATCGACGGCGGTTGCACGCCTTCCTTGGCCGCGAGCTCACCGGGCGTCAGCGGTCCGCACTTGTGCAGTGTGGACAGCGCGGACACCTGGGTCAGCGACACCGCCGAGTTGGTGCGCTGCGCGCGCAGCCGGCGGTTGAGGCGGACGACGGCAAGCCGGAGCCTGCTCGCCAGACCGTGCTCTTCGTTCGCCACGTAGTTAGCATACCTCACGAAAATGGTTTCTCGCCGAACGTCAGGACAGCAGCGCCTGGATCGGGCCCAGTGCGAAGTAGACGACGAACGCCGCCGACACGACCCACATCAGCGGGTGGACGCTGCGCACACGGCCGGTCAGCGCCTTGAGCAGCACGTAGCTGACGAAGCCCGCGCCGATGCCGTTCGCGATCGAGTAGGTGAACGGCATGACCACGATCGTGAGGAACGCGGGCAGCGCCACGGTGAAGTCGCTGAAGTCGATCTCGCGGATCTGCATCATCATCAGCGCGCCGACGACCACCAGCGCCGGTGCGGCCGCCTCGATCGGCACGACCTCGTAGAGCGGCGTGAAGAACATCGCCAGCAGGAACAGCACGCCGGTCACGACGTTCGCGAGACCCGTCCGCGCGCCCTCCGCGATGCCCGACGCCGACTCGATGTAGACGGTGTTCGACGAACTCGACGCCGCACCACCGGCGACCGCGCCCAGACCGTCCACGAACAGCGCCTTGCTCACGTTCGGCAGCTGGCCGTCCTCGTCGATGAGGTCGGCTTCCTTGCCGAGACCGGTCATCGTGCCGACGGTGTCGAAGAAGTCGGTCAGCACCAGCGTGAACACGATCAACGCCGCGGCCAGCGCGGGCAGCCGCGTCCACGCGCCGAACGACACGTCACCGAGCAGCGACAGGTCGGGGACGCCGAAGACCTGCTCGGGCAGCGCCGGGTAGCCGAGGTTCCAGCCCTTGGCGTTGGTGCCGGCCGACGGTCCCGCCTTGACGACCGCCTCCAGGGCGATCGCGAAGATCGCCGTGCCGACGATGCCGATGAGGATCGCGCCCTTCACCTTGCGCGCGAACAGCACGCCCGTGACCACCAGGCCGACCACGAACACCAGCGTCGGCCAGCTCGCGATCGACCCGTTGATGCCCAGCCCGACCGGCACCGTCGTGTTCGCCGCGTCCGGCAGCCTGCGCACGAACCCGGCGTCGACCAGGCCGATGAAGGTGATGAACAGGCCGATGCCCACCGCGATGGCGGCCTTGAGCTCGTTCGGCACGGCGTTGAACACGGCCGTCCGCACGCCCGTGAGCACGAGCAGCAGCACCACCAGGCCGTTGACGAGGACGAGTCCCATCGCCTCCGGCCAGCTGACCTTCGCCGCGACGCTGACCGCCACGAACGAGTTGATGCCGAGCCCCGTGGCCAACGCGAACGGGTAGTTCGCGACCAGTCCGAAGAGGATGGTCATCACACCGGCGACCAGCGCCGTCACCGCCGCGACCTGCCCGACCGGCAGGATGTTGCCCAGCACGTCCGGGTGCGCGCCGGGTCCCGTCGGGGCGAAGCTGCCGATGATCAGCGGGTTCAGCACCACGATGTACGCCATCGTGAAGAACGTCACGACACCGCCGCGCACCTCCCGCGCCACGGTGGACCCGCGCTCGGAAATCTTGAAGAACCCGTCCAGCATCTGGTCTCCTAACCCCGTGTCCGAACGCGATCCCGCCCCCAGCCCGCCGCCGCTGCCGCACCGGCTGGCCGATCCCGTGCCCGTGGTGCTCGGGGGGACGGCGCTGTGGTTCCTCGGTTTTCTCGTGGTGCTCGTCGTCGACCGCTCGAACAGCACCCTGCTCTGGACGACCCTGTGCGGCGGTCTGCTCGGGATCATCGGGTACGGAGTCTTCTACTGGCAACGCGGGGCGGCGAGGCGCGGATCACGCGGGGCGCAGCAGGGCCTCGACGACGCCTAGTCCGGGACTAGCTCGCGCCCAGCGACCGCAGCAGGAACTCGGTCAGCCCGTCGAGGTACCCGTCGTCCACCGGCGCGTGCCGCACCACCAGCCGCCAGTAGATCGGCCCCGCCAGCACGTCCAGCGCCACGTCGACGTCGAGGTCGGCTGGCAGCTCCCCGCGGTCCACCGCCCGCGTCAGCGTCACCGACGCGATGTCGCGCCGCGGCTGTCCCACGCCGACGGCGATGGCGTCCGCCAGCACCGGGTTGCGCCCGCCCTCGGCGATCAGGTCCGGCAGGATCGCCGAGATCCGGTGGTGCGCCAGCCAGTCGTGCACGGCCTGCAGCATCGCGCGCAGGTCAGCTCGCAACGTGCCGGTCTGCGGCACCTCGGCCGCGGGCACGCTCAGCTCCGCCAGAACGGCGATCACCATGTCCTGCTTGGACGGCCAGCGCCGGTACAGCGCGCTCTTGCCGACGCCTGCGCGTTTGGCGACGGCCTCCATGGACAGCCGGCCGTAGCCGGACGCGGCCAGCTCGTCGAGCACCGCCTCGGAGATCGCGGCGGTGACGTGCGGTTGCAGGACGGCTGCTCCGGTGGGGGCGCGTTTGGTCACGCCCTCAGTGTGGACGATGCGGTCCCGTCCCGTCTAATGTAGGACGAGACGAAACCGTATCGTCCTATCCGGAGGAGCGTCGTGCTGGACCGAGCGCTTGACCTGTTGATCAAGAAGGACATGGCCGGGTTCGCCGGGCTGTGGGCCGAGGACGGGCGGATGGAGTTCCCGTTCGCGCCGGAGGGCTGGCCGAGGGAGGTCACCGGCCGGGCGGGCGTCCGCCACTACATGCGCGACTACCCGAAGATGATCGACGTCAGGGAGGTGCTCTGGCAGCGGGTGCACCGGACGGCCGACCCGGCGGTGACCGTGGCGGAGTTCGACCTCGGGGGAGAGCTCGTGGCCTCCGGCAAGCCGTTCCGCAACCGCTACGTCGTGGTGATCACCGAGCGGGACGGGCAGATCGCCGAGTGGAGCGACTACTGGAACCCGCTGGCCGTCGAGGAGCTCTCGTGACCGTCCTCGTCATCGGCGGCACCGGCACGACCGGCAGCCGCGTCGCACAACGGCTCGAAGACCCGCGCATCGCCTCGCGCCGCACCGGGTTCGACTGGTACCGGCCGGAGACGTTCGCGCCCGCGCTGGAGGGCACCGACGCCGTCTACCTCGTCCCGCCCGTCGGCGAGATCGACCCCGCGCCGCACGTCGAGCGGTTCCTCGCCGCATCTGGTGACCGCAGGGTCGTGCTCCTCAGCTCGTCCGCGCTGCCGGACGACCCGAACGCCCGGCTGGTGCGGCAGCTCCCGGAGTGGACGGTCCTGCGCCCCTCGTGGTTCATGCAGAACTTCCTCGGCGACCACGCGGTCGCGCAGGGCGTGCGGCAGGGCGAGATCGTCTCCGCCACGGGTGACGGGCGGGTCGCCTTCGTCGACGCCGGCGACATCGCCGCCGTGGCCGTCGCGGCGCTCACCGGGGACGCGCACAACACCGAGCACGTGCTGACCGGTCCGCAGGCGCTCGGGTACGCCGAGGCGGCCGCGATCATCACCGAGCAGACCGGTGTCCGGGTTCGCCACCGCTCGATCCCCGCGGCCGAGCTGGCCGAGCGGCTCGGGCAGCACCTGCCACCGGAGTTCGCCGCGTTGCTCGCCGCGCTGGACGAGGCCATCGCGGGCGGCGCGGAGGACCGGGTGACCAGTGCGGTCGAGGACGTCACCGGGCATCCGCCCAGGTCGTTCGGGGCGTTCGTGGCCGCGCACCGCGACCGGTGGTAAATCCCGTGCATGGTCATCACCACTGACTGGGTCCGGCTGCTGGTCGTCTGCCTCGTGTTCACGGCCGCGGCCGCCGGCGTCGCGTGGGCGACGGGGCTCACCAGGCCCGCACCGTTCGTCAAGGCCGCCGTCCGCGCCGTGCTCCAGCTCGCCGCCGTCAGCGCGGTCATCACGGTCGTCCTGACCCACCTGGGGCTCACCGCCGCGTTCCTCGTCGTGATGGCCACGGTGGCGACCGCGACGGCCGCCGCGCGCACCAAGACCGGCTGGCAGGGCGCGTGGGTCGGGGCCGCCGTCCTGATCGGCACGGTTCCCGCGCTGGGCCTGCTGATCGGGCTGGGGCTCGTGCCGGTGAAGGGCATCGCGCTGATCCCGATCGGCGGCATCCTCATCGGCGGCGCCATGACCACCACGATCCTGGCGGTCAGGAGGGCGCTCGACACGCTCAGGGACCGGCACGGCGAGTACGAGGCGGCGCTGGCGCTCGGGTTCGCCGAGCCGGTGGCGGTCCGGTTCCTCGTCCGCCAGCCCGCGGCCGAGGCGCTGCTGCCGCCGCTCGACCAGACCAGGACGGTCGGGCTGGTCACCCTCCCCGGCGCGTTCGTCGGCATGCTGCTGGGCGGGGCACCGGTGTGGCAGGCGGGCGCGTTGCAGCTGCTCGTGCTGCTCGCCCTGCTCGCGGTCGAGGTGGCCGCCGTCGCGACCGTGGTCGAGCTGGTCGCGCGGGGTCTGGTGCGGAGGACTTCCCAAGAAGGAGAAGTTAGGCTAACCTAACTCTCGTCGCTTCGTGGTGGGAGCGGCAGTCAGTTCGGGAACGGACGAGGCCCCCGCTCTGGGCAGAGCGGGGGCCTCGTCGTGTCCGGCAGCGGGGGCTTGTCGGAGCATCCACCGCCGAAGCGTCAGGGCAGCAGCAGGCCGTTGCGGCCGGTGCGCGCCGCCTCGAAGCGCGCGGAGACGTCCTCCCAGTTGACGACGTTCCACAGCGCGCTGATGTAGTCGGCCTTGAGGTTGCGGTACTGCAGGTAGTACGCGTGCTCCCAGATGTCGAACGCGAGCAGCGGCGTGACCGCGATCGACAGGTTCGAGTGGTGGTCCTTGAGCTGCAACGTGATCAGCTTCTGGGCGATCGGCTCCCACGCGAGGACGCCCCAGCCGGAACCCTGGATGGACGACGCGGCGGCGTTGAGCTGCGCGCGGAACTTGTCGAACGAGCCGAAGTGCTCGTCGATGGCGGCGGCGAGCTCGCCGACCGGCTTGTCGCCGCCGTTCGGGCTCAGGTTCTTCCACCACACCTGGTGCAGCGCGTGGCCGGCCAGGTGGAACGCGAGCGTCGTCTCCAGTCCGACGATCGACCCGAAGGCCTCCTTGTCGCGGGCCTCCTCGATCTGCTCCAGCGTGTCGTTCGCGCCCTTCACGTAGGCCGCGTGGTGCTTGCCGTGGTGCAGCTCGTTGATCTCGCCGATGATCGCCGGCTCCAGGTCGCCGTAGTCGTAGTCGAGATCCGGCAGCACGTACTGGGCCATGTCATCTCTCCAATTGCAATCTCTTGGTTCTTGCAACCTACTAGCAACAAGGTCCAGTTAACCAGTTGCCGCGGCCAGTAGCGTCGTGAGCGTGTCCGTGCTGACAGCCAGGAAGATTTCGCTGTCGTTCGGTCCGAGGACCGTGATCTCGGAGGTTGATCTCGATGTTTCGCCTGGTGACCGCGTCGGCCTGATCGCACCCAACGGTGTCGGCAAGTCCACGCTGCTCCGCCTGCTCGCGGGGGAGCTCCCGCCGGAGACCGGAACCGTCTCGGCCACCGGGACGGTCGCGCACCTGACGCAGGAGACCCTCCCCGTGGCCGGGGAGTCCCTGCGCGACCACCTCGCCCGCCGCACCGGCGTCGCGCCCGCGGAGGCGTGGCTGCAGCGCGCGGCCGAGCAGCTGGCCGCGGGCGGCGGCGCGGACTACCCGGACGCGCTCGACCACTGGACCGCCATCGGTGCCGGTGATTTCGACGACCGCGCGGAGGCCGTGTGCCAGCGCCTCGGCCTGCCCGCCGATCTGCTCGACGGCCGTGCGCCGGACGAGCTGTCCGGTGGCCAGCAGGCGCGGCTGCGGCTGGCGGCGGTGCTGCTCACGCGCGCCGACGTGCTGCTGCTCGACGAACCGACCAACGACCTGGACGCCGACGGGCTCGACCTCCTGGAGGCGCACGTGAACGGCCATCCGGGCGCGGTCGTGCTCGTCAGCCACGACCGGGAGTTCCTGGCGCGCACCACGACCGAGATCGCCGAGCTCGACGAGTTCACCCACGGCCTCACCGTGTTCGGCGGCGGCTGGGACGCCTACGTCGAGGAGAGGGCGAACGCGGAACGGCGTGCGCACGAGGAGTACGAGAGCTACACGGCCCAGCGCGACTCGCTCGTGCAGCGGTCGCGGCAGACCAGGGAGTGGTCGCGCAAGGGCGCCCGCCGGGCCACGAACGCCAAGGCGCTGAACGACGAACCGGACCGCAACGTCCGGGCCGGCCGCAAGCGCGCCGCGGAGTCGCTCGGCGCGAAGGCGTCCGTTGTGGACCGGCGGCTCGCGAGGCTGGAGGAGGTCGAGGAACCCCGCGAGGCCTGGGAGCTGCGCCTCACCCTGCCGAGCGCGGGACGGGGCAGCTCGGTCGCGTTCACGCTGCGCCAGGCCGTCGTGAGCCGCGGCGACGTGACGCTCGGACCGGTCGACCTCACGATGGGCGCGGGGGAGCGGTGGCGGATCACCGGCCCGAACGGTGCGGGCAAGTCGACGTTGCTGGGCGCCCTGCTCGGCCGCATCCCGCTCGTGAGCGGCGAACGCTCGATCGGGCCGGGCGTCGTCGTCGGCGAGGTGGACCAGCTGCGCGCCGAGTTCAGCTCCGGCACGCCCGTGCTGCGGATCGTCGCCGACGCGACGGGCCTGGAGGACGTCGAGGTGCGCACGCTGCTGGCGAAGTTCCGGGTGGGCGCGGACGCCGTGCTGCGCCCCGCCCGTGAGCTCTCACCGGGCGAACGCACCCGCGCGGGCCTGGCGCTGCTGCAGGCGCGCGGGACGAACTGCCTGGTGCTCGACGAGCCGACCAACCACCTGGACCTGCCGGCCATCCAGCAGCTCGAACAGGCCCTGGACACCTACGAGGGGACGTTGCTGCTGGTGACCCACGACCGGCGGCTCGCTTCGGCCGTGCGGGTGGACCGCGAGATCAACGTGCGTGACCTCCTCACGTTTCCACGCGCTAAGGGTGGAAGATAGGAGCATGACCACCGAGGAGGACTGGCCGGTCGAACAGACCTGGTCGATGCGCAACACCCACTGGCACGCCTATGTGGAGCACACTTCGCTCGACCACGCCTCTCCTCGCCAGGTCCGCCTGGAGCGCACGCCGGAGGAGGTGCTGACCTCGCCCGCCGAGGTGGCCGCCTGGCTCGAGGTCAACCTGCGCAGCGCGACGCGCCCGGAGGAGACCGGCAAGAAGCGGGTGAAGGACGAGCGCGACTTCACCGACTCCAACCGCGTGCACGCCTCGCTGGCCTCGCGCGGCGAGTCGATCTACACGGGGGTGAAGGGCGAGCTGACCCTGGCCGTCGAGGCCGTGACGCCGGAGGAGTGCCGGATCTCGCACGACGGCGCCGACGTCGCGCCGCTGAAGGCGGGCCGCCGCCGCTAGTCGATGCGGTGCTCGTGGCCGGCGGCGCCGTTGACGCCGGCCACAGGGGACGACCGGTGCGGACCTACCCGACGTGCCACGAGTGCACGGGCTCGCCCGCGTGCATCAGCTCCATGTACCGCTTGAGCATCCCGGACAGCGCGGCCTCCCGCGACATGCCGCGTTCCTCCAGCAGCGCAACGGTTTCCCGCTGCCACGACGACCCGGTGCGGCGGGCGAGGCAACGCTGCTCGATCACGCCGAGGTAGCGTTCGCGGGCCTCGTCGGAGACACCGCAGTCGCGCAGCCCCTCGTGCGCCATCGGCAGCAGCCGGCGCAGCACCAGCTCGTCCGGCGGGATCCAGCCGATGCCCGGCCAGTACAGCTGGGCGTTCATGCCGTGGCGTGCGCCGGTGTAGAGGTTCTCCTCGGCCGCCTGGAACGACATCTGCGTCCACAGTGGACGTTCCTGTGCGGTGAGCGCGCGCTGGGTCCCGTAGAAGAACGCGGCGTTCGCCATCGTGTCGAGGACCGTCGGGCCCGCCGGCAGCACCCGGTTCTCCACGCGCAGGTGCGGCACGCCGTCGACGACGTCGTAGACGGGCCGGTTCCAGCGCCAGATCGTGCCGTTGTGCAGGCGCAGCTCGGAAAGTCGTGGCGCACCACCGGCTTCGAGGCTCTCGATCGGGTCCTCGTCGTCGGTTTCCGGCAGCAGGCTGGGGAAGTAGCGCACGTTCTCCTCGAACAGGTCGAAGATCGACGTGATCCACCGTTCACCGAACCACACGCGCGGGCGGACGCCCTGGTTCTTGAGCTCGTCCGGGCGCGTGTCGGTGGCCTGCTGGAAGAGCGGGATGCGCGTCTCGTGCCAGAGCGCCTTGCCCAGCAGGAACGCGGAGTTCGCCGCGATGGCGACCTGCACCCCGGCCAGGCACTGCGCCGCGTTCCAGTGCGCGGCGAAGTCGGTCGGTTCCACCTGCAGGTGCAGCTGCACCGACGTGCACGCCGCCTCGGGCAGGATCGACTCCGCGTAGGTCAGGAGCTTCTCCGGGCCCTTGCCCGGCATCGCCGGGCCTTCCATGTGCAGCACCATCTCCTCGCCGCGTGCGGCGAAGATGGTGTCGTTGAGCAGCGCGTACCTCGGGCTCTCCGAGAGCCACTTCCGGTCGAAGTGCCGTTCCCTCAGCGTGGGCAGCACACCGATCATGGCGAGGTTGGCGCCGACGTCATTGGCCTTGGCGTCGGCGTTGTCGAGCGAGGTGCGCAGCTCCTCCTCCAGGCCGAGCATCTCACCGCCGGCCAGCTCGCGCGGCGGGACGTTGATCTCCAGGTTCTGCTGCCCCAGCTCCAAGGTGTAGGAAGGGTCGTCGATCTTCTCGAGCACCTCGGAGTTCGTCATCGCCGGCCGCATCGCGTCGTCGACGAGGTTCAGCTCGATCTCGAGACCCATCTGCTGACGGGGAAAGGAGAACGTGTCTTCTGCGAGCATCGTCGCCAAGGCGTCCAGACTCCGCTGCATCTTCGAGCGGTAACGCTGACGATCGTCTCTGGTGAACGTGCGGCTGGACACTTCACTTCCCATGCCGCTACCCCTTCGCTCGGCGCCGGTGGGCGCGGGCCAGGCGGAACGCCCAACTTGACACAGCGGTAACCTCGTTGACATCGCCCAAATCGGTGCTCTCTGTCACGTCGGGGTAACAACCAGCGATCATCCCCTGGTCGGGCGTGCGGCGTTCCGCCCTCCGGACTACCCGGCCTGTTCCACGACGAGCCGGGTGCAAAACTTCCCGCGTGGCAACAGTGATCGAGATCAACGACCCCGCGGACCCCCGGCTGGACGACTTCCGCGACCTGTCGACGGCCGACCGCAGGCCCGACCGGCCGGGTGGGCGCGGTCTCGTGATCGCCGAGGGCGTGGTCGTGGTGGAACGTCTGCTGGCCTCCCCGTACCCCGTGCGCGGACTGCTCGGCGTGCGCCGCCGCGTTGAGGCGCTCGACCTCTCTGAGCTGGACGTTCCTGCTTACGTGACGTCAGCGGAGGTTATGGCGTCGGTCGTCGGTTTCCACTTGAACCGCGGTGTGCTGGCCGCCGCCGACCGCGCTCCCGCCGTGGACCTGGACACCCTGACCGACGGCGCCCAGCGCCTCGCCGTCCTGGAGGGCGTCGGCGACCACGAGAACCTCGGCTCGATCTTCCGCAACGCCGCCGCGCTCGGCATCGACGGCGTCGTCCTCGGCCCCGGCTGCAGCGATCCCCTGTACCGCCGCAGCGTGCGCGTCTCGATGGGCCACGTCCTGCGCGTCCCGTTCGCTACCACGGATCAGTGGCCCGTGACGCTGAACATGTTGAGGCAAAAGGGTTATACAGTTGCCGCCCTCACGCCACGCCCCGCTGCCCTGCATCTTGCAGACGCCAATTTGCGCGGCCGCCGCGTCGCCGTCCTCCTCGGCTCGGAGGGCCCGGGCCTCACCGACGAGGCCATCGCCGCGGCCGACCTCGCCGTCCGCATCCCGATGTCGTCCGGCGTGGACTCCCTGAACGTGGCCACCGCCGGCGCCGTCGCCTTCTACGCGCTCCTCTAGAGCAGCGTCAGGATCAGCACGACCCAGGCCACCAGCACCCCGGTGACCACGCCGTAGGACACCCACCGCCACACCGGCACCTTGCGCCCGAGCCACACACTCGGCGCCAAGCCACCCACCACCAGCACGTTGGCGATGAGCGCCAGCCACCGGCTCGTCTCACCCAGCCCGAGCGACAACGACACGACCGTGACCGTGACGATGGCGGCCGTGATGAAGCTGACCGTCAGCCCCGTCCCCCACGGCGTCGGCTCCGGCTCTTCCTCCCGGTCCTCCACCACCGTCTGCACGGCCTGCTCCGCCACCGCCTCCTCGGGCGCGTCGACGCTGACCTGCTCGCCGCTCACCGGGTCCGTGTACCGCACCGGCGTGTTCATGACCGCCGCGAGTCTGCCCGCGAGCTGCTTGCCCCGCCGCGCGACCAGCGCACTGGCCACCCCGTCCGCGGGCGTCTCGGTCCGCACGACGGCATCGGCGACCTTCGCCCACTCGTGCAGTGCCTCGGCCAGATCAGCGCCGAGGGGCAGGCTGTGCGGGTCGACCTCACGCTCGCCGGTCTCGTCCTCCCCGGCGAGCACGGCGCGGCCGTCCCGAACTCGCAACTCCACGAACCCCTCCTCCGGTGGTTACGTCGCAGAACCTATCGGACGGGGGAGGGCGGGGAGAACGATCGACCGCGCTGTTCGACGGAAGCCGGCCGCTTCTCGCCTGGTGACACCGGGGAGACCGGGGGCGTGCCGGGGGACACCGGTTGAGCGAAGCGAAGCGGACCGGCACAGCCTGGGCTCACCAGCCCCGGTGGCAACGCGACAGGCGACGGGCCCACCCCGGCCCCGCTCCCAAGGCAACAGCCAGGGGCTCTCAGCCCGTGTCCCGCGCGACAAGCAGGCACTCTCGGCCTACCGCAGGCGACCGCCAATGCGTTCGACCGCCGCCCGCCAGGCGGCCCAGCCGCCGTCGTGGGATCGCGTTCGCGCCAGATCCCCATTGGCGCGAACGCGACCCAGGCCGCTACGCGAGCGAGTCGCGCCAGGCCGTGTGCAGGGCCGCGAACCGGCCCCGCTCACCGATCAGCTCCGCGGGGGAGCCGTCTTCCACCACAATGCCACCGTCCACGACCAGGACGCGGTCGGCGATCAGGACCGTGGACAGGCGGTGGGCGATGATGAACGCGGTCCGGTCGGCCAGGACGGTTTCCAGGGCGGCCTGGACGGCGCGTTCGGTCGGGACGTCCAGCGACGATGTTGCCTCATCGAGGACCAGGACCGCGGGATTTGCCAGGAAGGCGCGCGCGAAGGCGACCATCTGGCGTTGGCCCGCGGAGAGGCGGCCGCCGCGTTTGCGCACGTCGGTGTCGTAGCCGGCGGGAAGGGCGGCGATGAACTCGTGGGCGCCCACCTCCGCTGCCGCTGCCTCGATCTCGGCGCGGGAGGCCTCGGGGCGGCCGAGGGCGATGTTGTCGGCGACCGAGCCGGAGAACAGGAAGTTCTCCTGGGTCACCATCGTCACCGCGCGGCGCAGGTCCTCGTCCGCCAGGGAGCGCAGGTCCACGCCGTCGAGCTGCACGGCGCCCGCCGACGGGTCGTAGAAGCGGGCCACGAGCTTGGCCAGGGTGGTCTTGCCGGCACCGGTCGCGCCGACCAGGGCCACGGTCTGGCCGGCCGGCACGTCCAGCGTGAACTTCGGCAGCACCATCCGCGCGGAACCGGGGTAGGTGAACTCCACGTCGGCGAACCGGATCGCGCCGCGGGCGTGCGGCAGGGCCACCGGGGACGCGGGTTCGGGCACCGACGGTTCCTCCTCCAGGACACCGGAGATCTTCTCCAGCGCGGCCGCGGCCGCGGAGTAGGAGTTCGCGAACATCGCCAGCTCGTCGAACGGGTCGTAGAAGCGGCGCAGGTACAGGGTGAACGCGGCGAGCACGCCCAGCTCCAGCGAACCGGACGTCACCCGGTACGCGCCCCACGCCAGCACCACGGCCAGCGACACGTTGCCGATGACGCGGATCGTCGCGGTGAACGCGGCCATCACGCCCAGCGCGTCGGTGTTCGCGTCGCGGTACCGGGCGTTCAGGCCCGTCATGATCTGCTCGTTGCGCGGCTGGCGGCGGAACGCCTGCACCGCGCGGATGCCGTTCATCGACTCGACGATCTGCACGATGATCTTGGCGATGGCACCGCGGGTGCCGCGGTAGGCCTCCATCGAACGGCGGCGGAACCAGCGCCAGATCAGGTACGCGGGCAGGAAGCCCGCCAGCACGACCGCGGCCAGCGGTGCGTCGAGCCACAGCAGGACGACCGCGATGCCCACCACGGACAGCGCCGCGTTGAACAGGCTGTCGAGGCCCTCTTCGAGCAGGTCCTGCATCGCGTCGACGTCGCTGGTCAGGCGGGAGATGACCTTGCCGGACGTGTACGACTCGTGGAAGCCGACCGACAGCCGCTGCGAGTGCCGGAAGATCCGTCCGCGCAGGTCGAGCAGCAGGTCCTGGCCGACCCGGCCGGACACCCGCAGGAACGCCCAGCGCAGGAACGTCATCAGCACCGCGCACACCGCGTACCCGGCGACGCACCACACCAGGATCGACGTGCCGCCGTCGACGGCGGCCGGGATGCCCTTGTCGATCGCCGCGGCGATCAGCAGCGGGCCCGCGAGGTTCGCGAGGTTGCCGCCGACGACCGCCGCGACCGCGACCGAGGCGCGGCCGACGTGCGGGCGCAGCAGCGAGCCGAGCAGCCGCCGCGACCGGGCCTGCAACCGCAGCCCCGTCGAGTGCGACAGCTCCTCGATCTCCTCGGCGGCGACGCCGCGCCACTCTTCTTCCCGCTGTTGCTGCACGACCACGTCGCTCACGACGCCACCTCCTCTTCCACCAGTTCGTCGTCCGTGCTGGACAGCAGGCGCCGGTACTCGTCGTTCGTCTCCAGCAGCTCCCGGTGCGACCCGACCGCGGCGATCCGGCCGTCGACCAGCAACGCCACCCGGTCGGCCAGCTGCACCGTGGACGGGCGGTGGGCCACGACCAGCGCCGTCACGCCGTGCAGCACCCGCCGCAGCGCCGCCTCGACCTCGGCCTCGGTGTGCACGTCCAGCGCCGACAGCGGGTCGTCCAGCACCAGCACCGCCGGCCTGCCGACGACCGCGCGGGCCAGCGCCAGCCGCTGCCGCTGCCCACCGGACAACGACAGCCCCTGCTCACCGATCCGCGTCGCGAGCCCCCACGGCAGCGCGTCCACGAACTCCTCGGCCTTCGCCACCCGCAACGCCTCGCGCACCCGGTCCTCGTCGACGTCCGGCACGCCCAGCGCCACGTTCTCGGTCACCGACGCGGAGAACAGCACCGGCTCCTCGAACGCCGTGCCGACCACTCGCCGCAGCTCCTCCAGCGACAGGTCCCGCACGTCCACGCCGTCGATCGTCACGCGGCCACCGGTCACGTCCGCCAGCCGCGGCACGAGCGCCGTCAGCGTCGTCTTGCCCGACCCGGTCGCGCCGACCAGCGCCAGCGTCTCGCCCGGCCGCAGGTCGAGGTCGACACCGGCGAGCACCTCGCGGCCGTCCTCGAACGCGAAGCGCACGTCCTCGAACCGCACGTGCCCGCGCACCGGTTCCGGCAGCGACACCGGCCGCTCCGGCCCGCTGATCGTCACCTCGACGTCGCGGACCTCCCAGTAGCGCTCGGCGGCAGCCGCAGCCTGGTTCGTCTCGGCGAGCAGCCAGCCGATCGAGTCGATCGGCCACCGCAGGTACGCGCTGACCGCCACCGCCGCCACCAGCGCACCGACGGTGAGCCAGCCGTTCACGATGCCGACCGCGCCGACCGCGAGCATGCCCGCGATGGAGAGCTCCGGCAGCACGATCAGCACCGACCACAGCGCGGCCAGGATCGAGATCTTGTTCAGCTCGGTCCCGCGCAGCTCACGGGCCTGCGCCAGGAACCGCTTCGACAGCTCCGGGCCGCGCCCGAAGGCCTTCAGCACCCGGATGCCGAGCACCGACTCCTCGACCGTCGTGGTCAGGTCGCCCGCCTGGTCCTGCGCCTTGCGCGCGACGACCTTGAACTTCGCCTCGAAGAAGTACGAGATGACGATCAACGGCAGCGCGCCGCACAACGACACGACGACCAGCCACGGCGACAGGAACGCGATGATCCCCATGCCGATGACGATGACCACGGAGTTGACGATCAGGAACACGATCGCGAACGCCACGAACCGCCTGATGGTGCTCAGGTCGTTCGTGGCGCGGGACAGCAGCTGACCGGACTGCCACCGGTCGTGGAACGAGACCTGCAACCGCTGCAGGTGCCGGTAGAGGTCGGCGCGCATGGCGGCCTCGACCTCGGCGGCGGGTCGCGCCGCGAGCTTGCGCCGCACGTAGAACAGGCCCGCCTCGCCGAGCCCGAGCACCAGCACGCCCAGGATCAGCCACGGCAGGACCGCGGTCTCCTTGTTCTGGATGGGTCCGTCGACGATGCGCTGGGTGAGCAACGGGATGCCGAGCCCACACAGCATCGCGAGCATCGTCGCCGTCAGCACGACGGTCATCCGCGCGCGGTACGGCCGCACGTACGGCCACAACCTCCGCAACGTCTTGATCGTCGTGTTTCGTTGATCGCTCACGCGATGAGCCCCCTCTTGGTGTTCCTCGACAGTACGAAGGAGCACCGACACTCAGCATCCGGTTTTTCGCTGCCCCGACCCTCCCGGCTCGACATAGGTCGAGGTCAAGGGCACGATGACCACCATGACGCGGTTTCTGCGCACCGAGCAGACGATGGCGTTTCCACACGGACGGCTCATCGCCTCACGCGATGGGGTGAACTACGTCCTGGCGCCCGACGGCTGGGACCACCTCGGCGGGCAGCGCCCGAAGCACGCCGCGGTCCTCTCCCGCGAGGAGGCGGAGGACTGGTGCGAGCGCGAGGGCTGGGACCTGCACCTGCTGGACGAGGTGCCTACGCCTTCTTGAACGTGAACAACGCCACGAGCCCGTAGGCCACGGCCGCGAGCAGCGCCTCGGCGTGGTGCCGGTTCGAGAACCACGCGAGCAGCGGCTCGTGCACCTTGAGGTACAGCCCGATGCCGAGCAGCACCGGTCCGAGCAGGATGACCGGCCACACCGGCCGCACCCCGAACACCCACAGCACCGGGCCGGCGAGCACGAGCGACGACACCAGCGCGAGCGGCAGCCCGACCAGCACCAGCAGCAGGAACTCCGACATCGACTGGCTGTCGAGCCACGACTTGAGCACGCCGCCCTCGTAGGCCCACGTCCAGCCGAGCACCAGCCCGGCGCCGACGGCCATCGACAGGACGACGCGCAGCAACAACCGGCGCCCCGCCTTGCCCGTCTTGCCCGCGGTGCTCTGTTCCGTCACGTTGCCACCGTAATCGCTCGTGGGGACCCGAAAAACCTGCCGACGGGTACCCCTGGCAGCGGCCGTCCCACACCTTTCAGCTGTGTGACTCCACGGGACGTCTCGATGTGAAGAGCGCCGCGAGCGCGTAGGCCACGCACGGCACGAGGATCAACGCGGTCTCGGCGTACTGCGGGTGGGCGTGCTTCGAGAACGTCCGCGCCATCACCAGCGACACGACCACCACGACCCACAGCCCGCTGCCGATCCCGGTCGCCCACCAGCCGCGCTCCTGCCGCCCCAGCCGGAACCCGCCGGCGATCAGCACACCGGCCACGAACGTCCAGAACGCGAACAGCACCGGGATCGCCGAGAACACCAGGTAGGCCGGACCCCTGGACGGAAGCTGGTGCAGCGTCACCAGAAAACCCGCGCCGACGACCGCTCCGGTCACCGCCCCCACGACCACGCGCACCACCATGCGCCCAGGACTACCTGATCAAGCACCTGGTCAGGCCGTTGTGCACGGAACCTCCACAACACCTTCACGACCGCGGCGGGGTGGTGAGCACCGCGGCCAGCGCGAAGAACACGGCGAAGATCGGCACGGCCGCCCAGAAGAACCCGAGCGCGAAGAACACCGTCGTCGCCACGGCCATGACCACCGCGGGCACGGCCAGCCACGGCCGGGCCAGCTTCACCGCGCGCAGCGCGAGCCACCCCAGCACCGACGCCACGACCGTGAACACCGGCACGGTCATGACGGCGGTGCCGAGGCACCCGTAGTCGTCCTTCGTGCAGACGGCGCCGGACGCGATGAGTCCGAACACCCCCCACCAGACCAGCCCGAGGAGTGCACCCACTCCGGCAGCCAGCGCGACACGACGTCCCATGACGGCGTCGGCCCTTCAGTCAGCGGTTCGACCGCACGCCGAGTAAAACGTCTTCCCACGACGGCACGATGGGGTGGTTCTTCTTCCCCCTCTTGGGCGGAGCGTCCTTGCGGACCGGCTTCTCCGCCGCGGGTGCCTCTGGTTCCGCCACCGCGGTGGCGGGGGAGTCCGTCGCCTGGGCCGGAACGGGCTCCGGCTCGGGCAGGTCCTCCTGCGCGGGCTTCTCCACCACCGGTGCCGGCGGTGCGGGTGCGACCGGCTCGTCCACCACGGGACCGGGGCCGATGATCACCGGAGCCGCCTCCAGCGCCTGCCGGGCCAGCTGCGTCACCGGCCGCACCGTGCGCAGCGTGCGGTTCGGGTTCGGGTCCATCAGGTCGACCGCGGCCTCGTCCAGCGCCGTGACCGTGCCGCCCTGCGCACCGGGGTGGAACGCCCAGTGCGCGCGGTTGTCCGAACGACCGGTCTTCCAGTGCAGCTGCACGATCCAGCGGCCGTCGTCACCACGCCACGAGTCCCACGACGTGTCGCTCAGGTCGTGGCCGCGCAGCCCGAAGGAGTGCGCGACGACCTCGCCCAGCGTCTGGACGTCCGGCCCGTCCTCGCGCACCGGGTGCGCGCGCTGGGCCATGTCGGCCGTGCGCGACCGCTCCAGGAGCACGGGGTAGGCGAAGCGCTCGACGCGGTGCGTGGGCAGCCCGGCGGCAGCGGCGACCTGCTCGATCGACTCGCCGGCGCGGATGCGGGCCTGGATCTCGCGCGGCCGCATCTGGGCCTCGCCCGACTCGATCTGCATCTGGCCGAGACGGGCCAGGTCACCGCGCAGTGCCGCCCGCAGGCGCTCGTCGGCGGGGAGCTTGAAGCGCTCGCCGCGGTTTTCGGGGTCCTCGAGGATGACGGACTTGCCGTCCTCGTCGAGCCCGATGACTCGCAGCGCTCGCATCGTGGCCTCCCTGAATCTGCACCTCGCCAGCGAAGAACGTTAAGACAACGAGCCGCCAAGAGGTGGGAGACTCGCCGATATCTTTACGTGATCTTGCCAGTTCACGGGCCCTGCCGCACGCCGGTTTCCGGAAGGTTCACCTGGACCACCAGCCCTCCTCCCCCGTTCGGACGAGCTTTCGCCGAGCCGCCGTGCGCCTTCGCCACGGACTGCACGATCGACAGCCCGAGGCCCGATCCGGCCGTGCCCGTGCGGTCGCGCAGACGTCGAAAGGGCTCGAACAAACCGGGTACCGCCTGCGCAGGCACGGTGGGACCGGTGTTCGCGACGACGAGGTCTTGATCAAGCTCTACCGTGACGGACCCGCCCGGCTCGTTGTAGAGCACCGCGTTGCGCACCAGGTTGCCGACGAGCTGGGCAAGTAGGACGGGGTCGCCGTCGACCAGATACCTGCGTGTCCGAACCGCAAACGTGACCTTTTTCTCGGCGGAAAGTGCCGCGCACGCCTCGATTTCGTCCTCCACGACCTCGTCGAGCCACACCAGCTCACGCGTGGTGAGCCCGCGGTCGCTCCGCGCGAGCACCAGCAGCCCGTCGATGAGCTTCTCGCTCCGCTCGTTCGTGTCGAGCAGGTGCGCGCCGAGCCTGCGCGTCTCCTCGGTGACGTCCGGGTCGGCCAGCGCCACCTCGATCAGGGTCCGCTGCACGGCCAGCGGGGTACGCAGCTCGTGCGAGGCGTTCGCGACGAACCGCTTCTGGCTGTCGAACGACGAGGCGAGCCGGTCGAGCATGCCGTCGAAGGTGTCCGCGAGCTCCTTCAGCTCGTCCGGCGGGCCCTCCAGCTCGATCCGCTGGTCGAGCCGGGTCGCCTCCAGCCGGTGCGCGGTCGTGGTGATCTCGTGCAACGGCGCCAGCACCCGCCCGGCCACCACCCAGCCCAGCCCGGCGGCCAGCACGGCGGCGACCACCAGCGCGATGGCGGACTGCCACAGCACGGTGCCCATGACGTCGGTCTTGACCGCCGCGGCCGTCATGACCACGGCGTCCGCGGGCAGCCTGGTCACGTCCACCGTCTGCTGCACCGGCTCCACCTCCAGTGGCCGCGTCACCATCCCCTGCGTGGCCAGCGCGACCCCGTCAGCGGGCAGGAACCAGTCCGCGAGCAGCCAGTAGTTCAGCCCGACCAGCGCGACGCCCGCGATCAGGAACACCCCCGCGTACCAGGCCGTCAGCCTGGTCCGCAGCGTCACGGGCCGAACCGGTAGCCGGCACCGGGCACGGTCTCGATGACCTGCGGTGCGCCCAGCTTGCGGCGCAGCGTCATCACCGCCACCCGCACGGCGTTGGTGAACGGGTCGGCGTGCTCGTCCCACGCCTTCTCCAGCAGCTCCTCCGCGCTCACGACGGTGCCCTCCGCCCGCATCAGCACCTCCAGCACCGCGAACTCCTTGGGTGAGAGCGGCAGGAACCGCCCGTCCCGCGACGCCTGGTGCCGCGGCAGGTCCAGCGTCACGCCCGCGCGTTCGAGCACCGGCGGCAACGCGGGCCGCGCCCGCCGTCCCAGCGCCTGCACCCGTGCCACCAGCTCGGCGAACGCGAACGGCTTGGTCAGGTAGTCGTCGGCACCGAGCCCCAGCCCGGCGACCCGGTCGTCCACCTCGGCCGCCGCGGTCAGCATCAGCACCCGCGCCTCACCACCGCGGGCGTGCACGGCCCCGCACACCTGGTCGCCGTGCACCAGCGGCAGGTCCCGGTCGAGCACCACCACGTCGTAGGCGTGCACGCCCACGCGTTCGAGGGCCGCCTCCCCGTCGTAGCAGACGTCGACCGCCATCGAGAACCGGCGCAGGCCCTCGGCGACCGTGTCCGCGAGCAGCCGTTCGTCCTCGACCACCAGCACACGCATGCCGCACAGTCTCCGCGAACGGGGCATAAGCACTGGATAAAGCCTTTCGCTTAACGCCGTCGAATGACGTCCTCCGTAGACCTGTCGCCATGAAGACCACCACCGCTGTGCTGCTGGGGCTGCTCCTCGCGTTGAGCGCCTGCGGGACGGAAGAACAACCGGCCGCCCAGAACGACCAGAAGAGGGGCGACATGGTCGAGTTCGCCCAGTGCATGCGGGAGAACGGCATCAACATGCCGGACCCGCAGGACGACGGCCGCGTCGGCATCGCGATCGGCGGCGAGGACGGCGTCGCACTCGACCAGGACAAGATGAAGACCGCCCACGAGGCCTGCAAGCAGCACCTGCCCAACGGCGGCGAGCTCAAGCCGCCGTCGCCCGAGGAGCAGGACAAGCTGCGCCAGCAGGCGAAGTGCATGCGCGACAGGGGCTACAACTGGCCGGACCCGCAGTTCGAAGGCGGCGGCCCCACCGACACGATCGAGCTTCCCCGACCTGGAGAACGACAAGGTCAAGCAGGACATGAAGGACTGCGGCCTCGGTGAGGGCATGGTCGCGGCGAGGCCCGTCGGATGACCCGCCGCGTCAACAGGAAGGTCGTCGTCGCCGCGCTCGTCGCCGCGGTGGTGCTCGGCACCGGCGGGGTCGTGGTCCTCACGAGGGTCGCGGCCGATCAGGCCAACGCCGCACCGCTGCGGAACGACCCGGCGAAGACGGTGCCGGTGAAGCGGACGAACCTCGCCGACCAGCAGCAGCTGACCGGCCAGCTCGGCTTCGGTGCCGAGCGCGGTCTGTCGAGCCGGAAGGGCGGCACCGTCACCGGGCTGCCGAACCAGGGTGCCGTCATCGAGCAGGGCAAGCCGGTGTTCCACGCGGACGCCAAGCCGGTGCCGCTGTTCTACGGTGCGCTGCCGCTCTACCGCGACCTCGAACAGGGCATGTCGAACGGACCCGACGTCAAGGTGGTGGAGGAGAACCTCGCCGCGTTGGGGTACAAGGACTTCGGCACTCCGGATGAGAAGTTCACCTACTACACCGCCACGGCGTTGAAGAAGTGGCAGAAGGCCAACGGCCTGGAGCAGACCGGGAAGCTCGGCACCGGCGACGTCGTCGTCCAGCCGGGCGCCATCCGGGTCGCGGCCCTGACCGCCCAGCTCGGCGCCCCCGCCGGCGGTGACCTGATGAAGGTCACCGGCACCGAACGCGCGGTCACCGTCGAGCTGGACACGGCCAAGCAGCGCCTCGCCAAGCAGGGGGAGAAGGTCGAGCTGTCGATCACCGGCGGCAAGCCCACCACCGGCACGATCACCGGCATCACCCGCACGGCGGGCGACCCCAACCAGGGTCAGAAGGCCAAGATCGTGCTGACGATCTCCGTCGACGACCCCGCTGCCGCGGAAGGCGTCGAGACCGCCAACGTCACGGCGCTGTTCACCGTGGCGAAGAAGCAGGACGTCCTGGCGGTGCCGATCGGCGCGCTGCTCGCGTCGGCCGAGGGCGGCTACGGCGTCGTCACCGACGACGGCAGGACCATCCCGGTCACCGTCGGCATCTTCGCCAAGGGCCAGGTCGAGGTCCAGGGCGACGGCCTGCGCGAGGGTGTGAAGGTGGTGACCACCGAGTGATCACCGTCGACCGCGCGAGCCGCACCTACCCCGGTGGCGTGCAGGCGCTGCGCGACGTCTCCCTGACCGTCGGGGGCGGGGAGATGCTCGCCATCGTGGGACCGTCCGGTTCGGGGAAGTCGACGCTGCTGCACCTGATGGGCACGCTCGACAAGCCCACGACGGGCCGGGTCGAGATCGACGGCCACGACATCTCGTCGTTGTCGGACAACGCGCTCTCGGCGCTGCGGGCCCGCACGATCGGGTTCGTGTTCCAGCAGTTCTTCCTCACGGACGGCTTGTCCGCCATCGAGAACGTGGCCTCCGGGCTCGTCTACGCCGGCGTGCCGCGCTCGAAGCGGCGTTCGATGGCGATGTCCGCACTGGACCGGGTCGGGCTGATCCACCGGGCGCTGCACAAGCCGCACGAGCTCTCCGGTGGTGAACGCCAGCGGGTCGCGATCGCGCGGGCCGTGGTGAACACGCCGAGAATCCTGCTGGCCGACGAACCGACCGGCAACCTGGACACGAAGAACGGCGCGGGCGTGCTGGAGCTGCTGGACAGCCTCAACTCCGACGGCACGACGATCGTGATGATCACCCACGACCGGGACATCGCGGCGTGGGCACCGCGCCGGGTCGAGGTCCGCGACGGGGTGGTCGTGTGATCGACCTGCTGCGCCTCGGGTTCTTCGGCATGAGGACCCGCCCGGTCCGCGCCGTGCTGTCGGCACTGGGCATCGCGATCGGCATCGCCGCCGTCGTCGCGGTCGTCGGCATCCCCGCCTCCAGCGCCGCCGCGTTGCGGGAGGAGATGTCCAGGCTGGGCACCAACCTGCTCACCGCCGCACCCGGCCAGGACTTCTTCGGCCAGGACGCGAAGCTGCCGGAGACCGCGGTGCCGATGGCCAGGCGGATCGCCGCGGTGTCGGCGGCGAGCGCGACGGGCAAGATCTCCGCGAGCGTCCGCAAGAACGACCTGGTGCCCGCCAGCGACACGCTCGGGTTGCAGGTGCAGGCCGCCGAACAGGACCTGCTCGCGGTGCTGCACGCCGAGGTCCGCGCCGGCCGGTGGCTGACGCCGGGGGAGAAGTCGGTGGTGCTCGGGGGCACCGCGGCCGCGCGCCTGGGCGTGCAGGAGCCCGGTGTGCAGCTGTGGATCGACGGCCAGTGGTTCACCGTGGTCGGCATTCTCGGCCCGCTGCCGCTCTCGCCGGAGATCGACCGTTCGGCGCTGGTCGGCTGGGAGGCGGCCAAGGAGGCGTTCGGGTTCGAGGGCAACGCCGGCACGGTCTACGTGCGCACCACACCCGACCAGGTGGACGACGTCCGCAGGCTGTTCGGCCCGACGCTGAACCCGAAGCAGGCCAACGAGGTCAAGGTGTCGCGGCCCTCGGAGGCGCTGGAAGCGCAGAAGCTCGCGGAGAGCTCCTACAACGCCCTGTTCCTCGGCCTGGGCGGGGTCGCGCTGCTCGTCGGTGGTGTCGGCGTGGCGAACACGATGGTGATCTCAGTGCTGGAACGGCGCAGGGAGATCGGTCTGCGGCGGGCGCTCGGGGCGACCCGGCGGCAGATCCGGTGGCAGTTCCTCACCGAGTCGGTGCTGCTGTCCGGGCTCGGCGGGCTGGTCGGCGTGATCGTGGGTGTCGCGGTCACAGCCGGGTACTCGATCAGCCAGCGGTGGCCGGCGGCACTGCCGTGGCCCGCCCTGCTCGGGGGAGTGGGCGCCGCGATCCTCATCGGCGCGATCTCCGGGCTCTACCCGGCGGTGCGGGCCGCCCGCCAATCCCCCACCGAGGCTCTTGCCTGAACGCACGCGGGGACCTTTCGTACTCTCCGAGAGTACGAAAGCTCCCCGCGTGCGCTGTCAGAGCTGGCCGACGACCCAGTCGATCGCCTGCGTCAGCGTGGTGACGTCGGTCGGCTCGATGGCCGGGAACATCGCCACCCGCAGCTGGTTCTTGCCGAGCTTGCGGTACGGCTCCACGTCCACGATCCCGTTGGCGCGCAACACCTTCGCCACGGTGGCGGCGTCGACGTCGTCGGAGAAGTTGATCGTGCCGACGACCTGCGAGCGGTCAGCGGCCTTCTCGACGTACGGCGTGGTGTACGCGGTCTTCTCGGCCCACGAGTAGAGCCGGTCCGACGAGTCCTTGGTGCGCGCGACGGCCCAGTCGAGGCCGCCGTTGCCGTTGATCCAGTCGATCTGGTGCGCCAGCAGGAACAGCGTGGCCACCGACGGCGTGTTGTACGTCTGGTCCTTCGTGGAGTTGTCGAGCGCGGTCGGCAGCGACAGGAACTCCGGCACCCAGCGGTCCTTGAGCTCCTCGACGCGCTCCAGGGCCTTCGGCGACATCAGCGCGAGCCACAGCCCGCCGTCGCTCGCGAAGGACTTCTGCGGCGCGAAGTAGTAGACGTCGAAGTCCTCGGCCTTGACCGGCAGGCCACCCGCGCCCGACGTGGCGTCGATGGCGATCAGCGCCTGCCCGGAGCCCTCGATGCGGGTGACGGGCATGGCCACACCGGTCGAGGTCTCGTTCTGCGCCCAGCCGACCAGGTCGGCGCCCTCGGCGTAGAACAGCTCCGGCGCCGTGCCCGGCTCGGCCTTGGTGACCAGCGAGTCCTTCAGGAACGGCGCCGTCTGCGTGACCTTCGCGAACTTCGACGAGAACTCGCCGTTGGTGAAGTGCTGCGCCGTCTCGCGGACCAGCCCGAAGGACGCCGCGTCCCAGAACGCCGTGGTGCCACCGTTGCCGAGCACGACCTCGTACCCGTCGGGCAGCGCGAACAGCTCGCGCAGACCGGACCGCACCCGGCCCACGAGGTTCTTGACGGGCTTCTGCCGGTGCGACGTGCCGAGCAGGGCCGCACCCTCGGTGGCCAGGGCCTGCACGGCCTCCGGACGCACCTTGGACGGTCCACAGCCGAAGCGGCCGTCGGACGGCTTGAGGTCGGCGGGCAGCACCAACGAGGTCGGATCGGCGGTCTGGGTCATGTGGTCACGCCTCCGGGGCGGTGAGTCTTCTAACGGACCTGACCGGCGCCGTTGCCGGAGTTCACAGTGTTGCAGGCCGGTGGCCGGCAGGTGACAGGCGGGTGTCCTGGGTCACTGCCGGAAGCCGCCCGGCGTGCGGTGGGGCCGGGGAAGCTCGGCGCGTCACCGCAGCATCCCGCGCTCCATCGCCGTGGTGACCGCCGCGGTCCGGTCGGACACCCCGAGCTTGTTGAACACGCGCAGCAGGTGCGTCTTGACCGTGGCCTCGGAGATGAACAGCGCCCGTCCGATCTCGACGTTCGACAGGCCCTTCGCGACCAGCCGCAGCACCTCGGCCTCCCGCGCCGACAGCGGCGGGGTCCGGACCTGGCCGACGACCTTGGCGACCATCGACGGCGCCAGCACCGTCTCCCCGCGCGCGGCGGCGCGGATGGCGGCGATCAGGTCCTCGGTCGTCGAGTCCTTCAGCAGGTAGCCCGACGCGCCCGCCTCCACCGCGCGGAGGATGTCCGAGTCGGTCTCGTAGGTGGTCAGCACGAGCACGCGCGGGCCCGTCCCGACGATCCGGGCGGTCGCGGCCACACCGTCCATCTCCGGCATGCGCAGGTCCATCAGCACGACGTCCGGGAGCAGCGCCGCGGCCTGGGAGATCGCCTCGGCACCGGAACCGGCCTCACCGACCACCTCCAGGTCCGCGGCCACGAGCATGCCGCGCAGGCCCTGCCGCACCACCGGGTGGTCGTCCACCAGCAGTATCCTGATCACAGCGGCACCTCCACGAGCACCGAGGCCCCCTCGTCCGACGACAGGGACAGCCTGCCACCCACCTGCTCCAGCCGGGCGCGCATGCCCCGCAGGCCGAAGCCCTCCGGTGCGTCGCCGAAGCCGCGGCCGTCGTCGCGGACCTCCAGCGACACGCCGTCGGCGTCGAACCGCAGCACGACGTCCACCTGGGACGCACCGGAGTGCCGCAGCACGTTGGTCAGCGCCTCCTGGGCCGTCCGCAGCAGCACCACCTCCACCGACGTCGGCAGCGCCACCGAGTCGCCGATCACCCGGAACGCCGACGGCAGCGCCGCACCGGTCACCAGGCGCCGCAACGCGTCCTCCAGCGACGAACCGTCCAAAGGCGACGGTGCGGTGGAGGCGACCAGTGCCCGTGCCTCGCGCAGGTTCTCCCGTGCCGTGGCCAGTGCCAGCTCCACGTTCGGCTGCGCGCCCTGCAGCAGCGTGATGATCGACGTGAAGCCCTGCGCCAGCGTGTCGTGGATCTCCGCCGACCACCGGGCCCGCTCGGCCTCGATGGTCAGCGCCTCGATGCGGTGCAGCAGCTCACCGCGTTGCGCGTTCTGCCGCGAGATCTGGCTGATCGCCCACCCGAAGGCCTGCGAGAAGCCGATGATCAGCAGCGCGGCCGGCCAGGGCAGCGCGGGCACGGCGCCCGCGGCCCAGGTCAGGATCTGCGGCGTGAACACGAACACCGCCATCGGCAGGAACGCCCACGCGGTCGGCAGCACCATGTAGATCTGCGGCACCAGGCCGAACAGCGCGAAGGTCGCGTTGCCGCTGAACCACACCGCCGGCGCGAACGTGGCGAGCGAGCCGGCGGCGTAGACGAACCCGTGCCAGTCCTCGTGCCCGCGCCGGACCAGCTTGCGGCCGTAGAACAGGAACCACAGCGCGTTCAGTCCCAGCAACCCCGCCGCCGTCAGGCGGTCGGCGAGGGTGTTGTTGTCGATCAGGATGAGGACGAGCGCGGTGGCCTGGGTGACCGCGAAGAGCACGTACCAGGTGATCAGCGACTGCCGTTCGTCCACCTGAAGGTCCGGCTGACCCCCACCAGGCCCACCAGCGTCCACGCCCCGAGCACCAGGGCGGTCCTGCCGAGCTCCCATGATCCCGCCGCCTCCATGACCGCGTAGTTCTCGTCCAGAGCGAACACCGAGCGGAAACCCTGGCACACCCACTTGAGCGGGAAGAACGACCCCACCGTGCGCAGCGACTCTGGCAGCGCCGACTGCATGATGAACACGCCGCTGAGGAACTGCAGCACGATGTAGGGCAGGTTCAGCACGCCCGCCGCGCTGCGGGTCGAGGTCGCGATCGAGCTGAGCGCGACACCGATCAGCGAGCACGAGACGACGCCGAGCACGAACACCCACGCGAACGTGCCCCACTTCGCCGCGGTCGACGGCAGCTCCAGGTCGAACCGCAGCACGCCCACCGCGACCAGCAGCACCGCCTCGAACAGGCTCGTCACGAAGACCAGGACGATCTTGCCGATGAAGTAGGACGTGAACGGCATCGGCGTGCCGCGCAGGCGCTTGAGGGTGCCGTCCTCGCGGTCGGCCACGACGCTCATGCCGAGCCCGACGAACGAGGTCGAGATGATGCCCGCGCCGATCATGCTGGCGGCGAACATCTGCGCGGCGGCCGGTTCCTTCACGTAGACGGTGCCGAGCAGCAGCATCAGCAGTGCCGGCAACGACACCGTGAAGATGAGGTTCTCCTTCTGCCGGAAGAAGTCCCTCAGCTCGGCCGCACCCCTCGCGAGGCCGAGCCGCAGGGTTCCGGGAAGCACGGCGGTGGTCATTTGATCAGCTCCAGGTAGACGTCCTCCAGCGACGGCCGGGTGACGGTGAGTTCGGCGAGCTCGCCGTGGCGGGACAGCTCGGCGACGGCCTTGGTGGGTTCGGAGGTGCGGATCTCGGTGTAGCCGCTGTCGGACAGCCACCGCACGGTGGCGTCGGCGTGTGCGCGGCCGTCGAGCGTCCGCGGCGTGCCCTCGGCGACGATCCGGCCGCCGGCGAGCACGGCCACGCGGTCGGCGAGCGCCTCTGCCTCGTCGAGGTAGTGCGTGGTCAGCAGGATCGTGGTGCCCTCGGCGGCCAGCAGCCGGACCAGGTCCCAGAACTGGCGGCGCGCCTCCGGGTCGAACCCGGTGGTCGGCTCGTCCAGGAACACGAGCTCCGGCCGCCCGATGATGCCGAGCGCCACGTCCAGCCGGCGCCGCTGACCCCCCGACAGCGTGCCGGCGCGGGCCTTGGCCTTCTCGGTGAGCCCGACGAGGTCGATGACCTCCTCCGGGTCACGCGGGTCCCCGTAGAACCCCGAGTAGTGCCGCACGGCCTCGCGGACGGTGAGGTTCGCGGCGTCGCTCGCGCTCTGCAGGACGATGCCGAGCTTCGAGCGCCACACCCGCCCCGCCTTCGCCGGGTCGCCGCCGAGCACGCTCACCTCCCCGGCGTCCCGGTCGCGGTGCCCCTCCAGGATCTCCACGGTCGTCGTCTTGCCGGCCCCGTTCGGCCCGAGGACCGCGAACACCTCACCGCGGGCGACGTCGAGGTCCACCCCGGCCACCGCCCGGTGCCCCCCGTAGGCCTTCTCCAGCCCTCGCACTCGAATCGCGTTCATGCCACAAATCCTCCGGCGCACGGGTGCCTCTCCGGGACGACCGCCCCGCCGACCCCGGTTGTCCACCGGTCGGTGGACACGGCGGCACGCGGGGCCCTTTCGTGCGCTCCTGGTGAACGAAAGCTCCCCGCGTGCGTTCATGTTTCGGCAAGGTTTCCACTGGGCGGTAAACGGCTTTCGAGTGGTAGAACGAAGCTGTGCACCTGACGCCGCATGAACGGGACAAGCTCCTCGTGCACGTCGCTGCCGACGTGGCGCGGCGGAGGCTCGAACGCGGAGTGCTGCTGAACTACCCCGAGGTCGTCGCGCTGATCACCGACCACGTGCTGGAGGGCGCGCGGGACGGGCGGACGGTCAGCGAGCTGATGGAGAGCGGCCGCACGGTGCTCGCGCCGGAGCAGGTCATGCGCGGGGTGCCGGAGATGATCGACTCGGTGCAGGTCGAGGCGACGTTCCCGGACGGCACGAAGCTCGTCACGGTGCACCACCCGATCGCACCGTCCGCCGGTCCCGCCCCGGGCGAGGTCGTCGTCGGCAGCGAACCGGTCGAGCTCAACCCCGGCCGGCCGCGGGTCGCGCTCACCGTCGTCAACGCCGCCGACCGGCCCGTGCAGGTCGGCTCGCACTTCCACTTCGCGTCGGTCAACGCCGGGCTGGAGTTCGACCGGGAGGCCGCTTTCGGCTACCGGCTGGACATCCCGGCGGGCACGGCGACGCGCTTCGAACCCGGCGTCGAGCGCGAGGTGTCGCTCGTTCCGCTGGCCGGCCTGCGGATCGTCAGGGGGTTGCAGCGGTGATCGACCGGGAGCGCTACGCCGAGCTGCTCGGCCCGACCGTCGGCGACAAGGTCCGGTTGGCCGACACCGACCTGTTCATCGAGGTCACCGAGGACCTGAGCCGCGGCACCGGCTCCGGCGACGAGGTGATCTTCGGTGGCGGCAAGGTGGTCCGCGAGTCGATGGGGCAGGGGATCGCCACCCGTGCCGAGGGAGCGCCGGACCTGGTGATCACCGGTGCCGTGGTGCTCGACCACTGGGGTGTGGTCAAGGCCGACGTCGGCGTGCGGGACGGCCGGATCGTCGCGATCGGCAAGGCGGGCAACCCGGACACGATGGACGGCGTCCACCCCGACCTGGTCATCGGCCCGTCGACGGAGATCCTGTCCGGCAACGGGAAGATCCTCACCGCGGGCGGCATCGACTGCCACGTGCACTTCATCTGCCCGCAGGTCGTGGACGAGGCGCTGGCGTCCGGCCTGACCACGCTGGTCGGCGGCGGCACCGGCCCTGCGGAGGGCACGAAGGCCACCACGGTCACGCCGGGCGCCTGGTACCTCGACCGGATGCTGACGTCGATGGACCACATGCCGGTCAACGTCCTGTTGCTGGGCAAGGGGAACACGGTCTCCGAGGAAGCTCTGCGCGAACAGCTCCGCGGTGGCGCGGGCGGGTTCAAGCTGCACGAGGACTGGGGCACCACGCCCGCCGCGATCGACGCGTGCCTGCGCATCGCCGACGAGTCCGGCGTCCAGGTCGCCATCCACACGGACACGTTGAACGAGGCCGGCTTCCTGGAGTCCACAGTGGACGCCATCGGTGGCAGGTCGATCAACGCTTACCACTCCGAGGGCGCGGGCGGCGGGCACGCACCGGACATCATCCGGGTCGTCTCACTGCCGAACGTGCTGCCGTCGTCGACCAACCCGACCCGCCCGCACACCGTCAACACGCTCGAAGAACACCTCGACATGCTGATGGTCTGCCACCACCTCAACCCGTCGGTGCCCGAGGACCTGGCGTTCGCCGAGTCGCGCATCCGCCCGACCACGATCGCCGCCGAGGACCTGCTGCACGACCTGGGCGCCATCTCGATGATCAGCTCCGACTCCCAGGCGATGGGCCGGGTCGGCGAGGTCGTCATCCGCACCTGGCAGACCGCGCACGTGATGTCGAAGCGCCACACCCTCGACCCGAACCTGCGGGCCCGGCGGTACGTCGCGAAGTACACGATCAACCCGGCCATCGCGCACGGCATCGCCGGCGAGGTCGGCTCGGTCGAACCCGGCAAGCTCGCCGACCTCGTGCTGTGGGAACCGAAGTTCTTCGGCGTGCGGCCATCGGTCGTGCTGAAGGGCGGCTTCATCGCGTGGGGTGCCATGGGTGACGCGAACGCCTCGATCCCGACGCCGCAACCGGTGTGGGCGCGGCCGATGTTCGGTGCCACGGCCGGTGCCGCGTCGAGCGTCTTCTTCGTCGCACCGGAGGCGGTCGAGGCCGGTATCGGCGACCGGTACGCCCGGCGGGTGCTGCCGGTGGAGAACACCCGCTCGGTGTCCAAGGCGGACATGGTGCTGAACGACGCGCTGCCGGACGTGCGGGTCGACCCGGACAGCTTCGCCGTGCACGTGGACGGCGCGCTGGTGGAACCGGCACCGGTCGCCGAGCTGCCGATGGCCCAGCGGTACTTCCTGTTCTGATGCTGACCGCGCTGATCCTCGCCGACTCCCGCTTCCCCGGCGGCGGGCACGTGCACTCCGGTGGCCTGGAGGAGGCGGCCACCCGGCGGCTCGTGCACGACGAGCCGTCGCTGGAGTCGTTCCTGCGCGGGCGGTTGCAGACCGCGGGGCTGCTCGCGGCCGGGTTCGCCGCCGCCGCGGCCCGCGGTGAGGACCTCGCGACGCTGGACGCCGAGCTCGACGCCCGCACGCCCTCGCCCGCCCAGCGCGCGGCGTCGCGGGCGCAGGGCCGCGGCATGCTGCGGGCGGCCCGGCGGGCGTGGCCGTCCGCGCGCCTGCGCGACCTGCCGCCGGACCCGCACCAGCCGCTGGTCATCGGCGTGCTGGTCGACGACCCGGGCAAGGCCGCGCTGACCTGCGCCTACCTCGCCGTCAGCGGACCGGCGTCCGCGGCGGTGCGGCTGCTGGGACTCGACCCGTTCGGGGTCAACGCGATCGTGGCGGCGCTTCCGGTGGAAGAGGTCGCCGCGCGGGCCGTGAAGGAGCTGCCCGCGCTCGGTTCACCCGCCTTGGACCTCTTGGCGGAGGCTCATGTTCGACGTGAAGGGGTGCGTCTCTTTGGGAGCTGACCACGGTCCTGACCCGCACGACCACCACCACGGCAAGGCGCCGCGCATCGGCATCGGCGGCCCCGTCGGCAGCGGCAAGACCGCGCTGACCGCCGCGCTGTGCCGTGCTCTCGGCGCGCAGCTGGAGCTTCGCGGTGGTCACCAACGACATCTACACGACCGAGGACGCCGACTTCCTGCGCCGCGCGGGCGTGCTGGACCCGGCGCGCATCGAGGCCGTGCAGACCGGGTGCTGTCCGCACACCGCGATCCGCGACGACATCACCGCGAACCTCGACGCCGTCGAACGCCTGGAACACCGGTTCACCGGCCTCGACCTGGTGATCATCGAAAGCGGCGGCGACAACCTGACCGCCGTGTTCTCCCGCGGCCTCGTCGACAGGCAGATCTTCGTCGTGGACGTGGCCGGCGGCGACAAGGTGCCGCGCAAGGGCGGCCCCGGCGTCACGACCGCCGACCTGCTGGTGATCAACAAGACCGACCTCGCCCCGCTGGTCGGCGCCGACCTGGACGTGATGACCTCCGACGCGCACCGGATGCGCGGCGAGCTGCCGGTGATCGCGCAGTCGCTGGTGGAGACACCGGACGCGCCCGAGGTCGCGAAGTGGGTGCTGGCGCAGCTGTGAGGGCGTCCGCGCGGTTGGTCGTCGAGCTCGACCGGCACGGCAACAGCGTCGTGCGCGTCCTGCGCTCCCAGGCGCCCCTGACGCTGGTGCCGCACCGCCGCGCCGGTCCGGTCGCGCTGGTGCACCTCGTCAGCTCCGTGACGTCCCCGCTCGGCGGGGACGCCCTGGAGCTGGACGTCGCGGTCGGTCCCGGTGCCGCGCTGGACCTGCGGGGCGTGGCGGCGACGCTGGCGCTGCCCGGCCCGTCCGGTGCGGAGTCGTCCTCGGTCGTGCGGTTCACGATCGAGGGCACTGCCCGGTACCTGCCGGAGCCCACGGTCGTGACGGGCCGCGCGCGTCACACCGCAGTGGTGGAGGCCGAATTGGACGGTCACGCGGTGTTGTCGTTGCGCGAGGTGCTGGTGCTCGGCCGCGTCGGCGAGAAAGCCGGTGTGCTCTCCACGTCGGTGCGCGCGACCCGGTGCGGCACGCCGTTGTTGCACCAGCAGCTCGTCGTCGGCGACCCGGCGGTCGACTCGTCCGCGGCCGGGCTCGCCGGCAAGCGCGTCCTGGGCAGCCAGGTGCACCTGGACGCCGTCGAGCGCCCCGCTGACGGCGGTGAGTGGTGGAACGTCGTGCCGTTGGCGGCGGGCGGATCCCTTGCCACCGCACTGGGTGAAGACGTGGTCACCGTCACACGTGTGCTCGACGCCATCTGACTCGATCACGTATTCGATCCAGATCCGTTCAAACCACGGACAGTCACTGTTCAGGTGGTGGTCATCACCGCGCAGGCGGTTTCGGGATCGGGTCGCCGTGCGTATGGTCGCGGGTCCAAGGACCACGAGTTCTGCGCTGTGCTGGGAGGTTCGCCGATGACGGAGACCACGAACATCGCTCTGCCCGCGATGCGCGTGTCTTATGAGCAGGGCTCGCTCGCCGAGTCGGAGCTTGCCGCCACCTGGCACGAACAGCTCCAGCTGTGGCTCGACCACGCTTCCCGCGCCGGTCTGGCGGAACCGAACGCCATGGTCCTCGCGACCACCGACACGCAGGGCCGCCCGTCCTCGCGCACGGTGCTGCTCAAGGGCCTCGACGAGCGCGGCGTGGTGTTCTTCACCAACTACACCTCGAACAAGTCGCACGACCTGATGGCGACCCGCTACGCCTCCGCCACGTTCCCGTGGTTCGCGATGCAGCGCCAGGCGCACGTCCGCGGCACGGTCGAGAAGGTCGGGCCCGTCGAGACCGCCGAGTACTGGAACTCGCGGCCGCGCGGGTCGCAGATCGGTGCCTGGGCCTCGCCGCAGTCGCGCGTGGTGGCCGGCCGTTCCACTTTGGACTCGGCGCTGCACAAGATCGAGCGGCAGTTCGCCGACACCGAGCAGATCCCGGTCCCCCCGCACTGGGGCGGCTGGCGGGTCCGGCCGGAGGAGGTCGAGTTCTGGCAGGGCCGCCGCGACCGGATGCACGACCGGCTGCGGTTCCGCCTGGGCCGCGACGGCTGGCAGGTCGAGCGAGTAGCGCCGTAGTCCGCGGCGCGAGGCTTTCGCGAGGGGGCGTCTCCTGTGGGCGGGAGGCGCCCTTTCGCATGGCCTTGACACACTGTCGCGGAACCTGGTGGCGGCCTCACACGTCCTCAGGCTGACCTAAGCGCCCAAACCACCCCTCGGCATACTGGGCGCTCAGCCACAGCGAACTACGAGGTGTGACTTCACGTGTGCGGAGTGCTCGGACTCATCTGCCCCACCGAAGCCGGCGCCGGCTCGGCGCGCGGCTCAGTGGCCGCCGCACTGCGCTGCCAGCGGCACCGCGGTCCTGACGAGAGCGACACCTGGGCCGACGCGGAGGTCGTCTACGGGTTCAACCGGCTCGGCTTCATCGACCTCGACCACTCGCACCAGCCGCTGGTCTGGGGCCCGCCGGAGAACCCGGCGCGGTACACGCTGAACTTCAACGGCGAGATCTACAACTACAAGGAGCTGCGGGCCGAGCTGGCCCTGCGGTTCGGCGCCCAGTTCCGCACCCAGGGCGACGGCGAGTCGATCGTCGCCGCCTACCACTACCTGGGCGCCGACTCGGTCAAGCGGCTGCGCGGCATGTTCGCGTTCATGATCTGGGACGCGCAGGAGCGGGTGGTCTTCGGCGCGCGCGACCCGTTCGGCATCAAGCCGCTGTACTGGGCGTCCGGGCCCGGCGGGGTGGCGTTCTCGTCGGAGAAGAAGAGCCTGCTGCAGCTCACCGGCACCCTCGGCATCAGCCAGGAGCTCGACCAGACCGCGCTGCAGCACTACCTGGTCCTGCAGTACGTGCCGGAGCCCGAGTCGCTGCACAGGGCGATCCGCCGCGTCGAGTCCGGCACCTCGTTCCGCGTCACGCCGGGCGGGCCGGTCCTGTTCAACCGGTACTTCAAGCCGGTGTTCGCGCCGCGGCCGGTCAACGGCGAGCACGAGGCCGAGGCGCTGCACGAGCGGATCGCCGAGGTCATGCGCGACTCGGTGGCCAAGCACATGATCTCCGACCCGGACGTCACGGTCGGCGCGTTCCTGTCCGGCGGCATCGACTCGACGGCCACGGCGACGCTCGCGAAGCTGCACAACCCGAACCTCATCGCGTTCACCAGCGGCTTCGACCGGCAGGGCTACTCGGAGGTGGACGTCGCGGCCGAGACGGCGGCGGCCATCGGCGTGCGGCACGTGGTTCGCACGGTGTCGCCGGACGAGATGATGAACGAGCTGCCGCTGATCCTCTGGTACCTCGACGACCCGGTCGCGGACCCGGCGCTGGTGCCGCTGTGGTTCATCGCGCGGGAGGCCCGCAAGTACGTCAAGGCGGTGCTGTCCGGCGAGGGCGCGGACGAGCTGTTCGGCGGGTACGTGATCTACCACGAGCCGCTGTCGCTGTCGCCGTTCGAGAAGGTGCCCGGCGGTGTGCGCAAGCTGATGGGCGCGGTGTCGAAGTCCATTCCGGAGGGTGTGCGGGGCAAGGACCTGCTGCGGCGTGGCTCGCTGCGGCTGGAGGAGCGCTACTACGGCAACGCCCGCAACTTCAGCGACGCGCAGGTCCGCGCCGTGTTCCCCGGCTACGTCGAGGGCGTCGGCTTCCAGGACGTGACCGCGCCCTGGTACCGCGAGTCGGAGGGCTGGGACCCGGTCGCGCGCATGCAGCACATCGACCTGTTCACGTGGCTGCGCGGCGACATCCTGGTCAAGGCCGACAAGGTGACCATGGCCAACTCGATCGAGCTGCGGGTGCCGTTCCTCGACCCCGAGGTCTTCCGGGTGGCCGCCGAGGTGCCGCTGGAGCAAAAGCTCACCGAGGGCACGACCAAGTACGCGCTGCGCAAGGCGCTGGCCAAGATCATCCCTCCGCACGTGCTGAACCGGCCGAAGCTGGGCTTCCCGGTGCCGATCCGGCACTGGCTGCGCGCCGAGATGTACGACTGGGCGCGTGGGATCATCGCCGACTCGCAGACCGGCCACCTGCTCGACAAGAACGCCGTGCTCGGCCTGCTCGCCGAGCACAAGTCCGAGCAGTTCGACCGGTCGCGCCAGCTGTGGTCCGTGCTGTGCTTCATGATCTGGCACGGGATCTTCGTCGAGGGCCGGATCAGCCCGAAGGTGCCGGAGCCGGTGTACCCGGTCCGCCTCTGACGAGTGGTCTTGGTGACACCTCACGTGAAGTGCTTGTTAGTTGTCATAGGCTAACGAAGTGGCCACTGTGGGGAGAAGCGCGCGCTCGACGTTCGTGATCGACACGCGACCGTTGAAGATCGTCGCGTACCGCCGGTTGTGGCTCTCCACGATCGTCACGGCGGTGGGCTCCCAGCTCACCGCCGTCGCCGTGCCCAAGCAGGTCTACGACCTCACCGGCTCGTCCGCGTGGGTCGGCATCGCCGCGGGCGTGGCGCTGGTGCCGCTGCTGGTCTTCGGGCTGTGGGGCGGCGCGATCGCGGACACCGTCGACCGGCGCAAGCTGCTGCTCGTCACCAACACCGGCATCGCGGTCTCCTCCGTGCTGCTGTGGGTGCAGGCCGCGCTCGACGTCCGATCGGTGTGGCTCGTCATCGCGCTGCTCGGCCTGCAACAGGTGTTCTTCGCGGCCAACGCGCCCGCCCGGTCGGCCTCCATCGCCCGGCTCGTGCCGGCGGAGCTGCTGCCGTCGGCGGGCGCGCTCGGCTCGACGGTCATGCAGTTCGGCGCCGTGCTCGGGCCGTTGCTCGCCGGCGCCCTGATGCCCGTCGTCGGGCTGCCCACGCTGTACCTGGTGGACGCGATCGCGCTCGTCGTCACCGTCTACGCGGTGTGGAAGCTGCCGCCGATGCCCCCGCTCGACGGCGTGGTGCGGCGGGCAGGGCTGAAGGACGTGCTGGCCGGCTTCGTCTACCTGTGGGCGCAGAAGGTGCTGCTCGCGTCGATGCTGCTGGACATCATCGCGATGGTGTTCGGCATGCCGCGGGCGCTGTTCCCGGAGATGGCGCAGCACACGTTCGGCGACCCACCCGGCGGTGGGTTCGCCCTCGGCGTGCTGTTCGCCGCCATCCCGATCGGTGCCGTGCTGTGCGGGCTGACGTCCGGGTGGATCGCGAACGTCGGCAGGCACGGCGTCGCGGTCACCGTGTCGGTGGTCGCCTGGGGCGTGGCCATCGCCGGGTTCGGGCTCTCCGGCAACCTGTGGGTGGCGGCGGCGTTCCTCGCGTTGGCGGGCGCGGCGGACATGGTGTCGATGGCGTTCCGCGGCGCGATCCTGCAATCGGCGGCCACGGACGAGATGCGCGGCCGCATGCAGGGCGTGTTCATCGTCGTCGTGGCGGGCGGCCCGCGGATCGCCGACCTGCTGCACGGCACGGGCGGTGCGGCGTTCGGCACGGCCGCGGCGGTCACGGCCGGCGGCGTGCTGGTGGTCGTGGCGACCGTCGTCGCGGTGCTGCTGCTGCCCGCGATCTGGCGCTACCGCGTCAGTTCCGCTGGCTGACCACGGCCGGCACCGGGTCCACGACCCGCGCCGACGTGCCCCAGTCGGTGAACCTGGCGTCGTCGACGATCGTCGCCTGGCCGAACTGCCGGGAAACCTTCAACCGGGTCGGCAGACCGGCCCGGTCGAAGTCCAGTTCGGCGACCGACGCCTGCACGCCCTGGTCGAGAGCGATCTTGACCTCGTTCTTCAGGAAACCGTCCGGCAGCGCGTCGTAGGCCTTCCGGTGGTCGATGTCCACCGTGTACAGCGTGCGGTCGCCGAACTGGCCGGACAACCGCACCACACCGCCGGCCGCGATGATCGGCAGGTGGTACCGGGTGAACACGGCCTCCTGGTGGACCAAGTCGTAGAAGCCCAGCATGGTGTCCGTGAACTCGTCGGTGTCGGCGCGGGTGAGCTTCACCCACGGCTTGTCCGCGGGCAGCCCGAACACCGGGGGCAGCTCGACGTACGCGTTGTCCTCGCTCGTGGACACGTAGTGCAGCTTCTGCGGCGCCCCACCGGTCTGCACCGGTCGCTCGGTCGTGGCCTCGACGTCCGCGCCGTCACCCGCCGTGAGCCGCACGACCCCCGACGCCGACGCGACGGCGCCACCGCCCACCGGCGCGGTCACCGTGAAGCGGTAGGAGGTCTTCTCCGACACGGCACGGGTGGTCGCCGACACCAGCGAGGCGATGTCCTCGTGCACCACGGCGGTGGGCCCCGGAGCGGCCGGCGGCGGGGAGGAACAGGCCGCCAGCACCGCGGTCGAGATCAGCAGGACCGCGCGCTTCATCGCGACACCCCCAGGTCGGAACGAGTCCGGTCGATTACACCATACGGGTGAGGAAAGCAGTCATCAGTGCTGGTCGTCACACCGAACCGGCACAATTCCACGGCATGGCTGAAGCGACTCCACAAACGGAACAACCGGGGCTGCACCGGGCGATCGGGCCCAAGCTGCTGTTGTTCTTCGTCGTCGGCGACATCCTCGGCACCGGGATCTACGCGCTGACCGGCAACGTCGCCGGCAAGATCGGCGGCGCGCTCTGGTTGCCCTTCCTGCTCGCGTTCGTCGTCGCGTTCCTGACCGCGTTCAGCTACCTGGAGCTGGTCGGGAAGTACCCGAGAGCCGCGGGCGCCGCGCTCTACGCCAACAAGGCCTTCAAGATCCACTTCCTGACGTTCATGGTCGCGTTCGCGGTCATGTGCTCGGGCATCACGTCCGCCTCCAGCGCCGCCCTCGCGTTCGGCCGCACCTACCTGCGGCAGCTGCTCGTGGAGTTCTTCGACATCGCGCTCAGCCCGGAGTCGCTGGTCATCACCGGCATCGCGATCGTGTTCATCGCGGCGCTCGCGATCATCAACTTCCGCGGCGTGTCCGAGTCCGTCAAGGCCAACGTGGTCCTGACCTGCATCGAGCTGTCCGGCCTGATCATCATCATCGCGATCGGCGCCTACGCGGTCATGGTCGGCGACGGCGACCCCTCGCGGCTCACCGAGATCCACACGCCGTCCGGCTCCAACGTCCTGCTCGCAGTCACCTCGGCGACGGCACTCGCGTTCTTCGCCATGGTCGGCTTCGAGGACTCGGTGAACATGGCGGAGGAGTGCCGCGACCCGGTCCGGATCTTCCCGCGCGCGATGCTGTGGGGCATGGGCATCGCCGCCCTGATCTACGTCCTGGTCGCGATCACGTCGTCGCTGCTGATCCCGTCCGACGAGCTCGCCAAAGCCGGCTCCGGCGCGTTGCTGAAGGTCGTCACCGTCGGCGCACCCGGCTTCCCGCTGTGGGTCTTCGCCCTCATCGGCCTGCTCGCCGTCATCAACTCGGCGCTGATCAACATGCTGATGGCGTCGCGCCTGCTCTACGGCATGGCCAACGAGAAGATCATCCCGAAGTTCTTCAGCGCCGTGCACCCGTTCCGCCGCACGCCGTGGATCTCCATCGTCTTCACCACCGGCATCGCGGTGATCCTGGTGTCCACGGCCGACATCGGCAAGCTCGGCGGCACGACCTCGTTGCTGCTGCTCGTCGTCTTCACCATCGTCAACATCGCGTGCCTGGTGCTGCGCAAGGAGAAGTCCGAGCACAAGCACTTCCGCGCACCCACCTGGGCGCCGGTGCTGGGCGCCATCACCTGCGCGTACCTGGCGCTGCCGTTCACGTCCGGCCGGCCGTGGGACGACTACAAGATCGCCGGCTACCTGCTGCTCGCCGGCCTGGTGCTCTGGGGCATCAACCGGGTGCTGCACGGCAAGGTCGACATCAGCCCGGAGAACCTGTCGAAGTGACCGGTTCGGCACGAGGGACCGGTCGGGCCCGCCCGACCGGTTCCGCTGCCTTTGTCGCACCCGAGCGCGCGGACGGCCGTCATCCCAGCCTGGCCAGCTCGACCGGGTCGTGCGCGCAGAACACCTCGACCTCACCGGTCGCCTTCAGCTCCCGCAACCGCTCCACATTGGACAGCCGCTGCACCCGGATCGTCTCCGTCTGCCTGGCGGTCATCTTGAGCGCGAAGATGCTGCTCGGCGGCGTCTCGACCTCACCGCGGTAGAAGTAGGCGTCCCCGGCGTGCAGCAGCCAGCCGTCGTCCGACCTGACCGCGATGCCGCTGTGGCCGCGGGTGTGCCCGACCAACGGCACGATGAGGATGTCCGCGGGCAGCCCCGGGATGTCGCGGACCGCCTCGAACCCGAACCACTCCTCGCCGGTCGCGTGGTGCGTCCGGAACGTGACCCCCTCGCGCTGCGCCTTCGGGAACCGCATCTTCTCCTTGGTCGTGCGCGGGTTGGTCGCGGCCTCCAGTTCGGTGTCCAGCACGTGCACCGTCGCACCGGGGAAGTCCCGCAGCCCACCCGCGTGGTCCATGTCGAGGTGCGTGAGCAGCACGTGCCGCACGTCGCTCGCCCGAAACCCGCGCTTCTCGACCTGGCTGACCGCGGTCTCGTTGACGTCGAGCAGCGGCCGCAGCAACCGCCGGCTGAGCCCGTCGATGGTCTGCGCCGGGTCCTTCACCTCGTGCGTGCCGAAGCCCGTGTCGACCAGCACCAGCCCGTCGTCGGCCTCGATCAGCAGGCAGTGCGCCACGAGCCCGCCGGGCACCAGCGGCGGCCGCATCGAACCGCAGTTGAGGTGATGGACCTTCATGGGCAATTCCTTCCATTGGCCCCGTAGGCTTCAGCCTCATGTTGGGGATCTCGTACGAGGGTGCCACCGCTGTGATCACGACTGTAGGCGCGGGCCTGCGGTCCTTCGAGGTGAACGGCGTCCCGTACGTGGAGACGTTCGGCCCGGACGAGAAACCACCGATGTCCGCCGGCGCCGTCCTCGTGCCCTGGCCCAACCGCACAGCCGGCGCCTGCTGGACCCTCGACGGCGAGGTCCAGCACCTGGAGGTCACCGAACCGGCCCGCGGCAACGCCATCCACGGCCTGGTCCGCCGCCGCCCCTGGTCCGTCCTCGAACACACCGGCTCCCTGGTGACCCTCGAAACGGTCATCGACCCCCAGCCCGGCTGGCCGGCGGCCCTGCGCACCACCGTCTCCTACGCCCTGGACGACAACGGCCTGACCATCGCCCACCACGTGACGAACGTCGGCGAGCTCGCCACCCCCTTCGGCGTCGGCACCCACCCCTACCCCCGCGCTGGGAACGCTTCCACGGACTCCTGCACGCTCACCCTGGCGGCCACGACGGTCCTCCCCCTGGACCTCGAGCGGATGGTGCCCTCCGGCCCCGCCGTACCCGTCGAGGGAACCTCCTACGACTTCCGCGCCGGCCGCCCACTGGCCGGGGTCCAGCTCGACACGCCGTTCGGCGGCTGCGAACCGGGCCGCGACGGGCTGGTGCGGCACTCGCTCGCCGGTGACGGCTGGGGGGTCGAGCTGTGGGCCGACCCGGACTTCCGGTGGGTGCAGGTGTACACGCCGGAGGCCTATCCGGGGCGGGGGCGGGCGGTGGCCGTTGAGCCGATGACCTGTCCGCCGGATGCGTTGAACTCCGGGGTGGATTTGATCTGGGTGGCTCCGGGGGAGTCCTGGGGGGCCCGGTGGGGGGTTCGGCCGCTGTGACTCGCTGAGGGTGGCTGTTCCTGGGGCTCCGCCCCAGACTCCGACACTCCCAAAGAAGCCGCCGGCGCCGTTCGCGGGTTGATGGCACGCCTGTTGCTTTGTGCGGCTGCCGGTTGCGTTGCGGTGGGCGTCTGCCCCGCCTAGCGCGGAACCGCCCGAGGAAAGCCCTTCACGCCTCGCCTTCAGCTCGATCACAAGCCGATTCCCCGAACGCGGCCTTCGGCGCGTCCTTGGCGGAGGTTTCGGGGCGGGTCGGCACGTCTCCGCTACTGCTCTCGGTGCTCGCTCACCCCCAGGCACTCCCGCTCGCACCCGGCTGCTTCCGCCCCGGCTTCCCGCCCTGGCGCCTCGCACCCAGCTGCTTCCGTCGGCGGCTCCCCGCCCCGGCTCCCCACCCGATCCCCACGCACCCCTCCTTCCATCGCACCCTCACCTCCACCCTCTCGACGCGATCCCCGACAACGTGCCGTGCGCCCCTCCCGCGCTTCCTTGTCTGCGGGCGAACGAACCACCTGCATCCGGACATCCCAACAGACGCCCAGGCGTGCAAATCAGGACAACCTTCACCCGATCAGGCGACCGCGCACGAAACGCAGGCAAAGCGAGAGCCACGAGGGTGGACTGGCCCGAGCGGCGTCCAACCGTTAGCGTTGCTAACCATGAACATCGCGATCACCGGGGGCTACGTCGTGCCGGTCGACGGGGAGCCCGTCGAAGGCGGCACTGTTCTGATCCAGGACGGGAAGATCGTCGCCGTCGGCGCCGACGTCGACATCCCGGACGGGGTGCGGGTCGTCGACGCGGACGGGGCCTGGGTGTTGCCGGGCTTCGTCGAGGCGCACGGGCACATCGGCGTCCACGAGGAGGCCGAGGGGTGGGCCGGGCAGGACACCAACGAGATGACCGACCCCGTCGGGGCGCGGATGCGGGCGCTCGACGCGATCAACCCCGCCGACATCGGGTTCGCCGACGCGCTCAGCGGGGGTGTCACCACGGCGGTGATCAAGCCGGGGTCGGGCAACCCCATCGGCGGGCAGACGGTCGCGATCAAGTGCTGGGGGCGCACGGTCGACGAGATGCTCGTCAAGGAACCGGTCAGCGTGAAGAGCGCGCTCGGGGAGAACCCGAAGCGGGTCTACGGCGACAAGGGGAAGCTGCCGTCCACGCGGCAGGGGGTCGCGGCGGTCATCCGCGACGAGCTGCACCAGGGCGCAGGACTACCTGGCGAAGAAGGCGGAGGCGGAGGCGGACGGCAAGGCGTTCGACCGCAACACCACGCTGGAGGTCCTCGGCAAGGTGCTCACCGGCGAGCTGCCGTGGTGCCAGCACGCGCACCGGGCCGACGACATCGCCACGGCCATCCGGCTGGCGGACGAGTTCGGCTACCGGCTGATCCTCAACCACGGCACCGAAGGCCACCTGATCGCGGACCTCATCGCCGAGAAGCAGATCCCCGTGATCATCGGTCCGCTGTTCACCACCCGGTCCAAAGTGGAGCTGCGCAACCGCGGGCTGCGCAACCCGGGCATCCTCGCGCGGGCCGGGGTCGAGCTCGCCATCACGACCGACCACCCCGTCATCCCCATCCACTTCCTGGTGCACCAGGCCACGCTGGCGGTGAAGGAGGGGCTCGACAGCGACGTCGCGCTGCGGTCGATCACCACCAACCCCGCGCGGATCATGGGGCTGGACGACCGGGTCGGGGCGCTCAAGCCCGGTCTCGACGGTGACGTCGTCATCTGGTCGGGGGACCCGCTCGACGTGATGAGCCGCGCGCTGCACGTCTACATCCAGGGGCGCGAGGTCTACGCGTTCGACGAGCGCAAGGGCGAAGGGACCGTCGCCGATCCCTTCTACCGGGAGAACCTGGGCTAACGCAGGCCGCGGCCGATCACGAGGCGCTGGATCTGGTTGGTGCCCTCGAAGATCTGCAGCACCTTGGCCTCGCGCATGTAGCGCTCGACCGGGAAGTCGCGGGTGTAGCCGGCGCCGCCGAGGACCTGCACGGCGTCGGTCGTCACCTTCATCGCCGCGTCCGTGGCGACGAGCTTGGCGATCGACGCCTGCTGGCGGAACGGCAGGCCGGCGTCGCGGCGGCGGGCGGCCATCAGGTACGTCGCCCGCGCCGACTCGACGGCGGCGGCCATGTCGGCGAGCAGGAACTCCAGGCCCTGGAACTCGATGATCGGGCGACCGAACTGGGTGCGGGACTTGGCGTACGCCACCGCCTCGTCCAGTGCCGCCTGGGCCAGGCCGACCGCGCAGGCCGCGATGCCGAGCCGGCCGGAGTCCAAAGCGGACAGAGCGATCTTCAGGCCGTCGCCCTCGGCGCCGATCAGGCGGTCGGTGCCGAAGCGCACGCCGTCGAACGACAGCTGCGCGGTGATCGAACCGGTGAGGCCCATCTTGCGCTCGGCGGGCGCGGCGGACAGACCGGGCGCCTCACCGGGGGCCAGGAAGCAGGAGATGCCGCGGCCGGCGTCGGGGGACGTGCGGGCCATCAACGTGTAGAAGTCGGCGGCGCCGGCGTGCGTGATCCACGCCTTGGTGCCGTTCACGACGTACTCCGAGCCCTGGCGCACCGCGCGGGTCGACATCGCGGCCGGGTCGGACCCCGCCTGCGTCTCCGACAGCGCGTAACCGCCGAGCAGCTCGCCTTCGAGCATCTCCGGCAACCAGCGGTCCTGCTGCTCGCGGGTGCCGAACGTGGCCAGGCCGTAGCAGGACATCACGTGCACGGAGAGGCCGACGGCGACCGTCATCCACGCGGAGGCGACCTCCTCCAGCGCCTGCAGGTACACCTCGTAGGGCTGCGCGCCGCCACCGAACTCCTCGGGGTACGGCAGGCCCAGCAGACCGCTGCGGCCCAGCAGCCGGAACGCCTCGCGGGGGAACTTCTCGTTCTCCTCCGCGTCCGCCGCGTGCGGCTTCAGCTCGTCCCGCGCGATCTCCTTGACCAGCGCGATCAGGTCTTCGGCCTCTTGGGTGGGGAGCAGCCGCTCGGCGGGCATCGTCGACCTCCGGTGTGTACTGGTAGCTGTACTGTAGGACGTACCGCAGTACACCTGCCAGTCAGTGTGGCAAGGTCGTCACATGACGCGGGCTCTCACGCAGCGGCAGGCCGAGCTGCTCTCCCGGTTGGAGGTCCTCTTCCTCGACGAGGGCTTCGGTCACCTCACGCTGGACGACATCGCGGGCAGGCTGCACTGCTCGAAATCCACCCTCTACGCGCTCGCCGGCAGCAAGGAACAGCTCGCCGTGCGGGTCGTCGGCCGGTACTTCAAAGGCGCGGCCGAACGCATCGAGAAGCGCATCGCGGGCCTCCACGACGTGCGCAAACGCATCGGCAGCTACCTCGCTGCCGCCGCGGAGGAGCTGAACAGGGCCTCGGCCGCGTTCATCGCCGACGTGTCCGACTTCCCGCCCACGCGCGCCACCTACGAGCGCAACGCCCGTGCCGCCGCCGAGCGCATCAAGGCGTTCATCCAGGACGGCGTCGAGCTGCACGTGTTCCGCGAGGTGCACGCCACGTTGTTCGCCGAGATGGCCGGTCTGCTCATCGAGAGCATCCAGACGGGGGTCCTCACGAAACGGGCGGGTGTTTCGGATGCCGAGGCGTTCACCGCACTGGGGGAACTGCTGTTGGATGGTCTGCAGAGGACCGGGGCCGGCCAGAGGGAGTAGGACGCTGTGATCGTGGTTGCTGGTGAGGCACTGGTCGACATGGTGCCGGTGGGGGACGACGAGCTGGCGCCGCTCGCGCCCAAGCTGGGGGGCGGCCCGTACAACGTCGCCGTCGCGCTCGGGCGGCTCGGTGTGCCGACGGGTTTCCTGTCGCGGGTGTCGGCCGACCACTTCGGCGAGCAGCTCGTGAAACGGCTGCACGCGTCGAACGTGGGCACGGACCTCGTCCAGCGCGGGCAGGAGAACACCACCCTCGCGGTCGTCGGTCTCGCGGACGACGGCAGCGCGCGCTACTCGTTCTACGTCGACGGCACGGCCGACCGGCTCGTCGAGGACCCCGGCCCGCTGCCGCAGGGCGTGAAGGCCGTGTCGTTCGGCACGCTGAGCCTCGTCCTCGAACCCGGTGCGAGCGTCTACGAGACGGTGCTGCGGCGGGAGAGCAAGCGGCTGCTGACCGTTCTCGACCCCAACATCCGGGCAGGCCTGATCGACGATCCGGGCGCCTACCGCACGCGGTTCACGTCGTGGCTGCCCGACGTCGGGCTGCTGAAGGTGTCCGTCGAGGACGCTCAGTGGCTCGCCGAGGACGGCGACGTGATCGAGATCGCACGCACCTGGATTTCACAGGGACCCGCCGCCGTCGTGCTCACCAGGGGTGGTGACGGTCTCTCCGTGATCACCGCCACGGACCGGGTCGACGTGCCGCCGGTGGAGGTCGACGTCGTCGACACCATCGGTGCCGGCGACACCGTGCAGGGCGCCCTGATCGCGTGGCTGCACGACCACGACGCGTTGTCCGCCGAGAAGGTCCGCGCGCTGTCCGCGGAGGAGTGGACCAGCGCGTTGACCTACGCCGGTGCGGCCGCCGCGATCACATGTTCGCGTGCGGGTGCCGAGCCGCCCTTTGCGAGCGAACTCACCGCCGCGTTGGGTGGATAAAGCGCCGAACCGGACTACCGTGGGGGAGCCGCGCTAGAAACCTGCATCGCGGATGTGATGCCGGTCCCATCTCACAGAATCGGTTCACACCGCTGCTGCGAGGCGGGCCTTCCGCCGACTAGCGTGGATGAACTTGAAGACTCAGATCCCAACGGGGTGGTCCGAGACGACGGCAGTCCGCGCGGGCTGCCGCCACCCCGTCCGAGCGTTGAGAGGGACTTGAATGCCCGACGCGACGACTGCGCCGAACGACACCCAGACCGTCGCGCTGCGCCACGGGGGCGGAGAGCTCGAGATGAAGGTGGTGCCGGCGACCGAAGGCGCGTCCGGCATCGAACTCGGCAAACTGCTGTCGACGACCGGTCTGGTGACCCTGGACACCGGTTTCGTCAACACGGCCTCCTGCTCCTCCGAGATCACCTACATCGACGGTGACGCGGGCATTCTGCGTTACCGCGGGTACCCGATCGAGCAGCTGGCCCAGCGTTCGAACTTCGCCGAGGTCTCCTACCTCCTGATCTACGGCGAGCTTCCGACCGCCGCGCAGCTCGAGGACTTCACCTCCAAGATCAGCCGCCACACGCTGCTGCACGAGGACCTCAAGCGCTTCTTCGACGGCTTCCCGCGTGACGCGCACCCGATGCCGGTGCTGTCCTCCGCGGTCTCGGCCCTGTCGACCTTCTACCAGGACTCGCTGTCGCCGTTCGACGCCAACCAGGTCGAGATCTCCACGATCCGCCTGCTGGCGAAGCTCCCGACGATCGCGGCCTACGCCTACAAGAAGTCGGTCGGCCAGCCGTTCCTCTACCCGGACAACTCGCTTGGCCTGGTGGAGAACTTCCTGCGGATGACCTTCGGGTTCCCGGCGGAGGCCTACGACCTCGACCCGGACCTGGTCCGCGCGCTCGACCTGCTGTTCATCCTGCACGCCGACCACGAGCAGAACTGCTCCACGTCGACCGTGCGCCTGGTCGGCTCCTCCGAGGCGAACCTCTTCGCGTCCATCTCCGCGGGCATCAACGCCCTCTTCGGCCCGCTGCACGGCGGCGCGAACAGCGCGGTGCTGGAGATGCTGGAGAAGATCAAGGCCGACGGCGGCGACGTGGCGTCGTTCGTCAACAAGGTCAAGAACAAGGAGGACGGCGTCCGCCTGATGGGCTTCGGCCACCGGGTCTACAAGAACTACGACCCGCGCGCCGCGATCATCAAGAAGACCGCCGACGAGATCCTCAACAAGCTCGGCGCCGACGACCAGCTGCTCGACATCGCGAAGCAGCTGGAGGAGACCGCTCTCGCGGACGACTACTTCATCTCCCGCAAGCTCTACCCGAACGTGGACTTCTACACGGGTCTGATCTACCGGGCGATGGGCTTCCCGACGAAGTTCTTCACCGTGCTGTTCGCGCTCGGCCGGCTCCCCGGCTGGATCGCGCACTGGCGCGAGATGATCAACGACCCGGCCACGAAGATCGGCCGCCCGCGGCAGATCTACACCGGCCCGACCGAGCGCGACTTCATCCCGATGGAGAACCGCTAGTCACCCACCGCTTCACCCGTGCGGGGCGCGCCTGTCATGCAGGCGCGCCCCGTTCGTCTTAGCGTCGCCTGGTGAGCTCTTCCCCCTCGATCGTCTGGTTCCGCCGCGACCTGCGGACGGCCGACCACCCGGCCCTCCTCGCCGCCGCCGGGCGTTCTCCCCGCGCGCTCGGCTTGTTCGTCCTGGACGACCGGTTGCTGAAGCCGTCGGGGCAGCCGCGGATCGAGTTCCTGCACCGCTGCCTGCACGCGCTGAACGACCAGCTGGGCGGCCGGCTGATGGTCGTGCACGGCGACCCGGTGAAGACGGTCCCGCGCATCGCACAGGAGATCGGCGCGGGCAGCGTCCACGTCTCCGCGGACTACGGGCCGTACGGGCGGCGCCGCGACGAGGCCGTCGAGGAGGCGCTGGGCGACGTCGAGCTCGTCCGCTCCGGCTCGCCCTACGCCGTCGCACCCGGCCGGGTGCTCAAGGGCGACGGCACGCCGTTCAAGGTCTTCACGCCGTTCCGCAACGCCTGGCTCGACCACGGCTGGCGCGCGCCCGCCGACACCGACTCCTCCACTGTGGACTGGCTCGAACCGCCGCACAGCAACGCGATCCCGAAGGCCACCGAGAAGCTGCCGGACGCCATGCGGTTGTGGGAGGAGTTCCGCGACGAACGGCTCCCCGACTACGACAAGACCCGCGACCGGCCCGACCTCGACGCCACGAGCCGGCTGTCGGCGTTCCTGCGGTGGGGCGTGCTGCACCCCCGCACGCTCCTGCGGGACTGCGACGGCACGTACCGCAGCGAGCTCGCGTGGCGCGAGTTCTACGCGGACGTGTTGTGGCACAAGCCGGAGACCGCGCGGCAGAACCTCGACCGCAAGTTCGACCGGATGGTGCACGACGACGACCGGGAGCTGTTCGAGGCCTGGAAGCAGGGGCGCACCGGCTACCCGATCGTCGACGCCGGCATGCGCCAGCTGCTCGCGGAAGGCTTCATGCACAACCGGGTGCGCATGATCGTCGCCAGCTTCCTCGTGAAGGACCTGCACCTGCCGTGGTGGTGGGGCGCGCGGCACTTCATGGAGCACCTCGTCGACGGCGACCTCGCGTCGAACCAGCACAACTGGCAGTGGGTCGCCGGCTGCGGCACGGACGCGGCGCCGTTCTTCCGGATCTTCAACCCGATCACGCAGGCCAAGAAGTTCGACCCGGCCGGCGCGTACGTCCGCAGGTACGCGCCCGACTCGGCGGACCTCACGCCGATCGTCGACCACGCGGTGGAACGCCAGGTCGCGCTCGACCGCTACCAGGCCATCAAGTCCTGAACGCCTCGCGGAGCTTGACGCGAGCGCCGGTCCGCAGCACGGCGTTCGCGTAGACCTTGCCGCCCAGCCACGTGATCACCGCGATGGCCGCCAGCGCCAGCACCACGGCCAGCACCACCTGCCAGGCGGGGGCGACGCCCAGCGCCATCCGGCCCGGCATCAGGATCGGGGCGAACGGCGGCAGCAGCGACAGGACCGTCACGGTCGCCCCGGACGGGCTGCCGATCATCAGGTTGATGCCGGCCACGAACGCCACGATGATCGTCATGCTGATCGGCGTCAGCACCGACTGCAGCTCCTCCTGCCGCGACACCAGCGACGCGGCGGCCGCGAACACCGTGGCGTACAGGAAGAACCCGAGCAGGTACCAGAGCACGCCGGTCGCCAGCGCCGTCACGCCCACCGCGCCGACGTCGACCACGTCGAACCCCGACGACAGCGCGAGCCCGACCGTGGAGATCACCAGCAGCTGCAGCAACCCGACCGCGCCGAGGCCGATCACCTTGCCCAGCAACAACTGCCACGGCCGCACGGTCGCGAGCAGGATCTCCACGACCCGGCTCGACTTCTCCTCGACCACGCCCTGCGCGACCATGGTTCCGTAGACCAGCAACGAGTAGTACAGCAGCGCGGCCACTACCAGCCCGATGGCGAGGCGCTGACCTTGCTGTGGGTCAACGGGTTCCAGCGCTGTCACGCCCACCCGCACGTTGGCGAGGTTCTCCGCGACCTGCTGCGGGGTGATGCCCGCCTCCGCGAGCTGCGCGACCAGGACCTGTTGGCGCAGCACGTCGTTGAGCGCCGTGGTCAGCACCGAGTCGCCGGAGCCCTTGACGATCATCTTCAGCTCCGGCGGCGCACCGGTCACCAGCGCGTCGAGCGCGCCGTCGCGGACCAGCTGCTCGGCGTTGGCGTCGGTGGTGACGTCGCGCGTCTCCAGCTCGACGCCGAACGACATCGCCTTGTCCCGCAGCGGTTCCGCGAGCTGCGTGGCCTGGCCGGACAACCCGACGACGCTGCGCTGGTGGTCGTCGAACAGCACCGACTGCAGCACCACGTACCCGGCGAGCACCGCGATGATCACCGCGGTGCCGATGAGGAACGACCTCGTGCGCACCTTCGTGACGAACTCGCGCCGCGCCACCAGTCCGACCGCCCTGGCGGATGTCATGCGGTCCTCTCCCCGGTGGTCACGACGTTGCGGAAGAGCTCGGTCAGCGCCGGGCGCTGCCGGGAGAACTCGTGCACCGGACCGGCCGACAGGGCCGCGTGCAGCACGGCCTGGTCGTCGGTGCCGTCCACGAGCTCCAGCACGCAGCGCGTCCCGTTCTTCTCGATCACCCGCACGCCGTCCAGCGTGGCAGCCCAGTCGGTCGTCGGCGATTCGACGACCAGGCGCGGCACCCCGCCCGACCGCAGCTCGTCCACGGTGCCGACGGCGACCATCGCACCCTCGCTCACGATGCCGACCCGGTCGCACAGCCGTTCCACCAGGTCGAGCTGGTGGCTGGAGAACACCACGGGCACCCCGGCGGAGGCCTTCTCGCGCAGCACGCCGCTCATCACGTCCACCGCGACCGGGTCGAGGCCGGAGAACGGTTCGTCGAGCACCAGGACGTCCGGGTCGTGCACCAGGGCCGCGGCGAGCTGCACGCGCTGCTGGTTGCCGAGGCTGAGCCGCTGCACCTCGTCGGTGCGCCGGTCGCGCAGCCCGAGCCGGGCGATCCAGTTCTCGGCGTTGCGGTGCGCCTCGTTCGTGCCCAGGCCGTGCAGCTCGGCCAGGTAGACGAGCTGGTCGAGGACCTTCATCCGCGGGTAGAGCCCGCGTTCCTCCGGCATGTAGCCGATCCGCCGCCGGGTGTCGAGGTCGACGGCTCTGCCGTTCCACCGCACCTCGCCGGAGTCGGCGGCGAGCACGCCCAGCGCGATCCGCATGGTCGTGGTCTTCCCGGCGCCGTTGCTGCCGACGAACCCGAAGGCTTCGCCCGCACGCACGTCGAACGACATGTCCCGCAGGGCGACGACCTCTCCGTAGCGCTTGGAGACCGCGTCGATCTCCAGCACCCCCTCAGGCACGGTGCACCCCTTCGTTAGCCCGGATGGCGGTAATCGGACTCAAAGTATCGATGAGCAGGGAACGGGTGAAACGATACGGGCGTCTACGGCGAATCGAACGAACGACTGATTCACTCAACGGGGGTGACCATGCAGCCCATCGAGCCCGACCAGTGGCTCGCCCAGTACGGGGCGAAGATCGAGCAGGCCAAGCAGCAGGCCGAGCAGGCCCGCGACCAGCTCGGAGGCGTGGGCGGGAGCGCCAGCTCGCCGGACGGGATGATCACGGTGACCGTCAACGCCACCGGCGTGTTGACAGATCTCCGCATCAAGCCGGAAGCCCGCGGCATGGACCCCGGTCAGATCGCGTCCGAGATCCTCACCGCCTCGGCGAAGGCCCAGCGTGAGGCCTCCGGGCGGGTGGTGCAGATCATGACCGACTTCGTCGGCGAGAGCCCGGCCCTGGACTTCGTGAAGCAACAGATGCCGAACGGATACAAGGGCGACGGAACCGACGAGGACGAACCGAAGTCGGAGTTGGAGCGCAAGGACACGCGGCCCGACGACGAGTACTTCACGAACCCGCCCGACGTCATGGCCTGAGTGCAGGAGGGGGTTAAGGCATGAGCCAGTTCAATCTCGATCTCGACGAGCTCAGACGCCACGCCGCGAGCGTGGAACGGCTGACCGATCGGATGCGCAAGGCCACCGAGACGTGTGATCCGGGTGCTCTCACGACCGAGGCGTTCGGCGTGTTCGCGGGCTTCCTGGCCTCGCACATCCTCAAGACCGCCGGGCTGTCGCAGGACGGTCTCGGCAAGGCCGCCAACTCGCTGATGGACATGGGCATCGGGCTCAAGGAGACCATCGAGCAGTACGAGCAGGTCGACCTCGACAACATGTTCGGCTTCACCGGAAAGGGCCGAGGATGAACGCGCCCGCCACCCAGGCCGCGGGAACCGACCCGCAGCAGCTGATCAGCACCATTTCGAGCACCTACTCCGCGATCGAGCGCGGTGACTGGGTGCAGGGCGGTCTCGGCATCGCCAACACCGCGATGGGCATCGTCGGCATGGCGTCGAACCCGCTCAGCGGCTTCCTCTCCGCCGGTTTCAGCTGGGCCATCCAGCACGTCGACTTCCTGCGCGAGCCGTTCGACGTCCTGCTCGGCAACCCGGAGGCCATCGGCAAGATGGCCGGGTCGTTCCGGTCGGCCGGCAAGCAGGTCCACGACATCGCGGCCGAGTACAAGAAGATCTGCGTCGAGCAGACCCGCGAGTGGGAGGGCAAGGCCGCCGACGGCTACCGCGCGGCCGCCCAGAAGCACGCGGGCGGTCTGGAGTCGCTGGCCAAGGCCGCCGACGGCATCGCGGGTGCCGTCGAAGGCGCGGGCCAGCTGGTCGGCACCGTCCGCAAGATGATCATGGACATGATCAGCCAGGCCGTGTCCGACATGGTCATGAAGATCATCCAGTGGCTCGCGGCCTCGTTCCTCACCTTCGGCGCGGCCATCGCGGGCGCGATCTCCGACATCGTGACCACCGCGGTGAAGTACGCGAAGAAGCTGGCCGACTTCCTGCAGAAGCTCTCCGGTTCGCTGCAGAAGCTGATGAAGCTGGTCCAGAGCGTGCAGAAGATCGCCCAGACGGCCGAGCAGGTCATCAACGCGATCTCCGCGATGGCGCACAAGGGCGCCGGCGGTGGCGGCGGTGGCGTGACCCGCCCGTCCTCCGGCGGCCTGGGCATCGACGCGGGCCACCTCGACCGGGTGTCCGGCGGCGCGAACGGCCAGTACTCGCACGACCAGGGCGGCTACCGCGGCGGCCCCGGTGGCGGCAGCGGCGGTCCGCAGGTCCAGCCGGTCTACAACCCCGGTGGCGTCCCCGTCGGCGCGGGCGGCGGCAACACCGGCACGTCCGGCACCGGCGGCCCGGTGGTCCGCCCGCCGTACACGCCGCCCGGCCAGGGATCGGGCGGCGGTCAGTGGGTGCCCGGTCCCGGCGGTGGTTCCGGCGGTTCCGGCGGTCAGTGGGTGCCCGGACCCGGTGGCGGCTCCGGCGGCTACCCCGGTTACCCCCAGGGACCGGGTGGCGGCTCCGGCGGCTACCCCGGTTACCCCCAGGGACCCGGTGGCGGCTCCGGTGGCACCGGCAGCCAGGGCCCCGGCCGCTGGGTCCCCGGTCACTGGGAGTACGACCAGACGACCACGGCCGGTGGCAACACCGGGACGAGGCCGCCGTCGATCGGCACCCCGAGCACGGATGACTGGTACCGGCCGGCCGTCGAGCACCCGGCGTCGCCCGCGTCGTCCACGTCGGCGCACTCGGCCACGTCCGCGGCGGGCGGTGGCGGCGGTGGCATCCCCAAGGGCATGGGCGGCGGAGGCGGCGGCATCCCCGCCGGTGCCTTCGGCGGCGGCCCTGGCGGTGGCGGTGGCACGGGTGCGACCGCGATGCAGCACGGTGGCGCGGCCGGCGTCATGCCGACCGCCACGGGTGGCGTCGGTGGCGCTGTTCCCGCCGGCGGTGGCGGTGGCGGCGGTGGTGGTGCCGCGGGCGGCATGATGGGTGGCGCTCCGATGGCCGGTGCCGCCGGTCAGCAGGGCGGCTCCAACGAGCACAAGCGGAAGGTGCGGATCGAGGGCGACGCCCTGGTCGACCCGCCCAAGGCCGCGAAGCCCGTCATCGGCGAATAACCCGCGTTCCTCGCGCTGAGGGCGTCTGCGAGTACCACCGACTTCGTGCCGGTAGTACTTGCAGACGCCCTTTTCACACGGTGGCGAGGAGTTTCGCGATCTCCGGCTCCGCCCTGGCGCGGTCCGCGGGCACCAGGCCGATGCGGGTGCGCCGGTCGAGCACGTCGTCGGCGGTGAGCGCGCCCTCGTGTCGGACGGCGTGCAGCACGTCCGCCTCCGTCACGCCGGGAGCGATCGGCGTGGTCGGGTGCGGCCGGTCGTCGACCAGGCGGATGTCCTTGGTGCGGCACGGCATCCGGGTCAGGCCCGTCGCGTTCACCGCGTCCGCCGCCATCCTGCGGTAGGTGGTGAGCTTGCCGCCGACGATCGTGAGCACGCCGTTCGGTGCCGTGAGGACGGTGTGGTTGCGCGACAGGTCGGCCGAGCGGCCCTCGGCCTCCAGCAGCGGCCGCAGCCCCGCGTAGCTGCCGATCACGTCCTGCCTCGTCAGCTCCCGTTGCAGCACATGGGAAGCGGTCCGCAGCAGGAAGTCCACATCGGACTCGGGAACGACCGGCACGTCCGGGACGTCGTCGACCGGCTCGTCGGTGAGACCCAGGTAGGCGCGGCCGTTCGGCTGGGGGAGCAGCAACGCGTACCGGTTGCGCTCACCGGGGACCGGGATCGTGACCGCCGTCCCCGCGAGACCGACGCCCTTCGCGTCGACCACCAGGTGCGAGCCCCTCGACGGCGTGAGCCGCACCGGTGCGAGCGTCCCGGCCCAGACACCGGTGGCGTTGACCACCGCCCTGGCCCTGACCGTGAACGCGGTGCCGGTGAGCGTGTCCACCGCCTCGGCACCGTCACCCTCCAGCGCGGTGACCTTCGCGCGGGTGATGATCCGCGCGCCGTGCCCCGCCGCGGTCCTGGCCAGCGCGACGACCAGCTGGGCGTCGTCGGTCAGCTGGCCGTCGTAGCTGAGCAGGCCGCCGAGGAGGTTGCGCGGGCTCAGCCCCGGGACCAGCGCCAGCGCCTCGTGCCGGTCCACCCGGCGCGGCCGCGGCAGGACCCGCGCGGACGTGCCGGCGGCGATGCGCAGCGCGTTGCCCGCCTTCAGTCCGGCCAGGACGAGGTTGTTCGCCTTGTCGTGCAACGGGAACAGCATCGGCAACGTGCGGGTGAGGTGCGGTGCCGTGCGCGTCATGAGGATGCCGCGCTCGACCGCGCTCTCGTGCGCGAGCTTCACGTCCCCGTTCGCCAGGTACCGCAGCCCGCCGTGCACGAGCTTGCTCGACCACCGCGACGTCCCGAACGCCAGGTCGTGCGCCTCCAGCAGCACGGTCCGCAGCCCGCGCGAGGCCGCGTCGAGCGCGACCCCCGCGCCCGTGACCCCGCCGCCGACCACGAGCACGTCGACGACCTCCCGTTGCGCCGCCTCCAGGTCCTCCCGGCGGCGGGCGGCGTTCAGCGACGTGTTCACGGCCTCAGCGCCCCGTCCAGCTGCCGGGCGAGCTCGTCCAGCAGCGAGGCGGGGTCGAGGCCCGACGTCGCCGGCCGCGTCGACAGCACCATGCCCTGCGTCGTCAGCAGCACCACGCGTGCCTGCGTCTTGGCGTCGCCGAACCGGATCGACCCGTCGAGGTGCCCGGCCTCGATCTGCGCCACCAGGAACTCCTCGACCAGCCGCTGCGTGCTGCCCAGCCGTTCGACCAGGTACGGCAGCATCAGCTCGGCGTCGAGCTGGAGCACCCGCTGCATCAGCGGGTTCGCGCCCAGCAGCCGGATCGCGTCCACGGCCCGGCTGACCAGCTGCTCACGGGCGTTGCCGCGCCCCTGCGTCCGCTCCAGCAGTGCCGCGAACTCGCGCGTCATCAACGCCCGCACCAGGTGGTCCACGTCGGGGTACCGCCGGTACAGCGTCATGCGGCTCACGCCGGCCCGTTTCGCGACGTCGGTGAGGGTCGTGCGGCGCACCCCCACCTCCAGCACGCACTCGCGGGTCGCGTCCAGCAGGTCCTCGTCGGTGTGACGTTGAGACGTCATGTGTAACACTGTAGCAGTGACTAGGGCCCGCTGGACCACCGAGACCGCACCGCTGCCGCCGCACGCGCTGGCCTGGCTGAGCGCCCGCGTGGGCCTCGGCGACCCCCTCGCGCCCGCACCGGTGCAGGCACCGCCGTCCGCGCTCTCCGAGGACGCGTTCACGGCCCTGGAAGCCGTGTGCACGATCAGCGTCCTGCCCGCCGACCGCCTCGGACACGCCGGCGGCCTCTCGTACCTCGACCTGCTGCGCCACCGCGGCCACGGCGACCTGCCCGTGCCCGACGCCGTGGTCGTCCCCGCCTCTCCCGAGGAGGTCGCCGAGGTCCTGCGCGTCTGCGTGGAGCACGACGTGGCCGTGGTCCCGTTCGGCGGCGGCACCTCGGTCGTCGGCGGTGTCGAGGCCCTGCGCGGCCCCAAGGACGCGGTCGTCGCCCTCGACCTGGCCGGACTCGGCTCCCTGGTGTCGGTCGACCCGGTCTCCCGCGTGGCCGTGCTCCAGGCGGGCGTCACCGGCCCGGAGGCCGAACGCCTGCTCGGCGAGCACGGCTTCACCCTCGGCCACTTCCCGCAGTCGTTCGAACGGGCCACGATCGGCGGTTTCGCGGCCACCCGCTCCGCCGGCCAGGCCTCCTCGGGTTACGGCCGCTTCGAGGACATGGTCGAGTCGGTCCGCATCGCCACCCCCGCCGGTGAGTGGGTCGTCGGCACCGCACCGGCCTCCGCCGCGGGCCCGGACCTGAAACAGCTGGTCATCGGCTCGGAGGGCCAGTTCGGCGTGATCACCGAGGTGTCGGTGCGGGTGCGCCCCAAGCCGAACGGCCCGCGTTACGAGGGCTTCGTGGTCGACGGCTGGGAGGCGGGCGTCGAGCTCGTGCGCACGCTGGCCCAGAACGGCGCTCTGGCCGACATCACCCGTCTGTCCGATGAGCACGAAACGGAGGTCGCGCTGGCGTTGGCCGGTAGCAAGGCCTCCGTGGTGACGCGCTATCTGCGCCTACGGGGAGTCCGCAACCCGTGCCTGGTCATCTTGGGCTGGGAGTGCCGTTCGCGGTCGGCGACCATGAGCTCGTTGAGCGGCCACCGCGTCGTGCGCCTCGGTCGCGCCATGGGGGCGTCCTGGCTGCACGGCCGGTACAACGGGCCGCGCCAACGCGACGCACTGCTCGACGCGGGTGTGGCCGTGGAGACGCTGGAGACCGCCACGCACTGGTCGCGGGTCTCGCAGCTGCGGGACGCGGTCCGGGAGGCCCTGCTGGGCGAGCTGGGGGACGCGGTGGTCATGTGCCACATCTCCCACGCGTACGAGACGGGTGCCTCGCTGTACTTCACGGTGCTGGTGCCGCGCGACCTCGCCGACCCGGTGGGGCAGTGGGCGCGGGCGAAGGTGGCGGCGTCCGAGGCGATCTCCCGGCTCGGGACCATCACGCACCACCACGCGGTCGGGCGGGACCACCGGCCGTGGCTGGAGCACGAGATCGGCGCCATCGGCGTCGACGTGCTGCGCGCCGTGAAGACCCGCCTCGACCCGACCGGCATCCTCAACCCCGGCAAACTGCTGCCGCTGTGAACGCACGCGGGGCGCTTTCGTGCTCCAGAAGAGTACGAAAGCGCCCCGCGTGCACTCGAAATCAGAACTTCACGAGCATCTTTCCGGTGTTGTCGCCGCGCAGCATGCCCAGGAACGCCGCCGGGGCCTGCCGGACGCCGCCCTCGACGACGGTCTCGCTGTACTTCAGCTCCCCGGACGCGATCCACGCCCCGACCTCGGCCACGAACTGCGGCTGCAACGCCTTGTGGTCACCCACGAGCATGCCGCGCAACGTCAGCCGCTTCGCCAGGACCTGGATCAGGTTGCGCGGGCCGGTGGGCGTCCCGGCCTCGTTGTACTGCGAGATCGCACCGCACATCGTGATGCGCCCGTTGAGGTTCAGCGCGCCGATCGCGGCTTCCAGGTGCTCGCCGCCGACGTTGTCGAAGTACACGTCGATGCCGTCGGGCGCGGCGGCCGCGAGCTGTGGTGCGACCGGGCCGTCCTTGTAGTTGAACGCGGCGTCGAAGCCGAGCTCCTCGACGAGGTACTTGACCTTCTCGGGGGAGCCGGCCGAGCCGATGACGCGGGAGGCGCCCTTCAGGCGGGCGATCTGGCCCACGAGCTGGCCCACGGCACCCGCGGCGCCGGAGACGAAGACCGCGTCGCCCTCCTTGAACTCCGCGGTGACCAGCAGGCCCGCGTAGGCGGTCAGCCCTGGCATGCCGAGCACGCCCAGGTAGGCCGACAGGGGAGCGACGGACGGGTCGACCTTCACGGCGTGCGTGCCGGCGACGACGGCGTACTCGCGCCAGCCTAGGCCGTGCAGGACGTGGTCACCGACCGCGAAGCCCTCGGCGTTCGAGGCCACGACCTCGCCCACCGCACCGCCGTCGAGGGGGGCACCGACCTGGAACGGGGGCACGTACGACTTCACGTCGTTCATCCGGCCGCGCATGTACGGGTCGACGCTCATGAACACGTTGCGCACCAGGACCTGCCCCTCGCCCGGCGTCGGGATCTCCACCTCGGCGATCTCGAAGGTGTCCTCGGTCGGCCAGCCGGTCGGGCGGGACGCGAGCCGGACCTCGAGTGCGGTGCTGGTCATGGTCGAACCATCTCCATCCAGAGTCGTGTGAACGTCGGTACCCCGCACAACGCCCCGTAAACGGATAAAGATTCCACTTTGTGAGCTAGGTCGCAGGCAGCAGGGTCGTCACGTCGCGGTACGCGAACCCCAGCTTGCGGTACAAGGCGATGGCCGGCTGGTTGGAGTTCTCCACCAGCAGCGCGCAGGTGCCGTACAGGTCGAGCAGCGCCGACGCCACGAACTGGCACACCCGCAGCCCCAGACCGCACCGCGCGTGGGAAGGGTGCACCGCCACACCCATCATGAAACCGACGTCCACCGACGACCACGCCTCCGCGGCCGTCGCCACCAGCGCGTCGTCCTCGACCACACCGGCCCAGCGGCGCACGCCCGGTTCGCCCGGCCACGCCCACGACGACGGCAACGCCTTGCGCAGCAACGGTTCCACCTCGTCGTCCGAGGACAGCCAGCCCACGCCGGGAGGAGCAGCCAGCGAACCGGAGCGGTCCATCCACCCGAACGGCCCGTCCTCCACCCACGGCTCCGGCATCAGCGCCCGCACCTCCGCCGCCACCGACCGCTCCAGCATGGGCCGCAACGAGACACCGCGCCCGTGCGCCGCCAGCAGCGACGCCACGCCCTCGCTGGGACCGGACAGCACCAGCCTGCGCCGGCGCGTCAGGCACGGTGCGTGCACGGCGACCGCGCCGCGGTGCTCCCAGGCCGCACCGCCCGCCGACAACGCCTGAGCGGCCCACCGGACCAGCGGGTCCGCGCAGGCGTCGAGCACGTCGGCGGTGGTGCGCAAACGGCGCACTCAGTCCTTCTGCTTGCGGCGCAACAGGGTGCGCTTGGCCAGCGCGTTCTCCAGCGCCTGGTAGGCGAGGTCCATCCGCTCGTTGTACTCGCTCTGCGGCCGGGGCTGCACCGACTCGTCCGGCAGCGGCGGCGTGGTCATCTGCAACCAGCGCTCGTTCCACAGCTGCTCGACGGCCTGCTCCCAGTGCAGCGCGGCACCCATCCGCACCACCCGCTCGCGGTCGCGGACCTCGGCGATCTGCCGCTGCGTGGCCGCGATCCGCTCGGCCAGCTCGGCGCAGCGCACCTCGTCGAGCTTGCGCTGGCGTGCCGCCGCTTCCGTGGCGATGGCGATGATCTCCTTGTAGCGCTCCACCGCGGACAGCGCCGGCGCCTCGACCACCTCCTCGCTCTGGCGTTGAGCCGGAACCGACTCGAACATCGCCGTAGTCATCGGGTTCATGACACCTCACCTGTGTCGAACGGGATGATCACCTGCGGTCGCGAGTGCTCGAACCGGTCGAAGAACAGGCCGCGCCGCGGTCGTGGCGACCACGCCATCACCTGTTCCGGTCCGAGCGACAGCAGCTCCTTGCCCTGGACGTCGAACGCCACCCAGGCGCCGATGTCGTCGTACACACCGGGCGGAAGACTCGACTTCAGCCGCTGCACACCGCGCCACCAGCCCAGCACGTGCGTGCGGTGCTCCGGGCCGTGCTTCAGCACCGCCCGCAGGCTGTCCACACCGGACGACCGCGTCGCCGGGTCCTTCTGCTCCAGCAGCGTGAGCGCCGCGTCGACGCCGTACAGCACCAGGTAGTGCGGTTTCAACGGCGCCTCGGCCTGGCCCGTGCCGATCGACTGCAGCCGGGCCGCCGTCTGGTCCAGCACCTCGCGGATGCGGTCGATCTGGACCACGTCCGCGTCGTGCCCGTCGTGGCTCAGGCGCTTCATCAGGTGGAGCGCGGAGGGCATCGCCTCCTCGACCAGGCAGGCCAGCGTGAACACCGCCTCGTGCGGGTGGTGCTGGCGGCCCAGCGACGCGGCCGCTCCACCGAGCACCGCGGCCGCGTCCTGGACCACGGAGCCGATCACCGCGATGTTGCGTCCCGGCGTGCGGGCGAAGCGCACCTTCGCCGCGCTGCCCGCGACGTCGATGACCTGTCCGAGGAGCACCGTGGGCGATGCGTCGCCCGGTCGCAGGTCGAGGAAGTCCGGTGTCGCGTCCAGCAGCGGGACCTTGCTGCCGTCGAACAGGCCGGGTGCCTGGCCGGGTTCGCGCCGCCACAGCTCGGACTGCAGGAAGTCCATGGTGCCCTTGGACGTCGAGTCCGGGATGCGCGCGATCTCGTTGCCCGGCTTCACACCTGACTCGTGGTTGATCACCGCGTGCCAGCGCGGCAGCTCCACGGCGGCGTCGTTCTGCGGCTCGGCCAGCACCCGGCGGGCCTTCGGCAGCGCGATGCGGACCGTGAACTGCTCGAAGATCGCCGACTTGCCCCAGAACCCCTCGATGCCCGAGACGTCCTGCGACGACAGCACCAGGTGGATGCCCTGCGACCGGCCGCGCCGCGCCACGTCCTCCAGCAGCTGCGTGGCCGCCGCCGTGACCTGGTCGCGTTCGCCGAACAGGTACTGGAACTCGTCGATCACCGCGACGATCCGCGGCCACCGGCCACCGGGGTCCTCGACCCGCAGGTGTTCGAGCTTCGTCACCTCGTGCTGCTTGGCCGCGTCCGCGCGCCTGCGCATCTCGTCGGACAGGAACTTCAGCAGCGCCACGCCGAACTCGCGGTCGGTGTTGACGTTCACGCCGACCAGGCGCGCGTGCGGCAGCCACGACGGGTCCTTGCGGCCCGGCGCGAACTGCGCGAACGACACGCCCTCCTTGAAGTCCAGCAGGTACAGCTCGAGCTCGTCGGGCGAGTAGCGCGCGCACAGCGAACCGAGCATCGCGTAGAGGAAGTTCGTCTTGCCGGACCCGGAGGGCCCGCCGATCAACGCGTGCGGCGAGGTGTCGCCGAGCTGCACGCAGACCTGCTGGCCGTCGTCGAATCCCACGGGCGCAATGACTCCGGCCGCCGAGTTCTCCGTCCACGGGCGTTCCGGCAGCAGGTCGCCGAACTTGCCCATCCGCGAACGGCGTTCCTCGCGCTTGTCCGCGATGGCGGCACATGCGCGCGGCACCAGCGTCCGCGGCAGCGCGGGGTCCAGCGTCACGGTCACGTGCTTGCCGGTCATCGTGCAGGTCGCGGTTCCGTCGCCGCGCAACGACACCGTCTCCACCGGCGAGTTGACCGTGATCGGGATGTCCACGATGAACAGCTGCACGCCGCACGCCAAACCGTTGCGCGCCACGCGTTGCAGCTGCTGCTGGTGCTCTTCGCGCAACGCCTTGCGGTTGCCGAACAGCACGGCGATCCGCCACGGCTCGGTGCGCCGGCCCTCGCCGCTGACCGACCGGACGGTGAGGTGCCCGTCGACCAGGACCTTGGTGTGCACCTGGCGGATGTGCTCGGACAGCTCGTCGAGCAGCTCGTGCAGGCGCGCAGGATCGTGCACCGTCAGCAGACCGGCGCGGGTCAGCGGGTACAGCCCCGGCAACGACCCGGTCAGCTGCCCGACGTCCCACACGTGCACGTGCACCAGACCCGGCTGGAAGTGCGAGAGGACCCGCAGCAACAGGTTCTCCACCAGCGTGTCCGCGAGCTGGCGGCTGTCCGGTGTGGACGCCACGTGCAGGTGCGACTGGTCCAGCAGCGGCACGGCGACCGGGAACGGCTGGGCCTCCGGCGCGGAGGTGACCACGCCGGTGCCGATCCGCCACAGCTCCGGCACGCCCTCGCTGCCGTCGTGCGCGCCCGGCGTGCCGAGCCACGACTCGTGCGGCCACGACGCCGGTCCGGCGGCGACCGAGCTCACCAGCGCGGTCAGCTGGTCGGGCCCGGTCGCGGACCACTCGTGGTAGGACTGCTGCCAGTCGTGCCTGATCTGGTCGAGCCGCTCGGCGAACTCCGGCATGGACAGCGGGGCCTGGCGCGGGTGCCCGGTCCGCTTCTCGTCCACGGTGAGGAACGCGGTCACGTCGGCGAGCGCCGCGTCCCGCAACGCCCGGTCGATGCCCACGCCGCGCACGGTGAACTCGACGATGTCCTTCGCGTGCTCCGTGGCGAGGGCGCGGTGCTCCCGTGCCACGGAGCCCAGCGCGGCCGCGACGGCGCGCTGGAAGTCCGCGAAGGCCTCCTCGATCCGGCGCCGCCGGTCGTCCCGCCTGCTCATCACAGCTCCACGGTGAGTCGTTGGATGCGCTCGAGGGTTCCCACCATCAGCTCCAGCTGTTCGGGGAATCTTTCCTTCGCACGCACGAACTCCGCTGGAAGCAGCGACTCGTGGTGGTTCTCGCTCGACTCGGCGAGGATGGCGACCGCCTCGTCGAGACCGTCCTGCGCGCTGCGCACACTGCGGTACGACTCGCGCAGGATCTCGCTCGCCTGCTCGAGCGCGGCGCGGACCTCGCCGATCGATGCCATCAAAGCCTGCTGTTGATGCCCTCGGCCCCGGAGATGCCGGCGCCGAGGTAGTTCTGCAGCTCGCTCACACCGGAGACGACCTGCTGGAACTGCGCGTTCGTCGTTTCGACGTCCGCCTGCACGGAGCCCTGGGTGACCGATGTCAGCAGCTGCTGCGCGTCCTCGGCGAGATCGGCCGCCTGTTGGAGGGCCGACTGGCTTTGGCTCGCCTTGTCGATCGCCTGGGCAATTGCGGCACGGACCTCTTCGATGCTGGCCATGTCGACTCCCGAACCCTCCCGGAACAGGGTGGTCGCACGGCCACCCCAGTAGAGATTGTGCCCAGATTTTCACAGTTCATAACGAAGATCGGCTAACCGGGTGGATGCCTGAATGCACTCGAACGGGCCTTGCTTTAATGATCAGTTAGCCGCGTCACAGAACCCTTGCCCCGAACGTGAAGTGACGCTCTCGCACGCCTCACGGCCCGTGGTCGCCGCACCCCGCCGGCCGGGTGACTCACGACTTCCTTCCAGGTGACCTGTCACGCGGAGTGCCTGCCCCGAACGGGTCATCGCCGGCCCACGCCTCGACCAGCACGCGCTCTGCCCCCGGCACCAGCCCGTTGATCAGCTCGGGCTCGTCGAGCACCGTCCACGCCGTCGGCGGCTCGCACGCCACCCGCGGTGTCGGGAACCCGTCACCCAGCCCGCGCACGAACGTCCGCACCGCTCGCGCGAGCGCCGCGGACACGTTGTGCGTGGTCTTCTCGGCGCTGGGCTCGGTGATGACCACGGCCCAGCAGTTCGGTTCCTCGTCCGAGCAGTCCCTGGCGTCCAGGACCCGCGCGCCGGTACGGCTGCTGAGCGCGTCGCACGCGCCCCGCGCCTGGTGCTCGTCCGCCGCCTCGACCACCACGGTGATCAGCAGCACGAGGTCGTCATCGCTCATCTCGGGCGTGATTGTCCCCCAGCGCGGACGGAGTCCCGGTACCGGGCCGCTTGCGCCGTACGGATGATTGTGGCCCCCTGCGCGCGCATCGTTAGCGTGGAAGACCCACTTCATAGGCCGATGGGGTGAGAACTTCCGCCGGGACGAACGGCGGCGGGCTCACCGTGCCGGAGCACGACGAGCCCGTCGCCGGTTCCTCAGACCGCGTAGAACGCGCTGATCGTGATGTGGCCGCCCGAGCACACCGGTCCGAACGTCCACGGCACGCTCAGCGGCGCCGTCTCGTTCGGCGGGATGGCCGCGACCTTCGACGGCTCCGGCTGGCACGCGCCCTGCACCGGCTCGGAGCCGGCGGGCACGACACCCCAGTGCAGGTTCGCGGCGGCCTTGGCACCCGGCGCGAGGTTCAATGGCTTGGGGCCGGGATCGGCCATGCGCTCCAGCTTCGTCGGCACCGCGCCGGCGCCGTTCTCCAGCTGGAAGCCGCTGTAGCCGTTCAGCGTGCACGGCTGGGAGCCGGTGTTCGTGACGACGAACTTGCCGTACCGGTTGCCCGCGCCCGCGTCGGTGGGTTCCACCGCGCCCTTGAGCACGGTGGCGTTGCAGCGGTTCGAGACCTCGCCGCCCGCGTTGCCGGCCGCCGTGGACGGTGTGGCCGATGAGCTCGAAGAGCTCGACGTGGACGGAGCCGCGGTCGGCAGCGTGCCCGATCCCACCTCCGCGCTTCTGTCGCCGCAGGCCGTCACGGAAGCGAGCACCAGCAGGCTGCAAGCGATCAACCGTCGGGTCATGGGTGCACCTCCTACCAGTGAGGATGTGCCCATTCACCAACTAGCTCACACAACCTGCCGGAAATTCACCGGATCTGGTGGACGTCCCACCCGTCGGGCAGCTCGGCGAGCCCCTCCACGGCGGCGGTCCACAGGTACGTCCAGGCGATCCGGCCGTCGGGCAGCACGACCCGCACCCGCCGGTAGTCCGCGCCCTCGTACTCGTCGAGCTGCGGCAGCGCCACCTCGGGCGACCGCAGCCGCAGCACGAAGCCGGGCACGCCCAGGCCGGCGCCGGGCCGCAGGGCCGGGTAGCCCAGGCCGGTGTCGAGCAACCTGCCGGGCAGGTGGGTCTCCTCGGAGTCCACGACGTGCGGCTCCATCAGGTGCCAAGCGCTTGCGCCCGGCTGGAGCGTGCCGTAGGCGAAGAGCAGCTCCGGCCAGTCGTCCGCCGACGGGTCGCCCTGCACCTCGGTCACGTCCAGGCCGTCGGTCGGCGCAGGACGGCCGCCGAGGTGGAGGGCGTGCCGCTGCGAGAGGTTCGAGCACGGCACCATGCGCCCGTTGACGAGGATCGGCATGCGCTTCTTCGAACCGGCCGTGTAGGCCAGAACGCTGTCGACGACACCGCCGTTGTAGAGCACCACACGGCCCGTGTGCAGGCGTACAAGGCGATAACGCAGACCGCGGCCCTCGCAGCGGTCCAGCACGCGCAGCTGCTCGGGCGTGGCGAACCAGACCGAGTGCTCCTCGACGACGCCGGGAGCCGCTGCCAGGGTGGCCGGGCGCTGGCCATCGCGCGCACGCGTGCCATCGGCCCACACCGCGGAGATGCCCTCGCAACGCGCGCGCAGGACGACCGCGGGGCCTTCGAGACCCAGTTCCTCGCGGAGCCAGGTGACCTTGCTGGGGTTCGCGTTGGAGCCGTAGCCGAGCACCGGCATCCGGGCCGCGAGGGGCGGTTCACCTCGGCTGATGAGCCATTGGTCCAGATCGATGTCATCCGGCTCGACCCGCCATCCCGACTCCATCGTGAGGTCCGGTCGCACTGGCCAGCCCGTTTCGTCGACGTGGACGAAACAGTGGTCTGGACGAGTGCCCGGATAGGGCTCCGCCGGATGGCTTTCGTCGGTGAACGGTTGGGCCATTGGTCCATTGTGCCAAGGATTCGCTCGGTTTGCCGCCCCCAGATCGTGACCTATCCGATCTCTACTGCCGACGGAGGGCGGTTAAGTGAGAACGTTCACTGCGCAAACGGGTGACTGACCCGATGTCTGTGGCGAGATGTTCCGGTGAAGCTCAGGAGGCGTCATAGCTTTCCTGCGCTTCGGCCACCTCGGCGCTGTTCGCGGAGATCCACGAGGCGAGCGCCACGAGGTGGACGGCCGCGCCCTTGCCGAGCGGCGTGAGGGTGTACTCGACGTGCGGCGGGATCACCGGGTGGACCTCGCGGTGCACGAACCCGTCGCGCTCCAGCGTCCGCAGCGTCTGGGTGAGCATCTTCTCGCTCACGACCTCCAGCTCGCGGCGCAGGTCGCTGAAGCGCCAGGACGCCCCGTCGAACAGCGCCTGCAGCACGAGCACGCCCCACTTGCTTGTGACGTGCTCCATGACCGCCCGCTCGGGACAGATCGTGACCTGCATGCTCACCTCCGGGTAAGTACCCCACTCAGAAGTAGGTACTTTCCACAGGTTAGCGCTAACCATAACGTCGACGCCATGACGATCCTCATCACCGGCGCGACCGGTCAGCTCGGCGGCGGCGTCGTCCGCCACCTCCTCGCCCGCACCGACGAGCAGCTCGTCGTGTCCGTGCGCGACCCGAAGAAGTTCGACGTCCCCGGCGTCGAGGTCCGCCAGGGCGACTTCGACCGCCCCGAGACCCTCGACTTCCGCGGCGCCGACCGGCTGCTCATCGTCTCGGCCGACGCGCACGACTCGGACGTGCGCATCCAGCAGCACGCCAACGCCGTCGCCAAGGCCGTCGAGCACGGCGTGGGCCACGTCTTCTACACGAGCATCACCGACGCCGACACCTCCACCGTGGGCGCGGCCGTCGTGCACAAGGCCACCGAGGAGATCATCCGCGACTCCGGCCTGACCTGGACGTTCCTGCGCAACGGCATGTACCACGAGAACTACCTCGGCCCGCTGTCCGCCGAGATCGTCGCCGTCTCCACCGGCGACGGCCGCATCGCCAGCGCCGCCCGCGACGACTACGCCCTGGGCGCTGCCGTCGCGCTGAGCACCGAGGGCCACGAGAACCAGACCTACGAGCTCACCGGCTCCACCACCTGGTCGTTCCCCGAGCTCGCCGGCGACCGGTTCCGCGACGTCAGCGACGAGGACCTGATCGCGGCCGGCGTGCCCGCGTTCGCCGTCGACTTCTTCACCGCCATCCGCAACGGCGTGTTCGCGCAGGTCCGCCCGGACCTGGAAAAGCTGATCGGCCGCCCCACCACCCCGATCGCGGTCTAGGGACGGCGCAGGAACGCGCGCCAGGCCGGGGTGCTGAAGACCAGCACCTCACCGGCCGGGTTCTTCGAGTCGCGGACGAGCGCGTCGTGGCCGAGGGACACCTCGACGCAGGCGCTGTCCTCGCTGCCGCCGCTGTGGCTGCTCTTACGCCATTCGCGGTCCTCGCTCATCGACACCCTCTCGCGGCAGGCTGATGTACTCCATCAGCTTCTGCCGCGATTGTTCCTCATCCAGGGCGACCTGCTTCAAGCGATCGAAGGTCAACCTGATCCGCGCGATGGCTCCGGGTTCCTGGACGAACACCTTCGCGAGGTCCGAGTCGTTGAACGCGACCGGCAACGCCTTCTCGAACTCCCAGAGGATCAGTCCCGTCGAGATGGCGGGTACGTCGGCAGGCACGATCCGGATCAGGCGCACGTTGAAGAGCAGGTGGAGGTACTGCTCCTCCATGACCTGGTCGTCGCCGAACCGCTGCCGCAGGGCCAGCTCGTGGATGTAGAACAGGCAGTCCGGCCGGTCGTGCCGCCGCAGAACCGCCTGGCGATGACCCCGGATCTGCACGAGGGCCGGGATTCGCTCCTCCACGACGAGTCCGGAGTGCCGGTAGAGACCATCCGCGTACCTGTCGGTCTGCAGGAGACCGGTGATGGTCAGCACGTCGTAGGCGGTGATCGTCGTCGCGCTCGCCTCAGCGATGACGACCGTGCGCAGGTTCTCCGGCACCAGCACGATGTAGTCGTCGAACGCGCGTCGGTAACGCTGCTTGAAGTCCTCGAAGAACGGCAGGTCCTTGCCGCACATCATCAGGAACTGGATGAGGTCGACCTCGCTGGGCCGCACCTTGCCGTTCTCGATGTTGGACACCTTGCTCGGGTCCCAGCCGAGTCGGACGGCGAGGGCGCGGCCGGTGAGGTTCGTGGTGGACTCGCGCAGCTTCTTCAGCTCGTCGCCGAGGTCCCGGCTGTACGCGGTGGACGGGGTGGTGGGCGCCATGACCATGGACGCTATGACTAGGACTTGTTCCACGGTACGGACTCATCCGGGTGAAAACGGTCTACGTGAACTCGGGGTGCGCCTCCGGGTGCGAGTCCCACCACTTGCGGTACTCCGGGTTGCGGTCCAGCACCGAGCGGTAGGCGTCGGCGGCGCACGCGAACACCTCGTGCGCCCGTCCCGCCACCGGTGAGTCCCGGCGGGTCGCCACGAAGATGTCGACCATCAGCGGCACGCCGCGCAACCGCCGGATGACGATGCCGTCACCGGTGCGCGACGGGGCCGCCGCGAACGAGACGGCGCCGCTGGCGACCAAGCCCCGGGCCATGCCCGCGTCACCGGTGTGGTGCGTCAGCCGGGGCACGAACCCGGCGTCCGCGCAGGCCTGGAACATCTGCATCCGGTTGCCCTGCTGCTGGGCCGGCGGGGTGACCCAGTCGCGGTCGGCGAGCTGGGCGAGGTCGATCTCGTCCTGCTGTGCCAGCGGGTCGTGCTCGGAGACCGCGACGAACGCCGGTTCGGCCACGAGCCTGCGCAGCTCGATGCCCGCCAGGTCGCGGGAGGGCATGCCGTCGAAGAACTCGAACAGCGCCACGTGGATCTGGCCCGCCTCCAGCATGTCCACGACCTCCGCCGACGAGATGCGGGCCTCCGCGCGCACGTCGGCGTTGAGCTGGCGCAGGTTCTCCACGAGCTTCGCGAAGTACAGGAACGAGACGCTGCCGAAGAACAGCGGACCCCGGCGGTCGGCCTCCCTGGTGGTGCTCATCAGCTGCGCCATCTCGTCGAGCACCAGCCTGGCCGTGCCCAGCACGCGCCGGCCCAGGTCGGTGGGCACGCAGCCGTTGCGGGTGCGGTCGAACAGCTGACCTCCCACGAGCCGTTCGACGGTCCGCAGCTGGGCGGACAGCGCGGGCTGGGTCAGACCCAGCCGCGTGGCCGCCCTGGTGACGCTGCCCTCCTCGGCGATCGTGCGGACCGCTCGGAGGTGGCGGAGCTCCAACTCGGGCATAAAGACCTTGTATCCCGGTTCTGTATGAGCCGCCACCCTTCTAACGGGTCATAGTGGTTGCGCGATCTTCCGGCCCGGTGCTTGCGGCAGCACCGGGTCCGGCGCGGGAGGGTGCGCACCCCTTCGGTTCGACGCTGCTGCCGGGCACCCTGCAAGGCGCGGCAGCAGCGTCGGGCCCTCGCGGTCCCTTGCAGGGGAGCGCACAGCCGGTCCCTGGAACCGGGACCGGCTGTGACGGCTCGTGGTGTCAGGAAGAGGGGATGACGACGGCAGCGCCGGTCACCGACACCCGGCGGTCGGCGCGCGTGGCGTCGACCTCCAGCCGGGACGGGCGGCCCATGTCCTCGCCCTGGCTGATGACGAACCGCTGCGGCCCTTCGAGGTCGCGCAGGTAGCCGCCGAACGCCGCGGCGGCCGCGCCCGTGGCCGCGTCCTCCACGACACCGCCCACCGGGAACGGGTCGCGCGCGTGGACCAGCTCCGGCGACTCGCGCCAGAACAGGTGCACGGTCGTGAGGTCGTGGTCGAGCATCAGGTCGCGCAACGCGTCGAAGTCGTAGTCGAGGTCCGCGAGCTGCTCGCGGCTGCGCACCGGGACCAGCAGGTGCCGCGCACCGCCGAAGCCGACGTGCACCGGACCGTCGCCGACCTCGCGGTACCGCAACGCCTTCAACGCCCGTGCGACGAGCTCGGGGTCCGCCTCCTCGGTGCTGGTCGGCACGCTCGTGAGCGTCGCCGTGCCGTTCGCCGTCTCGACGGTCACGTCGCCGGCGAGCGTGTGGAACGTCAGCGGCCCGTCCCCGATCCGCTCGGCCAGCGCGACGGACGTGGCGATGGTGGCGTGCCCGCAGAACGGCACCTCGGCCCGCGGGCTGAAGTACCGGACGACGAACTCGCGGTCCTCCGCGCCCGGGAACAGGAACGCGGTCTCCGAGTAGCCCACCTTCGCTGCGACGGCGAGCATCTCGTCGTCGGTCAGTTCGGTCGCGTCGAGCACGACACCGGCCGGGTTGCCGCCCACCGGATCGGTCGTGAACGCGCTGTACCGCAGTACCCCCGTGTCGCTCATACCCCGGTCCAACGCGTAGCCGTGCTGAAGTCTTCCGAACACGTACCGGCTGGTGAAGTAGGTCAGCCCGGCCTTCTCCAGCACCCGGCCGGAGGCGGTGTTCTCGGCCTGGTGAGCGGCGACCACCCGGTCCTTGACCGCCAGCGCCTTGTCCCGCAGCAGCGCGGCGACCTCGGTGGCGACGCCGCGGCCCCAGTGCTCGGGCGCCACCCAGTAGCCGATCTCGATCTCACCCGGCGCGTCGAGCATCTGCGCCAGCCCGACGACCTCGCCGTCCTCGACGACCGCGTGCAGGCCGAAGCCGTGCTCCTCCCAGTGCCGCAACGCCTGCTCGTGCCGCTGCGCCACGTACTCCGGCGACCACGGCCGGCCGTTGCCGACGTACTCGGTCATCCGCGGGTCGGCACCCCACCGCAGCATGTGCTCGAAGTGCTCGTCCCGCCACCGCACGAGTTCCATGCCGACCATGGTGCCCCACCCGCCGAACCGGTCAGGGCAGTTGCGGCAGCAGCCCCTCGCAGCTGCGGACGACGACCTGCGCGGCCCGGCGCTGGTCGTTCGGCGCGTGCACGTCGGCGGCCCGCGCCTGCCACCGCACCAGCGCGTCGAGCAACGCCTCGCGCTGCTCGTGCGGGTCGGCGTCGTAGTCGAAGCCCAAGCGCGCCAACGAGTTGGTGCCCTCGGCGCCGACCAGCCGCATGGCCTCGGCCTGCACCTCGGCCGGCAGCCTCGTGCGCCCGGACTGCAGTGCCGCGACCAGCCGCAGCTCGCGGAAGTCGTGGGCGGAGGCCACCACGCGTTCGAGGTCGGCCATCAGCTTGCGGGCGGCCGGCCGCGGTTCCACCCGGAACAGCACGTCCAGCGCCAGCAACGCCGAGCGCGCCTTGAGGATCTCCCTGCGCTCGGTGAAGTGCACGGCGATCGAGTCGCGCAGCTCGCCCAGGCCGCTGCGCTGCACGAGCTGGCCGGTGAGCTTCACCTGCGTGTCGAAGCCCTGCCGGATGAGCGCGGTGACCAGCCGGACCCCGAAGATGCCGAACCGGCCCAGCAACGCCTGGCGCACAGCGGGTTCCATCGGCACCGGGAACACCTCGCCGACGAACCGGTCCGCCGACAGCAGGTGGTCCTCCAGCTCCTCGCGGCCCAGCGCCGACAACGCCCGCAGCGCCGCGAACTCGTCCTCCCGCAACGTCCTGCCCGCCACCGCGAGCAGCCCGGCGACCGAGACCACGTTCTGGCACAACGGTTGCACCGCGACGTCCCTGCGGTAGCGGCGGGCGATCTGCTTGGCCGACGACAGCGCGTCGATCCGCCCGGCGCCGATCTCGTCGGCCCGCGCGAGCACCGCGACCGTGTGCACGGCGGCGGTGCGGGCGATCGGGTGGTCGTTGGCGGCCTGGAGGAACTTCAGGTCGTCGTCCTGCACGTGCCGCATCAGGTACAGCAACGCGTCGGCGTCGCCGAGCACCTGCTCCGGGGCCGCCGACGCCGGCGTGTCGATCAGGACCACGTCCCGCAGCGACCGCGAGGGCCACTCCACGACGACCCGGTCCGGCCGGTCGAACTGGCCGACCTCCACGTGCCGGCGGTGGTTGCGCCCGGTCACCGCGACCTCGTGCGGACGGCCGGGCCCGGCGAACACGTGCGCCCGCGCCTGCGCCCCGCCGCGGTACCAGACGAACGAGTCCAGCGGCGCGAACTCGTCGCCGACCAGCGCGTTGACGACAGTGGACTTGCCGATCCCCGGCCGGCCGGTCACCGCGATCCGCACCGGTTCGGTGTAGCGCTCGACCTGCGAGCGCAGCCAGCCGGTGGCGCGCGGGCTGTCGCGGTAGACGGCGGAGGCCTCCTGCAGCATCGACCAGACGACGCGGTCCAGGGTCACGCCGACAGCTCCATGACCGGTCCGCCCAGCGCCTGGACCCGCTTGTAGAGGCTGACGAGCTTGTCGAGCTCCTTGCGGCCCTCGCGCAACCGCCGCTCCCGTTCGGTCTGGTCGTCCTGGATGGCGCGCTTGGCGCTGCGGGCCGACTCCAGCAACGTCTCCTGGAGCTCCTCGGCCAGGGTGCTGAAGTGGGTGCGCAGCGCCCGCTGGATGTGCCGGCCGGAGTCGCGGACGTCCTTGGAGAACTTGACGAAGAAGTCGTCGACGTGGCGCTGCGCCGCGGCCTTCGCGGCGGCCTGGCGGCGCTTGAGCCGGGCGTCGCTCTCGTCGAGGATCGACTTGCCGCCGAACAGCGCACCGGCGCCGAGCGAGACCACGTTGATCAGCGGCATCCCGGCCAGTGAGGTGACCAGACCGAACATCAGCAGGCCGCCGTAGGAGCCGCGCAGACCGGTGAAGAGCTTCTGCGACACCGAGAACGGCTCGATCTTCGGCTTCTCCAGCCGGCTGACCGGCTCCAGCAGGTCGTCGGGCAGCACCGAACCGGGGAGCAGGTCCTCGCGGTAGACGGGGAAGTTCTTCGCGACCTTCGCTGCCACCCACTCCGCGCGTTCCATCAGCCAGGCGAAGTTCGTGGTGGCGGCCTCGTTGAGGTTGTCCTCCAGCCACTGCTCGAACTTGTCCCAGCCGATCGCGGGGTCGGCCTCGTCGTAGGTCTTGTCGACCTCGCGCAGGATTCGGCGGGTGCGGTCGCGCAGGTCGTACTCGACGTCGGAGATCAGGTCGGCCATCTCGTCGTTGAGCACGTTCTGCCAGCGCGCCGACCGGCGGCGCAGCTCGTCGACCCGGCGCTGCGCCTCCTGCAGCGTCGCTACCGTGTCCGCGGTGCGCGCCGAGTCGTGCGCCGTCAGCTCCTCGCGCAGCGGCGTCACCAGCTGGGTCAGCGCGGAGGACGCGACCACGGCGACGGCGCGGCGGGCCAGCAGGTCGGCGGAGGCGACGATGTCGCGCTGCACGCACGCCAGCAGGTCGGGGAAGCCGGACTCGGCGTTCAACCCCTGGTCACCGGTCTTCGCCGCGCGCAGCCGCAGCGCCGACGACACCGGGATGAGCTTCGCCGGGACGCCGGCGCGTTGCAGCAGCGCCCTGTTGCGCTCCACGACGGCCCGCCAGCTCGGCACCAGGTCGATCTTCGTGACGACCACCGTGACGTTCGGGCAGGCCTGCATGACCTTCTTGAGCAGCGTCATCTCGGCGCCGGTCAGCTCACCGGTCGCGTCGGACACCATCAGCACCGCGTCGGCCTGCACCAGCGTCGCGAACGTGCTCGCGGTGTGCGCTGATCGGGTGTCACCCACTCCGGGGGTGTCGATGAGGACGAGGCCGTTGTCGAGCAGCGCCCGCGGGATGCCGACCTCGGCCCGCACGACCTCGCGCGCCTGCGGCGTCGACACCTGCTTGGTGACCTGCTCGATCGGCACGGCGATGCGCTCGGTCGGCGCGTGGAAGATCGAACCGCCGGCGGAGGCGTTGCGGACCAGCGCGGCCGAGGGCGTCTCGGCGTGCTGCACGTAGGTCGGCACGGTGGTCGTGATGTCGTCGCCCACCGCGCAGACGGGGGCGTTGATCAGCGCGTTGACGAGCTGGCTCTTGCCCTGCTTGGACTCGCCGACGACCAGGACGCGCAGCCTGGGGTCCAGCTGCTGGGCCCGCTTCTCTCGCAGCCGGGCCTCCAGGTCGGGCCGCCGGTGCGTGACGCAGGCGCCGATCGTCTCGTCCAGCACGTCGAGCCAAGGCGGTGCCATCACGTGACGCATAGTGCCGTGTTCACCCCCCTGGGTGAAAGCCTGGAGTGCACAACCGGGTGCTGACCGGTGAGATGCGGCCGGTCGGCGCAGCCGGGTGACGTTGCTCACCGGCCGCCCGCCGGGACCGGAGAAGCAGAACCGGCCCTGTCCGCGGGGGGACAGGGCCGGTTCCTCGTGCGGGAGGGGGAGAAGATCAGCCGAGCAGGCCGTCGAGGCCGAGGTCGCCGACGACCGGCACGCCGTGGGTGACCTGGCCGACGGTGTCGGTGACGCCGCCGAGCACGTTGCCGACGCCCGCGGTGTCACCGGCCAGGCCGGTCGCGCTGTGCGCGACACCGGTGGCGGTGCCGACGACGCTGCCCGCGACGCCCTGCGCGGAGACGACGGTCTCGGTCGAGTGGACGTTCAGCGCGCCGTGCGACAGGTCGTCGAGGCCGGACACGCCGAGCACGTTGCCGAGGCCCGCGTCGCCGCCGCCGACGGTGCCGAGCAGGCCGTCGGCCAGGCCGGTCACGCCGCCCAGGTGGCCCACCACCGAGTCGGTGCCGGGGACGACCGAGGAGACGGTGTCCAGCGCGGCCGAGTCGATCGTCGAGACGCCGGTGTCGGCCACGTCGAGGACGGAGCCGGTGAGCGGGGAGGTGGTCTGGTCGAGCACGCTCGCCACGTCGCCGACGGCGGAGAAGTCGCCGTCCAGGCCGATGTTGGTCGAGGTGTACTCGCCGAGCGTCCGGTTGGCGGCGATGATGTTGAGACCGTTGCCGTCCGCGGCCAGCACGCCGGCCGACGAGGTGTGGATGTCGCTGAGGGACAGGCCCGACGAGGTCAGCTGAGACGCGACGGCCTGCAGCTGGCTGATGGCGCCGAGCGGACCGTCCGCGAGCAGCTCGTCGGCCGGCAGGTCCAGGTCCACACCGTCGACAGCGGGCAGGCCGTCGATGTCCGGGACCAGGTCGAGGACCAGCGGGATGACCTCCTGGACGTCCACGGCGGTGATGTCGGCCAGGCCGGCCTGCTCCAGGCAACCCTGGGCGTCCGCCGCGAACGCGGCCTTCAGCGCCGGGTCGCTGAGCAGGTTGAGCACGAAGTCGTGGAGCGTGCCGGGCGACGACATCATCGAAGGATCTCCTGGTGAAAGCACGGGTCGGGGTCTGGCGGCTGGCTGTCGCAGAACGTAGGAGAACCGGCCCGTCTCGAACATCGGGGATAACTCCCAGTGAATCCCCGTTCCCCGATGGGGTGACGCTCGTTGACCCCCTAAGGGGTTAGGGGCATCGCTTGAGCGTGCTTCCTTCACCCGTGTAGGTACTGGTCGCTGCTGCGAACAGGTGAGGAAGAGACGTGTCGTACGTACTCGGAGTCGATGTGGGCACCACCCGCACCACGGCTGCCGCGTGCCGTCTCGAGGGCGGCCGGGACGCCGAGATCGCCCTGGTCGTGCCCTCGTTGCTGCAGCTCACGGACGCCGGGACGTTCTCGGTCGGCGACGTCGACCCCGGCGGCTGGCTCGCCTCCGGGTTCGCCCGCCGGATCGGTGACGCGGTGCCGTTCTCGCTGGGTCCCGAGGTGGTCCCGGCCGAGGAGCTGACCGCGTTGCTCGTCCTGTGGGTCGTCGGCGAGGTCGTCGCCCGACAGGGTGAACAGCCCCGGCACGTGGCCGTGACTCACCCGGCCGGGTGGGGCCCCTATCGCCGGGGGCTGCTGCACGCCGCCCTGCGGCAGGTCGGGCTGCCCGAGGTGACGCTCGTGCCGGAGCCGCTGGCGGCCGCGGAGAACCACGCCGTGCTCGCCCGCGTCCTGCCCGGCTCGACCCTGGCGGTCTTCTCGCTCGGCAGCCACGCGTTCTCCGCCTCGGTCGTGCGGCGCACCCCGGGCAGGACGTTCGAGCTGCTCAACCACGTCGACGCCGTCGACCACCCGGCCGGCGCCGACTTCGACGACGTGCTGGCGGCGCTGGTGCGCGGCCGGCTCGGCAAGGACGCGTTCGTGTCAGCCGCGGAGTGCGAGGCGGCGAAGCGGGCGTTCGGGCCCGCGGTCGTGGTGGCCGGCGCCGAGGTGACCCGCGACGAGTTCGCCGAGGAGCTGCGGCCCGCGGTGGACCAGCTGGTCAGCACGTTCGTGCGCGCGGTCGGCGCGGACCGGCCGGAAGCGGTGCTGATGGTCGGTGGGGCGGTGCGGACACCGGTGATCGGTGACGCGCTGTCCGCGACGGTCGACTGCCGGGTCCTCGCCGAGGCCGCCCCCGAGCACTCGGTCGCGAAGGGTGCCGCCGTCGCCGCGCGGCTCGTGGTCGTCGGCCCCGAGGCCGAGCCGGAGCCGAGCGACACGTCCGTGCTCGTGCACACCCGCGAGGCGTCCCTGCGGTTCCCGGTCGGCGAGGTCCAGAAGCCCGACGACGAGGAGTTCACCGCACCGCCGCCGCGCCCGCCCGTGGACGTCCCGCCGCTGGAGCTGCCGCCGCCGCGGTCCAAGCGCGTGACGCGGGTGCTGAAGCCGACCGGTCGCCGGTCCGGCTCCCGTTCCGACTGACTTCCCCCCACAGAAGAGGATGGCCGTTGAGCGTGACCACGCGAGCCCGACTGGTGCTGGACGACTCCACCAGGGGTGTCCTCGACCGGATCAACGACGCCGCGCCGGGCACAAGCCTGCGCGTGGTCGTCGCGGCGCCCGGAGGTCACGGCAAGACAGCGTTCCTCGGTGAGATCGGCAACCCCGCGGTCCGCGTGGTCGACGACGCCCATCTGCTGGACGACGCCGCGTTGCGCGCGCTGGCCGCGGAACCGTTGCTGGTGCTGGCTTACCGGCCGTGGCCGCGCCGTGCCGTGCTGGCCGAGCTGACCCGTGGCGCAGTCGTGGTGCCGTTGGCGCCGTTCTCGAAGGACCAGGTCCGCGAGCTCCTGCACGCCCCGCGGCCGGTGGTCGACTTCGTCCACGCCCAGACCGGCGGCGTGCCCGCGTACGTCGAACGGCTCGGTGCCGCCTCCGAGGTCACCGCCGAGGTGCTGTCGGCGTTCCGCGGCGACCTCGACTGGCTCGACCCGGACCTGCAGAAGTTCCTGCTGGCTGCGGAAGCCGGTGCCGCCCAGCGCCTCGACCTGCTGTCGGCGTTGCTGGACAAGGACTTCGACGAGGTCAGCGACATCATCGAGGCCGCACGCGCCACCGGCCTGCTCGCCGAGGACGGCACCCTGCTGCCGCTGGCGCAGCGCGCGGTCGGCGCCCTGACCCGCACCGAACGCCGCATCGCCGTCCGCCAGCGCCTCGCCCAGCTGCAGTTCGACCGCGGTGGCCCGGTCCTCGACCTGGTCCGCCCGCTGGTCGACACCGGCATCGGCGGCCCGGTCTTCGCCGCGGCCGCCCGCGAGGCCCTGTCCTCTGACCCGGCACTGGCCGCGCGCCTGTTCAAGGCCTCGACCGGCGGCGGTGTCGTCCCCTCCGACACGGCCGCCCAGTGGGCCACCGCCTCCGCGATGGCGGGCGACCTCGACTCCGCCCTGCGCCTGGCCGACCAGGTGATCAGCGCCCCCGACTCCCCGCACCGCCGCACCGCGGCCGAGGTGGCCGCCGTCGCGCTGGCCCACCGCGGCCAGCTGGCCCGCAGCACCGAGCTGTTCCGCTGGGCCGCCACCCCCTACGCCGCGGCGTTCGCCGGCATCGGCGCCCTCGGCACCGGCACCCCGTCCGACGACACCCCCGCCCAGCCCCCGACCCTCCTGGGTGGCGCCGCATCCCTGATGCTGCAAGGCGTCCGGCAGTCCGTCTCCGGCTCCGAGACCGCCGCACTGTCCACTTTGGTCCGCGCATCCTCCCTGCTCGAACCGGCGGGCGGCGCCGTCCTGCTCCCCGACAGCCCGGCGTCGCTGGCCGCGCTGGTCGCCCTGCACTGCGGCGAGCCGAACGTCGCCGAGTCCGTCCTCGACCGCGCCGTGGAGGCCGGCACCGGCGGCGTCCTGATGTCCGTGCGCCACCGGCTCCTGCAGGCCTGGCTGCACATGCTGCGCGGCAACCTCGCCGTGGCCCGCGAGACCCTGATGTCCGTCCGCGGCACGTTCGAGCCCCGCGACTGGATCTTCGCCGTGGCCCTGGAGGTGGGCGTGGCTCGCCGCAACAGCGACCTCGCCACCCTGCGCCGCACCTGGGAGCAGGCCTGCGAGGCCGTGCTCCGCCACCCCGTCGACCTGTTCTCCCTGCTGCCGCTGGGCGAGTTCGCCGCGGCCGCCGCCCGCCTGCGCGACCAGGACCGCCTCGCCCCGCACCTGTCCCAGGCCCTGGCACTGCTCCAGTCGCTCGGCACCCCGCCCCTGTGGTCCACGCAGCTGCGCTGGAGCCTGCTGCACGCCGCGATCATCGACGACGACCTCACCTCCGCCGAGGAACACGCGGCGGTGCTGGCGGCGTCCCGCGACCACAGCCGCTACTGCGCGATCATCTCCACCGCGGCCGAGAGCTGGCTCGACGTCGTGGCCGGCGAGGTCGACGCCGACCGCGTGGAAGAGGCCGCCCGCAGCCTGCACGCCGTCGGCCTGTGGTGGGACGCCGCGCGCCTGGCCGGTCAGGCGGCGATCCGCACCTCCGACCGCCAGGCGATGGTCCGCCTCCTCGACTGCGCCCGCCTGCTCCAGGGCCGCCCGGTGTCCGCCCGCCGCGCCGAGGCCGACGCCCCCGTCGTGGTCGAGGACGCCGGGAAGCTGAGCGAACGCGAGCGCGAGGTCGCAGGGCTGGTGCTGGAGGGGATGACGTACAAGCAGGTGGGGGACCGGTTGTTCATCTCGGCCAAGACCGTCGAGCACCACATGGCGCGGATGCGGCAGCGGCTGGGGAGCACGAGCCGCAGCGACCTGCTAGCGCAGCTGCGGCACATCGTGGGTTCCTGAAAGCACCTCGCGCGAGGTCGTTCCTCGCCCGAAGGGGGCGAACGCCGCCGTGCGTCGGGACGATGTGGTTTGCTGGCGGTAGGCTTCCGCACCGTTGCTCGTCGAGCAGGTCAGGTGGAACGATTTTGCCGAGCCAGGACGACGCGAGATCGTCACGCCCGCCGGGACGTGACGAGGTGGCGCGCGACTGGGCCCGCGAGGTCAGCCGGACCTCCTACATCCCCCTGTCCTCCGCGAAGCTGGCGGAGGAGCTGCGCGAGCTGGTGAACCTGATCGCCGAAGCGCTCGCCGGGGACGCGAAGACCGCCGCGCGGGTCGGCACGCGGCTGGTGGAGATGCACTGCGTCGGCGCGGACAGCCTGCGCAGGTCCGTCGAGGTGCTGGCCGGGTTCGTGGCGCACGAGACGGAGGACGCGCACAAGAGCGCGTTGGTCATCGGGGAGATGTCCGCCGGGTACACCGATGCGATGCAGGCGTTCGTGCTGGAGCAGCAGGAAAGCGTCAGCCAGGCGATGTTGCGCGCGACCCGGGCCGCGCAGCTCGACCTGCGGGCGAGCGAGGAGCGGTTCGAGGACATCTTCGCGCACTCGTCGACGGGGATCGCGATCGTCGGCCTCGACGGGCGGCTGGAGCGGGCCAACGAGGCGCTGTGCACGATCCTGCGGCGCGAGGAGGTCGGCGGGATGACGCTCGGCGACCTCATCGCGCCGCCCGACCTGCCGTTGGTCGAGAACGCGCTGGCCGGCCTGCGGTACGGGCGGATGCGGCGGGTCCAGGAACGGCCGCGGCTCATCGACCGCGACGGCGAACATTTCCGGGTGCTGCTCGCGGCGACCGTGCAGAAGGACGCGGAGGACACCCCGAGGCACTACGTCGTGATGATCGACGACGACAGCCAGCTCACGTTGCTCGGCGGGCGGTTGCAGTACCAGTCGCTGCACGACGCGCTGACCGGGCTGCCGAACCGGCAGTACCTCACGACGCGGCTGGAGTCGTTGCTGCACAGCGACATGGAGCACGGCGTCACGCTCTACCACCTCGACCTCGACGCGTTCGCCGTGATCACCGACGGGCTCGGGCGCGAGATCGGCGACCGGGTGCTCAAGCTCGTCGCGGAACGGCTGAGCGCCGTCTTCGCGGGCGAGAAGGCCATGGTGGCGCGGCTGGAGGGCGACGAGTTCGCCGTGCTCGTCGAGAACGGGCCGGACACGCCGGACGTCGACAGCACCATCCGCACGATCGAGCACGAGCTGGCCGAACCCGTCTACTTCACCGGGCACGGCGTCGCGGTGTCGGCGTCGATCGGCGTGCTGCCGCGGCTGCACCCCGGCGGCCACCCGGCCGAGGTGCTGCGGGCGTCGGACATGACGCTCAGGAGGGCCAAGCGCAGCGGGCGCCGGCAGTGGGGGCTGCACGACGCGACGCTCGACAAGCGGGAGCAGGAGGAGTTCGCGCTCGCCGCCGTCATGCCCGGCGCGTGGGAGAGCGGCGAGATCGACGTCGTGTTCACCCCGGTCATGCGGCTCGACGGCGCGGCACGGGTGTGCGTCGAGGCCGAGCTGCACTGGCGGCACCGCGACGCCGGGCTGATCCCGCACGAGAAGTGCGTGTCGATGGCCGAGCACACCGGGTTGATGCTGCCGCTGGGCGAGTGGATGTTGCGCAGGGCGGCGGAAGCGGCGTGCGGGCACGACGAGGTGCTCGCCGTGTGCCTGACCGAGGGCCTCGCGAACAGCCCGGACCTCGTGCGCGACGTGCGGCGGGTGCTCGCGGACACCGGGCTGCCCGCCGGCCGGTTGCTCCTCGGCTTCCCGGTGCGCGTGCTGGCCGCGCAGGACAGCGAGGCCGCCGACAACCTGGAACTGTTGTCGGACATGGGAATCCACATCGGCGCCCGTGACTTCGGGGGATCGACCGCGGAGATCGAGCTCGTCCGCTCGCTCGGCGTGATGGCGGTGCGGATGACCGGCCGCAGCCGCACATCGGACGAGCTGGTGTCGCGCGTGCTCAGCGACGTCATCGGGTTCGTGCACGAGGCCGGTGGGCTGGTCGTGGTCGACCCGGTCGAGGACGCCGAGCAGCGCGACTGGTGGAGTGGTCTGGGAGCCGACGCGGGGGTCGGCCCGGTGTTCTGCCGGGAACCGGTTACGAGCTGGCCCGCCGCGGGCTGAGGTGCACGAGGACCAGCGCGAAGCCCGCGACGGTCACCATGCGCAGCGCGGCGCCGATGCCGTTCCAGTCCTTCGACTGCCACATCGCGAACCACTCGCCGCCGACCGTGATGAACCCGCCCAGGAACAGCGCCACGACCATCAGCAGGCCCGCCGACGCGAAGCTGCGCGCGCTGTCGTCGCGGTTGCGGGCGTACGCGACGGTGCCCGCGGTCAGCAGGAGCGCCGAGACCGCCTCCCACACGATGATCGCGACGTAGACCAGCGTCACGACGGCGGAACTGGTGATGGCCCGCCACTTCAGCCCCTCGCCGAACGTGGTGTCCATCGCGAGCACGTGCTGCACGAACGCCTCGTTCGTGCCGTAGTCCGTGACGTTGCCGATCACGACGAGGACCATGTTCAACGCGATGAACCCGACGGTCACCGCGACGACCGCGCGCAAGCTGCCGACCCGAGCAAGTAAACGCATGGCGCGGACAGTAACCGATAGGGTGCGGGCGGTGAGCCGTGTTTGTGTCGTCTCCCACCGGCTGGGCGGGTTCGACGGAGTCAGCGTCGAAGCCGCGAAGTGGGCGCACGCCTTCGCGGTGCTCGGCTGGGACGTCACGCTCGCCGCCGGTCACTTCGCCTCGGGTTCCGGGGTCGTCGTCCGCGGCCTGTGGGCCGACCGGCCCGGCGGTGACCCGCCACCCGTCGACCACGTCCTGATCCGTGCAGCTCTGCGCGACGCACGACCTGGTGGTGCTCGACAACGCCGGATCGCTGTGGAGCGCACCGGAAGCCTCGGTGGCGTGGGAAGAGCACGCTCTCGCGGCCCGCGTTCCGGTGGTCCTGCGCCACCACGACCCGGCGTGGCAGCGCGTCCAGCTGCGGCCGGTCGACGGTGACGTCGTGCCGCTGCACCACCCCGCGCACCTGCACGTGCTGATCAACTCGTTGACAGAGCGGGAGTTCCGCGCGCGCTGGCCCTCGGTGCACACCAGGGTGGTGCACAACCGGGTCGACGTCGCCGGCCTCGCGCACGGCGACCGCGACGGCACCCGCGCCGCCCTCGGTGCCGCACCCGGCGACTACCTCGTGGTGCACCCGGCCCGCGTCGAGGGCACGTCCAAGAACATCCCCGGTGCCGTCGACTTCGTCCGGCGCCTGTCCGCGCGCCGCCCGGACGTCCGCTACTGGCTCACCGACGACGCTCCCTGCCCTGCTGCGGACCGGCTCCCGGGTGTGCTGCGCGGGCGCGTCGCGAACCAGGCCGACCTCTACGCTGCCGCCGACCTCGTGCTGCTGCCGTCCACCTGGGAGGGGTGGGGGCTGCCCGTCTGCGAGGCCGCGGCGGCGCGGAAACCCGTTGTGGCAGGGCCTTATCCGGTGCTGGACGAGATCCGCGCGCTCGGCCTCACCGTGTTCGACCCCTCCGACCTCGACGGTCTGCTCGCCGCCACCGACGCCGTGCTCGACGCCAACTTCGCGGCAGTGCAACGACATCTGGACCTGCGCGAGCTGCCGCGCGTGCTGGAGGGGCTGGTGGAGGACGCCGTCCGGCTCAGCACGGGTCCCTGAAGTCCATCTGCGGCAGCTTCTCCTGCCACACCGCGGGGGTGAGCGCGCCGCGCGTGGCCGTGCAGATCCGGTCGACCTGGTGCGGCACGTCGAGGTCCCACAGCCGCACCACGCCGTCGGCGTTGCCGGTGGCCAGCAACCGGCCCTGCGTCGAGAACCGCACGTACGGCTCGGACGTCCAGTCGCCGGTGATCTGCTGACCGGTGAAGAACGGCTTGGCCGGGTCGCTGATGTCCCACAGCCGGAACGACTTGTCCGCACTGCTGCTCGCGAGCAGCCGGCCGTCCGCGCTGACCGAGATCGTGGTGATCACGCCCGTGTGCCCCCGCAGCTCGCTCACCAGCCGCGGGTGCTCGCGGTCGCGCACGTCGTAGAACCGGATCACCCGGTCCTGCCCCGCGGTGATCAGCGTGCCCCCGTCCGCGGTGAAGACCGCCTTGTGCACGATCTGCGGGTCCTGGATCGGCGTGCCGATCAGCCGCGCCCGCGTCGGGTCGCTCACGTCCCACAGCCGCACCGTCCGGTCGCTGCTCGCCGTGGCGACCGTGCGGCCGTCGGGGCTGAAGTCCATGCCGTTGACGTACGCGTCGTGCCCGGTCAGCGGTTCGCCCAGCGGCACGGGGTGCGCCGGGTCCGCGGCGTCCCACAGCCGCACCGAGTTGTCGTCCTGGCTGGTCAGCAGCACCGTCCCGGCCGGGTCGAACCGCGCGGCCGTGGCGAAGCGGGTCGGCAGCAGGACCGGTTCGCCCAACGGCCGCGGGCGGCTCGGGTCGGCCACGTCCCACCGGCGCACGGTCTGGTCGCCCGCCGCGGACACGAGCACCTTCCCGTCCGGCCGGAACGCCGGAGGGCCGACCGAGCGCTCGTGGCCCAGCAGCGGTGGTCCCGCCGGTTTCGGGTGGTGCTGGTCGGACAGGTCCCACAGCCGCACCGTCTTGTCCGCGGACCCGGTCGCCAGGAGCCGGCCGTCCGGGCGGAACGACGGCTCGCCCACCCGCGCGGTGTGGCCGAGCAACCACTCGCGCGGCAACGACCACAGGTTCGCGCCGCTCTCCTGCGACCCCGTGGCGAGCGTGGCGCCGTCCCCGCTGAACCCGACGGCGAACAGGGACCCGCCGCGCCCGGTGAGCGGGCGCCCGAGCGGGTTCGGCACCGCGGGGTCGCTGATGTTCCACAGGCGCGCGGTCGCGTCGGCGCCCGCGGAGGCGAGCACGGGCTCGGCGGGGCTGAACTTCACCGACCACACGGCCTCGGTGTGCCCGGCGAGCGGCAGGCCGACCGGTTCCTGCGTGGCCGGGTCCCACAGCCGCACCGTCTTGTCCTCGGAGCCGCTCGCGAGGAGCTTCCCGTCGCCGCTGAACGCCACCGAGTGGATGCCGTCGCGGTGGCCGGTCAGCGGCTTGCCGGTCCTGGTCCCGGTGGCCACGTCCCACAGCCGGATCGTGGAGTCGTCGCCGGCGGTGGCCAGCGTCCTGCCGTCCGGGCTGAACGCGAGCGAGCGCACCGCGGCGCTGTGGTCGCGCAGCGGTTCCCCGACGGGTTTGGCGTTCGCGGGACTGCTCACGTCCCACAGCCGCGCCGACCGGTCTTCGTTCGCCGCCGCGAGCAGCCTGCCGTCAGGGCTGAACTCCAGCAGGTAGGTGGGGCCGTTGCCGGTCTCGATCGTCTTGAGCGCCCGGGGCGAGCCGGGGTCCGCCACGTCCCAGAGCCGGATCGTCGCGTCCTGGCCGGTCGTCGCGAGCACCTTGCCGTCGGGGGAGAAGACCGCGGAGCTCAGCCAGTCCTCGTGCCCGCTGATGACCGCGACCTGCCGTGGGCGGCTGCGGTCCCGGACGTCCCACAGCCGCGCGGTGCGGTCGTAGCTCGCGGTCGCGAGGAGCGTGCCGTCCGGGCTGAACGTCGTCAGGTAGACCGCGCCGGTGTGCCCGAGCACCGGCACCGCGAGCGGCACCTGCTGGGTGGCGAGCACCTTCGCGGCCACCGCCTGGTCGTCCGGGCGCATCCGGTGCGCCACGAGCAGCAGCTGCGCCGACAACGACACGTCCGTCGTCGCCAGCCGGTCCGCCTCCGCCACGACCTGGCGGTACTGGGCGTCGTTGCGCTGCTGCACGCTGATCACCGCCGCACCCGCCGCGATCAGCGCGAACACCGCCACCAGCGCGACGGCACTGCGGCGCAGCCAGGTGCTCTTGCGGTGCTGGCGCTCCGACGTGCGCACGAACTCCCTGGCGAGCACGGTGACGTTCCGCTGCTGCCGCACGCCCTCCAGCCGGGCCCCGCGGTAGAGCATCGACGAGTCGCGGTCGTGCGCGGACCAGGTGGCCGCGTCCTCCTCCAGCCGCTGCCGGGTCAGGTTGCCCGCGCGGTCCTCGTCGATCCAGCCGCGCAGCCGCGGCCACGCGTGCAGCAGCGCCTCGTGCGTGATCTCCACGCTGCCGGCGTCGAGCGTGATCAGCCGGGCCCTGGCCAGCACCTCCAGCGCGCGTTCGGTCGCCGGCAGGTTCGTGCTCGCCTCCAGCAGGCCGTGGCGGCTGGAGCGGCGCCGGGTGTCCTGGGTGTCGTCGCCGACCCTGACCAGGCGCAGGAGCAGCTGCTTCGCCGCCTGCTGGCCCGGGTCGTCGAGGTCGGCCCAGGCCCGTTCGGCCGTCGTGGCGACGGCACCCTGGATGCCGCCGGCCGCCCGGTAGCCCGCGATCGTGAGCCGGCCTGCCTGCCGGCGCTGCCAGGTGACCAGCAGGGCGTGGCTGAGCAGCGGCAACGCCCCCGCGTCGTAGGCGTCCTTGCCGCGCCGGTTCTGGGCGCCCAGGTCGCGCAGCATGAGGTCGACCAGGCCCGCTTCGAGCTGCAACCCTGCGGCCTTCGCCGGGTTCGTGACCGCGTCGCGCACCTCGGCCGCCGACATCGCGCCGAGCACCATCTGGTTGCTCTGCAGCGCCTCGGCGAGCTCGGGGAAGTCGAGGCAGCGGGCGTAGAAGTCGGCCCGCACGCCCAGCACGACCGCCGTCTTCTGCGCGGCCGCGTGCAGGGCTTGCACGAAGACCCGCAGCCGGTTCGCGTCGCCGCCGAGCGTGAACGCCTCCTCGAACTGGTCGACGACCACCACCCGCTCGCCGACCGCGATCTGCACCTCCTGCGCGAACTCGACCAGCGCGTCCGAGTCGGCGGCGGCTTCGAGCACCGCTATCAGTTCCGGCAGCTGGAGCGCGAGCTCCTTCAACGGATCGGTGCCGGGGGAAATCACCACCGCCTCTTTGCGTAGGCGGGGCAGCACGCCCGCTTTGATCAGGCTCGACTTACCGGCACCCGACGCGCCGACGAGCATTGTCAGACCGTTGTCGTTCATCCGGGCGAGAAGTGCGTTCGTCGCTCTTTCCCGTCCGAAGAACCAATTCGTGTCCTGCGGTCCGAATGCGCTGAGACCCATGTAAGGGCACACCGCGTTTTCGTCCTGAGGGGGTGTGTCCGCGTCACCCACCGGGCTGGCGAGCGCCTCCTCCCAGAGCGTGCGCCAGACCTCGACGTCGTAGAGCCCGTCGACCGCGGGCTGCGGCCGGCGCTTGCGCGCCTCGCCGGTGAGGACCTCCAGCACGGCGCTCAACCCGCTGAACCTCGCCGGCACGTTCCGCCCGCGCCGCCAGTCGCTGACCCGCTGCGCCGGCACGCGGACCGGTCTGCCCTGTTCGTCCGTCCGGCGGGCGCGGGTCACCGACTCCGTGACCCGCTTCAGCGGCGGGTCACCTGCCTCCGCGTACAGCAGCGCGAAGCGCTCCGCGAAGACGCCACGGGGTCCCAATCGCCCTCCACCTCGTCCGGACCGGAAAACGCACACCACCCGCCTGAGCTGCGGCGCACGCGCCGGACGGGCCCTTCCGAACCCACCCTAACGAGATGGTCTGACAACCTCGACCGCACGTCCTTTCACGAGACCGGGAGACCGTCACAGTGGTAGCGGCTAGCTGGGGAAGATCTTCCACGGCTGAGGAGCGCTGGGGGTCTCCTCAGCCGTGGCCTCGACCGAGTGAGTGGCAGGGTGCTGCCTGCTAGTCAGGCGGCCGTCCAGAGCGCGTCGGCCTCCGGCTGCTTCGGCTGGACCCGGTTGGGGTCGGGCAGGTACTGCTCGACCGGCAGCGTCACGTAGCCGATGCTCCCCGGTCGCAACGCCGTGAGCTTGCCGGCGAGGCCCGCCAGCGCGCTGATCGATCCGAGCTCCGCGTCCGTCACGATCGACCTCGTCATGACGTCGGCGAGCTCGAACGTCCGCTGCGGGCTGCCGAGCCAGTTCTCGTCCGCGAGTTTCTGACTGAGTGCGGTCAGGAAGAGCTGCTGGTTCTTTATCCGGTTCAGGTCGCTTCCGTCCCCGATGCTGTACCGGGTCCGCACGAATGCGAGTGCTTGGGTTCCGCTCAACCTGTTCGGCCCGGCCGGAACGCGCAGTCCGCTCTTGTCGTCGTCGATCGCCTCGGGCAACGTGATGTCGACTCCGCCGAGGCGGTCTATGACGTCGCGGAAACCGTTGAAGTCGATCTGCACGAAATGGTCCATCCGCAGATTGCTCATCTGCTCGACCGTTGCCACCGTGCACGCCGCCCCACCCGTGGAGAAGGCGCTGTTGAACATGGCGATGCGCGCCGGCGGGTGGTCACCGCACCGCGGCCGCGGCACCATCGTGTCGCGCGGGATGCTGATCACCCTGGCCGCGTCGCCCCTGGCGTTCAGCCGCACGACCATGGCGGTGTCGGACCGCCCGTCGTCCCTGCCGATGAGAAGGATGTTGAGCGGCCTGCCCGGCGTCGACGGCGTCTGCGTGGGCCGCGGCGGCCGGGCGTTGCCGCTGAGCTCCTCGGCGAGGTCGACGGTCTGGAGGTTGCCCTCCAGCCGGGCGTAGGACCCCCAGACGACGACGCCCGCCGCGATGACCGCAGCGGCCCCCGAGACCACCAGCCATCGTTTCCAGTGGACGTTCACACCCCCAACGGTCCCGGCACTTTGTCCGGACCCGGTAGGGGATTTGTCAGGGTTGTGTCACAGCCTCGCGGAGCCCGTCCGTGCCGATGGCGACCACCTCGCCTTCAGGTAGTACAAAGCGAGGGCATCGTCAATGCCGCGACCCGCGTCGACGACGATCCGATCACGCCACTGGGGGCACCGATGACAATCCGCAAAGCCGTGGTCTCCGACGCACCCGCCGTCGCCGCCGTCCACGTCGACTCGTGGCGGACCACCTACCGCGGCCACATGCCCGACGACGTCCTCGACGCCCTGTCCGTGGAGTCGCGCACCTCCATGTGGGAACGCCTGATCCCCTCCGGCACCGTCTGGGTCGCCTTGGCCGACGACGAGGTGGTGGGCTTCGCGAGCGTCGGCCCGTCCCGCGAACCGGACGCCACCCACGAGCTGTACGCGATCTACTTCCTGGAGTCCGCCCAGGGCACCGGCCTCGCCCACCCCTTGGCCGCCGCAGCACTGGAAGGCCTCCCGGACACCATCGTCTGGGTCCTCGCCGGCAACCAGCGCGCCCGCCGCTTCTACGAACGCCTCGGCTTCACCCCCGACGGCACCACCCGCCGCGAAACCCTCGGCGACGCCGTGCTCGACGAGGTCCGCTACCACCGCGCATGACCACGATCGTCCATCCGCCCAGCAGGGAGCCGCCGTGGTGTTCCGCCCTGTGTTCCGCCGCGCTCTTGAGTCCCGCGAAGCCGACATCGCGCGCAAGGTCTTCGGCGACGCCCTCGACATCAGCGCCCTCACCCTCGCCGAAGGCGGCCTCCTCGGCGCCTTCGGTGTCGCCCGCACCCTGCCCCGCCTCGTGACGTTCCCCAGGGGAATCCTCACCTCGCCGCAGAACCAGGCCCGTTACGAACGCTGGCTGGTCCACGAACTGACCCACGCCTACCAGTACCAGCACGGCCGCAGCGTCCTCAGCCTGCTGCCGACGGCGTTCGCCGGGTTCTTCGTGAAGGGGCTCTACGACTACGGCGGGGTCGAGGGGCTGCGGGGGAAGACGTTCGGGGAGTTCAACTCGGAGCAGCAGGCCAACATCATGGCCGACTACTACTACCTCAGCACTTATGAGCCCGGGCGGGATGTTTCGGCCTATGAGCCGTACGTCGACTTCGTGCGGTCGCAGGTGAGGTGATCCCTGCTTTGGCGCCGTGTGGGAAAAGATCAAGCTCCGGCCGCGTTGCCGCTGGTCAGAGCTTGATTTCACCCGGCGAAAGGTGGTGCCCCAGGCAGATTCGAACCTGCGACAAATGGTTTAGGAAGGCAAGTGGGCTACTCGCTCGCTCATGCCTACTGACCTGTGGGTTCGCCTGCATCCGTTGGGGCGTTTGGCATAGCCAGTCCGTGAGGAGTCCGTGGTCCGTGCTCGGCCACTTCTCCCGCTTCATCTCGACCCCATGCCGATCACGCGGCCAGTGGTGTCGGGTCAAGGTACTCGTTCCAGCCTTGACCCGACACCACTGGCCGGTGTCATGCTCGCGGGGCGGGGTGGAGTTCCAACAGCCGGCGTGCTCGTGCTGCTCGGTCATCGACGCTCATCGTCCGGTGGCAAGGCGGCGGAGCCGTCGCGGCAGTCGAGCGCCGTGCACAGCAAGTCCGCGGTGATCATGCTGGTGCTCGTGGGGAGCTGCTGGCTGGCATGGCTCTATGAGCAGGCTCGTCGGTGAGGTGAGGCCGGAGTGCGGCGCGCAGCGCCGCCCGGCCGACCGGCGGAGCGAAGCGGATGCCGGGAGTGCCGGGATGGAAGGTGTCCGCCATACGCGCGGGACGCGCCGCCAGCGGCGGCCTTGATCCTGTAGAGCGCAATTCGGCAGTACCTTCAAGTTGTCCCGCATTTCGGATTGCAACACAGAAGTGTTGATACGCTACCGTTACTTTCCTGGTCGCTTTACGTCCGCCTCCGCCAGGCGGAGGATTAGTGCTCCAACGATGTGAACGGTTAGCCATGCGTCCGCTATGGCGGCTTGCGTGGAAGAATGCGCGTCGCCTGATTCGCTTCTGTCTGCGGACACCCAATTCATAATTACATCCAGCCCGTCTAGGAGGCGGACGTCGTGCGCCGCGATTATCCCCTTGTTTCGCGCGTTCTTGATTAGGGGACCCAGCGCGTTTCCCTTGCAGCCGAGGGCGTTTAGCATCTCCTGAAGAGCTGTGCCGGCGTCGGTGATTGCGTCCGCGCCTTTGTTGTCGGATATTTCGCGGAGTGCGTCCTGGTAGGCGGCCTCAACTGCCGAGTATGTATTGTTGGTGGCTAGGAGTTTGAGGACTGGAGATATGACGGCAACATGCATTTCTCTTGAGGAGAACTCGACCATCTGGCCATTGATGAGGTCGTAGCTAACTCGCGATTCGCGGAGAATTGTTTCAGTCTCGCCGTGAAAGTTGTACGGGTGCGCTCCCGAGACGCGTCGGCTAGACATAGACTCGTGCATTGCTTCTATTACCGTGGGCATCATGTCATCGGCGCACTTCATTGCGTACTCAAGGAAGTCGTCAACCTCGGCGAGAGAGGAGGATGTGAGATGGAGCCAGCCCTCATCGCGGAGGATTAGTCCTCGTGCAATCAAAGCGCATTCTTCCATCCGATATTTCGTGGCGTCAATGAATGCGTGAATAATGCGCACGCGGGTTTCTTTTGTGAAGTTTCGAGTCCAGAAAGATGCTCCCTGGTTCTCTTGTTCTGCGATCTTCTTCAGTCTTTCGCGGCGGCTAAACAGCACCTGGGTACCTCCAAGTATGGCTCTTGTGTTGTTATGCTCGTAGATCGTTTGGATCTTGAGTAATGTTAGCGATGTGGTGGCATGTTCCGGGGGTCTGGGGCGACGTGACGCGGTTGACTAGGTCGCGAAGTAGGGTGTCGATCGGTTCTCGAACCCGTGCAGGATGCGAAGCTGGATCGACGGGTGGATGTTGAGTCTGTCCAGATCGCTGCGGATCACCCAGAGAACTTCGCTTGGCTCGCTGCTTTCGCGTAGATCCCCACCGATCAGCCTTGCTCGGAAACAAATAGAGAACTGCTCTCGTACCTCGCCATCGGTGTAAGCGACAGCGTGGTCGGGGTCGGAGTATACGCCGATGATGTCGACAGGCTCGACGTCGATCCCGGTTTCTTCTATGGTTTCGCGGATGACGGTATGGCCGATAGTCTCGCCTGGTGTCGTACTCGACGTACTACCGCGTATGGGAAGAAGCGCGGTCGTATGCCTTGACGCCTGCTCAGGTCTCGTCGCCGCTTGCGGGACGGCCGTATGACTTGAGGCATGCGGCTGTGTCTCTCTGGTTGAACGGTGGGGTTCCGGCTCCTGAGGTCGCTGAGCGGGCTGGGCACTCGGTAGAAGTGCTGTTGAAGGTCTATGCGAAATGTATCGACGGTCAGCGAGAGGCAGTCAACGGCATCATTGATTCCTTGCTTGGTCGCTGAGGTCGACCCCGTATCTGATGGTGCGTAACATTGCCGCTCTACCTACCTATGTGTGGTAGAGCGGCAGAAGGGTTTAAGGATGGCACCGGAAAAGTTCCTAGGGCTGACTCAGACGGCCTGGGCTGGGTTTGCAGCGATTGTGTCGGCGCTAGCGCTGCTCGGTGCGGTGCTAGCCGTCTTGGCTGCATTCAGACAGGTCCGGGCAGTCACGGCGGCGCACGAGGATCAGACGCGCCCCTACATCGTCGTTGACTTCGAAAACAGCCTTGCGTCATGGCGGCTCATCGACTTCGTGATCAAGAACATCGGACAAGGTCCTGCGAAAGACGTCCGCATCAAGATGACTCCTACGCCTCAGCGGACCGTGGATGATGACGCGCGAACGAAGTTTGCTGATCTTCGAATGTTGAACGAACCGATTCCGACGTTTGCGCCTGGGAGAGAGTTTCGTACCTACTTTGACAACGCTCCGGATCTGTTCCAGAGCAAGCTTCCGAAGGTGTACTCCGTGGAGGTCGAGTACGGAAGTCATGGTTCGAAGAAGCGTTGGTCTGAGACGCACATCCTTGATCTGAACGTGCAGGCTGACAGTGCGAGAGTCGAGGTGCTCGGCGCGCACGAGACTGCGAAAGCCCTTCGTGCCATCGAGAAGCTCCTCAGGAACTCCAAAGTGTTGAAGGGTCCTGTCGAGGTTGTCACGGAGGAACGAGAGGTACGTCGCGCTCGACTGGAGGCCGAGCGTGCTGAGTACCTGGCGCAGCGCGCGGAGTGGGAGCGAGAGCGACAGACGTCGACGGCAGTTGACGTGAAGCCGGATAAGGCGACAGTTGAGGACGCTACGTCGGGATCAGATCCAGTCCGCGGTGAGTCCGTAGATGGCGGCACACAGGGGCAGACTCTCGCTGACGGTGACTGACCAAAAAGATCAAGCTCCGACCGCGTTGCCGCTGGTCAGAGCTTGATTTCACCCGGCGAAAGGTGGTGCCCCAGGCAGGATTCGAACCTGCGACACACGGTTTAGGAATGTCTCTTTCGGCCGCTTCCATGGCCTCTACCTGCATCTATGTCCCTGCAAGACTCATGTCGCACTCCTGCATGTATCACGTTTTCGCTACGGTTCGCGTCACGAACCCTGTCACGCCATGGGGACGTGTCGATCCTGCGATGGAACCGTCCACTGTGGAGTTGAGATCAGGGGTGACCCGGCAAGTTCGCCTCCTGAGGTGGGAAACTGTCGGCTAGAAGGTACCAAGCCTTTTCTTCTTTGTCCTTAATAAGCCCAATCTGGTTCGCTGTGCTCCACCCGGCAGGCCAGGTTGAATCGAAAGATGCTCTCAGCGTGGCGAACGCGCCAATGCCCAGTTCCGGCGCGAATTCGAAGGTGGTGTTGGTGAAGTCGGAAGCTCCGCCGAAGAAAACCTGCTCAAAATTTGCCTTCTTTTTGAAAGTTGCCCCAGTAAATACAGCGGAAGCGGCGATTTCCGCGCTGGCAAACCTGGCATGTCCATTGAAGGTTGAATCTTTGAATCTGATGAAACCCTTGCACTTGATCGAGGAAAAAATAACGTTTCTTTGGAAGACCGCATCATTGAACGAGCATACGTAGCTAAACTGGACTGCGGTGAACCTCGCAACCCCTTCGAATTCTGCGGAATCAAAGTTCGCTGTAGAATGAAAAGTGGCTTTATCGAAGAAAGCTAGTGAGTAGAATAACGCTCCCCTGAAAGATGCGTTCTTTTTGAAGACAACACTTGTGAACCTAGTTAAGCCGAAGAACCGTGCTCCGTTGAAAACTGCGCTGCGAATATCGCACTTGGCTAGATTGAAGTCAATTAGTGTCGCACCTGTCAGGTCGATATCGATGTCAGACCAGGCAGTTGGGTGTGCAGGGTCATCGCTGGTTCTCCTGCGTAGGTTGTTTCCGAGGATGCGTTGAGCGGTCAAGCGCACCTCGCGTTCTTGTGCGCTGCGGGCGTACTTGTCTTGGTTGGCTTCGTCAGTGTTCAGGGGAAGGAGTTCTTCGGGCGGTGTGTAGGGCATGCGTAGGTACGCGCATATCACGCTTGCTACGGTCTGCCTCTGATAATCGTTATGCTGAGCTAGTCGCTCTAGGGCATATAGTCCTCCAAGGCGCACTGGCGCTTTGTCTGAACCCAATTGTTCGACCGACTTTGCATATAGTTCGGTTACTCGCCGGTCTGCTGCGTCGCGTTCGTTTGCATCAGCTGTTCGCTCTGCATGCAGCCGGTTGTCCTCAGCGACCTTTTCGGCATGCATTTGGACTCGGTCGCGTTGTCCGAGTTCAGCTTCACGATGCTTGAGCTCAGCATGACGCGCTTCTAGTTCTTGCTCTTGGGTGCGTTGGCGTCGTGCCGCAAGGTAAAGAGCGAACAAGCCGCCGCCTGCGACAACAATGGATGCGGATATCTTGACGGCATCCAACTGTGTCGCGGCCTTCTTTTCTATGTCGACAAGGGCAAGTGTGTCGATCCATCGCCACAACACCACCAGAACGGTTATTCCTGCGGCGAGCACGAGGACTGCGACCACTGGCACGGTCCAGCGAGGCAGAGGGGAACGGGATGCGGTTGAAGGTGCAATTGCAGTCCGGTTGGAAGCGTTGGCTGTCGGTGGCAACTGTGTAGTGGGATCGTTCACACCTTGTTGATCGCCCTCGGAGGCAATAACGCTTCATCGAAGCCCGTCCGATGTGCTCATCGGCTTGATCTGTGGTGCCTGCCGCTGACCGGGTGAGTGATCACGCGACAGCAGGCTCGTAGGCTGAGCGGGTGACGGAGTACCCGGAGGAACTTAGGTGGAAGGTCCATGGTGAGCGGACCATCTACGACAACCGTTGGATCAAACTAAACCTGGTAGACGTTGAGCCGCCGGACGGCAGCAGGTTCGAGCATCACGTCGTGAAGCTGGACCGCGTTGCAGTCGCCTTGCTTGTCAATGAGCAAGAGGAAGTCCTGACACTGTGGCGCTACCGCTTTGCTGTCGATCAGTGGGGCTATGAACTGATCGGCGGCTTGGTCGAGGCCGGCGAAGATCCGTCGGTTACAGCCAAGCGAGAAGCCGAGGAAGAGACTGGCTACCGCCCGATCGGCGAACCTGAGCATCTCGTAAGTTTCCAGCCGCTGCCTGGAATGGTCGACGCAAAGGTTGATGCGTATCTTTGGCGTGACTTCGAGAAGGTAGGTGAGCCTACCGATGGTGAGGAAGCGGCACGGCTCGAATGGGTCTCCACTGCTCGCCTTCTCGAACTTATCGGGAGGGAAGAAGTGCTAGGCTCCGGGGCGATCATTCCAGTGCTCTATTACTTGGCCTCGCGCAATAGTCGTGGAGCATCCACCGTCGACTAGCTTGAGATGGCATGGGGTCGCTGGCTATTAGGAATAGTGCCTTTGATGGGCAAATCCGGTTCCCGATTGCCAGCGACGCCCTAGCTGAGTTGATCGATCACCAGTCGAATGAGCGTGTTTATGCCCTGACGTTGGGGGACGTCATGAAGCTCGACCAGGTCCTTGTGCCTGGAGATGTGACGATGTAGAGCGTCATCGGAAACTTGCCGGTTGTCGCCGAGCAACTTGAGATGCCGCTTATCGGTTGCGGGCATGCTTATTTGGCTGCCGACTTCGCTGAACGCCTTGCATCCAAAGACGGGAGGAACGTGATCCATTACGGCCCGGCACAACATCAGCGATGAGTATTGATGACCGGCGGCATACGCCGAGTTTAGTTCGCGGAGCATAGATACCAGCTTGGCGAGGTTCCAGTGTTGGGAATTGACCCTTTCGAGCTGTTCGATCAAGTCTTCTGACACGTACTCAGGGTGTGCGCTAGGGGCAGCTCCTGTGCTGACCCCATTCGCCATGTGTCCAATTTTGATACTGTGAGCAGTCATGCTGCCTATCTGAAACGTTGGCAGTGTGGAAATCAGCTCTACCGTCTTGGAGACGTAATCTTCGATCGTGGCGATGTTGCTGTAGGGTGTCAAACCTTCGTCATTGAGGGTCATCACCCACATGTCGCTATCATCTTTGAAGTATGAGGAAATTAGGGAAATGGGCTCGGCATTCAGAAGGTCTGGCACATCGCGCATGCCGTCTGTATCCCACTTCATGTGGTAGGCAAGCTGATCGCGGCTGACGGTCAAGGCGCCAGCGTCTGGGGCCGCCTCGCGTGCGGCGACAGAAAGTCGCTGAATCGCCTTGACAAGACCGCTGGCGACCTTGTCGGCGAATCTGGACACATGAAGTCCTGCGGCAATATATAGGCGGAGTTCTGCGTCGTCTCCATGCTCATGTGGGCTATACCGGATCGCGCTGTAGCTAGGGCCGTTCAGGCGTGTGCCTACAACAGGGAAAGAATCACGCACTGTTCGTGGGTCACTCTGTGACTTCTGGCGAAATGATCGCTTGACGTACAGCCAGTCCGGCCATTTTCCCCGACTTGCATATGACGCGTAGATTGCGTCAAGCATCAGCTTTTGATCTTCGTTAAGCTCCTGCGCCAGGATCGTCATGTCCACCCATCCACACTCCAGCCTAGGGGAGCGGATTCTACCCAGTCGACGGTGTGAGCGACATGGAGGGTGCCCAACTTCTATTTTTGTTCCTGTGTAATGCCGAGCTGGCTCTTATTGCCGGGTAGCTCTAGGTTCGCTAGTCGCTGCCTTTGGCGATCGGAGCCGATGCGGGAGGCAAGTTGCCGAGCTTTGCGCGCATAGGCGAGGGCTGTTTCCCGATCGCCAGCGGCGGCGTAGGCGAAGGCAAGGTCGACGTACATTCCGGTTTGCCCGCGGATCGCAGAATTCGGCGTGGAGTCCAACGCTTTTGCAGCGCTTTCCAAGTGGTTGATTGCGTCTTGATCGCCAAGCCGTAGTAGCGCGCTTCCGCGCCACCTACTGAGGTGCCCTTGGTTCAACAGAAGGAACGGCATCGCCGGGTCCACGGGATCAGAGGGCATCAGAGAGTCTGCATCGTCGAATGCCCGCAATGCGGCGTCGTGCTGTCCGGCCGCCGCGAGTCCTTCGCCATGTGCCGCCGCTAGCCAGGTTTTGAGTAGGGATGGCACGCGATGTTCGGCTACATATCGCGCATACTCCAGCAGTTCCACTGCCATTTGGTACTCACCCATGTCGAGCAGGATTACCGCTTGCTGGGCGGACGCGTGGGCCAGCAAGTGCGGTGAGTCCGCCTCGCGAGCGGACACCTTGGCATCCTCGTGGTACTGCCAGGCCTGGAGCTGCGAGCCCCGGTCAAGGGCGGTCCAGCCGGCGAGCGTGCGCGCGTCGGTCAGGATGGCTGCAATTCGGCGCCGGTGACTTTCCCGCACACTGAACGCGCGGACGCTTTCCAGTTGGCGGATGTGACTGTTGAGTTGGTCGAGCACCAGCAAAGAACCGAAGCGCTTATCTGATCCACGCGCACTGTTGATCTGATGTTGAAACATCTCAACGGTTTCATCATCGATGCTGCGCGCCACAATCAGGCGGTCGCGCAGTTCTTCGAGTGCTTCACTCTCTTGGTCTGGCGGGAAGCCGAGTTCTTCGTTTGTTCGGCCGTAGTACTCGCGGAACATGCGCCTGTACCCAGGCTCTGTGACGGTTACATGCCCGTTCTCCCAACGAGAGAGCGTGATGTATAGCGCGTGCTCGGTCGCCTGAGGAACGTCGTGGATCTGTTCGCGGCGCGCGAGGAAGTAGCGCACCACCTGTTCCTGTGTGCGTCCAAGCTCCTCACGGATGCCTTGAAGCTTCGTGAGTGGTGGTTCGCCGCGCTTCCGTCTCCCCATCTTCCTGAGTCCCCCGACCCCTTCTGAGCTGGGCACCTAACTCGACCTAACACGCCCCCTGTTAGGTGCCAGCAATTATTTTGACCCCGTCCGCGGCGGTCTGCTGTAGCCATGACAGCGACGCAGAAACCACCAAGCGGGATGGACTCACTTGTCCTTCCTTTGCGAGTTCTTGCGGGCATTTCTTGCGGACTCGTCAAGGCGGCTGGTGAGTGCGCCGACCTGGGCACGGAGACCGCGAAGTTCGCGAATAACCGTTTGCAGCAGCGGAACCAGCGGGTCCTCGGTTGCTTGATCGGTCGGATCAGCCGCTGGCGGGGTCTTTCCTTGCAGCACTGCAATGAGGTGCTGCGGGTGCCATTCGAGCGCGATCGACAGCGCTTCGAGGGTTCGTGGGTTTCGTCGTCGCTCGATTCGTCCTTGTTGGATCTCGCGAACGATAGCCAGCGATACGCCGGATCTCTCGGCAAGTTCCTTCTGCTTCATCGCCAGCTCGTCAGCGCGGGCATTGATTGCCTCCGCGACCGACGACCAGTCCTCTTCCACGTACGCCTCCGTGCTCCGCCTCAGCGCCGACGTTAGCGCGCAAACCGCGCCGAAAACGGACAAAGCGCTGATGTCAGCGGCGATCGTATGTGAATTGACGCCAATGTCAGCGCCTTCGGAGAAGAAATCACTCTTTGAAAGGCACTCACATCATGACTGCAACAAGTGCGGCGGGAAGCAACCCGCCGCTGTTCTACACAGTCTCGGAAGCCGCGCGGTTGTTCAGGGTGGACGCGCAGACGGTCTACCGGGCCATCCATGACGACGCCTTCCCCGCCGTGCGGCTGCGCAGCCGGTACGTCATTCCGGCGCGCGCTGTGGAGGAGCTGATCCAGCGGGCCGCTGAGTCGGGCGGCGTGGTCGACATCGCGGAGATGATCGCCGCGCGGCGTAGCGCTCGGGAGTTCGAGCAGAAGGCCGGGGGTGCGTGGTGAACCCGGAGAACTACTACGAGCTCGTGGCGGCGGAGCTCGACCGCTACGAGAAGGTTCCGGATCAGGTCCTGTTGGAGATCGTGACGCGGGACGGCGCGTGCATGTGGCTGTGGGCCGACGACGATGGTCCCGAGTGGGAGCAGGAGGAGATCAGCGACCGCGAGGCTGCTGCGCGGTTGTGTGCGGACTGCCCGGTCCGGGGCGTGTGCTTGGAGTTGGAGTTGCGCACGGCCGGCGAGGACACGGTGGGTGTGTGGGGTGGTCTGTCGCAGGAAGATCGCCGTGAGGTGTTCCGGGTGTGGCGTGCTCGCCGTGAGGGTGGTGGGTCGTCGTGACGATCAACCTGACTTCGACGCAGATCCTTGCGGTTGTGGGTGTGGTCGTGGTGCTGCTGTGGGTCTGGCGGGCCAGTGCCCGGCGGGCGAAGGCAGCGGCGAACGCGGCACGTGCTGGTGCTCGGTTGCTGTCGCTGACCGGGCGGGTGCTGCTGATGGCCGGGGCGATCGTGGGTGTGCAGTGGGTGGTGATCACGCACCGGGGCGACGTGACGTTGTTGCTCGTGGTGCTGGGCCTGCCCGCCTTGTTCGCGGCGTACACGCTGACGAAGGCACTCACGATCACCACGCATGACAACCCGCGTGGCCGGGGTGAACGGCGATGAGCACGTTCGGCAAGAGTCGGGAAAGGGTGGCCGCCTTCGGGCGGCCACCCGCCGCCCCGGCGGCCGAGAGGCTGGCTGCCGATGCGGCGGAGGCGGCGGAGCTGCGGGCGTACGCGACGCACCCCGATGTGATCGCGTTGCGGGTCGAGCGGGTGCGCGCTCAGGTGGACCAGTTGTGCTGGTCGGGGATCGTGCTCGGTCTCGGGTTCACCATGACCAACGTCCAGAGCTTCGCGGCGGCGGGCACGCCGGCGTGGTCGCTGCCGTGGCTGGCGGCATGGTTGCTCGACCCAACGGTGTCGCTGGTGCTGCTGGCGATCCTGCGAGCAGAGCAGGTGACCGCGCGGTATCAGGTGCGCACGGGTGCGTGGACCCGGCGGGCGAAGTGGTTCACGCTCGCCGCTACCTACGTCATGAACACGTGGCACTCGTGGGCGGCCGGTTCGGTCTCGGGCGTGGTCCTGCACTCGGTTCCGCCGCTCGTGGTGTTCGTCGCGGCGGAAGCTGTGACGGACCTGCGGGACAAGCTGACGGAGGCAGTTTCGGCGGCGTTCACGGAAGCGTCGGAACGCTCGGCAACGGTCACCGCGGACCGCCCCGCGGAGCCCAGGCCGGCGGCGCCGAAACCCAAGCGGCGCAACAACAATCGCCCGCAGAGTCGAGTCACCTTCAATGACTATCTGATAGCTGCGCGCGAAGCGTGGACGCCTGATGTCGTGGTGAGCCCGGCGTGGGTCCGTGGTGTCACCGGCTGCTCGCGCGGGCTGTCGTCTCGTCTGTCCGCCGCGCTGGCGGCTGAGGTGAGCGGAGGTGGTCGTGATGAGTGACCACGGCCGTGAGTTCGTCAGCGCGGACGGGCCGCTTCCCGTGCGGGCGGTGTTCGAGGGTGAGTTCGTGAACGATGCTTCCCCACTGCTGCAACCGTCGTGGCGACAGCGGTTCATGAACGCGTGGCGGCGTTCACCGCGTGTGCCGTTGTGGGCGAAGGATCGCGTTCACGCGGTGCAGGCCTTGAAGGATGTCGTGGTGGCCGTGGTGCGTTCACCGTTCCGGTTCACGGGCGCGGTCGTGCGCGGCCTGGTGGTCGCGGTCCGGTGGTGGCGTTCCTGGGTGACCGTGCGGGACTACCGGGATGCAGCCGAGCAGTCGGAGAAGCTCGCGGACAAGTTCACCGACATTCGGGAGCTGACGCTGTTCCGGTGGAAGGTCACCGGGGCCACGGTGGTCACGGTGGCGGTCGTGGTCGCGGTGCTCGATCTTCTGTACGGGCATCGGGCGCTGTGGATCTCGGGCGTGGTGGTCGCCGTCGCACTGGCGATCCTCGGCAGGCGCAAGGACGGCAGTCCTGGACGTAAGGCGGTGCTCGCTGGACCGCGAACGTTGACCTGGACGATGGACCCTCAGGTGCTCGTGGACGCGTTCCGGGACGCGAAGCTGATCGGTAAGGACGAGACGCTGCGCCTGGTCGACCGGGCCACGCGCAGAGGTCAGGGATGGGCGGTCACGGTTGACCTGCCCGCGACCCGCAAGGCGGCCGACGTCGTCAAGCATCGGGAGGCCTTGGCGTCCGCGCTGGCCGTGGATGAGATTCAGCTGAGTGTGGAGCGGGTGCGCGGCAACGGCGGGCACGCCGGACGGGTGGCGATGTGGGTTGCCGATGAGGACCCCTACGCCACGCCGCCCATCCGTACCCCGTTGCTCGGAGTGCTCAGGTGGGATGCGTGGCGGCCGGTGCCTTTCGGCACCGACGCGCGCGGACGCCGGATCGATCTGCCGATGGTGTGGACGTCGGTGCTCATTGGCGCGATTCCTCGGCAGGGCAAGACGATGGCCGAACGGCTCGCGGCCGCAGGCTTGATCTTGGACCCGCACACCCGGTTGTACGTGGCGGACTTCAAGAACGGCAAGGACTGGAAGGCTGCTGAACAGGTCGCGCACCGGTTCATGTCCGGCGACGACAGCGAACACGTGCTGGCGTTCCTGGACTGGCTGGTGGAACTGGTCGCGGCCGTCCAGGGCCGCTATCGCAGGATGCAGGACCTCGACGACCTGACGTGTCCCGAGTCGAAGGTGACGCCGGACATGTCCCGTGATTCATCGTTGGACATGCCGATCACGGCGTTGATCGTGGACGAGGTACAGATCCCGCTGGAGGACCGCACTCCTGTTGAGGTGCAGGGGAAGAAGCTCACGGCAGGTGAGTACATCGGCGAGCTGCTGACGTGGCTTGCGAAGAAGGCGCCGGCGGCAGGTGTGATCTTGGTGCTCGCGACGCAGCGGCCGGACAGCAAGACCATCCCGTCCAGCCTTCGCGCGGTGCTCGGGTCGCGGTTCGCCTTACGGGTGATGGACTGGCGTGACAGCAACATCATCCTGGGCGAGCAGATGAACACGCGCGGGTACGACTCCAGTCGCCTGCTGCCCTCGCACAAGGGGGTGGGCATCCTGCGACCTGACGGGGAGACCCAGGCCGGTGCGGACCTGCTCGCGCTGACCGTGCGGACGTTCTACATGCCCAATGAGGACTGGAGGGAGATCTGCCTACGCGGGCGAGCGTTGCGGGAGGCGGAAGGAACGCTCACCGGGCACGCGGCGGGGCAGCGAACGCAACCGGTGCTCGATCACGCGGCCGTGGCGAAGGCCATCGGCGCAGCCGCGCCCGCGATCACGGATGCGGAACGGGTGGACGAGGTCGAGTTGCCCGAACCGCTGGCGTCCGTTGTGGACTACCTCGCCGATGACCTCGACAGCAAGGAAGGCAGGGACTTCGTACCCACCGCCGAACTCGTGGAAGCGCTCGGAGTTGAACCCAAGGGGTTCGGCCTCGACATGGCTGAGTTCGGCTGTAGCCCGACCCGCGACCGCGTGCCCACACAGGACGGCGTCAAACAGGTACGCGGCTACGCCGTCGCCGACATCCGTGCGGCGATCCGGCGTGCCCGCGACGCGGCAGTGATCGACGTGGAGGTGATCGACGATGACCGCTGACCCGTCACAACCCGTCCCAGCGGACCCGCCACCCGTCACACGCCCTGTGACGGGTGCAAAACCGGTGCTCACCAGCGGAAACGGCCCGCCGTGACGGGTGTGACGCGTGACGGATGACCCGTCACAACCACGGGAAACGGCCGTGTGCGGTGCACTTCTCACAGAGGTGCGCCGCACACGGCCGACCCGTCACTACACGACCGCGCGCCGGTGTCGCGTGCTGGTCAGCGCGCGGCGTCTTTGAGGTTCTGTGCCGCGTTGTGAAGGTGCTCGGCTGTCTCGGCGGCTGTGAGCGTCGTGGACATCAGCCGCCCAAACAACTCCAGGTACGGGCGACGTTCAGACTCGCTCTCAAGCCACACATCGCCGTGGGGGCTGTCGAGGTAGACCACGTCGTCGAACTGCGCCTCGCGGAACGACAGCAACGCGAACGAGGTCATGCCCGCGACGACGCCCGCACTGTCCGGTACGAGGTAGATGTTCACGCCGGGAAGCTGAGCGAACACCGCCAACTGGAACAACTGGTCTGCCATCACCAGCGCACCGCCGGCGGGCCGCCGCAACACCGCCTGTCCCAGCACGAGTTCCACTCGTAGCGTCGGATCCTCGTCCAACTGGGACAGCACCCGCGCACGGTGCAGGTCGTCATACCGGCGGTGACTTTGTTCGGGGAAAGCCTCGCCTTCGATCGCAGCGGAGTACTCGGATGTCCGGACCAGCGGGGGCAAGACGTCCAGAGCCACGGCACGTACGTAGCTCGCCTCGGCTTCAACCTCGGAGTACGTCCAGCCCACGCAGGGCACCGCATCGTTGGTCGTCAGATCGAACGTGCGTGGATCACGTGCGCGCTGCGCAGCCCAGAACACCGGCTCCCGCCGAACACTGTCGATCCCGTAGACCAGCGCGAGCGCCATCACGTCGGCAGCGCTGATCGGGACGAGCCCGTTCTGCATCATCGAGGTCTTCGCGGCGGACCACTTCACGCGCTCGGTCACCTCCGCCAGACTCAGGCCGCTTTCCCTGCGCCACAATGCAAGCGCACGTGCAACGGCCCGGTTTGCCAGACTCGACTTGAACCCCTTAGGCATCGTGCGCCGCCTGCATCCTCAACAGTTCAGCGTCAGCACCCCACGAGGTGTCGACCAGGCGGACAATCAGCTCTCGGGAGGCGGCATCGTCCAGGCTGCTGGCAGCAAGCGCACGAACGACCTTGTCGTAGCCCTCGATCGCGTCCACCGCCTCGGCGAAGAGACTGGAGTTCTCGTTCTCCATCCACACCAGCGGTTCGTACTTCGCAAACGTCAAGTACGTGAACGGTCCAGCCAAGCCCGCGTGTGCGCCAAGCGAGGCAGGCACGATCCGGATCGTGACGTTCGGCCGGTTCGCCATGAACAACAGGTGCAGCAACTGCCCGGCGTGTACCTCAGCACCACCGACAGGCAGATGCAACGCCAACTCGTGGAGGAAGAAGGTGCACCGCACGCCGCGTGACAGCGACGCCTGCATAGCAAGCCCCGCCTTCACTCGGTCTTGCAGTTCGTCCGCCGGAACTGTGGAGGACACGCGCAGCACCTCACACATGTAGTCGGCCGTCTGAAGAAACAGCGGCACCATGTGCGGGCGCCAGTCCGTCAACGTCGTGGCCAGCTTCAGGTGTTCGACAGCCGTGCGGACCTGGATCGGCGCGTGCACGCCGTGCTGCTGCCACCAGCCCCTGACGTGCATGTCCGGGCACAGCGCCAACAGATGAGCGGCCTCAGCGGCCTTGACCCGGCAGGCACCCAACAGCGCGGCGACCTCGATCAGACTGGCGCCAGCTTTGCCGTTCAACACGTTCGACAGCTTGGACTCGTCCCAGCCCGCGATGTCAGCGAGCGCACGCGAGGTCAGGCCGGTCCGTTCGATCGCCGCCCTCAGACCAGCACCGAACTCACGACCACGCGCAGTAGAGATCCGCTTAGGCATACCAACTTCCTTGCACTGATTCGAAGAGGCGACGCGAGAAGCCGACGCGGCGACGCGCACCGCGCCGGCTCTCCCTGACCAACCTCGGACGGGGGGTGAGACGGAGCCCCGGAGGCTGGCGGCTTTATCGCGGCGGCAATCGCTTGGTGAGCCCTACGGCCTGCTCGGCCTGGTTCTCGACAGCGTCAACCGTCGTCGGTTGTTCGGATTGCTTGCGGTCGTCGGCGTGGTTGACCAGAAGCTCTCCGAGCACGATCAGAATCTCGCCGAACTCCCGCTGTCGCTCCGGTGCCAGGGTGCCCATGATGAAGTCGAACAGCACGTTTGGCATGAGCTTGGAGATCCTGCCGAACTCGGTGATCAGGTCGGTCTCGTCGGGAGTCACGACGTAACCCCTTGCACAGGCCGTGACTCGTCAAGCCTGTGCTTCCCGACCGACACGGGCGGCCGGATTGCGGGCAACTCCTGTGTGTCTGCTGTCCGTGCCGTCGGCAAAGAGACCGGAACGTCCTCCTGAGGCCTGTGCAGGGGCTCCAGCCCGTCCAGCGCGTCCTGGACGTCCGCGTGCGCCCACGCAGCCTCGTGGGCGGCGTTCACGGCCTCCTCAGCAGCCGCTCGGGACTGTCTGACGTACTTCCGGCCGAACACCACGGCGTACGCCGGTGGCAGCAGCAGCCACACGACGAACAGCACGACTCCCGTTGCATCCCAGACCACGACCACCACCGTCCTTCCCGAAGTTCGTGACCGCAGACATCAGCCTCTCCGGGGGCGAAGCGGGTGTAAATGACCTGGCTGTGCCATCTAGTGCCATTTGGTGACCTAGACTCATCAGCGCTGACATCAGTGAGACGGAGAGGTCAGCCGATGGAGTCGAAGGATGAACGGCGCCAACCGAGGACGTTGTTCGGCGAGTTGCTCAGCCGGCGACGGCAGACCGCTGAAGAGTTCAGCCGAGACGCCGCGCGGTTTGCTCACGAGCGCGGGATGAAAGTCTCGGTGAGCGTGCGGCATGTGCACCGCCTGGTGTCTGGTCGTCGTGATGACGGCAGCCCGCTCGGTATGCCAAACGCACCGCTTCGCCGACTGCTTGAAGACATGATGAACGTGCCTGTAGACCGGTTGCTTAAGCCGGTGCAGGAAACAATATCTGTCTCCGCGGAACACGACATTGAGTTGCAGGCGCGCATAGCGGCCGGACGAAATCTGGACGTGGACACGGTCGACCTTTTGCGGAGGAAGCTCGATATAACGCGCGTTATTGATCGACGTCTCGGGGCATCGGCGTTGCTCGGGGAGCTACGTGGCCAGATTGAACAGATGGAGCGCGCAAAGCGCGATGTCCTGAACCAGTGTGTTCGGTCGAGCCTGTCAGAGGTCCTTGTTGATGCTTCCGCCCTTGCGGGGTGGCAGTCGCTCGACCAGGGATTGGTCAGCGAGTCGTGGGACCATTACGACTCTGTGCGGGTCGCAGCGCGTGAAGCCAACTCGCCAGCTTTGGAAGCCTATGCGTGTGCGGGTCAAGCAGTGGTCCTGCTTGACATTGGCGAAGTGGATGCGGCGGTCCAGCTCACTGAGTACGCGCGATCGATCGCAAAGGGGAAGGTTCCAGGTCTGCTGTTCTCGTGGCTCACTGCCGGATACGGCGAGGCTTGTGCAGCGAACGGAAAGAGCCAAGATTGCATGCGAGCCTTTGATGAAGCGCTGCGCAAGATGCCAGCGAACATCGACAGTGCAGAGGTGCCGTACCTGGTGTTCGACTCCACTCACCTTGCGAGGTGGCGCGGCAGTGCGCTTGCACGCTTGGGGGCGCGGGAGGCAATCGACGTGCTATCCGATGTGCTGAAGCGGCTAGATCCTTCGTTCGCTCGTGCGGAGACTGCTTTGAGAGTGGATCTGGTGCAGGTTTTCACTGTGACTGGCGCAAAGGACGAAGCAACCGCACACGTGAGTCGTGCGCGGTTGCTGGCAACGCAGATTGGTTCTCAGCGACAGCATAAGCGGCTTACTTCGCTTCTCGCCTTCGGCTGAGGTTGACCACATCTGCAATATCCGGACTCTCATCCGGGCCGAGTACGACAGCGCGCTTTCCGCGACTGACTTTGATCAGCCCTGCTGCTTTGAGTTCTGAGATTGCGCGGTGTGCGGTTCCGGCCTTCACGCCGTAGCGCCCTTGGAGTTCGATGTTCGTCGGGACCAGGTCCCCAGCCTTCAAGGCGCCGCAAGCGATCGCGCCTCGGAGATCGGCAAATATCCGCTGGTAGGGATCGTTGCGTTCCGGCTCGACAGCAAGCCTTGAGGTGCCTGTTGCATCGATCTCAATGGGAAGTTCAGGCATGTGCGCAATGAGTGTTCCTGCTGCGCGTTGGTCTGCTTCAGCAACCCAGGCGGAGTAAACGCGAAGTGTTGTGGTTCCGCCTCCGCCGTGCCCTAGCCGACCGGCTACGGTGCGAACATCCACACCGGCAGCGATCAACTCGGTGGCGGAATAATGGCGGACGTTCTGCATGGAGATGTCGAGCCCAAGGCGAGTGCACATCCGCGTGAACCGCTGGGACACGGTGGACGGCTTGATCCATGTGGAGTGGTCGACATCGAGCGAGAACAGGCGCCCCTTCTTGTGAAGCTTCACGCCGATCGCTTGCGCTTTGGCGGTTACGTGAGCCAAGTACGCGTGAAGCAGTGCGACGGTCACTTGGTCGAGGGTGTTTCGTCGCTGTTGGTGCGTCTTGATCTCTTTTTCCCAGGTCTTCTTGCCATACTGCGCGATGCTCGAAGTGAGGGGGAGCACGGCGGAATCGAGCTCTAGAAGATCGAGCCTGAAAGCACATACTTCGCCACGACGACCGCCGGTGATGAAGGTCATCCACACCAACGTTCCCCATTCGAGGCCGATGCGGAACGCCTCATTGATGATCGCCGCTGCTTCTTTGGCGGTCGGCGGTTTCGGGTTTGGGGTCACTGACTTCTGCTTGTGAGCGTCGCCGGAGAACGGGTTCTCCGAGATCCAGCGCCACGTCTTGGCGCGTTTGAACGCTCCGCTCAGGCACCAGTGGATCTGTCGGATTGACGAGGTTGCGAGGGGGTTGCACTTGTGTGGCTTGCACCTTCGGTCGCACGTGTGCTCTCCGTCAGTCTTGTGCTCGAAGTACGGATTGCCGTCACAGTGCTTGCGGCAGCGCCGCAGAGTTGCATAGAAGGAATCCAGCGTCTCGCCATCAAGAAGTTTGGTGAGCTTGTGCTTCCCAAGCAGAGGGCGGACGTGGTTCCGGATGTACCCCTCGTAGCTGATCCGCGTGGTGTCATCAACGTCAAGCAACTCCAGGTAGCGGTCCATGAGTTGGTTGACGGTCGCCTTGGTTTTTGGATTTCGTTGCTCATCTATCTGGTTGACTATTCGAGTTCGTTCCTTCTCGGCTTCCTTCGCGGCTTTGGGACCGGCTGGAATCACGGCGGTGATGTAGTTCTCTTTACCGGTCAGGGCGTCGGTACCCGCGTAGACGCGGACCCGCAGGTTGCCGCTGGGGAGGGTGTCGATGCTGCCGCGCTGGCGGGGCTTGCGCCCCTGCTTGGAAGAGGCCATGACGGGAACGTACGCGCGTTCATGTCACAAGTCCTGTCACGTCATGGACTAGAGATCGACTTCAGTAGTCGCTGAAAACTACAGCCGCTGACCCGTTTGTGCAGGTCAGCGGCTGTAAATTCACCCGGCGAAAGGTGGTGCCCCAGGCAGGATTCGAACCTGCGACACACGGTTTAGGAAACCGATGCTCTATCCCCTGAGCTACTAGGGCTGGCGTGAGCAGTCTAGCGGTCCACCGCCACCGAGTTGACCAGGCCCCCGCCTACCCAGAGCCATCACGCTCGGTAAGGGACCGAACGAGTTGGGTGCGGCCGTTCGAAGGAAGTGAGGCAGGCCACCTTCTCCCGACGGGATGCGTCGGGTACGCAGAGGGCGTGAGCAGACCCTGGCCCGACTTTCGTCCTGGCCCGCTGGGGGCCGTCCGGTCCTGGTGGCGGCGGCGGGTGCCGAACCGGCGTGACGACTACACGTACGTGCCGCCGGCGAGCAGTCATCAGCAGGAGTTCGAGACGCCGTTGCCCAGTGCGGTGTACGGGTTGGACTTCCTGTTGAAGATGAACGTCGTGTGGCGGTTCGACCTGGCCACCGGGTTGCGGCACAACTCGCCGAAGAGCGCTGCGATCCACCACGTGGTGCAGCGGGCCACGGAGATCAGTTCGTCGCGGATGTTGGTGCACCACGCGGCGTTGCAGGTGCACCTCGGGGACGAGTTGGCGCGTGAGCAGCAGGTGCCGGGGACGCACGTGTGGGCGCGGGCCGAGCAGGTCAAGGTCGAGGTGGACGACGGGGACCTGGAGATGGCGCGCAAGCACATCGAGTTGTTGCGGAGCTCGACGTTCAAGTTGGCGGAGCGGGACATCGAGCGGCAGGAGATCCGGTACCTGCGTGACGAGGTGCTGACGGACGTCGGGACCGCGACGATCTGGTGGTTGCAGCGCAACGGGTACCGGGTCGAGGAAGCGGTGAAGCTGTCGGACGAGCTGGCGCAGCTGGTGCGGATCGCGCAGCAGCAGCCGGCCAAGCACTGGGCGGAGTCGCTGATCAGCAGCGTCGAGAAGGCGTTGCCGGAGCTCGGGGACCAGCACCGGGTGGAGTTGCAGCAGCACCTGGCCAAGGCGTTGAGCGTGTACGGGGGCAGCCGGATCGCCACCGAGTTCGCCGACCAGGTGGGGTTGCCGGCCGGGGAGCAGGACGACGGTGTCCACAACGGACACAACAACGGGCATAAGTAGAGGCCGCCGACCCCTGGGGGTGGATCGGCGGCCTCATCTCGAAGGCCTACGAGCTGTAGACCTCAAGTTCGTACAGGGAGTATCCGTACCGAGTGGCCCGGTGGGTACCGGTCATCCGGAGGTGCCTCGCGTCCTGTGGCGTAAACGCTACGACATCGGAGCCGCCGTCGCCACTACTTGTCGCGAAAACGTTGCGCCAGTTTGTCCCGTCGCTGGACAGCTCGATGCGGTAGCCGGTGGCGTAGGCCGATTCCCATTGCAACACAGCGCGACCGACCCGTTGCACAGAGCCGAGATCGACCTGGATCCATTGGTCGTCGCTCCAATCGCTGGCCCAGCGCGACTGCGGGTTTCCGTCGACCACGTGCTGTGGCGGGAGGGTGTTCCAGCCGGTCTCGTGCGATGACGCGGTGGCCGTCGCGGAGGTGGCCAGGTTGGTGATGTTCTGGCCGCGGCGGGACGGGAACTGCACGACCTGCTGGTAGGTCGGGCGGTTCTGCCAGTGGATCTTGTCCTGGGTGATGCCGCCCATCGCACGGTGGATGATCGTGTCCGCGCACCACTGGTTGCCCGCGGCGCAGTCGGCGTCGCCGGGGTAGACCTGGGTGGCGGGCTTGGCCGCGGCCTGCTTCAGGGAGTCGACCAGTGCCGTCCGGCAGCCGGACAGGGTGCCGCCGCCGCAGTAGGTCTGCGGGAACGCGCCCTGGACCGGGTCGCCGAGGACCTTGCGGAGGTCCTTGTCGACGAAGCCCCACCAGCCGTACTGGAACGAGGAACCCTTGTGCGGGGCGGCGCCGTGGGTGTCGGACGGGGCCTCGTCCACCTGGATGGCGCCGACCAGGGCGGTGTACAGGTCGGTGCCGAGGGACGGCTGGAACTGCGCGGCGACCAGCAGCGGCCACCACGCGTCCAGCACGCGGATCGCGTCGGCGTGGGCGTAGGTCTTGCTGCCCTTGGCGGTCTCCTTGCGCAACGAACCGGAGCGCTGCCAGTCCTTCAGCTGCTGCACGACCGGGGCGAGCGCCGGGTCGACCGGTGCGGACTCGACGACGCGCAGCAGTTCGGGCAGCACCTGTTCGGCGCGCAGGTCGGCCACCGCGGCCTCGGCCATCGCCTTCGTCAGCGCCGCCCGCGTGACCTTCTGGCCGGAGGTGATCAGCGCGCGGACGCGGCCGTCGAGCAGGTCACCGCGGTGCACGGCGCTGTGGCCGAAGCCGCCGAACGTGAAGTCCTTGGCCTGCTTGTTGTTCCACGAGACGTAGTAGTCCTGGTTGATCGAGTTCGGGTGGCCGGCGAACGGCATGTACTGCGCGGTGTTCTCGTCGCCGTCGAAGCCCTGCCACTCGAACTCCGGGCGGCCCCACACCGGCAGGTTGGGGTCCACAGTGGACTTGCGCACCGGGTTCAGGCCCGAGTTGAAGTACGCCGTGTCCTTCGAGTCGACGTAGAACCAGTTGAACGCGTACCCGATCCGGTCGGCCGCCCGCTGGAAGTCGGTCGCCGACCGGATGGCGGTCGGGTCGTTGAGCTCCTGGAAGCCGATGATCGAGTCGACCTCGTGCAGGTAGGTCGAGCGCAGCGTCGTGTACGCCACGACCTTGCCGCCCACGGTGGCGCGGCTCGCGACCAGGCCGTACTTGGTCCGCCACATCACCAGGGTGTACGAACCGGCCGGCGTGCCGTCCGCGACGGTCGGCTTCCACGCGTTCTTGCGCTCCAGCCGCTCCATCGGCAGGCACGCGCCGCGGTACAGGTAGTGCGAGGACGCCTTGGAGGGCGCGGAACCGTCCGGGTTGCACAGTTCCACGGCGTAGGTGTCGACGATGTCCTGACCCGCCGAGGTCGCGCTCCACGAGTAGTCGACGCCGCGGCCGAGCTGCACGTACATCGAGACGCCCGCGAACGACACGCCACGCGAGCGGATGCCGGGGCCGTTGAGCTCCTGCAGCATCAGCAGCTGCGGCGCGAAGTACCCGGTCTGCGGGCCCCACACGGCGACCGGGTTGCCGGAGTCGGTGTGGGCGCCGGACACGGCCAGCGCGTTCGACATGCCGTGCTTCTTGTTCAGCAGGTCCGCCGGCAGCACGCCGTCCGCGAAGATGCCGGAAGCCTTCTTCAGCTCGTCCGGTGCGGGAACGGAGACCGCGGCACCCGTTCCGCCCACCTCGTCGTAGATCATCCGCTCCGGGGTCAGGCTGCCCGCGTCCGGGAGTGCCACGCCCGCGGGGGACGCAGGGGAGGCCGCGTACGGGAACGACTGTCCGTTGTGGAGGGTCAGCACGGCCTCGGGGTCGTTCTGCGCCCGGAACGCCTTCCACACCTGCTCGCCGACCGTGGCGCCGTAGCGGTTCTGCGCGGCCAGCTTCACCAGCGCCGACTGCACCTCACCGCCGCCGCCCGCGCCGAACAGGCCGCCGACGACCGCGGCGATGGCCACCATGTCGGTCGACTTGAACGGCTGGATGTCGTTCCAGTTCGTGATCGCGTCCGCGTGGCCGGTCAGCACGTACTCGCCGGGGAAGTTCCGCGCGCTGATCGCCTGGGTCAGGTAGGCGTTGATGCCGGCGATGTAGTCGTTGACGTCGGCCAGCGCCTGCCGGCCGCGGTCGCCGCCCTTGGCCGCGGCGGTGTCGATCTGCTTCTGCAGGTCCGCCTCGGTGTAGGGGATCTGGTTGTAGAACGACTGCTCCAGCACCCGGTTGCCCGGCGCGCCGCCCGCGAAGCCGCTGAGCTGGCCGCGGCCGAGGTGGCGGAAGAGGTCCATCAGCCACATCCGGTCCTGGCCGGCCGCGTAGCCGGCGCCGAACATCGTGCCGGAGCGGGTGGTGCCGGTGATGTGCGGCATGCCGATCTTCTTGTCGCGCACGATCGTCACGTCCGCGCGCGGCTTGACGGTGCTCTCGACCTGGTCGGCGGGCACGCCGAACGACGCGTCGTTGAAGAAGTCGGTCAGCTGGGCGTTGGACAGGCCGCCGTAGCCGGCGACGAGGGCGTCGTACTTGCCGAGCTGGTCGGCGGAGTGCGCGGGCCGGGTGCCGAACGCCTTGTGGGCGAGGATCTCGGCCAGCGTCGCGTTGCCGTTGTTGCCGGGCGGCAGGACGTCGCCGCACTGGCCCAGGCAGTAGTCGTCGGCGGTGAACGTGGGCGCGGGCGCCGCCTGGGCGGGTGCGCCGGGGACGATGACGAGGGAGGCGGTGACGGCGGCGGAGGCCAGCAGGGACGTCACCGGGTTGGCTCTCCGCATCCGCGAAGCTCCTCTCCGTGCAGGGTTGATGTGGCGCAGATTACTTTCTGCCACGCCTATTGCGAAAGACCTTCGCATTTTTGGAACTGCTTCCGGATGCGCTGTATCGATCACGTATGCGACGAAGATCAGCATGATCCGCCGACGCACGCTCTTGACATCCCTCACCGCGACCGCCGCCGTCCCGGCCCTGTCCGCCACGCCCGCGACCGCGCAAGCCCCTGTTCAGATCTATTCCTGCGCCGACTGGGGTGCCCGCCCTCCGGGCGAAGGCATCGAGGTGGTGGTCCGAAAGCCGGAACGCATTGTGATTCACCATTCAACTTCCCCGAACCTCGACAACCAGTCGATAGGTCGGGCCTATGAGCACGCGCAGTGGATTCAGAACCTTCATATGGACCAAAACGGCTGGGTCGACTCAGGTCAGCACTTCTCGAACAGCCGCGGCGGGTTCGTCCTGGAGGGGCGGCACGGCAGCCTCAACGCCCTCGAGCTCGGCGACCGCATCGTGGTCGGCGCGCATTGTCCAGGTCAGAACGACTGCGCCATCGGAATCGAGAACGAAGGCCTCTACGTGGACGTCTCCCCACCGCTGGCGCAGTGGGATTCACTGGTCGCCTTCTGCGCGCACCTGTGTTTCCGGTACGGCATTCCAACAGGTGAGATTTTCGGCCATCGGGACTTCATGGTCACTCAGTGTCCAGGTGATGCCCTCTATGCCCTGCTGCCGCGCCTACGCAGCGAAGTCACCGCGCTATTCCGGTAACTGTGAACGCCTCCCGCCATCTCGAAAAACGGTTACCACATGATGAGATAACTGAGAATTAACGTGACCTTCGGCGGTTGTACGCGAAGATCACGGCTCATGAGGGAGCACGGAACGCCAATGCGGGAGGCGTCGTGATCAAGGTTCTGCTGGCCGACGACGAGGACCTCGTCCGTTCTGGCCTTCGCATGATCCTGAGCAGTGTCGGGGACATCGAAGTCGTCGCCGAATGCGATGACGGGCACCTGGTGGCCGACCTGGCGCGCCAGCACCGTCCCCACGTGGTCCTGCTCGACATCCGGATGCGCACCTCGGACGGACTCGCGGCCCTGCGGCGGCTGCGGACCCTGCCGGAACCACCACGGGTGTGCATCCTGACCACGTTCGACGTCGACGAGTACGTCTCGGAGGCGTTGAGACTCGGGGCCTCCGGGTTCTTGCTCAAGGACACCGAACCGGAACAGCTCGTGAAGGCCGTGCGCGACCTCGCGCGCGGGGGAGCGGTGCTCGACCCCGGTGTCGCGGCCCGCGTCCTGGCCGCGGTCGCCGACGGTGAGCGGATGGCCGAGCCGGCCCGCCGGTTGCTGGCGTCGCTGTCGGAACGCGAGCGCGAGGTGCTCGTGCTGATCGGGCAGGGCATGTCGAACGCGGAGATCGGTGGCACGCTGCACCTGTCGGAGGCGACGGTGAAGGGCTACGTGTCGTCGGTGCTCGGCAAGATCGGCGCGGTCAACCGCGTGCAGGCCGCCCTGGTGGCCTACCGAGGTGGGCTGATCGCCTGAGGACGGGCTGGGCCGGGCTCCCGCACGGGGCCCGGCTCAGCCACCGGAAACGATCTCCTGCACCTCGTCGGCGGAGGGCTCGACCTCGACCCGGTTGCGGCCGTGCCGCTTGGCCCGGTAGAGCGCCATGTCCGCTGCCGCGAACAGCTGGTCGAGCTTCGCGGGGCCGGCCGCCACGCCGATGCTCACGGTCGGGCGGCGGACCGCGCCGAGCACCATGGTCCAGTCGTGGCCGTCGACGGCCGCGCGGATGCGTTCGGCCACGGTGGGGCCCACGTCCATGTTCGGGTCGGTGTCGCCGAGCAGCACCACGAACTCGTCGCCCGCCCAGCGGGCGACCAGGTCGTCGGAACGGCACTCGCGGCGCAGCAGCGCGGCGATCTCGCGCAGGGCGGCGTCGCCCGCGGCGTGACCGGCGTCGTCGTTCACGCCCTTGAACCAGTCCACGTCCACCAGCACCAGCCACGGAACCCGGCCGCGGGCCGCGGTCGACTCCAGCAGTGCCTGCGCCGCGCGTTCCAGGCCCAGGCGGTTGGCCAGGCCGGTCAACGGGTCGCGGGCCGCGGCTTCCTGGGCGGCCACCGCCAGGCGTTGCGCCTGGACGGCCACCCGGCGTTGTTCGAGCGCCTGGCCGAGTCCCTCCTGGAGGGTCTCGGTGGCGGTGCGGGCCGCGGTCATCGACCGGCGCAGCGCCTCGGCCTCCCCGACGGAGTCGCCCAGTGCGTGGCAGATGTCGGCGAGCTCGGTGGAGAAGCGCAGCAGCAACGAGGTGTCGTTGATGCGCTCGGCGTTCGCCACCGCGCGGGCGGCGAACGTGCGGGCCTCGTCCAGCTCGTCCTTCTCGCGGCGGACCACGGCGAGGACCCAGTTGCCGACCGAGATGCCCCACAGGTCGGCGGCGTCGAGCGCCAGGCGCAGCGTCTCCTCGCCGAACTCGTCGGCCTTCTCCAGCTGGCCGACGCCCGCGAGGGAACGACCGCAGGCGCCCATCAGGGCACGGCGGATCTTCTCGTCCTTCACCAGCCCGAGGCCTTCCTCCAGGTGGGCGAGGGCCTCCTCGAAGATCGCCGGTGCGGCGGCGGGCGGACCGGAGCAGGCGCGGAAGTTCAGCGAGCCGCCGAGGCGCTGCAGGCAGCGCGCCAGGGTGTCGGTGTTGCCCGCGCGGCGGGCCACCTGCACCGACAGCCGCAGCATGTCGAGCGATGCCCGGCGGTTGCCGATGCCCTCCATGAGGTAGCCCAGGCCGGCCATGGTCTCGGCGACGGCGGGGCTGTCGGCGCGGTCGGTGTCGAGGTCGGTCCAGCCCTCCGCGGCCAGCTCCAGTGCGAGGGGGATGCGGCCGAGGCGCCACGCCATGACCGCGCGGTTCACCAGCACGGCCGACCGCACCCAGCGGTCTGCTCCGGGGGACACCTTGGTGACCACCTCGTCGAACAGGCTGTTGGCCTCCGGCTTGCGGCCAGCGTCGAGCAACGCGCGGACCTCCCGGTCCAGCCGCGGTACCTCGCCCGCTACCAGCGGATCGCGCTGCTCCACTCGTTCATCGACTCCGTTCCGACTCGCCGAGCGGCCCGCACAGGCTACCGGGTCGGTCGCGCCCCGTACCGATCGTGGTGCAGGACGTCATCGAGGGGTAGGCGGTTGCGCCAACCGTGACGTTCCAGATCAGGCGTGTCGGGCAGTGATCGGACCGGACCCACGCACAGCCACGCGACCGGGCGGACCCTCGTGGGGATGCCCAGCAGCCGGCGCAGCACATCCTCCCGGTAGAAGCTCACCCAGCCCACACCGAGGCCCTCCTCGGTGGCGGCGAGCCACAGGTTCTGGATGGCCAGGCACACCGAGTACAGCCCGGCGTCGGCGATGGCGTGCCGGCCGAGCACCGCGGGCGAGCCGCGGTCGGGGTCGTAGGTGACGACGATGCCCAGCGAGGACTCCAGGACGCCCTCGACCTTGATGCGGGAGAACGTCTCGGCGCGCTCGGCGTCCAGCGAGGCGGCGAACACGCTGCGCTCGGCCTGCACGTGGTCGCGGAACGCGCGGCGCACGGAGTCGTCGCGCACCAGCACGAAGTCCCACGGCTGGGAGAGCCCCACGCTGGGGGCGGCGTGGGCGGCGGTCAGCACGCGGCGCAGGACGTCGGGCGGGATCTCCGCACCGGTGAACTCCGCGCGGGTGTCGCGGCGGCGGTGCACAGCTTCGTACAGGTTCATTCGCGTGATCGTGCCTCACACGAAAGCACCAACTTCACACCGGAGAGGTGGCGCCGATCTCAACTTCGCGATATGGACCACGGATGACGAGAATGGCAGGTGGTTATGGCTCCGCCCTGGGTTTCGGCGCCGGGGTCGGTGTGACCGCGTTCACCGGTGCCTGGCCGGTGCTGGCGCTCGCCGGGCTGGCCGCGGTCGTGGTGGTCGTGTCGCTGCGCACGACGGTCCTCGGTGCCGCGCTGGCCGCGTTGCAGTGCTGGGGTCTGTACGCGACCTTCCTGGTCGGTGTTCGGGGCGATCTCACGGTCGACGAACACACGACCTGGGTGCTCGCGTTGCTGGTGCAGCTCGCCGCGCTGGCCTTCCTGGCCAGCGCGGCGATCCGCGTCATCGCCCTTGTGACGGGTACGGCAGCAAAGCCATCTCCCGTGCGTTTTTGACCGCGGTGGCGACCTGGCGCTGCTGCTGCGGCGTCAGGCCGGTCACCCGGCGCGACCGGATCTTGCCCCGGTCCGAGATGAACTTGCGCAGCAGCGCGACGTCCTTCCAGTCGACGACCGCCACGCCCTCCCTCGCGAGCAGGTTCTGCCTGCGCTTCGCAGGCCGCGGCGGCTTCACCAGCTGGCCTTCGACACGCCGGGGAGCTCACCGCGGTGGGCCATCTCCCGCAGCCGCAACCGCGACAGCCCGAACGCGCGGAAGTAGGCGCGTGGCCGTCCGTCCACGACGTCCCGGTTGCGCAGCCGGGTCGGCGACGCGTCCCGCGGCAGCTTCTGCAGGCCCCGCAACGCTTCCGCGCGCGTCTCGGGGTGCCGCAGCATCTCCTTGAGCTCGGCGCGGCGGGACGCGTGGCGTGCCACGACCTCGCGCCGGCGCCGGTCGGCCGCGATCTTGGACTTCTTCGCCATCAGCGCTCCTCCTTGAAGTCGACGTGCTTGCGCGCCACGGGGTCGTACTTGCGCAGCACCAGCCGGTCCGGGTCGTTGCGGCGGTTCTTGCGGGTCACGTAGGTGAACCCGGTGCCCGCGGTCGACCGCATCTTGATGATCGGCCGGACGTCGTTGCCCTTCGCCATCAGACCTTCACCCCCTGCTTGCGCAGCTGGGCCACCACGGCCTCGATGCCGCGCTTGTCGACGGTCTTGACGGCCTTCGTGGACAGCGTCAGCGTCACGAACCGGTTCAGCGACGGCACCCAGTACCGCTTGCGCTGGACGTTCGGGTTCCAGCGCCGCCGCGTCTTGCGGTGCGAGTGCGAGACGCGGTTGCCGAAGCCGGGCTCACGGCCCGTCAGCTGGCAGCGCATTGCGTACCTCCCAGGTCGGAACAACACAGATTGAAACGACATTCGTTTTCAACTACGGTAGCGCACATGGAAACCGTTGTCGTCATGGTGGCGGGGCTGGTCGAGCACGACGTGGCCGTGCGGGTGTGGCGCGACCGGCCCGGATCGGTGCTGGTGCGGCACGTCGCCACGCCCACCGCGGTCCGGCGCTGGGTCGACGGCGTCGCCACCGAGGTCGACCTGCTGCACGGCTGCGTGTCCTGCACCGTGCGCGACGACCTGAAGGCGCTGCTCGAAGCACTCCGAGGTCACACGGTCGTGCTGCACCTGGACCCGTTGCTGGAACCGGACGTCGTGCGCCGCGACCTCGACGTGGACGTCGAGTGCGTGATCACCGTGCTGGACGCGGCGACCTGGCTGGACGACGCGCTGGGTGACGCCTCGGTGGTCAGCGACCAGCGCACGGTCGCCCAGGTCGTGGTCGCGCAGGCCGAGGCCGCCGACGTGCTGGTGCTGAAGGGCGACGCGGACGACCGCACCCTCGCCGTGCTCGACCGGCTGGCTCCAGGCGCGCACCGCTGCACGCCCGACACCGTGGAGGTCAGGCGCGGCAGCAGGCCGCGGATGATCCCGCTCGTCCCCGAGTGCGGTGTCTCCACGGCGGTGTTCACCGCCGACCGCCCGTTCCACCCGAAGCGGCTCGACGACGCGCTGGACGCGTTGCTCGACGGCACGGTCGTGCGCTCGCGCGGCCGGCTGTGGGTCGCCGACGAACCGGACACCGCGCTGCACCTGGAGTCCGCGGGCGGTGGCCTGCACGTCGGCACCGGCGGGCCGCGCGAGGGCAGGACCACCCAGATCGTGGCGATCACCGTGGGCGAGCCGGACGGCATCACCGCGGCGTTCGCCGACGCACTGCTCACCGACGACGAACTGTCCTTCGTGGACTCGATCAGGAAGTTGCAGACATGAAGCCCGGCATCCACCCCGACTACCACCCGGTGGTCTTCCAGGACGCGTCCACCGGAAGGACGTTCCTGACCCGCTCGACCGCCACCTCGAACCGGACGGTCGAGTGGGAGGACGGCAACACCTACCCGTTGCTCACCGTCGACATCACCGCCGACTCGCACCCGTTCTGGACGGGCACGCAACGGCTCGTCGACACCGCGGGCCGGGTCGAGAAGTTCAACCGCCGCTACGGGAAGCGTGAGCGCTGATGGCCGTTCCCAAGCGCAAGACCTCGCGTTCCAACACCCGCCACCGCCGTTCGCAGTGGAAGGCCACCGCACCGGACCTGGTGCGCGTGAAGACGTTGGACGGCAAGGAACTCCTCGTCCCACGCCGTCTCGTCGCCGCCTACAAGCGCGGACTCCTCTAGTGGGCCAGCTGGGTCGTCCCGTCCGGTGAGTCGCGCCACTGGACGAACGGGCGATCCAGCCTCCACCGCGTCCCGTCGTGGTCGAGCACGCGGTGCTCGCACGTGTCCGGGTTGGACAGCGACTCGAACAGGTCGATGCTCCAGTCGAAGAACCTGCGGCACAGCAACCTGATCGTCAGCCCGTGCGACACGACCAGCACGGTCTTCGGGTGCTCCTCGTCCTCGTGCATCCGCACCGTGAGGCCGTCGAGGAACGCCGCCACGCGGTCGTCCACGTCCGCGCCGGACTCGCCGTTGGGCAACCGGAAGAAGAAGTGCCCGAACGCGTGCCGCTGGTGCTTGAGCACCTCCTGCTGCACCGGGTCCTGGAGGTTGCCCCAGTCCTGCTCGCGCACCCGCGGCTCGGTGACGACCCGCTCGGTGTCGAGGCCCAGCAGCTCGAACGTCCGCCTCGTCCTGCGGTACGGCGACACGTAGGCCGCGACCGGTTCGTCGCCGGCCAGCGCCCTGATCACCGGGCCGGCCGCGCGGGCCTGCTCCTCACCGGTCTCGGTCAGCGGCAGGGCGTGGTCGGGGATGCGGCAGTAGGCGAGCTCGTCGACGTTGCCGAGGCTCTGGCCGTGGCGCAGCAGGATGATCCGCACCTCTCCATCGTGCCCTGCGCCCGCGGGTGCCGTCGGCGTTACAGTGCTCGGCGAGTCGAGGAGGAAGCCGTCACATGATCAAGTACATCGCGCTGTACAAGAGGCCCGCCGACCCCGAGGGCTTCGACCAGAGGTACTTCGAGTCGCACCTGCCGATCGTCGCCTCCGTGCCCGGCCTGGTGCGGGCCGAGGTCGCGAGGGTGCAGCAGGTGTTCTTCGCCGGATTCCTGGGCGACACCGAGCCGCACCTGGTCGCCGAGATGTACTTCGAGTCCGCCGAGTCGATGAGGGCCGCCGTGCAGACGCCGGAGTGGGCCTCGTCGGGCGCCAACCTCGCCGAGATCGGCGGCATGGAGCTCGTGGCGATGTTCAGCGCCGAGGTGGTCGAACGGTGAAGGCCGTCGTCATCGGCGGCGGCACGATGGGCGCCGGCATCGCCCACGTGCTGCTCGCGGGCGGCCACGAGGTCACGCTGGCCGAGGCGGACGCCGAGCGGGCCGAACAGGGCGCGCGCACCGTCAAGCGGTCGCTCGACAAGGCGCAGGAGAAGGGCAAGCTCGCGGACGCCGGCGCGGTGTTCGCGAACCTGAGCACCGGTGAGCTGCCCGCGGACGCCGAGCTGGTCGTCGAGGCCGTGCCGGAGAACGTGCCGCTCAAGCAGCAGGTCCTCGGCAACGCCGCCCGGCGGTGCCCGGACGCGGTGCTCGCGTCCAACACCTCGTCGCTGTCGATCGCCGAGATCGCCGCGGGACTGCCCGGCGAACGCGTGCTGGGCATGCACTTCTTCAACCCCGTCCCGGTGCAGCAGCTCGTCGAGCTCGTCCACCACGACGGCGTCGACCCCGCCACCGTCGCCAAGGCGCGGACCTGGGCCGAACAGCTGGGCAAGACCGTCATCGAGGTCAGGGACTCGCCCGGCTTCGCGACGTCCCGGCTCGGCGTCGCGGTCGGCCTGGAGGCCATCAGGATGCTGGAGGAGGGGGTCGCCTCCGCGGCCGACATCGACACCGGCATGAAGCTCGGCTACCGCTGGCCGATGGGCCCGCTGGAGCTCACCGACCTGGTCGGGCTCGACGTGCGGCTGGCCATCGCCGACCACCTCGCGGCCCAGCTCGGACCGCGCTTCGCGCCGCCGCGGCTGCTGCGCGACAAGGTGGCGGCCGGTGAGCTGGGGCGCAAGACCGGCCAGGGCTTCTTCACCTGGTAGAGAGGTGCCCGTGCACATCCGTGAGTACGGCGAGGACGACCTGGACGCGGTGTTCCGGCTGCGGAGGGTCGCGTTCAACTCGACCGAGCGGCCGGAACGGCTGGTGCGCCCCGGCACGCACGGCCTGGTCGCCGAGGTCGACGGCCAGGTCGCCGGCGTCCTCGGCATCGGCGCGTACGCCCAGTTCTACGGCGGCGCCGCGGTCCCCATGGGCGGGATCGGCGGTGTCGCCGTGGACGGGTCGTTCCGCGGCAGGGGCGTCGCGGGCGCGCTGCTCGACGCGGCGCTGGGCGTCATGCGGGAGCAGGGTCAGGCCGTCTCCGCGCTGTACCCGACCGTGCCCGCGCTCTACCGGGGCTTCGGCTGGGAACGCGCGGGGCGCTTCGAGTGGGTCGAGCTGCCGATGGACCGGGTGCTCTCGATCCCCGGTCCTGCCGAGCGGGTCCCGGCGCGGCCCGCGCGGGAGAGCGACCTGGCGGCGATCCACGAGTGCTACCTGGAGGTGGCGCGGACCGTCGACGGCCTCGCCGACCGGCGGCCACCCCGGATCGACCCGGCCGAGGTGCTGGAGCTGGACGTCGTCACCGTGCTGCCGGGACCGGACGGGCTGCGCGGCTACCTCACCGCCAAGCGCGAACCCGGCGACGGCATGGGCCGGCTCAAGGTGTTCGACCTCGTCGGCGCCGACCTCGACGCCCAGCTGACGCTGCTCGCGTCGCTGAAGTCGTGGGCGGGCACGCTGGAGGCCGTCGACCTGCGGATCGTGGACCCGGCGACGGTCGACCTGCTCGGCGCGACCCCGGTGCGCCACTCGGTGCTGACCTCGACCTGGATGCTGCGGGTCGTCGACCTGCCCGCCGCCGTCGCCGCACGGGGCTGGTCGTGCACCGGCGACCCGGCCGCGGACCTGGCCGTGGACCTGGAGGTCGTCGACCCGCGGGCGCCGTGGCACGCCGGACCGTGCCGGATCGTCGCCTCGGACGGCGTGGTGCGGGTCGAACCGGGCGGATCGGGCGCGGTGCGGGTGCACGCCCGCGCGCTGGGACCGTGGTTCTCCGGCCTGCAGAACACGCACGCGCTGCGGCGGGCCGGGCTGCTCGAAGGCGACCCGGCGGACGCGGTGGCGCTGGACCGGCTCGTCGGCTCGGCGGGCGTGCCGCGGCTGGCCGACTTCTTCTGACGGCGCCGTTACCGGCCGTCCCGCATGTCACTCGTCGCCCGACCGCCCCCATCGGGTGACAATGGCGGCATGTCTGGGGAGATCAGGCGTGCGCAGTGGTACCCGAACGGGCACCCGCTGTGCCGGGACCGGGAACCGGTGGCCGCCGCGCGGGACCTGCTCGACGAGCACTTCGCGCTCGCACGGGCCGCGTTCCTCGGTGGCAGTGCCGCCGCCGGTGACTACACACCGAACTCCGACCTCGACCTCGTCGTGATCATCGACGGGCTGCGCGGCGCGTACCGGGAGACGTTCGTGCACCGCGGCTGGCCGGTCGAGCTGTTCTGCCACACCGTCGAGTCCTTCCTGGACTTCGTCGCCCGCGACACGAAGGAACGCCGCCCGCCGCTGCTGTACATGTGCGCGGAGGGGCTGATGATGCTCGACGCGGACGGCACCGGCGCGCGGCTGCGGGCCGAGGCGCGACTCCTGCTCGACGCGGGCCCGCCGCCGCCGACCGTGACCGAGCTGGAGGACCGCCGCTACGCCGTCACCGACATGCTGGAGGACCTCGTCTCCGCGCGGGACGACGACGAGCTGCTGTTCGTCGCGGCGAAGCTGCTGACCGGCGCGGGCGAGCTGGCGCTGGTGGTGCGCAACCGGTGGCTCGGCCACGGCAAGTGGCTGCTGCGCCGGCTGCGCGACGCGGGCGAGGGCGAGCTCGTGGACGCCTACCGGGCGCTGGCGCGCGGCGGTGACCCGAAGTGGTTCGCGCAGTGCGTCGAACGCGTGCTGGCCGCCGCGGGAGGGCGGCTGGAGGCCGGTTACCGCAGGGAGGCGCCACCCCGGTGACCACGTACCCTTCTCGTCCGTGCTGCTCACCGCACTCGAGCTGATCGGGATCGCCGTCTTCGCCGCCTCCGGCGCGCTCGCCGCCGTGCGGGCCAGGCTCGACGTGTTCGGCGTCGTGATCCTGGCGCTCACCACGGCGCTGGGCGGCGGCATCGTGCGCGACGTCCTGCTCGGCGTGCACCCGCCCACGAGCCTGCGGACCTGGCCGTACCTGCTGGTCGCCGGCGTGACCGGGGTGCTCGTCTTCTGGTTCAGCCCGCAGGTGGCGAAGCTGCGGCGCTCGGTGCTGGTGCTCGACGCCGTCGGCCTGGGGCTGTTCGTCACCTCCGGCACGACGACCGCGCTCACCCTCGGCGCACCCCCGTACGCGGCGTGCCTGGTCGGCATGACCACCGGCATCGGCGGTGGCGCGTTGCGCGACTTGCTGCTGCGGGAGATCCCGTTGGTGCTCCGGCGGGAGATCTACGCCGTCGCCGCGCTGGCCGGAGCGGTGGTCGTGGCGGTCGGCGAGTGGGCGCGGCTGCCGAAGGGCCTGGTGGCGCTGGCCGGTGCGGTGCTGATCATCACCGTCCGGCTGGTGGCGCTGTGGCGGAAGTGGAACGCCCCCGTCGCGCGGGGCCTGGACGGCTGAGCGGCGGCTAACGCCGAACTCACACCCGCTGTTGAGGACCTTCTCAGGCGCCTCTCAGTTCCCTCGGCAAGACTGACCCACATGCGCATCCTCGTTGTCGATGACGATCGGGCGGTCCGGGAGTCGCTCCGGCGCTCGCTGCAGTTCAACGGCTACCAGGTCGAGACCGCCGGTGACGGCATGCAGGCACTGGAGTCGGTGACCGCCGCCAGGCCGGACGCGATGGTGCTCGACGTGATGATGCCGCGCCTCGACGGGCTCGAGGTGTGCCGCAGGCTGCGCAGCACCGGTGACGACCTGCCCATCCTCGTGCTCACGGCGCGGGACGCGGTGAGCGACCGGGTGTCCGGTCTGGACGCCGGTGCCGACGACTACCTGCCCAAGCCGTTCGCGCTGGAGGAGCTGCTCGCCCGGCTGCGGGCGCTGCTGCGGCGGGCCACCCACGACACCGAGGCCGCGTCCGGCTCCGCCGCCGTGCTGAGGTTCGCCGACCTGGAGCTCGACCCGTCCACGCGGGACGTGCGCCGCGGCGAGCGGCCGATCAGCCTGACCCGCACCGAGTTCGCGCTGCTCGAGCTCCTGCTGGCGCACCCGCGCCAGGTGCTCACCCGCGGCCGCATCCTGGAGGACGTGTGGGGATACGACTTCCCGACCTCGGGCAACGCGCTGGAGGTCTACGTGGGCTACCTGCGCCGCAAGACGGAGGCGGAGGGCGAGCCCCGGTTGATCCACACGGTGCGCGGGGTGGGCTACGTCCTGCGGGAGACGCCTCCGTGATCGCCGAACCCCAGGGACGGCTGCAACGGGCGTCGCTGCGGGCTCGGGTCACCTGGCTGGCGGCCTTCTGCGTCGCCGGCGCGGTCGCACTGGTGTCGTTCGGCGCGTACATGATCGTGCGCAAGAACGTCTACGACGCCCTGGACGAGAGCCTGCGCGAACGCGCCGTGGCCGTCGTCAACGGCGTGGCGATCAACGACGCCCAGGTGACGACGTACCCGGCGGCGTTCCTCGCGGCCGGTGACGTGCGGATGGGCCTGCTGTCCGGCTCGACCGGCACGTTGCGCTACCCGGAGAACTCGCAGGAGCCGCCGAACGCACCGCAGGCGCGCGAGGTCGCGCAGGGCCTGCGCAGCGACTTCCTGTGGACCGACTACAAGACGGACACGCGGGCGATCGCCGTCGGCTACCGCAACGGCTCGGCGATCGTGATCGCGCAGTCGCTGGAGCCGCAACGCGCCACGCTCGCGAAGCTCAGCATCGTGCTGCTGCTGATCGGCGGTGCCGGCGTGCTGCTCGCTGCCATCGCGGGCACGGCCGTGGCACGCACCGGTCTGCGGCCGGTGCAACGGCTGACCGAGGCCACCGAACGCGTCGCGAACACCGGTGACCTCACGCCGATCCCGGTCTCCGGCGACGACGAGCTGGCCCGGTTGACGCACAGCTTCAACGCCATGCTCGGCGCGGTCGCGGAGTCGCAGGAACGGCAACGCCGCCTGGTCGCCGACGCGGGCCACGAGCTGCGCACCCCGCTGACGTCGATGCGCACCAACCTGGAGCTGCTGCTCGCGTCGGAACGCCCGGATTCACCCACGTTGTCCGAAGAGGACAAGCGGGAGATCCAGTCCGATGTGCGCGCTCAGCTCGACGAGCTCACCACGCTCATCGGTGACCTGGTCGAACTGGCCCGTGAGGACGCACCTCAGGTCGTGCACGAGCCCGTCGACCTCGTGGAGGTCGTGGAACGGGCGCTGGACCGCGCCCGCCGCCGTGCCTCCGGTGCCGTCACCTTCGACGTGCGGCTGCAACCGTGGACACTTCTGGGTGATTCGAGTGCGCTCGAACGCGCGGTGCTGAACCTCCTCGACAACGCGGTGAAGTTCAGCCCCTCGGGCTCGGCGGTGCGGCTGGAGCTCCGCCAGCTCGGCGACGGCAGTGCCGCGGTGGAGGTGGCGGACGCGGGCCCCGGCATCGCGGATGCCGATCTACCTCACGTTTTCGAGCGGTTCTACCGTTCGTCGGAGGCGCGCACGCTGCCGGGTTCCGGGCTGGGGCTCGCCATCGTGAAGCAGGTCGCGCAACGGCACGGCGGCACGGCCACCGCGGGCAGGGCGCCCGAGGGCGGTGCCCTGTTCACGTTGCGCCTACCCGGACGTCCGTAAGGTGGGGGTGTGAGTCATCGCGTGAACGACGATTCTTCGTCGACCTGGGAGACGACCCCGCCGGCCGGGGACGGTCCTGCCGAGCCCACGTCGCGCTTCTCCACGTCCGCGTCCCGGTCCTCCGCGCAGTCGTCGTCGTCCTCACCCGACGACGACTCGACGCCGGGGTTCTCGAAGAAGAAGCCGAAGAAGAAGCAGCCGTTCTGGAAAGAGCTGCTGGTCATCTTCGGCGTGGCGCTGCTGCTGACCGTCGTCATCCAGACGTTCATCGCGCGCGTGTTCGTCATCCCGTCGGCCTCGATGGAGACGACGCTGCACGGCTGCACGGGCTGCGTAAACGACAAGGTGCTGGTCGAGAAGATCACCTACCTGTTCCGCGACCCCCAGCCCGGTGACGTGATCGTCTTCCGCGGCCCGCCGAACTGGACCGGCGGCAAGCAGCCCCCCGGTTTCGTGCAGGGCACGCTGCAGGACCTCGGCTCGATGGTGAACCTCTCCGAGCCCAGCGGCACCGACTTCATCAAGCGCGTCATCGCCGTCGGCGGGCAGACCGTCGAGTGCTGTGACGACAAGGGCCGCGTCCTCGTCGACGGCAAGCCGCTGGACGAGCCGTACATCAACTTCGGTCCCGGCCCGAAGCAGCAGGAGACGTTCGAGAAGGTCACCGTTCCCGCGGGCAAGCTGTGGGTGATGGGCGACAACCGCAACAACTCGTCCGACTCGCGCAAGCACGGCGACCCGACGCCCGCCGACGGTGCGATCCCGATCGACAACGTCGTGGGCAAGGCGCGGGTGATCGTGATCCCGGTCAGCCGGTGGGGCACCATCTCGGACCACAACCCGCAGACCGGCGGCAAGTAGTCCGCACACGACAACGCCCCCGAGCCGATGGCCCGGGGGCGTTGCGCGTTGCCGGTCAGCCCTTCGTCGACCCCAGCGTGAGGCCGCCGACGAACTGCCGTTGCAGCACGAAGAACACCACCAGCGTGGGCAGCGCGACCAGCAGAGAGCCGGCTGCGACGAGGTTGTTGTCGGTGAAGAACGTGCCCTTGAGGTTCTGCAGCGCCGAGGTGACCGGCATCTTGTCGCCGTCCTGGATCAGCACCAACGCCCACAGGAAGTCGTTGTAGATCCAGGTGAACTCCAGCGTCGCGAGCGCGGCGAGCACCGGACGGCACAGCGGCAGGGTGAGCTGCCAGTACTGCCGGAACACCGACGCGCCGTCCACGCGGGCGGCCTCGGTCAGCTCGTACGGGATGGTCTTCATGTAGTTCGACAGCACGAACGTGCAGAAGCCCATCTGGAACGCGATGTGGATCAGGATCACGCCGAGCGGGGAGTCGATCAGCGACTCGCTCTCCGACAGCCACGCCGGCAGCTCGATCAGCCGGTACAGCCGCCACAGCGGCGTCACGATCACCTGCTGCGGCAGCAGGTTGCCCGCCGTGAAGACCATCAGCAGCGCGATGTTGAACTTGAAGCTGAACCGGGACACGCCGAACGCGACCATCGAGCTGAGCACCAGCGTGACGACCAGCGCCGGGACGGTGATCAGGAACGTGTTCCAGTAGAAGTGCGGCAGGTCGCCGACCTCCCACGCCTTGGCGAAGTTGTCGAGCGTCAGCGACTTCGCGATGGAGAAGTAGCCGTTGACCGACGTGTCGTCATAGGTGCGCAGCGAGGCGTAGACCGCCCACAGCAGCGGCGCCAGGGTCACCAGGCAGGTGAGGACCAGGAACACGTGCAGCGCGACCCGCGCGGGGGTCACCGGGTGCTTCTTCACGGCCGGCACCGAGGGCCGTTCCAGCGTGGCCGTCACGTCCGGTTCTCCTTGCTGAACACCTGGTACAGGTACGGGATGATGACGCCGAGCGAGATCGTCAACAGGATCACCGCGACCGCGGAGCCGCGGCCGATGCGGGAGGCCTCGCCGATGATGTTGTCGGTCACCAGCACCGACAGCAGCTCCAGTCCGTTGCGGCCCTTGTTGATGACGTAGACGATGTCGAACGCGCGCAGCGCCTCGATCACCGTCACGACGGCCACCACGATGTTGACCGGCTTCATCACCGGGAAGGTGACGCGGAAGAACGTCTGCGCCGCCGACGCGCCGTCCAGTGCCGCAGCCTCCTTGAGCGCCGGGTCCACCGCCTTCAGGCCCGCCAGGTACAGCAGCATGATGTAGCCGGTGTGCCGCCACGCCGCCGCGACGAGCACCGCGTACAGGTTGATGTCCGAGTCGCCGATGAAGTCGACCGGGTTGTCCCCGAGCCCCAGCAGCGAGTTGAGCAGGCCGCCGTCGGGCGTGTAGATCAGCTGCCAGATGAAGCCGACCAGCGCGAGCGACAGCACCATCGGCATGTACAGCGCGCTCTGGTAGACCCGGCTGAACCGCAGCTCGCGGTCGAGCAGCACGGCCAGCAGCAGACCGGCGCAGGTCGGGACGACCAGCAGGAACGCCAGCCACACCAGGTTGTGCTGCACCGCGGGCCAGAACCGCGGGTACTCGGTGAAGATCTCGGCGTAGTTCCCGACACCGATCCACTCGATGTCCTCGAAGCCGCCGATGCCGTTCCACTTGCTGAACGACAGCGCGACCGAGCCCAATGCCGGGACCCACACGAACATGAGGTGCACGAGCGTGGGGATGCCGAGCATGAGCGCCAGCACCAGCTTGTCCGTGCCCGCCAGCGCGGTGGCGCGCTTCCCACGCCGGCGAGGCGGCGGCCCGCTGGGGACCACCGCCTTCGGCTTCTCCTGGACCGCGGTCACTTGAAGATGTTCTTCGCCTGGTCGGCCATGCCCTTGAGCACGGAGTCGACGCTGTTCGGGTCCTTGATGAACGCGATCAGCCCGTTGGTCGCCGCCTCGCTCGCGAAGCCGGGGTCGGTGTCGCGGTCGAGGAACTGCGTGATGTGCTTGGCGTTCTTGATGGTGTCCGCCACCTTCTTCTGCAGCGGGCTGTAGCTCGCCTGGTCCGCCTTCTGGTTGGTCGCGACCGCGGTCGGGTCGGCCTTGAGGTAGGCGAGCTGCGGTTCGGCGGAGGACAGGTACTCCAGGAGCTTGAGCGCGCCCTCGGAGTTGGCCGGCTTCTTCGCCATCAGGTAGCCGTCGATCGGCGCCTCGACCGTGTCGGTGCCGTGCGCGGGGTTGATCTCCGGGAACGGGAAGAAGTCGAGGTCGGCCTTGTCGGCGTCGGGGAACTGCTGGCCCACGAACGCGCCCAGCAGGTACATGCCGGACTTCTTCTGCTGCAACGTCTGCGCGGCTTCCTGCCACTCGCGGCCGAGCGCGTTCTCCTGGTGGAACGGCAGCAGCCGCTTCCAGGTGTCGAAGACGTCCTTGACCCGCTTGTCCTGCCAGTCCTCCTTGCCGGCCAGCAGGTCGACGTGGAACTGGTAGCCGTTGATGCGGAAGTTGAGCTGGTCGAACGTGCCCATGCCCGGCCAGCCCTGCTTCTGCGCGAAGGCGATCGGGATCAGGCCGTCCGCCTTCATCCTCGTGGACAGCGCCACGAGCTCGTCGAGCGTCTTGGGCACCTCGTAGCCGCGCTCCTGCCACAGGCTCTTGCGGTAGAACATGCCCCACGCGTACTGGGTGAACGGCACGAAGTACTGCTTGCCGTCGGTGCCGGTGGAGGCCTGCTTGAGCGCGTCGGAGTAGTTGCCGCCGACCTTGCCCCACAGGTCGCTGAGGTCGCCGGTCAGGCCCTGGTCGGCGAAGAACCGCATCCGGTAGCCGGCGAACCACGCCAGTACGTCGTCCGGCTTGCCCTGCAGGTAGTTGTTGATCTGCTCCTGGTACTGCTCGTGCTGCTTGGTGTTGATCGTGACCGACAGGCCGCCCGAGCTCGCCTCGAACGCCTTCAGCGCCGCGGTGATCGCGTCCTTCGGCACCTGGTCGCTGAGGTTGTTGCCGAACGTCACGACCTTCGAGTCCGCACCGGAGCCCGAGCCGCCGCCGCAGGCCGCGAGGCCACCGGTGGCGGCGACACCCGCACCGGCCAGCATGACGCGCAGCATGGTGCGCCTGCCGAAGTGCGGCAGGGGAGTGGAACCCGACGCGTACCGAACCATCATCGCTCCTACAGGTGACACTCGCTCGTGCGAACCGAACAGGACTCCAACAAAGTTGCGCACAATGTGGTCCCAGCCACACAGCATGTCAAGTCCCGTTACGGAGCTGTTAAACCAGTGCACACGCAGTGCACGCGCTGTGTCCGGACCGTTCCCGGTACTCGTTGCGGTCAACCGCCGAACAGAGCCAAACGCGAAGTGTTGTTTGCTTGTGTTGACGTTGGGGGTTGTTGTCGGCCACGCTTGCCGCCGTGACGACTTGGCCCACGGGCATGCCAGGCCTCGGCTGGGGTGCCGACTACAACCCCGAGCAGTGGCCGGAACACGTCTGGGCGGAGGACGTCGAGCTCATGCGCGGGGCCGGGGTCAACCTGGTCAGCGTCGGGATCTTCTCCTGGGCGAAGATCGAGGTCAGCAAAGGTGAGTACCGGTTCGGCTGGCTCGACCGGGTGCTCGCCCTGCTGCACGACAACGGCATCCGCGCCGACCTCGCCACCGCCACCGCCGCACCCCCGCCGTGGCTGACGACCGAGTACCCCGAGATGCTCCCCGTCCGCGCGGACGGCGTGCGGCTCTCGCACGGCTCACGGCAGGCCTACTGCCCGTCGTCGCCGGTCTACCGCGACCGGGCGACGGCGCTCGCGGCCGAGATGGCCGGGCACTACCGCGACCACCCGGCGCTGGCCGCGTGGCACGTCGGCAACGAGTACGGCTGCCACGTCAACCGCTGCTACTGCGACACGTGCGCGGCGTCGTTCCGCGAGTGGCTGGCCGCCCGCTACACGCTCGACCAGCTCAACGACGCGTGGTCCACGGCGTTCTGGAGCCAGGGCTACACCGACTTCGCGCAGGTCCTGCCGCCGCGGGTGACGCCGACGTTCGCGAACCCCGCGCACGTGCTCGACTTCGACCGCTTCAGCAACGACGCGCTGCTGGAGCTCTACAAGGCCGAGCGCGACGTGCTGCGGATGATCACGCCGGACGTGCCGGTCACGACCAACTTCATGGTCAACTGGACGTTCGGCGCGCTGGACTACTGGAAGTGGGCGCGCGAGGTCGACTTCGTCTCCAACGACCACTACACGCAGGCGGAGTCGCCCGACCGGCACGTCGAGCTCGCGATGTCCGCCGACCTCACCCGCGGGCTGGCCGGCGGCAGGCCGTGGCTGCTGATGGAGCAGTCGACGTCGGCGGTCAACTGGCAGCACCGCAACATCGCGAAGCTGCCCGGCGAGATGCGCCGGCACTCGTTCCAGCACATCGCGCACGGCGCGGACGGGACGCTGTTCTTCCAGTGGCGGCAGTCGCGCGGCGGCAGCGAGCGCTACCACTCGGCGATGGTCCCGCACGCCGGCCCGGACACCGAGGTCCACCGCGAGGTCCGCCAGGTCGGCGCGGAGTACGCGAAGCTGGCCGACGTCGTCGGTTCCACTGTGGACGCCGCGGTGGCGGTGCTGTTCGACTTCCAGTCCGGCTGGGCGCTGCGCCAGGACGCGCACCCCACCGCGGACTTCGACCACTGGCAGCACGTCTTGGGTTACTACAGGGCGCTCTGGCAGGCCGGCGTCACCGTCGACTTCGTCGCACCCGGCACGAACCTCTCGAAGTACGCCCTGGTCGTGGTCCCGGCGTTCTACGCGGTGTCCGACGCGCACGCGGCGGTGGTCGCGGACTACGTAGCCGGCGGCGGTCATGTCCTGGTGACCTACCTGTCCGGGGTCACCGACGAGCACACGCGGGTGCGGCTGGGCGGCTACCCCGGTGCGTTCCGCGATGTGCTGGGCGCGTACTCGGAGGAGTTCTTCCCGCTGCGGCAGGGAGAAACCGTCTCGCTGACCGACGGGTCGACCTGCTCGTTGTGGACCGAGCACCTGCACACCCGCAGCGCCGAGGTCATCGCCTCCTACGCCGACGGGCCGCTGCCGGGCGTCGCGGCGGTCACGCGGAACGCGTTTGGGAACGGCGTCGCGTGGTACGTCGCATGTGACCTCGACGAGACAGGTCTCCGCCGAACGGTGGAAAGCGCGCTTTCCGGTGCGGGGGTCGCGGTGTCACGGACCGGGATCGAGCTCGTGCGGCGGCACGGGGCCGTATCGTGGCTCTTCGCCGTCAACCACACCGACACCGACGCGGAGATCGAGGCGTCCGGTGTCGACGTGGTGTCCGGCACGCAGGTCTCCGGGCGCCTCACCGTGCGGGCCGGGGACGTCGTCGTCCTCAGGGAAGAGGTGTGAGGTGCTGGCACGTCAACGGCAAGCGGTGATCCTGGAAGAGGTCAGGCGGACGGGAGCGGTGCGCGTCAGCGACCTGGTCGTCCGCCTCGGCGTCTCCGACATGACCGTGCGCCGCGACCTCGACGTGCTCGCCTCCCGCGGACTGGTGGAGAAGGTCTACGGCGGCGCCACCACGGTGGTCGGCCGCTCGACCGACGAGCCCGGGTTCGAGGCGAAGTCGGTCCGGCAGCTGCCGGAGAAGGAAGCGATCGCGGCCCAGGCCGCGGGCCTCGTGCGGCCGGGGACCGCCATCGGCCTGTCCGCGGGCACCACGACGTGGACGTTGGCCAGGTTCCTCGACGACATCCCCGACCTGACGGTCGTCACGAACTCGATCCGGGTCGCGGACGTGCTGCAGCAGAGCGGGCGCACCGACCGCACGGTGGTGCTCACCGGTGGCGTGCGCACGCCGTCCGACGCGCTGGTCGGCCCGGTGGCCGTGCAGGCGCTGCGGTCGCTGCACCTGGACGTGGTGTTCCTGGGCGTGCACGGCATGGCCGAGCGCTCCGGCTTCACCACCCCGAACCTGAACGAGAGCGAGACGGACCGCGCGCTGGTCGACGCCGCGGGCCGGGTCGTGGTGGTCGCCGACCACACCAAGTGGGGCACCGTGGGCATCTCCACGATTGCCGATCTTGACGAGGCGGACGTGCTGGTGACCGACGAGGGTCTGCCGGACGCCGCGCGCGCAGTGCTCGCCGAGCAGGTGGGCGAGATGGTGCTGGCCCATGTACCGGGAAGTGGCGAGGAGTTGGCGTGAGGCGTACCGCGGGGAAGCTGGCGGACGGCCGGGAGATCATCTACTTCGACGACAGCGCTGAGGCACCACCGCGGGTCGCGGCGGACACGCGGGACCTGCCCGCGACCCAGCCGATGTCCGAGGTGCGGCTGGACCCGTTGACCCGCGAGTGGGTCGCCATGGCGGCCCACCGGCAGACGCGGACCTACAAGCCGCCGGCCGACCTGTGCCCGCTGTGCCCGTCGACACCGGGGCGGCCCACCGAGATCCCCGAGGCCGACTACGACGTCGTCGTGTTCGAGAACCGGTTCCCGTCGCTGGCGCAGAACGTGCCGGACGTGCCGTCCACTGTGGATGGCGAGGAGCTGTTCGTGCGCGCTCCGGGGCGTGGGCGGTGCGAGGTCGTGTGCTTCACCTCGGACCACGGCAAGTCGTTCGGCGAGCTGTCCGAGTCGCGCGTGCGGACCGTCGTCGACGCGTGGGCGGACCGCGTCGCCTTCTTGTCAACGTTGCCAGGGGTCGAGCAGGTCTTCCCGTTCGAGAACCGCGGCGAAGAGATCGGCGTGACGCTCTCGCACCCGCACGGGCAGATCTACGCCTACCCGTTCGTGACGCCGCGGACCGAGCGGATGCTCTCGGCGGCGCTGGACTACCACGAGCAGCACGGGCGGCCGTTGTTCGGCGACGTGCTGGAGGCGGAGCTCCGCGCGGGCACGCGGGTGGTGGAGGAGTCGGCGCACTGGGTGGCGTTCGTGCCCGCCGCGGCGCGGTGGCCGGTCGAGGTCGTGCTGGCACCCCGCCGCCAGGTGCCCGACCTGGCCGCTCTGTCCTCTGTGGAGCGTGACGACCTGGCCGCGCTGTACCTGAAGGTGCTGCACCGCCTGGACGCGCTCTACGACCGGCCGCTGCCCTACATCGCGGCCTGGCACCAGGCGCCGGTGAACGCCGGTCGCGCGGAGATGTGGCTGCACCTCCAGGTGTTCTCGGTGCTGCGGACCAAGGACAAGCTGAAGTACCTCGCCGGCTCCGAGTCCGGCGAGGCGGTGTGGATCAACGACGTGACGCCGGAGCAGATCGCGGAGCGGCTGCGCGCGCTCTGAGGAACCCTCACGGACCTCAAAGGCTGGTTTAAGGCTGCTCTCAGGACGGCACCCGACACTATGGGTATGACCGAGAGCAACGAGCCAGCGCAGCAGCCGGACGAGTCCCGCTCCGTGCCGCCGACCGCCGGTCACCCCGACTCCGGTGCGCGGGAGCAGGGCCCGCAGCCGCCGGAACCCGGCCAGCCGGATCCTTTGCAGGGGGGATCCGGCCAGGCCGGGACAACTTCTCCACCGGCCCAGCCGCAGGTGCACGCACCTGACGCGGGCCAGGCGCAGCTCGGCGGGTCCGGACCCGGCCGGCAGCAGTTCCCGCCCTCCGGGTCCGGCCAACTTCCCCCGGCGCACCCGCTGGGGCTGGGGAGCACCACCGCGCAGTTCGACACCCCCGGTCAGCCGGGTCCGTTCAGCCCTCCCGGTCAGCACGGCCAACCCGGTGAGCACGGTCAGCCGGGCCAGCCGGGTCCGTTCGGCCCGCCCGGTGAGCACGGTCAGCCCGGTCAGCCCGGGACCGGTGCCTTCTACCTCCCGCCCGGCTACCAGTCGTCGGTGCCGAACCGCCCGAAGGGCCGCGGCAAGGTCGTGGCCGGTGTGGCGGCGTTGATGCTGCTGGTCGGCGGTGCCTCCGGCGGTGTCGGCGGCTACCTCGGGTACACGTTCGCCAACGAGTCGTCCGCGGTGAGCTCGCTCGACACCCCGCGCCCCGCCTCGCAGACGAGCAACGCGGCCCCCGGCTCGGTCGAGGAGGTCGCGGCGAAGATGCTGCAGTCCGTCGTGCAGATCCAGGTCGTCACGCGGTCCGGTGCCGGCGAGGGTTCCGGGTTCGTGATCTCCAGCAACGGTCAGATCGTGACGAACAACCACGTCATCGAGGGCGCGGCGAGCGGCGGCAGCATCAAGGTCGTCTTCCAGGACGGCAAGACCGCCACCGCGAAGATCCTCGGCCGCGACCCCAGCTCCGACATCGCCGTGATCCAGGCCGACGGCGTCTCCGGCGCCCCGGTCGTGCAGCTCGGCAACTCCGGTGACCTGAAGATCGGTCAGAGCGTCGTCGCCATCGGTTCGCCGTTCGAGCTGTCCGGCACCGTCACGTCCGGCATCGTCAGCTCGCTCAACCGGCCGGTCTCCGCCGGTGGCGACGCCCGCAACTCGCAGGCCACCGTGCTGAACGCCATCCAGACCGACGCCGCGATCAACCCCGGCAACTCCGGCGGCCCGCTGGTGAACATGCAGGGCCAGGTCGTCGGCATCAACAGCGCCATCTACAGCCCGAACTCCGCGGGCGGCCAGGCCGGTTCGGTCGGCATCGGCTTCGCCATCCCGATGGACCAGGCCCGCCGCACGATCGACGAGATCGTGAAGACCGGCAAGCCCAAGCAGACCGTGCTCGGCGTCGAGGTCCGCGAGGCCCAGGACGGCGGTGCCCAGATCAGCAAGGTCACCTCCGGCGGTGCCGCGGAGCAGGCCGGCCTGAAGGAGGGCGACGTCATCACCAAGTTCGGCGACCGCCGCATCGACAGCTCGGACACCCTCGTGGCCGCCGTCCGCTCCAAGGCGCCCGGCGACAAGGTGACCGTGACGCTGTCGGACGGCAAGACCGTGGAAGCCACCCTCGGCGGAGTCGAGGTGGGGTAGGTCGGGGCACGCCCGGCTCGGACAACCGCCCGTCCGAGCCGGGCGTGACGACCCGGAGGCCACATCTGCACGCACCTGCCCCGCGCGCAGATGTGGCCCCCTTCTTTCAGGTCACGCGGGACTCCCGCGTGACCTGATTACGGAGTGCTGACGGGTGCGGGTGACGGGGTCGTTCGTGGCCTAGCGTGGTGACGTGGTGGAACGGGTGCTGGTCGTCGAGGACGACACGACGGTGCGGGACGTGGTGCGCCGGTACCTCGAACACGCCGGGTACGAGGTGGAGCTCGCCGGCGACGGGGAACAGGCGTTGCGGGTGCTCGCCGTGCGGGAACCGGACATCGTGGTGCTGGACCTGATGCTGCCCGGCATCGACGGCCTCGAGGTGTGCAGGCGGATCCGCGAGCGCGGGGCGACACCGGTGGTGATGCTGACGGCGCTGGGCGAGGAGGAGGACCGGATCGCCGGGCTGCAGATCGGCGCGGACGACTACGTCACGAAGCCGTTCAGCCCGCGCGAGCTGGCGTTGCGCGTGAGCTCGGTGCTGCGCAGGGCCAACCGCGCCTACGAACCGCGCACGGTCCGCGACGGCGACCTCGTGCTCGACCTGGCCGCGCACACGGCGACGTTGAACGGCATGCCGTTGCAGCTGACGACCCGCGAGTTCGACCTGCTGGCGTTCTTCATCGGCAACGCCGGCCGCGCGTTCGGCCGCGCCGAGCTGCTGGAACGCGTGTGGGGCTGGCAGTTCGGCGACCAGTCGACCGTGACCGTCCACGTGCGACGGCTGCGGGAGAAGATCGAACAGGACCCGGCACGGCCCGTGCGGCTCAGCACTGTGTGGGGCGTCGGCTACCGGTACGACCCGTGTTCGACCGGCTGAGCCGCGTCTCGCTGACGAGCGCGATGACCGTCATGGTCATCGTGCCGGTCGTGGCGACCATCGCGGGTGTGCTGATGGTCAGCGGCTTCATGTTCACGCCGATGCTGACGGCGACCCTGCTGGCGTGCGCGCTGGTGGCCGTCGTGACGGTGCCGTTCTCGATCATGCTGGGCCGCGCGATCGCCCGCCGCAGCGTCTGGGAACGCGAGGCGGAGGCCCAGCGGCGCCAGCTGGTGGCGTGGATCAGCCACGACCTGCGCACGCCCCTGGCGGGCATCAGGGCCATGACGGAGGCGCTGGAGGACGGCGTCGTGTCCGAACCGGGCGAGGTCGCCGTCTACGCGAAGCAGATCGCCCAGGAGGCCGACCACCTGTCGAAGATGGTGGACGACCTGTTCGAGCTTCTCCCGCATCACCGCGGGCGCCCTGAAGCTCACGCTGCACGACGTGCGCCTGGCCGACGTGGTGAGCGACGTCGTGGCCGCCTCCGCTCCCGTGGCCGCGCTGAGGGGCGTGGAACTGCGCGCCGACGCCCGTGAATGGCCGGTCGTCCGCGGCACCGAACCGGAGCTGATGCGGGTCGTGCGCAACCTCGTGTCGAATGCGATCCGCCACACCCCGCAGGGCGAGGCGGTGGCCGTGCAGGTCGATGTGGACGGACCCGACGCGGTGGTGCGGGTCGACGACGCGTGCGGCGGCATCCCCGCCGACGTGCTGCCGCAGGTCTTCGACGTGGGCTTCCGCGGCGCCGTCCACCGCAACCCGGTGGGCGCGGGCCTGGGCCTCGCGATCGCCCGCGGCCTCGTCGACGCCCACCACGGCCGCATCGGCGTCGAGAACCACGGTCCTGGCTGCCGCTTCGAAGTCCGACTCCCGCTACGGTGATCGGTATGGAACGCAGCGCGCAGCGCCTTGGCCGCGCTTTGGTCGTGATCGTGGACGACCGGGTGGCGCACGGCGAGCAGGACGACAGCTCCGGCCCCCTCGTCACCGAACTCCTGGAAGAAGCCGGCTTCATCGTCGACGGCACCGTCGCCGTCGAGGGCGAGGTCGTCGACATCAGGGCCGCCCTCAACACCGCCGTCATCGGCGGCGTCGACCTGGTGGTCACCGTCGGCGGCACGGGCGTCTCACCCCGCGACGTCGCCCCCGACGCCACGCAGGGCGTGCTCGACCGCCCCATCCACGGCATCGCGGAAGCCCTCCGGGCCTCCGGCCTGGCCGCGGGAGCGGTCGACGCGGGCATCTCGCGCGGCCTCGCCGGCGTGTCGGGCAGCACGCTGGTCGTCAACCTGGCCGGGTCGCGCTCCGCGGTCCGCGACGGCATGGCGACCTTGTCGTCGCTGGTGCCCTACGTGATCGAACAGCTGTCCGGGCTCGACGAAGAGTGAAGTAGCAGTGGCGGAGCAGGGAACACGGGCAGCCGATGACGGCGACGACGCGGACCGGCGTCGGCGGCGGCGTCGGCTGGCCGAGGTGTTCGGGGACGTGCTGCCGGAGACCACGTCGGACGAGCGCGGGGAGACCGGCGGGGACTCCGAGGCCTGGTACCGGGAGAACCGGCCGCCGCACCACGGCGGTTGAGGCCGGGGCGCCTCGGCGCTCCGGCCGGTGAACGCAGCGCGTCCCGCCCTCGCACCGCACCCCGCCCTACCTCGGCACCCGAACCACCGGCGGGTGCGCTGAACCAGCGCCGCCTCGCCCGCACGGCGTTTGCCCGGACGGGGCTCGCTCTCACGGCGCTTGTCCGCACGGCGCTCACTCCCCGCGTGGGGCGGGAGGTGGGTGGGCCGGCCGCCGTCGGGACGGCGGCCGGTGGGGACTCAGATCGCCGGGTCGCGGCGGTCGCGGGTGGGGGTGGTCGGCGGCTGGCTGGCCTGGGCGGCCAGGAGGTCGCGGATCTCCTTGAGCAGTTCGACGTCGGTGGGCTCGGCCGGGCCGCTCTCCTCTCCCCTCTTGCGGCGCTCCTGGATCTTCTTGATCGGCAGCACCAGCACGAAGTAGACGACCGCGGCCACGATCAGGAAGTTGATGACGGCGTTGATGAACGAGCTCAGGTCGATGAAGGTCGAGTCCTTCAGCGCCTGGGTGTCGGTGCGCAGGGAGAAACCGAGGCCCTTGGTCTCCGCGCCGCCGAACACGTTGATCAGCGGCTTGATGATGCTCGTGGTGAACGCGGTGACGATCGCGGTGAACGCCGTGCCGATGACCACGGCCACGGCCAGGTCGACGACGTTCCCGCGCATCAGGAAGTCCTTGAAACCCTTCAGCATCAGCGGAGAGTAACGGCTAAGGCGTGCTCCAGTGATGCCGCGGCCACGCGCGTCGCGTTTCGTCTCGGCAACGTCAGGACGACGACCTGGCCCCTCGTCTCGCGGACGGAGGCGTCCGAGGCGAGGACCTCACCCTCCGCGGACACGACGTCCACGCGGTCCTGCACCCGCACCACGGCGGCGAGCTCCTGGTCAGCGACGCGGACGGCCACGGAGGCGAGGTCGGGTGGACCGGTCGCGAGGGCGAAGTCCGTCAGCGGGACGCCCGCGCGGGTCGGGGTGGACAGGGTGCGACCGATCACCGCACCGGGTGAGGGGAACGACCCCGGTAGTGGGACGGACAGCGGCTGCACGCGGACGTCGGAGGGGCCGAGCGGCACGCCGGCGGGCAGGTCGCGGGTCGCGACGACCGCGGGGTGGCCCACGTCGGGCCAGAAGAACGTCGAGAGCGCCAGCAGGGTCAGCCCGAGCGCCAGGAGACGGCGCCAGAACGGCGGGACACCGCGGCGGAGCAGCGAGCGGAGGCGGTCGGACGGGGTCGGGGACAGCGTCATGCCCTCGACGGTAGGACCGGCGAGGGCATGACGGAGGTGTCGAGCCGCGAGGCTGTGGACAACTCGCGATCTTCAGGAGGCCGCGGCCGCCGGGGAGCTCGTCGAGGACTTCGCGGAGTTCGACGAAGACGTCGTGGACGACGACGAGGACTCCGTGGACGAGGACGTCGACGAGGTCGAGGTCGAGGTCGACGAGGCGGCGGGGGCCTTGGTCGACGAACGGCTGTCCGTGCGGTAGAAACCGCTGCCCTTGAAGACCACACCGACGGCACCGAACAGCTTGCGCAGCTTGCCCGAGCACTCCGGGCACTCGGTGAGGGAGGCGTCGCTGAACGACTGCACCGCCTCGAACCGGTGCTCACACGCGGTGCAGGCGTACTGGTACGTAGGCACTGGGTTCGCTCCTAGATCTGGCACTCGACCGTTGTGAGTGCCAACACGATTTTCGCCCAGGACCTTCCCCGAGCGCAAACACCACAGGTCAACGTCACAGCCAGCGCAGGCCCGCGACGGGCGTCAGCACGCCGTTCATCCGCACGTCGTGGGGTTCCGCGGGCACCGACTCCAGCACCTCCGCGTCCCTCACCACGGCCACCAGCGGCGCGGTGACCAGCGGCAACGACCGGTCGTAGTGCCCCTTGCCCTTCCCGAGCCGCACCCCGTCCACCGACACCGCGAGCGCGGGCACGAGCACCAGCGCGGCTCCAGCGATCGCCGAGGCGCCGAGCCGGGGCCCGGTGGGTTCGAGCAGCCGCAACGCCGCCGGGGCGAGGTCGGCGGGACCGGTGTGGACCGCCCAGTCGAGCGGCGAGTCGCCCGTCACGACCGGCAGCAGCACCCGGCACCGCAACCCGTCGAGCCACGAGGCGTCACCGGGCTCCGACCCGACCGGCAGGAACGCGCACACGGTCTGGTCGGGCCCCACCTCCAGCCGGGCCACGTGCGCGGCCAGCGCGGCGGCCTCACGGGCGCGCACGTCGGCGGGCACCGCGCGGCGCTCGGCCAGCAACCGCGAACGCAGAGTGGCCTTCCGGTCACGAAGATCGGACGTCATGGTGGGTATCCCCCGGTATGTCGTTAGCATCGCAGCCCATGAGCAGCGCTTTCCACACCGCCATCGTGCCCGCGGCCGGCCTGGGCACTCGCTTCCTCCCCACGACCAAGGCCGTGCCGAAGGAGTTGCTGCCGCTCGTCGACACCCCCGCCATCGAGTACGTGGCCAGGGAGGCGGCCGGTGCGGGTGCCACCAGGCTCGTGATCGTGACCTCGCCGGAGAAGGCGTCGGTCGCCAACTACTTCGACGAGAACCCCGAGCTCGAGCAGACGCTCGCCGACCGCGGCAAGCCCGAACTCGTCGAGAAGATCCGGCGTGCCCCTCAGCTGATCAAGGCCGAGACCGCGATCCAGGAGCAGGCCCTGGGCCTCGGCCACGCGGTCGGCTGCGCAGAGGCCAACCTGACCGGTGAGGACGAGGCCGTCGCGGTGCTGCTGCCCGACGACATCATCCTGCCCACGGACGCGCTCAAGAAGATGGCACAGGTGCGCGAGGAGAAGGGCGGCAGCGTCCTGCTGGCGTTCGACATCCCGCGCGAGCAGATCTCCGCGTACGGCGTGTTCGACGTCCGCGACACCGGCTCCGACGACGTCAAGCAGGTCGTCGGCATGGTCGAGAAGCCGAAGCCGGAGGAGGCGCCCTCGACGTTCGCCGCCGCCGGGCGCTACCTGCTCGACCGGGCGATCTTCGACGCGCTCAAGCGCATCACCCCCGGTGCGGGCGGCGAGCTGCAGCTCACCGACGCCATCGCGCTGCTGATCAACGAGGGGCACCCGGTGCACGTCGTGGTCCACCGCGGTGGGCGACACGACCTCGGCAATCCCGCGGGATTCCTGCGGGCTGCGGTTGACTTCGCACTCAACACCCCGGAGTACGGACCCGACCTGCGCGAGTGGTTGCGGGAACGCCTCGACAAATCCTGATCAACACCATTCTGGGCGCGAGGACCAATCACATGAGGTCAGTGGACGAGCAGCTCGCCCGGGTGATCGCGGCCGCGGTGCGGCCCGCGCCGGTGCGGGTGGCGATCTCCGAGTCGCAGGGCCTGCTCTGCGCCGAAGAGGTCGTGGCGGAACGCGCGTTGCCCGGTTTCGACCAGGCGGCGGTGGACGGGTACGCGGTGCGCAGCGTGGACGTGTCCGGTGCGAACGCGGACCCGGTGCAGCTGCCGGTCGTGGGGGAGATCCCCGCGGGCTCCCGGCAGCCGCGCAGGCTGCAACCCGGCCAGGCGGTGCGGGTCGCGACCGGTGCGCCGCTGCCCACGCTGGCCGACGCGGTGGTGCCGCTGGGCTACACCGACGGCCACCACGCCAAGGTCACCGTCAACCGCAGCGTGCCCTCCGCCGGGTTCGTCCGCCGCACCGGTGAGGACGTGCAGACCGGTGACGTCGCGGTGCGCCGCGGCGCGTCCATCGGGGCCGCCCAGGTGGGCCTGCTGGCCGCCGTCGGCCGCAACAAGGTGCTCGTCCACCCGCGCCCGCGGGTATCGGTGATCTCGCTCGGCGAGGAGCTCGTCGACGTCGACCGCACGCCCGGCCAGGGCCAGGTCTACGACGTGAACTCGTACGCGCTGGCCGCCGCCGCCCGCGACGCGGGAGCCGAGGTCAGCCGGGTCGGCATCACGTCGGCCGACCCGCGCCGGCTGCGCGAGGTCGTCGAGGGCCGGCTGCTGCTGTCCGAGATCGTCGTCATCGCCGGTGGCGTGGGCGGCGCGATCGGCGACGAGGTCAGGGCGGCGCTGTCGGAGCTGGGCGACATGGACGTCACCCGCGTCGCCATGCACCCCGGCTCCGCGCAGGGCTTCGGCCGGCTCGGACCGGACGCGGTGCCGACGTTCCTGCTGCCGGCGAACCCGATGAGCGCGCTGGTCGTGTTCGAGGTGCTGGTCAGGCCGCTGATCAGGGCCGCGCTCGGCAAGAAGAACCCGTACCGCCGCGCGGTGTCGGCCCGCCTGCTGTCACCGCTGCAGTCGACGAAGGGCCGCCGCGGATTCCTGCGCGGCCAGCTGCTGCGCGACGCCGACAACGGCGAGTACCTGGTGCAGCCGCTGGGCACGTCCGGGTCGCACCTGCTCGCCTCCCTCGCCGAGGCGAACTGCCTGGTCATGGTCGACGAGGACGTCACGGACGTCTCCGCCGGCGAGGAAGTGCGGGTCAGCTTCCTGGCCCAGAGGAGTTGATGAGCGCCTTCGCCGATCTCGGACGGCACCCCGGCTGGCCCGTCCGGCTGGGGCCGCTCGACGTGCGCGCGGGAACCGTCGTGCTGCGCGGCCCGCGGCTCTTCGACGGCGCGCGGTGGTCGCGGCTGCGCATCCGCGACCGCGAGTACCTGGAGCAGTGGGAACCGACCGCCGTGGAGGGCTGGGACGAGCGCAACGCCGTGCTCTCCTGGCCCGCCCAGTGGTCGACGCTGCGCTCCACGGCCCGGCGCGGCACCACCCTGCCGTTCATGATCCTCGTCAACGGCGAGGTGGCCGGCCAGATCACCGTCGGCAACATCGTCCGCGGAGCACTGCGCTCGGCCTGGATCGGCTACTGGGTGGCCGCCGACCGGGCGGGCGGCGGCGTCGCGACGGCCGCCGTGGCGTTGCTCACGGACCACGCCTTCCGCGGGGCCGGTCTGCACCGCCTCGAAGCGACCGTCCGGCCCGAGAACGGGCCCTCCTTACGGGTGCTCGCCAAGTCCGGGTACCGCGAGGAAGGCCTCCTCAAGCGTTATCTGGATGTTGCCGGGCAGTGGCGTGACCACCTCTGCCTGGCCCTCACGGCCGAAGAGGTCCCTGATGGCCTAGTGCGCCGTTTGGTCGCACGCGGAGAGGCCCGTCTTCCCTGACATCCGCTTCCGTTCGTCCTAATCGCTTCACCCGAAAGTGGGTGATACACCACACTTTGGTACGCACCGCGCTCGGCGAGCCTCCGACACAGGTGTGACTGTTGTGACTAGCGTGGTGACAGCACCACGCGTGGGCCGGGGGAGGTGAACGGGGAATGCCGAGTTCGCTGATCATCGTTGCGCTGGTAGTGGCGTGGCTGGTCGTCCTCGTCCCCATGGTGGCCCGCAAGCGCCAGGAGAGTGCGCGCAGCGTGGGGGAGGAGTACGACGCCATGCCCGACGCCGAGTACGACGACATCCACGACATCGACGACGACTACTTCGACGAGGAGGAGTACGTCGAACGCCCGTTCCGGCGTGGCCGCGGTGGCTACGACCCGGAGACCGCCGCGCTGGTCGCGCAGGCGAAGTACGCGTTCCGCCGCAGAGTCGTGGCGTTCCTGCTGGTCGCCGCCGTGGCGACCGGTGTGGTCGCCGGCGTCTTCTGGACGCCGCTCTGGTACGCCCACGCGGGCCTCGACCTCCTGCTGGCCGGCTACCTGACGTACCTGCGCCGCCAGGTGCGGATCGAGGAGGAGATCCGCGCCCGCCGGCTCGCCCGCCTGCAACAGGTCCGCCGCCGCCGTGCGACGGGCCCGCAGCAGCAGACCCCGGCCGTCGAGGCGGACGCGCCGGTGGTCGTCGAGGCGCTGGAGACCACCGAGGTCGAGGTCGTCGACGTCGCCGAGGTGGCCGACGACCTCCCGGCGCTGCCGCCGTTGCCGCGCTACGAGCACCACGTGCTCCCGGGCACGATCCCGGTCGACTCCGACGACGAGGACCCGGTGTTCGTCGAGCTCGACGGAGTGGAGTCGCTGCGGTACCGGGGTGCTGTCGGGGCATAGGAGGGGGGTGGTGAAACACCTCTTTCCGCCCTGCTATAGTTCTCTCGTAACACCGCAAGGGGCTGTAGCACAGTTGGTAGCGCGTCTCGTTCGCATCGAGAAGGTCAGGGGTTCGATTCCCCTCAGCTCCACGCAAGAAGAAGTCCGGTGGTCACCACGACCGCCGGACTTCTTCTTTTTGTCCTGAATGGACGTTCGGTCCACTGGGCCTTTTGAGTGACACGGGTAACACCGGATGCGGGGCTTCGCGATGTGACGGCCATGACCGCCGCACGCGCCCTCTGGCGACAACTGCCGAAGAACCCCCGCATCCTCCTGGTCGCCATCACGGCCGTGTCCCTGATGGTCGTCGCGAGCTGTGGGCAGGAACCCGCCGACCTCGCCGGTTCCACGTCCACGTCGAGCACGACGACGACCACGACCACCACCACGACGACGACCACGACGACGCCGCCGCCGGTGACCGTCGCGTCCGTTGTGGACGGTCGCACGGTGGCGTTGTCGGACGGCAGCAAGGTGGTCGTCGCCGGGCTGGCCGTGCCCGGCGAGTGCTGGGCGGCGGCGTCGGCCGAGTTCGCGACCAAGACCTTGGTCGGCAAGCCGGTGAAGGTGTCGGGGCTGCGGCTGCTCCTGTCCGACGGCAACGACTACTCGGTGCTCGCCGTGAGCCAGGGCGCCGCGCGGGCGCTGGCCGAGGCCGACACGGCCGTCCAGCAGGCGCAGGCGGTCGCGAAGCAGGCCGCGCTGGGGTTCTGGGGCCCGTCGTGCGGCGGCCTGGACGTGAAGCCCGCTCCGCAACCCGTTGTCCCGCAACCGGTCGCCCCGCAGCCCGTGGCGCCCCAGCCCGCGCCGCAGCCCGTCGCACCCCAGCCCGCACCCCAGCCGCAGCCTCAGCCAGCGCCCGCTCCCGCGTACTACGCGAACTGCGCAGCGGCCAGGGCGGCCGGCGCGGCGCCGCTCTACCGCGGCCAGCCGGGTTACCGGTCCGCACTCGACCGGGACAACGACGGCGTGGCGTGCGAATAGCGCAAAGACGCGGGCGTCCACAGGCGTAATGCCCGCGGCCTTTTCGCCTATACAACGGTCATAGCCCCCGATCCGGAAAGGCCGTGCCCGTGAGTGACACGCCGCAGGACAAGGTCACCGTCATCTCGCCGGATGCCCTCGCGCAGATGAAGCCGTTCCCGCTGCACGGCGACGAAGGGCTGCAGAACCGCATGCTGTGGAGGTCGCCCACCGGCGACACGGTCGTCGGCCTGATCCAGATGGCACCGGGCGCACGGGACGCCGGCCACGTCCACCCGACGGCCGCGCAGCACACGTGGGTCGTCGACGGCACGGTCAGCATCGGCGGCGTCGAGGCCACGGCCGGTTCCTACGCCGTCGTCCCGCCCGGTGTCGACCACGAGACGGTCGCGGGTGACCAGCCGGTGACGATGTTCTACGTCTTCCAGCCGTTCGCGCCGAAGCACGACCACGGGCACTGACCCGTCCGGTGTGGACTCGAAACCCTGAGTCACCTGCGGTACAACGTTTCCGGGCTCACCCGCCCGTGGGGTGAAGCTGGTCGGCGAACGCGCCGGTCGCGGCTATGTTGGTCTCATGGAATCGGTGGTCGCCGCCTTATTACTCGGGGCCGCCACCTCCGGCGGGTCACCGGCGTCAGCCACGACCCCGCACGCGAGGTGAGCGGCCGCCCACCCCACGGTCGTGCCCGGCGCGACGGCGGTCGAGGCGCGGGTGCTGGTCGGTAGCACGGCCGGCGAGCCCGTCGTCCTCCGCGCCGCCCTCGCCGCCCGCACCCACGGCCCTGCACCGCGACTCGCGGGCCGGGGGACGGGACCGAACCCGGTCGCCCGCCTCGAACCGGCCCGCGCTCCCGGACGGGCGCCTCGCCCCACACGCCAGCCGTGGCGCGTCGAGGACGGACATCCCACCTCGCACGCCAGCCATAACGCGTCGGGACGGGCACCTCGCCTCGCACGCCGCGGTCGACGCACCCGGCCGCTGGCCGAGCACGAGGTCTACGACGGCTGAGCCCGGCCCTTCTGCACCTTGCACGCGATGCGGAAGATCCGCTGGATCTCCGAGCGCTTGGCCGGGTGCTGGAAGCACACCGCGTCGACCGCGTCCCTGCGCCGCCACCACGACAGGTCCGGCGCGATCAGCCGGGTGAGCCGGACGAGCTCGGCCGCCTTCGCGGCGTCCCACCGGGCGTGCAGTGCCAGCTCCCCCAGGTGTTCGAGCACGTAACCGCCGAACTCCTCGTCCGCGAGCACGTGCTTGAGCAGGTCCCTGACCTGCTTCGGGAACGCGCGGCCGAACTCGACGAAGTACTCGTGGCGGGTCCGGTAGATCCCGGAGACCCAGAGCCCCAGCACGAGGGAGATCGGCTGCAGACCGGTGCGCCGGTAGCGACCGGCGGTCCAGGACATCACCGTGTCCAGCGCGATCCCGCGGATGTCCTCGTCCACGAGCATCGCCAGCACGCCGGCGGCGACCGCGCGCTGCGGTGCGTGCTGCTTCGACTTGCCGATCTCGGTCAGCTTCGCGAGCGAGGCGGTGAGGTCGCGGCGGCCGAACGATGACGAGTACACCGCGGCCGCTGTCGCCTTCTCGAAGGCGTTGCCGGCCTTGACCCACCGCCCCAGTGTCTTCTCGACGAGCGGCCGGACGAGGTCGTCGTCCACCAGCACCTCGATCGCGCGCGCCGCCAGCTCCCGGCGCCCGTACTGCCTTTGCGAGCCGAGGTTCTCCACCAGCGCCAGCGGTTCGTGGGCCGGAACGGTCCGCACCACCTCGCAGATCGCCTGGACGCTCTCCTCCTTGAACCGGTCGAGCGTGTCGTCCGCGCACATCCAGTCGCGCAGGACCCCGTGCGCCGCCGGGTACTGGCGCCACATGTGCCTGAACACGCCGCGCGCCCAGTCGTGGCGTTCGAACCGGACCGTCTCCTCGAACATGTCCTTGTGCTTCGGGTGGGCGCGGACCTCGGTCGTGGCCCTGATCTCGCGCAGCATCCGGTCCTTCGACCGGTCGAACACGCAACGCGGCCGCAGCTTCTTGTCCTCGGGCAACCGGGCCGTCCTGATGTCCTGGTCCAGCGCCCAGGCCCGGTCCATGACGTGCTCGTAGGGCTGGTTCTCCAGCACCGCCACCGCGAACGAGTAGGCGTGCGCACGGACGTCCAGCTCCTCGAACCACCGTGCGACGGCCACGGTGACCTCCTCCCGCAGCGACGCGAGCGCGTCCGCCACGGCCAGGCCTTCCTCGTGGATCTGCACGGCGAGGTCCGCGGCGCGCACGGCCTTGTCCGGCGAGGCACCGTCCAACGCGGGAGCCAGCTCGTCCTTGAGCGTCTGCAGCTCCGCCTCGCCTGCGTGCCCGCGCCTGCGCAGCTCCGCCTGTGCGACCTCGACCGGGGGCGGCGCGGTCAGCAGGACGGCGTCCTTCGCCGCGGCGTCGGGCACCTGGCCGTGGTGGTCCAGCAGCACCACCAGGTAGCAGCCCGCGTCCTTCATGACGTCGCGGCACTGGGCGAAGTCCCTGTCGGTGAACGGCCGGTCGCGGCTGTCCCGCACGTCGAGCACGACACCGGTGTCCCGTTCCAGCTCGGCGGCCCGCACGGTGCCCAGCGGGCGGGACCGGTTCATGTCGGCGATCCGCGCGACCCGCAGCTCGTAGGCCAGCAGTCTGCGGGCCGCGAACGTGCGTCCGGTGCCCGCGCCGCACAGCACGACGACGTTGTCCCGGCGCAGGGCCGCCAGCGCCGAGGCGAAGCCACCTGGTGGCACGAACTCGTGCTGCACGTCGTCGACGTCCTGCGGCGCCGCGTACCGCACGATCAGATCGGCCTGGTCCGCGGTCACGGCGGCTCGGATGACCACGTCACCGTGGACGTCACCGGTCTGCACACCGCGCATGTCGCCGTGCGAGACGTTCGACGTGTGCCGGCCCTCGCCCGGCGACAGCGGCGCGGCGTCGGCCGGGACCTTCTGCGGTTCCGGCTGCGGCTGGTCCTTCTTCTCCTCGCTCACGGCCGGTGCCCCGCGTACAGCGTGACCCCGCCGTGGATGTCGCCCGCCTGCACCCCGTGGTTGGTGCCGTGCACCGTGTTCACCACCCGCGCCGCGCTCTCCGGCGGCGCGGGCGTGGTGGTCAGCGCGGTCAGTGCGCGCGGGTCGAAGCCGGGCACGCGCACCCACGCGGTGTGCCGGTACTCCTTGTTGGCCACCGGGAGCGGGCCGAACTCGGCGCGCCGGGCCAGGCGGGTGTGGTTGCCGCTGAAGGCGGTGTCGAGGGCTTCCGCGGAGACGATGAGGCCGGTGTTGGCGGTCTCCTCGCCGCCCTCCTCGCGGCAGCGGGTGAGCAGGGCCTTGAACTCCCTGGCGTCCAGGAGCCGGGTGTGGGTGATCCTGGCCTGGTAGAAGCCGCCGTCCGCACCGACCGGACCGGTGTGGACGGCCGCGCGCAGGCGGACCTCCGGCTTGCGCCAGCGGTTGTGCTCGGTGGTGAGCTGGTCGAGGTGCGCGGCCGCGTCGACGGCGGCGCCCAGCAGCTCGCTCGGCAGGACGAGCAGGGCGCCGTCGCCAGGTGACTCGACGGCGAGCACATCGGACCGGTCGATGCCCGCGGCCGAGAGGGCGGCGTGCAGCAGCTCCGAGACGGTGGTGGGGACTGCCGCCAGCAGGTGGGGCGGCAGCTGTGCCGAGCCGATGACGTCGACACCGAGCAAGGTGCGGTGCTGGGGAACGGGGTTCAACTCACTGCCTCCGAGGTGCTCGCGCCCGAACTGAGCTGTCGAGTCTGGCGGCTCGCGGCGGTGGCCATCCCCGGAAAACCGGGACAACAAGTTGTCAGTTCCCGCGGTCCGCTTTGGCAATGAAATGTCCCAGCCGGTCCGGGTCCGGCAGCCAGAACCGCAGCCGGCCGGTGTGCAGCAGGCCCTCGGACCGCAGTGCCTTCAACGTCTCCTGGACGTGCTGCACCGATGCCGCGACCGCCTGGGACAGCTCGTCCTGGCTCAGTCCGCGCAGCTCCAGACCTCCGCCGTCGACCTCCTCGCCGAACGCCAGGGCCCACCGCAGCAGGCAGAGCGCCACCCGCTCCGGCACCGGCCGCACGAGCAGCCGCTGGAGCTCGTCCGCGTTGCGCTGGCGGTCGCGCCACGTCTGGTCGACCAGGCGCTGCACGTCCGGGTTCGTCGCCCGCAGCGCCACGAACCGGCCGCCGGCCACGTGCCACGCCGAGCCTGCGGCGAGCGCGATCACGTGGGCGCTGCGCGGGACGCCACCGGTGACGCCCAGCTCGCCGAGCAGGTCGCCGCGGCCGAACAGGCCGGTGATCGGCTCCCGGTCGCCCGCCGTCGGCAGCACGACCTTGACCAGGCCCGAGTCGAGCAGCAGCACCTCGTCGCTGCGCTCACCCGCGTTGATCAGGTGCTCGCCCGCGGCGAACGGCCGCAGCGCACCCGCGGTGCGCAACGCGCCGCGTCCGCGGGCTGCCGAGGAATCCGCCACGGTCGTCCATCGTGCCCGGCTTAATCCGTTGGAGTCCATACGACCGGCTGCCATGATTCCGCGATGCAGCCGCAAGCCTTCGTCGTCTGGGCGCACAGCAGCCCCGGCTGGGACGCCGCCCGCGTCCAGGCGTGGCGGGACACCGTGCACGCGTTCGCGCAGCTGCTGCACCGCCTCGGCGTGGACGCCGACCTCGACCTGTTCAACCAGCACCTGCCCGTCGACTGGTCCACGTACTGCCTGCAGCGCATGGAGGACGCGGACCGGATCGTGGTCGCGGTGTCGGCGGGGTGGCGGCTCGCGTTCCGCGGTGACAGCCCCATGAGCGCCGGTGCCGAGTACGAGCTCAAGCACCTGCGCGGCATGCTCATGCGCAAGCCCGAGGAGTTCAAGCGCAAGGTCGTCGTCGCGGTGCTGCCGGGCGCGAGCGTCGACGACATCCCGTTCGCGCTGAACTGCGTGCCGCACTTCCGCGTCGACCCCTCGGTGCCGTCGACCGCCGTGGAGCTGGAGCACGTCCTGCACGGGCGGCCGATGTACCGCAGGCCGCGCGCGGAGCCGCGGGTCCGCGAGCTGGCGCGGGCAGGTGATCCCGGCGTGGCCGCGGAGCTGCTCGGCACCACCGTGTTCCTGCCCGACCCTGGGGAGCCGGGGCTGGTCACCACGAGCGTCGACGGCTACGAGAAGGCAGTGCTCGTGTTCACCGGGCTCGACCGGCTCGTGGCCTACCGGCGGGCGAAGGAGCTGCCGTGGGAGGACCGGTGGCTGGAGGTCGAGGGCGCGGAGCTGCTGCCGTTCGTGGCGTCGGCGCGGCTCGCGGTCGTGGTCGACGCGGGCGCCGCGGAGGAGGAGACCGTCTTCCTGTCCAGTTCGGACGTCGGCGCGCTCATCAGGTAACAGGTTGGTATCGTTCAGCGTCAAACTTCCGGTGTGGAGGGTGCCGTGCGGGGGTTCGAGGTCGACCCGGCCGAGCTGAGAGCGCTCACCGGACCGCTCGCGAGGGCGGTCGAGCAGGTCGCGGAGCAGGCGGTCCACCCGGACGGCGAGGTGGACGGGCGGCGCGGTGAGCTGTTCGCGGCGCTGAGCAGGTTCCGCGGTGCGGCCGGCCACGCGACCGGCGTGCTGGGCGGCGACGCCGACGAGACCGTGCACCGGCTGAGGGACACCGCTCGGTTGTACGAGCAGGTGGACACCCCGCCGGCGTGACGCTCCCCGACGAGTTCCACTCCCTGCGGACCGTCCAGGAGTGGCTGAGGCGGATGCGCGACGAGAGCGCATCGGCCGCGGCCGCGCACGCCGCCGCGACGGCACCGGCGTGGCGCGGGGCGGCGAGCGAGGCGTTCGACGACTACCGGCACCGGGCGCGGATGAGGTGGCTCGACACGTCCGAGGCGTTCGGGTCCGCGCACGACGCCGTCGAGGCCTACCTGCACACGGTCGCCGAGGTCGTGCGGCTCGGCCTGGGCGCCGACGGCGAGCTGCTCGACCGGCTCGACCAGCAGCGGGCCGGGGAGGAACGGCTGGCGGTCCGCGCGGTCGACCGGGCCGCGGAGGAGCTGTGGAACGTCCGGTCGGAGCTGCCGGTGCTGGTCGCGCCGCCGTTCGTCCCGCTGGTGCCGCGCCCGGCCGTACCACCACCACCACCCGTGCCCGCCGCTCCGGAGCCCGCCGCCCAGCCGGGGCCGGCGAGGTCGCGTGCCGCGGACTTCATGGCGAAACCGCACGTGGAGGGGGTCCTGACCTCGCTCGCCCTGGTCGCGCGGTACCGGCACTGGCTGCGCAGCAACTGAGCGGCGATTCCACACCGCAGGTCGTGGCACGTGACGCTTCCGAGTCGCAAACCGGCTCCAACCGTGATGAGCCGCCGTTCAACGGACAAGGCCGCGGACACGTCCTAGAGGGCAGAAGAGCGCATTTCTCGCGAGGTCCGGCCAGGTGCGGGAGGTGCAACGCAGTGGACGCGATTTTGGTTGCTGTGGCGTCGGCCGCACACCGATCACGCACCGTAGGCTGAATCGGCACCTAGGCTGGGGATGATCGCGGAAGGGGTGGTTCGGGTCGTGGGGCTCGCGGAGTCCTTGCTCACGTGGCTGCACGGTTTCGTGGGCGCCAGCGTCTGCCCCGGTGACTGGGTGTGGACCACGACGGCGCTCGGTGCCGTTCTCGGCCTTTTCCCCACCGTGGCCGCGTTGCTCGCCATCGCGGTGCGCCGGGTGGTCGGCAACTCCTACGGCGCCGTGACGGGCGCCGTCTTCGCCGTGCTCGGCGTCGCCGGCACGCTGGTGCTGCCGTGGCTGATCCTGCGCGGCACCGTGCAGGGCCTCGGTCAGCGCACGATCGCCGGGTCCGACTCGCTCGACCAGGCGACCTGCTTCGGACAGTTCTCCCAGGGCGCCTACCTCGTCGACGGCACGCCGTCGATCCTCGGCGTGTTCCGCGCGCCGGGCGACGAGTGGCTGTTCCTGGTCGCCGCCGGAATCACGATCGTGCTCGGCCTGCTGTGCCTGCTGTTCGTCATGCTGCAGGCCGGGTCGGCGTTCCGGCTCGGGCCCAACTGGCCGCGCCGGGTGTTCTGGCCGCCGTTCCTGGTGCTCCTCGCGTCCACGTCGGCACTGCCCGTGACGCTGGTGGGGCACGTCCTGCTCGGGTTCTTCCCGATCGCGGTGATCGGGTCGATCGTCGTGCGCATCTTCGGGTTGACTACCGCCATGCTGAACCGCCCCGGCCGTGACCGGTCCCAGGACCGCAACGCGAACCAGGCGCCACCCCAGCCGGTGGCGCGCAACACCGCGCAGCAGCCCTCTCAGCAGCCCCAGCTGCCGCAGAAGAAGGCGGCGACCAAGCCGATCACGGCCGCCCAGCAGCAGCCGCCGCCCTACCAGCCGGCACAGGTGCCGAAGTACCAGCCGGCGCCGATGAACCGGCCGATGCGCCCGGTGAACCAGCCGCCGCCCCCGCCGCAGCAGTACCCGCCGACGCGGGTGGCCGAGGTGCTCCAGCAGCCGTCCCAGGCGAACCCGCAGCCACCGCAGCCGTCCCGGCCCGCGGTGCTCGCGGACACCCCCGGCCCGCTGCCGTTCGGCCCCGGCGCCGCGAACGCGGAGTCGCCCGCACCGGTGCAGAAGTCGGGCAAGGTGTGGAACCCCGGCAACGGCCGGTTCCGCCGCGTCCGCCAGCTCGGCTCCGGCGGCTTCGGCACGGTCTGGCTCGCCGTCGACGAACAGCTCGACCGCACCGTCGCCGTGAAGCTCGCGCACGCCCCGGACAACGACACCGAGCAGCGCATGCTCCGCGAGGCCCGCGCACTGGCCGCGGTCCGCCACCCGAACTGCGTGCGGGTGTTCGACATCGTCCAAGACCCGGACGGCCTCGCGCTGGTGATGGAGTACATCGAGGGCGCGTCGCTGTCCGAGACGGTCATGAAGAACGGCCTGATCGACGACAAGCTGGCGGCCCGGCTGTGGCTGAACATGGCCGACGCCCTCACCTCCGCCCACACCCGCGGCGTCCTGCACCGCGACGTGAAGCCGTCCAACGTCATCGTCGACGTCCAGGGCACCGCCCACCTGATCGACTTCGGCATCGCCCGCTCCAAGGGCGACAGCACCCTCACCGCCACCGGCATGATGGTCGGCACCCCCGACTTCCTCGCGCCGGAGACGGCACGCGGTGAGGCCGCGTCCCCCGCCTCGGACTCGTGGCAGCTCGCCGCCACCGTGTCCTACGCCCTCACCGGCCATCCGCCGCGCGGCTCCCGCGAGAACCCGATCTCCTCGCTGATGGCCGCCGCCCAGGGCGAACCGGTGACGAAGCTGCCGCAGAACAGCGCCCACGCGCGGCTGCTGCTGGCGGCGATGGACCCGGAACCGGGCCGCCGCCCGACGCTGGCGCAGGTGCGTGGCGAGATGGCGCAGTTCCTGGAACGGGCCGGGATGAGCAAGGAGGGGCCGGTCACGAAGTTCATCAGCAAGCCGGGACCGCCGCCGACGAAGCACATGCCGATGTAGGCGAACCGGGTGAACCCCTCGCGGGGCGGTAACGGTTGTTTCGTCGCCAACGACCTAGGCGGTGGTCCACCCGCGAAGCCCCGGCATCGGAGCACCACCGCGATGCCCCGCGAAGAGTGGTGAGGCGGTTTCCGCCGATCGCCTCACCACTCACCCGCGCACCGGCCGCGACCGCTCAGCGCCAGCTGGGCAGCCACAGCTGTTGCTGCCACATCTCCGGCGTGATCGGGTTGCCGTTGAGGATCGGCCACAGCCACACGAAGTTCGCCACCACGATGCCGACGTACAGCGCCACGACCAGCAGACCGGTGCCGCGGCGTTCGGAGCCCGCGCGCGCACGGCCGAGGACCTCGCCCAGCGCCAGCACGATTAGCAGCACCAGGAACGGTGCCATCGGCGTGACGTAGAAGAAGTACATCTGCCGGTCGAGGTTGAGGAACCACGGCAGCAGGCCCGCCAGGTAGCCGACGAGCACACCGGCGTAGCGCCAGTCCAGGCTGCCGACGGCCCGCCAGATCGCCCAGCCGATCGCCGGGAACGCCACCCACCACAGCGCCGGGGTGCCGATCAGCATGATCGCGCCGAGGCACGAGGCCTGGCCGCAGCCGGTCACCGAGTTGTCGTAGTAGTAGAGCATCGGGCGCAGGCCCATCGGCCACGTCCACGGCTTCGACTCCCACGGGTGCCGGTTGGTCTCCGAGGTGACCAGCTCGACGTGGAACTTGTAGACGTTCTTCGCGTTGTACCAGAGCGACTGGAGCACGTCCGGGACGTAGCTGATGTCCTGCACCTTCGTGCCGACCACGTGCCGGTCGATGCCGGTCTCGCTGGCCATCCACGGGAACCACGTCACCAGGTACACCAGGACCGGGATCGCGACCAGACCGCCCAGCGAGGGCAGGACGTCCTTCGCGATCGACCCGAGCCACGGCTCCTCGACACCGGCCGCCCGCCGTGCCAGTGCGGTCCAGACGACCGTCAGCAGGCCGAACGCCGCGATGTACCAGATGCCCGACCACTTGATGCCGCACGCCAGGCCGAGCATCACGCCCGCGCCGAAGCGCCACCAGCGGAAGCCCAGCCACGGGCCGAAGGCCGAGTTCGTCACGAAACCCTCGCGCACGGCGACCGCGAGCCGTTCCCGCACCTGTTCGCGGTCCACGACCAGGCAGCCGAACGCGGCGACCACGAACAGCGCCAGGAAGATGTCGAGCATGCCCATCCGGGACTGGACGTGCGAGACGCCGTCCGCGATGAGCAGCACGCCCGCCAGCGCGCCCAGCAGGTCCGAGCGGGTCAGGCGGCGGGCGATCCGCGCGATCAGCAGGATCGTGATCGCGCCCGCCAGTGCCGAGGCGAACCGCCAGCCGATGCCGTCGTAGCCGAAGAGAGCCTGGCCGATGGCCATGAGCTGCTTGGCGAGCGGCGGGTGGACGATCAGCTCGTAGCCGGGGTTGTCCTCGTAGCCGCCGTTGCGCAGCACCTGCGCCGCCTGCGGCACGTAGTGCTTCTCGTCGAAGATCGGCGTGCCCTTGTCCGTCGGGTACCCGACGTTCCAGAACCGCACGACCGCGCCGATCAGCGTCACGGCGATCGTGACCAGCCACCCGCGCAACCGGTTGCCGTGCGGAGGTGGGTCGAGGGCCGCCGCGCGGTCCGTCCGCGGTTCCTCCGCGACGGCGGCGGGCGCCTCTCCTGGCTGCACGAGGACTGTCACGTCGCCGATCGTAGGGTGAACCACGTGAGTCCTGTATCCGGTTCAGGCCGTCTGGTCCTCGCCGCTACTCCGCTCGGCGACATCCGCGACGCCTCCGCGCGCCTGGTGGAGGCGTTGGCGACGGCGGACGTCATCGCCGCGGAGGACACCCGCAGACTGCACAGCCTCGCGGCGGCACTGCAGGTCAAACCCTCCGGGCGGGTGATCAGCTTCTACGACCAGGTCGAGCAGGCGCGCCTGCCGGGGCTCCTCGAGTCGCTGCACGGCGGCGAGACCGTGCTGCTCGTGACGGACGCCGGCATGCCGTCGGTGTCCGATCCCGGCTACCGGCTCGTCGCCGCGTGTGTCGAGCAGGACATCACCGTCACGTGCCTGCCGGGGCCGTCCGCGGTCACGACGGCCCTGGCGCTGTCCGGGCTGCCGAGCGACCGGTTCGCGTTCGACGGGTTCCCGCCGCGCAAGTCCGGTGAGCGCAAGCGCTGGTTCGCCCCGTTGGCCACCGAGCAGCGCACCGTCGTCTTCTTCGAGGCCCCGCACCGGCTCGCGGACACGCTCCAGGACGCCGTCGAGGTGCTCGGGCCCGGCCGCCGTGCCGCCGTGTGCCGCGAGCTCACGAAGAAGTACGAGGAGGTCGTGCGCGGGTCGCTGGCCGAACTCGCCGCGTGGGCCGTGGACGGCGCACGCGGCGAGATCACCGTGGTGCTCGGCCCCGCTCCCGTGGCGGACACGCCTGACCTCGACACGCTCGTCGCCGAGGTCAGGCAGCGCGTCGCCGACGGGGAGCGGATGAAGTCGGCCGCCGCCGAGGTCGCGGAGGCGGCCGGGATCAGCAAGAAGACGCTCTACGACGCGGCGGTCAGGTCAAGCTGACCTGCCTTTTCAGGGGAACGCGGGACTCCCGCGTTCCCCCTGGGGGAAACGCGGGGCCCCCGCGTGCCTCAAGCTGACTCCCGGTTGAACGTGCGGATGCCGTAGAGCACGCCGGCCACGACCAGCAGCGCGACCGAGACCAGCCCGTACGTCACCGTGCCGGGGTTGAAGATCGACCGCTCGGCGTCCACGACGTGCGCCAGCGGGTTGACCCGCGACAGCCAGTAGAGCCACTGCGGGCCGTTCGACATGGGCAGCAGCACGCCGCTCAACAGCATCAACGGCACGATGGACGCCGACAGCACCGACGCGAAGACGTACTCCAGCTTCACCTTCAACGCGATCGCGTACGACACCGAGCCGATCGCGACGCCGAGCAACGCCACCAGCCCGAGGCCGAGCAGCACCTGCCCCGCCGACGCCCGGAAGCCGAACAGCATCGCGGCCAGCATGATCAGCAGGCTCTGCACGACCAGCAGCACCACGTCCTTGCCAACCCGCCCGACGAGCAGTGCGACCCGGCTGACCGGGGTGACCCGCAGGCGTTCCATCACGCCCGTGCGCACCTCCGGCAGCAGCGAGAAGCCCGCGTAGGCCGTGCCGAACAACGCCATCTGCACCAGCAGGCCCGGCACGAACCACTGCCAGCCGCCCTCGCCCAGCAACGGCCCGAAGAGCCCGAGGTAGAGCAACGGCTGGGCGATGCCGAAGACCACCGCCACGGGGTTGCGCAGCACGGGCAGCATCACCCGCCAGAACACGAGCCAGGTGTCACGCAGCATTGCTGTCCTCCCGCAGTGAGCGGCCGGTCATGGTCAGGAACACGTCGTCGAGCGTCGGCCGGTGCACCTGGACGGAGTGCAGCTCGACACCGATGTTGTCGAGGTCCTTCAGCAACGACGGCAGCGCGCGGTCGCCGTTCGGGATGCGGAAGCTGACCTCCTCGCCGTCCACGGCGGCGTCGGCGAACTTGGTCGCGACCAGCGCGGCCTGCGGCGTGCCGAGCACGACCAGGTCACCGGAGACGCGGTGCTTCAGCTCGTCCGGCGACCCCTCGGCGACGATCGCGCCCTGGTCGATGACGAGCAGCCGGTCGCTGAGGTGGTCGGCCTCGTCGAGGTAGTGGGTGGTCAGGAAGACCGTCACGCCGTCGGCCCTGAGCTGCCGGATGTGGTCCCACAGGTTGCGGCGGCTCTGCGGGTCGAGCGCGGTGGACGGTTCGTCGAGGAACAGCAGCCGCGGGTCGTGCAGCATGCCCATCGCGAGGTCGAGCCTGCGCTGCTGGCCGCCGGAGAGCGTGCCGACGCCGCGCTGCTCCAGCCCGGTCAGGTCGAACCGTTCGAGCAGGCAGGCGACCTTCCTGCGGGCGTCGTGCCGGGAAAGGCCGTAGAACCGGGCCTGGAGCTCCAGTTCGTCGGCGACCCGCTGGTCCAGGCCCGCGCCGGGCTTCTGGCCGACGTAGCCGATGTTGCGGCGCACGCCCGCCGGGTCGGTGAGCAGGTCGTGCCCGGCGACGAGCGCTTCGCCCGCCGTGGGCCGCAGCAGCGTCGTGAGCATGCGCAGCGTCGTCGACTTGCCGGCGCCGTTGGGTCCGAGGAACCCGACGAGCTCGCCCTCGGCGACGTCGATGTCGACGCCGCGCACCGCGTCCACCGGACCGGCCTTCGTGGTGAAGCGGCGTGCGAGGCCGCGTGCCTTGATCATGCCGGAACCCCCTCTAGTCAAGTTTGACCAGAGGCTAGTCGGGACTATTCAAGTTTGACTAGTCCCGAAGTTCGTACGCACCGGCCTCCAGGCGTTCGATCAGCTCCCGAGTCCACCGGACCTGACCTTCGAGGTGGACGAGCCACAGTCGAAACAGCTCGCTGACGTGCGCGGGCTTGCCCATCTCCGGCATCGAGGTGATGCCGTGCCGGGTCGGGGTGAGCTGCCCCTCCAGGCCTGCGAGGCGGTTCTTCAGCAGCACGACGGCCTGCTTGCGCGGGACGAGGGTGAGCATCGCGACGCCCGCGGACACCTCGTCGTTGCCGGCGGCCGGGTTCGCGAGCGCGTGCGCGAGGAGGTCGTCCAGCTCGTGCTCACCGGACGGCGTGATCCGGTAGGAGGTGCGGGCGGGGCCCTCGCGGGACTCGGTGCCGACCGGTTCCAGCAGTCCGTCCTTGGCCAGCGACTTCAGCGCGTGGTAGATCGAACCGGGCTGCACGTTCGCCCAAGACTCCGCAGACCACGACTGCAGCTCACGGCGCACCTGGTAGCCGTGCGCCTCGCCGACGAGCTTGACCACGCCGAGCACCAGCATCCTGGTCGCGGACAAACCGACCTCCCATGCAGTGAAAAGCGGCTGGCACCGCCTCCGTAGGCTATGCACATGAGTGCCTCCGTACTGACCGCGGTGGCCTGGCCTTATGCCAACGGCCCCAGGCACATCGGTCACGTCTCCGGTTTCGGTGTCCCGTCCGACGTCTTCTCCCGCTACATGCGAATGTCCGGACACCGGGTGCTCATGGTCAGCGGCACGGACGAGCACGGCACGCCCATCCAGGTGCAGGCCGAGAAGGAGGGCCTGACGGCTCGCGAGCTCGCCGACAAGTACAACCGCGTCATCGCCTCCGACCTGCAGGGCCTCGGCCTGTCCTACGACCTCTTCACCCGCACCACCACCGGCAACCACTACCAGGTGGTGCAGGACCTGTTCTCCGCGCTGTGGAAGAACGGCTACGTCATCCCCAAGGTCGAGATGGGCGCCATCAGCCCGTCGACCGGCCGGACGCTGCCCGACCGCTTCATCGAGGGCACCTGCCCGATCTGCGGCTACGACGGCGCGCGCGGCGACCAGTGCGACAACTGCGGCAACCAGCTCGACCCGATCGACCTGAAGAACCCGCGCTCGCGGATCAACGGCGAGACGCCGAAGTTCGTCGAGACCGAGCACCTGTTCCTCGACCTGCCCTCGTTCATCGAGTCGCTGGGCTCGTGGATGGGCACGCGGTCCGAGTGGCGCCCGAACGTGCTGAAGTTCTCGCAGAACCTGATCAAGGACCTGCGGCCGCGCGCCATCACCCGCGACCTCGACTGGGGTGTGCCGATCCCGCTCGACGGGTGGAGCGACCAGCCGATGAAGCGGTTCTACGTGTGGTTCGACGCCGTCATCGGCTACCTGAGCGCGTCCGTCGAGTGGGCACGGCGCACTGGGAACCCCGACGCCTGGAAGGAGTTCTGGACCGGTGACGCCCAGGGCTACTACTTCATGGGCAAGGACAACATCGTCTTCCACTCGCTCATCTGGCCGTCGCTGCTGCTGGGCCAGAACGGCGCGGGCGACAAGGGCGGCGAGCCCGGCCGGTTCGGCACGCTGAACCTGCCGACCGAGGTCGTGTCGTCGGAGTACCTGACGATGAGCGGCTCGAAGTTCTCCACCTCGCGCGGCACCGTGATCTACGTCGGCGACTTCCTGAAGGAGTTCGGGCCGGACGCGCTGCGGTACTTCATCTCCGTCGCGGGTCCCGAGAACCAGGACACCGACTTCACCTGGGAGGAGTTCGTCCGCCGGACCAACTTCGAGCTGGCGAACGAGTGGGGCAACCTGATCAACCGCTCGATCTCCATGGCGCACAAGAACGTCGGCGCCATCCCGAAGGCGACCGCGCTGACCGACGCCGATCACGAGCTGCTGCGCCAGTCGAAGGCGGCGTTCGACACGGTCGGCGCGCACCTGCGCCGCTCGCGGTTCAAGCAGGCCTCCGGCGAGGCCATGCGCGTGATCTCGCTGGCGAACAAGTACCTGTCCGACCAGGAGCCGTGGAAGCTCAAGGACGACCCGGACCGCCGCGACTCCGTGCTGCACACGGCGTTGCAGGTCGTGCAGGACGCGAACACGCTCATGACGCCGTTCCTGCCGCACTCGGCGCAGCAGGTGCACGAGGCGCTGGGCGGCACGGGCGTGTGGGCCGCGCAGCCGTCGATGGACGAGGTCACCGACCTCGACGTGCCCGACCGCTCGTACCCGGTGCTGACCGGTGACTACGCGGGCGAGCAGGCGAAGTGGGAGTCGACGCCGATCGAGGTCGGCCGGCCGCTGCAGAAGCCCTCGCCGCTGTTCGCGAAGCTCGACCCGAAGCTGGGCGAGACCGGGCCCGAGTGGGCCCCGATCGTCACCGACTAGTGGCGGAGAAGCGGGAACGACCGCCGGTGCCGGAAGCCCTTCCGGTGCCGGTGGTCGACGCCCACACCCACCTCGACGCGTGCGGTGCCGTCGACGCCGCCGACGTGGCCGTGCTGCTGGACCGGGCGGAGGCCGCCGGCGTCTCGCACGTGGTGACGGTCGCGGACGACCTGAAGTCCGCGCAGTGGGCCGCGGAGGCGTCCACCTGGGACCCGCGGGTCTACGCGGCCGTGGCGGTCCACCCGACCCGCACCGCCGCGTTCGGCGACGCGGAGAAGGCCGAGCTGGAGCGGCTGGCCCGGTTCGACCGCGTCGTGGCGATCGGCGAGACTGGTCTCGACTACTACTGGGACTACTCGCCGCCGGCCGCGCAGCAAGACGCTTTCCGTTGGCACATCGACCTTTCCAAGCGCGTCGGGAAGCCGTTGATGATCCACGACCGGGACGCGCACGAGGACGTCCTCAAGGTGCTCGACGCCGAGGGTGCACCGTCCACAGTGGTCTTCCACTGCTTCTCCGGTGACGCGGACTTCGCGCGCCGGTGCGTGGACGCGGGGTACGTGCTGTCGTTCGCGGGCCCGGTGACGTTCAAGAACTCCCGTGCCCTGCAGGAGGCGGCCCGGCTGGTGCCGCAGGATCAGCTGCTCGTCGAGACGGACGCGCCTTTCCTGACGCCCCACCCGTTCCGGGGGCGACCGAACGAACCCTATTGTGTGAATTACACAGTTCGGGCCTTGGCCACCCTGCGTGGCGAAGATCTTTCTGAACTCGCTGCCGCCGTCACCCGTACTGCTCAACGAGTCTTCGGGCTTGGCCACTGAGATGCGACTTGAGACGAACGGAGCAAAGGGTTCCTACCTCTACGGGTGACTGAGGTCACAACATCGGTGGGGGTGTTTGCGCAACGTCGGCTGCCCCGTTACTGTCCCGTGACCGTGCCACCTGAACCGACCCTGTCGGTTCGGAGCACGCCCGCAGTCGGGGCGGGTCCCAAGCCGGAAGCGCGAAGCAGCGAGACCACGTAGGAGGAGTTGCCGGGAACCTTCGAGCTGCAACTCGAATGATCTTGTCAACGCCAACTGTGCGGTGGCCTCGGAGCTTCCGCAATGGAGGTATCGACCCTTGTCTGGTAGCGACAGAACTGCCGCTCCGTACGACTTCAACGAGGACACCGACTGGTTCACGCCGGTCGGGAACACCGCGGTCGCGGTGGCCGACCCCCACCCGAGCTTCCCCGCCGGTGCGCTGACGATCTCGCCCGCGGACGTGCTCGAGGTGCTCGGCCCTGACGCCGACGAGCTCCTCGCGACGGCGAACGTCGACGTCGACGAGCTGATCCGGCTCATCAACGCCGAGACGACGATCATGCCGCCCCTCGTCCTCCCCACGGAGGAAGAGGAGAAGGAGGACCCGCAGCTCCTCGTCACGGCCGTCTCGTCCTGGAAGCGCCGCTTCCTCAAGGGCGCGGTCGCCGCGGTCCTGGTCTCCATCTCCGGCGGTGGCGTGACCGCGATGGCGATGGACAAGTCCGTGGCCGTGGACATCGACGGCATCACCTCGACCGTCCACTCCTACGAGGGCACGGTCGGCGAGGTCCTCGCGGAGGAGGGCATCAGGGTCGGCGAGCACGACGCGCTGTCCCCGTCGCTCAACGCCCCGATCTCCGACGGCGGCAAGATCACCCTCGACCGCGGCCGCCTGCTCAAGATGAGCGTCGACGGCCAGTCCCGTGAGGACTGGGTCCGCTCGGTCACCGTCGAGGAGGCCGCCAAGCAGCTCGGCGTCCCGGTCGACGGCTCGTGGTTCTCCGCGCCCACCGGCTCCGAGGTCCCCCTCGACGGCATGAACCTCGAGGTGAAGACCCGCAAGGTCGTCAAGCTCTTCGACGGCGCGAACCCGGTCCGCGAGGTCCAGACCACCGCCGTCACCGTCGACGAGCTGCTGAAGAGCGAGAACCTCACCCTCGGTCCCGAGGACGCGGTCCAGGCCGGCACCGACGTGCGCCTGGCCTCCGGCGCCGAGGTCTACATCTCCCGCACCGGCGTCACGGTCATCAACGTGAACGAGCCGGTCGCCCCGCCCGTCGAGAAGACCAACGACCCGACCCTGAACCAGGGTCAGCAGAAGGTCCTGGAGCCCGGCGAGGCCGGCGAGCAGATCTCCACCTACCGCGTGACGGTGAAGAACGGCAAGGAGATCAACCGCGAGAAGATCGGCGGCAAGGTCACCAAGGAGCCGAAGCCCAAGAAGATCGCGGTCGGCACCAAGCCCCTCCCCGACGGCGAGGTGTGGGACCGCCTGGCCAAGTGCGAGGCCGGCGGCAACTGGGCCATCAACACCGGCAACGGCTACTACGGCGGCCTCCAGTTCAACGCGAGCACCTGGGCTGCCTACGGCGGCACCGCCTACGCGGCCCTGCCGCACCAGGCGACCCGCGAACAGCAGATCGCCATCGCCACCAAGCTCCGCGACGGCCGCGGTGGCACGTACTCCGCGTGGCCCGGCTGCCGCGCGAAGCTCGGCCTGCCGTAACCCCGCCTCCCCACCCATCCCTCCGCTCTGCTTGACCGCACGCGGGGACCTTTCGTACTCCAGGTGAGTACGAAAGCTCCCCGCGTGCACTCGTCGCAGCAGGGGGCGGGGGTCTTCGGTGGGTAACTTGAGGTCTTCGGTGGGCAACCTGAGGTCTTTGGTGGGTGGCCTGAGACAATGCCCCGGTGAGCCTGTTGGGACCCGCCGAAGTCCGCCGTCTAGCCGAAGAGCTGGGCATCCGCCCGACCAAGAAGCTGGGCCAGAACTTCGTGCACGACCCCAACACGGTCCGCAAGATCGTCGCCGCCGCCGGTCTGACCGACGAGGACGTCGTCCTGGAGGTCGGCCCCGGCCTGGGCTCGCTGACCCTCGCGCTCCTCCCGGCGGCCGCTGAGGTGGTCGCGGTCGAGATCGACCCGCCGTTGGCGCACCGGCTGCCCCAGACGGTCCAGGAGCACGACCCGGCCAACGCCGGCAAGCTCCACGTGGTCCTCAAGGACGCCATGAAAGTCACCCAAGAGGACCTGCCGGTACAACCGACCGCGATCGTCGCCAACCTGCCGTACAACGTCGCGGTGCCCGTGGTGCTGCACCTCCTGCACGAGCTGCCGAGCCTGCGCAAGGGGCTCGTCATGGTCCAGGCGGAGGTCGCCGACCGGATGGCGGCGAAGCCCGGCAGCAAGGTCTACGGGGTGCCCAGCGTGAAGCTCGCCTGGTACGCCGACGCGCGCAAGGCGGGGTCGGTCGGGCGCAACGTCTTCTGGCCCGCGCCCAACGTCGACTCCGGACTGGTTGCCTTCCAGCGCCACGAAAAGCTGTTGTCCACAGTGGACAAGAACAAGCTGTTCAAGATCGTCGACACGGCCTTCGCGCAACGCCGCAAGACCCTCAGGGCCGCCCTCAAGAGCTACACGCCGCACGTCGACGAACTGCTGGCCGAAGCGGGCATCGATCCCCAGGTCAGGGGCGAGCAGTTGAGCGTGATCGACTTTGTCCGGATCGCCGAGGTCTGATCCGGCGATCCTTCGGCCAACAGTGTGATCTGTCGAACGAATCCGAATCTGGCTTGCGCAACCGAACGTCCGTCCGGTTGACTGCTAACTGCCATCCGGAGCGACTGAGAGACCTGGCTCTACGACGTCGCAGCAACCACCCGCTGGATGCGGGCAGGTGCTAACGCCAGGACCGATGGAGGATCACGTGGGTACCTCGCGAATGCTGACGCGCCGTCGAGTCGTCGACCAGTGCCGTCGCACCGCTTCTGCATGTCGTCGCCACCTCGTCTAAGGCGCCTTCTCAAAGTCCTTTGACGCGCACTCGGTCGCTGAGTGGCGCACACACCTGAGCAGAACTTCGACCGCGCACCCCCGCACAACGGGAGCGTGCGCCGTCGCGCGCAGCCGTGGAGCAGAAGTGATCACTGTCGAAAACCTCACCAAGTCCTTCCAGGGTGTCAACGCGCTGAACGGCGTCACCCTCGACGTCCAGGCCGGCACCGTGCTCGGCGTCGTCGGCCCGAGCGGCGCCGGCAAGTCCACGCTGGCCCGCTGCGTCGCACTGCTGGAGCGCCCCGACTCGGGTGCGATCCGCGTCGACGGCACCGACATCACCTCGCTCGACGGCTCGGCGCTGCGTGCCGCCCGCCGGCAGATCGGCGTTGTGCCGCAAGGGGACTCGCTGCTGCGGCAGCGGACCGCGGCCGGCAACATCGCGTTGCCGCTGGAGTCCGCCGGCGTGCCGGGACCGCAGCGGCGCACCCGCGTGGGCGAGTTGCTGGACCTCGTCGGGCTCACCGACAAGGCCGCCGCGTACCCCGACCAGCTCTCCGGCGGGCAGCGCCAGCGCATCGCCGTTGCGCGCGCCCTCGCCGCCAACCCGTCCGTCCTGCTGGCCGACGAGCCCACCAGCGCACTCGACCCGGAGACCACCGGGTCCGTGCTGGCGGTGCTCGACCGTGCGCGCGCAGAGCTGGGTGTGACCGTCCTCGTCGTCACGCACGACATGGGTGTGGTCCGCAAGATCTGCGATGACGTCGCGGTCTTGGAGCAGGGCCACGTCGTCGAGCACGGCAAGGTGCTCGACCTCGTCAACAACGCCGCCAGCCGCACGAGCTCCGCGCTGCTGCCCGCCGTCGACCTGAACCCGATCAACGAGAACGCCTACGACCGCGTCGCGGACGTCGTGCTCGTCGGGTTCGCCGCGGTCGGCGCGCTGCTGCCCGAGGCCGCGCACCGGTTCGGCGTCGAGCTGAACATCGTCGGTGGCGGGCTCACCCGCCTCGGCGAGACCCCCGTCGCGCGGTTCCGCCTCGGCCTGAACGGCGAGCGGTCCGACTCGGCGCTGGAGTGGATCGGTGAGGCCGGCGGCGCGGTTCAGAGGTCCCTGAAGGGGCCGCAGGGAGTAGCTGCGTGAGGTCTGCAACACCCTGGTCCGACGTGGTGAGCTACCTCGTCGAGGCCACCGGGGAGACGCTGTACATGGTCGGCGTCTCCACCGTGATCGCCACAGTTCTCGGAGTTCCCGTCGGGGTCTGGCTGCAGCTCACCGCCAAGGGCGGGCTGCGGCCGAACGCCGCGGTGCACAGGGCCCTCAGCTTCGTCACCGACCTGGGCCGCTCGATGCCGTTCATCGTGCTGCTCGTCGCCCTCACGTCCGTGACCCGCCTGATCGTCGGCGGGTCCATCGGCAGCACGGCGGTCATCGTGCCGCTGGCCGTGGGAGCGATCCCGTTCGTCGGGCGGCTCGTGCAGAACATCCTGTCCGAGGTGCACGTGACCGTGGTCGAGGCCGCGATCACGACCGGTGCCTCGACGCTCAGGATCGTGCGCAGCGTGCTCATCCGCGAGTCGTTGCCGGCGCTCATCAACGCCATCGGCGTCACGGTCATCGCCCTCATCGGCTACTCGGCCATGGCGGGCGTGATCGGCGGCGGTGGCCTCGGCGACCTGGCCATCCGCGAGGGCTACCAGCGCTTCAACGACCGGATCCTGTGGAGCACCGTGGCGTGGCTCGCCGTGCTCACCACCGTGATCCAGTTCGGCTTCACCCGTGCCGCCCGTGCGTCGGACCGACGCCGGCACGCCTCCGTCTGACCCAGTAGCAATTCTCAAAAGGAACGTCATGCGCATTCGTGCTGCCCTCATCGCTGCCGCTTTGACCGGTTTGACCGCTCTGTCCGCCTGCTCGTCCGGTGGTTCGTCCGCTTCGGACACGCTGAAGGTCGGCGTCTCGCCGGTCCCGCACGCGCAGATCCTCAAGTACGTCGCCGACAACCTCGCGGCGTCCAAGGGCCTGAAGATCGAGGTCGTCGAGTTCACCGACTACGTCCAGCCGAACACGGCACTGGTCGACGGCTCGCTCGACGCCAACTACTTCCAGACCGTCCCGTACCTGGCGACGTTCACGAAGGAGAGCGGCGCGAAGGTCGAGTGGGTCGAGGGCGTGCACGTCGAGCCGCTGGGCCTGTACTCCAAGAAGGTCAAGAAGGTCGACGAGCTGCCGCAGAACGCCAAGGTCGCGGTCGCCAACGACGCCACCAACGAGGCCCGCGGCCTGAAGCTGCTGGAGGCCAACGGCCTGATCAAGCTCAAGGCCGTGGACCAGCCGACCGTCCGCGACGTCGCGGAGAACCCGAAGAACCTGCAGTTCGTGCCCCTGGAGGCGGCCCAGCTGCCGCGCTCGCTGGAGGACACCGACGCCGCGGTGATCAACGGCAACTACGCCATCGACGCGCAGCTCAAGCCCGCCACCGACGCGCTGGTGCTGGAGAAGGCCGAGGGCAACCCCAACGCCAACGGCCTCGTCACCCGCAGCGAGCTCAAGGACGACAAGCGGATCAGGGACCTCGCCGAGCTGCTGGCGTCGCAGCAGGTCAAGGACTACATCAAGCAGACCTTCAACGGCTCCGTCATCCCGGTCTGAGGCCCGTGGTGACCGGGGGAGGAGTCCGCACACGCCGATCGCCCGTAGGCTGACGAGGTGCTCGCTGTCGTTCCCCCTCCGGTCACGGTCCGCGTCCCGGCCAAGGTCAACCTGCACCTGGCCGTCGGCGACGTGCGACCGGACGGCTACCACGACCTGGTGACCATCTTCCAGGCGCTGTCCCTGGCCGACGAGGTCACCGTCGCCGTCGCGGACGAGCCCGGCGTCGAGGTCCACGGCGAGGGCGCCGACCAGGTGCCCACCGGTGCCGGCAACCTCGCCTGGCGTGCCGTGCGGCTGCTCGCCGCCCACGTCGGCAAGGACCCGGACGACCCCAAGGTCCGCGTCGTGATCCGCAAGGCCATCCCCGTCGCCGGCGGCATGGCCGGTGGCAGCGCGGACGCCGCGGCCACCCTGGTCGGCCTGGCCGCGCTGTGGCGGCTGGAGATCAGCCGCGACGAGCTGGCCGAGCTGGCCGCGAAGCTCGGCGCCGACGTCCCGTTCTGCCTCTACGGCGGTACCGCGCTCGGCACCGGCCGCGGCGAGCGGATCGTGCCGGTGCTGGCCCGCCACCAGTTCCACTGGGTGCTGGCGTTCGACCGGCGCGGACTGTCCACGCCGGACGTGTTCGACGAGCTCGACCGGCTGCGCACCGAGGGCGACCCGCCCCGCGTCGGCGCGGTCGAGGCGGTGCTGGAGGGCCTGTCCTCCGGTGACCCGCGCCAGCTCGCGCTGCTGCTGGGCAACGACCTGCAGGCCGCCGCCGTCTCGCTGCGGCCGAACCTGCGCCGCACGTTGCGCGCGGGCGTCGACGCGGGCGCGCTGGCCGGCATCGTGTCCGGTTCAGGCCCCACGACGGCGTTCCTGTGCGAGGACAACGACACGGCCGTGCGCGTCGCCGCCGAGCTCGCGGGCGCGGGTGTGTGCCGGACCGTGCGCGTCGCACAGGGCCCGGTGCCCGGTGCGCGGGTGATCACGACCGAGGAACCGAAGCCCACCCCTCCCGAGGTCCACGCCTGACTCCCGCCCTCCGTTTTCCGCATCTCGGAACTCACGCGGGGAGCTTTCGTACCCTCTACGAGTACGCAAGCTCCCCGCGTGCACTTCGGGGGTACGTAGGGTCCCCGCGTGCACCTAGGGGGTACGTAGGGTCCCCGCGTGCACTTCGGGGGTTACGTGGGGTCCCCGCGTGCGGTCGGGGAGCGGGGGCGTTGGCGGTGCTGGGTAGCCTTCACCGGGCAGTTTCTTACGAGTCGTGAGGTTTTGATGGCCAACCTGGTCAACCTGGAGTCCGTGTCGAAGTCGTTCAGCGTCCGGCCGCTGCTCGACGGCGTGTCGCTCGGCGTCAACGAGGGCGACCGCATCGGCGTCGTCGGCCTGAACGGCGGCGGCAAGACGACGCTGCTCGAGGTGCTGGCCGGGGTCGAACCCGCCGACGACGGCCGGGTGTCGCGCTCGCGCGATCTGCGGATGGCGGTCGTGACGCAGCGGACCGAGCTGCCGGAGGGGTCGACCGTGCGCAACGCGGTCATCGACCCGCTCGGCTTCGACGCCGAGCACGAGTGGGCCTCCGACGCGCGCGTCCGATCCATTTTGGACGGACTCGGCATCACGGCGCTGGGCCTGGACTCCGTGGTGTCCACGATGTCCGGTGGCGAACGGCGCCGGGTCGCGCTCGCGGCCGCGTTGATCCAGGACCTCGAGCTGCTCGTGCTGGACGAACCCACGAACCACCTCGACGTCGAGGGCGTGCGGTGGCTCGCCGAGCACCTGCTGGCCCGCAAGTGCGCGCTCGTCGTCGTCACCCACGACCGGTGGTTCCTCGACACCGTCTGCAACCGCACGTGGGAGGTGGTGCAGGGCAAGGTCGAGCAGTACGAGGGCGGGTACGCCGACTGGATCTTCGCGCGCGCCGAGCGGCAGCGGCTCGCGGACGCGGCCGAGGAGAAGCGGCAGAACCTGGCCCGCAAGGAGCTCGCGTGGCTGCGCCGGGGCGCGCCCGCCCGCACGTCGAAGCCGCGCTACCGCATCGAGGCCGCCGAGGCGCTGATCGCGGACGTGCCGCCGGTGCGCGACACCGTCGAGCTCGTCGCGTTCGCGAAGAAGCGGCTGGGCCGCACGGTGGTCGAGGTCGAGGACGTCACACTGTCCATTCCGGACCGTGTGCTGGTGCGCGACCTGACGTGGCGGATCGGGCCCGGCGAGCGGATCGGCCTGGTCGGCGTCAACGGCTCCGGCAAGACGACGCTGCTGCGGCTGCTGGCCGGTGAGCGCGCACCCGAGACGGGCAAGCGGATCCAGGGTCAGACCGTGAAGATCGCGCACCTCTCCCAGGAGCTGCTCGACCTCAACGGGTCCATGCGCGTGCTGGAGGCGATCGAGGAGGTCGCACGCCGGGTCGTGCTCGGCAAGTACGAGATGTCCGCGTCCCAGCTGGGCGAGCGGTTCGGGTTCTCGTCGCAGAAGCAGTGGACGCCGGTGTCGGACCTGTCCGGTGGCGAGCGGCGGCGGTTGCAGCTGTGCCGGCTGCTGATGGCCGAACCGAACGTGCTGCTGCTCGACGAGCCGACCAACGACCTCGACATCGACACGTTGCAGCAGCTGGAGGACCTGCTCGACTCGTGGCCGGGCACGCTGGTCGTGATCTCGCACGACCGGTACCTCGTCGAGCGCGTGTGCGACAAGGTCGTGGCGCTGTTCGGCGACGGCGGCCTGACCGACCTGCCCGGCGGCATCGAGGAGTACCTGCGGCGCCGCGACTCGGTGCGCGACCGGCAGTCGGCCGCTCCCGCGGCGGAGAAGGCCCCGTCGAACGCCGCGGACCAGCGTGCCGCCCGCAAGGAGCTGGCCCGGCTGGAACGGCGGCTGGAGCAGCTGCACAAGAAGGAGGCCGAGCTGCACGCGGCGCTCGCCGAGGCGGCCACCGACCCCGACCGGCTGCTGAAGCTCGACGCCGAGCTGAAGTCCGTGCTGGCCGAGGAGTCCGACGTCGAGGCCGCCTGGATGGAAGCCGCCGAGGCCGTCGAGGGCTGACCCAAACCGAACGGAATCCTTACGGGCGCTGCCGGAGGCTCGCCAGCCGGTCCCGCACGGCACCAGACTCACCGGTGATCCACTGCGAACGGATGGAGAGTGCGGATCCCATGGGTGTGAAGGTGTTGTGGAGCAGGCGGATCGTCGCGGCGGCCAGTGTGCTGGCGGCGACCGGGGCGTTGACCCTGGCCGGTGCCGGCACCGCCGCGGCGGCCGACACGCTGCGCTACAGCGTGTGCATCAGCAAGGGCAGCAGCGCCAGGGCCCAGATCGTGTTCCTCGGGTCGCACGGCGCGTCGGGTGAGGCGGCTCCCGGGTACTGCGCGTCGGTCGACAAGGGACGCGGCCTGCTGTTCAAGGTCAGGACGCGGACGTTGTCCGGCCAGTGGAAGGAAGACGGCAAGTTCTACAGCTCGGCCGACAAGCACCCGTGCGTGACGGCTTGGAGCCGCAACGGCGGCACGGACACCGCGTACGGCATCAGCTACTTCTCCTCGCCCAACTCCCTGTGCGGCTGAGGGCATCTGCAAGTACCACCAACTGCGAGTCGGTAGTACTTGCAGACGCCGGCAGCAACAGGGGTCAGCGGCCTCGGCGGCGCAGTTCGTCGGCCAGCTGGGGCAGCAGCTCGTCGATGAACGACGTGTCGTAGCCCTGACCGGTCAGCAGCGCGTAGCTGAAGCGGGTCTTCACGACCTCCTCGGAGGTCGCCCCCAGCATGCCGTCGAGCGCGACGCCGATCTCCTCCAGCACCCGGTCGACCTGCGCGGTGCGGTAGCCGCGCTGGCCGGACGCCGCCTGCGGGATGCGCAGCTGGCGCAGGTCCTTCCACGACTTCACCTGCGGCATGCTGCGCACCGGCCCGGAGAGCTGCTGCTCGATCTGGGCGAGGAACGCGTCCACCTCGGTCTCGTCGTACCCGCGGCGGCCGATCAGCGGACGGGAGAAGCGGACGTCGCGGACGTCCTTGCCCGTCAGGTTGTCCTGCCCCAGCAGGGTCGCCTCGATGCGGTCGAGGAAAGCGTCCACCTGGGACTCCTGGTAACCGCGGCGGCCGCGGGGAGGGCGGTGGAACGCGACGTTGCGGATGTCCTTCGCGGTGAGCTTCCCGTCCGCAACGGCCTCGGGGCGCGGCGAGGCGGGCAGTGCGGCCTGTGGCTGCACCGGCGGGGGCAGCTGCGGACGTGGTGCCGCCGGGGGCTTCGGTGCGGGCTGCTGCCGCGGCGGCGGTCCCTGGAGCAGCGGGCGCTGCTGCGGCAACCGCGCCGTCGGAGGGGCCGCGGGTGCGGGCGGGGGAGCGGTCTCGAACATGAGCACGACCAGGTCGAGGAAGGTGTCGACGTCCTCGGAGTCGTAGCCGAACGTGCCGGGAGCGGTCTCACCGAACACCGCGTCCTGCACCTGCTGGGCGGTCAGGTTGTCCTCGCCGCGCAGGGTGGCCTCGATGCGGTCGAGGAACGCGTCGATCTGGCCCTCGTGGTACCCGCGGGTCCCCGGTCTGGGCTTGTGGAAGCGCACGGCGGCAACGTCGTCGGGGGACAGTCGCACCGCGGGCCTGAGCGCCTGCGACGTGGCGTGCGCACCCTGGGCCGGTGCGGCGGCCTGCTGGCGTTGCGGAGTGGACCGCAGCGTGTCCGCCACCAGCTCCATGAACACGTTGACCTCGTTCACGTCATAACCCGGATCACGGGTCGCCGTGCGGAACCTGACGTTCAGCACGTCCTCGCGCGTGAGGATGTCCTTGCTGCGCATGGTGTCCTCGACCCGGTCGAGAAATGCGTCCACCTCAGCCGCGTCGTAGCCGCGCCGCCCCTGCGGGGGGCGGTGGAACGCGACGAGCGCCACGTCCTGCGCGGAGAGCAGAGGTGCCGGATGCGCGGGCAGACGATGCTGCGCTCCGGGGCCGCCCCGATCCACCAATGACCTCCTCCTGCGTACCTGTACTCGGGAGTATCGCGTTTCGCGTGGCACAACGTTTCGCCCTGATGGACCAAAGACCGCCACTACGATCACGAACATGAGTCAGTTCGTGGATGTGATGCTGGCGACGGCCGCAAACGGCAGGGACAGGGGCATGACGACGGGGGAACCCGCCGCGCCCGTCCGCCGGACCTGGGCCGAGGTGCACGAACGCGCCCGGCGGGTGGCCGGTGCGCTCGACGTGGCGCCGGGCACCGCGATCGCAGTGCTCGCCGCCGAACCCGCCGCCATCGCCCCGGCCGTGCAGGCCGCGTGGCTGTGCGGCGGCAGCGTCACGATGTTGCATCAACCCACACCGCGCACCGACCTGGCCGAGTGGGCCGAGGACACGGTGCGGGTGCTCGCCATGATCGACTCGCGGCTGGTGCTGCTCGGCAGCCCGTTCGACGCGCTGGCCCCCGTGCTGGAGCAGCACGGGATCGCCTACCGGAAGCTGTCCGAGCTCGACGGCGAGCCGATCGAAAACCCTGTTCCCACCCCCGAGGATGCCACCGCACTGCTGCAGTTGACCAGTGGTTCCACGGCCGACCCGAAGGCCGTGCGGATCACCCACCGCAACCTCATGTCGAACGCGCTCGGAATGCGCGAGGCAGCGGCGCTGGACCCCGAGTCCGACGTGATGGTGTCGTGGCTGCCGCTGTTCCACGACATGGGGATGGTCGGCTTCCTGACCGTGCCGATGCTGTTCGGCCTGGAGCTCGTGAAGGTCACGCCGGTCGACTTCCTGGCCCGCCCCACCCTGTGGGCGGACCTCATCACCCGCCACCGGGGCACGATCACCGCCGCGCCGAACTTCGCCTACGCGATCGTGGCCCGCCGCCTGGCGTCCTCGTCCGACTCGTTCGACCTGTCGACCCTGCGCCTGGCGCTCAACGGCGCCGAGCCGATCGACCCGGCCGCCGTGAAGTCGTTCATCGACGCCGGTGCCCGCTTCGGCCTGCGCCCGGAGTCGATCCTCGCCGCCTACGGCATGGCCGAGACCACACTGGGCGTCGCCTTCGCACCGCTGGACACCGGCCTGGAAGTAGACGTCGTCGACGCCGACGAGCTGGAGGCCTCGCGCCAAGCCGTGCCGTCCGAGACGGGCCGCGCCTACCCGCTGCTGGGCCCGCCGCTGCCCGGCCTGGAACTGCGGGTCGTCACCGACACCGGTCAGGTCATGGGCCTGCGCGGCGTCGGCGAGATCCAGCTCCGCGGCGACGCCGTCACCCCCGGCTACCTGACCGTGGACGGTCCACTGGCGACGCAGGACGCCGAGGGCTGGCTGTCCACCGGCGACCTTGGCTACGTCGTCGAGGACGGCCAGGTCGTCGTCTGCGGCCGCCGCAAGGACGTCATCATCATGGGCGGCCGCAACATCTACCCCACCGACGTGGAACGCGCCGCGTGCTCCGTCGAGGGCGTGCGCGCGGGCAACGCGGTCGCCGTGCGGCTGGACGCCGGAACCCAGCGCGAACGCTTCGCCGTGGTCGTCGAGTCGAAGCTCGCCGGCGACGCGGACGCGGAGAAGGTGCTGGTCAAGGAGATCACGGCCCGCGTGGTCGACGCGGTCGGGTTGCGGCCGTTCTCCGTCGTGGTGCAGCCGCCGGGGACGTTGCCGAAGACGCCGTCGGGCAAGCTGCGGCGGTCCGCGGCGGCCGCACTGGTCTAGTAGAGGTCATCGAGTTCGTCGAGTCGCCTGCGCAGCTCCCGCGCGCTCGTGCGGGGGAGCGCGCAGGCGACGGCGTCGAGGAGGTCGCGGGCCCTGAACGGATCTTCTTCCGGGTAGTGGTCCCACTCCCACGGCGTCTCGTCCATCCACCGGTGCCGTGCCGGAGAGGCGAGCCAGCTGGTCCAGACGCGGAGCGCGAGCTCGACCGAGCCGGGGCCGAGGTAGTTGCGGGAGCGTTCGACGCGGCCCAGGTCGGCGAGGAGCCGGCCGGACAAGCCCTTGAGCACGTCGGGACGGCGCTTACGCGGCATGGCCCTTTCGGTTGGTCATGCGCTCAGCGCACGGCTCAGTGGAAGGCGTTTTGCGCCGCTTCCAGGCCCTTCGAGATGAGGGCCTCCGTCGCGTCCGCCGCCCGGTCGATCTCCAGGGCGAGCTGCTTGCGTTCGACGGTGGAGAAGTCCTTCAGCACGTAGTCGGCGGGGTCCATGCGGCCCGGCGGGCGGTCCACGCCGAAGCGCACGCGGTGGTAGTCCTTGGTGCCCAACGACTTCGTGATGGAGCGGAGTCCGTTGTGGCCGTTGTCGCCGCCGCCGAGCTTCATCCTGACCGCGGCGAACGGGAGGTCGAGCTCGTCGTGGACGACGACGATCAGGCCCGGCTTGTAGAACTTCGCCGCGCTGGAGACGGGGCCGCCGGAGAGGTTCATGAAGCTGCGCGGCTTGGCGAGGACGACGCGGCGGCCGGACAGGCGGCCTTCGACGACCTCGGCGCCGGACTTGTGGGCCTTGAACTTGCCGCCGACGCGGGCGGCCAGCTCGTCGAGGACGAGGAAGCCGATGTTGTGGCGGTTGCCCTCGTACTTCGGGCCCGGGTTGCCCAGGCCGACGATCAGCGCGAGGCCGTCTCGGGCGAACTCATCGTCCACGGAAGCGCAGCTCCTGCTCGATCTCGTCCAGCAACGTGTCCACGGCCTGCACCTGGTACCCGCGACCCAGCAGACCGGACGTGGTGCTGAACCGGGTGTTGCGGACCTCGGTGGAGGTCATCGCGCCCCTGCCGTCCAGGTTGGCCGCGGCACGGGCGAGGAAGGCGTCGACCTCGACGCGATCGTAGCCGGTGCTCGACCTGGGGATCTTGCGCGCCGTCAGGTCCGCGCCGGTGTTCAGGCCGGTCGGCGGCACGATGCCGGCGCGGACCTGGAACTCCAGCAGGTGCAGCAGCTCGTCCACGGCCTGCGGGTCGTAGCCGTTGGGCACCGCGGCGAACCGGACGGTCTGCACGTGCTCGGGGTTGAGGCGCATCCGGCCGGCCAGCGCGTCGGCGATGATCAGCAGGAACTCGTTCACCTGGCCGGGGTCGTAGCCCTGGCGCTTGCGGCGGAACGTGCGACCGCGGATCTCGGCCGGACTCAGGTACTGCAACGGCGCGCCTCCCCCCTCGTGAGGGGGTGGCGCGCCGTGTGTCCGGCCCGACGTGATGGGGCTCAGCTCTCCTCGGTGGCCTCGGCCGGGGTTGCAGCGGTGTCGTCGCCCTCCATCTGAGCCGCGGACGGCGCCTCGTTGACGGCGACGACGAGAGCGTCGGCGTCGGTGATCAGGGCGGCGCCTTCCGGCAGCGTCAGGTCGCTGGCGTGGATCTGCGTGCCCGCGGCGACGTCGGCGATCGACAGCTCGATCTGCTCCGGGATGTTCATCGCGTCGGACTCGATCTGGATCGTGCTGAGGTCCTGCGTCAGCAGCGTGCCCGAAGCGGGCTCGCCCGAGATGACCAGCGGCACCTCGACGGTGACCTTCTCGCCGCGCTGGACGAGCAGCAGGTCGACGTGCTCGATGTAGTTCTTGATGGGGTGCGTGGTGACGGTCTTCGTCAGCGCCAGCTCACTACCGCCGTTGAGGGCGAGGGTGAGGACGGCGTTCTGACCGTGCTCGCGGACGACACGGGCGAACTCGAGCGCCGGCAGGGCCAGGTGCTTCGGGTCGGAACCGTGGCCGTAGAGGACCGCGGGGATCTTGCCGGCGCGACGGGTACGGCGGGCGGCGCCCTTGCCGAATTCGGTGCGCTGCTCAGCGGCGAGACGAACCTCGGACACGGTGGGGTACTCCTTACAAGTCTGGCCTTGTACGTCGGGGCGGTGCACAAGTATCAGCGGTTGAGGCTTGGGGTGGTGGCCAGCGGCGGCGAGCAGCGCGGAAACGGTCAACACGCGCGGCATCAAGCCACCGCGTCGATCACGCCGAGCTGTGGAGCTCGCCCTCGCCGAGGCAACCCGACCAGTGTAGGTGAGTGGCGTCGACAGGCCTAATCGGGGGGTCCTCGCGAACGCACGCGGGGACCTTTCGTACTCCCAGACGGTACGAAAGGTCCCCGCGTGCGGTCAAAGAACGGAGGTCAGGCGTTGCCGTCGAACAGCGAGGTGACGGAGCCGTCCTCGAAGACCTCCTGGATCACGCGCGCGAGCAGCGGCGCGATGGACAGCACGGTCATGTTCGGGAACCGCTTCTCCGCCGGGATCGGCAGGGTGTCGGTGAACACGACCTCGCGGGCACCCGAGTCCTGCAGGCGCTGGGTGGCAGGGCCGGAGAGGATGCCGTGCGTCGCGGCGATGACCACGTCGGCGGCACCCTCGCTGAGCAGCTGCTTCACGGCGCCGGCGATGGTGCCGCCGGTGTCGACCATGTCGTCGATCACGATGCAGAGGCGGCCCTCGACCTTGCCGACCACGCGGTTCGAGACGACCTCGTTGGGTCGCAGCGGGTCGCGGGTCTTGTGGATGAACGCGATCGGCGCGCCGCCGAGCGTGTCCGCCCACTTCTCGGCCAGCTTGGTGCGGCCGGCGTCGGGGGAGACGACGGTGAGCTCGTGGCCCGCGTACTTGCCGCGGATGTGGTCCGCGAGCAGCGGCATGGCCCACAGGTGGTCGACCGGGCCGTCGAAGAAGCCCTGGATCTGGGCCGTGTGCAGGTCGACCGAGACGAGGCGGTCGGCGCCGGCGGTCTTGAACATGTCCGCGATGAGGCGGGCGGAGATGGGCTCGCGGCCGCGGTGCTTCTTGTCCTGCCTGCCGTAGGGGTAGTACGGCAGGATCACGGTGATGCGCTTGGCCGAGGCGCGCTTCAGGGCGTCGACCATGATCAGCTGTTCCATCAGCCACTGGTTGATGGGCGCGGTGTGCGACTGGATCACGAAGGCGTCGCAGCCGCGGACCGACTCCTCGAAGCGGACGAAGATCTCGCCGTTCGCGAAGTCGTAGGCCTGCTGCGGGGTCACGGTGACGTTGAGGTGCTTCGCGACCTCTTCCGTCAGCTCCGGGTAGGCACGCCCTCCGAAGAGCATCAGGTTCTTCTTCGGTGTGCCGGGCATCTGCGGGTTCACGGTCAGCGACCCTCCTCAGTCTTCTCGGAATTCTGCTGCGCGAGTGCCGCGGCAGCTGCCTGGGCGGCTGCCGTGCCCTCGCGCCGGCTGATGACCCAGCCTTCGAGGTTGCGCTGTGGGCCGCCGGACACGGCGAGCGCGCCCGGTGGGACGTTGCGGCGCAGGACCGTGCCCGCGCCGGTGTAAGCACCATCGCCCACCGTCACCGGCGCTACGAACATGTTGTCCGAGCCGGTGCGGCAGTGGGATCCGACGATCGTGCGGTGCTTGTTCACCCCGTCGTAGTTGACGGTTACCGATGCTGCACCGATGTTGCTGTGATCACCGATCGTGGCGTCACCGATGTAGGACAGGTGGGGGATCTTCGAACCCTCGCCGATCGTCGAGTTCTTCGTCTCGACGAACGTGCCGATCTTGCCCTTGACCCCCAGAGACGTGCCGGGGCGCAGGTAGGCGAACGGGCCGACGCTCGCGCGCTCGCCGATGACCGAGTCGCTGCCGTGCGTGCGCACGACCGACGCGCCGTCGCCCACCGTGACGCCGGACAGCGTGGTGTCCGGGCCGACCACGGCACCGGCGCCGATCACCGTGCCCGCGCGGAGCTGCACGTTCGGCTCGATCAGCGCGTCCTGGCCGATCCGCACGTCCGCGTCCACCCACGCCGAGGACGGGTCGACGAACGTGACGCCGGAGCGCAGGTGGCCCTCGACGATCCTGCGGTTCATCTCGGCGCCCACGGCGGCCAGCTGCACGCGGTCGTTGATGCCCTCGACCAGCCAGCGGTCGGACGCGACCAGCGCGCCGACCCGCAGGCCGTCGCCGCGGGCGATGCCGAGCACGTCGGTCAGGTACAGCTCGCCCTGGGCGTTGTCGGTCGACAGCCGCGACAGGCCGTCGCGCAGCACGGCGGCGTCGAACGCGTACACGCCCGAGTTGATCTCGGTGATCAGCCGCTCGGTCGCGGAGGCGTCCTTCTGCTCCACGATGCCCTGCACGGTCCCGTCGGGGTCGCGCACGATCCGGCCGTACCCGGTGGGGTCGTCCACCACGGCGGTCAGCACGGTCACGGCGTTGCCGGCGGCCGAGTGCTCGGCCAGCAGGGCCCTGAACGTCCCGGTGTCGAGCAGCGGGACGTCGCCGTAGCTCACGATCACGGTCCCGCCCAGGTCGTGGGGCAGCTCCGCCAGACCGCAGGAGACCGCGTGCCCGGTGCCCTTCTGCTCGGCCTGCACGGCGACGGTGACCTTGCGGCCCAGCGCGCCGGACAGCGCCTCCAGGTGCTCGGTGACCGCTTCACGGCCGTGTCCGACGACGACGGCCAGGTGGTCGGGGTCTGTGCCCGCCGCCGCACGCACCGCGTGTTCGACGAGAGACCGTCCGGCGATCCGGTGCAGCACCTTCGGCGTGGACGACCGCATGCGGGTGCCTTCCCCGGCGGCGAGCACGACCGTGCTGACAGGGCCTTCGAGCATCAATGCTCTCCCTAACAGGCTGGGTGGTTCGAAGTCCGCGGACCAGCCTAAGCCTCCGCGGAGGGCTCCCCCGCCACGGCCGCGACCCGGCAGCCGCCCTGGCGCTTCGCCACGTACATCGCCGAGTCGGCCCTCGACAGGGCCTGGTTGGCGGATTCACGCGGGCGCAGCGAGATGACGCCGACCGACAGCGTCACCCCGCGGGAGAGGTCGATTGGCAGGCCTGCCACCGCATCCACCGCCCGTCCGAGCGCGGCCTCCGCGGCGTGCAGGGGTGCTCCCGGCAGCAGCACCACGAACTCGTCGCCGCCGTAGCGGGCCACCATGTCGTCGCCGCGCAGGGCCTGGCGGAGTGTGCTGGCAATCACCCGAAGAACATCATCACCCTCGGCGTGGGAATGCCGGTCGTTCACGCCCTTGAACCCGTCGAGGTCCACCAGCGCGACCGAGAACGGGTAGACCTCGCCCGAGATGAGCTCGCGCATCTTGTCGTCGAGCGCGCGCCGGTTCGGCAGCCCGGTCAACGGGTCCTGCAACGCCTGCTGCGCGATCGCACCGTGGGTGCGCGTCAGCCGTTCGTGTTCACGTCGCGTCGTCAGCGTGGCGACCCGCGACTCGCGCATCTGCCAGAGCTCCAGCTCCAGCGCCGCGTTGTAGGCCTCCAAAGCGGACGTCGTGTGTGGACCGCAGAGGTGCGCGTACTCGCGTTCGAGCGACAGCAACAGCGACGGTTCCGACGTGTCGTGCTCCATCTGCGTGCGGGTGTCGCCGAGCACCTTCAGCGCGTCGTCCAGCCGGTTGGCCTCGACCAGGCACCGGGCCAGCGCTATCGCGACGATGATCAGCTCCCGCGCGTACATCGACAGCCCGCGCAGCGACCACAGCCGGTCGAGGTGGTCCTCGCTCGGGCGGGTCAGCGCCTGCGCGGCACCGAGGATCGGCACCTGCTCGGCGGCGTCGAGGTCGCGCCGGCCGGGGTGCAGCGACTGCCGGAACGGCACCTCCGCGGCCTCGGCGAGTCCGGCGGCGACCCGGAACTGCTCATCGGCCTCCTGCCGGAAGTTCACCCGTTCGAGGCGCAGGCCCCAGCCGATCCGCAACCGCGTGCGGTTCACCAGGTGCACGTAGATCTGGTGCGGCTGGCCGCTCTCCCACAGCGCGTTGTGCGCGCGGGCCAGCACGTCGTCGGCCATCTCGTAGACGCCCAGCTGGGTCAGCACCAGCGCGATGTCCTGCAACGTCGTGGCCAGCAGCTGGTCCCACGTGCGCTTGTCGAAGACCGGGTCGGGCTCCGGCTCCTCGTCGAGCATCATCGCGAGCGCCGCCGCGATCTCGGTGAGCGCCTTGTCCTCGGCGTTGCCCAGCAGGAACCGGCGGCCGCGCAACGCCCGCGCGTCCGCCTCCAGCACGATCAGGCCGTGCCGGCGGCAGTGCGCGAGCATCTCGTCGAGCTGCGGGTCCGACATGTCGACCAGGCCGGGCGTGACCAGCCGGACCACGGCGGCGGCGCGCAGCAGCTGCGCGACGATGCGGGGCTCACCGCGGCCCTGCGCCTCGGCCAGGATGTGGTCGATCTCGTTGGCCGCGTCGAGCTGCGCGGCGAGGTGGCTGCTCTGGGCCACGGCGACGAGCTCGCTCGCGCGGCCCACCAGCCACGCGTCGGACATCTCGTGGTGGCGGCGGCCCACGTTGCCCTGCTCGTCGACCGTCTCCTCGGGCAGCTCCGCACCTCCTGAAGACCCACGCGAACCAGTGTCCAGCTCCGCCACCAGGATTCGAACCTGGACCATCGGAACCAAAATCCGAGGTGCTGCCTTTACACCATGGCGGAACGGACGAGCCGGAGCCCGTCCTGCGCACATGTTGTCACGAGACCCGCTCCGCTTGTCCAACCACCACTCGACCGGCCGTGGCGGTGATCCGCCGCGAGATCACCGCCGCACGCCGATCGTGCTGGTCAGGAAGTCGCCGAGCTCCCTGCGGTACGTGTCCGGCGCCACATTCCATCCCGAAGTGTGGTCGGCGCCGGGGATCTCCACGTACCGCAGCGGCCACCCGAGACCGCCCGCCGCGGCGGCGAGGTCGCGTGACGACTGCGCGGGCACGGTGCCGTCCGCGGTGCCGTGGAAGACCAGCGTCGGGGGCTTGACCGCCGGCGGGTTGCGGACCAGGTCGAAGCGGTCGAAGTCGAGGTCGGCGCGCCAGCCGGAGACCAGCTCGGCGACCGGTGTGAGCCACGTGGGCACGCCCCGGTTGCGCGCCTGCAGGTCCAGCGTCTTCGACCAGCTGGTGACGGGGGAGTCGAGCACGACCCCGCTGACCGCGGCGGCCGTGCCGGAGCGGGCCAGGGTCTGCCCGACGATCGCGCCGCCCATCGACCAGCCGTAGAGCACGACCTCCCGCGCGCCCCTGCCCTGCGCGTACCGGATGGCCGCCTCGACGTCGCGCCACTCGGTGTCACCCAGGTGGTAGAAGCCGTCGGGGGAGGCGGGGGCGCCCGCGTCGTTGCGGTAGGTGATCAGCAGGACGGGCAGCCCGGCGCTGTGCAACTGCGGAACCACGCGCAGCGCCTCCTCCCGCGACGCGCCGCGGCCGTGCACGGTGACGACCCACGTGTCGCTGTTCTCGGCCGGCACCAGCCACGCGGGCATCTCGCCGAGCTCACCGGGTACCCGGACCTCGCTGTAGGTCAGGCCCAGCGTGGTCCTGGGGTCGCCCTCGTAGACGTCGGTCTCGATGCGCACCCGCGTGCCCTCCGGCGGCGCGGTGCCCTCCAGCAGCGGGCGTTCGACGCGGCCGTTCCGCGTCGCGGCCACGTCGCCGACCTTGGCGCTGCCGCCCGGCCAGACGAGGCCGAACGTGCCGGCCAGGGTGGACAGCCTCGACTCGGCCAGCACGACGGTGTCGCCGTCCCCGCCGAGGGAGGTCTCCGGGTACCGCTGCGGCACCTCGGCCGGTACCAGCAGCTCATCGCTGTAGTACCAGCCGATGCCGCCCAGCGCCGCCGTGACCAGCAGGAGAAGGGACAGCAGCGTGGCTGCGGTGATCCGGATGATCTTGCGTCTGGCCATGGCCAGATCATCCACCGCCGCGGGCCGGACCGTGAGCCCGGCCACGTACGCTGGCTCGGTGGCACGGGTCAGGATGACGGGCGGGGAACGCCGCGAGCAGCTCCTGGACGTCTCCCGCTCCCTGTTCGCCGAGAAGGGCTTCGAGGCCACCTCGGTCGAGGAGATCGCGCACCGCGCCGGCGTCTCGAAACCGGTCGTCTACGAGCACTTCGGCGGCAAGGAGGGCATCTACGCCGTCATCGTCGACCGCGAGATGCGCCGCCTGATGGACCTGATCAGCACCGCGCTGGTGGTCGGCAGCCACCCGCGTGAGCTGCTCGAACAGGCCGCCTGCGCGTTGCTCGACTACATCGAGGGCTCGACCGACGGGTTCCGCATCCTGGTGCGCGACTCGCCCGTCGCCTCCACCTCCGGCACGTTCTCGTCGCTGCTGAACGACATCGCCTCGCAGGTCGAGCACATCCTCGCCCTGCACTTCGCGGAACGGGGCTACGACCGCGGGCTCGCGGGGCTGTACGCGCAGTCGCTGGTCGGGATGGTCGCGCTGACCGGGCAGTGGTGGCTGGAGGCGCGCAGGCCGAAGAAGGACGAGGTGGCGGCGCACCTGGTCAACCTCGCCTGGAACGGCCTGTCGGCGCTGGAGCACGAGCCCCGGCTGCGGTCCCGTTCCTGAGAGGGCGAAACGGAACGGGCCCCGCGCAGCGATGTCCCGGGTGGACGCACCGCGCCGTACGTCGAGGGGTCGAGCGGCACGGCGGTGGCCACGTGGTGGAGAGGGCCCGCGGTGCTGCGGGCCCTAGGCGGCCCCGGTGAGCTTGAGCAGCTTGTCGCCCGACCCGTTCGACGTCGTGACGTAGAGCGCCCCGTCGGGTGAGGTGCGGGCGGCGCGCAGCCGGCCGTACCGGTCGTTCAGCTCCTCGGGGATGCTGACGTCCCGCACCTTCCCGGCCTCGTCGAGGGTGAACAGCAGCAGCTTCGAGCCCTTCAACGCGGTGATCGCGAGCTTGCCGCCCCAGAACGCCGCCTGGCAGATCGCCTCCGTCGGCGACCCGGACGACCACACCGCGGGCACCGCGTCCGGGAACCGCTGCAGGTCGGTCATCGGCACGGACTCGTCGTACCCGCCCTGCGTGCCGCCCTTGGACGGGTCCCACCCGTAGTTGCCGCCCGCCTTCAGCAGGTTGACCTCGTCGTCGACCGACGGCCCGTGCTCGCTGGAGAACACCTGGTCCGTGCCCGGCCGGAACGCGACGCCCTGCACGTTGCGGTGCCCGAAGCTGTGGACCCGCCGCTCGTTGGCGTCGGCCGACGACTCGAACGGGTTGCCCTTGGCGCCCTCGCCGGTCTCGGGGTCGATCCGCAGCACCTTGCCGCCCAGGCTGGTCCGGTCCTGCGGGTTGCGCCCCTGCGCGACGTCACCGGTGGCCACCCACATCGCACCGTCCGGCCCGAGCGTCGGCCGGCACCCGGAGTGCCGCCCGCTGGAGTTCGACGGCATGCCGGTGAGCAGGTCCTTCGCCTTCGTCGCCTTGGTGCCGTCGAGCCGGTACGTCACCAGCCGGACGTCCCCGGTCGTGTTGTAGCAGGTGGTGAAGCGCTGCCCGTCCGGGTGGACGACGAGGCCCATCAGGCCGCCCTCGCCGCGCGCCTGCAGGTCGGTCAGGTCGATGTCGACCGGCGTGACCTGGCCGTTCTTGACGAGCTTGAGCGTGCCGGGGCGTTCGGTGACGAGCACAGAGCCGTCCGGCAGGAAGCCGAGGTCCCAGGCGTGCTGGAACCCGCCCGCGACCTCCTCCACCCGGAGGCCCTGCGGCGCGGGGGCCTTCGACGGCGCGGTGCCGCCCGGTTCGGGGGAGGAGCAGGCGGCGAGGGCCAGGACCGAGACAGCAGCAACGAGTGCGCGCATGTCCCAACTATGCGTTTTGTGCCGTTGCGGCGCCGTAAGGCCGCTCGATCGGCAGCAGAGCGCGTGCCGTGTCGTCGTCGTTCGCGCGGACCGCCGCGTGCACCTCGCGCGCAAGGCCGGTCACGTCCGTGATGCTGACCGTCCACTCGGTGATCCACACGGCCGGCACCCGCTCCAGCTTGAACGGCGGCACGAACCGTTGCGCCGCAACGGCCGGACCGGCGATCGCGGGCGAGCAGGCCTGGTGGACCACGATGGTCTGGTCGTCGAAGCCAGCCCTGATCCGTCTCTTCCCCGCGCACCCAGCGTGACCGCTCGACCCCCGCCGGAGCCACCCGATGAGTGGTCGCGGAACGGGCTATGGTGGGCAGCCGAGACCCCTCGCCCCAGGCAGGGGTCTGTCTGGCGTCTCCCACTCGACGGGGTTTGGAAATCATGCCGCTGCTCGGCCTGCTCGACGGTGTCCTGCCCGACAAGGCCCTCCGCACGTTGATCGACTCCGCCGGTGTGCCCGAGCTGGCGCTCGACGGCCCGCTGGCCGCCCGCCCGCTCGTGGCCGCCGCGCTGTCCACCGTCCGGCCCGTCCTGGCCGTCACCGCGACCGGCCGCGAGGCCGAGGAGCTCACCAACGTCGTCCGCGACCTCATCGGCCACGACCGGGTCGCGTTCTTCCCGAGCTGGGAGACGTTGCCGCACGAGCGGCTCAGCCCGCGCGCGGACACCGTCGGCGCGCGGCTGCAGGCGCTGCGCAGGCTCAGGCACCCCGAGGGCAACCCGATCAAGGTGCTGGTCACGACGGTCCGCAGCCTCATCCAGCCGATGGCGCCCGGCCTGGGCGACCTCAGGCCGGTGCACCTGGTGGTCGGCGAGGAGCAGGACTTCGCCGAGCTCGTCACGCGGCTGGCCGAGAACGCCTACACCCGCGTCGACATGGTCGAGAAGCGCGGCGAGTACGCCACCCGCGGCGGCATCCTCGACATCTTCCCGCCCACCGCCGAGCACCCCTACCGCGTCGAGTTCTGGGGCGACGAGGTCAGCGAGATCCGGCCGTTCTCCGTGCAGGACCAGCGGTCGCTGCCCGAGGAGGTGCAGGAGTTCGTCGCGCCGCCGTGCCGTGAGCTGCTGCTGACCGACGACGTGCGGCACCGCGCGGCCGAGCTGGCGCAGGAGCACCGGTCGGACGCGCACCTGGCGGAGATGCTGGAGAAGATCTCCGGCGGCATCGCGGTCGAGGGCATGGAGGCGTTGATCCCCGCGCTGTGCCCCGGCGAGCTGCAGATGCTCACGGACGTGGTGCCCAGGGGCACGCACGTGCTGCTCAACGACCCGGAGAAGATCCGCGCCCGCGCCGCCGACCTGGTGCGCACCGGCCAGGAGTTCCTGGAGGCGTCGTGGATGGCGGCCGCGGGCGGCGGCAAGGCGCCGATCGACCTCGGGCGCAGCGCGTACCAGGGGATCGGTGAGGTCTCCGAGAGCGCGCGGGCCGGCGACCGTCCGTGGTGGACGCTCAGCCGGCTCACCACCGACGCCACCGACGTGGTGCACCTCGACGTCAAGCCGGTCGAGGCCTACTCCGGCGACGTCGAGCGGGCGTTCGCGGACCTCAAGGCGCACACGGCGACCGGCGGCGCGGCCGTGCTCGTCGTGCCCGGCGCCGGCACCGCGCACCGGGCCGAGGAACGGCTCAAGGAGGCCGAGGTCCCGGCCGTCTGCGTCGAGTCCCTCGACGAGGCGCCGAAGGCAGGCCTGGTCACGGTCGTGCGCGGTGCGCTCGAGGACGGCTTCGTGCTGCCGGACCTCGCGCTGGTCGTGCTGACCGAGACCGACCTGACCGGTGGCCGCGGCGGCACGTCCACGAAGGACATGCGCAAGATGCCGTCCAAGCGGCGCAACGCGGTCGACCCGCTGGCGCTCAAGGCCGGCGACTTCGTCGTGCACGAGCAGCACGGCATCGGCAAGTACGTGGAGATGGTCCAGCGCACCGTCGCCGGAGCGACCCGCGAGTACCTGGTGCTGGAGTACGCGTCGTCCAAGCGCGGTCAGCCCGGCGACCGGCTGTTCGTGCCGACCGACCAGCTCGACGAGGTCAGCCGGTACGTCGGCGGTGAGCTGCCCACGCTCAACAAGCTCGGCGGCAGCGACTGGAAGAACACGAAGTCCAAGGCGCGCAAGGCGGTCAAGCAGATCGCGGCCGAGCTGGTGCAGCTCTACGCGGCCCGGCAGTCGGCGCCCGGCCACGCGTTCGCGAGCGACACGCCGTGGCAGCGCGAGCTGGAGGACGCGTTCGCGTTCACCGAGACGCAGGACCAGATGGCCGCGATCGACGAGGTCAAGGCCGACATGGAGCGCGGCGTGCCGATGGACCGCGTCATCTGCGGTGACGTCGGCTACGGCAAGACGGAGATCGCGGTGCGCGCGGCGTTCAAGGCCGTGCAGGACGGCAAGCAGGTCGCGGTGCTGGTGCCGACGACGCTGCTGGCCCAGCAGCACCTCAACACGTTCTCCGAGCGCATGCGCCAGTTCCCGGTGAACATCAAGGGCCTGTCCCGCTTCACCGACCCGCAGGAGTCCGAGCAGACCGTCGCGGGCCTCGCGGACGGCGCGGTCGACATCGTCATCGGCACGCACCGGCTGCTGCAGAAGACAGTGCGGTACAAGGACCTCGGCCTCGTGATCGTCGACGAGGAGCAGCGGTTCGGCGTGGAGCACAAGGAGCACATCAAGGCGCTGCGCACGCACGTCGACGTGCTGACCATGTCCGCGACGCCCATCCCGCGCACCCTGGAGATGTCGCTCGCCGGCATCCGCGAGATGTCGACGATCCTCACCCCGCCGGAGGAGCGGCACCCGATCCTCACCTACGTCGGCGCGTACGACGACAAGCAGGTCGGTGCCGCGATCCGCCGCGAGCTGCTGCGCGACGGCCAGGTCTTCTTCGTGCACAACCGGGTCTCGTCGATCGAGAAGGCCGCGCGCCGCATCCGCGAGCTGGTCCCGGAGGCGCGGGTCGTCACCGCGCACGGCCAGATGAACGAGGACAAGCTCGAAAAGATCATCCAGGGCTTCTGGGAACGCGAGTTCGACGTCCTCGTCTGCACCACGATCGTCGAGACCGGTCTCGACATCTCCAACGCCAACACGCTGATCGTCGAGCGCGGCGACCTGCTCGGCCTCGCCCAGCTGCACCAGCTGCGCGGTCGCGTCGGCCGCGGCCGCGAACGCGGGTACGCGTACTTCCTCTACCCGCCCGAGACGCCGCTGACCGAGACCGCGCACGACCGGCTCGCGACGATCGCGCAGAACACCGAGCTGGGAGCCGGCATGGCGGTCGCCATGAAGGACCTGGAGATCCGCGGCGCCGGCAACATCCTCGGCGCCGAGCAGTCCGGTCACATCGCGGGCGTCGGCTTCGACCTGTACGTGCGCCTGGTCGGCGAGGCGGTCGAGGCGTTCCGCAAGCACGCGGGCGCCGACGGCGGTGCCGAGGAGGAGGAGCTCGCCGAGGTGCGGGTGGACCTCCCGGTCGACGCGCACATCCCGCACGACTACGTGCCCGGCGAACGGCTGCGGCTGGAGGCCTACCGCAAGATCGCGGCCGCCGCCGACGAGGCCGCGCTCCAGTCCGTCTGGGACGAGCTCAAGGACCGCTACGGCACGCCGCCGGAGCCGGTCGAGCGCCTGCTCGGCGTGGCCAGGCTGCGGCACACCTGTCGCCGCCACGGGGTCACCGAGGTGATCGCGATGGGCCAGAACATCCGGTTCGCGAAGCTGGAGCTGCTCGACTCGCAGCTCGTCCGGCTGCGCCGGCTGTTCCCCAAGGCCGTCTACAAGCAGGCGGTGGGCACGGTCACCGTGCCTAGGCCGACGGAGGGAGCGGCGGGCGGCCGGATGGGCGCACCGCAGCTGCGGGACCAGGAGCTGCTCGACTGGTGTGGCGCGTTCCTCGGCTCTCTGGCGGGGACTCCCGTGACCGGAGTCACCACGGCGTGAGAGGCTGATCCCCGTGAGCACTGTTCTGAAGCGTTTCTCGCTGGTCGGTGTTGCTGTGGCCCTGCTGGCCACCGGATGCGCCGCCGGGCCCGCGAAGGCCGGTTCGGCCGCGATCGTCGGAGGTCAGGCGATCGATCTGAAGACCGTCCAGGATCGCACCATCACGGTGCTCAAGAAGGAACCCGCCGCCCAGCAGATGCAGGACCAGGGCAAGCTGGACCAGGTCTCGCGGCTCGTGCTGGCCGACGAGATCACCCACAAGATCGCCGAGTACGCCGGGCAGCGCGAGAACATCTCGGTCGACGAGACCAAGGTGTACGACGCGATCCAGGAGCGCGGCGGTCCGGAGGAGGCGGCCAAGCAGAGCGAGCAGGACGCCACCACGATCCACCGCCGCCAGCGCGACGCGATGATCATGGGTGAGCTGGCCCGCCGCAACCTCTCCACCCTCCAGATCACGATCGACTTCTTCCAGGTCAAGGACCCGAAGGAAGCCAAGGACAAGGCCAGGGAGGCCGCGGCGGACCCGGCGAAGTTCGCCAGGTTCGTGCAGGAGGCACCGCGCACCTCCAGCGGTCAGCAGGCCTCGGCCACGAACCAGAAGGTCCGCGTCTCCGAGAACGCCTCGCTCGTGCACACCATGCTGTGGGGCGTGAAGCCCGGCACGGTCGTCGCGTTCCCCGCCGACGAGCAGCAGGCCAGCTGGATGGTCGCGCTGGTCAAGGAGCGCACCACGGTCCCGGCGACGCCGGGCGAGGACGAGCTGGCCGACCGGATGGACCCGCGGCTGCTCGCGGCGTTCGGCCTGCGGATCGCCCAGTTCCACGCGGCCGACCTCGACATCGAGGTCAACCCCCGCTACGGCGTGTGGGACCCGACCGGTGCCACCGTCGTCGGCAAGGCCGGCGAGCAGGCCGGTTTCGTCGGCGTGAGCGCGAACCAGAAGAAGTCTTGATCACCGTCGTCGTCCTCAGCGAGCGGCTCGGCGCCGTGCTCCCCGCTGCCGCCCTGCCCGCGTTGCGCACGGCCACCGCCGTGTACGCGGGCGAGGGCGTGCCGGTGGAGTCCTGGTCGGCGTACGGCGTCGACGGGGCTGCTCCCGAGGTGCCGGAAGACGGTGCCGTGGTGCTGACGACCTCCGCCGCCGCCTACCCCGGCTCCACCGTGATCACCACGCCGGAGCCGCTGGGTGCCGGGCTGCTCGACGCGGCCGCGGTGATGCACCGGCTGCGGTCGCCCGGCGGGTGCCCGTGGGACGCCGAGCAGGACCACGACTCGCTGCGCCAGTACCTGGTCGAGGAGACGTTCGAGCTGCTCGAAGCCATCGAGGACGGCGACAGGGCAGCGATGCGCGAAGAGCTCGGCGACGTGCTGCTGCAGGTGCTGTTCCACGCGCGCGTCGCGGCGGAGCACGCGGAGGACCCGTTCGACATCGACGCGGTGGCCGCCGAGCTGGTCGCGAAGCTGGTCGGCCGGCACCCGCACGTGTTCGAGGGCCACGACCCGGCCGTGCACGACGCGACCTCGCAGGAGCACCGCTGGGAGGAGCTCAAGCAGGCCGAGAAGCGCCGCGAGTCCAGTGTGGACGGTGTGGCGCTCGGTCAGCCGGCGGTCGCGCTCGCCGCGAAGCTGGTGCAGCGCACCGGACGCGCCGGTCTCCCGGTCGACCTGCTGCCCGAAGGCGACGACACGGGCACGACGTTGTTCGCCGTGACCGCACTGGCCAGGCTCGCCGGTGAGGACCCGGAGACGGAGCTGCGCCAGGTGTGCAGGCAGTTCGCCGCCAGGGTGCGGGATGCCGAAGCGAAAGCACGGGCCGAAGGTCTGGAATCTGTGACAGCGGAGGACTGGCGTCGCTTTTGGCCCTCCTGAACCGGTGACGGTGGGCTAACGTCGATCACGTGACTTACCTGCGGTATCCGCACCTTCGCGGTGACTTGGTGACGTTCGTGGCCGAGGACGACGTGTGGCTCGCCCCCGTCGGCGGAGGAAGGGCCTGGCGCGCGTCCGCCGACCAGGTACCCGTCCGCTCGCCGCGGTTCTCGCCCGACGGCACCCAGCTGGCCTGGGCCAGCTGGATCGACGGGGCCCCCGAGGTGCGGGTGGCCCCTGTGGACGGTGGCCCCGCACGCCGGTTGACGCATTTCGGCGTCGCCCGCACGGCGGTGTCGGGCTGGACGCCGGACGGCCGGGTGGTCGCCGTCTCGACGACCGGTCAGATGTCCCGGCACCGCAAGCAGGCCTGGGCCGTGCCGCTCGACGGCGAACCGCCAGAGCTGCTGCCGTTCGGGTGGGTCAACGACGTCTCGTTCGGCCCGGACGGGCAGGTCGTCACCTCGTCCAGCTACATGCAGGACCCCTCCTACTGGAAGCGGTACCGCGGCGGCACCGCCGGGAAGCTGTGGGTGGACGAGGCGGGCGACGGCGAGTTCGCCCGCATCCTGGCGGACCTGAAGTCGCCGCTGACGAACCCGATGTGGGTGGACGGGCGGATCGCGTTCCTGTCCGACCACGACGGCGTCGGCAGCGTGTACTCGGTGGCGCCGGACGGCACGGACCTGCGGCGCCACACCGAGCTGGAGTTCTACGCCCGCAACGCCTCCACCGACGGTTCACGGGTGATCTTCCACTCCGCCGGTGAGCTGTGGCTGCTGGAGGGCCTGGCGGAGCTGCGCAAGCTCGACATCCGGCTGGGCGGGCCGCGCACCGGCCTGCAGCAGCACCACGTCAAGGCCTCCGGCAACGTCGACTCGTTCAGCGTCGACCACACCGGCCGCGCGTCCGCCGTCGAGGTGCGCGGTTCCGTGCACTGGGTGACGCACCGCGACGGCCCCGTGCGCGCGTTGGCCGAACGCTCCGACGTGCGCGCGCGGCTGCCGAAGGTCCTCGGCGAGACGGGCCACGTGGTGTGGGTGACCGACGTCGAGGGCGAGGAGGCGCTGGAGATCGCGCCCGTCGGCGGCGTCGAGCCCGGCAACACCGCCCGCCGCGTCGCGTCCGGTCAGCTCGGCCGGGTGCTGTCGCTGGTCGCCGCGCCGGACGGGTCGCGCGTGGCGGTCGGGACGCACGACGGCCGGTTGCTGCTGGTGGACATCGCCTCCGGCGAGGTGCGGGAGGTCGTCTCCGGCGCCAACGCGAACGTGAGCAACCTGGCGTTCTCGCCCGACTCTGCGTGGCTCGCGTGGTCGCACCCCGGCCCCACGCCGTTGCGGCACATCAAGATGGCGAACGTGACGGACCTGTCGGTCGTGGACGTGACGCCGCTGCGGTTCGCCGACTTCTCGCCGGCCTTCACCGAGGACGGCAAGCACCTGGCGTTCCTGTCGGTCCGGACGTTCGACCCGGTCTACGACGCGCACGTCTTCGACCTGTCGTTCCCGACCGGCTGCCGCCCGTACCTGGTGCCGCTGGCCGCGACGACGCCGTCACCGTTCGCCCCGACGCGCGGCGGCCGTCCCGTGGACGACGAGGACGACGACAAGGACTCCTCGGACGACGACGACAAGCCCCCGGTGTCGAAGGTCGACATCGACGGCCTGGCCGGCCGCGTGGTGCCGGTGCCCGTGCCCGGTGCGGAGTACTCGGGCCTGCGCGCGGCCCGCGGCGGCCTGCTGTGGCTGCGCCGTCCGTTGCTCGGGGTGCTCGGCGACAACCTGGCCACCCCGGACGCCCGCCCGCCGCGCACGGTGCTGGAGCGGTTCGACTTCGCGAAGCAGAAGACCGAGTGCCTGGCCGACAGCGCGGACGCGTTCGCGGTGTCCGGTGACGGCCGCCGGATGGTCGTCGAGGACCGCGGTGACCTGCGCGTCGTGCCGACCGACAGCAAGGCCGACGAGGACTCGGCCGACTACGTCGAGATCGACCTGGCGCGGGTGCGCGTGGTCGTCGACCCGGCGCTCGAATGGGCGCAGATGTACGCCGAGAACGGCCGTCTCATGCGCGACAACTTCTGGCGCACCGACATGGGCGGCGTCGACTGGCAGGGCGAGCTCGACCGCTACCGCCCGCTGGTCGAGAAGCTCGGCAGCCACGACGACCTCGTCGACCTGCTGTGGGAGGTGCAGGGCGAGCTCGGCACGTCCCACGCCTACGTCTGGGGCTCGGCGCACCACGTGCCGACGTCCCGCCGCCAGGGCCTGCTCGGTGCCGACCTGGAACGCGTTGACGGCTCCTGGCTCGTGCGCCGGGTGATCCCCGGCGAGACCTCCGACCCGCACGCCCGTTCACCGCTGACGGCGCCAGGGGTGGCCGTGCGCGCGGGCGACGCCATCGTGGCCGTGGACGGTCGTCCGGTCGGACTGGGCGGCCCCGCGCCGTTGCTGGTGGGCACGGCGGGCAAGCCCGTCGAACTGACCGTGCGCCCCGGTGGTGGTGGCGAACTGCGTCGGGTCGTGGTCGTGCCGTTGGCCGATGAGGAGCCGTTGCGCTACCACGACTGGGTGGCCGGCCGACGCGCATTCGTGCACGAGAAGTCCGGCGGTCGCGTCGGCTACCTGCACGTTCCGGACATGATGGGCGCGGGCTGGGCCCAGCTGCACCGCGACCTGCGCGTGGAGCTGACCCGCGAGGCCCTGGTGCTGGACGTCCGCGAGAACGGCGGCGGCCACACCTCCCAGCTCGTGATCGAGAAGCTCGGCCGCAAGGTCATCGGCTGGTCCGTCGCCCGCGGCTACACCGCGTCCGAGAGCTACCCCCAGGACGCCCCGCGCGGCCCGGTCGTGGCGGTGGCCGACGAGTTCGCGGGCTCCGACGGCGACATCGTGAACGTGGCCATCAAGGAGCTGGGCATCGGCCCGGTCATCGGCGTCCGCACGTGGGGCGGCGTGATCGGCATCGACATGCGCTACTCCCTGGTCGACGGCACGATGGTCACCCAGCCGAGGTACGCGTCGTACTTCAACGGCCACGGCTGGGACGTCGAGAACTACGGCGTCGACCCGGACATCGAGGTGGTCATGACCCCCGCGGACCGCGTTTCCGGCCGCGACCCCCAACTCGAACGCGCCGTCTCCCTCGCTCTGGAAAGGCTTTCGTCTTCACCGGCAGCTCACGCTCCGGAGTTGCCGCCTCTCGCGTGAGTACACCATCGTGTGGCTGAAGAACTGTGACGCACTGTTCCTTGTGGACGATCAACAAGACGGAACAGTTGTCCTCGTGCGGGGGTGTGTCGCAGATGAGTCACCGTGAAGAGCCGCGCAGTGGCCGTGGGTGCTTCGGGGCCGTGGTCGTCGTCCCGTTCCTGGCGCTCACCGGCATGTTCGCACTGATCGCCCTGACGGGGTCGCCGGAGGAAGCCCCTCTGGCGGCCCCGCCGGCCACCAGGCCCACCTCGCAGTGGTGGACCGAGCCGTTCGACGCGCTCACCACCTCCACGATCACCGAAACCGTCGTGGTGCAAGGGCAGGCGCGCGAGCTGAAGGGGGCGCGGCCGGCGACGCGGACGCGGGTGGTGGGCACGACGGTGACCGAGACCGTGCGGGTGCCGGTGTCCTCGTCCAAGCCGTCGGCGGTGGGGCGGAACGAGGAGCCCGATGTGCCCGGGGACGAGGACTCTTCGGTTTCGCCGTCTACTTCGGACAGCTCTCGGCCGGTGGTGACGTCCAGCGTGGTTCCGCCGCCGCCGCCTTCTTCTGCGTCGGTGGTTCCTTCGGAGACGACGGTGCCGTCGTCGGCTCCGGGAAGGGCGCGCCCCGGTTCTACCGCCGACCCCAGCCAGCCGTCCGCCTCAGCGAGCCACCGCAACCAGGCCTGACTAGGGCATGCTGGCCCGTGCGTACGCGTCAGCCCCGCTGAACACGTTCTGCCCGTACTCCACGGAGTTGTTGTAGGCGAGCACGGCGGCCCACCAGCCGGCACCGGTGCCGAGGTCGCGGGCACCGCCGCCGCACAGGTAGCGGGCCGCGGTGAGGGCGGCGTCGTCGATGTTCTGCGGGTCGGCGGGGAGGCCGTCGGGGGCGGCGCGTTTGGCCCAGCGGTTCCAGGTGCCGGGGATGAACTGCATCGGGCCCACCGCGCGGTCCCAGGTGGTGTCGGTGTCCAGGCGGCCGCCGTCGGTGTCGTGGATGGCCTTGACGCCGGGGGAGCCGTCCAGGGGGATGCCGATGATCGGGCGGGAGGGCAGGCCGTTGTCCTGGAGGCGGGCCCCGTTGATGTTGCCGTGGTGGGACTCGATGCGGCCGATGCCCGCGAGGGTGGCCCAGGAGATGCGGCACGCCGGGGCGTCGCGTTGCATCGTCAGGTCCGCGTTGGCGTAGGCGTGCAGGGCGCGGGCCGGGATGTCGGTCTTCGACGCCACGCGGGTGGCCCACTCGGTCAGCGGGCTGTCGCCGGTGGCGGGGTTCGGGGCGACGGCGTTGCCGGGGGCGGCGGCGCCGGGCTCGACCTCCTGGAGGGGGACGAGGAACGGCGGCGGGCCGAGGGGGGCTGCGGAGCGGCGGTTCAGGGCGCCCAGGCCCCACGCTCCTGCTGCCACGACCACGATCAGCAGCAGCACCAGGACGATGCGGCCGAAGATGGCGGCGTTGCGCGAGCGGCTTCGGGGTGCGGACGGCGGGACCACGAGACCCAGGCTACGTGCTCCCGGCAAGCGGGTGGCTGCGTGAACCGTGATGCAAACGGCACTGTCGGCGGCTGGACATACAGGTGAGCCTTACCTAAATTCAGGCCGACCTGATTCACGGAGGCGTCGGATGCTGTTCGCAAATGGCCTGATCGGGCTGCGGGAGGGGCTTGAGGCCGCACTCGTGGTGAGCATCCTGATCGCATTTCTGGTTAAAACGGACAGAAGGTACGCGCTGAAGTGGGTCTGGGTCGGCGTGGTGACCGCACTGGTGCTTTCCGTGACGGCGGGTGCGGTCATCACCTTCGCCGGCGCGAGCATGACCTTTGAGCAGCAGGAAGCGTTCGGCGGGACGATGTCGGTCATCGCGGTCGCGTTCGTCACGGGAATGATCTTCTGGATGCGGCGCGCCGCCAAGACGATCGCGGCCGAGCTGCGCGGCAAAATGGACGAAGCGCTCAACGTCGGACCGCTCGCGGTCGTTGTCGTGTCCTTTTTGTCGGTCGCCCGGGAAGGGCTCGAAACCGCCGTCTTCTTCTATTCCAGCGTGCAGGCCGCGGGTGGGGGAACGACGCAGCCGCTGATCGGGTTCCTCGGCGGGATCGCGGTGGCGGTCGCCATCGCCGCCGGGCTCTACGCGGGGGCCATCCGGTTCGACCTCGGCCGGTTCTTCACCGTCACGGGCGTGCTGCTCGTCTTCGTCGCGGCCGGGGTGCTCAGCTACGGCATCCACGACCTGCAGGAGGCGGCGATCCTGCCGGGGCTCGACACGCTCGCGTTCGACATCAGCGACGTGCTGCCGGAGGACTCCTGGTACGGCGCGTTGCTCAAGGGCTTCTTCAACTACTCGCAGCGGACGTCGGTGCTGCAGGCCGTCGCGTGGGTCTCCTACGTGGCGGTCGTCCTGTCCCTCTTCCTCGTCCGGCCGCGCGCTCGCGCGGCCGCCTGAAACAGATCACTGGAGTTGCCGTGCGGAAGGCAGCAGTCGTCCTGGGCTCACTCGTGGTGCTGGCCGCCTGCGGCAGCACCCCGGAGAACGCCGCGAGCGGCGCCATCGCGGTCGAGGCGAGCGACAGCGCGTGCAAGGTCGCGAAGACCGAGGCGGGGACCGGCAACGTCGCGTTCGAGGTGACGAACAAGGGCACCAAGGTCACCGAGTTCTACCTGTACGCGGAGGGCGACCGCATCCTCGGCGAGGTCGAGAACATCGGCCCCGGCCTCACCCGCAAGCTGATCGTCGAGGTCACCGAGGCCGGCAAGTTCCAGACCGCCTGCAAGCCCGGCATGAAGGGCGACGGCATCCGCGGCGACTTCACCGTCACCGGTGACGCCAAGAAGTCGACCGACGGCGACGCGCTGCTGGCCGAGGCGACGAAGAGCTACCAGCGCTACGTCTCCTCGCAGGCCGACCAGCTGCTCGTGAAGACCGAGGAGTTCGTGGGCGCCGTCAAGGCCAAGAAGGTCGACGAGGCCAAGGCCCTGTACCCGGTGTCGCGGATCTACTGGGAGCGCATCGAACCGGTCGCGGAGAGCTTCGGCGACCTCGACCCGAAGATCGACGGCCGCGAGGACGTGATCGAGGAGGGCATGGCCTTCACCGGCTACCACCGCCTGGAGAAGGACCTGTGGGCGTCCGGGTTGCAGGCCGACTCCGACAGGATCGCCGACCAGCTGCTGGCCGACGTCAAGGAGATCGTGGGCAGGGCCAAGGCCGTCGAGCTCACGCCCGTGCAGCTCGCCAACGGCGCCAAGGAGCTGCTCGACGAGGTCGCCACCGGCAAGATCACCGGTGAGGAGGACCGCTACTCGCACACCGACCTGTGGGACTTCCGGTCCAACGTGGACGGTTCGCAGGCGGCCGTCGCGGCACTGCGACCGGTGGTGCAGCAGCGGGACGCGGCCCTCGTGTCCACGCTGGACGAGAAGTTCAAGGCCCTCGACGAGGCGCTGGAGAAGCACCGCAGGGGCGACGGGTTCGCGCTGTACACCGAGCTCTCCCAGGACGAGGTCAAGGCGCTGGCCGAGGCCGTCGACGCGCTGGGCGAGCCGGTCAGCAGGGTCGCCGAGGTGGTGTCGGCCAAGTGAGCGGGGTGTCACGGCGCAGGGTGCTCGGGTACGCGGGCGCCGGGGTGGCGCTCGCGGGGACCGGTGCGGCGGCCGGCGCGTTCGCCGTCAGGGCGGCGCCGGAGGCCGAGAACGCCGCGGCGGCGCAGGTGCCGTTCCACGGCGACGTCCAGGCGGGCATCACCACGCTCGCGCAGGACCACATGCACTTCGTCGCGCTCGACGTGAAGACGAAGAACCGGGCCGAGCTCGTCGACCTGCTCAAGCAGTGGACGCGGGCCGCGGAACGGATGACCGCGGGCCAGGAGGCCGCCGAGAACGGTGCCGTCGGCGGCAACGCCGACGCCCCGCCCAAGGACACCGGCGAGGCGCTCGGTCTCCCGGCCTCCGCGCTGACGCTGACGATCGGCTTCGGCCCGTCGCTCTTCGACGACCGGTTCGGGCTGGCCGGTCAGCGGCCGGAGGCGTTGATCGACCTGCCGCGGTTCCCGAAGGACGACCTCGACCCGGCTCGCAGCAACGGCGACATCTGCCTCCAGGCCTGCGCGAACGACCCGCAGGTCGCCGTGCACGCCATCCGCAACCTGGTCAGGATCGGCTTCGGCCGGGTCGCGGTGCGCTGGTCGCAGCTCGGGTTCGGCCGCACGTCCTCGACCACGCGGGCGCAGGCCACACCGCGCAACATGTTCGGGTTCAAGGACGGCACCCGCAACATCAAGGCAGAGGACACCGACCTGCTGCGCGACCACGTGTGGGTCGCGGAAGGCCCCGAGTGGATCCGCGGCGGCACCTACCTGGTGACCCGCCGGATCCGCATGCACGTCGAGATCTGGGACCGCACCTCGCTGAACGAGCAGGAGCAGATCGTCGGCCGCTCCAAGGGCGAGGGCGCCCCGCTCGGGCAGGCCCGGGAGTTCGACGAGCCGGACCTGCACGTCAAGGGCGCGGGCGGGGTGCCGCGGATCGGCGAGCTTCGCCCACGTCCGGCTCGCGTCGCCGGAGTCGTTGAACGGCGCCAGGATACTGCGCCGCGGCTACAACTTCACCGACGGCTCCGACGGGCTCGGGCACCTCGACGCCGGCCTGTTCTTCGTGGCGTTCAACCGGGACTCCCGTACGGCGTTCGTGCCGATGCAGCAGGCGCTGTCCACAAAGGACAAGATGATGGAGTACCTGGAGCACACCGGTTCCGGGCACTTCGCCGTGCCCCGCGGCGTGCAGCCGGGCGGCTACTGGGGTGAGGCGCTGTTCCGGTAGGCGGTGCTCAGCCCGGCCGGCCGCCGCCCAGCGCCAGCCTGGCCTTCACCTCGCCGAGCGCCTCCTGGTACTCCGGCGACGGGTTCATCGCGACCGCCATCCGCAGCTGCGCCAGCGCCTCGGTGAGCCGCTGCTGCCGTTGCAGCGTCTTGCCGAGCGCGAACCGGGCGTAGTGGTCGCTCGGGTCGAGGTCGAGGACCTTGCGGAACGCCTCCTCCGCCCGCCGCAGCTGCGCGGTCCCGAGGTAGGCGCGGCCGGCGAGCAGCTGCACGGACGGCGCGTCCGGGGCCTCGTCCAGCACCTGCCGCAGTTCGCGCAGCGCGTCCAACGGCCGCTGCTGGCCCAGCAACGCCTCCGCCCTGCGGAAAGCTTCGAAGGTGCCGTCCGTCATTCGATCAACGGTACCCACCGCGGGCGGGTTCTTCGACTGCCGTCCGGGCGACAGAACTCGAAAGGGGAGGTCGCGGGGCGTCGAACCCGCTGCGCGAGCAGGACACCTCAGTCCGATTCGGACGTGGCGGCACCGGCCGGCAGGCTCGCTGCCATCCTGCGCACCGCCGTCGTGAGGATCTCCGGCGAGGTCGCGAGGTTCAGCCGCACGAACCCCGCCCCGCCGGTGCCGAACGGGACGCCGCAGTTCACCGCCACCCGCCCGCGGCGCAGGAACTCCCCGGCCGGCCGGTCGCCGAGCCCCAGCCCGCGGCAGTCGAGCCACGCCAGGTACGTGCCGGGCGCCGGTTCGTAGCGCACCCCCGGCAGCTCCTCGGCCAGCAGCGCGGCCAGCACCCGGCGGTTCTCGGTGAGGCCCGCCAGCACCGCGTCCAGCCAGTCGCCGCCGTCCCGGTACGCCGCGGTGTGCGCGAGGACGCCGACGTGGCTGGGCCCGTGGCCGACCTCCTCCGGCAACCGCGCGAGGTCACCGGCCGCCTCCGGGCCCGCGATGGCCAGCGCCGCCTTGAGCCCGGCCAGGTTCCACGCCTTCGACGCCGACATCAGCGACAGCGCGTTGCCCGACACGCTCAGGTACGGCACGAACCGCACACCGGGAGCCACGAGCGGCGCGTGGATCTCGTCCACGACCACCCGCACGCCGTGCCGTCCGGCCAGGTCCGTGACGGCGGCCAGCTCGTCGGCGGTGTGGACGGTCCCGGTCGGGTTGTGCGGGCTGCACAGCAGGTACGCCGCACCCCGTCCGGCCCGGTCGAAGGCCTCCTCCAGCACGACGAGGTCGATCCGCCCCGCCGGGTCCAGCGGCGCCTCGACCACGCGCCGCCCCATCGACGTGACGAACTGGTAGAAGGGCGGGTAGACCGGGCAGTTGACCACGACCGGCGCGTCCGGTGCCGACACGAGCCGGAGCATCTCGACGACGCCCATCATCACGTCGGGGACGATCGCGGTGCGGTCGACGGCCGGCTCCCAGTCCCAGCGCTCGCGCGCGAACCCGGCCAGCGCCTCGGCGTAGGCGCTGCCCTCGGGGTAGCCGGTGTCGCCCAGCGCCACCGCGTCGGTGACCGCCCGCGCGACCGGCTCGGCCAGCAGGACGTCCATCTCGGCCACCCACACCGGCAGCACGTCGGGCGGGTAGTGCCGCCACTTCATGCTGGTCCGCTGCCGCAACTGGTCGAGGGTGAGCTCGCGCAACGGGTTCATGCCGCAAAGCTAGGAGAGATCGCGCAGGAGGTGTTTGCTTTCTTTGCTGCATGAGCGCTGAGGACAGGCCAGGATGTGCGAATGGACGCCGTGGACCGCAAGATCCTTGCCGAGCTGCAGCGCGACGGCCGCATGACCGTCACCGACCTCGCCCACCGCGTGCAGCTCAGCGTCTCCCGCTGCCAGCGCCGGCTGCGCGAGCTGGAGCACCGGGGCGTGATCCGCGGCTACCGCGCCGTGGTGGACGCGGCGGCGATCGGCTTCGGCTTCGAGGCGCTGGTGTTCGCGAAGGTGCGGCTGGAGTCGCTGGACGACTTCGACGACGCGCTCGCCGGGGTGCCGAACGTCGTGGAGGCGCAGCGGTTGTTCGGCAGCCCCGACTACCTGCTGCGGGTGGTCACCGCCGACCTCGCCGACTACCAGCGGTTGTACGAGGGCACGCTGGCCCGTTTGCCCGGTGTGCGCGGGCTGACGTCGACCATTGTGATGAAGCAGGTGGTCGAACCGCGCCCGTTGCCGTGAGCCGGGAAGCGGGGAATGCGCGGGGGCGTTGTGCCGTTGCATGAGCCTGCGCTTCTCACTGATGGGTCCAGTACGAGCCTGGCGAGGGGACGAGGAGGTCGACCTCGGCCCGCGGCAGCAGCGGGCCGTGCTGGCGGCGCTGCTGCTGAACAACGGCATCCGGTTGAGCAACGACCAGCTGATCGGGATGGTCTGGGACGACCCGACGCCGAGCGCGCTGACGGCGTTGCGCACGTACACGTACAAGATCCGCAAGGCCCTGCCGGAGCTGGACCTGAGGTCGAAGGACGGCGGCTACACCGTGCGCGCCGAGCTCGTCGACGACTGCCGCGGGGAACCGCTGGAAGGCCTGACCGGCACGTACTTCGAGGCGCAGCGGGTCAGGCTCGCGCAGGAGCGGCTCAAGGCCCGTGAGGACTGGCTCGAACGCGAGCTCGACGTGCTGGAGCTGCAGAAGCACGTGGCCGCGAACCCGTTGCGGGAACGCCCGCGTGCGCTGCTGATGCACGCCCTCTACCGCGACGGCCGGCAAGCCGAGGCGCTGGACCACTACCACCAGGCGCGCGCACTGCTGAACGACGAGCTGGGGCTCGAACCCGGTCCCGAGCTGCGCAAGGTCCACGCCCAGATCCTCACCGGCGACCTGCACCTGCCGCGCAAGCCCGAGCAGCTGCCCCCCGACCTGCCCGACTTCACCGGGCGGGCCCAGGAGATCGCGCAGGCGCTGCGGGTCCTGCCCGGCACGGTCGGCATCACCGGCATGCACGGCAGCGGCAAGACCGCGCTGGCCGTGCGGATCGGCCACCTGGTGAGGCACCGGTTCCCCGACGGGCAGATCGTCGTGCGCGGCAAGGACGTCGCGACCGAGCTGCTGCGCGCGGTCGGCGTCGAGAACCCGGCAGGCGACCGGGCCGCGCTGTGGCGGGAGAAGGCGCGCGGCAAGCGGTTCCTGGTCGTCGTCGACGACGTCACCGACGCGGCGTCCGTGCGCGACCTGCACACCCCGGGTTCCGCGCTCGTCCTGACGAGCGTGCGCAGGCTGAACGAGCTGCCCGCCGTCACGTGGGTCAGGACCGCTGGCCTCACCGAGACCGAGGCGCACGAGTTCTTCCGCAAGGTCCTCGACCCGCGGCGGATCGACGCCGAACCGGAGCGCGCGGCCGAGGTGCTGGCCCGCGTCTCGCACCTGCCGAACCCGATCAGGGTGCTCGGCGGCAAGCTGTCCTCCCGGCCGCAGTGGACCGTCGAGATGCTGCAGCTGCAAATGGAGCGGGAGAGCAGGCTCGGCACCGCCGTCCCGTCCGACTGCCGGGCCGTGCTGGCGCCGCTGGACAAGGCCGCGCTGCAGCTCACCGACGAGGAACGCCACCTGCTGCGCCTGCTGGCCCGCCAGGACCGGGACGTGGTCACCGTGTGCGAGGCGGCCGAGCTCTACGGCGGTGACGTGGCGTGCATCGAGATGCTGCTGGAGTCGCTCGCCGACGTGCACCTGATCGAACCGGTGGTGCTCGGCTGCTACCGGCTGCCGCGGTTCGTGCAGCTGTACTTCGGACTCCGCACACCCGTCCTGACCAGCTGATTCATCCGAAATTCACGGCTCGACCATCCGGCTGCGCCAAATTTGTGGACATGTCAACCAAGGAACTCGCAGGCAAGAAGGCACTCGTCACCGGAGCCACCTCGGGCATCGGCCGCGCGATCGCGGTCAGGCTCGCAGAGGCGGGTGCCACCGTCTACCTCACCGGCCGCCGCGCCGAGCTGGGCAAGGAGACCGTCGAGCTGGTCGAGAAGGCCGGCGGCACCGCGCACTTCATCGTCTCCGACGTCGGCGACCTCGACGACGTCCGCAAGCTCGCCCAGGAGGTCGGCGAGGTCGACGTCCTGGTCAACAACGCGGGCATCTTCCCGTTCTCCTCGACCCCCGAGCAGTCGGTGAAGACCTACGAGCAGGTGTTCGACGTGAACGTGCGCGGCACCTACTTCCTCACGGCCGCACTCGCCCCGGCGATGGTCGCGAAGAAGAAGGGCGCGATCATCAACATCTCGTCCATCGGCGCTGCTGCCGGCAACGCGGTCACGAGCGTGTACAGCGCCTCCAAGGCCGCGGTGGACGCGTTCACCCGCTCGTGGGCCGTCGAGTTCGGCGGGCACGGCGTCCGCGTCAACTCGGTGGCACCCGGCCCGGTCCGCACCGACGCCGCGGTCGTGCAGGCCGGTGAGGTGTTCGAGGAGTTCAGCGCGCAGCTGCCGCTGGGCCGCGTCGGCGAGCCGGAGGAGATCGCCGACACCGTGCTGTTCCTCGCGTCGGACCGGTCCAGCTTCGTGACCGGCGTGGTCCTCGCGGCCGACGGCGGCTACCTCGCGAGCTGAGCGAGCACGGGGGACAGGGACGAGGGCGACTCGACGTGCACGTTGTGGCCCGCGCCGGTGAACACCACCGGCTCGGGCACCAGCTCCTCCAGGTGCTCCCGGGGGCTCATCGGGTCGTTCTCCCCCGCCGCCAGCACCACGTGCGCCTGCGCGGCCATGACCAGCCCGGCCATGTCCGGGCGGCCGACGCCGAACGCGCGCATGTCCAGCGCGGGCGCCCAGCCGCCGTCCACCTCGGTCACGCCGTGCCGCAGCGGCACGCCGGCCATCTTCGCGGCGCGGTCGGCGGCCTCCGCCTCGGTGCCGAAGACCTTGGCGGGCTTGGCGGCGAGCGCGGCGGCCTTGGCCAGCTCCTCGTCGGTCCACCGCACCTTGACCCCGACGCCGACCGCGGTCGTGACCTCGACCCCGAACCAGCCGCTCGCCAGCGCCAGGCCGACCACACCGCCCAGCGAGTGGCCGATGACCGTGACGGGCTCGCGAGGGATCACGGTCGCGACGGCGGCCGCGAGAGAGCCGAACGAGTACCGGTCGAGGGGCGCGCTCCTGCCGTGACCGGGCAGGTCCGGCACGAGCCAGCTGCCGTGCCAGTCCGCGACGACCTGCTCCCAGACCTCACCGGTGGCACCGAGGCCGTGCAGCAGCACCAGCAGCGGTCCGTTCCCGCCACGTTCGACATGGAGCACGTCAGAATCCTGTTCTATGCGTACCGATGCCGAGCTGATCCTCGACCCGGACACATATACCTCCGGTGTCCCGCACGACGCACTCACCCGGCTGCGCGAAAAGAACGTGGTGCGCATCGACGACTTCTGGGCGGTGTTCCGGTACGACGACGTCAAGACGGTGCTGCGCTCGCCCGGCGTCTTCTCCTCGCACCGCGGCGCCACGCAGATCCGCGACCCGCGGCCGGACGACCTCGCCTACGTCCAGCGGATGATGCTCAACCAGGACCCGCCGGAGCACTCGCGGTTGCGGCGCATGCTGACCGGGGCGTTCACCCCGCGTGCGGTCGCGCGGCTGGAGGAGGGCATCCGGGAGAACGCCCGCCGCATCGTCGCCGAGCCGTCCGGTGACTTCGCCGCCGACGTCGCCGACCTGCCGCTGCTGACGCTCGCCGACGTCTTCGGCGTCCCGCGCCAGGACCGCGCGCTGCTCTACGACTGGAGCAACCGCGTGATCGGCTTCCAGGACGCCGAGTACGCCCTGTCCTCCAGCGACACGACCGGGATGACGGACATGGCGCTGGCGGCGCTGGAGCTGCGTCCCGACGACGGCCGTGACCCGCGCGCACGCAACGGCATGCCCGACCTCTACGCCTACGCGCACGCGTTGGGCGAGCACAAGCGTGCGCACCCGTCGGACGACGTGATCAGCAACCTCATGCGCGAGGACCTGTCGATCGAGGAGTTCGAGAACCTGTTCTGGCTGTTCTCCGTGGCGGGCAACGAGACCCTGCGCAACGGCATCCCGGGCGGCCTGATCGCCCTGCTGGAGCACCCCGGCCAGTACGACCGGCTGCGCGCCGACCGGTCGCTGCTCGGCACGGCGGTCGAGGAGGTGCTGCGGTGGTGGACGCCGGTGATGCACTTCCGCCGCACGGCCGTCCGCGACACGTCGCTGTCGGGCGTGGAGATCAGGGCGGGGGACAAGGTCGTCGTGTGGTTCTCGGCGGCCAACCGGGACGAGCGCGTGTTCACCGACCCCGGCCGGTTCGACGTGGGCCGCCGCGAGGCCGACCACCTGAGCTTCGGCCACGGCCCGCACTTCTGCCTCGGCGCGCAGCTGGCCCGCACCCAGCTGCGCGCGGTCTTCGAGGCGGTTCTGGACCTGCCCGGCCGGCTGCGGCTCGACGGCGAGGTCGTCCGGCTGCGGTCGAACTTCCAGAACGGCGTCAAGCACCTGCCGGTGTCGCTGTCGTAGCCGTGTACGGCACCGGGGCGCGTCTGGCACGATTCAGTAGACCGGCTCCGGCGGCCCGCTGTGATCTGACGGTGTCGAGCCCCGGTCGGTCACCTGGCCCAAGTAGGCTCGTCGCGAGACGAGACGCAGGAGAAACAGGGAGCGCAAGTGGCGGTCATCGAGCAGGTCGGAGCACGCGAGATCCTGGACTCGCGCGGCAACCCCACCGTCGAGGTCGAGGTGGCGCTGGACGACGGCACGCTGGAGCGCGCAGCCGTTCCGTCGGGTGCCTCGACCGGTGAGCACGAAGCGGTGGAGCTGCGCGACGGCGACGCCAAGCGGTACCTGGGCAAGGGCGTCGAGCGTGCGGTGACCGCGGTGCTCGACGAGATCGGCCCCGAGCTGGTCGGCATCGAGGCCGTCGAGCAGCGCGTCGTGGACCAGAAGCTCGTCGACCTGGACGGCACCCCGGACAAGGGCCGCCTGGGCGCCAACGCGATCCTGGGCGTGTCCCTCGCGGTCGCGAAGGCGGCGGCGACGAGCTCCGGCCTGGAGCTGTTCCGCTACATCGGCGGACCGAACGCGCACGTGCTGCCGGTCCCGATGCTGAACATCCTCAACGGTGGCTCGCACGCCGACACCGACGTGGACATCCAGGAGTTCATGATCGCGCCGATCGGCGCGGAGACGTTCCGCGAGGGCCTGCGCTGGGGCGCCGAGGTCTACCACGCGCTGAAGTCCGTGCTGAAGAGCAAGGGCCTCGCCACCGGCCTGGGCGACGAGGGCGGCTTCGCCCCCAGCCTCGGCAGCAACCGCGACGCGCTCGACCTGATCCTCGAAGCCATCGAGAAGGCCGGCTACCGCGCCGGCCGCGACATCGCGCTCGCGCTCGACGTGGCCGCCACGGAGTTCTTCTCCGACGGCGCCTACACGTTCGAGAAGAACAAGCGCTCCGCCGAGCAGATGATCGGCTACTACTCCGAGCTGGTCCGCGACTACCCGATGGTCTCCATCGAGGACCCGCTGTCCGAGGACGACTGGGACGGCTGGGTGCAGATGACCGCCGAGCTGGGCGAGAAGGTCCAGATCGTCGGCGACGACCTGTTCGTCACCAACCCGGAGCGCCTGGAGGAGGGCATCTCCCGCCGCGCCGCCAACGCGCTGCTGGTGAAGGTCAACCAGATCGGCACGCTGTCCGAGACGCTGGACGCGGTCTCGCTGGCCACCTCCTACGGCTACAAGTCGATGATGTCGCACCGCTCGGGCGAGACCGAGGACACGACCATCGCCGACCTCGCCGTCGCGACCGGTGCCGGCCAGATCAAGACCGGTGCCCCCGCCCGCGGTGAGCGCACCGCGAAGTACAACCAGCTGCTGCGCATCGAGGAGAGCCTCGGCGACGCCGCGCGGTACGCGGGCGAGCTGGCGTTCCCCCGGTACACGCCGGAGGGCTGACGCATGGCTGAGCGCGCGCGCCGACCACGCCGCCCCCGTGCCGAACGGGAGGCGCGGCCCACCCGCGCGCGCAAGCCACCCCGTCCGAAGGGCCCCGCCCGCCGTTCCGACGGCACGGGCGGGGCCTTCGGGATGACCGGCACGCGGCGGGCCGCGATGTTCGCGATGGTGCTGTGCGCACTGGCGTTGAGCATCGCGGTCCCGCTGCGGACCTACCTGTCCCAGCGCGACGAGCTGCGCGACGCGAACGCGGAGTCCGACAAGCTGCGCGACCAGGTCGCCGCGCTGGAGCACCGCAAGGCGCAGCTGAACGACCCGGCGTTCGTGGAGATCGAGGCGCGCAAGCGGCTGCACTGGGTGCGGCCGGGCGAGACGCCGTACATCGTGCAGCTGCCGGGCGACGAGAACCGCAACACTGAATCGGAGCGTCCGTCGGGCAAGCCGTCGGCGAACCAGTCTTGGTACGAGGAACTTTGGCAATCGGTGACGCACAAGTAACTGCTGCTGACCTGGAAGTGGTCGCGAAGCAGCTGGGCCGGACGCCGCGCGGAACCCGCGCGATCGCGTCGCGGTGCCCCTCGGGACACCCGAACGTCGTGCAGACGCACCCGCGCCTGCCGGACGGGACGCCGTTCCCGACGATGTTCTACCTGACCTGCCCGAAGCTGAACTCCCTGGTCAGCACGCTGGAGGGCAACGGGCTGATGAGGGAGCAGACCGACCGGCTCGCGGAGGACCCCGAACTCGCCGCCGCCTATCAGCGCGCGCACGAGTCGTACCTCGCGGAGCGGGACGCCCTCGAACCGCTGGGCACCCAGGTCACCGCGGGCGGCATGCCCACGAGGGTCAAGTGCCTGCACGTGCACGTGGCCCACTCGCTGGCGAAGGGCCCCGGCGTCAACCCGTTCGGCGACGAGGCGCTGGCGGTCCTGCGCGAGCAGGCCCTGTGGCCGGTCGGTGACTGCGCGGCCGGTTAACGGTCAACGGAACCGAACAGGCGCTTCACTCCGTCTTGGGTACACCTGGGCTCGCGAGTGAGGCAGGCTGGGACCAGGGCAGCGAGGGGGCGCACGCCGTAACTGTCGGACGGCGCGCCGCGATGACGCACGAGAGGTGAGTATTCGTGGCAATGGCCAAACTGCGCGGTCCCGCGGCCCTGTCAGCCCGTCACAAGGGCTTCGCCGTGGCCGCACTGGCTGCCATGCTCGCGCCGGCGCTGATCGTGGGCACCAGGCTGGTCGACTGGGTCAACCTCTCCAAGCACACCGACATCGCGGTCTCCCTGGGCCCTGCCGACGTCTTCGGCGCCCTGCGGCGCGACCCGTCCGAGCTGGGCGCGACCGGCCGCCTGCCATTGTCCGACGAGCTCAGCGCCGCGCTGCTGCTCGACCTGGAGGACGGCGACCTCGACGACCTCGACAACGACCCCGGCGTCATCGAGGACTTCCCCGGCGACCACGGCATCCCCGGCGTCGTGCTGGAGGCGTACCTGCGCGCCGAGGACAAGATGGCCACCATGGTCCCCGGCTGCAACCTCGACTGGGCCCTGCTCGCGGGCATCGGCAAGGTCGAGTCGAACCACGCCAACAACGGCCGCGTCAACGCCATCGGCGACGCCACCCCGAAGATCCTCGGCCCGGTCCTCAACGGCGCCCCCGGCATGGCCGCCATCCGCGACACCGACGGGGGCCGCCTCGACGGCGACGCCACCTGGGACCGCGCCGTCGGCCCCATGCAGTTCATCCCCGGCACCTGGGCGGGCTACAGCGCCGACGGCAACGACGACGGCGTCATCAACCCGAACAACGTCTACGACGCCGCCCTCGGCGCCGGCCGCTACCTCTGCGCGGGCGGCGGCGACCTGTCCCAGCCCTCCGCCCGCTCGGCCGCGATCTTCCGCTACAACAACTCGAACTCCTACGTCCGCACGGTCCTGCAGTGGGCCAAGCAGTACACCGACAACGTCGACACGCTGCCCCTGCTCCCCGACACCGGCAACAACGTGCAGAACCCGACGCCGGGCAACCCCGGTGACCCCGGCAACTCCGGGAACCCGGGCAACCCCACCACGTCGACCCCGCCGCCGTCGTCGTCCTCGAACCCGTCGACCCCGCCGTCGTCGTCGAACCCGTGCACGCCGCCGCCGACGACGACCTCTTCTTCCGCGCCCTCGTCGTCCACGCCGCCGTCCTCCTCGTCCGCGCCGTCGTGCCCGCCGTCCTCCTCGACGCCGCCGTCGTCCTCCTCGTCCACCCCGCCCTCGTCCTCGAACCCGCCCGCCCAGGAGCCGTCGACCCCGCCGGCCGGGTCGTCGAGCCAGTCGCAGGGGACGACCACGCGGGTGGAGCCGACGACGACCGCCGAGCCGACCACCGCGGTGACGACGACGGCAGCGGCCAGCAGTGTCGTGCCGACCACGGGGGCGAGCGGTCCGGTCATGAGCACGACGACCTGATCCGTTGTCCGCTCGGCCCTCGTGCTGCGCGCCCGGAGCGGGACTGACCTTCGTCACACCGCGATCCGCCCTGCACCGCCCGTGTCCCTTGGCAAGGTGTGACCGTGCGCCCTGACTACCCGATCAAGACCGACCGCCTCCTCCTGCGCCCCTTCACCCCGGCGGACCTCGACGACTACGCGGCTTACCGCACCGATCCCGAGGTCAACCGCTACCTCCTCACCGTGGTGACCGACCGCGCCGGGACCTCCGAGCTGCTCGCCAGGAAGGCCGCCCAGACCGAGCTGACCGGCGACGGCCAGGGGCTCTCCCTCGCCGTGCACTGGCCGGAGGCGGGGCGGGTGGTCGGCGACGTCGTCCTCAAGTGGCTGAGCGAGGAGCACCGGCAGGGCGAGATCGGGTACGTCTTCAACCCCGAGTTCCAGGGCAGGGGACTCGCGGGCGAGGCGGCGGGGGCGTTGCTGCGGTTCGGGTTCGAGGAGCTCGGGCTGCACCGGGTCATCGCCAGGGCCGCCCCGGGCAACGAGGCGTCGTGGCGGGTGATGGAACGGCTCGGGATGCGCAGGGAGGCCCACTACCGGCAGAACAGGGTGGTCAAGGGGGAGTGGGCCGACCTCTGCACCTACGCGGTGCTCGCACAGGAGTGGCGGGCACGCCGCTGACACCGGAAAACCAGGAGGCACCGCCGGTGTTCCTTGGCAAGGTGTGACCGTGCGCCCTGACTACCCGATCAAGACCGACCGCCTCCTCCTGCGCCCCTTCACCCCCGCAGACCTCGACGACGTCCACGCCTACCGCCGCCTGCCCGAGGTCGCCCGCTACCTCTACGACGAGGCACTGACCCGCGACGAGACCGCGGAGAAGCTGCTCAGGTGGTCGGCCATGGACGAGCTCACCGGGGACGGCCAGTCGCTCGCCCTCGCCGCCGTGCTCGACGGCACGGTCATCGGCGAGGTCGACATCAAGTGGCTGAGCCGGGAGCACGCGCAGGGGGAGCTGGGGTACATCTTCAACCCCGAGTTCCAGGGCAGGGGGTACGCGCGGGAGGCGGCCGAGCAGATGCTCCACCTCGCCTTCGAGCAGGTGCGGCTGCACCGGGTGATCGCGCAGTGCGACCCGCGCAACGAGCCGTCGTGGCGGTTGATGGAACGGCTCGGGATGCGCAGGGAGGCGCACTTCCGGCAGAACGAGGTCTTCAAGGGCGAGTGGGGTGACCTCTTCGTCTACGCCATGCTTGCCGAAGAACACCGAAACGAGGAGTGAGCCATGGCGCGGGTTGCCGCTGTCGACTGCGGGACCAACTCGATCCGGCTGCTGGTCGCTGACGTGACCACGCGGGACGACGGCACGGTGTGGCTGCGGGACGTGCACCGCGAGATGCAGGTCGTCCGGCTCGGGCAGGGGGTCGACGCCACGGGGCGGCTGCACCCCGACGCGATCAAGCGCACGAAGGACGCCCTGCTGGACTACGCGCGCACGATGCAGCGCAAGGGCGTGGAGCGCGTGCGGATGGTGGCCACGAGCGCCACGCGGGACGCGAGCAACCGGGACGACTTCTTCGGCATGACCGAGGAGGTGCTCGGGGCGCCGGCGGAGGTGATCTCCGGGGACGAGGAGGCGCGGCTGTCCTACCTCGGCGCGGTCGCCGACCTAGACCCGGACGGGGGACCCTTCCTCGTCACCGATCTGGGTGGTGGCAGCACCGAGTTCGTCCTCGGCAGCGGTGCGGAGGTCGAGGCGGCGCGGTCGATGGACATCGGTTGCGTGCGGCTGACCGAGCGGTTCCTCCACTCCGACCCGCCCGAGAAGGGCGAGGTCGACAAGGCGGAAGCGTTTGCGCGCGAGCAGGTCCAATTGGCCTTCGAAACAGTTCCGGTCGAGAAGACGCGCACGTGGATCGGCGTTGCCGGAACGGTCACGACGTTGTCCGCCCTGGTCCAGGGGTTGGCGGTGTACAACAGCGACGAAATCCACCTCTCCCGCATCACACTTGACAATGTTCGTGAAATCACTGACAGTGTTCTCTCCATGACGCATGATGAACGGGCCGGGTTGGGACCCATGCATCCCGGCCGGGTGGACGTCATCTGCGGTGGAGCGATCGTTCTGCGCGCGATTGCCGAGGAGCTGCACAATCGCGCGGGAACTGACGTGCTCGTTTGCAGCGAGCACGACATCCTCGACGGCATCGCGTTTTCGCTGGTCCAGCGCTGAATTAAGGTCGACTTGAGACGATCGTGACGAGTTTGTGACCGGTTTCAGTGCGCGTACTCCTGGACACCCCGGTTAACGTCCTCTCACGTTTTGGGAGGTGGACGAGACCTCCCGGGGAGGCGTGCGCCCGCACCACTTGCGGCGCCGCCGGGAATAGGCGGGAGAGATTGATGTCGCGATCACGGGTTGCGTGGGTGGCTCTGCCGGCCGCGCTGGCCATGACGCTCAGCGCGTGCGGCGGGGGTGGCGGTTCGTCCACCTCCGAGGGCAAGGAGAACCCCGAAGGCACGGTGTCCATCTACGGCACCGAGCCCAAGAGCACGCTGTTCCCGGCCAACACGACCGAGGCCGGTGGCTCCAAGGTCACCGAGGCCCTGTTCGCGCGCCTCGTGGACTACGCGCCGGAGGACGGCAAGCCCACCAACCTCATGGCGGAGTCGATCGAGTCGACCGACGCCAAGGTCTACACCGTCAAGATCAAGCAGGGCTGGAAGTTCCACGACGGGACCGAGGTCAAGGCGAAGAACTTCGTCGACGGCTGGAACTGGTCGGCCAACGCGAACAACGCGCAGCAGGCCGCCTCGTTCTTCTCGGTCATCCAGGGCTTCAAGGACGTGCACCCGGCTGACGAGGCCGCGAAGCCGACCGCCGACAAGATGTCCGGCCTCGAGGTCGTCAGCGACTACGAGTTCAAGGTCACGCTCAACGCGCCGACCTCGGTCTTCACCACCATGGTCGGCTACCTGCCGTTCTCGCCGCTGCCGGACGCGTTCTTCGCGGACCCCAAGGCGTTCGAGGCCAAGCCGATCGGCAACGGCCCGCTGAAGTTCGTCTCGCGCACGCCGAACTCGCTCATCAAGCTCGACCGCTTCGACGACTACAAGGGCGAGAAGGTCCACTTCAAGACCCTCGACATCAAGATCTACTCCAGCCAGGAGACCGCCTACCAGGACCTGGTGGCCGGCAAGCTGGACTTCATGGAGGCCCTGCCCCCGTCGGCCAAGGTCGGCGAGAAGTACAAGGCGGACCTCGGTGACCAGGTCCTGACCGCGAACCTGCTGGGCCAGAGCGCGATCGCCCTGCCGTACTACGTCCCGGCGTTCAAGGACAACGTGAAGCTCCGCCAGGCCATCTCCATGGCCATCAACCGCGAGCAGATCACCAAGACCGTCCTCGCCGGCTCCTTCACGCCGTCCGACGGCTGGGTCTCGCCCGGCATCAACGGCTACCGCAAGGGCGTCTGCGGCGAGTACTGCACGTACAACCCGGAGAAGGCGAAGCAGCTCCTGCAGGAGTCCGGCTTCACCGGCAAGCTGACCATCCAGTCCAACCAGGACGGTGGCCGCAAGGAGCCGCTCGAGGCGGCCTGCAACAGCATCAAGCAGGCGCTGGGCGTGGAGTGCGAGTTCGTCGGTGCCACCAACTTCGGTGCGTTCCGCCAGATCGTCGACGGCAAGCAGCTGACCGGCATGAGCCGTTCCGACTGGTCGGCCGACTACCCGTCGATCGAGAACTTCCTCAACCCGCTGTACCGCACCGGTGGTTCGTCCAACGACTCGAACTACTCGAGCCCGGTGGTCGACAAGCTCCTGGAGCAGGCCGACGGCACCGCGGACGAGGCCGCCGCGATCAAGCTGTACCAGCAGGCGGAGGACCAGATCGCGAAGGACATGCCGTCCATCCCGACCTGGAACGAGAAGGGCATCGGCGGTCGTTCGAAGAACCTGCTCGCCGCCAAGCTGACCTTCAAGCGTGACGCCGACCTCGCGTCGTTCCGCGTCAAGGGCTGACAGCCGAACACCCGTTGTGAGCAGCTAGCACGATCCGGCCTCGCGTCCACTGAGCGTCACGGGCGCGGGGCCGGAGCGGTGTTCAGGCTCAGACGCCCCCCACCACGCAAGGAGCCGACCTCATGGGTCGCTATGTGCTGCGCCGTCTGCTGCAGCTGATACCGGTCTTCCTGGGGACCACCTTCCTGATCTACGCCCTCGTCTGGGCGATTCCGCAGGACCCGTTCGCCGGCAAGTGCGGCCAGCGTCCGTGCGACCCGTCCTACGTCGCCGAGATGAGCGAGAAGCTCAACCTGAACGACCCGCTGGTCGTCCAGTACTTCAAGTACCTGGGCAACCTGGTCGTCGGTGACTTCGGCACCACCTTCAACGGCGTGTCCGTCGGCGAGCAGATCGCCACCTCGTGGCCCATCACGCTGAAGATGGGCATCATCGCGCTGATCATCGAGGCGGTCATCGGCATCATCGCCGGTGTCCTCACCGGTCTGCGCAAGTCCGGCTTCCTGGACAACCTGGTCCTGATCTCGACGCTGTTCCTGATCTCGCTGCCGGTGTTCGTCACCGGTTTCGTGCTGCGCCTGTACCTCGGCCCGCAGGGCTTCGACTTCATGGACACCTCGGTCAGCTCCGACCCGACGTTCGGTGAGCTGATCCTGCCCGGCTTCGTGCTCGGCAGCCTCTCGATGGCCTACGTCGCCCGCCTGAGCCGCAGCAGCATCGTGGAGAACCGCCGGTCCGACTACGTGCGCACCGCGATCGCCAAGGGCCAGCCCCAGTCCCGCGTCGTCGGCGTCCACCTGCTGCGCAACTCGCTGATCCCGGTGATCACGTTCCTCGGCACCGACCTCGGCAGCCTCATGGGTGGCGCGATCGTCACCGAGGGCGTCTTCAACATCAACGGCATCGGCGGCCTGATCTTCCGCGGCATCCAGGAGAAGGAAGGCGTCATGGTCACGGGCATCGTGACCCTGCTGGTGCTCGTGTACCTGCTGATGAGCCTGCTCGTCGACCTCCTGTACGCCGTTCTCGACCCGAGGATTCGCTATGAGTGACCCAGGATCCGTGTCCGGTGGAGCCGGACTCGAGGCGTCCGCGGCGGCCGGTGTCGACCAGCTCAGCCACGTCGACGACTCGTCGCAGAAGCAGCGCAAGCCCCGCTCGCTCTGGAGCGACGCGTGGGGCGAGCTGCGGCGCAAGCCCACGTTCATCATCTCGCTGGTCATCATCGCGGTCGTCGTGCTGATGGCGATCTGGCCGACGCTGTTCACGTCGGTCGACCCGCGCGCGGCGAACCTCGACAAGTCGCTGGCGCCGCCGTCGGGTGACGCCTGGTTCGGCTACGACCTGCAGGGCTACGACGTCTACGCCCGTGCCATGCACGGCGCCCGCGCGTCGCTGCTCGTCGGCATCTTCGCGACCCTGCTGACCGTGCTGATCGGTTCGACCGTCGGCATCATCGCCGGGTACGCGAAGACCTGGATCGACAGCGTGCTGTCCCGGTTCGCCGACATCTTCGCCGGCATCCCGTTCGTGCTCGGCGCGATCGTCATCCTGACCACGCTGAACGCCCCGACCGAGAACCCCGGTGTGGTCAAGATCGTCACGCAGGTGGTGCTCTCGATCGCGGTGCTGTCGTGGCCGGTCGCGATGCGCATCATGCGGTCCGCGACGCTCGTGGCCAAGCAGCAGGACTACGTCAAGGCGGCCCGCGGTCTCGGCGCCTCGCCGATCCGCATCGTGTTCCGGCACCTGCTGCCGAACACGGTCGCACCGGTGCTCGTGTACGCGACGATCGCGCTGGGTGCCTTCATCGGCGCCGAGGCGACGCTCGCGTTCCTCGGCATCGGCCTGCGCCCGCCGGTCGTGTCGTGGGGCGTGATGATCTCGGAGTCCCGCGACTACTTCCAGGCGGCACCGCACATGCTGCTGTTCCCCGCGGGCTTCGTGACGATCACCGTCCTGGCCTTCGTCATGCTCGGCGACGCCGTGCGCGACGCACTCGACCCCAAGTCCCGATAGGGGAGATCTCGTGACTCAGCCACTGCTGGAGGTCGAGGATCTCCACGTGGAATTCCGCACCCGCGACGGTGTCGCGAAGGTGCTCAACGGCGTGTCCTACCACGTCTCCGCCGGCGAGACCCTGGCCGTGCTGGGGGAGTCCGGTTCCGGCAAGTCCGTGACCGCCCAGACCATCATGGGCATCCTGGACATGCCGCCGGCGTTCATCACCAACGGCACCATCAAGTTCCGCGGCGAGGACCTGCTGACCAAGTCGGCGGAGGACCGCAGGCAGGTCCGCGGCGAGGGCATCGCCATGATCTTCCAGGACGCCCTCTCCGCGCTGAACCCGGTCTTCACCGTCGGGTTCCAGATCGAGGAGCAGCTCAAGGTCCGCCGCGGCATGTCCAAGGCGGACGCCCGCAAGCGCGCCGTCGAGCTGCTCGACCAGGTCAAGATCCCGAACGCCAAGGGACGGGTCAACGACTACCCGCACCAGTTCTCCGGCGGCATGCGGCAGCGCGCGATGATCGCGATGTCGCTCGCGCTCGACCCGGAGCTGCTGATCGCGGACGAGCCCACGACCGCACTGGACGTCACGGTGCAGGCCCAGATCATGGACCTGCTCGCGGAGATCCAGAAGGAACGCGACATGGGCATGATCCTGATCACCCACGACCTCGGCGTCGTCGCCGACGTCGCGGACCGGATCTCGGTCATGTACGCGGGCCGCATCGTCGAGCACGCCGACGTCTACGAGCTGTTCCGCGCGCCGGGGCACCCGTACACCGAGTCGCTGCTCGAGTCCCTGCCCCGCGTGGACCTGCGCGGCCAGGAGCTCAAGACGATCAAGGGTCTGCCGCCGTCGCTGACCAACATCCCGCCCGGCTGCCCGTTCAACCCGCGCTGCCCGCGCGCGTTCGACCGGTGCGTCACCGAGGTCCCCGCCGTGCACAACCTCGGCATGGGCCGCACCAGCCGGTGCCACATCGCGGAGGAGGTCGTCGCTCGTGGCTGAGCCGATCCTCGAGGTGGAGAACCTCGTCAAGCACTTCCCGGTCCGCGTCGGCGTGCTGTTCAAGCGCACCGTGGGCCACGTCAAGGCCGTCGACGGCGTCTCGTTCTCGCTCGGCAAGGGCGAGACCCTGGGCGTCGTGGGCGAGTCCGGCTGCGGCAAGTCCACGCTGGCCCAGGTGCTGATGCGCCTGGAACCGCCGACGTCGGGACTCGCGCGCTTCGAGGGCCGCGACATCTTCGGCATGAAGGGCGCGGAGCTGCGCAAGCTGCGCCGCGACATCCAGATCGTGCTGCAGGACCCGTACACGTCGCTGAACCCGCGCATGACGGTCGGCGACATCGTCGGTGAGCCCTACGAGATCCACACCGAGGTCGCGCCCAAGGGCGACCGGCAGCGGAAGGTCCAGGAGCTCCTGGAGATCGTGGGCCTCAACCCGGAGCACATCAACCGGTACCCGCACCAGTTCTCCGGCGGCCAGCGCCAGCGCATCGGCATCGCGCGGGCACTGGCGCTGAAGCCCAAGGTGATCGTGTGCGACGAGCCGGTGTCCGCGCTCGACGTGTCGATCCAGGCGCAGGTCATGAACCTGCTGGGCGACCTCCAGCAGGAGATGGGCCTGTCGTACGTGTTCATCGCGCACGACCTGTCCGTCGTGCGGCACCTGTCGGACCGCGTCGCGGTGATGTACCTCGGCAAGATCGTGGAGATCGGCACCGAGGAGCAGATCTACGAGCACCCGACGCACCCGTACACGCAGGCGCTGCTGTCCGCGGTGCCGGTGCCGGACCCGACCCAGCGCGGCCGGCGCGACGTCATCCGGTTGACCGGTGACGTGCCGTCGCCGATCGACCCGCCGTCGGGCTGCCGGTTCCGCACGCGGTGCTGGAAGGCGCAGGACATCTGCGCCACCGAGGTGCCCGAGCTCGTCACGCGGGTCGCGAACCACCCGTCGGCCTGCCACTTCGCCGAGGAGCGCGCGGTCGTCTGACCGCCGTTCCCAGGTGCACGCGGGGAGCTTTCGTACTCTTCCGGGGTACGGGGGCTCCCCGCGTGCGGTCAGGGCCGGGCGAGGTGGGTGATCGACACGCCGGGGGCGACCTCGTGCGTGCCGGTTTCGACGAAACCGCGGCCGCGGTACAGGCGCAGGGCGGGCTCGTTGCGGGTGCCGGTGCTGACCGACTGCGGCCCCTCCGGCAACGCGTCGAGCAGCTTCGTCGCGATGCCGCGGCGGTGCGCCCGCGGGTGCACGACCAGCCGGTGGATGTCCACGGTGGACCCGTCGAGCACGTAGGACACCGCGCCCGCGAGACCTTCTCCGTCGTACAGCCCGAGGAACGTCTCACCGCACGCGCGCAGCTCGTCGAGCGACTCGTGCAGCGGCGGGATGCCGTCGAAGCCGATCAGCTCGGCCTCGACGGCGTACGCCAGCCGTTGCACCGTCCACAGCTCGCGCAGGACGGTGTCGTCGGTCAGGTCCAGGATCACGTGTTCGACGAGTTCCGGACGAACGCGGCCAGGTCCTCCGACTGCTGGATGCGGCTGGGCTCGTGCACGTACATCACGTGTACTGACTGCCTGACCTGGGGTTTTACCAATGGGAGCCTCCGGTTACCAAGGGGAGCGAATAGGCGTGTTCTTGCTGGTCAAACGGGTGTCAGTGACCGTGAACGGGAACGAGTTGGCGTCAATCGGATAGCTAGCGTGCCCCATCAGCACCCGGTTTTGCCCCACGTGGTGTGTCCGAATCGGACGGCCGCTGATCAGCAGGGACCGGTTCAGGGGGCTCACGAGACGGCCCACTCCTGCCGGAAGTCCGGATCATCAGCGTACGCGCCGGCGAGCACCCGCAGGAAGTAGTTGTCGGTGATGCCGCGCCTGGTCAACCGCTCGACCGACGTCCGGATCTCGGCGAGCTCGGTCCGGCGCTGCTCCGCGGCGGCCTGGGTGCCACGGGCCGATCCCTGGATGAGGTGGAGCGTGGCGAGCTCGGCCTCGCGCACGCGGTCGAGCACGAACTCGGCGACCGTTCCGGCCGGCGAGTGCCCCGCGGCCGACTGCTGCGGTTCGGGGGCGGCCTGCTCAGGGGTGCTGCCGAGCGCGGCCAGCACGCGGCCGCGGCGCCCGGCGGAGGCCTGGACGTACTCCTGCACCATCGTGATGTCGGCGTGGCCCATGACGTCGGCCAGGGCGAACGCGTCGAGGCCTCCGTCAGCGAGCCTCGTCGCGAACCCCCGGCGGAGGGCGTACCCGCTCTTGGGCTCGGTTCCGGCCCGCTGAGCGGCGCCCTTCATCGCGAGCGCGAGCACGTCGCGGTGCAACGGCCGGCCGCCGGAGGACGCCCCAGGTGTCGGCTCGGTGAGGAACACCAGCGCGTTGTCGCACGCCTCCCCGCGGAAGTGCGGCACGCCGCACGGCTGCCTGAGCTCGCGCCCATCGACGCGGCGCCGCAGGATCTCGACCGCCTTCGGCGTGAGCGGCACCTCGCGCACGTCGCCGTCCTTGGGCCAGCCGCGGATCTTCTTCGACCGGAACACGTACGTCTCGGCGACCGTCAGCACCGCGGCGTTCCAGTCGATCCGGTGCGCGTGCAGGCCGGTGAGCTCACCGGGCCGCAAACCGGTCTCAAGGCCGAACGCGACCGCGTCCGCGTAGTCCTGGCGCAGCCCGCCCTTGGCCACCAGCTGCTCGGCCTCGTCGGCGCTCACGAACTTCTTCACGCGCCGGTTGCGCTGCGGCAACTTCACCTTCGCGATCGGGGAAGCGCTCAGGATCTCGGGGATCGCGGCGTTGATCGACCACGAGAACACCGACCAGATCCGCTGCACGTAGCTGGCCGAGAGCTTCCTCGGCTTCCAGCCTGGCCGCACGATCTCGACCGGGGCGGTGCCGGCCTCCAGCTTGCGCACCCACTCCTGCGCGCCGAACCGATCGTCACCGGACGGCACGATCTCGTTCAGCGGCACGGCGCCCCACTGGGGGCGGATGTACGCGCGCACGATCTGCGCGTCGGTCCGGTCGCTGTCGCTCTCGCGGTCGCGATCCTCGCTGATGAGGTCCCACCAATCGCCCCACGTAATGCGTGCGGGAATTGCGCCGCGCGCACGTTGGGCTTTCCGCTTCTGCTTCTGCTCCTGAGCCTTGGCCTCGTCGAGAGCGTCAAGCATCCGGTCATGGGCAGGGGTGTAGAGCTTTTTCCGGCCAACGCCGTCAGTTGCCGAGCCAGGTGGCCCCCACCACCCGCCTCGGTATTTGCCGGACGGCAGCTTCTCGTACCAAGCCATTTCAACCTTCTTGCTTCAGCTGATCCTTTTCAATGGGATTCCTCAATGCTTTGTGCAGATACACAGTCTCTTGCTCGGTTTGCACCATTTCATATCTGATTTTATCTGCGTGCGCGGTCAATTGTGATGTCTGCTCTATTGCGTGCAGCAGATTGGCGCGAACGTATTCCATCCTGCGGTGTAGCTCTTGTAGCTCATCCTCGCTGTCTGGACCTGCTTCAATCCTTGCTCGGAGTGTTTCGACGGCCGCTTCCAGGCGGGCTAAGTTGGCGTAAGACTCGTTTCTTTCCCGCGTGGCTGCATTATACTCTCGTTCGAGTATGCTGCTGCGTTGAATTGCCTGTTGAAGCCGGATGCTGATCGTTGTGGAGACTGCTTCGCTGACTTGAAGCAGATCCGAGGTGGGAATGTGTGGAACGACCTTTCGGAAGCGGTCCAGTAGTTGGCGTAGTTCCAGCTCGGCCCAAGAATCGTCACGACCGTCCGGATCGCTGGACCTTCTGCGGGTTTTCGGCACGCTCTTCGGCACAACAGGGTTTCCGGTCACTTGCTGGTAGGCCTCGGAAAGTGAGGTCTCGCCGTCGTAGGCCTTCGCGAAGCTGCCCGGTGGTACGTCGAACGCGCGTTCGACTCCACGGATCGAGTGTCCGCGGACCGGTGCGCCGGCCTCGATCCGGCCCCACGTCTTGCGCGTGATGCCGGCGCGCTCAGCGGCTTCCTCGGTGGTCCAGCCCGCGGCCTCCTTGAGGGCCTTGAGCTCCCGCCCGAACGCTGCTCGGACGTCGCCACTCGGGCCGCTCGACGCCGGAGCGTCGAGGGGGGGTGCGGCCTGTGAGTTCGTCATGCGGCCATTTTCCTGCGGGAACACGGGTATGTCCAGACACCTTTGGGAGTCATTAGGAGTCTTATGGAGTATCTAGGAGTATCACGGAGCGTGCTCGCGTAGTCGCCGTGAGACGTACTAGCCCCAGTTCGGATCTTCTGCTTGCGCCGAATGGGAGCGAAACGGTACGTTCGGGCACCTACCCAGAGTTACCTAGTTACTCACTAGATACTCGAAGTGACTCGGCGAGCATCACTGGAAGGGGTGCAAGTTGCCCGAGACTCCTGTCACACCTACCCCGCCGATGCCCGTGCTCAAGCGCGGCGAGACGCCCGCGAGTACCGAGGGCACGGTCAAGGTGCACACGATCAAGAGCGCTGCGGCGTTCGTGCGGATGCACCCGAAGACGGTGCTCAAGCACGTGCACGAAGGCGACCTCAAGGGCTACCAGCGGGTGCGCGGCGGCGACTGGCGGATCTTCGAGTCCGACCTCGTCGACTGGCTGCGCCGTCCGAAGCCCCGTCGCCGTAGGCGGAACGCGTGACCGGCGGTTTGCACACCACCGGCCAGCGCCAAGACGCCCGGCCCGCCGTTGCACCGGCGGCCGAGCAGGACAACCACAACACCTATACCCAGCAGGAGCATGGCATGCCCGAGCAGCAGGTTAGCGCCTCGGTCGACACAATCGCCAGAACAGAACAGCCCAACCTCTGCCCCACCTGGGCCGACAAGGTGACCGTCCTCGACGACGAGATGACGTTCCACTCGTACGAGGCGCCTGGCACCTTCAACTCCGAGACCGGGTCGGCGGTCGAACCGCTGACGGGGCAGCGGCTGATCCTGGAACAGCTCGTCGTGACGGAGCCCGGTGCCGCGCCGCGGGTGAACGCCCCGACCATCCGCCTGGCCAACGTCGACAGGGTGACGTTCGATGGCGCCGAGTGGCCCATCGAGCAGGCGCGCATCATGCACGCCCAGCTCGGCCACCTGCTGGCCCGGATCGACGCCGCCACGCCCACGGTGCCCGCGCAGGCCACCGCTGACCCGCGCTGCCTGCCGGGCTGCGAAGAGACGCACGCCCCAGAGCACAAGTTCGAGATCAAGCGCCAGTGCTGCGTCACCGAGGTGGTCGGTGAGGTCGCACTCGACTTCGGCGGCACGGTGACCGTGATGGCGCGTGCCACGACGTTCGGGGACGAGACCTACTCCGACGTTGTGCTGCACGACCTTGAGCCGGACGCGGCCGGCATCGTCGAGGCCAACTCGGTGCAGGCTCGCCTGCTGGCGGCGCAGCTGGTCGCAGGCGCCGACCGGGCCGACGCGGTTCTCGCCGCCCGCACCGCCGGGGCCGCGCCGAAGGCGGGTGCCTGATGGGCGTCAAGCAGATGAGGGCAGACCTGGTGACGCTGGGCGCCGCTGTCGCGTTGAGCGCGCTCGACTGGTGGATCGACCGGCAGCCGACCGAGCGCGTCGCCGGTCTGCTGCGCTTGGCGGTCCTGGCGGCCTGCGTCGCCGCCGTGCTGTTCGCGGGCGGCTGCCACGACACCGACGGCGGAGAGGGCGTCAGCGGCGTGCTGTCGCCGCCGACCGCGACGGTGTTCCCGTCGGCGTTCGTACTCGTTCCCGCGGAGGCCGGACGATGAGCGACAAGAACATGCGCTGTTCGGTGAACGCGCTGGAGTTCACGGCCCTGCTGCGGGACGTACTGGTGTCGGCGTCGACTGACCGCGCATTGCCGATGCTCAACGGCGTGGCGTTGCGCTGGGACGCGTCGACCGGCGACCAGCTGCTCACCGCGACGTCCACGGACCGGTTCCGGTTGGCGCAGGCCACCGTGAACTGCTCAGGGTTCTTGCCAGAGATGTTCGTGTCGCTGGACGAGGCCAAGAAGCTCGTCGCGGTGTTGAAGGTCTACACCGAGTTCCGCGATGTCGGTTCGGGCAGCGTGCTGACGCTGGAGTCCGGCAAAGGCGCGCTCACGGCGAAGTTCGTGGGCTCAGGCCGTCAGGGCCTGGTGATCCCGGTGACGCCGCGGCTGCCGCATCCGCATGACCCGTTCTACGGCGGGTTGCGGAAGCTGGCGAAGCTGGTGCGCGACGCCGAGGCCTCGACGACGCCAGAGCGGTTCGCGACGTTCAACCCGGAGTTCGTGGCCGACTTCTGCACGATCGCGTCCGCTCGCGACACGCAGGTGCGGTTCCAGATGCAGGGCGCGTTTCGGCCCGCGCTGGTGTTCATCGGCGAGCACTATCGGGCGCTGCTGATGCCGGTGCGCGACGACGACCCGGTCACCTCGCCGTGGTTCTGGCCTGAGCTGCCCGAGCAGTCCGGTGACGCACCGCGGCTGTCCGTGGTGCAAGACGAGGAGGCCGACCGTGGGTGAGCAGACGAAGATGCCGCCGTGGTTCGAACTGGCCGGGGCCACGCTGGCCGCTGCGGCGCGGCGCGACTACGGGAACGCGACGCGGCTTGGGCAGCAGCTGGCGGAGCAGGTTTCCCCTGCCGAACTGCCCGACGTGCTGTGCGCCTGGATCGACACCGTGGTGGCGCACAGCGGCCTGCAGGCGGATGCGTTCGAGGGCTTCGCGTGGGTCGACGAGTGCACTGGCGAGGTGCGCCAGGCCGACGACGTGATGCCGCCGCAGCGCTGGGCCGGACGTCTGTTCTGGGCCCGCGCCAAGATGGACCGCGAGCTGTTCCACGACCTGATCCGCTCGGTGTCCTCGGAACAGGAGTGGCAGACCAACGTCTCTGCGCTGCTGTTGCAGTGCGGCGAGCAGTTGCGGCACCTCGGAAAGACGGGGGTGACCCCGTGATGAGGCCACGACTGTTCAGGCCGTCTCCGATGCTGTTGGACTGGGCGCTGGGATGGCTGCTGGAGCGCGGTCGCGCGGTGCAGAACGCTCGTCGTGCCGCTGCCGACCCGGCTGCCGCGCGACGCGTTCAGGCCCTGATCGCCGCCGTTGATCGTGGACGGCGCATGTCCGCGGCCGAGCTGGCCGAGGAGGTGGGCCGTGGCTGACGAGGTGCTGGTCATCCAGCCGGAGGAAACCGGCGGCGTGCTGCCATACCCGTGGTTCATCGCCGAGGACGGCTCGGTCGGTCGCCAGGACTTCTGGCGTGGCATACCGGCACAGCTGGTCGGGTTCGTGCACCACCCGGACACCACCGGTGAGGTCGACATCGAGTTCGACCAGTTCTGGGCCGACGGTGACGACGCCGTGGGCATGTTCCCGGTGTTCGCGCACGCGGACGGCACGTTCAACACCTACGGCCACCGGCGTACTGCGTCGGTGCGCGCGGAGGGTGGTGGCGACCTGGAGAACGACGTCGCCGAGACGGCCGGGGAGGTGCGTCGTGGCTAGGCCGGTCGACGAGTGGATCAGGGTGTTCCCTGGGTGGACGGACGCGGAGTACGACCTCGCCCACAGGCTCCCCGTGATCACGCCACGGTTGGTGAGCCAGATCGCCGACACGCTGCGGGACAACGGGTTCAGGATGCCGACGAAGTACGCGGACAGCCTGGAGGCCTCGACACGCTACCTGCGCGCGGTGGCCGGTGTGGTGAACGCGTTCACTGGTGCTGACCCGTTCGAGGGCGTGGCCGCGCCCAGCGTCGTGCAGCCGCCGGCCTCGCCGTTGGCGGTGCGGGTGGTGCACACCGTGACGCTGCTGGAGTTGCAGCAGGACCGGCTGCCGCGCATCCCGGACGGCGCGCATGTGCGGTTCGAGCTGGGCGCGGACGTGCCGATCAGCTACCCGGTGCCACACAACGCGACCTGGTGCGCTCTCGGGGCCGCGTCGGTCGAGTTCGTGGGCTCCGGTCCCAACGTGGCCAGGCTGGCCCGGCTCGTCGAGCAGCGGTGCGCCCAGGAGAAGGCGCAGCAGCCGCTCAACGTGGCCGCAAACGAGAGGACAACGTCTTCCTCATGACCCGAGCACACGGGGTCACGCCGATGCCGCAGAGCGCTTCCCCCGCTCTGCGGTCCTCGGTGGACATCACCGCAGAAGTAACGCACGCGGCTGAGGTCGCCGCAGCGGTCGCGTCGCACGAAGGCCCGATGGGCGAGCTGTGGGCGGGCTACACGGAGTGGGGCCAGCTGCTGCAGGCGTGGCAGCTCGGCACCTTCGTGGGCCCGGTCGAGGAGTTCGAGGAGCTGTGCCGCGAACAGCTCGACCACGCCGTGCTGCTTGGTCGTGGCATCGACGAGCACGCCGCCACGGTCTTCACGGCCAACCTGGCGCGGTTCTCAGCGCGCTACCACCACAACAGCGAGGGGAGGTAGGCCGGTGCGTATTCGAAGCACCAAGCCGGAGTTCTGGCGATCCGCTCGGATCGCCAGCGTGAGTTGGGATGCCCGCCTGGTGCTCAAGGCCCTGGAGTCCTACGTGGACGACAACGGGGTGGGCAAGGACGATGTAGCGCTGATCGTCGGAGACCTGTTCCAGCGGGACATGGTCCGCGACGGCGCGGCGACCGTGGCACGCGTAGCCGCGGCGATGGACGAGCTGACCGAAGCCGGCCTGTTGTGGCGGTACACGGCGACGGGCAACCAGCTGCTGTGCGTGGCGTTCTGGGAGTCGGTGCAGCGGGTGGAGAAGGCCCAGAAGGGGCGCTTCCCGCGTCCGGATGGGACGATGGACTACCGCGAGTCCCGCATCGGTGAGGCTCCCGGACAGCCCGTTTCCGGGAGTGTTCCGGGAACGTTCCGGGAGCCCTCCGGAGGGTTCGGGAAGTCGCCGGAAGCCACAACCCGACGTTTCCGTGCTCCGGAAAACGCTCCGGATGCTCCGGAGAACGCCCCCGCTGCGCCAAGTTCGTGCTCTCCCGAAGCTTCATCCGTTTCCGCAGATCAGACCGGAGTTCCAGGAACCCTCCAGAGTGTTCCGGAAGTCGTCGCGCCTGGAACAGGGGAACAGGGGAACAGGGGAACAGGTAAAAGCCTTGCGCATCAGCCGATGCGCGACGCCGACACGCCACGTGCTCCGAAGCCCAAGCCCACCAAGAAGCCGAAGCGCGCCTCGACCTACTCCGAGGAGTTCGAACGGTGGTGGGCCGTGTACCCGAACAAGCGCGACAAGTACCCGGCCGCGCAGAAGTTCGCCGCCGCTGCGCAGACGGTCCCCGTGGACGTCCTCATCGCCGCCGCCCAGGCCTACGCCGACGAGGTGCGCGGCAAGGACGCCGAGCACATCAAGCACGGCAAGACCTGGCTCAACCAACGGTGCTGGGAGAACCACACGCCCGGCAACGGCACCACGCCGCCCGCGCCGCGCTCGGCCGACGACATCGCCGAGTGGCTGCGGGGCGAGTGGTCCGCTGGCCGCGTGTCCGGGATCGAGCAGCGCACCAGCCTGCGCTACCAGCGTCCGGACCTGCCCGCCGACGTCGCAGGACGCGACGGCGTGCGATGGATGACCGACCACGTCCGCAAGTGGATCACCACCCACCACCAGACCATCGTTGATCAACTCACCGCGAAGGCCGTATCGTGAACGGACCCATCACCGACCCGCTGCGGCCGATCGAGGCCGAGACCTACCTCGTCACCCTGCTCACCCCGGTCACGCGCCGGGCCCTGCGAGACGAAGCACTTGCCCAGGTCGAACCCGGCCACTTCTCCGACCCGATGCACGAGGCCCTCTGGGCCGCCGCCCGCCAGCTCCGCGACGACGACACCCCGACCACCGCACGCAACCTGATCGGCCGGCTGCGCGACGCACTGCCGCACCGCGGACCCGGCGACCACGACAGCGTGCAGCGAGCCCTGCGGTTCCTCAACGAACACGCCGGGCACGTCCCCGACGTCCACGCGTTCCCCGACGCCGTGTCGACGGTGGTCCGCTGCGGCAAGCTCCGGGCCCTGTGCGACGTGCTCGACAGCGCCCGCTACCAGGTAGCCGACGCCGAGGACCCCGCCCAGGCGCTGAACCTGGTGCACGACCTGCTCGGCAACCTCGACACCGGCCGCAACGCCGACGAGCACATCCACCAGTTCGCCGACCTGCTCGACGCGTTCGTGGTGGCCCAGCGAGAACCCGACACCGCGATCGTCATCCCGACGCCGTGGGCCGACCTCAACGAGCAGCTGCTCGGCGGGCTCCGCACCGGCCGCATGTACGTCGTCGGCGGCAGGCCCGGTGACGGCAAGAGCATCAGCCTGCTGCAGATCGCCCAGCACGCCGCAGACTGCGGCCACCACACCCAGGTCTACTCGGCGGAGATGGGCGCGGCCGAGGTCACCGACCGGCTCGTGTCCTCCGGCGCGGTGGTCGAGCAGTCGCACATCACCCGCCGCCGCCTCGACGACGACGGCTGGAACCGTGTCGGCCGCTACTACAACCGCGCCCGCGACCTGCCGCTCACCGTGGTGGACAAGCCGAACCTGACCCTGCCCTACATCATGGCGACCGCCCGCGAGGCCAAGCGCCGGTTCGGAACCCGCGTGCTGGCCCTGGATTACCTGCAGCTGGTCGGCGGCGACAGCCGCGGCACCATGCGCGAGCAGGAAGTCGCCGCGATCAGCCGCGGCCTCAAGCAGCTCTCCCGCGAGCTCGACCTCGCCGTGGTCGTCGCCGCGCAGCTCAACCGGTCCAACGTCCGCGAGGCCCGCCGGCCGGTTTCATCGGACCTGCGCGAGTCCGGCGGCATCGAGGCCGACGCCGACGTGGTGATCCTGCACTGGCGCCCGCCCATCGAGGACGGGCCGATGAAGGGAGAGCCCGGCTTCACGGTCGAGCTCGGCATCACCAAGAACCGCATCGGCCGCACGGGCCGTGTCGAACTCGACTGGCGCGCCCACTACGCCACGCTTGGCTCCGTGTCGCAGCAGGCGGAGGTGACACGCCCGTGAGGTGCTTGTGCCGCAACCGAAACACGCTCGACTTCCGCTGGATCAACCTCGCCTGCCGCGTGCACGGCATCGCCTCGGCCGCCGACGACGAACCCGGCTTCGACGAGCTCGACTCGCTCGTGCCGCCCGCCCACATCACCCGCACGAAGGAGACCAGCCGGTGAAGCTCCGGATCGAGGGCACCAAGGAGGAGTGCGCGGCCACGCTCGCTGCACTCGAACTTGTGCTCGACGTGCGCGACGCCAGCCGCTTCTACCCCAACTACCGCCGTGGCGGCTACGAAACGAAGCTGGGCCGCATCTACGTCGACTACACGATGCGGCCTGACACCACCGTGCAGGCGACCGCCGCGCGCCTGGACCGCGAGGAGCCGAACCGGTGAACGAACCCTGGATCAGCAGCGAGCAGTGGGCAGCAGCCGCCGCCCCGCAGCTCCAAGCGCCCGGCGTAGTGCTCGGCCTCCACCGCGCCGGCCAACTCGGCTACCTGGCCGCGTCCGACGAGTGGGTCAACGGGCACGGCGACCCACTCCCCAGGCCGCTGCAGGCGACCGCCACCGCGCTCGCGCAGAACGGCACACTGCCGGAGTTCGCCGAGTGGTTCCCCGCGCCCAGCACGGACACCCGCGACATCGTCAAGACGATCACCGACGCCATCGGCTGCCAGCGCTGCGGGCGGCCGCTCGACGACTCGCCGTCTGACGACTTCTGCAGCGAGGTGTGCCAGCGCGACTGGCACACCTCGCGTTCCGCAGCGCCCGCGGGACTGCACGAGGAGGTCTGGACTGCTCCGGCTGGAACGCCGTTCCCCGCCGATCCAGACGACCCGGCCGCGTCTGGCTACTTCCCGGTGCACGTCTTGGCCGGTGACGGTGTCCTGCTGGCCCGTTGGCCTGATGGGCAGGACTTCGCGCTTGGCCGCCTCACCGCGATCGACCCGCAGTGCCGCATCACGTCCGTCACCCAGGACCGCGCGCCGATCACGTTCACCGCGATCGACCCGCAACCCGACGCCGACGCTGTTGCGGCCATGCTCTACGACGCCTACCGGCAGCGCTACGCCCTGGGCGTCACCCCGGCCGGTGACGTCATCGGCGTCCGCCCGGACGGCAGCGTCGGCGAGGTCGACCACGTCATCACCAACGCGTGGTCGCCGACCGGCGAGTCCCCGGCGGAGCGCATGCTCGAGCTGCGCCGCCGCGAGCAGCAGCAGGCGCGTGAGGAGGACCGGGAGATCACCGGCCAGTGCTGGGGTTCCAGCACCGCCACCGGTGACAGCTTCAGCCTCGGGCCCGTGGCCGGATACGTCGGTCCTCCCGCGTTGGCCGCGTTCGTCGAACAGGTCTCCCGCGACAGCGCCGAGCTCGCTCGTCACGCCGCGTTGCCCGAGGGGTGGGTCGAGCAGTTCGCGAGCCTGGGCTTGCCGCTGACGACGTGGCAGGCCCACTTCTTGAACGGGTTCCTGGACGGCATCCGCGAGACCGTCGAGGTTCTCGCTGCGGCGATCGAGCCTGCGGCCGAGGCACTACGGCAGCTCGGTCTGCTCGTCGAGGAACCGCCGGCCGACCCGAAGGCGCGGGCGTTGTGGTTGCGCCGGAACCGCAACACCGGCCCGGCCCGTCAGCAGCGCGCGCCGCGTGCCATCACCGCGAGGAGGAGCCGATGAGCGAGCAGAAGCCCGACCCGTGGGCCGCGGTGCGTGTCGCGCTCGACGACGCCCGCGCCCAGATGACGGCCGCCGTGAGCAAGGCCGCAGTCGCGGTGAAGGCGCAGACCGCGCTGCGGTGCCTGCTCGACGGCAACGAGCAGGCGGCCCGCCAGGCGCTGGCTGGCCTGTCCTCGGACGAGGCCTGGGCGGTGAGCAGCGCGGCACACACCTTGACCAACCTCGCGTGCGACGTGTTCGCCGACGCGATCGAGAAGCAGCAGGGCAGAGAGGGACGGAAGTCGTGAGCGCCAAGCAGGATCGCCTGCAGCTGACCGGGCAGGACTGGGACCGCGTCTGGGCGCCGCTGATCGCTGACGGTGGGCCCGCGAGCCTCGCGGAGATCGGGCGCGCCGTGCAGCGGCCCGGCCCGAACGGCGCCGAGTGGGACGTCACGACCCTGATCCAGTCCGCGGTGGAGGGTGCCGTCGAGTCGGTTCGCGCGATCTGGCTCGACCGCATCGGCGACGAGGGCCAGGACGACGAGGCGGTGACGCGACGGTGAAGGAGTACGACACCAGCGTCGAGCCCAACCTCGGCGGCGAGGTGCGTGTCGAGGTCTCCGGATGGCCCGGCGGCATGCCGCACGTGTGGCTCCAGGTCCTCACCGGAAGCGACACCCCGCACCGAGTCGCCGACGTGTGCCTGCGACCGCGCGAGGTGCTGGCCGTGTGCTGGCAGCTGCTCAAGGCGGTCCCGGTGGTGTGGCTGCACGACCGGCAGCAGCGACGCGCAGACCTGGGTTGGCTCAACGACTGGGAGGGCCAGTGATCTTCTGCTCTCGTGAGGGCTGCACCACCGAAGAGCCCACGACCGGCAACAGCCTGCTGTGCGACACCTGCCGTGACCGCGTGCACGACGACCTGCGTTGGGTCGAGTTCCACGCGGCCAACCTCACCCCGGTCAAGAAGGTCCGGCCGGAGATGGTCGCGACGGCCGCCGGGTTCAGCTCGGCACCGCCGCTGGACCTGCACGCGGTCGCCCAGCTCGACCCGCGCAGCAACGCGGTCGGGGTGCACCGCGTCCACACCGGACCCGAGGACGACGACCACCCGCCGCTGTCGGTGCCGGCCGTGCTCGGCGGCTGGGCACAGCAGGTGTGGGAGGACCGCACCCCGCCGAGCCTGCGTCACCTCGTGCCCGCACCGCACACGGTGCGCGACGCGATCTCCACGCTGCTCGTCGCCCTGGGCTGGGTGAGCGAGCAGCCCTGGGTACTCGACCTCGCCGACGAGGTGCGGCAGCTGCGGCGCGAGCTCGCGGTGACCAACGGCGAGGCCCCGCCCAAGCCGGTTGCGTCGTGCACCCGCCGCGAGGGCGACCCGCCGACCAAGGGCCAGGCCGACGAACGACCGGCGTGCGGTGGCGGCATCGTGATCCGGGAGCAGGACAAGGCCGGCGTGCCGTTCGTCGTCGGCGCTCGCTGCCTGTCCTGCGGCACGGTCTACTCCGGATTTGAGGTGATACGACTCGCGCGAGCCAACAAGGCGTTGCGCGACAACGGGATACGCTGATCACATGATCAGCCGTGTACGCGTCTCCGCACGCGAGCGCATGGACCCCAACCGGATCACCGCCGCCGAGATGATCGCGTTCTTGCACGCCGAGGCCGACCGCACCGGAGACTCCACGTTCCGGGTGAGTGCCGCGGCGCTGCGGCGGTGGAAGCACCGCGGCCACATCAGCCCTGGCCGCGGCTACCTGCCCGCCGAGGTCGTCGACTACCTCGACCGGCGCGCTGCTGTGGATCTCGCCCACGCGAGTTGACACAGGTCAGACCCTGTGTCACGCTTCTGCCCGGACGAGCATGCCCAAAAACCCCCAGGCCAACACCGGCCTGGGGGTTTTTGCGTTGCCCGGCGCACCGGCGCAAGGACCTCCCAGAGTGGACGACACACCAACACCCGAGTCCACCAGTGGAGTCCGGCGCCGGTGCCCCGTGCACCGCGAGCTCACCGACTAGGAGGTGACCGCCGTGCTGATCGAACACCCGCACTTTGTTCACCCGGCCGACGTCGAGCTCGCCGACAAGCTGCGCGGTCCGCTCGCCGACAGCGAGGACGCCCGACACCTCGACTACGTCGCGCTTGGCCGCGAGTGGCTGCGCCAGCACCTGATCGGCGAGTACCACCGGCACGTCCTGGCCGACCCCGGCCGGTGGACCGGCCACGACGAGCCCGAGCTCGTCGAGCTCACCGAGCAACCCCTCACCGACGCCGACGGCCGCGACTGGGCGCTGCCCTACGAGCTCGACGGCGTCTCCTACAACGTCGGATGGATGGGCAGGCTCGTACTGCACCAGCATCCCGAGTGGACGGAGTGACCCGCATGGGCGCAACCGCACGCATGCCCGTCTACCTGCGCGTGGGCAACGGCACCGAACGCCCGATCGGCAGCGTGCTGGTCGCGCCCGCCGCCGAGGACGCCGAGCTGCCCAGCGAGGGACAAGTCGCGGTCCGCATCGTCGGCGGCCAGCTGACCGTGGCCGAGCTGCTGGAGCAGGCCGCCACCGAGCTGCGCCGCCGCCACGCCGAGCAGACCACCGGCCACGCCGGCGCCACGGTCCTGCTTGCCAGCACCGCCGCGGAGGCCGCCCGCTACCGCGAGGCCCACCCCGACCGCTGGACCGATGTCCATGTTGTGACCGGCACCTCTGCAGCCGTGTTCGAGGGGATGCGCGTGCACAGCGTGGACATCACCGACACCGTCGACCGAGCCACCGTCAACCCGAGGACGCGGCGGCACAGGAACGCCCTCGACGCGCTCGACGTCCTTCGGCAGGGCATGGCCATGACCGCGAACAGCACCGGCCACGTGACGGTGCTGCACGACGCCGGCGACGGCACCACCTGAGCCGTGAGCGGCCGATGGCAGGGCAGCACCAGCGCCGCCGAGCTGCCACCTGACTGGGAGTGGCGGCGCGAGCAGACCCGGCGCCGAGCCGGCGGCCAGTGCGAGCACCACGGCCCGACCGGCCGCCGATGCTGGCGCACGGGCGCCCACTGCGACCACATCGTCCCGCGCTCCCAGGGCGGCTCACACGCCCTGCGGAACCTCCAGTGGCTCTGCCACACCCACCACGCCCGCAAGACCGGTGAGGAAGCGGCACAGGCCCGCGCAGCCATCAGCGCACGCCGGTTCCGCACACCCGAGCCACCACCGCGGCGCACCACCAGGGAGTGACCACATGCGACAGGTCAGGTACAGCCACCGGATGGGCCAGAACCCCACCGGCTCGATCCGCCTCCTCGGCGACAGCGAGGCCGACTGGCTCGTCACCCACGGGCACGCCGAGTACACCGGCGCCGACCCCGACGACGAGCAGCCCGTCGAGCCCGTCGAGCAGCCGCCCGCCGCGCGCACCGAGCAGACCGACACGCCGACCTCGGGCCCGACGCTGGCCGAGCTGCAGGCCCGCGCGAAGCAGCTGCAGCTGCCCACCTACGGCACCAAGGCACAGCTCGCCGACCGCATCGAGCAGGCCGAGCAGACCACGGCCGCGATCGACGAGGACGAGGACCAGGACGACGAGGACGAGCTCGACGACGAGGACTGACAGGTCACCGAAGGAAACTCCTTCTAAGGAATTTCCTTCAAGGGCTTGACAAATGGGGTGGGGGGTGCCTCCCGATCCTGGGAAATCAGGACACCGGAGGTCATACCGTGCGCACGCGCTCCCAGGTTTTGAATTCCGGGGTCGGTCGTGATCAAGGCTCTGACCTGCGCTTTTGTCGCACCTCGCCTGTGAGCTTCTAGCGTCCTTTGTGGACGTTCAAAACCCGTCAAAACGATCTTCGAAACGAGTTTGGGGGTTTTGACGTGGGACTCAGGGGACCGCTCGGCAAGCGCGAGGAGCACAAGGCCGGCCACCGCACCAAGGCGGAGAAGGCGTTGACGGAGAAGGTGATCGTTCCGGCCGAGGACGAGGTCGAGGTGCCGACGCCCACCGAGGCGTGGCACCCGATCGCGAAGGACTGGTACGACTCGCTGGCCGCGTCCGGGCAGTCGAAGTACATGGAGCCCAGCGACTGGCAGGCGGCACGGCTGATCGCCGAGGCGATGACGCGGGCGCTGGCCGAGGAGAAGCTCAACGCCCGCGCGCTCGCGGTGGTGTGGTCGGCGATGAACGACCTGTTGACCACCGAGGGCGCGCGGCGTCGGGTGCGGCTGGAGATCCACCGGAAGACGCCGGGTGACGCGCACCCCGACGTGACCAACCTGGACGACTACCGTGGCATCACCGGCTGAGGCCGGGTCGTCGCTGATCATCACCCCCACCGTTCTGGGCCCCACGTGGCAGCGTGACGACGAGGGCAAGTTCGTGTTGCCCGAGTACACGATCGGCTGGCAGTCGCTCGCGTGGGCACGCGATCACCTCAAGCACGCCGATGGGCGGCCGTGGAAGTTCACGGCCGAGCAGGCGCGCTGGTGGCTGTGGTGGTGGGCGGTCGACTCCAACGGCCGGTTCCTCTTTGACGAGGGCGTTCTACAGCGCCTCAAGGGATGGGGCAAGGACCCGGTCGGCTCGGTCGTGTCCAGTGTGGAGTTCATCGGCCCGTCCCGGCCCGACCTCAACGCACGCCCGTTCATCGACCCGTTCGGCAACGAGCACCCCGGCGCGAGGCCTCACCCCGAGGCGTGGGTGCAGATCGCCGCGGTGTCGTTGCGGCAGACCCGCAACACCATGCGGCTGTTCCCGACGCTGTTCACCAAGGAGACGATCGCCCGCTACGGCCTGGAGCTGTCGACGTTCCAGGTGACCGCCGCGGGCGGTCAGATCCTGGAGGCGGTGACGTCCAACCCGGACGCCCTGGAGGGCGCACGGGCGACGTCGACGCTGAAAAACGAGACGCACCGCTGGCGGGAAGCCAACCGCGGCCACGACATGGCCGAAGTGCTCGACAACAACTCCACCAAGTCGGCGGACGCCTCGGCCCGGCCGCTGTCGATCACGAACGCCTACCACCCGGCGGAGGACTCGGTAGCGCAGCGCGAACGCGAGGCCTACGAGGAGAACGCCGCCGTGGTGGGCGCGCTGGGCGCGCGGTTCATGTACGACTCGCTGGAGGCCCCGCCGGACGCCCCGCTCACCGCGGAGGCCGCCCCGGCCGTGGTCGCCGCGATCCGTGGCGACTCGGTGTGGTTGTCGATCGAGCGGATCGTCAGCGCCATCTTGGCCGGCAAGCGTCCGGCCTCTCAGCTGCGGCGGTTCTGGTACAACCAGATCGAGACTGCGGACGACGCCTGGTCGGATTACAGGGACTTCGACCAGTGCAAGGCGCCGGACGGCGTCGAGCTGCTACCCGGCGACGAGATCGCGCTGTTCCTGGACTGCAGCAAGAGCAACGACGCGACGGCGTTGGTGGGCTGCCGCGTCAGTGACGGCCTGGTCGCCGTGTTCGGCATGTGGCAACGGCCGCCTGGACGCCGCGGCCGGACGTGGCTTGCGCCGCGGGCGACCGTGGAGGCACGTGTTGACGCCGTGTTCGAGGACTTCGCGGTGTCGGCGTTCTTCGCGGACCCGTCGCACACCCTCGACGACGAGACGCAGGACCGGTACTGGGACGAAACCCTTGACCGGCTGCACCGCCGCTACCACGACCGGCTCAAGCTCTGGGCCACCCGTGGCGCGGCCGGTGAGGCGCACTCGGTGATGTGGGACATGACCAGCCCCGTGCGGATCGAGCAGTTCACGGCCGCGGCGATGCGCACGGCCGAGGAGATCGAGGACCACACGCTGCTGCACGACGGCGACAACCGGCTGCGGCGGCACGTGCTCAACGCACGCCGCTACCCCAACCGCTATGGCACGTCGTTGTGGAAGGGCGCCAAGGAGTCCGCGAAGAAGATCGACCTCGCGGTGGCGATGGTCGGCGCGCGCATGGTGCGCCGCCTGCTGCTGAACCAGAAACCGCAGCAGGACAACAAGAAGAAGACCGGCGGCCGTGTCTGGGGCAGCCGACGCTGACAAGGGGGTGTGCTCGCGGTGGTGATGAAGCCCGATTCCGTGGTCGAGCTGGTCACGAAAGAGCTGCACCCGATGTGGCGCACGGAGAACGAACGCGTCGAGCGGATCGACAAGTGGCAGGGTGGCCACAACGAGGACATCGAGCTGCCGCGCGAGACCACCCGCGAGCACCGCCAGCTGCGCAGGCTGGCCCAGTCGCCGTGGCTGCGCCTGGTCACCAAGGCCGTGGTGCAGGGGATGTACGTCGACTCCTACCGTTCGCCGCTGCACCCGCCCGGCAAGGACGGCGACGCCTTGTCGGGGCCGTGGTGGACGTGGTGCGCCAACCGGATGCCGGTGCGGCAGATCGCGCTGCACCGCGCGATGGTCTCGTTCGGCCTGGCCTACACGATGGTGCTGCCGGGCGAGCTGCGCGGCCGGCGCACCGCCGCGATCACCGTGCACTCGCCCAAGCGCATGATCGCCGGGTACAAGGACCCTGGCAACGACGACTTCCCGATGTACGCGTTGGGTGTCGAGCCCAGCGGTGGCAAGCAGATGTTGCAGTTCGTGGACGAGATGGACGTGCACTACCTGTCGTGCGACAGCGACGGGTCCAAGGTGGAGTACATCGAGCACCGCGGTGAGCACGGTCTCGGCCTGTGCCCGGTGATCCGGTACGCCAACGAGCTCGACACCGAGGGCAACGCGACCGGTGAAGTCGAGCCGTACATCGGCAGTGCCGCGCGCATCGACAAGACCACGTACGACAGGCTTTTGGCCCAGCACTACAACTCGTGGAAGATCAGGACGGCCACCGGCATGGCCAAGCCGGACAGCGACGAGGAAGAGAACAAGGCCGCAATGTTGTTGCGGCACGGCGATTTGCTCGTCAATGAGAACCCGGAAGGTCGTTTCGGCACGCTCGACGAGACCGACATCAGCCCGATGGTCGCCGCGTGGCGCGCGGACGTGGAGGCGCTGGCCGCGGTGTCGCAGACCCCCGCGCACGAGCTCACCGGCCAGCTGGTCAACCTCAGCGCGGAAGCGCTGGCGGCGGCCCGTGCCGGCCTGCGCGCCAAGACCGCCGAGTCGAAGGTCTCCGCGGGCGCGTCGCACGTGCAGACGCTGCGCACTGCGGCGCTGATCGAGGGCAACGACGCCGACGCCGAGGACATGCTCGCGCGCGTCACGTGGCAGGACACCGAGGTCCGCTCGCTCGCGCAAGCGTCGGACGCGCTGGGCAAGGCGGCCACCATGCTGCAGATCCCGGTGCAGGCCCTGTGGGGCATGCTGCCCGGCGTCGAGAAGTCCGACGTGGACGAGTGGGTCAAGCTCATGCGGCCCGGCGCGCTGGAGCAGCTGCGCGAGGAGCTGGCGCGCCAGGCACGCGGCGAGCTCGACCCGCCGGCCGACCCGGACGAGGAGTAGGCGGTGGCTGTCACCGCGCGAGGCCGCGCCGCGACCGCCCGCCAGCGCACCGCCCAGCTCTCGATCCGGGCCATGCTGCTGGCCGACCTCACCGACCTGTGGGGCCTGCTCGATCCGCAGCGAGTCGACGAGACCGTGGGCGGCTGGCTCGGGCGTTCGCTCGACGCCGTGGCCCGCTACCGGCGCAAGTCGGCACGCTCGGCCGCGGACTACTACGCCGAGCTCCGCCGCGCCGAGATCGGCGAAGCGGAGCGGCCCGACGTCGTCGAGCTCGACGAGCCCACGCGGGCCCGGATCGCCACGTCGCTGATCGTGACCGGCCCGACCGAGGTCCGGTCACGGCTGCAGGCCGGCGAACCGGCCGAGCAGGCCGCGGAGTCGGCGTTGGTGGCGGTGCAGGGCGCGGCGGGCCGTCACGCACTCGACGGCGGACGGCAGACGCTCACGGCCGCCGGAGAACAGGACCAGAAGGTCGTGGCGTACTCGCGGGTGACGAGCGCTGACGCGTGCTGGTTCTGCCGGATGCTCGCCAGCCGCGGGTTCGTCTACTTCACCGACCACAGCGACACCAACGCGCGGTTCGTCGGTGACGGCCTGGCGAAGTTCCACGACTTCTGCGCGTGCTCGGTCGAACCCTCGTTCGTCGAGGACGCGGCACTGCCGGCCGCCGCGCAAGCGCACGCCGCGCTGTGGAAGAAAACCACCAAGGGTCTGGGCGGTGAGCGGGCACGGCTGGCGTTCCGGCGCGCCGTGGAAGGCCGGTCGCTGCCGGACGACCCGATCAACCGCACGTAGCGGTTCCCGGTTTCCCGTGCCCCGGAGGCGCGGGGTTGCGCGGCATTCGCCGCGAGCTCCATCCCGGCTGACGCCCCTGGAGGGCTCAGCGGTGCGGCATCCGCCGCGAGACACACCCACCTGACGCCCCTGGAGGGCTCATGCGTGACACCACCGTGCCCGTGCACCCCACATTGATCGACCCGGCCACCGGCGAACCGCTGGAGGCGCTCGCGGTGATCGGCGGTCGCCCGGTCTGGCCCGTGCTCGGCGGGTCCGGCGAGGACGAGGACGACGACCAGGACGACGACGAGGGCCAGGAGCCCGACGACGACGCCGACGACGACCAGGACGACGACGCCAAGTCCGGCAAGGGAAAGCGGGCGGTGCGGAAGAAGAACCAGGAGAACCAGAGCCTGCGCAGGCGACTGCAGGAGGCCGAGGAGAAGGCGAAGCAGTGGGATAGCCACGTCGCCAAGAGCAAGACCAAGGAGGAGCAGGACGCCGAGAAGCTGACCGAGGCCGAACGGCTCGCCAGCACCTCGCAGTCCGAGCTCATCCGGCTGCGGGTGGCTCTGCGCAAGGGCCTCACCGAGAAGCAGGCGGCCCGCCTGGTCGGCGAGACCGAGGAAGACCTCGAGGCCGACGCCGATGAGTTCCTGGCCGAGCTCGGCGGCGACGGCAAGTCCGACAAGGACGACCGGACCGAGAAGGTCAAGAACCGGCCGCGCACCCGGCTCAAGGGCGGCGGCCGTCCCGACGAGGAGCCCGACGAGACCGACCCCCGCAAGCTCGCCGCCAAGGTCGCGCGGCGCGGTGGCGGACGCGGGTTCTGACCCCCTTTCACCGCACGGCCACGGGGCCGCTCGCGGTCCCCTGATCACCACTTGAGGAGGCACCCGTGGCCATCACGGTGCAGAAGGCAACTAAGATCGCCCGCACGTCGCTGGGTCTGCTGGAGCGCGAGATCGTGCTCACCACCACGGTGTGGCGCGACGCGGGCGGCGACTTCGCCGGTGCGAAGGACGACACGATCACCCTGCGGGTTCCGGCCCGTGTGAAGGCCCGCACCCGCACCATGCGCGGTGCGCGGCCCTCGGCGTCCGAGGGCGACGGCGTGATCGTGCTGGACAACCTGGCCGAGACCAAGGTCGACATCACGCTCGACATGCACATCTACTCGGCAGTCGGCGTCACCGACGAGGAACTGACCCTCGACGTCACCGACTTCGCCGGCCAGGTCACCGGCCCGCAGCTGCGCGGTGTCGTCGAGGGCGTCGAGGACGCGCTCGCCGCGGAGATGACCGGCGCGACCTACGCCACCACGCTCACGCTCAACCAGACCGACCCGTACAAGACCGCCGTGGCCGCCCGCAAGGCGCTCAACAAGGCCAACGTGCCCGGCACGGACCGGTACCTGATCGTCGGCAACGACGTCGAGGAGTTCTTCCTGAACTCCGACCGGCTGTCCAAGGTGGACACCTCGGGCTGGTCGGAGACGCTGCGCGAGGCCGTGGTCGGCAAGATCGCCGGGTTCGTCGTGCTGGTGTCCCAGGCCATCCCCGACACCGTGGCGTTCGCGTACCACCGCACCGCGTTCGCCCTGTCGCTGCAGGCGCCCAAGGTGCCGCAGGGCGCCACGGTCGGCCGCTCGGAGACCTTCGAGGGCCTGGCGTTGCGCTGGCTGCTGGACTACGACCAGCGCAACGCCCAGGACCGCTCGATGGTCGACGTGTTCGCCGGCGTCAACGCCGTCATCGACGGCACCCCCACCAACGAGGTCCAGACGCTGACCATGACGGGCGGCCCGACCGGCGGCACCTGGACGGCAACGCTCAACGGCCAGACCACCGGCGCGATCCCGTTCAACGCGGCGGCGTCGGCGGTGCGCACGGCGCTGGAGGCGCTGTCCACGATCGGCGCCGGCAACGTGACGGTCACCGGCGCGAACGGCGGCCCGTACACGGTCACGTTCGTCGGGGCGCTCGCGGGCGCCAACGTCAACGCGATGACCGCGTCCGGCGCGGGCCTGACCGGCGGCACGACGCCCAGCGTCGCGGTCACCACCACCCAGGCCGGTGGCGTCTCGCAGTTCGTGCGCGCCGTCAAGATCGTCCTCTGATCATGTTGCCGTCGCTGGCATCGGTGGCGGCGCTGGAGAAGCGGATCGGCGTCGAGGTCGGCACCCTGGCCGGTGTCGACCTCGCACGCGCCGAGACCGACCTCGAAGACGCCTCGAACCTGGTGCGCGCCGAGACCGGCAAGGACTGGGTGGACGGGGCGGGCGCCGCGAACGCCCCCGGCCCGCTGGTCACGGTGGTGCTGCGGTCGGCCAAACGCTGCTACCGCAACCCCGACGAACTGTCCTCGGAGTCCGAAGAGGGCTACACGTGGCGGCGTGAGGGTGACGCGGTCACCCCGTACCTGACGGAGTCCGAAAAGGACATCTGCCAGCGGTACGCCTCCACCCGCTCCGGCCTGCACACCGTGTCGACCACACGCAGCCGCGGCAGGTTGCGCACCGAGGTCGTGCTCATCCCCACCAGCCAGGGCGGGGACGCCTTCGCCGCGTTCGACCCGGACGACGTCGGACAGGGGGAAGACTGGTGAGCCTGCTCGACCAGCACAACGCCGCGGTGGTCGTCTACCCGCAGGTCCTCGGCACCGACCCGTACGGGAATCCGCAGTGGACACCGTCGCCGGATGGCGTTCCGGTGCTGGCGATGGTATGGCCGGTCTCCGCGCAGGAGCTGGCCGGCACCGGGCAGCAGGCCGGTGAGGTCTACCGGATGCGGCCCAAGCGCGGTGTGCCCTGCCCGGCCGGGCCGTGGGCTCAGGTCGAGTGGGACGGCCGCCGCTGGGACGTCGAGGGCGAGCCCACTCGGTACGCCCGCGGCCGGGGCACCCGCCGCACCGTGGTGACCCTGCGCACCCAGATCCCGAGAGGAGGCTGACGTGGCACAGGTCTACAAGGACTGCGCTTCCACGATCGCTCACCTCGACGGCGTCACCGGCGCCGTGGTCGACGCGGCGGCGCCGATCCTCGCGAGGGCTCGCGCGAACCTCGCGAACCGTCGCGACGACGGCAGTCACGAAGTCGTGCTGCGGCTGGGCTCGTCGACCGACGCGTTCGTCGAGCTGGTCGGCCCGGCACCGCTGGCGCTGGAGCGCGGCCACTACGCCCGTGACGGCTCGTGGGTCGAGGGCGCGCACATCCTGCGCGACGCCGTGCAGCCCGGCGGGTGAGCCTGATGGGCTTGCCTCGCCTGCTGCCGCCCGCGCCGCTGGTGGTGCAGCAGGTGCTGCAGCAGCTCGCGCTGCCGCACCTGCCCGGCCTCCAGATCGGTACGCAACGCACCAACGTGTTCAGCCGGGTGCCGTTCCTGCTCGTGCAGGAGCTGCCCGGCGGCGCCGAACCGCACCCGGAGCTCTACGGCATCGCCTCGATCGCCGTGGAGGCCGTCGCCCGCGGCTCGGTCGCCGCTGCCGCCGACCTGGCCGAGCTCGCGCGCTGGGCGCTGTGGCGCGCGGTCGACGAGCAGGTCGTCGTCGCGGCCGGCCACCTGACGAGCTACGAGGTCACCGAGCGGCCCGTCGAGATCCGCGACGCCGGCGTCCCGGCCGACGTCTTTCAGTTCCGCGGAGTGTGGTCGCTCGGCTTCCGGGCGAACTGAACACCCCTACTCGGCACGCCCGGCGCTGCCGTCATCTGTCCACGGAGGACACAACATGGGCAAGGACAAGAGTGTCACGCTCGTGCCGGGCAAGGGCGAGTACTGGCTCGCCCCCATCGGCACCGCTTACCCGGCCGACCCCGACGACCCCGGTTCCTCGGGTTACACCGAGGTCGGTTACACCTCGCGCGAGAGCCCGATGCAGGTTGCCCGCGAGGGCGGCGAATCGACCGTGCTGGGTGCCTGGCAGGACGAGGCCATGCGCGACGACGTGTCGGCGGTCCGGCTGAAGGTCGCTTTCAGCCTGCTGCAGTACGACATCGCGTCGATGAAGCTCTACCACGGTTCGAATGCGGCTGTGGCCAGCGGACGATTGAAGCCGCCGAAGAAGCCGGTGCCCACCGAAGCGGTCTTGTTCATCAGGATCGTCGACGGTCCTCGGGCCCAGTACCGCTACTACGACCGGGTGTCGATCATCGGCGCGGACAGCGAGGAGTTCGACGTCGCACAGCTGGCGTCCATGCCGGTGGCGGCGACGATCCTCGGTGCCGACGGCAGCGACTACCTCGGCGAGCTGTCGGTGCCCGCGCCGATGGGCGCCAACGAGCTGCAGCAGATCGCCATCACGGGCGGCCCGACCGGCGGCACCTGGACGGCCACGCTCAACGGCCAGACCACGTCCGGCATCCCGTACAACGCGGCGGCCACGGCGGTGCGCACGGCGCTGGAGGCGCTGTCGACCATCGGCGCCGGCAACGTCACGTGCACCGGCGGCCCGCTGCCCGGCACCGCGGTCGTCGTCGAGTTCGTCGGCACGCTGGCCGGGGTCGACGTGCCGCAGATGACGACCTCCTCGGCGTCGCTGACCGGTGGCACCTCGCCCACCGTCGCGGTCACCACCACCACGCCCGGCGGTAGCTGACCCTCAGCGGCCCGCCGGCGCACGAGCAACGCCAGGGCGGGCCGCGGACCTCCCGCCCTGGCGTCCCCGTCCTGTGGTCCGCACTCAAGGTCCGTTCCACAGCTGGGAGATGATCGTGGGCACGAGGAAGACGTTCGCGCAGTTGCAGGCCGAGGCCGACGACCGGTACGGCAACTACGAGATCGAGCTCGACAACGGCGATGTGGCGGTGCTGCTGCCCCTGCTGCGGCTGCCCGACAGCAAGCGTGATCACATCGAGAAGCTGCTCGGGCAGATCATCGAGCTGCAGGACACGCCCAAGGGCGAGGACACCAAGGGTCGCTCGGCGCAGCTGCGTACCGCCGTGCGCGAGTTCTTCCGGCAGGTGGCGCAGACCAAGAAACCGGTCGACGAGCTGCTGCGGCGCTGCGGTGACGACCTCGGGCTGCTGCTGACGCTGATCGAGGACTTCGTGGCGGCGACCCAGGCGGGGGAAGCCTCGACCTCGCCGAGCTGATCGAGCGGCACGGCGAGGCTATCGAGTTCGACCTCGCGCACTACTGCCACACCCGGCTGTCCGACGTGTTCCGCGACGGCACCCCGGTAACCCCGCGGCACGTCCTGGCGCTGCTGCGCTACCTGCCGGAGGGCTCCGCGTACGTGGCGGAACTGCTGGGCGGCCAGCACATGCGGTCCTGGACCACGCCGGTGGAGATCGCCGCGCAGACCCGCGACGCCACCGGCACCGGCGGCTACAAGTCCAAGCTGCCCCGGCCTGAGCAGCCGCACCGCGTGGCAACGCTGGACGAAGCACTCCCGATCTGACCCAGCAACGCGGATACGGGGGTGATTCCTCGTGGCCGAAAGCTCTGGTGGCACCGGCGCGGTGATCGTTGCTCGCGCCGGTGTGCGCATCCTGCCCGACACCACACGGTTCGGGCCCGCGCTCAGCAAGTACCTCACGCGGGTCGAGCAGCGCACCGTCCTGAACGTCGGCCTCGGCGTCAACGAGAAGGCCGAGAAGAAGTTCCAGGCCGAGCTGCAGAAGCTGGTCGGCCGGGCCGAGAAGGTCACCGAGGTGGCGATCCCGGCCACATTGGACGGTGCCGCCGCCGAGCGTGACCTCAAGGTCCTGGCCGCCCAGCTCAAGTCCCGCGCACCCAAGGTCGACGTCGACCTCGACGTCGACCGCGCCGGGCAGATCCGCAAGGCCATCAGCGCATTCACCCGCCTGGGCGGCGGTGTCGCTGGCACGACGCTCAAGATCGGCGCGTTCGCGGCGGTCGCCGGGGCGGCGGTCAACGGCGCGGTCGGCGTCACCGCCGCGGTGGCGGCGATGTCCGGGGCGCTGGCCGCTGTCCCGGCGTTCGGTGTCGCGGCTGCGGCCGGCGTCGTCGCGCTCAAGGTCGGCTTGTCCGGGTTCGGCGAGGCACTCAAGCAGGTCGGCGACCCGGAGAAGTTCGCCGAAGCGCTCAAGCAGCTCTCGCCCGCCGCCCAGTCGGTGGCACGCGAGTTCGAGCGGCTGCAGCCGGCGTTCAAGGCGCTGCGCGAGCAGGTGCAGGATGCCCTGTTCAGCCAGCTCAAGGACCAGCTGACCGACACCGCGAATGTGCTTCTCGGCCCGCTCAAGGCCGGTATGTCGGCGGTGACGGCCGAGGCGGGCCAGCTCGCCGCGGCCCTGCTCGGCGTGGCGCGCGAGTCCAAGACCGTCGACCTGCTCTCGGGTGCGTTCGACACGGCGCGCGGTGCGATCGCCTCGACGCGTGACGGCGTGATCGCGGTGGTCCGCGGGTTCCGCGACCTCGCCACGGCGGCCCTGCCGGCGGTGTCACGGCTGGCGCAGTCCGCGAACAGCACAGCGGTGGCGTTCGGGCAGTGGCTGACGCGGATCAGCGAGTCCGGGCAGGCCATGCAGTGGATCACCGACGCCGCGGCGGCACTGCGCCAGGTCGGTGGCCTGCTGCGCCAGGTCGGCGGGATCGTGCACGCGGTGCTGTCGGCGGCCACCGACGAAAGCTCCGGCCTGACCGGCACGCTGACCGAGCTGCTGCGCTCGGTCAACACGTTCTTGTCCGCCGGTGAAGGCCGCGACGCGCTGCTGTCGGTGATGCGGGCGCTGCGCGAGGCCGGTCAGGTCCTGGCCCCGGTGATCGAGTCGCTGGTCAAGGCGCTAGGCCGCATCGTCGAGCCTGCCGCCAAGATCGCCAAGGCGCTGGGACCCGGCGTCACGAAGCTGATCGACGGCCTCGGCCAGGCGCTCGCCAAGCTCGGACCCGGCCTGGAAACCGTGGCGCAGCAGCTGTCCGATGCGTTCGCGGACCCGCGGATCTCGGAGTCGCTGATCAACCTCGGGCAGGCCCTGACCGACGTGCTGATCGCCGCCGCGCCGCTGATCCCGCCGCTGGCCCGGCTGGCGGAGCTGGTCGCGAATGTGTTCTCCCGCAACCTCACCACGTCCATTCCGATCGTGCGCAAGTTCGCGGCGGGGCTGGCGCTCGTCATCGACAAGGCCGCCACCGGGGCGGACTGGATCAACAAGCTGGCCAACGACTTCTCCCGCTGGCTGTACTTCGACAAGATCGGCGGGGCGCTGTCCGACGCCGGTGCGGCCATCGGCCGGCTGATCGGCTGGTTCACCGACTTCGGCGACGCGGTGTCGTCGCTGAGCCTGTCGGACTTCACCGGCGCCCTGTCCGGTGCCGCTTCGGCGGTCGGCCGCTGGCTGTCCGACCTGGGCGACCAGGCCTCCTCCGGACTGTCGTCCTTTGTGGACAGCGTCGTGGTCTGGTTCCAGGAGCTGCCCGGCCGGATCGTCACCGCCGTGCAGCAGCTGCCCGGCGTGCTGTGGCGGCTGCTGCACGACGCGTTCATCTTCGCGGCGACCGCCGTCGGTACCGGCATCGGGTACATCGTCGGCGCCCTGGTCGCGCTGCCGATCGCGTTCGCGAAGCTGGGCGGCGAGCTGGGGTTGCTGCTGTGGCAGCAGCTCACCGCCGCCTGGGAGTACGCGACGACCGCGATCAGCACTGGCGTCGACAACGCCGTCACCTGGGCGTCGTCGCTACCGGGCCGCATCCTCACCGCGGTGGTCTCGCTGCAGACGATGTTGGGCACCTGGGCGCGCTCGGCGTGGGAGTGGGCTTCCACGACCGGACTCGCCGCCGCCGAGCAGGCCCTCGCCTGGGCGGCTGGCCTGCCAGGGCGCATCGTGTCCGCGGTCGGCTCGCTGGCCGCGTCGCTGGGCGCCTGGGCGTCCAACGCCTGGAGCTCGGCGCGCTCGGCCACGGTGTCGGCCGGTGAGGGCATCCTGGCATGGGTGGCCTTGCTGCCGAGTCGGATCGTTGCGGTGCTGGGCAACCTGGGCTCCCTGCTGATGGAGTCCGGCAGGGCGCTGATCCGCGGCTTCATCGACGGGATCAAGTCGATGTTCGGCGCGGTCAGCGATGCCGCGTCCGGCATCGTGCAGACGGTCAAGGACTTCTTCCCGCGCTCACCCGCCAAACGGGGCCCGCTGTCGGGGTCCGGCTACACCGACCGCTCCGGTATCGCGCTGGCAAGGGACTTCGCTTCCGGCATGCGGTCCGGTGTGCCGCTGGTCGTCTCGGCGTCGAGGGAGCTCACCCAGGCGGTGCGGCTGTCCGGAGACGGGATCACCACCACCGGCGACGGCACGACGCAGGCCGGCGGGATCACGGTCACCCAGCACATCGACGCCCGCGGCGCAGACGCCGACTCGGTGATCAGCACCAGTGAGAACCGGCTTCTGCACGCGCTGAGGAGGTGACGAGCTGGTGGGCCTGCGGGTGAAGTGGCTGCTGGACGGCTTGTGGTTCAACGACGGGACGGACGGCGACGGTGCACAGTGGACGGTGGAGGCAGAGGAGGGCTGGTCGGGGTCTCCGGCCAACGCCGACACCGCCCGCATCATCAGCCTGCGCGGCTGGGTGTGGGCACCGGACTGGGAGACACGGCGCCGTGCTGAGCACCGGCTCGCAGCGCTGTGTCTCGACCCCGCCCGGCCGGACCGGCTCTGGGAGCTGCGGTGCACCGAGGAGACCGGCGACCTGTCGGCCTGGGTGCGCCGCGACGCGGCCCCCATCGTCACGATCCGGCCCGGCGGGTCGGTGCTGGACTGGACGCTGCAGCTGCGGGCGCCGGACCCGCGCAAGTACGGCGTGCCGCGGTCGCTGCCGGTGTTGCCGCCGCAGTCCAGCGGTGGCCTGCCCTGGACGACCGGGCTGGACTGGTCGACGGGGCTGTCATGGGGGACGGTCGTCTCCACCGGCTCGGTGGTGCTGGCCAATCCGGGCTACGCGGACGCGCCGGTCCGGTTCGTGGTCAGCGGGTCCACTGTGCCCGGTGAGTCGCTGGTCAACCCGCGCATCAGCGCACCGCAGATCGACGGGTTGTTGCGCTACAACGACACGCTCACCACCGCCGCCGGCGCGGTGCCGTGGGTCGAGATCGACACCAACCCGAGGCGCCGCACGGTGCGGCTCGGCGGCACCGCGGACCGCCGCGCACGAGCGGCCGGGAGCAGGTGGTTCACGGTGCCCGCGCGCTCCGAGCTGCTGGTGGCTTTCGCCGCGGACTCGATGCCCGCGACCGCGCTCCTCACCGCCTACTGGTCCACCGCGCAGTGGTGACCGCGGCCCGCCCAACAGCGAAGGAGGTGGCCAGTGGCCGTTGACTACACGTTCGAGGACACTTGGACCCAGCCCGGCAACAACGCGATCGACGGCCGGTACCACGACGGTGCTTTCCTCGCGGTCGGCGCGAACGCGGTCAACCCGCTCTCGTCCTATCGGGACGGTGTGCTGCCCTCCGCGTACGGCGGTGGCCTGTACCTCGACCTGATGATCGTCCCGGACTCGCCGACGCCGGGCATGGCCGTGCGGTCCTACCTCGGGCAGTGCGTGATCAGCCGGTCCGGGCAGGGCCCGTACGTCTCGACGCTGCGCTCGACCGGCCGCATCGACCTGCCGGCCTCGTCGACCACCAACCCGCGCCGGGACCTCATCGTCGCCCAGGTGCTCGACGCCTCGATCGGCGACGCCGACACCCGCACCAGGCTGTGGAGCGTCACCGGCACCCCGGCCGGAACGCCGCTGCTGCCCGCGGTGCCCACCGGCGCCATCCCGCTGGCCGAGCTCGCCATCGCCGCGAACGCGACCCAAGTCACCTCGGCGAACATCACCGACCTGAGGCGCGCCGCGGGGATCAGGGGCGCGGTGCGGCTCATGCTGGCCGGCGACTCGCACTCCGACCCCGGTGTGCTGCCCGGTGAGGCGCGGTACTGCCGCACCCACCAGCAGATCGAGGTGTGGCGCGCGGACGGGCAGTGGCACGGCACCCAGCAGCTGCAGTACTCCACGCGCACGGTCGACACCTCCACCGGCACGCCGAACATCTCCGTGGCGACGATCTCGATCCCGGACCCCGGATGGCCGTACCGGCTCGACGTGTCCGGCTCGCTGGTGTGGTCGCAGGGCATCGGCACCCACTACGACCTCGGCTTGCGCCTGGACGGCACGCTCGGCGCCGTGCTGGGGCAGACCTACGGCGCGGTCAACGCCACCGGGGCGCTGCTCACCGACGTCATGCGCACCGCCACCGGCGCGTCCGACGCCACACTCACCGGCGCGCACGTCGTCCACATGAGCCTGGTGAGGCAGTCCGGAACGAACGCCGCGTTCGCGCAGACCTCGGCCGCGTACAACCTGCTGTCCTGCACGGTCATCCCCGTCTGACGGAAGGGGGAACACCGTGACGACCGCGCTGACCACGAGCTCCACCGACCTCGATCCAGGAACGCCGGCCGCGCCGCCGCCGACGTGGGAGCTGCTGATCGCCGAGACCCGCACCGGCGCGGTGGTCCGCGAGCTCCCGCTCGTGCGCGACTCGGTGCCGTCGTGGTCGCGCGGCGTCAACGCCCGCGGTGCGCTGACGGCGCAGATCCCCGTGTACTCCGAGATGATCGGCCGCGCCGAGCTGCGCGAGCTGCTGACCGACGGCGACCGCTACAGCCTCGCGTGGTGCACGGGCACGTGGGTCGCCCAGGCCGGGCCCATCGCGAAGGTCACTCCCACCCGGACAGAGGACCTGGTCGACTCCTACCTCACCGTGGAGTGTGGAGGGATCTGGACGCTGTGCGACGACCGCCCGGTGGGCCCGGCCGCCACGACGAACTGGACCTCGCCGGCCGCCGACACCACCCTCGGCCCGCTGTCCTGGCGGACCATCGTCCGGCGGCTGCTGGAGCAGATGGAGACCTGGACGGACTGCGAGCTTCCCGCTCGTGTACGAGCCGGACGTCGCGGGCACCTCGACCATCACCTACCCCGGCTACGACCTCGGCATGGTCGGGGAGCGCATCCACCAGATCACCCAGCGCCAGGACGGGTGCGACGTGGAAATGGCGCCCAGACTGACCGCGGACCGCACCGGCCTGGAGTGGGTGGTGCGCACCGGCAGCCCCTACCTCGGGCAGTCCGGAAGCCCGCACGTGTGGGCCTCCGGCAGCGACCTCGTCTCCGTCTCACCCACCACCGACTGGGTGCCCACGGCCACAGATTGGCTTGTGCCAGGCCAAGGAACCGAGCGAGGCAGGATCATCGGCGCCGCGCAGAACACCGCCAGGCGGGCCGCTGGGGCGCCACGACGGTGGCGCGTCGCCGCCGAGCACGGCTCGGTCACCGAGCTGGCCACGCTCACCGCCTACGCCACCGCCTACGCCGAGCTCTACGGCGGCGGCGCCATCGAGAACTGGACCGCCGTCGTCCACCTCGTCGGCGACGGCCCCGACGTGTCGAGCGTCGCGCCCGGTGATGACGCCCTGTTCTTCGTGATCGGTGAGCCGTGGCTCGCAGACGGCGACTACCGCCGCCGGATCATCGACCTCGGCCACGGCCCCACCCGCGACCAACTCGCGCTCACCCTTGCACCCGTCCCCCTCCGCTTCTAAGCAGGAAAGTGCCGCCATGCCACCAGAAGGCCGCTTGAGCACCGTCGCGCAGGTCCTCAACACGAAGTTCGACGAGGTGCGGGAACTCGCGCGCAAGACGCTCTATCGCGCTGTGATCTCCGCCGGCGGTCTGTTGATCCAGGATGACGGCGCGTTCGAGATCGTGACCTCCGCCGGGGTCTACACCCTGTACGCCAAGAAGGGGTTGGACGGCAAGCGCGAGTTCGGGCTCTTGAGGGACAACGGGACGTTCGTTCTGCGGACCCTCTCGACGTCGGGCTCGCAGGCATGGGCCTTGCACGACAACCTGAACAACATCGTCGTCAGCGACGACGGCGTGAGCGGTCAAGGCCTCGCGCGTCCCTCGTTGACCTGGCCAACGCGACGAATCCGGTTCGATGCCTTACCCAGCACCGATGCCAGCTCGTTCGAGGGCCTGGTCGATACCGGGTGGGTCTACAAGTCACACCCGAGGACCTACGTCCAGGTGGTCCACTGCGCGACGACGTCAGGGACCACTGGTGAGATGCGGCTCATGCTCGACGGGGTGCAGGTCGGAGCCACCCAGACGGTTGGCTTCGCCGTCACGTACGTGGACGTCGGGCCATTCGCGGTTCCGGGCACACACATGTCGCAGCACCGGTTGGTGCTGGAGTGCCGGCGTACCGGTGGCACCGGCCGGATCGGCGCGGACATGACGATCCGGAACGAGGCCTCATGACGGAGCCTCACGTCCCAGACCTGAGCGACGCGCCGGTGATCGACGCGTCGGACCCGGTCGCCCCCGCGACGCCGACCAGGCCCGCCATGTCGACGCCGAGAATGCCACCGCCCGCTGGCCTCCTCGACGGAGAACAGCGGGCGGAGGACGGCGGAGTCGAGTCCGCTACGGCGCAGTAGCTACGACCCGCACGGCACCGGCTGCAAGGTGACCGGGTCGGTGCACATCGGCGCCGGCACCGTCGGCGTGCCAGCGGGCGGCCGCGGCGTCTCCGTCGGCACCGGGTCCTGAGTCGTGGGTTCCGGATCGGCCACACGCGGCGCGGGCTGCTGCGCGGGCGGCACCTGCGGAGCCGGCGCCTGCTGCTGCGTGGTGCTCGGCAGCACCACGGTGGTCGTGGTCGGCGCGACGCTCGACGAGCTCGGCGTCGACACGGTGCTCGACGACGAGCTCGTCGGCAGCTGCTCGGTACCGGCCGGCGCGTCCCCGCCGCCAGACGCCAGCGCGAACGTGATCCCACCGCTGAGCAGCAGCGCGCCCAGCGCGCTGGCCGTCACCACGGCCGCCTTCCTCTTCACGTACAACCCCCTGAGCTCGGGGCCGCCCCGCGGCGGCCTCCCGCATATCTATCGGCATCAGGGACGCCCAGCGCTACGCCTCGGTCCCTTTTGTCCCGAAATTGACCCCTTTTGGAGGAGGTGACGGGTGGAGCAGATCGCCGCGCTCCTCGATTCCGTCGGCGGCCTGGTGCTCGCCGTCACCGGGCTGCTGGGTGCGCTCGCCGGGTGGCGCCGGACCCAGCGCACGGAGCGGCCGGCGGCAGCGCAGGGCGGTGCCGAACGCGTCGCCCAGGCGCTGGCCGAGGCCGCGGCCGACGGCGAGGTGACGCCTGACGAGATCGAGGCGGTCCTCAAGCACTTGCAGGACCCCAACAAGCCCAACGACCAGCGAGGAGGTGAGCAGGGGTGACCGCCGACGACCGGATCAGCACGGCCCTGCACCAGGCAGCCGAAGACGCACGCGACCGCAAGGGACATCGGTGGATGTGGGTCGGCCTGGCCGCTGCCCTCGCGGGTCTGGTGTGGCTGGCCATCGCGAACATCAGCCACACCAACGAGATCAGCGCGCTCGACCAGCAGCAGCGCGCCGCCGCAGAGGCCGCGCAGACGCTCGCCGGTCAGGTCCGCGAGCTCGGCGGCACGCCCGCCGTCCAGCCACCGGCCCCCGGCGAACGCGGCGAGCAGGGAACGCCCGGCCGCGACGGCGTCAACGGTCGTGACGGCACGAACGGCGTCACCCCGGCCTGCGTGTTCGAGTCCAGCCAGTGCCGCGGCGAGTCCGGCCGGGACGGCCAGAACGGCGCGGACGGCAAGGACGGCAAGGACGGCACCAACGGGGTCGACGGCAAGGACGGGCTCGACGGGCAGCCCGGCCGCGACGGCGTGCCGCCAGCGGGCTGGTCGTGGGTCGACGGCGACGGCCGCACCCAGTCCTGCGCTCGTGACGCCGGCAGCCCGGACACCGCGCCGACCTACACGTGCACCGCGGCGTCGACCGGGCCACCGGGCAGCACCACCACCAACCCGCCCCTACTCCGCTTCGGAGGCTGAGATGCCCGACTGGCGCGTTGCGCGCTCGCTCGACAAGCTGCTCGCCCAGCTCAACACGTTGGCGCCCAACAGGTCTCGCGCCTCGGATGGGTCCATTGGAGACGACGCGCACCGCGCGCAGGGCTCCGCAAGCGACCACAACCCGTGGTTCGTGCTGGCCAGCCAGCCGCTGGTGACCGCCCGCGACTTCACGCACGACCCGGCGGGCGGGCTCGACTGCGACCGGCTCGCCGCCGCGCTGATCGCGTCGCGCGACCCGCGGATCAAGTACCTGATCTGGCGGGGACGGCTGATGGACTCCCGCGCTGTCGCGGGCAACGGCTACCGCCCGTGGACCTGGCAGCAGTCCAGCGGGCACCACCAGCACCTGCACCTGTCCGTCATGGCCACCGCCAGCGCGGACGACACCCGACCCTGGGCTCTGCCCGGACTGACCAAGGAGGACGACGTGACAGCAGCAGAGGTGTGGACCACGCCGGTCCCGAGCCACAGCACTCCCAGCTACGCGCCACCGGCCCGCGTGTGGCTGACCACCAACGCGGCCAAGCTGGAACGGCTGCAGGCCTCGGTCGACAACATCGCCGGCGCGCTCACCGAGCAGCACTCGGAGCTGCTGGCCGCGGTGCGCGAGGGGCAGGACGAGACCACGCCGACCGACTACGAGCGGCTGGGCAAGAGCATCGCGGCGAACCTCCCCGCACCCACCGGCGGCGTGACGCCGCAGGACCTCGAACGCGAGCTCCTGGAGCTGTTCGCCCGCATCTACAACCTGGGCGGCGTGCAGCGCTCGCCCGGATCGGAGGTCTGAACGGTGAGCACCATCGACATCAACGGCCGGCCCCGCCCCATCCTGGAGCAGGTCCGCACGGTCGGATCGGCGGTCGCCCTGGCGGCCTCGGTCGTCACCAGTCTGGTCGGCTGGGGCGTCATCACCGCGGCGCAGGGCGACGCGCTCACCGGCTTGCTCGGCGCCATCCCCGGCGCCGTGACCCTGGTCGGCGCGGTCTACACCGCGTTCAGGGTGGCGAAGGCGGCCGAGCCGCTCGTGACCCCGGTCGAGGACCCGCGCGACAACGAGGGCCAGGCGCTCGTTGTCGCCCGGACCTTCGAGGACGGCCCCGACACCAGCGTGCTGCTGATCGAGCGGGACGACACGCCCTGACCGCTGCACCCGCTCAACGCTGAAGGCCCCCGCCCAGGTTCTCGAGAACCTGGGCGGGGGCCTTTTCGCCGTGTCCGGGTGGGTGCGGCGTCACCGTCCAGGGTTCGCCCAGCGGTGGCCCTGCTTGTCGACGATCCGCCCGCTGAAGCCCGGTGGCGGGGGCTTGAACCGGCTGCGGCGCGGCGGGTCCGGTTCGAACTCCGTCTGCTCGGTCTTCCCGATCGGCCACTCATGGTTCGGGTCGGTGCACCGATGGTTGCCGTCGGTGTGCGGGGCCAGCTCGCACCTGACTACGGCGGTTCTGGGCGGCGCTGCCAACGGCACGAACGTGTGGGTCAGCTGGGCGTCGCAGTTCTTCTCCGTCATGTCACAGCCTCAGCGGTCGTCGTAGGGCTGGTCGCCCGTCGCCGGTCCCGGCCGGGGGTCGGGACGGCCCTCGGTCTGCTGCTGCAGGAGGTCGGGGCTCGCCGGCGGCTGCACCGGCTGGGTGCCGTGCCGCAGGTCGTCGGCTTCTTCGTTCATTTCAACCCTTCCTTACATACCGTCCACATAGGTCTGTAGCTCGTCAGCCGCCGCGAAAAGCGTTGCACTGAAACCGAACGCTGCTTCGTAGGCTGTCCTCAGTGCCGCGATGGACGCGAGTGCTGCTGGGCTCTCGGAGCCAGCGAACGTCGTGTTCACCGTCGGCATGAAGTCGGTATCGAACCTCGCGATGATCGAGTCGGCCTCCGCGCTGGCGGCGAGAACCCGGTCGCGCAGGTCGGTGATCTGTGCGCGGATCTCTTCGAGGCTCACCTGTCGCGCGAGTCCTCGGCGACCGATGGCACGTACTGGCGTGGCGTCAACCCGTCCGCCCAGAAGGCTTGCAGGTCGCTCGTCTCGTGGAGGGCGTGCCGCGACGTGGAGACCGCCGGCCACTGCACGCCCTCGCGCTGCAGGAGCGCGGCGACGGTGAGGTCAGCGGTCACGGCGCAGGTCCTCCGGCTCCGGCTCCAGCTGCGCCGAGAAGCGGGCGGCGCTGCGTGCCTCCAGTCCGTCCGCGAGCTCGGCGGCCGGGGACGCCACGAGGCAGCCGGGGCACGCGGGCTGGTCAAGCACCGGCGTTACCAGCTCGCCGCACCGCGCCGTCTGCCGCCCGTGCTCGTCGTACCTGTTGTCGTCGTACCGCAGCTGGTGCCGCAGCCCCTCTGCGGTGGACTTCCAGGCGTGGCCCGGTGTTGCGGGGATGCTCACGACGACCTCACCAAGAACACGTCGGTGACGGGCGGCTGCGCGTCCTGGCAGTCGCAGGTGCGGCGGTGCACCTCGGCGATGCTGATCCACGTGACGATCAGCGACGACATGCCGTCGATCAGGTTCGCGAGGTAGCTCACCGCGAGCCCCTTCCCGTTGCCGTTCGGTTGGTGGGGCGCGGTGCCGCGTCGAGGGGGAGAGCGCACGGCACCGCGCCGTACGCCTGGCGCATCAGGACGACCGAGCGACGTCCTGAGTTGGTGTCGCGCCAGGCGAGCTTGGGGGGCACGCCCTGTCGAGCAGGCGTCCGGTAGGGCGTGCCCTGCGCCAGCTGCCGGAAGCTGGCGCAACACGACGACGGCGGGAACTGCTCGCCGCTCGCCGTCGTGGTGACCCGGCGCCACCGCACCGCGGCGTCGGGGCGCTTGCAGTTCATTCGGGCCGCGCGACGGGCGGCTGCTCGCGAGCAGCGTGTGCCGTCAGGGTGGTGGATCTGCCGATGACGTCCGTGCGGTCGACGGTCCAGGGCTGAGGCGTCGTCATGGCATCAACTCGCAGGGTTCGGCGGTATCGGTTTGCGGCCCGTCCCGCACCACTGGTTTGCAACCGTGACGTGGTGCGGGACGGGTGCTCCGACCGGCGTCACGGTCGAGCAGAACTGACCGTAAACCTGACCGGTCAGGTTGACCAGACGCCCGATTGGGTGAGGATGCGACCGGGTGCTGTCGTGCACACTGTGGTCGCGATCAAGGCCAAGGAGAGTCATGAGCAGCGCCGACCAGAGTCCAACTGACTACAAGGGCCGCCTTGCCGACCGGCTCAACGAGTTGCTGGAGGACCGCGGCAAGAAGCGTGCCGACCTTGTCAGGGTGCTTGCGTGCTCGGAATCCAAGGTCGGCAAGATCCTGCGCGGCGAAGTGAGCGTGTCGAGGCTTGAGCTGATCGCCGTGCTCGACGCCCTGGACGTTCACGGCGAAGATCGAGCCGACCTCGAACATCTCGGAGAAGCGGCACGACGGCGCCGGCCAAAGACGCCGTGGGGCGCGGCGATTCCTGACCGGTTGCGGAAATTCTTCAATACCGAGGAAACAGCGCGCGTTGTCGAGTCCTACAGGCCGGATCTCCTGCATGGCCTGGTCCAGACACCTGCGTACGCCCGCGCTGTCCTGCGAACGAATTCGTCGCTGCGGGCGGCCGATGTGGAGCACCTTGTGCAGGCTCGCATGGCACGGCAAGCGCGCTTGAATTCTCCGAACCCGCCTGAGTTCACGCTCGTGATCCTCGATCGCGTGCTACGTAATGACGTCGGCGGCAGTGAGGTGATGGCGGAGCAGCTGCGCTATCTGGCAGAGATTGCAGCTCGACCGCACGTCACCGTTCGGGTGATTCCGGAAGAGGTCGGCCTGACGGACGCCCTGTTCTTCCCGTTTACTGTGCTGACGCCTCCCGGTGCTCGTCCGAAAACTGTTTACGTGGAAACGTTGACCGATGGGCTGTTCGTTGACGAAGAAAGCCGCGTCGCTCACTACGAGCTCGTCTTCGCGCGGGTGCTTGAGGCTGCCCTGTCGGCCGAGGAAACCCTGGCCCGGCTCGATAGTGTCATCTCGCAACCGTGACACCAGCAGAGGGAGGGATCGCATGATCCCGGACAAGAAGGGAGCGGAGGAGCCGCGTTGGCGTAAGTCGAGCTACAGCGGCGGCGAGAGCGGCAACTGCGTCGAGATGCGCCAGACGCGGAACCAGCTCGCTGTGCGGGACTCGAAGAACCCAGACGGCACCGTGCTCAGGTTCAGCACCGAGGCCGGCAGAGCGTTCGTCGCTGCGGCGACGGCCGGCCCGTTCCTCAGGGACTGACCCGCTCAACCACAGAGGCCCCGCCCGATGAGTTCGGGCGGGGCCTCTGCATGTCGTGCTGGGCTGCCTCAGGCAGCAGGGCGTGCTGTCGGCCTGCTCTGCTGCTGGCTCGCGTCTGTGGGGCGATGATGGGGTGCGTGCCCCACAGTCGCCCCACGGACGGTCACACGTTCGAAGCGGATTTCACAAACGCTGCAAGGTCTTCTGACTGCTGAACTCTTGAAGGTTCGTGCACGTACATCATGTGGCCGGCCGGGTAGTAGGCCGACTCGATGTTCGCGGTGAGCTCCTTCGGGATCTGCAGGTGCGCGATCAGGTGCTCGGCGGCGAAGTACGGCGTGGCGCCGTCGTACCAGCCGAACGCCACGTGCACCTTCAGGTGCGGGTTCGAGCGCATCGCGGCCGAGAGCTTGCCCGCCGTGGTGACGTGCCGGCCCTCGAACTCCTTGTAGGACCACTGCTCGATGACCCGCGAGAGCACCTCGTAGGGCAGGTCGCTGGAGTACCCCAGCTCGGCGTGCAGGTAGTGGTTGAGCACCGCCGCGTACGGGCCGAGGATGGCGTCGATGGACGGGTCCGCGGAGATCTCCTCGCGACCGTAGTCCTTGTCCCACCCGGTGAACCGGGCGTCGATGCGGCCGACGGTCTTGCGGTCCTTGCGCAGCAGCTCGGTGAAGAACCGGATGTGCTCGATGCGCAGGTCGACCGCGTCCACGTACTCCTCGGACAGGCCGGTGAGGTGCGCGATCCTGCTGATCGCCGCCGCGCGCTCGTGGTCGGGCAGGCGGTTGCCGCGGGCCAGCGCGTACGGGTAGTCGCGCGAGGCGAACTCCTCGGCCTCGGCGAGCACCTCCTTGAGCGGCCGGTCGCCGTGCAGGCCGTGGTAGTGCGCGATCGCCGCGTACGTCGGCAGGTAGAGCGCGTAGGCCAGGTCGTGGCCCTCGTTGAACTGCAGCGTCGCGAAGTCCAGCACCGACGAGATCAGCATGAGCCCGTTGAGGTACATGCCGTGCTTCTTCTGCAGGTGCTCGGCCAGCCCTGCCGCCCGCAACGTGCCGTACGACTCGCCGCACAGGAACTTCGGCGACATCCACCGCCCGTTGCGCGCGGTCCACAGCCGGATGATCTCCGCGATGGAGTCGATGTCGGGCTGGTAGCCGTGGTAGTCGCCCGGCTTCTGCCCCTCGGCGGCCCGCGAGTAGCCCGTCGACACCGGGTCGATGAACACCAGGTCGCTCTCGGCGAGCAACGTCTCCTCGTTGTCCGCGATGCCGTACGGCGGCGGCGTGAGGTTGCCGACGTCGCCCGACAGCACCCGGCGCGGTCCGAGGAGACCCATGTGCAGCCACACGCTGGCACTGCCGGGACCACCGTTGAACGCGAACGTGACCGGCCGCTTCAACGGGTCGGCGCCGTCCAGCGTGTAGGCGGTCAGGAACACCTCCGCCTTCGGCTTGTGACCCTCGAAGACGCCGTCCTTGAGCACCTCCTCCCTGAGCACGACACGCCCGGTGGTGGCGGTGTAGTTCAGCTCCCGGCCCTTGACGGTGGTGCTGTGCTGGGTGGTGACCAGATCATCGGCAGGAGATACTGGCTTCTCTTCGGTCTTCTCCTCGGACATGGGAGCAACACTACGGAACTCGACGATCGAATAACGTCCTGTCGAGCGTGCCCGCGCCTGGTCGCCTGGCGCGAAACCGCCGCGCGCACCAAACGCGCCGCCTTCCGCGACCAGGTCTACTGGGGCCGCCCGGTCCCCGGCTTCGGCCCGATGGACGCCTCCGTCCTCATCGTCGGCCTGGCCCCCGCGGCCCACGGCGGCAACCGCACGGGCCGCATGTTCACCGGCGACGCGTCCGGCGACTTCCTGTTCCGCGCGCTGTACGAGGTGGGCTTCGCCTCCCAGCCCACCAGCACCTCCCGCGACGACGGCCTGGAGCTCCACGGCCTGCGGATGGCCTCCCCGGTGCGGTGCGCGCCGCCGGAGAACAAGCCGACGACGGAGGAACGCGACCGGTGCCTGCCGTACCTGCGGGAGGAGATGGCGCTGCTGCCGAACCTGCGTTCCGTCGTGGTGCTGGGCGCGTTCGGGTGGAAGGCGTTCCTGCCTCTGGTGGGTGGTTCGCCGGTGAAGTTCGGGCACGGGGTGGAGGTGGAGGCCGGTGGGGTGCGCGTGTTCGGCTGCTACCACGTGTCGCCGCACAACACCTACACCGGGCGGTTGACGCAGGAGATGCTGCAAGGGCTGCTGCTGCGGGCCAAGGAGCACGCGGGGCTGAGCTGACTGGACGTGCGGCGGCGCCGCGCGGTGTTCCCGCACCGGGACCGACCGGCTCGATCCTGCGAACCGGTGGGGAAACGCGCGCGGGCGTGCGACGCTGGCGCGCATGAGGTGGTGGCGGGCCGGTGTGGCCGTCGCGGCGCTGCTGGTCGTGGCCGCCGCGGCGAGCGGGGCGTCGCCGGTGCGGTTCGTGCCGCGCACCGGCTCCTCGCCGCCGCGGCCCGCCGACAACTCGCTGCCGGTGGACCTGCAGGTGCCCGGTGAGCTGCCGGACGTGGTGGCGGTGCCGTTCACGGTGTTCCTGTTCGTGCTGCTGGTGCTCGTCCTGTTCGGACTGGTCGGCCTCGTGCTCGCGGTCGAGCTGCCGCGGTGGCGCCGGCGCGGGGGCACCCGCGGGGTCGAGGTGGGGGACACCGCGCTGCCGCCGGAGCAGGCGCTCGTCCGGCGGGCCGAGAAGGCGTTGCAGGAGTTCACCGGGCACCCGGACCGGCCGCCGCGGGACGCCGTCATCGCTGCCTGGCTGGCGCTCGAAGGAACGCGCACGCGCGAGCCGCACCAGACGCCGACGGAGTTCACGAGGGGCCTGGGCGTCGACGCCGACGTGCTCAGGGGCCTCTACCAACGCGCGCGGTTCGGGCACGAGGACGTCACCGCCCAGCAGGCGCGCGCCGCCAGGGACGAGCTGGACCGCATCATCAGGGAGCTCGCGTGAGGACCGTTCTCGCACTGGGCGCCGGGGTCGTCATCGGCGGCGTGCTGTGGTGGCTGGGCGCCACGCCGCTCTGGGCGACCGCGCTCGCCGTGCCGCCCGCCGCGTTCGCCGTGCTGGTCACCCGGCTGCCCAGGGCCACCGACGTGCTGTGGAGCGCGGGACCGCAGGTGCCGGGCTCGATCAGCACCGCCCACGCCAGCACGCTCGCGAGCAGGCTGGAGGAGGCCGCGGGGGATCAGACCCGGTTCGACGAGCGGTTCCGCGCGCGGTTGCGGCGGCTCGGCGTCGACGCCGACCGCATGCCGGACCCCGCGGACCTCGCGGAACGGCTCAGGAGGGTCGAGTGAGGGTCCGGGAGACCGGCACGCACGGCGTGTGGCTGCCCGAGTCCCTGCCGGCGCTGCGGCGCGTGCGGAGCACCGGGACCGCGGCGGACGAACCACCCGGGAGGGGCGAGTGACGATCGAGCTGGAGGCCGAGGCCGTTCTCGACGAGATCGGCCGGGTCGTGGTCGGGCGGGGGCGCACGGTGCGGCTCGCGCTCGCGGCGGTGCTGGCCGGTGGCCACGTGCTGCTGGAGGACGTGCCGGGGCTGGGCAAGACGCTGATCGCCCGGTCGCTCGCGCAAGCGCTCAGCCTCGACTTCCGGCGCCTGCAGTGCACACCCGACCTGCTGCCCGCCGACGTCACCGGGTCGTTCCTCTACGACCCCGGCACGCGCGAGTTCGAGTTCCGCGAGGGGCCGGTGTTCACCGGGCTGCTGCTGGCCGACGAGATCAACCGCACGCCGCCCAAGACGCAGTCGGCGTTGCTGGAGGCCATGCAGGAGCGGCAGGTCACGGTCGAGGGCCGCACGTTCGCGCTGCCGGCGCCGTTCCACGTGCTGGCCACCTCCAACCCGGTGGAGTACGAGGGCACCTACCCGTTGCCGGAGGCGCAGCTCGACCGGTTCCTGGTGCGGCTCGACATCGGCTACCCGCCGGTCGACGAGGAGGTCGAGGTCCTGCGCAGGCGCATCGCCCGGCAGCGCGAGGACGCCGAGGTGCCGCCGGTGCTGGCCCCCGGCCGGCTCGCCGAGCTGCAGCGGGAGCTTGAATTGTCCACTGTGGACGAAGACGTGCTGCGGTACTGCGTCGACCTGGCCCGCGCGACGCGGCAGCACCCGTCGGTCGAGGTCGGCGCCTCCCCGCGGGGCGCGCAGGGGCTCGTGCTCGTCGCCCGCGCACTGGCCACCCTGGACGGACGCGGCTACGTGCTGCCAGAGGACGTCAAGGAGTGCGCCGTCGCGGTCCTCGCGCACCGGCTCGTGCTGAAGCCGGAGACGTGGACCTCCGGCGTGAGCGGCGTGCAGGTCGTGACCGAGCTGCTCGGCAGGGTGCCGGGACCACCGAGCGCATGAGCAGGGCCGACCGGATCCGCGAGGCGTTCGCCGCCTCCCACGGCGCGCACTGGCACCCCACCGACGCCTACGCGCGGGCGGTGTGGCTGGGCCTCGGGCTGGTGCTGGCCGGGCTGTTCCTGCACGAGGTGGAGCTCGTCCTGTTCGGCACCCCGCTCGTGCTGTCGGTGCTGCTCACGACCAGGCCGAAGGGCACGCCGACGGTGGAGGTCCGGCCCGTCCCGCGCGGTGCGGGCGCAGGGCTCGTGCACACCGTCGCCCACGTCGAGGGCGCCGACGCCGAGATCGCCGTCGTGAAGCTGCCCGGCAAGGTCGTCGCGCTGCCCGCCGAGGTGCCCGACCTGCCCGTCGAGGTCCGCCGCGACGCCTGGGGACCCGGCGTCGACCTGCGGCTCGACCACCTCTTCGCCGGACCGGACGGCCTGCACGTCCACGGCCCGGTCGTCGGCGTCGAGCACGTCCGCACGATCCTGCCGCCGGTCGAGCACCACCCGGCCGGCCCGCTACCGCCGCGCCCGGCCGGCCTGGTCGGCGTCCACCGCTCACCACGCCCCGGCGACTCGACCGAGCTGCGCGACATCCGCGCGTTCCAGCCCGGCGACCGGCTGCGGCGGATCGACTGGCGGGTCACCACCCGCACCGGCGCGCTGCACGTCCGCGAACGGCACGCCGAGGCCGACGCGGAGGTCGTGCTGGCGGTGGACACCAGGACCGACCTCGGCGCCGAGGTCGGCGAGTGGGCGTCGGTCCGCCACGGCGCCACCACCCGCCCGGACGGCAGCCTGGACCGCTCGGTGCGCGGCGCCGCGTCGATGGCCGCCGGGTACCTGCGGCAGGGCGACCGGGTGGCGCTGGTGGACCTGGGCCGGCCGCAGCTCAACGTCCGCTCCGGCGTCGGGCGCCGCCACCTGATGCGCATCCGCACGCAGCTCGTCGTGTGCGCGCAGGCCGCGGGGTGGTCGGCCAAACCCGTGCTGCGCGCTCTCCCGCACGGCTGCGTGGTCGTGCTGCTGTCGCCGTTCATCGACGACGACATCGCCGACCTGGCCGTGCAGACGGCGAAACGCGGTCACCTGGTGCTGGCGGTCGACACGCTGCCCGCGCCGCTCGAACCCGACCGCGAGACCCCGTGGGGCGAGGTGGCGGCGGAGCTGATCGCCGCGGAGCACCGCGTGCGGCTGCGGCGGATGGCGCGGCACGGCGTGAGGGTGACGAGCGGATGCTGATGCGGCTCGCGCTCGTCCTGGCCGCGCTCCCGGTGGCCCTGGTCCTCAACGCCGAAGCGGACTCGATCGTGCCGCTGGTCGTCGTCGCGGGGCTGACCGCGTTGTCGGTGTTCCTGCCGGCGAGCGCGGGACCGGCGTTGCTCATCGGGTACGCGGCGGTCACGATGGCGTTCGGGGACGGGCACCCGCTGCGGCTCGGGGTGCTGGTGATGATCCCGTTGTTGCACCTCGTTCACGTGACGTCCGCGCTCGCGGCGGTCGTTCCGGTGAAAACGAATGTGGAACCCGCCGCGCTGAAAGCACCGGCACGCCGGTTCGCCATTGTTCAGACGATCACATTCGTTGTTGCGGCGTTCACCGCGTTCATCCCATCAGGGACTCGGACCGGGCTCGTGGAACTGCTCGGCCTGGGCTCTCTCACGGTGCTCATCGGGGTCGTCGCACTGAGGATCTGAACCGTTCCTCTCAGCGAGAACCGGTCGAACCGGGCTCCCGGCGCAGGTCAGTGCCGAGGGTGTCCGGCGTCACCCGGCGACGGTAGTCACAACGGCCCCTCCGGACGCGCGAAAAATGGGGTCGTGGTGCAACCATGTGTGTATGGCTGCTGTGAAGTCGCAACCCACGCGAATCGTCATTGTCGGCGGTGGGTACGTCGGGATGTACACGGCTCTCGGACTGCAGAAGAAGCTGCGTTCCGGTGAGGCGTCGGTCACCGTCATCGACCCGCAGCCGCACATGACCTACCAGCCCTTCCTGCCAGAGGCGGCGGCCGGCTCCATCGAGCCGCGCCACGTCGTCGCCCCCCTGCGCAAGGTGCTCAAGCGCTGCCACGTCGTCACGGGCCGCGTCACCAAGATCGAGCACGCGCGCAAGATCGTGACCGCCGAGCTGTCGGACGGCCACGTCGAGGAGATCGAGTACGACGTGCTCGTCTCCGCGTTGGGTGCGATCTCGCGCACGCTCCCGATCCCCGGCCTGGCCGAGGTCGGCATCGGCATGAAGACGATCGGCGAGGCGATCTACGTCCGCAACCACGTGCTGTCGCGCCTGGACCAGGCCGCCAGCACGAACAACGCGGACCTGCGCAAGAAGCTCCTGAGCTTCGTCGTGATCGGTGGTGGCTTCGCGGGCATCGAGACGCTCGCCGAGCTTGAGGACATGACGCGGTATGCGCTCAAGTACTACGAGGGCATCAAGCCCGAAGAGATGAACTGGGTCCTCGTCGAGGCGATGGGCCGGATCATGCCCGAGGTCTCCGCGAAGCTCGGTGCGTGGACGGTCGAGGCGCTGGAGAAGCGCGGTATCAAGATCTACCTCGACACCCGCGTGAAGTCGCTGGAGAACGGGCACGTCGTCCTCGACGACGGCACCGAGTTCGACTCCGACACGATCATCTGGACCGCCGGCATGAAGGCGAACCCGGTGCTGCGCAACACCGACCTGCCGCTCGACGAGCGCGGTCGCGTCCGCTGCACCGCCGCCATGCAGGTGCAGGGCCTCGAAGGCGTGTGGGCCGCCGGTGACTGCTCCGCGGTGCCGGACCTCTCGCGCACCGACGAGGACCCGACGGCGACGTGCGTGCCGAACGCGCAGCACGCCATCCGCCAGTCGAAGCTGCTCTCCAAGAACATCGTCGCGTCGCTGCGCGGCCAGAAGCCGAAGGACTACTTCCACAAGTACCTCGGCTCGGTCGCCGGCCTCGGCCTCTACAAGGGCGTCGCGGACGTGTTCGGCCTGCGCTTCAAGGGCCTGCCGGCGTGGTTCATGCACCGCAGCTACCACGTGGCGTTCATGCCGACCGTGAACCGCAAGCTCCGCGTGCTGATGGACTGGACGCAGGCGCTGTTCTACGGCCGCGAGGTCGTGGCGCTCGGCCAGATCAACGACCCGAAGTCGGACTTCGACCGCGCGGTCCAGAGCTGATCCTGGTTCGGTCCAGTGGGCCGAACGCGTGACCGCCACTCGCTGTGAGTGTGAAGATGCCCCGGACGACACCTCGTCCGGGGCACTCTTATGGCCCAGAGGCGGAACTTGAGCGCCCAATCGGAGTAAAGCGCTGACGCCTGCCTTGACATTGCGTTACGTGAACCTGAGACTACGGCTGGTGCATCACCTGAATGCGTGGTGCGCCCGTGTGGGAAAGAGGTGATCCCGATGTCTCTCGAGGAGCTGGCCGCACAGCTTCGTCGCGGCGAGATCGAGGACCCCGCGTTGGCGCGGTACGCCGCGGAGTACGCACAGGCGGGGAAGAGTTTCAGCAGCAAGAAGGACGATTGAGCAGGTCGGCTGACGGGCGGGTGCCGAGTGCCCCGTCCGAGGCTGCCAGACCACTGCTGCTGCAGGGTCAGGACTACCTCTTCCGCTCTCCTCCCAAGTGCCTGGACTTCCAGGAGCAGGTCCACCGCCTCGGCATGGTCGACGAGGGCGACGGAAACCCCCAGCCGTGCGTGCTGGTCCTGGCGCGCGCCGCCGACATGGAGATGAACGAGCTCTCCATCGCACTGGCCGAGCGCGGCATCCGGATGGCCCGCATCGACGCCGACCGCTGCGTCGACCTCCCGCTGTCGGTCTACACCGACCAGCCCCTCGTCGAGCTCGACCGCTGGCTGCTGCGCCCCCTGCTGGTCTGGCGCCGCCACTTCGAGCTTCTCCGCGGTCCCCGTCGAGCCCGGCACCCTCGCCGGCGCCTACGCGGTCGACCAGTGGGCCTCAGTGGCCAACTGGCTGTCCTCCCGCTCCGACTGGGCCCACGTGAACCCCTCGCGCTTCTCGACGCACCTGGACCGCCTCACGCAGCTTTCCGACGCCGCCGCGTTCGGCCTGCGCGTGCCCCGCACCGCCGTGACGACCCGCCCCGGCCGCACCCGCCCCGGCGGTGGCCGCTGCATCGTCAAGACCGCGGGCCGCCACCTGCTCGAACCCCGCCCCGGCGTCCAGCACGGCCTGTTCCCGCGCCCGCTGGAGACCTCCAGGGCCTCCGACGCCCCCGAACCCGCGCCGGTGATCGTGCAGGAGTACGTCCCCTCCGACACCGAGCTGCGCGTCTTCGTGATCGGCGAACGCTGCATCGCCTACCAGGTCGACAAGCTCGACCCGGCCCAGCTGTGGGTGGACCCGGACGCGGTCCGCGTGACCCCGACCTCGGTCCCCACCTCGCTGTCGGACCGCCTGCTGGCACTGGCCCGCCACTGGCGCGTCCAGGTCGCCGCCTTCGACCTCCTCGTCACCGGCCGCGACCACGTGTTCCTGGAGATCAACGTCAACTGCGACTGGCGCTGGTTCGAACACCGCGCCGGCGACAACTCCGTGTCCGCCGCCGTCCACGACTGGGTCGCGCTGCGCTTCAAGGAGCTGCTCGGAGCGGGGAGGACGCGCTGATGTTCGGGTCCGTTCGATGCTTAGCCGGATGCTCGCTCTAGTCCAATTCACTGGGCCGCTCGGGCGAGAAACGACCATCCGCGCACACAAGCCGACGATCAAGGCCTAGGCTCCCCGTCGCCCCCGTAGCCCAATCGGTAGAGGCAGGTCCCTTAAAAGGATCACAGTACGGGTTCGAATCCCGTCGGGGGCACCATGCGCATCACCCGGTCGACCACGGCGTTGACCAGCGCGACCGTGCCGCAGAGTTGATCTTGTAACCGTCGGTGACACCCATTGGTCGCCGATCTTCCCGGAGCGCTGAGAGTGCTCCCGCCCTCCTGTCGAGACGGCTGAGAGTTCTCGCAGCTCAGACCCCCTCCGTTACAGGATTTGGCAAACCTTTCATCGTCACCTAATCCATTCGGGTGTCAGCGTGCCCACTGGGCTAACGACGACTACGGAGAGGCATATATCCCGGTCACGAGCATGTCCATAGGGGGACGAAGGGGGCCGGGATGCCGAACCCGATCGTGACCGAGAACCAGTTGCCGGGGAGTCCGAAGTCCGAGTGGGACGGCATCAGCGGGGCCGCTGATCCCACCCTGGCGGGCTTCACCACGAAGCTGAGCGTCAACAGGGGCCAGACGATCGACTTCAAGATCCACTCGAACTCCGCGAACTACCGCATCGACATCTACCGGCTCGGTTACTACGGGGGTGCCGGCGCGCGGAAGGTGCACACGATCCAGCGCACCACCTCGTCGGTGCAGCCGGCCGCGTTCAACGACCTCGGCACCGGGTTGTGGGACGCGTCGAACTGGTCGGTCACCGCCTCGTGGGCCGTGCCCGCGACCATGGTGTCCGGTGTGTTCCTCGCGAAGCTGGTGCGGCAGGACGGGGTCGCGGGGGCGAGTCACATCCCGTTCGTCGTGCGCGGCGACGGGACGCAGCGCGACATCGTCTTCCAGACCTCGGACACCACCTGGCAGGCCTACAACGGGTGGGGTGGCGCGAACCTCTACGGCGGCAACGCGGCCACCGGGACGCCGACGGGGCGGGCGTTCAAGGTGAGCTGCAACCGGCCGTTCAGCACGCGGCTCTCGCAGGGCGGTGTGGACGCCGGGCCGCAGGACTTCGTGCTCAGCGCCGAGTACGCGATGATCAGGTGGTTGGAGCGCAACGGGTACGACGTGGCCTACGTGACCGGCCTGGACGTCGGGCCGGGCAACTACGTCCTCACCAACCACCACGTGTACCTCTCGGTCGGGCATGACGAGTACTGGTCGGGGGCGCAGCGTGCGCGCGTCGAGGCGGCCAGGGACGCGGGGGTGCACCTGTGCTTCTTCAGCGGCAACGAGGTCTACTGGCGGGTCCGCTGGGAGCCCGACGTCACCGGCACGCCGAACCGGACCATGGTCTGCTACAAGGAGACCAGGAACGCCGCCAAGATCGACCCGAGTCCGGAGTGGACGGGCACCTGGCGCGACCCGGCGTTCTCACCGCCCTCGAACGGCGGCGTCGCGGAGAACCGGTTGACGGGCACCAGCTTCTCCGTCGACTCGCACCAGGCCGACCGGATCGAGGTGCCGGAGGCGTACGGGAAGCTGCGGTTCTGGCGCAACACCGGCATGGCCGCGCTGACCGCGGGACAGGTCGGGTACGTCGAGGACGGCGTGCTCGGCTACGAGTGGGACGAGTCGCCGGACAACCGGTTCCGGCCGCCGACGCTCGTCAAGCTCTCCCGCACCGACCGGTTCATCGGCGCCAAGTACCTCCTCGACTACGGCACCACGACCGGTGACGGCGACGCCACCCACCACCTCACGCTCTACCGGGCGCCCAGTGGTGCCCTGGTCTTCGGCGCCGGCACGGTGTTCTGGTCGTTCGCACTCGACGCGGTGCACGACTACACCAGCACCGACCCGTCCATGCCCGTGGTGTCCGAGGACCGCGACGCGCAGCAGGCAACCGTGAACCTGTTCGCGGACATGGGGGTGCAGCCGGAGACGTTGCAGGGCAACCTGACGCCCGCCACGGCCTCGACGGACACCACGCCGCCGGTCACGGTGATCACGACGCCCGCGAACGGTGCGACGTTCACACAGCAGGCGCAGGTGATCATCAGCGGCACGGCGAGCGACGTCGGCGGCCGCGTCGCGACCGTCGAGGTGTCCACCGACAACGGCCAGTCCTGGCGGGCCGCCACGGGTACGACGAGCTGGTCGTTCTCCTGGTGGCCGCACCTGCCGGGCACGTACGCGGTCAAGGTGCGGGCCGTCGACGACAGCCTCAACGTCGAGAACGGGCCCACGCGCACGGTGACGGTGACGCCCGCGGCCTCGGTGCGGCTCTTCCAGCCCACCGACGTGCCGTACGGGCTGCACGCGCCCGACGAGAACCCGCTGGAGCACGGCATGCGGTTCTCCGTCAACACGCCCGGTTCCGCCACCGCGCTGCGGTTCTACAAGAACCCGTACAACACCGGTGCGCACACCGCCCGGCTCTACAACGCGGCCGGCACCAAGCTCGCCGAGGTGGGCTCCACCGGTGAGACCGCGAGCGGCTGGCAGCAGGTGAACATCGCCCCGGTCGCGCTGACGCCCGGCGAGACCTACACCGTCAGCGTGCACTCGGCGAAGTTCGAGAACTCCGACCACAACTTCTTCCACGTCCCGCGCACGTGCGGTGCGATCACCGCGCCCGCCGACGCCGGCGTCTTCCGCTACGGCGCGGGCGGCACCATGCCCACCGAGACGTTCCTGAAGTCCAACTACTGGGTCGACGTGGTGTTCGCGCGGGCGGGCGGTGCCGGCAACCTGGCGCCCGTCGCGGTCGGCAACAGCGGCTTCACCACGCCGGTGGGCACCGCGCTCACGATCCCCGCGGCGACGTTGCTGGCCAACGACTCCGACCCCAACGGCTACCCGATCTCGATGGTGTCGGCGGGTTCTGCCACCAACGGCACGGTGAGCTTCGACGCGGGCGCCCAGACCGTCACGTTCACGCCCACCGCCGGTTTCTCCGGGCCCGCGAGCTTCCAGTACACGATCACCAACGGGTTCCTGCAGTCCTCGGCGACGGTGAGCCTGAACGTCGGTGTCGCGATGACCACGCAGTCGCTGTTCACCGGCGCCGACGTGCCCGCCATCCCGAACTCCACCGACAACGGCCCGGTCGAGCTCGGTGTGAAGTTCCAGTGCACGGTGGCGGGGGCGAGCGCGACCGGTGTGAAGTTCTACAAGGGCACGCTGAACACCGGGCCGCACACCGGCCGGTTGTGGAGCGCCACCACCGGCGTGCTGCTCGCGACCGCCACGTTCAGCGGTGAGACGGCGAGCGGCTGGCAGAGCGCGACCTTCCCGTCACCGGTGTTGTTGACGCAGAACCAGTTCTACGTCGTCTCGTACCACACGACGACGAAGTACTCGGTGACCGAGAACGGGTTCACCTCGGCGCGGACGGCGGGGCAGCTCGTCGCACCGTCGAGTGCGAGCGCGGGCGGCAACGGCGTCTTCACCTACGGCCCGGCGGGCAGCTTCCCCTCGTCGTCGTTCGCGGCCGGCAACTACTTCGTCGACGTCATCGCCGCGGTCCCGGTGCAGCCGCCGGCACCGGTCTCGTTGTTCAGCGGCTCCGACGTGCCCGCGATCGTGAACTCCGGCGACGTCGGCCCGCTGGAGCTGGGCGTCAAGTTCCGCACGTCCTCGGCGAACGCCACGGCGACGGGCATCAAGTTCTACAAGGGTTCCCTGAACACGGGCACGCACGTCGCGCACCTGTGGAACGCCGCCACGCAGCAGCTGCTCGCCACGGCGACGTTCACCGGCGAGTCGGCGAGCGGCTGGCAGACGGTGACCTTCGCGAACCCGGTGCCGTTGACGGCCAACACCACCTACATCGCCGCGTACCACACGACAACGCGCTACTCGGTGACGAACGGCTACTTCGCCAACGCCAGGGTGGTCGGCTCGTTGACCGCGCCGTCGAGTGCGAGCGCGGGCGGCAACGGGGTGTTCGTCTACGGCCCGGCCGGGTCGTTCCCCGCGTCCAGCTTCGACTCCACGAACTACTGGGTGGACGTGGTCGTGCAGGCCGGCTGAGCAGGGCTACCAGGTGGGGCGTGCGGTCACCCCGCCGTCGACGACCAGGTCGTGGCCGGTGATCCACGCCGCCAGGTCGGAGGCGAGGAACACGCACGCGTTCCCCACGTCCTCGGGCGTGCCGAGGCGGTGCAACGGGGCGGCGTCGTGCCAGCGCGCGACGCCCTCCGGCCACTGCTCCTCGATGCCGGGGCGGCTGATCAGGCCGGGGGACACGGTGTTCACCCGCAGCCGCGGCCCGTACTCCTGGGCCGCGGCCCGCGCGTGCACGACCAGCGCGGCCTTGGAGGCGCTGTAGTGGGCGTGGCCCGCGGCCGGGTGGGTGCCCTCGATCGACGCGATGTGCGTGATCGACCCGCCCTGCGGCAGGACCTCTGCGGCCGCCTGGGTGACGGCGAACGGCCCGGTCAGGTTGATGTCCACAACGGACTGCCAGGACTCGGTGCTCATGCCCGGCAACGGTTCCACGGGCTGCACACCGGCGTTGTTCACCACCGCGTCGAGCCTGCCGTGCAGTGCGAAGGCCTCCTCGACCACGCGCCGCGCCGCGAACCGCAGGTCGCCGTCGGCACGGCCGCGGTGCGGCACGACGACGGCGCCGGCCGCGGTGAACCGGCGTGCGATGCCGGCCCCGATCGTGCCGCCCGCACCGGTGACCAGGACGACCCGGCCGCTGAGGTCGATCACGAGACGATGCCCTCCAACCGGTCGCGCAACCAGTCGACGATCTCACCACGGCCGGCCACGAAGCCCGCCGCCCCCAGCGCGTCGCCGCCGACGTGGTGGAACACGCCGCCGGCCGCCCGCACCAGCACCGCGCCGGCCGCCACGTCCCACGGGTGGATGCCCAGGTTCGCCGCCGCGTCCGCCCGCCCGGCCGCGACCCAGGCCAGCGACAGCGCCGTCACGTAGACCCGCCGCACGTCCGCGACGGCGAGCAGGTCGGCCAGCAGCTCCACCTCGCCGCTGTAGGGGCTGCCGGGCAACGGGACGTCGGTCAGCACCACCGGCCGCGGGCTCGGTCCCGGCGGGACCACCAGCCCGGCCGACCGCACCGCGAACGGCACGCCCTCGGCCGCGGTGAACAGCTCGTCGCGGAACGGGTCCAGCACGCACCCCGCCACCAGCCGCCCGTCCACCGCCGCCGCCACCGACAGGCACGCGAGGGGCAGCCCGCGGACGAAGTTGCGGGTGCCGTCGATCGGGTCGACGTACCAGGTGATCCGAGCCTGCTCCGCGCCCAGCTCCTCGCCGACGACGGCGGAACCGGGCACGTCGAGCGCACGCCGCAGGAACGCCTCGACCGCCAGGTCGGCACTGCTGACCTGGTCGAACGCGCCCTTCGCGGCAACGTCCACCGGCAGCTCGCGCAGCAGCTTCGCGGCGTCCACGCAGGCCTGCGCGGCGAGGTCGAGGAGTTCGCCAGGAGTCACGCCCCCATTGTGATCGGTCACAAACCCGACCGGCCGACTCTGGGCAACGTCCCACCCGCGCACGTGACCGGAACCACCACGATGAGCTGACCTGACGACGACGTTGGAGGTTCGGGATGCGGATCGTGGCCGGGTTGGCTCTGGTGGCGGGTTTGGTCGCCGGAACAACCACCGCCCAGGCGGACACCGTGGAGTACGTGGCACTGGGCGACTCGGCGGCGGCCGGTCCGCTGGTCCCGGCCCAGGACCCGGCGCTGTGGTGCCTGCGGTCGGCCCGCGACTACCCGCGGGTGGCGGCGGAGCTGCTCGGCGCGCGGCTGACCGACGTCACCTGCTCCGGTGCGAAGACCGACGACTTCACGGGCCGCCAGTTCGGGTTCGTGGCACCGCAGTTCGCCGCGCTCAAGCCGTCCACCGACCTGGTGTCGCTGACGGTCGGCGCCAACGACGTCGGCCTGTTCCAGACGGCGTTGAGCTGCATCAACCTGCTGCCCCAGCCGATCGGGGTCTCCTGCAAGGACCGCTACACCTCCGGTGGGACGGACCGGCTGGCCGCGGCCGTGGACGCGTGGGGGCCGGAGCTCGGCGCCGCGCTCGACGAGGTCAAGCGCCGGTCACCGCGGGCGAAGGTGCTGGTCACCGGCTACGGCACGTACATCAGGCCGGGCGGCTGCTACCCGGTGCAGCCGGTGTGGAGCCGGGACGCCGACTACCTCCAGGGCGTGCTCAACCGGGTCAGCGCCACCGCGCGGGCCGAGGCCCAGAAGCGCGGCGCGACGTACGTGGACTTCGCCGCCGTGACCGTGGGCCACGACATCTGCGCCGCACCCGCAGACCGCTACCTGGAGGGGCTGGTGCCGACGACCGCCGCCGCGCCGCTGCACCCCAACGCCGCCGGCATGGCCGCGTTCGGCGCTACGGTCGCGCGCGCCGCGCGGCCAGGGCAGCCGCCAGCAGCGTGACGTGCTCGATCCGCGTCGGGTCGAGGCCGGTGAGCTCCGCGACCCTGCGCAGCCGGTAGTCCACGGTGTTCGGGTGGACGTGCAGCTCGGTGGCGGCCGGCCGGCGCGACCCGCGGCGCAGGTAGACCTCCAGCGTCTGCACGAGCTCGTCGGACAACGGCGCCACGACCGCGGCCAGCGGTTCCAGCGCCGCGCTCGGCCGGGACAGCTGGTACTCCAGCAGCACGTCGGCCAGCCGGTACAGGCCGGGACCCGAGCGCACGGCGACGGCGAGCACCTCGCGGGCGAGCCCGGCGGCGGCCGCGACCCCGGACGGCGGGGCCGCGACCGCCGCCACCGTCAACGACACCCCGGCGGCCCGTGCCGCGTCCGCCACGACCCGGTCGGCCCGGTCGTCCTCACCCGGCAGCAGCACGATCCCGCCGTCGGGGGTGAGCGCCGACAGGACCGGTTCGCGGCTGTGCCGTTCCAGCTCGGTGCGCAGCCGCCGCAGCTTGCGCCGCCCGGCCACGGCCGCGTCCACCCCGTCGGTCAGCTCGTCCGGGTGCGGCGGCACGTGCAGCGCCAGCACCACCACGGGCCCGTCCGCGACCCGCGTGCCGTCGAGCAGCCCGGTCAGCTGCGTGTGCCGCGCCGACCGCTCGTCGTCGAACATCGTCTGCCGCTCGTCGAGGTACCCGGCGCTCACCACCGGCGTCACGAGCTGCAGGTACCGCATGGCCAGCGCGTTGAGCGCCAGCACCTCGCCGACCTCCTCCGGCCGCGCCTCGGGCACCAGCACGTCCCACACCACCTGGATGCCCACGTGGTACGCCGTGAGCACGACGTCGACCGGCACGCCCTCCTCCGCACGCCGGGCCGCCGACTCGCGCAGGAACCGCAGCTCGTCGGCCGTCGGCAGCTCCCGGCTGCGCAGCACCCGCGCGAACGCCCGCAGCGTCCCCTCGATCACGCGGGCGATGTCACCGGAGAGCTCCTCGGCGGGCAGCTGCCGGTAGCCGGGCACCCGGTCGGTGATCTCCGCGAGCACGAGCCGCACGAACGACGGCAGCTCCGCGACGATCCGCTCGGCCAGCGGACGACCACCGATCACGAAGGACATCCGCCCATTCTGGCCCGTTCGGGGTCCGGGGCACCTCAGAGTCCGGGCACCTCAGAGTTCGAGCACCGTGCCGTCCGGCGGGAGCTCCACGCCCGCCGCGCGCACCTGTGCCGCCTCCGGCGAGTCCGGGTCCAGCACCGGGTTGGTGTTGTTGAGGTGCGTGTAGATCCGCCGCACGGCCGGGAACCGCCGCAACCGCGGCAGGCTCGCCGTGATCGGCAGGTGGCCCATCGCGGCCTGCCCGGACCCGCTGCCCGTCGCCGTGCCCATCTCGGAGGCCGCGTGGAACGTGCCGTCGAGCACCAGGCAGTCCGCCCCGGCCACCACGTCGTCGAACCCGTCCGGCCAGTGCGCGAGGCACGGCGCGTAGACCAGCACACCACCGGTGACCGGGTCGGCGAACCGGTAGGCGACCACCCAATCGCCCTCCACGGTGGACGACCGCGCGTACTTCGGGCGCTTGCCGCTGATCGGGACCGCCGTCACCCGCAGGCCGTCGAGCTCGACCTCGGCGGTGGTGACCTCGCGCCAGTCCACGGGTGCGTACCCGTCGACCACCGAGCGCAGGTCGAACCGGTCGCGCAACGCGTGCAGCACCGGGCCCGGCGCCCACACCGCCAGGCCCGTGCCGCCGCGCAACGTCAGCAGGCCGAGCGCGTGGTCGAGCTCTGCGTCGGTGAGCAGGGCGCCGCGCACCGGGGTCTCGCGCGGGCCGGGACCGGGGTTCAGCAGCGCGCAGGCGACGAGCTGCGTGCGGATGTCCGGCGAGGCGTTGACCAGCCACCAGCGCGTGCCGTCGGCGCTGACCGCCAGGCAGTCCTGCGACCGGGCGGGCAGCTCACCGGACCGGGCGCGGACGCACAGCGCGCAGGCGCAGTTCCACTGCGGGAACCCGCCGCCGGCCGCGGTGCCGAGCAGGACCGCCTTCACGGCATCCTCCGCATGGCCACGGCCGGTTCGACCGCCGGTGCCACCTCGGTCGCCAGAATCAGGTCCACAGTGGACCGATTCGGCGACAGCGAGCACACCGGGTCGGTGGCGGCGGCGTCACCGGTGAGCTGGAACGCCTGGCACCGGCAGCCGCCGAAGTCGACCTCCTTGCGCGGGCACGACCGGCACGGGTCCCGCATCCAGTCGAAGCCGCGGAAGGCGGTGAACGACGGCGAGTCGTGCCAGATGTCGTGCAACGACGAGTCGCGCACGTTCTCGACCGGCAGCGTCGGGATCACGGTGGCGGCGGGGCAGGGGAGCACCGAGCCGTCGGGCGCCACGGTCAGCTGCCGCGCACCCCACCCGTACATGCACGGCTTCGGGTGCGCCTCGTGGTAGTCGGCGATGACGTAGACGATCTCCATCACCCCGCGCAGCCGTTCCTGCGCCGCGGCGACGACCGGGCCGGCCGCCGCCAGCTGGTCGCGCGTGGGCAGCAACGCCGCCCGGTTGCGCAGCGCCCAGCCGTAGTACTGGGTGTTGGCGAGCTCCAGCCGTTCCGCGCCCAGCCGCTCGGCCAGCGCGATGATCCCGGCGACGTTGTCGAGGTTCTGCCGGTGCAGCACGGTGTTCACGGTCAGCGGCAGGCCTTCGGCGCGGATGAGGGCCGCTGCCTCGACCTTCCGGTCGAACGCCTTGATGCCCGCGATCCGGTCGTTGCCTGCCTTGGTCGCGTCCTGCAAGGAGAGCTGCACGTGGTCGACGCCGCGCCCGGCCAGGTCGTGCAGCCGGTCGCGGGACAGGCCCACACCGGACGTGACGAGGTTGACGTAGCAGCCGAGGCTGTTCGCGTGCGCCACCAGCTCCGGGAGGTCCGGTCGCAGCAGCGGTTCCCCGCCGGACAGGTGGACCTGCAACACGCCCAGCGAGCGGGCCTGGTCGAAGACGCGCAGCCAGTCCTCGGTGGGCAGCTCGGCGCCCCTGCGCACCAGCTCCACCGGGTTCGAGCAGTACCCGCACTGCAGCGGGCAGCGGTGCGTGAGCTCGGCGAGCAGGCCGAACGGTGCCTCAGCCATCGACGTCGACCACCCTCCGGTCCACCAGCCGCGCCACCAGCTCCGCCACGTCCGCCGGCTCGACGCCGGCGTACTCGTCGCCCAGCGCCAGCGCGATGTCCCCCACCGACCGGACGCCGTCGCACAGCGCCACGACGGAGGCCGCGGTCTCGTTGAGCACCAGCACGCCCTCGGGGAACAGCACGACGTGCGCGGAGCGGATCTGGTCGTAGCCGCGCTTCACCCCGCGCCGGATGCGCGGCACGGCGCCGAGCGCTAGCACGGCCTGCCCCTGCCCGAGTAGTAGTCGACGGCGTCCAGCACGGCCCGCAGCACGTCGCACTTGAACGCCAGCGCCGCCACGGCCGCCAGCTGCTGTTCGCGGGTGCGGGCGTGCTCGACCACGACGTCCACAGTGGCCTGTCCCTCGCCGGCGACCGCCCGGATGCGGTCGGTGAAGTAGGCGAACCCCTCCTCGGCGATCCACGGGTACCGCTCCCGCAACGCCGCGAGTCGCTTGCGCATCAACGCACCCGAGAACATCTCGGTCAGCCCGGAGGCGACCCCCTCGACCCACGGCCTGGTGCGCGCGAAGTTCACGTAGGCGTCGACGGCGAACCGGACGCCGGGCAGCACGTGCCGTTCGTCGAGCACCTCGTCCCTGGTCAGCCCGACCGCCTCGGCGAGCAGCAGCCAGTTCTCTGCGCCGCCCTCGCCGGGTCCCGTGCCGTCGTGCCACACGATCCGCTCGCGCCACTGGCGGCGGACCTCCGGCACCGGGCAGTTCGACAGGATCGCGGCGTCCTTCTGCGCGATGCAGCGCTGGTAGTACCAGCGGTTCGCGGCCCACGCCTGCAGCTCGTGCTTGCTCAGGCCGCCCTCGTGCATGCGCAGGTGGAACGGGTGGCTGTCCCAGTACCGCGGGGCCAGCGCGCGGAGCTCCGCAACGAACTCCTGGGCGGACACGGCTTTCATCAGCGTGCACTCCTCAGCGGTTGGCCAGAAGTCGTACCCGTCGCGTTCGCTCCCCTGGCTTCGACGGCGATTCGATCATGTGTTGGTGGTACTTGCAGATGCCGTTGCCGGCAGGGGGAGTGCGGGAGACCGGGACCCCCGCCGCCGCGGGGGTCCCGGTGCGGGCCGCGTCAGCTGCGGGCCGCGTAGGCGGTGACCTCCATGGGCGTGTCGAAGTCGCGGAAGTCGGGCTTCACCCACTCGCGCTTGACCTCGGGAAGCTTGTGCTCGGTAGCGGTAGCGGCAACGTTCATGCGCGACTCCTCGGGTCTACGGCGTGCCCGGGAAGGGCACGCGCGGCTCTTCCGTGGGGCGCGGCGGCGACTTTCACCGTAGGACGTCCCGCGTGGATCGCGCTAGACCGTTCACAAGGTTCCCAAAGATCATCGGAGCGGAACCGCCTTTCAGGCCTGAGAAGGCGGACGGTTGTATCGAAACATCCGATGAGCGTTGTGAGTTTGTGCGAGCTGTGATTGGGTAAACACGCCCTGCAACACCTCCGCCGCAGACTGAAACCACGAGCGGACCCGAAGGAGAGCACACATGCGTGCTCGTCGTATCGCGGCAGCGGCAGCCTGCACCGCCGTCGCCGCCTCCCTCTGCGTGATCCCGGCCTCCGCGCAGGACGGACCCTCCGCGCAGGCCGAGCGGACCCTCGCCAGCGGGTTGGACATCCCCTGGGACATCGAGTTCCTGCCCGACGGCAGCGGCATCTTCACGGAACGGGACACGTTCAAGATCAAGAAGCTCAGCGGCACGACCGTGACCGAGCTCGACACCGTGGAAGCGGCCCAGAGCACGGGCGGTGAGGGCGGACTGCTCGGCCTCGCGGTGTCGAAGACGTTCGCGACCGACAACTCGGTCTTCATCTACTACTCGACGGCGACCGACAACCGGATCGCCAAGCTCGCGCTGGGCGGCACGCCGCAGCCGATCGTCACCGGCATCCCGAAGAACCGCTACCACAACGGCGGCGGCCTGGAGTTCGGTCCGGACGGCTACCTGTGGGCGACCACCGGCGACGCGCAGAACACGGCCAACGCGCAGAACTGGAACTCGCTGGGCGGCAAGATGCTGCGCTTCGACACCGCGGGCAGGCCGGCGAGCGGCAACCCGCGCGCGAACAGCGTCGTGTACACGATCGGCCACCGCAACCCCCAGGGCATCACCTGGGTCGGCACCACCGCGTACGCCACCGAGTTCGGCAACAACACGACCGACGAGATCAACCGCATCGAGGCCGGGAAGAACTACGGCTGGCCGACGTGCGAGGGCAACTGCAACGTCGCCGGCATGACGAACCCGGCCGTCACGTGGTCCAACCGGCTGGCGGGCCCGACCGGCATCGCCCTGCACAAGAACGCGCTCTACGTCGGCGCCGTCACCGGCCGCCGGATCTGGAAGATCCCGGTCAACGGCACCACGCTCGGCACGCCGCAGGCGTTGTTCACCGGCGCCTACGGCCGGGTGCGCTCGATCGCTCCCGCACCGGACGGCACCCTGTGGTTCGGCACGTCCAACCAGGACGCCAACGGCCAACCCGGTTCAACCGACGACCGCATCGTCTCCACCGACGCCTGACCCACCCGTTCGCGCACCGCTGCTTCGGCACGCGGGGACCCTTCGTGCGCTTCTGGGGTACGAAGGGTCCCCGCGTGCCGTAGGCGGACACGAGTGGGTGACGTCGGGAGGTGGGGTCAGTTGCGGGCGGCGGGCATCCGGCGGAGCTGGTCGAGGACCGCCGGGTCCTGCAGCTGCATCCACTGGATGACCTCGGTGTAGGTGGCGCACACCGTCTCCGGCTTGCCGCACACCTCGCCGAGGAACTGCTCCATCGCCGTGGAGAACGCCGACCCGTTCCACTCGTTGAAGTGGTTGCCGATCACCAGCGGCGCGCGGTTGCCGTTCAGCGCCGCCCGGTACACCGACCGGTACGTGTCGACGACGATCTGCGTGAACTCCGGGGCGCGCGCCGGTTCCTCCTTGGCGCCGTTGAGCGCGTACCAGAGGTTGAAGTCCATCATCACGACCTGCCGGCCCAGCGCGGGGACGCGCACCTCGGGCATCGGGAACTCGTACAGTCCCCTTTGGACGGACGGCCACTGGACGCCGAGCGCGACCTGGCTGGTGTCGTAGACCAGGCCGTGGGCGGCCATCGCAGGGAAGGCCTCGTCCCAGTTGCCCTCCAGGCACGGCGTCCGTCCACCCCGGACCGCGTCGGCGGGCAACCGGAAGCCCTCGGACCGCGCCTTGTCGACGATCAGGCGGAACTGCGCCAGCTCCGCGTTCCAGGCGGCGTTGTCCCACTTGTCCACCGAGGGCTGGCTGCCACCGGAGCAGAAGTGGCCGTTGTAGTGCGTGCCGATCTCGTGGCCGTCGGCGATCACCTGGTTCAGGTAGCCGATCCTGGCCTCGATGTCCTGCCTGCTGCCGCCGAAGTCGATGTCCGACCGGCCCCGCTTGAGACCCGCGGGCGGCTGGTACAGCGTCCGGTCCTGGTCGGCCAGCATGTACACGCCGGACAGCAGGCCGGTGACGTGCGCGCCCGTCTGCCTGGCGACCGGGAGCACCTTGTCCCAGTGCTGCTTGGACACCGCGCCGTCGAAGGAGAAGAGCACGAACTGCGGCGGCTTCTCACCCTGCGCCAGCTTGTGCATCCACGGTTGCTTCGCGAGCTGTTCCGGCGTGGGGCCGGGCACGCGCGGCGCGGGCCCGGACTCCTTCGGAGTCGGAAGGCGGGGCGCCATCGGCAGCGGGCCGTTCTCCGCCTGCTGGTCCGGGTCGTCGTGCGGACTCAGCGTCATCACCAGCACGAGTGCCAGTGCCAGAGCCACGCCCGTGGTCAACCATCCCCAGCGCTTCACACAGTAGGAGACGATCGGTCACCCGAACGGGTTGCGCCGGGGAGGCGATTGGTCACCTGACGGGGTCGGCGATCACCACTCGGTTCGCCTCGTAGCCCTGCTGTCCACCGATCCAGGTACCCCCGCACGTGACCAGCACCAGCCGGTGCGGGCCGCGCGGCCCGAAGAGCTCCAGCGCGCGGGCCGGCAGCTCCTCCTTGCGGACCGTCTCGATCTGCCGGATCTTGAACCGGAACTCCTCGCCCGCGCTGTCGGCGACGACGACCTCACGGCCGTTCTGCGCCTGCCACAGCTCGGCGAACGGTCCCTTCGCGCCCTTCCAGTCGACGTGCCCGGCCAGCACGGTCGCGCCCTCGGCGCCCGCCAGCTCGGTGCCCCACCAGGTCGCCTCGCCGATGCCGTCGGGCACCGGCAGCACGCCGTCCTTGACCTCGCGCCGCACCAGAGTGGCCGAGCCACCGGCGGGCAGCCGCACCGAACCGGGACCGGCCTTGGGCGGCGCGGGCTGTTGCTGCTGCGGTGGTGCGGGCTCGACCGGTTTGGCGTTGCCGGTGTTCGCGCCGCCGATCAACCCGGTGAGGTCGGCGCCCCTGCCGGTGCTCATGCTGTCGCCGACAGGACCGGGCCCGACCACGGGGATCTCGTCCGCGACCGGCCGTCCCGCGAGGACGTCGGTCTCGGACGAGGTGACCAGCACGCTGGTGGCGGCGACGCCCACCACCAGCACGCCGGTCAGGAAAGCCCGGGAACTCACTGCCTGCGCCACACCAGCAAGCCTGCCAGTGCCCCGCCGAGCAGCACCAGGCCACCCACCGAGAGCAGCAGACCGGGGCGCAGCTGCGAGTCGAACGACGCGGTCGCGACCGGCGTGCTGCCCTCCGTGCCCGCCGGGATCGTGCTGGGCACGACCGGGGTGTTCGGCTTGTTCACCAGCTCCAGCGCGAGCGTCGAGCCGGGGCCGACGGACCCGCACGCGGCCGGTGGTGCCTTCGCGTCGAAGAACTCCTCGTACCCCTTCGGCGCGGCCACCTCGACGAGGCAGATCTCCTGCGGCGTGCGCAGGTCCGGCACCTCGACCGTGCCGTCGGCACCGGTCTGCAGCACCAGCGGCTTGCCGTCCGTGCCGACCAGCGGGCTGTCGTCCTGCTTGAGCGCGGGGCTCGTCTGGTCCTTGGCGGTGACGCGCAGCGCGACGCCCGCGATGGCCTTCTTGGTCTCCGAGTCGATCTTCGTGATCTTCACGGCGCCCGGAGCGGTCTTGGCCTGGGCGTTGGCGGCGGCGGTCAGCTTCTTCTCGCCGCCGGTGGTGACGATCCGCTGCATGTTCTCGGTCTGGATCGGCTGGTGCACGACCGGCTTGTCCGCGGGGGAGTCGGCGGTGACCGCGATCGCCGGCTTCGGACCGGTGGGGACGACCTTGAGCGCGACCGGGCTGCCGTTCGCGTCGGTGGTGACCTTGCCCTCCGCGCTGCCGTCGACGAGCGTGGCGTCGGTCAGCGCGAAGCTGATCGGCGCGCCGGAGACGCCCTTGTCGTTCTGCTTGAGCAGCGACACGGTCCACGTCGACTCGGTGCCGATGACGAGCGGTTCCTGCGGCGCGGTCGCGGCGAGCTTCCACGGGCCGCGGTTGGCCTCGGCGTCGGCCCGCATCCGCGCGACGGCCTCCAGCACGGGCGCGGGCAGCCGGGCGGCGTACCACTCGGCGTTGTAGGCGAGGTAGCGCGGGTCCTTCGTGTCGAAGTTCACCGCACCGTCCGGCGCCGCGGTCCAGCTGTGCAGCAGGTGCGCGAGCGCCGCCGCCTCCTCCGCCGACTTGGTCGTGGAGTAGCGCAGCAGGAGGTAGGAGATGTTCGCGGCCACGTCGGGCGCGAGCTTCTTGCCCGCCTTCGTCAGCAGCTCGTCACCGGGCTGGTAGCCCACCGCGCTGTCGGGAGCGGGCAGGGCGTACTGCACGCACCACACGTGCTTGTCCTGCCACACGTACGACCCGTGCCACTCCGAACCCGTGGTGGCGTTGGGCTGGACCTCTGTCGCGTTGTAGCCGATGCCCTTGACGCCGACCGCTGTCGCCGTCGCGGGGGCGGTCAGGAGCGCGAGCCCCGAGACCGCAGCCACTGCGGCAAGACGTTTCCAGCCCATGGTGAATCGTGGTCCCCTCTGACCTGTACATATCCCGCGTGCGAGCTTGTCGGTAGCCCACTTCGGGGACAAGCCGCCACGAGGGGGAACTAGGGCGCTGCGCAGGGTGTGATCGTGAATGTTATGTGATCGGCGTTACGCGCACGGGGCCGGACACGCCGCGACACGCCGAGGTCAGGTCACGCTCCGGAGTCTTCGCGCGAGTTCGCACACTATTAGCGCACGTGTGATCGCTTGTGCGAGTAAAGTCGGCTTTACCGACGGGGAACCTGGCACCCAGCGTGCTCGTTGTACCCGTGACGGCGTAAAGCAACGCCCCAGGAGGACCAGGTGCGCTCCAGCAGCAACCCGGCTTTCCGTAACCTGCCGACCGGCGGCGGGTACGGAGGCTATGCAGGCTTCGGACAGCCCGAAGCCGGCTACCAGCAGGCCCCGCCGCCGCTGACCAGCGAGCGGCCGATGACGATCGACGACGTCGTCACCAAGACCGGCATCACGCTGGCCGTGGTGGCGGTCACCGCCGTCATCACCTACCTGATGCAGGCTTGGGTACTGCTGTTCCCGGCCGCGATCATCGGACTCGTGCTCGCGCTGATCATCTCGTTCAAGCGCGTCCCGAGCCCGCCCCTCGTCATCGCCTACGCCGCCGTCGAGGGTGTCTTCCTCGGCGCGTTCAGCGGGATCATCGGGCGGCTGATCGACGGCTGGACCGGCAACCCCGGCCAGGGTGTCGTGGTGATCGGCCAGGCGATCATCGGCACGATCGGCGTCTTCGCCGGCATGCTGGTCGTCTACAAGACCGGCGCGATCCGCGTCACGCCGAAGTTCACGAAGTGGATCACGGGCGCGATCATCGGCGTCGCCGTCCTGATGCTCTTCAACCTGATCATGAGCTTCTTCACGACCGGCGGCCTCGGCCTCCGCTCCGGCGGCACGCTCGCGATCATCTTCAGCCTCGTCTGCATCGGCCTCGCGGCGTTCAGCTTCCTGATCGACTTCGACGCCGCGGACCAGGCGATCCGGGCCGGCGTGCCGGCCAAGTTCGCGTGGCAGATCGCGTTCGGTCTCACGGTCACCCTGGTGTGGCTCTACACCGAGATCCTGCGCCTGCTCTCGTACTTCAACTCGGACTGACGTCCGGGCATCCGATCGGAGGGCGTTCCGCTGCGGCGGGGCGCCCTTCTGCATTTGTAGGCTGGGTCGCGTGGAAAACGGGTACCGCCTGGAGATGAGTCCGCCGACCGTCGACGACTACCTGCGCCTGCGCGAGGAATCCGGCCTGAGCGCGCGCAGTCGTGAGGAAGCCGAGAACGGCATCAACGGCGCGTGGGCCACTGTTCGCGCGATTCACGCGGAATCAGGCGAAACCGTGGGCATGGGTCGCGTGCTGAGCGACGGTGGCTGGTACTTCCACATCATCGACATGGCGGTGTTGCCGCGCCACCAGCGCAAAGGCATCGGTGACGCGATCATGACCGCATTGCTGGACCGCATCGGCGACCACTCGCCCGACGCGTACGTCAGCTTGCTCGCCGACCCGCCCGGCCGTCGTCTCTACGAACGGCACGGCTTCACCGAGAGCGCCCCGGCGTCGGTCGGCATGCGGCTCGTGCGCTAGACCCGCCAGCGCACGTCCGGCAGCTCGGTGCCGATTTTGATCAGGCAGTCCGTGCAGAGGGCCCCCACCTGCGAACGCGACACCCGTTCATCGGGCACCGAGTGCTCGCACACCGCCTCGTAGAAACTGCGGCGGGAACCACGGGCCTGGTCGAGCGAGAACGCGTGGCATTGCAGGTCGTATTCGCTTTGCCACCACACATAGGGCATGTCCCAACCTCCTGACTCGTCGGTAGGGACGGACTTCCCCTCGCCCGATGACGCCATTGCTGGACGATTCAGGTCATCGGCAGAACGGTGGTGGGCAAGTAGCTCCGTTCGGGTGAAACGGAGCTACTTGCAAGTGGCAAATTGCAGATCTTGGAATCGGTCCAGGATCAGCTGAGGCGTTCCAGCACCATCGCCATGCCCTGGCCACCGCCCACGCACATCGTCTCCAGACCGAACTGCTTGTCGTGGAACTGGAGCGAGTTGATCAGGGTCGTGGTGATCCGCGCGCCGGTCATGCCGAACGGGTGGCCGACGGCGATGGCGCCACCGTTCACGTTCAGCCGGTCCAGGTCGATCCCGAGGTCCTGGTAGGACGGGATGACCTGGGCCGCGAACGCCTCGTTGATCTCCACGAGGTCGATGTCGGAGATCGACAGGCCCGCCAGCGCCAGCGCGCGCTTCGAGGCCTCGACCGGCCCGAGGCCCATGATCTCCGGCGACAGGCCGGAGACGCCGGTGGAGACGATCCGCGCCAGCGGCGTGATGCCGAGCTCGCGGGCCTTGGTGTCGGACATGACCACGAGGGCGGCCGCGCCGTCGTTGAGCGGGCAGCAGTTGCCGGCGTTGATCCGGCCGTCCGGGCGGAACACGGGCTTGAGCTGCGACACGGCCTCGTAGGTGACGCCGGCGCGCGGGCCGTCGTCGGTGGAGACGACAGTGCCGTCGGGCAGCGTCACCGGGGTGATCTCGCGGGCCCAGAAGCCGTCGGCGATCGCCTTCTCGGCGAGGTTCTGCGAACGGACGCCGAACTCGTCCATCTCCTTGCGGGAGACGCCCTTCAGCAGCGCCAGGTTCTCCGCGGTCTGGCCCATCGGGACGTAGACGTCCGGCAGGGCACCGGACACCCGCGGGTCGTCCCACGTCGAGGCGCCGGAGGCGGCGACGGAGGCCGTGCGGGCCTCGGCGTCGGCGAAGAGCGGGTTGTGGGTGTCCGGCCACGAGTCGGAGCTGCCCTTGGCGAAGCGCGACACCGTCTCGACGCCCGCGGAGATGAACACGTCGCCCTCGCCCGCCTTGATGGCGTGCAGGGCCATGCGCGTGGTCTGCAGCGACGAGGCGCAGTAGCGGGTGACCGTCGTGCCGGGCAGGGTGTCGTGGCCCAGCAGCACGGACACGACGCGCGCCATGTTGAAACCCTGCTCGCCGCCGGGCAGGCCGCAGCCGAGCATCAGGTCGTCGATCTGCGCCGGGTCGAGCTGCGGCACCTTGTCCAGCGCCGCCTTCACCATCCGCGCGGCGAGGTCGTCGGGCCGCACGTCCTTCAGCGAGCCCTTGCCCGCGCGGCCGATGGGGGAGCGGGCGGCGGAGACGATCACGGCCTCAGGCATCGGGGAGCTCCTCGTTGGGGGTCAAGGTCGCAGCCGAGCCTAGTTAACGCCCGCTCACCCCGGCCAGCGCACGTGACGAGGATTTCCGGAACTCACGCGTGCCGCCGGTGCAGCCACGCGGGCCACCGCGACGCGCCCACCGCCAGCGCCGCCGCCGAGCGCAACGGCACCGGCGCCGCCGCCCACTCCGGCAGGAACCCCGCCACCCGGCACAACGGCGCCAGCAGCACACCGGCCGCCGCCTCGTAGCCGGCGGCGCTGGGGTGGAAGCGGTCGGAGCTGAACATGTCGGCGTGCCGCGCGGTGAACTCCGGTGCCAGCAGGTTCCCCAGCGGTACCGCGACACCGCCGGCCCGCCGCACCTGCGCCGTCTGCGCCGCCGCCAGCCGCAGGCTGTACCGCCGCCCGATCGCCCGCAGCGGCTGCGGGATCGGCCGCACGATCCCGAGGTCGGGGCAGGTGCCGACCACGACACCGCACCCGGCGGCGCGCAGCCGGCGGACCTGCTCGCCCAGCAACGCCGCCGAGTCGCGCACCGGCGTCCGCGTCGTCACGTCGTTCGCGCCGATGATGACCAGCGCCGCCTGCGGCTCGCCCGGCAGCGCCGCGTCGACCTGCGGCACCAGGTCGCGGGTCGTCGAGCCGCTGATCGCGTACGTCGACAGCCGCACCGGCCGGTCCGCCTCCTCGGCCAGCGCCCCGGCCAGCAACACGCCCGGCATCTGCGAGGGGTGCGTCACACCGACGCCGACCGCCATCGAGTCGCCGAGCACCGCCAGCCGCAGCGGGTCCCGGCCGTCGTCGCGGTACACGCCGTCGGGCGCGGGCCACAGGTGTTCCAGCACGCCGATGGCCACGCGGGCCCGTCTGCCCTGCTCGTTCAGCAGCCCGACGAGCGCCCCGGACAGCCCGCCGAGCGTCGCGGCGGTCATGGCGGCCGCGCGCAGGTGTCCCGTGCCGAGCATCCGCACCACCCCCTCTCCCCTGGAATCGTCGGCATCACCGTTCGAATCAACCTCCGCTGCCACTAGAGCTACGCTTCGTGCGCTATCTCGGAGAGTGGGAGTGGGGAGTACAGCGGTGGAGTACGTCGAGCACGTCGTCGACCTGGTGGGCAACACGCCGCTGGTCAAGCTCAACTCCCTGACCTCGGGCATCAAGGCGACCGTCCTGGCCAAGGTCGAGTACCTGAACCCGGGCGGCAGCGTGAAGGACCGCATCGCGCTGCGCATGGTGGAGGCGGCCGAGAAGTCCGGCGAGCTGCAGCCCGGCGGCACGATCGTGGAGCCCACCTCGGGCAACACCGGTGTCGGCCTCGCGCTGGTCGCCCAGCGCAAGGGTTACAAGTGCGTGTTCGTGTGCCCCGACAAGGTCAGCGAGGACAAGCGCAACGTCCTCAAGGCCTACGGTGCCGAGGTCGTGGTGTGCCCGACCGCCGTCGCGCCCGAGCACCCGGACTCGTACTACAACGTCTCCGACCGGCTGGTCCGCGAGATCCCCGGCGCGTGGAAGCCCAACCAGTACGCGAACCCGGAGAACCCGGCGAGCCACTACCACCAGACCGGCCCCGAGGTGTGGCGCCAGACGGCGGGCAAGATCACGCACTTCGTCGCGGGCGTCGGCACCGGCGGCACGATCTCCGGCACCGGCCGTTACCTCAAGGAGGTCTCGGACGGCGCGGTGAAGATCATCGGCGCGGACCCGGAGGGCTCGGTCTACTCCGGCGGCACCGGCCGGCCGTACCTCGTCGAGGGCGTCGGCGAGGACTTCTGGCCGGAGACCTACGACAAGACCGTCTGCGACCAGATCGTCGAGGTCTCCGACGCGGACTCGTTCGACGTCACTCGGCGCCTGGCCCGCGAGGAGGGCCTGCTCGTCGGCGGCTCCTGCGGCATGGCCGCCGCCGCGGCGCTGCGCATCGCGCGGGACCTGCCCGAGGACGCCGTCGTGGTCGTGCTGCTGCCCGACGGCGGCCGCGGCTACCTGTCGAAGGTCTTCAACGACCGCTGGATGGCCTCCTACGGCTTCCTGCCGCCCGACTCGACCGGCGCGACCGTCGGCGACGTGCTGCGCCGCAAGGGCGGCCAGCTGCCCGACCTGGTGCACGCGCACCCGAACGAGACCGTCGGCGACGCGGTGGCGATCCTGCGCGAGTTCGGCGTCTCGCAGATGCCCGTCGTGAACGCCGAACCGCCGGTCATGGCGGCCGAGGTCGCCGGCGCGGTCAACGAGCGCGACCTGCTCGACGCGCTGTTCACCGGCAAGGCCCAGCTGGCCGACCGCCTCGACAAGCACATGGGCGCACCGCTGCCCACGCTGGGCGCCGGTGAGCCGGTGAGTGTGGCCATGAACGCCATGACCCACGCCGACGGCGCGCTGGTGCTGGAGGACGGGAAGCCCGCCGGTGTCGTGACGAGGCAGGACATTCTCGGTTTCTTGGCTGGTCGCTGAACGTAGAAGGCCGTACGTCCGATAGCGTGACGCCCCAGATCAACCAGACTCATACACACACGGCCCAGCCAAGGGGGTTGGAAACCGGATGAACGCTCCGCAGCCGCCAGGAAATCCGTTCGGCGGTCAGCCGCAGCACGAGCAGCCAAACGCGGACGCCACGCAGGTCGTCCCAGGAGGTGGGCAGCCGCAGGCGTCCCACAACCCGGACGCCACGCAGGTCGTCTCGCCTGGTCAGACGCCTGCCGCGCCGCAGCAGAACGCGGACGCCACCCAGGTCGTCAGCCCGGGGCAGGTGCCCCCGGCCGGCGCTCCCGGCTCCGGCGGTTTCCCGGCACAGGGTCCCGGCTCCGGCGGGTTCCCCGCCCAGCAGCCGCCCCCGTACGGTGCTCCGCAGCCGCCCGCCTACGGCGCTCCGCAGTCGAACCCGTACGGGCAACCCGTGCAGTCCAACCCGTACGGCCAGCCCGCGCAGTCGAGCCCGTACGGCCAGCCGCAGCAGCACCAGCAGCAGCCCTACGGCGCTCCGCAGAGCTCGCCGTACGGTCAGCCGCAGCAGCAGCCCTACGGCCAGCCCTCCTACGGCGGCGCTCCCGGCTTCCCGCCGCCGCCTCCCACCGGTTACGCCGAGTGGGGTTCGCGGTTCGTGGGCTACCTGATCGACGTCGCGGCGCCGGTCGTCGTGGTGTGGCTCGTCGCGTTCGTGCTGGGCCTCGTCGGCGCGGGCATCGGCCCCGACGCCGCGTGGATCTTCGCGATCATCGGCATCGTGCTCTACCTGGCGCTGTTCGGGTTCTACATCTGGAACCTGATCATCAGGCAGGGCGCGACCGGCCAGACGATCGGCAAGAAGATCGCCAAGATCAAGCTCGTCTCCGAGGAGACGCTGCAGCCGCTCGGCGCCGGCACCACCTTCGTGCGCCAGCTGTGCCACGTCGTCGACTCGCTGCCGTGCAACGCGGGCTTCCTGGCCCCGTTGTGGGAGCCGAAGAACCAGACCTGGGCCGACAAGATCATGAAGACCATCGTGATCAACGCCCCGGAGACGGCCTCGCCGTACGGCGGTGGCACCGGCGGCTTCCAGCAGCCGGGCACCGGCGGCTACCCGCAGCAGGGTGGCTACGGCCAGCCGCCGCAGCAGGGCTACGGCCAGCAGCAGGGTTGGTAAGACCTCACCAGAACAGCCCCCGGTCCCCGTGACCGGGGGCTGTTCTGTTCCGCACTCCTGCCGGTCGGCGGCCGGACGGGTGAGTACCCTGCGGACATGAGCACCCCATACGGCTTCGCGACCAGGGCGATCCACGCCGGTCAGGACCCGGACCCGACCACGGGTGCGGTGAACGTGCCCATCTACGCGACGTCGACGTACGCCCAGGACGGCGTCGGTGGGCTGCGCCAGGGCTTCGAGTACTCGCGCACCGGCAACCCGACCCGCCGCGCACTGGAGACCGCCCTCGCCTCCCTGGAACGCGGCCGCTTCGGCCGTGCGTTCTCGTCGGGCATGGGTGCCACCGACACGGCCCTGCGCGCGTTCCTCAAGCCCGGCGACCACATCGTCATCCCGAACGACGCCTACGGCGGCACGTTCCGCTTGATCGACAAGGTCTTCTCGCAGTGGGGCGTCACCCACTCGCCGGCCCCGGTCTCCGACGTCGACGCGATCCGCGCCGCCATCACGCCGGCCACGAAGCTCGTGTGGATCGAGACGCCGACCAACCCGCTGCTGAACATCGGCGACATCGCCGCGATCGCCGAGGTCGCCCACTCCGCGGGCGCCAAGCTGGTGGTGGACAACACCTTCGCGTCCCCGGCCCTGCAGACCCCGCTGGAGCTCGGCGCCGACGTGGTGCTGCACTCCACCACCAAGTACGTCGGCGGCCACTCCGACGTCGTCGGCGGCGCCCTCGTCACCTCCGACGAGGAGACCGACGCGGCGTTCGGCTTCCTGCAGAACGGCGCGGGCGCGGTCCCCGGCCCGTTCGACGCCTACCTGACCCTGCGCGGCCTCAAGACGCTCGAGCTGCGCATGGAGAAGCACTCCGACAACGCCGAGCTGGTCGCCGAGGCCCTCACCCGCCACCCGCGCGTGAAGAAGGTCATCTACCCCGGTCTGGAGTCGCACCCCGGCCACGCGGTGGCGGCCAAGCAGATGCGTCGCTTCGGCGGCATGATCTCGTTCCTCGTCGAGGGCGGCGAGGAAGCGGCGCTCGCGGTCTGCGCGCGCACCGAGCTCTTCACTTTGGCCGAGTCGCTCGGCGGCGTCGAGTCGCTGATCGAGCACCCCGGCAAGATGACGCACGCCTCGACCGCGGGCTCGATGCTGGAGGTCCCCGCCGACCTGGTCCGCGTCTCGGTGGGCATCGAGTCGGGCGACGACCTGGTCTCCGACCTGCTGGCCGCCCTCGGCTAACCCCTGCCCTCTGCTGCCCCACCGCACGCGGGGCCCTTTCGTGCGCTCCTGGTGCACGAAAGCTCCCCGCGTGCACTTCCAGGAGCACGAAAGTTCCCCGCGTACACCAGGAGTACGAAAGCTCCCCGCGTGCGCTCCTGGTGCACGAAAGGGCCCCGCGTGCACTCCGAGCAACGGGGAGAGGGCGTCTGCAAGTACGGCCAACGTGGAGTTGGTGGTACTTGCAGACGCCCTCAGCGCTACTACGGCTTCTTCGAGCCGCCGAACCTGTCCACGTTGTCCGCGGTGTCGGCTGTGGGCGCCGCCGGTAGGTCGGCGCCGTTGACGCAGCCGCCGACGAACTCGATCGACTCGCCGGTGCGGACGAAGCGGCCGGCCTCGTCGCAACCCGCGTGGGCCACGGTCAGGAACGCCGCGCCGGTCAGCGCCGCAGCCGTGGTCACGGCTCCGACCAGCGGAATCACCGCGGCCACGCGTCGTACGAGTGCCATGCCACCTCCCCACGATGTGAGTCCCCCGTAAGGCAGCCTACCGGGGAACGCGCATCAGAGGTTGCCGCGGCGCTCCTGTTCCCGCTCGATGGCCTCGAACAACGCCTTGAAGTTGCCCTTGCCGAAGCCCAGCGAGCCGTGCCGTTCGATCAGCTCGTAGAACACGGTGGGGCGGTCGCCGATCGGCTTGGTGAAGATCTGCAGCAGGTAGCCGTCCTCGTCGCGGTCGACCAGGATGCGGTGCTCCTTGAGGACCTCGATCGGCACGCGGACCTCGCCGATGCGGGCGCGCAGCTCGGGGTCGTCGTAGTAGGAGTCCGGGGTCTCCAGGAACTCCACGCCCGCCTCGCGCATGGCGGTGACGGTCTTGATGATGTCGTTGGTGGCCAAGGCGATGTGCTGGACGCCCGCGCCCTCGTAGAACTCGAGGTACTCGTCGATCTGCGACTTCTTCTTCGCGACCGCCGGCTCGTTCAGCGGGAACTTGACGCGGTGGTTGCCGTTGGAGACGACCTTGGACATCAGCGCCGAGTAGTCGGTGGCGATGTCGTCGCCGATGAACTCCGCCATGTTCACGAAGCCCATGACGCGGTTGTACCACTCGACCCAGTAGTCCATCTTGCCGAGCTCGACGTTGCCGACGCAGTGGTCGACGGCCTGGAACAGGCGCTTCGGCGCACCCTCCGGCCGCTTCACGGTCGACGTCTTGGCCACGTAACCGGGCAGGTAGGGGCCGGTGTACTTCGAGCGGTCCACCAGGGTGTGGCGGGTCTCGCCGTAGGTGGCGATGGCCGCGAGGCGGACGGTGCCGTGCTCGTCGGAGACGTCGTGCGGCTCCTCCAGGACGGTCGCGCCCTGCGCGCGGGCGTGCTCGATGCACTGGTCGACGTCGCCGACCTCCAGCGCCAGGTCGACGACGCCGTCGCCGTGCTTGCGGTGGTGGTCGAGCAGCGGGGAACCGGGCTGCACGCCGCCGTGGATCACGAAGCGGGCCGAGCCCGACTTCAGCACGAACGACTTGTGCGTGCGCTGGCCGGTCTCGGGGCCCGCGTAGGCCACGAGCTCCATGCCGAACGCCACCTGGTACAGCCACGCGGTCTGCGTGGCGTTGCCCGCGACGAACACCACGGCGTCCATGGCGCGCACGGGGAAGGGGTCCTTGGTCGCGTCGTAGTCGACCAACCCCACGAGCTGCCGGAGCTGGTCGTAGCTCACGTCGTCAAGCTGCTGCGTCATGCTCATCAGCATGAGATGACCCGACAGGGTGAGCAACAGTCTTCAATTTTCCTGCGCATTTTGTACAGTGATGCGTGGCCGAAGACCAGCAGAGTGAGCACTCTGACCAGACAGTCGACGAACTGGACGCACGGCTGCTGCTGCTCCTCACCGACGAGCCGCGGCTGGGCGTCCTCGAATGCTCCCGCAGGCTCGGTGTCGCACGTGGCACCGTGCAGGCCCGGCTGGACCGGCTGACCGGCCGCGGTGTGCTCACCGGGTTCCCACCCGCGCTGGACCTGGGGGCGATGGGCTACGGGCTGACCGCGTTCGCGACGGTCGAGATCGCGCAGGGCCGCCGGCAGGAGGTGTGCGAGGGCCTGGCCGCGATCAGCGAGGTGTGCGAGGTGCACGCCACGACCGGGCAGGGCGACCTCTTCGTGCGGATGGTCGCGCGGTCCAACGCGGACCTGCAGCGCGTGGTCGACCACATCGTCGACGTGCCGCACGTGCGCAGGCTGTCGACCTCCATCGCGCTCTCCACGCCGGTGCCGCCGCGGGTGCGACCGCTCCTGGAACGCGTGAAGGGGCGGTCACCGCAGTGACCGCCCCTCCGCAACGTCGTGTGATCAGCCCGAGTACGGCACCGCGGAGATCAGCGTGACCTTCTGGAGCTTGCCGTTGGGCAGCTCGTACTCGACGGTCTCGCCGTCCTTCGAGCCGTTCAGCGCCTTGCCCAGCGGTGAGGACGGGGAGTAGACCTCCATCTCGCCGTGCGCGCCCTCTTCCCGCGTCGCCAGCAGGAAGGTCTCGGTCTCGTCGTCGCCCTCGTAGCGGATCGTGAGCACCGTGCCCGGTGCCGCGACACCCTTCGTGGTGGGAGCTTCGCCGACCTTCGCGGCCTGGAGCAGCTCGTGCAGCTGGCGGATGCGCGCCTCCTGCTTGCCCTGCTCCTCGCGAGCCGCGTGGTAGCCGCCGTTCTCGCGGAGGTCGCCCTCTTCGCGACGAGCGTTGATCTCGGCAGCCATGACCGGGCGGTACGCGATCAGTTCGTCCAGCTCAGCCTTGAGCCGGTCGTAGGCCTCCTGGGTCAGCCAGGTCACCTGGGTGTCGCTCACGGTCACCAACTCCTCGTCTTGCTCCGGCGCACGCGTGTGTGCCAGATAGTTCCCGGGCCGCCAGCCCGGAACGGAAAAACACGGCCCGCGCCGGGGCCGTGCTTGAGCTGCAATAGTAACACGGAGACAACGTTCAGCGACGGCGATTTGTTCCTCATCTCGCCGCTTAAACCGCAGATCACCCGCTTGGCCGCTAGGTCGTGGACAAGTAGGCGGGAACCTGGTAGGAGCAGCCGAACACTTCGCCGGTGACCGGCGGCTTCGAACCGCGAACAACAGTTGTCTCGACAACGGTCGAATTCCCCGGCGGGATCAGAACTTCACGCCGACCCGCTTCGTCCCCGTCCTTGGACCGGGCCCGAATGATGCAGACGGCCGGTCGCTCCGGTTGGTCTCGGGAAACCTGGAAAGTGACCTGCACCCGCTCGCTGTCGAGGATCTGGAACGCCGTCTGTTCGGCCTCGATCGGTTTTGTGCCGAGATTTCGGTAACCGACGAACGCGACGACCGCACCGACCACCACGGCTACGGCGAGTAACGCCCACCGCGCGAGCCTGGGCATCGCCGCGCGGCTGCTCTTGCCGTACCGCCCCTCGGGGAGAGCGCGCTGTGCCACTATCCCGCGCCTCCTCAAGCCTCTGGGGAACAATGGTGCTCGACGTTCAGTTGTTGAGTGTCGCAGGACCGTTCACACAGGAGGACCACGGGGGTCATGGCCGACAAGCTGCGCCTTATGGCAGTGCACGCACATCCCGACGACGAGTCGAGCAAGGGCGCGGCCACGATGGCCCGCTACATCGCGGAAGGGCACGACGTCATGGTTGTGACCTGCACCGACGGTGGTGCGGGCAGCATTCTGAACCCGGCGATGGACAAGCCGGACGTGCTCGAGAACATCATCGAGGTCCGCCGCGAGGAGATGGCCAACGCGGCCAAGATCCTCGGCATCCAGCACCGCTGGCTGGGCTTCAAGGACTCCGGCCTGCCCGAGGGCGACCCGAAGCCGCCGCTGCCCGAGGGCTGCTTCGCCCTCGTCCCGCTGGAGGAGTCGGTCCCGTCGCTGGTCGAGGCGATCCGCGACTTCCGCCCGCACGTGATCGTCACCTACGACGAGAACGGCGGCTACCCGCACCCCGACCACATCCGCACGCACGAGATCTCGATGGCCGCGATCGACGCGGCCGCCGACGCCTCGTACAAGCCGGAGCTCGGCGGCGCGTGGGACACGGTGAAGGTCTACTACTCGCACGGGTTCTCCCGCGCGAAGCTGGTGGCGTTCCACGAGGCGCTGGAGGCCCGCGGCCTGGAGTCGCCCTACACCGAGTGGCTCGCGAACTGGGACGCCGCCCGTCCCGACGTGATGGACCGCGTCACCACCCGCGTCCAGTGCTCCGAGTACTTCGACGTCCGTGACGAGGCCCTCAAGGCCCACGCCACCCAGATCGACCCGACCAGCCGCTGGTTCGCCATCCCGATGGACATCCAGGTCGAGGTGTGGCCCACCGAGGAGTACGAGCTCGTGCGCTCGCAGGTCGACTCGACGCTGCCCGAAGACGACCTGTTCGCCGGAGTTAAGGTCTAGGGGTGAACCCCTGGACCGACACGGTTGCGATCGTCGCTGTTCAGCAGCCGTCGAACACGAACGACGACAAGGGCGGCCAGGGGGAGGACTTCGGCAAGTCCTCCCCGGTCGGCCTCGTCCTGCTCATCCTGTTCTTCGTCGCCGTGTTCTTCCTGGTGCGCTCGATGAACAAGCACCTGAGGAAGCTGCCCGCGTCGTTCGACGAGCCGGCGGAGACCGCGGAGCCGGCGAAGGCGCCGAAGAAGGACTGACCGGGTTCCGGCGCACGCCCGCCAGGAGGCAGGCGTGCGGCCCGGCCGTCACAGGCGCGGGTCCACCGGTTCCGACTCCAGCGCCAGCACGCCGAACACGCATTCGTGCACGCGCCACAACGGCTCGCCGCGTGCGACCCGTTCCAGTGCCTCGATGCCCAGTGCGTACTCGCGCAACGCCAGCCCGCGCTTGCGGCCGAGGCTGCGCTTGCGCAGACGGGCCAGGTTCGCCGGCTCGGTGTAGTCGGGGCCGTAGATGATCCGCAGGTACTCGCGCCCGCGCACCTTCACGCCCGGCTGTGCCCGCCGGGTCAGGTTCGCCAGCGGCTTGACGACCATCCCCTCACCGCCGTCCGCCGTCAGCGACTCCCACCACCCGACCCCGCGCGCCACCGAGGACTCGTCGGTGACGTCGACCACGAGGTGCCGCGTCTGCTGCCACAGCGGACCCTCCAGCGCACCCAGCTTCTCCAGGTGCCACAGGTGCGAGCGGTCGTGGAACGTCTGCCCGGCCGCCGCCAGCAGCTGGAACGGTGCGATCCGCACGCCCTCCAGACCGTTCGTGGGCCAGCAGTAGCGCGAGTAGGCCTCCTGGTACGCAACGGCGTTCGCGGCACGACGCGAAGTACGCGCCAGCAGGTCCGACACGTCCACACCACGGGCCGCCGCAGCCGACAACGCCTCAACCGCCACCGGCAGCGCGCCACCGGCCGCCGCGCCGACCGCCGCGTACTGCTCGCGGATCAGGCCGGAGGCCTTGACGTTCCACGGCAGCAGCTCGGCGTCGAGGAGCAGCCAGTCGGTGGCGAGCTCGGCGAACAGCGGCCGGACGGCCTCCCGCACCCGGTCGAGCAGTTCCTCGCCCAACGCGCCGTCGAAGAACGCGCGGCCGGTGCGCGTGTACACCGCCCCGCCCTCCTCGCGCACCAGCAGCACCGCGCGGGAGCCCATGTGCTTCTCCTCGCAGATGACCTGCGCGACACCGGCCGCGCGGTACTCGGCGAACGCGTCGGAGGGGTGCTCCAGCACGTCCTCGCGCCGCGAGGTCGCCGTGGGCGCCATCGTCGGCGGCAGGTACAGCAGGTCGTGCGGGTCGATCGCGAACCGGCTCATCACCTCCAGCGCCGAGGCCGACTGCTCCGCGCGCACCGTCACCGCGCCCATCACCGACGTCTCGATCCGGCGCAGGCCGGTGACGTCGGTCAGCGACAGCACGTCCGGCGTGCGCTCGGCGACCGGTGGCGGGAACGGCCGGTCGTTCTCGTACCAGACCTGGTGCGCCTTGACGGAGACGAGCTCCTTCTCCGGGTAGCGCAACGCGGTCAGCTTCCCGCCGAACACCACGCCCGTCTCCAGGCACATGGTGTTGTTGACCCACTCGGCCTCGGGCACCAGCACGTGCCCGTACAGCACCATCGCGGAGCCGCGGTAGTCGTTCGCCCACGGCAGCCGCACGGGCAGGCCGTACTCGTCGGTCTCGCCGGTCGTGTCGCCGTAGAGCGCGAAGCTGCGCACCTTCACCGACGCACGGCCGTGGTAGCGCTCGGGCAGGCCCGCGTGCGCCACGACGAGCTTGCCGTCGTCCAGCACGTAGTGCGCGATCAGCCCGTCGCAGAACTTCTGCGCAGCCAGGCGGAACTCCTCCGGCTCGTGCGCGAGCTGCTCCAGCGACTTCTCCAGCCCGTGCCGGACCGTCACCTTGTGCCCGCGCAACGCGCGGACCAGCTTCTCCTCGTGGTTCCCGCGCACGCTCAGCGCGTGGCCGTTCGCGACCATGCCCATGACGAGCCGCAGCACACCGGGCGTGTCCGGGCCGCGGTCGACCAGGTCGCCGACGAACACGGCCCTGCGGTCACCCGGCGGCAGCGCGTCGACCGCGCGCCCCTCCTCGTCGCGGACCAGCGCGTAGCCCAACTCGGTGAGCAGCTCCTCCAGCTCGGCGCGGCAGCCGTGCACGTCACCGATCACGTCGAACGGGCCGGTCTCGTGCCGCAGGTCGTTGAGCAGCTTCTCGTACACGACGGTCGCGTTGTCCACATCGGACTCCGAGCGCAGCACGTGCACGCGCTTGAAGCCCTCCTTGCCCAGATGCTTCAACGACCGGTGCAACGCGGCCCGGTGCCGCTTCACGACGTGCGCGCCGAAGTCGCGGTCCGGCCGCGATGCGTTGCGCCGCAGGCAGACGTCGGCCGGCGTGTCCAGCACGATCGCCACCGGCAGCACGTTCGCGCGCTTCGCGACCTCGACCAGCTTCGCGCGGTCGGGCGCCTGCACGTTGGTCGCGTCGACCACGGTGACCTTGCCGGCTTCCAGCCGCTTCGCCGCGACGTGGTGCAGCACGTCGAACGCCGCCGCGGACGCCGACTGGTCGTTCTCGTCGTCGGAGACGAGCCCGCGGAAGTAGTCGCTGGACAGCACCTGCGTGGGCAGGAAGTGCCTGCGCGCGAACGTGGACTTGCCCGAGCCGGAGGCGCCCACCAGCACCACCAGGCACAGGTCCGGGATCTTCAGTTCCATCAGTTCTCCGCCCCCAGGCTGAACACGGCCATCTGGGTCGGTGCGCCACGTTCGGCGTCCTCCGGCCCGATCGGCACATGTCGCACGGTGTAACCGCGTCGTGCGGCCACACCTCCCGCCCACTCCCGGAACTCCGCGCGAGTCCACTCGAAACGGTGGTCGGAGTGCCGCAACCGGCCCTCCGGCAACGTGTCGAAGAGCGGGTTGTACTCCACGTTCGGCGTGGTCACGAGGACCGTCGCCGGGCGCGCGACCACGAACACCGAGTGCTCCAGCGCGGGCAGCCGCGACGGGTCGACGTGCTCGACGACCTCCATCAGCACCGCCGCGTCGTACCCGGCGAGCTCGGGGTCCGCGTAGGTCAGAGCCGACTGCCGCAGCGTGATCCGCTCGCGCGCCCGGTCGTTCACGCGGTCGAGCTTCAGCTTGCGCGCGGCCTCCTGCAGCGCCTTCGCGGACACGTCGACGCCGTGCAGCTCGGTGAACTCGGGTTCGTCGACGAGCACCCGCAGCAGTGCGCCCCCGCCGCAGCCGAGGTCGAGCACGCGCTTGGCCCGCGCCTGCTTGAGCGCCTCGACCACGGCCACCTTGCGCTGCGCGGCGAGCGAGACCTCCGGTTCGGCCAGCGCGTTGTCCAGCTCCTCCGGCTCGACCTCGTCGACCTCGGCGAGCCGTTCCAGCGCCGACAGCACCAGCGGCCGCTTGCGCGCCAGGTAGCGAGTGGTGATCAGCTCCTTGTCCGGGTGCTGCGCCAGCCAGCCGTCACCGGCCTTGAGCAGCTTGTCGACCTCGTCGGCGGCGACCCAGTAGTGCTTGCCGCCGTCGAGCACGGGCAGCAGCACGTACAGGTGCCGGAGCGCGTCGCTGAGCTTGACCGTGCCGGTCAGCGTGACGTCGCCGTAGCGGGAGTCGCCGTGCTCGTCGACCTCGACGGTCCAGCCCAGCGGCGTGAACAGCCGGTCGGCGAGCCGGTGCGGCAGCGCGGGAATGCGGACCACCAGCGGGATCGGCGTGCGCGCCAGCTCCGGGTAGCTGTCGCTGCGGCCGTTCATGGCGGTGCGGAACACGCTGCCGAGCGCGACCGTGAGCAACGACCCGGCCGCGTACGGGCGGTCGTTGACGTACTGGGTGAGCGTGCTGCCGGGACCTCGCACCAGCGCGACCGGGTCGACCTCCAGCAGGAGGGCGACCGTGCACTCCTCGTGCGTCGCCTTCGGGTAGAAGACGTGCGCGACACCCGAGCTCGTCGTGAACGACTGGGCCCGGTCCGGGTGCTTGTGCAGCAGGTGACCGAGGTCGGTCGCCGGCCGGTGGGTGGTGGTCATGGTGAGCAACACCCGGTCGAGTCTGATCGAGAGTCGCCGTTTCCGCTGCTCATTTAGTGTTGTTCGCATGACGAACCGGCTAGCGGACGCGACCAGCCCCTACCTGCTGCAGCACGCGGACAACCCGGTCGACTGGTGGCCGTGGTGCCCCGAGGCGTTCGAGGAGGCCCGGCGGCGCGACGTCCCGGTGCTGCTCTCCGTCGGGTACGCGGCCTGCCACTGGTGCCACGTCATGGCGCACGAGTCGTTCGAGGACGCCGGCATCGCCGCGTACGTGAACGAGCACTTCGTGGCGGTGAAGGTCGACCGCGAGGAACGCCCGGACGTCGACGCGGTGTACATGGAGGTCACGCAGGCCATGACCGGCCACGGCGGCTGGCCGATGACCGTGTTCCTCACCCCCGACGCCAAGCCGTTCCACGCGGGCACCTACTACCCGCCGTCGCCGCGGCCCGGCATGCCGTCGTTCCGGCAGCTGGTCGAGGCGGTCTCCTCGGCGTGGACGACGCAGGGTGACGAGGTGCTGGCGTCCGCCTCGGCCGTGGTGGAGGAGATCTCGCGCCGCGCCACGCCGCTGCCGCCGTCCACTGTGGACGCCGAGGTGCTGGGCGGTGCGGTGGTGTCGTTGCTGGGCGAGTTCGACCGGCGCAACGGCGGCTTCGGCGGCGCACCGAAGTTCCCGCCGTCGATGGTGGTGGAGTTCCTGCTGCGCCACCACGAACGCACGGGCTCGGTGCAGGCGCTGTCGATGGCGACCGTCACGGCCGACGCGATGGCCGACGGCGGCATGTACGACCAGCTCGGCGGTGGGTTCGCCCGATACAGCGTCGACGCGTCCTGGGTCGTGCCGCACTTCGAGAAGATGTTGTACGACAACGCTTTGCTGCTCCGCTTCTACACGCACCTCACGCGTGTCACGGGTTCTTCGCGCTATGAGCGGGTCGCGCGTGACACGGCCGGGTTCTTGCTGCGCGAGCTGCGCACGGACGAGGGCGGCTTCGCGGCGTCGCTGGACGCGGACACCGAGGGCGTCGAGGGCCTGACCTACGTGTGGTCGTACGACGAGCTGGGTGCGGCGGCGGAGGCCTTCGGCGTCACCGAGGAGCCGAACTTCGAGGACGGCTGGTCCACGCTGCGGTTCGTGTCCGAGCCGGGGGAGGACGTGCGGGCGGCGTTGCTCGCGCGGCGTGCCGAGCGCCCGCAGCCCGGCCGCGACGACAAGGTGGTCGCGGCCTGGAACGGCATGGCGATCGCGGCGCTGGCCGAGGCGGGCGCGTTCTTCGGCGAGACGTCCTGGGTGCTCGCGGCGACGACGGCGGCCACGACGCTGACCGGCGTGCACCTGGTCGAGGGACGGCTGCTGCGGACCTCGCGCGACGGTGTCGCCGGCCCGTCCGCGGGTGTGCTGGAGGACTACGGGTGCCTGGCGGACGGCCTGCTCGCGCTGCACCAGGTCACCGGGTCGGTGCGGTGGCTCGACACGGCGTGCGGCCTGCTGGACACGGCACTGGCGCGCTTCGCCGTCCCCGGCACCGCAGGGGCCTACTTCGACACCGCGGACGACGCCGAGGCGCTGGTGCGCCGCCCGGCCGACTCGACCGACAACGCCTCGCCCTCCGGTGCCTCGTCGCTGGCCTCGGCGTTGCTGACCGCGTCCCTGCTGGTCGGCGCGGGCCGGTCGGCCCACTACGCCGAGGCCGCCGCTGCGGCGGTGACCCGCGCGGGTCTGCTGGCCGCACGCGCCCCGCGGTTCGCGGGTCACTGGCTCACCGTCGCCGAGGCGCTGGTGGCGGGCCCGGTGCAGGTCGCCGTGGTGGGGGCGGTCGACGATCCGCGCCTGGTCGAGCTGTTCGCGACGGCGGTGGCCCACGTGCCCGGCGGTGGGGTCGTGGTGGCCGGTGAACCCGGCTCGGCGCCGTTGCTGGAAGACCGTCCGCTGGTGGACGAAGCGCCCGCCGCGTACGTGTGCCGCGGTTACGTGTGCGACCGGCCGGTGGTGTCGGTGGACGCGCTGGTCACTTCACTGTCGGCGAACACCCTCTGACTGATTGCAGGCGTAACGTCGGTAACGAGGTAATCATGTAATCAAGGGTGTGGTGGAAATGGGACGTGGATGGCGCGGACGAGGAGGCTGGCAGCAGGCCGACCTGCCACCGGCCGAAGACGCGGCGGCCTGGTTCGCAGGCCGGCTGCCGGACGGCTGGTTCACCGGCACCCCCGAGGTCGTCGTCGACCGCGAGGAGATCACCGTCGTCGGCACGCTGCCCGACCTGGAGGGCGAGTTCGACGACGCCTCCCGCGCGGCGGCCGAGTCGGGCCGCATCTCCCGGTGGCGCGAGCAGACCCGCGACGAACGCATCGAGATCGCCCGCCAGGCCGAGCACCGCTACGGCCGCAAGGTGGCGTGGGGCGCCGTGCAGGGCGGCACCCGCGAGCTCTTCACGCACCTGGCCGTGCCGGTGATGACGCGCCTGCGCCAGCCGGAGCGCCAGGTGCTCGACACCCTGGTGGCCGCCGGTGTGGCGCGGTCACGGGCCGACGCGCTGGCGTGGGCCGTGCGGCTGGTCGGGGAGCACGCGGACGCGTGGCTGGCCGAGCTGCGGGACGCGATGTCGAAGGTGGACGACCTGCGGGAGCAGGGCCCGGACCTGACCTGAGGTCCAGGGCGGCGTGGACCGGCTCCCCCCGCGACTTCCGCCCGCGGGGGGAGCCGCTGCCGCATCCCGGCTCGGTGCCGCCGTCCGGTTGCCCTGCGGCGTGAGCTGCGCCCGGTCGGCCAGGAAGGCGCTCGACGTCTCGCTGCCGCTGAACCAGCGGGTCAACGGCCTGAAGGGCTGCGTCGAGCGCTACCACCCCATCGGGTTCGCGCGTCGATGAGCTTCCTGGAGGCCGTGGCCGGTGACTTCGCCTCCGACCCGGCGGCGTTGCCGCTGGCGGTGGAGGTGCTCACGGCCGGCCGGGACGCGTGGCAGGCCGAGGTCCGCGCCTACGCCGTGCTGCGGCGGCGGGCCAAGCGGCTCGGTCTGCGGGTGCCGCACCCAGCCGCGCCCAACCCCAACCGGCCGTCGCACTGGCACGGCGCACGGCGGGAAGCGGCGTTGCACGCCGTCTGGTTCCGGTACTCGAAGGGCGCCATCGCCGACGTCGACCTGCACTGCCTCGCCGCCGCGCTGGTGCGGCGTGGCCGGCTCACGGCGGTGCAGCTCGCCATGTTCGACCAGGTGCACGCCGGGTTGGAGGAGCGCTTCGCCGCCGCCGGCACGCACGACTACCAGCGCTACGACGAGCTGCGGCAGCTGCTCGCGCTCGCCACGCAGATCGCGGTCGTCACGGGCCGGTGCTGAGCGCCGTCGGCAGGAGGGCACGCACCTCCTCGATCGTCGTGGCCTCGGACGGGTCCTTGTCCGGGCGGTAGCGGACCACGCGGGCGAAGCGCAGGGCCACGCCGCCGGGGTAGCGCGACGAGACCTGCACGCCGTCCAGCTCGATCTCGATCACGAGCTCCGGGCGGACCATCACGACCCACTCGTCCTCGAAGACCGCGATCTCCTGCAGAGCCTTCGTCTGCCAGGTCAGCAGCTCGTCGGTGAGGCCCTTGAAGGTCTTGCCGACCATGATCGGCGGGCCGCCGTCCGGGTCGCGGGCGCCGAGGTGGAGGTTCGACAGCCAGCCGCGGCGGCGCCCGGAGCCCCACTCGACGCCCAGGACCACGAGGTCGAGGGTGTGGACCGGCTTCACCTTCTGCCAGGAGCGGCCGCGCCGGCCCGCCGCGTAGACCGAGGACAGCGACTTCACCATCACACCCTCGTGGCCAGCGCCCAGCGACGCCGCCACCACCGCGCCTGCCTCCTCCGGTGACGGGTCGAGGACGCCGGGGATGACGTGCTCACCCGCGACCGAGCGCAGGGCGGCGAGGCGGTCGCGCAGCGGTTCGTCGAGCAGGTCCTCCCCGTCGAGGTGCAGGCAGTCGAAGAAGTACGGGTGCAGCAGCAGCTCGCGTTCGTCCTGCGCGCCGAAGCGGCTCATCGTCTCCTGGAACGGGCGCGGGCGGCCCTCGTCGGTCAGCGCCAGCGTTTCGCCGTCCAGCACGACCGAGGTGCACGGCAGGCCGCGGACGAGCTCGACCAGCTCCGGCACGGTCTTGGTGATCTCCCGCAACGTGCGGGTGTAGACATGCACCTCGTCGCCGGAGCGGTGCACCTGGATGCGGGCCCCGTCGAGCTTGTGCTCCACGACGCAGCCGCCCAGCTCGGTCAGCGCCGCGTCGAGCGACTCGGCGGGGGAGGCCAGCATCGGGCGCAGCGGCCGGCCGACCTCCAGCCGGAACGCCTCCAGCTCCCCGGCACCGCCCCGCAACGCCGCCACGGCCGTCTCCGGCAGGCGACCGGACAGCATGAACGCCCTGCGGACCGCCTCACCCGGCACGTCCGCCGCCGAGGCGATGGCGTCGAGCATCACGCCCTCCAGCGCGCCCTGGCGCAGCTCACCGGTCAGCAGGCGGCGCAGGAAGTCCTGCTCGGCGGCCGTGGCCAGGCCGAACAGCCCGACCAGCAGGTCGACCCGCCGCTGCGCCGACCCCTTGCCGGACGTCGTGGCGACGGCCCCCAGCGTCAGGTCGACCTCGGCGACGGTCAGCGACGGCTCCGCGGCCGGGGGCACGGACAGGTCGAGGACCGTCCGCCAGCCGGTGCCGATGCGGCCCTGCCGGGGCGTGCCGATGAGGAACGACACGACGGCGACCACCGTGTCCGCGGTGCCGGCGGCGTTCTCGGCGTCCAAGGTGCCCTCGGCTCCTGCGGCGTCCCCGGTGCCAGCGGCGCCTCCGGCCCCTGCAACGTCCTCGGCGTCCGCGGGGGCCACCGCCGCGCGCAGCACCGCGGCCAGCGCCTTGACCTTGGCCAGGCGCGACCGCGTCGCGGCCACCGCGGCCGACGTGTCGACTACTTCGGAGAGGTGCACGGTTTCATGGTGCACCCGTGCACTGACAATTTCTCGAGGGCCGGACTAGGCTGGGCCCGACATTCGTTCTACCTGGGGGTTCACCGCGCCATGCGAGCCGTCAAGATCATCGCCGCCGCCCTGCTCGTCGCCGCCGTCGCCGCTGTCACGGCCGGTGCCACCGCCGGTCAGGCCCGCGAGCACATCCTCCAGGGCAACACCGTCGCCGAGAAGCGCGAACACATCCTCTGAGCAGGTTGCCAGCTGTTGTGCCTGTGACGCCTCCGAGCTTCCCACTCCTGGCTCTGCTGGCGTCTGCAAGGAGGGGGAGGGGCGGGCAAGGCTTCTGGCCAGGTGCTCAGACCAGCCCTCTAGACCACCGCGGCGATCTCGCGGACTGCCTCGCGCAGGCGGTCCGGCGTCAGCGCGGCGTAGCCCAGCACCAGTCCGGGCCACATGGGCGTGCGCGCGTACTGCGCGAGCGCCCACACGTGCACACCTCGCGCCTCCAGTGCGCGCTTCAACGCCATGTCGTCCGTGCCGTCCGGCATGCGCAGCACCACGTGCAACCCGGCCGCGACACCGATCGGCTGCCACGACGGCAAGTGCGTCGCAACGGCGTCGAGCAACGCATCCCGGCGCTTGCGGTAGAGCGCGCGCGTACGGCGCAGATGCCGGTCGTAACCACCGGTCCGCAGCAGGTGCGCGAAGGCGGCCTGCGGGATCGTGCCGGTGCCCATGTCGTTGTACTTCTTGCGGTCCACGACACCCGCGCGCAACCGCTCCGGCACCACCAGCCACCCCAGCCGCAGGGCCGGCGCGAGCACCTTGCTCGTCGTCCCCTGGTACACGACGTGGTCGGGCGCCAGCGCCTGCAACGCGCCCAGCGCCGGCCGGTCGTAGCGGTGCTCGGCGTCGTAGTCGTCCTCGATGATCAGGCCGCCCCGCTCGCGCGCCCACTCCACCAGCGCCCGCCGCCGTTCCGGGTGCAGCACCACCCCCAGCGGGAACTGGTGCGCCGCCGTCACCAGCACCGCGCGACAGTCCGTTCTGGACAACAGGTCGACCCGGATTCCCTTGTCGTCAACGGGAACCGACACCGGCTTGAGGCCGTGCGACCGCAGCAGGTCCGCGCCGCCGAAGTGGCTCGGCTCCTCGATCGCGATGCTGCCGTTCAGCATCCGCGCGGTCAGCTGCAGCCCGTCCGCCGAGCCGTTGGTGATCACCGCGTCGCGCGCCACGACCGCGCGCACCCGCGCCAGGTAGTCGACGATCTCCTTGCGCAGCCCCACGAACCCGGCCGGGTCGGGGTAGGCGAGGTCGTCGTCGGGCAGCTCGGCCAGCGCCGCGCGGTGCGCCGCGACCCAGTCGGCGCGCGGGAACGCGCTCAGCGCGGGCAGTCCCGGCCGCAGGTTGTACCGCCAGCGCCGCGGAGGCTCCGGCACCCCGCACACCCCGGCCGGCCCGAGCGCCGCGACCGTCGTCCCCGACCCGCGCCGGGCCGTGAGGTAGCCCTCCGCCACGAGCTGCGCGTACGCCGACGTGACGGTGCCGCGCGCGACGCCGAGCTGCGCGGCCAGGTCGCGCGACGACGGCAGCCGCGTGCCCGGTGCGAGCCGCCCGTCCCGGACCGCCCGCCGCAGCGCTGCCTCCACGCCACGGCGCCGCTGGTGCTCGGGCAGCAGCAGCTCGCGGAAAGTGGTCCAGTTCGCAGACATCGAAGTGGAGCTTAAATCTGGACCAGTCCGCGGCAAAGCTCTGGTGCATGAGACTCGGGGTGGCCGCGGGAGCGACAGCGGCAACGATCGTCGGTGCGTCGGTTCCGATCACGGGGATGCTGGCCGGCTACCCGGTCCTGACCGGCCAGGCCCTGCGCTACGCCCTCGCGGCGGCCATCCTGCTGCTGGTCGCGCGCCGGCTGCCGGTGCCGTCGTGGCGCGACCTCCCGCCGCTGCTCGGCGTGGTGCTCACCGGCATGCTCGGCTTCAACGCCCTGCTCATCGCCGCCCAGCAGTACGCGGAACCCGGTTTCGTCGCCGCCGTCATGGGTGCCTCGCCGATCGCCCTCGCCCTGCTCGCCCGGCAACGGTCGCTTGCCGCGATCGTCGGCGCGGTGGTGGTGGCCGCGGGTGTGGTGGTGTTGTCCGGCGGTGGCGCGTGGCACGGCCCCGGCCTGCTGCTCGCCCTGCTCACGATGGCCGGCGAGGTCTGCTTCACGCTGTTCGCGGTCGGTGTGGTGAAACGGCTCGGCGTGCTCGGCGTGGCCACCTGGACGTGCATCATCGCGGCCGTCATCGGGTCCGTCCTGGGCACGTTCGTCGGCGGCTGGCAGGTGCCCGACGCGAAGCAGGCGCTTGCGCTCGTGTCGCTCGCCGTCCTCGTCACCGCGCTGGCGTTCGGCCTCTGGTACTTCGCCGTGCACCGCCTCGGCTCCGACCGCGCGGGCGTGCTCATCGGCCTGATGCCGGTCGCGGGGCTGGCGGCGTCCGTGCTGCTCGGCGTGCAGGACCTGACGTTCGCGTCCGCGGTCGGCGTCGTCACCGTGACGCTCGGGTGCGGCATCGCGCTGCACAAGGGCGGTAAATCGCGTGCGGTCGAGGAACCGGCGCCCATAGCGTTGGGTCAGTGACCGACGCTGCCGCTCTGCTGAGCGCCTACGACACCCAGGCCCGTCCCGCCGAGTGGGCGAACGCGGTCCCCGGCGCCCCCGTGCACCGCGACGGCCCGGTGTTCCGGGTGGAGGGCCCGCACGGAGGCACCGTCGCGGGCCTGCCCGACCTGGGCGTCACCGGCGCCGAGCTGGACGCCCTGATCGCACGGCAGCGCGACGTCTTCGCGCGGCGCGGTCAGCCGGTCGAGTGGAAGACCTGGGCCCACGACCGGCCCGCCGGCCTGCCGCGGCGCCTGGAGGCCGCCGGGTTCGCCGCCGAGGACCGGGAGACGGTGTTGATCGGCCTCGCCGAGGAGATGACGGCGCCGGTCGAGGTCGCCGGCGTGGTGCTGCGGGAGACGCGGGCCGAGGCCGACCTGCGGCGCATCGGCGACTGCCTCGGCGAAGTGTGGGGCAAGGACTGCGGCGCGCTCGTCGACCGGCTGGTGTCGATCAAGGACGACCCGGACGTGGTGATCGTCGTCGCGGAGGCCGGGGACGTGGTCGTGTCGTCGGCCCGGCTGGAGGTCGTGCCGGGCACCGAGTTCGGCGGGCTGTGGGGCGGCTCGACGCTGGAGCGGTGGCGCGGGCGCGGCATCTACCGGGCGCTGGTGGCGCACCGGGCGCGGATCGCGGTCGAGCGCGGCATCCGGTACCTGCAGGTGGACGCGTCGGAGGACTCACGGCCGATCCTGGAACGACTCGGGTTCACGGCTGTGACGACCACGACGCCGTACGTGTGGCGGCCGTAGACGCGGCTGGCCATCCCGGGCGCTGCGCGTATCGTGGAAGCACGTGCGGTTCATCGAAGGGCATCGACCCTCTTACGACCTGACCTACGACGACGTCTTCCTCGTCCCCGGCCGCAGCGCCGTGGAGTCGCGGTTCGGCGTCGACCTGTCCACCTCGGACGGCACCGGCGCCACCATCCCGATCGTCGTGGCGAACATGACGGCCGTGGCCGGGCGCAGGATGGCCGAGACCATCGCGCGGCGCGGCGGGATCGTGGTCATCCCGCAGGACGTGCCCACGGAGGCCGTCGCGGAGATCACCGCCTGGGTCAAGGAGCGGCACCCGGTCTGGGACACGCCGCTCACCCTCACCACCGGTGACGCCGTGGCGGACGCGCGCAACCTCATGCACAAGCGTGCGCACGGCGCGGTTGTCGTCGTCGACGACGGTGGGCGGCCCATCGGTGTGGTGGACGAGGCCGCGTGCACCGGGGTCGACCGGTTCGCGCGCATCGGCGACGTCATGAACACCGACGTCCTCCTGCTGCCGCTCGACACCAAGCCGCAGGACGTCTTCGAGCACCTGCACCACAGCACCCACAAGATCGCGCTCGGCGTCGATGAGCAGCAACGGCTGCGCGGCGTGCTGACCGAGCTCTCGGCGTTGCGGGCGGAGATCTACAAGCCCGCCACCGACGACGACGGGCAGCTGCGGATCGCCGCGGCGGTCGGGGTCAACGGCGACGTCAGGGCCAAGGCGGAGGCGCTGCTCAAGGCCGGGGTGGACGTGTTGGTGGTCGACACCGCGCACGGGCACCAGGAGAAGATGATCGGCGCCATCCGCGCGGTTCGCGAGGCGAGCCCGACCGTGCCGATCGCCGCGGGCAACGTGGTCACGAAGGAGGGCGTGCGGGACCTCGTCGAGGCCGGTGCGGACATCATCAAGGTCGGCGTCGGACCGGGCGCGATGTGCACCACCCGCATGATGACCGGCGTCGGCCGGCCGCAGTTCAGCGCCGTCGCCGAGTGCTCCGCCGAGGCGCGCGGGCTCGGCAAGCACGTGTGGGCCGACGGCGGCGTGCGGCACCCGCGGGACGTGGCGCTGGCGTTGGCGGCGGGCGCGAGCAGCGTCATGGTCGGCAGCTGGTTCGCCGGCACCTACGAGTCGCCCGGTGACCTGCAGCGCGACGAACGCGGGAATCTCTACAAGGAATCCTTCGGAATGGCGTCGAAGCGGGCGGTCACGGCGCGCACGCGCAGCGACAACGCGTTCGACCGTGCGAAGAAGGGCCTGTTCGAAGAAGGCATCTCGACGTCGAAAATGCGGTTGGACCCGGCGCGCCCGAGCGTGGAGGATCTGCTCGACGCGATAACGTCCGGCGTTCGCTCGGCCTGCACGTATGCGGGTGCGACCTCGCTGGAGGAGTTCCGCGACAAGGCAGTTCTCGGCATCCAGTCCGCTGCTGGCTTCGCGGAAGGGCGGCCGTTGCCAGGGGGTTGGTGAGGAATGGACGACGCGGTCTCCGTGAGAGAACTCCGCAAAATCTACAAACCAGGACAAAAGCCGGCGGTGGACGGGTTGAGCTTCACCGTCCGCCGCGGTGAGGTGTTCGGCCTGCTCGGTCCGAACGGGGCCGGCAAGACGACCACGGTCGGCGTGCTCACCACGCGCGTCCGCCCCACCTCGGGGCAGGCGCTCGTGGAGGGCGTCGACGTGGTCGCCGACTCCAAGCGCGCACGGCAGCTGCTCGCGGTCGTGCCGCAGCGCAACAACCTCGACCGCTCGCTCAACGCACGGCAGAACCTGCTGTTCCACGCCGCCTACCACGGCATCGGACCGAAGGAACGCCAGCAGCTCGCCGACGACATCCTCGAACGCATGGGGCTGAAGGACCACCGCAACGCGCTCGTGGACACGCTCTCCGGCGGTCAGGCGCAACGGCTGATGATCGCCCGCGCGCTCATGCACCGCCCGAAGGTGCTGTTCCTCGACGAGCCGAGCACCGGGCTCGACCCGCAGGCCCGGCTCTTCGTCCACGAACGCGTCGCCGCACTGCACGCCGAGGGCGTCACGGTCGTGCTGACCACGCACGACATGGACGAGGCGGCGAAGCTCTGCGACCGGGTCGGCATCGTCGACCACGGCAAGCTGCTCACCCTCGACACGCCCGCGGAGCTCACGAGGAACCTGCCCGGCAGCAACACCGTCAGCGTCACGGTGAGCCCGAACGGCCACGAGCCCGCGAAGATCAACCAGGTGCTGTCCGAGGTGGACGGTGCGCAGCGGGTCGAGGAGGTCGGCGGGATGTACCGCGTGTACACCGACGCCGACACCGCGGTCACGCTGCCGGCGGTGCTGAACGTGCTGCGCGACCTCGACGTCGTCGTCAGCGACGTGGCGATCGGCAAGCCCAGCCTGGAGGACGTCTTCATCCACCTGACCGGGCGGGAGCTGCGGTGAGCCAGTTGCGCACGTTCAAGGCGATCCTGTGGCGCGACGTCTTCGTCACCGGCCGCGAGCTGCCGAGCTTCCTCGCGCAGGTCATCATCCAGCCGTTCTTCATCCTCTTCATCTTCGCGAAGGTGCTGGGGGACATCGGGTACGTCCAAGACGACTTCGCGCAGGTGCTGCTGCCCGGCATCATCGCGATGAACGGGTTCCTGGGCGCGCTGCAGAACACGACGCTGCCGCTGGTGCTGGACTTCTCGTGGACGCGGGAGATCGAGGACCGGCTGCTGGCGCCGATCTCCATCCCGCTGGTCGCGGTGGAGAAGATCGTGTTCGGCGCGATCCGCGGGTTCTTCGCCGCGGTGCTGATGGTGCCGGTCGGGTTCGTGATGCTCGACGTCTCCTGGCAGTGGTCGGGAATCCCCGGTGCGCTGCTGGTGATCGTCCTGGGCTGTCTCGCGGGCGGGTCGGTCGGCATGGTCATCGGCACGTCGGTGCCCGCCCGCCGGGTCAACGTGATGTTCGCGGTGATCCTGACGCCGTTGCTGTTCACCGGTTCGTCGCAGTTCCCGTGGCGGTCGCTGAGCGACGACCTGCTGTGGTTCAAGGTGGTCTGCGCGCTGAACCCGTTGACGTACGTCAGCGAGGGCATGCGGGCGGAGCTGGTGCCGGAGGTGCCGCACATGCCGCTGCCGGTCGTGCTGCTGGTGCTCGTCGTGGCGATCGCGGGCTTCGGCGGCCTCGGTCTGCGCGGCTTCATGAGGCGCGCGCTCGACTAGGGCCTGTGTCCTGGCAGAGAACGGGAAACGGCCCCGCGCGGTGGGAACGCGGGGCCGTTCCGTCCACTCAGGACACTACGAGGCGTAGTCCTCCAGCATCTCCGTGACGAGCGCCGCGATCGGCGACCGCTCCGAGCGGGTCAGGGTGATGTGGGCGAAGAGCGGGTGGCCCTTCAGCTTCTCGATCACCGCCGCCACGCCGTCGTGCCGCCCGACCCGCAGGTTGTCGCGCTGCGCCACGTCGTGCGTCAGCACCACCCGCGAGTTGCTGCCCAGCCGCGACAGCACGGTCAGCAGGACGTTGCGCTCCAACGACTGCGCCTCGTCCACGATCACGAAGGAGTCGTGCAGCGAGCGGCCGCGGATGTGGGTGAGCGGCAGGACCTCCAGCATCCCGCGGTCCAGCACCTCCTCCAGCACCGCCTGGCTCACCAGCGCGCCGAGGGTGTCGAACACCGCCTGCGCCCACGGCCCCATCTTCTCGTTCTCACTGCCGGGCAGGTACCCGAGCTCCTGGCCGCCGACCGCGTAGAGCGGCCGGAACACCACGACCTTGCGGTGCTGCCGTCGTTCCATCACCGCTTCGAGACCGGCGCACAGCGCCAGTGCCGACTTGCCGGTGCCCGCACGTCCGCCCAGCGAGACGATGCCGACATCGGCGTCGAGCAGCAGGTCCAGCGCGATCCGCTGCTCAGCGGACCTCCCGTGCAGTCCGAACGCCTCCCGATCCCCGCGCACCAGCCTGATCTGCTTGTCCGCGGTCACCCGGCCCAGAGCGCTCGACGTGCCCGCCAGCAACCGCAGACCGGTGTGGCAGGGCAGCTCGGCGACGTGCTCCAGGCCCTCGTACTGGGCCGGGTCGACGACGTTCTCCTTGAACAGGCCGTCCACCAGGGACTGCGGAGCGTCCAGGTCGGACATCCCGGTCCAGCCGGACAAGGTGACGTCGTGCGCCCGGTACTCCTCCGCGGGCAGGCCGACCGATCCGGCCTTGACCCGCAGCGGCATGTCCTTCGTCACCAGGGTGACGTTGCGCCCCTCAGCGGCGAGGTTGAGGGAGCACGCGAGGATCCGGGCGTCGTTGGAGTCCGTTCGGAAGCCTGATGGCAACACCTCCTGGTCGGAGTGGTTGAGCTCGACGTGCAAGGTGCCCCCCAGATCCCCGATGGGGATCGGGGAGTCGAGGCGACCATGCCGCAAGCGCAGGTCGTCGAGCAGGCGCAGGGCCTCCCTCGCGAACCAGCCCAGTTCGGGGTGGTGGCGCTTGCCCTCCAGTTCGCTGATCACCACGAGCGGGAGCACGACCTCGTGCTCCGCGAACCGGGTGGGGGCGAGCGGGTCGGACAGCAGTACCGACGTGTCCAGCACATACGTGGTGATGGCCGGAGCGGCGGACTTGCGCCGGGAGGAGGATGTGCGCGATGAGCCTGAGGAACGGCTCGCGGGACGTCGTGCGTTCACGGCAACTCCCTCACGAACGCGGCACCCGCGTCCGCTCCTCGCTGGGCCAGGCACCACCCTGATCGACCGTCCCGCCCTTTCAGGCTGGTCGGCCACGAGGGCCGGGTGCCGGCCCCCTCGCGACGTCGTCTGCCACGATCAGAGCCTCCCTGCGCGGTCCGCAGTGGTCGCGTCCCGCCACTTCCGAAGTTACCTGCGGAAGTGCCACGTGTGCATGAAGCCACACAGGTGAATCCGAACTTGTCATCTCCGCGAAAACTGGACGAAACGTGGTCGCGGAGGTTTATCCGCAGGTCAGGAGCCGCTCTCAGCGGTGTTGCGGGCGAGCCACGACAACCCTTCGCGGACCTGGGCCCGCAAGGACTCCGGCACCAGCGGCTCGTCGAGGAGCCTCAGGTACCGGGACTCGAGCGACTCACCGGGCGCGCGGACGTCCAGCCAGGCCCTGACCAGGCGCACCCCCTCGACGTACGTCGTCGTGTACGCGCGCCACAGCGGGTCCGCCAGAAAACGCACCATCTGCCGTGCGCGGCGGTCCGGCACCAACAGCCACTTGCGCAGGTACGCGACGACGTCGTCCTGGTCGGCACCTCGGTCGTGCAGCATCAGCGCGGCGTCCTGCCGCACGGTGAGCAGACCGGCCGCCGCGGCCTCGACCTCTTCGGACAGTCGGCCGTCCATTCGCAACCCGAGGTCGCGCAGGACCTCCTCGGTCCACAGGCCCCAGCCGGGCCCGACGACGGCGTGCAGCCCCAGGTCGGCCATGCCCTCGGCCATCAGGCACTGCGGCGTGTTGATCAGGAAGATCGACTGCTCGGCGTGCCCGCGCCGGTGGACGAGCCCGGCCTCCTTGCGGCAGTGCTCGGTGTGGTGGCCGGGGTAGGACTCGTGCGCGACCAGGTGCGGCAGGTTCGACATGCGGTGGCCCATGTCGGCGTTGATCGCGACCCTGGACCGGTAGCCGCCCAGGTAGTAGTTGAAGCCGCTCCACGGCTTGTTCGTGACGACCTGGTACTCGACGATCTCCTGCTCGGGCAGCGCGTACCGGTGCCGCACGCGGTCCCGCAGCGCGCTGGACAGGGCCTGCACACACCCCTGGAGCCGCCGTTTCGGCACCTCGTCCTCCTCGCGGAAGTCGGCCAGCCGGTCGCCCAGCGACCCGCGACCGGGCAGCAGCGCGTCGAGGTTGCGGTGCGCCTGCGCGTACGCGTCCTCGTCACCGGGGCGGATGCGCACCTGGAAGTACTGCTCCACCTCGTCGACGAACGAGATGCGCTCGCCGGCGAGCTTGCGCGCGTTGCACTCCATCGCCCTCAGGTGCGCGTCGAGGAACCGTTTGCGCTGGTCGGCGAGGTCGGCGCAGTCCAGCAACTCCGCGCGCAGCTGCCGGGCGTGCCCGGCGAGCGCCCGCGGGTCCAGGCGCGGTTCGTTGTCGACCGCGCGGCTCAGCGCCGGGTCGCCGGTGTACGAGTCCACGAACCCCGACCTCAGCCGCCCGAGCCGCAGCCCCAGCACCAGGTACCTGCGCACCAGCTCGCCTGCGTCCATGAGCAGGAGAGCGTAGAGCGTGTACCACAGCGTCCCGGTCGCGGCCGAATCGCGAAACGAACACCACCTGAAGGGGGAATGTTGTTGATCATGCCGTCACACAATGGGGGCAACGGGAGCATCAAGCCAGATTCCCGCGGGTAGCTTTTCTGCACGAGAACCCCACCGTCCGGAGATCCCCGAAGACTCCGGAAATGACGGGGAGACCCGACATGAAGGAGAACGACGTGAAGAAGGTTTTCGCCGCGGTCGCCGCTGCTGCCGCTCTGTCGCTCGCGTTCGCCCCGGCCGCCATGGCCGGCGAGGGCGACGACCACCACGGCCACGACCAGGGCCACCACAACTACTACCACGGCTTCCACCAGTCGAACGGCCCGCTGCTCAGCGTGCTGAACGGCAACAACGTCAACGCCGTCGTCGGCGCCTGCGGCAACAACGTCGGCGTGCTGGGCGCCGCGGTGCCGATCAACTCGCCGAGCATCACGGAAACCTGTGCCGCCGGCGGCATCGTGGACGGCGACGACGTCAACTTCGAGGGCTGATTTCCGCCTTCGGGTTAATTCCCGGGTCCAGGGACGTCATTTGATGGCGTCCCTGGACCGTTTCCGGCAGTAGCACCCGTTCACGAGGAGAAGAAATGCTGAAGAAGGCGTGTGCCGCTGCGGCCGCCGCGGCTGGCCTGATGATGCTCGGCGTCGGCATGGCCTCCGCGGCCCCCGATTTCGACCAGTCCAACGGCGGGCTGCTGAGCGTGCTGAACGGCAACAACGTCGACGCCGTCGTCGGTGTCTGCGGCAACAACGTCGGCGTGCTGGGTGCGGCCGTGCCGGTGAACTCGCCGAGCATCACCGAGACCTGCGCCGCCGGCGGCATCGTGGACGGCGACGACGTCAACTTCGAGGGCTGACGTCCTCACGCACGAACGGGGCGCCCACCTTCGCCGTGGGCGCCCCGTTCCGCGTGCGGGTCACTAACCGCCGTAACGGCGGTGGCGCTTGGCGTACTCGCGCATCGCCCGCAGGAAGTCAGTGCGCCGGAAGCCGGGCCAGTACGCCTCGCAGAACCAGAACTCCGAGTGCGCCGACTGCCACAGCATGAACCCGGACAGCCGCTGCTCCCCGGACGTGCGGATGATCAGGTCCGGGTCCGGCTGCCCCGAGGTGTAGAGGTGCTCGGCGATGTGGTCGACGTCCAAGACCTCCGCGAGCTCCTCGATCGTCCCGCCGCGCTCGGCGTGCGCCTGCAACAGCTTGCGGACCGCGTCCGCGATCTCCTGCCGCCCCCCGTACGCCACGGCGACGTTGACCTGGATGCCGGTGCGGTCCCTGGTCTTGGCCGCCGCGGTCGTGAGCCGCTCGGCGTGCTCCCGCGGCAACATGTCGATCGCACCCACGTGCCGCACCCGGAACGGGTTGCCGTCGGCGGCGAGCTCGTCGGTGATGTCGGCGATGATGTCCAGCAGCGGCGCGAGCTCGTCGGACGGCCGGTTGAGGTTGTCCGTGCTCAACATCCAGAGCGTGACGACCTCGACCTTCGCGTCACCGCACCACTCGAGCAGCTCCAGGATCTTCCGCGCCCCCGCCCGGTGCCCGTGCGCGACGTCGGTGAACCCGGCCTCCCGCGCCCACCGCCGGTTCCCGTCGAGCACGACACCGACGTGCTTGGGCACCTGCGTCCCGCTCAGCTCGCGCCGGAGAATCCACTCGTAGAGGTGGATAGCGACGTCTTTCACACGCGTGCGGAGTGCCACGTCCGAACAGCGTACGCCGTGCGGAGTTCATCACTGATCCATGGTCGGAAACCTACGGTGGCGTAACCTGTTGTCCTGTGACCGCTGCTGCGCCTCTTCCCCCACAGCCCGGACTGCGGCCGCGCCTGCGTGGATGGCTGCACCTCTGGTCCTTCATAGTCTCCGTCGCCACCGGTGCCACGCTCATCGCGCTGGCGGCCTCCACGGTGTCCGGCCTCGCCGCACTGGCGACCTCCGTCTACGGCGCCACCGTCGTGGGCCTGTTCGGCGTCTCCGCGCTGTACCACCGCGTGACGTGGCAGTCCGAACGCGTCCGCACGTGGATGAAGCGCCTCGACCACTCGATGATCTTCGTGTTCATCGCCGGCACCTACACCCCGTTCGCACTGCTGGCGATGGACCGCGACACCGGCCACGTCGTGCTCTGGGTGGTCTGGCTCGGCGCACTGGCCGGCGTGACCCTGAAACTGGTCTGGCCGCACGCCCCCCGCTGGCTCGGCGTGCCCATCTACATCGCCCTGGGCTGGGTGGCCGTCTTCGTCCTGCCCGAACTGCTGCACCACGCCGGGGCGGCCGCTCTGGTGCTGCTGCTCGTCGGCGGGCTGCTGTACACCGCCGGGGCCGTGTTCTACGCGACCCGGTGGCCGAACCCGTGGCCGCAGGTGTTCGGGTACCACGAGTTCTTCCACGCGGCCACCGTGGTGGCGGCCATCTGCCACTACATCGCCATCTGGCTCGCGATGTACTCCTGACCTGCTGTTTTGGGTCTATCTGATCTTGTCAGGCCGTCTCCAGGCCGTCAGCCCGCTTCTTCGGTTTGAAGAGCGCGTTGGCGGCCTTTCTGCTCCTGTCGGTCAGGAGGCACTCTCAACGTCTGTGGCGGCCTCCTCGGCCGAGGAGTAGCCAACTTCGATCAGGGCGTTAAGACAGCGTGTCCCAAACGTCGTGATCTGCCATTTGCCCATGGCCGCCCAGGTCGTCGCCTCATCTGTGACGACACCAAGCGTCGCGAGACGCGCGACCACAGTGTCCACGACATCGCAGACGCCAGGATCTGCATTGACAATCACGAACTCGTCTTCTTCCTCCTCATCGCCGTCTGGCCTCTTACTCCAGTGCTCACGGCCTCGCAGTAGGTGGAGCACCCGAACGTCCATCGGATCGAGCGATGCAAGTGTCGAGGCGATTCGAGCTTGTTCGTCGACCTTCGCAACGTCGGTGCTGAGCACACCGCGTGCGTATGCGCGACCAAGCGCCCGGACAGTCGCTTCGTCCTGTGCAGTAGCAGCGGCCTGAAGTGCGGTCGTCAGCAGTGCTGCCCGCCGGTCGTCAGCAAGCGATCGACGAATCAGCTCTTCCAGAGGACAGCCACCTTCGATAACGGCCTCTCCAACTGCCGACTCCACGCGCTCTGCCTGTCGAGCCAGGATTCGTCGAGTCGCATACGACAACTCCTCGATCAGCGGGCCTGACGCATTGCCGATGACCCCTGCAACCTCTGGCCCCAACGCAAGTGCGACGAGTATGCCGAGCCCAGCTCCGCCCGCTGCACCTACGACTCGGTCAAAGGCGGGCCCACGTCGCCGTTGTACCTCGCTCACTGAGACCTCCACTAACTGTGTCCATGGGTTGTGGCTAACGTTCCAGCGAGAATGATCTAACCGAGCTTCATGTCGTTTGGGTCGAGCCATTATGGCGTTTTGGCTTGAAGAGTGCGTTGGCGGCCTTCCTGCTCTTGTCGCCGCTGACGGCATCAGGCGTGTGTACACGCGCAGCGCGAAGCCCGGATCGTGGTCCCGAGGTTAAGGCTCAGCGCCTTGACCGAGACGCTGTCCTCAAGCTGCGCCGAGGCGTACAGGTGCCGTAGAGCGTGTATCCCGTCGTCCTGCGGCACGTACTCAGACCGGCCTGGCGAACGCAGGACGCCCGACGCCCATATTGAACCTTTGGCGTTGGCACGCGCTCCCGTCCGGCGTGGCCATGAGCAGCCGGACCGTCACGAGCTTCTCGTCGGGCTTCTCTCAGGGCAGCGTGACCGCGACCGGCGGGAAGCTCCTCCAGGTAGTCGTCCAGCTCGTCCAGGACGCCGTCACCGGCCGGCGTGGTCCGCTCCTTCTTGCTCTTCGGCCGGGCGAACACGAGCGCGTTCTTGACGATCCAGACCTGACGCACGATGTGGAGCTCCCGCGCCTCCCGGTCGATGTCGTCGGGGGAGAATGCGAAGATCTCGCCCTGACGCATCCTCGCATCGGCTCTGAGCGCGGCAGCGGGCTTGTAGCGTGCAGGCAGGGTCAGCCGGATCGAGTTCAACCTCTTCTCCGGCCAGGGCTTGACCCGCCGCTCTGGCGGTGACGGTCGTTGCACGCTCCGCGCCCTGCGCGCGTTCGAGCGGATGATCTTCTCCTCCACCGCCGCGTTCAGGATGGAGGAGAGCCGGTCGAACAGGAGTTGCTGATAGGTGAGCGACAGGCCCGCTTCTGTCATCTCGGTCAGCCAGCCGCACACCACCGGGATGTCGATGCTCTTCATGGCGCTCTCGCCGAAGAACGGCACTAGACGCTTGTTAGCCTGGTAGCGCAGGCTCTCCTGGGTCGAACTTGACCTCACCGGCCTTGGGATCGACGTACTTGCCCTCTCGCTTGTTCGACTCGACCTCAAGCAAGAAGTCGTCCGCCCTCTTCTTCTGGCGGTCCGGGAAGCTCTTGCTCTTTTCGTTCCCGTCGGGTTCGAGCGAGCAAGAAGACCGCAGCTCAACGGCCATACAGCCCAAGACCCACGTCTAGCGAGAATCTCAGCGACCACAACATCGCCATCCGGCTCGCAATATACCCCTGACCTGCTGTTTTCGGTCTAGCTGATCTTCCAGGCCGTCATACTCGTCCGCATGACACGAGTGAGATGCCAAGCGGTGCGCTGGGTGAGCGACGAACCTCAGCCGGGTTGGGTCGAGGTTCAGCTCACCGACGCCGACGGAGCGGTCTGGAGCCTCTTCGACAAGCCGCCGGTGTTCGATGCGGATGACCGGCTGACGCCCGACGCGGTGTATCCGGTTGAAGTCGAGCTGGACTGCGAGGTCGTGTCGCGCCAAGCCGACGCCGGCGGCCGCGATCTGATCACCATCTCGACCCGGCGTCCCCGGGGCGTTGAAACGGAGACCGGCCGAGACCAGTTCACGGTCGCACCAAGTCAGCTCATCTGTGCCTAGCTGCAGCATCACGCCGTCTCCAGGCTGACGGCCTTCCTGCTCTTGTCGCCGCTGAACGGCATCAGGTGCGTGTAGACGCGACGGACCGGACGCGTTCAGCCTCCGAGGAACTCCACCCTCAGCGCCCGATCCGCCACGAGCGCGCGGAGGTCGTCGAACCGACGCCCCCGCGCACCCGGTCCTGCCGTGCCCCGACGGACGACCTGGGCGTCAACGCCCGCCGCGGGCCATCCGCAGCACGTCCAGCGCCTCGTCCAGCTGCTCCTCGCTCAGCTTCCCGGGCACGTGGCCACGCTCCAGCACCACCGCGCGGATCGTCTTGCGCTCCTTCAGCGACTGCTTGGCGATGGAGGCGGCCTCCTCGTAGCCGAGGTAGCGGTTCAGCGGCGTCACGATCGACGGCGACGACTCGGCGTACTCGCGCATCTGCGACTCCTGCGCTTCGGCGCCCGCGAGCACCTTGTCGGCGAGCAGGCGGGCGACGGCGGCGAGCAGGCGGGAGGACTCCAGGACGTTGCGGGCGATCACCGGCAGCATCACGTTCAGCTGGAAGTTGCCCTGGGAGCCGGCGAACGCGACCGCGGCGTCGTTGCCGATGACCTGGGCCACGACCATCATCGTGGCCTCGGAGATCACCGGGTTGACCTTGCCGGGCATGATCGAGCTGCCGGGCTGGAGGTCGGGGAGTGCTAGCTCGCCGAGGCCGGTGCGGGGGCCGGAGCCGAGCCAGCGGAGGTCGTTGGCGATCTTGAACAGGGCCACGGCGGTCGCGCGGAGCTGGCCGGAGATCTCGACCACGCCGTCCTGGGTGGCCTGGGCCTCGAAGTGGTCGCGGGCCTCGGTCAAGGGGAGGCCGGTCGCGGTGGCGAGCTCGGCGGCGACCGCGGCGCCGAACCCCTCGGGGGCGTTCAGGCCGCTGCCCACGGCGGTGCCGCCGATCGGGAGCTCGGCCAGGCGCGGGATCGAGGCGTTCAGGCGTTCGACGCCGTAGCGGACCTGGGCGGCCCAGGCGCCTGCCTCCTGGCCCAGGGTGATCGGCACGGCGTCCATCAGGTGCGTGCGGCCGGACTTGACCAGGTCGGACCACTCAAGAGCACGCTGCGAGAGCACCGACTCCAGGTGTTCCAGTGCCGGGACGACGTCGGTCACCACGGCTTCCGTGGCGGCCACGCGCAGGGTCGTGGGGAACGTGTCGTTGGACGACTGGGAGGCGTTGACGTGGTCGTTCGGGTGGACGTCACGGCCCAGTGAGCGCGTGGCGAGGGTGGCGATGACCTCGTTGGCGTTCATGTTCGACGACGTGCCGGAGCCCGTCTGGAAGACGTCGACCGGGAAGTGCTCGTCGTGGGCGCCGGAGGCGACGTCGTCGGCGGCCGCGGCGATCGCGGCGGCGACGTCGTCGGGGAGGACGCCGAGGCGGGCGTTCACGCGGGCCGCCGCGGCCTTCAGCAGGCCGAGGGCGCGGATCTGCGCGCGTTCCAGGCCTCGACCGGAAATCGGGAAGTTCTCGACCGCGCGTTGGGTCTGGGCACGCCACAATGCGTCGACCGGCACGCGGACCTCGCCCATCGTGTCGTGCTCGACGCGGTACTCCTGTTCAGACATACCCCGAGTCTCTACGCTCGATCACAGCACTGCCACCCACCACTGGCAGAAGGGCACCACTCATGGAGCGTGACGTCGACCTCCTCATCGTGGGCGCTGGTCCCACGGGGTTGTTCGCCGCTTACTACGCAGGCTTCCGGGAACTCTCCGTCGCACTCGTCGACGCCCTGCCCGAACCGGGCGGCCAGGTGACGGCGATGTATCCGGAGAAGATGATTTTCGACGTGGCCGGGTTCCCCGCGGTCCGCGGCCGCGACCTCGTCAACGGGCTCGTCGAGCAGGCGGGCCAGTTCAAGCCCACCTACCTGCTCGGGCGGCAGGCCCGCACCTGTGAGTCCACTGAGGACGGTCTGCGGGTCGGGCTCGCGGACGGCACCACCCTCAACGCCGGCGCGGTGCTCATCACCGCCGGCATGGGCGAGTTCAACCCGCGTCCGCTGCCCGCGGGCGACGGCTGGCTGGGGCGCGGCATGGTGCACTTCGTGCCGGTGCTCGCCGAGCACGCCGACCAGCACGTCGTGATCGTCGGCGGTGGCGACTCGGCGTTCGACTGGGCGCTGGCGCTGCACCCGATCGCCGCGAGCGTCACGCTGGTGCACCGCAGGGCGAACTTCCGCGCGCACGCCGCGACCGTGCGGCAGGTCCGGGAGCTGGGCATCGAGATCATCACCGACGCCGAGGTGCTCGCGCTGCGCGGCACACCGCTGTCCGAAGTGGACGTCAAGGTCAAGGGCGAGGACGTCAAGACGCTGCCCGCCCACACCGTGGTCGCCGCGCTCGGGTTCACCGCCGACCTCGGACCGATCGAGTCGTGGGGCCTGGAGCTCGACCACCGCGCGGTCGTCGTCGACACCACCATGCAGACGAAGATCGACCGCGTCTACGCGGCGGGTGACGTCGCGCAGTACCCCGGCAAGGTCAAGCTGATCGCGACCGGGTTCGGCGAGGCGGCCACGGCGGTCAACAACATCGCCGTGGCGCTCAACCCCGGCGCCCACCTCTTCCCGGGGCACTCCAGCAACGCCGGCTGACCACGACCCGGCACCGCGCGCTACGGCAGCGGTGCCGGGTCGTGCTTCGCGATGGCCTGGAAGATGATCGACGTCCGGAAGCCGACGATCTCCTTGCGCTGGCTCAGCCGGTCCACCAGGAACGCGTGCAGGTGCTCGTTGTCCTGCGCGCTCACGTGGATCACGAAGTCGTCGCTGCCCGCCATCACGAACACCGACTGCACCTCCGGCAGTCCGGCGGCGAAGTTCTGGAACGCGTCGATCACGGCTCTGCTGAGCGGGCGGACCTGCACCGACACCAGGGCCTGCACCGAGCGGTTCAGCGCGATCGGGTTGATGTCGGCGTGGTAGCCGCGGATCACGCCGCGTTCGCGCAGCAGCCGGGTGCGTTCGAGGCACGTCGACGGCGCCACGCCCACCTTGCGCGCGATGTCGCGGTTCGACTGCCGGGCATCGCGCTGCAGTTCCCGCACGATCGCCGAATCAAGTTCGTCCACCACGCCTCCTGCCTGTCTCTGCCGAACAAGGTTCGGCACAGCATCCATGGCCTTGGTCATCACCCTAACTTCAAGCGCGGATGTTGTCGGAAGTTCGGGGAGGACACGAGATGTGGGAACACGAGCGGCTGGTCGTGCGCACCGGGCGGAGGTCGGGCATGACCACCATGGTCGCCGTCCACTCGTCCGCGGCGGGCCCTGCGGTCGGCGGCTGCCGGATGAAGGCCTACCCGGCGGTCGGGGACGCCATCGCCGACGTGCTGCGGCTGTCCAGGGCGATGACGCTCAAGTGCGCCGCGGCCGGCCTCGCGCACGGAGGCGCGAAGAGCGTGATCGTGGCCGACCGGCCGCTCATGCCCGAGCTGCGGCGGGCGGTGCTGCTCGACCACGCCGAGCTCATCGAGGAGTTCGGCGGGCAGTACCGGGCGGGGCCGGACGTCGGGACCGGGCCGGACGACATGCTGGTGCTGCGCGAGATCACCCCGCACGCGTACTGCCTGCCGGAGGAGCACGGCGGCACGGGCTCGTCGAGCGGACCCACGGCGCGCGGGGTGCTGGCGGCGCTCGGCGCGGCGGCCGAGGAGGTGTTCGGGAGCGCGGACCTGACCGGGAGGAAGGTCGTCATCAGCGGGTTCGGGTCGGTCGGCGAGCTCGTCGCACGGGGGCTGCCGGGCGCGGACGTCGTGGTGTCCGATGTGGACCGGAGCAGGCGGACCGGCGAGTTCGGCTGGGTGGAGCCGGAGCAGGCGTACACGACGAAGGCCGACGTGCTGGTGCCCGCGGCCGTCGGCGGCGTGCTGAGCCCGGAGGTGGTGCGGTCGCTGGACGTCCGGCTGGTCGTCGGCCCGGCGAACAACCAGCTGACCGACGACGGTGTCGCGGACCTGCTGGCCGAACGCGGGATCGTGTGGGTGCCCGACCACGTCGCGGGTGCGGGCGGGGTCGTCTACACGCTCGCACGGGAGGACGAGGGCCTCGACCACGAGGCGGCCCTCAAGCGCGTGGACGGCATCGCCGGGACCGTCCGGCGCCTGCTGCACGGCGGCTGACCGCGCGACGAGCCCGCCGGAGTCCACTTCGGACCCCGGCGGGCACGTCACCGCTCGATCAAGGAAGGACCTGCACCTGCTCGCCGACCACCAGGTTGTCGTAGAACACCTGCGAGGCGTCGAGCGTCATCCGGATGCAACCGTGCGACTGGACCGCGATGTCACCCTGGTGGAACGCGATACCGGTCGTGGTGAAGTACACCGCGTTCGGCATCGGGCCGTTGTAGGGGACGCTCCAGTCGTTCTTCACCTTGCGCAGTACCGAGAACGTGCCGACGGGGGTTTCGTGCCCCGGCTTGCCGTGGCTCACCTTCACCGGGCCGTAGCTCGTCTTCCCGTTGTAGACGAGCCATGCCAGGTTCGAGTGCTTCTCCAGACACGCTCCGTTGTAGACGGTGCACCCCGCCTGAGCCTGAGCGGGAGTGGCGAAGGCCGCCACACCGAGGAGCAGGAGCACCGTCGTGATCAGAACTCGCATCCTCATCACCCCTCGGTGATGGGATAACCACCCTCAGGTGACTTCAATCATGTTCGGATGCACCCCGGCCACGGCACGAGCGGCGGTCGCGACGCGGAGGACCCGCCTCCCGCGATGAAGGGGAGACGGGTCCTCGGGGCTGCGCTTACCGCCGTGCGACTAGACGGTGCCGGCGTACTGGCTGATCCACGAGCGGAAGTACGGGACGTCCACGTAGATCGACGGGGCCTGGGCGCAGTTCGCGCCGCCACCGGAGCGGCTGGTCGCGCCGATGAGCTCCCAGCGGCCGTTGATCGACTTCACCTCGGGGCCACCCGAGTCGCCGTAGCAGGCGCCCTTGTTGCCGTCGGTGTTGTTGGTGCAGATCTCCGACGCGGCGCTGATGCCGGAGCAACGGCTGTCCGAGACGATCGAGGTGTTCAGCTCCTGCAGGGTGACCGGAGCGCCACAGGCACCGCGGACCGGGCAGGTCTGGCCCCAGCCGATGATGCGGGTGGCGGTGCCGACCGGACCGGACGTGGCCGCGACGGGGGCGGGCGCCTGGCTGACCGAGGTGCTGAGCTGCACCAGCGCCAGGTCGGCCGACGGGTGCGTGACGATCCGGGACGCGCCGGTGACCGTGCCGCCGCTGGTGCGGTTGGTCGTGCCGATCCGGGTGCGGATCGAGGCCGCCGAGGAGCCCTGGACGCAGTGCTTCGCCGTCACGACCCAGTTGGCCTTGATCAGCGTGCCGCCGCAGAAGTGGCTGCCGGAGGTGCTCTGCAGGGAGACCATCCAGGAGTAGACCTGCGTGGCGTTGCCGCCACCCACGATCATCGGCGAGACCTCGCCGTCAGCGGTGGGGGTGGGGGCCGCCGTCGCCGAGACGGCCGAGGCGAGCAGAGCGCCCGCGGCCACGACGAATGCGGAGAACAACGAACGTGCCCTCATCGTTGAGTTCCTTTCCTGAACCCGGCGCAGGGTTGCCGGGGTCAGGACGGAAACTAAGGACAAAACCGACCCGGTCACTAGGGTCACTCGGAGGGTGACAGTCCGTTGACGGTTCACAGATTCACAGCGACCTACGGCAGCGGCTGCTGGACGTTCTCGGGCGCGTCGAAGTCCACCGAGGCGTATTCGCGCAGCTTGTGCAGGCTGTGGAAGCCGTCGATCATGCGCACCGTGCCGGACTTGGACCGCATGACGATCGACTGGGTCGTGCAGCCACCCGCCCGGTAGTGCACACCGCGCAGGAGGTCGCCGTCGGTCACGCCGGTGGCGCAGAAGAAGACGTTGTCGCCCGACACGAGGTCGTTCGTCGTGAGCACGCGCGACAGGTCGTGGCCCGCGCCGATCGCCTTCTCGCGCTCCTCGTCGTCCTTGGGCCACAACCGGCCCTGGATCGCGCCGCCGACGCACTTGAGCGCCGCCGCCGCGATGATGCCCTCCGGCGTGCCGCCGATGCCCACGAGCATGTCCACACCGGACGTGGGACGTGCGGCCGCGATCGCGCCCGCCACGTCGCCGTCGGAGATGAAGTGGATGCGCGCGCCGGCCTTGCGCACCTCCCGCACGATCGACTCGTGCCGGGGGCGGTCGAGGATGCACACGTTCACGTCGGACACGTCGCTGTGCTTGGCCTTCGCCACCCGGCGGATGTTCTCCGCGATCGGGGCGGTGATGTCGATGACGTCGGCCGCCTCCGGGCCCACGGCCAGCTTCTCCATGTAGAACACGGCGGACGGGTCGAACATCGCGCCGCGCTCGGCCACGGCCAGCACGGCCAGCGCGTTCGGCATGCCCTTCGACATCAGCGTGGTGCCGTCGACCGGGTCGACGGCCACGTCGCACTCGGGGCCCTCGCCGTTGCCGACCTCCTCGCCGTTGAACAGCATGGGCGCCTCGTCCTTCTCGCCCTCGCCGATCACGACGACACCGCGCATCGACACGGTGTGGATCAGCTTGCGCATCGCGTCGACCGCGGCGCCGTCACCACCGTTCTTGTCGCCGCGTCCCACCCACCGGCCGGCGGCCATCGCCGCGGCCTCGGTGACGCGCACGAGCTCCAGCGCCAGGTTCCGGTCCGGGGCTTCGCGACGTCGTTCCGCGGGGGTGTTCACCATTGCGCGCCTCCATGCGACTACTCAGCGTGCCGGGTTTGTGATCGGCAATCTGAATCCTTGCACGGGATCACGCCTGCGAAACGTCCTCCTCGACCACGGCGAGAGCTGCATCGATTCGCTCGCGCGCACCGGCGAGATGCTGCTCACACGTCTTGGCGAGCGCCTCACCGCGTTCCCAGAGCGCAAGCGAGTCCTCCAGCGACAGGCCACCGGCCTCCAGCTTGCGGACCACCTCGACCAGCTCGTCGCGGGCGGCTTCGTAACCCAGTGTTTCCTTCTGCGCTTCCGGACTCACGCGGACTGGCTCCTCAGACGGCTCAGCACGGTCGCGACGGCCAGGTCGTACCCGACCAGCGCCTCCGCGAACTCCTCGCCGTCACCCTCTCGCACCGCCTCGTCGATGAGCGCCTCGGCCTCCGCGACACGCCGGTACTGCACCGTGCCCGCGGTGGCCTCGCTCAGGTCGTGCAACGTCAGGATCAGCGTCCGGCGGCTCGCGGTGTCGCAGTCGCCCACCAGATCGGTCCAGCACTCCGCCGCGGCCCTGTTCGCCGCCTCCGCCTTGGTGCGCAGCCCGGACGCGCACGCGCCGGCCGCCTCCATGGTCAGGGGCAGGAACACGGCATCACGCATCATCGGTACCTCCCCCTCCCGCATCGGTTCCCGCGCTGGTCACCACAGCGCGCACTGCTCCGTCAACGACGCGCACCCGCAGCTGTGTTCCGCCGGGGGCGTCCGTCACGGACCGCAACACACCGTCCGGCCCGTCGGGTGTGACGAGTTGCACAACGGCATATCCGCGCGCCAGCGTGGCGGCTGGTCCCAGGGTCGTCAAGCGGGCTTTCGTCCCGGAGAGGTGGACGTCCTCGCGGTCGAGACGTTGCGTGACCGCTCGCCGTCCCTGCTCCCGCAGCCGGTTCACCTCTTCTGCCCTGCGGTCGAGCGGACCGTGCGGGTCCGAAAGCACAGGTCGTGAGCGCAGCTGGTCGAGCAGGCGGCGTTCGCGGTCGACCCAGCCGTGCAGCGCGCGCCGGCCGCGGTCGCGCATCTGCCTGACCCGTTCACCCTCCTCGGCGACATCGGGAACCACCCGTTTGCCCGCGTCGGTGGGCGTCGAACACCGCACGTCAGCGACGTGGTCGATGAGCGGGGTGTCCGGTTCGTGCCCGATCGCGGACAGCACCGGAGTGCGGCACGACGCGACCGCGCGGCACATCGCCTCGTCGGAGAACGGCAGCAGGTCCTCCACGCTGCCGCCGCCGCGGGCGATGATGATGACGTCGCACTCCGGATCGCGATCCAAAGTGGACAGTGCGGTGATCACCTGGGTGACCGCGGTCGGGCCCTGCACGGCGACGTTGATGACGCGGAAGTGCGCGCCGGGCCAGCGGTTCCGCGCGTTCGTCAGCACGTCCCGCTCCGCCGCGGAGGCGCGTCCGGTGACGAGCCCGATCTTCTGCGGCAGGAACGGCGGCCTGCGCTTGCGGCGCGGGTCGAACAGGCCCTCGGCGTGCAGCAGCTTGCGCAGCCGTTCGATGCGGGCGAGCAGCTCGCCGATGCCGACCGCGCGGATCTCGTCCGCGCGCAACGAGAGCGTGCCGCGGTTCGGGTAGAAGCTGATCTTGCCGTGCACGATCACGCGACTGCCCTCGGTCAGCTGCAGCTCGCGCACCATCCCCGAGCTCGCGGTGATCGACATGGACATGTCGACGCTCGGGTCGCGCAGCGTCAGGAACGCCGTGGAGCTGCGGGCGTTCAGCTGCGTCACCTGGCCCTCGACCCAGACCTCGCCGAGCCGGTTGATCCAGTCGAGCAGCTTGCGCGCGACCGTCCGCACCGGCCACGGGTTCTCCGGCGTGGATTTGTCGGTCACTGAGCCTTGACCGTCGCGATCCGCCGGTTGAGCATGCCGATGAACTCCGGCCGCGCGGCGTGGTCCAGCTCGTAGCGCAACAGCTCTTCGAGGTGCTCCAGCGACAGGTTCCGCAACCGGGCGCGCAGCTGGGCGATCGTCAGCTCGTCGTAGGACGGCAGGAACTCCGGCACCTCGGCGAGCGCGCGTTCCTCTTCCTCCCACGGGTCACCGGCGGGGGTTTCCTGAGAAGTCGTGACCGGCGTCTCGTCCTCGTCGAACGTCGCCCACTCCGGCTCCTCCTCCGCGGGCCTCAGTCCGGAGAGGACGTCGTCGCCCTTGATGGCGAGTTCGGTCACATGCTGCTGCACCCGCATGGAGAGCTGCATAGCCTCGCTGACCACCGTCAACGGGAGTCCGGCCAGCTGCTGCGGCAGCTTGCGGGCCTGTTCGAGGGCGGTCACCGCGAGCCCGGCGGCGACTCGGACACCCAGTGGCAGTGGCTTCATACCGCCTAGCCTGCCGCACCAGCGCGGCAAATGCCTAGGAACGGTCCTGGGTACCCTGGAGGCATGCCCAAGCGAGTCCTGTTGGCGAAGCCGCGTGGTTACTGCGCGGGCGTTGATCGTGCCGTCGAGACGGTCGAGCTCGCCCTCGAGAAGTACGGCGCTCCCGTCTACGTGCGCAAGGAGATCGTCCACAACAAGTACGTCGTGGAGACCCTGTCCGACCGAGGCGCGATCTTCGTCAACGAGACGGACGAGGTCCCCGAGGGCGCGCTGGTGGTGTTCTCGGCGCACGGCGTGTCGCCCGCGGTGCACGCGGAGGCCGAGCAGCGGTCGCTGCGCACCATCGACGCGACCTGCCCGCTGGTCACCAAGGTCCACAAGGAGGCCGTGCGGTTCGCCAAGGAGGACTACGACATCCTCCTGATCGGCCACGAGGGCCACGAGGAGGTCGAGGGCACCGCCGGTGAGGCACCCGACCACGTGCAGCTCGTCGACACCGCGGAGGACGCGGCCACCGTCGAGGTGCGCGACCCGAACAAGGTGATCTGGCTGTCGCAGACGACGCTCTCGGTCGACGAGACCATGGTGCGCGTCCGGCAGCTCAAGGACCGCTTCCCCGAGCTGCAGGACCCGCCCTCGGACGACATCTGCTACGCCACGTCGAACCGCCAGACCGCGGTGAAGACGATGGCGCCGTCGTGCGACCTGGTGCTGGTCGTGGGCTCCAAGAACTCCTCCAACTCGGTCCGCCTGGTCGAGGTGGCGCTGCAGCACGGCGCCAAGGCCTCGTACCTCATCGACTACGCCAAGGAGGTCGACCTGGCGTGGCTCGAGGGCGTCGAGACCGTCGGCGTCACCTCGGGCGCGTCGGTGCCGGACCTGCTCGTGATGGAGCTGCTGAAGTTCCTGGAGACGCACGGTTTCGGCGAGGTCGAGGAGATCACCACGGCGAACGAGCGGATCACGTTCTCGTTGCCGCGCGAGCTCCGCAAGGACCTCGTCCGCTAGTCCTCCGAAGTGCACGCGGGGACCTTTCGTACTCTCACTGAGTACGAAAGGTCCCCGCGTGCGTTCAGCCGAGGTTGTGCGGGGTGTGGTTGAGCGGGCCGGGCCCGGACAAATGAGTCAGGGTGTTTCAGCAGCTCAGCGGTCGTCGCGTGGGGGGCGGGGACGGCGCTGGCCGGCCGGGCGCTCGCCACGGGCGGCACCTTCCGGGCGTGGGCGGCGGGCCGGAGCACCCTCCGGACGCGGACGGCGTGCAGGGGCCCCCTCGGGACGTGGGCGGCGCGGACGCTCCTCCGGCTCGTCGACGACCTCTTCGCGCGCGGGCTTGCGAGCGGGCTTGTTGCGCGACTTGATCTCGGCCTTCGCCTCGCGGACCTCGTCCGCGCTCGGCCGGTTCGGGTCCTTCTGCAGGAAGATCCGCACGATGCCCAGCGCCACGGTGACGGCGGTGGTGATCGCCATGACCGGGAAGCTGTCGATCAGCGGCTTGCCCAGGCCCAGCGCCATGGCGGCGAGGCCGCCCTTCTCCACCCCGCCGGTCATCAGGACCAGCAGCGGCACGGTGGCGGCCAGGACGAGCGGCGGCTGCACCATCGGCGCGAACAGGCTGCGGCGCTGCACCAGCAGGATCGCGGCGAGCGCGCCGAGGAAGAACGCCACGTTGAACGTCCAGCCGACCGTCTTGGTGCCGCTGATGTCGATGAACGCACTGATGGCCGCCGGGATGAACGCGCAGAGGATCGCGGCCCACCACGGGATGCCCTTGAACGACCCGCCGATGGCCCGGTAGTTCCACGGCACGGCGTCGTAGTCCTCGACCTCGTCGAGGTCGTCCTGACGGTCACGCAGCTCACTCACGAGGCACACGGTAGCCGTTCGGCCATTCGGTGTTCGTCAGTCCGTGGTTATCTCACGAGAAAGCAACCCGACTGCACGCTCTGTGCGTTTTATGCGGACTGTTCGTCCGCCCTTCGGACGATCGGGAGGGGCGTTGGGGTGGCGGAGGCGTCGGTGAGCGGCTCCACGCTCGCGCGGAACCCCTCCAGCGCGTCGAGCTGCACGGCGCCGCGCGCTGAGGAAGCGCTGCAGGTGGGTGGAGGAGAGGTTGACGGCGTCGATCGCGGCGTCGGCGGCCCGGTGGGCCCGCCCGGCCTGCACGCGGACCTGTTCGACGTCGTCGGCCAGTGCCCGTTCGGTCACCGCGAACATCGCGGAGGACGCGATCACCGCGAACCCGGTCGGGCCGCACAGGAACACCCGGCGGTCGAGCAGCCAGCGCAGCAGCTCCGGGTCGGTGTCCAGCGCGGCGACGACGGCGCCGTCGTTGGGGACGAACATGATCGTGCCGTAGATCGCGTCGGCCCAGCGCTGGTAGCCCTTGCCGGCCAGCTCCGCGGCGCGCGAGCGGATGTTGCGGACGTGCACCCGCAGCGCGTCCTGGCGTTCCTGCGGGTCGTCGGTCTCGACCGCTTCCGCCCAGGTCGCCATCGACATCTTCGAGTCGACCGGGACCGCGCGGCCGCCGCCGACGTTGAGCACCATGTCCGGCCGCACCGAGCCGCCGCCGGCCACGTCCGTCTGCAACGTGTAGTGCAGGTTCTCCCTCAGGCCGAGCGCGCGCGCCGTCTCGACGAGCACCTGTTCGCCGAGCTCGCCGCGGCCGGAGACGCTGGAGAACGCCACCTCGTACCGTTGCAAAGCCGCTTGCTGGGCGTCCACGCGCGCGCGTTCGGCCTGGATGGCGAGCATGGCCTCGTCGGTCCGGCGGACGCCGTCCTGGTACAGGCGCCAGACGAACACCAGCGCCCCGGCGCACACGAGGGCCAGGACGAGGGAGGCGGTGATGATCACTGCGGTCACGGCACCGATGATGCTCCACCACCGATGTGAACTCGATCGGGTGACACGCCGGGAACCCTGGCGGAGTTTTGTCGGACCCCGTCTCTACGGTTGGGCCCATGCGGATCCTGCACACCTCCGACTGGCACGTGGGGCGGACGTTCCACGGCCGGGACCTGCTCGTGGAGCAGGAGTCGGTGCTGGGCGGCCTCGCCGACCTGGTCGCCTCCGAGCGGGTCGACGTGGTCGTGATCTCCGGCGACCTGTACGACCGGGCGGTGCCGTCGGCGGACGCGGTGTCGCTGTGCGCGCGGGTGCTGATGCGGATCAGGGCGGCCGGCGCGCGGATCGTGATCACGCCGGGCAACCACGACTCGGCGGCGCGGATCGGCGTGTTCGGCGAGTTCGCGGCGGCCGGCGGGCTGCACCTGCGCACCTCGATCGCCGAGCTGGCCACGCCCGTCGAGCTGGCCGACGAGCACGGACCCGTTGTGCTGTACGGCATCCCGTTCCTGGAACCGGAGCCGGCCCGGCACGTCCTGGGAGTCGTGGAGAAGGGTCACGCCGGGGTGCTGACCGAGGCGATGCGGCGGGTGCGGGCCGACCTGGCCGGTCGCGCGGCGCGGTCGGTGGTGCTGGCGCACGCGTTCGTCACCGGCGGGGCGCCATCGGAGTCGGAGCGCACCATCGCGGTCGGCGGCGTGCAGGACGTGTCCTCCCGGGTGTTCGAGGGCGTGGACTACGTGGCGCTGGGGCACCTGCACGGGCCGCAGACGCTGGCGGACAACCTGCGGTACTCGGGCAGCCCGCTCGCGTACTCGTTCTCCGAGGCGCGGCACCGCAAGTCCGTGTGGCTGGTGGAGCTCGACGAGGGCGGCTTGGTCGGCGTGGAGCGGCGCGACCTGCCGGTGCCGCGGGCGCTCGCGACGGTGACGGGCACGCTGGAGGACGTGCTGTCCGACCCGGCGCACACGCCGCTGGAGGACCACTTCCTGTCGGTGGTGCTGACCGACCGGGTGCGGCCGATGGACGCGTTGCGGCAGCTGCAGAAGCGGTTCGAGCACGCGGTGCACGTGGAGTGGCGGCCGGAGCAGGGCCAGCAGCACACCATGACCTACGCCGAGCGGGTGCGCGGCCGCACCGACGAGGAGGTGGCCTGCTGCTTCGTCTCCGACGCGCGCGGGTCCGAGCCGTCGGAAGCGGAGAAGGCGTTGCTGCGCGAGGCTTTCGCGTCGGTCGCGAGGGAGCGGGAGCGATGAGGCTGCACCGCCTGGAGCTGACGGCGTTCGGGCCCTACCCGCGACCCGAGGCGGTCGACTTCGACCAGCTCGGCGCGGACGGGCTGTTCCTGCTGCACGGGGACACGGGCGCGGGCAAGACGACACTGCTCGACGCGGTGGCGTTCGCGTTGTTCGGCCGGGTGCCTGGCGCGCGGGGCGACGTGAAGAAGCTGCGCTGCGAGTACGCCGACCCGCAGACGCCGACCGAGGTGTCGCTGGAGCTCACCGTGCAGGCGCGTCGGTTCCGGATCGTGCGCTCGCCGGAGTTCGACCGGCCGAAGAAGCGCGGCGGCGGCTTCACCACGCAGCCCGCGAAGTGTTCCCTGACCTGGCTGGAGGGCTGGGACGGCGAGGGCATCACCCGCATCGACGACGTGGCACGCGCGGTCGAGGACCTGCTGGGCATGTCGTACGAGCAGTTCTTCCAGGTCGTGCTGCTGCCGCAGGGCGAGTTCGCGAAGTTCCTGCGGTCGGACACGGCCGAGCGGGAGGTCCTGCTGGAGAAGCTCTTCGGCACCGAGCGGTTCCTCGACGTGGAGAAGTGGTTCCGCGACAGGCGGCTGACGGCCGGCCGCGCGCTGGACGAGCGCCGGCGCGGTGCGAACGAACTGGTGCACCGGGTCGCCGAGGCCGCAGGCGAGGAGCCGTCCGACGAGCCGGACTGGCTGGAGGCGTTGCTCGACCGGCTGTCCCGCGCGGTGAAGGAGCTGGAGGAGCGGTCGGTGGAGACCGCGGGGCTCGCCGACTCGGCCGACGCGCTGCTCGCGCAGGCGCGCGTGCAGGCCGACCAGATCCGCCGCGTCCGCGAGGCCCGCGACCTGTTGCAGCGGGTGGAGGACGCGGACTCCGCCGCCTGGTTCGCCGAACGCGACGCCGCCCGCCGCGCCGTCCCGGTCGTGCCCGCGCACGGTGAGATCGCGAAGCTGCGGCAGTCCCACGAGTTCGCGCTGCGCGACGAGGCGCGGGCCGCCGAGGCGCTGGAGCGGCTGGGGTACGCGGGCACGGAGCTGCGGGCCGACGCCGAGCGGTTCCGCGAGGAGGCCGGTGGGCTCGGGGAGCTGGCCGCGGAGGCCGAACGGCAGAAGGCCGACGAGCGGCGGCTCTCGGAGCTCAAGCACGCGTCCTACCAGGTCGAGCGGCGGCTGCTCGCGGTGAACGCCGAGCTGGAGGTGCTGCCGGAGGAGCTGGCGCGGTGCCGTGCCCAGCTCGACGCCGCGGCCGAGGCGTCCGCGCGGCTGGAGGGCCTGAAGGCCAAGGCGGACGCGGCCGAGGCGCTGCCCGGTGCGCTGAAGGCGTTGGAGGCGCGCAAGAACGAGCTGCACCAGGCGATCGACGTGCACCAGAAGGCCAAGGACGTGCTGCAGCAGGTCCGCCAGCAGCGCCTGGAGAACATGGCGATCGAGCTGGCGTCGGCGTTGCAGCGGGGCAAGCCGTGCGCGGTGTGCGGGTCGCCCAGCCACCCCGCCCCCGCGCAACCGATGCTGGGCGGTGTCGGTGCCGCCGACGAGGAGGACGCGGCGCGCGACGAGCAGGCCGCGCTGGAGCAGCGCAACGCGGCCGAGAAGGCCCAGCACGCAGCCGAGCTGCGCATCCAGTCGTGCTGGGAGGTGCTGGGCTCCGACGAGCCCGGCGTCGTGGTAGCTGAGCACCGCGCCGCGGCGGAGCTCGCCCGGACCCGGTCGCAGCGGCAGACGGAGTTCGTGGCGCTGGAGGCCAAGACCCGCGACCTGGGCGCGGAGAAGTCGCGCGTCGAGCAGGACCTGGTCGGCCTGCGCACCGAGCACACCGCCCTGACCACGACCGTCGAGGTCCGCGCCGCCCGCCTGGACGCCGCGCGCGGTGAGCACGACGACGTGCTGACCCGCCGCGACCACCTCCTGCGCCTGGCCAAGGCCCTGGTGGAGCTGGCCGACCGCCGTTCCGCCCGCGACGCCGCGCTGGCCCGCGTGACCGAGCAGGAGGCGCTGGTCGCCGCTCTCGCCGCGGAAGCCGGCTTCGCCGACGTGCCCACCGCCCTGGCCGCCGCCCGCCCGCCGGTGAAGCTGCAGGCCCTGGACGACCGCATCGCCGCCTGGGAACGCGCTCGCGCCAGCGCCACCGCCACCCTGGAGGAGCTCGCCGGCGTCGACCCGGCCACCGCCGTGGACCTCGACGAGGTGGTCGCCCAGGCCACCGCGGCCCGCACGACCGCCTCGGAGGCCGCCACCCGCCTGGCCCGCGCCCGCGGCGCGTTCGACCGCGTCGGCGAACTGGCCGCCCGCCTGCGCGCCGAACGCAAGGCACTGGAACCGCTGGAAGCCGCCTACGCCGAGCTGGACGCGCTCACCGACGTGATCAACGGCCGCGGCCAGAACTCGAAGAGGATGACGCTGCGCTCCTACGTCCTGGCCGCCCGCCTGGAGGAGGTCGCCGTCGCCGCCTCCGCCCGCCTGCACCGCATGAGCCAGGGCCGCTACAGCTTCGTGCACTCCGACTCGGCCGGCGCCCGCGGCACCCGCGGCGGCCTCACCCTCGACGTCCTCGACGACTACTCCGGCCGCGAACGCCCGGCCAAGACCCTGTCCGGCGGCGAGTCGTTCCTCGCCTCCCTCTCCCTGGCCCTGGGCCTCGCCGACGTGGTGGCCAACGAGACCGGGGGCGCCCTCCTCGACACCCTGTTCGTCGACGAGGGCTTCGGCACCCTCGACTCCGACACCCTCGACATCGTCATGAACACCCTCGACGAGCTCCGCGCCGGTGGCCGCGTCGTCGGCTTGGTCTCCCACGTCGAGGAGCTCCGCCAACGCATCCCCACCCGCCTGCGCGTCCGCAAGGCCCGCACCGGTTCCACGCTGGAGGTGTCGCTGGCCTGACCGTCCCGCACCACCTCCAGCGCGGAGCCGGTGTCACGCGGTTGGTCGCGCCGCGACCAGCTCGCTCGGTGTTCGTCGCGCCGCCGTCGGCTCGCACGCGGTTCGCCTGCGCGCCCGCAGGCTCGCGCTCCGCTCGCGTCCACCCGCTTTGCTCAGGTGCCACTCGCGACCGCTCCGCCCGCACAGCGGCCCTGCGCCTCGCCCGCTCGTGTTTCGCCCGTACGCGCCGCGCTTCGTCGCTGGCTCCGCTTCGCCCGGACGCGTCTCGCTCCGCCGCCTTGCCCGAACTGCCGTTCCGCGCCCGGTCCCTATCGCCCAGGGCTCAGCTCTCGTGCGCGAGCAGCCAGCGCTTCACGTCCAACCCCCAGCGGAACCCACCCAGGTCCCCACCGATCCGGATCACGCGGTGGCACGGCACGAACAAGGCTGCGGAGTTCCGCGCGCACGCCGACGCCGCCGCCCGCACCGCCGCCGGACGCCCGGACAGGGACGCGTACTCGCTGTAGGTGACCGGCTCGCCGGCGCGGACGGTGCGCAGGACGTCCCACGCGTGCTGCAGGAACGGTCCGGACTTCTGCCGCACCTCGACGGTGTCGATCACCTCCAGGTCACCCTCGTGATAGGCCTCGACGGCCTTCGTCACGGTGCCGAGGTCGGGGCGCGGGACGATCTCCGACGGCATCAGCGAGGCGTGGATCTGCGGCGTCAGCAGGGCGAGGTCCGCGGTCCAGCCGCTGGCCAGCACCGCTCCGTCCGCCGCGACGACCGCGGTGAACGGGCCGGTCGGGGTGTCCACGGTGGACGTGTGGGCGACGCTCATGGGGTTGCTGCCTTCCTCGTCAGGTGTGCGCTCGCGTAGGAGCGCCACGGCCGCCAGTCCGGGCCGTGGGGAGCCAGGTCGCGCAGTCGCGCGGGGAGCACCAGGACGTCCGGTGCGCCCAGGACCCGCATGGCCACCTCGTCGGCGTTCTGGGCGCCGACCAGGGGTGCGAGCTCTTCGGTCAGGTCTTCGAGGGAGCGGCCCACGTCCACGACGAGTCTGCCGCTCGCCAGCGCCTCGGCCACCGGGTGGTCACCCGCCGAGTACAGGTGCGTCAGCGCGCCGTCCGGGACCCGCAGCGGGACGCCCGCGAACGGGGCCACGAGGCGCAGCAGGGTCTCGGCGCCGTCGACGCTGCCCGCGACGCGGATGCCGGGGACCGCGCGGACCAGCGGGCCGATCAGCGGGTCGGCGCCGAGGAACGAGTCCACGGCCACCGGGTCGGCGTCGAGGTCCAGCAGGCGCCGCACCCGCGCGACGGCGGCACCCAGGTCGCGGACGTCGGCCAGGCGCAGCGAGCACAGGACGTGGTCGGCCGGGAACGTCAGCCGCACGGTCGCCTCGCCGTGCGGCAGGAGCAGCGTGCGCGCGTAGGAGTCGTCGGTGACCTCCTCGACGCCGGGCAGGGCGTGCGCGCGGAAGTGCGCGAGCAGGCCGACGGCGTCGAACGGGGGCCGGTAGGGCAGGCGCAGCACGATCCGGCCCGGCGTGCCGACCGGCGCCTTGCCGCGGCCGCGCATGTCGGAGGGGGTGGAGGCGAACACCATGCGGATGGTGTCGTTGAACTGCCGCACCGAGGCGAACCCGGCCGCGAACGCGATGTCGGCGAATGCCATCTCGGTCGTCTCGATCAGCAAACGGGCGGCGTGCGCGCGGTGGGCACGGGCCAGCGCCAGCGGACCCGCGCCCAGCTCGGCGGTCAGCACCCGCGTGAGGTGGCGTTCCGAGTAGCCGAGCTTCGTCGCCAGGCCGGACACGCCGTCGCGTTCGACCACGCCGTCGCTGATCAGCCGCATCGCGCGGGCGGCCAGGTCGGCGCGCAGGTTCCACTCCGGCGAACCGGGCGTGGCGTCGGGCAGGCAGCGGCGGCAGGCGCGGAAGCCGGCGGACTGCGCGGCGGCCGCGGTGAGGAAGAACCGGCTGTTGCGGCGCTTCGGGGTCACCGCGGGGCACGACGGCCGGCAGTAGATGCCGGTCGTGCGCACCGCGTGGATGAAGCACCCGTCGAACCGGGCGTCACGTGCGGCGCACACCCGGTACGCGTGTTCTTCGTCGATGACCATGTCAGCGATCCTGCCAGCGGGAACGCGCTATGGCTCGCGGGAATCGGACACCACCGTGGCCTGCCGTAGACTCGTCACCCGTGAGTTTGACCCTCGGTATCGTCGGCCTGCCCAACGTCGGCAAGTCCACCCTCTTCAACGCACTGACGCGCAACGACGTGCTCGCCGCGAACTACCCGTTCGCGACCATCGAGCCGAACGTCGGCGTCGTGCCGCTGCCGGACGCGCGCCTCACCAAGCTCGCCGAGATCTTCGGCTCGGAGCGCGAGGTGCCGGCCGTGGTGTCGTTCGTCGACATCGCAGGCATCGTCAAGGGCGCGTCGGAGGGCGAGGGCCTCGGCAACAAGTTCCTCGCCAACATCCGCGAGGCCAACGCGATCTGCCAGGTCATCCGCGTGTTCGACGACCCCGACGTGGTGCACGTCGACGGCCGCGTCGACCCCGCCTCCGACATGGAGACGATCAACACCGAGCTGATCCTCGCCGACCTCCAGACCCTGGAGAAGGCCGTCCCGCGCCTGGAGAAGGAGGCGCGGATGCAGAAGGACCGCCGCCCCGCCCTCGAGGCCGCGCAGAAGGCCAAGGAGATCCTCGACTCCGGCCGCACGCTGTTCTCCGCGAAGTCCGAGGTGGACCACGCGCTGATCCGCGAGCTGTCCCTGCTCACGACCAAGCCGTTCCTCTACGTCTTCAACGCCGACGAGGGCGTGCTGGGCGACGAGGCCCGCCAGAAGGAGCTGCGCGAGCTGGTCGCCCCGGCCGACGCGGTGTTCCTCGACGCCAAGGTCGAGTCCGAGCTGCTGGAGCTCGACCAGGAGTCGGCCCTCGAACTGCTGGAGTCCATCGGCCAGCACGAGCCGGGCCTGCACTCGCTCGCCCGCGCCGGCTTCCACACCCTCGGCCTGCAGACCTACCTGACCGCGGGCCCGAAGGAAGCGCGGGCGTGGACCATCCCGCAGGGCGCGACGGCCCCGCAGGCCGCGGGCGTCATCCACACCGACTTCGAGAAGGGCTTCATCAAGGCCGAGGTCGTGTCGTTCGACGACCTGGTGGCCGCGGGCTCGAAGGCCGACGCGAAGGCGGCGGGCAAGGTCCGCATGGAGGGCAAGGACTACGTGATGGCGGACGGCGACGTCGTGGAGTTCCGCTTCAACGTCTGACCCCGGACGACGGTGCCGGATCGTGGAGGTCCGGCACCTGACGCATTGACGCAATGTTTGCGTCATTCTATTGTTGGTCGATGCTGTACCCCACGCCCGCCCTCAGGTCCGAAGATCAGCGTGTTCTGCACGAGATCGAGGAACTGCGGCGCTCGTTGCGCCTCCAGGTCCGGTCCGCTCCGACGAAGTGGACCGACGGGCTGCGCAAGTTCCTGACCGCTGACGCGGTGGCCGCCTCCAACTCGATCGAAGGCTTCAAGGTGTCCACCGTGGACGTCGAGGACCTGATCGACGGTGAACGGGACGTCGACGTCTCCGAAGAAGATCGCGAGGAGACGCTCGCCTACCAGCGGATGATGACGTACATCCAGACGCTGCACGACGTCGAGGACTTCCGGTACGGCAAGGAGCTCCTCAACGCGCTCCACTGGATGCTGCAGGGGCACCGCAACACCCCGCGCAAGCCGGCTGGCCAGTGGCGTCGCGGCGCGGTGTACGTGACGGATGCCCGAGACCCCAGCATCGCGGTGTACACGGCGCCCGAAGCGGCCGACGTGCCGGATTTGATGGGCGAGCTGGTGGAGTGGCTGAACGCGGACGACGGCAGTCATCCGCTCGTGCGTGCCGCGATGGCGCATCTCCACCTCGTCTCCATCCACCCGTGGGCGGACGGGAACGGCCGCATGTCCCGGTCGCTCCAGACGCTCATGATCGCCAGGGAGGGAGAGCTGGCGCCGGAGTTCTCCTCGATCGAGGCGTGGCTCGGGCGGCCGGGCAACACCTGGGAGTACTACCGCGAACTGCAGAGCCGCGGGGCGATCTACCGTCCTGACCAGGACGTCTCCGGCTGGGTTCGGTTCAACCTCACCGCTTACCACCAGCAGGCGCAGACCGTGCGCAGTCGCCTGGACCGTTCTGGTCGCGTGTGGGTGCTGCTCGACGAGTTCGCCGCGTCCCGGGGGCTGGAGCAGAGGGTGGTGTCGGCTCTGCACGACGTCGCGATGTCGGGCCGGGTGCGCCGTACCCGCTACGAGCGAGCCGAGGACCTGGGCCTGCAACGAGCCCAGCGTGATCTCAGGGACCTGGTCGCCGCCGGGGTCCTCACACCTGTCGGTCGCACCCGTGCGCGCTTCTACACGGCCGGTTCGGCTTTTCCGGAACCGGCCCTCGAAGCGGCTCGGACACCGCTGACGCTGATCGACCCGTACGCGTCCTGACGGTGACCTGGACTCCCGGCTCGCGCGGTCGAAACGCGCGGGTACTCGGTTGACGATCACACCTAGACTCTCGCTGTGTGATCGTCGAGTACCGCGTCCTGGGACCGCTCGAGGTGCTGGCCGACGGCGAGCCGATCGCCGTCCCGGCTGGGCGGGGACGGGTGTTGCTGGCCACCTTGTTGTTGCGCGCCAACGAGTTCGTGTCCGTCGACGAGTTGGTGGACCGGGTGTGGGAAGGGGCGCCGCCGGCTGCGGAACGGGCGCACAAGACGTTGCAGACGGTCGTGTTGCGGTTGCGGCGGGCGTTGGGGGCGGCCAGCTGCGTGCGGACGGTGTCCGGTGGGTACCGCGCGGAGGTCGCGCCGGAGCAGCTGGACCTCACGCGGTTCCGGGCGTTGGTGGAGCAGGGGGAGTTCCGGGCGGCGCTGGGGTTGTGGCGGGGGCCGGTGCTGGCCGACGTCGCTTCGGAGGCGTTGCACCGCGAGGACGTGCCGCCGCTGGTGGAGGAGCACGTCGTGGCGTTGGAGCGGCGCATCGACGAGGACCTGGCGCGGGACACCGACGTGCTGGTGCCCGAGTTGCGGGCGTTGATCGGGAAGCACCCGTTGCGGGAGACGTTCTGGGCGCAGTTGGTGCTGGCGTTGCACCGGTCGAACCAGCAGGCGGAGGCGCTCGCCGTCTACGAGGAGGTGCGCAGGAGCCTCGCCGACGAGCTCGGGGTCGACCCCGGTCAGCGGTTGCGCGACGCGCACCGGCAGGTGCTCAGCGGTGAGGTGCCGTCCGGCGGTGTGCCGCGGCAGTTGCCGGCCGGTGTGCCGCACTTCGTCGGTCGGGAGCGGGAGCTCGACCGGCTCACCGAGCTGCTGCGGACGCGGCCGGGTGAGCCGGTGCTGATCTCGGCGATCAACGGGATCGGCGGCGTCGGGAAGACCGCGCTCGCGGTGCAGTGGGCGCACCAGCAGGCCGACCGGTTCCCCGACGGGCAGCTCTACGTGAACCTGCGCGGGTTCGACTCCCAGGCCGAGCCCGCGGACCCGATGTTGGTGGCCCGCGACTTCCTGGTGGCGCTGGGCTTCGCGTCGCACGAGATCCCGACGTCGGGGGAGCCGCTCGTGGCGGCGTACCGGTCGGCGCTGGCCGAGCGGCGGATGTTGCTGGTGCTCGACAACGCGCGTGACGTCGAGCAGGTGCGGCCGTTGCTGCCCGGTGGCGCGGCGAACCTGGTGGTCGTCACGAGCCGCAACCGGCTCGCCGGGCTGGTGGCGCGGGAGGGTGCGCTGCCGGTCGCGCTGGACGTGCTCGACGAACGGCAGGCGGTCGCCCTGCTGGTCGAACGCGTCGGCGCCGCCAGGGTCGAGGCCGAGCCGGACGCGGTGCGGCGGCTGGTCAAGCGGTGTGCCGGGTTGCCGCTCGCGCTGAGCATCGTCGCCGCGCGTGCCGCGTACGGGGACTCGCTGGGCACCCTCGCCGACGAGCTGGACGACGAACGGCTCGACGCGCTGGACATCGACGACCCGACCACCGGCGTCCGCGGTGTGTTCTCGTGGTCGCTGCGGTCGGTCAGCGAGCCGGCGGCCAGGACGTTCGTGCTGCTCGGGCTGCACCCCGGCCCCGACTTCGCGTTGAGCGCCGTGGCGAGCCTCACCGCGCTGCCGGCGGCCGAGGCCCGGCGCGCGCTCGCCGAGCTGGTCGCGGGCAGCCTCGTGCAGGTCGGTGCGAGCGGCCGGTACTCGCAGCACGACCTGGTGCGCGACTACGCGGCGGAACGGGCGGCCGAGCTGCCGGCGCAGGTGCGGGACGCGGCGGTGCACCGGATGTTCGAGCACTACCTGCACCTGACCCAGAACTGCTGGCAGCGGTTGCAGTTCAACATCCCGCCGGTCGTCACGGAGCCGCCCTCGCCGGGAGTGGTCGTCGAGGAGGTCCCGGACTCGGACGTGGCGTGGGCGCGGTTCGGCGCCGAGTACCCGGTGCTGTTCGGCACCGTCGAGCGCGCGAACGAGCTGGGTGCGGACCACGTCGTCTGGCGGGTGCCGTTCATGCTGCACGGCTACCTCTCCCGGCAGGGCTACATGCGGGAGGCGGTGGGCCTGCACCGCCTCGGGCTGGCCGCGGCGCAGCGGCTCGGCGACGTGGAGGCGCAGAGCCTCATGCACCGCAGGATCGCCGCGATCCTCATGAGCTTCGACGACTACGGGGAGACCGAGTTCCACCTGCGCGAGGCGATCCGGTGCGCCCGGCCCGGCGGCAACGTCCTCGCGGAGGCGCACCTGCGGCGCGGGCTCGCGTTCGCCTACGAACGGCAGGGCCGGCTGGCGGACGCGCTCGACGTGCTGGCGGAGATCCACCCGCGGATCGTGGGCCAGGACGACAGCTACGAGGTCGGCCGCCACCTCGCCGCACTGGGTCGCGCCCACCACACCGTCGGGCAGCACGAGCGGGCCCTGCAGCTCTGCCTGCAGGCGGCCGAGAAGTTCGCGGAGACCGACTTCAACGGCCAGGACGAGGGACCGTGCGGCAACACGGAGACGCTGGGTGACATCCACCACGCGCTGGGACGGCACACCGAGGCCGTTGTGATCTACCGGCGGGCGTTGCAGATGTGGCGGGACATGCGGACCGCGACCAACATCGCCGACTGCCTGCGCAAGATGAGCGAGGCGTTCATCGCCATGGGGGACCCCGTCCAGGCGCGCGAGTGCCTCCTCGAAGCCGTGCAGATCATCAAGGGCAGCCAGGACTCGACGTACTACCAGGGGGCGGAGGACCTGCAGGACCTGCTCGCCCGGCTCGACCGGATCGAGGACGCCGACGGGACGACGGCGTGAAGGCCGAGTACCGGGTGCTGGGGCCGCTGGAGGTCCTGCTCGACGGTGCGCCGGTCACCGTCCCGGCCGGCCGCTGCCGGGTGCTGCTCGCGACGTTGTTGTTGCGCGCCAACGAGTTCGTGTCCGTCGACGAGCTGGTGGACCGGCTGTGGGACGGCGCACCGCCCGCGCCGGACCGCGCGCACAAGACGTTGCACATGGTCGTGACGCGGCTGCGGCAGGCGCTCGGCGCGGCCGGCTGCGTCACCACCCGCAGCGGCGGCTACGCGGCCGTGGTGGCGCCGGAACAGCTGGACCTCACGCGGTTCCGCGTGCTGGTGGAGCAGGGGGAGCTGCACGCGGCGCTGGCGCTGTGGCGCGGCCCGGTGCTGGCCGACGTGGTCTCCGAGCCGCTGCACCGCGACGACGTGCCACCGCTGCTCGAAGAACAGGTCGTGGCGCTGGAACGCCGGATCGACCAGGACCTCGCCCGCGACACCGGCGCGCTCGTGCCCGAGCTGCGGGCGCTGGTCGCGCGGTACCCGTTGCGGGAGGTGTTCTGGGCGCAGCTGGTGCTGGCGTTGCACCGGTCGGACCAGCAGGCGGAGGCGCTGGCGGTCTACGAGGAGGTCCGCGCCCGCCTCGCCGCCGAGCTGGGAACCGGTCCCGGGCAACGGCTGCGCGACGCGCACCGGCAGGTGCTCAGCGGTGAGGTGCCGCCCGACGACGTGCCCCGGCAGCTGCCGGCCGGTGTCCCGCACTTCGTGGGCAGGGAGCGGGAGCTCGACCGGCTCACCGAGCTGGTGCGGGCGCGGCCGGGTGAGCCGGTGCTGATCTCGGCGATCAACGGGATCGGCGGGGTCGGCAAGACCGCGCTGGCCGTGCGGTGGGCGCACGAGCAGGCTGACCGGTTCCCCGACGGGCAGCTCTACGTGAACCTGCGCGGGTTCGACTCGCGTGCCGAGCCGGTCGACCCGCTGTCGGTGGCCCGTGACTTCCTGGTGGCGCTCGGTTTCGCCGCGGCCGGTGTGCCGGCGGCGGAGGACGCCCTCCTCGCGGCCTATCGGTCGGCGCTGGCCGAACGCCGCGTGCTGCTGCTGTTGGACAACGCGCGTGATGTCGAGCAGGTGCGGCCGTTGCTGCCCGGCGGTGCGGCGACCCTCGTGGTCGTCACCAGTCGCAACCGGCTCAGCGGGCTGGTGGAACGGGAGGGTGCGCTGCCGGTCGCGCTGGACGTGCTCGACGACCGGCAGTCGGTCGACCTGCTGGTCGAACGGATCGGGCCGGCCAGGGTGGCGGCGGAACCCGAGGCGGTGGCCCGCCTGGTGCGGCGCTGCGCGGGTCTGCCGCTCGCGCTGAGCATCGTCGCTGCCCGTGCCGCGTACGGCGACGCGCTGGGCACCCTCGCCGGCGAGCTGGACGGCGAACGGCTCGACGCGCTGGACATCGACGACCCCACGACCGGCATCCGCGGCGTGTTCTCGTGGTCGCTGCGGTCGGTCAGCGCGACCGCGGCGAGGGTGTTCGTGCTCCTCGGCCTGCACCCCGGCCCCGACTTCACGGCCGACGCCGCGGCCAGCCTCGCCGCGGTGCCGGTGGAGACCGCTCGCGCGGCGCTCGGCGAGCTCGTCGCCGGCACCCTCGTCCAGCACGGCGCGGACGACCGGTACTCCCTGCACGACCTGTTGCGCGACTACGCGGCGGAACGGGCCGCCGAGCTGCCGGAGACCGAACGGGAGCACGCGCTGCGCGGCATGTTCGACCACTACCTGCACACCTCGCTGCTCGCCTGGACACAGGTCCGGTCGGTGGTCGTCGAGCCGCCGGTCGCACCGCCGGTCGCGCACGCGGTGGTCCGGCCGGTCGCGGACCTGGCCGCCGCGGGGGAGTGGTTCGCCGCGGAGAAACCGGCGCTGCTGCGGGTCGTGGCGCACGCGGCCCGGTCCGGCGCGGACGACGTCGCGTGGGCGCTGGCGTTCTCGATGCACCTGGCGGTCCTGCGGGCCGGTGACCTCGCCGTTGCCGTGGCGCTCAACCTCCAGGGGCTCACGGCGGCGGAACGCGCCGGCAGCCGCTGGGGCCGTGCGCGGATGCACCGCTGCCTGATTGGCACGTACATCGCCATGCGGGCGCTGGACGACGCCGAGCTGCACCTGCGGGCGGCGCTGCGGCTGGAGGAGGACGACCCCGCCTCCAGGGTGAACCTGACCAGGGGCCTCGCCCAGATCTACCAGTTCCAGGACCGCGCGGCGGACGGGCTGGCCGCCCTGCTCGGGGTGCGGGACCTGGCCGACGGGCTCGCCGACCGGGTGGAGCGGGCGAACTACCTCGCGAGCCTCGGCGACTTCTACCTGATGTCCGGTGACGACGAGCAGGCGCTCGTGGTCGGGGAACAGGCGCGGGCGGCGATGCGGGAGGCCGGCGTCCGGCCGACCCCGGTGCTGTGCCGCAACATCGAGGGGCTCGCCGCCCTGCACCTGAAGGCCGGGCGGTATGCCGAGGCCATCGCGTACTACGAGGAGTCCGTGGGCCTGCTGCGCGAGATGCGGGCGACCTACGACCTGGCGCACACGCTCGTGCTGCTCGGGAAGGTCCTCAAGCAGACCGGTGACCTGCGGCGGTGCGAGGAATGTCTGCGCGAGGCGGAATACATCATCGGCGAACGTGATGACGGATCGTCACGAGACGTGCGCAGAGAGCTGAATGTCGTGCGGGGCTAGAAAATTCGTGTTTGTACCGACCTTCGTGGGGTATCCGAGTTGAGGATTTCCCCACCTGGAGGTGTCATGATCGTCCTCGGACTGATCCTGCTCGTCGTCGGATGGCTCGCCGGTATCAGCATTCTGACGACCATCGGTGTCGTGCTGCTGGTCATCGGCGCGATCCTCGCCGTTCTCGGCGCGGTCGGCAAGCCGATCGGCGGTCGCGCGCACTACTTCTAAGAAGGTCCTGACGCCAGGACCGCGGTCCTGAAGCAGGGCTAAGAAGCCAGAAGGGGGAGCCTCCACTGTGGAGGCTCCCCCTTTCGGCTTGGGCGGCAACGGTTTGTGGACGTTGCTCCGGCTTCAGCTGCCTAAAGGCTGCTCTTGCTCCGAGCGGCCGCCGCGAACACTCCGAACGCGACTCCCAGCATGCCCAGAGCGGCGACAGCGGCAACAACAAGATCAACAGACATGATCAGAAAAACTCCCTACGGCGATCTCTCCCGTTCTGATGACGCTCGGGTACCCACTCGCGTTGCATCGAGTAACGTTTTCCGCGTGAAACTCCGTGCTGTGGAAGCGCGTGTGCTCTCCGTAGCGCCGTGGCTGCTCGCCCTGTCGGTGGTCGGGCACCTGCTCATGGTCGCCTTCCAGGCGAAGATGACCATGATCGACCTGCTCGTCTACCGCAACGGATCACCGCACCTGTTCCGGGGCGACCTCTACGAGTGGCGGCTCGACCAGTACGCGGACGTCTTCCCGCTACCGTTCACCTACCCGCCGTTCGCGGCCGCGATCTTCACGCCGATGAGCTGGGTGCCGTGGGAGGCCTCCCGCTGGATCTGGCAGCTGATCTGCCTCGGGTGCCTGTACTTCATCGTCCGCACGAGCCTGAAGCTGCTCAGGCTCGACGACCCGCGCCGCGCGATGCTGTGGACCGCGCTGGTGCTGTGGATCGAGCCGGTGCGCACCACGCTCAACTACGGGCAGATCAACCTGGTGCTGTGCGCGATCCTCATCGGCACGCTCGCGAGCGCGCGCAACTGGGTCGGCGGCGCGGGTGTCGGTTTCACTGCGGGCATCAAGCTGACGCCCGCGATCTCCGGTTTGTACTTCCTCATCACGAAGAGGTGGATGGCCGCCGTTTGGTCGTTCGTCGCTTTCGCGGCCACGTACGGCATCGGCTGGGCGATCTCACCGTCGCAGTCGGACAGGTTCTGGTTCCAGCTGCTCGGCGACGCGAGCCGGGTCGGGCCGGTCGGCAGCGCGATCAACCAGTCGATGCGCGGCGCGCTGAGCCGCACGGTCGGCCACGACGTGCAGACCGGGCCGCTCTACCTCGTCGCCGTCGTCGTCGCGGCCGCGCTCGCGTGGTTCGCCGTCAGCAGGACCAGGGACGTGCTGGCGTTGATCGTCAGCGTGCAGTTCCTCGGCCTGCTGGTCTCGCCGATCTCGTGGAGCCACCACTGGGTGTGGGTGGTGCCCGCCCTGCTGTGGCTGGTCTACGAGGGCGGCCACGTGCTCTGCACGATCACCGCCGGCCTGTGGGTGCTGCTGACCGGCGGCTTCCTGATCTCGTTCCTGCTGCTCGCCCAGCCGAACATCTGGGACTTCGCCCGCCCCTGGTACCTCGTGGTGCTCGGCTGGGGCTACCCGGCCGCGGGCCTGCTGACGCTGGTCGCGATCGGGCTCGCGGCCCGGCGCCGGGCCGGCGGCCCGCCCTCCGGTGAGGAGAAGGCCGCCGACGGCGCACCGAGCCGGGTCGCCGGCTGACGGCAGCCTCCCTCAGGAGAGCGCGTCCACCACCCCGTCGATCTCCTCGGCGAGGGAGACGTCCAGCGCGGTGATCCCGCCCTTGTAGTGCGTGCTCAGGCGGAATGTCAGCGTCTTGTACCGGATGTCGACGTCCGGGTGGTGGTTGTCGTTCTCCGCGATCTCCGCGACCCGGTTCACGACCATGATCGCCTGCGCGAAGCTCGCGAGCTCCACCGTCCGGACCAGTGCCGCGTCCTGGGCGGTCCAGTCGGGCAGCTTGGGCAGCACGTCGTTCAACTGATCGTCGCTCAACAGCTCGGCCATGTCCTGATCGTCCCACCACGTCACGTAAGCTGCGCGTTCGCCACGGGAGTCCGGTGAAGCGCCGGGCTGAGAGGAGGGCTCGCAAGCCCTCGACCGTCCACCTGATCCGGGTCATACCGGCGTAGGGAGAGATGATGAGAAGGATTTTCGCTGCTCTGACCGCTGCGGCGCTGGTCACCGGGTGCTCGGCCGGCACGTCGACCGCCCCGCAGGCGCGCGAGGTCACGCTGGTGACGCACGACTCGTTCGCGGTGAAGGACGGCCTGCTCGACGAGTTCAAGCAGGCCACCGGCATCACCGTGAAGCAGATCGCGAGCGGTGACGCGGGTGAGCTCACCAACAAGCTGGTGCTCACCAAGGCGAACCCGATCGGCGACGTCGCGTTCGGCGTCGACTCGACGTTCGCGTCGCGGGCGCTGGCCGAGGGCGTCTTCGCCGAGTACGCCTCACCGGAGGCGGCCAAGGGCGCGCAGCGCTACCAGGTCGACGGCACGAACCGGCTGCAGGCCGTCGACGTCGGTGACGTGTGCCTCAACATCGACCCGGCGAAGCTCGGCGGTGTCGAGCCGGCCTCCTACGAGGACCTGGTCGACCCGAAGTTCAAGGACAAGCTGGTCGTGGAGAACCCGGCCACGTCCTCGCCCGGTCTCGCGTTCCTGCTCGGCACGATCGCGAAGTTCGGCGAGAACGGCTGGCAGGAGTACTGGACCAAGCTCAAGGCCAACGGCGTCAAGGTCGTGAGCGGCTGGGAAGAGGCCTACAACCAGGAGTTCTCCGCCACCAAGGGCGACCGGCCGATCGTCGTGTCGTACGCGTCGTCGCCGTCGGCGGAGGGCGGCAAGACCAAGGCCGTGCTCGGCACCTGCTACCGCCAGGTCGAATACGCGGGCGTGCTGTCCGGCGCGAAGAACTCCGAGGACGCGAAGAAGGTCCTCGACTTCCTGCTGGGCGAGAAGTTCCAGGCGCAGGTCGCCGAGCAGATGTACGTCTACCCGTCGCGCGAGGGCGTCGCACTGCCCGAGTCGTGGACGAAGGACGCCCCGCTGCCGGCGAACCCGCAGACGCTGCCCGCCGACAAGGTGAAGGACAACCGCGAAGCCTGGGTCGAGCAGTGGCGCAAGCTCGTGCAGGGCTGACGCTGGTCTCGGCCCGCACCGGGTGGTCGGCGGCGGCGCTGCTGCCGCTGGCCTTCCTCGGACTCTTCTTCGCGTGGCCGGTGCTGGCGATCGTCACCCTCGGCCTGCGCGAGGGCGGGGTGCTCGACGCGGTCCTCGCCGGGGAGACCTGGGAGCTGGTCGGGTTCACCCTGGGCCAGGCCCTCGCCTCGACGGCCGTGGCGGTGCTCGCCGGGATGCCGCTCGCGTTCGTGCTGGCCCGGTGCCGGATTCGCGGGCTCGGGTTCGTGCGCGCGGCGGTGATGGTGCCGTTCGTGCTGCCGACCGTGGTGGTGGGCCTGGCGTTCCGGACGTTCTGGCCCGACGGCGGGGTGCTGCCGATCGTGCTGGCGAACGCGTTCTTCAACGTCGCCGTGGTCGCGCGGACCGTCGGCGGGCTGTGGGCGCACACGGACCGGCGGGCCGAGGACGCCGCCCGTGCGCTGGGGGCGTCACGGCCGCGGGCGTTCCTGTCGGTGGTGCTGCCGGCGCTGGCCCCCGCCGTCGGGTCGGCCGCGGCGGTGGTGTTCCTGTTCTGCGCCACCAGCTTCGGTGTGGTGCTGGTGCTCGGCGGGTCGCGGTACCGGACCCTGGAGACCGAGATCTACCTGCGGACGGTCGAGCTGTTCGACCTGTCCGGTGCCGCCGCGCTGTCGTTGCTCCAGTTCGCCGCAGTGCTGGCGGTGCTGGTGCTCGGAGCACTGGCCCGAAGGCGGCGGGAGACCGCGCTGTCGTTGCGCGGCAGGGAGGAGCTGGCACGCCGGCCGTCCGGTGGTGAGTGGTACGTGGTCCTCGCGGCGTTCGCCGTCGTGGCCGCGCTGCTGACGCCGGTGGTGGGGCTGGTCACGCGCTCGCTGTCCACAAGGGACGGCTGGAGCCTCGCCGGGTACGCCGCGCTGACCACCCGCGGTGACCGCGGGACGCTCGCGGTCACCGGGATCGACGCGGCGCTCAACTCGGTGCGCACGGCGTTCGACGCGACCGCCGTGGCGCTGGTGGTCGGGGTGTTCTCGGCGGTCGTGCTGGTCGGGTTGCGGCGCGCGGGCGGCCGGTTCGCCGAGGTGCTGGACACCGCGCTGATGCTGCCGCTGGGCGTGTCCGCGGTGACCGTCGGCTTCGGGTACCTCATCACGATGGACGCGCTGCCGGGCGACTTCCGCACCTCGCCGCTGCTGGTGCCGCTGGCGCAGGCGCTGGTCGTGACGCCGCTGGTCGTGCGGATGGTGCTGCCCGTGCTGCGGGCGGTCGACGAACGGCTGCGGCAGGCGGCGGCCACGCTGGGCGCCTCGCCCGCCCGCGTGTGGCGCGAGGTCGACCTGCCGCTGGTCGGGCGCTCGCTCGCGGCGGCGGCCGGGTTCGGGTACGTGGTGGCGCTGGGGGAGTTCGGTGCCACGAGCTTCCTGGCGCGGCCGGAGTCGCCGACGCTGCCGGTGGTGATCGCGCGGCTGATGTCGCGGCCGGGGGAGTTGAACAGCCAGATGGCCTACGCGGCGTGCGCGCTGCTGATGGTCGTCACGGTCGGGTGCGTGCTGCTGATCGAGCGGTTGCGCGTGCCGAGCAGCGGGGAGTTCTGATGGCACTGGCACTCGGCTCGATCACCGTCCGGTATGGACGGACGACGGCCGTCGACGGCGTGTCGCTGGAGGTCGCCGACGGCGAGGTCGTGGCGCTGCTCGGGCCGTCCGGCTGCGGCAAGTCGACGCTGCTGCGCACCGTCGCGGGACTGGAGAAGCCGTCCGCGGGCGCGGTGCGCTGGGACGGCGCTGACCTGGCCGGCGTGCCGGTGCACCGGCGGGGGTTCGGGCTGGTGTTCCAGGACGGGCAGCTGTTCCCGCACCGGTCGGTGGCGGGCAACGTGGCGTTCGGGCTGCGGATGCGGGGCGTCGACCGCGAGGAGCGCGACAAGCGGGTGGTGTCGCTGCTGGAGCTCGTCGGCCTCGACGGGTACGCCGACCGGCGCGTGACGCAGCTGTCCGGCGGCGAGCAGCAACGGGTGGCGCTGGCACGGGCGCTGGCGCCGTCACCGCGGTTGCTGCTGCTGGACGAACCGCTGTCGGCGCTGGACCGGGCGTTGCGCGAGCAGCTCGCGGTGGACCTGGCGCGGCTGCTGCGGGAGTCGGCCACGACGGCGCTGGTCGTGACGCACGACCACGACGAGGCGTTCACGCTGGCCGACCGGGTGGCGATCATGTCGCGCGGCCGGGTCGTCCAGGTCGGGCCGCCCGCGGAGGTCTGGTCGGCGCCGGTCGACGTGGAGACGGCGAAGTTCCTGGGGTGCGGCAAGTTCGTGCCCGGTTCGTTCGTCGGGCTGGACGTTCCGCGAGTGGGGCTGCGGGCGACGGCGTTGCGCGTCGACGCCGACGGGCCGTTGTCCGGGACGGTGGTGGAACGGGTGCACCGGCGCGACCACGTGCGGTTGCTCGTGGAGATCGACGGCGAGGAGTACGAGGCCGTCGGACCGGTGTCGGTCGGTGACCGGGTGCGGCTCGCAATCGACTTGGACGGTGTCGCGCGCGTCGGGTAGTTGTTGGCCCATGGGACATCTCGACGGGCGGGTCGCACTGGTCACGGGCGTGAGCAGGCGGCAGGGCATCGGGTACGCGATCGCCACGCGCCTGGCCGGACTCGGCGCCGACCTGTTCGTGCAGCACCACGTGCCGCACGACGCCGAACAGCCGTGGGGTGCCGACTCGGTCGACGAGGTCGTCGCGGGCATCGGCGGACGGGTCGAGCACCTGGGCCTCGACCTGGCCGAGCCGGACGCGCCCGACCGGCTGGTGGCGGCCGCGGTCGAGGCGTACGGCCGGGTCGACGTCCTGGTCTGCAACCACGCCCGCTCCGGCGGCGACGGGCCGTTGGGCGAGCTGGACGCGGCGATGCTCGACGCGCACCACGCGGTGAACACGCGGTCGACGATCCTGCTCGCGCAAGCGTTTGCCCGGCAGCACGACGGCGCTCGTGGCGGACGGGTCGTGCTCATGACGTCCGGTCAGAACCTGGGCCCGATGCCCGGTGAGGTCGCGTACGCGGCGTCGAAGGGTGCCCTGGTGGGAATCCTGCCGACGTTGTCGCACCACCTGATCAGGCAGGGGATCACGGTCAACGCCGTGAACCCCGGCCCGACGGACACCGGCTACGCGACGCCGGAGGCGCACGAGTGGGTGCGGGAGCGGATGCCGCTGGGCCGCTGGGGCCAGCCGGACGACGCCGCCCGGCTGGTCTCGTGGCTCTGCACCGACGACGCCGGCTGGGTCACCGGCCAGGTCATCAACAGCGAGGGCGGCTTCCGCTGACCCCCTGCCTGCCCAGGCAGACGTCAGTTGTCCTTCGTGATCAGGCGAGCCGCCGCCAGGCCGGTGCCGATCAGCAGGTAGCAGCCCGCGAGCAGGGTGCTGTCCCAGATCTGGTCGAGCGGCATCGGGTCGCGCATCACGTCGACCAAGCCGGGGAACCCGGTCGTGAGCAGGAACGGGTGCAGCCAGTCGAGCGACGGGAACTGCCCCAGCACCTGGAACACGATGATCCCGGTCATCGTGGCCGCCTGCACCACCAGTGGGTGCTCGGTGGTCGACGAGACGGCCAGCGCCACCGCGCCGACCGCGATCATCTGGAACGTCACCAGCACGATGAAGAACGCGATCCGCAGCAGGCCCTCACCGGTCGACAGGGTGTTGCCGGACAACGTCATCATGCCGTCGTTGCCCAGGAACGCCGTGCCCGCGGCCATGCCGACGACCGCCATCAGCGTGACGGCCAGCAGCGACATCGCGCTGATGCCGAACAGCTTCACGAACAGCAGCCGCACCCGTGACACCGGCGCGACCAGCAGCCCGCGCAACGTGCCGTGCTGCGCCTCGCCCGCGAGCCCGTCCGCCGCCCAGATGGACGCCACCAGCGGCAGCAGCAGGTTGAGCGACAGGAACAGCGTGAAGATGGACACGACCAGGCCGTTGCCGGTGAGGATCGCGGACAGGCCCGGCCCGCCGCCGTCGCCGTCGGCCGTCCAGATGCCGAAGCTGATGACGATGGGCACGAGCACCAGGCCGAACAACCCGATGAGGGTCCGCGGCCTGCGCAGCATCCAGCGCACCTCGGACCCCAGCTGACGCGTGATCATCGCGTTCCCCCCGTCCAGCGTGTCCACGGCGGACATCCCGCGCTCGGCCTCCTCGGCGTCGGTGAGCCGCGCGAACAGCTCCTCCAGGCCGGTCTTCCAGCGCGTCGCCTCGTGGACGTGCACGCCGGCCTTGACCAGCGTCTCGATCACCTGCGGGGCACTGGTCCCCGCGAGTTCGACCCGCAGGCCCTCGCCGAGCGGTCGCGCGGAGATGCGGGCCTGGCGCAGTGCGCCGAGCGCGTCCTCCACGTCCGGCGTGACCACCTGCAGCGCCGAACCGCCCGCCTGCAGCAGCTCGGTCAGCTCTCCTTGCGCCACAACGGTTCCCCGGTGCAGCACGGCGACGTGGGTGCAGGTCGCCTCGACCTCGCTGAGCAGGTGGCTCGACACCATCACGGTGCTGCCGCTCGCGTGCAGCTCGGCGATGATCTTGCGGATCTCCCTGGTGCCGGCCGGGTCGAGCCCGTTGGTGGGCTCGTCCAGCACGACGAGCCTGCGCGGCACGAGCAACGCCCCGGCGAGGCCGAGACGTTGCTTCATGCCGAGCGAGTACCCGCGGAACCTGCGGTGGGCCGCCTGGGCGAGCCCGACGCGTTCGAGTGCGTCCTCCACCGCCTGCTTGACCTGCTTCTTCGGCAGCAGCGGCTCGAACGCGGCACAGCGGATGAGGTTCTCCCGCCCGCTCAGGAACGGGTGGAACCCCGGACCCTCGACCAGCGCGCCCACGTGCGGCAGCGCCTGCTCGGCCCCGTCCGGAAGCGGCCGGCCGAGCAGTTCGATCTCCCCCTTGGTGGGCCGCACCAACCCGAGCAGCATCCGGATCGTGGTCGTCTTGCCCGACCCGTTGGGGCCGAGCATGCCGAGCACGGCCCCCTCCGGCAGCTCCAGGTCGACGCGGTCCACGGCGACCGTGCTCCCGTACTCCTTGCGCAGACCCCTGGTCCGCGCGGCGACCCCGGTCTGCACCGGTGCGGCCGCCGGCGCGCTGGTCGAGGTGGTCACTTCACCTGTCCGATCGTGTCGAACAGGACCTGCTCGGGAACGGCACCCGCGACCACGCGGCCGTCGTCCGCGATCAGGACGTTCGCGACCTTCGTGGTGAACAGCTTGCCGGTGCCCCAGCTGCCGCTGACCTTCTTCGTGAACCGGTCGACCAGCCCCTGCGCCTCGGCGGGCACCCGGGTCATGGCCTGAGCAGGGATGCGCGCGCCGACCACGGTGTCCCAGCCGTCGCCGAAGAACTGCGGGTCCTTGCCCTGCAACGCCTGCTCCAGCGCGGCCTCGGGCTTGCGGTCACCCCGCTGCTCCTTCGCCTCGGGCGTCGTGACCTTCGCACCGGCGGCCGGCGTGAACTCGAACAGCTTCGCGTCCTGCGGTCCCACGGTCAGCTGGGTGAAGCCGACCTGGGCAGCGGGGGAGCTGGCGCCGTTCGTGTGGATCGCGACCCGCAGCGGCATCTTCGTCTCGGAGTCGACGGCGATGCGGACCTCGCGGACGAGGGTCTTCTCGGTCGGCTTCGGGGTGAGGACGAGCTCGTAGGCCGCGCGGTCGGCGACCCGCGCGGTGCCGTCGACGCTGAGGTCGCTCGACTCCTTCGTCAGGTTCACGATCTCCCTGGCCGCGGTCGTCGGGTCGACGGCCTTCGCCTCCGCGGGCGCCTTCCCGGCGTCGGCCCCGTGCTCGGCCTTCGTGACCTCGTTGGTCTGCGAGTTCCACGACCAGGTGGTCTTGCCGTCGTTGACGATCGTCTGCTCGGACTGGCCCGTCGGCAGGGCGAGGCGGAACTTCTCGTCCCCGTCGGTCCAGATCCGCGCGGTGTGGTTGCCGTCGGCCAGCTGCGGGATCTCGGCGATCGCAGGCAACCCGAGCTTGTTCTCGGCCTGCACGGTGCCGCCGAACGCGGCCGGCTTCGTCGTCAGGACCTGCTCGACCAGCGCTTCCGGGGTGATGGGCGGAAGCGTCGGCGGCTGACCTGCGCCTGCGGGCATGGCGAGCAGGCTGAGGCCTGCCGCGCCGGTGACCACCGTGGCCGCTGCCGCGGCCAGGGTCACCTTTCGCTTGTTCATCGCTGTGGTCCCCTCCTCCATGGGCTTGTGGGACCAGCTTGCTGGGGGCGAGCTGAGATGGTGCTGAGACTAACGTCGTCGCTGGTCGGCGGCATCGGGACGCGGCGTCGCCCCGTGCCCGGCACCGGTCCGCTGAGAGTCGGCTGAGACCGTGCGAGCGACCGGGGTGGCGTGGGTGCATGCTGATCTCGTGAAGCCTCGAGTGCTGGTCGTGGACGACGAAGCCGGCGTGCGCCGGGCGTTGGAGCGCGGGTTGTCGGCCGAGGGCATGGAAGTCGTCACGGCCGCGGACGGGCCGACGGCGTTGCGGGTCGCGTTGACCGGGGCGTTCGACGTGGTGCTGCTGGACATCATGTTGCCGGGGCTGTCGGGGTACCGGGTGCTGCAGCGGATGCGGGCCGACGGGGTGCGGACGCCGGTGCTGATGGTGTCGGCCAAGGACGGTGAGGTCGACCAGGCCGACGGGCTCGACCTCGGGGCGGACGGGTACCTGGTGAAGCCGTTCAGCTTCGTGGTGCTGGTGGCGCAGGTGCGCGCGTTGCTGCGCAGGGGCGGGGGTGCGCGCCGCAGGCTGACGCTGGGGGAGCTCGTCATCGACCGCGGGTTGCGGGAGGTGAGCTGGGCGGGGCAGGACGTGTCGCTGAGCCCGCGGGAGTACGCGGTGCTGGACGTGCTGGCGTCGCGGGCCGGGTCGGTGGTGACGAAGGACGAGCTGCTGCGGACCGTGTGGGGCGATGAGCAGGCGGCCACGCGCAACGCCGTTGAGGTGTACGTGGGGTACCTGCGGCGGAAGCTGGAGGCGGTCGGGGCCGGGGAGGTGGTGCGGACCGTGAGGGGGCACGGGTACATCGCGTCGACTCCGGACCTGGACAGCGCGCTGGGGAACAGGTGAACCCTCGTCGCTGGTGGTCGCGGCGCAGTCTGCGGTTCCGCATCACCGTGGTGGCGACGGGGGTGGCGTTGCTGTGCCTGCTGGCGCTCACGGGGCTGGCGCCGTCGTTGATCGGGTTGGTCCAGCTCACCGCGGTGGACCGGGAGCTGGCGCAGGAGCCGCCGCGGGTGCTGGACCTCGCGGGAACGCCGGTGGACGGCAAGCCGGAGCTGCCGCTGACCGGGCAGGACGTCCGCGCGTTGAAGGCGGGGGAACCGGTGCTGCGGCTCGACGGGGCGTCCGCGTACCGGTGGCGGGGACAGGTGGTGTTCCTCGGCGACGGGACGCCGCGGCTCGAGGTCTACGGCGACAAGCTGCTGGGGTACGAGAACGCCAACACGGTCGGCACGCGGTGGCTCGCGGTCGCCGCCGTGCTGGTGGCCGGGCTGGTCGGCACCGCCACGTGGCTCGCGGTGCGGTCGTCGCTGCTGCCGGTGGAGCGGATGCGGGTGGCGGCGGGGGCGCTGCCGCACGGGGAGCGGTTGCCGGTGCCGCCGTCGCGCGACGAGCTGCAGGCGCTGGCGCAGGCGCTGAACGCGTTGCTGGCGCGGCGGGACGAGGCGTCGGACCGGCTGCGGCGGTTCACCGGGGACGCGGCGCACGAGCTGCGGTCGCCGGTGGCGTCGGTGCGGGCGCAGGCCGAGGTCGCGGTGGCGCACCCGGACCCGGACTTCTCCATCGAGGTGCTGGAGTCGGTGGTCGAGGAATCGATCAGGCTCAGCCGGCTCGTCGACTCGCTGCTGATCCTCGCGCGGGCGGACACCGCGGCACCGGGACGGGCCGAGGCGGTCGACCTGGTGCTGGAGGCGGAGGCGGCGATCTCCCGGCTCGACACCGAGCTGCTGGTGCGGCTGAACGCGCCGCCCTCGGCGTGCCTGGTGTCGGCGACGCGGTCCGAGGTCGAGCTGGTGCTGGACAACCTGCTGCGCAACGCCGGGCGGTACGCGTACTCGACGGTCACCGTCACGCTGGCGCCGGTCGGGCGGGACGTGCGGCTCATCGTCGACGACGACGGGCACGGCATCCCCGCGGAGCACCGGGCGAAGGTGTTCGACCGGTTCTACCGGGTCGAGGAGGACCGCGGGCGGGCCTCCGGCGGCTTCGGGCTGGGGCTCGCGCTGGTCGCGCACCTCGTGCAGCGGCGCGGCGGGACCGTGCTCGCGGCCGAGTCACCGGCCGGTGGCGCGCGTTTGGAGATCCGCTGGCCGTCCTGGTAGTCAACGCGGGTGCCTGAGTTGCGAGCGTCGGCGTTGGTCGACGCGCCCGTCGCGGTGGTCGCCGGTGCCCTGCTGGACACCTCGTTGCTGACCGGTCTCGGTGTGAGGGTGCCGGGGCCGCTGCTGTGCACCGGGGACGTGCTCACCGGGCCGTTCGGGGTGAAGCTCACCGTCACGCGCGCCGACCTGTCCGGGGTGTCGGCGGCGGGGGTGTTCCTGGAGCTGCACACGGACCTCGTGGTCACCGGTGCCGGGACGATGGTGGTCGACCGGGTGGGCTGGACGACCGTCGGCGGCGCGGTTGGGCGGTTCGCCGACGTCGTGGTCGGGCGCGGGATGGCGTTGCGCCTGCTGGAGAAGCGGTCGGCGGCGCTGGCCAGGCGGTGCGCCGAGCTGGTGGCCGCGCGGGTCGTCGTCGGAGCGGCCGTCGTCCGGGGCGGACGGTTGCTCGCGCAGCAGCGGTCGTACCCGGAGGGCCAGGCGGGGCAGTGGGAACTGCCCGGTGGCCGGGTCGAGGACGGGGAACGGCCGGAGGACGCGCTGGTGCGCGAGTGCGTCGAGGAGCTCGGCGTGCCGGTCGTGGTCGGCGACCGGGTCGGACCGGACGTGCCGCTGAAGCGGGACCTCGTGCTGCGGATCCACGCCGCACGGCTCGACCCCGCGGGCGGTGAGCCGGAGGCGTTGGAGCACAACGCCGTCCGGTGGCTCACCGCCGACGAGCTGCCGGGACTGCCCTGGCTGCCGGCGGACCGGGTGCTGGTGCCGGCCCTGCTGGACCTCCTCAGCTGAGCCCGGACAACCGCAGCGCCGCGTCGAGCCGGGGCTGCGCGCGTTCACGGGCCCGGTCGGCACCCGCGCGGCGGATGCGGTCCAGCTCCGCGGGGTCGGCGAGCAGAGCAAGCGTGCGGTCGCGGACCGGGCGCAGCTCCTCGACCACCGCCTCCGCCACGGCCTCCTTGAGCTCGGAGAACCGGCCCGTGAAGTCCTCCGGTTCCGCACCGGTGCACGAGGCGAGGACGTCGGTCAGGTTCGCGATGCCGTCGGTCGACGACACCGCGCGCCGGATCTTGCGCCGAACCAGGTCCGGTTCGTCGAGCACGAAGACCACGCCGGCCGAGCTCTGCGCCGACTTGTCCATCTTGCGCGCCGGGTCGGACAGGTCCTTGATCCGCGCGCCCACCTTCGGCACCACCGCGGTCGGCACGACGAACACGTCGCCGTAGGCGTGGTTGAACCGCCGGGCGAGCGCGCGGGCCAGCTCGACGTGCTGGAGCTGGTCCTCCCCGACCGGTACCTCCGCGGTGCCCTGCAGCAGGATGTCCGCCGCCATCAGCACCGGGTAGGTGAGCAGGCTCAGCCGCACCGACTCGCGGCCGAGCGACTTCTCCTTGAACTGGATCATCCGCGCGGCCTCGCCGTAGGTGCAGGTGCACTCCAGGACCCAGTTCAACGCCCCCAGCTCGCGGATCAGGTCGGACTGCACGCAGGTGCTCTCCGGTTCGATGCCGCACGCGATCAGCACCGCGAACTGCTCCCTGGTGAGCGATCGCAGCCGTTGCGCGTTGTGCGAGGACGTCATCGCGTGCAGGTCGCTGATGAAGTAGACGTCGTCCTTGGTGCCCTCACGCGCCCACGTGCGCAGCGCCCCCAGGTAGTTGCCCAGGTGCACCTGGCCGGACGGGGTGATGGCCGACAGCCTGATCATGGTCGGGTCCCTTCGAGGTTCGGGACCGCCCGCACGGAACGCATGAAAAAGCCGCCCCTGCCGGGCGGCCTGTGTTCGCGTCAGCGCACAGCTGTTACGGCCGCCTGGAAGCGGCCCACCAGAACGCGTTCATCGTGCGCATGCCCGGCAGTATAGGACTACCGTTGCTCCATGTTCATAGTGTTGCTGGAGTACGCCGCGCCGCTGGAACAGATCGACTACGCCCTCCCCGACCACCGCGAGTGGGTCGAGGAGCAGTACGGGCGGGGGCTCTTCCTCGCGTCCGGGCGTCAGGTGCCGAGGACCGGGGGCGTGATCATCACACGCCCGATGCCCCGGGGCAGGCTCGAAGCGCTGCTCGCCACGGACCCGTGGGCCGAGCAGAAGTTGGTGAAGTACAAGATCATCGAGTTCGAGGCGACGCGGACCGCCGACGAGCTCGCCAAGCTGAACGAAGCCGTGCTGCCGGCCCACTAGCCCGGTTGGCCGGCCTGCCACCCGATCGAGGCGTCGAGCCCTCGACCGCGGGTGCCGCTCGTGCCGGGAACGGCCTCGCGGAGTGAGCTTGCGCACGTGGAACGGCCCGTCCACGCGTGGACGGCAGGCGGTCTCACGCCGCCTTCTGGGCCTTCTTGGCGGCCTTCGCCGCCTTCTTCGCGGCCTTCTTCCTGGCCTTGTCGCGCTCCTTGAGCAGGAAGGGCACCGGGCAGCGCTTGCACTGCGGCTTCGACCTGCAGCACTTCTTCTTGAGCTTTTTACCCACGTGTTGAACTCCCCCTCACTCCTGCCGCTACAGTAGGTGAGGCTCACTTCACTGGCACTCTTGTGTGGTAATGCCGCCCCGGCCGGTACTCTGGTGTACGGCTGTGCGCATCGACGTGTCCGGCGCGAGCCCCCTCCACGACTTTCAAGCTCTAGGAGTTCTGCGTGCCCACGGCCACCGCGTCCGCCCTACAGACGCGCACTGACCTGCGCAACGTCGCTATCGTCGCGCACGTCGACCACGGCAAGACGACTCTCGTCGACGCCATGCTGCGCCAGTCCGGCGCCTTCTCCGCGCGGGCCGAGCTGGTCGACCGGGTCATGGACTCCGGCGAGCTCGAGCGCGAGAAGGGCATCACCATCCTCGCGAAGAACACCGCCGTGCGTCGTCACACGCCCGACGGTGACGTGATCATCAACGTCGTCGACACCCCCGGCCACGCCGACTTCGGCGGCGAGGTCGAGCGGGCGCTGTCGATGGTGGACGGCGTCGTGCTGCTCGTCGACGCGTCCGAGGGCCCGCTGCCCCAGACGCGCTTCGTGCTGCGCAAGACGCTGGCCGCCGGCCTGCCGGTGATCCTGCTGGTCAACAAGGTCGACCGCCCCGACGCCCGGATCTCCGAGGTCGTCGAGGAGGCCCACGACCTGCTGCTCGACCTGGCCACCGAGGTCGGCGCCGACGAGTCCGTGCTGGACCTGCCGGTCGTCTACGCCTCCGCGCGCGCCGGTCGCGCCTCGCTGACCCAGCCGGAGGACGGCGGCCTGCCGGACGAGGAGAACCTGGACACCCTGTTCCAGGTGCTGATGGAGCACATCCCCGCGCCGCACGTCGACGTGGACGGCCCGCTGCAGGCGCTGGTCACGAACCTCGACGCCTCGACGTTCCTCGGCCGCATCGCGCTGTGCCGCATCCACCAGGGCACGATGCGCAAGGGCGAGACCGTGGCGTGGTGCCGCGAGGACGGCGAGCCCGTCAAGGTCCGCATCACCGAGCTCCTCATCACCGAGGCGCTGGACCGCGTGCCCGCCGAGTCGGCCCGCGCGGGCGACCTGGTCGCCATCGCCGGCATCGCGGACATCACCATCGGTGACACGCTGGCCGACGCCGAGAACCCCGAGGCGCTGCCCCGGATCACGGTCGACCAGCCCGCCATCTCGATGACCGTCGGCGTGAACACCTCGCCCCTGGCCGGTCGCAACGGTGGCACCAAGCTCACCGCCCGCGTCCTCAAGGCGCGGCTCGACGCCGAGCTCGTCGGCAACGTGTCGGTGAAGGTCCTGCCGACCGAGCGCCCGGACACCTGGGAGGTGCAGGGCCGCGGTGAGCTGGCGCTGGCCATCCTGGTCGAGCAGATGCGCCGCGAGGGCTTCGAGCTGACCGTCGGCAAGCCCCAGGTGGTCACGCGCACGGTCGACGGCAAGGTCCACGAGCCGTTCGAGCGCCTGTCCGTCGACTGCCCGGAGGAGCACCTCGGCGCCGTCACGCAGCTGCTGGCCAACCGCAAGGGCCGCATGGAGAACATGTCGGGCCACGGCACCGGCCGCATCAAGCTCGACTACGTGGTCCCGTCGCGCGGCCTGATCGGCTTCCGCACCGAGTTCCTCACCGAGACCCGCGGCACCGGCATCGCCAACGCCGTCGCCGAGGGCTACGGCCCGTGGGCGGGCGAGATCCGCACCCGTCACAACGGCTCCCTGGTCGCCGACCGCGCCGGCTCCATCACCGCCTACGCGATGATCCAGCTGGCCGACCGCGGCACGTTCTTCGTCGAGCCGGGCGCGGACGCCTACGAGGGCATGGTCGTGGGCGAGAACCCGCGCGCCGAGGACCTCGACGTCAACGTCACCCGCGAGAAGAAGCTCACCAACATGCGGTCCTCCACGGCCGACGTGATGGAGACCCTGGCCCGTCCCCGCAAGCTCTCGCTGGAGGAGGCGCTGGAGTTCTGCGCCTCCGACGAGTGCGTGGAGGTCGCGCCGGAGGTCGTGCGCGTGCGCAAGGTGACGCTGGACGCCAACATGCGCGGCCGTGAGCGGTCGCGGCTGAAGCAGCGCGGCTGATCTTCGCCCGGTCGGTGGGCGGTCCGGCTCCTGCCGGGCCGCCCACCGGCGTTTGGCGGGCGGCCGGACCCGCCTGGCCGGTGAACCCGCCCGAACCGCCCACCGGGGTGAGCCGTACTACCCGGCAGCGACGCAACCCCGCCGCGGACCGGGACGTCCTCCCAGTGACGCGGGTGACAGGTACACCGGGTTGCCCGCACGCGTTCACACCACTTCTGGCAATGTGAGGACCCATGAGGCGTCTCGGGGGAGTGCTGGCAGCCGCCGTCCTGTGCGGCGCCGCGGCCTGCACGAACGCGCCTCCGCCACCGCTGGTCCCCAAGTCCGAGGCCCCGGTCATCACCACGACGGGACCGAAGGTCAAGGAGGTGGTGGTCGGCGTCGACGACGTGGCCGGCGGCTACAACCCGCACGCCACCGCGACGCAGAGCCAGATCACGACCGCGCTCAGCTCCCTGCTGCTGCCGTCGGTGTTCCGCAGCGGGCCGAACGGTGCGCCGGAGCTCGACCGGAACCTCATGGTGAGCGCGAGGGTCACCAAGGCCGAGCCGTTCACGGTCACGTACACGATCCGCAAGGACGCCTCGTGGTCGGACAGCGCGCCGATCGCCGCCGAGGACTTCTACTACCTCTGGCAGCGCATGCGCAGCGAGCCCGGCGTGGTGGACCCGGCCGGCTACCGGCTCATCGACAACATCAGCGCCCGCGAGGGCGGCAAGGTCGTCGAGGTCGCCTTCGGCACGCCGTACCCGGGGTGGCGCAGCCTGTTCGGCAACCTGTTGCCGGCGCACCTGCTCAAGGACGCGCCCGGCACGTGGTCCAACGTGCTCGCCACCAACTTCCCGGCCACCGCGGGACCGTTCGCCGTGCGGAGCCTCGACGAGCCGCGCGGCGAGGTGATCCTGGAGCGCAGCGACCGGTACTGGGAGGTGCCGACCACGCTCGACCGGCTCGTGCTGCGGCGGGCCACGCACAGCGCGATGGCCGAGTCACTGTCCAAAGGCGACAACCAGGTGGTGTTGCTGCGAGCGGACGCCGCCGACGTCAACCTCATGAGGACGGTCGCCGGTCTCGACACGAAACCCGTGCCGCGCAACGAGGTCGTGCAGGTCCTGTTCAGGCCCGCCAGCCAGCAGCTCGCGGATCTCAAGGTGCGCAAGGCACTCGTGGCCGCCCTCGACCGGGACGCGTTGATCGCGAGCGGTGCGCAGAGCGGGCCGAGCGCGCAGCTGCGGGCCGACTCCTACGTCGTGCCGCCGAGCCGCGCCGGGTACCGGCCGGTCATCCAGGGCAACACGCTCGATCCGGCCGCGACCGAGCAGCTGCTCACCGAGGCGGGGTACGCCAAGGGCGCCGAGGGGTGGGTCAAGGCGGGCAAGGCGCTGAAGCTGCGGATCGCCGCCGCGGACGGGATCGAGCCGTACGTGACCGTCGCGAACCAGGTCAAGGCGCAGCTCGGGGCCAGGGGGATCGCGGCCGAGGTGGTCACGCCCAAGGCCGACGAGCTCTTCACCGTCCAGCTGCTGCAGAAGGACGTCGACGTCGTCGTCGGGCCGCGCGTGGACGCGGGCGACTCGGCGGCCGGGCTCGCGAGCCAGTTCGGGTGCACCGGGGACGCGCCGGACGGTGCCACGCCGAACCCGGCCAACGCCGCCGGGTTCTGCGACCCGGTGCTGCAGGCCGAGATCGACGCGGCGCTGGGCGGCAAGGTGCTGCTGGCCGACGCGCTCACCCGGATCGAGCCGCAGCTGCAGGCCCAGGCGGTGGCGCTGCCGCTGTTCCAGGTGGCCGACCTGCTCGGGGTGCTGCCGACGGTGTCCGGCGTGGACACCGGAGCGCCGCTCGCGGGTGTGCTGAGCGGTGCGCCCGAGTGGCGCCGCCTCGACACCAAGTGACGGGCCGCCCGGCCGTCCGGCCACACCGCGCACGGGATCGTCGTCGAGCAGGTTCAACCGGTGGAGAAGTGGGCACCCTCGCTGCGGCCGCCGAGGAAGTCGATCTTCTAAACGGGCTCGTCGTGCCGGGAAAACGGCCGGGTGGGCCCAATTCCGCGTTGGTACGTTCGGTCGCCTTCGTTGACAGAATTCCCGGTGCCCGGTTAACGAACGCCTTCGCCCGGTAATCGGGCCATTGCATTGGGCTACAAGGCGTCACCATTGGGTCACGATCGCCCTCCCAGGTAGTGACCGCCGCCTCAACGGGTTCTTACGGTGCTGCCCACGATGTGCCGGTTCGGGGCGCGTATGGCACATCACGGTCACGGGTGTGCACACCGGATGAAGGTGCGGCCGCCCAGTGCTAGGAGGGCACGTGTCGATGAGGAAGACCAAAGCACTGCCGGCGATCGCGCTGATCTCCAGCGCGGCGCTCGTGCTGGGTGCGTGCGGTGGTGGTGGCGGCGGCAACACGGACGCGAACGGGAACGACGCGACCGTCGCCGAGATGGCGACCGCGCGCGGCGAGTCCGGAGACGGCTACACCGCACCGGACACGAAGTCCAGCGAGCAGGTCGTCGTGTCCACGGACAAGCCGTACACGACGTACAACAACGCGACGGAAGACGGCAACAACTCGTACAACACGTTCGCGCTGGTGCTGGTCCAGCCGGGTGCGCACATCCTGAACGGCAACAACAAGGTCATCCTGAACAAGGACGTCATGGACGGGGTCGAGCTGCACCTCGAAGTCCCCGCAGACGGTGACCTGGAAGCTGAAGAAGGGCGTCACCTGGTCCGACGGCGAGGCGTGGGACTGCGACGACTTCTACCTGGCCTGGTTCTCGGCCAGCACGAAGGCCAAGAAGGCCGACGGCAGCAAGTACTTCAAGCCGGCCGGTACCACGGGCTACGACCTGATGACCGGTTCGTGCAAGGACGACCAGACGTTCGTGGGCACCTTCGACAGCCCGTACCCGGACTACGAGGGCCTGTTCAACAGCGACGTCCTGCCCGCGCACATCCTGGAGAAGGGTGCCGGCGTCGCGGACGTCACCAAGCTGACCGCGACGAGCGACCCCGCCGAGCTCGAGAAGGCCTCCGCCTTCTGGAACGAGAAGTGGAACGGCTTCGACAAGGCGCTCATGCCCGGTGCGGGCCCCTACATGCTGACGAGCTACGAGGCCAACCAGTCGGTCACGCTGGAGCGCAACCCGAAGTGGGCCGGCAAGCCCGGTGGTCCCGCCAAGATCATCCTGAAGGCGATCCCGGACCCCGTCGCGCAGGCGCAGGCGCTGGAGAACGGTGAGGTCTCCGTCAACTCCTTCGCGCAGCCGGACGCGAACGCGGCCACCAAGCTGAAGAGCCTGAACGCCCAGGGCGTCACGTTCGGCGCGGGCCCCGGCCTGTCGTTCGAGCACCTGGACATCCAGTTCAAGCACCCGGCGCTGTCCAAGGAGGAGATCCGCAAGGCCTTCTTCATGTGCGTCAAGCGCCAGGACATCATCGACAAGCTGATCTCCGAGGTCCAAGCCGACGCGAAGCCGCTCGGCAGCCTGATCTTCTTCCCGAAGGACGAGGGCTACAAGGACGTCTACGGCGAGAAGGCCAAGGGTGACGCGGCCGCCTCGAAGAAGATCCTCTCCGACGCGGGCTGGACGCAGGGTGCGGACGGCGTGTTCGCGAAGGACGGCGTCCGCGCCTCCTTCCGGATCAGCCACACCGACATCCCGCGGCGCAAGCAGACCGTCGAGCTGATCCAGGGCCAGTGCAAGGAAGCCGGCATCGAGGTCAAGGACGACACCGACCCGAACTTCCTCGACGAGCGCGTGTCCAACGGTGACTACGACGTCGCCCTGTTCGCGTGGTCCGGTGACCCGTTCAAGAGCTCCAAGAAGTCGATCTACGAGACCGGCGGTGGCCAGAACTGGCAGAACATGAGCGTCCCGGCTGCGGACGAGGCCCTCAAGACGGCCGTGTCCCAGACCTCGATCGCGGACTCGCTCAAGTACTTCCAGAAGGCCGACGAGGAGATCGCGAACGCGTACGGTTCGCTCCCGCTGTTCCAGATGCCGAACATGTGGGCGTTCAAGGGTCTCGACCGCGTGTACTTCCAGAGCTACTACGGCGCTCTCTGGAACGCCAACGAGTGGCAGCCCAAGAACTAGACGGGCCTGAGCAGTACACGAGGCTGAACTGAGGGGACGGGGCCGGGCCTACAGGTCCGGCCCCGTTCGCCTGGGTTCCCCGCACGCCACCACCGCGCGTACATTCCGCGCTGCGGGGTTCCCGTGCCCGGCCTCACCCCCCGGCAGCCGGGTGCCGCCCAACAGGAGCTTGTCGTGATTCGCTACATCATTCGTCGTTTGCTCATATCCATACCGATCCTGCTGATCGGTAGCTTCGCCTGCTACGTCCTCGTCGCCACGGCGGGCAACCCGCTGGCGGAGATGCGGTTCCGCCCCGGTGTCACCGAGGCCGACATCAGGGCCGCCGAGATCTCGCTCGGTCTCGACAAGCCGATCGTCGTCCGCTACTGGAACTGGCTCACCGACTTCCTGTCCGGTGACTGGGGACAGAGCATCGCACTCGGCCAGGCGAAGCAAGCGGTTTTCCCGGCGGTCACCGACGCGCTGTGGACCACCGGGCGGCTGGTCATCGGGGCCGAGCTTCCTCGCGCTGACCCTCGGCGTCTCGGTGGGCGTGCTCGCCGCGGTGAAGCAGTACTCGATCTTCGACTACCTCGCCACCAGCACCGCGTTCCTCATGTTCTCGATGCCGATCTTCTGCGTCGCCGTGATCGTGAAGAACTACGGCATCCAGTTCAACAACGTCCTGGAGTCGATGGGGCTGGACCGCTGGCTCACCACCGCCGGTCCGCGGCCGGGTGGCTTCAGCGGCGACCTCGGCGACGTGATCTTCAAGTACACCGGCACGTTCCTGTTGCCGACGGTCGCGCTGATGCTGATCAGCTTCGCCGCCTACAGCCGGTTCGAGCGGGCCTCCATGCTGGAGATCCTGCACTCGGACTTCGTGCGCACGGCGCGGGCGAAGGGCATCTCGCAGAGCCGGGTGGTCTTCCGGCACGCGTTCCGCAACGCGCTCATCCCCGTCGCCACGCTGTTCTCGCTGAACTTCGGCGCGGTGCTCTCCGGCGCGATCATCACCGAGACCGTCTTCGGCTGGGCCGGCATGGGCACGCTGCTCGTGAACTCCGTGCGCCAGTTCGACCCGGCGATGCTCATGGGCTGGCTCGCGGTCACCGCGACCCTGATCGTGCTGTTCAACCTGGTTGCCGACGTCGTGTACGGCATCCTCGACCCGAGGATTCGCCTTGGCTAACATCAACCTGGCGTCCGAGGGCGGCGTGGTCAGCTCCGCGCCCGAGGCGGGCGCCCACGAGTTCGACTCGGCGAAGACCCGCACGCAGGGGCAGCTCGTCATCCGCCGCTTCCTGCGCCACCGGCTCGCCATGGTGAGCCTCGGCGTGTTCGTCTTCCTGGTGCTCTTCGCGTTCGTCGGCCCGTTCATCTGGACCTACGACTTCGAGGACGTCTCCAGCAGGTCCTACCAGCCGATGAGCGGCACCCACCCGCTCGGCACCACCCAGGTCGGCAAGGACATGCTCGCGCTGCTCATGCGCGGCACCGGCTACTCGCTGCAGATCGCGCTGATCGTGGCCGCGCTGGCCACCGCCATCGGCGTGACGTTCGGCGCGCTCGCCGGCTACCTGCGCGGGTTCGTCGACGCGGCGCTGATGCGCCTGGTCGACCTGCTGCTGATCATCCCGCAGATCGCGGTCGCCGCGATCGTGGTGAAGGGCTTCTCCGGCAGCTGGTACGTGGTCGCGCTGGTGCTCGCCGCGTTCGCGTGGATGCAGATCGCCCGCATCACCCGCGGTGAGACGCTCTCGCTCGCGCAGCGGGAGTTCGTCGAGGCGGCCCGCGCCTGCGGTGCCACCACCCCGCGCATCATCTTCAAGCACCTGGTGCCGAACATGATCGGCAGCATCACCGTGAACGCCACGCTGGCGATCGCGGCGGCAGTGCTCACCGAAGCCGCGCTGTCGTTCCTGGGACTGGGCGTCCAGCCCCCGGACACCTCGCTCGGCGTGATCGTGCTGGAGAACTACGGGCAGTTCCTGAACCGGCCCTGGCTGTTCTGGGGTCCGTTCATCGTGCTCGTGTCGCTCTCCCTCGCCGTCAACTTCATCGGTGACGGCCTGCGCGACGCGTTCGACCCGCGGCAGACGAAGGTGCGTGCCTGACCATGACCACTGTTCCCGAACTGACCGAGGACTTCCTGCCGGCTGACAACGGGTCCACCGCACCGCTGCTGTCGGTGAAGGACCTGTCGGTCACCTTCCCGACCGACGACGGCGACGTCCGCGCCGTGCGCAACGTCTCGTTCGACCTCAACGCCGGTGACGTGCTGGGCATCGTCGGCGAGTCGGGCTCCGGCAAGTCGGTGTCGTCCATGGCGATCATGGGCCTGCTGCCGGGCAGCGCGCGGATCGAGGGCTCCATCCGCTACCGCGGCCAGGAGCTCAACGGCCGCACCTACAAGCAGATGCAGCCGTTCCGCAGCAAGCACATCGCGATGATCTTCCAGGACCCGATGACGTCGCTGAACCCGGTCTACAGCGTCGGGTGGCAGCTCGCCGAGACCTACCGCGCGCACCACGACGTCTCGAAGAAGGCGGCGTGGGCGAAGGCGGTCGAGGCGCTGGAGCTCGTCGGCATCCCGCAGCCGGACAAGCGCGCGGCACAGTACCCGCACGAGTTCTCCGGCGGCATGCGGCAGCGCGTGGTGATCGCGATGGCGATCATCAACGACCCCAGCGTGATCATCGCGGACGAGCCGACCACCGCGCTCGACGTGACGGTGCAGGCGCAGATCCTCGACACCATGCTGCGGCTGCAGGCCGAGACCGACGCGGCGATCATCATGATCACCCACGACCTCGGCGTCGTCGCCGGCATGGTCAACCGCGTCCAGGTCATGTACGGCGGCACCGTGGTCGAGTCCGGCCCGGTCGACGACGTGTTCGAACGGCCGCGGATGCCCTACACCGTGGGCTTGCTGGGCTCCGTGCCGAACCCGGCCTCGCTGGGCAAGCGGCTCACCCCGATCAAGGGCGCGCCGCCCTCGCTGGTGAACCTGCCGACCGGCTGCTCGTTCTCCCCGCGCTGCCCGCTCGTCACCGACGTGTGCCACGAGTGGGAACCGCACCTGGAGGAGGCGGGCCGGCCGGACCACCGCACGCGCTGCCACCGCTGGGAGCACCTGGCGACCCACGAGCAGCCGCAGAGGCTGTTCCTGCACGACGAGATCGGCACCGTGGAGAACCCGGCGGTCTTCGCCGCGGCCAACCCCGACGAGTCGCTCGAAGTCACCGCCGTGCACGGAACCCTGCTGGACGAGGAGTCGAAGTGACCACCCCGCTGTTGGAGGTCACCGACCTCGTCAAGGAGTTCCCGGTGCGCGGCAAGGGGATCATCCCGCGCAACGTCGGCACCGTGCAGGCCGTGTCCGGTGTGTCGTTCACGCTGAGCCCCGGTGAGACGCTCGGCCTGGTCGGCGAGTCCGGTTGCGGCAAGTCCACGACCGGGCGCGCGATCCTGCAGCTGCACAAGCCCACCTCGGGCTCGGTGAAGTTCGAGGGCCGCGAGCTGACGTCGCTCAGCACCAAGCAGCTGCGGCCGCTGCGCAAGGACATCCAGATCGTCTTCCAGGACCCGTACGCGTCGCTGAACCCCAAGTGGCAGGTCAACGACATCATCGCGGAACCGCTGGTGATCCACGGGGTCGAGGGCGGCGTGCAGCGGCGGGTCAACGAGCTGATGGAACTCGTCGGCCTGAACCCGGAGCACCGCAACCGGTACCCGCACGAGTTCTCCGGCGGTCAGCGGCAGCGCATCGGCATCGCCCGCGCGCTGGCGCTGAACCCGCGCTTCCTGGTGCTCGACGAGCCGGTGTCCGCGCTGGACGTGTCGGTGCAGGCCGGTGTCGTGAACCTGCTGGAGGAGCTGCAGGAACGGCTCGGGCTGGCCTACCTGTTCGTCGCGCACGACCTCTCGGTGGTGCGGCACATCTCGGACCGGGTCGCGGTCATGTACCTCGGCAAGATCATCGAGATCGGCGAGCGGGAGGCGATCTACACCCGCCCGATGCACCCGTACACGCAGGCGTTGCTGTCGGCGGTGCCGATGCCGGACCCCAAGCAGGAGCGCAAGCGTCAGCGGATCGTGCTGACCGGTGACGTGCCGTCGCCGGTGAACCCGCCGTCGGGCTGCCGGTTCCGCACGCGGTGCTGGAAGGCCCAGGACATCTGTGCCACCGAAGAACCGAAGCTGGAAAGGCGAGGTGCGCCGGACGGAACGTTGTCCGCCTGCCACTTCGCTGAGGAAAAAACGGTCGTGTGAGACCGATGTGAAGGCCACCTTCGTCCCTGGACAAAGGTGGCCTTTACTCTTTTCTGGTGACGCTGACTGCCCCACCACGGTTGCTCTTCGTGCACGCCCACCCAGACGACGAGAGTCTGTGGACGGGCGGCACCATCGCGCGCTACGCCTCGGCCGGCGCCCACGTCACGGTGATCACGTGCACGCTGGGGGAGGAGGGCGAGATCATCCCGCCCGCGCTCGCCCACCTGGCCGCCGCGGAGGCCGACCAGCTCGGCGGCTACCGCGTCGGGGAGCTGAGGTCCGCCTGCGCGGCACTGGGCGTGACCGACCACCGGTTCCTCGGCGGCATCGGCAGGTGGCGCGACTCCGGCATGGTCGACGTGCCGTCCAACGCCCACCCGCGCGCGTTCGTCCAGGGCTCGGTGCAGGAGCAGGCCGCGCAGCTCGCCGACGTGCTGCGCGAGGTGAAGCCGCAGGTCGTGGTGAGCTACGACGCGTTCGGCGGGTACGGGCACCCGGACCACATCCGCGCGCACGAGATCACGATGGCCGCCTGCGCGCAGGTCTCGGACGTCGAGCGGGTGTTCTACGCGGTGACCTCGCGCGACGCCACGGAGGCGGGCGTCGCGGCGCTGTCCGCGGTGCCGGAGGTGTTCCGGCTGCCGGAGCCCGGCGAGCTGCCGGTGACGCCGGACGAGGACATCACCACCGTGATCGACATCTCGGAGCACCTGATCGCGAAGCGCCGTGCGTTGCGCGCGCACTCCACGCAGGTCAGTGTGTGGGACGAGGGGTACGCGTTGTCGAACGGCATCGCCCAGCCGCTGGTCGGCAACGAGTACTACGTGCTCGCCAAGGGACCGGCGGACGGCGTCGCCGCGGATCTGTTCGGAGGACTGGGTGAGCGCTAGCTGGCGAGTGGTGTTGCTGCTGCTCCTGTGCGTCGAGGCAGCGGTGCTCGCTGTGCTGGAAGTGTTCTTCCTGCTCGTCCGGTTCGACGGGACGCTGCTGCCGGACCTCGGCGCGTGGCCGTTCCCGGTCATGGTCGTGGTGGCGGTGGTCACCACGCCCGTGCTGGTCATGTGGGCCGCGGCGCTGTCGGACCGGGTGTCCGCCGCCGCGGCGCCGCTGCTGGTGTGGTTCTTCACGATCTTCGCGCTCGCCTACCTGGAGCCCGGCCGGGTCGCCCGCGTCAGCTTCCTGCTGGGCGACTGGCGCACGCTGCTGCTGATCGCCGGCGGCGCGCTGCCGGGCGCGGTGGCCGTGAGCGCGGCGATGGCGCGCAACGCGGCCAACCGGCCCGGCCTCTACGACCCCGCGGGCACCCAGTAGCGGTAGCGGTGGTGCTCGGAGCAGCCGAGCTCCTCGTACAGCCGGATCGCCGCGGTGTTGTGCTCGGCGACCTGGAGCGCGCACGTCGTGGCGCCCTCGGCGAGACCCCACCCGGCCAGCTCGCCCATCAGGCGCGTGGCCAGACCGCGGCGGCGGTGCTCCGGCCGCACGGCGAGCCGGGCCACGTGCAGCACGTCCTCGACGACCGCCCCGCGCACGGCGGCGACCACGACCCCGTCCTCCTCGACGCCCGCGAAGCACACCCGGCCGGTGCCGAGCACGTGCCGCATCGCGGCGGTCACCTCGGATCCGGCCGTCAGTTCCCACCATCCGGGAAGATCGCGGCTTTCGGCGGCACCGTCGGCGAACTTCTCCAGCGGACCCGTCATGACCAGCGACTCCGCCCCGCCGGGGTGGTCGAGGTCCACCCGCCAGCCCGCGTCGGTGATCGCCCGCTCGTGACCGCTGCCGCGCACGACGTGAGCAGTGGGTTTGATGCCGTGCGCACGGGCGAACCCCTCGACGGCCGACAGCGCCGACGGAACCGGTGCACCGGGATCGCCGCAGGTGAGCGTGCTGTTCGCGCGGCCGGTGAAGCCGGCGGCCGCGCGCATCAACCAGTCTCCAAGCCGTTCTTCTGCCACCGCGGGCCATGCTCGCGCGCAGAGCGATTCCAGGTGATCCACTGTGTGCACGGGTCCATCCTCGTCTCAGGGAGCGAGCCGGGGTGGGTGGTGTGACGTGGCGCACCAGGCAGCTAAGGCAAGCCTGACCGGGTGATACTCGAACGTGCCGCGTACTCTCCGGCTTGCGCGGTGTGGACCAGTGAGAAGCAGGAGAGCGCAGTGACCTATGTGATCGCCCAGCCGTGCGTGGATCTGCTCGACAAGGCGTGCATCGAAGAGTGCCCCGTCGACTGCATCTACGAAGGCGACCGGATGCTCTACATCCACCCCGACGAGTGCGTGGACTGTGGCGCGTGCGAGCCGGTGTGCCCAGTGGAAGCCATCTACTACGAGGACGACGTCCCCGACGAGTGGAAGGACTACACCAAGGCGAACGTCGACTTCTTCAACGAGCTCGGCTCACCCGGTGGCGCCTCGAAGGTCGGCAAGGTCAGCGCCGACCCGGAGTTCGTGAAGGCACTCGCACCGCAGGCTGCTGAGGGGCATTGATCATCCAACGCCGAGGTCCGGGCCTGCCGGACTTCCCGTGGGACTCGCTGGCCGGCCACGCCGCCAAGGCGCGCAAGCACCCCGGCGGTGTGGTCGACCTGTCGGTCGGCACACCCGTCGACCCGGTTCCCGCGGTGATCCAGTCCGCGCTGTCGTCCGTCGCGGACGTTCCCGGCTACCCGACCACCCACGGCACGCCCGAGCTGCGCGCCGCCTTCGTGGCGGCCGTGCGGCGGCGCTACGGGATCACCGGCCTGTCCGCCGACGCGGTGCTGCCCACGATCGGCTCCAAGGAGCTGGTGGCGTGGCTGCCGACGTTGCTGGGCGTCGGTCCCGGTGACGTCGTGGCCGTGCCGTCGGTGGCGTACCCGACCTACGAGGTCGGCGCGCTGCTCGCCGGTGCCGAGGTCGTCCGGCTGGCCGACGACGAGCGGCCTCCGCCCGGCACGAAGCTGGTGTGGCTGAACTCGCCGTCGAACCCGACCGGCCGTGTCCTGTCGACCGAACAGCTGCGTTCCGCCGTCGCCGCCGCGCGCGAGGCCGGAGCCGTTGTCGCGTCGGACGAGTGCTACCTCGCACTGCCGTGGGACTCCGCGCCGGTGTCGGTGCTCCACCCGTCCGTCGTGGACGACTTCGACGGCGTCCTCGCCGTGCACTCGCTGTCGAAGTCGTCCTCGCTGGCCGGTTACCGGGCCGGGTTCGTCTTCGGCGACCCCGAGCTGGTCGCGGGCCTGCTGGAGCTGCGCAAGCACGCGGGCATGATCGTGCCGCGGCCGGTGCAGGAGGCCATGCGCGCCGCCCTGGAGGACGACGCGCACGTGGCCGAGCAGCGGGCCAGGTACCAGGCCCGGCGCGAGGTGCTCAAGCCCGCGCTGGAGGCGGCCGGGTTCACCGTGTCGCACTCCGAGGCGGGGCTGTACCTGTGGTCCTCGCGCGACGAGGACGCCTGGGAGACCATCGCCTGGCTGGCGGACCGGGGCATCCTGGCCGCACCGGGCACGTTCTACGGTCCCGCGGGTGCCCGGCACGTGCGGATCGCGCTGACGGCCCCCGACGAACGGGTCGCGGCCGCCGCGGAGCGGTTGAAGGCCTGACCCGGCGTTGCCGGCGCGGCGTCAGGGGCGTCAGGGCTTCAGCGCCGACCACACCCGGCGGGTGAACTGGTTGGGCGGCACCGCGTCCGTGGTGAGCCGCACGCTCGTGCTGATCTCCTCGCCGCTCAGGCCGAGGCCCAGCACGAGGTGCCAGTGCAGGTCCCACAGGTCCTGGAAGGCGTCCAGCTCCACGTCGGTGTCCGCGCTGACGTGGAGCACGGCCGGTTCCGCGACCCGCACGACCCGTTCGACGGCCCGCACGTCCCTGCTGTTGGTGCGGAAGCTGAACCCGAGGTCGACGGTCTCGCTGTCCAGCCCGTACGTGACGTAGGAGTGGCAGCGGTGGTGCGGCAGGCTCAGCGGCTGGTTCGTCTCCAGGTAGAGGTCGCCCTCGAACCGCAGCGTCGGCGAGTGCTGGCTGAGCGTCGCGCGGGCGCTGACGAACTCCCAGCCCGGCATCTCCAGCCTGGGCAGCAGCAGTTCCAGGATCTCGCCGCGGCGTGCTGACCGCGTGCGTTCACCGGAGCGCCACGGGATCTCCCGGCTGTAGGGCTCCTTCTTCGTGACGAACACGTACGGCGCGTTGTCGGTCTGCAGGGACAGCACCACGACCGTCCGGCGCGGAGCCCAGTCGAACGCGACGGTCGTGAGGCCGGGCGCGACGCCGTCGAAGTGGCTCTCCACCTTGGGCCACCAGCTCGACAGCTCCTCGGCCGGCGCGCCCTTGACGTAGCGGCCCTTCTCGTCGACACCGACCACCCACATCGCCTCGGAGCCCCTGGCGGCGTTGCAGAGGGCGGCGATCTGCCGTGCGGCCTTGCCGTGGTCGACCGGCCACTGCGTCTTGAACTCGACGAACGAGTCCTCCGACTGCGCACCCTGGAGGGCACGCTCGATGGCGGCGCGAGCGTTCAACTCGAGTCGCTGTTTCAGCACGTGCACCTCCTGCGGGTCGAGACGGCAAGGGCCCAGCCTGCCTGCGCAGACCGGGCCCCGGACACCTGGTTTCCGGTCAGTCGTTCGCGTGCAGCGCGGCGTTCAGCTCGACGCCGGTGCCCTTGCGCGGTTTCACCTTCACCACGCCGTCGGTGGAGTCGCGCAGGAACAGCAGGTTCGACTGCCCGCTGAGCTCCACGGCCTTGGTGACCGTGCCGTCGGGCAGCGTCACCTTCGTGCCGGCGGTGATGTAGAGCCCGGCCTCGACCACGCAGTCGTCGCCGAGCGAGATGCCCAGGCCGGCGTTGGCGCCCAGCAGGTTCCGCTCGCCGAGCGAGATGACCTGCTTGCCGCCGCCGGACAGCGTGCCCATGATCGACGCGCCGCCGCCGACGTCGGAGCCGTCGCCGACCACGACACCGCCGGAGATGCGGCCCTCGACCATCGAGCTGCCGAGCGTGCCGGCGTTGAAGTTCACGAAGCCCTCGTGCATGACCGTGGTGCCGGACGCGAGGTGCGCGCCGAGCCGCACCCGGTCCGCGTCACCGATGCGCACACCGGACGGGACCACGTAGTCCACCATGCGCGGGAACTTGTCGACGCCGTAGACCGTCACCGGCCCGCGGACGCGCAGGCGGGTGCGGGTCTGCTCGAAGCCGTCGACCGCGCACGGGCCGTGGTTCGTCCACACGACGTTGGTGAGCAGGCCGAAGATGCCGTCGAGGTTCGCGCCGTGCGGCTGGATCAACCGGTGGCTGAGCAGGTGCAGTCGCAGCCAGACGTCGTAGGTGTCGGCCGGGGCGGCGTCCAGGTCGACCGCCACGCGGACGCCGACCACCTCGACGCCGCGCTCGGGGTCCTCGCCGAGGAGCTTGGCCGCGGCCTCTCCGAGGGCTGCCGCGATCTCGGTGGAGGCCAGCCGGGTCGTGCCCAGGTCCGGCGTCTCCTCCAGGACGGGCGACGGGTACCAGGTGTCGAGGACGGTGCCGTCCGGGGTCACAGTGGCCAAGCCGATGCCGTATGCGGTGCTCACGGAGACCGAGCTTAGTCCTGGTGGGACGGGGCCGGGTTCCGCAGGTCACCGCCGGTGGCGGCGGTCGTGCTCAGTCGGGGACGTCGGCTGTGAAGTAGAGGGAACCGAGGTCGCCGCGCGTCGCGATCAGGGCCTCGTTGCACTTCCACTGCCGGGCGTCGGTGCTGGACACGTTGTCCACCGCCACCTCGCCGCAGCGGTTCGCCTCGAAGTCGCCGACCGAGGTCTTGAGGCGGGGCAGCACCTCGTTCACGCCGGGCTCGACCTCCTTGCCCTGCAACGACCGGTCGAGCGCGCGGGTCATGCCGCCGACCCGGGAGACCCACGCGGCGCACTCGGCGGGGGTGCCGCTGTGCTGGGAGCCGCACGGGGCGGCGAACAGCGCCCTGATCTCGCCGCACTGCTGGTCGCACGCCGCGGGCGCCTCGCCGCAGCCGGTCGCCGTCAGCACGAGCGCGGTGACGAGGAGTGTGCGTTTGGTCACGCACCGCACGCTAGCGGCTGATCGGGCAGGCGCGAAACGCGCGGCGCTAGGGTGGCGGTCGTGTCCGACACCCTTGACCTGTTCGCCGACCCGATCGAGCTCACCACCGCGCTGGTGGATGTGCGCAGCGTGTCAGGGGAGGAGGACGAGATCGCCGATCTGGTCGAACGCTCGCTGCGGCTGCACGCGCCGCACCTGGAGATCACTCGATCGGGGAACGCCGTGCTGGCGCGGACGAACCTCGGCAAGGACAAGAGGATCGTGCTGGCCGGGCACCTGGACACCGTGCCGGTCAACCGGAACTTCCCCAGCCGCCGCGAGGGCGATGTGCTGCACGGGTGCGGCACCGTCGACATGAAGGGCGGCGACGCGGTCATGCTCGCGATCGCCGCACAGAGCCGGAACGCGCGCCACGACCTCACGTTCGTCTTCTACGACTGCGAGGAGATCGAGGCCGAGCGCAACGGGCTCACCCGCATCGAACGGGAGCTCGTCGAGTGGCTGAGGGGCGACCTCGCGATCGTGTGCGAGCCGTCGAACGGCACGGTCGAGGCCGGCTGCCAGGGCACCATGCGCATCGAGGTCAGGACGACCGGCAAGCGCGCCCACACCGCGCGGGCGTGGATGGGGCAGAACGCCATCCACGGGCTCGGGGAGGCGTTGAACCGGCTCGCCGCCTACGAGCCGCGGCAGCCCGAGATCGACGGCTGCCGGTACCACGAGGGACTGCAGGCCGTGAAGATCAGCGGCGGGGTCGCGGGCAACGTCGTGCCGGACGAGGCGGTGCTGACGGTCAACCACCGGTTCGCGCCGGACCGGTCGGTGGAGCAGGCGGAGCAGCACCTGCGGGAGGTCTTCGCGGGCTACGACGTCACGGTCACGGACTTCTCGGGCGGTGCGCTGCCGGGGCTGCACGCCCCCGCCGCGCAGGAGCTGGTGGCCGCCGCGGGGGGCACGCCGGTGGCCAAGCTGGGGTGGACGGACGTGGCGCGGTTCGCGGCGCTGGGGATGCCCGCGGTGAACTTCGGGCCGGGCGACCCGACGCTCGCGCACACCCAGGAGGAGAACGTGCCGGTCGAACAGATCACCGGGTGTTTCACCGTGCTTCAGCGTTTTCTGCTGGCCTGATCATTAGGATCATCGGATGACGGAAGAGAAGAACAGCAACGGCGCGGTGGACGAGCATCCCAAGGAGAAGCAGCGCGGGCCGGTCGTGCTGCGCCGCGACCAGAAGGACGAGCTCACCACCACCGACCAGCGCCTGCTCGACTCGCGCGGGCCGTCGGACTGGGTGCACACCGACCCGTGGCGGGTGCTGCGCATCCAGGCCGAGTTCGTCGAGGGCTTCGGGGCGCTCGCCGAGGTGCCGAGCGCGGTGACCGTGTTCGGGTCGGCGCGGACCGGGCGGGACCACCCGGAGTACCAGCTCGGGCGCGACCTCGGGAAAGCGCTGGCGGAGGCCGGTTTCGCGGCGATCACCGGTGGCGGTCCCGGCGCCATGGAGGCGGTCAACCGCGGGTGTTCGGAGGCCGGCGGGTTCTCGGTCGGGCTGGGCATCGAGCTGCCGTTCGAGCAGGGGCTCAACCCGTGGGTCGACCTCGGCGTGAACTTCCGCTACTTCTTCGTCCGCAAGACGATGTTCATCAAGTACTCGCAGGCGTTCATCTGCCTGCCGGGTGGTTTCGGCACGCTCGACGAGCTGTTCGAGGCGCTCACCCTGGTGCAGACGAAGAAGGTCACGAAGTTCCCGGTCGTGCTGTTCGGCAAGAGCTACTGGCAGGGCCTGTACGACTGGATCCAGAGCTCGGTCCTGGAGGGCGGCAAGGTCGGCGAGAAGGACCTCGCGCTGCTGCACCTGACCGACGACATCGACGACGCGGTGCGCGTGGTCAAGGAAGCGCACAAGGCATGGGCGGACGCACACTGATGTACGTGGCTGTGTACTGCGGCAGTCTCGCCACCGTTCCCCAGAGCTACGTGGACGTCGCCGCCGAGGTGGGCAGGCAGATCGCCGCACGCGGCTGGAACCTCGTGTGGGGCGGCGGGCAGACCTCGATGATGGGCGCGGTCGCACGGGAGGCTCGCGCCGGCGGCGCGAGCACCTACGGCGTGATCCCGAAGGGCCTGGCCACCAGGGAGATCGCCGACACCGACTCGACCGAGCTGCACGTCGTCGACACCATGCGCGAGCGCAAGCGGATGATGGACGACAAGGCCGACGCGTTCCTCACGCTGCCCGGCGGCATCGGCACCGCGGAGGAGTTCTTCGAGGTGTGGACGGCCGGGGTGCTGAGGATGCACGAGAAGCCGGTCGTGCTGCTCGACGTCGACGACCACTACAAGGGCCTCGTCGAGTGGCTGACCGAGCTGCGGGACAAGGGTTTCGTCTCGCCCGCCGCACTGGCCTCGCTGGTCGTGACCGGCGACGTGTCAGCGGCTCTCGACGCTTGCGTCCGCTAGTCCCCTGACCCTGGCCAGGAACTGGGCCTCCGGCAGGAGGTCCGGCAGCGGCCGGTACGGCGTGACCGCCACCGCGAACCGCTTGCCGGACACCACCCTGCCCTGCCAGGAGCCCGCGATCTCGCCGTCCACCAGCACGGCGCCGCGCCGGCCCAGCACGCGGAAGACGTCCTTCTGCGCGGCCTTGTCCGGCAGCAGCAGGTCGCGGTCGCGCGCCTGCAGGTAGGGGTCGGTCGGCGGCAGGAACCTGACCTCCGGCGGGTCGGCGGCGGCGATCTCCACACCCTCCGGCAGCCACGCCTGCTGCCCCTCCACGGCCACCTCGACGAGGTCGTCCGGCCACCTCTTCTTGACCTCGCGCACGGTCGTGCCGAAGTAGGAGGCCACTTCGGACGGTCCGGCCGGGCCGTGCAGCGCCAGGTAGCGGTGCACCAGCTCGTCGAACCCGGCGGTCTGCCGCGGCACCCCCGGCCAGCCGTGAATCCGTTCGAACGTGACGGTCTTGCACTCGGGCAGGATTCGCAAACCCGCGGGCAGCGCGGCGAGCCGGAAGATCGGGTCGCTGACGTGCGCGGTCCCGCAGCCCCGGCAGTCCTCGACGGTCTGCTTCGGCGCCAACGGGGTCAGCGCCGCGCTGACGTCGCCCTTGGTCATCGGCTTCGTCACGATCGACCGCATGGCCGTGGCGACGTGCCGCAACGCCGCCAGCAGGTCGTCGACCTTCGGCCGGGAGGCGCGGGCACGGGCGTCGGCGTCGCTCCACGGCCACAGCGCGCGGGCGAACGCCTTCAGCTCACCGGCCCGGTGCAGGTGCGGGGCACCGCGCACCGACCACGTGACGGTGAAGTCGTCGGTGGCCGGCGCGGTGAGGCGTGCGGCGAGGCTGAGCAACGCCGAGCCGGCGGTGTTGTCCTGGACGCCCAGGGAGAACACCGCCAGCTCGGCCGCGTCGCCGACGCGCCGGTCCAGCTCGTGCTGGTGGATCCGGTGGAGGAGCACCTGCTGCCGGGTGAGGTCCACCCGGACATTCTTACGCCTTCGGCACGGTGAGGCTCGACGGTCCGAAGGTGACGGTCGAGCCGCGGGTCGACTCGCTGAGGTACCGCGGGTCCACGGTGTCGACCACCAGTGCCAGCCGGTTGCCCGCGCCGACGTTCCACACCGTCGGCTCCAGCGGCACGTCCAGCGTCTGCGTGCGGCCGGCACCGGTGACCTTCACCGGCTTGTGCGTGACCAGCGCGCCCAGTCCGAGCGGGCCGACCTCGTACAGGTACGCGAACAACGTGGTGACCTCCGCGCTCGGCGTCACCGTCAACCGCAGCTGCGGCGTGCCGGCGAGCGTGGCACCGGCCGGGTACTGCGGCCCGTACCAGACGCCGGCGACGTTGCGGTCGACGAACGGCAGCGAGACGCCGGTCGGGAGGTTCAGGAACCCTTGCAGCGCACCGGAGAGCAGGATCGTGCCGCTGTCGGCGACGGTGTTCCAGCCGGCGTGGATCCGCTTGCCTTCGAGCTGCACCGTGTCGGCGGCCCCGTCCGGCCAGGCGCCGAACTTCCTCCACGTGCCGCCGTTGTTGGGCTTGAGCTGCACCGGCTGCTCGGCATCGATGCCGTTGGCCGTGCCCTTCACGTACCGGTCGAACCAGCGGCCGACCGACTCCCAGATCTCGTTGGGCAGACCGGCCGCGCCGAACAGCTCGGCGGTGGCGTGGTCGCCGGGCGAGAGCATGAGCCGCTTCGGCCCGGTCAGCCGCGAGTAGAGGTCCGCGACCTGGCCGGGGGCGAAGATGCCGTCGTTCCAGGCGTTGCCGAGCAGCACGGCGGTGCCGTTGGCGTTGAGCTGCGCGATCTTCGATGCGGCTGACCGGCCGGCGGAGATCGGCACGACCTCGTGGAACCGGCCGTCGCGGTAGGCGTCCTCGGCCTCCAGCAGAACGGGACCGGGGCGCCCGGTGGCGTGGCCCGCCGCCAGCAGGACCTCGACGGCCTGCTTGTTCACGGTGTCGTTGGGGTAGAGCGAGCGGGCCAGGTCGGTCCACGTGCTCAGCGCCGCTGCCGCCCTGATCCGCCGGTCGTTCGCGGCGGCGAGCAACGACTGCCCGGCACCGTAGGAGATCCCGGCCGCACCGACCTTCGTGCCGTCGGCACGGGCGTGGGCGATCGCCCAGTCGATGACCTTGCTGACGTCACCGACGGTCTCCGGACCGGCGATGTCGATCTCACCGCCGGAGTCCCAGAAGCCGCGGCTGGTGTAGCTCACGACGACGTAGCCGGACTCCTTGGCGAGCTTGGCCGCGGCACCGACGTACTCGATGTTCGGAACCGACCAGCTCGACGGCATCACGAGCAGCGGGAACGGCCCGTCACCCCGGCCGGTGGGCTCGATGACGAAGGCCTTCAGCGCGGTGCCGCCGACGCCGGGGATGGTGCGGTAGGTGATCTGGTGTCCCGGCGCCGCGATGGCCGCCGGTGCACCGAGCAGGGTGGTGAGGAGTGCCAGGAACAGAACAAGTGACCGGCGCACGCTGGTCCTCCTTGACCATGACGTAGATCACACAGGGTTGCTGTTCGGGAGTAAAGCAGATGGCTACTCGCGAGTAGCAAGAAGCTGTGAGTCAGGTCACTGTTTACGCTGGGTGGCGTGAACCGATTCCGCGTCAGTGAGCTGCCGAAAGACCGGGTGCTGGTCGTTGCGCATCTGACCAGCGCGAATGCCTTGGAGCAGGCGGTCGCCGACGGTGCCGACGTCGTCGAGTTCGACGGCGAGCTGGAGCTGCCGCCGCTCACCGGGACGCTGGACGTCGTGACCGTCCCCGCGGGCGACGAGGACTTCACCCTGGCGGCCGCGACGGTGGCCGCGCTGTCCGGAGCACGCGCCGTGCGGGCGTCCGACGTGCGGCAGGCGAGGAAGGTCGTGGAGATGGTCGCGAGCGTGGCGGGCACCCGTCCGCCGGCCCGAGCGGTGCGGGCGCTGGCCTGATGCTGCCCTCCGTCGAAGCCTGGTTCGGCACGCACACCTGGCAGCAGCCCCCGTGGACGGTCGACGAGCTGGTGGCGCTGAAGCGCGGGCGCACGGTGTCCGTGGTGCTGCCGGCGCTGGACGAGGAGGAGACCGTCGGCGCCGTCGTCGCGATCGTGCGGCCGCTGCTCGGCACGCTGGTCGACGAGCTGGTGGTGGTGGACTCCGGGTCGACCGACCGGACCGTCGCCGTGGCGGCGGAGGCCGGGGCGCGGGTGGTGCTGCGCGAGGACGTCGTGCCGTGGCTGGAACCGGTGCCCGGCAAGGGCGAGGTGCTGTGGCGCTCGCTCGCGGCGACCACCGGCGACCTCGTCGTCTTCCTGGACTCCGACCTCGTGGACCCGGAGACCGCGTTCGTCACGGCGTTGCTCGGGCCGTTGCTGCTCGACCCCGGCGTGCACCTGGTGAAGGGCTTCTACCGGCGGCCGCTGCGGCTGGAGAGCACCGGTGGCGGGCGCGTCACGGAGCTGGTGGCGCGGCCGTTGCTGAACACCCTGCGGCCGGAGCTGTCCGGTGTGGTGCAACCCCTCGGCGGCGAGTACGCGGCGACCCGCTCCTTCCTGGAGTCCGTGCCGTTCGCCGCCGGGTACGGCGTGGAGATCGGCCTGCTGCTGGACGTGCACCGCCTGCACGGGCTGGCCGGGCTGGCGCAGGTGAACCTGGGCGTGCGCAAGCACCGCAACCGGTCGCTGCTGCAGCTCGGCGTGATGTCCGCGCAGATCATGGGAACGGCGCTGGCCCGGTGCGGGGTGTCCGCGGACTCCGGGCCGTTGACGCAGTTCGTGCAGGTCGACGGCGAGTGGCTACCCGACTCGACCGACGTGGTCGTCGCGGACCGGCCCCCGATGGTGCACGTGGTCGAAGAGCGCTAGCTGCTCCTCGCGGTGCGTCACGACGAGCGCCGTTCCCCGGCAGTGGCCGAGCACCTTGCCGAGCACCCGGTCGGCCTGCTCGGGGTCGAGGCCCTCGGTCGGCTCGTCCAGCAGCAGCACCTCGGGTCGGGCGAGCACCGACCGGGCGAGCACGAGCCGTTGCCGCTGGCCGCCGGAGATCTCCTCACCGCGTTCGCCGACGACCCGGTCCCAGTCGAGGTCCAGCTCGGCGATCTCGGCGGCCCGGTCCAGTTCTTCTTGAGTGGCACCGGGTTTGGCCAGCAGGACGTTCGTGCGGACCGTGGTGTGGAAGACGTGGGCGTCGGCCAGCGCGCCCGCACTGGGTTCGAGCCGGCGCGCGACGGCGTTGAGCAGCGTGGTCTTGCCCGCCCCGCTCGGGCCGACGACCGCGGTCTTCCCCCGCAGCACCGGCACGTCGGCGGGTTCTGCGGGCTCGGGTTCGCCGGTCGGTTCCGGGGCCGGCCTGCTCAGCGCGGCCAGCGGGACGGTGATCTCGAACGTCGCGATGGCGGCCATGACCAGCCACGCGGGTTCGTGCTGCGCCAGCACCAGCAGCGCCGCGCCGAACTGGACGGCGATGGCGAGCGGGGTCAGGTCGCGGGCGCGTTCCTCGCGGGACAACGTCTTCGCCGTCCGGGCCGCCACCGCGAACCGGGCGTCGTAGAGGCCGTGGGCGATCAGCTCCTCACGGCTGTGCACCAGTTCGGTGGTCTGCTCGGTGAGCAGGGCGCGCAACGGCGTCAGGTCCTCCGCCCGCCGCGTGGCGAGCCAGGGGAGCAGGCCGAGGTTCACCAGCAGACCGGCGACCAGCGGCACCGAGAAGCCGGAGACGACCACCACGACCACGCTGGCGAGGACGGCGGTGCACCACGGCAACGTCGTGCGGAGCCGGGCGTCGAGCTGCTGGTCGACGTTCGTGACGATCCGGGTGAGCGCGGTGCCGGACGGGACGTGCCGGCGCGCCACCAGGTCGTCGTAGACCCGGCCGCGCAGCTCGACGGCCTCGCCGAGCACGGCCCGGTGGCTCGTGAGGCGTTCGAGGTAGCGCAGTGCGCCCTTGGCCAGCGCGAGCGCCCTGACCGCGACGATCGCGACGGTCAGCGCGTGCACCGGCGGGTGCTCGGCGGCCCGCAGCACGAGCCACGTGGCGGTCGCGGTGAGGCCGACGCCGGCGAGCTCGGCGAGGGTGCCGACGACGATCGCGAGCCTCACACCGCCACCACCCTCGTGACCTCGGCGAGCAGCGCCGGCCGGTGCGCCACGACCACGGCGGTGCGGCCCCTGGTGAACTCCCTGACCGCTGTGAGCACGAGCGCCTCCGTCTCCGCGTCGAGGTGCGCGGTCGGTTCGTCCAGCAGGAACAGCCCGGCGTGGCGCCGGTCGAGCGCGGTGGCGAGCGCGACCCGTTGCTGCTCGCCGGAGGAGAGGTCCTTCGGCACGAGCGTGGGGCGTTGCGGCACCCACGACAGCGCGGCGAGCCATTGCGCGTGGTCGATCTCCGCGAGGTCGACACCACCGACCAGCACGCGGCCCTCGTCGGGTCGCACGAACCCCAGCAGCAGCCCCAGGACCGTGCTCTTGCCGGCGCCGCTCGGGCCGACCAGCGCGATCCGCTCGCCGGGGGAGATCCGCAGCGAGAAGTTCCGCAGGCTGCGCACGCTCACGCCGTCCAGCACGATCTCGGCGCGGGCGAGGTCCGGCGGCGCCACCCCGGTGTGCTCGGCGCGGACCGGGACCCGGTCCAGCACCGCACGGCCCTGCGCGCTGGCGTGGTACTGCGCACCGGCCGCGCGCAACGGCAGGAACGCCTCCGGCGCCAGGAAGAGCACGAGCAGCGCGGTGTGCAGCGGCATGCCGCCGCCGAGCAGCCGCAGCCCCACCGGCACGGCGACCAGCGCCACCGCCATCGTGGCCACCAGCTCCAGCACGAACGCCGACAGGAACGCGACCCGCAGCGCCGACATCGTCTCGGTCAGGTGCCGTGCGGCCAGTGCGCGGACGGTCGCCGACTGCGCCCGCGCCCGCCCGAACGCCCGCAGCGTGCCGATGCCCTTGACGACGTCCAGGAAGTGCCCGCCGAGCGTCGCCAGCGCGTCCCACTGCCGTGCGGTCCGCTCACGGGTGTGCGCGCCGACCAGTGCGCCGAAGACCGGGACCAACGGCAGCGTGACGAGGATCGTGAGCGCCGCCGCGAGGTCCGCGAACGCCAGCCGGACGACCACCGCCAGCGGCACCACGACGGCGAGGACCTGCTGCGGCAGGTACCCGGTCACGTACGGCGTCACGTCGTGCACGCCGCGCGTGACCAGCGTCGCGACCTCGCCGGCCCTGGTGCCGGGGTCGCGCAGGAACGCCTCCCGCAGCCGGGTGCGGGTGCGTTCGGCGGCCCGGTGCGCCCACTCCCGGTGCCCCCACCACACCAGCACCCGCGCGCCGACGACCAGGCACAGCAGGGCGTACCCGGTGCCGCCTGCCAGCACCGACGCGAGCAGCTCCGCCTGCGCCAGCACCAGGAACGGGACCGGGATCAGCGCGAGGAGATGGCGACGATCGACCACTGCACAACCACCACCAGCGGAATGACCGGGACCGCGACCCACGCGAGCAGGCCGAGCGTGTCGGCGTGCGCCATGAGCCCGGTCGTGTCGACACGGGTGAACGCGAGCGGGATCGGCAGCGCGCACAGCAGTGCCGTCACCGGGAACAGCCGCCGGTGGCCGCTCTGGAACACCCACCCGTGCACCGCGAACAGCACCGGCATCACCAGCGCGACAGGCCACGGCGCGTCGAGCAGGTGCGCGAGGAACAGCCCCCAGCCCACCGACACCGCCAGCGCGCCGGTGAACACCAGCCACCACCACAACCGCAGCTGCACCGCGGCCATGAACAGCACCAGCCCGGCCAGCACGAGCGTGAACACGCTGTGCGCACCGGACAACAGCTCGCCCTCCAGCCGCGGGAACGCCGCGAACAGCACCCCGACCGCGGCGACCAGCCACACCTCGTTGCCGAGGAAGAACGGCGTCATCCTCCGCAGCACCTCGTCCCGGCGGCGGAACGGCAGCAGCAGTCCACTGCCGTAGTCGAAGCCCGCCAACGCGAAGTAGCCGGCCGTCAGCGTGCCGAGGACCGTCAGCCACAGCGCTTCCATCAGAGCGTCACCACCAACGGCGAGACAGGGGCGGGCGTCGTGTCCGGACCGCGGCGGACCGCGCGTGCGATCAGCGTCCAGTCGACGACGGCCAGCACGGCGAACAGGGACGTGAAGACGATGAGGGACAACAGGACCTGCCCGGCGTCCACGTGCGACACCGCGTCCTCGGTCCGCAGCAGCCCCTGGACGAGCCAGGGTTGCCGGCCGACCTCGCGGAAGACCCACCCGAAGACCGCCGCCGCGAACGGCAGCGGGATGCCGATCACCATGAGGTGCAGCGGGAAGCGCAGGCGGATCACCGCGTCCCGCAGGAGCAGCGGCAGCGTGAGCCAGCTGACCGCCGTCAGGACCATCCCGATGATGATCATGAACCCGAGTGGCGCGCCGAGCCACTGCGCCGCGTCGGCCTTGCCCGGCTGGTACCGCGCGATGACCGGGAACTGCGCGAACCCGGCGCCGATCAGCGACGGCGTGGCCAGCGCGGTGCTCACCACGCCCAGCCGCAGCGACCGCCGGAAGAAGTCGGTCTCGGTGGTGCGCCGGAGGAAGTGGTAGGCCGACACGCCGGTCACGAACACGCCGCCTGCCGTGATCGACGCGAAGACGACGTGCATCAGCGCGCTGGTGCACGTCGGGTTGGTGAGCAGGGCCGAGAAGTCGTCCAGCCGCAGCACGTTCCCCTCGACCCGGTGGCCGACGGGGTGCTGCAGGAACCCGTTCGCCGCCATGATCCAGAACGCCGACGCGAACGCCGTGAGCGCCGTCAGCCAGAGCAGGCTCAGGTGCACCCACCGGTTGAGCCGGCCCCAGCCGAAGATCCACAGGCCGAGGAACGTCGACTCCAGGAAGAACGCGACGAGCGTCTCCAGCGCGAGCGGCGCCCCGAACACGTCGCCCGCGTAGGTCGCGAGCCCCGACCAGTTCAGGCCGAACTGGAACTCCATGACGATGCCCGTCACGATGCCCAGCGCGTAGTTGATGACGTAGACACGGCCCCAGAACCGCGTCATCCGCTCGTGCACCGGGTTCCCGGTGACCGCGTACCGGGTCTGCATGACCACCAGCAGCGTCACGAGCCCGAGCGTGAGCAGCACGAACAGGAAGTGGAACGACGTCGTCAACGCGAACTGGAGGCGGGCGAGGTCTGCTGCGCTCATGAGTAGGGACGCTATATGTAGCGTGCCTACATCAAGGCGGATCTCCTGCAACATCAGGGACATCTCAGGGCTCCCCGGAGGCGGCGCATCAGTAGAGTCGCTACTCATGAAGCCCGACGCGCTGCGTGGCCACCTGGACGCGTTGCTGCTGGCCACGCTCGACGGCGAGCAGCTGCACGGCTACGCGATCATCGAGGCGTTGCAGCAGCTCAGCGGCGGTGCGCTGGACCTGCCCACCGGCACGGTCTACCCCGCGCTGCGCAGGCTGGAGCGGGCGGGCCACGTCACGAGCGACTGGAGCACGGTCGGCGGGCGCAAGCGGCGGACCTACCGGCTCACCTCGGCCGGCCAGCGGGCGCTGAGCGCCGAGCGCACCGCGTGGCGGGAGTTCACGACGGTCATCGACGGGGTGCTGGGAGGTGGTGGCGGGTGGGCCCGGACGTGATCGACCACCGCGTGATCGACCGGTACGTGACCGACCTCGGGTCCCGGCTGCGTGGCTCGAAGCGGCAGGTCCGCGACCTCCTCGCGGAGACCCGCGACAGCCTGTCCGACGCCACCGAGGCCCACGTCGAGAGCGGTCTCACCGAGCAGGAGGCGCAGCGGCGCGCCGTCGCGGAGTTCGGGCCGGTCAAGGAGATCGCGAACGAGTACCAGGCCGAACTGGCCGTCGCGTACGGCACGCGGACGCTCATCTGGCTCGCGATCGTGCTGCCGTTGCTGCACATGGCGTGGGAGCTCGTCCGGATGCTGCTCATCGGGCCGTGGCAGGACTTCGGGACGGTGCCGCCGCAGTGGTACCTGTTCATCGCCAAGGCGAACGACCTGGCCGGCGGTGTCGCGTCCGGGATCGCGCTGGTGGCCCTCGTGCTCGGCCGGGTCCTCGCGCGCACGTACGACACGAGGCTGCTCGCCCGGCTCGGCGCGGGCGTGGCGCTGGGCGCGGTCGGCATGGTGCTCGCGGGCAACCTCGCGATCATCGCGGCCACCGCGCACCTCGACCCGGCGCGGCTGCTGCAGTCGGTGCCGATGAGCGTCGCCAGCCTCATCACCTGGACCGTGATCGTCCGGCTCGGTCTGCTCGCTCGCCGCTGCCTGAGCTGTGCCACGATCGTCGCGTGACCAACGCCCTGATCTACCTGATCGTGATGGTGGCCGTCGCGGCAGTGGTGTTCCTGCTCGCGGCGTTGGTGTTCGGGCGCGGCGAGGAGCTCGCCCCGCTGCCGCCCGGCGCCTCGCCCACGCGGCTGCCGGCCGACGACATCACCGCGGAGGACGTCCGCGAGCTGAAGTTCCAGCAGGTGTTCCGCGGCTACAAGATGAGCGAGGTCGACTGGGCGTTGCAACGGCTCGCGACCGAGGTGGAGACGCTGCGGGCGCGCGTGCGGGAGCTGGAGCCGGAGAGCCATGAGCGAGCGTGAGCGTTGCCCGTGGGGCGGCTCCACGCCGGACTACGTCGACTACCACGACACCGAGTGGGGCGTCGAGCTGCACGGCACGAACGAGCTGTACGAGCGGATGTCGCTGGAGGCGTTCCAGTCCGGGCTGTCGTGGATCACGATCCTGCGCAAGCGGCCGGCGTTCCGCGCCGCGTTCGCCGGCTTCGACCCGGAGCTGGTCGCCGGTTTCGGACCGGCCGACGTCGAACGGCTGATGGCCGACGCCGGCATCGTCCGCAACCGGATGAAGATCGACGCGGTGGTCCACAACGCCCGCGTGATCACCGAGCAGGACCTCGACCTCGACGCGCTGCTGTGGTCGTTCGCGCCGCAGGACCACGTCCGCCCCGCCACGATCACCGACGTGCCCGCGATCACGCCCGAGTCCAAGGCGATGGCCAAGGAGCTCAAGCGCCGCGGTTTCAAGTTCCTCGGCCCCATCACGTGCTACGCGCTGATGCAGGCCACCGGCATGGTCGACGACCACATCGCGACCTGCTTCCGCGCCTCCTCCTGAGGGCATCTGCAAGTACCGCCAACTGCGAGTTGGTGGTACTTGCAGATGCCGGAACAAGCAGGGGTCAGCGGCCGGTGAACTTCGGGGCGCGCTTGGTCACGAACGCGTCCACGGCCTCGCGGTGGTCCGCGGTGGCGCCGCAGTCGGCCTGGGTGCGGCGCTCGGCCTCCAGCGCGTCCTCCATCGTGCCGTCGGCGGCGGCCGCGAGGGCTTCCTTGATCTTCGCGTAGGCCGTCGTCGGACCGGCGGCGAGCTTCGCGGCGAGCAGGTGCGCGGTGGAGAGCAGCTCGGCGTCCGGCACGACCTGGTTGACCATGCCGATCCGCAGCGCTTCCTCGGCACCGACCGGCTGCGCCAGCAGCATCATCTCCATCGCCCGGCCGTGCCCGATCAGCCGCGGCAACGTCCACGAGGCACCCGAGTCCGCGGTCAGCCCGACGTTCGCGAACGCCATCAGGAACTTCGCCGACGCACCCGCGATCCGCAGGTCGGCCGCGTAGGCGAACGACGCGCCCGCGCCCGCCGCACTGCCGTTGACCGCCGCGATCACCGGCTTCGGCATGCCGATCAGCTCGCGCACGATCGGGTTGTAGTGCAGCTCCACGGTGTGCAGCGGCGCGGGGTCACCGGCCTGGAGCAACCCGATGTGCTCCTTGAGGTCCTGGCCCGCGCAGAACGCCCGGCCGGCGCCCGTGATCACCACCGCGCGCACCGAGGAGTCGGCAGCCGTCTCCTTCAACGCCTCCAGGAACGCCACCTTCAACGCGACGGTGAACGCGTTGAACGACTCCGGGCGGTTGAACGTGAACGTGCGCACTCCGTCAGCGTCGTCGACGAGGAGCTCGGACACTCGGGACCTCCATCAAGCAGTGGAAACGTTGCGGACCGGGCGCAGGCACTCGTCGACGAAGCGGCTCGTGCCCGGTGCCAGCCGCAGCGTCTGTTCGTCGAAGAACGACGCTGCCTCCCGGCCCGGCCAGTCCTGGGGCAACAGTTCAGCAGGAAGACCGGGATCGCGGAACAGGAACTTGCGCCACGCGTGCAGCAGCTGCTGGGAGGCGGCGAAGGCGGCCGCGTCGTCCGATTCGTCCACAACGGACACGACCGGTTGCCAGTGAGCGACGAACGCGGCGTAGTCGCGGCCCAGTCCGCCCAGGTCCCAGGCCCTCGCCGCGAGCTCGGCGTCCGCACCGTCGTGTGAACCGTGAAAAGTTCGTGCGGGAACTTCTCCGGCGGCCAGCACGTCGGCCAGCTCCGGTGAGGGCCGGGGTGCGATCCACGTCACCGGGCCGAGGGCGCCGTAGCCCAGCAGCTGGAAGCTCGGAGGCCAGGTGGTCGCGCGAGTCGCGGCCGGGCAGCTCCTCCAGGACCACGACGTGCCAGCGACCGTCCCAGGTGGACGGCCGGGTGCGGTAGATGCGGGCAGCGGCCTCGTCGAGCCGCCGTTCCCCGCGGGGTGTCATCGCGTAGCCGGGCCCGTCGGGCAGCCGCACGGGGTGCAGCCAGCCCTGCCGGACGGTGCGCGAGACCGCCGTCCGGACGGCGGGCGCGGCGAACCCCAGCGGCTCCAGCAGCCGGACGAGGGCGGCGATGGTGGCGGCACCACCGCGTTCGCGCAGGTGGCCGCCGTAGACGTCGAATAGCGCGGAACGGGCTCGCACCCTGTTGAGTCTGTCACGCCGCGCCGTGGAGTGCCGAAAGTGTTGCGCGGTCGTGAAACCGGGTACTGACCAGGGACAAGTGAAGATCCACAACTGTCACCCGGACTCGCCAAAAGATCGGTTCGGTTTCGCCCCTGAGTCGCGATAGGGGAGAATGGAGCAGATCCGGCCTGGCCGGACGGGGAAGAGTTGACGGAGGGAGCACGCGATGGCGGCCATGAAGCCCCGGACCGGCGACGGTCCCCTCGAGGTCACCAAGGAGGGACGCGGCATCGTCATGCGCGTGCCGCTCGAGGGTGGTGGGCGCCTCGTCGTCGAGATGTCGGCGGACGAGGCCAGCGCCTTGGGCGACGCGCTGAAGGCCGCCGCCGGCTGAGGCACCCGGCGAGAGAAGCACGTGAAGCCCCGGTTTCCACAGTGGAGACCGGGGCATCGCTTGTTGCAACCAGGGGCGGGGGCGAACGGCCGCGCCGCTGGGTGAGAATGAGCGGTCCCTGATGCACAACGAGAGGTCCAGGTCGTGGGGTCGACGGTTCCGGCAGTGCCAACCAAGCTCGTGGACGTCGAGGTGGCCGTGACGCCGCGGCGCGGCGTGCCGGCGGTCGTGCTCGCGGGCACCGGTCCCGCGCTCGGTCCGGGTGGCGAGGGCATCGACACCGCCGACCTGACGGGCAAGGCCGGCGAGGCGGTCCGCCACCGGGCCACCGGCACGTGGACGCTCGGTGTGGGCACCGGAACGCTCAGCGACTACCGCACGGCCGGTGCGGCGCTCGTGCGCGCGTTGGGCGGTGACGACGCTCCCAAGACCGCCGACGTGCTGCTGACCGCCGACTTCGACGCCGACAAGGTGCGGGCGTTCGTGCTGGGCGCGGCGCTCGGCGGCTACCGCTTCAAGGTCACCGGCGAGGAGGCGCCCCGCCGGGTCGGCTCGCTCCGCCTGGTGACGCCCGACCAGGGCTTCGAGGAGGTCCTGACCTCCGCCGCGCTGAAGGCGCACGCGCTCGCGACGGCCACCGCGCTGACCCGCGACCTCGCGAACACGCCGTCCAACGTCAAGGACCCGCGCTGGCTCGCGACCACCGCGGCCAAGCTCGCCGACCGGGTGCCCGGCCTGTCCGCCGTCGTGCGCGACGAGAAGTGGCTGGCGCAGCAGGGCTTCGGCGGCGTCCTCGCCGTGGGCGGCGGCTCGTCCCGCCCGCCGCGGCTGGTCGAGCTGACCTACGACGGCGGCACCGGCCCGCACCTGGTCTTCGTCGGCAAGGGCATCACGTTCGACACCGGCGGCATCTCCGTGAAGCCGGCCGACGGCATGCACCTCATGCGCACCGACATGGCCGGTGGCGCCGCGGTGATCTCCGCGCTGCTGGCCGTGGCCCGGCGCGGGTTGCCGATCAGGGTCACCGGCCTCGTGCCGTGCGCCGAGAACCACGTCTCCGGCTCGGCGTACCGGCCGGGCGACGTCGTGCGGCACTACGGCGGCGCCACCACCGAGGTGCAGAACACCGACGCCGAGGGCCGCATGGTGCTCGCCGACGCGATGGCGTACGCGGTGAAGACGCTCAAGCCGGACCTCGTCGTGGACGTGGCGACGCTGACCGGTGCCATGAAGGTGTCGCTCGGCCTGCGCACGGGCGGCCTGTTCACCGCTGACGACACGCTGGCCCGCACCGTGGTCGACGCGGGTGCGCGGGTGGGGGAGAAGTGGTGGCGGATGCCGCTGCTGGAGGAGCACGTCGAGGCCGTGACCAGCGAGATCGCCGACTACCGGCAGTGCCCGCCCGGTCCCGGCGGCATCACCGCGGCGCTGTTCCTGCAGAAGTTCGCGGGCGACGTGCCGTGGGCGCACCTCGACATCGCGGGTCCGGCGCGGTCGGAGAAGGTCTACGAGGAGGTCGTCGCGGGCGCCACGGGCTTCGGTGCGCGAACCCTCGTCGAAGTTGCTGAACATTTTTCGCGTTAGTAGCCGATCGGCCCGTTCGAGACGGCGGTGTGCCACGGCATGATGTCAGCTCCTTCACAACGCCGTAGAGGAGCGCTCGTGTTACTCCGCCTGGCACTCGCCGTCTCGTTGCTCCTGACCGCGCTGACCCCCGCCGTGGCGAGCACGCCGTGGTGGGAGCCGGTGGCCCGGCCCGCGCAGGACTCGCAGATCGGGGTGACCGGCGAGCCGTTCCGCGGGACCGACGGCCAGGGCCGGGTGCGCGGCCTCGTCGACGCGCACAACCACCTGATGACCAGCGAGGCGTTCGGCGGCCGGCTGATCTGCGGCGCGCCGTTCGCCGAGGGTGGCGCGCCGGAGGCGTTGCGGGACTGCCCCGAGCACCACCCCGCCGGGCTCGGCGCGATCTTCGAGGCCGTGGTGACCTCGGACCTCGACGGCCACGACCCGGTGGGCTGGCCGACGTTCCGCGACTGGCCGTCGTACACGACCGTCTCGCACCAGCAGAACTACTACGCCTGGCTGGAGCGGGCGTGGCGCGGCGGCCAGCGAATCCTGGTGACGGACCTGACCAGCAACGCCGAGCTGTGCGTGATCTACCCGTTCAAGGACCGGCCGTGCGACGAGATGACGTCGGTGCGGCTGCAGGCCAAGCGCACGTACGAGCTGCAGGACCACGTCGACCGGATGTTCGGCGGCCCCGGCAAGGGCTGGTTCCGCATCGTGACGACGTCCGAGCAGGCGCGGTCGGTCGTGGAGCAGGGCAAGCTCGCCGTCGTCCTCGGCATCGAGACCTCGGAGCTGTTCGGCTGCCGCCAGCTCCTGGACCTCCCGCTGTGCGGCCGGGGTGACATCGACCGCGGTCTCGACGAGGTCTACGCGCTCGGCGTGCGCAGCGCGTTCCTGTGCCACAAGTTCGACAACGCCCTGTGCGGCGTCCGCTTCGACTCCGGCGTGCAGGGCGGCGTGCTCAACGCCGGCCAGTTCCTGCGCACCGGCACGTGGTGGCAGACCGAGCGGTGCAGGGGCCCGCAGCAGGACAACCCCATCGGCTTCGCCGGCCCGAACGCCCTGATCCCCGCCACCGTCGTCGCCCCGGCGTACGACCCGGACCGGCGCTGCAACGTGCGCGGCCTGACCGCGCTGGGCGAGTACGCGGTGCAGGGCATGATGCGCAGGCACATGATGATCGAGGTCGACCACATGAGCGTGAAGGCCGCCGGCCGCACGCTGGAGCTGGCCGCCGCCGCGCGCTACCCCGGTGTCCTGTCCAGCCACGGCTGGATGGACGCGCAGTGGACCGAACAGGTCTACCGGCTCGGCGGGTTCATCGCCGGCTACGAGAACGACCCCGACAGCTACGTCGCCCAGGCCGCCGCCACCGAGGCCCTGCGCCGCAGGTACGACGTGGGCCTCGGCTTCGGCTCCGACTTCAACGGCGTCGGCTCCCACCCGGCTCCGCGCGCCGGCGTGACCTACCCGTTCCGCAGCTACCCGGACGGCCCGCTGGTGGACCGGCAGAGGACCGGCGAACGCGTGTGGGACGTCAACACCGACGGCGGCGCGCACATCGGGCTGCTGCCGGACTGGGTCGAGCAGGTGCGGCAGCTCGGCGGTGACCAGGTCGTGGCGGACCTGCTGGGCGGGGCGGAGTCGTACCTGCGCACGTGGTCGGGGACTCAGCGCTGGACCTCGTGAGTGCGCAGGGCGTGCTCGCGGAACGCCCTGACCGCCGGTGGCAGCGGCTGGTCCGTCAGCCACGACAACCCGAACACCCGGCTCGACCGCGGCGTCAGCGGCAGCTCCCGCACGCCTGCCGGTGGCGTGAACTCGGGGTGGGGCAGCAACGCCACCCCGAGTCCCGCCGCCACCAGCCCGCGCACGGTCTCGGTCTCCTGCCCCTCGAAGGCGATGCGCGGCGTGAACCCGGCCGCCGCGCACAGGTCGTCGGTGATCTGCCGCAGCCCGTAGCCGTGCTCCAGGACGATGAAGTCCTCGTCCCGCAGGTCCGTCAGCCGCACCGCCCCGCGCGCGGCCAGCCGGTGCGCGGCGGGCACGACGACGATCAGTTCCTGCTCGAACAGCACCACCGAGGAGAACTCGGGGCCGGACGGAGGCGGGGCGACCAGCGCGAGGTCGATCTCGCCGGAGACGAGCTTGTCCACCACGCCCTGACGCGCGTCCTGGACCAGGCCGAACCGCACGTGCGGGTGCTCGGCGCGGAAGCCGCGGACCAGCTCCGGCACCACCGAGCGGCCGAGCATGTGCAGGAACCCGAGCACCACGCGGCCCTTCTCCGGGTCGAGCTCCTCCTCGACCTCGCGCAGGCCCGTCTCCAGCGCGGCCAGCGACCGGGTGGCGGCGTCGGCGAGCAGGCGGCCCGCGCGGGTCAGGCGGACGCGGCGGCCGGACCTGACCACTACCGGAGCACCCAGTGCGTCGCCCAGCTCGGCGAGCCAGCGGCTGACCGTGGGCTGCGGCAGGCCGAGGCGCTCCGCGGCACGGGTCACGTGCTCGTCGGCGGCAAGCGCTTTCAGCACGGCCAGCTTCGGAGCCAGCTCCAATTCGTCCACGGATTGATTCTGACGCATTTCCGTATTGGACGGATGCTTTAGCGTCGGAAGCATGACCAGGCTGACCGCGTCCATCGCCGCGTCCGGACTCGCGAGCTTCGCGCTGCTGTACGCGCCGCAGCCGCTGCTGCCGCTGATCGCGGACGAGTACGGGCTCGGGCCGGGCGGTGCGTCGCTGGCGATCTCGGCGTCCACGCTGGCGCTCGCGCTGGTGGTCGTGCCGGTCGCGGCGCTGTCCGAACGGATCGGGCGGCGGCCGGTGATCGTCGCGAGCGTGCTGCTGGCCGGGTTGGTCGGGCTCGCGCTGCCGTTCGCGCCGAACTACGACGTGTTCCTGGTGCTGCGCGTGCTGCAGGGCGCGGCGGTGGCCGGGGTGCCCGCCGCGGCCATGGCGTACCTGGCCGACGAGCTCGACGGCGGCGGCGGCCTCGGCGCGGCGATGGGCGCGATGATCGCGGGCAACAGCGCGGGCGGCATGCTCGGCCGGCTCGCGTCCGGACTGACCGCGGACTGGCTGGGGTGGCGCGGCTCGCTGCTGGCGGCGGGGATGTTCGGGCTGGTGGCTGCTGCCGTGGTGGTGTTCTTCCTGCCGCCGGCGCGCACCCGGCCGAAGCGGGCGCCGCGGGCGTTGAAGGCGGCGCTGCGCGACCCGGTGCTGCTGTCGCTCTACGCGGTGTCGGTGCTGCTGGTCGGGTCGTTCATCTCGTTCTACAACGTCGTCGGCTTCCAGCTCGGCGGGCCGACGTGGATCGAGTCGCTGGTCTTCCTCTTCTACGGCGTCGGCAGCGTGGCGTCGGCGTTCGCGGGCCGGTTCTCCGACCGGTTCGGCCGCGGCAGGGTGCTGCTCGCGTGCATCGGGGTCCTCGCGCTGGGCGCGCTCGCGAGCCTGGTGTGGGTGCCGCTCGGGCTGGCGGTCGTCACCGGCGGGTTCTTCGCCGCGCACGCCACGGCCAGCGCCTGGGTCGGTGCGCGCGCTCCGGAACACGCCCGCGGCCAGGCGTCCGGGCTGTACCTGCTCGGCTTCTACGTGGGCAGCAGCGTCGGCGGAACGGCGGGCAGCACGGCGTTCGGCGAGTGGGGCTGGGGCGGGCTGGTCGCCGTGGTCGTGGGCTGGCTGGCGCTCGCCGCGATGCTCGCTCAGAACTCCAGCGCGAGCGTGAGGCGCGCGTCGACCGGCATCAGCGCGACCTTGCCGAGCCGGGGCAGGTCGGGGTTGCCGTCGACCAGCCCCACCGAGACCGAGCGGGTGTCCGCCGGGATCTCCACCACGACCGCGAACGGCAGCGGGCCGCCGTCGTAGCGGGCACCGACCTGCGGTGCCGCCGAACCGTCCGGCAGGGTCACCGTGACCAGGTCCTTCGTCAGCAGGCCGCCCGCGGTGTCCGGCACGTCACCGGTGGCCTCCAGCCGGACCTCCAGCAGCGCCTTGTCGGGCGCGGAGGCCGTGGCGACGTCGTACTGGCTCGGACCGAGCTTCACCGGGCGCTGCCGGCCGAGCTTGACGCCGGTGACCTTCATGCCCATGGCGTTGCCGCCGAGCCGGAACTTCTGCGTCTGCTCGGCGAACTGCGCCGGACCGGCCGCGCGCAGCAGCACGGCGGGCGGGTTCTCGGCGCGCTTGCCGGACGGGACCTCGACCCGCTGCTCCAGCGACTTGGCGCCGAGCGTGCCCAGCGCGAGCGTCTCGGTGCCGGCCTGCGGGTCGGGCACGGTGTAGACGACGAACACCGAACCGTTGGCCGGCAGGCGGTCCTGCGGCAGCACCTGGCGCTTGCCGGGCAGCTCCAGCGCGAGCTCGGAGGGCTGCGGGGCGAAGCCCTGCCAGTTGGTGCGCAGGTAGCCGCTGTCGGTCTCGTTGAGCTTCTCGACCTTCATCCGCAGCACGCGCAGCCGGGAACCCGGCTCTGCGCGCACGGTGCCGTCGGAGGTGTGCCACAGGTCCGGGTTCGCCCAGCCGGTCACGGCCGTGGAGAGCAGGTCGTCGCGCACCCGCACGTCGACGTTGCCGAGCCCGAGGTCGGAGTTCGACCGCTTGCCGTCGTCGGGCAGCACGGCGAGGAAGTCCCTGCCCGCGGTCAGGTCCTGCTGCTTGGCCGGGTCGAACTGCTTGCCGTCGGTGCGGATCAGCGTGCCCACCGGGGAACTGCGGTTGCCGCTCTCGGGCACCTGCGGCGACTGGACCTCGAAGCGGACCTCGTCGTCGGTCTTGCCGACCTCCTTGAGCGGCACGGGCACCCAGTCGGTCGAGGCGCCGGTGCCGGGCACCTGCACCGGGCCGCACCACAGCCGCCGGTCCACCTCGGAGTCGACGCCGGTCTTGGCGAACCAGCAGCTGACCGCCGCGGCACCCGCCCGTGCCACGTAGCCGTACTCCAGCGTGAACGAGATCTGCGCCTCGGCCTCCGACTGCAGGTCGGAGGCGCCGGCGAGCTTCTTGCCGTCGACCGTGAGCGTGGGAGCGGGCGGGGCCGCCTTCGGTGCTGACGCACATCCGGCCGCCGCCAGGACGACCGCCAGACCCAGCACCGCACAACGCACAGTCCTCGCGCCCCTCACCAGTTGGAACCAAAAGTCACTACTGGTTAAAGGCGGCGTTCACACTTCAGGGTTGCCCCGGACGTGTGTGGCTCAAATCACACTGCGGTAGACCTCGACCGTCTGCTCCGCCATCGCGGCCCAGGAGAATTCCTGCTCAGCCCGCTTGCGGCCAGCCGCGCCGAACCGCTTGGCCCGCTCCGGGTCGGCGATGAGCGAGTTGATCGCCTCACTCAACTGCAGCCGGTAGGTCGACGGGTCGTGCTCGTCGTAGTGAACCAGGAGCCCGGTCTCACCGTCCGCGACGACCTCGGGGATGCCGCCGACGTCGGAGGCCACGACCGCCGTGCCGCACGCCATCGCCTCCAGGTTCACGATGCCGAGCGGCTCGTAGACCGACGGGCACACGAACACCGTCGCGTGGCTGAGGATCTGCCGGACCTCCGCGGGCTGCAGCATCTTCTGGATCCAGAACACGCCCTCGCGTGCCGCCGCGAGCTCGCTCACCGCGAGCCGGGTCTCCTCGGCGATCTCCGGGGTGTCCGGCGCGCCCGCGCACAGCACGATCTGCGCCTCCGGCGAGATCTGGTGCGCAGCGGCGACGAGGTGCCCGACGCCCTTCTGCCGGGTGATCCTCCCCACGAAAGCGACGATCGGCTTCGTGGGATCGATCCCACGGGACGTCAGGGCGTCCGTCTCGGCGACCGGGTGGTAGGCGACGGAGTCGATCCCGTTGCGGACGACGTGGACCTTCGCGGGGTCCAGCGCCGGGTAGGCGTCCAGGACGTCCGCGCGCATGCCCTCGCTCACCGCGATGACCGCGTCGGCGTGCTCGTAGGCGGTGCGTTCCGCCCACGACGAGATCCGGTACCCGCCGCCGAGCTGTTCGGCCTTCCACGGCCGGCGCGGCTCCAGCGAATGCGCGGTCACCACGTGCGGCACCCCGTGCAGCAGCTTCGCGAGGTGGCCGCCCATGTTGGCGTACCAGGTGTGCGAGTGCACGAGGTTCGCCGTGGACACCGCCGCCGCCATTTCGAGGTCGACGGCAAGTGTGGTCAACGCCGCGTTTGCGTGCTCCAAAGAATGGGGAGGGTTGTGCGCCGTGGCGTCTCCCCTGGGCGCCCCGAAACAATGCACGTCGACATCGACCAGCTCTCTGAGGTGCGGCACGAGGAATCCCACGTGCACACCAGCGCCGCCGTAGACCTCCGGCGGGTACTCCCGCGTCATGAGCGCAACTCGCACGCACCCACCGTAGATCACAGCGCGACACGGTGGGACGAACTGCTTTGCGTCTGGTTCGCGGACGATCGCCCGGATAGGGTCACGTGTTGTGAAGGGGCAGCCGCACGTCCTCGGAATTGTGCTTGCCGGTGGTGAAGGCAAGCGCCTGTGGCCACTGACGGCAGACCGCGCGAAACCGGCCGTGCCCTTCGGGGGCAACTACCGGCTGGTCGACTTCGTGCTGTCGAACCTGGTCAACGCCGGGCTCGCGAAGCTCTGCGTGCTGACGCAGTACAAGTCGCACTCACTGGACCGCCACATCTCGACGACGTGGCGCCTGTCCAATGTGCTCGGTCAGTACGTGACGCCGGTCCCGGCCCAGCAACGCCTGGGCCCGCGCTGGTACACCGGCTCGGCCGACGCGATCTTCCAGTCGCTGAACCTCGTCCACGACGAGAAGCCGGACCACGTCGTGATCTTCGGCGCGGACCACGTGTACCGGATGGACCCCGGCCAGATGATCTCGCAGCACGTCGAGTCGGGTGCCGCGGTGACCGTCGCCGGCATCCGCGTGCCGCGGACCGAGGCCAAGGCGTTCGGCTGCATCGACTCCGACGCCTCCGGCAAGATCACCCGCTTCCTGGAGAAGCCGTCGGAGCCGCCGCACGTGCCGGACGACCCGGACGTGACGTTCGCGTCGATGGGCAACTACGTCTTCACGACCGAGGCGCTGCTCGACGCGCTGCGCGGGGACGCGTTGAACCCGGACTCCGACCACGACATGGGCGGCGACATCATCCCGATGCTCGTCGACCGCGGCAAAGCGCACGTCTACGACTTCCAGGACAACGAGGTGCCCGGCGCGACCGACCGCGACCGCGGCTACTGGCGCGACGTGGGGACGATCGACGCCTACTACGACGCCCACATGGACCTGGTCTCCGTCCACCCGATCTTCAACCTCTACAACCAGCTGTGGCCCATCCGCACGGCGACGCCGCCGCTGCCGCCGGCCAAGTTCATCGCGGGAGGGTCCGCTGAGGACTCGATGGTCGGCCCCGGCGCGATCATCTCCGGCAAGATCCACGGCTCGGTGATCTCGTCGGACGTGGTGGTCGAGGTCGGCTCGGTCGTGCAGGGCTCGGTGCTGCTGCCGGGCGTGCGGATCGGCAAGGGCGCGGTGGTCCGGCGGGCGATCTTGGACAAGAACGTCGTGGTGCCCGACGGCGCGCTGATCGGCGTGGACGCCCCGATGGACCGCGAGCGCTACACCGTCTCAGCAGGCGGCGTCACAGTCCTAGGCAAGGGCGTCCGCGCCTACTAGCCCACACCCCTCTTCTCTTACACACCCCTTGCATGCGCCGATAACCCGCGCACGCGCGGATCGCACGAAAGGTCCCCGCGTGCGACAGGAGCGCACGAAAGGGCCCCGCGTTCCCCTCCAGAAGGCACGCGGGAGTCCCGCGTTCCCCTCCAGGGTCACGCGGGGACCCCACGTTCCCCTCTCCAGGGTCACGCGGGAGTCCCGCGTTCCCCTGAAGGGCACGCGGGGCCCCGCGTGACCGTCCTAGGGGCGGCGGGCGGCGACCAGGAGGCCGTCGCCCAGCGGCAGGATGACTGGAACGAGGCGCGGGTCCTCCCGGCACGAGCGCGCGATCTCGCGCATGGCCAGGGTCGACTCGTCCTTGACCTTCGGGTCGACGACCTTGCCGTGCCAGAGGACGTTGTCGAACGCGATGACGCCGCCGGGCCGCAGCATCCGCACCCCGTGTTCGAGGTACTGCGGGTACTCGGGCTTGTACGCGTCGACGAAGACGAGGTCGTAGGCCGCGTCGGTGAGACGGGGGAGGACCTCCAGGGCCTTGCCCATGATCAGGCGGGTCCGCGACGGTGAGATGCCGGCGGCGGCGTACGCCTCGCGGGCGGCGCGCTGGTGTTCGGGGGCGACGTCGATGGACGTCAGCACGCCGGACCTCGGCATCCCCGACAGCAGGTAGAGGCCGCTGGTGCCGGCGCCGGTGCCGATCTCGACGACGGCCTTCGCCTGCAGGGCGGCCGCGAGGAACCTGAGAGCGGCTCCGCCACCCGCGCCGATGGGCACGCAGCCCAGTTCCTCACCGCGTGCGCGCGCGGCGAGGTGCACGTCGTCCTCGGGGAGGTACTGCTCGACGTACTCCCGCAGGGCCGATTCCGGTGTCACAAGGACGAAGGCTAGTGCCACTTGTGCCCAAAACGGGTGAACGCCGCCCGAACCGAGATTCTCAGGGTGCTCTCAGCCAGCTCTCACGATCGTTTAAACCGCGCGGGAGAAGGTACAGGGGCAAGAAGCCAGGCTCTGGTCGGGAACAAGCCGGACCCGCCGTCCGTTGAGCCGCACAAGGGTCGCCGGGCGGCCCACATGGAGGTGCCGAAACACCTGATGCGCACGCAGTCGAGTTCGCCGGAGGCCGTCGCGCCCATCGAGACGGCCGACTGGACGCCGCCCTCGTGGGACAGCATTGTCCGCGAGCACGCGGACAGGGTCTACCGGCTCGCGTACCGCCTGACCGGCAACCAGCACGACGCCGAGGACCTCACGCAGGAGACGTTCATCCGCGTCTTCCGCTCCCTGGCGTCGTACAAGCCGGGCACCTTCGAGGGGTGGCTGCACCGCATCACCACCAACCTCTTCCTGGACATGGCACGCCGGCGCAGCCGCGTGCGCATGGAGGCGCTGCCCGAGGACAACGACCGCCTCGAGGGTGACGACCTGTCCCCCGAGGAGATCTACGACGAGAACCACCTCGACCCGGACCTGCAGGCCGCGCTCGACGAGCTCCCCCGGAGTTCAGGGCCGCCGTCGTGCTCTGTGACGTGGAAGGACTCTCCTACGAGGAGATCGGCGCCACTCTCGGGGTGAAGATGGGTACCGTGAGGAGCAGGATCCACCGGGGCCGCCAGGCCCTGAAGGTCGCTTTGGAACGCCGTCGTCGGGAATCGTTGCTGGAGGACTCTGCATGACCGACCTCCGTGGTTGGAGCCTGCCTGAGCAGCACCTGTTGCCGGATGCCGTGGTCGCGTTCGTGGACGGAGAGCTGTCCTCGGTCGCACACGAGCGAGCCTCTGCGCACATCCAGCGCTGCGGCTTCTGCGCGTTCGAGACCTACACGCAGCAGCAGGCGCGCGCAGCCGTGCGCACCGCGTCGGCGCCTACGGCGTCGGCCTCGCTGCTCGACCGGCTCGGCGCCATCCCGCAGGAGGTCGAGCTGCCGTCCGCACCGGACGGGCTCGCGATCACCGAGGACGGCCAGTTCGTCGCCGTTCAGCGCACCGACAAGCCCGCGTTCGGCTCCGGTCCCGTGCTGGGGTCGTCCAAGCCGCTGGGCAGCCAGGGCTGGTTCACCGGCCGCAGGGCCCGCCAGGGAGCGGGCGTCGTCGTGAGCGGCATGCTGCTCGGCGCGCTCGCGTTCGCCACCCCGGACGGCGAGCCGAAGCTGCCCGCGCAGCCGGCGCCCTTGATCCACCAGGACCTGACCGGCGCGCTCGTCGGCACCCGCTGACAGCTATTTCACCGCTCGTCAGGCAGGCTGTGGTTCAGCACTCCTAGCGGAAAACTCGGGGAGAGATGAGCCAGCAGTCGCCCAACGGCCAGACGCCCACACCTGTGTCCGGAGTGGACGACGGAGCACACCGCAGGCTGCGCCCGCGACCGCTCGTGCAGCCGCCGGTCGACCCCACCCACGCCACCGCCTTCGGCCGCCCCGCCGGTGTCGACGGCGCGTTCGCCGCGCGCACCGTGCAGGTTCCCCAGGTGCAGTCCGCGCCACCGCCACCCGAGTCGCTGGCCACCGCGTTCGGCCGCCAGGGCTCCGGTGAGCTGTTGCAGCGCCCGCCCGGCCACCAGCCGCACAGCACGCCCGACCCCGACGTCGACCCGGTCTTCTGGGACGGCAAGCCCGCCGCCGACCCGTGGCGCGACCCCGCCGCCGGTGCCGTCATCGGCCCGCCCGCCGTGGGCGAGGACCCGCCGGGAGAGCCGGAGAAGGCCCAGGAGCCCGGTCCCCAGCTGAGCGTCCCCGAGCTGCTGTTCGGCCGCCGCGTGAAGCCCACCGCCCTCGCCCTGCTGATGGTCGCCGCCCTGTTGGTCGGTTCCGTCGGCGGCCTCGTCGGCTGGCTGATCGGGCGCGCCGGCAACCCGCTGACCGACTCGACGGTCACCCTCGCCGAGGTCTCGGAGGGCAAGGAACGCCCGGCCGGTTCGGTGTCCGACATCGCCAAGCGCGTGACCCCGAGCGTCGTCTCCATCGAGTTCAAGGGTGCGAACGTCGCGGGCGTCGGTTCCGGCGTCGTCATCGAGAGCGGCGGCTACATCCTCACCAACGACCACGTCGTCGCCCCCGCCGCCGCGGACTCCTCGGCGAAGCTGAGCGCCGTGTTCACCGACGGCACCCGCGCCGCGGCCCGCGTCGTGGGCCGCGACCCGAAGACCGACCTCGCCGTCATCAAGGTCGAGGTGACGAACCCGACGGTGCTGCAGTTCGGCAACTCCGACGAGCTCCAGGTCGGTGACTCCGTGATCGCCGTCGGCTCGCCGCTGCAGCTGTCGAACACCGTCACCGAGGGCATCGTCTCCGCGCTGCACCGCCCCGTGACCGCCGCGGGCGAGAACGGCGGCCCCCAGGTCACCTACGACGCCATCCAGACCGACGCGGCCATCAACCCCGGCAACTCCGGTGGCGCACTGGTCGACTCGCGCGGTGCCCTCGTCGGCATCAACTCGTCGATCCGCACCGAGACCGGCGGTTCGGTCGGCCTCGGCTTCGCCATCTCCGGCAACCAGGCCCGCAAGATCGGCCAGGAGCTCATCCGCAGCGGCTCGGTCAAGCACGCCGACATGAACGTCAACGTCAAGTCGGTCTCCGCCGAGACCTCCGAGGGCGCCCAGGTGCAGAACGTCCCCGCCGGTGGGGCCGCGGCCACCGCCGGCATCCAGGAGGGCGACGTCATCACGAAGGTCGGCGACCGGATGGTCCGCAACGCCGCCGAACTGGTCGTAGCGGTCAGGGAACACGAAATCGGCGAAACCGTGCAGGTCGTGCTGGCGCGGCAGGGCCGTGAGCTGAAAATCGACGTCACGCTCAAGTCCGACTGACAAGTAGGCTGGGACCCGTGTTCGACAGCATCGGATGGGTCGAGATCCTCATCATCGTCGTCGCGGGTCTCTTCATCCTGGGCCCCGAACGCCTGCCGTCCGCGGCGGCCTGGCTGGGCAAGACGGTCCGCCAGGTCCGTGAGTACGCGACCGGCGCACGCGAGCAGCTCAAGCAGGAGATGGGGCCGGAGTTCGAACAGCTCCGCAAACCCCTGGAGGACCTGCGGGAGCTGCGCAACTTCGACCCGAAGCGCGCGGTGACGAAGCACCTCTTCGACGACCCGGAGCCGACGACGAAGGCGAACGGCTACCCGACGCCGCCCACTCCTCCCACCCCTGAGCAGCGCCCTCTGGCCCCCGGCGAACGCCCGCCGTTCGACCCGGACGCCACCTGACCCGAGAACGAACGAGGGGCCCCGCGTCACCGGACCGGTGACGCGGGGCCCCTCGTCCTCGTTCTGCTACCGCCCGGCGGGTGAGACGTTCAGCAGGCGGCCGGCCAGGCCGCGGGAGCGGACCGAGAGCTTCGTCGCCACCTCGGTGAGGACCTGCGCGGCCGCCGAGTCCGGCACGGCCTGCACGATCGGGGTGCCCGCGTCACCGTTCTCCCGCAGCCGCGGGTCCAACGGGATCTGGCCGAGCAACGGCACGTCGGAGCCCACCGCACGGGTCAGCGACTCGGCGACGGCCGCACCGCCGCCCGCGCCGAAGACCTCCATGCGGGAGCCGTCGGGCATCTCCAGCCACGACATGTTCTCGATCACGCCCGCGACCCGCTGCCGGGTCTGCAACGCGATGGAACCGGCGCGTTCGGCCACCTCGGCGGCGGCGGTCTGCGGGGTCGTGACGACCAGGATCTCGGCGTTCGGCACGAGCTGGGCCACGGAGATGGCCACGTCACCGGTGCCCGGCGGGAGGTCGAGGAGCAGGACGTCGAGGTCGCCCCAGAACACGTCGGCCAGGAACTGCTGCAGCGCGCGGTGCAGCATCGGGCCGCGCCACACCACCGGGGTGTTGCCGGGGGTGAACATGCCGATCGAGATGACCTTCACGCCGTGCGCCTGCGGCGGCATGATCATCTTCTCGACCTGGGTGGGACGGCCGTCCGCGCCGAGCATGCGGGGGATCGAGTGGCCGTAGATGTCGGCGTCGACGATGCCGACGGACAGGCCGCGCGCGGCCATGGCGACGGCCAGGTTCACGGTGACCGAGGACTTGCCGACACCGCCCTTGCCGGACGCGACGCAGTACACGCGGGTCAGCGAGCCGGGCTGAGCGAACGGGATGACCGGTTCCTCGGTGCCGCCGCGCAGGGTCTTGCGCAGCTCGGTGCGCTGGGCGTCGCTCATCACGTCGAGGTCGACGCGCACCGACGAGACGCCTTCCAGCGCGGACACGGCCGCGGTGACGTCGGCGGTGATCTTGTCGCGCATCGGGCAGCCGGCGACCGTCAGGTAGACCCCGACCACGACCGAGCCGTCCGCGGCCACCTCGACGTCCTTGACCATGCCGATCTCGGTGATCGGACGGCGGATTTCGGGGTCCTGCACACCGGAGAGCGCCTTGCGGACGTCCTCCGCGGTGGGGAGGGGCTGCGTGGTGGTCACCGATCCATGCTACGTCCGGTTCACGCCCGTCCTACCGGCCGGTCACTTTCCAGCGCAGGCCCAGGTCGTAGCGGGAGGAGCGCTGTCCGTAACATCGACGTCCGTGCCGGAATCGGGTAGTTCCCGATTGCCCACCCGCGTCGAGCTCGGGGTGTGGCGATCGTTCCTCCGCGCGCATGCACGGATCACGCGGGTCCTCGAGACCGAACTGATTGCTGAGCAGCGCCTTTCTCTCGCGGCGTACGACGTGCTGGTTCAACTGGCCGAGTCGCCCTCCACGCGCATGCGCATGACCGAGCTCGCCGACGCCGTCCTGCTGTCCCGCTCCGGCGTGACCCGGCTCGTGGACCGGCTGGAACGCGCGGGGCTCGTCGGGCGGGAACGCGCCGACGGTGACGGACGCGGCATCGTGGCCGTGCTCACACCGCTCGGTGCCGAACGCCTCCGCAGCGCCTCCACCACCCACCTGGCGGGCGTCGCCGAGCACTTCGGCGAGAGCTTCGGACCCGGTGAGCTGGAGGCCTTCGGACGCACCTGCGACCGGCTGGCCGCGGACGACGTCTTCCCGTGATCACCGTCGTGGGACTCGTGCACGTCGAGGTCGGCCGCCTCCTCGTTGTGCGCTCACGCAACAAGAAGGCCTTCTACCTCCCCGGCGGCAAGATCGAGCCCGGCGAGACCCCGGCCGAGGCGCTGCGCAGGGAGGTCCGCGAGGAGCTCGGCACCGACCTCGACCGCCCCGAGGTGCTTCAGCGCTACGTCGCCCCCGCGTACGGCGAGGGAGAGGGCGCGATCGTCGACATGACCTGCTTCACGGCGGAGCTGCTCGGCACACCGCAGCCGACGAGCGAGATCGCCGAGCTCACCTACGTCACCCGCGACGAGTACCGCGCGCACGCCGAGACGGCACCCGCGATCCACGACGTGCTGGCCGACCTGGTCGAGGCCGGGCACGTCAGGCCGTGAGCAGCGGCTGGTCCCGGTCGGCCGTCACGGCCTGACCTTCTTGCGGTTGTCCTGCTCCTTCACCAGCTTCTCCAGCTCACCGCGGATGAAGTCGCGCGTCGCCACCTCGCCGAGGGCCAGTCGCACCGCGGCCAGTTCGCGCGCCAGGTACTCGGTGTCCGCCTTCGTCTGCGCCGCCCGCTTGCGGTCCTCCTCCAGCGACACCCGGTCCCGGTCGTCCTGCCGGTTCTGCGCGAGCAGGATCAGCGGTGCGGCGTAGGCGGCCTGGGTCGAGAACGCCAGGTTCAGCAGGATGAACGGGTACGGGTCCCACCGCAACGACACCGCGACGAGGTTCACCGTGATCCAGACGACGACGATCAGCGTCTGCCAGAACAGGAACTTGCCGGTGCCGAGGAAGCGCGCGAGCCGCTCGGAGAGCTGTCCGAACGTGTCGGGGTCGATCGAGAACCGGAAACCCCTCGGTTCGCGCGGCTGGTCGAGCCTGCGGCGGGGCAGTACTTCAGGCATGGCTCAGTCCCGTCTCGCGCCAGTTGTCCGGCAGCAGGTGGTCCAGCACGTCGTCGACGGTGACCGCGCCGAGCAGGTGCTCGGTGTCGTCGATCACCGGTGCGCACACCAGGTTGTAGGTGGCGAAGTAACGGGTCACGTCGCTCAGCGAGGCGTTCGGCGACAACCGGGCCAGGTCGGTGTCGAGCACGCCGGCGACGAGGTCGAACGGTGGTTCGCGCAGCAGCCGCTGGATGTGCACGCAGCCGAGGTAGCGGCCCGTCGGCGTCGCGGAGGGGGAGCGGCAGACGAAGACCATCGACGCCAGCGCCGGCGTGAGGTCGGGGTTGCGCACCCGTGCCAGCGCCTCCGCGATCGTCGCGTCCGGCGTCAGGATGATCGGTTCCGGCGTCATCAGACCGCCCGCGGTGTCGAACGAGTACTCCAGCAGGCGGCGGACCGGTTCGGACTCCTCGGGTTCCATGAGGTCGAGCAGCCGGTCCTTCGTCACCTCGGACAGCTCGGCGAGCAGGTCGGCCGCGTCGTCCGGGTTCATCGCCTCCAGGACGTCCGCGGCGCGTTCCTCGTCCAGGTGCGACAGGACGTCCTTCTGGTCCTCTTCGGACAGTTCCTCGATGACGTCCGCGAGCCGTTCGTCGTCGAGGGCGTCCGCGACCTCGTGGCGGCGCTTGGGCGGCAGCTCGTGGAGGGCGTGGGCCACGTCGGCCGCGCGCATGCCCTCGAACACCGCGACGAGCTGCTGCGCACCCTGCGGCTGGCCGGCGAGCTGGTTCACGCTCAGACCGCTGACGTCCTCCCACCGCCACACCTGCACCGGTCCGCGCCGGCCGAGGCGTCCGGAGCGCCGGCGGACCGCGACCTTGACCATCCGCCAGTCACGGGTGCGGGTCAGCTCCATCGCGGCGTCGGTGACGGTCGCGGACGAACCGTCCTCCAGCTCCACCGTGGCGTCCAGCACCTCGCCGATCACCAGGACCTCGTTGACCCGCTGGTGGAACGGCCGCAGGTTCACCGACCCGGTCGCGAGCGTCACCGCGTTCGGCTCGACCGTGGTGACCCGCAGCATCGGCACGAAGATCCGCCGGCGGGTGGCGAGCTCGACGACCATCCCGAGCACCCGCGGTGGCTGCCGGTCGATGCGGAGGCTGATCACGACGTCCCTGGCCTTGCCGATGGGTTCGCCATCGGGGCCGAAGACGGGGAGTCCGGCCAACTGCGCGATGTAGACCCTGTTCACAGCCACCACGACAGCGAGCCTAGATCAGGACCTGACCGCCCACTCGGCGATCTCGGCGCAGATGGCCGCTTGGTCCGGCAGGTCCTCCTCCAGGCACCAGATCCAGTTCGCCACCGCGCGCTGCAACGTCCAGTCGCGGGCCTTCGCCACGTCCAGCTCGCCCGCGTCGCACAGCGCGAGGAACCGGCCGGTCAGCCCCCTGCGCCCGTCCAGCTCGCCGAACCTGTTCCACAGCAACGGGATCATGCAGTACTCGGGGTCACCGGACAGCGGCTTCGGGTCGATCATGAGCCACGGTTCCCGGTCGCCGCGCAGCACGTTCCGGTAGTGCAGGTCCTCGTTGACGAGCGTCGTGCCCATCGGCCGGGTGCCCGCCTCCCTGGCCGCGTCGAGCAGCCTGCGGGGAACGGCCGGGTGCTCCTTCAGCGTGTCCGTGAACCGGCGGAAGTTCGCAGGCGCTTCGAGGTGCCGGTGGCGGCGCAGCAGATCACCGATCACGCCGACGGCGAGGTCGATCGGTTCGTCGTCGAGCGAGTGCTGGTCGAGGCGTTCCAGCAGCAACGCGCCCAGCTCCGCGTCGTGGCCGAGCAAGCGAACCGCGCCGTTGCCGTCGTAGAGCCGCAACGCGATCGGCTCGTGCTCGGTCTCGCGGTCGACCCACGTCAGCTTCAGCACGGCCGGGTGCCCGTCCGGCCGGCGCACCGGGAGCACGACGGCGCAGAACCCGTTCATCAGCGCGCCGTCCGGGGTGAGCCGCCAGCGCGCGCACGCCTTCGTGGCCAGTGAAGGCAGCTTCGCGACCCACTCCGGCGCGCCCTCGCCGAGCTCGAGCCCGAAGCCCTCCGGCACGGTGATCACGCGCCGAACTCCAGCCGGTACACCGCGTCCCACTCGGGTTTCGTGTTGAGCCGCGCGGTCTTCAGCGCCTGGGCCGTCTCGTCGTCCGGTTCCACGAGCCGGGCCGTGGCCTGCGCGTCGACGAGGTGCGAGTGCGTGCTGGGGGAGCGGACGGTGACGGTGACCTCGGCGCCGTCGGCCAGTCCGGGCACCTGCTGTTCCGTGCCGCCGGTGATCACCCACAACGCGTCGTCGCGCCAGTGGGCGTGCACCAGCTTCGGTTCGCGGCCGGGTGAGGTGATCCACACGGCGGCCGCTTTCCGCAGCGCCGCGTCGAGGATGCGCGTGATCTCCACCGGTTCAGACTGCCAGGGGCTGTGAGACGGGACTCAGCGGACATGCGCCCCGCAGCGATGCGTGCCACTGTGGCCCACATAGTTACCGGCCGGTACGAGGAGGTACTCCAGTGGTCGACCAGCAGCGTCCCCGTCGCTCGTGTCTGGCGGTCCCCGGCTCGAGCCAGAAGATGATCGACAAGGCCCGCACGCTGCCGGCGGACCAGGTGTTCCTGGACCTGGAGGACGCCTGCGCGCCCCTGGCCAAGCCGGACGCCCGCAAGACCATCGTCGCGTCCCTCAACGAGGGCGGCTGGGACGGCAAGGCCCGTGTCGTGCGCGTCAACGACTGGACGACGGAGTGGACCTACCGCGACGTCACCGAGGTCGTCGAGGGCGCGGGTGCGAACCTCGACTGCATCATGCTGCCGAAGGTCCAGACGCCGGAGCAGGTCGTGGCGCTCGACCTCCTGCTCACCCAGATCGAGAAGACCATGGGCCACGAGGTCGGCAAGATCGGCATCGAGGCGCAGATCGAGAACGCCCTGGGTCTCAACAACGTCAACGCGATCGCCACCGCGTCCCCGCGCGTCGAGACGATCATCTTCGGCCCCGCGGACTTCATGGCGTCGATCAACATGAAGTCGCTGGTCGTCGGCGAGCAGCCGCCCGGCTACGACGTGGGCGACGCCTACCACTACATCCTGATGCGGATCCTGATGGCCGCGCGGGCCCACGACAAGCAGGCCATCGACGGCCCGTACCTGCAGATCCGCGACGTCGAGGGCTACAAGCGCGTCGCCGGCCGGTCCGCGGCACTGGGCTTCGACGGCAAGTGGGTGCTGCACCCCGGCCAGATCGAGGCGGCCAACGAGGTCTTCAGCCCCAAGCAGGACGACTACGACCACGCCGAGAACATCCTCGACGCCTACGAGTACTACACGTCCGAGGCGGGCGGGAAGCGCGGCGCCGTGATGCTCGGCGACGAGATGATCGACGAGGCGTCGCGGAAGATGGCGCTCGTGATCTCCGGCAAGGGACGCGCCGCGGGCATGTCGCGTGCGAACGTGTGGACGCCCCCGGAGGACTGAGTTCCGTCACGGGTTGTGCGCCATTTCACCCCTGATGTCACTGGACGTGGCCGACCGTCACGGGTTGCGTTCAAAACGGGTGAGGTGACGCACAATCCGTGACCGGGGTTTGCGATCTCGCCCCGGTGCGGGTGCATGCTCTGGGGCATGTCACGTTCGAGTAACGGCAAGGCGGGCAGGCGCCTGCGGCTCTTCAAGCGCCGCGAGGACGACCTGCTCGAGCGCAGCTTCCGCAGCTGCCCTGGATGCGATGCCGACGTCCACGTGTTCGCCGACGTGTGCCGCCACTGCGGTGGTGCGCTGGAGATCGCCCTCGCGGGCTGAGCTCACCGCTAGTACGTGCTGCCCTGCTTGGCCGCCGCGATGATCGCGATGATGACGATCGCGAAGTACAGCAGATAACCGGCGATCACCAGGTACCCGACGATGAGGCCCGCGAGCGCCAGGCCGCGGCCGTCCTCCTCGCCCCGCTTGATCCGCCCCATCGCGATGTGGCCGAAGATGACGCCGATGATGGACGTCACGCCGCAGGTCGCGATGCCCACGCAGGACAGCACGAGCGCGAGGATCGCGTTCGTCTGCGGCTTCGGCACGGGCGGCGGGTAGCCGTAGCCGTACATCGGCTGCGCGCCGTACGGGCCGGGTTGCTGGCCGTAGGGCTGGCCGGGCTGCTGGCCGTACGGGTCCTGCTTCGGGTTGTACGGGTCGTAGGTCATCGCTGGTCCCCCTAGGTGTGGTGAGGCGGGATCTTAAGTCCGCACTGTTCATTCGCCGCGCATGGGTGCGCGATCACACCTGTTGGGGAAGCTGTTTCGGTACAGCCGCCATGGCTGTGTTGCGGAGAGCACACCACGGTCGCGAACGAGCGTTAACCGGTCCATACTCGCCGGTAACTCTTGCTTCGGAAGGGAAGTGCGATGGCGCGCCTCGCCCAGACCGCGGGTCTCACGGACATCCAGGAAGAAATCCTCGCGACCGTTCGCACGTTCGTGGACAAGGAGATCATCCCGCACGCGCAGGCGCTGGAGCACGGCGACACCTACCCCGCCGACATCGTCGAGGGCATGAAGGAGATGGGCCTGTTCGGCCTGACGATCCCGGAGGAGTTCGGCGGGCTCGGCGAGTCGCTGCTGACCTACGCGCTCGTCGTCGAGCAGATCGCGCGCGGCTGGATGAGCGTCTCCGGTGTCATCAACACCCACTTCATCGTGGCGCACATGCTCAAGCAGCACGGCACGCAGGAGCAGAAGGAGAAGTACCTGCCGCGGATGGCCGCGGGCGAGGTGCGCGGCTCGTTCTCGATGTCGGAGCCCGAGCTGGGCTCGGACGTGGCCGCGATCCGCACGAAGGCCGTCAAGGGCGCGGACGGCTACACGATCAACGGCCAGAAGATGTGGCTGACCAACGGCGGCACGTCGAACCTGACCGCCGTGCTCGTGAAGACCGACGAGGGCGCGGACAAGCCGCACCAGAACCTCACGACGTTCCTGGTGGAGAAGCCGGAGGGCTACGGGGAGGTCCTGCCCGGCCTCACGATCCCCGGCAAGATCGACAAGATGGGCTACAAGGGCGTCGACACCACCGAGATGGTGTTCGACGGCTTCGAGATCTCCGCCGACCAGGTCCTCGGCGGCGCCACCGGCCAGGGCTTCCGGCACATGATGGACGGCGTCGAGGTGGGCCGCGTGAACGTGGCCGCCCGCGCGTGCGGCATCGCGCTCCGCGCCTTCGAGCTCGCGATCGAGTACTCGCAGCAGCGCAGGACGTTCGGCAAGGCCATCGCCGAGCACCAGGCCATCGCGTTCAAGCTCGCCGAGATGGCCACCAAGGTCGAGGCGGCGCACCTGATGATGGTCAACGCGGCGCGCCTGAAGGACTCCGGTCAGCGCAACGACGTCGAGGCCGGCATGGCCAAGCTCATCGCCTCGGAGTACTGCGCGGAGGTGACGCAGGAGGCGTTCCGCATCCACGGCGGCTACGGCTACTCCAAGGAGTACGAGATCGAGCGCCTGATGCGCGAGGCGCCGTTCCTGCTGATCGGCGAGGGCACCTCGGAGATCCAGAAGACGATCATCTCCCGGGGTCTGCTGCGGGAGTACCAGAGCCGGGGTTAGCCCGTTGGGGGTCGCTCCTTCACGGGAGTGGCCCCTGACGCTCCCCGTCCGGCCCGCACCGGGACTGCGCCAGGTCGCCGCGCTCGTTGGCGTGCAACGGGTTCTCGCCACCGCACCCCGTCGTGCCGTCGAACACCCCGGCGGTGGCCGGGTCCTGTGGCAGCTCACCGAACACCTCGACGAGGTGCCGCCGGAGCTGACGACGTTCCTCCGCCCGTGCCGCACTGAAACCCGGTTGCCCGCAGGTCCACACTCGAACCACACGTTCGACGATGCTCTGGTGACCTCATGACGCACCCCCTGGCCGGCCCGACCCGCCGCCTCGCCCTGCCCGCCTCCGCCCAGCGCGCTCATCTGGAGTCGATCGGCACCGCTCCGTCCACCGACGAGCTCGCCCTGGAGTTCGACGACGTCCGCCGGCACCCGGTCCCGCCGGCCGCCGGCCCGTTCGTCGACCGCATCGACACCCTGCTGGAGACGATGAGCGGCCCCGGCCCGGTGTGGCACGTCACCTCACTGCCCACTGCCGCGCAGTGGGCCGAGCTCCGCCTGCTCGCCGCCGAGCTCCTGCGCCACCTCCCGGCCCACCCGCGCCCACTGGCCCCGTCCGAACGCGAACTGCTGGCTCTCCTGCTCACCGACTTCCCCGGCCTGCACGCCCAGCTCGACCACGTCCAGGTGCGCGCACCGTGGTACGACGGATCGGCCAGCCTCGACCTCGACACCTCCGGCCCCGCTGCTGACGTGCCCGACGGCGTGCTGCCGGTCAGCGCCGAGGTGCACTCGAACGGCGAGCACATCGGCGAACTGCTGCTGTGGGTCGCCAACGGCCGGTTGTCCGCCATCGAGTACGCCTGGGTCACCGACGAACCCCCGCACACCCTGCCTCCCGCGGCCGCGGTGACCACCCGGCGCTGACCGCTCGCTGCTCGGCTTCGACCGGCCGCGCACGCTGGCGATCACCCACGTCGTCGACGGCGACCTCGGCAAGGCCGCCGCGGTGATCGAGGAGGAGCGGGAGCGGGTGGGGGCGGGCAAGGACGCCTACGCGCGCGCCCACCGTGCGTTCGTGCACCGGTTCGGGCTGGTCTTCGCCTAGGTTCGAGGGCGGCAAGTGGCCCACGGATCGTGTGGGAAGTCGTCGGATCATCAACCGGGGAAGCTTCTACGTCTGAGGGACGGCTCGATGAGCAAGGCGTCCTTCGAAGCAGGAGGAGAGGTGGTCGTTGACGGAAAGTCGATCACGGGGGAGCTAGCGTTTCACGATGCGCTTGCCGGCCCGCTCGACTTCGGGATCGTCAAGATCCTCTCCGCCGTGGCGGAGAGATGCGCCGCGTCCCGCCGAGCACAGGTTCGTCGTCTGGTTCGAGTAGCGCGCTGTGGGCGTTGCGGTCAGTGGAGCAATCCGGCAAAACACCCGTAGGCGTCTCAGCACGGCGCACCGGGCACTGGCAGGATGGGACGATCAGCGCGTCCGACAGAGGTGGTCCCCTGTGACGAGTCCGTTCGCCAACCCGAACCGACCCGGTGTCCCGCCACGCCTGCCCACGCCGCCGACGGGGTGGCCGGTCGGGTCGTACGCCACCTACGAGGAGGCGCAGCGGGCGGTCGACTTCCTGGCGCTCGAGGACTTCCCGGTGCAGGACGTGACGATCGTCGGCGTGGACCTGATGCTGGTCGAGCGGGTCACCGGGAAGCTCACCTGGGGGCGCGTCCTCATGACCGGTGCCGCCAGCGGTGCGTGGTTCGGTCTGTTCGTCGGCCTGCTGCTGACCCTCTTCAGCCCGGAACCGGGGGTGACGGTCGGGCCGGTGCTCACGGGTCTGATCACCGGTGTGTTCTTCGGGCTCGTGTTCGCCGCGGTCGGCTACGGGTCGGCGCGGGGCAAGCGGGACTTCCAGTCGGCGAGCCAGCTGGTGGCAGGGCGGTACGACGTGCTGTGCCACCCGAAATCGGCGGAGAAGGGCCGTGACCTGCTGGCCAGGCTGGCCATGCGCCCTTCAAACCCCTAGCTGTTGAGACATGAAGAACAGCTATTGGTTCTGAATCGTTGCCTCTCTTGGTTGCGGCTCCTGATCACCAGGCCTAGGTTCGGTGCACCGGTCCGCCGGGTGCGGCCGGTGGCACGACGAGGTGCCGGGCATTGCGGTCTGGCTCCTCCGTGCAGTCGGGAAGGAGGCAGGGCCGATGGGTGCGAACCGACGCCATCGACTCGCCGCCGGTGTGGGGGTCGCGTTGCTCGCGGCATCAACCGTCACGGCGTGCGGGTCGAGCGACGACGGCATCACCGTCAACGTCTACAAATACCCCCAGGAGAACTTCCAGGCGATCGTCGACAACTGCAATGCCAAGGCCGCGGGGCGCTACAAGATCGTCTACAACAAGCTGCCGCGGGAAGCGGACGGTCAGCGCGAGCAGATGGTGCGCAGACTCGCCGCCGAGGACGACAGCATGGACGTCCTCGGTCTTGACGTCACGTGGACGGCCGAGCTCGCGGAGGCGGGCTGGCTCAAGGAGTTCACCGGGTCCGTCAAGTCGCAGGTGGAGAGCGGCACGCTGAGGACGCCGCTGGAGACCGCCACCTACGAGGGCAAGCTCTACGCGGCCCCGGACAACACGAACGTCCAGCTCCTCTGGTACCGCTCGGACCTCGTGCCGAAGGCGCCGACGACGTGGGACGAGATGATCACGATGGCCGAGGACCTGGTCGCACAGGGCAAACCCGGCCGGATCGTGGGGCAGGGCAAGCAGTACGAGGGGCTCGTCGTGCTGTACAACACCCTGGTCAACTCCAACGGTGGCAAGATCATCGACGAGAGCGGCACCAAGGCCGTGGTCGACGACAAGGCCGTGGAAGCGTTGGCGGCGCTGAAGAAGCTCGCCACGTCCAAGGCGATCGACCCGTCGTTCTCCAACGCCGCGGAGGACAACGCGCGCCTGGCCATGGAGAACGGCAACGCCGCGTTCCAGCTCAACTGGCCGTACGTCTACGCGGCGGCGCAGAAGAAGCCGGACTTCGCGAAGAACTTCAAGTGGGCGCCGTACCCCGCGTTCGGCGGTGACAAGTCGAAGGTCACCGTCGGTGGCATCAACTTCGCCGTCAGCGCGTACACCAGGCACCCGGACGAGTCGTTCGACGCGGTGCTGTGCCTGCGCAGCGCGGAGAACCAGAAGCTCGCCGCGCTCAAGGACGGTGTGCCGCCGACCATCGAGGCCGTCTACGACGAGCCCGAGATGGCCGAGGCGTACCCGATGCGCGACACCATCAAGGAGACGCTGAAGAACGCGAGTGTGCGGCCGCGCACGCCCGCCTACCAGAACGCGTCGACCGTGATCGCCACGGTCCTGTCGCCGCCGGCGAGCATCGACCCCAAGGCGACCGGTGACCGGCTGCGCCAGGAACTCCAGGACGCACTCGACTCCAAGGGGGTGCTGCCGTGAGCCACGCGACTGCGGAGAAGACCGGGGCAGCGACAGCGGAGCCCGTCGCTCCCAAGAAGAAGGTGGCGCTCAGCGAGGGCAAGAAGGCCGAGCGCAGGCTCGGCTGGCTGCTCTGCGCGCCGGCCGCGCTCACCATGGTCGCGGTGACCGGCTGGCCGATCCTCTACTCGCTGCTGCTGTCGATGCAGAAGTTCGACCTGAAGTTCCCCGACCGCACCGAATGGGTGTGGTTCGACAACTACGTCGCCGTGCTCAGCAGCCCGTACTGGTGGAACGCGGTGTGGGTGACGGTCGTGCTGACCGTCGTCACGGTCGCGATCGAGCTGGTGCTGGGCATGTCGCTCGCCCTGATCATGCACCGCGCGCTGGTCGGCCGGGGCATCGTCCGCACGACGACGTTGATCCCGTACGGCATCGTGACGGTCGTGGCCGCGTTCTCCTGGCGCTTCGCCTGGACGCCCGGCACCGGCTACCTCGCGGAGGCCCTCGGCGGTGAGCCGGTGCTGACCGAGAAGATCCCCGCGCTCATGGTCGTGGGCCTCGCGGAGATCTGGAAGACCACGCCGTTCATGGCCCTGCTGCTGATGGCCGGTCTGGCACTGGTGCCGGACGACCTGCTCAAGGCCGCCGCGATGGACGGCGCGAGCGGGTGGCAGCGGTTCATCAAGATCACCGTGCCGATCATGAAGCCGGCGATCCTGGTGGCACTGCTGTTCCGCACGCTCGACGCGTTCCGCATCTTCGACAACCTCTTCGTGCTCACCGCGGGCTCGCAGGGCACGTCGTCGGTGTCGATGCTGACCTACAACAACCTGATCAAGGGCTTGAACCTCGGCATCGGATCGACCATGTCCGTGCTGATCTTCATCATGGTCGCGATCATCGCGTTCGTGTTCATCAAGCTCTTCGGCACCGCTGCCCCCGGCAGTGACGACGGGGGGAAGCGCTGATGGCTGGAATCGGAGGAGCGGAGACCACCGGCAAGAAGGTCGGCTGGGGCCTGCTCAACGCCGTCGTGGTGATCTACGCGCTGTTGCCGGTGCTGTGGATCGTGTCGTTGTCGTTCAAGTCGTCGGCGACGCTGGCGGACGGCAACTTCATCCCGCGCGAGTGGAGTCTGGAGAACTACCGCAACATCTTCTCGACGTCCGAGTTCACGCGGGCGCTGATCAACTCCATCGGCATCGCGCTCATCGCGACCGCGATCGCCGTGGTGTTCGGCACCATGGCCGCCTACGCCATCGCCCGGCTCGACTTCCCCGGGAAGAACCTGCTGGTCGGCGTCTCGCTGCTGATCGCGATGTTCCCGCAGGTCTCGCTCGTGTCGCCGTTGTTCGAGATCGAGCGCTCGCTCGGCCTCTTCGACACGTGGCCCGGCCTGATCCTGCCGTACATCACGTTCGCGCTGCCGCTCGCGATCTACACCCTGTCGGCGTTCTTCCGCGAGATCCCCTGGGAAGCCGAGAAGGCGGCCAAGATGGACGGTGCGACGCCGGGGCAGGCGTTCCGTCGCGTCATCGCGCCGCTGGCCGCGCCGGGCGTGTTCACGACGGCGATCCTGGTGTTCATCTTCTGCTGGAACGACTTCCTCTTCGCGATCTCGCTCACCTCGACCGAGCAGTCGCGGACCGTGCCGGTGGCGCTGTCGTTCTTCACCGGCAGCTCGCAGTTCGAGGACCCGGCCGGGTCGATCGCGGCGGCCGCCGTCGTGATCACCATCCCGATCATCCTCTTCGTGTTGTTCTTCCAGCGCCGGATCGTCGCCGGCCTGACCTCCGGCGCCGTCAAGGGGTGAGTTGACCAATGGCAGAGATCGTTCTGGACAAGGTGACGAAGAGGTACCCCGACGGCGCGCTGGCCGTCCAGGAGGTCAACCTCGAGATCGCCGACGGCGAGTTCATCATCCTGGTCGGACCGTCCGGCTGCGGGAAGTCCACCACGCTCAACATGATCGCGGGCCTGGAGGACATCACCGACGGCGAGCTGCGCATCGGCGGGCAGCGCGTCAACGAGAAGGCGCCCAAGGACCGCGACATCGCGATGGTGTTCCAGTCCTACGCGCTGTACCCGCACATGACGGTGAAGGAGAACATGGCCTTCCCGTTGCGGCTGGCCAAGGTCGACAACGCCACGGTCGAGAAGAAGGTCAAGGAGGCCGCGGAGATCCTCGACCTGTCGCAGCACCTCGACCGCAAGCCGTCCAACCTGTCCGGTGGCCAGCGGCAGCGCGTGGCCATGGGCCGCGCGATCGTGCGCAGCCCCAAGGCGTTCCTCATGGACGAGCCGCTGTCCAACCTGGACGCCAAGCTGCGCGTGCAGATGCGCACCTCGGTGTCGCGCCTGCAGAAGCAGCTCGGCACGACCACGGTGTACGTGACGCACGACCAGACCGAGGCCATGACCCTCGGCGACCGGGTCGTCGTCATGCGCGGCGGGATCGTGCAGCAGATCGGCGCGCCGCAGTTCCTCTACGACAACCCGGCCAACCTCTTCGTCGCGGGCTTCATCGGCTCGCCGTCGATGAACTTCGTGCCGGCGTCGCTGGAGAACGGCGGCCTGCGCTCGGCGCTCGGCGACGTGACGCTGACCGACCGGGTGCGGCAGCTGCTGGAGGGTGCCGACGCGCCCCGCGAGGTGATCATGGGCATCCGCCCGGAGCACTTCGAGGACGCGGCGCTGGTGGACGGCGCGGTGCTGTCCTCCGGTGGCAAGTTCACGTCCAACGTGGACGTGCTGGAGTCGATGGGCTCGGACAAGTACGCCTACTTCAACCTCAAGGGCGAGCAGGTCACCTCGGCCGACCTGCAGGACCTCGCGGCGGACATGGGCGCGGACGACGTGCCGGGTGACGGCATCTCGCTCGTCACGCGGCTGTCGTCGGCGTCGGGTGCCACCGCGGGCTCCCCCGCGGAGATCTGGTTCGACGCCGACAAGATCCAGCTCTTCGACCCGTCCAGCGGCAAGAACCTGACCTACACGGACCGGTGAACTGTCGAATTCAGGGCCGCCTCCCCCAGCGGGAGGCGGCCCTTTTCGATGCTTTCGGGGACCATTTGGGTGTTTTCCTCGCAATTTGTCACTCGAACAGGTGAGGGCAAAAGCCCGGGGTACCACCGGGCCGATCAGTCGGGGTCATCTGCCGGGGTGAACTCGCTGCGCCATTGGGCGCTCGGCAGCGTCACCTCAACGAAACGTGGTGAGCACCGCTTCGGTTGGTCCGCACGCTTGTCGAAGGCGGGTACAGGGCCACAGGGGGGTCAGGGGAACCACCGCCGAGAACCGAAAGAGAGCGTGCAATGGGGATCCTGGACGGAAAAGCCGTCGTCATCACAGGGGCGGGCCGAGGACTCGGCGAGGCCTACGCGATGCACGCGGCGCTGGCGGGCGCCTCGGTGGTGGTCAACGACAACGACGGTGACCTGGCCGAGAACGTGGCGGAGCACATCCGCGGCTACGGCGGCCGCGCGGTCGCCTCCAACCACACGGTGGCGGACCCGAGCGAGGCCGCGAAGATCGTGGACCTGTGCGTCGACGAGTTCGGCCGCATCGACGGCCTGGTCAACAACGCGGGCCTGAACTACGAGACGCTGCCGTGGGAGGACGACCCGGAGACCATCCGGGAGGTCGTCGAGGTGAACGTGCTCGGCGTCATCTACGTCGGAATCGCCGCCATGCGCGCAATGCGCGGGTCCGGCGGCGGCTCGATCATCAACATTTCCTCCGGCGCCTCCTTCGGCCAGCGCAAACTCGGCACCTATTCCGCGACCAAGGGCGCGGTCGCGTCGCTGAGCTACTCGTGGGCGCTCGACCTGGAGTCCGAGGGCATCCGCGTGAACGCCGTCTGCCCCGTCGCCCACACGCGAATGGTGTGGAAGTCCGAACGTTCCCTGCGCGCCATTCCGGCCGACCGCACACCGGGCAAGGTGGCGCCGCTGGTGCTGTTCCTGCTGTCGGACCGTTCCGAGGGCATCACCGGGCAGGTCGTGCGGTGCAACGGCAGGCAGCTGCACATCGTGGGGCAGCCGTACTTCAAGCAACCGATCCTGGAGAGCGACAACTGGGACACCGCCTCCGTGGAGCGGGCGTTCACGGGCGTGCTGCAGGCCCACCTCGAACCGTACGGGCTGGAGAAGAGGATGCCTCCCCGGCTCCGCGCACTGGTGGAGCCGTCGCAGACCGCCTGAGCCCGCGGCGGCCGCGCGGACCTGCCGTCACGGTCCGCTTCCAGGGCATGTGATCACCGATTGAGGCGCTCGGGTGACGTTTCCGCACGTCACACGGATGGCTGCGGAAATTGTCAGTGGTGCCTGTCACCATCGGTCCATGGCCGATCGCAAACCCAGAGTCACCGACTGGCGACTCGTCGTGCAGTCCCGGTTGGACCGGGTCCGCGCGGATCTGGCTGCGCTCGGCCCGTCCGACCCGGTCGACCCGGAGGGCGACGTCTGGCGCCGCACGGCCGAGGAGCAGGCCGCCGTGGTGGAGGCGATGCTGACCGACCGCGAGCCGTGGTGGCGCATGGTGCCGTCGTGGTGGTCGGGCTGGTACATCGAGCGGGCCTGGCGCGCGCTGCACGAGGCCGAGGTGGCGACGATCTCGGCGGAGCGCGGTTTCCTCGGCCGGCTGCCGGGCCTGCAGGCGCGCGTGGCGCAGTACCTGGACGACGACGACCCCCGCCGCCGCGCCCTGGAGTCGTTGCGGCCGGGGGAGTTCACGCCCGCGGTGGAACGCGCGATCGTGGTCGACGCCCTGCGGGCGGCGTACGACAACTCGGACTTCGCCCACGCGGGCTCGCGGGCGTTGCGCAACAAGCTGATCGCGGCGTCACTGGTGCTGTTCGTCATCAACACCGTGCTCGGCGTCGTGAGCATCGTGAAGCCGGGCATCATCCCGCTGTGCGTGGACCCGAAGGAGAACGCGCTGCCGACGGTCTGCCCCGGCGGCACCGCCAAGGCGTCCGGAGTGGACGTCTGGCTCGTGCAGGTGCTCGGCGCGTTCGGCGCGGTGCTGGCCGCCGTGGTCCTGCTCTTGCGCCGCCGGCCATCGCTCTCGCCGTACGTGATGATCGGCTACCAGGCGCTGATCAAGATCATGCTCGGCGCGGCACTGGCGGTGGTCGGCATCCTGGCCCTGGGAGCGGGCGTGACGAGCGGCCTGATCGGCATCCCCTCGGCCGCGGCACTGCTGCTGTGGGCGGTCATCTTCGGCTACGCGCAGCAGATCGGCACGCGACTGCTGGACAAGTACACCGACGAGGTGCTGGACCAGGCCCGCCCCCTGCCGGACGCGGACAGCCCCCGTGTCGCACCGCGCTGACCGGCAGGACGGACGCGCCGACCGGTCGGCGGCTGCCCGGTGCGGGGCGGGTGGTCCTGTGTGCCCATGACAGCGGCGGGCCGTTCGTTCGCCGTGCCGCGCCGAGTGGTCGGCCGAACGGTCGCGCACCGACCAGCCGCGCTGGTTGCCGGTTACCGTCGCGGTCATGAACGCGTCAGAGCGGGTGGTCGCGCGGGTGCGAGCCGACTTCCGCCCCGAGGAAGCGGGCGAAGCCCTGCGGGAGCTGGCCGGCACCGAAACCGGCAACCAGGACGTCGAACGGGTGCACGCCGCCGTGGTGCTGGCGGCAGGAGGGAGCCTTGGGCAGCTGAGGAAGCTCGTGGAGCTGAGCCACGTCGACTGGCGGGACGTGCTGATGGCGGGCGGCCTCGCCGACGGCACCTGGCCGGAGGTGGTGGAGCGGGAGTTCGGCGGCTGACGGCGGGCGGCTGGCAGTGGGCGGGTGACGGTGGGCGGCTGACAGCGAGCGGCTGGCAGGGGCGGCTGGCAGAGGGCGGGTGACGGCGGGCGTCGGTCCGCGATCCGCCTCAGCCGCGACCCGCTGGTCGCGATCAGCGTCGGCCCGTGAGCCGTGGTCGGCGCACGGCCTGCCCGCGTCCCGCCTGCTCGCGTCCCGCCGGTCCGCGACGGGCGCCGGTCTGCGGTTGGCGCCGGTCTGCGGTCGGCGTGGGCCGCGATCTGCCTCATCCGCGACCCGCTTGGCCGCGACCCGCTTGGCCGCGACCCGCTTGGCCGCGACCCGCTTGGCCGCGACCCGCTTGGCCGCGACCCGCGTCGCCCGCGAGCCGTGTCCGGCACGCGGGCAGCGTTGGCGGTGTGCTCGGCCGCGACCGCCAGCCCGTGACCCGCCAGCCCACCACCAGCCTGGCCAGCGGCCAGCCATCCCGCCACCCGCCAGCCCACCACCCGCCCGGCTCGCGAGCCATTAGCCCGCCACCCGCCAGCCCGCCACCCGCCAGCCCGCCACCCGCCACCCGCCAGCCCACCACCCGCCCGGCCCGCAAGCCATTAGCCCGCAACCCAGCACCCCACGCCCCGCCCGCGCCGCCACACTCCCAGCCCGCTACCCGCGCGTCGGCCGGCCGGGCGGTCGTGCCTCCGCGCGGACGGCGTTGATCACCTCCGGGTCCCAGCGGTGCGTTCTGATCAGGCGGTACCGCTCCGCCGCCACCCACAGGTAGGCCTCGGCCTCGGTGCGGTCGCCGATCATGTCGGCCTGCCGCAGCAGTGCGACGACCGGCCGGTACTCCTCGGTGTACCAGCGGCGGGCGACCGTGGCGCGGTCCAGGAACTCGCCCTCGTCCTGCGACAGGCGGAAGCCCCACGCCTCCACGCACTCGCCGAGCTCGGCGTAGTCCCACGGGTCGGACAGGACGACGTCCGCGCGGGCCTCCCCGGTCAGCGGCACGCGGTCCAGGAACAGGCGGCGGTAGTCCTTCACGATCAGGTCGCCGCGGTAGCGGATGCCGGCCGCGTTGATCCGGGTGATCACCTGCGTCACGTAGGCGTCGATCGTGGACAGGCCCATGGCGTGCGCGACGGACACGCGGTGGTGGCCGTCGATGATGAAGTGCAGCTCGCCGATGCGGTACACCTCGATCGGCGGGACGTTCTCGCCACGCCGGGCGGCCAGGGCGAGGCGTTGCCAGCGTTCGCGCACGCGGCCGGAGGTCGGGCGGAAGCGGCGGTCGAAGTCGCGGCCGCGGTCGACGCTGCCGACGATCGAGTCGAGGCGGATGTTCTGCAGGCCGAGGCGTTTCTCCGAGACCATGCCGAGGGCGTCCACGACCTCGTGGAACGGCAGCATGATGTTCACGTCGTCCGGCTCGCGGCGCAGCCAGGCCGCCAGGCGGGACATCACCTGGCGGCGGCGGGCGCGGGTGAAGTCGTTCTCGGCGTCGGCGAGGGGGAAACCGGTGTCACGTCTCATCGGGGGCTCCGGGGATCGTCAGCACCTTGTGCCCGACGACGTTGACCACGCGCGTGCCGCCCAGCAGGCGGTCGGGGCGCGGGACGCCGTGCGGGTGGATGTGGCCGTGCAGCAGGAAGCCCGGCTGCAGGCGGGAGACCAGGTCGTGCAGGCAGGAGAAGCCGCGGTGGGGTGGGTCGGGCTCGTCGCCGCAGCCGAGCGGCGGTGAGTGGGTCAGCAGCACGTCCACGCCACGTCCGTCCCGCAGCCTGCGCCACCCGGCCAGCCGGGAGACCCGGCGGGCGCGGCGGGCCTGCTGCCGTTCCGTCCACTGGTTCGGACCCCTGTTGTAGCGGATCGAACCACCGAGGCCCGCTATCCGCAGGCCGGCGACGTCGACCACGCGTTCGTCCGCGTTCACCGCACCGGGTGGACCTGGCCAGCGGACCGGCACACCCGCCTTGGTCCACAGGCCGCGCACGTTCGAGTAGCCGGACAGGTCGGCGTCGTGGTTGCCGGGGACGAACACCAGCGGCTTGTCCAGGGCGTTGGCCAGGAACTCCAGGTAGTCGAACGGCAGGTCGCCCGCCGCCAGGACGAGGTCGACGTCCGAGTGCTGGTGCACCTGATCGGTCCACAGCTGTTCGACCACTTCGTCGGCCACCGCCAGAATTCGAGGCATTCCAGCAGCGTAATGACGCTGCGCCGGGATGACGCGGGACAGCGCTGCCACTAGCGTCGACGGCGTGCTTGCCGAGCTGTTCGCCGCGGCCGCCCACGGGTGCCGCGACCGCAGTCCGCTGACCCAGCGACTCCTCACCGACGCCGCCGAGGACCTCCGGCGCGGCGGCGTCACCGCGCGGGTCATGGCCGGTGCCGAACGCGACCGCGAGGGCAGCGTGCCCGGCCTGCGGTTCGCGGGGGCCGTGCACCGGCTCGTCCTCGAAGGACGCGCGCCCGCGCTCGCGAAGCACTACCCGTCCGTCGGCGGCCGGCCCGACCTGCCGCGGCTGTGGGAGGACGCGCTGCCCGCCCTCGACGAGCACGCCGACCTGCTGCGGCGGCGGGTCGGCGCCACGGTCGTGCAGACGAACGAACCCGGCCGCAGCGCGCCCCTCTACGGCGGCCTGCTGGTCGCGGCGCAGGAGGCGGCCAGTGCGGCGGGCCGGCACGTGCCGTTCTGCGTGCGGCTGCTGGAGGTCGGTGCGAGCGGCGGGCTCAACCTGCGCCCGCACCACGTCGGCTACCGGCTGCCGGACCGGGTGCTCGGCGACCCCGGCAGCACCCTCGTGCTCGACCCGGAGTGGACCGGCCGCCCGCCCGCCGACCTCGGCCACCGGCTGCGCGTCGTCGGGCGCGCCGGCTGCGACCTCGACCCGGTCGACGTGTCCACCGAGGACGGCCGGCTGCACCTGAGCTCGTTCGTCTGGGCCGACCAGCCGCTGCGGTGGAACCGGCTGCGCGCCGCGCTCGACCTCGCCGCGGCGGACCCGGTGCGGGTCGACCGGTCGGCGGGCCCGGAGTGGCTCGCGCGGCAGCTGGCCCGCGCCGAACGCGACGTGCTCACCGTCGTGTGGCACTCGGTGGTCTGGCAGTACGTCTCACCGGCCGACCGGGCGATGGGCAGGGCCGTGCTCGCCGACGCGGCGGCGAGGGCGACGCCCACGGCACCGTTGGCGCTGCTGGTGTTCGAACCGCGCCGCGAGATCGACTACAGGTTCGCGCTGATGCTCAAGCTCTGGCCGGCCGGGATCTCGCTGTGCCTGGGCGTCGGCGAGGGCCACGGCATCCCGTTCACCTGGAACGTCACCCCGTGGGAGTGACCACCAGGTTCACGACGTACCGGCCGTCCCTCTCCTCGACGGGCGCCGTGAACTCCGACCGCGTGCCGTAACGGGTGTACTGCACGACGACGGCGCCGTCGCGGTAGAACCCGCCGTCCACGCGCGCGGTCGCGAAGTGCTCGACCGTCGACTTCGCCACGTCCTCGCCGCCGACGGCGAGCAACGGCTGGAGCCGGTGGAAGTCGTTGGCGCGCAACGCACTCGTCACCTCCGCCGCCAGCTCCTCCGGCGTGTCCCCACCGGGTTCGGACCAGGTCGCGATGGAGACGAACACCATCGCGAGCCAGCCCACGGCGAAGACGAGGATCCAGAAGCGCAGGTTGCGCAGCCGGTCGTGCACGTCAGGGCGTTCCGGAGATCAGCACGAACACGGTGGTGATCCAGCACAGCAGGAACGCGAGGATCCAGAACCGGATGTTGGTCAGCAGCCTGGTCATGACGGGGCCCTTCTACAACGAAGAATGCGTGCGAAATCAGGACTCACAGCCAGCGATTTCGGCGCAGTATTCGGTAGAGCGTCAGGCAGGCGATGAGGACCAGGCTCATCACCAGGGGATAGCCGAACTTCCACTTGAGCTCGGGCATGTAGTCGAAGTTCATGCCGTACACGCCGACGACCATGGTGGGCACGGAGATGATCGCGACCCACGAGGTGATCTTGCGCATGTCGGTGTTCTGCTGCAGCGTGATCTTCGCGAGCGTCGCGTCGACCAGCGTGGTCAGCAGCTCGTCGAACGCCGTGACGCGTTCGGAGACCTCGGTGAGGTGGTCGTCGACGTCGCGGAAGAACGCCCGCACCTGCTCGGGGATGAGCGGCGTGTAGCCCTCCGCCAAGCGCCGCAACGGGTTCGCGAGCGGCATGACCGCGCGGCGCAGCTCGACGACCTCGCGCTTGAACATGTAGATCTGCTCGGCGCTCACCTCGGTGCGCGGCGCGAAGACCCGCTCCTCCATGCGGTCGATGTCGTCCTCGATGTGGTCGGTGACCTCGAGGTAGTTGTCGACGACCTGGTCGGCGATCGCGTGCATCACCGCGGAGGGGCCGATCTCCAGTCGCTCCGGGTCGTCCTCCAGCACGTGGCGCAGCCGGGAGAGGCCGGAGTGGTTGCCGTGCCGCACGGTGATGACGAAGTCCTTGCCCAGGAACACCATGATCTCGCCGGACTCGACGATCTCGTTGGCGGTGTCGGGCGACTCGTTCGTCACGTAGCGCACGGTCTTGAAGACCATGAAGAGCGTGTTGTCGTAGCGCTCCAGCTTCGGGCGCTGGTGCGCGTGCACCGCGTCCTCGACGGCGAGCTCGTGCAGCCCGAACGTCTCGGCGATGCCCTCGATCTGCTCGGCGTCCGGCTCGTGCAGGCCGATCCAGACGAACCCGTCCTTGCGCTTGCGGACCTCCTTCACCGCGTCGGTGTGGGTCCAGCGGCCGGGCAGGCGCTTGCCGTCGACGTAGACCGCGCAGTCGACCACGTAGTGCGACAACGGCACGGAGATGTGCGGCGGTGCGGGGCGCTGCTGCGCACCGCGGCCGCGGATCGAGGGCAGGCTGGGCATGGTGAGTTCCTCCAGGGCCACACGTCGTCGAAGATCGTGAACACGACGGGCGTCCTGACCGGGAAAGCTCGAACCGCCTAGAACTGGAACGATCTAGCGGGCCACCTCGGTGAGGACGCGCTTGGTACTGGCAGGGTGGGGGTCCTTGCTCATTTAGGGGTCCTCACCTCCTCGGGGCGAAGTCGTCGGTGGTGGAAATCCTCACACACCGGTTGCCGAGACTACTCCCCCTCCCATAACACTGTCTCCCCACCTGGGACAGATCTCGATCACACGTAGTTGGAGGCGCGGTGCAGTTCGGTCGGTACTACGAGGAGTTCGAGGTCGGAGCGGTCTACAAGCACTGGCCCGGCAAGACGGTGACGGAATACGACGACCACCTCTTCTGCCTGCTCACGATGAATCACCACCCGCTCCACATGGACGCGAACTACGCGGAGAACACGACGGACTTCGGCAAGAACGTCGTCGTCGGCAACTACGTCTACTCGTTGCTGCTGGGCATGTCCGTGCCCGACGTCTCCGGCAAGGCGATCGCGAACCTGGAGATCGAGTCGCTGCGGCACGTGAAGCCGACGTTCCACGGCGACACGATCTACGGTGAGACCGAGGTGCTCGACAAGACGCCGTCCAAGTCGAAGGACGACAGGGGCGTGGTCTACGTGGAAACTCGCGGCTACAAGCAGGACGGCACGGTCGTGTGCATCTTCAGGCGCAAGGTCATGGTGCCGAAGCAGTCCTACGGCGAGGCCCGCGGTGGCGAGCAGCCCGGGCGCCCTGAACCTGCGGCGGACTGATTGTGGGGTAGTGAAGTGACTTCTCTGGACCTGGCACGACAGCGCCTGCGCGAGTTCGCCCTGGAGGCGGCGGCGACCTCGCCGCTCTACGAGCACCTCGCGTCGCGCGCCGCCGAGGATCCGGAGGTCGCCGACCTGCTGACCGCCGCCGGCGAGGAGCACGCCACGGGCGAGCTCCTCCTGGCGGCGGCGCACCGGCTCGTGCAGGCCGAGCCGTTCCACCGGCTCTCGAACTACTACCCGTCGCTGGGCGGCACCTACGGCGCGGACGAGAGCACGTGGCCGCTCTTCCGGGACTTCCTGCTGGAGCGTTCCGAACGCGTGCGCGCGTTGGTCTCCACCCAGGTGGTCCAGACGAACGAGGTGCGCCGGGCCGCGTTGCTCTACCCGGCGGTGGCCGCCGCGGCCAAGCAGGCCGGCGGGCCGATCGGGCTCGTCGAGGCCGCCACGACCGCGGGCCTGCTGCTCGGGCTCGACCAGTACTCCTACCGCTACCAGACAGCCGAGGCCGGCCAGGTCGTCGCCGGGCCCGCCAAGGCCGCGCTGGGCCTGCACTGCGCGCTGGAGCTCGCGCCCGGTGCCGTCCTGCCGAAGCTGCCCAAGGCGGTCAAGGTGGCCGCGAAGGCGGGGATCGGGATCTCGCCCGCAGACCTGGCCGACGAGGACGCCTACGCGTGGCTGGAGGCCTGCGTGTGGGCCGACCAGCCGGAGCGGCTGCGGCTCTTCGGCGTCGCGTCGGGGGTGTTGCGCAAGAACCCGCCCCGCCTGGTCGCCGGCGACCCGGTGACCGACCTCGCGAAGGCGGCCGACCCGATCGACGCGCCGCTCGTGGTCGTCACCAGCGGGTCGGGACTCGACCTGGTGCCCGCTTTGTCCACTTTGGGCAGGGACTCCTGGTGGGCGGCGCACGAGGAGGGTGAGGTGCGCCTCATCCGGGTGCGTGACGGCGAACCCTCCAGTGCGACCCTGGCGACGACCGAGGCGCACGGGCAACGTCTCGTTTGGCGCTGAAGGCCGCCGCCCGTTCGTGTGAACCCCGATCAGGTCCTGGGCAGGCAGTTCCAGCCGGAGAGCGTTTCCACGAGCCCTTCGGCGGTCCGAAGTGTGGCCAAGGTCGCACTGTCCACCCAAGCGACCTCCGAGGCGTCATCGCCCGCTCGGAGCACACCCGACCTGACCTGGCACTCGTAGTCGTGGATGAGGAAAATCCCGTTCGGGGCCGGTCGCTCGACGCTGCCGACGAGGTGACCAACCGTGACCACCAAACCGGTCTCCTCCAGCAGTTCCCTGGTCACAGCAGCCTCATCCGCCTCACCCGGCTCCACGCGCCCACCCGGTATCGACCACAGGCCCTCACCTGGTGCGTTGGCCCGTCGCACGAGCAGCAGTCGCCCGTTCGAGTCATGCACGACGCCGCCGACACACCGGATCATGCCCCCGCTGCTCCCCGTCATGATCACGAAGCGTAGTCACACCGGAACGGCGGTGCGGTGGACTACCCCAGCTGCGGTACAAATCTCCCAAGGCGATCGGTCGTGCTGTACAACGGTCACGAACGGCGCCAAACGGGTGCGAACGCGGACGGGGTGGACACCGTGAACTTGAAGAAGATCCTCACTTTCGCCGGTATTGCCTTGCTGCTGTTCTTCCTCATCGCGGAGCCCCAGCAAGCAGCGCAGCTGGTGCAGAACATCCTCAACTCGCTCCGCACTGCGGCTGAGGCCCTGATCACCTTCGTGCGACAATTGTTCTAGGCTCCCCGGCTCCCGCTGGGAGGCCAGGAGCAGGGCAGACAGGGCACTGGCTGGTACCAGGAAGGGCTGGTAGCGCATGTTCGCACCACGTGATCCAGACGACTACCTGCTGTCGAGTGAGCGTCGGGTCATCCGGGTGCGCAGGCACTGGTCGTACCTGATCTGGGACGTGCTCGAAGCGGCGGCGCTGCTCGCCGGCTTCATGATGATCTCGTACCTGCTCCCGGCCAACGCCGGAGTGATCCAGAACGTGCTGTGGTACGGCGCGCTGCTGGTGCTCCTGCGGCTCGCCTACTTCATCATCGAGTGGTGGGTCGAGCGCATCGTCGTGACCGACAAGCGGTTCATGCTGACGTCGGGCGTCTTCGAGACCAAGGTCGCGATGATGCCCATCGGCAAGGTCACCGACCTCACCTACGAGCGCACGGTGGCCGGCCGCATGTTCGGCTACGGCACGCTGATCGTCGAGTCGGCCGGTCAGATCCAGGCGTTGAACCGCCTGGAGTTCCTGCCCGACCCGGAGGACGTCTACGACGCCATCTCGGAGCTGACCTTCGGCGACAAGAAGGCGCAGGCCGAGCGGTTCTCGATGATCAAGGCGCAGCGGGCTGCCCGCGGGAAGAAGATGGTCCCGTAACACGGGCTGTGCACCACGTCGTCCACACTGGACGACGTGGTCATCGATCTGCACACCCATTCGTCCGAGTCCGACGGCACCGACAGCCCCGCCGAGCTGGTGAGGGCGGCGGCCAGAGCCGGGCTCGACGCGGTGGCCATCACCGACCACGACACCTCGGCCGGCTGGGCGGAGGCCACGGCGGCGCTGCCACCCGGCCTGCGGCTGGTGCGCGGCGCCGAGCTGTCGTGCGAGTGCCCTGACGGCTACGGCCGCACGATCACGGTCCACCTGCTGGCCTACCTCTACGACCCGACGCACGCGGCGTTGATGGTCGAGCAGTCGCGGCTGCGCCAGGAGCGCAGGCAGCGGCTGCAGAAGATGGCCGAGATGATGCAGGCCGACGGCTTCCCGGTCGACCCGGTCGACCTGATGCAGCGGCTGCCGTTCGACGCGCCGGCCGGTCGCCCGCACCTCGCGCAGGCGCTGATCCGCGCCGGGGTCGTGGCGTCGGTCGACGAGGCGTTCGCGACGTTCCTCACCGGCGGCGCCTACTACGTGGGCCGCACGGACACCCCCGTCGAGCGCGCGATCGAGATGATCACCGAGGCGGGCGGCGTGACGGTGCTGGCCCACCCCTTCGCCCGGTCGCGCGGCCCGGTCGTGGCACCCTCGGTGGTCGAGTGGCTGGCCTCGATCGGCCTGACCGGTGTCGAGGTCGACCACCCCGACCACGACCAGGAGACGCGGGCGGCGCTGCGGTCGCTGGCCGGGTCACTGGGGCTGCTCGTCACCGGGTCGAGTGACTACCACGGCACGAACAAGACCGTCCGGCTCGGCGCGGAGACGACGGCGCCGGAGGTGCTGGATGCTCTGGCCGAACGGGCGACGGGCGGCAAGATCCTCGTGGGGTAGGTGACTCGTGTTCAACGTGCGGCTCTTCATCGAGGCCACGATCACGCTGCTGGTGATCATGGACCCGCCCGGCACCGTGCCGGTGTTCCTGGGGCTGGTCGGCCGCAAGTCTCGCGACGCCCGCAAACGCGCCGCACGGCAGGGCGTGCTGGTGTCGTTCCTGGTGATCACGCTGTTCGCCGTCGCGGGCAACTCGATCCTGGCCTACATGCACATCGGCATCCCCGCCCTGCAGGGCGCGGGCGGGCTGCTGTTGCTGCTCATCGCGCTCGACCTGCTCACCGGCAAGGGCGCGACGAACCACCCCGAGGTCGAGGACGTCAACATCGCCCTGGTGCCGCTGGGCACGCCGCTGCTGGCCGGGCCGGGTGCGATCGCGGCGACCATCGTGTTCGTCCGGCAGGCCGACGGGGTGGTGGGCTCCTACCTGGCGCTGGCCGCGGCGATCGTGGCCGTCCACCTCGTGCTGCTCGGGACGCTGCGGTCGGCCGGGCTGCTGATCAAGGTGTTCAAGGAGAGCGGAATCCTGCTGATGGCCAAGATCGCCGGTCTGCTGCTGGCCGCGATCGCCGTGCAGCTCGTCGCGTCGTCCGTGCAGGGTTTCATCACGTCGGGCGTCTAGCGCTTCTACCGTTCGATGTGCGCCTTGTCGCCGTCGATGAGGATCGGGCGCTCGATCAGGCTCGGGTTGGCGACCATGTGCTCGATCCACTTCACGCGGTCGTGCTCCAGGGTGGCGGGGTAGGCCGGTTCCTTGGTGCGCGCGATCTCCCACGGCTCCTTGCCCAGCAGCGTGAGGACGTGGTCGAGCTCCTCCGCGGTCGGGGCGTCGTCGAGGTAGCGGCGTTCGGTGTACTCGACGCCCTCGTCGTCGAGGCGCTGCTTGGCGGCGCGGCTCTTGGAGCAGCGCGGGTTGTGCCAGATCTCCATGCCGTTCATCTTCCGCGAACGCACCGCCGCCCGCGAAGCAGGGGCAATCCAAAAATGTCAGGGTGACTGAGTAACTTGGTTGGGGTGGAACAACTCGGCTTCGACTTCGGCACCGCGGCACCACGCCGGCTCGTGCGCGTCACGCCCGCGAAGCTCTCGACGTGGACGAGCTGCCGGCGCCGCTACCGGATGACGTACCTGGACCGGCCCTCTCCACCGAGGGGCGGGGCCTGGGCGCACAACACGCTCGGCGCGGTCGTGCACAACGCGTTGAAGGCGTTGTTCGACCTGCCCGCCGAGAAGCGCACGCCGGACCAGGCCGTGGCGCTGGTGAACCGGCAGTGGAAGTCGGAGGGCTTCCGCGACGCCGAGCAGGCCGCTGAGTACCGGGCCCGCGCCGGCGGGTGGGTGCACGACTACGTGGCGGGGCTGGACGTCGACTTCGAGCCGCTGGGCGTGGAGCGGTGGGTGTCGTCGCCGACCGAGCGGATCGTGGCCGAGGGGCGGGTCGACCGGATCGACCACCGCGACGGCGAGCTGGTGATCGTCGACTACAAGACCGGGCGGCACGTCCTGGACGCCGACGACGCCCGCGGCTCGCAGGCGCTGGCGCTGTACGCGCTGGCCGCGCGCCGCACGCTGCGCAAGCCGTGCCGCCGCGTCGAGCTGCACCACCTGCCGTCGGGGTCGGTGGCGGTGTGGGAGCACACGGAGGAGTCGCTGGCCCGGCACGTGCGGCGGGCCGAGGAGGCGGCGGACGAGATCGACCTGGCCGCGGAGACGTTGAAGGCGGGCGGTGACGAGGACGTCCTGTTCCCGCCGCAGACCGGAAGGCAGTGCCAGTGGTGCGACTTCCGGCGCAGCTGCCCGGAGGGGCAGGCGGCGGCACCGGCCATCGAGCCGTGGTCGCTGCTGGCGCCGTGAGACCGCCGGCGGCCCTCCGGCCGCGGGTGATCGGGGACCCGTAGGGTGGCTGAGGTGGAAGTCGAAGCAAAGCGGCCGGCGCGGATGAGCGGAGTCCTGCGCGCCGTGAGCGGGGTGCTCGCGGTGGGCCTGGTGCTGCTCGCCCTGGGGAACATCGGCGTCCAGTTCTACGCGAACTCCCGCGACCTGCCGGGCCCCGGCGGACTCTCGGTGACCGCGCACGTGGTGGCCGCGGTGCTCGTCATCGCGGGCCAGATCGTGGCCGACCGCTACGCCGACTGGCGCGCACCGGTGGCCTCGCTCGCGGTGCTGGCGGTGTCGGGGGCGACGCTGTGGACGTTCTGGTGGGCGTAGGGGGCTGGGCTCGGGCCTGAGAGCTTGAGCGTCGGCGAGGAGCACGGCGGGTGCGCGGACTGGGCGGTGCTGCTCGCGTTCGTCCTCTCGGCGGCATCGCGAGCGGCGGCACCTACCGCGAGGGCCCGGTCTGCTCCGGTGGGTTCGAGACCGTCACGCTCGACGTGACGGCCACCGACCGCGCGTTCCGGCTGGCCGCGTGCTCGTCACGGGGCCAGCCAGGCCCGCCAGGTCGGCAGCAGCGTGGCGATCAGCTCGTGCGGTGCCTCGGTGTTCGGGGAGTGCATCACGCCCGGCAGCACCGCGAAGTCCGCGTCCAGCCGCTCGGCCATGTCCCGCTGGACGGCCGGGCTCCACGCGTCGTCGGCGTCACCGCACACCACCAGCGCCGGCACACCGGACGACCGCAGCGCCCGCGACAGCTTCGCGACCTGGTCCGGTTCGGAACGCAGCCCGTTGCCCATGCCGAGCAACGCGGCGGCCGGCGACCTGAGGAAGCGGTTGCGGTAGAAGTCCTTCAGCTCCTGCGGCAGCGCGGCCCACGCCGGGTTCCGCGACGACCGCAGCTCGTTCAGCCGCTGCGTGCCCTCGACGCCCTGCTCGGCCAGCACGTGCTCGCCGACCTCCAGCACCGAACGGCGTTCCCCGGCGGGCAGCTCGGCCGGGCCGGACGACATCAGCGTGAGCCCCGCGACCGGTGCGCCCGCGAACACCGCCGCACGCGCCACCAGACCGCCGTAGGAGTGGCCGAGCAGCAGCACCCGGCGGCCCTCCGCGGCGATCTTCTCGACCAGCTCCGCCACGACCGCGCCCAGCGGGCCCGGCCGGTACAGCGCCTCGTCGTCGGGACCGGCGGAGTCCTGCTGGCCGGGCAGGTCGATGGCGACCACCTCGAACCCGGCGTCCGCGATGGGGTCGAGGATCGGGCAGAAGTCCTCTTTGGACCCCGTGTACCCCGGCACCAGCAGTGCCGTCACCCGCAGCGCGTCGTCGACCGCCGGCGCGCGCAACGCCGCGATCGTGCCGTAGCGGCCGGGGAGGTCGACGCGTGCTGCCCGGTGCGGGCTGATCTGCGAGTACACCTCACGAACTATCGCAGCGCCACCAGGGTTTCGCCACGCTGCTCGAGGACCACGGGTCCGGCTGTGGCGAGCTGCACAGGGCCGGTCCAGTCGTCGCGGTTCACCCGGATCGTGCCCACCAGTGCGCCCGTGGCCTGCTCGTACACCCGCAGGCCTTCGCGCACCGGGACCAACGCGCGCCCCGCGAGCGTGGTGCCGGCACCGGACGTGGCGTCCGCGGTCCACTGTGGAGTGAGCGAGTCCTGCGCCAGCGCGACCGTCTTGGAGCCGCTGAACCAGAACACGTTCGTGGCCGTCGTGAACGACCGCGCCACGTGGCGCGGCGGGTCGGTGAAGTCGGTGGAGGGGAGGTCGACCGGCGCCTCGGAGACCTGCGAGCCGGTCTCGGCGTCGAACACGACGATGCGGCCCGGGTCGGGCAGCGCGACCGCGACCAGCCGGTCGGTGACGGCGACGACCTGGGCGTTCTTGCCGCCGGTCAGCACGCTCGCGAACACCTTGGGCTCGTCGGACTTGTCCGGGTTCGGCTTGAGGACCGTGATCCGGTCGGAGCCGTCGTCCGGGCAGCGCTCCACCAGCGCCACCCGGCCGGACGTGACGGCCATCGAGCCGTAGGAGCAGCCGACCCGCGGCTGCTTGCCCGGGTTCACGATCGCCCGCAGCGCGCCGTACTCCATCGAGCGCACCAGGTCGTCGCGGCGGTAGACCTCGACGAACCGGTCGCCGGTCGTGATGAGGTGCGAGCCCTCGTTCAGCAGCGCGGCACCCGGTTCGGCGTCACCCGTGCGCTGCGCCTTCCGCTCACCGCTCACCCCGTCGAGCGAGGTGAGCTCGGAGCAGTTGGTGCCCTTGGAGTACAGCGCCATCGCGCGGCCCCAGCCCGTGCCCACCACGCACAGCGGCAGGTCACGGGTGTAGCTCCAGCGCGCGTCACCCGTCAGCGGGTCGCGCCCGGTGACCTCGCCGCCGTCGCCGGTCACGACCGTCGACGGCTTCTCCTCGCCCGTCTCCTTGAGCTGGGTCTGGACGACCACCGGCCACGGCGTCGCACCGCTCTTCGCGCGCCAGACCTCGCCGAGCGTCGGCGGCAGGGCGGCCACCTCGGGCAGCTGCGGCCAGGTGGACGGCCCGGTGACCGACGTCGTGGCCCGTGCATCGCTGAACGCCCAGGTCAGCACGGACGCGACGACCGCGGCGACCGCGATCAGCGCGACCGCGACGAAGTCGGCGCGGGTGCGCCAGGACCTGGCACGCGGACGTTCCTCGACGGGCGCCGGGTCGTGCTCGGGCTCGTCGAGGACGTCCTCGACATCGGTGACGTCGGAACCGGGGGTGGACATGGTGATCAGTCTGCCGAAGGAGCGGCCTGTTCGGCAGAGGTTCGACGACGACGGCGCCGGCGCGGCTTGTCCGACGCGGAGTTCTCGGCGGCCTCGGCGGGTGCCTGCGCCTCGGTCTGCTCACCCGCGAGCGACACGCCACCGCGGCTGCGGGTGCGCGACCGGGACCGCTTCGGCCTGGTCTCCTCGGCCGCCTCGGGTGCGGCCTGCTCGCCCGCGCCCTTGGTGCCGGTGCGGCGACGGCGCTTGCGCTTGCCGTCGTCGAGCTTCTCCTCCTCCTCGGCGTCCAGACCGGCCCGCGTTCGGTGGCTGAGCGGCAGCCGGCCCGTGGAACCGGACGGGATGCCCAGGTCCGCGAACAGGTGGTCGCTCGTGGAGTAGGTCTCCAGCGGCTCGTCCTGGCCCAGGTTCAGCAGGTCGTTGACCGACTTCCAGCGCGCGGTCTCGTCCCAGTCGACGAACGTGACGGCGACACCCTCGCGCCCCGCGCGACCCGTGCGGCCGATGCGGTGGACGTAGGTCTTCTCGTCCTCGGGGCACTGGTAGTTGATGACGTGCGTCACGTCGTCGATGTCGATGCCGCGAGCGGCGACGTCGGTGGCCACCAGCACGTCGACCTTGCCGCTGCGGAACGCCCGCAGCGCCTTCTCGCGCGCGCCCTGGCCCAGGTCACCGTGCACGGCGGCCGCGGCGAACCCGCGTTCGGTCAGGTCGTCGGCGACCTTCTGGGCGGTCCGCTTGGTCCGCGCGAAGATCATCGACAGGCCGCGGTCGCGCGCCTGCAGCACGCGGGCCAGCATCTCCGGCTTGTCCATCGAGTGCGCCCGGTACACGAACTGCTTGGTGCGCTCGTGCGTCTGACCGGCGTCGTTCTCCTCGGCGCGGATGTGCGTCGGCTGCGTCAGGAACGTGCGGGCCAGCGTGATGATCGGGCCCGGCATGGTCGCGCTGAACAGCATCGTCTGGCGCTGGTCGGGGACCATGTTGAGGATGCGCTCGATGTCGGGGAGGAACCCCAGGTCGAGCATCTCGTCGGCCTCGTCGAGCACCAGCATCCCGACCTTGCCGAGCACCAGGTGGCGCTGTTCGGCCAGGTCGAGCAGGCGGCCCGGCGTGCCGATGACCACGTCGACGCCCTTGCGCAGCTGTGCGATCTGCCGCTCGTAGGGGATGCCGCCGTAGATCGCGGTCACGCGCACGCCCAGGTGCTTCGCCGCGGCGGTGAGGTCCTGCGTCACCTGGAGGCACAGCTCACGGGTGGGGACGACCACGAGGGCCTGCGGGGTGCCGTCGCCGGGCGTGTCGAGGCGGTGCAGCAGCGGCACGCCGAACCCGAGGGTCTTGCCGGTGCCGGTGCGCGCCTGGCCGATGACGTCGTCACCGGCGAGCGCGATGGGGAGCGTCAGCTCCTGGATGGCGAACGTGCGCTCGATGCCGGCCTCGCCGAGCGCCTTGACGATCTCGTCGCGCACGCCGAGCTCGGCGAACGTGGGGGAGTCGGTGCGCACCGGGGCGTCGGCCTGCAGCGGGTGCGACGTGTCTTCGACGGGGACGGTCTCGCTGTGCTCCAGGAGAACCGGGTCCAGATGTGCTTCTACTTCAGCGGTCAGGGTGATCAGCCTCTCTCGTACCAGCGCGCACTCAGCCCTGGCCGGGCCTCTCGACCGCGCTCTCCGATGGAGCTGCGGGAAAGGTGTGCACGCACCCATTCGCGGCGCCTGCCCAGGAACGACAGGGGTCACAGCGTGGTCGTCACACTCGTCACGCCGGGCGCCTGCTGCACATTCTACCTGGAAAGACGCCTTTGACCACCTGCTACGCCGAACACGACCGGCACCGGGGCCCGCCGGGACCGCTCCCACGCCTGACGAGCACGTGCTGGGGGCACGCGACGGGTGCGTTCGGAGCAGGCCGAGCGCGTGACGGGCGGCGTGACGGGCGGTGGGCACCGGTCGCGCCACTAGAGTTCGGGCCATGGGTGTTGCGGAGGGTGTTGTTGATCTTCTTGGAGCGCTGGCCTACGGCGAGCTCTCCGCCTTCGACCGGATGACGGAGGACTCCCGCTCGGCGCCGACGCTGTCCGGGCGTGCCGCGCTCGCGCAGATGGCCGCCGCGGAGATCGGGCACTTCACGTTGCTGCAGAAGCACCTGGCCGAGCACGACCTCAGGGTCGAGGACGCGATGGCGCCGTTCGTCACCGGGTTCGACGCCTTCCACGAGTCGACGAGCCCCAAGTCGTGGCTGGAGTCGCTGGTGAAGGCGTACGTGGGCGACGGCCTCGCCGCGGACTTCTACCGCGAGGTCGCGGCGTGGCTCGACGACGAGCCGACCCGCGAGCTGGTGCTCGCCGTGCTCGCCGACACGGGTCACTCGGCGTTCGCTGAGCGCGAAGTCCGGGCCGCCGTGGAGTCGGATCCGCGGGTGCGCGACCGGCTCGCGCTGTGGGGCCGCCGGCTGCTCGGAGAGGCGTTGACGCAGGCCCAGTACGTGGTGGCGGAGCGGGACGGGCTCTCGGAGCTGATCATCAGGGGGTCGGGGGACCTCGCCGGGATCGGTCAGCTGTTCCGCCGTCTCCAGCAGTCGCACGCGCGGCGCATGACGCAGCTGGGTCTGGGCTAGGTAGGCTCGGCCGTAGATTTTTCTCTTGAGCACGGAGGTCAGCGTGGAGGTCAGGATCGGCGTCGCGGACAGCCCGCGGGAACTCGTCGTGACCAGTGAGCTCAACCCGTCCGAGGTCGAGGCTCTGGTGGCGGACGCGGTGTCCGGCAAGTCCAGCGTGCTGTCGCTGGTGGACGCCAAGGGTGCGCGGTTCGTCGTGCCCGCTGGCCGCGTCGCGTACGTGGAGATCGGCCCGCAGGACTCGCGCAAGGTCGGGTTCGGCGCCTGAAGCACGGTCGACGAGAAGGGCCCCGGTCACCGCGACCGGGGCCCTTCTCGCTGCTCGGCGTCAGTGCCCGGCGGGCTCTTCGACCCGGTAGGGCGGCGTGGAGGTGCCGCCGACCCGGTACCGGCCCCACGGGTCCTGGTCGGTGAGCGTCCCCTCCGCCTGCCCGGTGGGGGTGCGCAGCAGCGCGGTCCGCGCGCCCGCTTCGACCCGGTTCGTGACCTCGTCGTTCTTCTTCACGCGGCCGTACCAGTGGTAGCGGCCGTCGATCGGCTGGAAGTAGCCGCGCAGCTCGACCTCGACCGCGACCTCCTCCTCCCCGAAGACGAGCGTGGCCGCGCCGGTGTAACCCTCTTCGTCGTGGTCGTGCTCGCTCATCAGTCCACCAATCGCAGCTGGGTGAGGGGCTGTTCGGGGTCGATCTGGATGCCGCCCGCGCGCAGCAGGCCGTCGATGGCGTGCCAGATGATCGTGGCGAGGTAGTCGCTGAGGTTCGCGCGGGACATGGTCTGCCGTTCGAGCCACCAGTCGCCCGCGTTCTGCACCATGCCGACGAGGCCGTGCGCCCACGGCTCGGCACCGCCGGAGTCCATGTCGAACGCGCGCAGGTAGTCGCCGAGGATTCGGGCCAGCGTCGCGGCGATGAGGTTCTTGTCCTCCTGCGCGACGTCCTTCTCCACCGGGCGGTCCACGAACGAGCCCTTGACGACGAACCGGTAGAGGTTCGGGTTCTCCTCGATGACCGACAGGTAGGCGTCGACGATCCGCTCGATGCGGGCGCGGATCGGGCCGTCGGCGGCGAGCGCGGGCCCCATCCGCTCCATCAGCAGCTCGGTGGCCTTCTGGCCGACCGCGAGGTACAGGTCCGACTTGTCGGTGAAGTGCCGGTACAGCACGGGCTTGCTGACGCCCGCCTCCGCGGCGACGTCCTCCATGCCGACGTCGGGGCCCTTCTTGGCCACGACGGCGATCGTGGCCTCCACGAACTCCGCCCTGCGCTGCTCGCGATGCCCCTTCCACCGCTCACGTCGCGCGTCCGGCCCCTTGACAGTGCGTGCCATGTGACGCACGCTACCAGAAGTAACCGTTACCTCAAGTAACACTTACCGGGGAGGGCAACCGATGAGGGTCGCCGATCGGGAGAAGACGGCGGAGAGGCTGCTGAAGTCGTCCGCGGAGAAGTTCTACGACCCGGAGGTGGACATCGACTGGTCCGCACCGCTGGTCGACGGTCTCTTCTACATCCCTGAGCAGCGCATCTCGCTCTACGGCACACCCCTGTACGACTCGCTGACGCACGAGCAGCGCATCGAGCTTCTCGAAGCACGAGCTGGCCTCGATCGCGTCCGTCGGCCTGTGGTTCGAGCTGCTGCTGATGCAGATGCTGGTGAAGGTCGTCTACAACTCCGATCCCACGACCCGGCACGCCCAGTACGCCCTGACCGAGGTGGCCGACGAGTGCCGCCACTCCACGATGTTCGCGCGCCTGGTCGAACGCGTCGGCTGCCCGCCGTACGGCCCGGTCAAGCACACCCACCGCCTGGGCAAGCTGCTGCCGGCGATCGGCTACGGCCCCGCGATGTACGGCTCGATCCTGGTCGCCGAGGAGATCCTCGACCGCCTGCAGCGCGAGGCGATGAACGACGAGACCGTGCAGCCGCTCGTGCGGATGGTGAACCGCATCCACGTGCTGGAGGAGGCCCGCCACGTCCGGTTCGCCCGCGAGGAGCTGCTGCGCGGCATGGAGGGCCTGCGCGGCTTCGAGAAGCCGTACCAGAAGTGGCTCATCGGCTACGTCTCGATGATGATCACCCGCACGATCGTCAACCCGGACGTCTACGCGGCCGTGGGCCTGGACGTGCGCGAGGCCCGCCGCCAGGCGCTCGCCAACCCCCGCTTCCAGGAGACCATCCGCTGGTCCGGTGAGCGGATCATGTCGTTCCTGCAGGAGGCCGGACTCGTCGGAAAGCCGGGGATGCGCTCGTGGCGCCGCTCGTTCTTGATCGCCTGAACGTCGTCACGTCGGGGCCCTCGTCCGCCGGCGTGACCGCCGTCCTGCTGCACGGCTGGACCATGGACCTCACGACGTGGGACCGCGTCGCCGAGGCGTTGCCGGGCCGGGTCGTCCGCTACGACGTGCGCGGCCACGGCCGTTCCCCCGGCGAGGGCCCGTGCCCGACCCTGGCGGAACTGGCCGACGACCTCGCCGCCGTGCTGGCGGAGCACGCCCCCACCGGCCGGATCGTGCTGGCCGGCCACTCGCTGGGCGGCATGACCATCATGGCGCTCGCCGAGTCCCACCCAGAACTGTTCGCGCGCGTCACGGGGGTGGCGCTGATCGCCACGTCGTGCGGGAACCTCCCCGCGGTGAGCGCCGTCGAGCGCTTGGCGGCGAAGTGGCTGGTCACACGCCCGAAGATCGGGTTCGGCCGGGTGCTCGCGCCCGGTCTGCGCGTGACCTTCGGGCGCCGTCCCCGGTGGTCCGACGTGCGCGCCGCCGCGGCCATGGCGGGGAACACGACCGGGACCGCGTTCGTCGGCCTCCGCGAGGAGCTCACCCGGCACCAGCGCCGGGAAGCGCTCGCGGTGCTGTCGTCCGTGCCGACCGTGGTGATGGCCGGGTCCTGGGACCTGCTGACGCCGATGCGGCACGCGCGGGCCATCGCCGAGGCGCTGCCGTCGGCGGAGTTCGTGATCTACCCGAAGACCGGGCACATGCTGCCGCTGGAACGGTCGGAGGACGTGGCGCGACGCATCGCCGCGCTGATGTGAGCTTCGTGCTCGGTCGAACGGCCCCTCGCCCACGTGGGTGAGAGGCCGTTCGCGTCACGTCAGTGCTGCAGCGGGAACCCGCCACCGATCCCGCGCCACGCCAGGTTGGAGATCAACGCCACCGCGTCCTCCTTCGGCACCCGGCGGTTGTCCGCGAGCCACGACCGGGCCGTGACCTGCGACAACCCGACGAGACCGACGGCCAGCAGCCGTGCGCGCTCCGGGTCGAGGCCCGCGTCGGCCGTGATGGTGTCCGTGATGGCGTCGACCGAGTCGGTGGTGGCGCGTTCGACCGCGGACTGGACCGCCGGTTCGGAGCGCAGGTCCGACTCGAAGACCATGCGGAAGGCCTGGCCCTCGCCGTCGACGAAGTCGTAGAACGCGGCCACGGCGGCGCGGACGCGGAGCTTGTTGTCCGTCGTGGAGCCGATGGCAGTGCGCACGCGGCCGACCAGCTCGTCCACGTGGGATTCGAGCAGGGCCATGTACAGCTCCAGCTTGCCCGGGAAGTGCTGGTACAGCACCGGCTTGGACACGCCCGCGCGTTCCGCGATCTCGTCCATCGCCGCGGCGTGGTAGCCGTTGGTGACGAACACGTCCTGCGCCGCTGCCAGCAGTTGCGCGCGGCGTGCGGTGCGCGGCAGTCGAACGCCCCTGCCTGCGGGTGCGCTCTGCGCCGTCTCCGTCATGGTGCCTCCAGCACTGGTCATCACTGCCGTCGGGTCGAGCGCCGGCCGACCGCGGCGTGGCCAACCTTACTCGCTGGTAGCCCACTTGAGGGAACCATCTCCCGCCCGGTTCCCGCATCCTGGGGAGATGAGCACGCTGATCCCCGCCCCGCTGTCCACGGCCGAGCTGCCGCCGCTGGACACCGACCAGCCGCCCTGGCCGGGTGAGTTCTGCCGGATCGACGACCACGAGGTGCACGTCAGGGTCACGCCGGGGAACGGGCCGCCCGCGGTCTACGTGCACGGGCTCGGTGGGAGCGCGACCAACTGGACGGACCTCGCGGCGCAGCTGCGGGACCACGTCAGCGGCTCCTCGATCGACCTGCCCGGCTTCGGGCGGTCGGAGCCGATCCCCGGCTACGACTTCAGCCTCGCCACGCACGCCCGCACGGTCATCGGCTACCTGGAGACCCGCGGCGAGCCCGCGCACCTGTTCGGCAACTCCATGGGCGGTGCGATCTCGGTCATCGTCGCCGCGACCAGGCCGGACCTGGTCCGCACGCTCACGCTGGTCTCGCCGGCCGTGCCTGACCTGCGGCCGCGCCTGGACCGCATGTCCGACCCGCGGATGGCGCTCGCCGTGCTGCCGGTCATCGGCGCGAGGGTGCGCCGCGAGCTCGCGAAGCTGACCCCGCACGACCGCACCCGGCAGATGCTCCAGCTCTGCTTCGCGGACCCGAGCATCGTGCCCGACAACCGGATCGAGGAGTCGATCGCGGAGAACGAGGAACGCGCGCGGCAGCGGTGGGCCGGCCGGGCGCTCAACCGCAGCACCGTCGGGTTGATGACGCACTGGCTCACGCCGGGCGCGAAGTCGCTGTGGCGGTTGTTGCCGCAGGTCCAGGCGCCGACGCTGGTGCTGTGGGGCGAGCACGACCGGCTGGTCAGCGTCCGCAAGGGACCCCGCACTGCGCAGCTGCTGCCCAAGGGACGACTGCTCGTGCTGCCCAACACCGGGCACGTCGCCCAGATGGAACGGCCCGCCACCGTCGCGAGGGCGGTGCTGGGCATGTGGGAGGCGGTCGACCGGCACTCGTGGTGACGAACGACGGCCATACAGGGGGTGTGGGACCCTGGGCGACGTGAATCGCGCCCCCGAGCGAGGACGAAGTGCTCCGCCCGCAGACCGCTACCGCCGTGGCGCGCGGCGGACCAGTGCGGAACCGCTCGCCGCCGCCTGGGAGCCGGAGGGCACCGGGCGGCTGCAGCGACCCCGCAGGCCCGGTGGCGTGAAGCGGCTCGTCTCCCACTACGGCTGGCGGATCTACGCGATCCCGGTGCTGGTCGTGCTCACCGCGCTCGTGGTGCTCGACACGGTCCAGCCGAAGACGCCGACCGGCGACGCCGGGGGCACCAACGCCGCCGAGTCGCCGGTCAACCCCGTCGAGCCGCCCGCGACCGAGGTGCAGGGGCAGAAGCCGCAGCTCAACATCCCCACCGCCGAGCTGCCGCCGGGCCCGGACTTCTCGCAGGACGGCGTCGGCACGTTCAAGGCCGTGCCGGGCAGCGGCCCGCGCGTCGGCGAGGCGAACGCGGCCAAGTTCCGCCGGTACGCGATCGCCATCGAGGACGGCGTGCGGCCCGCGGACTACAACGACGACGCGGCGGCGTTCGGGCGCACGGTCGAGGGCTTCCTGTCCGACCCGCGCAGCTGGATCGGCACGAAGACGGTCGCGCTGCAACGGGTCGAGGCGAACCAGAACCCCGACTTCACGATCATCCTGACCAGCACGAAGACGACGCACGCGATCTGCGGCAAGGAGATCCCGTTCGAGACGTCGTGCTACGACAACCAGAGCAAGCGCGTGATCATCAACGTGGCCCGCTGGGTGCGCGGCGCCATGGTCTACAGCCGCGACCTGTCCGGGTACCGCAACTACGTGATCAACCACGAGGTCGGTCACGCCCTGGGCAGCGGCCACGCGGCCTGCCAGGAGACCGACGCGCCGGCCCCGGTGATGATGCAGCAGACGTTCGGCGTCTCGAACGACTTCGTCGCCCAGCTCAACGCCGGTCTGGACGTGGTGCCCGCCGACGGCAAGGTGTGCAAGCCGAACGCGTTTCCCGCTGGGTGAGACGGCTTTCCAACGGGGAAGAGTCGAGGCAGGGTAGACGTTGTCTCGGACACGGAGACATTCGTCGAGGAGGACCAGCATGGCGCTTCCGCCGCTCGTTGAGCCAGCCGCGGAGCTGACCAAGGAAGAAGTCGCGCGCTACAGCCGGCACCTGATCATCCCGGACGTCGGGGTGGACGGGCAGAAGCGGCTGAAGAACGCGAAGGTGCTCGTCGTCGGCGCGGGCGGCCTGGGCAGCCCGGCACTGCTGTACCTGGCCGCGGCCGGGGTCGGCACGCTCGGCGTCGTCGACTTCGACGTCGTGGACGAGTCGAACCTGCAGCGCCAGGTCATCCACGGCCAGTCCGACGTCGGCCGCCCCAAGGCCGAGTCCGCGCGCGACTCGGTCGCGGAGATCAACCCGTTCGTCAAGGTCGTGCTCCACCAGGCGCACCTGAACTCCGAGAACGCGCTGGAGATCTTCCGCGACTACGACCTGATCCTCGACGGCACGGACAACTTCGCCACGCGGTACCTGGTGAACGACGCCGCGGTGCTGCTGGGCAAGCCGTACGTGTGGGGCTCGATCTTCCGGTTCGAGGGCCAGGTCAGCGTCTTCTGGGAGGACGCGCCGAACGGTCAGGGCCTCAACTACCGCGACCTCTACCCGGAGCCGCCGCCTCCCGGCATGGTCCCCTCGTGCGCCGAGGGCGGCGTGCTGGGCGTGCTGTGCGCGTCGATCGGCTCGATCATGGTCACCGAGGCGATCAAGCTGCTCACGGGCATCGGTGACCCGCTGCTGGGCCGCCTGATGGTCTACGACGCGCTGGAGATGTCTTACCGGACCATCAAGATCCGCAAGGACCCGGAGTCGCCGAAGATCACCGAGCTGATCGACTACGAGGCGTTCTGCGGTGTCGTGTCCACGGACGCGCAGCAGGCCGCCGCGGGCAACACGATCACGCCGCTCGAGCTCAAGCACAAGCAGGAGTCCGGCGAGGACTTCCTGCTGGTGGACGTCCGCGAGCCGCACGAGTACGAGATCGTGAAGATCCCGGGCTCGGTGCTCATCCCGAAGGACAAGATCCTTTCGGGTGAGGCGTTCTCGGAGCTGCCGCAGGACAAGCCGCTGGTGCTGCACTGCAAGTCCGGCGCCCGGTCCGCGGAGGCGCTCGCGGCGCTGCACAAGGCGGGTTTCTCCGACGCCGTGCACGTCGGCGGCGGTGTGCTGGCGTGGGCCCGCGAGGTCGACCCGAGCCTGCCGACGTACTGATCCCTCCTCGCTCGACGGCGTCTGCAAGTACTGCCGACCACCCTGTCGGTGGTACTTGCAGACGCCGGAGCAGGGGACCCGAACGTGGTGACGTGAAAATCGGTCGTGTCGTGGTCCACCACCCGGACGGTCCAGCCAGGTAGCGTGCCCAGCCGTGACCCGCAGTCCCGAACCGCCCCCAGCGCACGTGCGTGCGGCGTTCGGGGCACGTGACGCCGAACCAGAGCTCATCGACGGCGGCCCCGCGTGGCGGTGTGGCGACGCCACGATCCGCCCGGCGCCCAGGCCCGCCGAGGCCACCTGGATCGCCAAGACCCTCGACAACCTCGACGTGCCGAACCTCAGGATCGGCCGCCCGCTGCGGTCCACCGACGGCCGCTACGTCGTCGGCGGCTGGTCGGCCACCAAGTTCCTCGCCGGCCGCGCCGAGGCACGCCACGACGAGGTGATCGCCGTCGCCCAGCGCCTGCACCAGGCCACGGCGGACCTGCCCAGACCCCGGTTCCTCGACGCGCGCACCGACGTGTTCGCCGTCGCCGACCGCCTGGCGTGGGGCGAGGAGGACGTGCCGCTCGACGCCGACCTCGGCGGCCGGCTGTTCGAGCTGCTCGCCGAGGTGCAGAAGCCGATCAACCTCAAGCCGCAGGTCGTGCACGGCGACCTGTTCGGCAACGTGCTGTTCGCCGGCACCGCGCCGCCCGCGGTCATCGACTTCGCCGCGTACTGGCGGCCGGCCGAGTGGGCGGCGGCCGTGGTCGCGGTGGACGCCGTCGCGTGGGGTGGCGCGGACGCCGGCCTGTTCCACCGGTGGAGCCACCAGGCCGAGTGGGAGCAGGCGCTGGTGCGGGCGGTGCTGTACCGGCTGGCCGTGCACGCGCTGCACCCGTTGTCAACGCCGCGGTCGTTTGCGGGCTTGGAACGAGCTGCTCACCACGTGACCGAGCTGCTCTGAGCGGGCCATTTTCCCGGCCTGAAACATTGCGGAGCTTCGGGTTAACGCGCGCTTCTTAGCGTCAGCGGCGTGACCCATTGCCCGTACTGCGCGCTCCAGTGCGCCATGAGCGTCATCGACGGCCAGGTGGCCCCCGGCCCCGGTGGGCTGTGCCAGAAGGGCTGGACGGCGGGGGAGCTGCTGCGCCATCCAGGCCGCCTCACCACGCCGTTGGTCCACGGCGAACCCGCCTCGTGGGACGAGGCGATGGACTACGTGGTCAACAGGATCAGGACTTGCGAACCCGACGAGGTCGCCGTGTTCGGTGGCGGCGGGCTGACCAACGAGAAGGCGTACCTGCTGGGCAAGTTCGCCAGGGTCGCGCTGAAGACCTCGCAGATCGACTACAACGGCCGGTTCTGCATGTCGTCGGCCGCGGCGGCGGGCAACCGTGCGTTCGGGCTGGACCGGGGCATGCCGTTCCCGCTCACCGACCTGCGGACCGCCGACACGGTGCTGCTCGCGGGCTCCAACCCGGCCGAGACCATGCCGCCGTTCCTGCGGCACCTCGAAGGCGCCCGGCTGATCGTCATCGACCCGCGCCGCACGGCCACCGCGGAACGCGCCACGCTGCACCTGCAGCCCGCACCGGGCACGGACCTGGCGCTGGCACTGGGACTGCTGCACACCGCGGTGATCGAGGGCTTGGTCGACAAGGAGTACATCGCCGAGCGCACCACCGGGTTCGACGACGCCTGGCGGATCGCCGCGCAGTGGTGGCCGGAGCAGACCGAACGCGTCACGGGCGTGTCCGCCGCCGACCAGCGCGCGGCCGTGCAGATGCTGGCCGGGAAGCCGTACGTCCTCACCGGGCGGGGCACCGAGCAGCACGCGTCGGGCACCGACACCGTCTCCGCGTGGATCAACCTGGCGCTCGCGCTGGGCCTGCCGGGCAGGACCGGTTCCGGCTACGGCTGCCTGACCGGGCAGGGCAACGGCCAGGGCGGTCGCGAGCACGGTCAGAAGGCCGACCAGCTGCCCGGTTACCGCAAGATCGACGACCCGGCGGCCCGCGCGCACGTCATGGCCGTCTGGGGCGTCGACGAGCTGCCGGGTCCCGGCCGCAGCGCCTACGAGCTGCTCACCGCCGACGACCTGAAGGCGATGCTCGTGTTCGGCAGCAACCCGGTCGTCTCGGCGCCGCGCGCGGCCCACGTCACCGAGCGGATGAAGGCGCTGGACCTGCTGGTGGTCGCCGACTTCGTCCTGTCGGAGACCGCCGCGATGGCGGACGTCGTGTTCCCGGTCACGCAGTGGGCCGAGGAGGACGGCACGATGACCAACCTCGAAGGCCGGGTCATCCGCCGCCGCAAGGCGCTCGACCCGCCGCCGGGAGTCCGCAGCGACCTGGAGCTGATCAACGGCCTGGCCGCGCGCCTCGGCGTGCCGACGGGGTTCCCCACGTCGCCGCGCGAGGCGTTCGAGGAGCTGCGGAAGGTCTCGCAGGGCGGCCTGTCCGACTACTCCGGCATCACCTACGAGCGGCTCGACGCCGAGCAGCTGCACTGGCCGGTGCCCTCGACCGACCACCCCGGCACCCCCAGGTTGTTCCTGGACCGGTTCGCCCACGCCGACGGTCTGGCGCGGTTCGTCCCGGTCGACCACACCGGCCCGGCGGAACCGCCGGACGCCGAGTTCCCGTTGCAGGCCACCACCGGGCGGGTCCTGCAGCACTACCAGTCGGGTGCGCAGACGCGGCGGATCGGGGAGCTGGCCGCGGCCGTTCCCGGGACGTACGTCGAGGTGCACCCCGACACGGCCGCGCGGGCGGGACTCGTTCCCGGCGAGCCCGCGCACGTCGTGTCCAGAAGAGGTCGTGTCACGGCCACCGTGCGCTGCGTGCCGAGCATGCGCGTCGACGCGGTGTTCCTGCCGTTCCACTTCCCCGGTGACGGGCGGGCGAACCTGCTCACCAACCCCGCGCTCGACCCCACGAGCCGGATGCCCGAGTTCAAGGTCTGCGCGGTGCGATTGGAGCGGGCATGCGACGAGTCGTGATCGTCGGGTACGGCATGGCGGGCGCACGGCTGGCGGACGAGCTCCGCCGCCGTGACCAGGACATCTCCATCACCGTCATCGGAGCCGAGCCGCACGCGGCGTACAACCGCGTGCTGCTCTCAACCGTGGTCGCCGGGACCATGATTCCCTCAGCGACCCGCCTCCACGACGAATCCTGGGCCGCCACCCACAACATCGACCTGCGCCTCTCCCACGAGGTCGTCTCCCTCGACCGCCTCACCCGAACGGTGGACGTCAGGTGCACGCGGGGCGCTTTCGTACCCTCAGAGAGCACGGAAGGGCCCCGCGTGCACGTTCCCCTGGAGGTCACGCGGGAGTCCCGCGTTCCCCTGGGGGGAACGCGGGGGCCCCGCGTGACCGTCGCGTACGACGCGTTGGTGTTGGCTACGGGGAGTGTGCCGTGGGTGCCGCCGGCCGAAGGGCTCGTCGAGGACGGGAAGCTCGCCGACGGGGTGGTTGCCTTCCGGACGTTGGACGACTGCGCGCGGATCGAGGCCAAGGCGCAGAAGGGCATGCCGGTCGCGGTCCTGGGCGGTGGCCTGCTGGGCATCGAGGCGGCACGCGGCCTGGCCGGGCGCGGCTGCCTGGTCACGGTCGTGCACCCGGTCGGCCACCTGATGGAACGCCAGCTCGACCCCGGCGCCGGCGGTGTCCTCGCGCGGACGCTCGGCAAGCTCGGCATCGAGTTCCGGCTGAACGCGCGGGCCGCCAAGTACCTGCCCGGTGACGGCCTGGTCCTCGACGACGGCACGCACGTGCCCGCAGAGCTGGTGGTCGTCTCCGCCGGTGTGCGGGCGGAGACCGGGCTGGCGGTGCGGGCGGGACTGGACGTGGACCGCGGCATCGTCGTGGACGACGCGCTGCGCACCAGCGACCCGCGCGTCCACGCGATCGGCGACTGCGCCCAGCACCCCGGCACCGTCTCCGGTCTCGTGCAGCCCGCGTGGGACCAGGCCGCCGTGCTCGCCGACCGGCTGACCGGCGCGAACCCGGCCGCGCGCTACAGCGGCACGTCCGTCGTGACCCGGTTGAAGGCCCGCGACGTGGACCTCGCGGCACTGGGTGACGTGCACACCGACGTGGACTGCCCCGACTCGGAGGTCCTGTGCTTCCAGGAACCCTCCCGCGGCCGGTACGCCAAGCTGGTGCTGCGCGACGACCGGGTCACCGGCGCGATCGTGCTGGGCGCACCGGACGCGGCCGCCACGATCACCCAGCTCTACGACCGCGGCATCCCCGCGCCGACCGACCGGCTGGCGCTGCTGCTGGGCCGGGCGCTCCCGGCCGAGGCCGCGTCACCGGCGGACCTGCCGTCCAGCGCGGTGATCTGCCGCTGCAACACCGTCTCCAAAGGACAGATCGTGTCCGCGTGGCGTGCGGGCGCGGAGTCGTTGCCGCAGCTCGCGGAGGCCACGCGGGCGACCACGGGCTGCGGTGGCTGCAAGGACGCCGTGTGCGGGCTGCTCGACTGGCTCGGGGCCTCACAACCGGCCACCGCGTGATGTGCGGCGGAGTTGCCGCCGCCGTCATCGACCAGAACGCCCTGGTAACGCGCGGTTCCTAGGTTTCTCGGCAATCGCCGACCCCGCGGAGGACGTACATGAGCTGGATCGACCACTGGGAGCCGGAGAAGCCCGAGTTCTGGGAGTCCACCGGCAAGCGGATCGCACGCAAGAACCTCGCGCTCTCCATCTTCGCGGAGAACCTCGGGTTCAGCGTCTGGGTGCTGATGAGCATCGTGGTGGTGAGCCTCGGCCCGGTCGGGTTCGACTTCAGCGTCGGCCAGCAGTTCTGGCTGCTGATCGTGCCGAACCTGGTGGGCGCGGTGCTGCGGGTGCCCTACACGTTCGCGGTGCCGCGGTTCGGCGGGAGGGTCTGGACGACGATCAGCGCGGGACTCCTGCTGATCCCCTGCACGATGCTCGCCCACGCGGTGTCCACGCCCGGCACGCCGTACTGGTTCTTCCTGCTCACCTCGGCCGCCATGGGCCTGGGCGGCGGGAACTTCTCGTCGTCGATGGCGAACATCTCGTTCTTCTACCCGGAGGGCAAGAAGGGCCTCGCGCTCGGCATGAACGCCGCCGGCGGCAACCTCGGCGTCGCGATCACGCAGCTCATCGTGCCGGTCGTCATCACGCTCGGCACCGGCATCCACCTGGCCTACGCGGCGCTGATCTGGATGCCGTTCATCGTGGTCGCCACGCTGTGCGCCTGGTTCTTCATGGACAGCCTCACCCAGGCCAAGCCGGACGGCCAGTCGTACCGGCTGGCGCTGTCCAACAAGCACACCTGGGTGATGTCGTTCCTGTACATCGGGACGTTCGGGTCGTTCATCGGCTACTCGTTCGCGTTCCCGTCGCTGATCAAGCTCAGCTTCGTGGACCACAAGGGGTGGGTGGCGCTCGCGTTCCTCGGCGCGCTGATCGGTTCGGTCGCCCGGCCCGCCGGCGGGTGGCTCGCCGACCGGGTCGGTGGCGCGAAGGTGACGCTGGGCACGTTCGTGGGGCTCGGCGTCGGCACGATCGGCGTGATCATCAGCGTCGACACGAAGAACTTCGCGCTGTTCTTCGGCTCGTTCATCGCGCTGTTCGTGCTGGCCGGCGTCGGCAACGGCTCGACGTACCGGATGATCCCGGCGATCTTCCGCACGCAGTCGGACGACGACAAGTCCGCCAAGCGCCAGGCCGCCGCCGTGGTCGGCATCGCGGGCGCGGTCGGCGCGGCCGGTGGCGTGCTGGTGAACCTGGTCTTCAAGTTCTCGCTGGAGGGCTCGAAGACGCTCACGCCCGCGCTGACCGCGATCCTCGTGTTCTACGCGTTCTGCCTGGGCACCACGTGGTGGTTCTACCTGCGGCGCACCGTCTTCGCGGCGCGGCCGTCCCTGGCCTACGCGGGCGTGTAACAGCTCGGACACACAGCTGACCTCGGCACGACACACCGCCCGGTGACGATTCCGGGTGGAAGGAGGGACTCCGATGACTCGAACCCTGGTCGTGATCGGCCACGGCATGGTCGGCCACCGGCTCACCGAACTCCTGCACGACTCCGGGTGGCGGATCGTCGTGTTCGGCGAGGAGTCCCGCCCCGCCTACGACCGGGTCGCCCTGTCGTCCTATGTGGACACGTGGAAGCTCCGTCGGCCTGGAGCTGCCCGCGCTGAACGGGTGCGAGCTCCGCCTCGGCGAGAAAGCGGTCTCCGTCGACCGGGAACACCGGGTCGTCGTGGGCGCCTCCGGTGTCGAGGTCGGCTACGACGCGCTGGTGCTGGCCACCGGCTCCGTGCCGTTCGTGCCGCCCGTCCCCGGCCGGGACCTGCCCGGCTGCCACGTCTACCGGACCATCGACGACCTGGACGAGATCCGGGCGACGGTCCAGGCCGCCGACCGGCCGGGCCGGCACTCCGGCATGGTGCTCGGCGGTGGCCTCCTCGGCCTGGAGGCGGCCAACGCGCTGCGCGGCATGGGGGTCTCGCCGCACGTCGTGGAGCTCGCACCCCGGCTGATGCCGATCCAGGTCGACGACGGCGGCGCCGGACTGCTGAAGCGGCTGGTCGAGAAGCTCGACCTGACCGTGCACACCGGCACCTCCGCCTCCTCGATCGAACGCGACGGGTCGCGGTTGATCGCCAAGCTGGCCAGCGGTCTGGAGCTCGACCTCGACGTCGTGGTGTTCAGCGCCGGCATCCGGCCCCGCACCGACCTGGACCTCGGGCTGGAGCTGGGACCGCGCGGCGGGTACCTGGTCGACGGTTCCTGCCGCACCGCCGACCCGCACGTGTTCGCGATCGGCGAGTGCGCGGCGGTCGAGGGCGTGACGTACGGGCTGGTAGCGCCCGGTTACGCGATGGCCGAGGTGGTCGCGGACCAGCTCGCCGGTGGCACGAAGGTGTTCCCCGGTGCGGACGTGTCGACGAAGCTGAAGCTGCTCGGCGTGGACGTGGCGTCGTTCGGTGACGCGCACGCCACGACCGAGGGTGCGCTGGAAGTCGTCGTGAACAACGCCGTCGCGGGCACGTACAGCAAGCTCGTGGTGTCCGACGACGCGAAGACCCTGCTCGGCGGCGTGCTGGTCGGTGACGCGTCGGCCTACCCGTCGCTGCGCCCGCTGGTGGGCAAGGAGGTCCCCGCGGCCCTGTTGCAGCCGGGTGCCGCCGTCGACGTGGACATGCCGGCGGACGCCCAGGTCTGCTCGTGCCACGCCGTCACCAAGCAGACGATCACCGACGCCATCGGGTCCGGTGTGGCGTGCGACGTCGCCGAGCTGAAGGCGTGCACCAAGGCGGGCACGGGCTGCGGTTCGTGCGTGCCGATGCTGAAGAAGCTGCTGACCGACTGCGGCGTCGAGCAGTCCAAGGCGCTGTGCGAGCACTTCACCCACTCGCGCGCGGAGCTGTTCGAGATCGTCCGCGCGACCCGGATCACGACGTTCACCGCGCTGATCGAGAAGCACGGCAGCGGGCGCGGGTGCGACATCTGCAAGCCCGCCGTGGCCTCGATCCTGGCGTCGCTGAACAACGGGCACATCCTCGGCGAGGCGCAGGTCTCGTTGCAGGACACCAACGACCGGTTCCTCGCGAACATGCAGCGCAACGGCACCTACTCGGTCGTGCCGCGCATCCCCGGCGGTGAGATCACGCCGGAGAAGCTCATCGTGATCGGCGAGGTCGCCCGCGACTTCGGGCTCTACACGAAGATCACCGGCGGGCAGCGGATCGACCTGTTCGGTGCGACGGTCGACCAGCTGCCGCAGATCTGGCGCCGCCTGGTCGACGCCGGCTTCGAGTCCGGGCACGCGTACGGCAAGGCGTTGCGCACGGTGAAGTCCTGCGTCGGCACGACCTGGTGCCGCTACGGCGTGCAGGACTCCGTCGGGCTCGCGATCGACCTGGAGCTGCGCTACCGCGGCCTGCGGTCGCCGCACAAGCTCAAGTCCGCGGTGTCGGGGTGTGCGCGCGAGTGCGCGGAGGCCCGCAGCAAGGACTTCGGCATCATCGCGACCGAGAACGGCTGGAACCTCTACGTCGGCGGCAACGGCGGCTTCACACCCCGCCACGCCGACCTGCTGGTGTCCGATGTGGACACGGAGACGCTCATCCGCACCATCGACCGGTTCCTGATGTTCTACATCCGCACCGCGGACCGGTTGCAGCGCACGTCGGCGTGGCTGGAGGGCCTCGACGGCGGCCTCGACCACCTGCGCGAGGTGGTCGTGGACGACGAGCTCGGCATCTGCGCCGACCTGGAGGCCGCGATGGACGCCCACGTCGGTTCGTACGCCGACGAGTGGAAGGGCGTGCTGGAGGACCCGGAGAAGCTGGCGCGCTTCACGTCGTTCGTCAACGCCCCCGGCACCCCCGACCCGTCGATCTCGTTCCGCGCCGAACGCGGTCAGCGCGTTCCCGTCCAGCTCGGCATCCCGGAGGTCGTGCGATGACGAAGGTCTGTGACTTCGCCCTGCTGCGCCCGGAACAGGGCGTCGCGGCCCTGCTCCCCGACGGCTCGCAGGTGGCCGTGTTCCTGACCGCGGAGGGCACCCTGCACGCGCTGGACAACGTCGACCCGTTCAGCGGCGCTGCGGTGCTCTCCCGCGGCATCCTCGGTGACCGCGGCGGTGTGCCCGTGGTCGTGTCCCCGGTCTACAAGCAGGCCTTCGAGCTGGCCACGGGCAAGTGCCTCGACTCGCCCGAGGTGTCGGTCGCCGTGCACGGGGTGCGTGTGCGTGACGGTGTGGTGGAGCTGACGTGACCGGTCCGCTGGCCGGGTTCACCATCGGCGTCACCGCCGCCCGCCGTGCCGACGAGCTCATCGCGCTGCTCGAACGCAAGGGCGCCGCGGTCCTGCACGGCCCGGCCATCCGCATCGTGCCGCTGCCGGACGACACCTCGTTGCTGGCCGCGACGTCCGCCCTGCTGTCGGCGCCGGTCGACGTGGTCGTGGCGACCACCGCGATCGGTTTCCGCGGCTGGTTCGAGGCCGCGGAGGGCTGGGGTCTGGGCGCGCGCCTGCACCGCGCCCTGTCGTCGGCCGTGGTGCTGCCGCGCGGCCCGAAGGCGAAGGGCGCGGTGCGGGCCGCCGGCCTGACCGAGACGTGGTCGCCGTCGTCCGAGTCGAACGCCGAGCTGCTGCAGTACCTGCTGCGGATGGGCGTCTCCGGCAAACGCGTGGCCGTGCAGCTGCACGGCGAACCGCTGCCGGACTTCGTCGGCACCCTCCAGGCCGCGGGCGCCGACGTCGTCGAGATCCCGGTCTACCGCTGGGAACCGCCCGCCGACCCCGGCCCGCTGGAGCGGCTGATCGACGCGGTGCTCGACGGCCAGGTGGACGCGCTGACGTTCACCAGCGCCCCGGCCGCCTCGTCGGTGCTGCGCACGGCCGGAGACCGCCGCGCCGACCTGGTGGAGGCCCTGCGCCGCACCGTGCTGGTGGTCGGCGTCGGCGCGATCACCGCAGGTCCCCTGGTGGCCGCAGGAATCCCGGTGGTGCAGCCGGCCCGCTCGCGCATCGGCTCGATGGTGCGCGAACTGGCCGTCGAGCTGCCCGCGCGGGCGACCCGGCTGCGGATCGCCTCGCTGGACATGGAGATGCGCGCCCAGGCCGTGGTGATCGACGGCGAGCTGCGCCCCGTCGCACCGGCGCCGATGGCGGTGCTGCGCACCCTCGTCGCCGCCCGCGGACGGGTGGTGTCCCGGCAGGAGCTGCTGGCCGCCCTGCCCTCCGGCGGCGAGGAACACGCCGTGGAGACGGCGATCGGACGGCTGCGGACGGCACTGGGGGCGCCGCAGATGGTGTGCACCGTGGTCAAGCGCGGATACCGACTCGCGATGGAGCCCGCATGAAGCTCGTCCTGGCCTTCCACGGCACGCGGAACCCGCGCGGGGTCGCGGTGTGCGAGGAGATCGCGGCCCTGGTGCGCGCCGCGGTGGACGCACCCGTCGCGGTCGCGTACGCCGACGTGCTCCAGCCGGACGTCCGGTCCGTTGTGGACGGTCCGTGCGTCGTCGTGCCGGTGTTCCTGGCGGCCGGGTACCACGTGCGGGTGGACATCCCGGAGCAGATCGGGTCACGCCCCGGGGTCGTGGTGACCGAGCCGCTGGGCGTGGCCGCGGTGCCGGCGGTGGTGGACCGGTTGCGCGAGGCCGGGGTCCGGCGCGGCGACCTGGTGGTGCTCGGCGCGGCCGGTTCGTCGGACGCGCGGGCCCTGGCGGACGTGCGGCGGGCCGCGGTGCTGGTGGGGGCGGAGGCCGTCGGGTACGTCGCCACGGCCACGCCCCGGATCGCGGACGTGGTGGCCTCGGTCCGCCACGGCGGGCGGCGGGTCGTGGTGGCGTCGTGGTTGCTGGCGCCCGGTGTCTTCCAGGGCGGCCTGGCCGCGTGCGGGGCGGACGTGGTGGCGGAACCGATCGGAGCGCATCCGCTGGTGGTCGAGGCGTTGGTGCGGAAGTACCGGGAGGGCGTTGCGGGGGTGCGCAGGTCGGCGTGAGCGCGAGGCCGGTCGCCGACCTGCGCGCCGCCTACCAGAGCCCGGGGGAGCTCCTCTTCGCGCGCGTCCTCCCACCGGTACTCCCGCAGGTTGACCTTCCCGTCGAGGTTCGGCACCCCTTCCTCGTGCAGCATCTGCAGCTGGGTGTCGCGCAGGTGCGGGGCGCAGGTGCCGTCCGCCTTCAGGACGCGTTGCCAGGGCAGGTCGTGGCCGTCCTCGTTCAGGATGCGGCCGACCAGCCGGGGCGACGGGGCCTTGGCGAGATCGGCGATGTCGCCGTAGGTGGCGACGCGGCCGCGGGGGATCGCCTTGATGGTGTCGCGGATCCGCTCGTGGATCTCTTCGTCCATGCGCCGAGTCTAGGGTCAGATCCGCACCGCCCAGGAGGCGACGGCCGCGCGGTGGCCGGTCGGTCCCGGCGGCGTCGCTGCGGAGGCGCCCGTGAACGTGTTCCGGTACGCTGAAGTAGGTCGTAAGGGTTAAAACCACTCCAAGGAGTGGCGCTTTCACACTGTTGGCGCAACGGACGCCGACTCGTGGTGGGTAAACTGCCGGGCACTCTTCAACCCATACAGGGCAACGGGAATGACGAAACCGAGCCGTAGACCCGATGCCGCTCCACCCGCGGGCACCGCCACCGCCCGCGCGCGGGAAGCCTTGGCGCGCAAGTGGAGCTACCTGCTCAGCAGCGTCGTGATGGTCGCGTTGAGCCGGGACGAGCTGGACGCCGAACTGGGCGACCAGCTCGACGCGTTGTGCACGGCGTTGCACAGCGAGCCGTTCGACCCCGCTCCGTTCGAGCAGGTGGGCGAGCGGCTCGCCGGCGTCGGCTACGTCAACGAGCCCGGGCTGCGCCGCACCGTCGACGTGCTCGGCAAGGGCCTGCTGGGCCTGGACGAGTTCAGCGGGAGCAAGCAGCACGTCGTGCGCGTCGTCGGCGGCATGGGCGCGCTGATGTGCGCCTTCAGCGCGGCGCGGGCACGTTCCATCCTGGACCAGCAGGAGAGCATGCAGCTCGCGCTGCTCAAGGCCGCCCGTGACGCGCAGCGGGACCAGCGGCGCAGCGAGGCCAGGTTCGCCGGCATCGCGACGTCGTCGACCAGCGGCATCTTCGTCGTCGGCCTCGACGGCAAGGTGGTGTGGGTCAACGACGCCGTCGGCGACGTCCTGGGCCACAAGCCCGATCCGGGCACGCGGCTCATGGACCTGGTCGCGCCGGGGTCGGTCGTCGTGTTCCGCGAGATGGTCGAACGCGTGCTGGCCGAACGCCGTGAGTTCGAACGGGAACCGCTGCACCTGTTGCGCGGCGAGGACGACGTGGCCAAGGTGACGCTGACGGCGTCACTGCTGCGCGACGGCGACAACAAGCCCAGCCACGTGCTGGTGGTCGCCGACGACGCCACGGAACTCGCGCTGCTGCAAGGAGAACTGCGCAGGCAGTCGTTGCACGACGTGCTGACCGGCCTGCCGAACCGGCAGTTCTTCACCACCCACCTGGAGACCGTGCTGCGCAGGGCCGACCCCGTGCTCGGCGTGACGGTGTTCCACCTCGACCTCGACGCGTTCGGCCTGGTGTGCAACAGCCTCGGCGGCCGGGTCGGCGAGCGGCTGCTGCAGCACGTGGCCCGCAGGCTGCGCGCGTTGCTGTCGCGCGAACAGGCGATGGTCGCCCGGTTCGACGGTGACGAGTTCGGCGTCGTCGTCGAGAACTCCGCCGCCACACCGGACATCGCGACGATGATGACCACGATCAACGCCGACCTGGCCGAACCGGTGTTCGTCGACGAGCACGGGCTCGCGGTGTCGGTGAGCGCGGGCGTCGTGCACCGGCCCTCGCCGGACGTCGACCCGGTCGAGCTGCTGCGCATGGCCGACCTCGCGTTGCGGCAGGCCAAGAAGGACCAGCGCGGCCAGTGGGAGTTGTTCCACAGCAACCAGGACACCGAACGGCGCCGTGACCACGCGCTGGCCGTCGTGATGCCGGGCGCGTGGGAACAGGGTGACATCGGCGTCTGCTACCGGCCGGTGCGCGCGCTCGCGACCGGTGAGCTGGCGGGCGTGGAGGCCGTGCTGCACTGGGACCTCACCGACCGCTGCGCCGAGCTCGCCGACGCCACGGGCCTGATCCTGCCGATGGGCGAGTGGCTGATCCGGATCGTCGCCGGTCAGGCCCAGTGGTGGCGGCACCGCGGTGAGCTCGACGCGCAGTTCGGCGTCCGGCTCACCCGCCACCAGTCGACCGACGGCGACCTCGTGTCCCGCGTGGCGCGGGTGATCGAGGAGACCGGCCTGCCGCACGAGCGGCTGACGCTGAGCATGCCGGTCGGCGTGCTGGGCGTGGCCGGCGCGGCGGAGAACCTGGGCACGCTGGCGGCCAGGGGAGTGCGGATCGCGCTGGAGGACTTCGCTCTCGGCCCGCGCGACCTGAACTGGCTCTCGGAGCTGCCGATCGCGTCCGTGCTGGTGCCGGGGGACCTGGTGCGCAAGCAGGACGAGCGGTGCGCCGCGCTCATCCCCGCCGTGCACGAGCTGGGCGTGAACATCTGCGTGGACGGCGTCGAGACCGCCGCCCAGGCCGAGTGGTGGGCGCGAGCGGGCGCCGACCTCGCGATCGGCACCCACTTCGGCGTTCCACGCGACGCAGGCGAGTTCCTGCAGAAGCTCTAGCCCCCTTGCAGATGCCGTCAGACGCTGCGCTGCCAGGTGACGACGGCCGTGTGGTAGGCGTCAGCGGCCGTCACCGAGAAGTTGAAGCAGTGGCCGTACCCGTTGACCACGAAGGCGTCCAGCCGCGGTGCGCGCGGGTAGAACGGCCGCTCGGAGCGGGCCAGTGCCGCGGACGACGAGCAGTCGGCGCCGAGCGGCGGGGTGCCGCAGAAGTAGTCGGCCGAGGTCTGCACGGTCATCACCGGCACGTCGATGGCACCGCTCGCGGGGAGCACGATGTTCGACATCAGCGCGGTCGTGACGAACTCACCGGCCGACACGACGTCCTTGGTGGACTCGTCGAGGTTCACCACGTCGGTGACCTTCGGGCCCGGTGCGTGGAACATGGTGTAACGGGTGCCGGGTGCCGTGGTCAGGTAGCCGAGGTCGAGACCGCGCAGGCTCAGCTTCGCGTCGAGCACGGCGGGGATCAGGTTCGTCAGCGCGGGCACGGCCCGGACGTAGTCCCACTGGTGGGTCATGCCGGTGACCAGCACGCCGTCGACGTCGCGGTACCGGCCGGCCTCGGCCATCGCGATCGCGGAACCGATGGAGTGCCCGCCGATCAGCACCTTCGCGAACCGCTGCCGCAGGCGCTCGACGATCTGGTGCACCGCTTCGGCCTGGTTGGGGACGTCGACCAGGATGCTGAGCGGCTTGGTGCTCTTGCCGGTGCCGATCCGGTCCACCGCCATGGTGGCGATGCCGGCGCTGTTCATGGCGCGCACGACCGACCGGGCCTCGGGACCGACCGGGATGTCCCAGTAGCCGCTGGTGTAGGTGCCACCGGGGACGAGCACCTGGACCGCCCTGGCCCCGCGGGGGACGCAGAGGCGGCCGTACATCGTCTGCTTGACCAGTCCGAACTGGACGGGCGTGTACACGTCCTCACAGGTGGTCTGGGCGGCGTTCGCCTGCGCGGGCACCGGTAAGAGCGCGGCGAGCAGCACGGCGGCACAGAGCCGACGGAAACGCATGGGGGAACAAACCTCCAACTAGCGGGGGACGACCTTCATCATCAGGTCGTTGGGGTAGGCCGCATTGGTGAACGTGGTGCGCACGGGCCGGTCCGGGACCAGCCGGTAGCGCGAGCAGACCGCCGCCACGACGACGGCGATCTCGGTCAGCGCGAAGTGGTTGCCGATGCACTGGTGGATACCGCCGCCGAACGGGACGAACGCGCCCTTCGGCAGCTGCCGGACGCGCTCGGGCGTCCAGCGGTCCGGGTCGAAGCGCTCGGGGTCGGGGAACTGCGCGGGGTCGTGGTGCAGGGTGTGCGGGCTGAGGATCACCTCGGTGCCCGGTGGCAGACGGACGCCGCCGAGGTCGACCTCCTCGGCGGTGCGGCGCATGACGAGCCACAGCGGGTACTTCCGCAGCACCTCGCTCGCCACCTGGCCGACGTAGGTCAGCCTCGGCACGTCGTCGACCGTGACCGCGCGCCCGGCGAGCACCTCGTCGACCTCGGCCACGACCCGCCGCTGCACGTCGGGGTTCGCGGCGATCTCGTGGAAGATCCACGCCAGTGCGAGCGCGGTGGTCTCGATCCCGGCCGTCAGCAGCGTGATGACCTCGTCGAAGACCTGCTCGTCGGTCATCGGCTCGCCGGTCTCGGCGTCCCTGGCGGCCAGCATGGTCGACAGCAGGTCGCCGTGGTCGGCCGGGTCGTCGCGGCGGGCCGCGATGACCTCCTGCACGATCGCCCGCATCCGGTCGACCGCCTCGTCGAACTCGCGGTTCGCCGGGATGGGCAGCTTCTCCACGAACCCCGGTGACAACGCGCGCAGGATGCCGTTGCGGATGATCACGAAGACGGACCGCCGGGCCTCGTCGATCGCCCGCTGGCCGATCTCGGTGGAGAACAGCGCCTCACCGACGATCGTGACGGCGAGGCCCTGCATGTCGGCCTCCAGCTGCCGCACCTCGCCCGGCCGCCAGCCGTCGACGACCTCGCGCGCCGCGCGGGCCATGACGGTGACGTAGCCCGCGATCCGGTCGCGGTGGAACGCCGGCTGCACCATCCGGCGCTGGCGCAGGTGGAACGACCCGCTGGACACCGCGAGCCCGTTGCCCACGAACGGGCGGAACTTGTCGTACATCCGGCCCTTGTGGAACTTCGGCGCGTCGGTGACCAGCACCTGGTGCGTCAACCGCGGGCTGGTGACGAAATAGGTGCGCATCGGACCCAGGTGGACTTCCACCAGATCACCGCGACCACGCAAATTCCCGGTGAAGGCGAATCTTTTCCTGAGCATTGGCAACGTGTGCCCGAGAAATGGCAGCCGACCGGGTGCCACCGGGACGGACATCATCGCTCCTCGCGACGTGGAAAGGATGGACCACCTTATGAGTCGTTCGGGTGAGGATGACAGTGCCCGTTCGGGTGGCGTGTGTTCACACTTGCGGCCTAATCGAGTGCGCTTCGTGCATGACTAAGCTTGTGCGTCCGCAACCTCAAGAGGGTGGTCGCCGTGGCCGACGAGAACTGGATCCCGCAGAGCGTGGACGTGTCCGTGCCCAGTGCGGCGCGGGTCTACGACTACCTGCTCGGCGGCGCGCACAACTTCGCGGTCGACCGCGTGATGGGCGACAAGGCCGAGGAGATGATGCCGCACTCGCGCAGCGCGGCCCGTCTCAACCGGGCCTTCCTGCGCCGTGCCGTGCGGTTCATGACCGAGCAGGGGGTGCGGCAGTTCCTCGACATCGGCTCCGGCATCCCGACCGTGGCGAACGTGCACGAGGTCGCGCAGGAGCAGGCCCCGGAGTGCCGGGTCGTCTACGTGGACCGCGATCCCGTCGCCGTGGCGCACGGTGAGCTGATCGTCGCGGGCAACGACCGCGTCGGCGTGCTGCAGGCCGACATGCGCGACCCGGAGAGCATCCTGAGCAGCGGCGAGGTCAGGCGGCTGCTCGACTTCGACCAGCCGGTCGGGCTGCTGCTGCTGTTCATGGTCCACTGGGTGCCGGACGACGCCGACCCGCAGGGGCTGCTCAAGCGCTACCGCGAGGCGTTGCCCGCCGGGAGCTACCTCGCGATCTCGCACATGGCCGGCGACCACGTCAACGACGAGGCCAGGGCCGTCACCGACCGGATGAGCAAGGCCGGCGGCGGTGACGTCGCCTATCGCGACCGCGCCGAGATCGAAGCCTTCTTCGGTGATTTCGAGCTGGTCGAACCGGGACTGGTCAAGTACGCCGAATGGCGACCTTCCGGCCCTGGCGACATCTCCGACGACCCGGCGGTGAACCGGATCGCCTTCGCAGGGGTCGGTCGTAAGTCATAGCCGATACCGATAGGGTGATGTCGATTCACGTCGCCGGTTGAGGTGGGACCGACGGTGCGTGGCTAAACTGCCGGACACTCCGAGCCCGTGACGAGGCAGCCCCGAATGCCGAAGCCGAGTCGTGCACGTGACGCAACCCCGTCGCCCGAGGACGCCGTCCGGGCGCGGCTGACGCTCGCGCGCAAGTGGTCCTACCGGCTGCTCGGCACCGTCGTCATCCCGCGCGGCAGCCAGGAGCTCGACGAGGAGCTGAGCGGCCGGCTCGACGCGTTGTGCGCCCTGCTGCACGAGGAACCGTTCCGCGCGACGGCGGTCGAGCAGCTGGGCGCCGACCTGGTGGGCCTGGGCCACCTCGGGAAGGCCGGTCTGCGCTGCACCACCGAGGTGCTGGGCAAGGGCCTGCTCGCGCTGCCGGAGTTCCAGCCCGTCGAGCGGTACGCGGAACGGGTCGCGCTCGCCGTGGGCGCCCTCGGCGTCGGGTTCACCGCCGCCAGCACCGAGTCCGTGCTCTCCCAGCAGGAGGGCATGCAGAAGTCGTTGCTCAAGGCGGTCCGCGACGCGAACTGGAACCTCAGGGAGAGCGAGGCCCGCTTCAACGAGGTGGTCACCTCCTCGACCAACGGCGTGCTGATCGTCGACCTCGACGGCCGGTTGCTCCAGGTCAACGCCGCGATCGGGCAGATCCTCGGCAGCACCTCCGACGAGCTCACCGGTGTGCCGCTGCTCGACCTGATCCAGCCCGGTTTCACCGACATGCTGCGGGAGGCGCTCGCCGACCTGGCCGCCGGCGCCACCGAGCGGGTCCGGCAGTCGCAGCGGTTGCTGCGCAAGGACGGCGAGTCGGCGCGGGTGACGCTGACGGCGTCGTTGCTGCGCGGCGCCGACGACAAGCCGATGCACTTCGTCGTGGTGGTCGAGGACGGCACGGAGCTGGCGCTGCTGCAGGGCGAGCTCAAGCGGCAGGCGCTGCACGACGTGCTCACCGGCCTGCCGAACCGGCAGTTCTTCACGACCCAGCTGGAGATCGCGCTGCGCAAGTGCGACCCCGAGCACGGCATCACGGTGTTCCACCTCGACCTCGACGCGTTCGGCATGCTGCGCGACACCTTCGGCGGCCGGGTCGTCGAACGCCTGCTGCAGCACGTCACGCAGCGGCTGAAGGCGTTGCTGGCGGACGAGAAGGTCATGATCGCCCGGTTCGGCGGCGACGAGTTCGGCGTGCTGGTCGAGAACACCGCGACCACGCCGGGCATCGACGCCGTCATGCGCGGCATCAACGACGACCTCGGGCTGGAACCGACCTATGTGGACGGTCACGGGCTGGCGGTGTCGGTCAGCGCGGGCGTCGTGCACCGGCCGGCCGCCGACAGCGAGCCGCTCGACGTGCTGCGCTCGGCGGAACGCGCGCTGCGCAGGGCCAAGAAGGGCCGCCGCGGCCAGTGGGAGCTGTTCCACGCGGGCCAGGACGCCGAGGAACGCCGTGACGACGCGCTGGCCGTGGCGATGCCGAGCGCGTGGGAGGACGGCGAGATCACCGTGCGGTACCGGCCGGTCGTCGACCTGGTCGGCGGGGTGGTCAGCGGTGTCGAGGCCGCGCTGCACTGGGACCGGCCGGACGCGGGCGAGCTGGGCCACGACCGGTGCGCGGAGCTGGCCGAGCAGACCGGGCTGATCCTGCCGCTCGGCGAGTGGGCGCTGCGGGTCGCCGCCGGCCAGTCGGTGTGGTGGCGCCAGCGCGGCCAGTTCGACCGCGCGCTCGCGATGCGGCTCACCGCGCACCAGTCGGCCGACGCGGACCTGGTCTCGCGGGTCGTGGGCGTGCTCGACCAGGTCGGGCTGCCCACCGACCAGCTGATGATCAGCGTGCCCGGCTCGGTGCTGCCGATGGCCGACGCCGCGGACAACGTCGCCGTCCTGACCCGCATGGGCGTGCTGACGGCGATCGACGACTTCGGCCTGGGACCGCTGGACTTCGGCCTGCTCGCTTCCGACCTGCCGGTCCGCGCGGTGCGGGTGGCCCGCGGCCTGGTGGAGAGCCGGTCGCCGTATGTCGCGGCGCTGCTGCCGTTGCTGCGGGAACGCGGTGTGTCGGTGGCGGTCGACGGGATCACCAGCGCCGAGCAGGCCGAGTGGTGGCGTGCGGCGGGGGCGAGCTTCGCGACCGGCGACCACTTCGGCGTGGCCCGTGCGGCCGGGGAGTTCCTGGAGGGCCTGCAGCCCCGGTGACCGGACGGGGTCGGGGTCACGTCCGATCGCCGGGGGAGTTCGTCCGGACCGGCTGCGGGCTGCGCAGTGGCGAGGCTCACAACACCGTCAAAACGGGCTGAACCACCGCTCCCCGTCGAGGAGGTGGACGGCAGCGGCGGGTGCTCCGATCGGCGGGCGGGACTGATCTTGTCGGTGCAGCGTGGTGAAATCGAGGCGTGGCACTTCCACCCCAGCTGGTCCGCAGGAGACCGGAGACGCGCCCGCGTCCCCGGTGGGACGCCGCTGCGCAGCGGGTCTTCGCGCACGAGGGCTTCGTGCGCGTCCTCGGCGGCCCCGGCACGGGCAAGACGACGCTGCTGGCCGAGCTGGCCGCGCACGTGGTGCTGGAGCACGGCGCCGACCCGGAGAACGTGCTGGTGCTCACGGCGAACCGGCGCGCGTCCGTGGCGTTGCGCGCCCACGTCACGCGGCTGCTGACCGGGCGGTTCCCGACGGTGCGCGAGCCGCTGGTGCGCACCGTGCACTCGTACGCGTTCGCGGTGCTGCGCAACCAGGCGGTGCTGCTCGGCGAGCCGCCGCCGCGGTTGCTGTCCGGGCCGGAGCAGGACGCGATGGTGCGCGACCTGCTCGCCGGTGACGTCGAGCTGGGCGCCGCGCACTGGCCGGAGCGGTTGCGGCCGGCGCTGGAGCTGCCCGGGTTCGCGCACGAGCTGCGGGACCTGCTGCTGCGCGCCGCCGAACGCGGGCTGGGCCCGGAGGACCTGGTCGAGCTGGGCGAGCGGCACGGGCGCGACGAGTGGGTGGCGGCCGGGCGGTTCGGGCAGCAGTACGAGGAGGTGAACCTGCTGTCGGGGATGGACTCCGCGACGGCGTTCGCCCCCGCGCTGGACGCGGCCGAGCTGGTGGCGATGGCCTACGCGGCGTTCGCGACGGACGAGGACCTGCTGTGGGCCGAGCGGCGGCGGGTGCGGTACCTGCTGGTCGACGACGCGCAGCACCTCGACCCGATGCAGTACTCGCTGATCAGGACGCTGGGGACGGGTGCGGCGCGGTTCGTTCTCGCCGGTGACCCCGACCAGGCGATCTTCACGTTCCGCGGCGCCGACCCGGACATCCTGCGGGACGTGCCGGGCGAGACGGTGGTGCTGGCGCAGTCGCACCGGATGCTGCCCGAGGTGCGCGACGCGGTGGCGCGGCTGGCCGCCCGGTTGCCCGGTGCGTCGCCGACGCGGTCGGTGCTGCCGGTCGACGGCGAGGGGACGGTGCAGGTGCGGCTGCTCGCCTCGGCCGCGCAGGAGGCCACGTGGGTGGCGGACCAGCTGCGGCGGTCCCACCTGGCCGATGAGGTGCCGTGGTCGCAGATGGCCGTGATCGTGCGGTCGGCCACGTTGTCGTTGCCGGTGTTGCAGCGCGCGCTGCTCGCCGCGGGCGTACCGGTGGCGGTGCCGTCGGACGAGCTGCCGTTGGCGCAACAGCCGTCCGTGCGCCCGTTGCTGGCCTTGGTGCGTGCGGCGGCCTCACCGTCCGCGTTGGACGAGGACACGGCGGCGATGCTGCTGTCGTCGTCGTACGGTGGCGCGGACCCGTTGGCGCTGCGGCGGTTGCGGCGTGGTCTGCGGCGGCTGGAGATGGCCGCCGGCGGTGACCGGCCGAGCGGGGAGCTGCTGGTCGAGGTGCTGCTGACCGACGACCGGCTGGCCGCGCTGGAGGACGTCGAGTCGCTGCCCGCCCGCCGGATCTCGCACCTGCTGTCGCTGGCGCGCAAGGCGATCGGCCGCGGTGCGACGGTCGAGTCGGTGCTGTGGGAGCTGTGGACGGCCACCGGGCTGCAGGAGCGGTGGGTCACGCAGTCGGCGCGCCGCGGCGTGACCGGCATGCAGGCCGACCGCGACCTCGACGCGATCGTGGCGTTGTTCGAGGCGGCCGCGAAGTACGTCGACCGGTTGCCGGGCTCCGGTGTGGCCGGTTTCGCGGACTACCTGGAGTCGCAGCGGATCGTCGGCGACACGCTGGCCGCCGCCGCACCCGTCGGCGAGGCCGTGGCGGTGCTGACCGCGCACGCCGCCGCCGGCCGGGAGTGGGAGGTCGTCGCGGTGCCGGGGGTGCAGGAGGGCGCGTGGCCCGACCTGCGGCTGCGCGGCACGGTGCTGGGCGTCGAGCGGATGGTGGACGTGCTGGCCGGCCTGGAGCCGTCGGTGTCCGCGGTGGCGCCGATCCTGGCCGAGGAACGCCGCCTGCTGCTCGTGGCGGCGTCGCGGGCCCGGTCGAAGCTGCTGATCAGCGCCGTCCGCGGCGAGGACGAGCAGCCGTCGCGCTTCCTGGACGAGATCGAGTCGTCCGCCGAGGACGAGCGCAAGCTCCACCGCCCCCAGCGCGGCCTGGTGCTCGCCGAGCTGGTCGGCGAGCTGCGCCGGGTGGTGTGCTCGGACGCGGAGCCGGCCGACCGCCGTTCGCGCGCCGCCACCCAGCTGGCCCGCCTGGCCGAGGCCGGCGTTCCCGGCGCGCACCCGGAGTCCTGGTACGGCGTCGCCGCCGTGTCGTCAGAAGATCCACTGTGGACGGAAGAGCAGAAGGTCAGCGTGACCCCCTCGACCATCGAGGTGATCACCAAGTGCCCGCTGCACTGGGTCGTCGAACGCCACGGCGGCCAGGACCCGGCCGAGCTGGCCTCCGTCACCGGCACCCTCGTCCACGCCCTCGCCCAAGCCGCCGCCTCGGGTGCAGACGCCCGCGAGCTGCGCGTGAAGCTCGACGAGGCCTGGGCCGCCGTCGACGCGGGCGCCCCCTGGTTCTCCCGCCGCGAACGCATGCGCGTCGAGAAGATGCTGGACACGTTCCTCGCCTGGCTCACCATGACCCGCAGCCAGCTCACCCAGGTGGCGGTCGAGGAGGAGATGTCCGTCGAGGTCCCGAAACGCGACGGCGGCCCCTGGCTCCAGGTCCGCGGCCGCGTCGACCGCCTCGAACACGACGCCGACGGCCGCCCGATCGTCGTGGACATCAAGACCGGCAAGAACCCGGTCTCCCGCGACGCCGGCCAGGAACACCCCCAGCTCGCCGTCTACCAGCTGGCCACCTCCCTGGGCGGCTTCACGCACATCGGCCTCGGCACCGAACCGGGCGGCGCCCGCCTGCTGTACGTGGCCCGCGAGGACAAGAAGACCGGCGCCGTGGAACGCACCCAGGCCCCCCTGGACGAACAGGGCGTCCGCGCGTGGCTGGAGGTCGTCCAAGACGCGGCCGAGTCCGTGCTCGGCCCCTCGTACACGGCGCGCGAGAACGCCGACTGCGACCGCTGCCCGGCCCGCACCACGTGCCCGGTCCACCCGTCCGGACGCCAGGTGAGCGAGTAGGTGGTGAGGCCCGCCGGTGACCTGCACCTCCCTCCCGGCGCACCGCCGGGCGACCGCGTCCACCCGGCTGGTGCGGAGCCGTTCGGAGCAGGTAGGAAGATGTGCCGGTGACGTTGCTCAGCACCCCGGTCCGGTTCTTCGCCTCGTGCGCTGAGCCGCGCCTTGCCACGGGCGCATGCCGCGCGCGTGGTGGGCGGTGTGGGGTTGTTGGGTGGCGTGGGGCCGTTGGGCGCGCGGTGGGGGAGCGACGTGTGGGTGCTGGGGGGCCTGCTGGCGCGGCGCGGCTCTCAGCGGCTGGCGCGCTGGCGCGCATGGGACGGCACGGAACCGTCGGACGGCATGCGGGCGGTGAGCACCGGCCGTGCGTTGGCCGCCGTGCGCGCGTTGAGCGCGGTGTAGTTGTCGGCTGGCGTGCGCGCGTTGAGCACGAGCCGTGCGTCGGGCTCCGTGCGCGCGTTGAGTACCGGCCGTGCGTTGGCCGCCGTGCGCGCGTTGACTGGCGTGCGCGTGTTGAGCGCGGTGTAGCTGTCGGCTGGCGTGCGCGCGTTGAGCACGAGCCGTGCGTCGGGCTTCGAGCGCGCGTTGAGTACCGGCCATGCGTTGACCGCCGTGTGCCCGTCGAACACCATGCGCGCGTTGAGCACCGGCCGCGCGTTGACCGCCATGCGCGCGTTGATCGGTCTCGTCCCGCTCCCCACCCCACAGGCAGGCGGCCATGACCGTCAGCCCCTTCGAGATCGCCGAAGCCCTCGGCCTCAACAAGCCGACCCCCGAGCAGGCCGAGGTCATCGCCGCCCCCGCCCGCCCGGCCCTGGTCATCGCCGGCGCGGGTGCCGGCAAGACCGAGACCATGGCCGCGCGGGTCGTCTGGCTGGTGGCGAACGGGCTGGTCGAGCCGGACCGCGTCCTGGGCCTGACGTTCACCCGCAAGGCCGCCCGCCAGCTCGCGGACCGGGTGCGGGCGCGGCTCAGGCGGCTCGCCGGCTCCACCCTGCTCGACGACCTCGACCCCAGCGGCGAGCGCAAGATGGCGGTGTTGACCGGCGAACCCGTCGTGCTCACCTACCACGCCTACGCGGGGCGGCTCGTCACCGAGCACGGGTTGCGGCTCCCGGTCGAGCCCGGGGTGCGGCTGCTCACCGAGACCGCGGCGTGGCAGCTCGCGCACCGCGTCGTGTCGACGTGGGCCAAGGACCTCGACACCGACAAGGTGCCCGCGACCATCACCGGGTACCTGCTCTCGCTCGCCGGTGAGCTGGGTGAGCACCTCGTCACGCCCGAACAGCTGCAGGACCACGCCGCGCGGCTCACCGAGCTCGTCGAGAACGCCCCCAAGGCGCCGCGGCAGCGGGACGCGTTGCCCGAGAAGCTCAAGGAGATCGTTGCGGCGCAACGGTTGCGGGTCGCGTTGCTGCCGTTGCTCGACGCCTACCAGCAGCGCAAGCGCAGGGAGGCGGCGCTCGACTTCGCCGACCAGATGTCGCTGGCCGCGCAGCTCGCCGGGTTCCCCGAGGTCAGCGAGGGCGAACGGGCCAGGTACGGCGCGGTGCTGCTCGACGAGTACCAGGACACCGGGCACGCGCAGCGCGTGCTGTTGCGCAGCCTCTTCGGTGAGGGCGCGCCGATGCCGGTCACGTCGGTGGGCGACCCGGCGCAGGCGATCTACGGCTGGCGCGGTGCGTCGGCGGCGAACCTGCCGCGGTTCGCGGACGACTTCCCGCCGACGACGAAGTTCGGGCTGCTGACGAGCTTCCGCAACCCGCCGGAGGTGCTGGAGCTCGCGAACGCGGTGTCGTTGCCGTTGCGGGAGGCCGGTCTCGACGTCGAGGAGCTCAAGGCCCGTCCGGGTGCGGGGCCGGGGGACGTGCGGCTCGCGCTGCACGCCGACATCCGCCAGGAGCTCGACTGGATGGCGGACAACCTCGCGGCGCAGTGGATCGCGCACCTCGACGCGGAGGGGGCGCCGCCGACCGCGGCCGTGCTGGTGCGGCGCCGGTCCGACATGGCGGCCATCGCCGCGGCGCTGCGGGAACGCGGGCTGCCCGTCGAGGTCGTCGGGCTCGGCGGGCTGCTCGACGAGCCCGAGGTGCGGGACCTGGTGTCCGCGCTGCGCGTCCTCGTCGACCCGCTCGCGGGCACGGCGGCCGCGCGGTTGCTCACCGGCTCGCGCTGGCGGCTCGCGGCGCGCGACCTGGCCGCGTTGTGGACCAGGGCGCGGGACCTGGCCGGTGTCCAGTCGCGACAGTCCGCCGTGGACGACCCGCTGCTGGTGATCGCGGACGCGCTGCCGGGGGAGCACGCCGAGCAGGCCGGGCTCGCCGACGCGCTGGACGACCCCGGCGACCCGGACGCGTACTCGACGGACGGGTACCGGCGGATCCGCAGGCTCGGCGGTGAGCTGGCGGCGATCCGGCGCAGGCTCGACCAGCCGCTGCCGGAGCTGGTGGCGGACGTCGAACGGACGTTGCTGCTGGACATCGAGGCCATGTCGCGGCCGGGCATGGTCGGCCGCGCGCACCTGGACGCCTTCGCCGACGTCGTCGCGGACTTCGCGGCCGCCAGCCCGTCGGCGACGCTGCCGTCGCTGCTCGACTACCTCTACACCGCCGAGCACGCCGAGGACGGGCTGGAGCCGGGCGAGGTCGAGGTGTCCGAGGACCGGGTGCAGATCCTGACCGTGCACTCGGCGAAGGGCCTGGAGTGGCACATCGTCGCGCTGCCGCACCTGGTCAAGGACGTGTTCCCGGGCCGCAAGAAGTCGTCGTGCTGGCTCAAGGCGGTCACCGAGCTGCCCGCCGACCTGCGCGGTGACGCGCAGGACCTGCCCGAGCTGAAGCTGAGTGCCGGCCAGAACCGCAAGGAGGTCGACGAGGCCCTCACGATCCACGCCGAGGAGTTCGAGGACCGCAGGCAGGTCGAGGAACGCCGGCTGTTCTACGTCGGCGTCACGCGCGCCGAGCACAGCCTGCTGCTGTCCGGCCACTGGTGGGGCGAGGCGGGCGACAAACCCAAGGGCCCCTCGGTGTTCCTCACCGACATGCACGCGGTCCTGCAGCGCGACAACGCCCCTGGCGACATCAGCGTCTGGGCCGACGAACCCGAGCCCGGCACCCCGAACCCGCTCGCCGAGGACGTGAAGGCCGCGCAGTGGCCCGCCGACCCGCTGGGCAAGCGCCGTGACGCCGTCGTCGAGGGCGCGGAGCTGGTGCTGGCCGCGCTCGACCGGCTCCGCACCGCACCGCCGGAGCCGCTGCCGCTGATCTTCGAGCCGGAACCGGAACCGGAGACCCCCGCCGACGAGGACTACCCGCCACCGGACGAGCCACCGGACGAGGACTTCCCGCCCGAGCCGGAACCGCTGCCCGACGACGTGGTCCCCGACGACCCGGAGCTGCCGGAGGACGCCGACCCCGAGGGCTGGGCCGCGGACGTCGACGTGCTGCTCGCCGAACGGGCCGCCTCGATGAACCGGCGTGAGCAGGTCCTGCTGCCCGACCACCTGAGCGTGAGCCAGCTCGTCGAGCTCGCCAAGGACCCCGACCTGCTCGCCCGCAGGTTGCGTCGGCCGCTGCCGTTCCCGCCGAACCCGCTGGCCCGCCGCGGCACCGCGTTCCACACGTGGCTGGAGAACCGCTTCGGCGCCACCCGCCTGCTCGACATCGACGAGCTGCCCGGCGCCGGTGACGCCGACGCCTCGCCCGACACGGACCTGGACCGCCTCAAGGAGGCGTTCCTGAGCAGCCCGTGGGCCGACCGCACCCCGCACGACGTGGAGGTGCCGTTCGAGGCGGAGTTCGACGGGATCTCGGTGCGCGGCCGCATGGACGCCGTCTACCGGGACCCGGACGGCTGGACCGTCGTCGACTGGAAGACCGGCGCGGTGCCGGACGAGGAGGCGCTGCCGGCGTTGTCGGTGCAGCTCGCCGCGTACCGGCTGGCGTGGGCGGCGCTGGTGGACGAGCCGCTGGAACGGGTGCGGGCCGCGTTCCACTACGTCCGGCACGACCACACGGTGCGCCCGGCCGACCTGCTGGACGAGGACGGCCTGAAGGCCTTGATCAGGACCGTGGGCTAGGCAGGATCGTGGGCTAGGCAGGACTGCGGGTCCGGCTCAGGACCGGGGCTGGCTCAGGACTGCGGGCTGGTCCCGGCCGGTGCGTGCGAGGCCTTCAGCACGCGTTCGTAGAGCACTTCGAGCAGCCACCGGCCGAACAGCGACGGCCCGAACTCCGGTGAGCGGTCCTCCGGCGGCACCATCAGGTCGGCGGAGTGCTCGTCCGCGACCACGACACCGATGCCGTAGTAGTCGAGCTCGATGAACGACCACGCCTGCGACTCACCGGTCCGCGGCAACATGACCGCACACGGCGCGAGGGTCAGCAACGTGCCGCACGACTGGAGCGCCCGGTCCGTCGTCGACTCGCTGACGAGCACGCCGACCAGTTCCACGGCGGCAACGGGCAGGCGGTCGTGCGCGGCCGGCTCGAACCAGGAGCGGAACCACGACGGGTCCGCGCGCGGCGGCCAGCCGTTCTGGGTTCTCCACTCGTGGACCTCGGGCAGCAAACGCACCACCGCGGACACCTGCTGGCCGAGCACGGCGACGTCCGGAACGGCGACCCCGTCCCAGCCGAGCGCGGCCGCGGCGCGTTGCAGAAGCGTTTGCACAGGGCGCATCCTAAGGTTTCTCGCGCAAGAAATGACAGCGTTTGCCGACACCCCGCCACTCACCACCGGGGGTGGTCAGGGCGACGACTTCGCCACTTTCCACGCCCATGCCACAAGAGGGACCTGCAACGGCAGGCGACCGTAGGCAATTGCCTTGGCTTTGGGTGATTTGTCCCGGAAATCGAGAGCCATCTTCACATTTGCCGGGAACACCGCGACGAACAGCGCCGCGGCGGCGAGACCGCCGAGCCTGCGGGTGCGGGGTGCGGCGACGGCTGCCGCGACGGCGAGCTCGGCCGCGCCCGACGCGTACGTCCACTGCCGCGGGGTACCGGGCAGCGCACGCGGAACGATCGCGTCGTAGTACTTCGGCCTGGTGAAGTGGGTTGCCCCGGCCAGCCCGAGCAGTGCGGCGAGCGCCAACGCCGATCGCGCTCGGGAACGGTTCGGTTCCATGCCGTCACCCTGTCATGCCTGCACCGCGTAGGCGAGCGCGGGCTGGCCTATTGTCCTGCGGCGTGGCAGGTGATTCTCATCATCCAGAACGGTCCGCGGTCGCCGCGCTGGCCGAGGAGTTCGTGGCCGGGCTCAGCGAGTGGCTGACCATCCCGTCGATCGGCGTCGACCCGGCGCACCACGCCGACGTGCACCGATCCGCCCGGTGGCTGGCCGATCGGCTCAGCGCCGACGGGTGGCCGCAGGTCGAGGTCTGGGACCACGGTCCGGCGCTGCCCGCGGTCTACGCGTGCTGGCCCGCCGAGGACCCCGGCGCACCGACCGTGCTGGTCTACGGCCACCACGACGTGCAACCGGTGGACCCGGTGGAACGCTGGCACCACCCGCCGTTCGAGCCCGTCCTCAGCGGCGACGAGCTGCGCGGGCGGGGTGCGAGCGACGACAAGGGCCAGGTCGCGATGCACCTGCTCGCGGTGAGGGCGCACCTGTCCGCGACCGGGCAGAATGCGCCGAGCGTCACCCTGAAGCTTTTCGTCGAGGGTGAGGAGGAATCGGGTTCCCCGCACCTGCGAAAGCTCCTCGAAGACCACAAAAGCGATCTCGGATGTGACCTCGTCGTGTTCACCGACACGGCATTGCACGATCGCGACGCACCGACGGTCAACACCGGGCAACGCGGTGTTCTCGGCGGTGAGATCACGTTCTTCGGCGGCATCGACGACGTCCATTCCGGACGCGCGGGCGGTGCGGTCCCGAACCCGGCGACGGCACTCGCGCGGTTGGTCGCGGCGCTGCACGACGAGCACGGCCGCGTTCAACTCCCCGGTTTCTACGACGACGTCCGCGAGCCGACCGAGCGGGAACGCGCCGACTACGCCGCGCTGCCGTTCGACGAGCGGAAGTGGCTCGCGGCCAACGGCGGCGGCGCGCAGGCGCTGTCCGGCGAACCCGGCTACACCACGTTCGAACGGCTCTGGGTCCGCCCGACCGCCGAGGTCAACGGCCTGTCGGCCGGGTACACCGGACCCGGCCTGAAGACGATCATCCCGGCGGCCGCGACCGCGAAGGTCAGCTTCCGGCTCGTGCCGGACCAGCTGCCGGAGAACGTCGCCGACCAGTTGCGCGAGTTCGTCGCGAAGCACACGCCCGAGGGCATCAGGGCCGAGGTCAGCTTCCGCGGCACGGGCGTGCCGCCGTACGCCATCAGCCCGGACGACCCGGCGAACGAGGCCGTCCGCGAGGCGTTCGAGCTGGCCTTCGACCAGCCGGTGCGGTTCGCGCGGGCGGGCGGGTCGGGGCCGGCCGCGGTGCTGCAGGCGTGGCTCGGGGTGCCCCTCGTGTACCTCGGCGCGACGTTGCCGGATGATCGCGTCCACGCGCCGAACGAGCGCGTAGTCGTGCCGTTGCTCCTCAAAGGCGCGGAGGCGGCCGCTCACCTGTGGCGGATGCTCCCCGAGAGGTTGACCCGATGAGCCTGTCTGACGAGGCCTCGCACTCGCTCGTCGGCGTGGTCAGGATGCCGGACCAGGTGCAGAGCCCGGTCCGCGCGATCCTCAAGCGCGTCGTCGGCGCGATGGCCGCGTTGCTGCTCGCGGTGCTGATCGTCTACCTGGACCGCGACGGCTACCGCGACGTCAACGAGGACGGCGTCTCGCTGCTCGACGCGTTCTACTACGCCACGGTGTCGCTCTCCACGACCGGCTACGGCGACATCACGCCCGCCTCGTCCACCGCGCGGCTGGTGAACGTCCTCGTCATCACGCCGCTGCGGGTCCTGTTCCTGATCGTGCTGGTCGGCACGACACTCGAAGTTCTCACCGAGCGCTCCCGTCAGGCGTTGCGCATTCAGAAGTGGAGGCGGGTCGTGCGGGACCACGTGGTGGTCGTCGGTTACGGCACCAAGGGGCGGTCCGCGGTCGCGGCGCTGCTCGGTGACGGCGTCGACCCCGGTTCGATCGTCGTCGTCGACACCGTGCAGGAGTCGCTCGACGCGGCGACCGCCAAGGGGCTCGTGGTCGTGCACGGCTCCGGTACGCGCAACGACGTGCTGAGGGTCGCCGGCGCGGCCCGTGCCCGCGCCATCGTCGTCGCCCCGAACCGCGACGACACGGCCGTGCTGATCACCCTCACCGCCCGCGAGCTCGCACCCAAGGCGCAGATCGTGGCGTCGGTGCGGGAACGGGAGAACGAGCACCTGCTCAAGCAGTCCGGTGCCGACTCGGTCGTCGTGTCGTCGGAGACGGCCGGCCGCCTGCTGGGCATGGCCACCGCGACGCCGTCCGTGGTGGCGATGGTGGAGGACCTGCTCACGCCGGACGCGGGCCTGGCGATCGCCGAGCGCGACGTCGAACCGGGCGAGGTGGGCGGGTCGCCGCGGCACCTGTCCGACATCGTGCTGGGCGTCGTGCGGGGCAAGACGCTGTACCGCGTCGACGCACCGGAGGCGGACGCGATCGAGCCGGGTGACCGGCTGCTCTACGTCAAGAAAGTAACGCCCGCCGGGGAGTAGTGCGACAGTCGCTCTACCAGCGCAAACGGGGCCACCTGGTGTCAGGTGGCCCCGTCAGGGTCTCAGTTTGGGTCTCAGTCGCCGTTCCAGATGAACCCGTTGATGCGCCTCGCGACGTCTCGCCGGACGGGCGCGGTCACGTGCATGTAGCGCGCTGCCATCGCGATGTTCGACCAGCCCATGAACTCCATTACCGCGCGCTCGGGCACGCCGAGGATGAGGAGCACGGTCGCGGCGGTGTGCCGCGCGTCGTGCAGCCGAGCGTCCCGCACTCCGGCCTCCATCAGGAACGCCTTCCAGTCCTTGCGGTCGTTGCTCGGGTCGATCGGCAGTCCGTTGGGCTGAGCGAACATCCAGCCGCCGACGTGCCACTCAGTCCCCGCAGTCTCGCGCTCTGCGGCCTGCTGCGCCTCGTGCTTGATGAGCAGTTCGTACAGCTCGTCTGGAAGCACGATGCCGCGCTTTCCGGCACTGGACTTCACCTCCACCTCCACCAGGCCGCCACCGGTCCTCTCAGGGCACCTGTTGGCATGGCCCAGGCATCCAGCCGGGCAAGGGGGCGGGCACGGCTTCCGCTTGTGACGGCAGCGTTCTCCGCACGGCGCAGTCTTGTGGTGCTTTGCGGCACACGCCGCCACGTCATCACAGCCGTGTTGCCAGCTCTGGCGTTGAAGCTGCCGCGTGATCCGGATCGTCCGCGTGCTCTTGTCGAGGCGCGACCACTTCAGACCCAGCGTTTCGCCTTGGCGGGTGCCAAGAGCAAGTGCCAGCACGAACCGAGCACCGTTCCGGCGGTTGAGCGCGGTTTTCACGAGTCGCTTGATCTCGTCCTCGTGGAACGGCTCGATCTCGCTCTCCTCCACTTTCGGCGGCCGTGCCAGCTCGGCCGGGTTCTCCGTCACGTGACGGCGACGCATCGCTTCGTTCAACGCGGTGATCGCGGTCCGGTGAATCTGGCCGATCGTGCTCGGCTTGTGGCGTCCGGACTTCATCATCTTCTGGTACAGCTTCTCGAAATGCTCTGGCGCAAGTCGGTCGATCTTGTGCGCTCCCAGGCCTGGGATGAGGTGCAGGTAGACGGCGGTCCGGTACGACGTCGCGGCTTTGTAGCGCAGCGACGGCGCAGCGATGGTCTCCACCCAGTGCGTCAGCCACATCTCGAACGTCCACGTGCGACCAGCCTTCTTGACCTTGCCGCTGTCGCGTTGCCGTTCGAGTTCGCGGACGGCGGTGATCACCTCACCTTCGGTGGCGCGCTTGACGTGTCGGCGGTCGGGCTTGCCGTTGTCGAGCACGCCCATCGTGACGCGGCCGTGCCACTTACCGTCTGCGCCGAGATAGATGGTGCTCGCGCCGTTGGGGGCGCGGGTGCCTTCGGGACGGGGCTTACGTGCCATGCGAGGTGTTCCTCTCGTGTGCGCGTGCAAATGCGTTGCTCCGGGGAAGAAGTCAGTGGGGGAGCGAAAGTGCTCCATAGGTGGATTCCGAGGCTTGAGCGGTCGGCTTGTGGATCTTCCCCGTGACGGGTTCATGCTGGTCGGGGCGGGGAAGTTGGCCGGGGAAGGTCTCGGGGAAAAATCCCCAAGATTTTTTGCTTCCCCGACTCCTTCCCCGGTGCTTCCCTGCGGTGCGCGGGTGGTGAAGGACGGCCCCACTACCCCGCCCAGGTGGGCGCTGCTCCGGTTCGGCCGGCGCGTTGGCGGGGGACGTGACATGCGCTGGTTGACGCGTGTGCGCTACCGCCTGGGCGGGGTAGTGGGGCCGTGGTCAGGCTGCTGCGCCGGGTCCGGCGGTCAGCGTGGCCGTGTAGGCGTCCAAGGCCGTCGTGGGAATGCGCCGCAGGCGTCCGATTAGGACAGAGTCGATCTCGCCGGACTTGAGCAGTCCGAACATGGTGGTGCGGCTGATGGACAGCCGCCGTGCGGCTTCCTCGACACGGAGCAGGATACGGGGCTGCTCCGGTCCGGGCGTGGCGTTGGCGGTGGGCATGTCCGGTGTCCTTCCCGAGCCCGCGAGGGCTGCTGTGTCTGGCGAACTTGGCGAATTGGCGAAATAAGTCCCTGACCTGCGGTTTCGCGCCGGACTTATTTCGCACGTGGCGAATTAAGTCCCTCCCAGTCCGGGGCACGTGCCGTCTGACCTGCACGAACGTGCCCCGGACTTATTTCGCCAACTACTCCCGTCGGGCGGCGGTGTAGGTCACGGTCGGCCGTCCCTTGCCGGGCTGGACGGCCTTGGTGAGGCGTCCTGCGTCGCACAGCTGCCCGAGAAGCGCCGCCAGGTCGATCCCGTCCCGCTTGGCGTGGCCCTGAAACACCTCCTTCGTGATCTCCGTGGTGGTCTTGCCGTTCGGAGCGGCGGCGGTCAGGTACGCCATGACCTTGTCCGCCGCGTCGTTCGGTGCAAGCACCGCGCGGGCGGACGCAATCGAGTAGCGGACCAGCGCGGCGGCGGCGGTCATGTGCGCCGGGGTGATCTGGTCCGTGCGGTCGAGCGCGGCGTAGAGCGCGGCGATTCGCAGGCACGTCACGCCCGCGCGCGAGATGAACTCGTCCACTTGCGGCCGGTCACGTCCCAGGTGGCCCGTGAACTCCAGCTGGAGCCGCTTCCACTCCAGCTCTGCGGCGTCGGTGCAGCCGAGCGCGCCAAGCTGGGAGGCGCTGCGCAACCGGTCCCCGAACGACGCGGCCAGCTCGCCCAGCAACGTCGTGTCCGGCGCGGCCGGGAAGAACTTCGACGCCGCGACCGCGACGGGCAGGAACCGGTTGTACGTGCCGCCCGCCAGGTCGGAGGCGGACACCTTGGCGGTGAACTCGCCTGGGGTGATGTGGGCGACGATGCCGAGGTGGCTCTGTCGTGCCATGCGGGCGTCCACGTTGAGGGTGGACAGGTTGCCGCCCTCCCAGGCCGCGCGCAGCGTGGCGGAGAGCGTGTTGCCCTCGCGCTTCATGCGCGCCATCACCGACGCCCACTCCGGCTCTTCCACCAGCAGGCGGCAGTCTCCTTCCGGCAGAAGCCGCGGCTTGCTCCCGGCCTTGCCGTCCTCCGGCTCTGCGGCGAACACGGCGGCCAGGCCCTCACCGGTCGACAGTCCGGTGTGGACGTTGCTGGCACGGAAACCGTTGTCCGCCATGCCGACCAGTGTCAGCGCGGCGTTCGTCGCCGTGCCCTTACGGCCCAGGCCGGTCGCGCCGATGAGCAGCGGCCACACCAACAGCGGGTGCTTCTCGAACCCGAGTTGCAGGTGCGGGCCGTGGCCGATGAACACGCCGGCCGCGCTGACGAGGGTGGCCAGCACGCCCGCCGGGTCGGCCTCGGTGTGCGGGTCCATGAGGGTGGTCAGCTTGCCGAGGTAGCAGTCGAACGCGGCCGGTTCGATCGTGGGCAGCCACTGCCGGGCGCGGGCGACCTGGGCGGCGGCCTGGGCGGCCAGCTGGCCCGCCACGTCGGCCGGTGCGGGCTGTGCGATGGGGGTGACGGGGTACAGCCGCCGCCCACCAGGCCGGGGACCGGTGGCGGGTGGTGTGGTGCTCGCGTGTGTCACGACGGCTCCTGACGACGAACGGGAAGGCGAGACGAGGGGGACGTGACAGGGTTCAGAGGCGGTCCAGGGCGGCCAGCACGGCGGGTGCGAACGCGACGCACTGCGCCATGTACGCGGCCAGCTCCGGCGCCTGCTCGGTGCCGCGCGCGGCGGTGACCACGGTGGTGAGGTCGGCCAGTCGGCAGGCCGGGTCGGTGGCCACCTGGAGGACGTAGCGGGCCATCTGCTCCGGGCCGATCTGCTCCCAGTACGACGGGTCCGGAGCACCCACGTACAGGGCTGCGATCACGTCGTCGAGGGTGAGCACGGGACGGGTCCGGGACCGGCTGGGAAGAGCGGAAACGCGGTTGCGGGCGCGCATGGCGCAGACCTCCGGGAAGAGTCGGGAAGCATGGGGAACGGGTGCGCGCGGGTGCGGTCGAACGCACCGGGCGCGGGTGGGTCTACGAGGTGGTTGACCAGCGGTCCGCGCGGTCGGCGGGAACGGCCGGTGCAGGCCGGGTAATGCGGGAACAGGTGCGGCGGGTCCGTCCGGCGGTGGCGTTGGAGCGCACCCGGAACCGGGGCGCGGTGGCGGTTCGAGCACCGCCGGACAGACCGGGTCTGTGGGGTCAGTCGAGGTCGATCGGGCGGGACGTGCCAGGCGCGGGAAGCTCGGGGAGTACCATGCCCAGCCGCCATGCGGCGGCCGTGCACGCGTCGCCCCGCGCGACCGACCAGGGCAGCTCGCCGGACCCGTACGCGCCCCAGGCACGAGCGGCCTGGTCCACCGCGCGGACCGCACCCAGGCCGAGCGAGACCAGCGCGCGCACCACCAGTTCTGCGGCTTCACGCCGCGTCGTGGCGGCCGTGACCTGCTGCCCCGACAGGTGCAGCGCCGCCGTGATCTCGCCGATGGCCAGATCGACCGGCCCGCCCAGTTCCGGGCTGCGGAACTGAATGCGTGCCTGCCCATTGAGGTAGCGGACCTCGAACACGCTCACGGCCTGGGTACGGGTGGCCGAACGGGCCAGCGTCGGCGTGCTCATGCGGTCACCAGCTCTCGGCTCGTCGCGGTCGGGGCGGTGACGGACGCGCGCGAGTCCGGCCGGCGGGTCTGCTGCGGCACGTCGGGGAACAGCTCCGCGATGAGGCGGCGGCAGAACTTCACCAGCTCCTGGCGGGCGTCGTCGGCGGCCAGGCCCGCGATTTCGTAGAGCGTGGTGTCGACCTGGCACATGCCGATGTTCACGGCCGTGTCGGCGATGACCCGGCGCACGTGGTCCGCGTCGTCGGCCTGGTGCAGGAACTCGGGGTCACCCTCGCAGTAGAAGAACAGCAGGGCGGCCAGGTCGTCACGGTCCAGCGGGATCGTGACGTTCACCGACGCGACCACGGGCGTGGACAGCGACAGCGGGCGGGTGGCCGGGATGAACGGGGTCGCGACACCGTTGACGGTCGCGGAAGCGGTCGTGTTCATCGCGCCGCCACCTCCTGCGAGGTCGTGCAGCTCGGCGTGGTCGGCGGCCTCCGGCGACTCGTCGCCCACCACGAACGCGTCGTAACCGGCGTCGGCGCACGCCGCGTCGAACGTCTGCAACGCCTGCTCCGGGATGCGGATCGCACCGCCGATCTTGTAGGCGTCCAGCTGGCCGGACCTGATGGCGCGGTAGATCGTGTGGACCGAAACGTCATACCGTTCGGCGACTGCCTTAACCCGGTAGAACCGGGTACCCTCGTGCTGCATCGCAAGCTCCTGAGGCTCGATGTGATCTGTCCGCCCCGGTCGGTGTTGGCGCACCGCCGGGGCCTTTTTGCTGTCTGCCGCTCTAGCGATCAGTGCGACAGGTGCAAAGCTAGCCAACATCGCAAACATAGTCAAGAAGTTAGCTATGTTGACTTGGGTTACCATGTTTGACATGCGGAAACTCGACCCAGACGACCTCAGGCCGCCCTACATGCAAGTGGTAGAGGCTCTTCGGGCTGACATCGAAGAGGGTGTCTTCGAGCCTGGTGAGCGCTTGCCGACCCATCAGCAGATGGTCGAGAACTTCGGCGTCTCGGTCGGAACGGTGAAGCGCGCGCTCAACGAACTTCAGGGCGCCGGGCTGGTCGTGTCGCGGCAGGGACAAGGTGCCTTCGTGCGAACGAACAGTTCGGCGGTCGGGTCTCCGCTCGTCGACCTGGCAGAGGTCCGCACTGTCCTTGCTGACCTTCGTCGTCGGCTCGAAGAGGTCGAGGAGGCCGTGGCGAAGCTGTCTCGCTCGTGATCTTCGGTTGCTGGGGTCTCTGCGTTCATGTGGCTAGCTTGCGGTGGGGGTCTGGGTGGAGGGCAGGTTGAGCAGCGATCACGTGCGATTCATTCCATTCACACGGCGATTCACAGGGGGAGCAGAGGTGTGACTAGTGACAGTCCCTCGCAAGGTGATCAGTCCAATGTGGAGGCTTTCATTGCGGAACTTCGGCACTGGCGCGAGGTTTCGGGCTACTCGCAGAAGGCGCTAGCGCGTGCCGTTGGCTACGACGCCTCGTACATCAGCAAGGTCGAGCGCGGCACCGTGATGCCGAGTCGGAGTTTCGCGGAGCTGGCCGATCGGCAGATGCAGGCGGGTCGGGCGCTGGTTCGTCGCTGGAACGACTTGCAGCCAACCGCGACCGCGTCGCCAGTGGCCGGCCGATCCGGCGACGTCGCTGGCGATGATCCGCAGTCGGCACCTGGTCCGGCGCTCATCGTCGAGCATGAGCACGCGACGCTGACCTACGTCGAGGATCAGAACGGCAACGGCGTGTGGCGCACCAGTATTCGGCGACAGCTTCACAATGTCGGTACTGAGCCGGTGTCGCAGTACCTAATCCGCATTGCAGTCGACCGGCATCCGGGTGACCCTGATCGTTCGAATAAGCTTTATAGGGAAGACCCGCTAGAATGGGAAGAGATCGGCCTTGTCGCGAGTTGTGGTGACGAGCCTATGACGTGGCGCGTCAAGCATGATCGCGATGCATTTAAAGAACTGTGGCTCCTCTTCGAGAACTCGGACGGTCGTTATCCACTCTATCCGGGTGAGACTGTCTGGATTGAGTACGACTATGCAGTGCCCGCGCGTAAGTGGGGACCGTGGTGGCAGCGGGCAGTCAGGTTGCCTACACGTCGTTTGAGTCTTGCGGTTGATTTCCCGGCGAGGCTTCAGCCGGTCGTCTGGGGAATGGAAACATCGATGTCGGCTGAGGCCACGTCGTTCCGCACTCCTATCGCCAAAACGAACGAAGGCGATAGAATCATCTTTACTTGGTCCACGGAAGATCCACCATTGCACGCCCGGTATCGGGTTGAGTGGAAGTTCAAGGCGGGCGACCCTGAGGAGGGGCGGAGCGTGGAGCAGTTGAGTCCTAGTAAGCAGATGGAGTCTCTCGGGATCGTGCAGGAGGGAGACGCTTTTCTGGGTCAGATTGCGACACCGTTTGACCTGCCGGGTGAAGCGGAAGATGTGCGGCGAGTGATTGCGCAGCTGGTGTCAACGATGGAGAGGGTTGGGCAGGTGCACAACTTCTCCAAGGGCATGGGCTTGGCTGCCCCTCAAATCGGAATCGGCCGCGCTGCCACCGTCGTTCGTTCGCCTAACGGTGAGTTGATTACGCTGATCAACCCGCGCATTATTGACGAGTCTGCGGACATTGATGAGCAGTACGAAGGGTGCCTTAGTTTCTTTGATGTGCGCGGGATGGTGCCGAGGTCTCAGGCGGTCGAGGTTGAGCATGTGGATATCAATGGCGCAATGCAAATAACCAGCTTTGAACGAGGTCTCGCACGGCTTGTATGTCACGAAATCGATCATCTCTTCGGAGTCCTTTACCGAGCAAGGATGCGACCGGGTGTGGAGCCGATCCCGGTGTCGCAGTACAAGGGCACAGGCAGCCAGTGGACGTACGGTCGATAGGCGTGCGCCCTGGTGTCACGTCCCCTTGAAGGACGTGGCTCGGCGGGAGCGGTTGGCGAAATAAGTCCGGGCACGTTTGCGCAGGTCAGACGGCACGTGTCCCGGACTGGGAGGGACTTAATTCGCCACGTGCGAAATAAGTCCGGCGCGAAACCGCAGGTCAGGGGCTTATTTCGCCAATTCGCCAAGTTCGCCAGCGTCAGCCCATGCGTCGCAGTGGACCACTGGCTGACAGTTCACCGCCGGTCGGCTCGTGTTACGCAGTCCTGGCCAGCGGTGACGGTCTGGCCGGCGTTGCCCGTGGCGACCTCCGCGAGTAGTACCAATGCCAATCTTTTCGCGGGTCTTGGCGGCAGGGACGACGGCAGGGAGGCGCGGGGGAGAGAGGGAGAACTCCCTGGGTGCCTCCCTGTCCGTACCTCCCTGTGTTGAGCAGGGCTGAAGCCGGAGGGGGAGTCGGGAAGGCGGCCGACCAAAGGTGCTGGTTATGGGCTGTGCGCATCTTGGATGGACGGGTGACTGCCTCCCTCCCTGGCGCTGCACGCGGCTGTTCAGCAGGCGGCAACGCAGACCAATCACCGCCGTACCCGTGCCCGCGCAGGGCGGCCTTACCGGCATGCGGACGACCGGACAGGCCACCCTGCCCCGCCACGGCGGAAGGCTCGTGAGGTGTCCGTCGGCGGCCGGACGCGGCGGGACCCCTCATGGGACCCCTCGTGGGACCCCACGGCGTTCGTGGGACAAGTCCCGTACGCCGTCCCGCGCCAGGGTCCCGCGCGTTGAGCAGCGCAGACGCCCGCCGTGGGACCCACGGGACCCCCTAGCGGCTGCCAGCAAGACCCCCGAAAACACCCCGTTTCGAGCCCTGCGGAAGGGTCCTCAGAGGGTCCCTAGAACGCTAGAACGCAGGTCGGCCCTAGTGCCTGCCCCTAGAGCACCCGCTAGACCTAGCGGCATCACCCGCTAGACCTAGCGGCGCTCTCGGCTCCAGCTGGCAGGGTCTCAAACAGGGTCTCAGTACGGCACCGTTCAGGCGGTTGCTGTAGTTGCGCGTATAGCACTGACCTGGGCAAACACACCAGCCTGCACCCGGTGGAACGGTGAGCGCGCCAATCTACGTCAAGAAGGTGACCCCGGCCGGGGAGTAGGGAGCACCGCCGGTGCGCGCAGCGGCGCGTAGCGGAAGAGGAACGCGTAGAAGCCGCCCGCCAGCGCTGCGAGGCACAGCAGCAGCGCGGTGAGGCGGCTCGCCATCGGCATACCGGCCGGGACCGAGGCCGCTGACTGGACCGTGCCGGTGTTCCCCGCGGACATCACGACCTCGACGGTCTCGCCCTTGCGGTGGCCGCACCCGTCGAGCTTGGCCTGCTCCTTCCGGCCGTCGGCGTCCCACTCGACGGTGTCCATGCCCTGGCCGCAGGAGCCGCTCTCGACAACGGTCGCGGTCACCCGCCTCGGGGGCTCCGCCGCTCCCAGGACCCTGGTGGGCACCAGCAGGGCGACCGCGACACCGATGCCCACCAGTCCTACGACCAGCAGGATGAACACCCATCTGTCCGGGCTTCGCGGAACCGCCACACTGCGATGTTCGCAGACGCGGCGGCCCGCGTGGGAGACCGGTTTTATTTCGGCAGCTGACGCAACTGCTCGACCTTCACGGTCTTGCCGTCGGACACGGTCCCGGTCACCGCGACGAGGTCGCCGTTCTTCGGCTTCTCGTTCACGGCGGACAGGTCCAGCGGCGTCTGCAGGCCGTCGACCTGGATCAACGTGGCGTTGTCGCCGTTGACGTCCTTGACCGTGCCCTGCGCGCGCGCCTTGGCGAGGGCCACGTTCAGCGCCTTGCCGTCCTTGGCCCGGACGGTCACCCGCTGGTCGGTCTTGAGACCCGCGAGGTCACCGCCGCGCAGCTTCGTGCCGCTGTCGGTGGTCAGCGACACCTCACCGCCGTCGTCCTTGGCGATGGTGAGCTTGCTCGTCTCGACCGCCTTGACCCGGCCGACCACGAGCGTGCTGTCCTTGAGGTTCTGCGCCTTGTCCCGGCCGTGGCCCTTGCCGGGGCCGCCGGGGTGGCGCTCGGCGAACGCCGCCGGCGGACCGTCGGGGTTGTCGGCCGCCGTCGCGACCGCGATGCCGCCGACGGTGAGCCCGGCGGCCGCGACGAGGGCGCCGGCCCACGCTGATTTCTTCGACATGCGCCCAGCGTGCGCGCGAAGCCTGAATCTGAGCTGAAGGTGGGTCGCCGACTTCGCGGATGATCAGCAGAATGGGGAGGTGTCCGCCAGGGTGTTGGTGATCGAGGACGCCGAGGCGATCGGCGCCGCCGTCTCGTCCGCGTTGCGCGAGTCGGGCTACGAGGTGCAGCACCGCCTGGACGGGCGCCAGCTGGAGGCCGACCTCGGCCGCTTCCGCCCCGACCTCGTGGTGCTCGACGTGATGCTGCCCGGCCGTGACGGCTTCCAGCTGCTCGAGGTGATCCGCCGCGCGTCCGGCGCGGGCGTGGTGATGCTGACCGCGCGCGACGGCGTCCCCGACCGGCTGCGCGGCCTGTCCGGCGGTGCCGACGACTACGTGGGCAAACCGTTCGTGCTGGCCGAGCTGGTGGCGCGGGTGTCGGCCGTGCTGCGCAGGCTGGGCCGCACGCCGTCGACGGTGCAGGTCGGCGACCTCGTCGTGGACGCCGACGCCGGTGTCGTGATGCGCGCCGACCAGCCGATCGAGCTGACCGCGACCGAGCTGCGCCTGCTCGTGTACCTGGCCGCCCAGCGCGGCCGGGTGGTGTCGAAGACGCAGATCCTGACCGCCGTGTGGGGCTACGAGGACTACGACCCGAACCTCGTCGAGGTCCACGTCTCCGCCGTGCGCCGCAAGCTGGAGGAGCACGGACCGCGGCTGGTGCACACCGTGCGCGGCCTGGGGTACGTGCTGCGGGCCGAGGAGTGAACCTGCGCCCGGCGTCCCTGCGCACCGTGTCGCTGCGGCGGCGCGTGGCCGTGTCGGTGCTGCTGGTGCTGATCGTCGTGATGGTCGCGCTGGTGATCTCCGTCGACCGCACCTTCGCCCAGCAGTCCACGAAGGACCTCGGCACGGTGGCCATGGAGACCGAGAACCGCGCCGTGCAGATGTTGCGCAGCGGCCGCCCGCCCCGCCAGATCGCGAAGGACCTGTCGCGCAACAACATGCGCGTGAAGCTCCGCTTCCCCGACGGCCGCGAGTTCGGCGAGACCCCCGACGAGGCCTCACCGGGCCGCCGCGAACGGACCGTGCAGGGCGTGAAGATCACCGTCGACGCCGACTACGGCGCCATCTCGGCCGCCCAGGGCCGGTTGCGCAAACTGCTGGTGCTGCTCGGCCTCGGGGCCGTGGTGCTGGTCGGCGCCCTGCTGTTCTTCGTGGTGCGGCGGGCACTGGCCCCTCTGGACGCGATGACGTCACTGGCCCAGGCGATCGCCGCCGGCCACCGCGGCGGCCGGTTGAACCCCTCGCGCACGGACACCGAGCTCGGCCGCACCGCGGCGGCGTTCGACGGCATGCTGGACTCCCTGGAGGGTTCGGAGCTGCGCACCCGCCGGTTCGTCGCCGACGCCGCCCACGAGCTGCGCACCCCGATCACCGGCGTGCAGGCGGTCGCCGAAGCGCTGGTGCAGGCCCCCGTGGACTCACCGGACCGCGACCAGATGTCGTTCCTGCTGGTCCGCGAAGCCCGCAGGGCCGGCCGGCTCGTCGACGACCTGCTCGCCCTCGCCCAGCTCGACGCCGGCTACGAGATGCAGCGCGAGCAGGTCGACCTGCTCGCGCTCGCCGAAGCCGAGGTGGCGCGCACCCGGTTCGTGGCACCGGACTTCGACATCGCCGCCGAAGGCGTCCCCGCGGTCGTCGTCGGCGACGGGCAGCGGCTGGCCCAGGTGCTGGCCAACCTCGTGGACAACGCCCGGCAGGCGACCGGTCCACACGGGACCGTGCGGATCCGGGTGGACCTGACCGGGTTCACCGTGTCCGACAACGGGCCGGGGGTGCCGGACGCGGAACGCGAGCGGATCTTCGACCGGTTGGTGCGGCTGGACGACGCGCGGGACCGGCGGTCAGGGGGGTCCGGGCTGGGGCTGGCCATCGCTCGGGGGGTGGTGCGGGCGCACGGTGGGGAGTTGAGCTGTGAGCCGGCCAGCGGCGGGTCGGTGTTCCGGGTCGTGCTGCCGAGGGCAGAGGGCACGCCTGCTGCGCAGCCCTCGGCCCAGCCGGGCTGAGGCGCCTCGCCTTCGGCTCGGTCGGGAACCGGTCAGGAGACCTGCGCGGGCGGAGCCGCGAACGTGTTGCAGGCCGAGGTCGAGTTCGCCGTGAACCCCGCACCGGCCCACTGGGCCTGGTTCTTCGCGGAACCGTGCGCGTTGTCCTCCGGCTTCTCCTCGATCGCGTACTGGAAGTCCTCCTGCGCCTGCCTGGCCAGCGACGGGGTGACCGAGCCGCGGCCTGAGACGGCGGTGAGGAACATGCCCGCGAAGCAGTTCGCCTGGAGTTCGACGCGGCGCGACATCTCCAGGCCCGCCGGGGTCCGCTCGCCCGCGTCGGTGATCTTCAGGTCGGCTGCGCGCAGCAGGCCGGTGAGGGCCTGGACGTGGTGGCCGTACTCGTGGGACAGCGTGGCGAGGTGGGTGGCCGGGGCCTCGCCGCCGCCGTTGGAGCGCAGGCGGGAGGTCGGCATGTAGATCGTGTGGTTGCGGCCGCAGTAGTAGGCGACCGCGTGGTCGGACTCCGGTGCGGCGCCGCAGGGGCCGTCGTGCAGGACGGGGGAGGCGTCCAGGAGGGGCTTCTCGAACGGCATGTTCGCCGCGGTGAGCAGCGGGCCCCAGGCCGCGTCGAGGCAGGCGACGCCGGCCGCGTAGTAGGCGGCCAGGGCCGGGTCGGAGGTGCCGAAGCGCGGGAGGTCGCAGGTCACCTCGGCCAGCGGCGTGGGCTTGAGCAGCAACGGGTGGTCCGCCAAGCGCAGGACCGCGCGCGGGCGGATCGGGGTCGAGGGGTCCGTCGTCGACGGTTGGGTGAGCGGGCGCGAGGACTCGGCCAGTGCGCGGCCCGCGACGACCTGCGGGCCCGTCAGCTGGCCGATGCCCAGGACGAACGCGACCACCAGCGCGAACACGCCCGCGAGAACGAACGGGTTGTTCCCCGCCGGTTGGGTCACGTGGTGCGCCTTTCGCTAGGAGACGTACTGGGCCTGCGACGCCCAGGTGTTGCACTGCGACGCCTGGTTCGACGAGTAGCCCTGCCGCACCCAGGCCGCGTTGTTCTGCGGTGTGCCGTGGTCCTTCGTGGGGTAGATGTCGTAGTCACCCCGGTTGCCCGCGTCGTTGAGGCCCGTCTGGATCACGTCCATCGGGACCGCGCCGTGGGACAGCGGTGCCAGCGTCATGCCGCCGAAGCAGGTCGCCTGCAGCTCCATCCGGCGGTTCAGGTCGAGGCCCTTCGGAGTATCCCACCCTCCCGCGTCGTACTGCGCGCGGTCCGAGGCCTTGAGCATGCCGGTGAGCCACTGGATGTGGTGGCCGTACTCGTGGGCGAGCTGGCCCAGGTACTTGCCGGGGTGGTTCGGGTTGTTCGGGTTGCGCTCGGAGGCGTAGGCGTTCGCCGTCCAGTAGATGCCACCCTGGCAGTAGCGGGCGGTCGAGTCCGGGCGCACGGTGCCGCACGGGTACTGCACCGACTCGGTCACGATGTGCAGCTCGACGGGCTGGTACGGCATGTTCGCCGCCTGCATCGCGGGCTTCCACATCGCCTCGATGCACGGCAGGGCCGCGCGCAGGTAGCGGTCCTGGCCAGCCGGTGAGTAGTCCATCGCGGGCAACGGGCAGCTCGCCAGGCGGTTCGCGCCGATGTTGGGCTTCAGGAACGGGTGGTCCGCCAGCGCGTACACGGCCTTCGGGCCCACGGGCGTCGACTGGGTCGACGGCGCGCGTGACGGGGCCGACCGCGACGGGGCCGTCGTTCCCGTCGTCGTCTCCGCGGTGGGCTCGTTGCTGAACGTCGGGCTGTAGGTCGTGTAACCCGAGTAGCCCGCGTCCTTGACCTTGCTGTTCAGCGTCGCCGCGAACAGGCCGATCGCGCCCAGGCCGAGGATCACCACGCCACCCAGCACGAGGGCCACGATCGGGCCGTTGCTCTTCTTCCGCAGCGGAGGCGGATACGCGCCGTAACCGCCCCACGAGGGCTGCGGCGGCGGCATGACCTGGCCGGGAGGAGGCCCGTACGGACCGGGCGGCGGGCCGTAGTGCCGCGGCGGCGGGCCCATCGGGCCACCCATCGGTGGCGGGCCCATCGGCGGCGGCCCCTGAGGTGGTGGGCCTTGGGGCGGCGGGCCCTGGGGCGGCGGGCCCATCGGCGGTGGGCCCTGCGGGGGCATGCCGGGCGGTGGCCCGTAAGGCGGACGCTGCGGTTGCCCGAGCGGTGCGGGCATGGGCGGCGGGCCGACCGGGCGCGGCGGCGGCCAGTTGCCCGGTGGCGGTGGTTGCGTCATCGCCTGAGGTCCCCCCAACGGTGAGCCTGGGTCGGTTACGAGCATAGGCGGACGGGATCTGCACGTCCCCCGACCGGGCTAACGCGTCCCGCCCACCTCTGTGGGACGCGTCGCACGGGGTGTCGGTTCACGTGCCGTCCGCCGAGCTCGTGTCGCAGGCACGGCGGTGGTGCCGTCATCGTCGGAAATCCCCCGGATGGCGCCTGGTGCGAACAGCGCCAGAGCTTATGGGGACTCCGCTATTGTCCGCAGCCGTGTTGAAAAACTGGGGCCTGGCGCTCTTCGCCGCCACCGCGCTGGCCACCGCGGTGCCCGTCGGCGCGGCGGCCGGTGCGCTCGCGCAGCCGCTGCCGGGGACCGTCAGCACCGAGGTGCGGATGAAGCTGGAGCGCGACGCGCGGCTCTCCGTCACCGAGAAGGTCCACGTGCCGGACGGGAAGACCGTCAACCGGACCGTCCCCTTGCGACTCGCGGTCGGCAACGACCTGGAGCGCCAGTTCACGATCACCGACGCGAAGGTCGAGGGCAGGGGCAGTGCGACCGTCAGCGGGGACGAGCTGACGCTGCGCCTGGAGGGCGGCGACGCCACCGTCACCTACACCGTCGGGGGCGCGGTCGCCCCCGTCGGCGACGCGCTGGAGGTCCGCTGGCAGGTCGCGGGCGGCTGGGACGTCGAGCTGGACAAGGTCTCCGCCACGTTCTCCGCGCCCGACTCGCCGACGTCGGTCAACTGCCTCGCCGGCCCGGTCGGCTCGTCGCAGCCGTGCACGAGCGCGGACCTCGCCGACGGCAAGGGCGTGCGGGCGCAGGAGATCAAGCTCGCCGCGGGGGAACGCGTCGACGTCGCGGTCGGGCTGGCCGCCGGTGTCGTGCCCGCGAACGCCGTCGTGGTCGAGTCCTCCGGGCTGGCCGCCGCGTTCGCGCTCACCCCGGTCAGCGGTGCCGCGCTCGGCGGGCTGCTGCTGCTCCTGTTCGGCGGCGTCGCCCTGCTGTGGTTCCTGCGCGGCCGGGACGCGGCGGCGCTCGCCGGTGACGTCGGCGCGGTCAGCGTGCTGGTCCGCGACCAGAACGACCGGGTCGCCTTCGCTTCACCCGATGGTGTGCTGCCCGGCCAGGTCGGCACGGTCGTCGACGAGCACGTGGACGTCGTCGACGTGACCGCCACCGTCATCGACCTGGCCGTGCGCAACTACCTGTGGATCGCCGAGACGAGCCAGGAGGGTGGTTTCGGCCACGACTGGCAGATCGTGCGCCGCAACCCGGCCGACGCCTCGCTGTCGGGCTACGAGCGGGCGGTCTACGAGGCGCTGCTGCCCGCCGGCGCGGACGCGGTGACCGTGTCCGAGCTGCGCGGCCGCGGCATCGACCTGGCACTGGTCCGCGACCGCCTCTACGCCGACGTGGTGGAGAAGCGCTGGTTCGCCCGCCGCCCGGACTCCGAGCGCAGCCTGTTCTGGTGGGTCGGTGTCGTGGTGGCGGCGCTGGGCGTCGTGGCCACGGTCGCGCTCGCGCTGACCGTCGGCAACGCCCTGTTCGGCCTGGCCGTCGCGGTCGCCGGCGTGGCGCTGGCGTTCGGCGCCCGCTCGATGCCCGCCCGCACCAAGCGCGGCAGCGAGCTGCTGGTGCACGTCCGCGGCCTGCGCGGGTACCTGCACGGCGTGACGCCGGACGACGTGCCGGAGGAGGACCGCGAGCTGGTGTTCTCCCGGTCGCTGCCGTACGCGGTGGTGCTCGGGGAGACCGAGCGGTGGCTCGCGACGTTCGGCCGGCAGGACCTCTACTGGTACGGCGGCGCGACCGACTTCCGGCGCAGCTTCCCGGCGTTCCTCGGGGCGCTCGACGGCGTGCTCGCCCAGGCGGGCCACCTGCGATCGCTCCGGGCGCCGAACCCGTAGGCTGGCAGGCATGGCCTCACCCGAACTGCACAGGTTCACGTTGCCCAACGGCCTGCGGGTGGTGCTCGCCCCCGACGCCAGCGCACCGGTCGTCGGCGTCAGCGTGCACTACGACGTCGGCTTCCGCTCAGAACCCGAGGGGCGCACCGGCTTCGCGCACCTGTTCGAACATCTCATGTTCCAGGGCAGCGAGAGCCTGGAGAAGCTCGCGCACTTCCGGCACGTGCAGTCGTCGGGCGGCACGTTCAACGGGTCGACGCACCCGGACTACACGGACTACTACCAGCTGCTGCCCTCGGCGGCGCTGGAGCGCGCGCTGTTCCTCGAGGCGGACCGCATGCGCGCGCCGAAGCTCACCGAGGAGAACCTCCGCAACCAGATCGACGTGGTGAAAGAGGAGATCCGGCTCAACGTGCTGAACCGCCCGTACGGCGGGTTCCCGTGGATCCTGCTGCCGCCGGTGCTGTTCAAGACGTTCGCCAACGCGCACAACGGCTACGGCGACTTCGTCGACCTGGAGAGCGCCACGGTCGACGACTGCGCGGAGTTCTTCGACACCTACTACTCGCCGTCCAACGCGGTGCTGACGGTCGCGGGCAACCTCGACGTCGAGGCCACGAAGGCGTTGGTGGAGAAGCACTTCGGTGACGTGCCCGCGCGGCCGAAGCCGGAGCGGCCCTCGTTCGCCGAGCCCGCGCCGCAGGGCGAGGTGCGCCACGAGCACGGCGACGCGCTGGCCCCGCTGCCCGCTATCGCGATCGGCTACCGCGTGCCCGACCCCGGCACCGACATCGACGGCTACCTCGCCTACCTGGTGCTCGCCGGCGTGCTGACCGACGGCGACAGCTCCCGCCTGCAGCAGCGCCTGGTGCACCGCGAGGGAATCGTGATCGACCTCAACGCCGGCTGCGGCCTGTTCGGCCCGCTGGAGGCGCGCGACCCGGACACGTTCAGCATCACCGCGATCCACACCGCCGAGGTCTCGCCGGACCAGGTCGTGGCCGCGATCGACGAGGAGCTGCAGAAGCTCGCGCAGGAACCGCCGTCGGTCGAGGAGCTCGCGAAGGTCACCGCCCGCTGGGCGTCGACCATGCACAAGGAGCACGACCGGCTCACGAACCGCACGCTGGGCCTCGGCTCGGCGGAGCTGCTGTTCGGCCGCGCCGAGCTGCATCTACGAACTGCCCGAGCGGATCGCCTCGGTGACCGTGGACGAGGTGTCGGCCGCCGCCAAGGCGCTGCGCCCCGACGCCCGTGCACTTCTCTTCGTCAAGCCCACCGGAGGAACGCAGTGACCGCCGCGAAGACCCACCGCTCCGCCGAGGAGATCGGGCGCACCGAGACCGGTCCGCGCCCGCTGCCGGAGCTGGGCGCGCAGAAGGTGGCCGCCGAGCTGTCCACTGTGGACACCACGCTGCCGAACGGCCTGCGCGTCATCGCCGTGCAGCGCGCGACCGTGCCGATGGTCGAGGTGCGGCTGCGCGTGCCGTTCGCCGACCCGGCCGAGCCCGGCAGCGGCTCCACGCACGCGGCGCAGGCGGAGATCCTCGCCAACACTGTGCTGACCGGCACCGCGAACCGCAGCCGCGTGCAGATCGACACCGAGCTCGCGCTGGTCGGCGGCGAGCTCGACGCCGTGGTCGACCCGGAGCGGCTGAGCTTCACCGGCAACGCGCTGGCCACCGGCTTCGGCACGGTGCTCGACGTCCTGCGCGACGTGCTGGCCAACGCCTCCTACCCGGCCGAGGAGGTCGAGCGCGAGCGCGGCCGACTGGTCGAGCGCATCACGATCGCCCGCTCGCAGCCGAACGTCATCGCCCGCGAGGCGTTGCAGCGCGTGCTGTACGGCGACCACCCGTACGCCAAGGAGATGCCGGAGGCCGACGAGGTCGCCGCCGTGTCCCGCGACGACGTGCTGGCGCTGCACCGCAAGGCGTTGCTGCCCAAGGGGTCGGTGCTGGTCGTCGTCGGCGACGTGGAGCCGTCCGAGGCGGTCGCGCAGATCGGCGCGGCGCTGGAGTCGTGGGCCGGTGACGGCGAGGCCGTCCAGCTGCCGCCGCTGCCGCGGGTCGAAGGCGGTGACGTGCACCTGGTGCACCGCGCCGGTGCCGTGCAGTCGCAGATCCGGCTGGCCGCGCAGGCCATCCCGCGCACCGACGAGCGCTACCCGGCGCTGCAGCTCGCGAACCTGGTCTACGGCGGGTTCTTCTCCTCGCGCCTGGTCGAGAACATCCGCGAGGACAAGGGCTACACCTACAGCGCGCGGTCGCACCCCGAGTTCACGGTCCACGGCGCCACGCTGCTGATCGACGCGGACACGGCGTCGGAGGTCACGGCCGCGGCGCTGCTGGAGACCCGCTACGAGCTGGCCCGCCTGGGCATGGTGCCGCCGTCGGAGTCCGAGGTGGACGTCGCGCGCCGGTACGCCATCGGGTCGCTGCTCACGTCCACGTCGTCGCAGGGCGGCCTCGCGTCGTTCCTGGTGAACCTCGCCGGACTGGGCCTGGACATCGACTGGCTGGTCGCCCACCCGCAGCGGCTCGCGGCCGTCACGCCGGAGCAGGTCGCGGCGGCGGCGCTGGAGTTCTTCGCCCCCGGCAACTTCACCGGTGTGCTGGTCGGCGACGCCGAGCAGCTCGCGCCGAAGCTCCGGGCGCTGGGAGGGGTCCGGGTTCCGTGAGCTTCGACCTGGTCGGCCTGCCCGCGCTGTCGCGGGCCGCGGTCGACCGCACCGAGCCGGTGCGCGGCAACGAGGAGCAGATCGCCGCGCTCTGGCCGAAGTCGCGCATGATCGTGGTCGACACCAGGGGTCGCACCCTGGTGTCCGGCCGCGGCACGAGGGTCGTCGACCGCCCGGCCACCGACTTCGGGGACAGGCCGCCGCTGAACGCCGTGCTGCTGGGTGTGCAGGACGACATGGCCTACTGGGCGGTGCCGGTGCCCGCCGAGGACGACGCCGCCCCCGTGACGCCGCGCGCGTGGTCGGCGCCGGAGCTGACCGACGAGCCGCAGTGGCTCGACCTGCGCCAGGCCGGCGCGACCCTCGACGACATGTCGGCGGGCCTGTTCACCACGGCGGCGGCGCTGTTCCAGTGGCACCGCCTGGCGAAGTTCTGCGCCAAGTGCGGCTCGCCGACGGTCCCGGCCAAGTCCGGCTGGCACACCGCGTGCTCCGGCTGTGGCCGCGAGGAGTACCCGCGCACCGACGCCGCCGTCATCTGCCTGGTGCACGACGGCGCCGACCAGGTGCTCGTCGCACGCGGCCCGGAGTGGCCGGAGGGCCGGTTCTCCGTGCTGGCCGGGTTCGTCGAGGCCGGCGAGTCGCTGGAGGCCTGCGTGGCCCGCGAGGTCCTCGAAGAGGTCGGCGTGGCCGTGCGGGACATCCGGTACCTGGGGTCCCAGCCGTGGCCGTTCCCGCGGTCGCTGATGATCGGTTTCGAGGCGGTGGCCGACCCCGCCGACCCGCTGCTGCTCGCCGACGGCGAGATCGCCGAGGCCAAGTGGGTGTCGCGGGCGGACGTGCGCAAGGCGATCGAGGAACCGGGCAGCGTGCCGGGTCTCGGGCTCGCCGGTGGCGCGTCGATCGCGTTCCGGATGTTGCAGTCCTGGTCGGGCGCCGGCTCTTCCTCGTGAGCGGGGTCCTGGGCCGGCTCAGCGCGACCCGACCCAGGACGCGTACCCGTCGGGCCTGATCGTCGCCTCCTCACCGGCGAGCACGGTCGTCGTTCCCCTGCCGTCGGCCAGGTCCAGCCCCGGAACGAACGTGCCCGCAAGTGGGTGCTCGCAGCCGGTCCCGTACCGGATGTCGGTGCCCTGCACCATCGCCGTGATGCGTTCCCGCACCGCGGGCAGGTCGAGCAGGTCGCTGAACAGGCCGTGCAGCTCGCGCGCCTGCGGATCGGGCCGGGTGAGCGCGACCTGGGCCATCGTGTTGCGCAGCACGCGTTCCGCGACCGGGTGGCGTTCGGCGGTGTAGGTGTCGATCAGCGCGAGGTCACCGGTGGCGAGCTTCCAGCCGAGGTTCAGCGCGTCCTGCAGACCGAGGTTGAGGCCCTGACCGCTGAACGGCGAGTGCACGTGCGCGGCGTCGCCCGCGAGCAGGACGTTGCCGCGGCGGTAGGTGCTCGCCTGACGGGTGTTGTCGGTCCACACGGTCGAGGTGTGCACGGCGGTGATCCGCACGTCGTGGCCGCTGACCCGGCGCAGCACGGCTTCGAGCACCTCCGGTGTGACCTCGCGCGCTTCCGGCGGGCCGGAGTGGTCGATCATCATGATCCGGCCCCTCAGCGGACCGAACGCGAAGACGCCCGCCGGGGTGCGGTGCCAGCCGAACGGCAGCTCGCCGTCGAGGTCGACGACCGCCTGGTAGCCGGTCAGCGTCGGCCCCTGGCCGGGGAAGTCGAAGCCGGCGAGCCTGCGGACGGTGCTGCGTCCGCCGTCGCAGCCCACGACGAACTCGCTGCCGAGGTCCAGGCCGGTGACCTCGGCACCGCGGCGGACCTCGACGCCGAGCTTCGCGGGCGCGGGCCTCCAGGACCCGTTCGAGTGCCTGCTGCGTCAGCATGACGAGCGGCAGACCGTCCAGTTTGAACAGTCCGGCGAAGTGCCCGCCGGACGGCCGGTACCAGGCGAGCCTCGCGGTCTCGGCCGCGCTCTCAGCCAGCACGGCGGGCCCGAGGCCGCGCATGGCGAGCATCTCGAACGTCCGGCCGCTGATCATCTGGGCCTTGATGGTGTCCGCCTGCGCGGTGAGGCGTTCGAGCACGGTGGTGCGCACACCGTTGAGCGCGAGCTCGCAGGCGAGCAGCAGGCCGACCGGCCCGGCGCCGACGACGGTGACGTCCGCTGAGGTTTTCATGCTCAACATTTGAGCGTGAAAACATCGCGCCGTCAAACCTGATTTAGGATGACCCGGTGAGCGAGCCGATCTACTCGTGGCTGTACGCGCAGCAGGGCGTCGACGCGGTGCGCGCCGCGCTGGGGGAGCGCATGGAGGCCGAGGCCGGGTGCTCGCTGCTGGAGCACGTCGCGCTCTACCAGCTGCACCACAACGGCGGGCGGCTGAAGATGCTGGAGCTCGCCGAGCTGCTCGACGTCAGCCCGTCCGGTGTCACGCGGCTGGTCGAGCGCCTGGTCAAACGCGGCTGGGTCACGCGCGAGCAGCCGCAGGACAACCGCAGGCTGGTGTTCGCGGTCCTGACACCGGAGGGCGAGGAGGCCTGCCTGGGTGTCACCGCGCGGGTCTACCGGGCGTCGATCGCCGAGCACTTCACGTCGTTGCTGAACGAACGCGACCTCGCCGACCTGCGCCGCATCGGCCGCAAGCTGATGGAGGGCCACGGCCGGTGGGACGTCAAGCGGTTCGCGCCCTCAGAGGAGGAGTGACGGCAGGACGTGCTCCTCGGTGACCACCAGGCCGGTCGTGGTCATGGTCGCGGCGAGGTCGGGGTCCCAGCTCGCCTCCTCCGGCCTGGTGTTCAGCGTGGGCAGCTCGACACCGCGCGCGATCAGCGTGGCCACGGCCTCGCGGTAGTCGGCGGCGGACATGCGCCACGGCGTCCCGCCGGTGTGGTCGAGGAGCTCGTTCATCCGCCGGACGCCGTCGGGCGTGAAGTCGTCGTGGCAGCGGACGGTCTTGCCGGCGAGGTGGTGCCGGGCCTGCGGGGTCAGCCCGGCCGGCAGGACCACCAGCGGCCCCGGCACACCCGATTCGAGCAGCCGGGCGCTGTGCACGACGGTCACCTCCCGGGCCGCCAGCACGTCGTTGAGCGTCAGGTAGCCCTGCGAGGTCAGCACGGGGTTGCCGTAGGCGTCGGGCAGCACGCCCATGCGTTCCCAGTCGGTGCCCGCGAGCTGCAACGCCTTCTGCACGATGCGGGTGAGCGGGCGGCCGTCGTCGAGGTCGTTGCCCGCCAACGCGAACCGGGTCGTGACGCGGCCTGGGTCGAGCCGCGCCAGCACCTCGGCGGCCTGGTTCGCGAGCATCGGCAACGCGGGCTGCGGGATCTTGCCGTACCGGCGCACGTGCTCGATCCACTCCGCCGCCCACGGCCGCCCGAGCAGACCGTGCTCGCGCAACGCGTACCGCAGCACCGCGTCCGCGGTCGACGCCTCGGTCTCGGCGGACAGGCCGACCGGCTCGCCGTGCACCGCCTCCAGCACCTCGGGCAACGTGCTGCCGTGCGCGCGGACGTGTTCGTCCAGCCGCGCCAACGAGATCTGCCGCCGCGCCGGGTGCGCGACCGGTTTGCGCAGCAGCTCGGACAGGGCCCGCGCGGTCTGCTCGTCCTCGACGCGCAGGCTGAACGCCGACCGCCCGCCGCCTTCGAGGGTCTCGCGGGCCAGGCGCCAGAGCTCGGCGAGTTCGGGGCGGTCGTACACGCTCACCGCGCCAACATAGCCGGACCTGGCCTATCCGGGCCGGTCAGGGTTGAGCAGCCGATCGGCGTGGCCGTACCCGACCGGTGGGCCGGAAGCGGGCCGGTTCGGTGGCAGGTAGTAGTAGCCGAGTCCGTGTGCGGCGACGATCGCGTTCGGACCGAGGTGCTCGTTGAGCTTCGTGCGCAGCACGGCCACAAGGACCGCCAAGGTGCGCTTTCTGGGCCCTGTCACCTCGGAGTCGCCCCAGACGTGCGCGACGATCACGCCGGTCGGGATGGCGGTACCCGCTGACCGGACGAGGACCTCGATCAGCCGGAACTCGCGCTCCGAGAAGTGCGCCTCCTCGCCGCCGAGGTGGACCTGGCGCAGCTCGAAGTCCACGCGCAGGGCGCCGTCGTCGTAGACCAGCGGGCGGGCGGCGGCGCGGTGCCGGGTGACGCGGCGCATGCGGGCGACGAGCTCGCCGATGTCGTACGGCTTGACGAGGTAGTCGTCGGCGCCCGTCTCCAAGCCGAGCACCCTGGCGGCGGCTTCGCCCCGCGCGGTCGTGATGATCACCGGCAGGTCGCTCGTGGCGCGGAGCCTGCGCAGAACGCTGATGCCGTCCACGTCGGGCAGGCCGAGGTCGAGCAGCACCACCGCCGGCCGGTGCGCCAGCGCCGCGTCCAGCCCCTCCCTGCCGGTGAGCGCGGCCACGACCTCGTACCCCCTGCGTCCCAGTGCTGCGCTCAGCGCGTCGACCACCCGGCTGTCGTCCTCGATCAGCAGCACCTTCCCCTGACCGACCGGCCGCGGCGGGATCGGCGCGGGCCCGGTGTCCGGCCGGTCGATGCGCCGTGTCTCCACCGCCGTCGCGGACGTGCCCTGACCGACCAGGAACCTCAGCGCGAGGTCCTCGCACGCGGCGCAGACCTTGAGCTCCCGCCCGTCGACCGCGAGCACGCAGACCGCGGCCCGCCCGCACCGGTGACCGGCGACCTCGATGTCGCACTGCCGGGACCGGCGCGCCTCGGCCCGCCTGGTCTCGCGCAGGCGGACGCGGTGGGCGCGGGAACGGCACCGGTCGGAGCAGTACCGGCGCGGGCGTCCCGACTCGGTCGCCTCCGGCAGGGGTCCGTCGCACTCCTCGCACATCGGCACCGCGGCGTCCCCCTTCCCCGTTCGTTGCAACGAAACCACTTTCGTGTCGGTCCTGCGACATCGCCGGGACAACCGGCGCTTGGCTCCGGCGCCGCTGTGCTGTTCCCTGGGAAGGGGACGGTCCGGCCGCCGAGGCGACCGGACCCGGTGTCACGATCGCCCGTGCCTGCCAGGGTCGACGATCGCGTCACCCACCACGCGGAGCGCCCTCGCCGCGACGGCGAGGGCGACCTCCCCCTTCAACGGCGCCACCACGCCCTCCACCAGCAGGAGGACGAGCCGCACCCCCTTCCAGACCCGGGGTGCCCGCGTGCGGCACCACCTGGCGGCCTGACACAGCGCGGCACGCGGCCGGCCGGTCCGCGGCCGCGACCTCGACCGGGTTCTTCGACGTGCGGGAACGACCACCTCGACGACCTCCTCTCGACAGCGGAGCGACCGTCGCGGTTGTCGCGACGGGCCCGCTGGAGCCACCGTCACGGGGGCGCCGGAGTCCGCACAAGATCAGGTGAACAACACAACGGCCCGGCAGCACCGGCGGGGCCGGTCTGCCGGGCGGGGGTGCCGAGGTGTCCTGCTAGGGGTCGATGCGGTCCAGCACCGCGCCGTCCCACGTCGTCTGCGTGCACGCCACACCCCGGCCGTTCTTGGGCCGCAGCACGTCGTAGATGTGCATGCGCGGGATCTTGTCCGACACGCCCCAGCCGCTCGGCCAGGTGATCACCCAGTCCATGTCGAGGTCGACCAGCAGCCCCAGCATGCGCGCGATCGTCGGGTCGTCGAGCCGTTCGAACGCCTCGTCCAGCAGCACCAGCCGCAGCGGGTCGAACTCGTCGCTGACCGCGTCGTAGAAGCTGGCCGCCGCCGCGAACAGCGTCACGTACGAGATCAGCCGCGTCTCGCCGGACGACAGCTGCCGCAGCCGGCGTTCGCGCGGGTTGCCGTCGGGGCCGGTGTCGCCGACGGTGACCGTGAACTGGTGCCACGTCCGGTAGTCGAGCGCCCGCGACAGGATCTCCGCGTAGCCGCCGGAGTGGGTGTCGCGCTCGTTCTCGATCCGCTCGGTGAACACCCGGCGCAGCGTCGCGTCCTGCTCCGGCGTGCGTTCGCCGAACGGCAACCGCACCAGCGCAAGCGCTTGCCGGGTCTGGTCGTCGAGCGCCGCCGACGACTTCCACGCCAGCTTCACGTGCACGCCCTGGCTGGACCGCGCCCGCGACAGCACCTCGTTCATGCGCTTGGTCAGGTCCTCGGCCACGGCGACCTGCCCGCGCAGCCACTCCGCCAGGTCGCGGATCAGGTAGTCGGCGAAGATCCCCTGGTACTGCTCGTCGAGGAACCCGCGCTGCTCACCGAGCCTCGTCGAGACCTGCCGTGCGGCGACGGCGACGGGCTTCGCGCCCTCCTCGCCGGTCACCGTGACGGTCAGCAGGCCCGCGTGCTGCTCGGCTGCGATGTCGTGGCTGCCCGCGAGCGACGTCTGCAGCGCCTGGAGCTTCGCGATCACCGTGGCCTCGGTGCCGCCGCGCCGGTCGCCCGCCGCCGCGATCGCCTGGCGCACCGCGGTCTCGCCCGTCTCGCCGTCCCAGTCCGGGAACGCGGCCGCGAGCAATCCCGGCGCCCGCACGGTCGCCGCGAAGGTGCCGCTCGCCCGCTCCCTCGCCGCAGCGGCCTCGGTGACCTGGGTGGAGTTGGTCTCCAGCAACGCTTCCAGCTTCGCGGCCTGCTCGCGCGCCGTCGTGATGCCCTCGCGCACGCCCTTGAGGTCCGCGCGCATCTTCTTGCGCGACCTCTCCAGCTGCGTGAGCTGCTCGCTGATCTCCTTGGCCTCGCCGCCGACCGCGTCGGTGAGCTCGGCCAGCGTCCCCGCCTGCGCCGCGTGGTCCACGCACCGCGCGTCGGCGTCGGCCTCCGCGGTCTGCCGGTCCGCGACGGCCTCGTGGTAGCGGTGCGACGCGTCGGTGAGGTCGGAGATCGTGCCCTGGCACCGCCTGCGCACCGCGTCGGCGAGCAGGTCCGCGGTCCGCTGGGCGTCCGCGGCCGCCGTCCTGGCCTGCCGCAACGCCTCGGTGTCCGCGGGCAGGCCCGCGTCGCCCGCCTGGCGGGTGAGCTCGCCGCGGGCCGCCTCCAGCCGGGAACCGGCGTCCTCCAGCGCCTCCCGCAGCTCGAACGTCCGCTGCCGCGCGCGTGCCGCCGACTCCTCCGCGGCCTGCACCCGGCTGTGCTTCGCGATCAGCTCGCCGTCACCGGGGAACGCCGCCACGTGCGCCTCCCACGTCGCGACGTGCTCGTGCGCGCGGGCCAGCTCGTCCTCGGCGGTGCCGAGCCGCCGGCGCAGCTCCGCGAGCTCCTCCTCCAGCGCCGCGATCCGCCGCCCGCGGGCGGCCTCGCGCGCGCCGGCACCGATGAACTCGGCCTCGGGCTTGGTCCACGACCCGGTCAGCACCCCCGCGCGCCACACGCCGTCCGTGGTCAGGCTCAGGCCCTCCCGGTCGTCCAGCGACACCGCGCGCAGCAGGTCCGCGACGAACCCCTCCGGCACCGGCGACCCCTCCACCGCGGGCACGAGCACGTGGGCGAGCGTGCGGCCCTCGACCGGCGGGCTGGCGACGGCCAGCACGTCGGTGAGCTCGGTGTCGGCGAGCGTGACCCAGGCGTCGAGCAGGCCGCTGGCCTGCAGGGCGGCCTCCAGGCCCGCGCGTTCGGCGTCGGTGAGCGCCGGCGCGAAGTCCACCAGGCGGTAGAACGGGGCACCGGTGGCCGGTTCGCGGTCGGCCGAGACGTACCGGCCGGGCAGCGGCACGCGTTCGGCACCGGACCGCAGGCCGACCAGCTCCTCGTCCAGCGCGTCCAGGCGGGCGCGCAGGTCCGCGCGCTGCTGCGCGTGGGCGTGGGCGGCGTCGCGGGCCGCGCGCACCAGCGGGCCGACCCACTCGCGGGCCGCCGTGGTCAGCGCCTTGGCCGAGGCCGGGGTGACCGTGGCGGGCAGCGGGAACGCCGGGTGGTCGAGGTCCGGTGCTTCCCCGTCGCCCTCCCGCGCGCTTCCTCCTTGCGAGGCGGCCGAACCGGCGAATCGAGACTCACTCGACGGGGTGAAACCCGGTCGCTCGTCGACCAGCGGCCCGCTGGTCGTCCACGTCTGCACCTGCGCCAGCCACGACTGCACGGCCTCGGCGAGCTCCTGCGCCTCCTGGTTGCGCAGGGCGGTGGACTCCGTGGCGGCGAGCTGCGCGTCCCTGGCCTTGCCGCGCAACGACTCCACCTCGCGCTGCTGCGCGTCGAGCGCCAGCGCCTGCTCGTGCAGCGCCAGCGCCAGCGCGCCCCGCTGCCGGGCCAGCGAGGCGATCCCGGCTGCCCGCTCGACCGCGGTCGCCAGCTCGGCCAGCACCTCCTCGCCCGCGGCGGCCGGCGGCACCCGGCGGTCGATCGGCAGCGGTGCGGCCTCGGGATCGGGCTTGGCGCGCACGGTCGCCGTGGTCACCGTCGCCTCGGCGGCCGGCACCTGCGGCACCACCGGCGCCAGGTCGACGTCCATGCCGGCCAGGCGCAGGTTCTCCCGCAACGGCTCGGTCAACGCGTCCGCAGCCGACAGGTCCTCCGCCAGCCGCCGCAGCAACCGCAGCACGGTGTCGACCGCGGCGTCCTCCTGCGCCCGCTGCCGGTGCGCCGTCTCCAGCGCCGCGACGGCCGAAGAACGCTTCTCCGCCACCAGGTTCTCGCGCGTCTTCAGGTCCTGCAGGTCGCGGAACGCCGGCAGCTCCTTCAGCGCCGCGATGGTCTCCTCCGCCTGCTGCTCGCCGGTCTCCATGTCGACGAGCGCCTGCTCGGCCGCCGCGCGTTCGACCCGCGTGAGGTCCAGCTCCGACACCAGCTTCGACTGCTCGCGCTGCAACCGGGTCAGCGCCTTCTCCGCCGCGTCCAGCCGTTCGGACGCCGAGCGCAGTCCACCGAACGCGTAGTCCGAGTAGGTCTTGAGGAACGTCGACAGCGCACTGTCCGCAGTGGACAGCCGGACGATGTTCTCGCGGATCGACTCCAGGTCGTCGAACGACGTGGCCAGCTGCTCGACCATCGCCTGGTCCAGCGGCGGCAGCGCGTCGGACAGGATCTGCTCCAGCTGGCCTTCGAGCACCTTCAGGCCGACGTCGGGGTTGCGCAGCGTTCGCTGCAGGTGCAGCAGGTCGCCGTAGCGCGCGGCGGGCACGCCGTAGACCGCGTCGGCGACCTTCGCGCGGAACGCCGGTTCCTCGAACATGCAGTCCGCGCCGATCAGGTCCCGCAGCTGCGCCGGGCCGTGCGGCACGCGTTCCGGGCCGGCGAGCTGCAGCTCGGTGCCCACCCGCATCGGCGTGACGAACCGCCACGAGTCCGTGATCGCCTGCGACGTCTTGGACGCCTTCACGCCCAGACCGCAGGTCAGGTACTCGTTGCCGGAGTGGTCGGCCGCCTCGCGGACCAGCTCCACCCACGCGTAGCCGATGCGGTTCGGACCGCCGTCGTAGTCGTCGAGCATCAGCCGCCGGATGCTGACCGTGTCGAAGCCCTTGGACCCGAGCTGGCGCAGGTCGCCGTCCAGGCACAGCGGCAGCAGCAGCTCCAGCGTGCGGGACTTGCCGGAACCGTTGGTGCCCTGGAAGATCGCGCGGCCACCGGAGAAGTCGAACGTCTGCTCGGTGTACTGCCAGATGTTGACCACGCCGCCGCGGTGCAGCCGCCACCTGCTCATGACACGTTCTCCTCGTCGAACAGGGACCAGCTCGGCACTTCGCGCACCACAACGGGTTCCGGTTGTTCTCGTTCCGGGTCACCGTCGGGTGACGGCAGCCAGCGGTGCGCGGCAGCGCTGATCGACCAGCCCTCGGCGCACGGGACAGCGAGTCCCATGCGCCGCAGCAGTTCCGCCACCTCGGCGACCAGCCGGTCGAGGTCGTCGGTGAACTGCTTCGACCATGCGGCCGGGTAGTCCTCCACCAGCCGCGCGCAGACCTCGCGGAGCCGGTCGACCGTGACGACGTGCCGTGCGGGCGCGTCGTCGGACGGGTCGTCCAGCAGGTCGGGCAACGCGAGCAGCGCGATGCGCGCGACCGTCGAGACACCGGGGAACGACAGGTCCGTCAGGTAGTCCTCGGGGTCGGCGGCCAGCACGCCCTCGACGCGGCACTCGGTGAACAGCCCGAAGGCCTGCTCCAGCAGCGCCGTCTCCTTGCGCTGGTTGCGCCGCAGCCACTCCGCCTGATCGGCGGGCAGGTCCGCGTAGAGCACCAGCGGCGTCTCGACCAGCTTGCGCCGCACCGCGTGCTCGACACCGCGCGGACCCGGTCTGGCCGCCAGCTCGACCAGCCGCGCCGGGGAGTCGGCCTCGCCGACCGGGCCGGTCACGAGCTGGCCCAGCAGGTCCGTGTCGATCGTGATCAGCGCCTCCTGCGGCACCACGTCCTGCGCGACCGAGCCCTCGGTCTCCTGCAGCACGCCGAGGGACACCAGGTGCCGCAGCGCCGCGGTCAGCGCCCGCCGCTCGGTCACGTCGTCGGGTGCGCTGATGCCCGCTTCAGCCGCGGCGGACCGGATGTCGGCCACCAGCCGGGACAGCAGCGCCTGCCGGCCGGTCCCGGTCAGCACGGCCAGGGTCAGCGCCAGGTAGGCGTACCCGCGCGGCGACATGCTCAGCACGCCGCGGGTGTCGTCGTTGCCCGGCCCCGACTTGTACAGCCGCGCGAACCGGCGCTCCACCACGAGCCGGTACCCGAGCAGCCCGGCGAACAGGTCCTGCAGCACCGCCCGGTGCCGGTAGACGAGGGCCAGCAGCTCGCCGTCCGGGCCCTCGGAGCGCAGCAACGGCCTGCGCAGCAACGTTCGCGCGCACCGCACCACGTTCGCGGCGTCGATCTCGGAGAGGGTGTCGAAGTGGTTCATCGCTCCAGGACCACCGTGGCGTCGTGCAGCGTCAGCGTCCCGGCGGCGGACCTGATCTGCGTGGTCGTGCCGGGGGTGATCGCGAGCTTCAACCCGCGCACGGGATCGCTGGCCGACCCGCTGTCGCGCGGTGAGTCGCGCTGCGCCATCGCCAGGGTCAGCAGCTCGCAGAACACCTCCAGCGCACCGTGCGACAGCGTTGTGCCGCCGAGGTTCCCGGCCGCGGAGGTCAGCTCGGCCACGTGCCGCGCGCGGACCTCCTCCGCCTCACGCGCCTCCGCCAGCAGCGACTGCTCGGTCATCGGGTCGTCGAGGATGCGCGACGGCCGCCCGCGCCCACCTCGGTCACCGCGCGACCGCACGCTGACCGTGACGTCGCAGACCGGGCCGTCCCGCCACGGCGTGCGCTCGTTGTCGGAGTCGTGCTCGGGCGCGGGGGAGAGGTGGCGGGAGGAGTACAGGCCGAACGCGGAGGCGTAGATCTCGTGCGCCTCCTCGCGGGTGGCGCCGTCGAACCAACTGGCGAGCTTGAGCAGCTCGGCCCGCCGGCCGGGCAGCAGGCCACCACCGGACGTCGCGCGCTTCACGCTCGCCAGCAGGCTGCCGATCGCGCGGGCGGTGGCCTCGCGCAACGCCGTGACCTGGCTCGGGCGGCCGGGCCGGTCCACGAACCAGTCGGTCAGCTCCTGCCAGTCCTCCGGCGTGCGGCCGCGGGCGCGTTCGACGTGGGCGCCCAGGTCGGTGCCGAGCAGCCGGAGCAGCTCGGAACGGGCCTTCGCAAGCGCGGCGAGCGCCGCCGCGATCGGCGGCGTGTACTTCAGCACGTCCTCGACGACCCGCTGGATGTACTCGACCAGCAGGCTGCGGAAGCCCGCGATCTCCTCGGGCGCCAGGTGGTTGCGCGTCACGACCTGGCCGAGGTAGGCGTAGAAGTCGCGGACCGTGGCGGCGAGCTTCCGCGTGCTGCAGGAACAGGGTGGTGACGCGTTCGGCGAGCAGCTCCCTGGTCTTGTCGCCCTCGTTCAGCAACGCCACGGACAGCGACCCGCCCAGCTCGTTGAGGCCGCGTTCGATCGCGGGCAGCAGCTCGCGCGACACCTCGCGGGCGCCCTCGGGCACCCGCAGCAGCTCGTCGACGTCGCGCTGCACGCGGACGGCGAGCTTGGAGACCTGGTAGCGGACGCTGCCGTGCTGGAACTCGGCGATGCTCGCGGCCACGACCTCGCGCCGGCCCTGCACCAGGTTGCCCCACTCGACCAGCTGCCGCAGCCGGTTGATCACGTTCTCGATGCGCGACTCGCCCTGCTCGACACGGCCCTCGCGCTCCTGGCCGGCGAGCGCTCCCGCGACCTCGCCCGCGCTGAGGTCGGCGAGCAACGTGGAGGTGAACAGCCGCATGATCGCCAGGTACGTGCGCTGGTGATCGCGCGCGTCCAGATAGGCGTACAGCTTCAGCCTCTTGTGCTCCACGACCGGCCACCCTAATGCGCGTGCCCGGGCGGTGCGGCGCTACCGTGCCTTCGACGAGCTGGGGAGGATGCCGTGGGCGCGGGTCGCGCGTTGGGGTTGGTGCTGGGCGTGGCCGCAGACGCGGTGTTCGGCGATCCACGCCGATTTCACCCGGTAGCGGCATTCGGGACCGCCGCCGCGGCGCTGGAGAAGCGCGTGCACGCCGACTCCAGGGCCGCCGGCGTCGCCTACACCACCGTCCTGGTCGGCTCCGTCGTCGCAGGCGGGGTCGCCGTCGAACGGCTCGCGCGCCGGCACTGGCTCGCACAGGCGCTGACCACCGCCGTGGCCACGTGGACCGTGCTCGGCGGCCGGTCGCTGGCCGACGAGGGCACATCCATGGGCCGCGAGCTCGACTCCGGTGACGTCGAGGCCGCCCGCGCCCGGCTGCCCCACCTGTGCGGCCGCGACGCCGCCCGGCTGGACACCTTCGGCCTGGCGCGCGCGACCGTGGAGTCCGTGGCGGAGAACACGTCCGACGCCGTCGTCGGCCCGCTGGTGTGGGGTGCCGCGTTCGGCGTGCCCGGCCTGCTGGGCTACCGCGCGGCGAACACGCTCGACGCGATGGTCGGCCACAGGTCCGCGCGGTACCTCAGGTTCGGCTGGGCGTCCGCGCGGCTGGACGACGTGCTGAACCTGCTGCCCTCGCGGCTGGCGGCGCTGCTCACCGTCGGCGGTGCCCCGGTCGTCGGCGGCTCGGCCCCGCAGGCGTGGGAGACGTGGCGCCGCGACGCCGCCGCCCACCCGTCACCGAACGCGGGCCAGGTCGAGGCGGCCTTCGCGGGCGCGCTGGAGATCAGGCTGGGCGGCCGCACGGTGTACTCGCACGGCGTCGAGGAACGGCCGGTGCTCGGCCACGGCCGCAACCCCGACTCAGGTCACGTGACGCGTGCCGTGGAGCTGTCCCGCGTCGTCGGCCACGGTGCCGCCCTGGTCAGCGCCTTCGTCGCCGTCTTCCGCAAGTAGCTCGGCGATCGACTTCCGCTTCGCCTTCGCCTTCGGCGCGGTGTCGAGCGCACCGCCCGGCCGCGCCTCGCGGATCGTGAAGTACAGCCAGCCGCCGACCGCCATGACGCCGAACGCGATCCACTGCAGCGCGTAGGAGTAGAACGGCCCTGACTCGATCCGCGGCAGCGGCATGGTGTCCAGCGCGCCGGCCTGGCCGTCGATCAGCTGGTAGTGACCGGGCTCGATGCCGGGCCCGACGGCGTCGTTGTTGATCGAGTAGATCTGCCGGTGCCCGTCCTGCTGGATCGCCGGTCGCGCGTCCGACTCGTTGGTGCGCGCGAGCCCGACGATCGTGACCTCGCCCGTGGGGGCCTGGGCGAACCCCGGCGGCTTGATGCCGTTGACCGGCCGCACGTAACCGCGGTTGACCAGCACCTTCTTGCCGCTGTCGGTCTCGAACGGCGTGATGACGAGGAACGCGGCCTCGCCCTGGACCGTGCGCAGCCGGGCGAGCGCCTCCCCGTCGGGCAGGTACCGGCCCTTCAGCTCGACCTTCTGCCACTCGTCGTGCTGCGCGCCGAACGGCACCGCGGCACTGGCCAGCGACCTGGTGATCGCGGAGTTCTGCCCCTGGCGCTCGTCGTTGCGGCCGAACTGCCACGGCGCCAGGAAGTAGACGCACGCACCCGCGAACACCCAGACGGCCAGCGTCAGCGCCAGCCAGCCCGGCTTGAGGAGGAACTTGAACCGCACCACCTCACGGTAGATGCGTGACCTGGACCTCCTGGAACTGGGTCACGAACCCCTCACCCTCCGGGCTGGCGGCCATGACGCCGACCTTGGTCTCGATGTCCGGCGGGAAGTAGGCCTGGCGCAGCACCGTGGTCGGCTCCTCGCCGTCGACGCCGTACCGGATCCAGACCGCGTCGCCGCGGCGTTCGGCGGAGACGGTGAACCGCTCGAAGTCGCCGGTCAGAGCCAGGTTCCAGTCGGAGAAACCGCGGGTCACGACCGCGCTGGGACGCAGCTGCCCGTCGAACAGCTCGACGCCCGCCTTGATCCACGTCTCGTCGTCGACGAGCAGCCCGATGCCCGCGTGGTCGTACTGCGCCGCGTACTCGCCGGAGAAGGTCGCGGTGATGGTGAAGTCGCCGGCCAGCGTGACGCCGTAGAGGTGACCGCTGTCACGCACGACCCCGTTGCCGGTGCGGCGCCAGAAGTCCGAGCCGGGGTCGGCGTGCACGGTCAGCGGGGTGGCCGACCACTTCGCCGGTTCGTTGAGCCAGGTCCAGGTGGTGAGGTCCATGACCCTCATCTTCCCCGCAAAGCGGTCCGCGCCGCCGCCACCGCCTCTGTCCGGTATCCGCCACCGAACAGCACGGCGTGCACCAGCAGCGGGAACAGCTGGTGCAGCGGCACCCGCTCTCGCCACCCGTCGGCCAGCGGCGCGACCTCCCGGTACGCCCCGAGCACGTGGTCGAGGAACGGGCAGCCGAACAACCGCAGCATCGCGAGGTCGCTCTCCCGGTGCCCGCCGTGCGCCGCGGGGTCGATCAGCCACACCTGCCCGTCCGCGCCCCACAGCACGTTCCCGCTCCACAGGTCCCCGTGCAGCCGCGCGGGCGGCTCGGCAGGCCCGGCGAGGTCGGCGATGCGCTCGTACAGCTCGCCCAGGTCCAGCCCGACCCGCACCGCGTAGGGCTCGATCCGCTGTGACGCGAACCACTCCGGCCACGACGGCGCAGGTTCGTTGACCATCGGCGCCTGTCCGATCGTGGCCTCCCGCGGCCCACCGGGTGGCGGTGCGCCGAACGCCGGCGCGCCCGCCTGGTGGAGTGCGGCCAACCGGCGCCCGAAGGTCACGGCCGCCTGAAGATCCGGCGGGCCGACCGGGACCTCGTCGATCACCAGTTCGCCGCCGTCCGCCGAGTGCACGACTGGTACCGCGGGGCCGCCGTCGACGCGCAACCACCGCAGGCCGGCCGCCTCCGCCGCCGTGGCCCGCGCGGACTGGACCTTGCGCCTCAAAGCCTTTCCCGCACCCACGCCAGCAGCCCCGGCACCGCCGCCTCGATCATGCCCAGCACCTGGTCGAAGCCCTGCCGGTCGCCGTAGTACGGGTCCGGCACGTCCACGCCGTCCGCGTCAGGGTCGAACGACCGCAGCAACCGGACGCGACCAGGATCGACCATCCGGCGCAACGCGCGCGCATGACCGGGGTCGAGTGCGACGAGCAGGTCGGCGTCGAGGTGCTCTGGGCCAACCTGCGCGGCCACGTGGTCGGTGGGGTAGCCGTTGTCCGCCAGCGTCTTGAGCGCACGCGGATCGGCCGGGTTCCCCACGTGCCAGCCGCTGGTGCCCGCACTGGACACTTCGACGTGGGAGGACAATCCTTCGCGCAACACCCGCTCACGGAACACGAGCGCTGCCACGGGGGACCGGCAGATGTTGCCGGTGCAGACAAAGGCGACCTTCACCGCCACACGGTAACGCTCAACCCTTGTCGCAAGATGTACGGACAAACGACATGGAGGCCGCCCATGCAGACCGGTACTGACGTGCCCCCGCAACGGGAGATCATCGGGTGCACCGACGCCCTCGGGCGCCGTCGTGCGTTCGAGGTGTACCTCAACGAGAAGGGGCGTGTGTGCTTCCGCACCCCGCCCGGTGAGTCCGCGCAGCTCGACGCGTTCCAGCTGGACGAGCTGATCAGCCACCTCACCGAGCTCCGCCGCTACATGCAGTGACGCGCGCGCCTGGGCTGGTCGCTTACCATTTGCCGCGATGACCAGCCCAGACCTGCGCCACCACGGTGACGTCGACGCCGCAGCGGGCCTCGCCGACTTCGCCGTCAACGTGCGGGTGCCGCGCCCGCCCGCCTGGCTGCGCGACCGGCTGTCCGCCGCGCTCGACGACCTGGGGCGCTACCCGTCCGCGGCAGCGGAACAACGCGCCCGTGAGGCCGTCGCCGGCCGGCACGGGCGCTCACCCGACGAGGTGCTGCTGCTCAACGGTGCCGCCGAGGGCTTCGCGCTGCTGCCGAAGCTCGCGCCCCGCCGTGCCGCGATCGTCCACCCCGGCTTCACCGAGCCGGAGGTGGCGCTGCGCGACGCCGGGGTCCCGGTGGAGCACGTCACGCTGAGCGGCGACTTCACGTTGCCCGAGGTCAGCGCGGACGTCGACCTGACCGTCGTCGGCAACCCCACGAACCCCACCTCCGTGCTGCACCCGGCCGCGCGCGTCAAGCGGCTGCCCGGTCTCCTCGTGGTCGACGAGGCGTTCATGGACGCCGTCCCCGGCGAGCCCGAGTCGCTCGCGCACGACCCGGACGTGCTCGTGCTGCGCAGCCTCACCAAGACGTGGGGGCTCGCCGGGCTGCGCGCCGGCTACCTGCTGGGCGACCCGGAGACGTTGCGGCGCTTGGCGTTCGGCCGCCCGCACTGGCCGGTCGGCAGCCTCACGCTCGAAGCAGTCACCGCGTGCTGTGAACCGGCGGCGCTGCGGGAGGGCGAACGGCTCGCGTTCGAGGCCGCCGCGCACACCGCGCACGCCGTGCAGCAGCTGGGCGACCTCGTCGTCGTGCCGCCGAAGGGCCCGTTCGTGCTGCTCAGGGTGCCGCGCGGAACGCGTGAGGCGCTGCGTGACAAGGGGATCGCGGTGCGGCGCTGCGACACGTTCCCCGGACTGGACGACACGTACGTGCGCGTCGCGATCCGGCCGCCGGAGGAGTTCGCGGTCTTCGTGGACGCGCTGCGGGTAGTGATGGAGGAACTGGCGTGAAGCTCGCCGAGGTGATCGCGGTGCTGGCGGACGCGTACCCGCCGCGGATCGCGGAGAAGTGGGACGCGGTCGGCCTGGTCTGCGGTGACCCCGCGGAGGAGGTCACCAGGGTCCTCGTCTGCGTGGACCCGACGCGGTCCACTGTGGACGAGGCGGTCGAGGTGGGCGCGCAGCTGCTCGTCGCCCACCACCCGCTGCTCCTGCGCGGCGTCAACGGTGTTCCCGCCGACGAGCCCAAGGGCGCGTTGGTGCACGGGCTCATCCGCAGCGGCACCGCGCTGTACTGCGCGCACACCAACGCCGACAGCGCGCTGAACGGCGTGTCCGACGCGCTCGCGCAGGCCATCGGGCTCCAGGTGACCGGCCCGCTGGAGCCGACCGACGAACCCGGCGTCGGCCTCGGCCGCATCGGTGAGCTGCCCGCCGCCGAGCCGTTGCGCGTGTTCGCCCAGCGCGTCGCCGACGCGTTGCCCGCGACCGTGCAGGGCGTGCGCGCCGCCGGCGACCCGGACCGCCCGGTCAAGCGCGTCGCCGTGTGCGGTGGCGCTGGCGACAGCTTCCTCGGCGCCGCCACCGCGGCGGGCGTCGACGCGTACGTGACCGCCGACCTGCGCCACCACCCGGTCTCCGAGCACGTCGAGGCCGGCGGGCCCGCGCTCGTCGACGTGGCGCACTGGGCCAGCGAGTGGCCGTGGTGCGAGCAGGCGGCGGAAATCCTGCGGGAGGCCTTCGGCGGTAGGGTCGACGTACTCGTCTCCACCCGCCGGACCGATCCGTGGACCGTCGGTGCGACGAGCTGCAGCAGCAGGAGGACTTGCGTGAAAGCCGATCCCGCAGTGCAGCGCAGGCTGCTCGACCTGGCCCAGGTCGACGCCGAACTGGCGCGTGTCACCCACCGGCGCCGTACGCTGCCGGAGATCGCGGAGATCGCCGAGGTCGAGCAGCTGGTGCGCACCAAGCAGGACGCGCTGGTGGCCGTCGAGACGACGCTCGGCGACATCGACCGCGACGTGAAGCGCCAGGAGACCGAGATCGACCAGGTCCGCGCCCGCACCGACCGCGACCGCAAGCTGATGCAGTCAGGTTCCGTCGGCGCCAAGCAGCTCACCGACCTCGAACACGAGCTCGCCACCCTCCAGCGCCGCCAGGGCGTCCTCGAAGACGACCTCCTGGAGCTGATGGAACGCCGCGAGGCCGTGGCCGCCGACGCCTCCTTCGCCCGCGTGGAGCTCGACAAGGCCCGCGAGACCCTCGAAGCCGCCGCGCGCCGCCGTGACGCCGCACTGGCCGACCTGGAGGCGACCGAAACCCGTCGCACCGCCGACCGCACCCTCATGGCCAAGGGCTTCCCGGACGACCTGCTGAAGCTCTACGACCGCCAGCGCGAACAGCGCGGCATCGGCGCGGCCGTGTTCCAGACCCGCAGCTGCGGCGCGTGCCGCATCGAGCTCGACCGCAGCGCACTGGGCAAAGTCAGGGAGGCCGCCGCGGACGAGGTCGTGCGCTGCGAGGAGTGCGGCGCGATCCTCGTGCGCATCGCCCAGCCCGCGGGCGCCTGACCCACCCTCGTCACCCGGCCGGCTGCCGCCCCAGCGCGGGAGCCAGCCGCGTGGCGATGTCGGTCAGCAGCTGCACGTAGTCGGCGTGCTCGAAGCTGAACGGCAACGCGAACGCCACCTCGTCGACCTCCCGGAACGCCGGGTCGGCGTGCAGCTGCTCCGCGATCTGCTCGGACGTGCCGACGAGGTCCCGCGCGAACATCATCCGCCGCGGCCCCACCGGACTGGCCGTCCGCGGCGTCCGTTCGTCCACGTACCGCTGGTACTTCTCCCGCTGCTCAGCCGTGGCCGAGTCGGTCGGGATCACCACGAGCCCCTGCGACACCCGCGCCTTGTCGCCATCGGGGTGGTGCTCGCGGAACTTCCGCACCAGCGCGTGCTGAATCCGCGCGAAGTCCTCGGACTCCTCGGCCTGCACGACGTTGCTGGTGAGGAAGTTCAGCCCGTTCTCCGCAGCCCACCGCGCCGACCTGAGGCTGCCCCCGCCGTACCAGATCCGCTCGCCCAACCCCGGCGAGTGCGGCTGCACCCGGTCCGACCAGACCTCGATGCCCTCCCTGCCGCTGAACTCGACGGCCTTCTCACCCCTCACGAACCGCAGCAACCGCTCCAGCCGCCCGTAGCCGAAGTCCTCGACCTCGGCCGTGTCCGGGTAAAGCGCGCCTTTGACGTCGTCCCAGTGCATCGGCGGCCCGACGCTCAGCCCGGGGTTGAGCCGCCCACCGGACAGCACGTCCACCGTGGCCAGGTCCTCCGCGAGCCGCAGCGGGTTCTCCCACCCCAGCGGGATGACGGCGGTGCCGAGCGCGATCCGGCTCGTCCGCTGACTCGCCGCCGCCAGCACCGCGACCGGCGACGAGATGCCGTGCTGCAGGTGCCGGTGCCGCACCCACGCGCTGTCGAAGCCCAGCTCCTCGCCGAGCTCGATCAGCTCCAGGGTGGACCGGTGGCCGGCAGCCGGATCGTGCTCGTCGAACTGCCCGATGGTGAGGAACCCCAGCTTTCGCAACGGCATGCCCGCCAGGGTAGGTGACACCTCAACTACCCGGCCACCGCGTCCACATGCTGGTATGCGCGCATTTTCGAAAGTGGACACAATTCTTCGTGAATTGTGGACATCTGCGATCAAGTAGCCGCATACCTCGTGCAGGTTCCCGAAACTACTAGATTGTTGCGCAAATCTTATTCTCTGCGGATTTTCGGCTCATGACGTACGTTCCAAGGGTCTTGCTCCTCTCTGCCAAGGTGGGCGAAATGGCGATGTCTCGAAGGCAGGCGTTGGTGAACGCCGGTCGCGGTGCCGCGGTTCTCGCAGTCGGTTCACCAGCGCTGACCGCCTGCGGTGCGGCCAAGCCGATGCTCGCGGGAGCGGCGGGGGCCTGGCTCGCGGAGCTGGGCGATGCGATCAAGGCCGACATCGCGGCGAAGGCCGTCGAGAAGGGGAAGCTGGCGTTCGAGGAGCTGTGGAAGAAGTGGGAGAAGCCCACCTCGGACATGAAGACGAAACAGGTCGCCGAAGGGTTCGCGTACTTCGGGACCACGATCTACGGCCACGCCGTTCCGGGCACGACGCTGGTGAGCGTGCACCGGGTGAGGCAGGTCGACCCAGCCACCGATCGGCTGGCCTGCGTGAGGGAGTCAGGTGAGCACGTCGTCCTGGAGAGCTGGGCGTGGAAGGGGATGCTCGCCTTCATCAAGCACGAGCTGGAGGGCAAGGAGGGCGACGACAAGCTCCACGCCCTCCAGCTGCTCGCCATGACCTTGATGCCGCACGGTGCCGTCCTGCCCGGCACGACGCCTGCTGGCTCGGTCAGCTGGGTCAGCTACCCGGCGCGCGACGGCGCGGTCGAGATCGTCAAGTTCAGCGACGGCGGCAAGGACAAGGTCGGGGTCACCGCCTCCGGCTACTTCTCCGGCGACCACGGCAAGGCTACGAAGCTGACCTTCGACCTCGCGTGATCGCTTCACTCCTCACGACGGGCTGTCGCCACTGGCTCGATCTTCGTCGCCTGACCGCCGGCGGTCAGGAACGACCGCGTTGATCGAGTTGACCCTGTTGCCGCCGTAACTGCTGGCGTGGACGAGCTTGCTGGGCGCTGGCAGGACTTCCGCAACAGGTGCCGTTTTCGCTGTGGCCTGAGCGGGACAGGTGGCCGGTGGTGGCCACCGACTGACACGACTGGTGGGTGTGTTCCAGTGGCGTGCAGAGGGTCCTCGGGGTGTGATGCCGGGGACGTGGCCGCCTCTCGGGCGTGCGAAGACCCTGAGCAGAAAACAGCAAAAGAGGCCGTCTGCGCGACGACCTCTCAGTGCGTGTGGTTAACGCTGGTGTCCGAGGACGAAGTCGCACACTATTCACCCGCGTAGTCCTTCCTGGCGCTGAGTAGCCCCCACCTGGCCGGTGCCGCCCTGAGGCCCGTCCTGCGGTGGGTCACGCGGGACGGGCCTCATTCATCGCGTCTCAGGGGGTGACCAGCAGATTTCCGCAGAGGGACGGGGGACAGCCCGACCCAAGTGTGTCCCTTCTCAGGAAGACACGCCCAAGGCAGGTCGGTGAGAGCCGTGCTGTCGGGACGGCTGCTGTGGTCTGCAGCGATCCGCCCGCACCAGGCCGGACTGCTGTGACCCCGAGAAACCCTCTCCGCTCAACCGGTGACTACCCACACGGCCTCTGGATGATCGTCTACTACGGACTGCTCGCGGCCGAGTTTCGACGGGCCGTAGTGCTCTAGCTCCAGAAGTAAGCGCTGCCTGCCTGTCGCCTCTGGGGTCATCGCCGGTCGCATGAGGCCGGGCACGTCCGCATCGTCTCGCGTTTTAGTTGAAGAAGCCAACGGCCGGTTGATCCACGGTGCCGACGAGCGTGCCGCGGTCGAGAAATCGGTTAAATTCCTCGCAAGCGGTCTCAGGAAGGAGTGCGCAGCTGTGGCAAGCAGCCATATTGCACGACTCCGGTCCTTGTCCGGATTCACCGAGCTCCATACACACTGGATCGGCTGCGCACCATGACGCGTTCTCTCGTGCTGAACGCAGAACTGCCTCAAGTCGTCCTGGTCGCGCCATGCGTACGAGTCCGCCCATTGTTCCTTCGGAATCCCCCGATGCTGTGTATACGAGTATTCCTGCCATGGGTCCAGGTGCCTGTGATACGAACAGGCGTTCACGCAACGAGGCTGAGCTGTAACCGCACTCGAAGATGAGTTGGTTGATGAGCACATGTGCAAATGTATGCAATAGAACCAGGCGGGCAGTTAGGGGTGCAACGTGGGAGCCGCCGCGGCTGGACGCAGCGGCTCGATCAACTAGCTTTCTGACGTGATCAACAACCTCTTGGCGTGACTCCCAGCGGCTCAGCCGGCCTTCGTCGAACTCCAGGTAGATGCCTTCTCCGTAGACCTTGTACGCAGGAAGCCACTGATTGGAAGAATTCATTGCATCGGTCCTGAGCAGCGATTTACCGCGCTCTTTAGATGGCGGTGTAGCGTGGACTCTAGAGAACCCCCACAAGGCTCGAGTCTCACGTAGTCGATCCACCAGCGTCACTCGCATGAGCCAATCGCTGAGATCGTCGCCGTACTCTTCGGGGGCAACTGAACGTCCTCGAAGTGATCTATCTTCGCTGCCGTCTCGCAGAAACTGATACTCCGGACGTCTAAAGTCTTGCTCGCTAACCTCTGGCGGCGATGTGACTTTGAGTGTGGTCTTAGTCAACGAAGCCGTCACGAGGTTCAGTGCTTCTTGAAGATCATCGTCGGAAAGAGTGGTGCTCCGCTTGCCAGACCAGATCCTGAGTTGTTCGAGCGTGACCGTGACGCCGAAGTCAATTGCTGCGCTCAGCTTACTGTTGATTTCCAGATCGCTGAGCAAATCAATTCCCTGTCTTACGCCATCTGTGTGCTCCGGAAGATAGATGGAACTTGCGACCTGCGCGAAATAGACATTCGATGCACCGCGCAGACTCGCCTGCACCTGCGTACCGCATCGCGAAGTTTGTTGGCCAGACTCCTGTCCGTGCCACGGCATCAGGCCTTCGCAGAGGAAGTCCACGCCCGGCTCAAGGTTGGTAGAAAGCCGTGATGAACCGTTCGGCGTGACCATGGTGACGTCGCGAAGAGTGCGCGGTGCGATGTCGCATGAGCAGGTGACCCTCTGACCATCGAGCGTCCCACCACCCGTCGACAGGAGTCTCAGCACCCCATCGCATTGAGTTGAGATGCTGCGGTGCACCCACTGCCGCCACGGGAAGTCCATGATGTGCCCGTCCTCGCATATGGCCACGAAAGAGACTTGGACCATGCGGCTTGGGTACTTGTCATCCGCGTGGGACAGATCAGGGCACTCTGGACGGTCCTTCATGGACAGGGGATGATGTTCAAGCCGCTTGCACCTGCTCATCGGGCAGAAGCTCCATGTCGGAAACCTCAGGTACGGCACGGTAAGGCCGATGTTTGCCTGCGGCCCGCCAGAGTTCGAACCACTGCGATAGTCGGGTGGAAGCTTGAATCCGCTGACTTTAAGTTGCTGCTGCAGGCGCCACTCGGACACGTCGAACTCGGTCTCATCGAGGAAGCTGTGTTCGGGCGTACTGAACCAATGGTCGAGACCGGCAGCGATGACAGACGTGCCGTCGGCGAGGATCGTCATTGCACCGACTCCAAACGGTGCGATCAGTTGTGCTCGACGGATCACTCCGTTCGTTGCCCGCTTCACTTTGGCTCCTCATCGAGGTCGGCGCCGTTGCGGACCGCGTAGTCCACAGTGATCTCAATGCGGCAGTTCGCGTCCACGTTCCGCATGGATGATGGTGTCTCCCAACTGGTGTCCCTTGCACCGACGTTGACGCTCGTGCCGGGATAACGGATCAAGCCGTTGTCGGGATCGCCGCCGGGCGGAGGGTTCGCTTCCCACTTGGTCTGCTGCCAGCTGGTCCACTGCTTCAGCCGGCGCTGAAGAACGTTCTCGAGGTCGGTCTCACTCGCACCCCCTGTGGCCCTGATGCGCCTCCGTAGCACGTTCGCTGCTTCCTCGATGAGCGCGTGTGGGACCGGGAAGGGTGCCTGTGACTGAGGACCGCGTTGCCTCACGTAGGCGACGAGGGCTCCGTGGACTGCGCGCTCCAGAACCGGTAGTGCAAAGGGAGTTGCGCTAGTCGGTTCGACCTGTGCGTAGAGCTGCTCGTGGTAGGTGCGGAACCTTTCAAAGTGCGATCGATCTCTAGGCTTGGAGGTGCCATAGAGGGTCACGACGAGGCCAGGACGTTCGTGCCATCGTCTGCCGACACGGCCAGAGACCTGGATATATTGTGAGGTCGTCTTCGGTTGACCGACCACTGTCATAAGCGACAGCCGTTCGATGTCGATGCCAACTTCGATAATGTTGGACGCAAGACAGACGTCGATGCAGCCTCGTTCGCCGTATGCGATCTCGAGATCCTCGATCGCCTTGGGGACCTCGTCGTCACTGAGTCGACTGGTCAGCTCTGGGACGCGTCGTGGCCACCGTTGTCGTGCCCGGTCGAGGCCGTCGCGGTTATTCATACCGCCGAGATAAGTCGGTATATCTGCTTGGAGAAGCGTGAGTGTGTTTCCCAGCTCTCTGAGGCTGTTGAAGAATGTTAGGCACGTCCAGTAAGGGTCGCGCTCGTCCGGAAGTAACTCCATCGGAGCTTGCAGCAAGGCGGACGCGGCTCGGACCTGAACGGTCTGCATTGATCCCAGGCCTGGAGCGTGGACTCCGACATACCGCCTGCCGGGCATAAGGGATCCGTCAGGGCGACGTGCCCAGGTAGCGAAGTACGAGTCGCCAGCCGATAGCCCATGAGGCGGAAAGAGCCTAGTGTCTTTGCGGCCGTAGAGGTCACGCACCTGCTGTTTGTAACGACGGATTGTTGCGGTGGAGGCGATGATCTTCGGCTTCTTGGGTGTAGCAGAGGCTTGCGTGCACAGGTCCTCTATAATTCCCTCATAGAGTCCTGCCATTGAGCCAAGCGGGCCGGAGATCAGGTGTAGTTCATCCTGGATAATCAGTCCGGGCGGAGAGCAGATGTGATTTCCTGCCGGGCCAATTCCAAATATCGCTCGTGCTCTCTCCCTCCATGCGAGCATTGCGAACTTGTCTACAGTTCCAATAATAAGAGTGGGGCGAACGTCGTAAAGATCGTCATCGACCACGTAGATGGGCAACTGGCGATGATGGAAGTGGCATGTATTGTCGGGGCACCGGAACCTGACTGAATTCTTGGACTTCTCGTATCCTGCTACAGCGTACTTCTTGCGCCTGCCGGCCGCCCTGTCTCGTACACTGCCGAACCCTGCCCTGCACCATGGGCAGCGCAGAAGCAGGAAGGGATTCTGTCCGCCGCTAGAGAGCTGGTTGTACTTCTTGGTTGCGTCGTTGCGGCTATTTGGCGTGCTATCACCACCGACCCAGATGCCGATCGAGAACTCTGCATCACCAAGTTCGGGTGTTCGCTCGCGAATTTCCTCCATGGCGCAGATCAATGAGGATGCGCGGAGGAACTGTTGCGTCGTGAGGAGCCTTAGTGTGTATCGCATTAAAACCTCGGTGCCCGCGTCATCGGGATCACGGAGTCTCCGTAGAAACATGGAGAATGCTGCCAGCCCGAGATAAGCTTCGGTCTTGCCGCCGCCAGTGGGAAAAAAGATCAGTTCGACAGTGTCCCTGAACTGGCTGCTGTTATTGGCTGTAGACTCCAAAGTTGCGAGAAAGAACGCGATTTGAAATGGGCGCCATGTTCCCTTTCCTGTGCCAGGCTCGGAGGTTGGAGGAGTCCCTGCGAAGAACCATTTTCCGTTCTCGTCAAGGGTGACAGCGCGACGCTTTCCATCGGACCGTGCTTGCTGGGTGAGCATGGCCTGGTTCGCTAGGGTGAACGCACGCCTTACGACGGGATCGTCGGTGACCAGCTGCCAGCCTGTTCGCATTCGATCGAGGGCCGATCGGCATTCATCTAGATGGCTGTTGGCTGTGCGACGCAGCTCGATTGAGAGTCCCGATATTTCAGTTTGTTGCTGGTCGATCCATGCCTGGTACTCGGAGAGGAGCTGTTCGACTTCATCCTGGCCGGCGACACTCGAATCCAGGAGTGCCAGATTCTCCATACCTACCACGAGATCATGGCCATCGCGCTTCTTGATCACAGGGGTAATGCTTGGAGCTTCGTGTACCGGTAGGGCAGTGGCATCAACCGTCGTTACATTTCCATCCTTGCTCACTGGTCCCCAGTCGGCCGCACATCCGTGGCCGACAGCAAAAGTTTGGTGTCCCCTGTAGAGCAGAGCGATGCTGGCAAGCTCAGGATCGTCTGAAAGGCTTATGGCTGGAGGTCGATAAGGTACAACGTGCGCTCCTGCTGACACAGACAACGTGAAGCCGGACTGGAATAGGCTTGAGGTGTCTTTGGCGCCGCTAGTTCTATTCGCAACGTAGAACGTGACTAAGCGCTCCATGGGGGATTTGGTTGGCCTGCTGTAAGCGCGGATTTCTACGCTGAGGCCTTCATCGCCGGTGCGTTCGCGAGCTGGCTTGTGCTCGTCGACGATCTTCCTTGAATCGGAGGCTGTAAGGTCCGCGCCTCTAAATGATGCTCGCATTTGAACTGGACGGCGTCGAAACCATGTTCGTTGGCTTTCGCCAACCTGGACATCGATACTCTCGTAACGTCCAAAATTCGCCACAAGCTCAATTGAGCTTTCTGGAGTAACACGGACTCGGCAAGTTACGCCCATTGTGCTTGGTTTGTAGGCGTTGGCGCTGTCAAGATCAAAGTCATCGCGATCTGCCTTTTCGGAGACTCTGTCAGTTGACTTCTCGACGCTCGCGCTCAGTTCGGCGAATGCATCGTCTGGCATCTCCCGGTCCAGGGGCACAGCATCCAGGAGAGGTTGCTCGTGCTCTGATGTTCTCGGAGCGCCACTGTCGCTAAACAGGACGCCGACCCCGTATCTCATGGCAGGGCCGGTCTCGGTCAAAATCTCCTCGCCCGTGACTGCGTCATGCCAAGGCCCTCTAGCCGACGGCCAGTCCGCAAATTTCAAGACCCTGCGGGCCGTGTCAAGAGGCTTGCCGCCCGCTTTCGGCCCGACGAGTTCTGCGCGCAGGGATTCGACAACGCTATTCCTCGCCTGGATGAAGTCAGGCATCGGCGGCACCTCCAAGCGCGAGTTGTGCGATGTCATGGGCGATCTCGCGGTCGACGAGCATAATGAGCGGCCCGGTGGTGCGGGTCATTGCTATGTACATGAGGTCTTCTGTGGACGGCCCGGACAGGGTTTGCACATCTGTCATGATCACTGCAGGAGCGTCAAGTCCCTTAAAGGAGTGGACCGTGCCATGTCGAACTCGAGCGGCACGAGGTTGGTCGAGCCTGCACAGCTTGGCTCTTAGTCGTGAGTTTTCCGAAGTAGCCGCAATTCCTAATGAACTGGACGATAAGATGACAATGTCTTCAGGAATGAATCCTTCCTCGGTAAGCCGGTTGAGTGCCGTTATCAGAATGCGCTCTTGGTCTGTGTTGCTTGCGTATGTGGCAAAGCTGACGTTTACGCCATCATCAGGCCGTCGGAAGCCCTTATAGCCGGGATTCAGTCCCGCAAGAGTAGTGGCCATCTTACCAACGCGCGGTGTATTTCGACAGTTCTTGGTCAGGATGTACTCGACGGCATCGCTGGCGCGAGCGGTCACCGCGGACGTACCTTCTCCGCGGTTAAATATGGTCTGACGTTCGAAGTCTCCAAACATTCGCCAGCTGCCCCCGGTCAGACCTCCGGTCAAGCTAAGGTCGAGCACGTCTAGATACGTCGACGTCATCAGGTCCTGCGCTTCGTCGACGATCAGCAAATCGTATTCTGTAGTCGGGCCTTCAAGGAGTGCCTGGATCGCTAGGTCTGGCAGTGTGTCGCGCCACCAAGCCTCGGAAGTGTTGAGTGGCGGCTTCGTGTTTGATATTCGACACATAAAGGCGTGAAGTGTGGCCACCTCGACTCCTTGTGGCGCGACATCTCTAAGCCAGGATGCGAGCAATCGGTTGTAGCAAAGGAGAAGCGGGGTTTGGCCTCGGAGAACGGCGCGACGTGCCACCTCCAAGCCTAGGAACGTTTTGCCCGTGCCAGCGTGCCCTGAGAAGATTACCCTTGGGGCGCGCTCCATAGTGTCGAGCGCGTCGTACTGCTCCTCTGTGAACCTCGAAATCTGCATTTCCCGATGCTTGGATTCGGGTTCTTGCGGAGACGCGAACTCGAATTCGGGCCTGAGTGCTTGGACGGCCCGTTGGCAGGTCTTTGATGTTGGTCCTGATGGTAGGATTTTCGTCGTCTTTGCTGCGAGATGTGTGCGGGCCTTGTGAAAGAGGCCGGCGAGGGTCTGCGCTACCGGGCGGGACAGGTCGTCTTGGTCCAGGAGCTGCCAGTCGTGCCACTCGATATTGGAATTAAGTGGGATCCGGCAATTGGTGAACCATACGGCGCAAAAGACCGGCACATTCGATAGTGCAGGCTCCTGGCTGTGCAGAAATTGCATGACGCTGCGCATTTGGCCGTCGGCCTGAACGAACGGACTCCGTGTGGCAACCCTGCCGCCCAGCAGCCAATTTCCATTGGTATCCCTAGTAACGCGTCTATGGGCCTTGACCTCTAAGCATAGTACGCCGAGATCGGGAGCGATCACCACGAAGTCCACTTCGCCACAAACCTGGCTCGGATGGTTGGCGAGGTTTAGCGAGTGGAGCACTGTCCACTCCGCGGTGCCGGGGTCGCGAAGCAGCTTTTGGAAGAGCATACGCTCGCCGGGACTAGGCATCGACTCGTCAAATACTGGAGGAATCATTCTAGCCATGCCGCCGCCTTCATTTGGAGCGCAATTCGCAGTGCTGTTGCCGGTACCGTGGTGATCGTCGGCGAAACGGCGATGACCTTAAATAGGGTCATCTGAACCGGGGGCGATCCTGTGCCTATAGATAGAGTCACGGAGTCTTCGACCATCAGGCGTTTTACTATTGACTCATCAACTGATGCGACGAGTTGCTGAGCTAAGATTCGTCCAGCCTTATGGTGTGCAGAGTAGAGCTTCCTGGCTGCGTTTATGCAGTCCTGGGGTTCGTCGACGCCTAGATAGTTGAGGAGTGAGACGAAGGTCGACTTGCGTGGGCTGATGCAGACCTTTCCCGCCCAGTATCGGACGTAGGCAGGGCTAAGCTTCGGTTGTTCGACCGCTCGACGAATGCCCGCTAGGTCTCCCGTGTTCAGTCTAGAGGAAAGGGCGTTCTTCCATCGGGCTTGACAAGCTCGGACCGAGGCTTCACTCCCGCCGAGGATGCTTGCGATCATCGGGAGAAGGATCTCTCGCTCGCTTGCCCCCTTGCGGAGTACGACAATACTGTCAGGTGCCAGTTCAGTAGCTGGCATCTGTCTAATCCATTGCCCCGAGGTCCCCGCAGAATCAAGGCCTCGAAGCGTGCCAGCATCCTGCTCAAGGTAGAATCCGTATCCGCCTGCGAGCAAGACCAGGTGCGCGGGCACGTCGTCTAATGGATCGTTATCCTTCGGCTTGCCGCCTACTGGTTCGATGGCGGACCAGTCGAGATCTTCGATTGGCGGCCGTATATCGACAGGAGCCGCAGACTTGGTGTGGAGAGCCGGAACTCGCACTTCGATCCCGTGGGCGTTGCGGCTGGTGAACAAGCCCTGGACGCGTTTGCGGTCGACGAGCCATCGATGATGCACCAATGTGAGCTCCTCGGACCGAGGGCACGTGAACAGCTCGTCCGGATACCAAGACGACACGCCCACCAGGACTGCCCGCCCCCACACGCACCTAGTCATGAACTGTCGAGGGTTGAGGAACGTCGTCGTGGGAAGCTCGTTCCGGAGCGCGCGTTCGGCCTCTCCTCGTGCGGTGGTGCTCACAAGAACGACGCAGGTGTTTTGAGGTTCGCTTCTACGTGTCTGAGCGATGATCTCGGTTGCAAAGTCGACATCATTTTGTCCGTGCAGCTCATCGGCAGCGGCGGTTAAGCGGAGAAGGAGTTGAAAGGTGGCTGGATCCACGCTGCCTGCCAGGCGCTCTGCTGCGCGTGTCAGTGTCCGCAGGGCCTCGACGCTGTGGCTGTCCGCTTGTTGCAGATCCAGGGGTCGCGTTGCTATTGACCAGCGAAGTGCACTGGCGGCGCTTCTGGTTGTGGCCCATGTGGCCGGCCGCTCGCGCTCGTCGATACGTTTAACAAGAGCAGCGGCAGCAGTGGACACTGCTTCGATCAGTGGGCTGTCCACAGGTGCACGAGTGATGGCTGGGTTCTCGGCTACGCGGTAGCGAACAGTTGCTTCCTCAACAAGGCTCATGCAGGCACTCCGTATGCGATCACCTCAACTGCTGGAGGGGGCGTCCAGCCAAGCGCTCTGACGTCGATGTCAACTGCGCTGCGGCATTGATTCAGCAGCGCCTCGGCTGCTGAAGCCGCGGATGCATCAGGACGATGTACAAGTGCGAGAACGACTTCCGCCTCGCTCGTTTCGCCCAGCCAACGATTCACAGCGCTAGCACCATCCAGCACCAGGAGCCGGGGAAGCTTCTGGGAGACGATCATTGGCCAGTCGAAGGCTTGCGAGCTTGCCACGACGCTTTGCCATCCCATGTGCTTGTAGCGGTCGAAGGGCCGGAGGGCCTCGTGAAGGGGGCGAGGGTGTACGGAATCGGGTGAGCGGGTGACATGGAGCTGCAACTCGGTTTCAAGCTCCCGTGGAGGTCCGATGATCGCGCAGACCGCGTTCGCCTCGGACGCGAACAACACGGGGTCCGCGCTGGGGATCATGTCTTTAAGGAAGTCGGATTGGTAGACGATCTCTAGCCGGTCTTCTCCCCACCTTGGCTCGGCCCAGGGAAAAGGCGTGACGTCTGCACAGGCGGTAGGTTTGAGCGACTTTCGACCAAATCTCAAATTGCCGTTCGAGTCAAGACCTGAGACCGGGCCAATTTCAACCTTGTGGCCTCCGAGGACAGCTCTGACGACTGTGCCCGGGGGAAGCGCTGCCAGGAATCGGCAGTTTTCGATCGGATCGGGCAGGATCCGATCCTTGTACGATAGCCTGATCATCCCCATGGCTACCATCACGGCCGCATATTCTCGGGTCGGAGTACTTACGCCAATGACCACCCTGCGATATTTGGCTGGTGCTAGTAGATGTAGGGATCGTGCAATTCGGGCTCCAAGTCGTTGCCATGAATCCATCCAGGGCGGGGACCAACGCAACGGCCCGGAAGCATCGGCGACTGCGATCAGCGAGCTGCCGCGAGGACATCGTGGACGGCCTTGTGATGGCACGGACCCGCTCCGATGGGCTGCATCCATTGGCTTGGTGCCCGATCGGTTGAGCTGGGGGTCCGTCACACTGCTCACCTCCAGCTGATCGTTGTCGCGTGTGGAATTGCTACACCATGCGCGTAACGGTTCGGCCAAGGTGTGCAGGCCGAACAGATCAAATCTAGAGGCCTCGCAGGATCCTGAGTCCCTCGACGTGAGATTCACTCGATCGGACGATGTGTCATAGGGAGATCGAGTGTTTGCTTCCTGCTTCGACTTCTGTGGGCTCGAGCATGTAACCGCACGACTGCATGTTCCGACACTGGGGACGGAACGCCGGTGTGCCAGCGTTAGACGACTGACGCGGTCCCCGTGCTGTCGGCATCAGGGGAGGAGGCGGGTTGACTCGTGGTCAGGTGAGTTGGGCGTCGAGCGACGCGATCCGCCGCACGATGCTGGCGTGCCGCAGCCGCGACACTCGGCCGGAGAAGGCGCTGAGGTCACTGCTGCATGCTTCTGGCCTGCGGTTTCGTGTGTGCACCCGACCTGTTCCGCAAGTCCGGAGAACCGCAGACATCGTCTTCACCCGCCTTCGGATCGCAGTATTTGTTGACGGCTGTTTTTGGCACGGCTGCCCGTTGCACTACAAGGAGCCGATGACAAACACCGACTACTGGGTCGACAAGATCTCCGGCAACCGACGTCGAGACGAGCAGACCAACGCTCTGTTGGGCGACGCTGGCTGGACCGTCATACGGGTGTGGGAGCACGAAGAACCTGAAATGGCTGCGCGGGTGGTGGCTGGCCTTGTTAGCGACCTGAGGGTGCAACTCGGGCGCAGGTCGTAACCACCGTAGCGCCTATGCTCGATGAGTCGCGGTTGATCAAGTATCATCTCGCGGCATGCCGTCGCCTCATCGTTCGCGGCAACGGGCCAAAGGCGAGGGGGAACGGTGCATCGGTATCGGGCGGTATCACTTTTTTCAGGTTGTGGCGGCTTCTGTGATGGAGTTCGTCTAGCCGGATTTTCGGTGAACGCTGCGGTTGAGTCCGACCAATACGCGGCCCAGACCTATCGGCGAAATTTTCCTGAGGTGCCGCTATTTGAAGGCGATATTTGCGACTTCCTGGTCGATGATGCCAGATCATGGCAAGAGCAGCGCTCGCGTTTCAGGCGGCTTCGTGGAGCGCCGACCCATCTGGTTTTTGGGGGTCCGCCCTGTCAAGGTTTTAGCTCGATTGGGCCACGCTCCATAGAGGATCCGAGGAACCAGCTGTATCAACAGTTCATCAGAGTCTTGGCTGACTTGCGCCCAAGTGTCTTCTTGATGGAAAATGTGCCCAACATGCTCCTGATAGGTGGCGGACAGTTCAAGACCGCGGTGATGGATGCGATGGCCGACGCAGGATACCTGAACGCAGGGGTGTTGGTCGTCTCTGCCGATGAATTCGGTGTGGCTCAGACACGACGGCGCGCAATTTTTTTCGGTGTGCGGAATGACCTTGATCTCGGCATGCCAGCGTCTGACTTTCTCGGCAAGATCCTAGACAGCCAACGTGTGCCGACACCAACCGTAGCCAACGTTCTTCGTGACCTCCCGGCAGAGATTTCGCTAGACGATTCGCCTTTGCTGTACCCGAAGGGCGGCCGTGTCAGCCCCGCTGCACGAGAGCTTCGAGTCGACCGTGACGGGCTGTGGTACTCGAAGCAGCACAAGAGATCAGCGCTTAATGGCCCCATGCTGCTGCACAACCACCACACCAAGGGCATGGAGCCTCGGCGACAGGAGCTGGTTAAGCACCTCCAGCCTGGTGCGAACGGAAAGAGCCTTCCGGCCAGTGTGTGGTCTGGTACGCGGGCGGAGAAGTGGCGCCGGCTGCATCCGGATCGGCCATCGCACACAATCCTCGCGCAGATGCACCGTGACATGTCCGAGTGGGTGCATCCTTGGTTGCATCGATGGATCACCGTGCGCGAGGCAGCGCGACTCCAGTCTTTCCATGACGGGTTCGTGTTTGAGTCGAGTGAGTGGCAGATGCTGAAGCAGGTAGGGAATGCAGTGCCTCCGCTCATGGCTCGTGCGCTTGCCACGGTCGCCAAGGAGGCGTTAGACCGTGTAGCAACGAGTACTGGTAGGCGACGGCGTACGGGCGCGTAGCAACCATGAAGCGGTTCTTGAGTTCAGTGCATACGTGCAGCTAATACCTTGATACTCGCGCACCGTTGCAGGCTCACAACCCCAAGGATGTCGCAGTGGTCCTCGCAGGCGACCGCGAGTGCAACGTTGATCGACCAGATGAAGACCTGGCAGTCGCAGATCTTGGGCTCTGTCGCCGATTCTTGTGAACACCGGTAGATCGATCTGATCAGGCTGCGTTTACTGCGAGACCCATGACGGCCGCGCCCATCGCGCTAGGGTTCAGCTAGATGCGCGTGGCGGCCTCGGCGATGAGCTCCACCGACTCGCCTCCGTCGAGCGCCAACGTCCGCAGTGCAGACAACCGCTCTGCCACCTGCTCGAGTTGGGCATGGGTTTCCACGTACTCGGACCGCAGGAACGTTTCTGTGTACACCATATCGTTGTGCTGTCGGTGCGGAAAGCTCAGCCACGTGAAGGGGCAGCTCAGCGCGGGATAGGCACCAGCTGAGTGCGGTACCACCCGAAGGCTCACTTCTGGCAGCTCGCTCACTTCCATGAGGTAGAGGAGTTGTGCCTTCATGACGCGCCTGCCGCCTACTACCTGTCGCAGCACCGCTTCGGGAAACACCGCTTCGACGGCAAGGGGGTCGTCGCTGGTCGAACGGGTTGCCCATGTCTCCGTGACGCGCGAGAGCTGTCGGGCTTTGGCATAGGCGTCGTGCTGTGTCGTTGCCGTGGTGTAGTCGGCGAGCTGGAAGATGGCCGGCACCGTGTCCGTGGCGAACGTCCGCAGCCGCGTCGCATCAGCGATGAGGAGTGGAAAGTCCTCAGCCGGGTCGAAGATGGCTGTTTGGGGCTGCCGGTGCACTCTCAGGTCCGCGGCGTGCTGCGCCTGCGTCATCACGAGCTGCCACTCGGGCGTGCTCACCTTGTATACATAGCCCAGCGCCATGATGTCGATGGCCGCGGAAGGCTGTATCGCGTTCTCCATCATCGACAACTTGGCGCTGCTGAAACCGACGCGGCTGCCTGCTTCGACGAGGCTGAGATCGCGTTCGTCCCGCCATCTGGCCAGTTTTCGGCCGACAGCGCGTTCGAGCGCAGTAGCTCGGAAGTCCTTAGGCATGAGGAGGTCGACGCCTCACGATCGCTCTGCTCGCTCTCATCTCGGTTGCGAAGCACTTGTCGCCTACAGCGGAGGAAAGGGTTCGTCCTTGTCGTCGTGGATCACGTCCTCGGCGTCGGACTCCTGGAGGCGTACGCATCGGCGGGAGATCCACTTCAGCGACTGGTCCTCGTCGAGGCTGATCTTGTCGAGTTCCTGGACGACTGCCTCGTACCCTTCGACCGCGTGTTCTTCTTCGACGAAGAGGCTGGAGTTCTCGGTGGTGATCCAGATCAGCGGCTGGTACTTCGGGAACGTGAGCTGTGTGAACGGTCCCGCCATGCCGGCGTGCGCACCGGCCGTCGCGGGCAGGATCAAGATCCTGATCTTCTTCCAGTTCGCCATGCGCATGAGGTGTTGCAGTTGGGCGATGTGCTCTTCGCGTCCACTGACCTGGAGTTCAAGTGCGAACTCGTGGATGTAGAACGTGCAGTGGAGATCGCTGCGCAGCATCTCCTGCATCTCCTGCAACGCACGCAGCCGCTCGTCCAGTTCGGTCGCCGGCACGGTGGCTGAAGCGGCCAGCACTCCACGCGCGTAATCAGTTGTCTGGAGGAGGTCCGGGATCGCATGAGGTTGCCAGCTGACGAGGGTCTTAGCTGCGGCAAGGTTGCTACGGGCTGTGTGCGATCGGACTGGTGCGCGCTTGCCGTGTGGCTGCCACCAGCCATTCAGCTCGGTAGTCGGGAAGAGGCTGAGCAGGTACTCGCGCTCGGACTCAGGCACTCGGCAGACGCCGAGCACCATCGCGAGTTCCAGAGTGGTGACCCCTCCCTTGCCGTTCACCATGTCCGAGACCTTGGCCTCCTGCCAGCCGAGCAGGTCGGCAAGCTGTCGAGAGGTCATGCCCGCCTGAGCGATGGCCGCTCGCAGCCTCTCGCCGAACTCACGGCCGCGCGCGGTGGAGTACCTCTTGGGCATGTCCCAATTCCTTGCTCTGGTGCGAAGAACTTGATGAGAACCTCGGCATCGGTGTGCTCGCGGACCTGAAGGGCTGTTCGTTCTCGCCGTGGTTGGTGGGCGCCTCGTCGAGCGCCCTCTCGTTGAGCTGGTTCTCTCGTAGCTGTGACAGCAACTCGGAGCGCTGCTCGTTGGTGAGCGACAACCACCTCTCGCCGAACGCTTCGGCTGTGAGGCCGTCCATCCGTGCGCCCGGCCTAGTGGCTAGGGCTCTGGTGACGTCGGCGTGCGGCTGCTCGTTGCCACCAGTCGAAGTGGTCGCCGATGACCCATGACCATGTCGCCGCTGCTACAAGGCCGAAGGCGACCGTGATTGCGGTCATGGCGACTCCCTTCCCTCGCAGACGTGCGTTTGGGGTGTCCGGTGACGTGTTTGAGGCGGACGCGGAGTCCTCACGTCACCGGACGGTCTGACGGGTGTTGAGTGGGCGTGTCAGACTGAAATCAAGATTTCATCAGCGCTCGATCAGCGGTACGGCCTGGAGGCGACCAGGGACGTCCTGAATCGACCTGGCGAGCTAGGTGTAGTGACTAATCAGGTTGTTGACGGCGTGTCGGGTTGAACATGGGAGGACCTCCGGGCGGAGTGGATGTGTCTGACGCATCCCATCGGCACACGGAGGTCCTCGCGTGCACAGTAACGCCCGCACCACGATCCATGCCCGCAGGCTGATCGTGACCCGCCGCGCGGCCGGGTGGTCACCGGCGTGCATCGCCGAGCAGCTCGGCATCTCCCGCGCCACCGTGCACAAGTGGCTGGCCCGCTACCGGCGTGAAGGCGACGCGGGCCTGGCCGATCGCAGCTCGCGTCCGCACCGCAGCCCGGCCCGCACACCGGTCGAGGTCGAGGACCGCATCCTGGCCGTGCGGCGGGAGACGCGGCGGGGCCCGGTGCACCTGTCCGGCCTGCTCGGGCTGCCGGCCTCCACGATCGGCCGGGTCCTGCGCCGCCGCGGCGAGCCCGCGCTGGCCGCGGCCGACCCGATCACCGGTCTGCCGGTGCGGCGTCGCCACAGCGGCATCCGCTACGAACGCCCCCGGCCCGGCGACCTGCTGCACGTCGACGTCAAGAAACTCGGGCGCGTGCCCGACGGCGGCGGCTGGCGGGTCCACGGCCGCAGCGAAGCCGTGCGCGGCCGCGGTATCGGCTACGACTATCTGCACGTCGCGGTCGACGACCGCACCCGCATCGCCTACGTCGAAGCACTGCCCGATGAGAAAGACCGCACCTGCGCGGGCTTCCTGCACCGGGCGGTGGCCTGGTTCCGCGACCAGGGCGTCGTGGTGCTGCGGGTGCTCACCGACAACGCCAAGGTCTACCGCGTCGGCAGCACCTGGGCAGCGGTCTGCGTCGCGCTGGGCATCCGCCGCCGATTCACCAAACCCCGCTGCCCCTGGACCAACGGCAAAGCCGAACGCTTCAACCGCACCCTGCAAACCGAGTTCGCCTACGCCCGAGCCTGGACCGGCAACAACCACCGCCTGGCCGCCCTGCCCAGCTGGGTCCACCACTACAACACACGACGCGCCCACACCGCCCTCGGCGGCCAGCCACCCATCACCCGACTGACCGCCTAGACATCAACAACGTCACGAATCAGTACAGCTAGGAGGGGCGATGCGGACGTTTCGCACCGTGCTTGAGCAGCGGATTTGGGAACGCCGGCTGACGCTGGAGGAGTTTGTCGAGGAAGCTGAGTTGTATGCGCGAGAGCATCAGGAGCCTGGGACGCTCGGGCTTCGGCACCTTCAGAGGCTTGTTGCTGGTCGTCGGTCTGGCGGCGAGCCTCTTGGTCAGGTGAAGGCGAGTACCGCCCGACTGCTGGAGAGCATGTTCGGTGCGACGGTCGAGGTGTTGCTGTCTCCGCCGATGGAGCACGGTCCTGCGGAAAGTGTGGTTGGCGTGTCGGCTCATCCGGGCTTGGCGGGTGCGTTCGAGTGGTTGGACGGTGCGGCTGGCTGGCCGTCAGGTTCAGCCGCGGCGAAGGTGAGTGCCGGGCTGAAGGTCGCAGACGTCGGGGTGCTCCAGGGACAGCGGGCACGGCGTGGCGGGATCGGCCGGGGTCAGATCGCGGACGCTGTGCGACGGTACTACCGAACCGACGCCACGTTCGGGGTCCGTGGCCTGGGCTTGGATGTTCGGACCAGCGTGTTCACGCGGGCCGAATGGAATGACCTCGGGCTGTCGCTCGACGCTGGCCACGAGCGATTGGCTCTCGTGCAGCGAGCTGGGGCGGTGCCTGCTTTGGACACAGGCTGCGCGGAGGCAGCTGTCCAGCGGCTCGTGATGACGGCTGCTCTCGGTGTGCGGTTCGCGAACCTGCCGCTGTACCGGTTGGCGGAGATCGACGTCGACTCACGGGGCATCGGCGGGACTGTCGACATGGGGAGCTTTGTCGAGTACGCGCTGACGATGGATCTGCTCGAAGCGGAGCTGGCGAATGCGGTGGCGAGCGGCTCCGGTGTGCTGCACCCGTTGCGGGACGAGTACTTGCCGGACATGGATGCTGTGCTCGATGTCGCTGGGCGCGTCTGTGCGGGTGGTGTTCTGTCACTTGTGGCGATTGCGCGGCCGACGGACCCGTCCCGAGGTGCTGCGGACTACGCGTTGATTGTGCAGACGCGGTCGGACCAGGTGGTGAACGCCGCTGGGAAGCTGGCGGTCATCCCGAAGGGCTTTCACCAGCCGCTTACCGATCCTCGGGCTGATGTCCGGATCGGTGCCACGCTTCGGCGAGAGCTGGAGGAGGAGTTGTTCGGGCGTGGCGATGTGGACGCGACTGCTGGTGGTTCGCGGGCGGCATCGCCGATGCATCCTGGGCGCTGGTCTGCGCCGATAAGGTGGCTGGAGGACGAGGCCGGCCGGATGCGGATGGAGTGCACTGGGTTCGGACTGAACCTCGTGAGCGGCAACTACGAGTTCGCGACGCTCGTCGTGATCGAGGACGAGGAGTTCTGGCCGCGGTTCGGCGGGCAGCTTGAGGCGAACTGGGAGGCGTCCGGGCTGACGTTGTACTCCAGCTTGGACGGCGAACTCATCACGGACCTGGTGCAGCAGGAGGCTTGGAGCAACGAAGGGTTGTTCGCGTTGCTCCAAGGGCTCCGGCGGTTGCGTGAGGTCGGCGGATCGCGGGTGAAGCTGCCTGGCTTTGAGGTGTCAGGTCTGTGATGGCCAGCGGACGGTCATGACGACGGAGTCCGCGAGGGCTTCCCAGGAGTGGTCTACGCCCGGTCCCCACATGATGTAGTCGCCCTGGCGAGTCATGGTCTTGCTGCCGTCGGTGGTGTCGACGCGGAAGTTGCCTTCTACCAACAGGACCAGGGTCGTGCGCTGGTCGTCTGCGGTCCACTCCGGACGCTTGTCGCCGGCGGGGTGGGTTCCCCACTTCACTTCGACGTCCTTTTGGGAGCGGACGCCGATCGATGGGTCGATGAAGTGTCCGACCAGCCAGCCGCGGGTCTCCGTGCTGTCGTCCGCGGCGTTGCCAGCCTGCCAGTTGGCGGTCACCTGATCTCCCATTCGATCTCTGGCAGGTCTACGCGGGTGCCGCCGATTTCTCGGAGGCGGCGTAGGCCCTGCAGAAGGGCGAAGAGCCCTTCGTTGCTCCAAGCTACATCGTTCACGAGTTCGTCCAGGAGCTCCGCGTCGCGGCTGGAGTACTGGTGCAGACGGGTCGCTTCCCAGTTGGCTTGGACGTCTCCGCCGTAGCGCGTCCAGAATTCCTCGTCCTCGATGACGATGAGGCTGGCGAACTCGAAGTTGCCGCTCACGAGGTTCAGGCCGAAGCCTGTGCACTCCATGCGAAGGCGGCCGGGTTCGGCCAGTAGCCAGCGCATCGGCTCGGAAAGTCGGCTTGGGTGCATGGGGTCTGCGTGGCGTTGTTCGCCGACGGTGTTGTCTACGTCGTCGCGGCCGAACAGTTCCTCTTCCATCTCGCGGCGGAGGGTCGCGCCCACCTGTGTATCGGCGCGGAAGTCCGTTAGCGGCTGGTGAAAGCCCTTGGGGATCACGGCCAGGCGGCGGGCGGCGTTGATCACGTGGCCTGAGCGCTCCTGGACGAGTAGGAGGTAGTCCGGTTCGCTGCGGAACGCGTCCGCGGGGCGGGCGATGGCTGTCAGCGCGAGGGCACCGCCTGCGCACATTCGGTCGCCGACGTTGAGTGCGGCCGTCAGGTTCGGCATGTAGGTGTCGCGGAGGGGGAGCGCGCCGGGGCTCGTCGGCTTGTCGGTGGTGAGCGCGTCGACCAGCTCGCCTTCGAGCAGGTCCATCGTCACCACGTACCCCACGAAGTCCGTCACGCCCACGGTGCCCGCGAGCTGGTGTTTGCGCATGTCCACGTCGAGCAGCCGGAACAGCGGCATGTTCACCATGCGGTGTCCCAGGGCCAGCGTTTCGGCCAGCCGTTGCGCGGCGCGGTCTGCGCTCGCTTCATCCATCGTGATGTTGTCGGCCGGGGTTACGCCGGCGAGCTTCAGCTTGTCGTGCTTGGGGAACAGCGGGCAGTCGAGGTCTAGCCAGTCCGGGTGCGTCAGCACGGTCGTGGAGGCTGCCGTGTTCGTGCCGAACGTTGCGGAGTAGCGACCGTGGCCGGTGGTCGAGGTGCCGTAGTAGTCCGCGAGTGCGCTGGCGGTGTCTTGTTGGTTCACGCGACCGCGGAGGACTCCGCGGTCCTGGAGGGCGTGCAGGTCGAGGGCTGCCAGTCGTGCGGCTACTTCGCGGCGGGCCGTGCCGGGGTCCCAGTCTGCGCGTGCGTCGAGCCAGTCGAGAGCGGCGACGATAGTCGCGTCTTCGCTGAGACGGAGTTCCGCGTCCTTGGACGCCCCGTCCGGGAGGTCCAGCGGGCCGCCGTTGACCAGCTCGTGGAAACGGTCGGCTGCGTCAGCGGGGGCGTTCGCCAGGGCGGTGTCGAGTTCGCGCTGGACTCCTGAGCGTGGCTTGGTGTCTGGCTTCTGGTGCCAGGAGGCCACGGTGCGGACGCCGATGCCGAGGTGTTCGGCGAAAGCCTCGTGAGTCATGCGCAGCGCGGCCTGTAGGCAACGCGCTGATTGGCCGGTCCACTCGTCGTTCACGCTCATGCTCGCGCTACCCCCGGAGCGCAGAACCTGCATTGAACTTGCATTGGACATGCATGGGTTCGGGCGCCGATTCACGCTGGAATTGGTGCATGGAAATCAAAGCGCTCAACCAGCAGAAACGCACCGCGCTACCGGTTCTCGCGGACTTGCTTCGCTACCGACGCGAGGTCCGACTTCAGGTCGTCGAGGCGTTCGGTGATGTCGATCAGGCGCTGTTCGACACTGTCCAAACGCGACCAGAGCGAGTCGCCGGGGTCGGTGATCGGCTCGTCTCGCTCGGGTGGGCGGCGGCCGTGCAGCACCGCGTCGAGGTGCATCGGGTGCCAGCCCATGGCTGTAGACAAGGACTCCAGCGTCCGCGGCCCCCGCCGGCGCTCCACTGTGTTGTGTTGGATCTCGCGGACGATCGCCTGGGAGACGTTCGAGCGTTCTGCTAGCTCGCGTTGACGCCAGCCGAGCTCGTTCACGCGCTCGTTGATGGCTCTGGCGACTGCCGCCCAATCCTCCGACACGTAATTCCTCCGCGTTCCGCCTCGGCGCTGATATTAGCCGCCTTGCGCTGTTTGGAGACGTGACACGGCGCATTTCGCGCTGTGCGGGATCAAACTCGGCTTCATGCGCGCTGAAATCAATAAATTAGAGCTGAAATCGTCAGCTCACTCTTTGAAGGGCCTATTCCTATGCGTACTTCTGTGTCTTCTGTTCACTCCATCCGCGAGACCGCTTGGGTGCTCGGCATCAGCCAGGGACTCGTGTTCCGGGCTATCCGGCTCGGGCTGCTGACGGCTGAGCGCCAGTACGGCCGTCTCGTCGTCCCCGGTAGCTCGCTTCGGCGAGTGCTTTCGGAGCCGGGGGTGCTTCGTGACTGATCTGCGGCTGGTCGGGATCGCCTGGTCGCTGGACCACTTGCGATGGGTGCCGACCGATGAGTTGACCGACGTCGTCGAGAGCGACGGGCTGTGCATGTGGGCGTTCACGGGTGAACCGCCGTGGGCGGACGAGGAACTGACCGATCGGGAGTTGGCTGAGCGGCAGTGCTCCGGGTGTCCCGTGCGGGACGAGTGCTTGGAGCTGGAGTTGCGCACGGCCGGTGCTGAGACGGTCGGGGTGTGGGGTGCGTTGCCGGAGGACGAGCGGCGCGAGGTGCACTGGCACTGGCTTCAGCGCGGTGAACGGGCCGAGAGGGGGCCGCGTTCATGAACGCCATCAGCGTGACGCCCACTCAGGTGCTGGCCGCGGTCGGTGTCCTCCTGGTTCTGGTGTTGGTCTGGCGGGCTGGTTCTCGTCGGGCGAAGGCGGCGGCGAGTGCGGCGCGGACGAGCGTTCGACTGATGTCGCTCGGTGGGCGCGTGGTCGTGAACGCGGTGTTGATCGTGATCGTTCAGTGGGTGGTCGTGACGCACGGCGGGAACGGCTGGCTGTTGTTCGCGGTGCTCGGAGTGCCGGCATTGCTCGCGTCGTACACGCTGACGAAGGCGCTCACGGTGACCACGTACAAGCCTCGTGGCCGTGGTGGTGATCGGAAGTGAGCGAGCCGATCGAGCGGGTTGCTGTGCAGGTGGACCGGTTGTGCTGGACCGGGATTCTGCTCGGGCTCGCGTTCACGATGACCAACGTTCAGCAGTTCGCGGCGGCCGGTGCGGCGGTGTGGTCACTTGCCTAGTTCGCGGCGTGGCTGTTGGACCCGATGGTGTCGCTGGTGCTGCTGGCGATTCTCCGTGCCGAGCAGGTGACTGCTCGGCACGGGGTGCGGCTCGGTGGATGGGTGCGCGCGGCCAAGTGGTTCACGCTGGGAGCCACATACGTCATGAACACCTGGAGCGCGTTCGTGGCCGGGTCTGCGGCGCTCGTGGTGTTGCACTCGGTGCCGCCGCTCGTTGTGTTCGTTGCTGCTGAGGCTGTGACGGAGTTGCGGGACAAGCTTGGGACCGCTGCGGGTGCCACGGTGGAGGCCGTGGCACCCGCTCCGCGGACCTCGTTCGCGGAGTACCTGGCGGTGGCTCGCAAGGCTCGGAAGTCGAGCGCCAAGGTCTCGCCGGCTTGGGTCCGTGAGGTCACGGGGTGCTCGCGCGGGTTGTCCTCGAAGCTCGCTGCGGCGTTGAACGGGGACCAGCCGTGAACGGCGAGCTGGTGCCTGCCGAGCGGGTCTTGGAAGGTGAGTTGGTCGACGAGCGTGCTGCGCTCGTTCGGCGGGTCGAGACGACCTGGCGCTACTCGCGGGTGGTGCCTCCGGCGCTGAAGTCTCGGGAGGCGTTGAAGCTTGCCGCGAAGGATGCGCTCGGTTGGGTGCTTCGGGCTCCGCTCCGGTGTGCGAGTGCTGTCGGTCGTGGCCTGGTGGTTGCGGCGCGTGGCTGGCGGAACTGGGTTCGGGTGCGGGACTACCGCGACGCTGCCGAGCAGTCGGAGAAGCTGGCGGACAAGTTCGTTGAGATCCGCGCGCTGACGTTGTTCCGGTGGAAAGTCACCGGGACCGTGTTGTTGGTCGGCGGTGCGGTGGTCACTGTGGCCTGGGTGCTCTACGGCGACGTGGTGTTGTGGAGTGTTGGAGGCGTTGGCGCGGCCGTGCTGGCGATAGTCGGACGGGCGAAGGACGGTTCACCAGGGCGGAAGTCCGTGCTCGCCGGACCGCGCACGCTGACGTGGACGATGGACTCTCAGGTGCTGGTCGACGCGTTCCGGGACGCCAAGCTGATCGGGAAGGACGAGTCCCTGCGGTTGGTCGAGCGGGCGTCTCGGCAGGGTGCTGGTTGGGCGATCACGGTGGATCTGCCTGCCACGCGCAAGGCGGCCGACGTCGTGAAGCACCGGGAGGACCTGGCGTCGGCACTGGCGGTGGATGAGATCCAGCTGAGCGTTGAGCGCGTGCGTGGCAACGGCGGTCATGCCGGACGTGTGGCGATGTGGGTTGCCGATGAGGACCCGTACGCCTCACCGCCGATCGGAACACCGTTGCTCGCGGTCGAGCGTTGGGACGCGTGGCGACCGGTGCCGTTCGGCACCGACGCGCGTGGACGACGGATCGACCTACCGCTGGTGTGGACGTCGGTGCTGATCGGCGCGATTCCTCGGCAGGGCAAGACGATGGCCGAGCGGCTGGCTGCTGCTGGGCTGATTCTCGATCCGTACGCGCGGCTGTACGTCGCCGACTTCAAGAACGGGAAGGACTGGCAGGCCGCGGAGCAGGTCGCGCACCGGTTCATGGCCGGCGACGACAGCGAGCATGTGTTGGCGTTCCTGGGCTGGCTCGTTGAGTTGGTTGCGGACGTTCAGCGGCGGTATCGGCGGATGCAGGACCTGGACGACGTGACGTGTCCCGAGTCGAAGGTGACTCCGGCGATGTCGCGTGATCCGTCGCTGGACATGCCGATCACGGCGTTGATTGTCGACGAGGTCCACATTGCACTGGAGGATCGCACTCCTGTTGTGGTGCAGGGGAAGAAGCTCACGGCAGGGGAGCAGATCGGCGAGCTGCTCACGTGGCTCGCGAAGAAGGCTCCGGCGGCCGGCCTGGTCCTGGTGCTCGCTACGCAACGGCCGGACAGCAACACGATTCCGTCGAAGTTGCGGGCCGTGCTCGGTTCGCGGTTCGCGTTGCGGGTCATGGACTGGCGGGACAGCAACATCGTGCTCGGCGAGCAGATGAACACCCGCGGATACGACAGCAGCCGGTTGCTTCCGTCGCACAAGGGAGTCGGCATCCTGCGGCCGGACGGAGAGACGCAGGCCGGCGCCGACGTGCTAGCGCTGACCGTGCGGACGTTCTACATGCCCAATGAGGACTGGCGGGCTATCTGCGAACGAGGCCGTGCGCTCCGCGAGGTCGAAGGCACATTGACCGGTCAGGCCGCTGGGCAGGACGCGCCGCTGCTCCATCGCGCGGAGGTCGTGCAGGCGATCGGTGAGCCGGGTCGCGACGAGATCGAGCTGCCGGAGCCGTTGTCTGCGGTCGTGGACTACCTCGGTGACGGACTGGACGAGCGGGAGTTCGTGCCCACGGCCGAGCTGGTGGAGGCGCTGGACGTCGAGCCGACGACATTCGGCAAGGACATGGGCGACCTTGGTTGCCGGCCCACGCGGCAGTACGTCCAGGAGGAAGAGGGCACGCGTCGTGTCAGGGGATATCTGACGGCGGACATCCGAGCGGCCATTGTTGAAATCGGCTCGTCTGGCCTGTCAGGTGTGGACCAGCTATGACCGGCGATGATCCGGACCGCGGAGAGCTGAAGGTCAACCTTCCGACGGAGTTGCCTGTCCTCACCAGGCGAGTAAGCCGCATACTGCTAGACATCCTGTTCGAGCTGAGCGAGGCGGAGGCCCTGAATCGGGCCTCCGGGAGGGAGGTGTGATGACGGTTGAAATCAGCCGGGACCCATGGGCGACGCTCGATGACCTGTGGGGCATCGAGGTCAGCGACGTCGTGGAGGACGGCATCGGTCCGGTAGCGGGCTACGGCCGGTGCTCGACTGAAGACAACCAGGACCCCGAGACGTCGCGCGGCTGGCAGTTCGGCAACGCGGACAAGTTCGTCGGGCCGTTGGGTGGCCGGATCGTTGAGGAGTTCTTCGACATCGGCAAGTCGCGGTCCGTGCCGTGGGAGCGGCGGGACGAAGCCTCACGGTTGCTGGCAGCGCTGAAGAACCCACACCGTGGTTGGAACGCCGTCGTGGTGGGGGAGGGGACGAGGTGCTGGTTCGGCAACCAGTTCTCGTTGATCGCTCCTCGGTTCGAGGCATACGGCGTTGACCTGTGGGTGCCGGAGTTGGGCGGGAAGTACAACCCACGGAATCCGTCGCACAAGATGCTGATGAGCGTGCTCGGTGGCATGAGCGAGTCCGAGCGCCAGCACGTGCAGGCGCGTGTTCGGGCCGCGATGGATACGCAGGTGCTCAACGAGGGACGTCACCAGGGCGGCCGAGCGCCGTACGGGTACGTGACGGTAGACGGCGGTCCGCATCCGAATCCGCGCAAGTCAGCGGAGGGCTACCGATTGCGGGTGCTCGCGATCGATGACGAGTCCGCATGGGTTGTCCAGCGCATCTTTGCCGAGTACTTGAGCGGTATGGGTGATCGGGCCATTGCCAACGGGCTCAACCGTGACCGGATTCTGTGTCCGTCCGCGCGCCGGCCGGATCAGAACAAGCATCGGCCCGGCGATGGTTGGCAGGGCGGCACTGTGCGGGCGATCGTGGAGAACCCTCGTTACACCGGCTATGCGTTCTTCGGCCGCTCTACGAAGTTCGAGACGCTGCTCGACCCTGACGACGTGTCGGCTGGTCACGTGGTGCGGTTTCGGAAAGCCAGTCCGGATCGAGTGGTCCGGTCGCGTAATCCTGCGCACCCGAAGATCGTGGAGATTGAGGACTTCACGGCTGCGCAGCTTCTGCGGAAGTCGAAGGGCAGCTTGCGGAGCGCGCGGAAGACGGAACGGTCTGGGCGTGCGCTGAAACACCGCTACCTGTTCCGTGGTCGTATCCGGTGCGACATCTGCGGTCGGAAGATGGAGGGCAGTCCCCGGAAGAAGGCGATGTATTACCGGTGTCCCGCACGCACGTTGGCTCCGGGATCACCAGTGCTCACGTCGCATCCTGGCGCGGTCTATTTGAGGGAGGACGCTCTTCAGGATGCGGTGAATGGCTGGCTGGGGCACGTCTTCGATAGGAAGAACCGCGACCGGACCGTTGCCGCGTTGATGGATTCGCAAGAGCCGGTCATCCAGATCGGTCGCGATGCCGCGAAGAAGAGGCTCGCTGAGGCGGAAGCCAAGCTGACCAGGTTTCAGAACGCGATCATGGCCGGTGTGGACCCTGCGGCGCTGGTCGAGGCGATCAACGAGGCGCAGGCCGAGAGGCTCGCGTCACGAGCGGCCCTGGACAACGTCCCAGCACCGGTGGAGGTGGACGTCGCTGAGATTTACGCGGCGATCGACCTGATAGGAGACGTCAGCGCGGCACTGAGAGACAGCGCGCCGACGAGACTCGAAGAGCTGTACGAGGCGATAGACCTGCAAGTTCGGTACAAGCAAAACCCCCACGAAGCTGATGTCTCCATCAACCCCGTGGGGGTGAATAACGCTCGTGTCCGAGGGGGGACTTGAACCCCCACCCCCTTGCGAGGACTAGCACCTCAAGCTAGCGCGTCTGCCATTCCGCCACCCGGACCGGTGTGGCTGAAGCATATACGCCCCCTGAACGCCCCCTGAACCAGGGGGCACGCAACGCCGGCACGCCCGCCTACGATCGGGGCCGCACAGGCGCGTGGACAGCGAGGAGGACGGCCGGTGAAGGTCATCGTCGAGGCCGACGGGGGGTCGCGGGGCAATCCCGGGCCTGCTGGGTACGGGGCCGTTGTCCGCGACCACCGGAGCGGGGAGACGCTGGCCGAGCGCAAGGGGTTCGTGGGGGTCGCCACCAACAACGTGGCCGAGTACCAGGGGCTCATCGCGGGGCTCAGGGCTGCGGCGGAGGTCGGGGCCGGGGTCGTCGAGGTGCGGATGGACTCCAAGCTGGTCGTCGAGCAGATGTCGGGGCGGTGGAAGATCAAGCACCCCTCGATGCAGCCGTTGGCGCGGGAGGCGCAGCAGGTGGCGCAGGGGTTCGACCGGGTCTCGTACGAGTGGATTCCGCGGGAGCGCAACCGGCAGGCTGACCGGCTTGCGAACGAGGCCATGGACGAGGCGCAGAAGCCGTCCAAGCCAGTCCAAGCCGAAGCGGAAGGCGACAAGCAGCCGCACTGGAGTGGAGCCACGGGCGAGCCCACGCGGCTGATCCTCCTGCGGCACGGGCAGACCAGGTTGAGCGTCGAGCGCCGCTACTCCGGCCGCGGCGACCACCCGCTCACCGAGTTGGGGCTGGAGCAGGCGGCCAAGGCCGCGCAGCGGCTGTCCAAGGTGGAGGACGTCGCGGCGGTCGTGTCGTCGCCGTTGCAGCGGGCCGCGCAGACCGCGCGGGAGGTCGCCGGCGCGGTCGGGCTTGAGGTGGTCACCCACCAGGGGCTCATCGAGACCGATTTCGGCGCGTGGGAGGGGCTGACGTTCGCGGAGGCGGCGCAGCGGGACCCCGACGTGCACCGGCGGTGGCTGGGGGACACGAGTGTCCAGCCGCCGCAGGGGGAGAGTTTCGACCAGGTGCACGCGCGGGTGCGGAAGGCGCGCACGGACCTGATTGCCAAGTACGGCGGCAAGACGCTCGTGGTCGTGAGTCACGTCACGCCGATCAAGACGTTGCTGCGGCAGGCGTTGGACGTCGGGCCGCAGTTCCTGTTCCGGATGCACCTGGACCTGACCGGCGTCTCGATCGCCGAGTTCTACCCGGACGGGCACGCGTCGGTGAAGTTGATCAACGACACGTCACACCTGGGCTGAAGCTAGGAACGGCGGCGGTGCACCGCCAGGGCGACCGCCGCCGCGACCAGGGCGCCGCTGAGGGCCAGCACCTCGACGTCGGGGAGGGTGGAGGGGTCCGCGGACGCCTCTGCCGGTAGCCCGGTGTCGAGCAGCAGGAAGGTGAAGACGGCCAACAGGAGCACGACGCCGAACAGCTTCACGGTTCCCCTCCCGGAGTGGTCAGCCGGCCTTGCGCAGGTGGGGCGTCAGCGCCGTCATGAACCGGTCCGCCGCGGCCTCCAGTGCCGTCGTCGCCGCCGGGGTGCCGACGTTCTGGTCCAGCACGAACTCGCCGCGCACCACGTGGTCCGCGCCCTTCGAGGCGAGCAACGGGTGCAGCGCGTAGTCCATCGCCACCAGGAACCCCTGGCTGCCGCCGGTCGCGAGCGGCAGGACGGCGCGGCCGCGCAGCGCCTTCTTCGGCAGCAGGTCCAGCAGCGCCTTGACCAGGCCGCTGTAGGCCGCGCGGTAGACCGGGGAGGCGACGACGACGCCGTCGGCGGAGAGCACGGAGCTCACGGCCGTGGCGATCTCCGGGTCGCGCAGGTCCTCGGTGAGCAGCGACAACGTCGGCAGCGCGCGCACGTTCAGGTGGGTCACGCGGTGGCCGGCGGCCTCCAGCAGCGCGGCGACGCAGGACACGACGAGACCGGTGGGCGCGGCGGGGGACGGCGCGCCGGAGATGATCAGCAGCTCGGACACGGCAGGGCACTCCCTGAGATCGCGGACGTGGGCGGTGGCGGTCTCAGCGGCAACACAGGCTGGCTGCCACGCGGCCGTAGTCGACGTGGCGACGTCGTGTCATGGGTGTGAGTGAAGCAACGTTCGGACCAGTGGACAACCGCTCCCAGCCGCTGGGATATCCTGGTGGACGCGGATGAGTCGGCAGGGCGGCCGCGGCGGGAGACCGTCGAGGAAAGTCCGGACTCCACAGGGCAGGGTGGTTGTTAACGGCAACCAGGGGCGACCCTCGGGACAGTGCCACAGAGAACAGACCGCCTCGGCCCACGGCCGGGGTAAGGGTGAAACGGTGGTGTAAGAGACCACCAGCGCCCCAGGTGACTGGGGCGGCTAGGTAAACCCCACCCGGAGCAAGGCCAAGAGGGCGCCTGACCGAAAGCGACGGCGCCTGCGCGAGCGTTCGAGGGCGGCCCGCCCGATGCTCGCGGGTAGGCCGCTAGAGCCTGTCGGCGACGGCAGGCCGAGATGGATGGCCGCCGAGCGGGGCGTGAGCCCCGTGAACAGGATCCGGCTTACATGCCGGCTCATCCGCCTGTATTGATGGACGCATGCTTTCTCACCTGGAGTGCGCCCGGTGCGGCCGTGAGCACGACGCCAACGCCGTCCAGAACCTCTGCCACTCCTGCGCCTCGCCGCTGCTGGCCCGCTACGACCTGACCCGCGTCACCCGGCCGACGGCCGAGAACTCGCTGTGGCGCTACCGCGACGTGCTGCCGGTGTTCAGCCCGGACCCGGCGTTCAGCCTCGGCGAGGGCATGACCCCGCTGGTGCCGCTGCCGGCGCTGAGCCGGGCGCTGGACGCGAACGTCATCATGAAGGACGAGTCGCTCGTGCCGACCGGGTCGTTCAAGGCCCGCGGCGCGGCCGTCGGCGTCGCGAAGGCCAAGGAGCTCGGCATCAAGGGCATCAAGATGCCGACCAACGGCAACGCGGGCGCCGCCTGGGCCCTGTACGCGGCCCGCGCCGGGTTGCGCAGCGTCATCGCCATGCCCGAGGACGCCCCGCTGATCACCCGCGAGGAGGTCGCGGCGAGCGGTGCCGAGCTGCGGATCGTGCCCGGCACCATCGCCGACGCGGCCAAGGCCCTCGCCGACGTCGACCTGTTCGACGCGTCGACCCTCCGGGAGCCCTACCGGATCGAGGGCAAGAAGACGATGGGCTACGAGATCGTCGAACAGCTCGGCTGGCGGGTGCCCGACGTGATCGTCTACCCGACCGGCGGCGGGGTCGGCCTGATCGGGATCTACAAGGCGCTGCAGGAGATGCGCGAGCTCGGCTGGATCAGCGAGAAGCTGCCCAGGCTGGTCGCCGTGCAGGCGACGGGCTGCGCGCCGGTCGTGCGGGCGTTCGTGGAGGGCGCGGAGGAGTCGGTGTTCTGGGAGGGCGCCCACACTGCCGCGTTCGGCATCAACGTGCCGAAACCGCTGGGGGACTTCATCATCCTCGAAGCGCTCCGGCAGACCAACGGCACCGCGGTCGCCGTCACCGACGAGCAGATCGAGGCCGATCGCGCCGAGTGCGCCCGGCTCGAAGGCGTGTTCCTGTGCCCGGAGGGTGCCGCGACCGTCAGCGCCGTCAGGGAGCTGCGCGCGGACGGCTGGCTCCAGCCGGCCGACGAGGTGGTCGTGCTCAACACCGGTGCGGGCGTCAAATACCCGGGGATCCGCCTCTAAGTACGCGCAGGCCCTGAGGGCGTTACAGAAATGCGGCCGTTCGAGTGGTGCGCCGGCCCCGGTTCACCACTCCCGGTATCACGGCCCGCACGCCCCCATCCTCCTGTCAGACGGTCGGCCCCTGCAGCCGGCCGTACCACCGAGGAGGGGGAACAAGACGATGCAACGCAAGCTGACCGCGGTGCTGGCCCTGTCCAGCCTGATCACCGCGGGAGCCGCGGGCACCAGCCTCGCCGCAGAGGCGGAGCTGCCCGTGTACGGGGTGACGAGCTCCGGGCTCGACCAGGAGCAGGCGCAGAAGCTGCAGAGGGCGTTGGGGCTCAAGGACGTCGCCAGGTCCGAGAGCGGTGAGGTGGCGTTCGCCGACGAGCAGCGCTACCTCCAGGTCCCGACCGTCGACAAAGGACGGGGCAAGGAGGACGAGGACGGCAACGAGACCACGCAGTCCGCACTGGACCTGGAGGCGCTCAAGCGCATCCAGACCGTCCCGACCGACGTGGCCGTGAAGCGCGTCCAGGAGGCGCTGCGCTCCGCCGGTGTGCTGCCGGACAACGCCACGCCGACCGCCCGGCACACGACGTTCGAGCTCGCGGACGCCAACGGCCGCACCGGGCTCACGCAGAACCTCGACACGTCGGTGTCGTACACGTTCGACCTCGGCGGCATCCCGCTGGAGGGCGAGGGCGCGAACATCCGCGTCGCGTTCGACGCGCAGGGCGTCACGGCGCTCAGCCACGCCGCCCGCACGTACGAGAAGACCGGCAGCGTGAAGGTCAACGACCTGACCTACGGCCTGAAGCTGTGCCAGAGCTACCTCGGCGCCGAGGTGAAGCCGGACGTGAACTACGTCTACGCGGCCCCGGCGCTCGGCGAGAAGGTCGACCGGGTGGAGCCGTCGTTCCGCTGCACCGGCCGCAACGCCGACGGCGGCGCACCGCAGGCCATCATCCTGCCCGCGGTGGTGGGCGCGGAGATGCCCGCCCCGCAGCCGCCGCAGACCCCGCGTCCCGAGCAGCAGCTCAAGGCGCAGCGCGCCGGCACCCAGGTCGGCAGCGAGGGCACCGGCAACTGCTCCGGCCTGCCCAACACCCCGGCCAACATCGGCTCGTTCAACTCCGAGGCGAGCAGCCACGGCATCACCCGCGACTTCAGCTGGCTCGACCACAACGCCTGGGAGAGCGACTTCAAGGACCCGGTGTTCCCCGGCGGTGACGACACCAACTGGGCCGACGACGTCGACCTGACCTACTGGCAGGGCCACGGTTCCGGCACCGGCTTCTACTTCACCGGCTGCTCCAACCACAACGACACCAAGCTCGCCAACACCGAGGCGCGCTGGGGCAACAACGACGTCGAGTGGATGAGCCTCTTCACCTGCCTGATCCTGGAGACGAACACCGGTGGCCAGACGTGGGGCCAGCGCTGGGGACAGGCGTTCCGCGGCCTGCACCAGATCAACAGCTTCACCACGATCAGCTACAACTCCTCCAACCACGGCGGCAAGTACGGCCACTACATGTGGCGCTCGCCGTTCCTGTGGTGGAACAAGCCGATGAAGGTCCGTGACGCGTGGGCGCAGGCCAGCATCGACACCCAGCCCGCGTCCGTCGAGTGGGCGACCATGGGCGTGTACCTGGGCGCGTCCGGTGGGTACGGCAACTTCAACGACTACTTCTGGGGCAAGGGCTCCGTGGGTCCTGACTACGCCTCGACCGGCATGTTCTGGCGGATCCGCGGCGGGTCCTGACCCTGCCCGGCACACCGGTGGGAGGCCTGGCGACTGCGGTCGCCGGGCCTTTCCGGCGTGCTCAGCGCTTCGCCGGCCTCCCGGACGGCATCCGCAGCACGGGCCGGAACGGCTCTCCGCCGTTGTACAGCTCCTCCAGCTCTGTCACGTACGCCAGGACAGCCGGGTTGACGATGTCCGCGAGCGAGCGCACCCCGGCCTGCGGTTCGTACGACGCGAGGTACGTGGCCGCCGCACGGGCGCGCTCCAGCACCGACCGGTCGAAGTTGATCGTCCGCTGGACCCGGCGCCGGGATTGCGGGCCCGTCCCGGTAGGCTGGGGAACGCCTGGAGCACTAGGGGAGGCTGTGATTCCGTCCACACTTCCGTCCGGCACGAGGTCAGGTTCGAGCATGGGCGAATCTCCTCGGAGTCGTCGCTTCGGGGCGTACGCGCGGCGGAGCCGCGAACCGGCCGATCAGCGCATCCACCCTGGATGGACACGTGCGCGGTTTTGAGACGCACGCACTGTGTGTGACCAGGGCGTTCGCAGTCGGGTGAACCTTGCCAGCGACGGAGAGAATCTTGGTCCTGGTGTTCCCCACTGACGTCTCCTCAGTGATGATGTGTCGGCCAGATTAGACGTAATTCGCCGCCCAGGGAACGCCCAGATGATCTGCAGCCAGCTCCACTTGCTCCACACGCCGTGACGAACTCGTGTTCTACTCGTAGCGCAAGCCCGAGCGCACTCAGGAGTACCTAAATGACCGCCATGGAACTGGTGACACTCGCTCAGCAGCAGCCGACGGTGCCGGGCACAAACAACATCCGCGACTGGATCCTGGGCAACATCGTTCCCCTGCTCCTGCTGACCGTCGCGTTGCTGCTGCTCTGGCTGGGTGGCGGCAAGGGCGACAACGCGGGTGTCATGCGCCGCCTCGGTGGTGTGATCGTCGCACTGGCCATCATCGGCCTCGCGGTCACGACCGACGCGGGCAAGAACATCGGGCAGTGGCTCGCCGGTTTGTTCGTCGGAGGCTGACGCGTGCGGGTTCGCACTGACGACGAGGTCTACCGGGTCGACGCCGTCTGGCTGGGCCCGCCGAAAGCGACCTTCCCCTGGCGTGCGCGCTACGTCGCGTGGGGCGTCGGGATCGTCGTTTTCCTCGTCGTACTCACGATCGAGCGCCAGATGGGCATCGGGTTCGGGTTCTTCTCGACCGCGTGGGCCCTCGTCGCCACGATCATCCTGACCAGGTTCATCACCCAGCGGATCAGCCACGAACGGCCGCTCACGGCGGTCATGTCGATGTGGGTCCGCGAGCTCACCGCACCTCGAGAACGCACGGCCAGCACCGGCGGGGCGGCCAGTGCCGCCCGGATCCGGGTCAGCTCGCAGCGCCCTCGTCCCAAGTTGAGCAAGAAACAACGGGCGAGACAGCAGGCCCAGAACCGCCGGACGTCAGCCACGCGCAAGAAGGAGGTTCGCGGTGTTCGGACGCCGGCGAGACCGTGATCGTCGCTCCGCCCAGCACATCGCGCAGCACGCGGCCGCGGACCCGCGCGACCGCGACCGGGCCGCGTACTCCAAGCGCGGCCGCCGCCTGCCCGGCGAGCAGGCGGTGCCCAGCTACACGCCGTCGATCAGCGCCCGCAGCATCGACGGCCACCTGCTGCGCACCGGCCAAGAGGTCTACGCCTGGTACCGGCTCGCGCCGCAGCGCTGGTCGTTCCGCAGCGACTCGCAGCGCCAGGACCTGATCGCCGCCATCGCCGGTCAGTACGCCGAGCTGCAGGGCCGCTGGATGCACCTGCGGGTCACGACGCGGCCGTACCCGATCCGCATGTGGGCCGAGGCGCACGTGCACAACGCCGTCAAGCGCCTGCCGGACACCCCCGGCACGCTGACGTTCGACGACTACATGGTCGGCGAGCAGCAGCAGCTCATGGGCCGCTCGATGGCGGAGAAAGAGGTCTACCTGGGCGTCCAGGTGCAGACCCGCAACATGATGGACCGGGCCGTCGAACGCGCGGCCCCCGTGCTGCGCAAGGTCTTCCCGGACGCCGTCGACGCCGAGCTGGTGGCGCTGGACTCCGAGGTCGAGCACCTCGACCAGGTCATCGGGTCGGCCGGTCTCGAAGGCCGTCCCGCGACGGCCGAGGAGATGTCCTGGCTGATGCACCGGTCGTGCTCGCTGGGCCTGCCCGCACCGCGCAACCTGCCCGCGGTGCCGGGTGCCGCGTGGGAGCCGGAGGACCTGGCCAGCTTCACCGACGCCGCGGACTTCCACCAGGAGCCGTACTCGCCGACGGTGACCGTGCGCGGCCGCACCGGCTCGAACGCGGGCATCCGGCGGCACGTCGCCGTGCTCACCGTCGGGCTGATGCACGGCCTGCAGATCCCCGAGGTCGACGACCCGTGGGTGCAGCGCGCCGACCGGCTGCCCGCCTCCGTCGAGTGGTCAGCGCGGATCTACGTGCGCCGCCCGGAGGAGGTGTCCGGCGAGCTTCTCCCGCCAGATGAGCAAGGTGCGCTCGCAGGTCCGCCACTACACCGACGAGCACGAGCTGGAACCGCCGCAGTCGCTGGCCCGCCAGGCCGGGCGCGTGCTGGAGATCGACGACGAGATGACGTCGGGCTTCACCGCGCTGGGCACCAGGGTGCGCTCGTGGTGGCGGCTCGCGGTCTCCGGGCCGACCGAGCGCGAGGCCCTGCGCCTGGCCCAGCAGCTGCTGGAGCTGTACAAGCCCAAGATCGCCATCGACCACCCGGAGGCGCAGTACGCGATCGCCCGCGAGTTCATCCCCGGTGAGCCGCTGTCGAACGGCGCGTACCTGCGGCGCGGCAGCGTGCTGTGGGCGGCGTCCGCCGTCCCGACGGCCACGGCCGAGGTCGGTGACCGCCGCGGCATCCTGCTCGGCGAGACCGTCACGGCCACCCGGCGCCCGGTCGCCTGGGACCCGTGGATGGCCCAGGAGCTGCGCGACGCATCCGGTCTGACGGCGATGGTCGCGGGTCTGGGTGCGGGCAAGTCGTTCCTCGGCGGCGGCATCGTCTACAAGACGCTGCGCTCCGGCGCGCACTGGACGCTGCTCGACCCGTCCGGTCCGCTGGCGGCGCTGTGCGAGCTGCCGGAGCTGCGCCCGTACGCCCGGCCGATCAACCTGCTCAACGCCCAGCCCGGCATCCTCAACCCGTACCGGGTGGTCGCCGAGCCGATGATCGAGCACTTCCTCGACGAGGACGACCCGGAACGCGCGTGGCGCAGGGAGAAGGCACTCGCCGCGGCCACCCGCCGCCGGCTGGTGCTGGACGTGCTCACCGGTCTGCTGCCGTTCGAGGTCGCCCGCCTGCCGCAGACGCGCATCGTGCTGCTGCGCGCGGTCCGCACGGTCGGCGGCCGCTTCGACGCCCACCCCGGTCTCGTCTTCGAGGCGCTGCGCCGGGACGCGTCCGAGCACCACGAGCACGCCGTGGTCGTCGCGGACTTCCTCGACGAGATGCGCGAGCGCATGTCGTTGCTGATCCCCGAGGCGAACGCCGACCCGTACAACGAGGCGCGGGACGACCGGCTCACGGTGCTGACCATGGCGGGCCTGAACCTGCCCAAGGACGGCGTCGGCCGCGAGCACTGGACGGACGCGGAGTCCCTCGGCGTCGAGATGCTGAACCTCGCCGCGTGGCTCACCCAGCGCTCGATCTACGAGAAGCCGAAGGACCAGCGCAAGGGCGTCTGGATCGACGAGGCGTTCTTCCTGTCGGAGGTCCCGACCGGTCGCGTGCTGATGAACCGCTTCGCTCGCGACTCGCGCAAGTGGAACGTCCGCGTGCTGCTGTCCTCGCAGATCCCCGCCGACTTCCTCAAGATCCAGGGCTTCGTCGCCCTGCTCGACTCGGTCTTCGTCGGCAGGCTCGACGACGACCAGGCGCAGGCGGACGCGCTGCGGTTGCTGAAGGTGCCCGTGGGGGCCGGTTACGAGCAGGTCGTCGCCTCGCTCGGCCGTCGTCCCGGTGGTGAGCGGAGCGTGTCCGAACGCGACCGCGCGCCGCGGCAGTTCATCTTCGGCGACGGTGCCGGTGGCGTGGAACGGATCCGCATCGACTTCAGCGGTCCGCACCTCGAGCACCTGCGCAACGCGCTCGACACGACTCCGGACGCCAAGCGCGACCGCGATGCTCTTCCGTCGGGCGAGGAGGACCAGGTGCCGTCAGTGCCACAACCCGCGTACGTGCCGGACGAGATCGACGACGAGCTCGCCGCCGACCTCGAACTGGGGCTGACAGAGGACGAGGCCCACCTGGTGGGTCACGGTGACGGCTCCAACCGCCACCGGGACGGCGTGGCATGACGCTGCTGGCGGTCGTGGTCTCGGTCGTCGCCTTGCTCTGGGCGAGGCGGCGGTTCGGGCTGCGCCTCTCCCAGCGCGTGGGCGCGCGCACGAGGGCCATCGGTCTCGTGTCGGCGATCCTGGCACTCCAGGTGGTACTGGGTGCCCCCGCCGCCCACGCCCAAAACTGCGGTGAGGCACCCAATCCGGAACGTCCGGGTGCGGGCATGGTCGGCGCGCTCGACCCGCCGGTCGGCAACGGCCTGCCGGGCTCGGCGTACCTGGACTACGGCTACGCCGGCATGGTCTGGCACTACTACCAGAAGAGCTGCACCATCCCGAACGCCAACGCCACGATCGACACGTGGGCGGGCAACGAGCTCTTCAGCATCGGCAAGAACATCGTCGGCGCCACCAACGCGCTGCACTACACGGTGATGGGCCGCGGTCTGCTCGTGCCGCTGGACGACGCCGTGAACAACGGTGTGCAGAAGGTCTACGACAACGTCTACCTGCGCTGGTTCGGGCTGGTCGCGCTGATCCTCGCGATCCTGATGTTCCGGCAGATCTGGACCGGCGACTTCGCCGCGATCTCCAAACGCGGGCTCTGGGCACTGGCCGCGATGTGGCTCGCCACGTCGACGTTGGCGCTGCCCCAGTTCTACAACCTCCTCGACAACACCCTGGTCTCCAAGACGTCGGAGATACAGGCGGGCTTCATCGAGGCCCCCGAGGAGCAGGGCACACTCCACGTGCTGCCGACGAAACTGCACGAAGCCGTTGTGTACCAGAGCTGGTTGCGCGGCGCGTTCGGCACTCCCGAGGCACCGCAGGCCGTCGAGTACGGCCCGCGCATCCTCAAGGCGCAGGCCTGGACCACGGCCGAGATCGCCGAGCACAAGGACGCCGACCAGGCGGCGCTGAGCGCCAAGAAGGCCGAGTGGATCGCACTCGAAGGCCAGCTCGGCACCGCGAAGGGCTACTTCGACGGCACCGACGGCAGCCGCACCGGCGCGGGGTTCCTCTCGCTGCTGCAGGCGGTCGCGTTCTCGCTGTTCCAGCTGTTCGCGAAGGGCGCGGTGCTGCTGGCCCAGCTGCTGCTGCGCATCCTTACGCTCGCCGGCCCGCTCATCGGCCTCGTCGCGCTGATCCACCACGACCTGCTGCGCAAGGTCGCCCGCGCGGCCGCCGTGACGGTGTTCAACGTGCTGGTGCTCGCGGTCCTCGCGGGTGTCCACGCGCTGCTGCTGCAGGCGATCTTCAACGCGACCGGGCTGTCGCTGCTGACGAGGACGTTGCTGGGACTGATGCTCACCCTGGTGTGCTTCGTGATCGGCAAACCGCTGCGGCGCATGTGGCAGATGGTCGAGATGTCGGTCGGCTCGGCGAGCAACGTCCTGCCGATGCAGGGCGGCGTCTGGTCGAAGCTGCGCGGCCGCAAGCAGACCGGCCCCAGCCCGCAGGACGAGTTCTGGGACTCGGTGCGCGAGGGCGACGGCGCCGGCGAGGAGGTGCCGCAGCGGGGCCGCGGACGGGTGCGCCCGGAGGCGTCGAACCCGGTCGCGGCCACCGCCCAGCGGCTCGACCGCGGTGCGCCGAGCCAGATCAACTCGTCCGGCGACGGTTACAGCACCACGCGCGCCGGTGCGCTGCCCGCGGGATCGGGCCCGGCGGCGCTGCCGGTCGGCCGGTCGCGCGTCGTGGACAGCCCACCGGTCACCGACCGGCAGTGGGACCGCGTGGACGACGCGGTGCTCGTGCCGTCGCGGTCGAACGGCTACTCGGCCCCGGTGCAGGAACCGCGGCGCGCGGAGACCGAAGTGGTGGCGGGACGCCAGGTGCACGTGATCTACCGCCCGTCGCGCGGCTTCGAAGTCAGGGACAACTGAGGAAGGGGGACAACCGGTGCCGATCCGCACGAACCGCGGCCGTGCCGCGGTCTACCGCAGCCTGTGGGGCTGGCCGATGCGTTCCCCGCGCCACCTCGGTGCGTCGATCGTCATCTTCGTGCTGCTCGTGGTCGCCCTCGGGGTGATCATCCCGAGGATGCTGGACCGCTCGCCGACCGGCACGACGGTGGCGGCCCAGTCGACCTCCGTGCAGCCGACCCAGGTGGGGCAGCTGCCCAGCAGCGGGGTGTCGCTGCCGACCAAGCTGCCGCCGCCGACGAACTCGGCGCAGGCCGCGCCGCCGCAGGCGGACGCGCAGCTGGTGGCCGAGCTCTGGGCGGAGAACTGGATCAAGCCGCCGCCCAACAACGACGTCGAGAAGTGGCTCGCGAACCTCCGCCCGTACACCACGGAGGAGTTCCTCGCGCAGATGGCGACCATCGACCCGAAGAACGTGCCGGACAAGATCACCGAGAAGGTCGCCCCGGTGCGGTCCACGGTGTCGTCGGCCGACTTCCGGGTCGGCACCGACTCCGGCAAGGTCGTCATCACGTTGATCAAGCTTTCGCCCAGCAACGAGTGGCGGGTCAACAGCTACACGAAGGCGGACTGAGCCATGCGCCTCATGTTGATCATCGGTGTGGTCGTCGTGGCCATCGTGACGGTGGTCGCGACGTCCGGTGTCACGCAAGTGGTCAACAACCAGAGCGGTGCGGCCGGCGGAGCCGGCGTGCTGCGGATGAGCTGCAACGCCTCGATCGGGCCGTGGGACGCGGGCGGCGGCGACAAGGGCCGCCACGACGCGTCGCGCCTCAACGACGAGCAGCGCAACATCGTCGCCCAGATCATCTCCATCGGCCAGCAGCGGGAGCTGCCGCCGCTGGCGTGGCAGATCGCGATCCAGGCCGGCATGACCGAGTCGGGTCTGCGCCCGCTGAACTACGGCGACCGCGACTCGCTCGGCATCTTCCAGATGCGCCCGTCGATGGGCTGGGGCACCGAGGCCCAGGTGGTCGACCCGGTCTACGCGATCAACAAGTTCTACGACGTGCTGCTGAAGGTGCCGGACTGGGAGAACCGCAGGCCCGGCGACTCGGCGCAGGCGGTGGAGCGCTCGGCGTTCCCGGACAGGTACCACAACTGGGAGTCCATGGCGGCGTTCCTGCTGAGCGAGCTCGGCCAGATCTCCGACCCGGCCGGCTGCGGCGCGGGCGCCGGCGAGTTCCTGGTCGCCTCGAACGCGGCGGGTGTCGCCATCGAGTTCACCAAGCAGCAGCTCGGCGAGCCGTACCTGTGGGGCGGCAACGGCCCGGACGCCTGGGACTGCTCCGGCATCCTGGTCAAGGCGTTCGCGGGGGCGGGGGTCAAGATCCCGCGGGTGGCGAACGACCAGTACGAGAAGGGCGGCGCCCACCTGCCGGTCCGCGACGCGCAGCCGGGCGACCTGATCTTCTGGGCCTACAACACGGCCGACCCGCGTTCGGTGCACCACGTGGCCATGTACCTCGGCGGCGACGAGTACATCCACGCACCGCAGACGGGTGACGTCGTGAAGATCAGCAAGATCAACTGGAACTACCACGAGTTGATGCCGATGGCCGTCCGGCCGGGCGTGTAGATCGCGGGGAGGCGCTGCATGTTCAACCACAACCCCATCCCGAGGCCCGCCGGACCACCCGCGTCGAGCGCACCCGTGCGCGACTACACGGCCGCCGGCGCTCCCGGTGTCTCGTCCGACTACGTGGTGGTCCCGCGCGCGCTGGCCGAGGCCATGCCGTTGCCGTGGCAGCAGCACATGGTCCACCTGCTCGCGGAGTTCCACCGCACCTACGGCCACCTGAAGTGGCCGATCTACCGCGTGGTGCCCTCGCGCTACGAGAAGCTCACCGACCTCGACGAGGAACAGCTCGCGGAGGTCGGTGCCGTGGTGGAGATCGACTCGGACGGTTCGCTGGTCTACCGTGACCGGTCCGACCGCTTGATCGACAACGCCGAGCACCGCACGGTCCTGGTCTCGTGTTTGGATCCGATCCCGTCGGAGTACGCCAACGCCAACCAGTCCACGCCGCCGCGGGGATTCCCGGCGCCCATGGGAGGCGAACGCGCATGAGTGACACCAGCGGGTGGTTCTACTGCCTGACCCACCAGACCGTCGAGCAGGGCAAGGGCTGCCGGGGCGCTGACCGGATGGGCCCGTACCCGGACGAGGCCACGGCCGCACGCGCCCTGGAGATCGCCCGCGAACGCACGCGCTCCGCGGACGAGGCGGACAAGAAGTGGCGCGGCGACGACGAGGACTGATCACCGGTCTTTAGGCTGTGCGGGTGGCCTCCCTGGTGATCCGCACGGGTCGTGCTGACCTGTCCTTCGACGGCATCCGCACCGAGTTCGGGCTGCGGCCGGTGTTCCCGGCCGCGGCACTGGCCGAGGCGCAGGAGGCGGTCGCCCGCCCGGTGGGTGACCGCCTCGACCTCACGTCGATCCCGTTCGTGACGATCGACCCGCCCGGCGCGAAGGACCTGGACCAGGCGCTGTGCCTGGACCGCACGTCCTCCGGTTTCGTGGTGCACTACGCGATCGCCGACCTGGGCCTGTTCGTGACGCCGGGCGGTGCGCTGGACGAGGAGGTCCGGCGCCGCGGCCAGACGGTGTACCTGCCCGACGGCAACGTGCCGCTGCACCCGACCGTGCTGTCCGAGGGCGCCGCGTCGCTGCTGCCCGGCGTGGTGCGGCCGGCGGTGGTGTGGACGTTCACGTGCTCGGCCGACGGCGAGGTCGCCGCGGTCGAGGTCCGGCGCGCTCTCGTCCGTTCGACCGCGCAGTTCGACTACGCCTCCGTCCAGCGGACCTTCGACGCCGGCACCCCGCACCTGTCGGTGGCGGCGCTGGCGGAGTTCGGCCCGCTGCGGCGGGCACTGGCCCGTTCCCGCGGCGCCATCGAGCTGCAGCTGCCCGAGCAGGAGGTCGAACCCGACGGCGCCGGCTGGAAGCTGGTGACCCGCCCGCGGGCCGCCGTGGACTCCTGGAACGCCGAGATCTCGCTGATGACCGGCATGGCGGCGGCGAAGATGATGATCGAGGCCCGCGTCGGTGTCCTGCGGACCCTGCCGGACCCGGACGCCGAGGCCGTGGCGTCGCTGCGGAAGTCGGCGGCGGCGCTGGGCGTGCCGTGGGCCGCCGGGGTGTCGCCGGGTGCGTTCCTGGCCGACCTGGACGCCTCGACACCGGAGGCGCTGGCGCTGTTCACGGACGCCACGCGCCTGCTGCGGGGTGCGGGCTACTCGGCGTTCGACGGCACGGTGCCCGAGCTCGTGACGCACGCGGGGGTCGCGGCGCCGTACACGCACGTGACCGCGCCGCTGCGCCGGCTCGTCGACCGGTTCGCCACCGAGGTGTGCCTGGCGGTGTCGGCGGGGAAGCCGGTGCCCGCGTGGCTGGCGGAGGCGCTGCCGTTGCTGCCGTCGCTGATGGGGGCGTCTGACTCGCTCGCGTCGAAGGTGGAGCGGGCGACACTGGACCAGGTCGAGGCGTGGGTGCTGAGCGGACGGGTCGGGCAGGAGTTCGAGGCCGTCGTGCTGCGGGCGGGGGACGACGAGGCGGAGGTGTTCATCGCCTCGCCGCCGATCCTCGCCAAGTGCGCCGGCCCCCACCTCCCCGAGGGCGAACGCATCCGCGTGCGCCTCGCGGAAGCCGACCCGCCTTCCCGCCGCGTCCACTTCACCGCCCAGCTCTGACGCCACGCGGGCCCCTTTCGTGCCCTCCTGATGCCACGCGGGGCCCTTTCGTGCCCTCCTGATGCCACGCGGGGCCCTTTCGTGCGATCCCCGCGTGCGCGGGCTATCGGCGTTCGCGGCGTAGTCGCACGTGTCGAGCGCAAGGTCACGTTGGGCCGCACGCCCCCACCGGACCGTGTGAAGATGCACGGGTGACAGAGATTCGTGACCTCACCGTCGGCGTGCTCGGTGGCACCGGTGCCCAGGGCAAGGGCCTCGCCATCCGCTGGGCCAGGGCCGGGCTCAAGGTGATCATCGGCTCCCGCAGTGCCGAGCGGGCCGGGCTCGCCGCCGAGGAGATCGCCGGTGTCGCCGGTGGTGACGTCAGAGGCGCGGACAACGCCGACTGCGCGGCCGACTCCGACGTCGTGCTCGTCGCGGTGCCGTGGGACGGGCACGGCGACCTGCTGGCGTCGTTGCGGGACCAGCTGGCGGGGAAGATCGTCATCGACTGCGTGAACCCGCTCGGGTTCGACAAGCAGGGCCCGTTCGCGTTGCCGGTGACCGAGGGCAGCGCGGCGCAGCAGGCGGAGCTGCTGCTGCCGGAGTCGCGGGTCACGGCCGCGTTCCACCACGTGTCCGCGGTGCTGCTGGCGGACCTGACGGTGTCCGAAGTGGACATGGACGTGCTGGTGCTGGGCGACGACCGCGAGGCCACGGACACCGTGCGCGAGCTGGCCGAGCTGGTGCCGGGCTTCCGCGGCGTCTACGGCGGGCGGCTGCGCAACGCTCACCAGGTCGAGGCGTTCACGGCGAACCTCATCGCGGTCAACCGCCGGTACAAGGCGCACGCCGGTCTGAAGATCACGGGAGTCTGATGCTGCCCGTCGACGACCTCGGTGAGCCGGTTCCGGTCGACCGGCCCCGGCGCGTGGTCAGCCTGGTGCCGTCCATCACCGAGGCCGTCGCGGTCAGCGTTCCGGGAGCACTGGCCGGTGCCACGGACTACTGCACGCACCCGGCCGGCCTGGACGTCGAGCGGGTCGGCGGCTCGAAGTACCCGGACGTGGAGGAGGTTCTGCGGCTGCGGCCCGACCTCGTGATCGCGAACTCCGAGGAGAACCGCGCCGAGGACGTCGACCGGTTGCGCGCCGACGGCATCCCGGTGTGGGTGACCGAGGCGCCGCGGACCGTGCCGATGGCGCTGGCGTCGCTGCGGCGGCTCTTCGCCACCGCCTGGGACCTCGAACCCGGCTGGCTCGTCGACGCCGAGGACCTGTGGCGGGACACCGCACCGCAACGCCTCACCGCGCTCATCCCGGTGTGGCGCCGGCCGTGGGTGGTCGTCGGCCGCGACACGTTCGCCACCGACGTGCTGCGCAGGCTCGGCGTCGAGAACGTCTACGCCTCCCACGAGGAACGCTATCCGCGGCCGAGCCTGGACGAGCTGAACGAGCAGCGGCCCGACCTGGTGGTGCTGCCCGACGAGCCGTACGCGTTCACCCACTCCGACGGGCCGGAGAGCTTCCCCGGCCTGCCGTACGTGCTCGTCAACGGCCGTCACCTCACGTGGTACGGGCCCTCCCTCGTGGAGGCCAGGGCGAGCCTCGAACGGGTGCTGGGCCACCTCGGGGACTAGGTCGTGTTTCAAAGGTGAGGTGATCGGCGGCGTGTCGGTGCCGGAACGTGGCGAGGTCTCCGGTAAGTGGGTTAGCGACCAAGCAAACCCGCAATACCGGAGACCTCGTGGCCAGCGTAGCGGCAGCGGGGCGGGCCGACCTGACCGACGCGCAATGGGCGGCGTTGCAGCCGCTGCTGCCTGTCGGGCGTAAACCGGGGCGCCCGCCGAAGTGGAGCAAAAGGCAGTTGATCGACGGCATCCGGTGGCGGGTGCGCGTCGGTGCCCCGTGGCGCGACATCCCGCCTGACTACGGTCCCTGGCAGACCGTGTACGGGTTGTTCCGCCGCTGGCAGCGGGCCGGAGTCTGGCAGGAGATCCTGACCGCGCTGCAGGCCCGTGCCGATGCCGATGGGTTGATCGTGTGGGACGTGTCGGTGGATTCCACCATCACGCGGGCGCACCAGCACGCCGCCGGCGCACGGAAAAGGGGGATCTGCAGGTCGAACCGCCCGGCACCCCGGCCGGCGGGACCGAGCCCGACGATCACGGGCTGGGCCGGTCGCGCGGTGGCTGGACCAGCAAGCTGCACCTGGCCTGCGAGCAGGGCCGCAGGCCGTTGTCACTGCTGGTCACCGCCGGGCAACGGGGCGACAGCCCGCAGTTCACACCGGTGATCGAGCAGATCTCGGTGCCACGCATGGGGCCCGGACGCGCCAGGACCCGTCCGGACCGGGTTCTGGCGGACAAGGCCTACAGCTCCCAAGCCAACCGTGCCTACCTGCGGCGCCGCGGGATCAAGGTGACCATCGACCAGCCCCGCGACCAAGCCGCCCACCGCAAGGCCAAAGGCTCCGCAGGCGGACGGCCACCCGCGATCGACCGGCAGGTCTACAAACAGCGCCACGCCGTCGAGTGCGGCATCAACCTGCTCAAGCAACACCGGGCCGTGGCCACCCGCTACGACAAACTCGCCACCCGCTACCAGGCCACCGTCCACGTCGCCGCCATCAACATCTGGCTACGCCACATCTAAAACACGGCCTAGTTGCGGAACCGGTCGGTGGCCGCCAGCAGCGCCGCGAGGACACCGGGTTCGTCGTAGGCGTGCCCGGCGTCCGGCACCAGCACGAGCTCCGAACCGGGCCACGCCTTGTGCAGGTCCCACGCCGACACCGCGGGCGTCGCCATGTCGTAGCGGCCCTGCACGATCACGCCCGGGATGCCCGCCAGCCGGTCGGCGTCGCGGATCAGCTGACCCTCCTCGAACCAGCCGTCGTGCACGAAGTAGTGGTTCTCGATCCGGGCGAACGCCAGCGCGTACGCCGGTTCCGCGAACTGCGCCACCAGCTCGGGCCTGGGCAGCAACGTCACCGTCGCGCCCTCCCACGTGCTCCACGCGACCGCCGCCGGGCCGTGCACCGCCGGGTCCGGGTCGGCCAGCAGCTCCGCGTACAGCTGCACGGGGTCGCCGGACATGCCCTCCAACGGCGCCATGAACTTCTCCCACAGGTCGGGGAAGACGTTCGCCGCACCACCGCGGTAGTACCAGTCCACTTCGGACTGGCGCAGCGTGAAGATGCCGCGCAGCACCAGTTCCGTGACGCGGTCCGGGTGCTTCTGCGCGTACGCCAGCGCCAGCGTCGACCCCCAGGACCCGCCGAACACCTGCCACCGCTCGACCCGCAGCGACTCGCGCAGCAGCTCCACGTCGGCGACGAGGTGCCAGGTCGTGTTCAGCGAGAGGTCACCGGACACCGACGCGTGCGGCAGCGAACGCCCGCAACCGCGCTGGTCGAACAACACGATCCGGTACACCTCGGGGTCGAACAGCCGGCGGTGCGCGGGGGAGCAGCCGCCGCCGGGACCGCCGTGCAGGAAGACGACGGGCTTGCCGGAGGGGTTGCCGCACTCCTCCCAGTACACCTGGTTGCCGTCGCCGGTGTCCAGCAGGCCTGACGCGTGGGGCTCGATCTCCGGGTACATGGGCCTATCGTCGAGGACATGGCGCAGTTCACGAAGGAGACGTCCACCACGGGAGCGTTCGTGCGGCAGCCGAACCGCTTCACCGCGCGGCCGGAACCCGAGCACGGCCGCTACCGGCTCGTCGTCAGCCTCGCGTGCCCGTGGGCGCACCGCGCGGTCGTCGTGCGCAAGCTGCTGGGCCTGGAGGACGCGATCTCGCTCGCCGTCGTCGACCCGATCCGCGACGACCGCGGCTGGCGCTTCCAGGGCACGGACCCGGTGCTCGGCTACGACTTCCTCAGCCAGGCCTACGAGAAGGCCGACCCCGGCTATGAGGGCCGCGTGACCGTTCCCGCGCTGGTCGACACGACCACCGGCGAGGTCGTCACCAACGACTACCCGCAGCTCACCCTCGACTTCAGCCTCAAGTGGAACCCGGAGAGCACCCTCTACCCCGAGCACCTGCGCGAGGAGATCGACTCCTAGATCGAGCCGATCTTCCACAACGTCAACAACGGCGTCTACAAGGCCGGTTTCGCCACGTCACAGGAGGCCTACGAGGAGGCGTACACCGCCTTGTTCGCCGAGCTGGACCGCATCGAGGACCACCTGGCCACGCACGAGTACCTGGTGGGCGGCCAGCTCACCGAGGCCGACATCCGCCTGTGGACCACGCTCGTGCGGTTCGACGCCGTCTACCACGGCCACTTCAAGTGCAACCGGACCAAGCTGACCGAGATGCCGAACCTGTGGGCGTACGCGAAGCGCCTCTACGCGCAGTTCGGGGACACGGTCGACTGGGACCACATCAAGCGCCACTACTACGTGACGCACCACGAGATCAACCCGACCGGCATCGTGCCGGCGGGCCCAGACCCGTCGGTCTGGACCCGCTGACCCTGCTCGGCTTGCTGTCACGCGGGGGCCCCGCGTTCCCCGGAAGGGAACGCGGGACTCCCGCGTGCCTCAAAAGGGAACGTAGGACTCCCGCGTGACTTCCGCTCAGTGGAAGGTGTGCTCGGGGCCGGGGAACTGGTGCCCGCGCACCTCGTTCGCGAACTCGGTCGCCGCGCCCAGCATGACGTTGCCGATGTCGGCGTAGCGCTTCACGAACCGGGGCGCCTTGCCGCGGTTCAGGCCCATCATGTCCTGCCAGACGAGCACCTGGGCGTCGGTGTCCGGACCGGCACCGATGCCCACGGTCGGGATGACCAGGTCGTGCGTGATCTGCTTCGCGACCTCGGCGGTCACCATCTCCAGCACGACCGCGAACGCGCCGGCCTCCTGGACGGCGGCGGCGTCGTGCAGCACCACGTCGTGGTTCTCGTGGCGGCCCTGCACCCGGTACCCGCCGAGCTGGTGCTCGGACTGCGGGGTGAAGCCGATGTGCGCCATGACCGGGATGCCCGCGGCGGTGATCGCGCGGATGTGCGGCGCGAAGTAGGCGCCACCCTCCAGCTTGACCGCGTGCGCCTGGCCTTCCTTCATGAACCGCACCGCGGTGGCCACGGCCTGCTCCACCGACACCTGGTAGGAGCCGAACGGCAGGTCGGCGACCACGAGGGAGCGCTTGACCGACCGCGTCACCGCCCGCACCAGCGGGATCAGCTCGTCCACCGTGACCGGCAGCGAGGTGTCGTTGCCGAAGACCGTGTTCGACGCGGAGTCGCCGACCAGCAGTACGGGGATGCCCGCCTCGTCGAAGATCTGGGCGGTGAACGTGTCGTACGCGGTGAGCATGGGCCACGGCTCGCCGCGGTCCTTCATCTCACGCAGGTGGTGGACCCGCACGCGCTTCGCGGGAGCCTTCTGGGGAGCGGCTCCGGAGCCGTAGGGCGCGGAAACTTCGGCATTGGTCATCGTCGACCGTTCCTTTCCTCGAGGCCCGCCGCAGCGAGTCCCCGGGCGCTTGGTGCACGGTTGCCGAACCCCAGGGTGGCACCGCCGGCCGGAAACCGGTTGCAGATGCGGCTACCGTCACACGGGTGGCAGCCCGAATCACAGAACTGGTGCTCGACTGCACCGATCCGGAACGACTCGCGGCCTTCTGGTGCGAGGTCCTCGGCTACGAGGTGGTCGACCGCGAGGACGTCCTCGTCGAGATCGCCCCACCGGACCGCCGCACCACCCTGCTGTTCCTGAAGAACCCGGACCGCAAGCTGCAGAAGCTGCGCCTGCACATCGACGTCCGGGCCACCGACCGGGAGCAGGACGAGGAGCTGGCGCGCCTGCTGGAGCTCGGCGCCACGCGCATCGACATCGGCCAGGGCGAGGACGTCAGCTGGTACACCCTCGCCGACCCGGAGGGCAACGAGTTCTGCCTGCTCAGCGGCCGGGCAGAGCCCTGAGCACGGTCCGGATCGCCATGACCACGGCGTCCGGCCGGTCCATCTGAACCATGTGCCGACTGCCGGGCACCGGCACGTTGCGCCCCCACGGCACGAGGGAGGCCAGCGACCGGTGTTCCGGCCATATCTTCCGACCGGCCGTGAGCACAAGGAACGGCACCTCCGGGAACGCGCAGCGGGTCCGCAGCCGTTCCAGCGTCGCCACCTGACCGGGGTAGGACGCCAGCTCGGCCAGTGTGGCGCGTCCCACATCGGCCCGCCGGTAGACCAGCTCGACCAGGTCCCGCGGTGCCGGGTCGGTCGCGCCCAGCGTGGACAGCGCGGTCAGCCAGTTCCGGAAGGAGTGCCCGTACCTGCGCGTGAGGCGGGCTCCCAGCCAACGGCTGCCGAACGCGCGCAACACCTGCGCCACCACCGCCGACACGTCGAACGGCGCCCCCGCGCCCGGCATCTCCGTGTCCGGGTCGAGCAGCACGACCCCCAGCACCCGGTGCGGCCGCAGCCGCGCATAGGCCTCGACGTGCATCGATGCCATCGAGTGCCCCACCAGCACCGCCTGCGGGACACCGCGCAGCACCGCGTCCAGCACCGCCACCTCCCGCGCCAGCGACGGCCCGCGCCGCGCCGGACCGGACATGCCCAGACCGGGCCGGTCGAACACCACCACCCGCGCCAGCGGTTCAAGCATCCGCACGGTCCGGTCCCAGTCGAACCACGCCCCACCCAGCCCCGAGCTCAGCACCACGACCGGCCGGTCAACACGCCCGGAGACCGCCACGTGCACCCGGCCCGCCGAAGAGGGGATCATGGCCGTCATCGGCTGACCTCGGGAGATGATGTGGGACCGGCGTGGCAGTGGAAGGTCGCTGGCTGGATCGCGACGATCGTGCAGCTGGCCGGGGTGATGTCGCTGCTGCGGGTGGTCCTGCCGGAGGACAGCTGGTTCACCGACCTCGCCGACGGCGTCGGGTACTTCACGGGCCTGCCCATCGACGGCAACCTCTTCATCGCGCTCGTGTTCTTCGTGCTGGGCGCGGCGCTGCGCAGGCGCAAGCGGGCCGCCCTGTGGGCCCTGCTGCTGTTCCAGGCGCTGGGCCTGCTCGCGGTCGCGTTCACCATGGTCATCCTGGCCGTCGCACCTGAAGAAGTGCTGGACGGCGACGACGAGTCGAGCTACTGGGCGTTCCTCGGCGTCGGGCTCGCGACCTCGGTGCTGTTCGTGGCGGCGCTGTGGGCGGTGCGGGCGGCGTTCCCGGCCCGGCTGGCGCGCGGTGCGTGGCGGCAGGCGCTGGCGTCGTTCGTGCTGGGCATGATCGCCCTGGTGCTGGCCGGCTGGGGTCTCACCGAGCTGTTCCCCGGCAAGCTGGTGGAGCACGCCGACAAGCTCGCGTGGGCGGCGAACCAGGCCACCGGTGAGGTCGTCCGGCTGGGCCGGCTCGACATCCCCGAGGGACCGCAGTGGCTGAGCGTCGTGCTGGGACTGGGCGGCACGCTGGTCGCGAGCCGCGCCCTGTACGTGTTCTTCCGCGGCGTCCGCACCCAGAGCATGATCACGTCCGAGCAGGAGCTGGACGTGCGCCGCCTGCTCGCCTCCGACGGCGAACCCGACTCGCTCGGCTACTTCGCGACCCGGCGCGACAAGAGCGTCGTGTTCGCGGCCTCGGGGCGCGCCGCGCTGACCTACCGGGTGATCGGCGGCGTGACGCTGGCCAGCGCGGACCCGGTCGGTGACGAGGAGGCGTGGCCGGAGGCAGTGCTCGCGTGGCTCGCGGAGGCGCGCACCTACGGCTGGACCGCCGGTGTCCTGGGCGCCTCCGAACGCGGCGCGCAGGTCTACACCGACGCGGGCCTCAAGGCGCTGGAGATCGGTGACGAGGCGATCCTCGACGTGCGCGAGTTCAACCTCGCCGGCCCGGAACGCCGCGGGCTGCGCCAGGCCGTGTCCCGCGTGGAACGCGCCGGGTACACCACGCGGGTGCGCCGGCACAGCGAGATCGCACCGGACGAGATGTCGTCCATCCTGGACCTGGCGCAGGCGTGGCGCGGAGCGGAGACCGAGCGCGGTTTCTCGATGGCGCTGGGACGCCTGGGAGATCCGAGCGACGGCCGGTGCGTGATGGTCGAGGCCTACGACGCCTCGGGTGCGCTGCGCGGGCTGCTGTCGTTCGTGCCGTGGGGCCGCCGGGGCGTGTCGCTCGACCTGATGCGCCGCGACCGGGGAGCCGAGAACGGCCTGAACGAGTACATGGTCGCCCAGCTCGCTGCGGCCGCGGGACACCTCGGCGTGCAGCGGATCTCGTTGAACTTCGCGATGTTCCGCGCGGTGTTCGAGGAGGGCGAGAAGATCGGCGCCGGCCCGGTGCTGCGGGCGTGGCGGCGGGTGCTGTCGCTGGCGTCGCGGTTCTTCCAGCTGGAGTCGCTGTACCGGTCGAACGCCAAGTACCTGCCGGAGTGGGAGCCGCGGTTCCTCTGCTACCAGCGGTCCAGGGCGCTGCCGCGGGTCAGCATCGCCGCCGGCGTGGCCGAGGGGTTCGTGCCGTCGCTGCGGTCGCTGCGCAGGCGCGCGCTGCAGAAGACCGGCGTGAGCTCCGACTTCGCCGCCCGCGTCGCCGAGATCGACGCGCTGAAGGTCGAACCGAAGACCGTCCGCCGCCCCGAACAGGTCAGGGTCCGCATCGCGAAGGTCGAACGCCTGGTTGCCGCCGGCGTCGACCCGTACCCGGTCGGCTTCGCGCGGTCGGACCTCCTCGCGGGCGCACGGGAGCGGTTCGGCGAGGAGGTCTCCGTCACCGGCCGCGTGGTCGCACTGCGGGAGATGGGCGGCCTGTGCTTCGCACGGCTGCGCGACTTCAGCGGCGAGATCCAGCTGATGCTGGAGACCGAGTCGCTCGGCGACGCCCTGCGGTCGTGGAAGTCGGACGTCGACCTGGGCGACCACGTCGGCGTGACCGGCACCGTGATGAAGACCGACAAGGGCGAGATCTCCGTGCGCGCCACCTCGTGGACGCTGACCGCGAAGTGCCTGCACCCGTTGCCGGACAAGCGCAAGGGCCTCGCCGACCCGGAGGCGCGGGTGCGGCAGCGCTACCTCGACCTGGTGGTGAACCCCGACTCGGCGGCCCTGCTGAAGCTGCGCAGCGACGTGATCCGCAGCGTGCGGGAGTTCCTGCACGCGCGCTCGTACCTGGAGGTCGAGACGCCGATGCTGCAGGCGGTGCACGGCGGAGCGAACGCCCGGCCGTTCGTCACCCACATCAACGCCTACGACATGCGGATGTACCTGCGGATCGCCCCCGAGCTGTACCTGAAGCGGCTGTGCGTGGCGGGCGTGGACCGGGTGTTCGAGCTGAACCGCAACTTCCGCAACGAAGGTGCCGACGCCACGCACAACCCCGAGTTCACGATGCTGGAGGCCTACCAGGCCTATGCGGACTACCGCGTGATGCTGGACCTCGTGCGCGCGTTGATCCAGCACGCGGCACGGGAAGCGTTCGGCGCGGAGATCGCCTCACGCCCCGACGGCGACTTCGACCTCTCGGGGGAGTGGCCGGTCATCCCGGTCTACACGGCGGTTTCGTCGGCGCTGGGCACTTCGGTGACGCCCTCGACACCGGTCCCGGAACTCCGCTCGCTGCTCGCCGCACGCGGCGTCGAGGTCAACGAGGACTGGGACCACGGCCAGCTCGTGCAGGAGGCGTACGACTCGTTCGTCGAGGCGACCACGGTCGGACCGACCTTCTACATCGACTTCCCGACCTCGGTGTCCCCGCTGACCCGCCGCCACCGCACCGACCCCCGCCTGGCCGAACGGTGGGACCTCGTCGCGTTCGGCGCGGAGATCGGCACCGCCTACTCGGAGCTCACCGACCCGCTCGAACAGCGGCGCCGGCTGGAGGCGCAGTCGCTGAAGGCCGCGTCCGGCGACGTCGAGGCGATGGAGCTGGACGAGGACTTCCTGCGGGCGCTGGAGCACGGCATGCCACCCACGGGCGGGCTCGGGATGGGCGTGGACCGGTTGCTGATGATGCTGACCGGGACGTCGATCCGGCAGACCGTGCTGTTCCCGTTCGTCCGCCCTCAGTGATCCACTCCTGATCACCCCGGGTGATCGACTGTGACACGGGCGACAGCATGTGCGAAAATCGCACCATGGCCGAAATCCGGGAGTGGAGCCAGGTGGGCGAGCGTGTCCGTGACGCTCGAATCGGCGCCGGTCTCTCCCAGGCCGAGCTGGGCGCGGCGTTGTCGCTCGACCGCACCATGATCGCGAAGATCGAAGCGGGAACGCGCAAGGTCGACGCGCTGGAGCTGACCAGGCTGGCTGCCGCGTTGCAGGTGCCACTGGACCACTTCCTCCACAGCGCGCCGGCGGTGCTGTCCAGGCGTGCCGAGCTGAGCGAGGACACCGCCACCGACGCGGGCCGGCAGGCTCACCGGCTGGAAGCGCGCCTGGAATCGTGGGTGCGCGACGTCCAGCAGCTCATCGGGCTCGGAACGCTCCCGCCCAGGAACCCCTACCGCTTCCAGGGAGCCGTCGCCACCGAAGAGGACGCGAGGCGGGCGGCACTGCGGCTCAGGGAACGCGCGGGCCTCGTCCTCGAGCCGATCCCGACCCTGATGGACCTGTGCGAGCAAGCGGGGCAGTTCGTGCTCGTCACCGACCTGCCGGGCGATGGTGCATCGGTGCTGGTGGACGACGAGCTGGCGGTCGCCGTGGTCAGCAGGTCGGGTGATCCGGGCCGGCGACGCGCCACCGCCGCGCACGAGCTCGGGCACATGGTGCTCGGAGATCCCTATTCGAACGACATCGGCGTGCACGCGTCACTGCGGGAACGGGAAGCGGTGGTCGACGCGTTCGCGGCGGAACTGCTGCTCCCGTCCGAGGTGGTGGCGAAGGCGAACGGTCGCCAAGGCCTCGTCGAGTTGGCGGCTCGGTACCGGACGTCCTGGTCGCTGGCAACGCGCCAGGCCCAGCTGGTCGACTCGTTCGACGCCGCAGAGGCTCGGAGGTGGAAGCACCGCACGCCGACCAAGGCGGAGCTGATGGACGCCGTCGGATGGGCGCCGCAACCCGACCTCGACTCCGTCCGAGTGCCGCGCAGCTACGCGAAGGCGGTGATGGCAGCGTGGAAGCGCGACCTGGTGACGTCGTCCCGCGCGGTCGAGCTCATGCACGGCCAGCTCGTCGAGAGCGACCTGCCTGTCGCGCCTGACGACGAAGTCGCACCGTGACGGCCGACAAGCCGCTGGTCCTGGACACCATGTGCTTGTCGCACTTCGCTTTGATCGAACGGCTCGACGTGCTCGGAGAGCTGCTCGGCAACAGGGAGTGCTGGACCACCGCGGTCGTGAAGGAGGAGATCTCCCGCGGCGTCGGGCAGCACCCGCTGCTGCGCAACGCTCTGGACCTGCCGTGGTTGCACGTCAAGGCGCTGGACGAACTCTCCGAGATCCAGCTCTTCGTCAAGTGGTCGAGGGCGATCGGCACGTCGGACCGCGACCACGGTGAGGCGAGCGTGTTCGCGGCGAGCGAGGTCCTCGACGGTGTCGCTCTCACCGACGACCGGCAAGCCACGAAGGTGGCGCGCGCACGGGGACTGGAAGTGCACGGCACCATCTGGCTGCTCGCCCAGCTGTGCCGGGACGGCAAGCTTCCCGAGGCCGGCGCGGGCAACCTCATCGACATGCTGCGGGACAGCAACATGAGGTTGCCCTGCACGGGCTCGGGGTTCAGCGCATGCGCGAGGAGCTACGGCCTGCTGTGAGCGGTCGTCCTCAGTGATCCAGGTACGCCAGCACGGCCTGCACGCGTCGGTCACCCGCACCGTCCTCGGTGTTGAGGCCGAGCTTGAGGAAGATGTTGCCGATGTGCTTGTGCACGGCCCCCGGGCTGACGACGAGCCGTTCGCCGATGGCCGCGTTCGACAACCCCTCCGCCATCAGGCCGAGGACCTCGCGTTCGCGCGGTGACAGCCCGCTGAGCGCGTCGTCGGACTTGCGGCGCACCAGCAGCTGCGACACGACCTCGGGGTCCAGCGCCGTGCCGCCGTTCGCGACGCGGTGCAGCGACTCGAGGAAGTCCGCGACCCGGCCCACGCGTTCCTTGAGCAGGTAGCCGACGCCGCCGGAGGTACCGGCCAGCAGTTCGTGGGCGTAGCTCTGCTCCACCCACGCGCTGAGGACCAGCACGGCGAGCTTCGGGTGCCGTGCGCGCGCCTCGACCGCGGCCCTGAGTCCCTCGTCGGTGAACGTCGGCGGCATGCGCACGTCGACCACGGCGATGTCCGGCTCGTGCTCGGCGACGGCGACCAGGAAGTCGTCCGGGTTGTCCGTCGCCGCGGCCACGTCGAGGCCCTCGTTGCGCAGCAGCAACGTCAACCCCTCGCGGAGCAACGCGTCGTCTTCGGCGATCACGATGCGCATGTGGTCACTTCCCGGTCGGCAACTCGACGGTGAGAACCGTAGGGCCTCCCTCGGGACTGCTCATCGTCGCGGTCCCGTCCAGCGCCTCGACCCGCCCCCGGATGCCGTCCAGGCCGGTGCCCTTCTTCTCGTCAGCACCTCCCTTGCCGTCGTCGTGCACCACGACCGTGAGCCGCTCGCCGTTCATCCCGAGGCTGACCCACGCGTGGTTCGCGCCGCTGTGCTTGGCCACGTTGGTCAGCGCCTCGGCCACCGCGAAGTACGCCGCCGCCTCGACCGCCGCCGGCAACCGCCCGAGGTGGTCGGCCTGCAACAGGCACGGCACCGGGCACCGCGCCGCGAGCGCCTGGATCGCCCCGTCGAGCCCCAGGTCCTCCAGCACCGGCGGGTGGATGCTGCGCACGACGTTGCGCAGCTCCTCCAGGGCGTCGCCGGCCGCGTCCTGGGCCCGCAGCAACGCCTGCAGCGCGTTCTGCGGGTTCTGGTGCAGCGTCCGCTCCGCGATCCCCAGCATCATCACCACACCGACCAGCTTGTTCTGCGTGCCGTCGTGCAGGTTCCGCTCGATCCGCCGCAGCTCGGCCCCGTGCGCCTGCAACGCCGCGGCCCGCGTCGCGACCACCTCGGCCAGCCGCTTCTCCAACGTCGCCCGCGGCGGCGCCAGCAACACCCGCGCCCACCGCGCGTCCACCTCGGCGAGCCGCGGCAACTGCGTCAGCGCCAGCGCAAGCACGAGCCCGATCGGGATGCTCAGCAGCGCCTTGCCCCACGAGTCGATCCGCATGCCGAACGAGTTCTCCATCGGCACCACCGACCACAGCGCCACCGCGAGCGGCTGCTGCACCAACGACCCGGGAACCCCGATCGCCAGGGACCCGAACAACGTGCCGAACATCGCGTGCAGCACCAGCCACAACCCGTCCCGCCGGCTCGCCGGGTCTGCCAGCACCCGCTGCGCCCGGTGCAGCCACGGCCCGTCGAGCGGTTCCGACGCGGGCACCTCCACCCCGGTGAACCGGGCCAGCCGCCGCCGGTCGAAGTCCACGATCCGGCGGATGTACGGCGCGGTCACCGGCAACAACGGCAGCACCACCACCGACAGCAGCAGCACGCCGATCGCGAGCCACGCGGCGATCGCCGTCAGCAACCCGGTCGCCAGGTAGACCACCGCTGCCCAGATCCGTTTCATGTGGCCAAACGTAGCCACCCGGACCCGTCGGTCGCGGTAGAGCAGGCTCCACTCCCCGGTTTCCACCCTCCTGCCCGGGTTCTCGGCCGCACCGCTCGCCACCCCCGCGCCCCTTCCTCCTTCGGCGGGGGTCGGAGGAGGGAGATCCGGACATGAGACAGACGCGGTCAGGCGTGGATCAGGACAAGGATCACTCGGGTGGGTGACGAAGTGGGCTGTCCGTCGAGGTCAGGAGGGCGAGCACAGCCTGGCCAACCCTGCCCAACCCGGCCCTCAGCCCTCCCGCCACCCGTTCGTGATCGGCAACCGCCGATCCCGCCCGAATGCCTTGTTCGAGATCTTCGTGCCCGGCGGGTACTGCCGCCGCTTGTACTCCGCCCGGTCCACCATCCGCAGCACCCGGTCGACCAGCTCCGGCTCGAACCCGGCGGCCAGCAGGTCGTCGTACCCGCGGTCGCCCTCGACGTAGTCGTCCAGCAGGTCGTCCAGCACCGCGTAGTCCGGCAGCGAGTCCGAGTCGACCTGACCCGGCCGCAGCTCGGCCGAGGGCGGCTTGGAGATCGAGTTCTCCGGGATGGGCGGGGTCTCGCCGCGCTTCTCGGCTTCGGCGTTGCGCCACCGCGCCAGGTCCCAGACCAGGGTCTTCAGCACGTCCTTGATCGGCGCGTAACCACCGACCGCGTCGCCGTAGATGGTCGAGTAGCCGACCGCGAGCTCGGACTTGTTGCCGGTCGCCAGCACCAGGTGCCCGTGCTGGTTCGACAACGCCATCAGCAGCATGCCGCGGCAACGCGCCTGGATGTTCTCCTCGGCGAGACCCGTCAACCCCAGTTGCGACACGTACACGGACACCATCTCGCCGATGGGTTCCGTGGTGAAGTGCAGGCCCGTGCGCGCCGCCATCTCCGAAGCGTCCGAACGGGAGTGTTCCGACGAGTACGACGACGGCATCGAGACGCCGTAGACGGAGTCGGCGCCGAGGGCGTCCACGGCCAGTGCGGCCACCACGGCGGAGTCGATGCCACCGGACAGACCGAGCACAACGGAGCGGAAGCCGTTCTTGTGCACGTAGTCGCGCAGGCCGGTCACGAGCGCGTGCCACACCTCGGCCTCATCGGACAGTGGCTCGAACACGCGCGGTGCGGGCAGCGGTTCGTAAGGAGCGACGGCGTCCGAGATGAACACCCGGCGCACGTAGAAGTCACCGATCTGACCCTGCTCATAAGACGCCGAAGAAGGCACGTCGAAGTCCACCAGCATCAGGTGCTCGACGAACTGCGGTGCCCGTCCGATCAGCTGGCCGTCCGCGCCGACGACCATCGAGTCGCCGTCGAACACCAGCTCGTCCTGGCCGCCGACGAGGTTGCAGTACGCGAGCGGTGCGCCCGCCTCGGCCGCGCGGCGGACCACCAGGGGCAGCCGGGCGTCGTCCTTCTTGCGCTCGTACGGGGAGGCGTTGGGGGAGACGACCAGGTCCACGCCGGCGTCGCCCAGCGCGGTGATCGGGCCGCCGTCCTGCCACAGGTCTTCGCAGATCACCATGCCGACCTCGACGCCGTTGACGCGCACGACGTCGAGCGACGAGCCGGGCTTGAAGTAGCGGCGCTCGTCGAACACGCCGTAGTTGGGCAGGTGGTGCTTCGACTGCCGCGCCACGACCCTGCCCTCGTGCAGCACCCCCACCGCGTTGCGCGGGCCGACGGAGTCGTGTTCCAGGTAGCCGACGACCGCGGTCACGGAGCCGAGCCCGGCGTCGTCCAGTGACACCGCCAGCGCCTCCAGCGCCTCGGCGGACGCCCGTGCGAACGAGGTGCGGATCGCCAGGTCCTCGACCGGGTAGCCGGTCAGGACCATCTCGGGGAACACCACCAGGTGGGCGCCGCCCTCGCGGGCCTTGCGCGTCCACTCCACGACCAGCGCGGCATTGCCGGAAAGGTCGCCCACAGTGGCGTTGACCTGGGCGAGCGCGATGCGAAGCTGCGGCATGCCCTCATCATCTCCCATACCATCGGACTGTGGTCCGTCTCTTGAGCGTGTTGCTCGTCATTCCCCTTCTGGCCTCCTGCACCTCGATCCTCGAAGGGACCGCCAAGCCCGGCGTGACCTTCGAGAAGCCCGGTCCGGCCGGCACCGTCCCGCCGGGACTGGAGAAGTACTACGGCCAGCAGCTCGCCTGGCAGGACTGCGCGCCGTTCGCCACGACCGGCACCAGCCGGCAGGCCTACGGCTCCAAGCGCGACGTCGAGTGCACCCGGTTGCAGGTGCCGCTCGACTACGCCAAGCCCGAGGGCGACACGATCACCATCGGCGTCCTGCGCTACCGGGCCACCGGTCAGAAGATCGGGTCGCTGCTGACCAACCCCGGCGGGCCGGGCGCGTCCGGCATGGCGTCGGCCGCGGGCATGGTGGGTGACTACCGCAAGACCGAGCTCGCGAAACGGTTCGACCTGATCGGGTTCGACCCGCGGGGCATCGGGGCGAGCGAGCCCGCGGTCCGCTGCCTGTCCAACGCCGAGCGCGACGCGGAGCGGCTCGACCTCGACACGGACACTTCTGCGGCCGGAATCGCCCAAACGGAGCAGGAGAACAGGACGTATGCCGAGAAGTGTGCGGCCGGGACGAAATTCGGGGCGGCAATGCTCGCCAACATGGGCACGCGGGACGTAGTTAAGGACATGGATGTCCTTCGCTCTGCGCTCGGCGACGCGAAGCTGAGCTACGTCGGCTACTCGTACGGCACCCGCATCGGTACCGAGTACGCCGAGACCTTCCCCCAGAACGTGCGCGCCCTCGTCCTCGACGGCGCCGTCGACCCGACCCAGGACCAGCTCCAGTCGCTGGTCGCGCAGGGTGCCGGCTTCCAGAAGGCGTTCGACGAGTTCGTCAAGTGGTGCCGGGCGGAGGACGGCTGTCCCCTGGCCGATGACGCCAACGCGAGCTTTCGCCGGCTCACGACCCCGTTGATCCAGAAACCGGTCGACGTGGGCAGCCGCAAGCTGTCCTACAACGACGCCGTCACCGCGACCATCCAGGCGTTGTACTCCGAGCAGCTGTGGCCGCTGCTGCTGCAGGGGCTCAACGAGCTGAAGAACGGCAAGGGCACGATGCTGCTGCGCCTCGCCGACGCGTACTTCGACCGCGACGACCAGGGCAGCTACTCGACCATCACGGACGCGTTCAGCGCCGTGCACTGCGTCGACGACCAGCGCCTGACCGACAAGAACGCCCTGCTGGAGACCGCCAGGCAGTACAAGGCCGCGGCGCCGTTCCTCGACGACGGCAACCCGCCGGGCGCGGCGCTCGACTCGTGCGCGTTCTGGCCGGCCCCGGTGACCGCGCGCACCGGCCCGCCCACGGCCGACGGCATCCCGCCGCTGCTGGTCATCTCCACGACCGGTGACCCCGCCACGCCCTACGAGGCCGGCGTGAACCTGGCCAAGGCGCTCAACTCGCGGCTGCTCACCTACGAAGGCGTCCAGCACACCGTGTTCCTGCAGGGCCAGTCGTGCGTCGACGCGGCCGGCGTGAAGTACCTGGTCGACCTGACCCTGCCCGCCGACGGAACCCGGTGCGCCTCATGACGAAACGGCGGTCCCGCATCACCGCGGCCGTGTTCGCCCTGATAGTCGTGTTGGGCACCTCCACGTCCTACGCGCGCATCGACGGCAGTCCCGTCGCTGCGCGCAAGGGCGTCGAGCGCTTCTACGCGCAGGCGTTGTCGTGGGCCGCGTGCCAGCCGTACGCGACCGATGCGAAGAGCAAGGGCCTGTTCGAGCGCGAAGGCATCCAGTGCGCACGGCTGCAGGTCCCCCTCGACTACGAGAAGCCGGACATCGGGACCATCACCATCGGGCTCTTACGCCGGCCCGCCGCCGAACAGCAGCGGCGGGTCGGGTCGCTCGTGGTGAACCCGGGCGGTCCGGGTGGTTCGGGCATGACGCACGTCGCGAACATGCAGCCGGACAACCCGGTCGGCAAGCGGTTCGACGTGGTCGGCTTCGACCCGCGCGGGGTCGGGGCGAGCCAGCCCCGCGTCCAGTGCCTCACCGACGCGGAACGGGACGCGCAACGCCTGCGCCCCAAGGGCGAGAACGCGAGCCAGACGGAGTCGGAGAACAAGTTCTTCGTCGACCGGTGCACCCAGCGCAGCGGCATCGACCTGCTGCGCAACGTCGGCACCCGTGACGTCGCACGGGACCTGGACGTGCTGCGGGCCGCGCTGGGCGAGAAGAAGCTGACCTACCTCGGTTACTCCTACGGCACGCGCATCGGCACGTTGTACGCCGAGATGTACCCGCGCAACGTGCGCGCGATGGTGCTCGACGGCGCCGTGGAGGTCAGCCCCGACCGGGTGGCCGCGTCGGCACGGCAGGCGCAGGGCTTCGAGGAGTCGTTCCAGCGCTTCGCCGGTTGGTGCGCGCAACGCGACTGTCCCCTGGGGAGGGACACGAACACCGCGGAGTCGAAGTTCCGCCAGCTGATCGAGCCGCTCAAGAAGACCCCGCTGCCGGTCGGCGACCGCAGGCTGTCCCACTCGGACGCGAACACCGCCATCATCCAGGCGATGTACAGCGACCGGCTGTGGGAGACCGCGCTCAAGGGCCTGCAGGAGCTGCGCACCAACCGCGGCACCACCCTGCTGCAGCTCGCCGACCAGTACCTCGGCCGCGCCGCGGACGGCACCTACAGCCGCATCCAGGACGCGTTCGTGGCCATCCGCTGCGTCGACGAACCGCCCATCAAGGACCGCGCCACCCTGGAGTCCAACCGCCGGAAGCTGCTGGAACTGCTCGGCAACGACACGGTCCCCACCGACGAGACGGCGCTCGGCCCGTGCGCGTTCTGGCCGGCACCGCACACCTCGGAACCGCATCCGCCGAACGTCACCGGGCTGCCGCAGGTGCTGGTCATCTCCACGACCGGTGACCCGGCCACGCCGTACCGGTCCGGTGTGGACCTCGCGGCCGCACTGGGCGCGCGGCTGCTGACCTACAACGGCAACCAGCACACGGCGTTCCTGGCCGGTATCGGCTGCGTGGACGGGGTGGCGACGAACTACCTGGCGGAGCTGCGGTTGCCCGAGACCGACCCGGTCTGCTGACGGGCGGGCAGGAACACCGATCCCAGCGCTCCGAGCGCGCAGATCACCGACGTGATCAGGAAGATCTCGTGGTACTCGGTGAGCAGCGCCTCGGTGAGCGCGCGCTGGTACTCGGCGAACCGCCGCTGGAACTCGGCGGGCTCGACCCCGAACGGCAGCGGGGTGTCCAGGTCTGCCGTGCAGCTCGCGGAAGCGGTGCAGTCCCCACGCGGACAACGCCGCCACGCCGACGAGCATGCCCGTCATGCGCGCGACGACGACGAACGCCGACGCCACCCCGTGCCGCACCGGTGGCACGACCCGCAGCACCGCACCGGACAGCGGCGCGATCACCAGGCCCAGCCCGAACCCGGCGACCGCGAGGTCCCGCGTCAGCACCAGCCCGCTCACATCCGCCGGCCACTGCGCGATGAACACGTACGACACCGATGCGATCGCCAGACCGGCGAACGACACCCAGCGGTCACCGACGCGTCCGGCCAGCAGTCCACCCAGGACCGCACCGACCGGCAACGCGACGAGGAACCGCGTCAGCAGGGTCGCCGCGGCGGCGGAGTCACGCCGCAGCACCGTCTGCGCGAACAGCTCCACGTCGACCAGCGTCACCATCAACGCCGCACCGGCCGCCAGCGACACCCCGAGCACCGCCCAGAACGGCCGCCACTGCACACCCTCGGGATCGATGAGCCGCACGGCAGCACGGCGTTCCCACACGAAGAAGCCCGCCAACACCACCACTGCCGCACCGAGCACCGGCCAACCCCACGCGGGCAGCACGGACTTGGCGGGTGCCGGGTTGTAGAGAGCCACGACGAGCAGCGACAACGCCACCGCGAGCAGCACACCGCCCACGACGTCGATCCGAACCGGACGCCGTGTGTCCGGCACGGACCGTTGCACGACCACCATCGCGATGACTGCCAACGGCACGTTCACCCAGAACACCCACCGCCAGCTCTGCGGCTCCCACGCCTCGAACAACGGCATCGCGTTGAACAACGTGGCCACACCGATGCCGTAGAGGGTGCCGAGCACCGACCCCAGCTCCTGCGCCGCACCCACGGTCCCGAGCGCGGTCGACCGCTTCCCGGCCTCCCACAGGTCCGCGACCAGCGCCATCGTCACCGGCAGCAGCGCACCACCGGCCAGTCCCTGCACCACGCGGCCCGCCACCAGCACCGGCACGTCCGCGGCCAGTGCCGTCACCACGGACCCCACCAGGAACCCGAGCAGCGACACCTGCAGCACGAACCGCCGCCCCAGCCGGTCCGACAGCTGCCCGAGCAACGGCATGCCCGCCACGTACCCGAGCAGGTACCCGGTGACGATCGGCGTGGCCTGCTCCAGCTGGTTCACCGCGATGCCCAGGTCGCGCACGATGTCCGTGAGCACGCCGACGACGACGTACGCGTCCAGCGCACCGAGGAGCACGGCCGCGCCGGACGCGGCAAGGGCTGCTGTGCGCACGTTACGCGGGCGCCGTCACCGTGACGGGCTTGTCGAAGTCCGTCAGGCCGACGTCGACCTTCTGCCCGCCGGGCAGCTCGAACAGCGCGTTCTTCAGCTTCGAGTCCTGGTCGACGGAGAACGTCGCCTTCACGTCCGACGAGATCCCCGGCACCAGGCCCGCGGCCACGTCCTTCGGCACGGTCGCCTCGACCACCGACACGTCACCGGCCGACTTGGTCTTCGGGTCCTTCGCCGCCGACAGGACCTTCGCCACGCCCTTGTCCGGGTTCAGGATCGCCGACGGGTCGTACACCTGGCCCGCGAACGCCGCAGGCAGCTTCGTGTACCCACCGGTCGGGCCCTTGAAGTGCAGGTTGCCGCCGGTGAGCACGTACTCGATGGACAACAGCTGACCGGCGAAGTTCACCTTCGCGTTGCCCTTCGAGTCCCCGGCCGCGGTGAGGTCGCCGTCGGCGTCCTTCACCGGCACGTCCGGGAAGCTCCCCGTCCACCTTGATGGAGAAGTGGACGCTCGACACCGAGCGCATCGACTCCGCCGACTTCGAGAGCAAAGTCGCACCATCGGGGAGATCCCCGCCTGAGGTGCAGCTCGTGAGCAGGGCGAGTAAGCAAACCGACAACCAACGGGCGGACATGCGTTGATCGTAGAGTCCCCCCAGGCCTTAGGCTGCGCGTTATGGACCGCCAGCAGGAGTTCGTGCTCCGCACGCTCGAGGAACGCGACATCCGGTTCGTCCGGCTCTGGTTCACCGACGTCCTCGGCTTCTTGAAGTCCGTGGCGGTCGCACCCGCCGAGCTCGAGGGCGCCTTCAGCGAGGGCATCGGCTTCGACGGCTCCGCGATCGAGGGCTTCGCCCGCGTCTACGAGTCGGACATGGTCGCGAAGCCGGACCCCGCCACGTTCCAGGTGCTGCCCTGGCAGACGCCGGAGGGCAACAACTACTCCGCGCGCATGTTCTGCGACATCACCATGCCGGACGGCTCCCCGTCGTGGGCCGACCCGCGGCACGTGCTGCGCAGGACCCTGTCCAGGGCCAGCGAGGCCGGCTTCACCTGCTACGTGCACCCCGAGATCGAGTTCTTCCTGCTCAAGGGCCTTCCCGGCGACGGGAGCGAACCCGAGCCCGCCGACAACGGCGGCTTCTTCGACCAGACCTCGCACGAGACCGCCACGCACTTCCGCCGCCACGCCATCGAGGCGCTGGAGGCCATGGGCATCTCCGTCGAGTTCAGCCACCACGAGGGCGCACCCGGCCAGCAGGAGATCGACCTGCGCTACGCCGACGCACTGACCATGGCCGACAACGTCATGACGTTCCGGTACGTGGTGAAGGAGGTCGCGATCACGCAGGCCGTGCGCGCCTCGTTCATGCCCAAGCCGTTCTCGGACCAGCCCGGCTCCGGCATGCACACGCACTTCTCGCTCTTCGAGGGCGACCGCAACGCGTTCTACGACGAAGAGGACCCGTACCAGCTCTCCGAGATCGGCAAGCAGTTCGTCGCGGGCATCCTCAAGCACGCGCGCGAGATCTCCGGCGTCACGAACCAGTGGGTCAACTCCTACAAGCGCCTGATCGTCGGCGGCGAGGCACCCACGGCGGTCTGCTGGGGTCACGCCAACCGGTCCGCGCTGGTCCGCGTGCCGATGTACTCGCCGGGCAAGTCGTCGTCGCGCCGCGTCGAGGTCCGTACGCTGGACTCCGCCTGCAACCCGTACCTGGCGTACTCGGTGATCCTGGCCGCCGGCCTCAAGGGCATCGAGAAGGGCTACGAGCTGCCGCCGCCCGCCGAGGACGACGTGTGGTCGCTCACCGACCGCGAACGCCGTGCCGCGGGCTACGCGAACCTGCCGCAGAACCTCGGCGAGGCGCTCACCGAGATGGAGAACTCGGAACTGCTCCCCGAAGCGCTCGGCGAGCACGTCTACGACTTCTTCCTGCGCAACAAGAGGACGGAGTGGGACGCGTACCGTCGTAGCGTCACCCCGTACGAGTTGCGCACTCTTCTTCCCGTGCTGTGAGGCCGATACGTTGCTCTCCGTGACAGAGGTACCCGAGTTCCAGCCGACGATCTGCGCGTGCACGGTCGCCACGGCGGCGGAGCTGCCCGCGGTGAAGGTGCTGTCCAGCTCCTTCCTCGCGGAACACCCCGAGGGCCGGTTCGTCGCGCTGATCGTCGACGCCCAGCCCGAGCACGCAGGCCCCGGCCTCATCACACCGCTCGAGATCGGCGTCTCCGAGGTCGAGCTGCACGTGCTGGCCACCGCGCGCGACGCCGCCGAGCTGAAGGCCGCCATGCTGCCCCGGCTGCTGGAGGCGCTGCTGACGCAGGGCATGCCGGTGCTCTACCTCGACCCGTGGGTGCAGGTCTTCGGGTCGGTCACGAAGCTCGTGCTGGAGGCGCTGCGCACCGCACCGGTCGTGCTGCTGCCGCGCACCCTGCGACCACTGCCCGACGACGGCCTGCAACCGGGGCCGTGGGAGCTGCACGAGTCGGGCGCCTTCGACCCCGGCTTCATCGCGGTCGGCCCCGGCTCCGAGCCCTACCTCGGCTCGCTGGACATGCCCGCGATCGTGCCGCACCACGTCGTGCGCGACGCACGGGTCGGACTGTCCGTGTGGAACGTCGCCGACCGGCCGTTGCACCGCTCCGAGGCCGGCACCGTCCAGGTCCTCGGCGAGGACCTGCTCACCGTGCACTTCGCGGGCTTCGACCCCCTGCGGCCGTGGATGCTGTCCGCGGAGTTCGTCGAACGGCCGCGCGTGCTGCTGTCCGAACACCCCCTGGTCGCCGACCTGTGCACCGCCTACCGCGCCGAGCTGGTGCGCTGCGGGTGGACCACCGCCCCCGTGCCCTACCGGTTCGGGGCCCTCATCGACGGCACGGTCATCCCGTCCGAGCTGCGCGCCGACTACCGGGCCACCGCACCGACGCCGCTGCCCGCGTTCGGCGAGGACGGCGGCGGCGGGTTCCTCATCTGGGCGTGCGAGCGGACCGAGCAGGGCGGCACCCGCTGGGCGGACGCCGTCTGGCGCGCGGACCCCGCGCTGCAACAGCAGTTCCCCGCACCCTTCGGCGCCGACTTCGAGGACTGGCGCGAGTGGTGCGCCGGTGCCGGCGTCGCCTCCGGGCGGCTGCCCGTGCCCGCCGTGCCCCAGCCGCGGTCAGAAGGCCCGGCGCTGCTGGACCAGCTCGGCGTCTCGATCGTCGGCAACGGCCCGGTGACCGAACGCGTGCTGGCCGCCGCACGGGCGTCCGGGCTGCCCGTGTCCGACTCCGCCGCCTACCCGGTCGTCGTGCGCACCTCCGACGACGTCGAGGTCCCCGACGGGCGGTTCGTCGTCGACATCGCCCTGGACGCCTCCGCGGCCGACGACCGCGTCGGCGTGAACGAGCTGTGGGTGTCGTCCGAGTCGTCACGCGCCGCCGCGGAACGCATCGGCGGCCCGATCGTCCGCGTGGTCCCGGTACCCGTGCACGACGTGGGCGCACGTGACCACGAGGCCGGCTCGGTGGTGGTGTTCGCGGCCATCGCGGACCACGCGCTCGACCGGCCCGGCAACGTCCTCGGCGCCGTGTCGGCGTTCCTCAGCGCGTTCCCCGACCGCACCGACGTGACGCTGCAGGTCGCGGTCTCCGGTGCGTACGACCACCCCGAGGCCGCCGAGCGGCTGCGCCTCGCCACCGCCTCCGACCAGCGGATCGCCCTGGTCGAGGACTTCGACGTGTGCCAGACCGCCGACGTCGTGGTGTCGCTGCACCGCGGCGGCGCCGACGACCGGATCGCACTGCGCCTGGCCGAGCTCGCCGTCCGCGGCATCCCCGTGCTCGCCTCCGACCACGGCGGGGTGGCCGAGCTGTTCGGCAAGACCGCCGTGCTCGTGCCGTGCCACCAGGGCGCAGAACCCGACGTCCAGGCCGCCGCGAAGCTGATGCGGTCACTGGCCGACGACCTCGGCACGGCCGCCGCCCTCGGCCAGGCCGCACGCGACCACGTCCTGTCCGTGCGGTCCGTCGCACGCGTCGGCGAACTGCTGCGCGAGCGCGTCGAGCACTCCTACCGCGGCTGGCGGGCCCGCCGGCCCAAGCCGCGCCCCGAGGTCGACCCGCTGCTCGCACTCCAGTCGGCCAAGCACGCGTTGCTGCGCCAGCCCGACGTGGGATCCGCACACCGAACGCCCATGGCTCCCGCGCTGCGCAAGGTCGTGCTGCGCGCGCTGGACCACTACGACAACCACATGCGCGAGGTGCTCCACACCCTCGTCGACGGCGTCGAACGCACCGTGTCCGAGCTGGTCAACCGGCAGGACGCGCTGCGCACCGGCGTCGGCGCGGGCGAGCTGGAGCTGCTGCGCGCCGAGGTCGAACAGGTCGCCGCCCGCCAGACCCACTTCACCGACCAGCTCGTCGGCGTCGACGACGGCGTGGTCCGCGTCCGCGCCGACATGGCCGGCCAAGGCCGCCGGCTGCGCGAGATCGAGGACGCCGTCGTCGCCGAGGCGGCCAAGCGCGCGAAGACGACCGACGTGCTCGCCGACCGGATCGACAAGCTCACCGTCGCACTCGACCGCACGCTCGACCGGATCGACACCCTCGAATCGCGCGTCGTCGAGGTGTTCCGCGAACGCGACACCCGCCTCGACGCCGCCGTCCGCGCCGCCCACCAGGCCCAGCAGACCGCCGACGCGCTCCGCCGGGTCGTGGTGCGCCAGCACGAGACCTCCTCCGACGTGCCCGGGGTGCGCAGCTCGCTGGTGCTGTGCGACGCGGGCATGCTGCGGCTGCCCTCCGACGACGCGTTCATGCTGCCGCTGCTGTCGTCCAACGGCGTGTGGGAACCGGACCTCGCCGAGGTGCTCGACTCGCACATCGAACCGGACGGGATCTTCCTCGACGTCGGCGCGTACGTCGGCTACCACTCCATCAGGGTGCTGTCCCGCCTCGGCCTGATGGGCGCGGTCGTCGCCGTCGAACCCGACAGGGGCGCCGCGGCCCTGCTGCGGCACAACGTCTCCGCGAACCTGCCCGCCGCCGTCGCCGACCGGATGACCGTCATCGAGGGCGCCGCGTGGGAGAGCACGGGCGAGCTCGCCGCCGCGCCGACGCTGACCGGCGGGGTGTCGGTGGCACCGCTGCCGGCCGACGCGGGCGACGACGTCCCGCGGGTCCGCGCGGTCCGGCTCGACAAGGAGCTCGAGGAGATCGCCCTCGCACAGGGCATGAAGCTCTCGGTCGTCCGGGTCGACACGCCCGGTCGTGGTCACCGCGCACTGGCCGGCCTGGTCCGGTTGCTGCGCAGGGACCGCCCGCAGGTGTTCCTCGAGTTCTCCGCCACCGCGACCGCCGACTTCGGTGACGATCCGGTGACGGTCCTCAAGGAGTTCGGCATCTGGGGGTACGAGCTGGTGCCGCTGGCCACCCGCCAGGCCGCCTCTCCCGAGCAGATCGTGCGGGCGATGGAGGGTCTGCGGTCGGTCACGCTGTGGCTGCGACCGCGTCCGATCGGCGCCAAGCCGGCCGCTCCACCGCCGTCCGTGCCCATCAAGCAGCCTGCTGACCAGGCGATTTGACACCGGTGCCCCCGGTGAGTAACTTTCTCCGGGTCGCAAGCGAGACCCCCGGAACGAGCGGTTGACACCGCGGATCGGGCCGGGTAAAGTTTCACGGCGTCAAACCCCCAGAAGTAAATGAACGGCCTACCGTGCTGTCCGGGATCTGAAAATGACCCCGATTTGACACCGGAAAAGCCAGTCGGATAACTTCTGAACCAAGCAAAATTGAATGCGAAGCGAGTTTGCGCCGCACCGAAGAAGCCGAAATGGCCGATTTGACAAAGCGAAAACGAACTGGCTAAGCTTCAAACACAAGCCCCGAGAGAAACTCTCCGGAAACGGAGATGGACCCGGTGAGCGCGTGTTCTTTGAGAACTCAACAGCGTGCCGATAACACAGCCAGTAATATGAATACTCCTCGTCAGGAGTATTCCTTTGAGTAGCTAGACCAGATTGCCAGACATATTCCGTCTGGAGCGATCAACACAATCCTTATTGGAGAGTTTGATCCTGGCTCAGGACGAACGCTGGCGGCGTGCTTAACACATGCAAGTCGAGCGGTAAGGCCCTTCGGGGTACACGAGCGGCGAACGGGTGAGTAACACGTGGGTAACCTGCCCTGTACTCTGGGATAAGCCTTGGAAA
>NZ_JBSDZT010000002.1:0-2500 GCF_054300775.1 Lentzea chajnantorensis | reverse complement strand
GGGTAAGACCGCGTGGAGGCCCGAACCCACCAGGGTTGAAAACCTGGGGGATGAGCTGTGGTTAGGGGTGAAAGGCCAATCAAACACCGTGATAGCTGGTTCTCCCCGAAATGCATTTAGGTGCAGCGTCGTATGTTTCACCGCGGGGGTAGAGCACTGGATGGTCTAGGGGGCCCACAAGCTTACCGAAATCAACCAAACTCCGAATACCGTGGTGTGAGAGTGCGGCAGTGAGACTGCGGGGGATAAGCTTCGTAGTCGAGAGGGAAACAGCCCAGAACGCCAGCTAAGGCCCCTAAGTGTGTGCTAAGTGGGAAAGGATGTGGGGTCGCACAGACAGCCAGGAGGTTGGCTTAGAAGCAGCCACCCTTTAAAGAGTGCGTAATAGCTCACTGGTCAAGTGGTCCTGCGCCGACAATGTAGCGGGGCTTAAGCACACCGCCGAAGCTGTGTCATTTCAGCCTTGTGCTGGGATGGGTAGGGGAGCGTCGTGTAGCGGTTGAAGCGGCGGAGGAATCCAGCCGTGGACGCTACGCGAGTGAGAATGCAGGCATGAGTAGCGAAAGACGAGTGAGAAACTCGTCCGCCGGATGACCAAGGGTTCCTGGGCCAGGCTAATCCGCCCAGGGTAAGTCGGGACCTAAGGCGAGGCCGACAGGCGTAGTCGATGGACAACGGGTTGATATTCCCGTACCCGTGTGAACGCGCCCATGATGAACCTTGTGATACTAACCGCCCGAAGCCCTCCGAAGATCCTTCGGGATCGAGGGGTAAGTGGAGCGCGGGACCTGAACTTGTAGTAGTCAAGCGATGGGGTGACGCAGGAGGGTAGCTCCGCCAGTGAGTGGTAGTACTGGTGCAAGCGTGTAGGGAGTCCGGTAGGCAAATCCGCCGGGCATATATCCTGAGACGTGATGCGTAGCCGATTGAGGCGAAGTAGAGTGATCCCATGCTGCCGAGAAAAGCCTCTAGCGAGCTTTCACGCGGCCCGTACCCCAAACCGACACAGGTGGTCAGGTAGAGAATACCGAGGCGATCGGGCGAACTGTGGTTAAGGAACTCGGCAAAATGCCCCCGTAACTTCGGGAGAAGGGGGGCCGTAGCGCTTGAAGCCTTTTGCAGGCTAGGGCGAGACGGCCGCAGAGACCAGCGAGAAGCGACTGTTTACTAAAAACACAGGTCCATGCGAAGTCGCAAGACGATGTATATGGACTGACGCCTGCCCGGTGCTGGAACGTTAAGGGGACCGGTTAGTCCTTCGGGGCGAAGCTGAGAACTTAAGCGCCAGTAAACGGCGGTGGTAACTATAACCATCCTAAGGTAGCGAAATTCCTTGTCGGGTAAGTTCCGACCTGCACGAATGGCGTAACGACTTCTCGACTGTCTCAACCGCAGGCCCGGCGAAATTGCATTACGAGTAAAGATGCTCGTTACGCGCGGCAGGACGGAAAGACCCCGGGACCTTTACTATAGCTTGGTATTGGTGTTCGATTCGGCTTGTGTAGGATAGGTGGGAGACTGTGAAGCGGCCACGCCAGTGGTTGTGGAGTCATCGTTGAAATACCACTCTGGTCGTATTGGATGTCTAACCTCGGTCCGTGATCCGGATCAGGGACAGTGCCTGGTGGGTAGTTTAACTGGGGCGGTTGCCTCCCAAAGAGTAACGGAGGCGCTCAAAGGTTCCCTCAGCCTGGTTGGCAATCAGGTGTCGAGTGCAAGTGCACAAGGGAGCTTGACTGTGAGACTGACGGGTCGAGCAGGGACGAAAGTCGGAACTAGTGATCCGGCCATGGCTTGTGGAAGCGTGGTCGCTCAACGGATAAAAGGTACCCCGGGGATAACAGGCTGATCTTGCCCAAGAGTCCATATCGACGGCATGGTTTGGCACCTCGATGTCGGCTCGTCGCATCCTGGGGCTGGAGTAGGTCCCAAGGGTTGGGCTGTTCGCCCATTAAAGCGGTACGCGAGCTGGGTTTAGAACGTCGTGAGACAGTTCGGTCCCTATCCGCCGCGCGCGTAGGATACTTGAGGAAGGCTGTCCCTAGTACGAGAGGACCGGGACGGACGGACCGCTGGTGTGCCAGTTGTTCTGCCAAGAGCATTGCTGGTTGGCTACGTTCGGAAGGGATAACCGCTGAAGGCATCTAAGCGGGAAGCTCGTTCCAAGATGAGGTATCCCACCCTTCGTGGGTTAAGGCCCCCAGCTAGACCACTGGGTTGATAGGCCAGAGGTGGAAGACCGGTAACGGTTGGAGCTGACTGGTACTAATAGGCCGAGGACTTGTTACGAAGACGCTACGCATCCACTGTGCGGTTCTGGAAGAACAACCAGGACCGATCGCGACCCTTGCGGGGTTGCTGGTTGTAATTTCATAGTGTTTCGGTGGTTATAGCGTTGGGGAAACACCCGGTCCCATTCCGAACCCGGTAGTTAAGCCCTTCTGCGCCGATGGTACTGCACTGGTTACGGTGTGGGAGAGTAGGTCGCCGCCGAACTTAC
>NZ_JBSDZT010000001.1:0-66964 GCF_054300775.1 Lentzea chajnantorensis | reverse complement strand
TCTACGGCCTCAAGCTCGGCAAGGGCGGCAAGAACACCACGGTGGACGAGTGGATCCGGCGGGCCCGCGAGTACGGGTTCCTGCCGCCGTACGACCGCCGGCGGCCCGACGTCCCTGTTCGCTGGCCGTTCTGAGGTCTCGGCGCCGCCGCGGCGACCACGGCCATGCTCCCGTTCCGGACCGGAAAGCAGGCGGCCCCCAGAGCGTTGCCGCTGCTGGGGGCCGTGCCGCCGTGTGGCCTGAACGGCTGGGAGGGTCACAACTCCGGGCACGTCCGTCTATACTGGTCTTGCTTAGGGACCAGATAGAACCACACAGCTCAGCATTAGCCCCAGGGTTTGTCAGCCGGGAGCACACCTCGGCTACGCGACTTCTGGGGCTTTCTGCTGTGCGGAGAAGGCTAACATAGGGCCCGGCGCCGAACAAACGCACCCCGGCTTTCGCCCATTCGCACTGGTAGGCCCGGAACGAGAGGCGGTGAGACCCATGACCTGTGGACCGGTCAACAGGTTTGCCCAGGTCATCTACGTGACGGCAGGAACGAAGCTAGTTCTGGAATGAGTTTGGGAAGTAATTCCAAAACTAGTTTCAGAGTTACTACCAGCAAGCTTGGACCGGGTTTAACTCCGTGGAATCAGAACACAATTAACTCGCGAAACTACGCGAGAGTTTTACGACGAGGAACCACAGAGATGGATTGGAAACTCGTAATCCCGTCGCGCGTGTAGACGTCGGTGTGGAGTCTGCGCAGGTCAGGCAGTGGCTCAGGCCTCGATCACAGGGGCCGGAGCACGTCGCGCGACCTGGTCTCCTCGGCATCGGGAGCTCCACCGGCGGCCGCGGTGAGGTGGGCCGTCCTGTCCGGCGCGGGGTGACCGCTGGCCCGGACGCATCGTCGTGACCCGACATGCGAGGGGCGGCGTGGCGGTGCAAGAACGTCTCGCTGATCGTCGGCTAACGTCACAAAACCTGTCACGAAACCTGGGGGAGCGGTGCTAGCCGAGCAGTGGGCGGACCGGTTGAACAAGGCCGCGGACCGGCTTCCGGACGGCGACGTCCTGTTCAGCACCGCACGGGAGCGCGTTCGGCATGCGGCCGCCATCGTGGCCGGCGCGCTCGAGACCGATCCGACGCTGGGGGAGGACTACGAGCACGGCGGCCGCGACCTCTACCTCCTCGCCGAGATGCTGCGACAGCTTCACCCGTTGGCCAAGCAGGCCGCTAAGGCGATCGAGCATGAGCGCCTGGTCCAAGGAGGCGGCGTGCCACCTGCCGACGTGACTCGGGCGCGTCGGCTGATCAACCCGTTGGCGCCGCAGGAGTTCGACGCCCTCTCGGAGCACCTCCTGGTCGACGTCGCGCAGCGCATCGCCGATGCGGCGCAGCCTGATTGGCGCACGCCGACGCGGATTCTTGAGCGATCCGAACGGAGGCTCCCCAGCCCGGACGTGTTCGCAGGGCTCGCGGATCAGATGCTCGCGGCGGTGAAGCCTGCCCTGGGCCTGGAGTTCGTGGCGCCGGCCGCAGTGCGGATCGCGGGCCTGGCCGAGCAGCTGCGCGCGGAGACGGAGCGGTCGGCGAACCAGTGCGCCGCGCCGGGGTGTGAACAGATGCTCCAGCCTGCGGCGACAGGACGCCCGCGGCGCTACTGCGGGGCGACGTGCCGGCAGCGCGCACACCGTGCCGCACGTGCGCTGTAGCGCGTCCGGATCAAGTGACAGCTGTGTCCCAGAGCTGGTGACACCAGGCTTCCAATCAGGACATAACCGCAGATCAGCGGGTTGTCCCAGCTGCGGGACAACCCGCTGAAGTTGATGCAAAAACGCCCGTTTTCGCATCAACGGGGGAGTGTCAGAACTGCGCGGCGCGCACGAACTCGGCGTGCTTCCGCCGGCCGTTCTCATCGAGCAGCAGCGGGAGGTCCGCCAGGTCGACGCCCGTCCGGTTGACGGCTCGGCCGTCGAGCAGCGCGGCGAACTGCGCCTCGTCGCCGTACTCGCTCAGCGGCTGGCTGCGGCCGGTGCCGCAGTCGGCACAACCGCAGTCGGGCGGATGGATCGACTTCACTGCGCTGGACTTCGTTGTGCGATCGCCGCCCACACCGTGAGCTTCCGCCCAGCGGCCGGCCGCCTGGCCGGTGATGCCGAGTGCTGTGCCGATGTCAGACCAGTAGGTGTCCTGCTCTCGCGCAAGGCCGATAGCTGCGACTTTGCACTGCTCCAGGGCTTGTTCTATGTCGTGGATCGCGCGGAGCTGGTCAACGCCGCGGTTTGAGCCTCGCGCCAGGCCGGTGAGCAGGTTCTCCAGCAGGCTCTTCACGTTGGACATGAACCTTATAGTTCACCATCACGCATCATCTTGTGAACCAAACCGTTCACGTGTCACTCATACGGCCTAGTGTTATATGGCTTACTGAACTGTGCGTTTACCAAAACACCCCCTACTATGGGAAGCGGAACGACTGCCATGAGCAGGAGAACCGAGGAGGTATGCGCATGACTGTCATCGAGCGCGAACGTGCTGACGTTCTGAACAAGTTCGCTGCGGTGGAGACAATCGAGGAGGTCGCCAAGCCTTCCACGGAGGAGGACGCGACCAAGCTCGACAGCGCGATCGGGACCATCCTGGGTGGCATCGGCCCGGTTCGGGCATCGATCGCTGCTGACCTGCTGAAGCTTTCTCCCCACACGGTTCGAACGTGGACCAAGGAGGGCGTTCTCCTCGAGGCGGAGAGCGAGCGAAGCAAGGTGCTCCACGTTGATCCGCTTCGGCTGCACGCAGTGCTGCACCTGGCCCGGAAGCTGCGGGACCTCGGCACCAAGCCGAACGAGCTGATGGACCAGATCTGGTACCGCTTGGCAGATCGGGCCCTGATGGAGCGCGAGGATCTCCAGGAGAGCATCGCGCAGTGGAAGCGTGGCGAGGTCGTACCACTCTGACCTGGTCACGACGCCGGGCTTTCCCGGCGGGTCGCTCGCTGCCGCCGGCCCCTGCACTGGCAGGCTGTGCCGGTGGCAGTCGAGGTAGTCGCAACGAAGCTGGCCAAAGCCCAGATCGATTCATTGCGGAGCAAGGACAGCACAGCCTTCGCCACCTGGCAGGAAGACCTCAAGAACCGCGGATGCGCGGCACTGGGCTACCGCCTCACCGGTGACGTCGTGGACCGCCTGTGCGTCAGGCACATCCGAGGCCAGTTGCGGGCAGTGGTCGCGTTCGAGTCACCCACCTACGCTGTAGTGCTGCTGGTAGGCCCGCACGACGATCGCGATCCCGGGATCGACGTGTACACCCGCCTCTACCAGGCGCTCGACATCCCCATCCCCACCAAGCCGCGGACGAAGCCGGCTTGCTGTGGCGACATGAACGACGCGCCGACCTGGGGCGACGAGATCGTTGATCTTATGGCGCGGATCGACTCGACAACGCGCCGACGCAGCCGATAACAGGGCCCTCAGACGCCCCCAGAAGCACCCTACCGTCAACCCCTTTGGGGTACTCTAGGTATGCCCCATTCTGGGCCTTCCTCGCTCTCCTCAGAGCCGCTTTACCAGAGTTGATCTACACATGATCATCTTGTTTCGGGTTTCTCATAACTAGTTTCGTTTCTAGTTTCTATCTTATGAAACTGATCGATCGATGGCGGGTGTCGGGCAGGCCGGTATCAGGCGTGCAGCTGGCACTTCGAGCCGGTAATCCAGATCCGGAAACCGCAGGTCGCGCAGCATGTATCGGGCGTGCCAGAACCCAGGGCCGGCTTCGCTGTCACAGTCGACTGGGTAGCCGGGCACAACTTCGGTGATCTCGAAGACGGTCGGAGCGCCGTTGTAGGTGACCAGCGGTTCCCGCGATGGCCCCGCTAGCTGGCTGGTGCGCAGATGTACCAGCGTGGTCACCGGCCACTTCGTCATCTCCTCGGCGTCGGCTGCTTGGAGCTGCTCGATCTGCTGCTCGTTCACGTGATCCTCTCCCCTGTCGAGTCATCGATCGTCCCAGTTCAGCGGCGGTTAGGGATACCGCTGGCGGCTGCTGATCGTCGTGGCCTATTCGCGGCTGAGCGCCGGGTGGAGCTGCGTGGCGGGGCCTCTGCGGTAGAGGACCGCGGGCCGGCCGGTACCGGTCGTCCTCTCCCCCGTGGGCTCGAGAAAGCCCGTGGCACCGGTGATCTTGCGGTGGAAGTTCCTCGAGTCCAGCGGCCGGCCCCAGACGGCTTCGTAGACCTGGTGGAGCTCCGGCACGGTGAACGTGGGCGCGCACAGCGCTGCGGCCGCCGTGGTGTGCTCCAGCAGGCTCCTGAGCCGCTCCACGGCGGCCTGGAGCACCTCGCGGTGCGCTGGCACCTGCGCGGCCTGCTGGCTGGCCAGCAGGCGTTCCACGGGCGCCCAGCACTCGGTCTCCACGGCTGACGACGTCGGCCCGGTGAGCACCAGGTACCCGACCGACACTCCCTGTCCCCCGTGCTCCTGGACGTGGGGCCCGAACGCGCGGACCTGCTCCAGGTGCGCGACCGGGCCGGTGTGCTCGGCTTGCGCGGCCAGCACCTGCTCCACCTCGGCCTCCAGGTCGACCGTGACGTCCAGGAGGCGGCCCGGCAGGGCCCAGCGGTGGCCGGGCTGCTCGTGCAGGGCCTGGAGTACGCCGTCCCGGACGGCCAGCACCGCCAGGTCGACGGACACGGTGAAGGTGGCTGTTCCCACCAGGTCCTCCCAATCCGGTTCCGCGCTACGTTCGCGCTGGTCAAGGGGCCGTTAGTGGTCGGACGGGATGCTGTCCACGGCGGCCTCCAGCTCCTCTTCGGAGGGCAGGGTGTAGATCCGGGTGGTTTCCAGGGACTCGTGGCCGAGCAGCTCGGCCACGGTCACAATGTCGGTTCCCCCGCCGAGCAGTTGACGAGCGAAGGTGTGCCGGATGACGTGCGGCCCGAAGGGCTCTCCGTCGTCGTCCGGACCGATGCCGGCCTCGGCGCCGATGCTGTGGATGATCTCGTACACGCTGCGCGGGCCGAGTCGGCCGCCGCGCTCGGTGAGGATCAGCGCCTCGGACTCGGACGCGCCCGGGATGAGGTGCCGGACCTCCAGCCACGCGCGGAGCCGATCGCGCAGCGGAGAGTTGATCGGGACGCTTCTTTCCTTGTCGCCCTTGCCATACAGCGACAGCCGTCCCTTGCGGTCGGAGAGCTGGACGTCGGCCAGGTTCAGCCCGGAGATCTCGGAGGCGCGCGGGCCGGCGTGGTACGGCAGCTCGGCGATCAGCCGATCCCGGATGCCGATGGCGCGGCGCAGTTCGGATTGCTCGGCGGCCGCGCGCCGTTCGCGTGCTTCAGCAGCGCGCAGGTAGCGCACGGCCTGGCGGGCGTTGAGGCTGCGCGGCGCCCGCCGGCGCGCGACGTCCTCCCGCCGGGCTTCTGCCTTGCCCAGGCCGCGCCGGACGTGGAAGTCGTCCAGGGCGGCCAGGACGTTGTTCACCCTCGCGCCGGAGCGGCGCCGGCCGTTGCGGCCGGGCGTGGTCTTGAGGTGGGTCCGGTAGTCGCGGACCGCCCAGTCCCGCGCGGCGGGGTCGTGCAGCGGGTCGCCGTCCGTCTCGCCGAGTTCGAGCCACTCGAGGTAGCCGCGGACGTTGCGGCGGTACTTGTCGCGCGTCGACTGCCCGAGCGGCGAACGAGACAGGCCAGTCTCGTATTCGGTGAGCGCCGCGGCGTACGGCGCGCTGAGTTCGACGGTCGCACGGCCGCCGGAGCGAGCCGTGTTTCCAGAAGCCGATCCGGAGGTCTGCGGATCGGCGGTTGCCGCGTTTCCAGAAGCCACACCGCAGTCTACTTCCGGAAACGCATCTTTCCAGAAGACGCGCGGAAGACGAGTCCTGGCGCATCTCGGCCTTGTTTCAGCTAACACTGAAGCTATCGAGCCAACCGACCAACTTGCCTGCCGGCGCGCTTCACCACCAGACGAGCCGCATTGCGCCCCCGCTGAACCTGCCTCACGCGACCCACCTAGGTTCACATCGCCCTGGGAAGCTCATAGCCTCTACCGAAGAGAGAACACACCGGATCACCAGAGCCTTTTTTGCGTCACTGACGATAGTTTTCGCAGCTCAGAGGCGTACCTATGCGATCGCCGACAAAACAACACGTAGTGATTACAGGCCTTGTTTCACCGGTGAAGTAATTGCGCTTTTGAGTGTGGGCATCAGTGGTCAGAACGCATGTGATCTCATTTGATTGAGAACTACGTGCACTTTTAAGGTCCTCAGCACTGTATTTTATGCCGACGTTATGGTGACCTCAGACACTGAGGCTAGCAACGACATCAGTTGCGGAGTCACTCCTGCTGCGAGTACGGCACAAACTTAGCTTGCCGTACTGGGTCTGACCAGGCACTACACGTTGACTGTCACTACAACTGTCACTAGAAGCGTCACCACCGGTGTCACCAGTGACAGCAGTTAGATAGCGTGACGGCATCTAAGTAGTAGAAAGCTTGGAACTACATTTAGATGCTTATTGGTGGCACAAGGATTGCACCAACCGCGACAAGCACAACTTAGATCAGCCAAGTAACACTTACTGATCTCAGTAAAGGTGTCACCTAAGTCGACAACTTTGATGTTCACAAATAGTCGATAGGTTGATTCACATTGCATTATCAACCTGACAAAGTTGGAACATCTCATGCTCAATCACTAACGCCAGTCATAGAAGCGTTAATTGCTGCCTCAAACCAGAGATCCATGTACGTGCCATTACTGATATTCACAGGAGTTCCATTACGGAGGACACTGCAAATAGCCGTCCTGGCATCAGTGCACTAGCTTGCACTTGCCCATTGACTGACATTAATAATTTGACCAACAAGGTGTTGACACCTGCAAGCATACTACTGTCAGGTGTGCTAACACCTTGCACGTCACCACTCATCTCAGTTTTTGCTTGCGACACGATTCCAGTGCGTACTTTACTTTAGTTATCCGTCGTGACATCACTTAGTTAACCAAATGGGTTAGCGTTATGTACGTCCCTGGATTCCATCTACTTAGCTTCACTGCGATGACATTGATGCACTTAGTTAAGCGTTGCGACGCTGTTATTACTTGTACGACTGTTGCAGTTGCTACTAGGAAAAGTCATATTGACTGCTGGCACGCCTACTGGGTGAGCATCTGCGCTGCTGCCAACCGAGCCGCACTGTGGCTCTCCTTTGCGTAACACCTTGCTCGACACCTCAGGTCCGCCCATGAGGTTGACCCTCGCTGTGCCAAGATGCAACCCAACAGAACAGCGGCGGCGACAGGCTTCCTGGCTCTGTCTGCATCATCGCTGATCAACCGGGGTTCGACACGCACACGAGGAGCGTGCAATGACCGATCACCTGGCGAGCACATGGGACACACCAGCTGACGAGCTAACCAGGGAAGTCGTTGACACCCTGGACAGAACCGTGGCTGAGGCTGGTGCGGACCTGGTCGCCGAGATCGAGTGGTACCTGCTGAGCCACGTCTTCTGCTTCGCCAACGACAAGGGTGGTGTCGGGAAGACCACGGCAAGCTCCCACTCATCCGCGCTCATGGCTGCTGACGGCCTACGGGTGCTGCTGGTCGACCTCAACGGTCAGGGCAACGTCGCCGAGGACTTCGGGTTCACTGATGCGGACGGCATCGACGACGACGGCAAGGGCCTCTATGCCGCTGTGACGGTTGGTATTCCGCTCCAACCCAAGACCATCCGTCCGAACTTGGACATCATCCCGGGTGGCAAGTGGGTACGGAAGATCCCCGCTTTCATGAGCGGTGAGATGAAGAATCCTAAGTCAGCAGCGAGCATGTACACCGCGCTTGCCCGTGCTCTGCTCCCGATCGCTGGCAACTATGACGCGATTGTCATCGACACTCCGCCGGAGAACGAAGAGATCCTGAGCCTTGCGCTAGGAGCCAGCAGGTTCGTCATCGTTCCAATGAAGACCGACGCAAGCTCTCGCAAGGGTTTGCTCACCGTCGCGAGGCTCATGCGCGAAGTACGCGCCTTCAATCCCTACCTCTTCCTGCTCGGGATCTTTCTCTTTGCTTCCGGCAGGGGTGCAACCCGCATCCGGCAGGAGATGAAGGACGGCGTTCAGGAGGACTTCAACAACTCGGCTTACGTGTTCGAGGCGTTCATCCGGCACAGCGAGAGCGCAGCGAGCAACGTTCGGTCGAACGGCAAGATGGTGCACGAGTTGGAGCAGCTGATCCGGCAGGACCCTTCGCAGTGGAAGGTCCGATCCGGCGCTCGACGCAGTGCCACCCAGGTTAGTGAAAGCAACTCAGGCGTGGCGGAGGACTTCCAGAACCTCACGCGCGAGATACTCGTTCGGAGTGTGGAGTTGCGCGAGAATCTCAAGGTGAAGGGAATGTGGCCGTGATGGACGCCAAGGACGATCTGAGCGACCTCGGAGGAGGCACGGGACCTCAGAACCGCTCCGAAGGGCTCGCTGACGTGTTCAAGGGCGGAGGCGGCGGTCCCACGCCTGGGAATACGACGGTCGGCACTCCCCCGGCCGGCGGGGCACCGAAGCCACCTCCCGTCACTGCTGGAGCCACGAAGCCTTCCAGCGGTGCGCCCAAGCGGGGAGCGCGCCGTGGCCCTTCTACGTCCACCAGGAAGCGTCCGAATGTCACCGTGCCCGTCTCGGAAGCCCTTCACCGGCGGTTCGAGCGTGCGAAGGTCAAGGACAACCTGACGTCGAGCGTGCTGGTTTTGAAGGCGATCACCCACTGCCACGATGGTGATCTTGCGAACCTCGCGAAGCTGATCGAGGACAGCAAGGTGATCACCAAGAGCGGTGTAGGCGGTGACCTTTTCCCCGAGGATGACGCCGAAGTGAAGTACCTCGGCTGGGGCCACCGGCAGTTGCAGTTCACGCCGACGCGTGCGCAGGTCGAGGTTCTGGACCACCTGACGGACCAGCTGAACGCCGAGAGCCGCACGTGGATCGTGGCCGTCCTCAACGAGTTCCTCCCCGGCCGGAAGGAGGGGAAGAAGACCGGCGCGGCCGGCAGCGACTCCCCCGCCTCCGATGAGGAGAAGGTGCCTGTGGACGCCTGACGTCCCACGTGGAGCGACGAGAACGGCTGTGGGGCCCTTGCCAGTGGCGAGGGCCCCACAGCCGTTCTGAGAGCTTCTCCTCCCCCGGTCATTCCCTCCGCGGACCACGTCGTGCTCGCCTGCTCCGTCTCGGACGGAAGGATGGCGCCCATGATCGAGCCAGAGCAGCCGGTGATCCGGTTGCCTTTTCCGCACAGCCGCAACGACTGCGAGATGTGCCGCGAGTGGGACGCCAGCGTCGAGGTCACCGACCAGCCGCGCCCCCGGTTCGCACAGGCGCCCACGCCGCCGGAGCGCCGGCGAGCGCTGTGCCAGACGTGTCTCGGGAAGTACCTGTCGATGCTTGTGCACGACGCCACCGACCTCAGTGACGACGCGACGATCGAGGTCACGTTGGCGCTCGCACCAGGCCGGCGGGCCGACCTCCCCTGACGCACGGACCGTTGCCGCCGCCACTCCCCCCGTCCGGGAGGCCGGCCGCGACGACGAATCCCGCTACTTCGTCGCCTTCTCCGCTCCCTGCTGGGCGACCTGCGCGCGGAGTCGTGCCAGCTCGGGTTCGGCGGCGCCGAGCTTCTGGTGGAGCTCCCCGTTCGTCGCACGCAAAGCGGCCACCTCGCTCTGGAGCCCCTCGGCCCGGCCCTCAGCCGCGGCCGCGCGCTGATTCGCCGCGCTCAGCTCCTCGCCGACCTGGTCCACCTTGCGCTGGAGGGTGTCGACGCGTCCGCGTTCCTCCGTGCGCACGGCCTCGATCGCCTTCTGGTGCTGGTCGCGCTCGGCCCTGAGTTCGTTCTGGTGGCGCGTCTGCGCGGCCTCGAGGTCCTTCGCGGCCTGGTCGACCTCGGCCTGGAGTTCGTCCAGGCGTCGGCGGTCCTCCGCCCGCAGCTCTCCGGCCGCCTCCAGGTCCTTCTGGTGCTGCGCCCGCACGGACTCGAGTTCGGTGCGGTGGCGTGTCCGCTCGGCGTCGAGCGATGACGCGTACTCGCCGGCGGCGGTCTCCGCGGCCGCGCGCAGCTCCTCCTCGACCTTCTTGGCGGCCTCCAGGTCCTTGCGGACGCCGGTCAGGGTGCGCTCGGTCTCGGCGTGCCGGTCGCGCAGCTTGTTGAAGTCCTCGGCGAGCTTCAGGTACCGCTCTTCGTGGGCCTTGCGGTTGGACGCCTCGGCCTCGGCCTTCCCCTCCGCGTTGCCCTTGGCCTCCTCGGCCGCCGCGACTTCCCGGTACAGCGCGGTGACGCGCTCTTCCTTCTCCCGCTCGGCGTCGCGGGCCAGGCGCTCGGCCACGACCCTCGCGTCCCGGTCTAGCCTGGCCTGCTTCTCGGCCTCGGCCCGCGCGGTCTTCGCGGTCTCGGCCTGGGCCTCGGCGGCCGCGGCGCGCGTGACCGCCTCGTTGCGCTCGTCCTCAGCCGCGGAGATGCGCGCGATAGCCGCAGTCTCGATGTCGTCGCCGGCCGCCAGCAGGATCTCGAGCCGGGCGCGGACGTCCTCCAGCGCCGGCCGGAGCTCCTCCTGGGCGCGGTCGTGCAGCTCCAGAACGGCTTCCAGGCCGGTGACCTTGGTGGCGGCGTTCTGCTCCGCCGCCATCTGCTGACAGGTCTTGCCCTTGCCGTCCTCGGCGGGCTCCCCCGCCGGCGTCCACCTCGGCGCCACGAACCCAGCCTGTGCGTCGTCCTTGCAGTAGGACGGTTTGCGCCCTGGGCGCGTCTGAGGGGGCAGTACAGCGCGACAGTTCCGATAGAGGCACCTTCGCTCGGCCTCGCCCGACTTATCGGCTCCAGCGGCTTCTAGAGCCGTGTCAGCTGCGGTCATGCCCGTCAAGCTAGCAGCAGTTTCTAGTTTCGCGAAATCCAAAACGTTTCGTTAATCCGATCGGGCGAAACTCGGGCCGAGTGGGCCAACAGAGTTGACCAAGCCTACCGGTGGTCTGCTAGCGTTCTCGTCAGTTGCAAAAACGCCCGTTTTCGACAAGACCCTTGGGGGATGCAAGTGAACACCGCAGACCGACTCCGCACCATCACCACCGAGCTGGCGGGGCAGTTCCTGGAGCGTGCCGAGGTGGTGCGGGCGCTGGTGGTGGCACTGCTGGCCAAGCAGCACGCGCTGCTGCTGGGCCCGCCCGGAACGGCGAAGAGCCAGCTGGCCCGCGAGCTGACGTCGCGGGTCGACGGGGCGCGCTACTGGGAAGTGCTGATGACGAAGTTCACCGACCCGAAGAAGCTCTTCGGCCCGGTCGACGTCGCCGCCCTCACCCAGGGCGTCTACCAGCAGGTTTTCGACGGCCGCGCGACGCGGGCAGAGGTCGCGTTCATTGACGAGGTCTTCAAGGCCTCCGCCGCGAGCCTCAACGAGCTGCTCACGTACCTCAACGAGCGGCTGTACCACCCGGAGGCGGGCGGCGACCCGATCGCGTGCCCGCTGGTGTCCGCCATCACCGCGTCCAACGAGCTGCCCAGCGGCCAGGACGACCTGTCCGCGATCTTCGACAGGCTGCTGGTGCGGGTCGAGGTCGAGTACCTGACGGACCCCACCAACTTCGCCGCGCTGATCCGCTCGGCCGTCGTCTCCCCCGCCCAGGCCACCCGCACGACCGTCGACCTGGCGGACCTTCTCCACGCGGTCGACGTCGAGGTGCCCGCGGTCAAGGTTCCGGACTCGGTGGTGGACGCGATCTGCAAGCTGCGCATGGCCCTGCGCCGCGCGGAGCTGGTCGTCAGTGACCGCCGGTGGCGCCAGTGCGTTTCGCTGCTGCAAGCCTCCGCCTACCTCGACGGCCGGGACGAGGTCAACGAGTCGGACCTGCGCATCCTCACCACCGCGCTGTGGGACTCCCCCAGCCAGCGTCCCCTGGTCAACCGCGAGGTGCTGACGCTGATCGACCCGGACGCGAAGAAGGCGCTGGACCAGGAGGACGCGATCAACGACCTGGACGACGCGCTGAACGCGCTGGCCGGCCAGTCCCAGGAAAAGATCAACAACTGGGCGATCAAGGAGGGCCGCAAGAAGGCGGCCGCGGCGGGCAAGGAGCTGGAGGCGATGCGGGCGGCCGCCGTCGCGGACGGCCGGACCACCGCCACGGTGGACCGGGTGATCGCCCGCCAGCGCGCGGTCCTCGCCCGCATCCTGGTCGAGGCGCTCGGGATCGACCCGAGCATGGTCAACGTCTGAGCAGCACCAACGCTGAGGGGAGGAAGACACGATGGGTGCGGTGAGCAAGCTCAAGGACCTGGCCAAGCGGGCCGGGCAGTGGCTCGGCCTGGCCGAGGCCCCGGCGAAGCCGAAGCACACCGGGGCGATCGTCGCGGACCGGTTCGACGCGATGTCCTGGGGGGAGATCTACGAGCAGGCCCCGCCGCTGGCCGCGCTCGCCGAGGAGCTCAACGAGAAGTACGACCACACCACCGACCTGCTGCGCGATCTGTGGCTCGGCGCCTACAAGGCCAGCCCGCAGGTTCGGGAGCGCGAGGAGATGGAGACCTCCCGCCTGGTGAACCACCAGGTCGTGTCCACGATCCTGGCCACCCCGGAGTTCACGGAGCTGCGCGAGGAGACCGCAGGCGACGAATACTCCTCCGCAATGGCGGTGCTGGCCCAGAAGGATGCGCTGCGGTCGATCCTGGAGCGCACCCAGCAGGCGCAGGACGAGGCCGAGGCCCAGCAGAAGGCCGAACAGGACGAGGCCGAGGCCGCCCGCCAGGTGGCCGAGGCGCTCGACCAGGCCACCGAGCAGGCCGACGAGAACGGCAACGTTCCCGGCGACGCCGCGCAGAACCTGGAGGCGGCGCTGGCCGCCGCCGAGGCCGCCGCCCTGGTCGCCGCCCAAGCCGGACAGCAGGCGGGGCAGTCGCTGGCCGCCGCCGCCACGGGTGTCCGGGGACTGGCGCGGGCCGCCGCCGCCGAGGCCCTGGAGAAGGCGCAGGCCGAGAAGGCGCTGTCGAACGCGTGGGGTGTCGAGCCCGGACAGCTCACGCGCATGAACTTCGAGGAGCGCGCCGCCCTGGCCGCCCGGCTTGCCAACGGTCGTCTCGCGAAGTTCGTGCAGCTCATCGGCCGGTTCAAGCTGATGGCGGAGGGCCAGCGCGCCCGCCGTGTCGAGCACGCACCCGGTGAGCTGGTCGGGATCACGCTCGGCAGCGACCTGTCCCGCGTCATCCCCTCGGAGATCTCGATGCTCGGCGTGCCCGCGATGCGCGCGGTGTTCGCCGCGAAGTACGCGTCGGATGAGCTGATGGAGTTCGAGACGCGCGGGGAACAGAACGTCGGCCAGGGCGCGATCATCGCGCTCATCGACTGCTCCGGCTCGATGCTGGGCCGCCGTGAGGCGTGGGCCAAGGCGTGCTCGCTGGCGCTGCTCGACCAGGCCCGCAACGCCGCACCCCGCCGGGACTTCGTGGCCATCCTGTTCGCCTCCAAGGAGCAGCAGCACGTCATCCGCTTCCCCGCCGGGCAACCCGTGGCGCTGGAGGACGTGCTGGACCTCGGAGAGCACTTCTTCAACGGTGGCACCGATTTTCAGGCCCCGCTGTCCATCGCCGTCGACCTGCTTGAGGCCGAGTACAACGCCGAGGGCCGCGCCAAGGGCGACATCCTGATCATCACGGACGGGGTCGCCGGAATCTCGGAGGAGTGGAAGCGCGGCTGGGACGAGGCGAAGGCGCGGCTGAGCTTCCGCAGCTTCGGAATCGCCATCGAGGCCCCGTCAGCGATCAGGCCGGGCAGCGTGCTGGACGCCCTGTGCGACAACGTCCGCGACATCTCGGACCTGACCAGCCCCGACGCGGTAGCCGACCTGTACCGCACGATCTGACGCGCGGGGGGTTGGCGGTCACCACACCGCCAACCCCCCGCCACCAGCGCAGACACCCACCACACGATCACGAAGGACACCCACGATGGCGACCGACCTGGACGACCTCGATGACCACCAGGGCGAGGACGAGGAGTACGACGAGCGCGCGGAGGTGCTGGAGGAACTGCACCGCGACCTCGACGACGTCCAGCACAACATGAGGCTCTTCAAGACCCCTGACGTCTCCTCCCCGGCAGGGGAAGACCTGGTCGCCGGCAAAGCCGCGGTCGACGGGCTGCGCGCCGCGGCCGAGGTGCTGACCGCGCTGGCCGAGGAGCTGGCCGGCGCGGTGCGTGCCGCAGAGGCCGCCGCCGGCACCCAGCCGTCACAAACGAGTGCGCCATGACCACGGCGAGCAGTGAAACTGCCTGGTCGACCCACACCCCGTGGACGTCGAACAGCATCCCGAACATGATCTTCGAGCAGGCCAAGCCGATGGTCTGGGCAAGGCAGGTGACCAGGTGAAGTTCATTGCGTTGACGCTGCTCGTCCTCCTGGCGGGTTGTCGCCCGGTACCCGTGGTGAAGAACGTGGGCGTGGCGTCCGGCGAGGTCGCTCCGGTGACCTGTTGGACCGGCACGCCCGGATCTGAGTACGTGGTCGACTGGAGTGTTCCGGCCCAGGTCGCGCCTGTGATCGGCGAGACCTGGAGGTGCTGAGGGGCTGGGCGGTGACGCACCCGGACGACAACGGACCGCTGCTGGTGGCCGGCAACCTGGCACACGGGCACGGACGCAGCGAAAAACTCGGCTGATTACACAGCTGACCAGCTTCTACTCCCCACAGGAGATCGATAGCTGGTACTCTCGAACTTGCAAAAACGCCCGTTTTCGACATGGGGGACCCTCCGATGAGCACCCAGGCAGCCACGACCGCTCCGAGCCGCAAGGCGGGAAGCGACGCGCTCTCCCGGGCCTTCGATGTCGGGGACGCGCCGCTGTTGGGGCACCTGGTGATGTACAGCGTGTACGACGCGAAGGTGACCCCCGCCATGATCACCCAGTGGTTCGGCGAACTCGGCCTGGACACGGACTTCCTCCCGCCCGACCTGCGCGCGTCCGACGCGTACGAGAAGGTCACCGGTCCTTCCGGAGTGAAGGCGACTTACGCCCTGGACGACCCCACTGCGAACTTCCGCGACGTCAAGCAGCGCAACAAGCCGAGCAACCTGGCAACGCTGATGATCCGCCTCGTGCGCAAGGACGGAGGGCAGATCGTTCACCACGTCGTGCGGGAGGTGCGCAACGAGGTTCAGTCGAAGCTGACCTACGACCCGCTTATGGCGGAGCTGACGTTCAAGCGGGACAACGAGAAGGGGGCTGCCGAGGGTGCCGGTTCCCTGGAGATCCGCCCGTATCAGGGCGCGATCAAGAACCTGCCCCCGGACGAGCAGGACCGGGTGCGGAAGGTGCTGGAGGAGATCAAGTACTGGTTCGACTACCGGCGCACGTACCTCGACAGCGACAAGCTGCGCAAGGTCGTGCGCAACTACCTCGAGCACCTGAAGGCGGTCATGGTCCGGCCGGGCGGTGGCGTGTACTTCGTGCACGCGCAGCACGCGGAGACGATCGCCGCCCTGCACGAGCTGGTGAAGCGTTTCGGCGGCATGGGCAACAAGAAGAGCAGTCTCACGCGGATCCCCCTGCTCGACCAGGAGGAGATGCGGGAAATGGTGATCGAGGCGTTCACGTCGAAAGCTGCCGAGGAGCTGGAGAAGCTCGCGGAGGAGATCGCCGCGGCCAAGCGCGACGGCGCGAAGGCGCACGTCATCGAGAAGCTGTACGCACGATTCCGGGAGCTCAAGGCCTCGACCGAGGAGCACTCCACGCTGCTGTCCACCAGCCTGGACGACACCACGTCCGCGCTGGAGTTGGTGCAGCTCCAGCTGTCCAGCCTGCTCATGACAGCCGACGCCGAAGACTGAAGCCTCTCCCCCGCCTCGAAGGCCCTGCGGACCCACCGGGACCGCAGGGCCTTCGCTTTGAGCAGCCGCGATGACCCTGCCAGTACCGCCGGCAGGGCGGCCGCGTCGAACCTCCGGCCGAGATCGCACGTCGGCTCTAGACTCCAGCCGCGACAGCCGGCAAAGAGCGAGGGCACAGAGACCCACATGAGGCCTCTCCGGGCAGATCGAGCTGCCATCGGCTTGTCCCGCCCAATTCCGACCAGCCTAGATCCACCTCAAAGCCCAAAAGTAGGTGCAGTCCAGAAATCTTGATCTATCGTTTCTCCCCATCGAAACTCAAAACGTTTCTACGTTTCGATTCATCGAAACAAGTGGATCTTGAGCCCTGATGATCTTTGACTTTGTCCTCCAGATGCAGTCAGATCGATCAGAACTCGGTCCACCTAACTCGCCATAGCTCATGTTCCTGGCGGAGGCCTTAGGTTGGCTCTGAGGGCGGCGGTTTGGCTGAGGTGAGCGGGGTGTTCCGTACTCCCCCGGTGATCACCTGCATGCGCTCAGCGCCGTGGTGAGCGCGCTCTTTTCGCTGGCGGTGATGGTGAGCTGGTAGGCCGACTTCACGGTGATCGTGATCCGGGCGAACGCGCACCCGTAGCCGGTGGTGATGTGCGGGAGCCACTGCTCTGCGGGTTTGTCGCTCTTGGCCTGGTTGTTCTTGCTGCTCACGGCCAGCAGGTTGCGCAGGTCGTTGGCGGCCGCGGTACGTCGTTGCGTGCTCCAGGAGGAGGCGCCGGTGCGCCACATCTCCCCCAGGCTGACCACGTGATCTATCTGGATCTTGGACACGCTGGTCACTGTCTGCCCGGTGTAGGGGTCGGTGAGGGTGCCGGCGGTCACCGCGCAGCGGCCGGGTTTGCGCTCGACGTCGGCCAGGTCGCGGGCGAGTACCTGGGAGCGCTGGTCGCACCCGTCGTTGTCGGTGTCGGTCCAGGGCCGGCCGAACACGCACGCCTTGCCGTGGTCGCAGTCGCGGACGTAGCCGGCGAGGGTGCCGGGCGCGGCGACGCGGAGCTGGTCGAGGTGGGTTCGCGCGTCGGCGGCGTCGAGCGTTCCGGAGGGAACGTGCTCGGCGTGCTCAAGGCGGGTGCCTCCGGCCGCTGGTGCGCAGGCGGACAGCGCGACGGCCGCCGCGGTGAGCACCGCGGCGGCCGTCATGGTTCGGGTTGTGGGGATCGTCCCGACGATCTCGAAACGCGTCATCGGCAGGCCTCAGTCTTCTGTGACGAGGGTGACTGTTCCGCAGAAATCGCAGGTCTCCACCGATCCACCGTCGATCTCTGTCACGGTCGATCCGCACCCTTTGTGGTTGCATCCGGACGGCACTGGGTCGTTGTTGACCAGCCGGTTCGCCAAGAACCCCATGTCAGGTCCTTCCGGTCATCCGACCAGCTCGAGCACGGGTCCGGACGGGCAGGGGTCGCCGGCCTCCGCGCTGCTGGCGGTCTCCTGGGTGACCTTGACGTCCTTCCAGCGCTGCCGCTCCTCCCGCGGGCGTGCGAGGTCAGCCGGGGGGACGCAGGTCACGCGGTGTGTGCCTGCGCCTCGGGGGCCGTGGAAGCCGCTGCTCTCGACAACCCAGTCCGCGGTCTGGACCGAGGGCTGCGGGTGCTGCTGGTCGTACTGCTCTTGCAGGGCATCGCCCTTGATGCTGTCGGCGATCACGTACACGAGCAGGAACGCTGCGAGCGCGGCGGCGGCGGTCTTCATCTGGGTCTCCCCCGTGGTGTTGTTCAGGGTTTGTCGTGTTGGTGCTGGTAGGTGGTGACCAGGCGGTCCAGGTGCACGAGCAGCTCACCGGCAGGCCGGGAGCCGGGGGTTCCGGCTGTGGCCAGTAGCGCGTCCAGCGCGGCACGCACGCGGTCTGTGGTGCCGGTGCCGGCACGCGCGGCGGCGAGTTCGTGGTGGAGCTCCGCCACGGCGGCCGCCGTGGTGTCCGAGGCCGCGGCCGGTGCCGTGACCTGCTCGGCGGGGATCTTGGTCAGGGTGTTCGTCAGGTTCGCGGCGCGGCGGTCGTGCTCGCGGACCAGGCGCCTCTTGATGGGGTTCGTGGCGCGCGAGGCCTTGCCCTGGGCGTAGCCGAGGGCGTCGGCGACGTCGTCCAGGCTTCGGTGGCCGTGGACGTGCAGCGCGAACGCCACGCCGTCGATGCCGGCGGCTTCGAGTTCTCCGGCGACGCGGCGCACCTCCCCCGCCGTCGAGGCGACCACGGCTAGCGCCTGGTCGCGCTCGAGCGCCGTCGCGTTCGGGTTGTCCAGCATCGCGGCCTGTTTGAGCGCCGTCTCCACCGCCAGGAGGTCTTCGAGGTTGGTCACCGGCAGATCATCCAAGGTGGAAGCTGCTGCGCGGGTGCAGGTCGGGGTGCAGCAGCTCCACGACCACCCGGAAGCCGTCCTGGTGCAGTTCCTCGACGCTGACCGAGTCGATGGCCGTCCACATGCGGATCACCACGTCGTCGGGCACGCGGCGGTTCGGGGACCGGCGCGCGTTACGGGCCAGGCAGACCTCCAGCGGCGTGCGGAACACCCACGCGGTCGGGACGCCACCCCAGCTCTGGGCCAGCGTGAGCCAGTGCTGGCGGTCGCTGGCCACCGCGCCGGTCGCGTCGATCGTCGCGACACGGCGGGCCAGCAGCTCCCCCATCGCGCGGTCCGTCACGAGCTTCACGGCGTGCCGCGTCACGGACTGGTCGCCGGCGTCGCCGCTGATCTCGGCGCGGGCGTCGTCCAGGGACAACACGGCGCCGAGGCCTGCGCTCTGCGCCGCTGTCCAGGTCGACTTCCCCGCGCCCGGTGCTCCGATCAGCACGTGCAGGGCGGGCACCTTCAACTGCTCCGCGCTCATCGCTTCGGGCTCGTCGGCGACGGTCATGTGGTCGTGGCTCCGTTCTGAGTGGTCTGCGCCGGGATGATCTCGGGGTCCGTCCAGCCTTCGAGGAACTCGCAGTGGCAGTCCCCGGTGACGCCGCACACCGCACAGAAGTCGTTCAGCGCGTCCCACTGGGCCTTCGCGTGCTTGAGCTTGCCGATCAGGCTCACGGCCCCTCGCCTCTCGTGGCTGGCGGTCGCGGCGGGGGCCGGGCAGGCCCCCGCCGCGGTGGCGTCCGGCGATCAGTCGCCGATGGTGAACGGCTTGGTCTGCGGGTTGGCCAGCATCTGCTCGAACGCCTCCTGGCCGGTCATCTCGCCGTTCTGGACGCGCGTCATCAGGTCGGCGGACTGGTTCACGACGGCCTTGCGGTCCTGGTCGTTGGTCTCGCTCATGGTGTTCCCTCCGTCAGGCTGTTGTCTCCAACTGGAGACAACTGTATCCAGCTGGAGACACACTCGGCTAGTCGTCCGTTCGAGTGATCCCCTGGCGCGTGGGCTTGGCGTTCGGCGGCCGACGTTCGGCGTGTTGTTATGCCGCGTGCGTCCGCGTGAGAGCGAAGCGTGGGCGCGTGACGGCAAGCGGCGGGGTAAGGGCCGTGATCTGCGGACAAGCGGCTAAGCACGCAGCGCGCACCGGTGGGCATCCGCGGCCGCAGCCCCGGATTTCCGGGGTTGCGGGGGAGCGTGGGAGCCGCGTGCTTGCCGGTCGTCGGGGAGGGGGTCCGATCGGGGTGGACCCGCCGCTTAAGAGGGGTCTGACCTGCATAAATAGGAGCTTGGGTCTCGCCGGGACCTGCGGTGGGGGTGGGGTTGGCACCGTCCGGCAGTCCGCCGCCTGCCGCGTCCAGGCGGTAAGGCGAGAGGTTTCCGCAGTTCAGAGGACTACCTGGCGAGATCGGCGCTGGCTCTCGCCGGGCCTTTCTCGCGCCCGCTCCCCTCCCCCACGCCATCGCCAGGAACGCGCTCACGCCCTGCTCCCCTGGCGCGACACCAAGCGTTGTGATGAACCAAAAGGTTCACGCCGGGGGAGAGGCGGGAGACCGCGCCGTCGACCTCCCGCCCGCAAAGTTGATCTTGAGGTGGGCGTGCCGCTTGGCTGGTGGGGGACCGGCGCGGACCGGTTCGAGCCGCGTCGGCGCCAGGGGAGCAGGTGCTCATCGGCGGCCGCCACGGCGGGCTCGGCGCCGGTCGTGCGCGCTGCCGCGCTGGCTTGCCCGCGCGCGGTCGCGGATGCGGGCCTGTCGTTCCTCGGGGGACAGGGCGTTCCACTCGGCGGCCGCCATCGTGTCCATCGGGACATCGGCCGGCCTGGTGCGCGCGGACAGCTCGGCCTTCGCGGCCGCCATCTGCGGGCCGAACTTGGCTTCGAGTTCGGCGCGGGCGCGCTCGGCGTCACGGGCACGCTTGGCCAGCAGCGCCTGGTCGAGCTGCTGCGCGGCCGCCGCCCGAACCGCTGCGTCCGGCGCGGTGGCGGAACGCGTGGCCGGGGCCTGGCGGGGCCGTCGCTGCTGCGGCACGGCGGGGGAGCCAGCCTCGCGGGCGGCGCGGCGGCCGTGGGCGACGATGTGCGCCACCGTCAGCTCGGCGTCGTAGTCGCTGAGCAGCTTGGCGGCCGCGCGGCCGTGGTGCTCGGCGACGGCCTGGCGCACGACGCGGTTGCGGTGCCGGTGCTGGTAGAAGCCACGCCGCGGCTGCCCGTCGTCGTCACGCCAGATGCTGAGCCGGGCCTTGATGAACCACCAGGCCGACTGCGCGGTGGTCGCGTCGCCGTCGCCGCGGCCGATCGGAGTGCCGGCGGCCATGCCGAACGCGGCCGGGCGGTGGTCCATCGCGTGCACGACGTCGAGATTCGACCACCCAGCGGCCCAGAACGGCCTGACCAGGGCGCGGACGGCTTTCCGGGTCATCCGACCGAAGACCGGCAGCCTCCAGCGAAGCCAGGCGGCCGCAACAAGCATCTCAAAACCGCTGGTAGGGACCTTGGTCGCCCAAGCTCGCGCCGCTTCTTCGTCAAAGCCAGGCGCCCGCAGGGCGCTCGTTTGGTTGTTCCCCCCCCCACGGGTCAGAGACGGGCTGACCACAGTCATCCACAACGCGAGCCTCGCGCGCGTAACCACCTACGCAGGTCTTTTTTCCTACGGAAAAAAGACCAGTAGGCCACCCCTTTTTATCCCCACGAGCAGCACGTTCGGCCTGCTTGCGCTCGGTTTCCTCCTGCCAGCGGAGGTTGCGCTCGTACGCCTCGCGGAAGCCGGGGTCGTTCATGATCCGGTCGTAGAGGATCTCCGCTTCCCGAGCCCGGTAGGCCCGGTACTCCTGCTCCCAGCGCTCGGCACGGGCCACGTCGACGTCGGTGAGCTCAACCGTGCTCAGCTCGTGCGTGGTGCTGAGTTCCTGGGCCTTCGCGGTGAGGGCTTCGCGCTCGCAGACGTACTCCGTCGAGGCGGCCTTGGCGTGCAACCTGCGCACCTTCTCGACCATGCGGGCGCGCAGCTCGGCGGCGTCCTTCTCGGCCTTCTCCTCGGCCAGCTGGGTGGCGTGCGCTGCGATGGTCTCGGCGGCCCAACGCAGTGCCTCGGCGGGGGAGAGGGGGATGCGCAGGGCGTAGACGGCCCGGCGGTTGCCCTCGTCGCGAGACAGGATGTGGCCATTGGGCAGGGTCAGCGCCATCGGCCTGGTCAGCGGCGTCGAACCGGTCTCGAGGACCTCCAGCCAGCCGCGGAGCTTCAGCTCCTGGATCCAGCGCTGGATCGTCGTCTCGGACAGGCCGGTGCGCTTCATGAGCCGGTCCCAGCCCGGCATGGACTCCAGCGTCTCCCAGTTCGCGCCCAGCGCGATGTGGCGAGCGATCGAGAGCAGATGCCGGCGGCCGTCGACCCGGACAGCCTCGACCCACTCCGCGCGCTTGAGCGCGCCGAGCCAGTGCCGCTGCCCACTGGGGTAGCGCAGGGGAGCGGTCTCAGTCGGAGTCGGGCCGATCTCCTCGGCGGACGGCTTGCCGCCGTGCGCCGACCAGCACGGGCCGCACACAGCAGTAGAAAGCCTGGTCAGACGTGGTCGACCAGGGCGCACGTGACACGTCACGCAGGGCACGGCAGACGACACACCAAGGGGTGCTTGGTGTGAACCGTGTCCAGGGCTTATCCTGGGCACAACAAATCCCTTGGTTGGGGGATGAATGGCCCGGTTGGTAGCCGGGCTCTGATCAGGAACTGGGCTGGTAACCCGGATCTAGATCAGCGAAGGCACTACAAACGGCGACTGTGGGCCAGTCGCCCAAAACGTTCGATGAGGCGGTTCCGTGGTAAGCGGAGCCGCCTCGTTGCTTTACGAGGCCATCGGGACCTCCAACGGCAGGCCGTCCTGCTCCTTGGCTGCGATGAACCGCAGCAGGTCCTCAGGGGTCATGCCATCTCGTTCGAGGGCTTCCCGCGCCTCATCTTCAAGACCGAGAACTGGGGCAACCTTCAGAAACAGCAGGTCAAAGGCGAGCGCGTCCGTGACTTTGTACTCCGCGGCTACGCGCTTCACGATCGCGTCCACCAAACTCGCGCGCGCACGAACGGCACGCTGATCGCCAGTTCTGCCGTTGGGCAGCTGTCGAACACCACGACGCTTGGCCATGCCGCCCAGCTTTGTCGCGAAAGCCATGACGATCAAGCGTGACACGCCGGGGAATGCCGAAAAGTTGATCATCAAACAGCCTCTTCTTTGGGAGGCTTCGGCTCCGTCGCAGGGACCGGCGGGAACGCAGCAGAAGAGTGCCTGATCAGGGGATGCGGGCCGATTCGGTATCGCGCGGCGCTGAAGGTCCTGATGGTGACCTCCACCGGCCGCTCGTCCGGAAGCCTGGTCACGCAGTAGACCCGCAGCAACGAGGTCCCGGACGGGACCTTCAGGCGCTCGGCGTAGACAGGGCCAGCGTTCTCGCTTCCGATGTACTCCTCCCAGATCAGGGGCCCACCCATCGCTTCCTCGATCCGGTCAAGAACACCGCCCGGACCGGTGTAGCGCGCCTCAAGCTTCGGAAGCTGGTTGACCAGCCAGGCCGGCAAATAGGAGGTGGCGAGCTGTGTGGGTTCTGGCTTGGTGCGCCCAACGGCACGGTTGACCGGCAATCCGAGAAGTCGATCCCTCATGATCACCTCCGAGCCGGGGGAGAGGCCGAGCAGGTCGGCAACGTCGAGCGGCACCGGAACGCGGTGGATTCCGTAGTGCTCCAGCAGGCGCCACTCCAGGCTTGCCGCATCGAACGAGTAGCCGAGTTCGTCGCGCATGACCAGTCTTGACCTGGTGATCTTCTCGCGGCGGCGATCAAGAACGACGGTCCCGCGGCGACGAACGGTGTCAACCAGTCCCTCCGCGCGCAGGTCTCCGTACGCATCCTGAACAAGGCCCTTTGAGACGCCTTCCTCTGCCGCGATATCCGCAGCACGAGGCAGCGTTGAGCCTGGCGGGTACATGCCCGACTCGATCGCCTCCCTGAACCTTGCCGCGATCTCACGGCGACTCTGACCCATCTCCCAGAACCTCGCTCCCGACAGGACCTATTGGCTCCTGCACGCTCAGATCATGACATTCGGCGTGTTCTATTGACAACACCTGATGCTGAGGGCCATCTTAGGCGTGTCACCAAACGGCAGCAGCCGGTGACACATGGTCAATAACTGGACACAAAAAAGCCCCCGGCCCGGGATTGCGGCCCGGACCGAGGGCTCGGCGCCGAGGCGCCTTGGAACCCGAAGCCACGTGTGAAGGAGGACGGGTCCCGATGAAGAGCATCTCAGGTTGGACTGAGTGTGGGGAACCAGAGGCCGCTGACCTGGAGCAGCAGCCCGAGAACTGGCTGCTCAGGCAGTCGGAAGCGGTCTCGCGGGGAGAACTTGCCCGGTTCGAGGCACTGATCGACAACGACGGCGACGTGGTGGCCGGCCTGGCCCAGGTCGCTCTCGAGATCGCCGCCCTGTACGCCCTGGACGGCGAGGAGCTCCCGCCGGCGCTTGCCGACGAGGTGGCCGCGGTGCGCAAGAGCGGCGGCGTGTCGGCCGCAGTGCGCAGGGCCGAGGCCCGGGGGACCCGGCGCGCTAAGCGCGCCCGCCTGGCCCAGCTGCGGGCGGCGGTTGACGCAGGTCAGAACCAGTCGCGCACCTCGATGAACGACATGTCGGCGGGGGAGTGTGCGGCATGACCGGGCAGCGTGAACTGCCGGCGTGCAGCCACGACGTCGCCACCATTCACCAGCTGCTGCTCGCGGCGTACGCGAACCAGCTCGTGATGCTGCCCAGCGCCGATTCGGCCGGCCCCGACGCCGCTGAACTGCTCTGGGTCATGGCGAAGGAACTGCGCATCGCCCACAAGGGGCAGGACCTCGAGGCGGACGCGGTTCAACACCTGCTGACGCACGGACTTCTCACCCTGGGCGAAAACGGCCGTTTTTGGCTGACCGGTTGCGGGGTGCAGCAGGTCAAGGCGGTCCACCTCGAACTGACCGATGAGGGCGAACGGCAGCTGATCCGCCTGAACCTGGCGGCGCAGCAGCCCAACGAGCAGGGGACCGGCGGTGGTTCCCGATGAACGCGCAGGTCATGAGCCGCAGTGAGCGGCTGGTGTTCGTGGGCAAGCGGATCGTGCTGGCATTGCTCACGGTGCTGTACGGGCTGCTCGTGTGCCTGAAGTGGACGGCGCTTCTGGTGTCGTTCATGGCGCACCACGGCGCCGAGTTCGTGGCGCGGACGATCGCCGAGCTGGCCGGCACGCCGGAGGAGGACGTGCTGGCCTGGGCCTCTGCGAAGCAGCAACGGCAGGCACCCGGCGCGACGTCGCCGAGCTTCCGCCAGACCGTGTTCGTGGTGGCCGAGCCCGCGGGGAAGTGCGCCGCATGAGCGCGCCGGGGAAGGCCTCGAAGAACGAGAACCAGGAGTTCGCCGCCGCGGTGTTCGGCAGCGGAGTCTGCCTGATCGTGCTGCTGCTCATCGCTGCTGTGACGACGGGATGGTTCGGCAAAGGCGCTGGTCAGACAGTCGCCACGGTGGCGCTGTTCGTCGCTCCGGCGGTCCTGGCGGTGCTGTACGCCCGTGCACGCGGGGGACGGCCATGAACACCCCCTCCCCGCTGTACCGCGTGGACACGTTGATCACGGCGGACCTCGACGGCCTGGCCGTGACGGTTCCCGCGCTCAAGGTGCTGGACAAGGACGTCACGCCGCTGATCTTCGCCAAGCCGTCGCTCCAGCTCGATGAACGGAACTACGTGACCGGCATCGAGCAGGACATCAAGGCCTGGCTGATCTGGGACCCGTTCGCCAGCACGCTCCCGATCAGGTGTGGCGATCAGAACATCGCTTTGGCCTGCGCCAAGGCCTTCATCGACGCATCGACCTCCCACGAGCTGCGGGTGCGGGACCCCATCGCGGTCTTGGCCTGGTGCAGCAAGTGGATCCGCGATCACAGCGGCGTGGACGACTTCACCGGGCCCACGCAGGCCCTGGACCTCGACACGGGCACGACTCAGCAGACCTGACGCAGGTCAGAGCAAGCACAACCACTCCCGGCGGCAGAAGGAGTAGAGGGTGAAGACGGCGGTAGCGGACAAGACGGACGCCCGGATCCGCGAGGCGGACGCCGCGGCGGACCGGCAGGCCCGCACGCGCGAGGCCAGGCTGGAGTTCGAGCGCAAGCAACGCGCGCTCAAGGACGCACGCTTGGCGGAGGAAAGGGCCCGTAGGCAGGGAGAACGCGCTACCAAGCGGGCCGCCAAGCAGCAGCGCAAGCAGCAGCGGAGCGCGGCTCGCAAGGCCCGGCGGGCGCAGGTGTGGGCGGGGTTCGTGCGCTCGCTCGACGGCCAGCTGGTGACGATCCTGTGTTCCCTGGCGGCGTCGGCGGCCTGGCACGGCCAGTTCTACTACTTGATCGGCAAGGACGTTCCCGTGCTGTTCGCGGCGGCCGCCGCGACCGCGCTGGAGGTCTTCGGTCTGGCTATGGGCATGATCGCCCGCTCGGCCGGCCAGTACCGGGACCGGGCGATCCGCGTCCGCCTGTTCATGTGGGCGATCGTGGGGTTCTCTGCCGCCTCGAACTACGCCCACAACGGCGCCATCCTGGCGGTGCTGTCGATCGCCGGGCCGACCGCCTGGGAGATCCGCGAGTGGTGGCAGCACCGGGCGAAGCTGCACGAGGCAGGCCTGCTTCAGCAGCGGCCGGTGCGGCCGCGGTTCCCGCTCGACCAGGCGCTGCTGTTCCCCCTCTGGACGCTGCACGCGTACCGGGTGGCCGTGCGGGACCGGATCGAGAACACCACGCTGGCGCTGTCGGTCGCGAAGGCCGAACTGGAGACCAAGGCGGCCGAGAAGGCCGCGCGCAAGGCCGCGCGGCGGCTCGGTCGTCAGGCGAAGAAGTGGGCGCCGGCCGTCCGGTCGCTGGTCGACCTCGAGCGCAAGGCGGCGACCGAGACGGCCGCGGCGACGCTGGCCAAGGCGGAGGAAGTGCTGGGCTCGGCCGCGCTGCTGTTCGGTCCGGCCGTCCTGCGGGACGTGGCGGAGGCGACCGAGACGGCCGGGAACGGGTCGGTCGGCACGACCGGCGACCGGCGACCGGCGGCAGGCGACCGGGGCAACGGCCGCCGGGGGACCGGCGCGACCGGGCAGGCAGCCAACCTGGGCACGTCGACCGGCCAGGCGACCGGAAACCCGGCTGCTGACGTGTGTTCGGCCGCAGCCGTGGTGACGGCCGACGAGGCCGGAAACTCCACGACCGAGACGACCGAGCGGCCGGGCAAGCCTCGCGGCCGAAGGAAGTTCTTCCTGTTCGGGAGCCGTATCCAGGCGACCGAGACGCAGACGACCGAGCAGACGACCGGCGGCGGTCCGGTCGGCTTCGCGGAGCCTGCCGACCGTGCGGCCACCTCGACCGGCGACCGGCTGCTGGCAACGCCCGCGACCGCGACCGACGAGGACGACCGGGGACCGACCGTCGCGACGACCGAGACGACCGACGCGGCAGAAACCGCGACCGAGACGACCGACGACCAGAGCGGCGAGACGACCGGGGCCCGGCTCTCGGTCGCGGTGAGCCACACCGACGACCGAGACGACCGGAACAGCGATCAGAACGACCGCGCGCAGGCGACCGACGCGACCGAGACGACCGAGGGCGCGACGACCGACACGACCGACGTGAACGTGGACGACCTCATCGACGACGCCCTGGAGATCGGCGCACTGCTCGGCGACCGGCTCGCACGCGACCCGCTCCTGACCGCCCTGAGGGCTCTGGGCCACCGGGTCGGCGGCCGCCGGCGTGAGGCGATCCACCAGGCCGTGCAGGACGGGCTCCGCGACACGACGACCGCAGCCGACAAGCACGCCAGTGGCACCCGGCGCCCGGCAGTGGTGAAGGCCGTCCAGGCCGCGCTCGGCAACAAGACGACGGCCAAGGCCGCGTGAAGGGGGAGATGGTGATCAGCGCAGCTCGTAACGACGACTGGGAGGAGGACGGCGTGGTGGTGGACGCCACCAGCCGCTTCCCTCAGGAGCGTCCGGTTGATCTGCCGGAACAGCACCAGATGGTCCAGCAGTGGCACGGGCAGCTCGATGAGCAGCACGACGACCGCGACGGCCGTCGTGGTCCGATCTGGGTTGAGTCCGTGCGCACCGACCAGCAGCCCGGCGGCGGTGCTCTGGTTCTGCGTGCTCAGGGCGCGATGGTCCGGTACCGCGCGCGGCGCCGCGAGCTGACCCCGGATCAGCTGGTGGCCCGCGCGGCCCGCCGCCAGCGCAACGCGCGGTGGGCGATGACCACGGTGTCTTGGGTAGGCACGCGCCTGTGGTGGGTGGTACGCGGCGTGCCTGTGGCGCTGCGCGGCGGCTACCGCGTGGTGTGGCAGCCCGAGATGGCCGAGATCATCGCGACCCTGAAGGACACCCAGCCCACCGTGGCGGCCTCCCGACGCAAGGACCTGCGGCGGGAGCGTCGGATCGCGCTGCTGACGCTGCTCGGCGTCGGTGCTTCGGGCTGGGTGGTCTACAAGTTCTGGGGCGACGAGCTGCTGGCCTGGGCGTGGCAGTCCACGCCGGGATGGGCGCTGTTCACGGTCGGCGGGCTGATCCTGCTCGGGCTCGGATACGCCGGTCGTCCGGAGCTGGGGGAGACCGCCGAGCAGCCGGCCGTGCTCTCCGCCATGCCGGATGGCCTGGCCGCAGACGCGTCGGACAGGGGAGTGATCGCCAACCTGAACGAGGCGTTCGCCGACGCGAACCTGCGCGCGAAGGTGCACGGCGTCCAGAAGGCCGCCGGCGGTTGGGGCTGGACGGCCACGCTGGAGGTGCTCGACGCGATCACCGAGGCCAAGCTGGAGGGCCTGGAGCGGTACCTGAACACGCCGGTCGGGGGCCTGGTGCTGTCGGCGGTGACCGCTGCCGCACGTGTGCGGACGCTGCGGATCGTCATGCAAGACCTGCTGGCCAACCCGATCGACAGCCCGGAGCGCTCGCAGACGTCGGTGCGCACGCCGGTGGAGCTCGCCACGCGGTTCGACGGCGGCCGCCTGCGCGTCGAGCTGTTCGGCCGGCACATCCTGGTCGTGGGCCGTACCGCCTCGGGCAAGTCGGGTGTCCTGCACGACGTGGTGGACGCGCTGACCAGCATGGGCGACTGCACGGTGGACGGCCTGGACATCACGGGCGGCCCTGACCTGCGTGCCTGGGAAGACTCGCTGAACAGCTACGTCGGCGGCCCCGACTTCGTCAAGGCGGAGAAGCTGCTGGCTGGCTCGGTGGCGATGGTGAAGGACCGCACCGCGCAGCTGGGCGCCCGCTACTGGGACACCGAGGTCGACGGCCCGGCGCACTTCGTCGTGATCGATGAGTACGGCCTGGCCGCCGAGCACCCGCGACTGCGGATGCATGTCGAGTACCTCATCACCTACGGCATCAAGGTGGGCGTGCACGTCGTGCTGTGCGCGCAGCGCAAGGTCAAGGAGATGATGAAGTCCGCGCTGATCGCCTCCCAGGTCCACGTCAAGATCTACCTGGGCATGGCCGCCGAGGACGTGGCATCGCTGCCGAAGTCTGAGCGGGACCAGGGCGTCCGCCCGCAGCTGTTCCGCCAGGCCACCCGCACCGATCCCGGCGACGCGGGCAAGGGCTTCGTGATCGGCCTGGAGCCGATGCCGATCCTGGCCCGGTTCGACCGCACCGACCGCGGTGTGGCTGCTCGTCGTTCCGCCGAGCGGGCCCCGTTCCGCCCGCAGCTGCGGGAACGGGACCGGCTGGTGGTCGACGGTGCCGAGTTCGACGGCGTTCCCCAGCTGGTGCACCAGGTCCGCGACGCCGTCCTGGCGATCGCGAGCGAGTCCAACCCCAAGCGCAACCCCGAACGGGCATCGGGGGAGGAGATCTCCTACCACCTGGGCGCGCAGGGGGTCGTGATCGACAAGGCCGCCCTGGTCCGGGAGCTGCGCAACGCGACCGGAGGCCTGATCACCCGGAGCAGGGACACCAACCTGGCGCCGGGCTCGAACCCGAAGGGCTTCTACCTGGAGGACCTGGACCAGGCGATCGCCACGCTGCGCGAGCGCGCCCGCGCTGCCTCTGACCAGGCCTGATTCGCGCCGGGTGCGCGCGATGCTCGCCGACGTCGCCGCGTCGGAGGGTGTCGGGTCCACCCGGACCGTTTCGGAAACGGTGCGTCCGGCTGGCGTCGATCCCGCGAAGAATGCCGCCAGCCAGACGCCCCTCGCTCCCGGAAGGGGGAGCTGGCTCCCATGCTTTCACCCACCATCGTCACGCCCAACTCGCGGGCGCAAAGCACCACACCCCAACCGAAACCGGCCACGGCCGCAGAATGCTCTGACCGCGAACAAGACCTGATCGCCGCTGTTCGCCAGGGTGACCGTGCCGCGTTCGGTGAGCTGTACGCCGAGCACGTGGCCGCCGCCTACAACCTCGCCTACCAGCTCAGCTACACCGACGCGGACGACCTGGTGGCCGAGGCGTTCAGCAAGGTCCTGGCCATGCTGCTCGGCGGCCGCGGCCCCGAGAAGTTCCCGTTCCGCGCGTACCTGCTCAGGACGCTGCGGAACGGCCACTACGACAAGTTCAAGCGGGACAAGCGAATCACGCTGTCCGAGGACATCTCCGGCGACGCTGACGCCGCCGGCATGACCGTTCCGTTCACCGACCCCGCTGTGGCCGGGCTCGAGCGTTCTCTGGCCAGCCGTGCGTTCGCGTCGCTCACGCCGCGATGGCAGAAGGTGCTGTGGCACACGGAGATCCAGCAGCAGGACCCGATTGAAGTCGCCCCCCTTCTCGGCCTCAGCCCCAACGCCGTGGCGGCCCTGGCCTGCCGGGCACGCAAGGGCCTGCGCAGCGCCTACCTCCAGATGCACGTCCGCGAAGAGGCCGCGGAGAGCTGCAAGGACGTCGTGGGGTTGCTGGGCGCGTGGACGCGCGGCGAGACGACCAAGTGGGAGACACGGCGGGTCGACGCCCACCTGGACGGTTGCGGTCACTGCCGCGCCATCACCGATGAGCTGAAGGAAGACAATGCCGGGATTCTCTGCTGACCAGCACCGCGAGGGGACCGGCGTGCTGTGGGAACGGTGGAGCTCCCTGCCCGAACACACCTGCCGGTGGTGCCTGGACCCGGACGGCGTGCTGGTCGGTGGCCAGTCCTGCCGGCACCGCGGGCAGCACGGCGTCGAGGACGAGCACAGCCTCCGATTCCGCTGCTCACGACCGGCATGCGGTCACCGTTGGGGCGTTCTGCGAACCCGTGACCCCGCACCCCTGCCTCGTTCGCCCGATGCCGCAGCAACTTCCGGAAGCCACGACGTCCAGAGCTATGAGGGGATCTCCGCACCGTGACCGACCGCGACGCCACCGACGACACCACCGCTTACCTGCGCAACCAGGGCCACGCCCTTCACGACCTCGTGCGCCAGGCCGTCACGGACGGCGGCGACCTGACGGAGATCCTCCGGGTTCTCGATCACGTCGTGGCGGAAGGACCGGACGGTATGACGCGGGGCTTCCTGCTGGCGCCCGTGCTGTTCAGCCTGGGGCTGGAGGCCCAGCAGCAGGGCGACCTCGACCTGGCCGACATGTACGACGCGCTCAGCGTCGAGTGGTGCGAGCCGGAGGCGATCAACGTCGCGATCGTGTCCGGCTTCGTCGTCCTCGGACGGAAGCAGGGCTGGCTTCCCGCCGACGTCCACGACCGTGCCGCGGCCGCGGCCGCCACGCTCCCGGAACACCACGCGCTTGCCGGGATGCTGGCGATGATCGAACGCCGCAGCCTCTGATCCACCTGTTGAACAGCAGCGGGCCCCCGGTCATCGACTCGGGGGCCCGCTGCTGTTTCCGATCCGCTCAGTCGTCGGAGTCCCAGTGCTCGCTTCCGACCGCGTTGTCGGCGAACTCGCGGATCTTGGTGTCCATCAGCAACTGGTGTTCTGTATCAAGCTGCTGGTAGAGCTGCTCGAACTCTTCTTCTGGCAGGGTCCCGAGGCTCACCGTCAGGTCTACGACGAGGGCGTCCTGCTGATCTTCGCTCAACGGTTCTGTGCTCATCTGTCCCAACCGTGCGGGTAGCGCTGGAGGATCTCGGCCGATCGAGCCGCAGCAGGGTCCAGAGAGGCTCCAGGAATCCGTACACGGACGGCGTCGGCGACAGCTCGATCAGAGCTTCGTCGGAGATGATGACCCATCTGTTCGGCACACCGCGCGTCGAGGGCTCGGCTCCGGGGCTCGGCGTGATGACCGCCTGGAGGACGCGATGGGCGACCAGTGGACCTACGAACTGAGCCAGTACACGGGGCCGACGTTCACCACATCCCTTGAGCTGACCTGGGAAATCGACGGGGCTCCGTTCACGGACGACTACAGCCCTGGCGAGATCGACGCGGTGTCCTTGTGGCGGTTGTGGCTTGAGCGCTACTACCCGGACACGCACGACGAGGCGGCACACGGACCGGGAATGATCATGATCCACTGGTTCGTCGCAGGCCCCGAGGCCGCGCACTTCGAGGCGGCGCCGTTCAGAGCCGACGCCCCCGACGAGCACTTCCTCACCAGCTACACCTGGCCACGGCACGCGACGACCAAGGAACCCCTGAACTGGCTGACCCTGCCAGTTGCGGACAAACTCTGGCGGCCCGGCAAGGCGGACAAGGGCGGGTTCATCCAGGAGGCGACCGGTTGGAAGCCCTCACCGCTGCAACCGGTGGTGCACGTGCCCTCCCTGCTCGCGGCGGTCCCCGCGTTGGCCGGCCTCGCGCGGGGGCTGCTGTAGCTCCGGCAGCGGCGCGGCTCCGCCGTGACCAGGCACAGCCGCAGCGGACAGCGGTGTCAGGTCCGCACCGCGTGAATGGCCGGCTTGCCGAGGTCGAGGTGCTCCACCTTCACTGACCAGCCCTGGGCGCGGCCGAGTTCGGCCACCTCATCGGCCGCAACAGGGCTGACCTGCTGGCCATCGGCGCAGTGCAGGACGAGGACAACCGGTCCCTTGGCCAGGTCGACGGTCACGACGAGCAGTTCGAGCAGCCGGCGGGTGTAGTCGAGGAACCTGGGAGCACTCCGGACGCGGTTGACGACCGCAGGGTCCTTCGCGGTCAGTTTGCGCTGGTCAACCGCGGAACTGGGGTCATCGAACCACGTGGACACGTCCAGCACGAAGCGGCCTCGGGGAAGCTCGCCGCGATGACTGGAACCGCAGCTCTTCACGTGCAGTTGTACAGCTTGGACCGCTGACATGCTTCGCACCCTCTCGATCCGCTGTGGATCAGGTGTGGATGCGCGGTGAATCAGCGTTGAGCGGCACGGAGCTTGTTCGGCGGTCGGCCCGCGGGGGAGAAGGTGGTTCGGGGTTCTTGATCGGCGCAGCGGGCCGGCCAGGTGCCGAGTTGTTCGCGCTGTCGATCACGTCGCCTCCTCGTTGTGTGCTTGGCGAGGAGCTTGGCAATCGCGGATCGATGGGAATGTCCGCCGCCGGACAGTTTCAGTGTGGCGTGAGTCATAGCCGTGCAGGCGGTGCACGATGATCGGCATGGCGTACCCGCATGATCGCAACGACTGCACCAGCTGCGAGGAGTTCGACTCGGACATGACCGTCGACCTCTTGCGGGACGAGGTCACCCAGGCACCAGGGGAGGCCGTGGGACGGTGGTGTTCGCGCTGTGCGGGCCCGCTGCTGGCGCGGCTGGCGTTGCTCGGCCGGACCGCGTTGGTCCGGCCGCTCGACGCGGAGCCGATGCGGCATGAGGTGCAAGAGGACGTGGTGCAGCGTCGGCACGAGGCGGTCGCGGATCCGGTGAACTGGACGATTGACTTCGCTGTTGACGTGCTCAAAGACTCCACCGAGGCGGGCGTAAGACTGGTGCGCGCCCTCGTCGCGGAAGGCGGTTCGGCCACGGTGGACCGGCTGCGGGAGGTGGCCGGCCAGTCGCGGCTCAGCTCGATGGCGCAGACGGTCAACATGGCCGCCAGGCGGCAGTGGCGTGAGCGATCTCGAGAGGGTGCGTCGCTGGTCACGGTCGCGCAGTCCCGCCCGGCACCAGGCCGGCCGGAGGGCTCGAAGACCCACGCCTATGACCTGCTGCCCGCAGGGATGCTGTCGATCTGGAGTGACGCTCTCGCACAACTCGGTCACTGACCAGCCAAAACCTGCACACGGTCTCTTCGTGGTCACGTCACCACTAATGCCAAAACGGGCGTTTTTGACCCATCCGGACGTCCACAGCGCTCGAACAAGTGTGCGACTGGATTGCTAGGCTTCGCGGATGCATTGGCGAGGAGAGAACGGCACCGAACGGCCGGATGCGCAGGTCAGGTACCGGATTGACGCGGGGGAGCGGGTCGGGGTGCTGCCGGCGTCGTGCAAGCGGGGGAAGCACTCGCTGACGCAGGTGGGCTACCGGGCGACAACCCACGGCGACGTGCTGCACGTCAGCTGCGAGGCGTGCGCGGCGGAGCCGAACCCTGACCACTACTGGACTTTGCAGCTGGAGGGGGCCCTGCCAGCGCGGGCGGAACTCGATGACGGCCCCTACCGCGACGTGCAGCCGCGGTTCATCTCACGGCCGGTCACCGCGGGCTCGAGATAGGTCAGGGCCCCCGCGACCTGGGCCTGGTCGCGGGGGCCCTGATGGGTACCTCCTGGTTGCCTGGGTGTTCCCAGGAGGCACCCGCGCACGCGGTTGATGGTCAGGCCTGGGGGGACTCCAGTTTGGTGGACTGGGTCACCTGGGCCACCACCGCGAAGAGCGATGAATTCGGTTCACAGCGTTGGAGCGGAAAGCTTTAGCCGTTGACCTGGCTCAGCAGCTGTTCGTGGGTGCGGCGCTGCTCTTCGATTCCGCTGACGAGGTGCGGATCGACGGCGGTCAGCATTCCCTTGGTCGGGCCACCATTCAGGCTGGTGACCGTGGTGATGCCTCGACGGCGCTCGATGTTCTCCACCGTGTATTCGGGCTGTGCGGCGGCGATTGCCAGCAGCAGGCCGTGCCGCTCTTCGAGATCGCGGCGGGCGTTCAGCAGCGCGGTCCAGGTGCTGTCACCGGTGCCGCTGACGATGCCCTCCGGCAGTTCGACCAGGGCTTCCCAGTGCGTTTCCGTGGGCGGAACGGCTGCACGGAGTTCTGGGCCGTGTCGGAGGATCTTCGCCTCGATGGTGTGGGTTTGGGCCGGGTCACTGGGGTTGAACGCGGTGACGGGGCATCCGGCAAGCTGATGCGGCTGCATCGTGTCTCCTTTACCAGGTACTAGGGCTCGTAGTACGGGTTGTCGCGCCAGGAGCCGGGGACGATCTCGCGGCTACCGTCTGGGTTGATGCGGACGAGGTATCCGCCGCGGATTCGTGAGCGATCAACGCCGCCGGGGAAGGCGATCTCTTGTTCTTTCATATAGTGCGTGTAGGGGAATGAGGCTTCGACGTCTACGCCCCCGCGTGCGCCGAGAGTGAGCACGGAGAAGGTGTCTTTGTCTCCGAGACCGCTGATGGCGTGATTTTCCCAGAGTTTCTCATCGCGAGTGGTGCTGACCCACGCACTTTCCGCGTTTTCATCGATCATCTTTCTGATCTCGCCGAGGTTCTCGTTGCGCGGTAGCAACCCCTCTTCGAACAGTTCGTCCAGGTCACGGGCGTCTACGCGGTGCAGATCCTCGGTGGTGTCACGCCACACAGCGTCTTCGTGGATCGTGCTGAGGTCGAGGTCCTTGACCGCGGCGGAGTGGTCGATATCGGCCCGGACGGCGGGGTCGTCGGCCAGCGGACTGCGGTACTCCGGTTCGGGCTGCTGGTGTTCGGGCTCCGCTTGTTGCTCGGGTTCGTGCTGGTGCGTCGGCTGGTCGTGGTCCGGGTCCTTGGGGTGTGCCGGCGGCTCCTGGTCCGGCCGTGTGGCTTGGTGAGGGTCGGGGGTGAGCCGTTCGGCGATGTTGCCGTTCGGCATGCCGTCGCCCTTCGGCACGCCGTTGCCGTTCGGGAAGCCGTTGCGCATCTCCTCCTTGAACTTGTGGGTGTCCTGGATGGACTGCTGGATGCGCTCGCCGATGTCGTAGCGGTTGCGCTCGGGCGAATCGAAGGGGGGAGGAGGGCGCTCCGGTGGCGGCTGCACCGGTCGTAGGGCCGGTGGCGGTGCCACCGGTGCCGGCGGTGGCACCGCGGGCCGTGGCTGCGCTGGCTGCTGTGGTGTGGGCCGGTTGACCTGCGGAGGCTGGCGCACGGGTGGTTGCGGCGTCGGGGTGACGCTGGAGACGGTGGTGGAGTCAGGACTCTTCGAGGTGGCCCAGGCCGCCAAGTCGTCGATGCGGCTGCGGAGATCGCCCCCGACGTCGCCGAGCGACTTGCCGATCTGGTCGAACATGCCGGCCGAGTGACTGTCCGCCTGGGCGACCGGTGTCGTGTTGGGGTGGGCAGGTTCGTGGGGAACGTTGCGGCCGGCGCGGCCCGCGTCCTCCGCGGCGTGGCCGATCTTGTTCGCGTCCCGGCCGAGCATCGAGCCGACCTTGCGCACGCCACCGACGCCGGCCTGACCCAGGCCGAACAGCCCGCCGGAGGCGGTGTCGAGCGCGGCGGCCGCTGTGGACTTGGCCGCGGTGCGCCCGGCAAACCCGCCGCCGCCGGTGGCCACGCCGAGCGCGATGTCGGGCAGGAGCTTGCCCAGCGCTTTGCCGGGGCTGTCCTTCCAGGTCTCGACGTCGAACACGGTCTTCGCAAACTCTGTCGGGTGCTGCACCCCGTTCCACAAGCCGGAGGCCAGCTTGTTCATGTTCTCGAGCTGCGCGCCGGGGTGCGAGATGTTGTAGGGGTCGAACGGGTTGGTCAAGCGCATCATCGAGTTGATGCCCTTGACGCCCTCCCAGATGCCTTCGGCGACGTCCTGCGCACCGGTGAGGGCGTAGCTGGCGGCGTCGCTGATGTTCGCGCCGAGGCGGTCCCACCAGTCGGGTTGGGCGGGCGCCTTGCCGATCCACTCGGAGATGACCCGTCCGCACGCGTAGCCGGCATCGGTGACACGGCGCCGGGCGTCCTCCAGCATCCGCTCGGCTTCCTTGCGGCCCGCTTCGCCTGGGTCCTGGTAGACGGGCTGGGGACCGGGGTCCTGGCCTGCGTCGATGGCGCCGTTGTAGACCTTGACGCGCTCGTTGTGCTCGGTGATCGCCTTCTTGGTCGCCTCCTGCGCGCCCTTCCACATGTGTAGTGCTCGGCCTGCGGTGTCCTTGGAGGAGTCGAGCACGACGCGGTAGTTGGTCAGCGCCTTGGAGATCTCCAGCAGCGCAGCGCCCGCGTCCATCCACTGCTTCGGCTTGCCGGCGATCCGCGACCGGAAGCCGTCCGCGGCCTGGCCGGTCCAGCCCGAGGAGTCGATCGCGGTCAAGCCTTCGCCGGCGAGGGTCATCGCCTCGCCCAGTTCGCGCATTGCGGTGGCGGATTCGGTGATCTCCGCAGGTTCGCCGGAGATCAGGTCGTTGGCGTCCGTCGCGCCGGCGAACTCCTCGACGTCGCCGGCGATGCCGTGATAGCTGCTCATCGCGGGGCCTCCGCCGGTGGGGCCTTCGGCTCTCCCAGCGGGTTGCCGATGGTCATGTCCACCAGCTCTTTGAGCTTGTTCACGACGCCCTCTTCGACCTTCTCGTAGGTCGACCGGGTGTCCGCCAATGCCGTGACGAACTCTTCGGTGCCTTCGATCAGGCCGCGGACCCACCAGTGCAGCCGGTCCAGGAACTCGTCCAGCCCGTCCGTGATCACCTGGTGGCCGGACTCGTCCACGTCGAGCTTCCACATGACGACGGTCTGACCGGACCTCTCCTGGCCGTGGAATCCGGCCTGGCGCAGCTCGCCGAGGGTGTCTGTGATGCCCTTCTCGGCCGCCTTCAAGGCTTCGAGGTCGACGCCGTAGCCGCCGCTCATCGAGGCACCTCGGAGACGTGTGGCTGAAGCTCGACGGCCTGGTAGTCGGTGTGTGGCCGGTGCGCTGCGCCGGCTTGCCGCAGGCGCTCTTGCTGGATCGCGTCGAGCAGCTGGGCTCCTTCGCTGATCAGCTGGTCAACGCTTTGGCTGGTGGCCCAGTAGGCGATGCTGATCGGTCCCGCGGACACGTCGCCGGAAGGCACGCGGGGCAGCATGTTGAGCTCGGCGGCGATGGTGGTCAGGCCGGCGACGACGAACGCGGCTTCGGAGTTGAGGTCGGCGAGCCGGGCCAGCCTGCCGGCCAGCACTGACAGCCGCGGGTCGTGCGGTGGGTGGGCCGTCATGTGCGCTCACCGCCGGGAAAGGGGATCACCTTCGCGTGGGTGGTGACGATGGGCGCGACCGGTGGGAACGTCATCATGTGCGAGGTGTGCGGGTCGAGGATGACGCCCAGGCCCTCAGGCATCACCGGGAGCAGCAGGTCGAGGACCTCGGAGCCAAGCAGGGTCATGTACTCGGAGTCCGCGCCGGTCACGCTGGTCAGGTGCTCCACGTTGGTGAAGACCTGCAACCACCGGCCCATTCCGGGCACGTCGACCGTGATCACGGCGGGCGGGCTGACCTGGCGGCAGACGTGCACGGGGGTCTCGCGGAACGCGGCCAGGAGCCGGTGCGGGTTGCCGTTGCCCGCGTAGAAGGCTTGCACCTCGCGGACGACGGCCAGGTCAGTCGTGTTGTCGGTGGCAGGCATCGTCACTCCGCTTCTTCAAGGGCGATCGGCCTCACCTTGGGGCGGGCGATCATGCGTGCGTGCGGGAGTCCGTGATCAAGCTCGATCCCGACGTGCTCGGGCAGCTGGCGGCGCAGGTCTGCGCCCTTGAGCTGGCGGTGCCACACCTCGTCATGGCCGAAGCGGGCATCGGGCAGAAACCCGTACTCGCTGTAGGCGTGCACCCAGTTCCCGCCACCCGCGTTGTGGATGACGATGTGGTCGGTGTCGGGTTCGGTCGCGACGTAGACGGTGGCCCAGTCGAACTGCTCGCTCAGGCCAGCGCGCTGGACTTCCTGCTGACGTTCCTGCTGGGCGGTGCGCCGCAGGTCGGGGCCTCCGACGACGGGGTTGCGTGGTCCGTTGGCCGGTTCGAGGAAGCTCATGACCACCTCCCGGTGGAGTCGATCTGGTGCTGGGCAAGGGCATCGGCGCTGATGGCGGCGACGGGGATCACGACGTCGACCACGCCGGCGTCTGGGTACAAGAACCGTGCCTGCGGGCAGAAGCGGGTGATCAACTTCCGGGCGCGGACGTTGCCGGTACCGAGGTAGGCGCACAGGTAATCCATCTGCGCCAGGGCCGTGACCTCGGCGAGCATCGCGGCCATCAGGGAACCGAGTCCCTTGCTCTGCCAGGCGTCTTCGATGATCAGCGCGGCCTCGGCCGTGGCGTCGTCGTCGGGCAGGATCGACCCGGCGGCCAGCACGCGATCGTCCTGCCAGGCCAGCACGGTGGCGTGCTTGGTGCTGCGCACGACGGTGTCCACGTACAGCTCGACTGCGGTCACCGCCCTCATGTCGCCGACCAGCTCGACCAGCTCGTCCTCGTCGGCGGGGCCGGTCGTGGCGGTCAGGAAGCGCGCGTGCAGCGACTCGGCGGAGCAGCGGGCGAACATCGCGCGCAACGCCGGGCCGTCGTTCGGGGTGGCGCGGCGCAGGTAGATCGGGGCGAGCAACGGCGGAGGAACGGTCATGCCGCACGCTCCAGTTCCGCGACGTCGTCCGGGTGGACGGTGTCGTGCGGCCAGCCGAGCGCGGCCAGCACGGCGTGCACGCCGAAGTCCCTGACGAAGAAGTGGTCGCCGGCCCATTGGCGCAGCGCGGCGTGGCCGGGGTGTGCGAGTTCGCTCCAGGGCTCCACTGCGGCCGGTGGGGCGTACCAATCGCCGTTGGCGCTCCACGCGTGCAGCTGGCAGCCCTGCACGAGCTGGGCCGCGGTGGCTGCGGGGCGGTAGCGCTCGCAGGCGGCCAGGTCGGCGCGAACGCGGGGGAGTACCCGGTTCAACAGCCTCTCGTCGTAGCGCAGGTCCATCGACAGGCCGCCCAGCTCGATGAGCGCGTCCACCAGGCCGCCGTCGTCGAGCTGGTGCAGCTGAACCGGCGCCTCGAGGTGCGCGGCACGCGAGCCGGAGACGATCACGCCGTCCAGATGCCTGTTCTGCGCTTGCAGCCGCACCGCCAGCTCGAAGGCGATCAAGGCGCCCAGGCTGTGTCCGAACAGCGCCGACCACTCGACTTCGCCGTACCTGGTGACCAGGTCATAGGCGATCTGCTCGGCGATCATCTCGACGGTGTACTCGTCGCCGCGCCACGCGGTGCTGCGCGGAAGCACAACGGTAAGCAGCTCGACCTCGTCCGGCATTTCGCGGGCCCAGCGGTGATAGACGCCGGGGCCGCCGCCGGACCACGGGATGCAGATCAGGCGGTGAGTCGCCTGCGGTCGCGAGACCGGGCGCAGCACATACGCCCGTGATGGTTCAGTCATGTTGAAGCCCCCCGAATATGTGACTGGGGAAGGGAGAAAGGGAGCCCGCGGTCCGTGGCAGGGGTATTTCGTTGCCGTCCAAGGCATGCCGACCGCGAGCGTCCTTTCTCGCCCCCACCCCCTTCTTGTGACCCCTTGCGGGGCTGCCACCTGCACTTCGGGATGGATGTCCGGGCCCCTCGAAGTCCCCGCCCCCCGGCGGAGTTGTGGCTCATCCAGGATTCAAGACAGGCGGTCTGGAATTCATCGGAAGAAGCGCCGATGTTGCCGCGCAGCCAAATGGACTAGCTCTTGGTAGCTACGTAGGTACTGCACGTGGCCGTCGCTCGATCCGCTTAGGTGGGGCACGTAGGTGTATTCACCGATGCGGGTTTGGGCACGAATGATCGACGCTACTGAGAACCCCTGTTGGTGGGGACTGAGGGCTGGTCGCGATGGCGTGGCCGGGAGCCGATGGAGGCGCGGGGTGTCAGCAACAGGCACGCTGTTCAGCAGGGAGTACTTCCGTGATCCACTGCCGACACTGAATTCGCTCAGGCCATTCGGGCCGGTGCACCCGGCGGTGTTGCCGAACAAGGCGGCGGTGTGGGTCGTGACGGACTACGACCACGCCCGGATCGCCCTGACCGACCCGAGGGTCCGCAAGGCCTCGGGTCCGCTGTCGGAGATCATGTTGCGCAAGCTCGAAGAGGGCGGCGGCCACCCTGCGGTGTCGTCGTTCTTCGCGAACAACATGCTGGTCATGGACCCTCCGGACCACACCAGGCTGCGCAAGTTGCTCGCCAGGGACTTCACGCAGCGCCGGATGGAGGCGCTGCGTCCCTGGGTCGAGCAGATCGCGACCGAGCTTCTCGACCAGCTGCCGGTGACCGAGCCGGTCGACCTGATCGAGCGGTTCGCCTTCCAGCTCCCGATGATGGTGATCTGCGAGCTGCTCGGCGTGCCGCAGGAGTCTCGGGCGCCGATGCGGGACTGGTCGCAGGCGATGATGGGCGAGGCCTCGCAGCAGGCCGCCGTCGAGGCCGGTCAGCACATGACGGCGCTGTTCACGGACCTGGTCGCCCGCAAGCGTGTCGAGCCGGGCAACGACCTGATCTCCGCGCTGACCCGCGCCAGCGATGACGACGAACGCCTGACCGAGGACGAGGTGGTGCAGACCGCCATCCTGCTCGTGGTGGCCGGCCACGAGACGACCGTGAACTTGGTCGGGTCCGGTGCGGAGTGGCTGCTGCGCGACCACGACACGCGTCGGCGGCTGGTGGACGACCTGACGCTGATGCCTCAAGCGGTGGAGGAGTTACTGCGGCTGACCAGCCCGTTGACGATCGCCACGGTGCGCTACACCGCGGAGCCCGTCACGTTCGGCGACGTCACGGTGCCGGCCGACGAAATCCTGCTCGTGTCGCTGAGCGGCGCGAACCGTGATCCCGCCCGGTTCGAACGCCCGGACGAGTTCGAGCTGGGCCGCAGCGCCGGCCACCTCGCGTTCGGCCACGGGATCCACCACTGCATCGGCGCCCCGCTGGCCCGGCTGGAAGGCGAGATCGCGCTGCGCCAGCTGCTGAGTCGGTTCCCCAGCTACGTCGGCGCGGTCCCCTCCGACCAGCTCCAACACCGACGCGCCTACATGGTGTCGTCCGGCTTCCGGGAACTCCCCGTGATCCTCGATCCAGCCTGACCACACGACGATGACGAAGGGGACGTGCCAGTGGCACGTCCCCTTTCTCAGTCGAGCATGACCTTGGCCCGGTTCTCTGCGGTTTCCGCAGGTAGCCGGGCTATTGCTGTTGCTGGCCCCACCACACGCTGATGTCCACCCGGCTGCCGGCGCCGACGAGACCGAGCCTGTTGCGGATGGACGCCAGGTGCGCATCAACCGTGCGGACCGAAACCACGAGCTTCTCGGCGATCTGCTTGTTCGTCATCGCGGCGGCGACCAGGCCGGCGATCTCGTACTCCCGCTCGGTCAGCCCGCCAGGGATGATCGGCCGGCCGTCTTGCACGGCGGCCTGCTCCTGCGCGTACGCGAGCACCTGGGGGCGACTCATGGCCGCGCCGCGCTCGGCCGCGGCCGAGAATTCGGCCATTCCGAGGCGGGCCCGCGCGATGGTCTCCCAGTGGGAGTGCAGCTTGTGCACGATGCCGACTTCCATGATTCCCACGGTGTCCTGCTGCCACTGGCGCACGGCGCCCATCAGCACCGCAGCGGCCTCGTGGCGACCGACCTCCACCATCGCCCAGGCCAGGGCGTCGAGGCTCCACGTCGGCCCCCACATGTCACCGATGCTCATCTGGCTGGTCATCACTTCTACGAAAACATCGATGGCGCGGTAGGCGGAGCCGTGCTTGAGCTCGGCGATCCCCCGGCACCACTTGGCCCAGTTGAGGCCGATGGGGGAGCCGGTGCTGTGGGCGCGGGCGATGTCGTCCTCGGAGGCCTGAAAGGCCAGGTCCGGCGGTCCGACGAGGACCGCGGCCATCGGGACGAACGAGCGGGCCGGGTACACCGAGCCGGAGGGAGCGTTCTCCAGCCACAACCGCTGAGCTTGCTCGAGCACGGCGATCGCGCCGGGGTCGGAGTCGGCGTAGACCATGATCAGGGCCTTGCTGAACAGGATCCAGCTCTCCAGGTCCGGGGGGTTGCCCAGCTGGGCCGAGATCTCGATCGTTTCGGCGAGACGGGCGCGGGCCATCGTGTGATCGCCCTGCGACACACCGATGGTCATCAGCAGCATGCGCCCCATGATGTCCAGCCGGTGAGGCTCGTCAGTCGGTGCGTCCAGGGTGCGTTCGAGCAGGCTGCGCGCCTCGTGAAGCCGCCCCAGGGCGTAACCCCAGCGTGACTGTCCCAACGCCACAGCCAGCCGCTTGGCGTCGTGCACCTTGCCCTCTGCCAGGAAGATGTCCGAGGCGGCGAGGAAGGACGGCATCTCGGCCTTGATCAGCTGCAACCAGGCGATCTCGTGCGGGCTCTGCACCGCGCTGGACAGCTCGGCCGCCCAGTCCCGGTAGTGCTCGGCGAACCTCAGCCTGAGCTGGGCTTCCTCGGGGCGGTCGCGAAGCTTCGCCTTGGCGAAGGACCGCATCGTCATCAGCATCCGGTATCGCGCGGCGCCGTCGCGGATCTCCACGACCAGCATCGACTGATCGACCAGCGACATCAGCAACTCGGCGACGTTCTCGGCCGCGATCGTGGCGTCCGAGCACGCCTTTTCCGCGACTTCCAGCCGGAAGCTGGCCGGGAACAGCGCCAAGCGCTCCCACAGTTGCTGCTGCTCAGGACAGCACCGGTCATACGACCAGGAGATCATCGCGGACAGCGTGCTGTGGTGCGGCTGGGAGTAGTGCGTGCCGGTGTCGAGCAACGAGAACCGCTCGTCCAGGGCCAGCTTGTCCACCAGGTCCTTGATCCCCATCGTGCGCAGCCGTGTGGCGGCCAGCTCGATCGCCAGCGGGATGCCGTCGAGCAGCTGGCACAAGCGCTTGGCGTCGGGCAGGTCGCTCTCGCACAGCTCGATCCCGACCGCGCGGGCCCGGTCATAGAGCAGCTGCACAGCCTCGTAGCGGGTGCCCTCAGGGCTGGCCACGGGGTCGTCGTTGCCGGCGTCGAGTGGGGAGACGCCCAGCACTCGCTCTCCCGGCACCTGCAAGGTCTGCCGGGAGGTCGCCAGCATCCGGACGCCGGGGGCGGCCTGCAACACCCGGCGGACCAGGCCCGCGACGTCATCAGCGAGGCGTTCGCAGTTGTCGAACAGCAGCAGCAGTTTGAGCTTGCTCAGCCTCTCCAGCAGGATCCCGAAGCTGACGCCCACCGAGCTGTTGAACGGGAATCCCAGCACCTCGGCCACGGCGGCGGCGATCTGCTCAGGCTTGGACAGCGGGGTCAACCAGACGACCCAGACCCCGTCCGGGTAGTCCTCGGCGGGGTTCGCCGCGATCATGGAGGCGATCCGGAGTGCCAGGCGTGTCTTGCCGACGCCGCCCGTGCCGGTCAGCGTGACCAGGCGTGACTCGCCGAGCATTCTCAGGGTGTCAGCGACAGCGTGGTGCCGGCCCACGAAGCTGGTTTCATCAGCTGCGGGCAAATTGCCGGGCCTCGTCCCGGTCATGGGTGCACTGTCGGTAGTCACTTGGGTGAGGTTACGTAATCGCGGCTGCTCAAGTATGGGATTTAAGACTGTCGCGCTCACACTCCGGTCACACCTGACGGGGGACTGGCGCGATTATCACCGTGCGCAACCGCCTGATTACATCCTTTTTGGGTCATTTCTCAGGCGTGAACTGGCGTCGTTCAGGCAGTCGCGGACGCGGCCGCCGTCCGATCGTGGTTACGGTGTGTGAGAACCCGCCAGAGGACGGTCTCGCGCACCAGCGCGACGGGCACGCCGCCGAGAATCAGGGTGGCCTGCACGTGGATCACCGGGAAGTCCTCCCGCGGGCGGGTGGCGATCGTGTAGGCGAAGTGGTTCGACCGCTCGGCGTCGGCGTCCTCCAGGAGCGCACCGAGCGGGATCTCGCCGGCGCGCAGTGCCTCGCGCTGCTCCAGGGTGAACGGCAGCCGGTGCTCGATCACGAGCGCGGAGATCGCCGCGGCGTAGAACGCGGGCCCAGCGATCCGGGGCACCAGCCACCCCTCTCGATAGAGGGCGGGGTCGCCGGCGTCGACGTCGAGGAACACGGCGTCGCTGGTGGAGACCGGTCGGCGGCAGTCCTCAAGCCGCGGCTGACGTCGCAGCGGTGTGCCCAGATAAGTGCCCAGCGACCTCGTGAACGACCTCGTTCTGCGGAGGCCGCGCGTCAGTCTCGCGGCCTCGGCGGCAAGAGCGGGGCCAGCCTTGACCGGCCCTCGGATCGACGCTGACGCCGCGGCGTCAGCGAACTCGAGTCTGCCGGCACGGGCAACGCCACGGCAGGAAGTGGCAGGGGAGAAGCTCCGGCGCCAACTGCATGGTCATCTTCACGCCCTCGTTTCGGGACAGCCCGAAGGGCGCGGACTGACGAGGGGCGCGAACACCCAAGACCGGGTGCGGGACCTGCCTACTGTGCACCCTCGGCCGTCGCGCCGTGCGCGGTTTCATCAACCTCCCGCAGGCTGCAAGCACGGCCTGGCGGTCGATCTCCGGCACCGCAGCGCCCCCGCCACCGACTCCGAAACGTCAAAAACGGCCGTTTTCGGCATGGCTGTGGTGTTCGGTTCGAGAAGGTCGTCGGCTGTCAGCCCTCGTGCTGGACCTGCTGCACGGCGCGGGCGGCGGCTGACGCACTGGCAGCGATCTCGCCCAGCAGCGCGGTGCGGCGCTGCACCTCGGCAGGGTCCTGGAGGTGCGCCGGGGCGAGCAGGGAGGTGACGACGTCGAGGATCTCCTGCCCGTGCGCGGCTGCGGCCGCCAGCGGGTCGGCGTCGGGCTCGATGCCGTGCCGGCGGAGATCCTCGAAGACGACGTGGAGAGGCACGTCCGCGGCCGCGGCGAGCTGCGCCGCGTCCTGCGCGTCCGCGCGCCACGCGATAGCCATCAGGGAGGACCGCTGGGTTTGTGCCTGGTCATCGTGCTCAGCCCAGTTGCGCAGGGCGATGAACGCCGCTTCACGCGTGTTCTCCCGGTCGAAAGAAGTGGTCACCGGCTGAGCGTGCCAGTTGGCGCGGCCGGCGTGGGGGAGCGGCTCGTCTCGGGGGATGCGGAGTACGTCCGTGCCGGTCGCGGAAGTCGGTGGCGCAGATCGGCAATCACACCGATGTGGACACATCGGCCTCCTATTGATGCTGGTCACGGGCCGGAAGGGACTGGCTCTGTGTCATGAGGGGGTCGGATGTACGGGAAGAAGGGGGCTGGTGCGCCGCGTGAGGAGTGGAGCGGTGCGCCGTCTCGCACTGGTGCTGGGTTGTGCCGGGGGAAGGCGCGGCGCGGTGATCGAGAACTTGCAGTGTGTCCAGTTGTTGTCCAGTTCGGAGGCAAGCTCGGGCGGCTCTCCGGCAAGCACGCTCCGGCCGTTGGCGGGTGGGCGTGGTGACCGCCGGAACCACGATGTCGCCGGCAGCGGGGGCCGAAGCGCCGCAGCTCGTGCGGCCGCTGCCGACGATCGGCGTCGACCCCGGGCAGACGTGGACGGCCGCGGTCCTGCGGGTCGGCGACTTCGGAGTGCACGGCTGGACGATGGGCCCGGTTGATCAGTACGGGGTGGTTCGTCGTGACGCTCTCAACGATGTCGACAACTGGCCGGCCTTCGGCCTCTACGTGGCGCGGCTGGTCGACGCGCTGGACGAACTCGTGACGTTCGCGATCGACCGGTACGGGGAGGTCCGGGTCGCGGTCGAGGTGCCCAGCGTGCCGATCGGCTGGCAAACGGGTTCGGCGAAGAAGTTCCAGCGGTTGCCGATGCGGGACTGGTTGATCCCCAAGCAGGTGGCGGCGGCGGTGATCGGGCAGTTTCCCGAGGCCAAGCTCATCCGCCCGGACGGGTTCGGCTCGCGTGCGGCGTCGGAGTACCCGCAGGAGCTGCGCGGCCGCAGGCCTGCGGAATGGGGGCCGAACGACACCCCGCGCAAGGAACGGGACCACGAACGGGCCGCGTACGACGTCGCGGGCGCTGCTGCGCGGATGCCGCGATGACGGGCCCGGCGACCACCGTCGAGCAGGAGGAGCAGGCGCCTGCTCGGCCTCGTCCGCGTCCTCGCCGGCAGCGGTTCGCGTGGGCGCGGGACTGGCGCACACTGCGCTCGGCGCTGACGTCCTGGTGGTACTCGGTGGGCGGCTACGACCTGCGGGTGGCCTGGTACGACGCACGGCGGGCGCCGGGCTGGGTGCTGCTGGGCTTCGTGGCGTTGTCCTGGGTCGCCACCGACTTCACGCTGGTGCCGATCGGGGCCGCGGCCGCGTTGTGGTTGGCGATGATGTGGCTGACCAGGTGGTTGTCCTGGTGGATCCGCCGGCGGGTGCGCCGGTGGTTCCGGCCGGTGATCGGCCTGGTGGCACTCGCGTGGCTGGCCCTGGACGCCGGCCTGTGGGTCTGGATCCTCGCCCTGGGGCTGTGGCTGGTCATCGCGGGCGCGACGGACACCTGGCGGGCCCGCAACCGGCTGATCGCCTGGGTGCTGGGCTCGGTCGCCCGGTCGGCGCGCGTCGACCCCGCACAGTTCGCCGCCCGGCACGGGGAGTGGGACGGCAAACGGCTCGTCTACGCGGAGGTGCCGTTCGGCAACGACGTGCGGGTGGAGGAGTCGGCGGTGCGGGAGCGCATCGCCAGCGCGGTGAAGTGGTCGCTGCGGCACGCCGGCGACTACACCGTCAGCTGGCCCGCCGGCCGCGCCGTCTTCGAGCTCAAGGCCGAACCGGCTTTGCCGACGAACATCCCTGATCTGCTGTGGCCCGCCAACCTGCCGGGAATTCCGATCGGCGTCACCGACGAGGAATCCGCCACCGGCATCTACGAGGAACGCGACGAGACCACCGGGGAAACGCTGCTGCGGCTTCCGCTGCTGATGGTCGACCCGGCCGACGCGGAGAAGCACCTGCTCGTGATCGGCGGGACCGGCGCGGGCAAGAGTCATTTCACCCGCGGCTACATCGCCAGGGGCCTGCGCCTCGAATGGTTCCCCGGCGGTACGTGGATTCTCGACGGCAAGGGCAGTTCGGACTACATCGTGTTCGAGGGCCGCCGGGGCGTGCACTGCGTGGCCCGTGAGCCGGAAGAGTGGCTGGCCAATCTGGAGCGCATCTCGGCCACGATGCGGGCCCGCTACGAGGAGGACGCCGAGTACCACCGCGGCAACCGGGAGAAGCCCTACCACCCGCCTTTCCTGGTGGTGCTGGAAGAGGTACAGGAAATCCGGTCGGTGCTCGGGGCGAAGGTTCTCGACCCGATCCTGCAACAGCTTTCCCGCCAGCTACGCGCGTCCGGTGGCCGGCTCATGGTCGTGACGCAACGGCCGGACGCCGAGGACGCCATTCCGGGCGCTGTGCGGGACATGCTCGAGTACCGCATCGTGCTGGGCTACGTCTCGCCGGTCGGTGCGCGAATGGCGCTGGAGGACGATTGGCGGCGAGCTGTGGACGAGTACGGCGCCGAACCGATTCCTGGCCGCGGCCTGGCCCGGATCGCGGGGAAGCTGGCCCGTATTCAGGCCCTGCGCATCGACCTTCCGCGAGAGCACCCGGAAATGGAGAAGCTGTACCCGCCGAAACTCGGGAAAAGCACTCCCGAGGGCGGCGGCAGTGGCGGAGGCGGAGGCGGTGGCGGCGGGCAGCCTCCGGCCGACGACCTGCCGTCCAACGTCATCCGGTGGTCACCCCGCAAGGCGCCAGCGGCCGAGCAGGAGGAGGAACACGGCGCCGAGGCGGAGGCGCAGACGCCGCCGTTTGGGACGCCTGTCGTGCGGCCTGAGGACCTCGCTCCGCCGCCGGAGCAGGACGTGGCTCCGCCGGCCGCGGGCGAGCCTCGCGGACGTTCCGGACGGCGCCGCACCATCTGATCAACAGCCCGCTCCAGCGACACGGCAACGGCCCCGTTCCATGATCAGGAACGGGGCCGTTTCGGGTTTGGCCGGGCGAGACTCGGAACAGTGGTTTACGGCTCGCACGCGACTACACCGGGAGATCTCTGGGGGCTTTGCCCCCAGTATATCCGCTGAGTCGTGCGAGGCGGTGAGCGAGAAAAATTTTCGAACGCTTCTTTCGAAAATTTTCTGAGTGGAGCGGGGGAGGGGAGCGGGCGTGTTCCGCTCCCCTCGGGGGAGGCCAGGCGGAGCTGCCTGCTCCCCGGTGGGAGCAGGCAGCGACGGCGTGGCCCGAGGGTGCCGGAGGGGCGCGACGGCAGCCTCGGTGGACCACCGCAGGGAGGTACCGCTCTCCCCTAGCTCCAGCTCAGAGGGGAGGGGACTGGCGTTGTCGGCCGGGGCATGGGCGGTCAGGGTGAGGGCTGCTGATGGGGTCGCCGTCCAGCCGCGCCGTGGTGCCGGGGCTCGGCCTGGACGTGGGAGCTGGAGGAGTCTGCGAGCCGGGGGACTGGCGTTCGCTGTATTCGGGACGGTCTTCGAAATGGGAACGCCCCGACTCCCTCGGCGGGAATCGGGGCGCTTTGCTGAGTCGGATTTCTGATAGCAGCGCTGACTAGGCGCCTAGTCAGGGGACCGGCGTGGCGATTCCGGGGCTCCTCCGGCGATGCGCAGTTCCGTGCGTCCTTGGGCGTAGCCGCGAATCCACATCGCCCGCTGCGCCTGCTCCCGATCGTCGGCCGGTGCTTTCCACGGACATGAGTCCAGACCGGTTCCGGCGCGGGCGGCTTCGAGTCCTTGCTGCTGGGCGTGGAGAACGTCCTGCGGTCCGAGAATGTCGGCCGGATGCGGCTGGTTCATGCGGTCACCTCTCCCAGGGACTGAGCTTTGGCCGTGCGGGCCGCGTCCTTGTCGGACTCCCGACCGAACCACGAGTACTTCCATTCGGCGTAGGTGATGCGGCTGTTCCTGCCCCACCACGTGCGCAGTTCCTCGCTCGCGTACTTGCGCGCTCGGGAAGCGGGTCCACTGAACAGCTCCTGCGGATCGATACCAGCGGCGAGACCGTCACGGTTGAGAAGCTGACCACGGCAGTCCGCCTCCGCCTGCATGTAGCTCGTGAACACGTACGAGTCGTACTCCTCGCGGCACGCACGCTCCGGCGAGAGTTTCCGGTCCGATCGTCGGGCAGGGTTGGTGAGGGGACTGGCGTCCTCGATCTCGGCCAGTTCTGCGGCCGCGCGTTCGCGCCGTTGCTGTTCCTGCCGGGCTTCCCAGGCGGCGATTTCCGCGTCACGTTGTCGCGCCAGTTCCTCCCGCCACTCGAACGTCGCGACGATCTGTTCCTGAGCGGCCGGATCGTCGTTCAGCTCGCCGAACGCGGCCATCAGCTCATCATCGGTGAGCTTCCACGTCGCGTCCGGGGTGAACTCGGCGGCGCGGCTGGGCGGGGGACTGGCGGCCGCGGCGCGGGCCTTCCACGCGTCCAGCTCGGCCAGGTCGCGCTCCAGCAACGCCACGTGGCGGTCCAGCCGTTCCCAGTCGTGCGACTCGTTTGCGCGGCGGGCGGCGCGGTCGTTGCGGCCGATCCTCTGCCGGATGTTCGCCAGGCGTCTGCGATCCGGATCCGCGTGACCTGGGCACCTCCGCCCGTTCGGCGGCCGCTCATGACGTGCTCGGCACATTTCCAACCCCCTCGCTGCTGATCACTCCCCTGTGTCCTTTGTGTACCTCTCCGGGGACCGGCGCAGTGCTTTAACCAGCGGAAATAGGTAGAAGCGGGCACCTGGGCGTCGTGCACTAGGTGGGGCGGTTGGGTGCTTTCGCTGATGCATCCGGCGACTTCGCCGCTCGACCCTGGACGCCAAGGGGAGTGCGGCCGCCGACGCGGGCGCGGGGGAGTGGTGATCATGCAGTGGAAGCTGTTGGTGCCGGGGCTGGCGCTGGCCACGGTCGGCTCGTTCGGCCTGGCCGTCGAGCACCTGGAGGTGCGGGCGGTCGAGCAGCGCCAGGCCGAGCAGGCGCACGACTACAACGTCTCGGTGATGCTGCCTCGCTCACCGCAGGACGAGGTCATGGTGTTCCACTCGTTGCTCGCGAGGCGGGAGAGCAAGCGGGCGTGCGTCCTGCTGGCCGAGCCGGTCCAGCCGCAGTTCGCGCACGCGCACGGCGCGGCTGACTGCGTGGCCGCGATGGACAAGCTGGCCGCTCAGGTGGTCGACCGTGGCCGCTACGAGATGCCGAACTACGACGCGTCCACGGCGATCAGCGTGCAGGGGAGCCGGGCGTGGGTCGACGCGTGCGCGGTCAACTGGAACACCTTCGCCAGTCCGACGACCGACGCGGGGCCCAGGCTCGGCCGCTGGGAGCTGCTGCGCCAGAACGGCAACGGCTACCTGATCGTCGGGTGGACGCCGTGCCCGCCGTCGACCACCACGGCGAGCACGAGCACCACGGCGAGCACGGCCGCGACGACGAAGGCCGCGCCGACGACCACGAGCAGCACCGGAACACGCTGGTTGCCGACCTACCCGGCGGGCTACCCCGCCGTGCTCGCGCAGGCGATCGGCCGCCGCAACACCGGCGTGTGCGACTCGCTGTTCACCGAGACCGGTCGGGCGCAGTTCGCGCAGGCGTTCGGCGCGTCCACCTGCGCCGACGCGATCACCGCGCTGGCCGCGAAGGTCACCGATGCGGCCAACTACGGCAACCCGCGCGGCGCGGCCGCCATCGCCGGAGCTCCAGGCCACGCCACGGTGGACGCCTGCTCACTCACGTGGATCAGCGCCACCACGGGAACCCGTCCGCCGGGACCACAAATCGGCCGGCTATCGCTCGAAACCCAGGCCGGCGGAATCGGCTACCTGATTGCCGGCTTCCAGTCCTGTTGAGACAGAACTTTTTTCTGGTGTAGAGCCGAAAACAGTCGCACTCTCCCCTTATCTCTGATATATTTAGTGGTGTCAGGCGAGGGATTCGCAGCCCAGACCCCGACACCGCGACAACAGAGACGAAGGGCAAAAGAGATGCAGGCCAACACGCCGAAAATCGAGATCGCCGGGCACCGCGACGCGGACACCGGAGAGATCGACCTCGTGGTCTACGTCGACGGAGAGCAGCAGAACGTGCTGTGGAACATCTTCGACGGCACCCGCTGGGCGAACTTCTCCACCTGCCTGCGCGACGAGGAGGACCGCGTTCCGCGCAGCGCCTGGCGCGGGGCGGTCCGGGAGGTCGCCAGTCAGGGCTCGGTCGCGTTCGCGTCGATGATCAGCGCGTACTCCGAGATCGACGAGGAGACCCTGACCTACGACGACATGCACCCGAGCGCGAACGTGCAGCGTGACGCCGCCACGGTGGAGGACCTCGACCCGGAGCTGTGGTTCGAGGCGGCCAACGCCTCCACCGGCACCACGGGGTTCAGCGCGGCGTACGGAGTGGTCGCGCTGCGGGCGTTTCGCACGTGCGCGGCGGAGTCTGAGCGGGAGAAGGTCGAGGCGGCACTGAGCGCGTACCGCGCCGCCACGCGCTACTTCCGGGCATCGCTGGCCAACACGCTCCAGGGGCTGTTCGCTGACCTGCGGCATTTCGCCGATTCCCGGGAAGCTCCGGATCGAGGCGCGGCCGCACCACACCGACGCCATCGCGTGCGCGATCGGAGAGCTGCTGTACGCGCTGAAGGAGTGCGGGATCACCGTGTGGGCGGAGGAACTGACCGGGGAGAAGGACGTGCCGTGGCGGTCCGGCCTGGCAAAGGATGTGTTCGCCGAGCTTCAGAGCGCCGCGTACCGCAGGTACGTCGAGGAAGTCGTCTCTGAGTCGTAGCCACATCACCGCCGCTGGTGGTGCCAAAAACGGCCGTTTTTGGCACCGCCAGCCCCGCTGCCAGCGCGTTCCATCTCCGCCCGACCTTTTCGCGCTCGCAGGAATGGGGGACTGGCGCATTCCGCCGGCGCCACAGCACTAGGCCGGCGAAATCGCTTCACGAATGGCCGGCCGCCGGACAGAGGCCGAGCAAAAAATTCTTCGATCTAGAGCCAAAAAGGTTCGCATCGTCCCGCTATCTCTGATATATTTTTTGGTGTTGGGAGAGGGATTCGCAGCCCAGACCCCAGCACTCGCGACAACAGAGACGAAGGGCAGAAGAGATGCAGAACGACATGGCGCCGCGGATCGAGATCGCCGGATACCGCGACCCGGCCACCAACACGTTCGAGCTTGTGGTCCTGGTCGACGGCGAGCGGCAGGACGACGTGACGTACATGGTCGTGGACCCGGCCGCGATCACGAGGCCCATGCCGCTGAGCGCCTGGCGCACGGTGGCGTGGAACGCGACTCACCAGGCCTCGACCGGCTTCGCCCACACGATCACTGAGTTCTTCACCAGGGCCGAAGGGGCGCGCGGCGTCGTCTACGACGACATGCACCCGGCGAAGGACGCGCAGCCGGAGGCGGCGTCGGTGGACGAGCTGGACCCGTCGCTGTGGTTCCAGGCGGCGGAGGTCAGCGGGCGCTACGCCGATCGCAGCGCGGCGTGCGCGGCGGTCGCAGTCCGGGTGTTCCACACCACCGACGTCCGGACGCAGGCCCAGGCGGTCAAGGCGATGCTGTCCGCGTACCGGGCGGCATCGGGCACGCAGGGGGAGAGCCTGGCCACGGTGGTGCAGGACCTGCTGACCGACCTGCGGCACTTCGCCGACGCGCGCGGGTTCCGCATCGAGGCGGAGACCAGCGAAGAGGACCTGATCGCCTGCGCCGTCGCGGAGGTCGTGGAGGTGCTGGGAGAGTCCGCCGTCACCACGTGGGCCGATGAGCTGGCGATCATGCCCGGCCTCGCGGTCATGCCGCAGGTCGCGCTGAGCGTGTTCGGGGGCGTGGAGCTGTCCGCGTACCTCGCGTACCACGAGAAGGTCGCTCAGCAGGCCTGAGCACCACGCCGGGAGGGCCGCGCAGGCCCTCCCGGCAACCCAGGGCGCGGCACGGCCGCGCACGTTCACGCGCCGTTTCAGGCGCAGTTCCCGCCTGTCCCAGGGATTCGCAGCCCTGGCCAGGCGGTCCATCGCGACAACACCACGACTCGGGGGAGTCCCATGTACTCGTTCCACGACAACCGGTTCCGCCTGTTCCCGGTGGACGGCCAGACCGATCCGGACCGCCTCACCCGCAGGGTTCCGGCCGTCGATCCCCAGCCCTCGGTCCGGTCGCTCACGGCCGGGCTTGACCTGGCGCTGTGGCTGGGCGACGGGAAGCGGCGCAACGGCAGCAGCCGCGCCGACGTCGAGCACGACAACACGCTGCACGCCGGGTTGGCGCTCACCGCCGTGCACACGTTCGACCAGCTGTTTGCGGAATGGTTCCGCAGCGATGAGGAGGCCGCCGACGCGGCGGTGAGCGCCTACCGCGAAGCCGCGCACCTCGACGGCGAGGAGTTCTCCGCCGTGCTGTGCGAGCTGTTCGCCGCCGCGATGCACCTGATGGACGCGCGCAACCTCGACCTGCACGCCCGTCCGATCAGGGACCCGCTCGTGCTCCAGCTCGGCACGATGCTGCTGTCCCTGGAGCACCTCTGCACGACGAAGTGGGTGGAGCGCCTCGACGGCGAGCGGTTCACGGACATGCTGGCCGCCGCGTGCGCGCACTACTGGGACCAGCTGACCGACGTCGACCCCGACGAGATCGAGCCGACCGAGCCGACCCGCTCGGTGGCGGCGGTGTGGATCGAGCACCACGGCGAGTTCAACCGCATCGAGTGGTGCCTGGACCCGCAGCTGCACCAGGACTCCACGGGCGCGTGCCTGTACTGCCTGCTCATCGAGACCGACGCGGATCGGGCCTGGCCGTGCCCCGGCCTGGAGGCCCACAAGGAGACGCAGTTCAAGAAGATCAACGAGCGCCTGGATCACGGGGGAGTGGAGGCCAGCCAGTTCGAGGTCCCCGCCCGTCTCACCAGCATTGACGAGGTCCTGAGCGAGATCGAGCGGCAGATCCGGGAGGACTGACCAGGGCAAACACCAGGGGAGCGGGCGGCCAGCCTCACCGCCCGTTCCCCCTTGCGCTCTCACTTTATCTCTGATATTTTTTGTGGTGTCAGGCGAGGGATTCGCAGCCCAGACCCCGACACCGCGACAACACGACCGAAAGGCCTCGTCCCGTGCACACCAACACCTTCGCCTCCCGAGTCCTCGCGCTGGCCGTGACGGCCGGCCTGTCGGTGACCAACCTCGACGAGGACCTGGAGACCACGCGGACGGTGCGGGTCTACCTCCACGGACCGCACTGGGAGAGCACGTTCGGCATCGTCTACATCGGACGGAAGTCGGGCAAGCTGCTGCGAGGGTGGCTCCAGCACGGCAACGAGGGCGCCAAGCACCAGCTCGGCAGCGCGACGGCGGTCCGGGCCGCTCTGCGCGCACTCGCGGCGCAGCCGGGCCTGAGCGCGGGGGCGTGATGGCGGTCCCACCCAAGCCCCGGCGGATGTCCGAGAAGCGGTACCGGGAGCTGCACGACTCGGACCCGCAGTACGTCGAGGGTCCGGGGTTCCGCATCAAGACGGCCGGTCTCATCTCGGCCGAGGTCGTCGCCGCGAGTTTCCGCAGGCAGGGGATCGAACCGACCATCCGGCCCGCCACCGAGACCACGGAACCCGCATGACCAGGGGACTTCCCATTTCCCCTTATCTCTGATATATTTTCTTGTGTCAGGCGAGGGATTCGCAGCCCGGACCGGACATCGCGACGACAACCTGGAGCACACCGTGAGCAGCTTGTTCCCCGATCTCGACCCCAAGCCCGCGCCCGAGGCGCCGACCACCGAACCGCTGTTCGACCTGCCCGACGTCGAGCCGGTGGCCCGGCCGGTCGACTACGGCCAGGCCTCCGAGCCGGTGCGCGAGGTGCGCACCACGCCGCTGATCGACCAGGCCCTGACCATGCCCGCGGAGGACGCCGCAGTGCTCGCGTTCGGCTTCGGTCTCGCGGACGGCGACGAGTGATCGCCAACCTGGACGGCGAGCGGGTGCACCTCACCCGCTCCGCCACGGCAACCAGCATCATGCCCGCCACGTTCTTCGTGACCGCGCCGGAATCCGGCCACGAGTACTTGGACCTGCTGCACGCCGGTCAGGTGGTCGCGACGGTCAACACGATCGACTGCCACGTCCGACTGTGGGTCGAGCGCGTGTACGTGACCCCCGAGCATCGCGGGAAGGGGCACGGTCGACAGCTGATGGAGGCCGTGTTCGCCCGGAACCCCGGCCGCACGTTCGCGCTGGCATGCAGCCCGCTGGAGCGGGGCCGGGTGGGCCGTCCCGCCTTGTCCCGCGTCGAGCTGAGGAAGTGGTACGAGCGGCTCGGCTTCAGCCACGACGCGGAGTTGTCCGACGACCTTGCCGAGGTCCTGGTGCGCGCCGCGCGCGGCTGACCTCGGAGCACCGGCTCCCGCCCTGAACGCGAGACGGGGCCGACACGACGCCCGAGGGCGCTTCGCAGGTGTCGACCCCTAATCGCGACAACAACGAGGGCAGTCCCGTGCGGGCAGTCCAGGTTGCTGGCGGTTTGAGTGTAAACGCTGGTCAACACCCCTTCCAATCTCCCCGCATCTCTGATATATTTTGTGGTGTCAGGCGAGGGATTCGCAGCCCGGACCGGACATCGCGACAACTACACAGAGGGGAGTACCTGATGAGGGGAACTTCGGAGATCGTCTCCACCACCATCCTGGCGGCCGGAGAGCAGACCTTGGAAGACCTGGGGACGTCAGGCTGGCACACCGAACGCCGGTCAGTGACCATGATCGTCGGGCCGGTGCTGTACCGGATTTTCAAGCCGGAACTGACCATCGAGCACGTGTTCAGCACGTGGGAGGCGGGCGGGGTCTACCTGCACCGGTTGCCCGAATCGCTCGCACCGGGGGATCTCCAGCGGCGACGCGACGGGAGCCACGCAACCACCGTGGTCAGCCTGACCGCCCTCCCGGCCTGCACGGCAGCGCTCGCGCCGTCACGCACGTTGGGCGGAAAGCCTCACCTGGTCCTGCGGGTCGGCGCGCTCAGCCTGGAGATCAGGGATCAGAGCGCCTACCGGTCCACGATGGACGCTTGGCGACAGGCTCGCGCGCTCGTGCGGCCCGAAGACTGACCAGGTGCCGGGGGCCTCACCAAGAGGCCCCCGGTTTCCGGGCTGTCCACAGGTTCCGGAGTTGTCCACAGGTACGAGTTGTCCACAGATCCAGCCCGGCGAACGCCCTTCCCCTCGGCGATCACGGGATCGTGCAGCACCAGCGCAACAACCCGCAGCACCGCGAAGACCAGGAGGAACAGGACATGCCCAACCACAGGTGGAGCCTCAGCGCCGGCACGACCGGGGACCTGGCGCACGGCAGCGCCGGCGACGTGGCCACCGCGCGCCGGCAGGCGCTCGACGCAGCCGCGGAACTCGTCACCGCCGGCCACGTGGAGCCGTTCGTCCTCATGCTGGACGACGAGCCGGCCGCGCACATCGCGCCGGCGCGCGACGAGGGCGGCCAGGCCCTCGTGACCGACACGCTCGACGTGCTCGCCGGCCTGCGCAGCGACCTGAGCGTGGACGCCTGATGATCCGCGCGGGACGTGACGTCGTCAGCCGCCTCGAGATCGCCGCGTTGCACGGCCAGAGCGAAGCCACGGCGCACAAGAAGAAGCCGTGGGCCCAGGACGGCCACCCGGCGCCGGTGACCACGCGCAAGGCCGCTCAGGGCTACCCGACGCTGTGGGACCGGCAGCAGGCCGAGCAGTTCGCGGCCAGCCTGGAGGTCGAGCCTCTGCCCGAGGAAGACCGGCCGGACGATCTGCTGGACCGGTTCGAGGCCGCCGCGGTGGCCGGCGTGAAGCCCGAGGCCTGGGAGAAGCGCTACCAGAACGGACGCCTGCCCTCTGATGACGAGCGGTGCGGGGTGCCGTTCTGGAACCGCAGCACGGCCGAGCGGGAGCGCGACAATCCGCCGACGCGCGGCCGGCCCTCTGGCACGACCGGAGGCCGGCGTCAGGACGCGCTCGACCTCGAGCAGCGGATTCGCGCGCTGCTGGACGAGGCCGCCGCGGCCGGCACGTCGCTGACCAACCTCGACATCGCCCGACGCCTGGAGGTCCATGTCAACACCGTGGGCAGGCACCTGGCCCGAATCCGTGCCGAGTCGAGCAGCTGATCAGCGGTGGAGCTGGGGACCGGCATCCGAGTGAGGCACTGCTGACCGAACCCGATCAGGGCCCACTTCCACTGTCCCCTTATCTCTGATATATTTAATGGTGTCAGGCGAGAGATTCGCAGCTCAGACCCTGGCACTCGCGACAACGGAAGGAAGTCCCATGCAACACCCCAGGTTCGGCCCGAACCCGACACCGGCGACCCTCGCGCAGATCGAGGCCGTGGACTCGTGGATCAAGGCCCAGACCACGGCGTTCACGACGACCGAGGCCCATCGCGGCATCGGCGGCAGCTTCGGCACGACCTATAAGAGGCTGCGGGAGCTGCGCGACGCGGAGCTGGTGCTCCAGGTGAACGACAGCCCGCACACGCCCACCTGGCTGCACGTCGACCAGCTGGCCCCCGAGGTCGACGCCGAGCCGATCAAGACGAGCCTGGGCGCAGGCGGAACGGACGAGCGGTGAGCGAGAGCAGTCTGGCGCCGGTGGCCGTCAACCTGATCACGCTGGACGGCGCGGACGATCACACCCTGGCCACGTCGCTGGCCGCACTGGACAAGGACACCCGCGACCGACTGCGCCACGCCATGACCGCGCTGAACGAGCGCGACGACATCGACGCCCTGATCGAACTCGTCCACGAGGAACTCGACCCCCGGGAGCCGGTGATCGGTGTGCTGTTCGCCGAGCACCGCGAGTACGACCAGGGCCGGTTCCTCGATGACGCGGGCGTTGTCGCGTTCGCGGACGGCAACACCCGGACCGTCACGTTCACGCGGGCGGACGACCTGCTCAGCGACCTGTTCGGCCCCGTCTCGGACGGGTTCACCGTGGCCCTGGACCTGCGTACCGGGCTGATGTGGGGCGACGCGGGGAGCGATCCGCATCGCGCGTTCCAGGTTGCCGCCCCTGCCGATCGGTCCTGAGCTGCCCACGCCGCCAGACGTCGCGCGCTGTCGGTGCCTTCGGGCACCATCAGCGCGTGGCTGCTGTTCCTGTTGCCGACCCGACGACGGCGATCCTGACCGGGATCGCCATGCACCAGTGCAACAGGTTCGAGGGGCACAACCTGCGGGTGCGCGACTCGAACGTGGTCCACGGTGTCCGACTGGTCGCGTGGCTGGCCGGTCTCCAGCTGCCCGCGCCAGGCTGCGGCCAGGGCTGGAGCGGCGTCGGCCTGGACGAACTGCACCCGACCACCGACGCGGTGACGTGTCACCACTGCCAGCACGCGGACAACCCCCGCAACGCTCCCAGGGGAGCCGTACGACACGGTCAGCTTGAGCTCGACTTCGACCTGGAGCCGGGAGAGCCACCGGCAGAGCCAGGGGAGAGCGCTGGCCAGTTCGGCCAGCCCGAGGAAACGGCCGGCCAGGCCGAACTCGAACTCTCCTGAACCAAGATCATCACAGCACAGCCACCGACTACGGTCGCTGTTCCCGCCACCAGGCCGAACACGACCCGAAGCATCCGAAAACGCCCGTTTTTGCAGCAGAAGGAGCGTCATGAGCATTCTGGGAACCGCCGATCCCGTCAGCGATCCGGCCACCCTTGAGGTAGACGGCATCCTGTGGCGCCCGTCCACCGACGCGCAGGACATGGTCGGGGTCGACTACAAGACCCAGCACGCCTACCAGGCCACGGTGAACGACCTCGTCCACGTGCTGAGCAGCAGGACCATGTACGGCGCCGAAACGCGGCTGGAGTGGTGGTGCGGCGCCCGGCATCTCGACTTCGCCGTCCACCTCGGGCCGCACAGGACGGCCCTGGACGCGGCTCGGTACGTCGCCTCGATCCTCGCCAAACAGCCTGACTTCTTCCTGTCCGAAGACGGCGTGCTCGTGCTCGAGAACGGCGTCTTCGTGGTCCCCGACGCTGACGACGAATACGCATAAGCCGCTGGCCAGCGGCCCTGCCCACGTCGTGCGGTGCGGGACCGGGCGTACCTGCTCGTAATCCGGCGCCGGTACCGTTGCCAGGAGAGCAGGACGGCTCCGACCGGTTGGGGAGGGCGTCGTTGAACGAGGCACAGAAGTTCGGCAAGCGAGTCAGAGAACTTCGCAACGTCCGAGGCTTGACGCTGCGCGAAGCCGGTCCGCTGGCAGGCATGGACCACAGCAACCTCGCGAAGATCGAGCGCGGTGAAGTCAACGTCTCCAGTCGGACCGTGCTGGAGGCCATCGCGACCGCGCTCCAAGTCGCGCCCCACGACTTGCTCGAACAGCCGCTGACGCTCAAGAACCCAGTAGCCGCGGACGCGCACGCGGTGATCGTGGACGTCGAGGACGCGCTGGGCGAGATCGAGCTGGGGGAGCGCCCGGAGGGCGTCGTTCCCCGGCCGGTCGATCAGGTCCTGGCCGACGTCGACCACCTCAACAGGGTCTTGCGTCCGAAGACCGACTACGCGGCGCAGGGCGCCGTCGTTCCGGGGTTGATGCGGGAGCTGTACGCGCTGTTCGCGGACGAACCGTCCCGCGAGGTGTTGCAGGCGCAGCTCGAGGTCATGCACACCGCCGCCGTGCTGTGCAAAAACCTGGGCGTCCGCGGACTTCCGACGTTGGCCGCTCATCACGCGCGCAAGGTGGCCGAGGAACTCGGAGACCCCGCGTGGCTCGCTCTGGCTGCCTGGCTGCGAGGCCACGCGGCCGGTTCGGCCGGCCGATCCCGCCAGTACAAGCTCTCCGTGGACGCGGCCGACCAGCTGACCGGCCATCTGGACGACCCCAACGCCCAGCAGATGTTCGGGATGCTGCACCTCAACGCCGCGCTGGCGGCCGCTGCCGGCCACGCCCCGGACCCCGAGCGCGCGCGGGAGCACCTGGCGGAGGCCGAGGCGATCGCGCAGCGGATGGACGTCGAGGTGGGGGAGTTCGGAAACCTCTACTTCGGCCGGCCGAACGTCGGCGTCTGGAGGGTCACCCTCGCCGCCGAGCTGGGGGAGGGGGCCGGACGGGTGGCTGAACTGGCGCAGGACGTCCACCCAGAGTTGATTCCGTCTGCGGCTCGCGTGGCCATGTACCAGGCCGATCTAGGACGTTCCCTGATCGCGGAGAAGAAGTTCCGCCTGGACGGCGTGCAGGCACTCGTGCGGGCGGAAAGCATTGCGCCGCAACGGATGCACCATCATGTCCTGTTCCGGCAGGCGGTCGCGGGCAACCTGAAGTGGGCCAACCGGAACACCGTCGAAGGCCGTGAACTGCGCAGGCTCGCGTACGTCATCGGCATGGCTGCCCCTACTGGGTGATCTTTGTTCGTGTGGCATCTCATGCCACAAACGCCTTTGGGCTGCTCATAGCCTCACCGTCGTGAATGGAGGACGGCAGGTCGCGCAGCGGGACGCCTTCGGCGGCACCATCGCGACCCCTTTCGCGGAACACGTCGGCGATCTCCCGCGCTGTCGCGGCGGTGCGGGCCAGGAGAACGGCGACGTGTTCCGCGGCTCGGCGGAGTCGTCCCGGTCGGGCAGGACCGGGGCGACAGCCGACGCGTCTTTGACGCCCGCGCTCGTGCCAGCAGCGGAGCTCCAGGTGCTCTTCGCGAGGCTGAAGGCCGGCGGCATGCGCGGAGACCGCGTTGTCGGCGAACGAGACCGATCCGTTCACGTCATCCCGATGCCTGATCTCACGGCGCCGCCGCCCCCGGCGATCACCGCTCTGTGCTCCGAGTCGTTCGGTCCTGGCGAACTCGACCTGGTGGACAACATGCGCGGCGTCGGCTTTCTGCCGTGTGATCAATGCTTCGCCGAGCTGCTCCTGCGCACCAAGAACCCTCAGTAGCTCGCTTCAGCCCCCTCCCCAAAATCCCGGCCTGGGTACCGCCCCTCTCCCCCCTCGGCGCGGTGCCCAGGCCGGACCTCTATCGGAAGACCAGCGCCCCTCATGCCCGCACGGAGAGTCCTGCTAGCTGCGGTGTGCGCCGCGATCACCTTCGGTGTGCTCGTGGCGTACGGCCCGACCCCGTGGGTGCTGGTGTCCGTGCTGATCGTCGGCGTCGTGGTGTTCGTGGTCGTTCGCGTCACGTGATGAAGCACCAGCCAGACCAGCAAGTCCTGTTCGTACGAAGGGTGTTCAGCGGCAGTGAAGGCGTCCTACGTCCCCGCTCTGCGTCGTGGCCTGGCGCTGCTCGACGCGCTCGCGCGCAGACCCGAACCGACGTCCGCCACGTGTCTCGCGGCGGACGTCGGGCTTCCTCGCTCGACCACCTATCACCTGCTCAACGAGCTTGTGCGGGCTGGATTCGTCACGCACTGCTCGGTGAAGAACCGCTACGGGCTGGGCCCGACCGCGCTGAACGTCGGCGTGCGGCACCTGCGCCACACCGGGCGTAGCGTCCAGGTGCTCGTGACGTCCGACAGCGCCGGCGCCTACGGCGTGCTGTGCGCGGCGGGGGAGGAGGGCGACGTGGCACGCAAGGACGCCGTCGACCTGCTCACCGCCGAACTCGGCCGGCAGTGGCGCGCGAAGACGAACCCGGCCGGTGCCACCGTCCTCGACCTCGTCCAGGCCTGGCGCCAGGAGCCCCGCAACCAGCAGCTGCTCGACGTCCTCGGCTCCGTCTCCGAAAGCGAGCGGGCGGAGCTGGTCGACGGCCAGGACTACGCGCTCGGCCAGCTGCTCGGGTACCTGCGCACGGGGGAGCTGCGGCTGGTGCGGGTCGCCCTGGGCGACACCGCCGCGAAGCGGCGACCGAGCCCGCACTCGTTGCGCGTTGTCCGTCCCGAGGACTGCAAGGTGCACGTCGCCGTCGACGACCGCCCGTTCCTCAAGTTCGAATCGGGTTTCAGCAGCTACACGGCTCAGCGGCTGTGGTCGGCGGAACCGAAGCAGCCGCGCCCGTTGACGACCCCGTCCACGATTCCGCTGGAATGCGGGCCCGTCAGCCCGATGACGACGCTCGAACACGTCTGGGGGCAGACGGCCGTGGCTCGCTGGGTCGAAGGCTCTGCGGAGCTGGTGGTCCTGGTGACACATCCGCCGGGCACGATCCTGCGGCAGCAGCACGCGCACCAGTTGCTCGACCTTCTCCAGAACACCTCTGGGGCGCTGTGACCAGGAGGAACAAGTCGGTGCCGGCGCCCGAACTACCGGGGGTCGACGTGTCGATCCCCAGCGCTGCCAGGGTCTACGACTACCTGCTCGGCGGAGGCCACAACTTCGCCTCCGATCGCCTGCTCGTGGAAAAGATCATGAAGGTGCAGCCCGGCGTGGCTCGTATCGCCCGGGAGAACCGGGCGTTCATGCGGCGGGCGGTGCTGTTCATGGTGGAGAACGGGGTCCGGCAGTTCCTCGACCTGGGTTCGGGCATCCCGACCGTGGGCAACGTGCACGAGATCGCCCAGTCCGAAGCTCCGGACTCACGCGTGGTCTACGTCGACCGTGATCCCGTCGCCGTCTCGCACAACCAGTTGCTGCTGGCGGGCAACGACTACACCGCCATCGTGGCCGCCGACGTCACCCACGTTGACGATGTGCTCGACGCCGAGCCTGCCCGGCTGCTCGACTTCACCCAGCCTGTCGGGCTGCTGGCCATCACCACCGCCCACTTCATCGCCCCCGAAGCCGACCCCAGGGCCCTGTTCGCCCGCTACCGCAATGCGCTGCCTGCGGGCAGCTTCTTCGCCCTCACCCACCTGACGGACGACTTTGACTTCATCCGTGGTGAGGAGATCGTCAGCACGATGAAGACCAGCTGTGATCACGTGTTCCCGCGGACGCGTGATGAAGTGCTGGCGCTGTTCAGCGGCTACGAGCTGGTCGAGCCGGGTCTGGTCACCACCTCAAGCTGGCGGCCGGACGGCGAGCCGACCGGCGAGCAGGACACCGAGCAGGACGGCCTGTACGCCGGTGTCGCACGGCGCCCGTGACGCCAGGCTGTCCGACCCGCACCAACGCCGGCACCGGCCGATCGAGAACGAGGAACTGCTTTCCGTGTCCGCCGAACCCCTCACCGAGGACCTGCTCCGCATCTCGCTGAAGCGGCTGGCTGGCGTCGTCGCACAGAGCCATCCGGAGTTCGGCGGTGTGCTGGTCCAGCACCTCATGAAGACGTGCGGGATGCTCCCGGACGCGGAGCGTGCGGCGCACTTCGAGGAACTCGGCACGCTGCTTATCGATCTTGGACGTCTGTACGTCGCGGAGTCGGAAGTGCTCCGTGCCCCGGCCCAGGAATCCGTGTCGGACGGTGACGACGGGGACAGGCCGACGCTGCTGCGGGCGGTTGCTGACCTGCACGTCTCCAGCGACGAACCACCTGTCAGGGACGAACCCTCTGCCGGCTGATTCGCACGGCCGCTCACCCTCACGGCGCCGTCTCGGCGCAGCTAGGTACCCGCTCTCGGTTGTTCCACCGATGTGACACCGGAGGCGGTCCCGCAACCCTGACCTGGGGGTTTTCCACCATCCGTGGAGCTCCAGGGGGATGGGGACAGCGGTCCCTCTCCGGAGCGCGAGGGGAGAGGTTCATGCAGCTCGTGGGGGTCGATTGGACGGGCCGGCGAGCGACCGCTGCGGTGTGGACGCGCGCGGGCGCCGTCGTGCTGCTCGTGCTGTACCTGGTCGCGGCCGCCGCCGATCCAGGGTTCTGGAGGCCGTCGCGGCGCCGCAGGGCCACCGCGGAGACCGGCCGGTGAGGCCGGTGCAACGCCTTCTCCTCACGCCACCGCCGCCGCACAAGGTGATCCGGCCTGCACCACGGCCGATCCGTCGTCGTCATCAGGGGGAGCACGTGCACTACGACACCAAGCAGTTGCGCAACCACGCCGAGCACTTCGCGCGCATGGGCGCCAGCGCCGTGCGGGAACGGCTCAGGCGGCCGGGGGCCACCGACGCGCGTACCAAGAGTTCGGCCACCGACTACGTGACCGTGTGCGACACGACGTCGGAGGCCGCGATCCGTGAAGCAGCACGTGAGACGTGGGGAGATGCCGTCGACTACAGCTTCGTTGGTGAGGAAGGCGGCGCCGAGCCGGCCAGGCCCGGCGCGCTCCAGCTGATCGTTGATCCGGTCGACGGGACCGCGAACCTGCGCAGTGGAGCTCCAGAGTTCGGGGTGTCCGTCGCCATCGCCGCGGACGGGTTAGTCCTGGCCGGCGCGGTCGCCGAGCCGGTGAGTGGCCGGCTCTACTCGGCGGCACGCGGCCACGGCGCGCTGCTCTACGACCCGAACGTGGTCCACCAGTCGCGGCCGCTCCAGGCCCGTGTCGGGCGTCCGCTCGCGGAGCGTCTGCTGGCCACCGGGTTCTCCTACCTCGCCGACGAGCGCGTGCCGCAGGCGCAGGTGGTGGCGCGGATGATCGACCAGGTGGAGGACGTTCGCCGCGGTGGCAGTGCCGTGATGGACCTGTGCCGGGTCGCGCAAGGCGTCCTCGGTGCCTACTACGAGCACCACCTGCACGTCTGGGACTGGTCAGCGGGTCTGCTGATCTGCGAGGAAGCCGGGGCGGTGGTCAGCTGGCCCGGCACCGGCGGACCAGCCGCGCACCTCGGCGACCCCATCGTGGCGTGCGCGCCCGAGATCGCGGACGACTTCCTGCGGCTGCTCAAGGAAGCCGGGGCGGCCGGGCTCGCGCGGCGCGTCGAGGACGTACAGCCGGAGTGGGTGACCGCGCATGCATCGTGACGCCGTTCCCGCTGGGAAGACGGCCGGGGCGCTGGCCCTGCGCCTGGTCCAGGTCGTCGTCGGCACGGCGCTGATGGGGCTCGCGGTCGCGGTGCTGGTCCGCAGCGCGCTGGGGCTGCTGCCCCTCGACGTCCTGCACCGCGCGACCGGTGATCGCGTGGGCTGGACCATCGGCGGAGCGATCATCGCCGTGCAGTCGTTTGTGCTGGTCATCAACCTGTCGCTAGGGGTTCGTCCTGGTGTCGGCACGGTCGCGTCCGTCGTGGTGCCCGCCGTCGTGGCCGACGCCGCGCTGACCGTGCTGCCCGTGCCGGACGTGCTGTGGTTGCGGGTGGCGGGCCTGGTGCTCGGTGGTGTGCTGTTCGCTCTCGGAACGAGCCTGTACCTGGCCGCGGGACTCGGCGGGCTGCCCCGGGACGGGCTGATGCTCGAAATCGCCCGGCGCACCAGCTGGGGGTTGGCGCGGATCCGCGTCGCCGCCGATCTGCTCTGCCTGACCGCCGGGGTGCTGATCATCAACCCGGTCCTGGCGGTGCGGACGGGGACGCTCGGAGTCGGAAGCGTGGTGCTGGCCCTGCTGCTGGGGCCCGCGATCGCCCGTTTGCTGCCGGCGTTCTCGCGCCGGCAGCAGGTCGAGGCGGAGGTGAGCCGGTGATGCGGTCCTACGTCGTGATGATCGCCGGGCCTGATCAGACCGGATTGCGCGGCAAGCTGGAGAGCTGGCTACGCGGGCACGGCGCGCGGCTGGGCACCAATGTCCGGGCGTTCAGCGACTCGCACCGGGCGGTGGCGTATGTGCGGATCGAGTTCGCGTGTCTGACCGAGCTGGACGCGCTCCTGCTCGACCTCGAGACGCACGCGGCGTACTGGTCGCTGGAGGCCTGGCAGGTTCAGGCACTGGACCGGCCGCGAATCCTCGTCCTGGCCAGCCTGGTCGACCACTGCGTGCACGAGCTGCTGGCGCAGCACCAGGCCGGGCACCTGGACGGCGACGTCGTCACGGTCGCGTCCAACCACCTGCGACTCCAGGCGCTGACCGAGGTCTACGGCGTGCCGTTCGCACACATCAACTGGCCGACCGACGCGGACGGCGCCGCGGCCGCGCACGCCGAGCTGGAGCAGCTGATCAAGGAAACAGCCGCGGACATGGTGGTGATGGCCCGCTTCATGCAGGTCCTGCCCGCGCAGCTGTGCCAGCTGGTGCCAGTGATCAACGTCCACCACGACGACACCCTGAGGTTCGCCGGCGCGAACCCGTACGCACGCGTGCGGGAACGGGGAGCACGCACGATCGCGGCCACCGCCCACTACGCGACCGAGGTCCTGGACGCCGGCCAGATCATCACCCAGGAGTTCCGCAGCGTCGACGGGCTCGGCCCGGCGCCTTCCACCCGGGACCTGAGTGTTGCGGGCCGCCAGGTCGAGGTCGCCGCGCTGCTCACGGCCGTGGGCAGGCATGCCCGCGGGGAGGTGCTGGTCTGCGGCGGCCGCACCGTCCACATCCCCGCCTAGGCGGGCGCAACTCGGGGAGGGGTCGCCCGTTCAGGGCGTCCTTCCCCGAGTTCAGTGGTCTTTGCCCATAGAGCTTTCGATCACCGTTGACCTGCGCCGATGCTGGTCACATGTTGAACGGAAAGATCTTCTACGGCGACAACGGACGACGTGCGGAACTCGGCGGCATGCCCGGTGCGGAGAACTGGGCGCTGGTATTCGAGATCAACCCGCCCCAGGGAACCGCGCAGTTGCTCAGCATGGGTCGGCGCCGGGGGAGCAGGAGCAACGTCCGGCCTCCCTCGAAGAGGTTCCTGACGTGGGCTGCACGGCAGGTCGGGCGGCTCGACGTCGGCGGGGTGGACATGGGGATCGAGATGGCTGCGCTGCTCATGGTCCCGCCGTTCGGGCGTGGCAACGCGGAGGCCAAGGCCCGCACGGTGGCCACGATCTACCGTCTCGCGCTGCAACAGGGCTTGTGGCCGCGCCCGACGCTGGCCGACG